>OZ242312.1:0-2147500 GCA_965207805.1 Gemmatimonadota bacterium
AGCACCACGACCAGGTTCTCGATTCGGTCGCGGTGCCGCGGGTCCTCGAGCGCCCGCGGGTTCGCGTAGAGGCGGGTCGATGAGGCCATGAGTTCGTCGACGATCTCGAGCCCGTTGGCCTCGAGCGTCGCACCCGTCGCGGTGTTGTCGACGATGACGTCGGCGTCCTCCGGCGGAAACACCTCCGTCGCGCCGTACGACCGCACGAGCGTCGCGTCGAGTCCCCGATCCTGGATCCAGCGCGAGGAAAGCCGCGCGTATTCGGACGCTACCGTGAGGCGGCGGCCGGCGGCGCGCAGTCCCGCCCGGGCGATGGTGGTGGGGGCGGCCGCCACGACGCGCACCGGGTCGAGCCCCGTGTCCAGGAGTTCGACGAGCGATCCGTTCAGTTCCGCCACCCAGTCGGCCCCCGCGAATCCCAGGTCGCGAGATCCCGCGTGCAGCATCTCCACGACGTTCTGCGGCTTGAGCAACTTGGCGCCGAAGCCGGGGACCGAGATGACCGGGCGGTAGCGGCGCTCCCCGAGATCCACCCGCACGCCGCCGGCGGTCAGCAGTTCGAGTACACCGGACTGCATCCGCCCCTTGGGCAGGGCGAGTCTTGTCGTTTTGTGATTCATGTCGTGGGCTCTGGAGGCCGATACCGGCGGGGAGGCAGCGACAAAAAAAGCCGGCCACCCCGGGCCGGCATCGATCGTTCGCAACCTTTGTTCAGGATACAGCTAGACGATCACCGGCCTCCGCGTGGGCGGTGGTAATAATAGTGGCCGAAAAACGGATGGGTGTTCGTCATGGGCGCGGAGGATCGCATCGCGCCGTTAGCTTGTCAAGCATGACCGAATCCCCGGCCCCCGGCCCACGGCCCCCGACACCGGCGCAGAGCCGCAAGACACGAGTGCGCGTCGCGCCGTGGATCGAACGCACGCCGGTCAGACGCTGGATCCCGGATCGCGGCATCGCTTCGCTGCCCGCGGGAATCGAGCTTTTTCTGAAGCTGGAACTCTTCCAGCGCACGGGTTCCTACAAGGTCCGGGGTGCCCTGAACAACGTCCTCTGCGCTGACGCGGAGACACTGCGGCGAGGGGTCACGGCCGTGAGCGCCGGGAACCATGCCATTTCCGTGGCTTACGCCGCCCGGGCGGCCGACACGACCGCCAAGGTCGTCATGCTGTCCTCCGCGAATCCGGCACGCGTCGCGCGCTGCCGGAACTTCGGGGCGGAAATCGAGTTCGCGGACGACGGGGCGAGCGGATTTGCACGCATGGAGGAGATCGCCCGGCAAGAGGGTCGGCTCGAGATCCATCCGTTCGAGGGGGAGGCGACCGTCTTCGGCACTTCGACCGTCGGTCTCGAGGTCGTGGAACAACTTCCCGACCTCGATGCGCTGGTCGTCCCCATCGGGGGCGGAGGTCTCATCTCCGGCACGGCGAGCATGGTGAAGCAGCTGGCGCCCGCGTGCAGCGTCTACGGCGTGGAGCCCGTCGGTGCCGACTCCATGCGACGCAGCCTCGATGCGGGCGAGCCGGTCGCGCTCGATCGCATCGACACGATCGCGGACAGCCTCGGCGCCCCCCACGCGGCACCCTACACCTTCGGACTCGTGCAGCGTTACGTGGACGACGTCGTGCTCGTCGATGACGACGCGATCCGCGCCGCCCTGAACGCGTTGTTCCTCGACGCGAAGCTGGTCGCCGAACCCGCATCCGCCGCCCCGCTCGCCGCCGCGTGCGGTCCCCTGCGGGAGCGATTGGAAGGCCGTCGCGTCGGCCTCATCCTCTCCGGCTCGAACATCGACCTGGACACCTTCGCGGCCCACCTTCGGGCCGCCGGGTGACGGCCCTCCCGCTCGAAGAACGCGCGGCCGTCGTCCCGGACCGGGTCAACGAGTACAATCTGACGGCGTCAATCCGCTGGCGTCGTTTTCACCATTGAAGGAGAAACGGAATGAGAGAAGGAGTCGTGAGACGTTTTCCGGCGGTGACCGCTCTGGGGCTCGCCGCGCTTCTTTCCGGCCTCCCGCTCCTCCCCGTCGCCGGGCAGTCGATCACCGTCGTGTCCTGGGGCGGCTCCTACGGCCGCGCCGTCAACGAGGGCGCCAACATCCCCTTCACCGAGGCGACCGGCATCCGCATCAGCGTGGAGGACTACAACGGCGGCCTGGCCCAGATCCGGGCCCAGGTGGACATCGGCAACATCCATTGGGACGTGGTCGACCTGGAGATCGCCGATGCCGTGCGCGGTTGCGACGAGGGGCTGCTCGAGCTGATCGACATCGACGATCTGCCTCCCGGACCCGACGGCACTCCCGCGGCCGACGACTTCGTGGCCGAGAGCCAAACCGAGTGCGGGGTGGGCAATCTGTACTGGTCGACCGTGTACGCGTACAACGACGCGAACTTCGCGGGCGAAAAGCCCACCACCATGGCCGACTTCTTCGACCTGGAGAAGTTTCCGGGCCGCCGCGGGATGCGGCGGGTACCGCAGGTGAACCTGGAGTTTGCCCTGATCGCCGATGGCGTGCCGCTCGATGAGGTGTACGCCGCGCTGAGGACGCCGGAGGGCCTGGACCGGGCCTTCGCCAAGCTCGAAACGATCAAGGACGAGGTGGTCTGGTGGGAGGCGGGCGCCCAGCCGCCGCAGATGCTGGCCGACGGGGAAGTGGTCATGAGCACGGCGTACAACGGCCGCATCTTCAATGCCCAGATCATGGAAAACCAACCGTTCGTGATCGTGTGGGACGGGCAGTTGCTGGACGTGGGTCAGATCGGGATCGTCGCGGGCACACCGAGGCTGGAAGAGGCACTGAGATACGTGGCCTTCAAAACCAGCGCCGAGTCCCTGGCGCGGATCGCCCGCCGCATCTCCTATTCGCCGGCACGCAGATCAGGCATGCCGCTGGTCACGACCCATGTGGTCGCGGGCGTCGACATGGCGCCCCACATGCCGGCCAGCGCGGGGAACGTGGAACGTGCGCTTCGTTACGACTGGGCGTACTGGGTCGACTACCAGGACGAGCTTAACGAGCGCTTCAGCGCCTGGCTGGCGCGCTAGCGCAAGGCGAGGTTTCTCGCGGCAATCGCGGGGGAGACGACGGGAGCACCAGGGCCGGCGTGCGCGCGTGTCAGAACACCACGCGATAGTTGACGTTCAGACCTCGCCCGGCCTCCGGCATGATCTCCTTCACCCGCGAGAGGTGGTTGCGGTACTCGGTGTTCGCGGCGTTGACGAGGCTCACGGTCAGGACGTTCAGACGTCCGCCGAACGTAAACCGCACCGCTGCCGTGGCGTTGAAGACGGTGTACCCACGCGTCGGCGTCTCGAATTCGCCAACCCGGTCCTGCCCGTCCGCCATCTCGGTCTCCGCACGGACGTACCACGACGGCCTCTCGTATTTCAGGGCCACATGTCCCTTGAGCGGAGGAACGAGAGGCAGAGGCCGGCCGGTCCCCTTCAGGCTGCCTCTCACCGATGAGGCCACCCCCTCCAGCGCCAGCCCCCGCCCGGCGTCAACGTCCACGCCGGCTTCGAAGCCGCTGAAGACGGCGTCGTTGCCCCGGAACTGATAGACGGGGAGGCGCACGCGGCTCAAGCGGCCCGTGTCCTCCCCGTAAATGTGGTTCTTGATGTCGTTGTGAAAGCCGGTCACTTCGGCCCTCAGCCGGTCGGACTCGAAGCGGAGGAAGACATCGAGCCCCCTCCCGACTTCGCTCTCCAGAGCTGGGTTTCCGACTTCAAAGACGTAAGCCGCCAGATGGGGTCCTTCCGAATAGAGTTCGGTGATGTCGGGCGTGCGAACCGCGCGGGCAACGCTGGCACCGAGCACCAGCCCCGAGGCGGACTTGTAAAGGACGCCCAGCGACCCCGAAACAGAGTGGAAGCTGCGGTCACGAATCTCACCGATATCCGAGACCCGGTCTTCCGCGGGGTCGGCCAGGGTCCAGTCGTACCGTAGCCCCGACTCGATCTGGATGGAGCCCAGGTTGACTTCCTCGAGCAGGTACAGGGCCGCCTTGAGCCGACGCGTGTCCGGCGTGAACAGGGATCCCCCGTATCCGAAGTCCTCCCAGGACGCGCGGCCGCCCATCGCACCCGCCGTAAACGGTCCCCACCTCCCATGCCGACCCAGGACGTCCGCGCTCGCGCGCTGTTGCTCGAAGAGCGTGCCCAAAATGTCCGCTGCCTCGAGCTCGCGGTGCGTGTACCAGGTGTGAGTCGCGTCGAAGCGGAGGTTGTTGAACGGCCCGACCGGCTCTTCGACCACCGTCCGGAACTTCGATGAGACTCGCTCCATTTCGATGCGCACGCCCTCCGCGTGCCCACCCACGAAACCACCCGGGATGCCGTAGTAGTTGCGGTAGCCGCGGAAGGACGCCCCCAGGCGACCCCAATCGGCCACGTAGGCCGTCCCCGCGCCCCCGCTCAACAGTTCGCCGTCGGTGTTGAGAAGCGTGCCGGCGGGCGTCTTCAAATCTCCCGCCGTCCGTGCGGCCACCTCCACCCGAAGCGGCACGCGCTCCGCGATGGAGAACACCGTGGTCGCGCTGCCGGCCAGCGCGTCGGTCGCGGTCTCCGTCTGCAGCGTCGCCGCGCCCGTCAGGCGGTGCGGTGCGGCCGTCGGAATCTCGTCGCGGATGACGTTGATGACCCCGCCCAGCGCGTTGCCCCCGTAGAGCAGTGCGCCCGGACCCCGCACAACCTCGATCCGCCGTGCCGAGGACGGATCGAGCGCGGTGGTGTGGTCCGAGCCCGAGTTGGAGGCATCCCCGACCGCAGTCCCGTCCTCGAGCATCAGTACCCGATCACCGCTCATCCCCCGGATCACCGGTTGTGCAACCGATGGACCCATCCTGGTGGCGGCCAGCCCCGGCATGGACGCGAGGGTCCCCGCGACGGTCGCCGTCATCTGGCGCTGCAGGTCGTCGCCCGACATGACGCTGACCGGCCGAATCGCCTCGGCCGCGGTGCGCTCGCTGATCGTGGCCGTCACCACGAGGTCCTGCATCGCGATGGGAGACGGTGCCAACTCGATCACGACCTCTGCCGACTCCGCCACCGCCCGGCGCGCGCGCGCGGCCCCCACGGTGACTTCCACGGTGACGCCCCGGTATCCCAGGCGGTCGGCTCGAACCGTGTACACGCCCGCGGCCAACCCGGTCAGGTGGAAGGTCCCGTCCGCCCGGGTCACCGCCCGGGTTCCCCTCCCGACCACCGATACTTGCGCTCCGGCCAGGGGTTCACCGGTACCCGCATCGCGCACGCTGCCCTCGAACACATAAACCTGCTCCTGCGCGGCGACCGGAGAGATGACGAGCGCGGGAGCGAGCGCGAAATACAGGACGAACGCCAGCCGATGCCGACGGATTCCGTCGACACGCGCGCGAACCGCGATGGAAGGGAACCTCCCGTCGGCTTGCATCTGCTCCCCGTCCCGAGTTGACGACCCGAACCCGGGCCACAAGCTGCATCGTGGGCACGGGACGTTAGACGTGCGCGACGGTTTCGGGCAACCTCGCGCGCGGGTGGAAACCCTTTGGTCCCCCCGAAGCGTCTAAGGCGGTGTGAAAAAGGGAAGAAGGGTTCGGCGGCTCGTGCTCCTTGCCGCGGCGATTCTCGCCGCCGGCATCGGCTATCTGGCTTTCGAAGCTCGCGTAGCACGCGAATTCGAGGCGCTTGACGCCTCTTCCCCGGCGCGCATCCTGGCGCGACCGTGGACCCTGCGCGCCGGCGACCGCGTGGACCCGCAGCGCCTCATCGACCACCTGGAGAAGGTCGGCTACCGATCGGTCTCCGGCAGAACGCCGCAAACCGGAGAGTTCAGCGCGCGCGGCCGCGATCTTCTCGTGGGGCGCCGCGCGCTTCGTCTGGGTGGCCTCGTCGATCCTGGCGTCCGGGCGCGAGTGCGATTCCGGAGCAACGGACGCATCTCCACGATTCGGGATGTCGAGGGGAACCACCTCGCCCATCTTCTCATTGATCCCGAGGTGATCGGGGCGTCCGTCGGCGAGCGCGGCCGGGACCGGGTGCCCGTCCGGCTCGACGAGGTGCCGGAGCACCTGGTCGAGGCGTTGCTGACGGTGGAGGATCGCCGCTTCTACGAGCACGGCGCGCTGGACCTTCGCCGCATGGCCGGCGCCGCGCTCTCGAACCTCCGGCAGCGGCGGGTTGCGGAGGGGGGGAGCACGATCACGCAGCAACTCGCCCGCACGCTCTTCCTGTCGACGGATCGCACCGTACTCCGGAAGCTGCGCGAGACGGCGATCGCGGTGGCGCTGGAGAGACGTTTCTCCAAGCGGCGCCTGCTCCAGGCCTATGTGAACCACATCTATCTCGGGCAGCATCGCGGAACCGCGATTCACGGCTTCGGGCGCGCCGCGCAGTTCTACTTCGACCGCGACATTTCGGAGTTGACGCTGGGCCAGTCGGCGATGCTGGTCGGGATTGTGAGGGGACCGAGCGTGTACTCGCCCCATCGCCATCCGGAGCGCGCCCGGGCCCGGCGCGACGTGGTGCTGCGGCAGATGCACGCCGTCGGGCACCTGGACGACGCCCGGCGCGACGCCGAACTCGAAGCCGATCTGGAGATTCGACGTCCTCCGGAGCGGAACTTCGATGCGCGCTGGTATCTGGATTTCCTGCGGCGGGAACTGGCTGCCGGCGATGCTCCGCTGGAACCGGAAGGCGGTGGCCCGGCGGTGGTTTCTTCGCTTGTCCCCGAGCTTCAACGCGCCGCCGAGACGGCGGTGTCAGAGGGGATCCGCAACATGGAGCGTCAGCGTCCCCGTCTGAGGGAACAGACCGGGCCGCTCCAGGGGGCGCTGGTCGCCCTGGACCCGCGGACCGGCCACATCCTGGCGATGGTCGGCGGTCGCTCCTACGGCGAGTCTCAGTTCAATCGAGCTGCCGACGCCCGACGTCAACCCGGAAGCGCCTTCAAGCCCGTCGTGGCGCTGGCCGCCCTCACACCGGGAGCGGATCCTTCCTTCACCCTGGCTTCCGTGCTGAAGGACGAACCGCTCGCGCTCGATACGCCGGCCGGCCTGTGGAAGCCGGCGAACGCCGACCGCGCGTTCCTCGGACCCATCAGGCTGCGCGAGGCGCTGGAGGGGTCGCGCAACGTGCCGTTTGCTCGTCTGGGTCTGGAGGTCGGTCCCGACAGAATCATCGAGACGGCGCGCCGCCTGGGCATCGAGGGCCCGCTCGCACCCTATCCGAGTCTGGCGCTCGGCGCCTCCGAGGTGACGCTGCTCGAGTTGACGTCGGCCTACGCGGTGCTGGCCGCGGAGGGTCGGCGTACGCCGCCGCGCTCGGTGATCGCCGTGTTCGGCCGGGACGGCGTCCTGCGAGAGGAGACCGCGGGCCGCGGCGACGCTGTCATCAGCCCGGCGGAGGCGTACCTGCTCACGTCCGCGCTGCGCGGCGTGGTCGAGCGGGGGACCGGGCACGGTGTCCGCGAGGCGGGATACCGCGGTCCCGTGGCGGCGAAGTCCGGGACGACGAACGGCTCGCGCGACGCCTGGTTCGTGGGCTACACGCCGGAACTGGCGGTAGGAGTGTGGGTGGGGTTCGACGATGGGACGCCGGTCGGTCTTTCCGGCTCCAGGGCCGCGCTCCCGATCTTCGCGGACTTCATGATCCGCGTTCTCGGCCCCCGCGGAGGCCGTGGATTCAGGGCGCCGGAAGGGGTGGAGTGGATAGAAATCCAGCCGGAGACCGGTCTCCGCGCCGGCTGGGGCTGCCGCGGGGAGCCCGAACTCTTCCTCTCCGGCACTGGGCCCGAAGCTTCCTGCGGCTACTGGAGGGTTCCGCGCCGCCGCACGACCATGTCACCCGCGACGCGCTGACGGCGCGACCCGCTGTCGGGCGCCGCGCTACTCCCGGCGCGCGTGGTGCGCGTGATCGTGTCGCCCCTGATGGAAAACGACGTGGAGCAGGGACCCCGCGACGAAGGCCTGGTAGAGTTCAAGCGCGGCGTGCCCGTCCGGCAGAATCTCTGTTCCCGCCGCGAAGCCGATCGCAGTCGCCGCCAGAATCGCCCCCACGCCGGCCACCGCGACAACCACGCCGTGCCGAGGCTCGAGCAGCCACCAGATCAACAGGCCGACAGCGATCCGGTGCAGGATGACGGCAAAGGCGAACGGGGCGCTTGCGGTCGCGGGCATCAAGGCTCCGCCTTCGAGGAGCGCGTGCAGCACCATCGATGCCACGCCCAGCAGGATGGTGAGGTTGTCCGTGTGACGCGCCAGTCTGTGTGAGATCTTCTCGATGAGGTGGAGAAGGCCCGCGCCCGCGATCACGGCGATCAGGGGCGCGATCTGACGCTCGATCCAGACGTGCGGGAAGATCTGCCAGGCCACCAGCAGCGGTAGCGCCACGAAGACGATCGCGTCGATCAGCCGCATCGTGCGCGGCCTGCTGTGCAGGACGATGTACAGGAAAACTCCGGCCACCGGCGCGATGAGCGCAGCGATGAACGGGGTCATTCAGGCCGCCCGGATACCTCTCCGACCGTCAGTTTGCGGGACCGTGATCGTCGCAGTGCCCCGCGTGCACGTGGTGCAGGTGGCCGTCGACGACGTAGTCGATGTGGCCATCGTGCTCGACCGCCTCGTGACCGCAGCCATCTCCGTGCACGTGGTCGCTATCGTGCCCCGCGCAGTCGTGCCCGTGACCCGGCGCCGGACCGTGGTCGTCGCAGTGGTCTCCGTGCACATGATGGAGGTGGCCGTCGACGACGTAGTCCGTGTGGCCGTCATGCTCGACCGCCTCATGGCCGCAATCGTCTCCGTGCACATGGCTGCTGTCGTGACCCTCGCAGGTGTGGTCGTGTCCGCCCATCGCTCTTCTCCTTGCTAGTGGGGTCGCGCGGTGGCGACGAGGTGATCGACGTGGTGGTCTTCGTTGCATCGCGTGGCGCTGGCCTCCACCTGAACCGTGATGTGCTGCAGGTTGAACTCGTTGTAGGCGATGTCCTGGATCTGGCGGAGGAGATTCGATGTATTGCCTTCGTGCTCCGGATCCACCAGCACATGCGCCGTAAGCGCGTCGTAGCCCGGGGCGAGCGTCCACACATGGACGTCGTGGATCACCGTCACGCCCTCGAGATCCTCGATCCGGTGGCAGAGCTTGTACACGTCGACGTGCTCCGGCGTCCCCTCGAGCAGCACGTGTACGACCTTGGCCAGCAGGCGCCACGTGCTGAGCAGGATCAGAATCCCGATGAGGACGCTGAGGATGGGGTCCGAGATGTACCAGTCGAAGGCCCAGACGAGGACCCCGGACACGATGACCGCCACCGACCCGAGAAGGTCGGCGATCACGTGGGCCAGGGCGCCTTCCACGTTCACGCTGTGTTTCGCCGACCGGTGCAGCACCCAGGCCGCGGCGAGATTGGCGAGGAGTCCGAGCGCTCCGACGATCAGCATCAGGCCGCCCTCGACCTCGGGTATCTCGCGGAAGCGGTGGTACGCCTCGAAGATCACCCAGGCAGAGATCAGCCACAGCGTGAGGGCGTTGATGAGTGCGGCGAGGATCTCCAGCCGATGGTATCCGAAGGTGCGCTCGACCGAGGCGGCGCGCATCGCGAAGTGCACCGCGAACAGCGCGAGACCGATGGAGGCCGCGTCGGTGAGCATGTGCCCGGCATCGGCGATGAGCGCCAGGCTTCCCGACAGGATGCCGCCGACCACCTCGACGAACATGAAGCTGGCGATGATCAGCAGGGCGAGAGTCAGGTCGCGCTTGCTGGCGTTCCTCAACTCCTCCGAATGATCGTGGGCGCCAAGGATCCCGTGGTGGTGGTGATGGTGGCCATGATCGTGCCCGTGGTGGCCATGCCCGTGATCGTGGTCGTGATCGTGCCCGTGATCGTGGTCGTGGCCATGCCCATGATCGTGGTCGTGATGATGGTCGTGATGGTGATCGTCATGATCGTGTCCATGACCATCGCGACCACCGCTGGAGTCCATGGAAATCACCGCCATCCAGGGATTCGGGATCGGTCGCCAGGCGACCGGCGGATTAAGACGTCAGCGGCTCTCGTAGATCGACGCGTTGCCTGCGGCGTCGAACTGGATCACGTCGTAGGGATCGACGCGGTCCCCGAACTCCATGCCCGGAGAACCCACCGGCATCCCGGGCACCGCGAGCCCGCTCGCGGACGGCTTCTCGGCGAGGAAGCGGGCAATGACCTCCGCGGGGATGTGGCCCTCGAACACGTAGCCGTCCACGAGCGCCGTGTGGCACGACTGCAGTTGAAGCGGCAGACCCGCGTCGATTTTCACCTCGATCATGTCATCGGTGTCCTCAACGTCGAGTTCGAACCCGGCCTCTCGCATGTGGTCGACCCAGAGGGCGCAGCAACCGCAGGTGGGAGACTTGTAGACCTTGATCTTCGGCGTCTCGGCGATGGTCGCGGCCAACGTCGCATCGACCATGGCCATCGACGAGACCGCGGCCGCCGTGCGTCCGCTCTCCCCCGCCGCTTCCGGCGCGCACGCGCTGACGAGCAACGCCAGCCCGAGCACGGCCGCTCCGGCCCCCATCCTTCTGCACATTCCGTTCAACATCACCGCTCCCGGTTCGATTCCTGCCGCTCCATCCCCCAAGTTATCCGTAAGGAGGCTGCCACGGTACCGTTGCGATACGATTCTGCGCGGCATCATGCGGCGATCAGGCACGGGGATGCGGGTGCCGCGCGGGCCCCGGAAACGCTTGAGAGAGGCGAGGCGTGATGGAAAGACTGTTACAACTGTGGAGCGAAGCGGTCGCCTTCATGGCTCCGCGCTGGCTGCCCAGCCTGATCGTGATCCTGGTCGCCGGTCTCGTCTACCTCGTGGCGCTAATGGTGCTGGGCCGCGCGCAGCGGCACTGGGTGACCCGGACCGCGACGCAACTCGACGATCTGGCCGTGCGACTGGTTCGCCAGGCCCTGCTGCTGTCGAGCGGGGCACTGGCGGTCTGGCGCCTGCTCGAAATCTGGGCCCTGCCCACCGTGGCGCAGTGGGTCTATGCGATCTGGATCGGCGTCCTCTTCTTCCCGTTGAGCCGGTTCGTCGGCGACCTCCTGACCGCGGTCGAGACCGAGGTCGTCTCCCGCACGTCGACGCCGCTCGACAAGACCGCGCTCCCCATGGTCAACAACGCGATCCGCTTCCTGGTCATCGCCCTCGGTGTCGTCCTCGCGCTTGCCGAACTGGGCATCAACATCGCGCCTCTCCTCGCCGGCGCCGGCGTCATGGGCCTCGCCCTTTCGCTCGCCGCCAAGGACACGCTCTCCAACGTGATCGCCGGAGTGCTCCTCATCGTCGATCGCCCCTTCCAGGTCGGGGACCGGATCGAACTGTGGACGGCTCCCAACGAGACGGGGTCGTGGGGCGACGTGATCGAGATCGGGCTCCGGGCCACGAAGATCCGGAATCCGGACAATCTCGTCATCGTCGTCCCGAACAATCAGATCATGCAGCGCGACATCATCAACTACACGATGTCCGGCCAGGACATCCGACTCCGAATCCCCTTCTCGGTGGCGTACGAATCGGACATCGAGCGAGCGAAGTCACTGCTGGTGGACATCGCTCTGGGGGTCGAGGGGGTCAAGGACGATCCCGCGCCGATCGTCATCGCCCGGAGTTTCGGCCCGTCCGAGGTGAACCTCCAATTGCGCGTCTGGATCCTCGAGGCGAGGGCGAGACGGCGCATCGCTGACGACATCAGCGAGAGGGCGCTCCCCGCCTTCGAGGAGGCCGGCGTGGAGATCCCCTACCCGAAGCGGGAACTCTTCATCCGGTCCGCGGATGGGCCACAGGCGGACGGAGCCTGAGTTGCGACGCGCCGGGAACCCGGGAAGCCGGCCGCTCGTCGCGGTTTCCGCGATCCTTGCGGGAGCGGTTGTCCCCGGCGGCTTGGCGGGTGCCGGCCAGGACACGTTCATCGCGCCACAGTCGGAGTTGTTCACCAATGTGACCGTGATCGACGGCCGCGGGGGGCCGCCCAGGCCTTCGTCGTCGGTCCTCGTGTGGGGCGGCCGCATCCAGGACATCGGCGCCCGGGGCTCCGTGGCCGCTCCGCAAGGCACCGTCGTCGTGGACCTCTCGGGCTCCTACCTCCTCCCCGGGTTCATCGATGCGCACGCCTCGCCCCAGACCACGGAAGAACTGCGCGCGCTGCTGGCCGCCGGGATCACCGGGGTGCGCGACGGAGCCACCTCCATGGCCGCCTTCGAGGAGCGGGGTCGCGGAAGCTTCGGCGACGACCCCGTTCCCGCCGTCTACGTCGGCGGACCGGTTCTCGATGCCGGAAGCGCGTCGAGCGGCGCGGCGCTGGAATCGGAGGCCGCCGCCGTCGCGGAGGTGGCGCGGCAGGCCACGGATGGAGCCGGCTTCGTCTCCGTCGCCTCCGGCGTGCCTCCGTCCTGGCTCGTCGGGATCGCACGGGCCGCGCGCCGCGCGGAGGTGCCCTTGTGGGCCGATCGCCGGGATGGCGGCTGGCTGCTGGCCCTCCGTGCCGGGTCCGACGTCGCGGGTCCCCTGGTCTCCGGCGACGCCGAGCTGCTTCCGGAGGGCGAGCGCGGACCCTTCGAGGCGCTTGCGGAAGAGGGGCGGGTCCCGGCCCAGATCGCGTGGCTGGAGCGGCTGGAGCCGCAGGGCCCCGACGTCGACCGTGCCGTCAACGCGCTTCTCTCGAACGACTCGGCGCTTCTGCCGATGCTTGCCAGCGCGTCCGCCTCCCTCGACTGTCCGGCCGCCGCCGCCACCTGCGCGCCGATGTCCAACGACGAACGGAGGGCGCTCGCGGCGGTCTGGCCCAAGGCCCAGGCGCTGGTCCGGACCTTTCACGGCCAGGGGGTCCGCCTGCTCGTGGGGTCCGATGCTCCGCGCACGACCGCGTGGGGAGAGGGTTTCCACAGTGAGATGCAGTTGCTCGTGGAGGCCGGCATCCCCCCTCTCGAAGTCCTCGGTATGGCCACGAGGAACGGTGCCATCGAGCTCGGCCAACTGCATGAGCGGGGGACGATCGAGATCGGGAAGCGCGCCGACTTCCTCGTCCTCGAGGCGAACCCCGCCGCCGACATCCGGAACGCGCGCCGCATCTCGTTCGTCGTGATCGACGGGGATGCGTGGACCTTCGACCGGGAGGGGAACTGGAGGCGCGTCCGGTTCAACTGACGGAACGCCCCTTCGGCTTTATCCGGTGCGGTAACAGTACGCGTTGCGGCGCCGGGTGAGGTCCTCGATCACCGCTACCTTGAAGGTTTCCGCGCACTCCGAGCCGCCCAGTTCTCGGCTGTATTCCTCGATGTCCACGACTTCGGCGCCCAGCCAGGCGCTCCGGAACGGTCGCGGAAAACGTTCCCCGGGAGCCTGGATGTGATGAAGTCCGCCGCTGTAGCCGATGAACAGCCGGCCGTCCGGCATCGCCCGGAGGATGTCGGCGATGCCCCCGCGGATGGTCATGGGATTCCCCTCGAGATCCAGCCCGGTGCGGCGCATCATCCGCCCTTCCGGGAGGATGATGAGCATGGCTTCCGGATCCCGGACCTGCCGGAGCACCTCCTCCCACGTGTCGTCCTTCTCGCGCGTCACCGGCACCACGTGTTTGGCGATGAGCAGGAAGAGCCGGCCCAGTATCGGTCGGGCCGCGGTCTTGTCCGCGAGCGGCACGACACCGTGCGTCGCGAGTTGCCACAGCACGCGGCTCGGCACCACGGCGAGGAAGACCGGTTCGAAGAGGCTCGTGTGGTTGAGCAGGGCGAGCACGCGCAGGCCCGCCCAGGGATCGTCGGCTTCGCGGAGCCACTCCAGCCGGACCCGGCAGAGCGCCTTCGCCGCGACCTTGATCGCAAAGAGAAGAAGAAAGACGATATAGCTGCGCATCTTGCGCAGTGTGGTTCAGAGATTGTCGAGCGGTCAAGAGTTCCGGCCCCTCGATCGGAGGAGGCCAGAGTTGGCATTGGCCCAGGCCCTGCCCCATCTTCGGGCGGCCGGCGGTACACTTCCGGCGGTACACGGCATCCGTATTTAAGGAGTACTTTCCATGAAAGCTCGATCGTTGTTCCTCGCGACTCTTCTCGCATGCGTGCTCTCGACCCCCGTCCTCGCGCAGCGTGACTTCTCGGCCGTCCAGATCGAAGCGACGCACGTCGCCGGCACCGTCTGGATGCTGGTGGGGAGCGGCGGCAACATCGGCGTGTCGTCGGGTTCCGACGGCGTCGTGATGGTTGACGACCAATTCGCGCCGCTGGCGGACAAGATCCGTGACGCACTTCGGGAAGTGGGGCAGTCGGAGGAGGCCGCGGAACCGCAGTTTCTCATCAACACGCATTTCCACGGCGATCACACCGGCGGGAACGTCGAGTTCGGGGAGGCCTCCACGATCGTCGCGCACACCAACGTGCGCACCCGGCTGGCTGCGGGCGGATCGCCCGACGTGGCCCTGCCCGTCGTGACGTTCGACGACGCCGTCTCCATCCACTTCAACGGCGAGGAGATCCGGGCATTCCACATCCCGCACGGACACACCGACGGGGACGCGCTCATCTACTTCACCGGCTCCAACGTCCTCCACATGGGCGACGATTTCTTCGCCGGCCGCTTCCCCTTCGTCGACATCGACAACGGCGGGAACGTGGAGGGACTCGCGAACGGGATCTCGGAAGTGCTGGCCAACGTGCCGGCCGACATCCACATCATCCCCGGGCACGGTCCGCTCTCCACCGTGGACGACCTGCGGACGTACCACCGCATGATCACCGAGACGATCGCGATGGTCCGCGGGAAGATCGACGCCGGGATGAACAGCGAGGAGGTCCAGGGCGAGGGCGTCGCCGAGGAGTGGGCCGACTGGGGCGCCGGGTTCATCTCGACGGAACGCTGGCTCGACACCGTGCACCGCAGCCTTTCCGGAGCGGCGGGCGGCGAGGATGTCGAACACGGCCACGGACACGGACACCACTAGGTGAGCGACGACGGAAGCCGCTCCGCCGACGACCGCGGCTGGGTCGCGGACGGCTACAACGCGGGGTACGCCGAGGGGCTGGTCGAACGGACGCTTCGCGACCGGGGCGTGATCCCGCCGCCGCTGGCGGGCTGGGATCCATCGGCCGGGGCGGTCGTTGAAGCGCCACCGGTCGTCCTTCCTCCTCCCCCCGCTCCTCCTCCGCCCGCACCCACGCCCGCCGAGGCGGAGGTCGTAGCGACGGAGGATCTGCGGCTCGCCGCCATCGCCGGGGCGCTCGTCGAGGCCTACCGCGCGTACGGACACCTGGGGGCGCGCATCGACCCGCTCGGCTCCGAACCGCCGAGGCACCCACTGCTCGAACCGGAATATCACGGCATCCGCCGCGACGAACTCACGCGCGTGCCCGCCTCCGCCGTCTGGCTCAAGCACCTGGGCGACAACGCCGCCGAAGTCGTGGACCGCCTCGAGGAGATCTACTGCGGCCCGATCGGCTACGAACTCGACCAGATGGAGAACTCGACCCAGCGCGACTGGCTCGTGGACTACATCGAGTCGCACCGCCACCGGCTCCTCATGAGCCGCGAGCGGGCGAAGGCGTGCCTCGAGTGGCTGACCCGCGTGGAGGGGCTCGAGACGTTCCTCCACCGGACCTACCTCGGGAAGAAGCGGTTCTCCGTCGAGGGACTCGACGTGCTCGTGCCGATGATGCGGGGGATCATCGGGAGCGCGGGGCGGCGCGGGGCGCGGCAGGTGTTTGTGGGAATGGCGCACCGCGGGCGCCTGAACGTGCTGGCCCACGTCATGGGGCTCTCCTACGAGTCGATCGTGGCCGAATTCGAGGAACAGGCCGCGCGCGGCATCATGACGGCGCTTCCCGAGCACGGATCAGGGGACGTCAAATACCACGTGGGCGGCAGATCCCAGGTCGCGGAGGACGAGGTCGAACTGGACGTGCGGCTCGCCCCGAACCCGAGCCACCTCGAGCACGTGAACCCCGTCGTCCTCGGCATGGCCCGCGCCGCGCGCTTCAGCGGCGAAGCCTCCGACTCATCGGCCATCCTCCCCATCCTCATCCACGGCGACGCCTCCTTCGCGGGGCAGGGGGTCGTGGCGGAAACGCTGAACCTTTGCCGGCTGCGCGCCTACGAGACGGGCGGCACGCTTCACATCATCACGAACAACCAGTTGGGGTTCACCACCCTGCCCGGCGACAGTCGCTCGACCCGGTACGCGAGCGACCTGGCGCTCGGCTTCCGGCTTCCCGTCGTGCACGTGAACGCGGACGACCCCGAGGCGTGCATGGCCGCGGTGAGGCTCGCCGTCGACTACCGGTTCGAGTTCGGCGAGGACCTGGTCATCGACCTCGTGGGCTACCGGCGCTACGGACACAACGAAGGGGACGAACCCTCGTACACCCAGCCCATGATGTACGAACGGATCGCCTCGCACCCGCGGGTGCGCGCGCAGTTCGCGGAGGTTGTCGTCGAGCGGGGGCTCATCTCCCGCGAAGAGGCCGACGCCATCGTCGCGGACGTGGACGCGGAACTCGAGGCGGCCAGGGGGGCGATCGCCGCGCACAAGGAAGCGGACGAACAGACGGGAGCGGCGCCGGACCCGAAGCGTCTGCTGGATCCGGCGGAGCCGGCGCGGCCGACCGGCATTCCGGAGGCGCGGCTGCGGATCCTCAACGAAGCGATCCACCGTTGGCCCGACGATTTCAAGCCCTTCCACAAGCTCGGCCGACAACTGGATCGGCGTCGCGCCGCGCTGGACGAAGGGATCGACTGGGGGCACGGCGAGTCGCTCGCGCTCGCGGGCCTGCTCACGGAGGGCGTCCCGGTGCGCCTCACCGGCGAGGACACCGAGCGCGGCACGTTCAGCCACCGGCACCTCGTGCTGCATGACGCCGAAGACGGGCGCCCGTACACGCCCATGGCCCACCTCGAACAGGGGCAGGCGGCGTTCCGCATCGCGAACAGCCCCCTGTCCGAGATCGCCACGCTAGGCTTCGAGTACGGCTTCTCCACGATCGCGGCCAACGCGCTCGTCATGTGGGAGGCGCAGTTCGGCGACTTCGGCAACGTCGGCCAGGCGATCATCGACCAGTTCATCGTGTCGGGCCGCACAAAGTGGGGGCTGGAGTCGCGGCTCGTCCTGCTCCTCCCGCACGGCTACGAAGGCCAGGGCCCGGAACACTCGAGCGCCCGGCTGGAGCGTTTCCTGCAACTCGCGGCCGAAGGCAACATCCGCGTCGTGAACTGCACGACGCCCGCGCAGTACTTCCACGCGCTACGCTGGCAGGCGCTGCGCGCGACCTGCCGTCCGCTGATCGTGATGACGCCGAAGAGCCTGCTGCGCCACCCGCGCGCCCGCTCGACGATCGGCGACCTCACCGGCGGCGCCTTCCGCCCCGTGCTCCCGGACCCCGACTTCCGGGCCGATCCGTCGAACGTGAGCCGGGTCCTCGTGTGCAGCGGAAAGGTCTACTTCGACCTGCTGGCGGAAGCTCCCCCCGCGCACGACATCCCGATCCTGCGCGTGGAACAGCCCTATCCCTTCCCGGCCGAGGAACTGGCCGCCGCCCTGGCGCCGTATCCCCGCGAGACGGAGATCTGCTGGGTGCAGGAAGAACCGGAAAACATGGGCGCCTGGACGTTCATGCGTCCGCACCTGCGCCAACTCATCGGCCGCGAGCCCGTCTACATCGGCCGCCCCGAGCGCGCCAGCCCCGCGGAGGGCTACTTCGGGAAGCACGTCCGCCGCCAGCGCCGCCTCCTCAGAACGGCGCTTCGGCTTCCGGAGGCGTAGCGGCTGCCCGAGGCTTAGGGGGAGGTCAGCGGATCCGGGTCTGGATCGTCCGCTTCATGTCCGAGAGTTCGGAGACCACCTTCTGGTGGAGGACGCCGAGGGCCTGGCTGTTGCCGTCTTCCTCGGAATCCGAAAGCTCCTCGAGGCGCGTCTTCGCGCCGTCGTACTTGCGCTCCAGCCGGTCGATCATGGCCATGATCTGAACCTTTCGGCCGGCGCGGGCCTCGCGGAGCTTCACCCTCAGCTCCTCGGCCCCCTCGCGGTACTTCTCGACCGTCGCGGTCGTGCGCTGCAGCATCTGCTCGTAGTTGTCGGAAAGCTCCATCCAAACCGCCTCGGTCAAGAACTTCGCGGCACGAGGCCACGCCACATCGGCATGGTCCGCGCCGTCACGTCATACGGCCAGCGTTTGAAAATAGAGGCCAGAGGCCGCCCAGGGCACCCCTTCGCCCGTCGGGCCGAAATCGGCGGCCACCTACGGGCCGCGGCCGGGACTCCCCAGCGCGATCGTCTCGCGCATCGGAACCTTCGGGAAGGTCGTCGAATAGGCGCCGTACGCCAGGGCGAACAGGCCGAGGAAACCGACCGATATCATCGCCTCGGGCACGCCGAGCGGAAGTCCCTCCCCGTGCCAGATCGACGGCGCCACCATGTTCCAGCGCTCGACCCAGAAGCCGATCAGGATCAGCAACCCGACGAAGGCCAGCCAGCGTGAACTCATCTTCGGGCTCCGCCCCAGGAGGAAGGGGAAGGGAAGCGCGAAGATGAGCACCATCTGGAGCCAGAACATGCGCCCGAAGCCGCCCGTCGAGCGCGGCATGAAGAAGTTCGTCTCACGCGGGATGTTGCCGTACCAGATCACCAGATACTGGGCGAACCAGAGGTAGGTCCAGAACGCCACGAAGGCGAACGTCAGCTTGCCGAGATCGTGGAAGTCGTACTTCCCCCACGGCCGGATCCCGCCGGTGCCGTTGTAGCGGTGGGCCATGATCGCGACGAGCGCGAGCATGCCGAGCCAGCCGCCGATGAAGTAGTACGGCCCCCACACCATGCTCATGAAGCCCGGCGTGAGCGACATCCCGAAGTCGAACGACAGGAGCGAGAAGATGACGGCCCAGCTCAGGATCAGCACGGCGGACAGCCGTCCGATGCGGCTTCGGCAGCGCTCGACCTCCACGTCGTCCCCGCGCCAGCCCCGGGCGAAGAGGGAAACCACGGCCTTGCGCCAGCCCCGGTTCTCCGCGGCGACCAGCGGCGCGTCGGCCCGGATCGAGTAGAAGAGCCACACGAATCCGAGCAGATAGAGCACCGCGAGCAGGACCCCGTTCCGCATGAAGACGCCCTCGAGCGTCAGCCAGTCGCGGTTCAGGTGCGATGTCTCCACCGGCCCGATCCACGGGAAGACGTGTTCGGCGCCCAGCCGGAGTACGAAGAAGAGGGCGAAGGAGATGGGGAGGAAGGCGCCCGCCGCCTCGGCCAGCCTGCGGAAGCTCTTGCCCCAGTGCCCCTTCGCGACCTGGAGGACAGCCCCGAAGACGACGCCCGCCATCGAGATCGCCGTCCAGAAGAGGAAGTTCGACCACACGCTCATCCAGGCGCGCTGCGCGTCACCACCGACCGTGGTCGCAAAGCCCACGGCCCCGACCGCGACCGCCGCCAGCCACACGGCGAGCCACACCGTCGGGATGCGGCCGCTGATCGTCTTCAGCGCCTCGCCCGTGGTGAGCGCCGGACGGTCGCCGCCGCCGCTCACAGGCCTCCTCCCGTCCCGGGGACCTCGCCCGCCTCGGACTCCGCCGCCGCTTCGGCCGCCGCCTCAGCCGCAGCCGCCTCGGCCGCCGCCGCTTCCTCGGCCATCGCCTCGGCCTGCAGTTGCCGCACGTACGCGACCAGGTACCAGCGGTCCATGGCCGGGATGCGCCGGTAGGCCGGCATCAGCCCGCGTCCGTTCCCGATCATGCCCCAGATGTAGCCGTCCGTGTATCCGCGCGTGAGCTCGCCCCGGATGTTGAGGAGCGGGATGTCGGGAATCCGGTTCTGCCCCACCACGGAGCCGTCGCCCGCCCCCGTCACGCCGTGACAGACGGTGCAGAACTGGCTGTACAGTTCCGCCCCGCGGGCCAGGTCGGCGTCGGTCCCGGAGATCGGGCTGACCAGCATCGTGTCCGCCGCCATCAGGTCGTACGTGCGCTCGCCGTCGATCGGCATCGTGCCGGGCACCGGCAGCCGCGCCCGCTCCTCGAAGGCCTCTACCGAGGGCTGCCAGGACATCGTGTTGAAGAACGGCGTCCGCTGATCCAGGTGCTTGATCTGGTCGTCGCAGGCGCCCAGCGCGAAGGCGGCGAGGACCACGGTTGCGGCGGCCCGGGCGGTCATCCCTGCACCTCCACGTCCACCGCGGCCGTCTCCCGCACCAGCGCCTCGGCGGCGGCGCGCCCCTCGCCGTTGGCGGGGACGAAGATGCCCCAGCGGTCGACCGAGAAGGAGGTCCGATACGCCGGGTCCAGGTTGATCACCGGCCGCTTCGTGTGCACGAGCAGCGCGACCAGCCCGAAGATCCCCGTGAGCAGCACCGTGAGTTCGAACATGAACACGACGAACGGCGGCAGTGACACGAGCGGCTTGCCCTGCGTGACGAGCGGATAGGCCAGCGACGTGCCCGCCGTGAGCAGCACTCCGAGCGTACACCCGGTGATCGCGCCCGTCAGCGCCCACACCCGCACCGGCGAGGAGTGGATGTCCATCGCCTCCTCGATCTCCGGCGACGGGATCGGCGAGAAGACCTCGATGTCCCGGTGCCCCGCGTCCCGCAGCCGCGCGATGGCGTCGAGCGTCCCGTGCAGCGTGTCGTACTGCCCGAGGACGCCGCTACTCATGGCCATCCCCGTCGTCGCCGTGGGAGTGCTCGTGCGCGAGATGTTCCTTCACCTCGGCGATCGAGATCACCGGCAGGCTGCGCGAGAAGAGCAGGAACCAGAAGAAGAACCAGCAGAAGCTGCCGACGAGAATCGACATCTCCACCCAGCTCGGCGTGTACAGGCCCCATCCGCCCGGCTCGTACTCGTGGGCGAGCGACGTGACGATGATCACGAACCGCTCGTACCACATCCCGATGTTGACGAAGATCGTGAGCGCGAACAGCGCGGGAAGGCTGGTGCGAACCTTCTTGAACCACAGCGCCTGCGGCACGACCACGTTGCAGAACACCATGACCCAGAAGGGCAGGGCGTAGGCCCCCAGCGCCCGCCAGCGGAAACTCTCGATCTCGATCGGGTCCGCCGAATAGTAGGCGAGGAAGAATTCCGTCCCGTACGAGAAGCCGACGATGAGAGACGTGAGGAGAACCAGCTTCGCCATGTTCTCGAAGTGGTTCTCGGTAATGTACGCTTCGAGCCCGAACGCCCACCGCAGCGGGATCATGATCGTGATCACGAGGGCGACCCCGCTGAAGATCGCCCCGGCCACGAAGTACGGGGCGAAGATCGTCGAGTGCCACCCCGGCACGATCGAGAGGGCGAAGTCCCACGAAACCACGGAGTGCACCGACAGCACCAGCGGCGTCGCGATCCCCGCCATGTAGAGGTAGATCCGGCGGTAGTGCCGCCACTCGCTCACTGTCCCCTGCCACCCGAGCGAGAACGCGCCGTAGATCTTGTACATCCAGCCCTTGGCCCGGTCGCGCAGGATCGCGAAATCGGGGATGAGCCCCGTATACCAGAACAGGGCGGAGATCGTGAGGTACGTCGACACCGCGAACACGTCCATCACGAGCGGCGACCGGAAGTCCGGCCAGATCTGCCGCTGCGACGGGTACGGCATCAGGTAGTAGAAGTACCAGACGCGACCCAGGTGGATGAGGGGGAAGAGCCCCGCCGTCATCACCGCGAAGATCGTCATCGCCTCCGCCGTCCGGTTGATCGTCGTGCGCCAGCCGGAACGGAAGAGGTAGAGGATCGCCGAGATCAGCGTCCCGGAGTGGGCGATCCCGACCCAGAAGACGAAGGTCGTGATGTACACGCCCCAGAACACGGGGTGGGTGATGCCCGCGACGCCGATGCCGGCCCCGATCTGGTAGAACCAGGCTCCGAACATGAGGGCGAGACCCGCGGCCGCGACTCCGAGCACGAGATAGAAGCGCTTCTCGGGCATCGCGATGGGCCGCGTGATGTCGCGGTTCGCGTCCGCCAGCGTCGGGGTGGCGGGCACCTTCGCCTCCGCGGTCGCCATCAGTGCGCCTCTTCGCCTTCACCGGCCGCGGCCGGCTCGCCGTGCCCGCCGGCCG
Source organism: Gemmatimonadota bacterium (assembly GCA_965207805.1). GTDB lineage: Bacteria > Gemmatimonadota > Gemmatimonadetes > Palauibacterales > Palauibacteraceae > Palauibacter. The sequence continues at coordinate 22,046 of OZ242312.1, forward strand.
CCATGTGCCGGTGCGTGACGTCCTCGAGGTAGGTGATCGCGGGGCGAACCCCGAGTTCTCCGAGCGCGTGGTAGCCGCGGGCGCTCTTCGCCTTGCGGGAGACCTCGCTCTCCGGATCCTTGAGGTTGCCGAAAGTGATCGCGTTCGTCGGACAACTGGACTGGCAGGCGGTCATCACCTCGCCGTCCCTCACGGTCCGATCCTCTTCCTTGGCGTCGATCTTGGCCTTGTTGATCCGGTGCACGCACATCGTGCACTTCTCCATCACCCCCACCTCCCGGACGGTGATGTCCGGGTTGAGCTGGAGGTTCAGGGGCCAGGCGAAGGCCCCGCCGTCGCCTCGGCCGCGCGCGTCGTGGTTGAACCAGTTGAAGCGGCGGACCTTGTACGGACAGTTGTTCGCGCAGTACCGCGTGCCGACGCAGCGGTTGTAGACCTGGACGTTGAGCCCTTCGGGGCTGTGGTACGTCGCGTAGACCGGGCACACCGGCTCGCACGGCGCGTCGCCGCAGTGCTGGCACAGCATCGGCTGCTGCACCGTCTGGAACCCGCCGTCTTCCGTCTCCTCCTCGAAGCGGTGGATCCGCATCCACGACATCTCGCGCCGCATCGCGGCCTCGCGCTCGCCCACGGTGGGGATGTTGTTCTCGGAGTAGCAGGAGGTGACGCAGGCGCCGCACCCCGTACAGGCGTTGAGGTCGATGGTCATGCCCCAGCGGTACGGGCTGTTCGGATCCGAGTCCCACGCGGCCTCGACCAGCTCGACGAGGTCGATGTCGTGCGCCTCGATCTCGTGCAGCGCGTCCTCCACGTTCATGGCGTGGACGATCTCGCGGTCGAGGTCGTCTGTGGAGCCCTGCGTGACGACGAGCCGGGCGGTCTCGCCCGTGGGCGTGACCGTGACCGCCGTCCCGGCGTAGGCCAGCGCGCCGGAGCCGGGGTCCGCGTTCGCCGCGAGGAGGTCCAGCGGGTTCACGCCGCGGTTCCGCGCGTAGCGGCCGTATTCCGTGTGCCCCTGTCCGAGCGGGATCGCCACCGTGTCCGGGCGGATGCCGCGATAGACGTAGACCGGGGCCTCGATGGCGCCCTGGGCGGACTCGACGCGGACGACGTCGCCGCGCTCGACGCCGAGTTCGTCCGCCATGTCCTGGTGCATCTCCACCCAGGAGTTCCATACGACCTTCGTGATCGCGTCGGGCTGTTCCTGCATCCAGGAGCGGTTCGCGCCCCGGCCATCGTAGAACTGGGCCGTCGGGTAGACGACGAGTTGTGTCCCGGCGGGCGGCTGCGGGAGCGTGAAGCCGCCGTCCGTGCCGCCTGCGGGAGCATCGTCCTCACCGGCCTCCCCGCCACCGTCGCCCGCCCATGCCGCCGCCGAGGCGCCGCCGCGCCGGAGCGCGTCGAGCCAGGCGGCGTGCCCGCCGAGCCGCTCGGTCCAGGTGCTTCGCAGCACGGTCGCGTAGTCCGTCCCGCCGAACGCGCCGCCCTGCCCCGCCGTGTTTGCGACGTCCAGCAGCAGATCCTCGCGCTGGCGCGTGTCGAACACGGGGTGCATGAGGGGCTGGCCGAGTGCCATCGCGCCGCCCGCCAGGTCCGCGTCGCACCACGACTCGAGCGCGTGGTGGCAGGGGAGCACCCAGCCGCAGGCCGACGCCGTCTCGTCGAGGTGCGGCGTGATCGCGACCGTGTTCGCCACGTTGGCCAGCGCCTCGCCGAACCCCGCGGCGGCGGGGAGCGCGTAAGCGGGATTGCAGCCGGATACGATGAGCGTCCGTACCTGGCCGGCCCGCATGCGCCCGATCAGCGCCTGCATGTCCGCGAAGCTCGCCGTCGTACCCTCGGGCGCGCCGTCCCCCGGGAAGACCGAGCGGCCTGTCGCCCCAAGCACCTCGTTGAGCGCCGCGACCGCCTGCTGCGCCTGCCGGGCATCGGCGCCCTGCGATTCGAGCCCCGGCGGAATCGCGACCGCGTTCTCCGCGGCGGCCAGTTCCTCTCCGAGCGCCCGGATCGCGTCGGCCGAGACCCCCGCGGCCTCCGCGGCCGACTCCGGCGACACGGCCGGCAGTCCGGCCGGAAGCTCGGCGCCGCGCGACGCGGCCACGACGCCGGCCACCGCCAGCGCCACGGCGCCTTCGGTCCCGGCCCGGGCTTCGATCCACTCGTCCGCGTTGGCGCCGGTGAGCGAAAGGCGCGGTCCGACGAAGGTGAACTTCGCGTGGTGATGTGCCTCGATGTCCCGCGCAGCCGCAAAGCCTGCCGACATCTGCGTCGGCGCGAGCCAGGTGCCGAGGAAGTCGGCCCCGAAGCAGGCGATCCGGTCGGCCGAGGAGAGGTCGAAGCGCGGCATCCCCGCGCCCCCGCTTACGTCCGCCGTCCCGCCCGCCAGCGCCTGGTTCGAGAACGGCTCCCACGCGATGTGTTCGACCCCCATCACGCGCGCCCAGTCCGCGATGAAGCGGCCCGTCGAGCCCGTGATCCGGCCGGTGAGGAGCACCGCGCCGCCGACGCGCACCGCGTTGGTCAGCGCCGCCGTCGCGTCGTCCCAGTTCGCGAACTGGAACGGAGGCGCCCCTTCCTCCGTAGACGGATTCCGCTGGAGCGGCTGGCTCACGCGATCCGGATCGTAGAGGTCCTGCAGCGTCGAGTGCGTGAGCGACGAAAGGCCGCTCGTGCCTCCACCGAACCGGTCGTTGGGGCTCAGGCCGAGGACGCGGCCGTCGCGCACCTGCGCATGGACGGCGACCGGTTCCGGCCCCGCGTCCGGCAGCACCGTCGCGTAGATCTCGGAAACGCCCGGCGTGATCCCCTCTTCCTCGACGAGGCTGGGGATGAGCTTGTCCCCGAAGTTCGGCGGGCCGCACGCCGCCAGCGTCGCCGCTCCGGCCCCGGACGTCCCGAGCACCTTCAGGAAACGGCGGCGGGAGGTCCCCGTCCCGTTCGTCTCGGCGCCGTTCAGGGCGTCGGCTTCAGGTGCCGCGCCACCCGAGCAGCTCCCCGCGCAGCCGCAGCCGCCGTTGTCCCCGTTCAGTAGTGACATGCCGCGCAATCCGTGGGAGCCCGGGTCCGGCCGTAGTCCGTGTCGATGTCCCTCGGGTAGAACCCTTCCGGCTGGCGGGGCGCCGGCGCCCGTGGCGGCGGGTTGTCACGCGCCAGCGTGTGGTCCGTCGCGACGTCGCTGTCGGAGGGAGGCTGCCGATGGCACTCGAGGCACCAGCCCATCGTGAGCGGCGCCCACTGGTAGACCCGGTCCATCTCCTCGACCGGGCCGTGGCAGTCCTGGCACTCGAGGTTCCGCAGGTGGGCCTTGTGACTGAACTGCACGAACTCCGGCAACTTGTACACCCACTCCCACTCGATCGGCTCGCCGCGCGACTCGTACCCCCGCAGCTCCTCGACCGGAGGCAGCCCCGTGCCCGCGATGCGGTGGCACCCCATGCAGACCTCGAGCGTCGGCACGACGCCCGACACCGACCGCTCCGTCCCGACATGGCAGTACATGCAGTCGATCTGGAGGTCCGTGACGTGGAACCGGTGGTTGAACGGGATGGGCTGCTCGGGCCCGCGGCGCGCGTTCTCGTGATCGTAGATCGCGCGCCACTGCGCGGGCATCGTCGCGAGATCCTGCTCACCCGCGTACTGGGCGGATGCGGCGGCCGTCTCGCCCTCGCCCGCGGCCTGCGGATCCGCGCTTTCCTGGACGTGAAGGAAGGAGGACGGATCGAGGCTCGCGACCGCGATCTCGAGTTCGCCGGTTGAAGGCCGGTACAGCGCCAGAGCGGTGGCGCCGAGGGCCGCGGCGAGGACGCCCGCGGCCGCGCGAGAGCTTATCTTCATCCGCCTCTCTGAGGGGGAATCGACGATGTGAGTCGCCCGGCAGCCTCCGCCGGCGGAGGCGCGGGTCGCGAACAAGGTAAACCCCGCTCCGGTGGATGCAACCGTCGCCGCAGACCGCCGATCCGGCACCCGCCGAGGTTGACCGATTCGGGCCGTTCCTTTAGCATATCTCGTCCGAGCGGGCTCCCACCCGGGGCCCGCTCGTCGTGTCTTTCGGAGGGGCCTTAGCTCAGATGGCTAGAGCGCTACGTTGACATCGTAGAGGTCACTGGTTCGAGTCCAGTAGGCCCCATCGAAACGCCGCTGCAGGGGGCTGTAGCTCAGTCTGGTTAGAGTGCCGGTCTGTCACACCGGAGGTCGCGGGTTCAAATCCCGTCAGCCCCGTTCCGAAAAGAGTGTCGAGCGAGGGGCCGTAGCTCAGTTTGGGAGAGCGCTTGAATCGCACTCAAGAGGTCGCGGGTTCAAATCCCGCCGGCTCCACTCCCGTTCGCCGCCCACCCCCGCCACCCCCAGCGAGCCGTCTCGCCAGGGCCGGCCCGGGTAGCGGCCGACGGCTCGCCACCGTAGCTCAGGGGTAGAGCACCGCATTCGTAATGCGGCGGTCGTCGGTTCAAATCCGACCGGTGGCTCTGAAGGACCCCTCCGCCGACAGCCGGCAGGCCGGAGGCTTTGGAGGGAGAGGGAGCAGCACACGCGGGTGTAGCTCAGTTGGTAGAGCGCAACCTTGCCAAGGTTGAGGTCGCCGGTTCGAATCCGGTCACCCGCTCTTCGTCGCCGGCTCGCCATCTCGTTCGCGAGCCCGGCCCCCGCGCCCACCGCGCGGTCCGCAGTACCCCTCGGGGCGTGGCTCAGTCCGGTAGAGCGCTGCGTTCGGGACGCAGAGGTCCCCGGTTCAAATCCGGGCGCCCCGACTAAATTTCCCCGGTCCATCCAGCTCGGCGTACTGTTCCGTACGCCCGGGCTATCCGATCACCCCCCGGATTACGCGGGCCGCCGAAGGCGGTCGTAGCGAAATCCGGGCGCCCCCGCCCGGTCAACCAGCTGCTTTTTCTCGCCCGTCGCTGACCGCGCCAGCGGTCGCGGACCCAAATGCCGCGCCGAAACGATCCCGCAGTCACACGCCGCCACCTCTCGGCGCAGCGGTGAAGTTCGACCGTCAGATCGTAGCCATCGCGAAGGCGCGCGGAGCCACGACGATATACTCGGACGATCGAGGCATATATCGATTGAGTAAGGTGGCTGGAATTCCCGTCGCACGGCCCCGCGATCTGGAGCTGCCATCGGGGCCGGGTCAAACCGATCTGTTTTCGGAGGACGGGGGGACGCCTTGACGCCTGACGAATTCATCGGATAAAGCCACCCTGTAAGAAGCCTCCTTCGAGCAGGAGTACCGGGCCTTTATCACGCGCTGAGGCCTCCGGTACTCCCGCAGCGGCCGCTGAATCTAGGCTCCGTGTCAGCGCAATAACTCTCCTCAAACGGGTGATATCCATCCCCCCCCAAATCGGGGATACCGGAGCAGGAACCGGCCGCTTATATAGCCCACCTTCGCCTTTCCATACAGTAATCGATGACATGCCTCGCCGTGCCGGTGCGAAAGCAGGCCCAGAACGGTGATGCTGGCAGGGCAAGGAGAAACCTGAATGGAGTCGAAAGAGCTCCTGGAAAACGGTCCCATACTCGCGCGCCGGCGCAGCCACAGACGCTGGAAGCGCGGTGCCGAAGGACGAGGACGGCGGACTGCGGACCTCATGTTGTCGGCGATGGTCCCCGCCGTGATCGCCGTCGTGGTCCTTTCCTGCGGCGATGACGCCGTAGTTCCGCCCCCCGATCCCGTGGCGCCGCCCCCCGATCCCCCGGCGTTCTCAGTGTCGTTCGCCGAGGACTCGCTACGCGTCGTGGAAGGGGAGGCGGTGGCGGTAGGCGTCCAGTACCGTGTCCACGGCCTCGGCTCCCCGGCAGCGATCCGGGTGTCCGTGCGGGAGGGCGATGCCGACGCCGCGGACTACGAGTTGTCGGAGACCCGCTTCGAGATCCCCGCTGGGAGCGGCGCGGAGGGAACCTTCGAGCTGTCGGTCGCCGCACGGGCCGATAGCAACTTCGCCGAGGGGGAGGAAGGCATCTGCTGGAGCTCTCGGTGCCGGACGCGATCAAAGTCGAGGTGGGTGGCGCACTCCCGGTGGTGATCCGCGACGCGGCGGTATCGCCGGTTCCCGGAGTCAGCTTGACAGCCACACGACCCGAACCGCTAGAGGCGGTGCGAGGTCTTTCTTACATCCAGGCGCGCGCGCGGCTCCGCACCACGCTGACTTCGGAGTGGTCCCCGGGCAGCGAGGGCGTCTCGATGCGCTGGATCGGCCCCTACGGGGAGCGGCGGGAGTGGATCACCCACCACCCCTTCTACGAGTACGCGGAGCGGGCGAAACCCCATCCGCCGCAGCCCGACTTCCACATCGAGGCGTGGCGCCTCGCGTCCCGGAACTCCGTTGCTACGCACGAGATGGATGTTTCCTGGCCAGTCGGGTCCGCCCTGGAGTTGACGTTCGGCGACGGCGCCGGTGTGGCCTGCACGGCAGACGGCTGTTCGATGGCGGAAGCTGCCCGGTCGGCCGATTCACAGAGGCCGCGCGCCAGCATCCCGAGTTCCGGCATTGCGGGACCGTCGTTGGGTGTCGCTCCTTATCAAGGGGACACGCGGTGGACGGTCGGCGGGCACGGGTACGGCTTGGCCGCGGCCAGCAGCTACCTTCTCTACGCAAGCACCTGGCACCCGTCGGCATGGCCCGCAGGGGATACACTGGTCTTCTACCTGTCGACCATCAACTGGCCCGAGAACGCCGGGATGACGCCGGAGGAAGTAAAGGATCTCCTGGACGAGATGCTCGGGGAGTGGTCGGACATCTCGACGGCGGACATGCTGTTGCGGGTGGAGGGACCGGTGGATGACCTTCAGCCCGGGAGAGACGGGAAGAACATCTTCTTCGTGGACCCGGAGTCCGTGCATGGCGTGCGAAGCGGCGGCGGTATCTGGTCCGACGAGATCGACGGCGTCCGGGGCGTGGTCGAGATAGACATGGGTTTGGGGACCCCGGGGGAGTCAGTGTCTTTCCCCAGAAGCGTGTACGACACGCCTTGGGCCTACGTCGCCAACGCGTTGGGCATGCATCCCCTCGGGCACATGCTCGGCCTGGGTCACTCCGCCGCGTTCCCCGTTGCCCGGGCATGCACGGCTCCAACCTACACGGTGGACGACTGCGGTTCCGTGAACGGGGACTCCCACTACTGGCGGCGGGTGAGCGGCGCGTGGCCACTGGATCCCATCATGTCGTACGGCGTCAGTAGTATCATGAGTTGGACCGATGACGGTCGGACTCTGAGGCTGGACGACAAGGTAGGAGCGTCGTTGCTGCGTCCGAAGCCCGGGTGGCTCGCCACCACGGGCACGATCGCCGGGTCGGTGCGCACTGATGACGGACTGCCCGTTCCCCATATTCATGTCTGGGCGGTCCAGCCGAACGCGGACGGCGTGCTGGACGGAGTCGGCGCGTTCGCGGACCGGAACGGCGACTTCCAGATCCGGGGGCTCCCGCCGGGGGACTGGATCTTGATGGCCCATCCCGACTTGGATTGGCTGGCGAATCCGGGGTTTTTTCGCGAGGGGCAGGGCGACCTGCTCGACGAGATGCTGCTCTTCCCGGTGCGCGCCGAGGCGGGCCTGGAGACGGGTGGTATCGAGATCGTCATGGGGCGAGGGAGGACGGGCGATCCTTGAAGGCACAACCGGACTGGATCATGTCGGGTTGGTGACGGGCGCGACACCAAGCGAAGCGGGAATCGTTAGCGGCTCCATTCGACGACAGGACGGGGGGCGGTCGCCCGCCTCGGGAGAAGACAACTAGCCGACTGCGAACCACGGCGTTCGTGGTTGCGGTGCTGGTGGGAGCTTCCTGGGCATCCTCCTGCGGCGACGGGGCGACCGAACCCCCGGCGCCGACCCCCGACCCACCGACGCCGACCACGGTGACGGTCACGCCCTCGACCGCGCAGCTCAACGCCTTAAGTGGCGCAGGGCTCTGACCTCGGCGAGACCGGGTGTCACGTGGACTACCGTACTTGCACAAATTGACCCAGGACGCCGCCTCACGGAACTTCATCGCTAGGATTTGGAGAAGCGGAATCCATTGAGACCCCGGAGAACGCGACTACTAAGGTGAACGTGCCCTTGACGATCCCCGCAATCGAGAAACTCGTGGACCATGTAGCCAGCGGCATCGGCAGCGTCGCCGGTCCGATGCTGGCGACGTGGATAGCGCGACGAGAAGCTCGCGCAAAGGAGATAGCAGCCGCCGGGGAAGCACAGGCTTTGCTGATCCAGGCACAGGCCCAAGCGGAGGCGCGGCAGATCTTGGTGTCGCGTGACGAACCGGTTTCAGGAACTCTGGAGATTGCAGACAGAGTGCGTCAGAGAATCCAATTTCAAGAGCAAAAGCGTCAAGAGAATATCGAGTCAGTGGTAAGCCAGGCCGCCGAGCAGCTCGTCGACAAGACGGTGGCAGACGAGGAGCCCGACCACGATTGGACAGCTCGTTTTTTCAACCACGTTCAAGACGTATCGTCAAAGGAGATGCAAGTGCTCTGGGCAAGAGTCTTGTCGGGCGAAGTTGAGCGGCAGGGGAGCACCTCCGTTCGGACGCTCGAAATCCTGAGGAATCTCGATCAGTCTACCGCGGAATTGTTCCGGCGATTCTGCTCGGCGTGTGTCTTCCTTCTCACCGGAAGCGACGTGTGGGATGCTCGCGTTCCCTCCCTTGGCGGAAACGCGGCTGCGAACTCACTTGGGGCTCACGGACTTGATTTCGGTGTCCTCAATCGTCTCAACGAGCACGGATTGATCATCTCCGACTACAACTCATGGGTTGACTTCCAAGCCGCTATTGGTGTGGCAATTCGTGACCGAACCATGGCGCTGCCGTTCGTTTTCCAAGGCAAGCCTTGGGTTCTTGCGCCGGGGGAGAGCCGTGAGCCAGGGCAAACGTATCGGTTGTCGGGCGTTGCTCTGTCAATATCAGGCCGAGAGCTGGCAAGGATTGTCGAAATCGAGCCTATGGAAGCGTTCACCGAAGAGCTGAAGAGCTATTTCCTGAAAGACAAGCTTCGGATGGTCGAACTGCCTCAGGCTCCAGGCAATGCATCTACTGAAGCCACCGTTCGATCCCCCGAGTGATCGCGACCCAAGAGATGGCCGTTTACCGTTTCCGGCGCAACCAAAATGAAGTGCCGACGAACTCATAATCCAAATCACACAAACGGCCTGTGATTCATCATCTGCCTGTGAAGACCGAATTAGGTTCCCGACTACACTGTTAGGAGGCACACGATTGTCTAGAGAAACAAAGGCGATCATCGTAGCGGTCGGCTCGCTGGCGGTCGCGGTGCTAGTCACGTGGTTGTTCTCGTGGACTGGATGGGAAGAGCCAGGAACAGGCATATTTCTTCTGCTTCTACTCACAGTAGTCGTCTATCTGATTGTTTCTGGCCGCATCACGGAACTACGGGGGCTCGGCGGCCTTGAGGCGAAGTTTACGCGCTTCATCGAAGAGCCTGCGGCCGCAACTGATGTCGAACTAATTGATGTGGAACCGATGGGAGCCGTCAAAAAGGCGGGGGTACAGGCCCTTGATTGGCAGATTGAGAATAGCGAGCTTGACGTAGAAAAGCCGTTCAACCTGATTGTGCAAGTGGGCGAGAAGAACCTCGTGCGTGAGGATCTGCTAATCTACTTGGATCGGTTAGGGTATTCGCCGCACTTCATGTTTGTGCTTCTCCAAGATAACGAAGGAGAGCTGATCGGCTACGGACGCCCTAGGCAGATCGCCACGGTACTTAGAGATAAGTCCGAGGGCCGCAGTTTTGTTCGCTACCTCAATCATGGGTCCAGGCAAGAGCTTCGTAACCATTACGCTGTCCGCAGGACGACGCTATCCTGCAACGCGAATAACCGGGAAGCGCTAGAGGTGATGGCCCGCTGTCGGCTAGAGGCGGTCGTTGTTGTGGATGGGCGTAGGCGACCCGTGGGGTACGTAGAGCGCGATCAACTTGTTACTAGGCTGCTTCTGGCCATTTCGTGAACGTCTGCTGTACCAAGTCGGTAATCAGCTGACACCGAGTCTCGCCGAGGTCAGCGCGTCAGGCCATGGTCTTTCACCGCCATGCTAGTTGACTTCTTCCGGTCCCGGGCCTTCCGGATTCCCTTCTTGAAGACCTGACACGGCGTCGGGCCTCCACGCCGCGAGCGCGGTGTGCCCCTTCACGTGCAGAGCTCGTCCGAAAGAGTGCGGTGGAAGCGCAGTTCAGCTAGGGTTCCCGGCCTCGAGGGGAATCAGATACAACGCGTGAAGGTGTGATCCGGACGGTCGGTGATAGCCAAGCCGACGGGCAGGAGATCGTATCTTATGCCCGCTATCCGCGCGCCCGTCGCGCCTGCGCAAGCTCATAGCTCGTCTGCATCCGCGTCCAGTGATCGGCCTCGCCCCAGCCGAGACCCTCCAAGGCGAGCGCCATGTTCGCCGAAACGCCCGCCTCCTCGTTCAGCACTCGCGACAGCGTTCCCCGCTCGCACCCCAGGCGCGCCGCCGTCTTGGTCACGTTCCAGCCGACCTCGTCCATGCTCTCGCGGATCAGTTCGCCCAGGTGCGGAGGGTGGAACATCGAGCGCGCGGACCCGCCGCCTGCGTCGTTCATGATCATCCTCCTTCCCTTCCATCGTAACCTAGCAGGTCGACACCCACCGCCTCACCGTCCTCGGGCGGCCGGGCACCCAACCCGCTAGCATGGTGTATCGCAACCAGATACAGGAAGCACGGAAGCGGGAAGGAAGGTCGGAAACATGAGCACGACGCGCATCACGATTGATCTGGACGATCTTGAGAGCCTGCCCGAGGGTAGGGTCGATTACGAGGTGCTGGACGCTACCACCGAGGAGGATCTCGCCTCACAGCAGCGGGAGGATGACGCCGAAGCGATGAGGGACTGCCCGCACGACGAAGGCGGCGAGGAGTAGGCGGGTCCGCCCGCCCGCCGCCGCTAAACGGCCGCGTCCTCCGCGACGAGCCGCCGTCCCACCTTCGCGAGCGCTCTTTCGATCTGCCCGATGTGTGAGCGGTGATTCGGGTTCAGGAGCTTCCGAACCGCCCCCTCGCTCAAGCCCAGGCGCCGGGCCAGAGCGAGCTTCGCCGCAACGACCAGACTTGACATGTGGCTAACATGAAATCATGCTTATCACATGTCAAAGATGCTTCAGATCCGAAACATCCCGGACGATCTGCACCGTCGGCTCAAGTCCCGCGCGGCGCTCGCCGGGACGTCGATGTCGGACTATGTCCTCCGCGGGATCCGCCAGTCGCTGGAAAGGCCGACCCGGGAAGAACTGTTCGCCCGCATCGCCCGGCTGCCGCCGATCGACGTCGATCCCCCCCCGAGCGAGGTCCTGCGGGAGGCACGTGAGAGGCGCTGAAACGGCGTGATCGTCGTCCTGGATGCATCGGCCGTCGTCGAGCTGGTGCTCGGCACGCGGCGCGGCGCCCGCATCATGCACAGGGTATCGGACCCCGTGACGTCCCTGCACGGCCCCGAACTCCTGGACCTCGAGGTTCTGCATGTTCTGCGCCGCTACGAGAGCACCCGGGCCGTCTCCCCGACCCGCGCCGGCGAGGCGTATCGCAACTTCCTCGATCTCGATGTTCGGCGGCACGGCCACGAGCCGCTCCTGTCGAGGATCTGGTCCCGCCGCCACAACCTCACCGCGTACGACGCCGCGTACGTCACACTGGCCGAGACTCTCGAAGCCCCCCTTCTCACCACGGACCGTCGGCTGGCCGGAGTCCCGAACCTCGCGGTGCCGGTCGAGGTCTTTGGGTCATCTTGATCGATGGCACTCAACATGGCCGAACCGGCAGATACCGACCGTGCCCGGCGTCAAGGTGCCTCGCGCGTGCCTTTACATGGCGGCAAACGGGCGTTTACGATGGCTGTAGCCCCAGCACGAGGACCCTTGGGATTGCGCTCGGCCATGAGACTCACGCACGCGGCACTCGGACTTTCCGTTGGGATTTCGCTGCTCGGCTCGGAGCTTCACGCGCAGGACTGGGGCGACCATCGCGCGTACCAGTATCAGTTCGGAGAGATCTCCATCCCGCCGGCGTCGGCGGATGAGCCGGTTGCGGAGACCCTGTCTCTCGAGCGGGCGCTCGCCTACCTGGAGGATGGTGCCAAGGCTTGGGCGAACCACCGCGGCTGCGTCTCGTGTCACACCACGGGTTGGTACGGGATCCTCCGTCCGCAGCTCGCCGAGAGCCTCGGTCGGCCCGATGCAGCCTTCCGGGCCTTCCTCGAAGAGCGTCTTCAGGACAGGCTCGCCACGGACCCCGAAGAGCTCCAGCAGGATGTGAACCCAGCCGAGGTCGTGCATCTGGCCGCGTCCCTGGCATCCTGGGATGCGCACGTGGACGGGCGGCTGTCTCAGGAGACCGGGCAGGCTCTCCAGCTGATGTTCAGCCTTCAGCGCGACGACGGGGCCTGGCACTCGCCGGACACATGGCCGCCGTTCGAGTCCGACGCGTATCAGCTCGCAACCGTGGCGGCCATGGGCGTGGGCCTGGCTCCGGGGTGGCTCGAGCAGGCGACCTCTCCCGAGGTGCAGAGGCAGATCGCGGGTCTGCGCGAGTACCTGCGGCGCGTCCCTCCTCCCCATGACTACGCTCGCGTGGCTCTGCTCTGGGCGGACACGTATCTGCCAGGCGTGATCGACACCGACGCGAGGCAGGACATCGTCCGGACGATCCTGGACCGTCAGCGCCCCGACGGGGGATGGTCGATCCGCTCGTTCGCTCAGCCCGAGGAGTGGGGCCGTGGCAACCGCGCGGAACGCCTGCGAGCCGAGGCGGATTTCGGCGATCCCGCCAGCGATGGCCACCAGACCGGCTTGGCGGTGGTCGTGCTGACGGCCGCGGGGGTGGCGCCAACGCACCCGGCCGTGCAGCGAGGCGTCGAGTGGCTGAGCCGGAATCAGAGAGAATCGGGCCGCTGGTGGACGAAGTCACTCAATACGGAGACATGGCACTTCATCACGTATACCGGGACGCTCTACCCCGTAATGGCTCTCGCGGTGACGAATTCTCTGGCCAGTCCCTCGTCCGAGGAACGTTAGGGCTTCACGTCGGCCGCATGGCGGCATAGAGAGATCGATCACACCGCCGCAAAGCGTTCCACGGTGATCTCCCCGGCGCGGCCGCGCGCCTGCCAGAGATCGTACGCCATCTGCATCCCCAGCCACGTCTCCGGCGTCGAGCCGAAGGCCTTCGAAAGCCGGATCGCCATCTCGACTGACACGCCCGTGCGCCCGTTCAACAACTCCGAGAGCGCTTGCCGAGTGACGCCCAGGCCCTCGGCCGCCCGCGTCACGGTCAGACCCAGCGGCTCGAGGCACTGCCGCCTCACGATGCCGCCCGGATGCGGCGGGTCATGCATGGCCATGGTCGGTCCTCCCCTTCAGTGGCAATCCACGTAGTCACATCGGGAGAGCGTCGCCTGTCAAGTGACAACTTGCAGCCCGCCAGCGGATGGACTGGCGGGCCGCTACTTGACGGGAGAGCGTCGCCCGGTCATCCGAGCAGCGAGTAGATTGGCCCGAGCAAGACCTCGATCGACGGCACCCACATGGCACTAGGTATCAACATGAATGTCTCACTCGAACGGCGTGGCTCCGTCGTGGTCGCGGTGCCGCGAGAGCGTCGGCCGGCGTTGACGGCGGCGGAGGTCGAGAAGACGATCGCTGGCCTCCGATCCGGCGACGAGTCTGCGAGTCAGTTGTCGGCCGCGAGATTCAACGTGTGCACGGTCTCGCCGTCTCGCCGTACCAGCAATCCCTGAAATTCCTCTGAAAGGCCCGTCCACGCGTGTCCCGCGGGTGCGGTGCCGAGAAAGACCCTGTCCGGTCCGCTGCCCACCAGAACGCCGTGCGGACCATCATCGTCCAGGATCAAGATGAGACCCTCCTGGATGCGATCCGTGTCGAGACCGAGACTGACCCGATAGTTGCCGTCCATAGGCTTCACGCCGTACCCCATCCGCTCGAACCCATTGGCGTCGTTGATCACCATGCCCGTGCTCGGTGCGATCCGCTGGCCAATGTTCGGATCGGGCACCGGATCCCCGACGACGAGGCGATCAAACCCCTCCTCGCTGAGGATGAGCATGCCGTTCGTCTCGTGGTTGTAGTCCTGGTAGAAGTCCATGTAGGCGTCGGGGAATCCGGGTCCCCAGACCTCCCGCACGCGGGCTTCATCGGTGCGAACGCGGTCGGAGGCCTCCGGGATCGGAGCGCCGATGAGGATTCGTTCCCGCCCGCCCGCGTCCTCGATGACCAGCCCTTGGGCTCTGATTACATCGTCCGTAGCCGCCCCGCTTCTGACGAAGAGCACGACCAGCGCGACGGTCATCAACGCGGCGTAGACCTGCAACCAACGAATCGAACGTGTGAGTCGTTCGCCATTCGCCATCACGGAATCCTCCTTGTCAGTTGTCAGCCGCGAGATTCAACGCGTGGACGGTCTCGCCGTCTCGCTGGACCAGCAGTCCTTGAAATTCCTCTTCGAGACCCGTCCACCCGTGTCCCGCGGGCGCGCTGCCAAGAAAGATCCTGTCCGGCCCCGTGCCCACCAGAACGCCGTTTAGGCCATCATCTTCCAGGAGCAGGACGAGACCCTCTTCGATACGATCCGTGTCGAGGCCCAAGCCGACGTTGTAGCGCCCGTCCACAGGCGACAGGCCGTACCCTGTCCGTTCGAATCCTTCAACGTCATTGATCACCATGCCGGTGGTCGGCGCACTACGCCGGCCGATGTTGGGATCGGGTACCGGATCCCCGACGACGAGGCGGTCGAATCCGTCCTCGCTGAGGATGAGCATCCCGGTGGTCTCGTGGTCGTAGTCCCGATAGAAGTCCATGTAGGCTTCCGGGAATCGGGGTCCCCAGACCTCGCGCACCCGGGCTTCATCGGTGCGAACGCGGTCGGCGGCCTCCGGGACCGGGGCACCGATGAGGATTCTCTCGCGTCCGGCCGCGTCCTCGAGGATCAGCCCGCGGGCTCTGAGCACATCGTCCGAGGAGGCACCCCCCCTGACGAACAGCACGACCAGCGCAACGGTCATCAACGCGGCGTAGACCTGGAGGAAGCGAATCGTACGCGTCAATCGTTCGGCACTCGTACCCATGGAGTCCTCCCTCATATGGCCTTGGCCGTCCGGTCCGCCAACACCCGACTGCGGCGTCTCGAGGGGATCCCGGATTGGCCTCCGCGCTGCTGTCGCGCTTGTGACACGAGAACGTCAGACGAGGGTTGTACGAGCGCCCAGCTCTAGGGGCGCAGCAGCAGGCCTGCGGTCAGGCCCGCTTCGGTTGCCTTCATGCTTGAACGGACGGTGACGACGACGTCCTCGAACTCCGTGGTCCACTCTTCCCTGGCGTAGACCGAGTAGCTCGCCTCGACTCGGAGGGCGACCCGCTGGCTCAAGGACTTTTCCAGTCCGATCCCGGATTTCCAGACCGTGAAGTCCATGTCGCGGTCCTCCTGGCCGGACTCGAACTGGGAGGGGTCGCACGGCTCGGTCGTGAAACAACCGTCGAAGTGGGTGGTGAACTGCGTGCCCGCGAAGCGGACTCCGGCGAGGAGGTGCAGGCTGATGCCCCGTGACTGCAGGCCTCCCGGACTGCCGCCGAGCCGCAGCGTCATCCCGTAGCTCGTTGCCGGATCCAGGTTCCACCGGTCCGGCCAACTCTCTCCGAGCTGCTTCCGTTCAGGTGAAATCCCCACGCCCGGGAACTGCGCCTCCACGATGCCGCCGCGCGCCTCCACGTCGACGGCCGCATCCAGGAAGTAGGCCCCGCCGGAGAACGGCATCCGGTACCCGGCGACCAAACCGATTCCGTAGGAGAGCGCGTCCCCGGAGGCCTCGTCTTCGAAGATCTGCCCGCGTCGGGGCTCCGGCACCAACGTGTTGGGCGCCGTGTTGTCCACCGATTTCTGCATCGTCGCGCTCAGCTGCCCGAGCGGAAACGCCAGGCCCAGGTAGAATCCGCCATTCCCCGCATTGCCCTCGTCCGCTTGGCCGGCGAGGCCGTCCGTGGCGACGAAAGCCGCCAACACGAGGCAGCCGAGCAGGCCTGTGGTCGACACTCTTGGGAACATCCTCACGCTCCGTTCTCTGCTGGTAGCGGCAGTGGTCCGGGCTGGTAGCGGTAGTGGTCCGGGCTAGTAGCGGTAGTGGTCCGGCTTGAAGGGACCGTCCTTCGGCACGCCGATGTAGTCCGCCTGCGTCTCCGTCAGCTCCGTGAGGCGCGCGCCGAGGTGATCGAGGTGCAGCCGCGCCACCTTCTCGTCCAGGTGCTTCGGCAGCATGTAGACCTGCCGCTCGTAGGCCTCGCAGTTCCGCGCGAGTTCGATCTGCGCCAGCACTTGGTTCGTGAAGCTCGCGCTCATCACGAAGCTCGGATGCCCGGTCGCGTTGCCGAGGTTCAGCAGCCGTCCCTCGGACAGGATGAGCACCGAGTGCCCGTCCTCGAACACGAACTCGTCGTACTGCGGCTTGATGTTGTTCCGCGTCACGCCGCCCTTCGCGAGCCCGGCCATGTCGATCTCGTTGTCGAAGTGGCCGATGTTCCCGACGATCGCCTTGTCCTTCATGCGCGCCATGTGCTCGAAGGTGATGACGTCCCGGTTGCCCGTCGCCGTGATGAAGATGTCCGCCGTCTCCACCACATCCTCGAGCGTCCGCACCTGGAAGCCCTCCATTGCGGCCTGGAGGGCGCAGATCGGGTCGATCTCCGTCACGACGACGTGCGCCCCCTGCCCCTTGAGCGCCTGCGCGCACCCCTTGCCGACCTCGCCGTAGCCGCACACGACCGCGGTCTTGCCCGAGATCATCACGTCAGAGGCGCGGTTCAGCCCGTCGATGACCGAGTGACGGCACCCGTAGATGTTGTCGAACTTCGACTTCGTCACCGAGTCGTTCACGTTGATGGCGGGGAAGAGAAGCGTCCCCTCCTCCGCCATCTCGTACAGGCGGTGGACGCCGGTCGTCGTCTCCTCCGACACCCCCTGGATGCCGGGCGCCGTGCGCTCCCAGCGTCCCGGATCCTTCGCCGCGATCCTGCGCAGCGTCTCGAGGATGACGCCCCACTCCTCCGGCTCCGTCTCCGGGTCGAAGTCCGGAATGCTGCCGGCGCGCTCGAACTCGAGCCCGCGGTGGAGGAGGAGCGTCGCGTCGCCCCCGTCGTCGACGATGAGGTCCGGGCCCGAGCCGTCCGGCCACAGGAGTGCCTGCTCCGTGCACCACCAGTACTCCTCGAGCGTCTCCCCCTTCCAGGCGAAGACGGGGATCCCGCGCGGGTCTTCGGGCGTGCCGTCCGGCCCCACGACGGCGGCCGCGGCAGCGTGATCCTGGGTCGAGAAGATGTTGCACGAGACCCAGCGCACGTCCGCGCCCAGATCGGCCAGCGTCTCGATGAGGACCGCCGTCTGCACCGTCATGTGCAGCGAGCCCATGACCTTCCGGCCCGCGAGCGGCTTCGCGTCGCGGTATTCCGCCCGCACGGACATCAGTCCGGGCATCTCGTGCTCGGCAAGGCGGATCTCCTTGCGGCCCCATTCCGCCAAGCTCAGGTCCGCGACCCTGAAGGGGATCCGGCCGGCGGTGGTATCGGTCGATTCGTGAAGTACGGCGCCTTCCATCGTCTATCTCCTTGGGTGTTCAGGCAGTCTTTGCAGTCTTCGTGGTGCAGACGGCTTTCCGGGCGGTGGCCGCGAAGAGCGCCGGCCCCGCCGCCTCGGGCTCGGGAGCGAGCGGAAGGTGACGGTACCCTTCGAGACCGGCGCTACGCGTCCAGTCGCGCATCTGATCCTCCGTGAAGCCGAGCCACAGGTGCCCCATGGTTTCTCGATACTCCTCTCTGTCGTGCGCGCGCATGTCGAGCACGAGGAGCCTCCCGTTCGGGGCCAGGGCCCGGGCCGCCTCCGCCAGCACCCGGCCGGGTTCGACCGTGAAGTGGAGGACGAGCATCAGCACGGCCAGGTCGAGTTCCCCGTCCTCGACCGGGAGCGACTCCAGTTCTCCTTCACGGACATCGACGTTGCCGCATTCGCCCAGGCGCACGGCCGCCGCCGCCAGCATCTCGGGCGACCGGTCGACCGCGACCACCCGCTTCACGAAGGGCGCGACCATGTTGGCGAGCGTCCCCGTGCCCGCGCCGAGATCTCCCACGACCCACTCGGGATCGAGCAGGCCGAACAGCGCCACGAACCGGGCGTCGCTTCCGAACAGGTTGTCACGGAGGGTGTCCCATTCCGCTGAGGATTCGGAGAAGAAGGCTGCGGCCCGATCCCTGCGCTCGGCGAGCACGCTCTGCGCTCTTTCGGCGTCGTCCGCCACCCAGCGAGCGTCCGTGAGTGTTCCGGCCGTGACCTGCCACAACTCCCGCGCCCCCGGTTCGAGGGCGCCCTCCATGCGGTAGAACCGGGTCTTCCCCTCGTGCCGCCGACGCACCCAGCCGTCATCCGCGAGCACCTTCAGATGGCGCGAGACGGTGGACTGCGGAAGCTGGAGCACGGAGACCAGTTCCGAGACGGTAAACTCGTTCCGGTCCAGGAGCGTAAGCAGCCGCAGCCGGTTCTCGTCCCCGAGGGATTCAAGGCGTGAGAGAAGATCCCGAGTCGGCGCGGGCGTGCGAATGGCTGTCGTATCCATAAATCCAAATATATGGATACAACGATGTCGGCGCCACGCCCGGTCGTCAGCTTGACCCTATCTCGGTACAAGCTAGCTTCACGGTCCACATCGGGGCGTGGCGCAGCCCGGTAGCGCGCCTGAATGGGGTTCAGGAGGTCGCGAGTTCAAATCTCGCCGCCCCGATTTTCGCCAAACCACGAACACGAAGGACTGCTACGTGAAACCTCGGCTCTCCGTCATCCTCGCGCTGCTCGCCGTGGGCCTCGCCGCGCGGCTCATTCCATACGTGCTGGCGCAGTTCGGGATGGCGCTCGAGCCCGGCAAGTCGGACGCTTGGAATCCCATGATGTCCGGTATCGTTCATAGTAGTTCGTAACATCCTGTTTTAGCAACGCTTTAGGTAGGATTAGCCCTACCCCGTCCGTCCAGCAGCGGCCCTTGCCATCCCGCTCCATCCCGGCTACGATTAGGGGATGGATAATGTGAACAGAAACCCCACGAAACGCCCGCGAGGCAAGCCCCGGGGCCGCCATCCACACAAGCGGCTCTCGGCCCCCTTCGTGCGCTCCGCTCCGCCCGGTCGGCACTGCGACGGAAACGGACTCTACCTCTACGTCCAGAAGACCGGAACCCGGAGTTGGATTCAACGCCTCGTCATCCGAGGACGCAAGCGCGAGCTCGGACTCGGGAGCGTCGAACTGGTCTCCCTCGCCGAGGCCCGCGAGCAGGCGCTCGCCAACCGGAAGCTCGCCCGTTCGGGCGGCGATCCCTTGGCCGAGAAGCGGCGGCTGGTCGGCATCCCCACCTTCGCCGAGGCCTCGAAGCTCGTCGTCGAGCAGAAGCGGGCCGGGTGGCGGAGCGCGGCCTACGCCAAGGAATGGTTCCGCAACTTGGAGATTCACGCCTTCCCCCGCATCGGGGATGTCGCCGTCTCGGAGGTCACGAGCGGCGACGTGCTGGAGATCCTCACCCCGATCTGGCACACCATGGGTCCCACGGCCCGGTTCGTCCACATGCGCATCCGGGCGGTCCTGGAGTGGGCCATCGCCATGGAGTGGAGGACGGACAACCCCTGCGACCGGATCCTTCACCTGCTGGGACCGCAGCACGATGTCGTCACCCACCACAAGGCCCTGCCTCACGGCGAGGTCGCCGCGGCCGTCGCGAAGGTGCGGGCCGGGGATCCGGGAAGGGTGGACACGTTGGCCTTCGAGTTCCTCGTGTTGACGGCGGCGCGGGGCGCCGAGGTCCGTGGCGCGGTGTGGAGCGAGATGGATGAACGCTCGGGCGTGTGGACGATTCCGGCAACCCGGATGAAGACCGGACGGGAGCAGCGGGTGCCGCTGTGCGGCCGGGCGCGGGAGATTCTGGAGGCGGCCCGGAAGCTGGAGGGCGGGAAGAGCACGGTCGTGTTCGTGAACGAGCGCGGGAGGGCGCTGGACGGGAAGCGGCTGAACCGGCTCTTGAAGAAGCACGGGATCGCGGCGGTGCCGCACGGGTTCCGGTCGTCGTTCCGGGACTGGGCGGCGGAGAAGACGGACCATCCCCGGGAGGTGGTCGAGGCGGCGCTGGCGCACGTGGTCAAGAGCAAGGTGGAGGCCGCGTATCGGAGAACGGACCTGTTCGAGCGGCGGCGTCGGCTCATGGCCGACTGGGAAGCGTATCTCGCGGGCCGGGAAACGGGCACCGGGACCTGACGCCCCGCCGACGGGCTCAGCGGCCGTTTCGGGGGGTTCCAGAGGCATTTCGGATGATCTGCGGGCCGCAGGATCGCCGGAGAGCGACGATCTCAGGTCTCCGAGGGGTATAGGTCGGGTGGGGAGCGGGGCTCGGCAGAGCGCGCCACCGCCGCCCTCATCATCGGCGAGACGGACGACGACGAAGCGGTGGAGCTTGCCCGCGATGGCTCGTGGGGAGTTGTTCCGGGCGGTGCCCGGAGGGGCTGTTCGGCGGCTCCGCTGGGCTGGCTTGGACCACGCTAAGGTGGTCAAGCCAGCACACGCCGTGTTGAACACGGCGGGCTGGCAAGGGGGCGTTCCGGCCCCCTTAGACCCCCGGACTGTCGCGCCGCTGCCCGGGCAGCGGACGCGCGGGGGCGACGCCCCCGAACCCCGTCGCCGGTGCGCTCATGGCTGATGAGCATCGCACCGTGATGGTCGCCGCGCGCGTCACGCCCGCCGAGCACGCCGCCTGGCGGGAGAAGGCGGCCGCGGCGGGCGTGTCGCCGTCCGCGCTGCTTCGCGAGGCGATGGCGCGAACGCATACGTGGACCGCGGCGGCGCGGTCCGTCGAGCGCGAGCGCACCCGCCAGATCGCGCGCATCGGAAACAACCTGAACCAGCTTGTTCGCTGGGTGAACACCCACAGGACGGCGGCTGAGGCCGTCTCCGTGATCGCCCACATCGTGTCCTTCGAGCGCTCGCTGCTCCGTGTCGCCCGCATCGACGAGGACGGCGACGATGCTCGTTAGGTTCCTGTCCCACGGGAAGGGCTCGGCCAAGGCGGCGGCCAAGTACCTCGTCGGGGAGCTGGACGCCGAGGGACGGGAGCGCGAGGGCGTCGAAGTGTGGCGCGGGAACCCGGACATGGTGGCCGCCGTGGCCGACTCGCTCGACTTCGAGCGCAAGTATACGTCAGCGGTGATCGCGTGGGCACCGGAGGACCGGCCCACCGAAGAACAGATCGAAGCCGTCCTCGACGAGTTCGAGAAGACGGCGTGGGCGGGACTGGAGCCCGACCGCTACTCGTGGACGGCGGTCCTGCACCGCGAGACCGGCGGCGGCGTCCACGCGCACATCCTCGCAGCGCAGTGCGACCTCCAGACGGGCCGCAGCTTGAACATCGCGCCCCCCGGCTGGGAGAAGACCTTCGCCCCGCTTCGCGACGCCTTCAACCACGAGCACGGCTGGAGCCGCCCGGACGACCCGGCGCGCGCGAGGGCGCACCGACCGGGCCACGTGGCCTACATCGAGGCGTCGAAACTGCGGGCCGGGCTCGAACACGAAGCGGATCCGCGCACTCTGATCCGCGACTACCTCGTGCAGCGCGTCGAGCACGGCGCGGTCAAGGACCGAGCCGAAGTGGTCTCCGCGCTGGAGGACGTTGGCCTCGACGTGACCCGCCAAGGGAGGGACTACATCACCGCCCGCGATCCCGACAGCGGGAAGCGGTGGCGGCTGAAGGGAGAACTGTATGAACGAGACTTCGAGCCCGGGCGACTTGACGTCCCGGCTGAGGAGCAGGCTGGAGGCCGACCGGCGACGGATCGAGGACGAAGCCGCGCGCGAGCTCGCGCGGCTCGGCGAGAACTTGAGCGCCGTCGCAAGCGGCGCGCTGCGTTCCATCGAGGCCGATACGGCCGAGGCGACCGGGAAGATGCGCGAGTTGCTGATGAGGGCTTGGCTCCGGCCGCTGGTGGTCGGCATGAGCCTCTTCCTGGGTATCTGCTTCGGAAGCTTGGGGACGATGCATTGGCTGTCGAGGATCATCCACGACCGGATCGAGACCTTGGACGAGCTGGACACGCGGACCGGGTGGGCGCGCGCGATGCTGGCCGAGATCGAGGAGACGACCTGGGGCGTCGAGTTGCTGGAGAGCAGCGGGGACCGGTACGTGTCGCTGCCCGCCGGGACGACCGTCCGTCCGGCCTTCACCATGAAGGGGCGGCCCTACTTGAAGCTGTCGAGAGAGTGAGGAGGGAACTGCGTGACCGATTTGGAACGGCGGCTGACGGGCGGATCGGCAGAGGTCCGAATCACGGCAGGAAATCGGCTAACTACTTACAGGGCTGCACGATCTGCGTTTCCTGCGGTTGGACTGGATCCTGCTGGACCGTGGCGCGAAAGCGAGAAAAACGGGTCTGAATGGCGGGACTCCCAAGACGGTCGGATGCCCTTTGGGGGCCGCATCTCCCGGGTAGGTCCGAGGCTCCCTTCAATCAGCCTGTCCAACAATGTGCCCCCCGTCCCGGTTTCTCGCCGGGGCGTCTCGAATCCCGAACCTCTCCCTTCGCCGGGTTCGGCTACTTGGGAGCCCTCGCGTTCGTGATGGTCGGCTCAACAGCCAATCGCCGCCGCCAGTCGGCGATCTCATCTGGACACAGACCAAGTGCGGACGCGGCCGCCGAGTCGATGACATGCCGCGCCGGACACTTCTCCCCGTCGCGCATCGGTAGGAGGTCGAGGTCGTGGACCTTTTCCCACGCCTCCGCGAGCGCGTCCCACGCCGCGCTCTCGCGCTTCGGGATTCGGATCTGGCGGAGTTGTGCCAGCGACCAAGCGGCGTAGGTAAGCAGCTTGGAGCGTTGGTTCAGGAGCATCAGTCGGACTGGGGTAGAGTTCCACCATGCCGTGAGCGCCTTCGCGCTACGCTCGTCGCCGACCGCGACTGGAGTCCACCCGGATCCGACAGATGGAGATCGTGTCCAGAGTGCGGTCAACCGTCCACTTACCGAATTCATGCGCGCAGCTACGAGCACATTGCTTCGCCGAGTCCAGTACTGACCTGCGAGGTCTCCCTTGCCCGGCTTGGGGCTGCGCCAATCTTCGGGTTCGGCCCGCATCTTCCGGCGTAGTTCGGTGCTAATCGACCAGAACAACCTCACAGCGTCCGGCTCGTACGGTTCGCACTTTCCGTACGTGTCGCGGATGCGCTGCCCGGCGGGACCGACGGCGTGGCGCAAGCCGACGGGCTCAAGAAGCGGCGATTCCTCGATCTCCCGGATCGTGGCCGCGAGTCCGCCGTCGAACCACTGAACGGGCGTCCAGTCTCCGGCCTGTACTCGATCCGCTGGCCAGCGGCAGACGCTGCCCCAATCGCCGACCGCGCCTGCGGAGATGGCGTCTGCAACCTCAATGGCTTCCTCGGCACTGGATGGCATCTTCCGTAACGACACGAAATCGGTCGAGGGGCGTTCTTCCCTAGACCGACGGCGGCAGATCAGCAGGCTTTCGTGGATGCTCGTGTTCTCCGAGAACGCGATCCGCTTGGGATCGTGGGTCGTCACGATCCGTTCGATGTGGAAGCGTTCGGCGAGGAAGCGCCGCTCCGCCACGCCGGAAGCGCCCGTGCATGCCGTCACGGGCAGCACCTTGGCCAGGAAGGCCCGATCCGAGCGAAGGAGCCTCTCGGCAAGCGGCGTGAAGAACGTCCGAATGCTGTTGGTCGTAATCACCGCCGCCGCGTCGGGATCGTGCTGGTGCAGTCGGTTCCGAATCTCTATTTCGTGGCGCTGCATCGACTTGAGCGCCGCCCGGCCGAACTTGCGCCCGCGCTTGCTGTTGTCGGTGAAGGGAGCGTTCATGATGACGCCATCGAGATCCCGCAACGGGAACCGGATCTCTTCACTCTCGTTCACCTGCTCGGCGTCGAGCGTCTCCAAGGATCGTTGGGGTGCACCATGGGTGACCGTGCTCAGGTCCCGTGCGTCGTCGGCGGCGGTCAGAATCTCCAGCGATCCGGCTTTCGGCGATCCATCGCCCTGCGGACCGTGCGGCATGGTCACAAGGTTCATGCGCTCGTAGTCCACCGTGGGCGCGCCCAGAGTCATGTTGCAGGCGGCAAGCTGGACGCCGTGCTGGTTGATGTCGAGGCCGCAAAGCACGTCTTCGACGATCCGCTTGTGAAGTGCGTTCCGCTCGCCCTCGGCCATCTCACCATCCGCCCGTCCGGCGGATCGCCGTCAACGAGCAGCCCCAAGAGGCCATGCTGCGCGTACTCGGGGTCGAGGACCGGATCGTCGCGGTCGGCGGGCACAACAGTTACGACGATGACCTGCGCCGCAAAGCCCGCTCGGGTGAAATCCAGCAGATCGGCTATGGCTGGCACATGCCGCCGACGCTCGACGCACTCGTGGCGGCGCGGCCCGACGTGCTGATCGCGCGCATGGCCGACCTCACGCACACCCAGCACATGGAGCGCGTCGAGTCGCTCGGCATTCCCGTCGTGCCGACCTTCATCGATGCCGAGCCGCACTACATGGGCCGGGTCGAATGGGTTCGCCTGATGGGCCTGCTGACCGGGAAGGAGGCGGAAGCCGAAGCGTTCGTGCAGATGGTCTCGGAGGAGATCGACCGTCTGACGTCCCTCGCCCAAACGCAGCCGCGCCGGTCGGTTCTCTGGGCCTGGTACCGGAGCGCGGGCAATCGCTGGGCCGTCACGCAGCGCAACGCCGATGCGTCCCTCATTCGCGACGCGAACGCGGAACTTGTGCTCGCCGCCGAGGACGATCCCCAGCTCGACACCTTTTCCGACCTCTCCACGGAACGGCTCCTGCGGGATGCAACGGGCGCCGATTGCTGGATGATCCGCGACCCGCTGTCCGGAGTTTTCGACGATCGGGACGTGTTGGCGCGCTTCAAGGCGTACCGGGAGGGCTGCGTGTTCTGGGAGCCGGGCAAACCCCATCCCACCGCCGATTCGTGGGAGCTGTGGGAGATGGGGACCATCCGACCGGACTGGCACCTGGCCGACATCGTGAAGATGCTGCATCCGGAACTGCGCGACGGCGAGTGGCGCTACCTCGCACCGGAAACGTGGCAGGCGGGCCATGCCGGCGCGGGTCAGCACGAGTGATGCGACGCTACACCAGTTCCGCCGCTCTCGTCGCCGCGCTCGCTGCACTTTCCCTGCTGACGCTGACCTATGGACAGATCGCGCTGCCGCTAGCCGACACGCTCGGCGCGCTGACGGGGGCGCAGTCGACCGACCTCGCGCGGCAGATCGTCCTCGATATTCGCCTCCCGAGGGTCGCCGCCGCGATCATCGCCGGCGGCGCGCTCGGCATGGCGGGCGTGCTGATGCAGGCCCTCTTCCGGAACCCGGTCGCCGACGCGTGGTCCCTCGGCCTACTCGCGGGCGGCCAGCTCGGGGTCGCCCTCACCGTGACCGCGGCGGCCTTTGCGGGTCCCGCGGCCGTGTCCTTCCTCACCTTCTTCGAGGGCCCCAGCATCACGCTCGCGGCCGCCGCGGGTGTCGCGTCCGCGGCGTTCGTCATGCTTGCGATCGGCCGGCGCGTCGGCGCCATCACGCTGCTCGTCATTGGCCTCATGCTCGGCTTCACCTCCCAGGGCCTCACAAGCGTTCTGCTTCACTTCGCGGCCCGCGCCGGCGGCCGCGTCTATGGCGGGTGGCAGGATGCGAGCTTTGCCGGCGTCGCGCCTGAAGCGCTGCCGTGGCTCGCGCTGCCGATCCTCATCGGTGTGTGCGCCGCCGTCGCCACGGCAAAGCCGCTCAGTTCGCTGCTTCTCGGCGAGACCTACGCCCGCAGCCTCGGCGTCAAGGTCACGTCGTTGAGGCATGCCGTGCTTGTGGCAGCCGTTCTCCTGGTGGCGCCCGTCGTGGCCTTCTGCGGACCGGTGAGCTTCGTCGGCCTCATCGCGCCCCACTTCGCCCGGGCACTCGCCGGAACGGCGCGGATCCTCCCGCTCCTACCGCTCGCCGGACTCGGCGGTGCGCTGCTTGCCCTCGCCGGCGACGCCATCATCCATGCGCCGTGGGAACAGCATTTCCTTCATCTGAACGCGATCCTCGCCATCGTCGGCGCTCCGGTGGTGATTCTCATCCTGATCTTCTCGCCGGCTGTGAGGCAGTGGCGCTGATGCTGGATCTGCGGTCGCTCGCCGTGGGCTACCGCAACACGCGGGGAGTCGTCCTCTCCGGCATCGACCTCTCGGCCGCTCCCGGCGACTTCGTCTGCATCCTCGGCCGCAACGGGTCCGGGAAGTCGACCCTCATGCGCACGATCGCGGGACTGCAAACGTCGCTCGACGGCATCGTACGGCTCGCCGGCGAAGACATTGCCTCCATGCGGCCGGCGACGCGCGCACGCCGGATCGCGGTGGTCCTTACCGAGCGGCAGTTCAACCCGGGGCTCCGCGTCGACGACGTCATCGCCCTCGCCCGGCAGCCCTTCACGGACTGGCAGGGTGGACTGGCGGACGACGACAGGGCCGCGATCGCCGACGCGGTCGCGGTCACGGGCATCGAGCCGTTCCTGCGCCGCTTCTTCAGCGACCTCAGCGACGGCGAGCGACAGCGCGTGATGATCGCGCGTGCGCTTGCGCAGACCCCGCATCTCATGGTCCTCGACGAGATCACGGCCTTCCTCGATCTGCCGAGCCGCGTCGAGATCATGGCCCTCCTGCGTTCCCAGGCCCGGGAGAACAGGCAGATCGTTCTGCTGTCGAGCCACGACCTCGACCTGTCGCTTCAGCTCTCCGACAGCGTGTGGCTTCTCGACGGTGAGGGCGGCTTTTCGGTCGGCACGCCGGACGCGCTGAGCCGCAGCGGCGCGCTCGGCGGCGCCTTCGACACCGACGCGATCCGGTTCTCGCCCGCGGATGGCCGCTTCGAGATCAAGACGTCCGGGCCGGCTTAGCCTCCGCCCGTCAGTGCCCGGATCCGCTGGGCGACCTCGCTGGCCATCTCGTTCGGAATCGGGATCGTGAGATTGTACTGCGTGATCTTCCAGGCCCCGTCTTCCATCACGAGCACGCCGCTGCCGCGCGTTTCGCCGAGGTTGGCGTTCTCGAGGCGCTCGTCGAACCAGGCGGTGCCCCCGCCGGGCGCGATCGCGATGTGGCGCTCGAGCATGTGGTAGGTCCAGCCCGTGCCCGTGTCGAAGCGGGCCTTCGTGTAGTCCATGAACTCTTCGCGCGTCCAGCGCTCGGTCGCGTCGGTGCCGAGGAAGACGGCCTCGACGGCGTAGAGGCTGAAGTAGCGGTCGAAGTCGGCCTCCGAGGCGGCCTCGTGGAGCGCGTCGAGGGTCGCGGAGACTTCGTCCATGCCGTCATCCTGCCCGGCGAGGGGCGCGACTGGCAGCGCCGACGCGATGACGAACGCGAAAACGGCGTGGCAACCTGGGGAGCGGCGCGACCGGCGGCCGGAGTCGTGCATCACGTTCAGCATGGATTCCTCGGGGTCTGGCAGCGCGTGGCTGCGGGGTTTCGCACGTGGGGGTGATCCTACCTGAGCCACCTGCGAGCAACTAGTCTCTCTGGGGTCCCGCCCAGGGACTCCGCATCCACGATCCTGTTCGCGCTCCGGAGGATGTCATGCCGCCACGTGCCCCTGGTTCGATGCGAGGCCACGGAGTTTCGATGGCCCGCACGACCGCCGTCTTCATCCTCGCGATCCCGATCGTGAGCGGGTGCGCGACGGACGGCGGGCAGGACGCTTCGAATCCGTACCCCGCCGGTCCCGACGCCGCCGTCGTGATCCGGGCGGACCGGATCCTCGACGGACGCGGTGCCGTGCTCACGGGCCGGGAACTCGTGGTGCGCGGCGGGCGGATCGAAGCCATCGCCGAGGCGGGGGCCACGCAGGGCGCCGTGGTATACGAACTTCCAGGGGCCACCGTGCTGCCGGGGCTCATCGACACGCACGTCCACCTCGGTTGGCACTTCGACGCGACGACGGGGCGGCTGAGCAGCGCGGAGTCGACGGAGACGGCGGGGGACCGCGTGCTTTATGCGGCCGAGAACGCCTGGAACATGCTCGCGAGCGGCGTCACGACGGTGCAGAGCCTGGGCGGACCTGAGGACGTGCCTGTCAGGGACGCGATCGCGCGCGGCTCGCTGCCGGGACCGCGGGTCCTCACGTCGATCGAGCCCATCACGCTCGCGAGCGGCGGACCGGATGAGATCCGGGCTCGCGTGGACGAGCTGGCGTCGGCGGGCGCGGACGTGATCAAGATCTTCGCATCCGCCAGCATCAGGGTCGGCGGCACCCCCACTTTGAGCCAGGAGCAACTCGACGCCGCCTGCGGCCAGGCGCGCGAGCGCGGCCTCCGCGCCGTGGTCCACGCTCACGGTCCCGAGAGCGCGCGGCGCTCGGCCTTCGCCGGCTGCCGGCAGATCGAGCACGGCGCCCTCCTCGACCGCGAGACGCTCGAACTCCTGGCCGAACGCCGGCTCTACTACGATCCGCACACCCACCTGATCTTCGAGAACTACTTCGTTAATCAGGACCGCTACCTCGGCATCGGGAACTACACGGAAGACGGATTCCGTCAGATGCGCGCGGCGGTGCCGATCGCGCTCGTCGCCTTCCGCGAGGCGCTCGATGTCGAAGGGCTCGACATCGTGTTCGGAACCGATGCCGTGGCCGGAGCGCACGGGCGCAACTGGACGGAACTGGTGTACAGGGTGCGTGAGGGCGGACAGGACCCGATGGATGCCATCGTCTCGGCCACGAGCCTGGCGGCGGCCTCGCTCGAGCTTGAGGAGACCGTGGGCACCCTCGCGCCGGGGTTCGAGGCCGATGTGATCGCGGTGGCGGGCGATCCGACAGCCGATATCGGCGCCCTCGAGCATGTCGTACTCGTGATGCGGCGCGGAGTGGTCTACCGGCACCGGCCGCTCGCGGGTACTCCGTGAAGCGGCGATCTTTTCACCGGCGGCGCGACGGCTTGCCGCCACGGCGACACCCGCGGAGCGGGACTCTCGTAAGGAGGCGCATGAAACGCTCGATCGAAGATGCGCAGCAGCGACTCGCCGAGAAGCTGCTTTCGCGCAAGGACGTATCCGCCGTGGGCATCGGGGCCGACAACGGCAACCCGTGCCTGAAGGTCTACCTCTCCGGGTCCTCTTCACGGAAATCGATCCCGGACCGCTACGACGGACACCCGGTGCGGGTCGTCGGCGGGGGGCCGTTCCGGGCGCAGGGGAACGGTCCGGCAGGCCCCTCGGCCGGCAGCGCGTGACGGGCGGAGAGGACAGGCGATGACGCCGCGGCGAAACCTCGCTCTTGCGATCGCCATCGCGGCCGCCACATGCGTCGGGGTCAGCATCCACTGGACGCTGACGTCCTGGCCGACGCGGCCTCCGACGCTGCCTCCGCCGCGGCTTCCCACGCGTCCGCCGTTGCGTCCCCCAGGCCCCTCGGCCCAGGAATGGCTGGCCGCCGCGATGCAGGTACAGAGCGACAACGAATCGATGCTCTTCGCCGCTCCGGGCGTGGTCGGCGTGGGGATCGGGTTCACGGACGCCGGAACGCCGACGATCAAGGTGTTCGTGGACCCCGCCGCGTCCCCGGGATCGCCTGGCCTGCAGAGCATCCCGGAGGCGCTCGGTCTCTTCCCGGTCACCGTCGAGCCGGCCGGCCCGTTCCGCGTTCTGCCGCCCGAGCCGGTCGCGCCGGTTTCGGCGAACGAAGGGCCGGTGCCGACGGGGCGCTTCGATCGGCCGGTGCCCATGGGCGTATCCACAGGGCACACCCGCTCAACGGCGGGCACGATCGGCGCCGTCGTGACCGATGGCGAGCGCCGGTACGCACTCAGCAACTGGCACGTGTTCGTGCCGGGCGGCGAGGGACAGGTGGGCGACGTTCTCCTGCAGCCAGGCCCCGTCGATGGCGGCTCGGATCCGGGGGACGTGATCGGGACGTTGACGGAGTTCGAGCCGGTGGCTCTGTCGCCGTTTGCGTCGAACCGGATCGATGTGGCGATCGCCCGCACGGACGAGGTGCTGCCGCAGACGCCGGTGGGGGGCTACGGGTCGCCGCGCAGCACGACGATGGCGGCGAAGCCGGGGCTGCAGGTCCAGAAGTACGGGCGCACGACGCGCCTCACGGTCGGGGAAGTGGAGGCGGTCAACGTGTCGATCAACGTGACCTACGGGTCGGCCGGGTCGCAGGTGGCCCGCTTTGTCGGTCAGACCATGGTGTGCTGCAACTTCAGCAAGGGCGGCGATTCCGGTTCCCTGATCGTGGCGCGCGATCTGGACCGCGACGGGAATGCCGGCCCGGAC
Organism: Gemmatimonadota bacterium; assembly: GCA_965207805.1. GTDB lineage: Bacteria > Gemmatimonadota > Gemmatimonadetes > Palauibacterales > Palauibacteraceae > Palauibacter. The sequence continues at coordinate 52,408 of OZ242312.1, forward strand.
GACCGCAAGCCGGTCGCGCTGCTCTTCGCCGGCGACGGCCGGCTCACGATCGCGAATCCGATCGACCTCGTGCTCGACCGCTTCGATGTGACGGTCGTGGGCGAGGAGGACGCCAGCCGCTGACGCCGGCCCCCGGCCCCGTCAAGGACATCAGGCGCCGGGACTGCTGGCCGCTGGCGCCCGGGGACGGCTAGCTTGATGTCATGACACACTTCCGGTCGCACTTCCTGCCGCGAACGCCGACGGGCCGCCGGCTCGTCGCCCTCTTCCTGATCCTGTTCGCGTTCACGCAGCCGCCGCTCGTGTACTGGATCGGCAACCGCGTGGAGCCGTGGATCGGCGGCCTGCCCTTCCTCTACGTGTACCTGCTCGTCGTCTACATCCTCCTCATCGGCGTGCTGATCCGGGTGCAGAGGCGGGGGCTCTGATGGAGGCCTGGGTCGTCGCGACCGGTCTCATCTTCGTGTATCTCCTGGCCACCATCGTGCTGGGAGCGATCGCAAACCGGCGCATGTCCGTGGACCTGGAGGACTTCCTCCTCTACGGACGCAAGGCCGGGTTCATCGTCCTCTATCTCACCGTCGTCGCCACCTATCATTCGGCGTTCGCCTTCCTCGGCTCGGGCGGTTTCTTCTACACGCACGGGATCGGGTTCTGGGCGGCGGGCGCGTGGACCGTGCTCGTCGGCGCGATCACCTACGTGCTCGGGAGCCGGATCTGGGCGCTGGGAAAGACGTTCGGCTACATCACGCCGGCCGACCTCCTGGCGGACTTCTACGAGTCGGATGCCGTGCGGGTCGTGACCGCCGTCGTGTCGGTGCTGTTCACGATCCTCTACATCCAGGTCCAGGCCGTGGGGCTGGGCTACATCCTGTCGGTCGCGTCCGGGGATCGGATCTCCTTTGAACTGGGGACGCTGATCCTGCTCGTCGTCGCTGCGGGCTACCTCATCGCCGGGGGTCTGAGGGCGGTCTACTGGACGGACGTGATCCAGGGCGTTTGGATGTACGTCGCCGTGTGGGCGGGCGCCCTCGTGCTCGCCTTCGAGCTGTTCGGCGGGCCGTTCGAGCTGTGGCGGCAGGTCGCGGCGGAGCGTCCCGATCTGCTGACGCTTCCGGGGCCGGAGGGGTTCTTCACGCCGGGAATGTGGTTCGGGATGATCGTCGTGCTCTCGTTCGGGATCGTCTTCCAGCCGCACCTCTTCATCCGCTACTACACCGCGGTCTCGGCCCGCACGATCAAGCTGCTGGGCGCGACGACGCCGATCTATCTCATGACGCTCTACATCCCGGCGGCGCTCGTGGGCCTCGGCGGCGCGCTCGTGATGCCGGACATCGCGATTCCGGACCGGATCTTCCCGGAGATGCTGTTCGCCTACGCCCCGGCGTGGCTGACCGGCGCGATTCTGGCCGGCGCGACGGCGGCGGCGATGTCGACGCTCGACTCGATGCTGCACGCGAACATGACGGTGCTGACGCGCGACGTGTACCAGCGCTACATCCGCACCGGCGCGAGCCAGAGTCACTACATCCTCATCGGCCGGCTCATCGTCGTGGCCCTCCTCGCCGTCGGCTACTTCCTCTCCGTGAGCACGTTCGATTTCCTCGTGCAGCTCGTGGCCCTGTCGGGTTCCGGCGCGCTGCAGCTGATGCCGGCCGTCCTCGGGGTCTGCTTCCCGGGCCGGCGCCTGACGACATCGGACGGGGTCATCGCGGGCATCGGGGCGGGGCTCGCGACGCTGTGCGTCACGCTCATCTTCGTCCCCCATCCCCTGGGTTTGCACGGTGGGGTGTGGGGACTGCTGGTGAACTTCATCGTGACCTTCGTGGTGAGCCGGTTCACGCCTCCACCGAGCGACGTGACCGTGTCGCGGATCCACGGCGCGGTCGAACGCTTCGTGTACGAGGGCGACCCCGCGTGAGCGCGGCCGCGGCCGGGGCCTGACGCAGTGGGCAAGCTCATCGGAGGCGTCGCTCTCCTCGGGCTGGCGCTGTTCATGGTCGTGGGGTTCCTTCGCTCGGGCGCGGATCCGCTCGCCCTGCGAACCCTCTTCGCGCTCTTCATCGCGGCCGGACTGCCCGCCGCGGGCGGCGGCCTGCTCCTGGCGCGCCACTTCGGGGTCGGACGCCGCATCGACCACCGGCGGGAGGCGCTCCGCCGCGACACGCTCGAAGCCGAGGTCCTGAAGATGGCGGGGCGCCACGGCGGACGGCTGACGGCGGTCGAGGTCGCCGGGGAACTGGCGGTACCGACGACGACGGCCGAGGAAGTCCTGAACGAGTTGATGGCGCGGGAAATGGCCGAAATCGAGATCACGGACTCCGGCCTCCTGGTGTACGACTTCCACGACGTGCGGCAGCTGTCCGAGAAGGAATCCGCGCGGGGACTGCTGGAGTCTTGAGGACAGCGTCGCAACCGTGACCGAGACGCGCTGGCCGTGCCCCGTATGTCTCGGGACCAGGATGGAGAAGACGTTTCTCGCGACCGGGGCCGGAGACGCCTCGGGCCCGCTGACGCTCGACCATTGCGCCCGCTGCGGCGGCATGTGGTTCGAGTTGGGGGAGGTGCAGCGCCTCCGTTCCGAGCGGCCGGAGTCGCTGTGGGCGCAGATCCCGGCGCGGGAGGAGCGGCACCGGGCCCAGTGTCACACGTGCCGCGCGTTCGTGGACCGCGACGCGCCGAAGTGCGCCGCGTGTGGGGCGAAGACCCGCCTGAACTGTCCCGCCTGCGACACCCGGATGCTGCAGGTGAGCCAGTCCTCCCTCACGCTCGACGTGTGCAAGCGCTGCAAGGGCGTATGGTTCGACCACCACGAGCTCGAGGCGATCTGGAAGCTGGAGCGGGACAGGCTCGTCGCACGGCGGGAACGCGACGGGGCGGTCGCGCGCACTGCGGAGACCGGCGCCGATGTCCTGTTCGAGACGCTCTTCTGGGCGCCGGATCTCGTGTTCGTGGGCGCGCACGTCGCCGGTCACGCCGTGGCTGCCGCGGCGGAGGCGGCGCCGGCCGCGCTCGACGCCGTCGGCGATGCGGCCGCGAGCGTGTTCGAGGCGATCCTCGAAATCGTCGGCGGCATCTTCGGCTGAATCTTCTACTGGAGTAATTGACGAATGGAAATCGTGCTGGCCACGCTGGCCGACGCCGCCAACACATCTAGCGACGGCAAGCTCAATCTCATGGGCCTCTTCGACACGCTGTACGCCGGGGCCATGCCGGTGACCCACCCGTCCATGCAACTGGTCCTGAGGATCCGGGCCGAGCCGTCCGAAACCGACCGGCAGCACGAACTCGAAATCCGGTGCATGGACGAGGACGGGCAGGAACTGTTCAAGGTGACGGGCGGGTTCTCCGTCCAGGCCCCGCCGGGGAAGGCGGCCACCTTCAATCACGTCGTGGGCATCAGCAACCTGACGTTTCAGAAGTACGGCGGGTACACGTTTCCGATCTTCATCAACCGGGACCTGAAGCGGACGGTCGAACTCGACGTGATGGAGGCGGAGGGCCCCGCCGACCCGCCCGGGACTTAAGGGCGGGCCGACTCCGCCTCCCACAGGCGCTGCTGCTCGCTCGTGAGGTAGTGCCGGATCGCGGTCGCGTCCTCGAGCGAGAGGAGGTCGCCGAAGCCGGCCATGCCGTTCGCGGCGAGCGCCCCGCCGAGCACCACGGCGTCGAAGCTCTCCCACGCGCCGCCATCCATGCGGCGCAGATCGGGATAGGCGGAGAGGTGTTCGTCCGAGGCCCGGTGACAGATGCCGCAGTGAACCCCGAAGAGCTCCGCCCCGCGTCGGACCCTGGCCGCGTCGAGCGCGAGATCCGGCGGTTCCGGCGTGGCCGGCACGATCTGCGCGGGGGGTAGCGGCACCTCCCGGCCATCGAGCCTGAAGACGAGCAGCCGCCCCGCGCTGTCGTAGTCGTACGCCGCGGAGCCGAGCGGATAGGCGGCGCCCCGCGGCCCGCCGTAGCCCGCCATGACCGCGATGTACTGCACGCCGTCGACCTCGTACGTCATGGGCCCCGCCATGACGCCCGTGCCGAGATGGATGCTGTGGATGCGCGCGCCCGTGTCGGCTTGATGGAAGTCGAGCGTGCCCGCCGCCGTCCCCTGGATGACGAGGTTTCCGCCCGTCACGAGGGTGCCCCCGTTCCACATGCTGCCGCGCGGAACCCGCCACAGCTCACGCCCCGCGACGGGGTCCCACGCGAGGAGAAACTCGTTGGGGCCGATATCCGGGAGGCCCTCGGCGAGGTGCGCGAACTCCTCGGGGAACGGAGGCCAGGAGGCAGTGAAGCCTTCGTATGCGACTTCGGGGCGATGGTCGAACTCGGCCACCGAACGCCACAGCATGGCTTGTTCGCGGGCGGGGATGTAGGCGATGCCCGTCTCCGGATTGAAGGACATCGGCTGCCAGTTATGCCCACCCGCGGAGGAGGGGAACACGACGCGCGGTTCGTCGCGATAGTCCGCGGCGGGGTTCGGGATCGGCCGACCCGTCTCGAGATCGATCCCGTGCGCCCAGGTGACGGTCACAAAGTTCTCCGCCTGCAACAGTTCGCCCGTGGCGCGGTCGAGCACGTAGAAGAAGCCGTTCTTCGGGGCCTGGAGCAGGACGTCGCGCGGGCGGCCCCCGATCGTGAGGGTGCTCAGGATGAGGTTCTGCGTCGCGGTGTAGTCCCAGATTTCGCCCGGCACCGTCTGGTAGTGCCAGACGAGGCGACCCGTCTTCGGGTCGATCGCGAGGATGGAGACGAGGTAGAGGTTGTCCCCCCCCGACGGGCTCCGGTGCCAGATCGGGTACGGGTAGGCGTTCCCCGTTCCGACGTAGAGAAGATCGAGCGCGGGGTCGTAGGCCATCTCCCCCCACACGGTGCCTCCGAGCCCTCCCTCCCAGGCCGAATCCGGGTCCCACGTGGCGGCGGCCGCCTCCATCTCCGGGTGCTCGAAGCCGTCCGCCGGATCGCCGGGAACCGTGAAGAAGCGCCACGCCTCCTCGCCGGTCTCGAGGTCGTAGGCCGTGATGTACCCGCGCACGCCGAAGTCGCCGCCGGCGTTGCCGAGGACGACGACGTCGCCGGCGATCTGCGGCGAGCCGGTGCTCGTGTAGGAGAGGGACCGGTCGATGAAGGTATCGACGCGCCAGATCTCCTCGCCGGTCGCCGCGTCGAGCGCCACCAGCCACCCGTCGAACGTGCCGACGTAGACGCGGCCCTCCCACACCTCCAGTCCGCGGTTGACGGGCCCGCAGCAGCCCTTTCGGGCGTAGCTCGGGTCGACCTGCGGGTCGTAGCGCCACACCGGTTCCCCCGTCGCCGCGTCGAGCGCCGCGACGCTTCCCCAGGGGCCGGGCGAGTACATCACGCCGTCGACGACTACGGGCGTGGCCTCGAGCCCCCAGTGCACGGAGCCGACGTGGGACCGCCACGGGTACTCCCAGGCGAGGCCCACGGCGGCCGCGTTCATGACGTGAATGCGCCCCAGCGGCGAATACCGCGTTTCTCCGAAATCCCGGCCGGAGGTCAGCCACTCCGCCGGAACCGTGTCCGTCGCGAGCAGGCGGTCGCGGGTGACGGCGCCGGCCGCGTCGCGGGGCGGCGACGGTTCGCAGGCCAACAGCGCGCAGGCCGCCAGCGCGCAGGAGGCGAGAAGCGCTCCGGCTGGCGCGTGGGCGCCCCGGTCGCCGCGAGCCACGGGCTTGCTAGAAACGGGGAGTTACGGTGAGCCGGAAGCTTCGCGTGGGTCCCGGACTCCGTTCCTGCACGTCCACGTACGTCGTCTGGAACAGGTTCTCGATCTTCGCCTGCACGCGGGTGCCGAGAATCCGGGCCCGCACGCGAAGGTCGACGAGGTTGATGGCGCTACGCTCGTCGAGCGGGAAGGCGAGCACCTGCTCCACCCGGCTCCGGTGCCGGAAGTCGACCGCGACGGCGCCCCTCCAGCCCGATGCCGTGGCCGTGAAGTTGTGGCGCGACCGGTAGGGGAGCGCGCGCCCACTGCGGTCGTCCCTGGTGTCCAGGAACGTGTAGTTCGTGTTGAGGTCCAGACGATTCGGGATCACGCCGACCCGCAGGCCCGCGTCGACTCCCCGCACCATGGCTTCGGCGACGTTGCGGAACTGGAACACGAACACGTTGTTGGGCGCCGGCGACGGCTCGATGAGATCGGTGTAGTCGCTCCAGAAGAGTCCGGCGTCCAGCCAGACGCGATCGCTCACATGCACGGTCGCCCCGACCTCGCGGGCCCAGGCGGATTCTCCCCGCAGCTCGAGATTGGGGATGACTCGAAAGCCGAACTGGGTCGTCGAGGTGAACTGCTCGGACACGCTCGGCGCCCGGTACCCGCGGCTGAGGGACCCTCGAAGGCTCAACCGGTCGCTCGCCTCGTAGACGATCCCGAGTTTCGGATTGAGGAAGCGGTCCTCCTTCGCCGCCGAGGCGTTGTGGTAGTCGAGTCGCAGGCCCACCGAGCCGCGAACCCGGTCCGAGAACGTGATCTCATCCTGCGCGAACAGCGCGAGGTCCGTCACGTCGGGCGATGGCGCGAGGAAATTCGAGGTCACGCCGGTGAAAGCGCCTTCCGCCCCGATCGTCAGCGCGTGCGAGCGGTTGGGGAAGAGAGACCACTGGACATCCGTGCCGATGCGCGTCGAGCGGTGGAAGTCCTCGTTGTCGTGGAAGTAGTTCTGGTTCCGCGCGTGGTAGATGTGCGGGCGCACCTGCACGCGATGTTTCGGGGTGACGATCGGGTTGGCCGTCACGCCCAGGACGACGTCGTCCGAGCGAATCCAGTCCCCGAGTTCCGTCGGATCGACCTCCAGCGGACGATCCGCCGACAGCCAGGTGAAGAACTCCTCCTCGTCCTTCCGCGTCCAGTTGACGAAGATCTCCCACGGATTGGCGGATTCCGCCGGGAAGACGGTCTTGAGCCGCACCCTCCAGCGTTCCAGCGCGCCGTTCTGCCGGAACCCATCCGATTCCTCGCGCGCGACGTACAGGGTGGTGCCGACATCGCCGAGGCGCCGGGAATGTTGGAGCGCAATCCCTTCCCTGCTCAGCCGCTCGTCGGTGAACGAATGTCGGGCCGGTGTGTCGAAGAGGCCGAAGTACCCGCGCACGATGGTCTCGGGCGCCGCGGATGGCCGCTTCGTGATCACGTTCACGACGCCGCCCAGCGCGTTCGTCCCCCACAGCGTGGAATGCGGACCCTTCACGATCTCGATCTGGTCCACGTCCAGCACGGGCAGCCCGCTGAAATCGATGGATGCGCCCACGCCGGAGAGCACGCGGTGGCCATCGAGGAGCATGAGGACCCGGCTCCCAACGCCCCGCGCCAGACCCGTGGCGCCACGGATGTCCATCTGGCCGGAATTGAAGATCACACCCTGCGCGAACGGAAGCGCTTCGTCGAGCGTCACGATGTCGCGGTTGCCCAGTTCGTCGCCGCTCATGACGGCGACGCTCACCGGGGCTTCGCCGGGGCGGGCGGCGGAGCGGTTCGCCGTCACGGTCAACTCGGGAATGTCGAACAGCCGGCGCTCGAGCAGGATGCTGAGTTCTCCGGATCTCTCGGGCTCGATTCGACGTTCGGAGGCGCGAAAGCCATCCGCGATCACGATCAGCGTATAGGCGCCATCAGACGGTGACGGGATCGCGAAACCGCCATCGGGCCGCGTCGTCGCGCGCAACGGAGTGTCGCGGATGAGCACTGTGGCGCCGGCGAGCGGTGCGCCCGTATCCGCGTCCAGGACGCGGCCGCGTACGATGGCGTCCTGGGCCTGGGCGGCGAGCGGTGCGCTCGCGTAGACGGAGACGAACGCCGCCCGCGCGTAGAAGGAGGCGAGCGCCGCGCGCGCGTAGAAGAAGACGAGCGCGGCGCTTGCCGTGAGACTTCGTCGGATACCGGCCGCTACTGCCGCTGCCAAATCGTAGTCGCGGCGGCCGCCGGGGGCTCCGTCACGATGACGGAGAGAACGTTACCCGCCAGCGTGTACGTGCCGATGTTCTGCTGCGCCTGCCCCGCAAACTCCCAGCTCCCGTCCGTCCGTAGCGTAAACGTCCCCTGGTCCGCGATTTCCGTGACCTCGCCGTTCAGCGGGTTCGTCACCGTGAGGGACATGGACATCGTGCCGGTTGCCGTCTCGCCCGATGCGGGGTTCTGCGACAGCATGGCCGTTCCGATGGCGATCGGCGGTCCGATCGTCGCCCCCCCGGTGATCGCGCCGGACAGGGATACGAGACTGTAGGTCCCCGAGACATCCGGCGGCCCCGCGGGGGCGAGCGGCTCCGGCTCCACCATGTCGTCGCCGCCGCAGCCCGCGACAACCGCCGCGACGACAACAGGCACAAACAACGTAAGCAAACGCTTCTTCATGAACCCTCCGTCCGTTTTGAAGTGGGGCCGGGGCTCCCGCCCGCTGGCACTCCACGCTTCGCTGATCTTGGGTCAGGCATCTTCGTGAAGACGCCGCTTCCTTCAAGATAATCGTCCGGTTCCGAGTTGCCGAGACCGATGCTCCGCTCAGCAGTCCGTGGCAAAACCCCGCGGGCTGCTTATCCGTCGCCCTCGTCGTCGGCGGACACCGGGTATTGGTTCGTTTCTCCCTCGGGTTCGTCGCGTTCGACGACGATCGAGCAGTTCGTGACGAGCGCGGCGATGGCGCCGATCGCCGCCCAGGCGGGCAGCATCAACGTACCCACCAGGCCGATGGAGAGCGGCACCTCGATGAGTTCCTTCCCGTCTTCGTTCCGGATCGTGATGCGGCGGACGTTCCCCTCCCGGATGATCTCCTTGATCTTCCGGACGAGGTTCTCGCCCGGCACTCTGTGTTCCTCGGTCATGTCCACCTCCCTTGCGGCGCGCCCGCGAGTCCGGCTTGATGTTGGATCCTGGCAGTCCGCCGTACGCTCGCAATCCGGCCCGGGTTTTGCGAGCCGCGCGGAAAACCCCTCTCCCGAGGAAAACGATGAAACGCTACCGACTGGAACTCCTCGCGCTCGTGCTCGCGCTCGGCTTTGCGGCCTGCGGCGACGCGGCGGACGACCCTGACACGTCCGCCGCCGGAGACGGACTCCCGGAGGGGGCGGAGGCGATCTCCCTCCTCGGCGAACCGCTCTACCCGTCCCCCGCTTCGGCGGAGCAGGCGCGCGACATCGAAGTCGCCCGAGCCGATTACGACGCGGATCCGGATGATGCGGACGCGATCATCTGGCTCGGACGGCGCGTCGGGTACACGGGAGCCTTTCGCGACGCGATCGAAATCTTCTCGGAGGGGATCGAGAAGTACCGGGACGACGCACGGATGTACCGTCACCGGGGCCACCGCTGGATCAGCGTGCGGGAATTCGATCGCGCGATCGAGGACCTTTCCCACGCCGCGGCTCTGGTGCGAGGCGAGGAGGACGAGGTCGAGCCGGACGGCCAGCCCAACGCTCGCGGCATCCCGACGAGCACGCTGCAGTCGAACATCCACTACCACCTCGCCCTGGCCCGTTACCTGCAGGGCGATTTCGAGGGCGCGCTGCCGTCGTACGAGGCTTACATGGCGGTCACGACGAACCCCGACCAGCTCGTGGCCATCTCGCACTGGTGGTACATGGCGCTCCGCCGTTTGGGCCGCGACGCCGAGGCGGCGGCCGTTCTCGAACCGGTGACGGCGGAACTCGATGTCATCGAGAACACCAGCTATCACCGGCTCCTCCTCATGTACAGAGGGGAGCTCGATGCCGACGAGCTGTGGGATCCCGAGAGCGGAGATCCGGCGGGCGTAGCGGTGGCCTACGGGGTCGCGACCTGGCACCTCTACAACGGCCGCGAGGCGCAGGCCGCAGAGATGTACCGCCGCATTCTCGAGGGTTCCGGATGGGCGGGGTTTGGCTACATCGCGTCCGAGGCGGAGATCGCCCGCCTGGAGGCCGACGCCGGCGGCTGACCCGCTGCAACTTTTTCCCTGGCAACCTCGTTCCGGCCAGGGATGCGACGCGCCGCAACCTTTCGACGGCTCGACGCGTCCTACTTCGCAAGGTTGAGCAGTCCGTGGCAAACGCACAGTCCTTTTGCCACGGGCCGCCAGGGTTCGGGCTGCTTAAGGAAGGTCACGTTGGGGTTCTCCTTGTTCCTGATAGATTCCGCCGCCCCGGTGCGCCGGTTGGCGGCATTCCTGCTGTTGTTGGGCCTGGCCGCGCCGCTTGCGGCGCAGGACTCCGTCAACGGGGGCGAGACGCACGCGCGGGCCGCCGCAGCCCCGGTGCTCCGGGCGATCCGGGCGACGGAGCCGCCGCAGATCGATGGACGGCTCGATGAAGCCGCCTGGAGCGGGGCGCCGACTGCCCGCGACTTCGTTCAGTTCCGGCCCGACCCTGGCGAGCCCGCCAGCGAGCGCACCGAGGTCCGAGTGCTCTATACGGACGACGCCGTCTACGTCGGCGCACGGATGTACGACCGCGATCCCGGCGGAATCATCCGCCGGCTCGCCCGCCGCGATGAACAGGTGACGACGGACGCCTTTCATGTCTCCTTCGACAGCTATTTCGATCACCGGACCGCATTCCGCTTCTCCGTGAGCGTGGCGGGCGTCCAGAGCGACGGCCTGCTGTTCTCCGACACGCAGGCGGACGACGATTGGGACGCGGTGTGGGAGAGCGCGACGCGCACGGACGAGACGGGCTGGACCGCCGAGCTGCGGATCCCCCTCTCGCAACTCCGGTTCGCCGGATCCTCCGAAGACGGCGCCGGAAGCACGTGGGGCATCAACTTCCGGCGCGAGATCGCCCGCCTGGAGGAATCGAGCGTGTGGTCGCCCTTGCCGGAGGATGGCTCGCGGGTCGTCTCCGCCTTCGGCACGCTGCGCGATCTTCAGGGCCTCCGGCCGCGCCGTAATCTGGAGGTGCGGCCCTATGTCCTCTCCTCCGCGACGCGGGCGCCGGGCTCCGCCGCCGACCCGTTCTACACGGCCACAGCGCTGCGCCAGACGGTGGGAGGCGACCTGAAGTACGGGATCACGGAGAACCTCACGCTCGACGTCACGGTCAACCCCGACTTCGGTCAGGTCGAAGCCGATCCGTCCGTCGTGAACCTCTCGGCGTTCGAGACGTTCTTTCCCGAGAAGCGACCGTTCTTCCAGGAGGGATCCGACATCTTCGGTTTCTCCTTCGGCGGGGGCGATGACAACAACGAGTCGCTCTTCTATAGCCGCCGTATCGGCCGGACGCCCCAGGGGTCCGTGACGAGCCCGGCGGACTACCGCGACGTGCCGGCGGCGACGAGCATTCTCGGCGCGGCGAAGCTGTCCGGAAAGACGGCGAACGGGTGGTCGATCGGTTTCCTCGACGCGCTCACGTCGAACGAGATGGCGCAGTTCTCCACCCCGCAGGGGACGCTGGGCGAGCAGTTGGTGGAACCGGTGACGAATTACGCGGTCGGACGGGTCATCCGGGACTTCCGCGACGGGGAAAGCGCGGTCGGCCTCATCGCTACCGCCACCAACCGGCGCCTGGACGCCGGGGGGTCGCTTGCCTTCCTCGCGGACCAGGCGTACACGGGAGGGATCGACTTCCGGCATCGGTTCGGGAACGGCAACTACGAGATCAGCGGCCATGTGATCGGGAGCACGGTGAGCGGGAGTCCGGAGGCCATCGAGCGCATCCAGCGTTCCTCCGTCCACTACTTCCAGAGCCCGGATTCCAGGCACGGACTGGACCCCACCCGCACGCGTCTCTCGGGCAGCACGTCGACGATCAATTTCTCCAAGGTCGGAGGCGGGAACTGGCGCTACGGACTGTTCGGCGAGAACCGGTCGCCGGGCTTCGAATCGAACGACCTCGGATTCCAGCAGAACGCGGATTACCGGGTCGGGGCGGTCTGGGTGAACTACGAGCAGTTCCGGCCGCAGGGGCCGTTTCGGAACTGGGGAGTGAACGCGGCGACGTGGTCCGGCTGGACGTTCCGCGGCGAACGGCAGTTCACGGGCGGCAACGTGAACGGAAACTTCCAGTTCAAGAACTTCTGGCGCGGCTTCGCCGGGTTCAATCAGGAGTGGGCGGGACTCGCCACGACGGCGCTGCGCGGAGGCCCCACGCTCTACCAGCCGAGCCAGTGGAGCAGTTGGGGCGGGGTGTTCACGGACTCCCGAAAGCCCGTGCGTCTCGGGGCCGTCTTCAACGCCGGAGGAGAGTACAGCACCGCGACCCGCCGCCTGGGCGTGTCGCCGAACGTGATGCTCCAGCCGTCGAGCCGTCTTCAGTTCAACATCGGGCCGAGCGTGCAGTGGAACGATCGGGCGTGGCAGTTCGTCTCGCGGCCGAACGCTTCCGACGGAGCGCATTACGTGTTCGCGCGCCTGAGCCAGCAGACGATCTCGATCACGACGCGCCTGAACTACACGTTCAGCCCGGATCTTTCGCTTCAGTTCTACGCTCAGCCCTTCGTGAGCGCGGGGAGCTACGACCGTTTCATGGAGGTCGATGATCCGCGGGCGTCCGATTTCTCCGATCGCTTCCGGACCTACGGCGAGAACGAGATCCGGCGCCTGGAGGCGAACGGCTTCGGGCTCTACCAGGTTGACGCCGACCGGGACGGGAAGGCGGACTTCGGTTTCGCGGACCCCGACTTCAACGTGAAGTCCTTCCGCTCCAACCTGGTCCTGCGCTGGCAGTATCGACCCGGATCGACCGTGTTTCTCGTGTGGAGCCGCGACCAGCAATCGTTCCGCAACGACGGCGCTTTCCGCTTCGGGGAAGATCTGGCGGATATCGCCCGGATCCCCTCCACCAACGTCTTCCTCGTCAAGTTCGAACACTGGCTGGGGCTCTAGCTTAGCGGCACCTTGCGGGCACAGGGCCGGCGGACGACTTGCCGCGGCTTCTCCCAGGACCCGCGAGGGGCGGTGATCGGATACGTATTCGTGGCACTCGCCGTGATCGTGGCGGTGGCCGGCTGGAGACTCCGGAGCCGGCTGCGCCGCCAGACCCGTAGCGGTGTCACGGACGAGATCGTGCGGCGCATCGAGACGGTGGGCCGCGTGGACGCGGAAGACGTCGAACCGGTGGATCTCGAGTTGGCGAGGACCGAGGAAGACGAATTCTGGGCCCAGACGTGGGACGAGCCGGAAGAGAACTGGTAAGGGGACGGGCGGGAAATCGATGACGAACACAGCACGGAGTTCCGGCGTGATCGGCGTTGCGCTGTCGGCCCTGGCGCTGTCGCCGGCAGCGGTTTGCGTGGCGGAGGCGCAGGGGACGCCGCGGGTTTCGTTCGGGATGGCGGCCGCGACCTTCGAGGACGGTCTTGGCTCCATGCGTGGCGTGCGCGAACTGGAGGACGGCCTGGTACTCATAGCGGACGGCTTCGGCGCCGCGGTCATCGCGTGGATGCCCGGGAGCGGCGCGGACACGCTGACGAACACGGGTCAGGGGCCGGAGGAGTATCGGACGCCGGACGGTCTCTTCCCCCTTCCGGACGGTGCGACGCTCCTCGTCGATCTCGGCAACGCGCGGCTCACGCGTATCGAAGCGGACCTCAGCTTCGGGGAGACGTGGCCCATCGCTCAGGGAGGGCCGACTACCGGGATGACGATGCTCCTTCCGGTGGGGACCGACCGCGAAGGCGGGATCTACTTCCAGCGGCGACTCGACGGGATGGCGGGGACATCGGATTCGGCGGCCGTGGCGCGCTTCGATCCGGCGACGGGCGAGATCTCCGAGGTCGGACGCGTCCGGCTTGCGGCGCAGACGCGCGTGGAGTCGGGCGACGCGAACAACCGCAGCGTGAACATCCGGCCCGTGCCGTTCTCCAACCAGGATGCGTGGAACGTGGCCTGGGACGGCCGGGTGGCGGTGGCGCGCGCTGACGGCTACCGGCTGGAGTGGCTGGACCCCGCGGGCAGGGTCACGCGGGGGCCCGAGATCCCCTACGAACCCGTGCGGGTGCGGCGGGCGGACCAGGATGAGTGGCTCGACGGACTAGGGGGCGGTCTGCGTGTCGAGGCCACCGACGATGGGAGCGGGATGCGGATGTCCATGAGCCGCGCGCCTTCCGGCGCGGGTAATGCGGATCCGTCCGACTTCGAGTGGCCCGAGGTGAAGCCGGTCATCCCGGCCGGGGCGGTCGCGGTCGATGCGGAAGGCCGGGCGTGGGTCCGGCGTTATGTGCCCGCGGGCGAGGTGCACCTGTACGATGTGTTCGATGCGGGTGGGCAGCGAGTGGCCCAGGTGGAACTGCCCGAGGAGCGGCGACTCGTCACCTTCGGAGCGGAGAGCGCGTACCTGGTCCGAAGTGACGAATTGGGGTTCGCGTGGCTCGAACGGTACCCGATGCCCGCGTTGCCCCAGCGGTCCGGCTGACGCCGACCTCGAAAAAGCCGGGGTGGCTCCTGGGGCTCAGTGCGGACGCCGTCTCACGAGATCCGGATCCGGTGGCAGCAGTGCCGTGTCGTCCGTCGGCACGAAATCCGCGGAGCCGGTGAGAGGAACCGGAGCAACCCACACCTCCGTGTCAGGCTGGAACGCCGCCCACGCAAACCAGAAAGCGTGGTACGCTTCGGGGTGAGCTTCGAGTTTTTCCCCCTCAAGCGGTCCCTCTACGGCCTCTCCCGCGAAATTCCACACGCTCCCCGTCTCCACGTCCTGTCGGCGACCGTCGACGACCTCGAAAGTGAGCGGCCGCCCGTTGGCTCGAGCGCGGTAGATTCTCGCGCTCTGAGCGCGGGAGTTCCAGAACGCAACGATGGGCTCTCCACCCGCCCTCGCACTCGCGGCCCAGACGAACGTGTTCTGACCTTCCTGGTCCTGGGCCGCGACTTCTCTCAGGTCCGCGATGGCGAACGCGATGCCGCCGGTTCCCGCCGGGACGCCGACCACGCGCTCCTTCGGCTTTCGGCGAGGGTCGATCGGGGCGGAGGTCGGGTAGAAGAGCGAGGCGTTGTCCGGATCCCGATAATTCCCGTACGGGTAGAGCGTGTAGAGGAAGTCGTGCCCCGTCGCCCGTGTCGCGACCCATGTGTCCAGAAAGATCTGCAGCCACGCCCCGTAGAGCATCAGCTCGTACGGCACGCGCGTCAGGCTGCTGCCGTCCCGCGGGCCGCACGTGGCGGAGCGCGTCAACTGAGGGTAGAGCGTCCCGGAGCCGTCGTCCATCACGAGGTTGTTGTCGAGAACGTAGTTCGATACCGCGAAGTCGGGCGTGCCGCTCGGCTCGGGATCGAAGACGCTGACCGACCCCGTAAGCGGCGAATAGGTGACCGTGAGTCGTTCTCCCGTCGCATTCGGGTCGGCCGGGTCGACTTCGGCCTGCAGGTTCAGCACCTCGTGGTACCAGAGGAGCTTCAGGGGTATGGCGAGGGGCTGGCCGTTGAATTCGAGCCCGATCACGAGATCGCCGCGATTGACGTAACCGACGTGGGGCGCGATGAGCCGCGTGGCGACTTCCGGATTCGTGAGCGCGGGAATACTCGAGCGCTCCACGCCGGCGTCCGTGAAGTTCGCGAGCGGGAGCGAGCAATCCGAGAACCCGGTCAACGGGCCAAAGCTCTCTCCGGAGCATGCGGCGAGCCCCACCGCACACAGCGCCACGGCAATACTGCTCCTAGCTGGATTCATCCGGTGCCTCGCACCTGTCATGCTCCGTCACCGTCGGACGCGAGAGTGCCCGACGGCTCATGGGACGGAAAGACCGGCGAGGCCGCCGGCCGTGCCACGGGCTGCTAGATGAACAAGGCCTCGTTCTCGGAATCGACTCCCCGAACGTCGGCCTTCTGCGTCCGCACATCCTTCTGGCCCACCTGACGCTGCCCGACGACGATCATCGCGATACTCGCGACGAGCGCCAGCGCGATCCTGAACTTCTTCATGGCGTCCCCCCTCCTCCATCGTCCCTGCACCCAACGCCGCACCTAAAGCCGGATCCGGACACAGATCGCTCCCATAGTATAAGGCCTTCCTGCCGTTTAACGAATTTTCCGGTCCGATGGTGACACGTCGGATGGGTGCGTCGGTCTCGATGGCCCAGCGGTTGAGGGTGTCCCTGGCCAGCGCGAGGTCGATCTCCGCCAGCAGCGTGCCTTCCGTATCCCGGGCCTCGAGGCGAATGAGGTCGGCGCGCACGCGGATGTTCACGCGGACCGAATCCCGACGCGGCACGGTATCGAGCACCACGCTCCCGGCTCCTGCGGCGGCGAAGACGTACGCGTCCACGTCGAGCGGGTTGACGAGGAGAATCCGGTACTCGCGGGTCGGACCCTCGCCCGGGAGCGGGGCAACCGCCGCGGCGTCGTCGGACGGCACGGAATCGGGCGGGACACCGGACGAATCGGAGGTGTCGTCGACCGGGGCGCACGCCGCCGTGAGGCACACAAGCGCGCAAAGAGTGCGGCCTGCTCGGAAAGGCCGCCGGTTCAGCGGACCCTCTTCGCGTGGGCCGCCAGCTCGCGGATCGCGCCGTCGTCCACCGCCCTGAATGTCAGCGCCCGTTTCATTTCCTCCGCCTGCCGTTCGCCTGTCCAGCCCAGCTCCGGGGCCATGACTTCGGCGACGCGGCGCGCCGCCTCCGGCGTCCCGGAGCGCGTCTCGAGGCCGACCCGCATCCGCCGAAAGAGAATGTCTTCCACGTGAAGGGCCATCTCGCTCCGCACCGAATACACCGCTTCGGCCAGAAGGTGCGGCCGCTCCGCGACGACCCTCTCGCCGAGTCGCGGGTTTCGCTCGACAAGGTCGAGGACCCGGTTCGCTCGCGTCCCGTATGCGCGGGTGAGGCGGTCGGCGGAGGCGCGCCCGAGTCCCTGCGTACGGGCGCGCTCCCGGATCCGGCCGCGAAGCGCGTCCAGATCCCGGAACCGCGCACCGGGAAGCGGAACCTTGTCCGTGTCCACCTTCCGAAGCGCCTTCACGCCGGTCGGCGCAAGGAACGCCTGCACGCGATCCATCGTTGCCTCGGCCATGTGACGGTGAGAGGTCAGTTTTCCTCCGCTCAGGGTGAAGACGCCCGGGGGATGCTGATGAACCTCGAACTCCCTCGACACGCCGCCCTCCTCGGCACCGTCCGCGGGCGGCGCGACGAGCGGCCGCAAGCCGGCCCAGGCGCTGATCACATCCTCCGGTCCCAGCTTCGATGCCGGGAGCAGGCGACGGGTGGCCTCGAGCAGGTAGGCGATGTCCCCGGGGGTGGCCGCGACCTCGTGCGGGCGGCCGTCGAAGAACTCGTCCGTCGTACCGATGAGGGTCAGATCCTCCCGCCACGGCAGGACGAACATCACGCGGCCGTCCTGCGGGGCTTCGAAGATCAGGGCACCGGAGTGACCCACCCGTTCGCGCGCCACGTGGATGTGCGTCCCCCGCGAGGGACGAATGCGCACGGCGGATGTCGCGCCACTCCCCGGGCCGGACCCCGGCGGGCCCGCGATGACGCGGTCGAGCATCTGTTCGGCCCACGCGCCGGTGGCGTTGACGATCGCAAGGGCGTCGACTCCCACTTCCCGTCCGCTCTCCGCATCTCTCACCAGCGCCCGGTGGCCCGGCCAGTCCGAGGCGTCGATACGGACGACCTCGGCCCGGTTGACCACGGTCGCACCGGCCTCGACCGCCGCCACGATGGTCGTGACGACGAGCCGGGCATCGTCGACCTGGGCATCGAAATAGCGCGCGCCGCCGAGAAGCCCTTCGGTGCGCAGCCCGGGCTCACGGGCGAGCATCGCCTCGGTGTCGAGCATCTGATGACGCTCGATGTTGCGGAACAGCGAGAGCGCATCGTAGAGCCACATCCCCGCGTCGAGCTTCGTCCGGCCGATGCGGCCATCCCGGAAGATCGGAAAGTGGAACTCCAGCGGCCGCACGAGGTGGGTCGCGATCCGGAGCAGGGTCCGCCGTTCCTGGCTCGCCTCGAACACGAGGTCGAACTCGAAGTGCTCCAGGTAGCGCAGGCCGCCGTGGACGAGGCGGGAAGAACGGCTGCTCGTACCCCACGCAAAATCCGCGGCTTCGACGAGAGCGGTGCGAAAACCGCGGCGGGCCGCGTCACGCGCGACGGCGGCGCCGGAAATGCCGCCCCCGATGACGAGGACATCGAAGGCGGTCTCCGCGAGGCTCCGGAACCGCTCGGCGCGCCCGGGAGCCGTCACGGCACCGGGGTCACGGCTCGAGGACGAGCTTCCCGAAGACTCCGCCCGCCTCCAGCCGCTCATGGGCCTCGCGCGCGCGGTCCAGCGGCCACACGTCGTCGACGACCGGGGAGAGGGTGCCGTCCAGCACGAGCCCCATCACGGCCTCGAACTCGGCACGCGTCGCCATCGTGGTCCCCATGATCGATGTCTGACTCCAGAACAGACGCGCGATGTTGAGCGTGCCCTGCGCCCCGGTCGTCGCACCGTACACGACCATCCTGCCCGCGCGCGCGAGCGCGCGAACGCAACCCTCCCACGTCGCGGCGCCCACGCTGTCGAGGACGAGATCGACGCCGCGCTTCTCCGTCTCCATCCACACGCGCCGCGAGAAATCCTCCTCGAGGCGATCGATGACGAGGTCCGCCCCCAGCGCCTCCACGCGCTGCACGTTCACCGGTCCGCTCGTGACCGCGAATACGCGCGCCCCATGGTGTTTCGCGATCTGGATCGCGGCGGTCGAGACGCCGCCGGACGCCCCGGTGACGAGGACCGTCTCTCCCGGCGCCAGCCGTCCGCGCGAGAGGAGTCCGCGCCATGCCGTCTGGTATACGAGCGGCGCGACAGCCGCCGTCGCGAACGGAAAGCCGTCGGGGAGCCGGACCAGGTTGCGCGCCGGAACCGCGACCAGTTCCGCGAAGCCGCCGGGCACGTGCTCGCCGAGGATGCGGTAGGAGGTGCAGAGGGGGTGCTCGCCGCGGGCGCACCACTCACAGTCGCCGCGGGCGCACCAGAGGCCCGGGTTCACCGCGACCCGTTCGCCGGGGGCCCAACCCTGCACTCCATCCCCCGTCGCCGTGATCTCGCCCGCCACATCCGAGCCCCCGACGTGCGGCATCTCCAGCGTGAGTCCGGGCAGGCCGCGCCGCGTCCAGAGGTCGAGGTGGTTGAGGCCCGCCGCGCGCACGCGGATCAGCACTTCGCCGGGATCCGCCGTCGGCTCGCGCAGGTCGCCGACGCGGATCACGTCGGGCCCGCCGTGTCGTTCGAAGTAGGCCGCTTTCATGGCCGCCAACCTACCGTCGCGCCTCAGCCCGTGCAGGAGCCGCCAGTTGAGAACCGGTCTCAACGAGGCTTGATAAGGGGTCGTGCGCCGCGTACCTTGTTCCGCCGATAATCGTTATCGGTTTCAGCTTGATTCGATCGCTGCGTTTTCCAGGCCGGCGCCCCTGGGTGACCGGCCTTTTGCAACACAAGAGGACACGAATGTCAGAACCGCTTCTGTCGATACGCGGACTCCGGGCGAAGGTCGAAGGCGAGGACGGGGAAATCCTCCGCGGCGTCGACCTGGACCTCGAGCGTGGCGAAGTGCATGCGCTGATGGGACCCAACGGCTCGGGCAAGAGCACGCTCGCCAAGGTCATCGCGGGCCACCCCGCCTACGAGGTGACGGCCGGCGAGATCCTGTTCGAGGGGGAGGATGTCCTCGAGCTGGAGCCCGATGAGCGGAGCCGGGCCGGCATCTTCCTGGCCTTCCAGTACCCGGCGGAGGTCCCGGGCGTCTCGATCGCCAATTTTCTGCGTACGGCCGTGAGCTCGCGGCTGGGCGAGGGCGAGGAGATGGATGTGTTCGGGTTCCAGCGCACGCTCACCGAGAAGATGGAGATGCTGAGGATGGATCCGGGCTTCGCGGCCCGGTACGTGAACGACGGCTTCTCCGGCGGCGAGAAGAAGCGGAACGAGATCCTGCAGATGGCCGTGCTTCGGCCGGCGCTCGGGGTCCTGGACGAAACGGACAGTGGACTCGACATCGACGCGCTCAAGATCGTGGCCAGCGGAGTGAACCGCCTCTCCGAAGCCGACGAGGCGCTCGGGGTCCTGCTCATCACGCACTACAAGAGGATCCTCAACTACATCCAGCCGGACGTCGTCCATGTGATGATGGCGGGCCGCATCGCGGAGAGCGGCGGCGCCTCGCTCGCCGACAAGCTGGAGGCCGAGGGTTACGACTGGCTCCAGAAGCAGCCCGTGGCGGCCGTCTGACTCCGTAAGGGAAGGTAGAAGAACCATGCCTCAGAACGAGACGATCACCGGACTCGGACTCGACGAGTACAAGTACGGATTTGTCACGGAGGACAAGCCCGTCTTCAAGGCCGTCCCCGGCCTCTCCCGCGACATCGTCCAACAGATCTCGCACCACAAGGAAGAGCCGGAGTGGATGCTCGACTTCCGCCTCAAGGCGCTCGATGTCTACTACTCGAAGCCGATGCCGAAGTGGGGCGGCGATCTCTCGAAGCTCGAGGACACGCTCGACGAGATCTATTTCTACCTGAAGCCGCAGGACCAGATGGAGCGGTCCTGGGACGACGTCCCGCAGGAGATCAAGGACACGTTCGAGAAGCTCGGGATCCCCGAGGCGGAGCGTAAGGCGCTTGCCGGGGTCGGGGCCCAGTACGAGTCCGAGATGGTCTACCACTCGCTGAAGGAGCAGTGGGAGGAACAGGGCGTGATCTTCGAGTCGATCGAGGATGGGCTCGCGAAGCACCCCGAACTGTTCCGGCAGTACTTCTCGACCGTCGTTCCCACGCACGACAACAAGTTCGCGGCGCTCAACTCGGCGGTATGGTCGGGCGGATCGTTCGTCTACATCCCGAAGGGGGTGAAGGTGGAGATCCCGCTCCAGGCCTACTTCCGGGTCAACGCGGAGCGCATGGGCCAGTTCGAGCGCACGCTCATCATCTGTGAAGAGGGGGCGGAAGCCCACTACATCGAGGGCTGCACGGCGCCGGTCTACTCGACGGACTCGTTCCACTCCGGCGTCATCGAGATCGTCGTCAAGAAGGGCGCGCGCTTCCGGTACACCACGATCCAGAACTGGTCGAACAACATGTACAACCTCGTCACGCAGCGGGCGCTCGTGCACGAGGACGCGAAGATGGAGTGGCTCGACGGGAACCTGGGCTCGAAACTCACGATGAAGTATCCGTCGTGCTTCCTGGTCGGAGAGCGGGCGCACGGCGAGATCCTCTCCATCGCGTACGCGGGAGACGGTCAGCACCAGGACACCGGCGGCAAGGTGATCCACGCCGCCCCCAACACGACATCCCAGATCACCTCGAAGTCGATCTCGAAGGGGCTCGGACGCTCCTCCTACCGCGGACTGTGCAAGGTGTACGACGGCGCGGAGGGCGCGAAGTCCAACGTCGAATGCGACGCGCTGCTGCTCGACGAGCGGTCGCGGACGGACACCTACCCCTACATCGAGATCGACGAGAACACGGCGTCGATCGGGCACGAGGCCACGGTCTCGAAGGTCGGGGACGAGCAGCTCTTCTATCTGATGAGCCGCGGTCTCGACGAGGCGGAGGCGATGGCGATGATCGTGCGCGGCTTCATCGAGCCGGTGGCCAAGGAGTTGCCGCTCGAGTACGCGATCGAACTGAATCGCCTGATCGAGCTGGAGATGGAAGGATCGGTCGGATAGCCCCGACTCCCGCTCCCGGACACCGACGACGAGGGATTCTCAGAATATGAGCACGATGACGGCCGGGCCGGCGGAGTCGACGCTGGCCGCGGCGGATTTCGATACGCTGGCCGGCGGGCTGCCGGAGCCGGAAGTGATCGCGGGGGCGCGGGCCGCCGCATGGGAACGGTTCACCGCCCTTCCCTGGCCGACGAAGAAGTCGGAGGAATGGCGGTACACGGACCTCACGAAGGTCGGGTTCGAGGCGCTCACGCCGGTGGTCCCGGCGCCCGCGACGGCGGAAGCGCTGTCGGCGGATGTGCGCGAGGTGCTCGGACGCTCAGGGGAGCGCTCGGGCGTCGTCGTGCTGCGGGAGGGGCGGGTCGCGCATCTGGAGCTTGAACCCGAGGTAGCGCGGAGCGGCGTGGTCCTGTGCTCGATCCGGGACGCGGCGGACCGGCATCCGGAGGTGCTGAGGCGAGCGCTATTGGAGGCGCAACCGGGCCCCGCGGAGGAGAAGCTCTGGGCGCTGCACCTCGCTCTCCTGGGCGGAGGCTATTTCCTCCACGTACCGCGCGGGGTGGAGATGCCGGCGCCGATCCACGCGTTCCACATCGTCGAGCGGGCGGGGACCCTCTCCTCTGCACATTCGTTCGTGTACGGGGAGTCGGGCGCCCGGGCCGCGGTCATCGACGAGTTCCTCTCCGGCGACCTCGAGGCGGAGACGGTCTCGCTCCACGGGGCGACGATCACGGGGGAGGGAGGCGCGGGGATCGAGTACGTCGCGCTCCAGCGTTTCGGCCGGGGCGTGAAGCGGTTCTCGACGCAGCACGTCACCGCGGGCCGCGACTCGCGTGTCGTGACCTTCAATGTCGCGCTGGGCGGTGACCTCTCGCGCGCGGACGTCACAAGCCGCCTCGACGGGCCCGGGAGCGACAGCGAGATGCTCGCGCTCTGGTTCGGCGACTCCGACCAACACTTCGACCATCACACGCTGCAGCATCACGCGGCGCCGCACGCGCACAGCGATCTGCTGTTCAAGGGGGCCCTGACGGATGCGGGTTCGAGCGTCTTCCGCGGGCTGATCCGGGTCGACAAGGGAGCCCAGCTCACGGACGCCTATCAGACAAACCGCAACCTGCTTCTGAGCGAGGGCTCTCATGCCTCCGCGCTTCCCAACCTGGAGATCGAGGCGGACGATGTGCGCTGCTCGCACGGGGCGACCATCGGACAGGTGGAGGACGGGCAACTCTTCTATCTGATGAGCCGCGGCCTCACGCGGCGACAGGCCGAGCGCCTGCTCGTGTTCGGGTTTTTCGATGAGGTTCTGGGGCGTCTGCCGATGGAGGGGGTGCGCGCGCGCGTTCGCGAAGCGATCGAGGAGAAGATCGGGCTATGAGCCGTTTCGTCACGGTGGCCAAGGTCGGCGATGTGCCGGAGAACGGGACGTGCGGGGTGATGGCCGAGGACCTGGCGATCGCCCTCATCCGGAGCGGGGGCGAGGTCTACGCGCTCGAGAACTGCTGCTCGCACGAGGAGTTCCCGCTCTCCGAGGGCGAGGTCGAGGCGGGCGAGATCACCTGTCTTCTCCATGGGGCGCGCTTCGATCTTGCGACCGGGGCGCCGAGGGCGCTCCCGGCGGTCATGCCGGTCCGACGCTTCGACGTGCGGATCGACGGGGACGACATCCAGGTCGACCTCGACTGAGCGGGACCCAGCCGAGGACCGGGGTCCGATGACGGAGACGGCGGAGATGACGGGTACGAAGCCCGCGACGGGCGTGCTTGCGTCCGGGGGCCCCTCGGAGGCGGCCGGCCGGCGCGATGCGGGTGAGGCGTCGGAGAAGGACGGCTGGGACCTCGCGGCGATCCGGGCCCAGTTCCCCATTCTCTCGCGGGAGGTCAACGGCCACCCCCTGGCCTATCTCGACAACGCGGCGAGTTCACAGCAGCCGCTCCGCGTGCTGAACCGGGTCGAGCGCTACCTGCGCGAGGAGCACGCCAATGTGCACCGCGGCGTGCATCAGCTCAGCGCGGAGGCGACGGAGGCCTACGAGGACGCGCGCCGTTCGGTGGCGGCGCACGCCGGCACGAAGGAGCCGGCGGAGATCGTCTTCACCCGCGGCACCACGGAGGCGGTGAACCTCGTCGCGTCGAGTTGGGGGGGGGCGTTCATCGGCGCGGGCGACGAGATCGTGCTCACGAAGATGGAGCACCACTCGAACCTCGTGCCGTGGCAGCTGCTCGCCGGCCGCACGGGGTGCAGTCTCCGCTTCGTCGACGTCACGCCCGAAGGCACGCTCGATCTGGACGACTTCGACCGGCTCCTCGGGAAGCGAACCCGGCTGGTCGCCTGTACGCACGTCTCCAACAGCCTGGGGACCGTCAATCCGGTCCGTGAGATCGTGGATCGCGCGCACGCCGCGGGCGCGTTGACACTCATCGACGGAGCGCAGGCCGCGCCCCACATGCTGACCGATGTGGCGAAGATCGGGTGCGACTTCTACGCGTTCAGCAGCCACAAGATGTGCGGCCCCACCGGCGCCGGAGCGTTGTGGGCCAGAAGAGAACTGCTGGAGGAGATGCCTCCGTACCAGGGCGGGGGCGAGATGATCTCGGACGTGAAGCTCGAGAGATCAACCTGGGCGAAGGTTCCGCACAAGTTCGAGGCCGGGACGCCCAACATTTCGGGCGTCGTGGGCTTCGGCGAAGCCGCCCGCTTTCTCGCGGATCTCGGACCGGAGGCGATCGCGTCTCATGAAGGCGCCCTGAAGCGCGCCGTGTTCGAGCGACTCGACGGGATCGAAGGGCTTCACCTGTACGGGCCGCGCGAGGAGCGGACCGCGGTCTTCTCCTTCACGTACGGTGACGTACATCCGCACGACCTCTCCACGATCCTCGACCAGCGGGGAATCGCGATCCGGGCGGGGCACCATTGCAACCAGCCGCTGATGGACCACTACGGGATCAGCAGTACAGCCCGGGCGAGCTTCTACTTCTACAATTCGCCGCGGGAAATCGACGTGCTGTGCGACGGTCTCGCCCTGGCAGCCGAAGTCTTCGGCGGCATCGCCTGAATCCATGATCGAACCCCATCCGAAAACGCCCGGGACCATCGACCGGGAGATCCCTTCCTCGCTCAACCAGCTGTACCAGGAAGTCATCCTCGATCACTACCGGAAACCCCGGAACAAGGGGCATCTGGACGAAGCCACGCACGCGATCACGATGAACAATCCGCTCTGCGGCGACGTGATCGAACTCATGTTGCGCGTGGAGGGGGGGAGCATCACCGAGGCGCGCTTCCTGGGCCGCGGGTGCTCGATCAGCCTGGCGTCGGCGTCGATGCTCACGGGACGCGTGCTCGGGAAGTCGCTCGAGCAGGCGCTGGAACTTTCGGGAAAGTTCACGCACCTCCTGCACGGAGACGGAGCGCTGCTGGCGGACGACGACCTCGGCGACCTGCGCACGCTGGCGGGGGTCTCGAAGTTTCCGGTCCGCATCAAGTGTGCGCTGCTGGCGTGGAACTGCCTCGAGGAGCTCGCCGACGGGACGGACGCGGACGGGGGCTCCACGTGAACTCCGCGACTCGGGACGGAAGCCGCGGCTCGACGTGAGATCCGGCGGCCCCTCCGCGACCGTCGGCCGCGTGCTGCGGATCGCGGGTGGGGTCTATCACGTGGACGATTCCACGACCGTGGTTCGGGCGTCGTTGCGCGGGCGCCTGAAGCGGACGGACTCGCGCATCGTTTCCGTCGGCGATCTCGTCGAACTCGAACGCGTCGGCGACGAGATGCGGATCGTTCGGCTCCGTGCGCGAAGCGGCGCGCTGTCACGACACGGCGTCTCCAAGCGGCGCGAACAGGTGATCGTCGCGAACGTGGACCAGGTCGCCGTCGTCGTTTCGGTGACGGCGCCCGATCCCGATTTCCTCATGGTGGACCGACTCCTCGCGCTTGCGGCGCTGAGCGGCATCGACGCCTTCCTCATCGTGAACAAGACGGACCTCGCGGAGCCCGGGCCCGGAGACGGCCTCGAACAGTACGCGGCGCTCGGCGTGGAGACGCTGCGGACGAGCGCCGAATCGGGGACGGGACTGCAGGCGCTTGCCGGACGCCTCGCGGGCCGGATCACGGTGCTCAGCGGGCAGTCGGGCGTGGGGAAGTCGAGCCTGTTGAACGCGCTCGTGCCGGAACTCGACCTTCGTGTGGGCGAGATCAGCGAGCGGCGGGGGCGAGGGCGGCACACAACGGTGGCGTCGGCGCTCTATCGATATCCGGACGGCGGCTACGTGGCTGACACGCCCGGCCTGCAGTACCTGGCGCTGTGGGGGCTGGATCCGGCGGAGCTTCCGGTGGGCTTCGTCGAGATCGCCACGGCGGGCGAGAGCTGCCGGTTCGCGGACTGCCGACATCGAGTGGAGCCGGACTGCGCGGTTCGCGCGGCCGTGGAGGCTGGGACGATCCGGCGGCGACGGCTGGAGAGCTACCTGCGGCTCCTCGACGAGGCGGAGAAGGGTCGGTGAGCGAAGGCTGGAGCGCGGCGCGGGTCGCGCAGCGGCTAGTGGCGGCGGGGCACACGGTCGTCGACCCTGGGGCGGCGGAGCGCCACGCGGCCGTGACCCTCGTGGTTCGTCCGCGGGGCCACGACCTGGAGGTGCTCTTCGTCCGGCGAGCGGAGCTCCCCGGCGACCCGTGGTCCGGCCATATGGCGCTCCCCGGCGGGCACCGGGACGCGGCCGATGCGGACCTGCTGGAGACGGCGCGCCGCGAGTTGCGTGAGGAGGTGGGACTCGATCTTCCGCGTGGCGGGTTCCTTGGACGGCTCGACGACCTGCACCCGGTGACGCGCCGGATCCCGTCGATCCTCATCTCCCCCTTCGTAGCCTGGCACGGGGAGGACGTCCGCGTCTCGACGAACGCCGAGGTGCAGTATCACGTCTGGGCCCCACTCCGTGCGCTGCGCGACCCCTCCCTGCGTTCCGAAGTCCGTTACCCGGATGGTGGCCGGGAACACGTGTGGCCTTCCATCTTGTACGAGGGCGACGCCATTTGGGGGCTCACGCACCGCGTCGTCATGAACTTCCTCGACATCATCATGGAGAGAACCAGCCAATGAGTGAAGTCGTCTATCGCTCGCACGTGAAGATCGTGCGGCAGAAGGGTCCATACCGCACGGCGGAGATCCCGGCCACCGACGCGCCGGTCGACTTCGGCGTCCATTCCGCGATCGCCGAGTACTACGGGGTTCGCGACAACCGCGACGTCGCCACGACACTCGACTATGTCATCGCCGCGACCGGCGGCTGACTGGCCGGAACCTTCGGGGGCGCGCTGGAAGCGCGCGGCGTCAAGGCAGATGAGGGACGGCTGGTGGCGAACGTGGAGGGCGAGGTCGAGACGGACGACGGCGTGCTCGTGATCCGGCGGATCCGAACCCGATATCGTCTCCAGGCTGATGAGGCGCACGCCGATGCGATCCGGCGCGCGTTCGAAGCCCATCCGCCGAAGTGTCCGGTTTACCGAACGCTCTCCGGCTGTATCGAGATCACGACGGAACTCGACGTCGTGCCCGTCGACTAGCCAACGGCTCGCCGAGGCGGCCGTAGAGGTCGGCGAGGGCTGCGATCCCCTTTCGGTAGACGCCGAGATCGATCCATTCGTCCGGCGCGTGCATGTTGCAGCCGGGAAGCGCGAAGCCGATGAGGAGCGCGGGAGCGCCGAACGTCTCCTCGAACGCCTGCACGATGGGGATCGAGCCGCCCTCGCGGATGTACGCGGGAGGGGCGCCGAACCCCGACTCCAGCGCGGCGGAGGCGGCGTCGAAGATGGGATGTTCGGTGTCGGCCACCCATGGCGCGCCGCCGTGCGAGCGCTTGATGTCGACGGTCACGCCTTCCGGCGCGAGTTCGCGGACGCGGGCCTCGAAGGCCTCGATCACCTGCGCCGGGTCCTGATCCGGAACCAGCCGCATCGACACCTTCGCCATCGCCTGCGAGGGTAGGACCGTCTTCGAGCCCTCGCCGGTGAAGCCGCTGAGCAGTCCGTTCACATCCAGCGTCGGGCGATACCATAGCCGCTCGAGCGCCGAGAACCCGGCTTCCCCGCCGAGCGTCGGCGCGCCGACGCCCGCCCGGAGCGTCTCTTCATCCATGGGGAGACGTTCGAGATCTGCGCGTTCGCGGGGGCTGATGGGTCGCACCGCATCGTAGTATCCCCGCACGGTGGCCCGGCCATGCTCATCCCGGAGGCCGGCGAGGATGGCGGCCAGCGCGTTGGCGGGGTTCACGACCGCGCCGCCGTAGGTGCCGGAATGCAGGTCCGACCGGGGGCCGTGGACGTTGATCTCCGTGTAGACGATGCCCCGCAGTCCGGTCGTGATGCACGGCAACTCGGGGGAGAACATCCCTGTGTCGCTGACGAGGATCGCGTCGCAGGCGAGCCGGTCGGCGTGCTCGTGGAGGAACGCCGCGAGGTGGCGGCTTCCCACCTCCTCTTCGCCCTCGATCACGAGCTTGAGATTGACGGGGACGTCCGCTCCGGAGGCCAGGCGCGCTTCGAGCGCCTTGATGTGCATGTGGACCTGCCCCTTGTCGTCGATCGAGCCGCGGGCGTACAGGCGGCCGTCGCGAACCTCCGGTTCGAACGGCGGGCTCGTCCACAGCTCGTCGGGCTCCGAGGGCTGCACATCGTAGTGCCCGTACACGAGCACGGTCGGCGCCTCCTCGGAGTGGATCCGTTCGCCGACGACGATGGGATGCCCCGCGGTTTCGATGACCTCGGCCTCGTGCATCCCCGCCCCCAAAAGGTGCTCGGCGACCCAGTCCGCGCAGGCGCGGACGTCGCCCGCATGCTCGGGATCGGTGCTGATGCTGGGAATGCGGAGAAAGGCCTCCAGTTCGTCGTGAAACCTGGTGAGTTCGCGGTCGATATGGGCAGCGAAATCGGACATGTGACTCCTGGGCGGGTTGAGGGACTCAGGGTGCGGTGGCGGTTCGCGCGTGCGACTCGATCATCGGCGTGATCGACTATACGGACGAGGGGGTCCGTGGCAAGCGGCCGTGCGGTCAGTCGAAACGCTGCTCGGTGACGATCGCGCCGACCCGCGCGGACGCGTCGAGGCCGAGGAGCCGGCGCAGGCCGGGGAGGCGGGCCAGGGCGAGGAGCGCCCCTGCGCCGGCGGCGCCGGACGGCCCGGCGATGATGCGGGCGCCCAGCCGACCGGAGGCGAGCGCCTCGGCGCCGGCGGTCCATACGGACTCCGGGAGCGCGATCGCCGCGTCGAGCAACGGGGCCAGATAGTCCCAGGCGATCGTCGACGCGACGCCGGCGGCGAGACCGCCCATCTCGGTGTGGAACGGCGGCTCCGCGATGCTCGCCCGGCCCAGTCGCAGGCTCCGGCCGAAGCAGTCGGCCCGCCACGGCTCGACGGCGATGAATCGCGGCCGCCCCCCGCCGCACGCCTGCGCGAAATGGCCGCACACGCCGGTCGCGAGGCCGCCGACGCCCGCCTGCACAAAGAGGTGCGTGAGCGGGGCGGAGCCGGCATCCGCGAGGTCGTCCAGCATCTCCGCGGCGAGGAGCGTGTAGCCCGCCATGACACGGCGGGGCGTTTCCTCGTAGCCTTCATACGCCGTGTCGGAGACGACGATCCAGCCGTTCCGCGCGGCCTCCCGGTCCGTGTGCCCGACGACGCCATCGTACTCGCCCGGTACGCGGACCACCTTCGCCCCGTGTTCCTCGATCGCCCGGGCGCGAGCGGGTATCGCGTCTTCCGGGAGGAAAATCACGCATCGGCAGCCGAACTCGGCGCTTCCCCACGCCACGGACCGGCCGTGGTTCCCCGCCGAGGCGGTCGTGACCGTGATCCCCGCCGCCAGCGGATGCCCGGCGCGCAACTCCGCCGCCGTCGGCCGCGTGCCGTTCCGGCGCTCGATCTCGTCCTGCAGCGCGCGCAGGACCGCGAACGCCCCGCCGAGCGCCTTGAACGAGCCGAGCCCGAAGCGCGGCGATTCGTCCTTTACCAGGACCGATTCGACTCCGAGCAACGCGGCGAGCCCCGGCAGTGTTACCATCGGCGTCGCGTCGTATCCATGCCAGCCCCGGATTACGTCTCGAGCCGTCGCGGCCGCGGAGGGGTCGAGGATCTCTTCCACGGCCTCACGCCGGAGCTGCGGTGAGCGGAGTGAAAGTCGGAGCGCCATGGCGCCCTCAACCCGGAGCGATCCCTTGGATCTCGGCCTCTTCTCGATCAGTCTCACGGTAAAGGACCTCGCCGCCTCGAAGGCGTTCTATGAAAAGCTCGGTTTCGTACAGACGGGCGGTGACACCGAGGCAAACTACCTGATCATGATGAATGGAGGGACGGTGGTCGGCCTCTTCCACGGCATGTTCGAGAAGAACATCCTCACCTTCAATCCGGGGCTCACGCTTGAGGGCAAGCCCATGGAGTCGTGGACGGACGTCCGGGAACTCGAACGAACGCTGCGGGAACGTGGCGTGGAGATCACGCAGAGCACGGAGGAGGCGGGCGACTCCGGACCCGCGCACGTCGTGCTCGAGGATCCTGATGGCAACCCGATCCTCATCGACCAATTCTTCTAGCCGTCCCTGGGGATATCCTCGAGTGAAACCCTCGGCCCTCTTCGCTTCCGTGGCCTGTCTGGTCGCCGGCCCTCTGGCGGCGCAGGAGGTGACGCCCATCGCCAACGGCAACGGCGCCCTCCGCGTCTTCTTCGATTGCGACGGCGGCCGCGGGATGTGCGACTTCGACTTCTATCGCCGGGAGATCCCGTACGTGAACTACACGCGCGACCGCGAGGACGCGCAGGTCCACGTGCTCATGACCTCGGAAGACACGGGCAGCGGAGGCCGGCGGTTCACGCTCGACTTCATCGGGCGGGAGGAGTTCGCGGAGGTCACGGATCGGCTCGAAGTCGTGACGCGGGCCAACCTCGCGGTGGAGCAGCGGCTGACGGACGTGGCTCGAACGCTCGAACTGGGTTTGCTGCGCTACATCGCCCGCACGGACCAGGCTTCCAGCATCGATATCCATTACGACGGAGCCGAACACGGCGAGATCGCGGCCAGGCCCGAGGACGATCCGTGGAACTTCTGGACCTTCCGGCTGCGCGCGAACGCGGAACTTGATGTGGACGAGCGTACCGAATCGTACGAACTCGAGAGCGGGTTCTCGGCCGACCGGGTCACCGACGCCCTGAAACTCGAATTCTCCGTCGACGGGAGCTACAACCGGCGGCTGTTCGAGACCTCCGACACGACCTCGGTCACCAGCGTCCGCGAAAGCTACGAAGCCGAAGGGCTCAGCGTTTGGAGCCTGTCGGACCACTGGTCGGCAGGCGCCGCGTACGAGGTGGGGCACTCCAGCTTCGCCAACGAGAACCTTCAGCTCCGGGTGGGACCGGCCCTGGAGTACAACATCTTCCCCTACTCCGAGTCGACTCGAAGGCAGTTCAATTTTCTCTATACCATCGGCCTCCGATACCACGACTACATCGAACAGACCGTGTTCCTCAAGGATGAGGAGACCCTCCCCCACCACCGGTTCAGCGTCCGCCTCAGCGTCCGCCAGCCGTGGGGCGAGTCCTACGGGTTCCTCACGTTCTCGCAGTTCCTCCACGATCCCTCGAAGAACCGCTTCACGGCGTTCGCGGGGGCCGATTTCCGAATTTTCCGCGGCCTGTCGCTCCGGCTGAACGCGAATTACTCGCGCATCCGCGACCAGCTCAACGTGCCCGCCGGCGACGCCACGACGGAGGAGGTGCTCCTCAGACAGCGCATCCTCCAGAGTGGCTTCGAGTACGGCGTGTCGGTGGGCTTCTCCTATACCTTCGGGTCGATCTACTCCAACGTGGTCAACCCCCGACTGGACCGGTTCTAGCCGGCACCACCCGACCGACCGAGCCGGGCGGCCGGCCTTGCCGGTCGTGTTTCAATTCCTATGCTTCAAGGCAGGGTGGCCGTGCTCGGTGAGCCGTTGGCGCGCGCCGCACGCGTCTGCCCGCGGGGGAAGGGACGTGTGCGGGGGGGCTTCACCACCTTCAGGCGGAGGGAACGCCATGAACACGAAGTGCCTCATCGCCTCGATCGCCGGCGCCGTCGTCCTCTTTGTGGGCGGCTACGTCCTGTACGAACTGCTCCTTGGTGGCTTCTTCGAAGCCAACATGGGCTCAGCCACCGGTGTCATTAAGGAGTCTCCCGAATTCCTCTGGATCGCCGTAGGCCAGCTCGCCTCCGGCGGAGTGCTCGCGACCGCCCTGGGCTGGAAGGGCGCGACGGACGTCGCGGGCGGCGCCCAAGCGGGCGCCAAGCTCGGCGCCCTCATTGCCGCGGCCTTCGGGTTCGTGGCGCTGGGCGCGATGAACACCTCGACCCTCACCTCGGTCGTCGTCGACGTCGTCGTCACGGCCGTACTGTGGGGCGCCGCCGGCGCGGTCGTCGGCATGATGCTCGGACGCGGCGACTAGCGACGACGCCAGTTCGCTGACCGACTCGGCTTGACCCTTTCGGCGGGGGGTCGGTCGCCCGGACCGGCTACCCCCGATCGGGTTCGCCTCCGCGCGCCGCGGGGCGGCCATCTGGACAGGCCGCCCCGACCTCCTTCACGTTCTCCGGCGTCCTCTCATCTCGTTCCTGTCCCCGAAAGCCACGAGTCTTGCCATGAACTCCGCATACCGAGCCGGTTTACGTCTCTTCCTCTCCATGACGGCCGCGATGCTGCTTGCGGCGCCGGTCGCCGCGCAGGAAGCGGCCGAAGACCCGGCGAACTACCGCCTCGCGGCGCGTTTCGCGCCCTACAAGATCCAGGACCTCATCTACTCGACCTCGGTGGATCCGCAGTGGATCGAGGGCTCCGAGTCGTTCTGGTACGAATGGGAGACGTCGGACGGCTCCTTCTACTACATCGTGGATCCGGTGGCCGGGACGAAGCGGCAGATCTTCGACAACGACCGGATCGCGGCCGAGCTGACCCGCATCACGCGCGATCCCTGGGACGGCCAGCACCTCCCGATCCGGGCGATCAAGTTCATCGACGCGAACACGCTCCAGTTCGAGGTCGAGTCCTCGCAGGACGAAGAGGAAGACGAGACGGAGTCGGAGATGGAGGAGCTGGACGAGGAGGAGGAAGAGGGCGAGCAGCAGCGACGGCGCGCCCGGAAGAAAGTGTTCCACTTCGAGTACGACGTGAACACGCGGGTGCTGCGGGAACTCGAGGACTGGGAGGCGCCCGACAATCATCCGTCCTGGGCCAGCGTGTCGCCGGACGGGCAGACCGTCATCTTCGCCCGCCGCCACAACCTCTCCATGATGAGCGGGGATGACTACCAGCAGTTCCTCGAGGCGCGGCGCGGGAAGAGCGGAGACGAGGCGGACGAAGCGGAGGAGGGGATCGAGGTCGAGGAGACGCAGCTCACGACGGACGGCGAGGAGCACTACAGCTACGCCGTGTTCGAGCGCGGGGACACGGACATCGAGCGCGAGGAGAACGCGGACGAGCGGAAGCGGGTGTCGATCTCGTGGTCCCGTGATTCACGCCGCTTCTCCCTGATCCGCCGCGACCGGCGCGAGGTGGGGAACCTCTGGGTGATCCACATGGTCGGCAACAAGCGGCCCGAACTCGAGTCCTACAAGTACGACATGCCGGGCGAGGAGACCGTGAGCCAGCCCGAGCTTCTCATCTACGACCTCCAGGACCGGAGCATGGTCGAGGTCGCGATGCCGGAGGCGTGGAAGGATCATCGCCTCTTCACGACGTCCGCGCGCCAGTTCCGCTATCCCGACAGCGAGGAGCCGTTCCGCTCGCTGTGGCTCTCTCCCGGCTCGGACGAGCTTCACTTCGTGAGGCAGAGCCGGGACCAGCACCGCGTCGACGTGATGGTGGCGGACGCCGCGACGGGCGCGGCGCGCGTGCTGTTCGAGGAGCGGCTCAACACCTACGTGGAGTTCCAGCGGCTCGAACTCCTCGAGTCGGGCGACATGCTGTGGTGGTCGGAGCGGGACGGCTGGGCGCACCTGTACCGGTTCGGGTCGGACGGCACGCTTCGCAACCGCCTCACCGAGGGTCCGTGGTCGGTGCGCCAGGTGGTCGGGATCGACGAGTCGGCCGGCGTCGTCTACTTCCAGGCCAACGCGCGGGAGGAGGGCGAGGATCCCTACTACCAGCACCTGTACCGGGTGAACCTCGACGGCTCCGGACTGACGCTCCTCAACCCCGGCGATTTCGACCACCGGGTCGAAATGGGGGAGTCGAACCGCTTCTTCGTCAGCAACTATTCGCGCGTCAATACGACGCCGACTTCCGCGCTCCACGCGGCCAACGGCCGCCGAATCATGGACCTCGAGACCGCCGACTTCTCGAAGCTGGAGGAGGCGGGATACGGCTTCCCGGAACCCTACACGGTGAAGGCGGACGACGGGGTGACGGACCTGTACGGTGTCATGTACAAGCCGTTCGACTTCGATGCGTCGAAGACGTACCCGATCGTGGCCTACGTGTACCCGGGGCCGCAGACCGAGTCGGTGGCGAAGGCGTTCTCGACAGCGCGCTACGAGACGGCGCTGGCCCAGTTCGGGATGGTCGTGATCACGGTGGGGAACCGCGGCGGCCATCCGGCCCGCTCGAAGTGGTACCACAACTACGGGTACGGGAACCTCCGCGACTACGGATTGGCGGACAAGAAGACCGCGATCGAGCAACTCGCCGACCGGCACGGCTTCATCGACATCGACCGGGTCGGCATCTACGGGCACTCCGGGGGCGGCTTCATGTCGACGGCCGCGATGCTCGTCTACCCCGATTTCTTCAAGGTCGCGGTCTCATCCTCGGGGAACCACAACAACGACGTCTACAATCAGAACTGGTCCGAGAAACACCACGGCGTGCGTGAGGTCGTCGACGACAGCGGGAACGTGACCTTCGAGTACGAGATCGAGCGCAACTCGGACCTGGCCGCGAACCTCAAGGGGCGTCTGCTGCTCACGACGGGGGACATCGACAACAACGTCCACCATGCCGGCACGCACCGCATGGCCGAGGCGCTGATCCGGGCCAACAAGCGCTTCGATTACTTCGTCTTCCCCGGCCAGCGGCACGGCTACGGGGACATGAGCGACTACTGGTTCTGGCTGCGCGCGGAGTACTTCGTGAAGCACCTGCTGGGCGACACGCGGTGGAGCCCGGACATCATGCAGTTGAACGTCGAACAGGAGCAGACGGGCGGCCGCTGACCGGGCCGCCCGCCGCTCCTGTCGGCGGGTCCAGCAGTCCGTGACTGCTAGGGAACGAGCTTGTTGGCGAAGTCGCCGCCGCGGATGATCGTCAGCTTCGCCGGGTCGATGTGGCGCCGCATCGCGGCCACGACGTCGCCCGCCGTCAGCGCTTCGATCGCGGTCTCCTGCTCCGCGGTGAAGAAGAGCGGACGGTCCAGGAACAAGCTGTTCGACAGCATGTTCGCGATGACCGCGTCGTTCGCCCGGCCGTTCTGCTGCTGGTCCAGGTAGCCCCGCTTCGCGGTCTCGAACTCTTCCGGCGAGAAACCGTCCGCGAGGGTGGTCTCGAGAACGTCCTCGAACGAGGCGACTACCCTGTCGGCGTTCTCCGGCGCGAAGATCGCGAACGCCAGGAACTGCGCGGCGTCATCGATCGGGGGCGCACCGTAGTTGGAACTCACGCCGTACGACAGGCCTTCCTCTCCCCGGATCCTGCTGAACAGCCGGGAGTTCATGCCGCCACCCAGAATGTGGTTGCCGAGGAGGAGCGCCGGGTAGTCCGGGTGATCGTCGCGCATCTGAACCGCGAGTCCGGCGAACATCATGGCGTTCGCCTTGTCCGGCGTCTCGATATCGAGGGTCACCGGCTCGATTTCACGGTACTGGACCGGCACGCGGGCGTAGGCTTCGCTCGCGGTCCAGTCGCCGAACAGTTCCGCGATCAGCGCGCGGATCTCCTCACCGTCGAAATCGCCAATCACGGACACGGTGCCTCCCTGCGCCCCGTAGAAACCCTCCCAGAAGGCGCGCGCCTCGTCCACCGTCACGGCCTCGAGGCGATCGATCTGCTCCTCGAAGGTGGGCGCGTAGCGGGGATGATCCGCCGGGTAGTCGGCGAAATGGCGCTGAAACGCCTGCACCACGAGGGCCTGCGGCTCCGACATCTGCGACTCGATGCCGGCCAGACGCTCCTCGCGCAGCAGTTCGAACTCTGTCGGGTCGAAGGCCGGCTGTTGGAGGATCTCGGCGCCGAGCCGAAGGACGGCCGGAAGATTCTCCCGCACGGTGGTGAATGATCCGCTCGCCGTCGTGGCACCCCCGTTGACGAAGCCCTGGGCCTTCAGGCGATCGAGTTCGTCGGAGATCTCCTGGCGGGAGCGGCTCTCCGTCCCGCGCATCAGCATGGAGCCGGCGAGCGAGGCGGCCGTGGCTTTCCCCATGAGGGCGCTTTCCGTGCCATGCCGCAGTACCAGGCGCACGCTCACTGCGTCGCCGCGGTTTTCCTTCGCGAGAAGCGCGACCTTGAGGCCGTTGGGCAGTTCGAACCGCTCCGTCCGAGCCTCGATGTTCTCGATCGTGGGGTCGAACGCCTCGCCCTCGGCCACTGCCTCGCGCCCCGTGTACGAGGCAACGAGCGCACCGACGTCCGGCGGCGCGGGAATCTCGGCGCGAGCCGGCGTCTCATCCGTCGGGTAGAAGTAGCCGATCGTCCGATTCGAAGGCTTCAGATAGGCTTGCGCGACCTGGTGGACCGCGTCAGGCGTCACCCGTTCGAGACGGTCGCGGTGCAGGAAGAAGAGACGCCAGTCACCCATCGACGCCCATTCGCTGAGCTGCAGGGCGATCCCCTGCGGGTTGTTGAACGAGAGTTCGATGCCCGAGAGAAAGTCCGTCTTCGCCCGGTCGACTTCCTCCTCGGTGGGAGGTTCGTCGACGAGCGCCTGAATCGTGGCGAGCATGACGTCGGCGGCTTCGTCGAGCGAGTCACCCTCGCGCACCTCCGTGCCGGCGAACAGGATGCCCGGCTCCCGCAACTGGAAATTGCCGGCGAACGCGTTGGCGGCCAAACCCGGCTCGACGAGCGCCTGGTAGAGGCGCCCCGCGGGACGCGCGGTAAGGATGTGCGTCATCACGTCGACCGCGGCGAAGTGCTCGTGAGAACCGGGCGGCATGTGATAGGCCGCCATCGCGAACTGGACATCGCCCACGCGCCGCAGCGTGACGGTCCGCTCGCCGTCCTGGGCGGGCTCGGCGGTGTACGTATTGAACAACTGGTT
This sequence comes from Gemmatimonadota bacterium, assembly GCA_965207805.1. Classification (GTDB taxonomy): domain Bacteria; phylum Gemmatimonadota; class Gemmatimonadetes; order Palauibacterales; family Palauibacteraceae; genus Palauibacter. The sequence continues at coordinate 89,233 of OZ242312.1, forward strand.
CGCCCCCGTGCGATCCGGCCGCGGGAGGGGACCGAACTTCTCGGCCACGAGTTCGAGCGCCCGGTCCGGTTCGAAGCGTCCGGCGACGACGAGGATCGCATTGTCCGGCTGGTAGTACTTCCGGTAAAAGGCCTGCAGCCGGTCGATGGGCACGTTCTCGATATCCGCGCGTGCGCCGATCGTGGAGTTCCCGTAGTTGTGCCAGTCGTAGGCGGCGGACAGGACCCGCTTCTGGAGTACGCCGCGCGGGCTGTTCTCCCCGGCCTCCCACTCGTTCCGGACGACCGTCATCTCGGAATCGAGATCCTCCTGGGCGATGAACGAGTTCACCATGCGGTCGGCCTCGAGGTCGAGCGCCCATTCGAGGTTCTCGTCCGTGGCCGGGAACGTCTCGAAGTAGTTCGTGCGGTCGAACCACGTCGTGCCGTTCGGGAAGGCGCCGTGCTCGTCCAGTTCCTTCGGGATGTCCGGGTGGTTCGGGGTCCCCTTGAACACCAGGTGCTCCAGGAGGTGGGCCATGCCCGTTTCACCGTACCCTTCGTGTCTCGAACCGACGAGGTAGGTGATGTTCACTGTGATGCGCTGGTTGCTCTGGTCGGGGAAGAGCAGGAAGCGCAGCCCGTTATCGAGCCGGTACTCCGTAATCCCCTCGACGCTGGCGACCTCTGTGACGCCCGCGGGAAGCTGGGCCTCTACCGTACCGGGTGCGGCCAGCACGGACACGAACCCCGCCACCGCCGCAAACCTGCCTGTCTTTCTCATCTCTTTCTCCATCGGATACTACGACTGCGGGATCGGACCTCCCGATCCCCGATCGCCCGGCGTACGACCGTTGCCGGGTCCATCACATGTGGTCGATCATGGCCTGACCGAACTCGCTGCACCTGAGGAGCGTCGCTCCTTCCATCAGGCGCTCGAAGTCGTACGTCACGCGCTTCTCGCTGATGGTTGCGCTCAGGGAGGATACAATAAGGTCGGCGGCTTCGTTCCACCCGATATGCCGCAGCATCATCTCACCGGACAGGATGACGGATCCCGGGTTCACCTTGTCCTGTCCGGCGTACTTCGGCGCGGTGCCGTGCGTGGCCTCGAAGATCGCGTGGCCCGTCTCGTAGTTGATGTTCGCGCCGGGGGCGATGCCGATCCCGCCCACCTGCGCCGCGAGCGCGTCCGAGATGTAGTCGCCGTTCAGATTCATGGTCGCGATCACGTCGTACTCGGCGGGCCGCGTGAGGATCTGCTGAAGGAACGCGTCGGCGATCACATCCTTGACGACGATGCCGTCCGAGGTCCTGCACCAGGGACCGCCGCCGAATTCCCGCGCCCCGAACTCGTCCTTCGCAAGTTCGTAGCCCCAGTCGCGGAAGCCGCCCTCGGTGAACTTCATGATGTTCCCCTTGTGGACCAGCGTGACGCTCCCGCGTCCCCGGTCCCTGGCGTATCGGATCGCGGCGCGGACGAGTCGCTGGGTCCCTTCCCGCGAGATCGGCTTCACCCCGAAGGAACTGGTCTCCGGGAAACGGATCGTCGAGACGCCCATCTCATCGCTCAGGAAGGCACGCAGACGGCGGGCCTCCTCGGTCCCGGCCTCCCATTCGATGCCGGCGTAGATGTCCTCGGTGTTCTCGCGGAAGATCGTCATGTCGACGAGGTCCGGCTGGCGAACCGGCGACGGGACGCCGTCGAACCAGCGTACCGGGCGGACGCACGCGAACAGGTCGAGTTGCTGGCGCAGCGCCACGTTGAGCGACCGGATCCCGCCACCCACGGGCGTCGTGAGGGGCCCCTTGATCGCGACCCGGTGATGCCGGACGGCGCGGAGCGTGTCCTCGGGGAGCCAGTCCCCGGTGTGATCGAACGCCTTCTGACCGGCGAGCACCTCGAACCACGCGATCCGCCGCTCGCCGCCGTAGGCCTTTTCGACAGCGGCTTCGAGCACCGCGCTCGCGGCGCGCCAGATGTCGGGACCGATCCCATCTCCTTCGATGAAGGGAATGATCGGACGGTCGGGCACGTCGAGGCGGTCGCCGACCATGCGGATGGGGTTTCCGCCGGAGGGCGCGCGCAGCGAGTCGTATGCAGGAGACGCGTCGGACATGGGGGGTTCTCGAATGAGTTTCGGGGATCTTCGCCCACCGGGGATCGATGGCGGCGGGAGGGGAGAGTACGCCCGCCCTCCACCGATGACAAACCATGCAAGCATGTATACAGGCGCATGGTGCGTATACGACCGGTGTGCGGTCGAGACCTCAAGTGGAATCTCACGGCAGCGCCGCACGGGAGCCGAACGGGGCGGCTCCCGTACAATAGCGCGTTGCCGGTCAGTGGCTTATGGGTACGATCTGAAGACCCAGCACGAAGGTCAAATCGGTTTCGAGTTGTGGACCCTCGAGGTCGCGAACGAGGGGCAGGAGCACCTCGCCGGCGACCCGAAAGGCCCTGGCCCGGGGGATGTAGAGGTTGAAGCTCACGCCCCCCTCGACCACGGTGCCCGCGCGGAGATCGGTGCGGGCCGTAGGTACCATTTGGGGGTTCACGCTGGGCGCGGCGTCCCTCCCGTCGATGTTCCCGGTTCGGGTCGCGACCAGCCGCAGGCCCGCCGAGACGTTGCGTCCGAGCACCCGCGCCCACCAGGCGGTCCCCTGCACCTTGTTGCCCAGCGCCCAGTCGCGGTCGTTCCTGCCCGTGCGCATCACGGCGTTCCCCTGGGCTCCCCAGGACCAGTCGCCGGCCTGGCCCAGCCAGGTAAGGGCGGGGCGCAGGTCGAGCGTGCCTGAGCCGATCTGCATGGGGTAGGGGAGCTGCACCTCCATCCCCTGACTGATGGGCAGGACCCCCGTCTCCTCGATCGATCCGGTCGGCAGGCCGATCATCGCGTTCAGGTGGAGCGACTGGTTCGCCCAGTCTGCCAGGCCGATCATGGCGCCCACCTTGACGTCGCCCACGCCGCTCGATTCGGTCGTGAACGACCCGCCGTGGCGCGTGATGTGGTCCATCGAACTCGACGCGAAGGGGAGCATGGCCATGAACGTGATGCGATCGGACGGCGCGAACATGGCCCCGAACATGTGCATCTTCATGGGCATGCGGGTTGGGGTGACCATGAACCCCCCGCTCGGGGAAACGATGTCCGCATCGGCGATGGGATCCGCGCCGATGCGGCTCCCCTCCATGGTCATCGCCATGTAGCGGTAGGAGAGCATCACCTCCCCCGCTTCGTGGCGGTGGTCGCCCATGACTCCGATGGGGGCGTGGCTGTCCGCGCGCGAGGCGTTCCACTGCGCGGCGACGGGTGCGGCAAGGACGAGCAGCGCGAATGCGCCGAGTATCGTGCTCTTCTTCAAGGTTCGACTCCTCGTTCGATATGCGATTCACCGCCGAATCGATGCACGCCGCTTTGCGAACGGATCGATCCGGCAACGGGTACGAGCACACGCACCGACGCTCGCGGCCGACGCGGTTCGCACCCTGGATGACGGTTACGGGCTAGTGTCGAGGAGTCAGGCGGGGGGAGGTTGAGCGAACGGTCTGAGGTGGGCGGTCGGGTCGGAAGCGGGCCTGGAGTCGGGCCGCACGCCATGCGGCGCGCCGCTTGCCGAAGTTGGCTGGGCAGCCGGCATGCCGGACGCCACATGTGCCGAACCGGAGCACGTGAGGCAGGTGCCGAGGCAGTCGCAGGGTCCGCCCGAATGGTGATGCGGCGGCGCCATGGCGTCGGCGCCATCGGCATGGAAGGACCCCGCATGGCGATCCGCCTGGCCGTGGTCCGCATGCCCCTGGTCTGCATGCCCCTGGTCTGCGTGCCCTTGGTCTGCATGCGTCTCATGGAGTGCGGCGGTCCGGGGCTCCGGCTCATCGCCGTGCGCCATCCGATGCTTCGGGCACGGCTGAACGGCAGTGCCCGGTCCGATCCCGAGGAGGAAGGCCGCGATGACGGCGTACGCATCCGTTCGGACGCGTAGTCGTCCTCTACCGGCGATGCGGATGCACTGTCCTGGACAGTTTCGAGCCATGGGCAAATCTAGTGTGATGCCGCGGAAAGTCGCGAGCCACAATCAGCGCCGGGGCCAGACTCCGCTCATCTCTTCACCTCCCCGAACCCACACCACGCCGAGACCCTGTTCCCGTTCCGATTCCAGCGCGGCGACGAGGTCGTCCAGATCGCGTATCGGACGGTCGCCCGCTCGCACGAGGAGATCTCCCGGCCCGAGCCCGAGCCGATCGGTGACCGTCCCCCCGGCGACCCTGAGCACAAGGAGACCGTCGAGGCCGGGCCGGTCGGAAAAGTCGCGTACAGGCTCGAACTCGGCCCCCGCGAACGTGCGGTGAAAGCGGACGGCAAGTTCGGTTTCCGTCAATGCCAGTTGAGCGATGCGAATCGCGCGGCGCCGGAACTCCGTCGGCGAAAGGCGGGCCCGTACGGCCCCGACACGCTCCAGCGCGACCGTGAAGTCGCGATACGCCGACTCCGATTCCCGCTGCAGATCGCTTAGCACTTCCCGGCGGACCTCCGGCAACTCCGAGGCCGGCCGGTCGCGCACCGGAAGTATGTTGAGCCGACCGTCGACGACCCGCACGGCGGAAGGCTCCACGGCGACCCCGATATCCTCCGTATCGCGGACGGTGAGAGCGAAGCCTGGACGATCCCGCTCGGCCGGATCCGCCAGCCAGAGGACGAACATGTTCCGCTGCGGGTTCGCGGTGGTCGCCACGACCGTCCGGCGGCCCACCATCGGAACATCGTCCGCATCCGGCGGCCGGACGTCGGGAATGACTTCGAAGGTGTAGCGCCCTCCATCTCGAGTCACTTCCAGCCGAACGGGAACGCTCGGCCGGATGGATGCGAGCGTCTCGGGCAGGTTGGCGAGGGTGAGCTCCACGCCGTCCATCGCCGCGAGTCGATCGCCCGCAAGGAGGCCCGCGCGCTCAGCCGGCCCGCCCTCCTGCATTTCGCGAATCCGGAGGATGAGCGTACAGTTCTTCCAGTCCTCCGAAGTCTCCCAGCCGCAGTTGTAGCGCTCCTCGACCCGCACCCCGAGCCAGCCGGCGGACTCCGCCGTCCCGGCTTCCTGCGCGGCGCCGGCGAGGGCGGCGAAGGGCAGGGCGGCAAGAGCCAGAGCCGAGGCGGGCGGCGTGCGCGGGGGCCGCCGGAAGAGCCGGGTCACCACGTTCGCGTCCCGCTCGCGCGGCCGAGGTCCTCGGCGAGGCGATCGCGCGTCTCCACGAGTTCCAGCAGATAGGCGCTGGCGAACGGATCGTCGGGACTCGTCTCGAGGCGGTCCCGCAGCGCCCGGATATATCCCTCCAGCATCGCCAGTCTCTGCGCGGTCTCCAGGGGATCCCCCTGCATCAGCCCGCCGCCCGAAACGGTGGGATCCGTCCCCCCTTCTCCCACCTGCCTGAGCGGTGACCGCAGCGATTCCATTTGGCTGAGCCCGTCCACGAGGGCGCGACCATCATCGGTGGAGACGACGGCCGGGAGATCCGCTGCCGGCGAGTTCGCGGACCGCCCGCCCGTAAACTGCAGGCCGGCGATCACGCCGCCGGCAAACAACAGGAGGGCGGCGGCGGCCTGGAGCGGTCCCCGGACGAAGAGACGGCCCGCGAGGCCTCCTCCGACCCGGCGGACACCGGCATGCGTCTCGCCGGCATCGAGCGCGGCTTCGATGGCGGCCCACTGTCCCGCCGGCGCCTTCTCATCCGGAAGCGCGGACAACGCCATGCGCAGCCGGCTCAATCTCTCGAACTCGGCCTGGCAATCCCCGCACGCCTCGAGGTGGACCCGGCAGTCCCTGTCGGCCCACGGCTCGTCGAGCAGCGCCGAGATTCGCTCGGCATCCATGTGGTTCGCCATCTCGTCTATCCCTCTCAGAGGCGCGCTTCGCCCCGCGCACCGCCGTTCCCGGAATCTTCCGGAGCGATGAGCTTCCGCATGCGCGCCCGCGCCTTGTGCAACTGCGATTTCGACGTGCCGGGCGAACAACCCAGAGCCTCGGCGATGTCGTTGTGCGTCCAGCCTTCCACGTCGTGCAGTACGAGGACCCTCCGGTACCCCGGCGGCAATTGGTCCAGCGCCTGGGTCAGGACCCGACGCGTTACGATCACGTCGTCGTGCGCCCGCGCGACGCGGGGAAGCTCGGCGGCGGATTCCACCGGACGCCGTTTCGACGATCGGCGCAGCCGGTTGAGCGCCACGTTCGTCGCCAACCGGTAGAGCCACGTGCCGAAGGCCGCATCGCCCCGGAAGAGGTGGAGCTTCTCGAACGCACGGATCCACGCTTCCTGGGAGAGGTCCTCCGCGAGGTGATCGTCGCCCACGAGGCGGCGAATCACGGTGTAGACACGCCGCGCGTGGAGTTCGTACAACTCCCCCATCGCGGATCGCTCTCCCGCTTTGGCGCAGGCGATCAGGTCGCGTTCTTCCACGTCGTCCCTCTGAAGGTCACCTTCCGGATCCACCGCTTTGATGCGCGGTTCAGCCCGCGGGTTGCCCGCCTTCGGCTGCCCGGGCACCGTTCGCCCCGGCGCCGGCCGCTCGCAGTACGGCGCAGACCAGCAGCCCGAGCAGGATCCCCGCGAGGGCGTCGGTCGCATAGTGGAAGCGACCGTACACCGTCCCCGCAGTCAACGCGAGTTCCGGGATGATGAGGAGCCAGAACCAGCGCCGATCCTCGCGCCCGGCCGCTACGACCCCGGCCAGGGAGGCGGCGATGTGGGAACTGGGGAAGGCCGTGCCCTTCGACGAGCCGGCCTCCAGGATCCCGTGCACGATCCCGAACAGCGTCCCCTCGCCGATCTCGCCGCCGATCTGCGCGAACTCGTACCGGGGGCCGGCGACCGGGAAGAACATGAAGATGAGATAGGAGACGAAGAAGGCGGCGGCCACGGCGAGGGCGGTGCGCTGCATGGCCTGGATCCCCCGCGTCGCGAACACGCCCAGGATCGCGGCGGGAATGATGGCGTAGTAGGCGAAGTAGCCCAGATGCAACACCTCGGAGAAGGGGAGCCAGGGGAGCCACGCGCTGAGGTCGATGCTCGGCTGTCCGCCGAACACGGCGGCGTCCCACGCCTGCACCGTGGCGTCGAAGTAGCGCTGCGTGAGAAAGCGGTTGAGGACGGAGAGCTCCGCATACAGGAGGGGGGTGAGGAGCACGGCGTAGGCCGCCCTTGCGATCGCGGCGACGCCGGCGCGGGGGTGCCAGGCCGTCAGTCGCGTGATCCCGAGGATCGCGATCGCGTGGGCCGCCGCGATGCCCGCGCCGGGCAGGCCGCCGAACGCCAGGGAAACGAGACCCGTGCAACCGAAGTAGCCGATGGCGACGCGGTCGACGGTCAGGAGCCCTCCGCTGCGGCCGCCGCTCACAGCCAACCCGTGCGGCGATACCACGCGGCCGTGCGCGCGAGCCCCTCTTCGATGCCGACCCGCGGCCGCCAGGGACCGAGATGCCTTCGGCTCGACTCGATGTCACAGGTCCAGGCGTATGCGGACAGATCGCGCGCGCGTCTCCGGTCGAACGCGGGGGCCTTCCCCGCGAGGCGGCCCGCGAGCTCCGACAGCACCCCGACGGCGAGAAAGAGTGCGGACGGCAACCGCAGGACGCGGCCCGGGCGATCCACGGCGGCCATCAACGCACTCGCCAGGGCGCGCCAGGAATGGCGCTCCGCCGCGGCGATGGGAAGCGGGTGCGGCGCGGGCTCGACCTCGAGCGCGGCGAGGACGGCCGAGGCGACATCGGCAACGTACACCGGCTGCAGTGGCGCGTGGCTGCGCGGAATCGCGATCCAGCCTCGCGCCGCGAGCCGGAAGAGCGGCAGCAGGTCGGAGTCACGCGGGCCGTAGACGCCGCCCGGCCGGAGCACGGTGACCTCCATCGGCCCGCGGATGGAGGCGAGCGCGGCCTCCGCCTCGGCTTTTGATCGGCCGTACGCGCTCACGGGCCCGTCCGCGCCATCCGGGCCCCGGGCGGCGAGGCTGCTGATGAACACGAACCGTCGGACTCCGGCGTCCGCCGCCGCCTTGGCGAGCTTCAGCGTTCCGACCGCATTCACGGCCATGAACTCCGACTCGTTACGCGCCCGCGTGAGCGCGCCGCAATGCACGATGGCGTCGCAGCCCGCGAGCGCCGCAGCCGCCTGCGATCCGTCCTCGGCCGCGAGATCGAGCTCGACTTTCCTCAGTTCGAGGCGATCGAGACGACGCGTGTCGCTCGTGCGCCGAACGCTCGCCGTGACCTGGTGTCCGGCCCGGACGAGGGCCTCGGCGAGATGACCGCCGAGGAACCCGCTTCCCCCCGTCAGAAAGACTGATGCCATGAGTAAAGCGACATAGTAAAGCGCCTAGAGCGCCGCCTCGTACAGTCGGTAGGTTCGGTACATCGTGCCGCCGAGACGCTCGATGGCCTGGTTCATCTTCTGGTTGTCCTCGAGGATCCACGACTGCTCGGCGGACGTCATCCCGGCGGCGATCCCCTTCCTGAACAGCCAGAGGTAGAGGAGGACATCGACGGCTTTGCCGCGCCATTCCTCGGCAAGCCCGAGGATGATGACGCGCATGCACGTGATTTGTCGCCTGTAGATGAGCGCCTTGAGAATCCCGAAGGGGAAGAGCCTGCCGTTCATCCGGCGAAGCACCTGGTTGAAGTCCGGGAGGGCAAGGGCGAAGCCGGCGGTCTTTCCCTCCGGTGTCTCCGCGAAGAGCGCGAGTTCGGGGTCGAGTATGGGTTTGAGCTCGGCCGCCATGTGATCCATCTCGGCCTCGGTCATGGGGACGAAACCCCAGTTCTTCTCCCAGGCCGCGTTGTACAGGCGCTGGACGCGGCCGAGTTCTTCGTCGAATCGGGACATGTCCATGGTCTTGATGCGGATGCCGTATCTGCGTGTCACGACCTTCTCCGCGCGGAAGAGGTGCGGCGGCCAATCGCCCTTCCTCAGGAGCCAGGCGAAGAGATCCTTGACCTTCCGCAGTCCCGCAGCCTCCAACAGCCGGGGATAGTACGGCGGGTTGTAGGCCATGAGGACGACCGGCGGCCCGGGATCTCCGTCGATGAGCAGGCCACAGGTCTCGTTGGTCGAGAAGCTCGTGGGACCCCGCATCGCCGTAAGGCCGCGTTCGCGGAGCCAAACCCGAACCGCGTCGAACAGCGCCCCTGCCACCTCCGGGTCGTCGACGCACTCGAACCAGCCGAAGAACCCCACGGATTCGTCGTGCACGCGCTCGTGATTCCGGTTCCGGATGGCACAGATTCGGCCCACCGCCCGGCCCTCCCGCAACGCGAGGTAGGGCTGGGCTTCCGAGTGCAGGTGAAACGGGTGTTTCGCGGGATCGAAGGCGGCCCGCACATCCCTTTTCAGCGGGGGCACCCAGTCGGGATCGCCGCGATAGATCGACCACGGCAGGTCGATGAAGCGCTTGAGATCGGCGCGGCTCTCGACGGGGACGACGCGCACGGAGGGAGCGAGACTCGTCATGGTGGGAGGCGCCGGTTCAGACGACGCCGAGCTTCTTCCCTACGCGCTCCACCTGTTCGAGCACGAAATCGAGATCGTCGTCCGAGTGAGTTGCCATGTAGCTCGTGCGCAGCCGGCAACTCCCCTCGGGAACGGCGGGGGGAACGACCGGGTTCGTGAAGACGCCCGCTTCGAACAGGGCGCGCCAGAACACGAACGTCTTCTCCATGGGCCCGATGAGAATAGGGACGATCGGGGTCTCGGTCGGCCCGATGTCGAATCCGATCGACTTGAAGCCCTCCATCATCCTGTACGTGTTCTTCCAGAGCTGCTCCCGGCGCTCCGGCTCATCGCGGATGATCTCCAGCGCCTTCAGCACGGTGGCGGCCGAGGCGGGGGGCATGCTCGCGCTGAACATCAGGGCGCGGGCGTTGTGCTGGAGGTAGTCGATGACGTCCGCGCGGCCCGCCACGAAGCCACCGATCGAGGCGAAGGACTTGGAGAAGGTGCCGAGGATCAGGTCCACTTCGTCGGTGAGTCCCCAGTGCTCGGCGGTCCCCGCCCCGGTTTCTCCCAGGACGCCCACGGCGTGCGCGTCATCCACCAGGATGGCCGCGCCGTACTCTCGCCTCAGTTCGACCAGGGTGGGAAGATCCGCGATGTCGCCTTCCATGCTGTACACGCCGTCCACCGCGATGAGCTTGCCCCGGCCCGGGTTCTCCGCCTCGAGCATGCGTCGCAGGGTGGCGAAGTCGTTGTGGTTGAAGCGTCGCGTGCGGCCGAGTCCCAGACGTACGCCGTCCTGGAGGCTGGCGTGATCCAGCTTGTCGATGTAAACGGTGTCCGCGCGGCCGATCAACGCGCCCAGCGTGCCGAGATTCGTCTGGTAGCCCGTCGAGAATACGAGCGCGGCCTCCATCCCGGTGAAGTCGGCGAGTTCGGCCTCGAGTTGCTCATGAAGATCGAGGTTGCCGTTGAGGAAGCGGCTGCCCGTATTGCCGCTTCCGAACTTGTTGAGGGCGTCACGGGCCGCCTCGAGGACGCGCGGATCGTGCGTGAGCCCCATGTAGTTGTTGGAGCCCACCATGATCTTGCGGGCGCCCTCGATGACGACCCACGTGTCGTGAGAGGCCTCGATGGGCCGGAAGTACGGATAGAGACCGGCCTCGCGGAGGTCGTTCACCGTCGCTAGTTCACGACACTTGGCGAGGATCGAAGGCGTCTCGACGCGGCTTTTCATTGAGCCCGACGGTGACGCCGCAGCTTGGGATGTAGGATTCTGCACGAAGCGAAGCTAAGCCGGAATCGGGACGCCCGGCAAGGAAAAACGGCCGTCTCCGGCGCGGTTTCTTCGCGGCGGGTGTACCGTGAGGGAGAGTTCGCGGAGCCAGGATCGTTTGCGGGGGTCTCCGCGTGCGAAACGATAACCCTCCATGGGGAGTAGCAACGTGGCCCAGGACCGGACGTTCGACATCGTCGCCATTGGCGGAGGGACCGCGGGTCTTGTGACGGCGGCCGGGGGCGCGGGACTGGGTGCGAGCGTGGCCCTGGTCGAGCGTGACCGCCTTGGCGGGGACTGCCTGTGGACCGGATGCGTACCGTCCAAGGCCCTCATCGGCTCGGCCCGGGTGGCCCGGCACGTTCGCGACGCGAGCGCGTTCGGCCTCGGGATCCCGCGGCAGGAGATCGAGGCGGCCGACGTGCTCTCGAGCGTCCGCGATGTCCGCGCGCAGATCGAGCCGCACGATGATCCGGAGCGTTTTCGCGCCATGGGCGTCGATGTGGTCGAGGGAGCGGCGCGCTTCGTTTCGCCGCATGAAGTCGAGGTGGACGGTCGGCGCCTCCGCGCGCGGCGCTTCCTGATCGCCACCGGCTCCAGGGCCGCGGTGCCCCCGATCCCGGGGCTCGAGGAGGCGGGTTACTTCACGCACGCCGAGGCGTTCGACCGGGACACGATCCCCACCTCGCTCGCCGTGATCGGCGGCGGGCCGATCGGCGTCGAACTCGCTCAGGCGTATCGCCGTCTTGGAACTGAAGTCACGGTCGTCGAACTCCTCGACCGGCTCATGGTGCGCGAGGAACCCGAACTCGCGGACCTGCTGACGAGCAGATTGCGGGACGAGGGCATCCGTATCCGGACGGGCCGCATCGTGACGCGTGTCGACCGCGCAGGGAACCGGCGGCGCGTGACGATCGCGCCGCCCGCGACGGCGGAGGCGGGGCCCGGCGAGGAGGGGCGCGCGGAGACGTTCGACGTCGACGAAGTCCTCGTAGCGGCGGGGCGGGCGCCCAACACGGAGGATCTGGGGCTGGACGCCGCGGGGGTCGAGACGGCCGCGGGCTGGGTCACCGTCGACCCCAGGCTCCGCACCTCCCGCAAGCACATCTTCGCGGCCGGCGATGTGACCGGCGGGTTCCTGTTCACACACGTCGCCGACCACGAAGCGCGGACCGTGGTCCAGAACGCGCTCTTCCCGGTGCGCGCGAACATCGACTACCGCGTGATTCCCTGGTGCACCTATACCGATCCCGAACTCGCGCACGTCGGCCTCACCGAAGCCGAGGCCCGTGACCGACACGGGCCCTCGGTGTCCGCCCACGTCTACGACATCGGGAATCTCGACCGCGCGATCGCTGAGCGCGCCGCCATGGGCCGCGTGAAGATCGTCGTCGGAAAGGGGGGCCGGATCCTGGGCGGACACATCCTGGCGCCCGGCGCGGGGACGATGATCGCGGAGATCTCGCTCGCCATGAAGGCGGGGGTGAAGCTGGGGACGCTCGCGTCGCTGGTGCATCCGTACCCGACGATGAGCGAAGGGGTGAAGCGTACCGCCGACGCGTACCGCAGATCGACGCTGACGGGATGGAGGAAGTCGGCCGTCGACCTCGCGCTCAGGATCGGGCGGGCCCTGCCGCCTTGAGGAGCCGAGCCCGGAAGACCTTCAGCCGACGCGGTGGCGCCCCGTGTAGACGTTGAATCCCGTTGGCTTCGCGAAGCCGATCAGCGTCATCCCGAACTCCCCGGCCACATCGACGGCGAGGCTCGAGGGGGCGCCCACGGCCGCTACGATCGGGATTCCGGCGGCAAGCGCCTTCTGCATGATCTCGAATGAGGCCCGGCCGCTCACGGCCAGCACCGCATCGCCCAGGGGCAGATCTCCCTGGAGGAACCGGTCTCCGATCACCTTGTCGAGCGCATTGTGGCGCCCGATGTCTTCCCGCAGGAGACGCAGTTCACCGGCCGTGTCGAACAGGCCGGCCGCGTGCAGCCCGCCCGTCCGTTCGAACACCGGCTGGCGGCTGCGAAGCGCTCCCGGGAGGGCGCGCACGATCTCGGCCGCGACGGTCGGTCCCTCCGCCGGCACGGGAGCGCAGCCCCGAATCTCGATCGCCTCCAGGGAGGCCTTCCCGCAGACGCCGCAGCTCGACGTCGTATAGAAGTTCCGGGTCAGTTCCGCCGGATCGAACCGCGCCGTCTCGCTCAGGTGCGCGGTAACGATGTTGTATTCCTGCGTCTCCACGTCGACGCAGTACCGCAGGTCGGCGATATCGGACCGCTGTACCAGCAGCCCCTCAGAGAAGAGGAACCCGGCCGTGAGGTCGAAATCATCCCCCGGCGTGCGCATCGTCACCGCCACCTGGTGCTCTCCTCCGTCCGCGGGCGCGATCCGGATCTCGAGCGGTTCTTCGACCGCGACGGCGTCGCGCCGCCTTCGGCTCGAGGCCTCGGACACGCGATCGATGTCGACGCGGGCGGTGTTCCTTCGGGGCGTAATCATGGGCCGAAGCTACGTTGTCGACCTCCGAGGTGCCGGAGCAAGCGCTCCGGCGGCCGTCGTGCCCGATACCCTCGTTTGCCGCTATTCGTATCTGCGGGTAACTATGACGGCATGAACACGCCCTCGGACGCGGATCTGCTCGCGAAGTGGCGGGCACGACCCGCTCCTCTGCTTCCGCTGCTGCATGACTTCCACGAGCGGGATGGGTTCCTCTCGGAGGAGTCTCTCAGAGCCATCTCCGAGGATCTGCGGATTCCGATCGCCGATCTCTTCGGGACCGTGACCTTCTACCATCACTTTTCCCGCGATCCCGAGGGCTACTCCCGCGCGCGCGTCTGCACCGGGCCGATCTGCGCGCTGGCGGGGGCCGACGAGCTGCTGGCCGGGCTGCCGGACGCGCAGGCGATGCCCTGCCCCGGTCGCTGCGACGAGCCGATTCCGGTGCTGGACCGCGACCGGGTTCTCTGCGGAACGACGGCCGCGGAACTCGCCTCCCGACCCTCTCCTCTCCCGCCCGCGCCGCACGCGGACATCGAGGAATGCGTGTTTTCCCACATTCGGACTCGCGGACGCGCGTCGCTGGCGGGCTATCGGGCGTCGGGCGGCTATGCCGGCCTCGAGAACGCCCTCCGCGGGCGGCCCGATGCGCTCCTCGACGTCATCGACGCCAGCGGCCTGGCGGGGCGCGGCGGCGCCGGCTTCCCCACCGGACGCAAGTGGCGGGCGGTGGCCGAGGCCGCGGGGGAACCGAAAACCATCGTCTGCAACGCCGACGAGGGGGAGCCGGGCTGCTTCAAGGACCGGGCGCTGATGGACTACGACCCGCACGCGGTGATCGAAGGGATGATCGCCGCAGGCTTCGCGACGGGCGCCACGCGGGGGTTCATCTACCTTCGTTACGAATACCCGGACACGCTGGGCATTCTGGAGACGGCCCTGGAAGAAGCCCGCGACGCGGGGCTGCTGGGGCCGGAAGCCCTCGGGCCCGGACGACCGTTCGACCTCTGGGTACGCCGCGGCGCGGGCGCCTACATCTGCGGCGAGGAGACATCTCTTCTCAACAGCCTCGAGGGCAAGCACCCGTTTCCGCGCAACCGGCCGCCCTTCCCGGTGACGCACGGGTATGAAGACCTTCCCACGGTCGTGAACAACGTCGAAACGCTGGCTTCCGTGCCCCATATCCTCGTGCACGGCGCCGACTGGTACCGGGGGCTCGGGATCGGCGACCACGCGGGCACGAAGGTGATCTCGCTCTCCGGGGACGTCACGCGCCCCGGCAACTATGAAGTACCCATGGGTTTCCCGCTGATGACGCTGATCGACGACTGGGCTGGCGGTGTGCCGGGCGGACGGAAGATCCAGGCGGTGACGATGGCGGGGCTGTCGGGCGGCTTCCTGGCGGGCGACGATCTCGATGTCACGCTGGACGAGCCCGACATCCGCTCCAAGGGTTCTTTCCTCGGTGCGGGCGGCATCATGGTCTTCGATGACTCCCGGGACATGATCGAGGTCGCGCATTCCGCGATGGAGTTCTTCGCCGAGGAATCGTGCGGAAAGTGCTTCCCCTGCCGCATCGGCACGCAGCGCCTGACGGAGCGCCTGCACGGCGAAGGCCCACCCGAGGTCGGTGTCTGGATCGACGAAGTGCACGATCTGGGCGACACGATGATGCAGACGAGCGCCTGCGGACTCGGGCAGGCCGCCCCCCTCATCACGGAGAGCCTCATTCGCTACTTCCCCGGTCGCGTCTCCAGGCACGTCACCGAGTCCGTCTAGCGAAAGCCACCGGACAGAGGGCGCTCCGCGGATTTGTCGCAGCGGGCGCGGCGCGTCATGTTAGTGGGCCCGGCAGGTTCCAGTGGTGCGGGGTCCAGTGTCGCCGACGTATTGTCCGGGACACGACACCTGCCTCCGGAGGTTGGCTTGAGCGACAACTCGGGTAACGGCGCAGGTTTCGATTTCGAGATCACGCTCGACGGCGCGAAGGTGGGCGTCCGTCGGGGCGAAAGCCTGTACGAGGTCTCCGAGCGGCACCGCAAGGAGATCCCGACGCTGTGCTACGATCCGCGCCTGGAAGCCTTCGGTGCCTGCCGTCTCTGCATCGTGGAGCTCGAGGGCGCCCGCAACCCCGTCGCCTCCTGCACCATGCGGGCGGAGCCCGGCATGCGGATCACGACCCGCTCGGCGCGGCTCGACATGCACCGCCGCGTGCTCATGGAGATGGTCGCCTCCGAGAACCGCGACACGGACGTCGACCCGCTCTCCGGATACGCCTCGCAGGAGATGGCGGTCCTGCTCGACCGCTACGACGCCCGGACGGGCCGCTTCGCCGGGGCCCGGTCCGGCCGCAGCCGGCCGGACGACGACAATCCCTTCATCCTCCGCGACTACGACAACTGCATCTCCTGCTATCGCTGCGTTCGGGTCTGCGCGGAGCAGGAGGGCGACTACGCGATCTCGATCATGAACCGCGGCTTCGAGACGCAGATCACGACGGAGTTCGAAGGTCTGCTGGGGACCTCCGCGTGCACGTTCTGCGGGCAGTGCGTGCAGACCTGCCCGACCGGGGCCCTCGCCGACATCAAGGCGCTCGCGAACGCGGACGTGCCCGGCGAGACCGAGAAGACGCGTACCGTGTGTCCCTACTGCGGCGTCGGTTGCTCCGTCGACCTGTTGTCCCGCGGGGACACGCTGATCGGAGTCCAGCCGGCGATGGATGGACCCGCCAACGAGGGCGCGCTCTGCGTGAAGGGGCAATTCGCGTTCGACTTCGTGCAGCACCCCGACCGGCTTGCCTATCCGATGGTGCGCGGCGAGGACGGCGAACTCCACGAAACCGACTGGGACACGGCCCTCGACCGCGCGGCGGCGGGTTTCACGGCGGCGGTGGAGAATCACGGTCGGCATTCCGTGTACGGCGTCGCCTCCGGACGTGCACCGCACGAAGCGGCCTACATGATGCAGCGGTTCATCCGAGGCGCGTTCGGTACGAACCAGATTGACAACTGCAGCCGTGCTTGACACGCCCCCACGGTCGCCGGTCTGGCGGCCTCTATCGGACGCGGGGCGATGTCGAATCCACTCCGGGACATGGACAAGCCCGATGTAATCTTCTGCATCGGGACCAACATGACCGAGTGCCATCCCGTCGCGGCCACCCGCATCAAGCGCGCGGTGGCCCGGGGCGCCAAGCTCATCGTCGCCGATCCGAGGCGGATTGCACTGGCCGAGATGGCGGACATCTACCTGCCGCTGAGGGTGGGATCGGACGTCGCCCTGTTGCTCGGCATGGCCCACGTGATCGCCCGCGAGGGCCTGATGGACGACGATTTCGTGGCCGACCGCACGACGGAAGGCCGGGACTTCATGGAGCACGTCCTGGAGTACCCGCCGGAATGGGCCGAGTCCATCTCCGGGGTGGACGCGAAGCTGATCGCCGAGGCGGCGCGCTGGTATGCGAAGGCCGAACGCGGAGCCATCTACTACACGCTCGGGATCACGGAGCACATCTGCGGCGTGGACAACGTGCAGAGTCTCTGCAATCTCGCCCTTATGACCGGCAACGTCGGCCGCGAGGGAACGGGGATCAATCCGATGCGCGGCCAGAACAACATCCAGGGCGCGGGAGACTCCGGGGCGCTGCCGAACAACTATCCCGGCTTCCAGGACGTGCGCGACCCGGCGTACCAGGCGAAGTTCGCCGCCGCCTACGGCCGGGAGGTGGACCTTGAACTGGGGCCCACGAAGGTCACGGCGCTCGACATGTGCGGCGACCGGATCCGCGCCATGATCATCAACGGCGAGAACACCGTCGTCACGGACCCCGACCGTGAACATTGCGAGCATGCGCTCAAGAGCCTCGACCATCTCGTCGTGATCGACATCTTCCTCACCGAGACGGCGCAACTGGCCGATGTCGTGCTCCCGGCCACCGCCTGGGCCGAGACGGACGGCGTGTGCTCGAATACCGAGCGGCGCGTTCAGCGTCTGCGGAAGGCGGTGGATCCGCCGGGCGAGGCGAAGCCCGACTGGTGGTGCGTGTCGCGTATCGCGCAGCGCATGGGGCTGAAAGGTTTCGAGTTCGAGTCGGCCAAGCAGGTGTTCAACGAACTCTGCTCGCTTTCACCGATCTACGCCGGCCTCGACTGGGATCTCATCGAGCACGGCGAGTACCACTGGCCGGTGCCGGAGCGGGGTCACCCCGGCACGCCCATCCTTCACCAGGGCGAGTTCGAGAACGGGCGCGGGATCTTCCAGATGATCCGATACCGCGACCCGGCCGAGACGATCTCGGACGAGTACCCGATCTGGCTTACGACCGGGCGCCGGCTGCCGGCCTATCACACGAGGACGCAGACCGGGCGCGCGGCGGGGATCGAGTACCTGTTGTCCGAAGAGTCCCTCGAGATGCACCCGGCGGATGTGTCGAAATGGGGGCTCGAGGACGGTGGCTGGGCGATGATGTCGAGCCCGCGCGGCCAGGTACGGATCAAGGTCGAGGCCAACGACCGATCGCCGCCCGGGACGGTGTTCGCGTCATTCAGCTTCAACGACGTGCCGGTGAACTTCCTCACTGGCGGCGGCTACGACCCGATCACGCACACGGCCGAGTTGAAGGTGTGCCCCGTGAGGGTCGAGCCCGTCTAGCAGCCCCTGGCAAACCCCCGTGTCAGCGCCGGGAGCCGGCGGCCCCGCGGTTCCACGGCTGATCTCCGTAGGCGACGATTCTTCCCTCGATCGCGGAGGCCACGCACGTCAGCGGACTCGCCAGATAGACCCGGCCCGGTCCGCTCCGCCCGGGGAAGTTCCGGTTGATCGAGCTGATCGTGACCTGCTCCGCCGTCGTCGACACCCCGGGCCCCGCGTTGATGCAGGCTCCGCAGCCGGGAGCGAGGACATCGAATCCCGCATCCCTGAGCGCCTGGTCGTGGCCCTGTTCCCGGCTCCACGCCTCCACATCGATGGAACCGTACTGGGCATAGGCGCGGACGGACGCGGGCACACGCTTCCCCGCCGCCACCGCCTCCCGCGCCACCCCGGCGTACATCTCGAAGTCCGCCCGCTTCGCCCCCGTGCAAGACCCGACGAACACCGTGTCCAGGGTCACCTCTCCTTCCAGAGCCGAGACGGGCAGGCCGTTCCCCGGATCGCCGGGAGTCGCGACCATCGGTTCGATCCCGCTCGCGTCCATCTCGATCGTGGCCGCGTATTCCGCTTCCGCGTCGCTGTACAGTCCGTCGCACAGCGCCCGGATCTCGTCCACCGGCGCGCCACGCCGGCCGGCGATCCAGGCCACCGCCTTCGCGTCCGGGGCGATGATGCCGGTGAAGCCCCCGACCTCGGCCGCCATGTTCGTGAGCGTCGCGCGTTCGTCGATGGACAGAGCCTCAACGGCTTCCCCCGTGAACTCGATGATGCGGCCGATGGCCTCGCCGCTCTTGACGGTCGGGTGACGCAGCAGTTCGAGGGTGAGGTCTTTCGCCACGACACCGGGCGGCGGCTCGCCCGTCATGTTCACCCGGATCGACTCCGGCACTTCCAGCCGGACGTCGCGGGTCGCCCAGGCGTTGACGATCGCGGACGTACCCACGCCGAAGGCGACGCATCCCAGCGCGCCCGAATGCGGGGTGTGCGAATCGCTGCCGATGATGATCTGCCCGGGGAGCGCGTAACGGTCCTGCACCATGATATGGCAGATCCCCTCGCTCCCGGTGCGGTCGGGCAGTTCGCCGTGCAGGCGCACGCCCTTCGCGGCGGCAAACTCCCGCTGGCGGTCGTGCAGGGCATGGGCCGCGTCGAGCAGGCCGGCCGCCTTCCTCTCTTCCGTAATGACTTCGTCGAGGAACGCGAGGTGGTCCCGGAAGAAGACGATGGACTCGGTGTGGTTCAGTCCCGCATCGCCCGCGAAGTCCTCCCAGAACGTCGACGCCATCGGGGTCACGTACTCGTGGGAGAAGCGAAGATCCGCCCGGAGGAAGCCGGCGTCGCCCGGTTGCACCGCGGGAACGCCCAGCGCTCCGGAGGCCGCGTCGGTGACCCAGTGCCGGGCGATGATCTTTTCCGCAATCGTCTGCGGGCGGTCCGCCGGGGTCGCGATGCCGGGGAGCGTGACGAGTCCCTTCAGCCTCGCCACGGCGTAGTCGAGCAACCCGCCATACTCGATGATGTCGCGCTGAATCCGCCCCGCGTCTCCGATGAACGCGTCGAGCGGGATTTCCTCGCCGCGCCGGATCTTCTCGATGAGGGAGAAATCGGTCGATGCGAGGAGGCCGATGTTCGCGCAATTCTCCCCGTAGATACGCTCGATGTTTTCTCCGATGACCACGCGGAGGCCCGCCGCGCGCTCGGCATACGGCGAAGCCTCCCGGCTCGACCCCTTCCCGCGCCTCTTCCCGGACACGGAACACACGAAGCCGCCCTTCCGGATGTCGTTGCGGCCGATCGGGCGCTCGTCGCCGCAGAGGAGTCCCACGTACGGGTATTCTCCCAACTTCTCGTCGAAGTGGTAGCAGACCCAGCCGGGCGTGATCTCATCGGTTGAAATGTCGTCGCGCAGAGGAATCGACGGATCCCATTCGAGGTCCTCTCCCGCGAGTTGCCGACGGATGAGGCCCGGATCTTCGGTAAGAAAGAGGATCCGCCCCCGGAGGCGGACGGTCGGTGGACGCCTGGCCACCTCGGTTTCGAGCAGATGTTCCAGCATGTTTGTACTCCGCCCTGACCGGGCCGGAAGTTCGGGATGGAGAGGGCCACCGTCGCGAGTATCCGCGCGACGCCCGGAACATGATATTGGTCCGGTATCCGACGACAGCACTGAGGTGCGAGCACGAATACGATGTCGAACCGTTGTCCGGGGGATGTTCAGGTGATGCGTGCCCCGGCGCCAGTCGGGAGGTGAAGTGATGCCGCGGGTCTTCGTCGCGGGTGGGACAGGCTTCCTCGGACGTGCCTTTGTCCGGGGGCTGCACCGTCGCGGGGCGCACGTTGCCGTGCTGACCCGTAACCCCGCCGGCGCGCGGTGTCTCGGGCTCCCCGCGGAATACGTCGAGGGCGACGTGCGTCGGCCCGGAGCACTCGTGTCTGCGATGCACGCCGTGGACGCAGCCATTCTCTCCGTTCAGTTCCCGGGCTATCCGGTGGAGGCACCCGCGCGCGGCCGGACGTTCATGGAGGTCGATGCCCGTGGCACCGCCGCCCTGGTGGAGGCCGCGGCGGAGGCGGGCGTGCGCAAGCTCGTCTACCTGTCCGGGGTCGGGGCCGATCCCGGTTCCGCACGGGCCTGGTATCGCGCAAAGGGGTTCGCGGAGGCTTCCGTTCGGGCGTCGGGCCTGGACCACGTCATCGTCCGGCCCTCATGGGTCTACGGCCCCGAAGACCGGAGCCTCAACCGCTTCATCGCGCTCATCCGCCGGATTCCGTTCGTTTTCCCCCAACTGGGGGACGGCTCGGGGCGGATCACGCCGATTCACGTGGATGATCTGGCGGACCTCGTGTGCGAGGCGACGCTGGGTTCGGCGGGAGACGGCCACACTCTGGAGGCGGGCGGCCCCGATGTCCTGTCGCTGGACGACGTCGTTCGGACGGCCATGGCCGTGCTTGGACGTCGCCGGGTGATTCTCCACATTCCGGAAGGTCTCGTAAAGCTCGCTGCCGCGTGCGCGGAGCGTCTCCCCGGCCAGATCCTGTCGCGCGATGCCGTAGACTTCGTAACCCAGGATGGAATCGCCGATTCCGACCTGGTCCGACGTCGTTTTCCGGCGCTTCGTCCGCGCGACTTCGCGACGGGACTGGCGGAGTACGTCTCCCGCGCCTGAGCCGCCGATCTTCGCGTGTCCGGGAGCCTGATCGGCCGCCCCCGAACGAGGTTTCCGCGCGCACCGGAGCACGCGTTGTATCTCTTGCATGTTATTCGACATCGGGCTTAGCTTGCATCGATTTTTCCGGCGACATCGGAGGCCGGGTGCCGCTGGTTGCAGTTGGACGTTCGTGCCTGGTTTGCGTGGCGAATCAGACAGCCCGCGCGTTCCTCGGCAGCCTCATAACTCGCAGGAGGTCGATATGAAGGATGTGTTCAGAAAGCTGGTGTTGGTGGTTGGCGCGGTGGCTGCGTTCGCTTTTCTGCCGGCCCGGGCGGAGGCCCAGAGTCCCTATTCTCCGATGTTCTGGTCGTTCGAGGGCGGAGTCGGGATGGCCATCCCGATGGGTGAGGTCGCCGATGCCGCCGAGGCTGGTCCGTCCTTCTCGGGCGCGGCTTCCTACTTCCTGCGCCCCCGTCTGGCGCTACGGGTCGAGGGAGCTCTCGACATGCTGGGCACGAAGGGGCCGATCGACCCGAACTTTCAGATCCTGCACGTGACGGGCGGTATCGAGTATCACCTCACGGATCCGATGGGAAGCGCGACCGTGGCGGTCGATTTCGGCCTGGGCGCCTCGACGCTCGATTCGGACGCGTTCCTGTTGCAAAACCATCCGCGTCCGGGACTCCATACCGTGGGCCTGGTGAACGGATCGTATTTCTCCGGCAACGCCGGAATCAAGGCGGGGCTCAACTTCGCTCGCCATGCGGAGACCGGCGTCCCGATGGTCACGCTCTTCGCGCAGGCCGACGTCCGCTACGTCATGACGGACGAGGAAGAGACGCACGTGTATGGCGAACTCAACAACGTGCACGGATTCAGCTCGATAATGGAAATCCCGCTCTCGGTTGGCCTCCGGGTCAACTTCCCCTGAGTCGAAAAAAGGAGGAGTAGCGAGGATGCGCCAGAACAGGGTGTGGGTGTCGACGGTTGTGGTGGCTCTAGCCTGCCTGTCTACGGGTTGCATGCAGCTCGTGCGCCAGTGGGAACTTGATCGCGTGATGGAGCCCGTTCACGGGCAACTCACCGACCACGAGGCCCGCATCGCCGAGAACGCGGCCGCGGTGGAGGCGCTTCAGGGCGACATAGCGGAGCTGCGGAGCCAGCTTGACCGTCTGCAGCGGGAGTTCGGAGGACACGTAAGCGACGACGACATGCACGGGGCCGGACTTGCCGTGGCCCTTCCGGTGCACTTTGACTTCAACAGCTCCGACGTGCGTGCCGTCGACCGCCCGATTCTGGATGCGTTCGCGGCGGCGATCCAGGGGTCCTACCCGCAGGCCCGGATCACCGTGGAAGGTTCCGCCGATAGTGCGGGCTCCGAGGCGTACAACATGATGCTGTCCCAGGCGCGAGCCGAGAGCGTGAGGGATTATCTCGTGCAGACCGCGGGGATGAACGCCGATAACATCGGCGTTGCGGCCATGGGCGAGTCGCGCCTCGTAAACCAGGACACCGGGGTCGAGGACCGCCAGACCGGGATCGAGAACCGACGCGCTACGTTCGTTGTCGAGTGGGTCGGATCAGGCTCGGATTAGATCGGGCGATGTCGTGAGTTGCACCTGATGACCAAGTTGGAGCCAGGCTCCCGGGTTTCGGCCCGGGAGCTTTTTTTGCCGCATCGCCCGATTCGGCGGGCCGCGTCGACCTGATGCCGGGGGGCTCCGCGTCCAAGGGGTATCGTGCCGCCGTCGAGCGCGTGGGACTGTTCTCGGACGTCCGCCGCCGTGTCGTCGCCGTATCGGGTGCGGGGGCGCTACGAGTCGTGAACGGCCTCGCCTCGAACGATGTGAAGGATGTTCCGTTGGGGCAGGGCGTCTATTCCTTCCTCCTGGATCGTCGCGGCCGCGTCGTCGTGGATCTGCGGATCCTGCCCGGGGCGGGTTTCGAGCGCGACGCCGGAGACGCGGGAACGGAAACGCTGTGGCTGGATACGCCGAGCGATGCCGTGCCGGCTCTGATGAGCCACCTCGAGAAGTACGTGCCGCCGATGCTTGCAAGGCACCGCGTGACGGGTGTCGCCGTGCATACGCTCATCGGACCGCGGGCGTCCGAGGCGCTCGAAGACTGGGAAGCGGATGCAGGCGTCTCGTTTGCGCGGCGCCCCCGCGAACTCGCCCCCCTCGAAGCGACAACCCTGCGTCTCGGGGACATCTCGGCCCTCGCGGCTCGGCGGGAAGACATCGAGGGAGCCGGGTTCGACCTGTATGTCGGCCAGGTTGCCGAAGCACACGATGTGGAACGGCTCTCGACACAACTGGAGGGCGCCGTCACGCGGGCCGGTGGCGCCGCCGCCGTCCCCGCGGACTGGGAGATCCTGCGTGTGGAGCAGGGACTGCCGGTTTTCGGACCCGAACTGAGTGCGGAGCGATTGGCTCAGGAGGCGGGCCAGGATGACCGCGCGATCAGCCTTGCCAAGGGGTGCTTCACCGGCCAGGAGGTCGTCGCCCGCATCCACTATCGCGGCCATGTGAACCGTCACTTGCGCGGCCTCCGCTGGGCCCCGGACGTCCCCCATCGGGCACGCGACCTTGTTGGAGCGCACCTTCGGGCGCCCTCCGGAACCGATCGCGCCAAGCCGGTCGGCGTCGTGACGTCCGCCGTTCATTCTCCGCGTTTCGGACCCATCGGTCTGGCCTACATTCGCCGGGAGATCGCCCCTGGCGCGGCGCTGGAGTCGCTGGACCATCCGGGAGTCGCGCTACACGTCACGGATGTGCCCTTTACTCATAAGTAAAGGACGTGGCGCGAAGCGTTTGCTGATGCGGACGGCGCGCGGTTATTCTTCGCGCCGTGACTACCTATCTTGAGGCGATTCGACAGGCGATCCGTGAGGAGATGCGAGCGGACGCCGATGTCTTTGTCATGGGCGAGGATATTGGCGCCTACGGCGGCGCGTTCAAGATTACGGAAGGGCTCCTCGAGGAATTCGGCGAAGATCGCGTCATCGACACCCCGATCAGTGAGGCGGCGATCGTGGGTGCGGCGATCGGGGCGGCCCAGATGGGTTTGAAGCCGGTGTGCGAGATGCAGTTCATTGACTTCATCGCGCCGGCGTTCAACGTGATCGTCAACTTCGCCGCCAAGGTCCGCTACCGGACGGGAGTGGGGGCCGGGCTGGTGATTCGGGGACCGTGCGGCGCGGGCGTGCGGGCGGGGCCTTTTCACTCTCAGAACGTCGAGTCGTACTTCGCCAACGTGCCGGGCCTGAAGCTGGTGGCTCCGGCCACCGTGCGGGATGCGAAGGGTCTGCTCAAGGCCGCGATTCGGGATCCCGACCCGGTGCTCTTCTTCGAACACAAGTACCTGTATCGAAGACTCCGCGAAGAACTCGAGGAGGGCGAGGAGTTCCTGACTCCGCTGGGGAAGGCCCGAACGCACCGCGGAGGAACGGACCTGACGCTGGTCACGTATGGCGCCATGGTCCACACGGCGCAGGAGGCGGCGGAGCAGCTGGCGGCGGAGGATGGCGCCGAGATTGAGATCATCGACTTGAGGACGCTGCAACCGCTCGACAGCGCGGCGATTCTCGAGAGCGTGAAGAAAACGGGGAGGCTCCTCATCCTGCATGAAGCACCGCGGTTCGGCGGCTTCGGCGGCGAGGTGGCAGCGTTGGTGTGCGAGGACGCGTTCGAGTGGCTTGACGCTCCGGTCCGGCGTGTAGCCGCGCTCGACACACCGGTGCCCTACGCGGCCGAGCTGGAGGAGGCTCATCTACCCCAGGTAGCGGACGTCGTCTCGATGGCCCGCCTGCAACTGAATTACTGAACCCACTGAGTTACTGAACACACGCGGCTGTGCGCCGGGGAAGAACACCATGTCCAAAGTGGATGTCATCATGCCGCAGATGGGGGAGTCCATCGCGGAGGGGACGTTGACGCGCTGGCTCAAGAACGTCGGGGATCCGGTCGAGCGGGACGAAGACCTGTTCGAGATATCAACGGACAAGGTGGACGCGGACATTCCGTCGCCGGCGGGAGGGGTGCTGGCTGAAGTTCTCGTTCAGAGCGGGGAAACCGTTGAGATCAACACAGTGGTTGCCCGCATCGAAACGGACGCCACGGTCGCGACATCCGCAGCCCCGCCGGCGCCCGCGGCCGCGCCCCCGTTGGACCCGCCGGCCAAGGCAATGGACCCCGAGCCCGTGACGTCAGCCGTGGCGGCGGCCATCCCCGCAACTCCGCCTGCGGACGCCACGCCCGTATTCCCGGGCTCGGGGACGGCGGGGTCACCGCCCAGTCGGGATGAGCGGCTACGGACGCGATCGACGCCGCTGGTGCGGAAGATCGCCGCGGAGCACGGTGTCGACATCCGCCAGGTGCCCGGGACGGGTGCCTCCGGTCGCGTGACCCGCGATGACATTCTGGCGTTCATCTCGGCCGGAGGGCCGGAGGTGGCGCCCGCTCCCGCTGCCGCGTCCGCCCCCACCGCGGCGCCCGCGGCGGTCCCGGCACCGATCTCGACCTCCGACGTGAAGCCGTCGGAGCCGGCGCTGCCCGAGCCGGCGACCCCCCGGCCGGCGACCCCCCAGCCGACGACCCCCGGCACGCTTCGAATCCCCATCCACGGGGCCACGCTGGATGTCCGGCTCGGTTCCGTGCCTATTCGCGAGCGCGACCGGGTCGAGGAGATGAGCAGAGTCCGCCTGCGGACGATGGAACACATGCTCATGTCCAAGCGCGTTTCCGCGCACGTCACGTCGGTGACCGAGGTGGACTTCGAGCGGATCGTTCAACTCCGGCGCTCGCTCAAGCCGCGCTTCGCCGATCAGGGCGTGAAGCTCACCTACGGGCCCTTCATCTATCGCGCCGTGATCGAGGCCCTGGGCGAATACCCGATCCTCAACTCGTCCGTGGACGGATCGCGCATCGTGTATCACGGCAACATCAACCTCGGGATCGCGGTGGCGATCAACGACGGCCGCGAGCTCATCGTGCCCGTGCTCAAGGACGCGGACCAGCTCAGCCTGCTCGGACTCGCGCAGCGCTCGAACGAACTCGCCGAGAAGGCTCGCAACAAGGCGCTAGACTTCGATGACATTCAGGGCGGGACATTTACGATCACGAATGTGGGGGTCTTCGGAAACCTGTTCGGGACCCCGATCATCAACCAGCCTCAGGTCGCCATCCTCGGAACGGGCGTGATCGAGAAGCGTCCGGTCGTCGTTCAGGACGGACTCGGCAATGACGTGATCGCGATTCGCAACCGGGCCTACTTCGGTCTTTCCTACGATCATCGCGTGGTCGACGGCGCCATGGCGGCGTTCTTCCTCAATCGGGTCCAGGAATACCTCGAAGGGTTCCCGGACGACTCCGCTTGACAGTCATCCTGAGGGCCCGGTAGGCTGGCCACGGCCTGCCGGGTCCCGCCCCACCCCACGAAGAGTCGACGAAAGACCATGGAAAGTTCGGTCGCGGTTCGAGATCGCGGTTTCGGCAAGACCCTCCGCAGGGATCGCTGGTGGGTGCCACCCCTGAGCGTAGCGGTGGGGCTCGGCCTCTTCGGGGGCTACGCCACCTGGTCGGTCCTGCAGGGCGGCAACTATTTCGCCGACCCGTACCTGTCTCCCCTGTACTCGCCGTGCATCGCCGCCAGCTGCCCCGAACAGATCCGCCTGCTCGGAATCGAGTGGTGGCCGTTCTCTCCGGCCATACTGATGATGGGCGTGATTCTCGGGTTCCGGGGGACGTGCTACTACTACCGGAAGGCGTATTACCGTGCCTATCTCCTCGACCCGCCCGCCTGTGCGGTGGGCGAGTTCCGCGGCGACAGGTACGCGGGCGAGACGCGGCTGCCGTGGGTTCTCCAGAACCTTCACCGCTACTTCCTGTACGCCTCGATCGTCATCTGGCTCTTCCTGACGTATGACACGGTTCACGGCTTCTTCTTCGAGGACGGCTTCGGCGTCGGAGTCGGATCCATCGTCCTTCTGATCAACCTCGTGCTGCTCTCGGGATACTGGTTCGGCTGCCACTCGCTCCGTCATCTCATCGGCGGCAACGTCGACTGCTATTCCTGCGCGCTGGCGGGAAAGGCTCGCTACAAGGCGTGGAAGGGCGTGAGCTGGTTCAACAAGCGACACATGAGTTGGGCCTGGTTCAGCCTCGTCTTCGTGTGCGTGACGGATCTGTACATCCGGCTGGTGGCGATGCGGGTGTTCGAGGATCCCCGACTCTTCTGAACCCACAGGGCACAGCGGACTTTTTCATGGAGATTCCAGAACGCCACGAGCATGACGTCCTCGTGATCGGAGCCGGCGGCGCCGGTCTACGCGCGGCGATCGCGGCCATCGAGGCCGGCGCATCCGTGGGACTCGTCGGCAAGTCGCTGCTCGGCAAGGCGCACACGGTCATGGCCGAAGGCGGGATGGCGGCCGCGCTCGGCAACAACCGCCCGGAAGACAATTGGCAGGTTCACTTCCGCGACACCATGCGGGGCGGGAAGGGATTGTGCGACTGGCGGATGGCCAGAGCGCACGCCGCGGAGGCTCCGGATCGCGTGAGGGAGCTGGAGGCCTGGGGTGCCCTCTTCGATCGGGCGGAGGACGGCCGCATGAACCAGCGTCCGTTCGGGGGACACACCTACGGGAGGTTGGCGCACGTCGGCGACCGGACGGGGTTGGAGATGATCCGGACGCTCCAGGATCATGCCGTGCACGAAGGGGCCGACGTCTTCATGGAGTGCACCGCGTTCCGGTTGCTGCTGGTGGATGGCCGGGTGGCCGGCGCGCTCGCGTACTGGCGTCCGACCGGCGAGTTCGTGCTCTTCCGCGCCCGGACGATCATTCTCGCCACGGGGGGACTGGGTAAGGCCTGGAAGGTGACCTCCAATTCCTGGGAGTGCACCGGTGACGGAGTGGCGCTCGCCTACGACGCGGGGGCCGAACTCATGGGCATGGAGTTCGTTCAATTCCACCCCACGGGAATGGTGTGGCCGCCCAGCGTGCGGGGCACGCTCGTCACGGAAGGAGTCCGGGGCGAGGGAGGCGTTCTCACGAACCGGGACGGCGAGCGCTTCATGTTCCGGTACGTCCCCGAGATGTTCGAGGGAGACTACGCGGAGAGCGAGGAGGAGGCCGACCGGTGGGTGGAGGGCGACCGCGTGGCGAACCGCCGGCCGCCCGAATTGCTCACCCGGGATGTCGTGGCAAAGGCGATCGTCGCGGAGGTCGAGGCCGGCCGCGGGAGTCCGCACGGCGGCGTCTTTCTGGATATCTCCGAGAAGCGGAGTCCCGAGTACATCAAGGCCAAGCTCCCGAGCATGTATCACCAATTCAAGGAGCTTGCGGGCGTCGACATCACGACCGATGCGATGGAGGTCGGGCCGACGACCCACTACGCCATGGGTGGAGTGAAGGTACACCCGGAGACGGCAGCGACTTGCGTTCCCGGGCTGTACGCGGCGGGAGAAGTGGCCGCCGGCCTACACGGCGGCAATCGTCTCGGCGGCAATTCTCTCTCCGACCTTATCGTGTTCGGTCAGCGCGCCGGCGCCGCCGCCGCGGAAGAGGCGAGAGAGGTACCCTTCGCCGACATCCCGGCGTCCGAACTGTCCGCGGCCGTCGCGGGCGCGACGGCTCCCTTCGAGCGCGAGGGTGGACGCAATCCCTTCGGCCTGCAGGAGGAACTGCAGCAGATCATGCAGGACAAGGTCGGCATCGCCCGCACGGAGCGGGCGCTGCGTGACGCCCTCGAAGATGTCCACCGACTGCGCGGGGCGCTCGACACCTGCTCGATCCACGGTGGGCGAGCCTTCAACCCGGGGTGGCACACCTGGCTCGACCTCGGCGTCATGCTCACCGTGGCCGAGGCGGTCGTCCTTTCGGCGCTCGAGCGCCGGGAGAGCCGCGGCGCGCACACCCGGGTCGACTATCCGGACTCCGATGCCTCGCTCGGGCGGGTCAATCTTGTCATCCGATCGGCCGCTGGACGGATGGTGACGGACACCGAGCCGGTATCGGAGCCGCCGGCGGAACTGAGGCAGCTCATCGAGGAAGGGGTGTAGCGAGGTGGCGGAACGAACTTTCGAGGTCTACCGCGGGTCCGACGACGACGGACGGCTCGAATCTTACACGGTCGAGATCGATCAGGGCATGGTCGTGCTGGACGCGATCCACCGTATCCAGGCGGAGCACGCGCCGGATCTCGCGGTGCGCTGGAACTGCAAGGCCGGCAAGTGCGGGTCTTGCAGCTGCGAGGTCAACGGGCGGCCTCGCTTGACGTGCATGACCCGGATTTCCGACTTCGAGGAGAGCGAATCGATTACGGTCACGCCGATGAAGGCCTTTCCCGTCATCAAGGACCTCGTAACCGACGTCTCTCAGGCATACCGAAACAACGCCTCCATCCCGCGTTTCAGGCCGCGCCCCCGCGATGCGGACGACGGCTGGCGCATGAAGCAGTTCGAGATCGAGAGGGCGCAGGAAATGAGGAAGTGCATCGAGTGCTTCCTCTGCCAGGACGTGTGTCACGTCCTCCGGTCACACGGAAAGCACCGGGAGTTCATTGGCCCCACCTACCTCGTGAGAACGGCCGGATACAGCCTGAACCCGATCGACGTGGAGGACCGGAGCGCGTTTCTCAACGAGTCGGGGGGCATTGGGTTCTGCAACATCACGAAGTGCTGCACCGAGGTATGCCCGGAGGGCATCACCATCACGGACAACGCGATCATCCCCCTGAAGGAACGGGTCGTCGACCGCTTCTACGACCCACTGAAAGCGCTCGTGAGACTCGTGCGGAGACGCTAGCGGCCCGTCGTTGAACCCGGTGCCGCGCCGAGGGTGGGCTCAGCCGAAGTCCTCGACGTTCAACACCTGCATCCCGGCAATCCGTCGAAGTCCCGAGCCCGATGTGAGGTACACCTCGGCGCCCGAAACGAGCGCCGTCGCAATCTGCAGGGCTCGTTCCGGCCGGCCCCCAAGCTGCGCCCGCACTTCGGCGGCCTGAATGGCGATCTCGGGGCTGGCCGACACGATGTCCAGCCGAGGGTAGAGGCGCAGGTTCCGCGCCACATCGCGCGCCGCCGCCGGCTTTCCCTGCCGATACACTTCCGCGAGGATCTGGTACAGGGTCAGACTCGACGTCTGGGCCCTGATGCTGCCGCTCGCAATGCCCGAGAAGGCGAGGTCCGTTTGTCTCGTCGGGCCCTCGCCCGTCAGGTGAAGAGCGAACACGCGACCGTCGACGTGCACGAGCCCCGCCCCGACCAGGCGTCCTTCGAGATCGGCGGGGTTCGCGGCGTCCTCCGCCATTCAGGCTTCCTCGAGTTCGGGCCAGAGATCGCCGGCGGCGACCACATCCCGAAGCATGCCCCGTAGACGATCTGTCTCGTCCGGCGGCAGCTTTTCCATTCTCACGGTCTCACCGTCTACCGACACCGCGAGCCGGTCCCCCGGTACAAGGCCCAGCGCCTCCCGCGCGGCCTTTGGAACCACAATCTGGTTCTTGCTGCTCATCTTTACCGAAACGACCATACGTCGAACCGTAACCCTTTACCGTATCGCTTGGCAACGGGACAGCCGCGGCAGGAGGGAGAGACGGTC
Source organism: Gemmatimonadota bacterium (assembly GCA_965207805.1). Lineage (GTDB taxonomy): Bacteria > Gemmatimonadota > Gemmatimonadetes > Palauibacterales > Palauibacteraceae > Palauibacter. Next base: position 119,859 of record OZ242312.1, read on the forward strand.
AGATCAGTTGAACAGCCAGACCAGCACGATGTAGGCGAGATAGAGCAGCAGGAGTAGCCCGCCCTCCGACCTCTGCACCGTGCCCCGGTGCAGCGCGAGGGGGATGAGGATGACGGAAAAGGCCAGGGCCGGGAGCACATAGCCGACGACGATGGTCGGATGGAGGACGAGCGGGCGAACGAGCGCGGCTGTCCCGAGCACAAGGCCGAGATTGAACACGTTCGAGCCGATCACGTTGCCGATCGCGATGTCTCCCATCCGCCGGAAGGCGGCCACCAGCGTGGAAGCCAATTCCGGAAGTGAAGTGCCGACCGCGATCATGGTGGCGGCGATCACCGCTTCCGGGACGGCCAGCGACCTTGCGATCCCCTCCGCGCCCTCCAGCAGCCAGTTTGCCCCGTACGTGAGGCACGGCAGACCGAGGCCGATCCGTACGAGCGACCACCAGATTCCCGGCGCCGCAACACCGGTCTCCTCGGGATCGGTCCCGTCGCCCGGCCGATGCGCGTCCGGCTCGGGAGCGCGATCCGCCTTCCCGAACACGCCGACTCGTTCCCACTTGAGGAGGAAGAACAGGTAGAGCGCCCAGCCGGATACGAGGACGAGTCCGTCCAGACGCCCGACGGCGTCGTTGAGCGACAGCACCATCACCAGAGAGAGCACCACGATGACGAGGGGCGTCTCGCGCACGATGACCCGGCGGTGGACCTCGATCGGCCGAATCAGGGCGCCGACGCCTACGATCAAGCCGACGTTTGCGGCCGTGGAGCCCATGATGTTGCCGACGGCTACGTCCGGTTGGCCTTCCAGGGACGCAAGTGCGCTTACGACCAATTCCGGGGCAGAGGTGCCGAAAGCGACGACCGTCAGACCGACGACGAGCGGGCTGACACCGAATCTCTGCGCCAGGCCGGCGGCACCGCGAACGAGCCAGTCCGCGCCGAGCGTCAGGGGCACAAGCGCGAAGGCGAAGAGGAGCGTGTCCCTCATCCGCGATTACGTGATTCCGTCAAGCGGATCGCCCGCCCCGGCACGGCACGACCCCTGCGGTCGGGAGACCGGGCGGGCGAAAACCTCGCTTCAGCTGCGCCTGGCCGCGTGCTGAGGCTTCTGCTGCTGGATCGATGGGGACGCACCCTTGGGCGGGGCGGCGGCCGGCTTTTCGTCCGCGGTCTTTGCCGTCATATGGAGACGACCCTCAATCTGGCCGCCCTCGTCGAGTTTCACTCGCCGGCTCCGAATATCACCCTCGATCTTGCAGGTTTCCTGCAATTCCACACGACTGGCTCCCGCCACGGTCCCCACCACGGTGCCGGCCACCACGACGTCCTGCGTCTCGATATCACCGGTGATATGTCCGTCCTTGCCGACGACAACGGACTTCGTTGCCTTGATCGAGCCCTTGATCTTCCCTTCGACCCGGACCGTACCATCGCACTTCACGTCCCCGAAGATCGTCATTCCGGGCGCGACGACCGAGACGACGTCGCTCAGCTCACGGGTGTGCCCGCCATGTCGAGAATCTCTAGCCATTTGCTCCAATCCTTACTCCGGTTGCCTCTCCGCCGGGGCCCCGGTGTTGTTCCGACCGCTCTGGTCCGCCACCAGCGAGAGTGGGTCCAATAGTGCGCCGTTCCGGGCGATCTCCAGGTGCAGATGGGGGGCCGAGGATCTTCCCGTGTTCCCCGTGAGGGCGATAACCTCGAGTCGCTCCACCGCGTCGCCGGCCGCGGCGAACAGCCAGGCGTTGTGGCCATACAATGACGTTAGCCCATCGGCGTGCGCAATCCGCAGGAATTTTCCGTAGATCGGGTCTTCCCCCGCCTCCTCGACTCGTCCCGCCTGGATCGCCCTGACGTACGACCCCGTCGGTACCGCAATGTCCAACCCTGTATGCCCTTCGCGTGAATCGGCGGGCCGTGAGCCGTAGTGACGGGTGACGAAGCCACGCTGCGTGAGAGGCCAGGCAAGGGTCGTCGCCTCCGCCGAGGTTCGTGACCTGGCCTCCACGCCTCCTCTGGGGGCGACGTTCACCGGCGGGGATTCGGTGGGCCGTCCGGCGGTTACCGCATTCTGCAGGAGACCGAACTCATCCTCGAGTTCGTTCAGACGACCGGCCAACTGGTTCATCCTTTCCCGCTCGCTCTCGAGCGTCGCGACTTCCGTTTCCAGTTCGAGTATGCGATTGGACTCGACCCGCGACGCCGTCAGGAAGCCCGCCAGGAACCCGAGGCCGACCAGGCCGACGACCGTGCCCGCCACCGAGAGTAGTAGTCGGGGCCGGCCGAGCGGCAGGGAACGTACGCGCCGGCCATCCCGTCGGACCAACTGCAGTGTCCAGTGCCGGAGAACGGTCATTCGCGAAGCTCCGCAGCGAGCTCGTCCCCACCCATCAGGGCCACGAGCCGCAGAAAATCATCCGTATCGTGAAAACGCACGACGACCTCGCCAGCGCCATCCGAGCGCGTCCGGATCCGCACCTGGGTTCCGAACCCTCGCTCAAGCCCCAGTTCGGCCCGCTTAACAAAGGGATCACTCGACTCCGTCGCCTTTTCCTGCCTCGTCTTCCGCCGCCTTTGTTGCGCCGGGCGGCCTCGGCGGACGCGACGTTCCATCTCCCGCACGGACCACCCCTGCTCCACCGCCTCCAAGGCGACGTGGGCTTGCTCTTCAGCGGTGGACAACGTCAGGAGGGCGCGGCCGTGGCCCGCGGACAGCTTCCCGTTCGCGAGCAAACCCAGCACCGCCTCCGGCAGGGCGAGCAGTCGAAGCGCGTTTGCCACGGTGGACCTGTCCCGCCCCACATGCCGCCCGACTTCTTCCTGCGTCAGACCGAAATCGTCCATCAGTCGACGATACCCTCGAGCTTCTTCAAGTGCTGACAGGTCATGGCGTTGGAGATTTTCGACGAGAGCCACGACCAGCATCTGTTCGTCGTCCAGCTTCCGAACCAGGGCTGGAACCGACGTCCATCCGAGACTCTGAATCGCCCGGAATCGTCGCTCGCCGACGACGATCTCGAATGCCTCCCCTACGGGTCTGACGACGACAGGTTGCAGCAAACCGTTCTCGCGGATGGAGTCCGCGAGTTCCGCGAGGCGGTCCGGATCGAAGTCGCCACGAGGCTGAAACGGATTCGCCTGGATGGCGTCGATCGGAATCTCCGCTTCCGCCGAGACGCGTTCCGTCCCGAGGTTTTCGCTCAGCAGGGCCGCAAGCCCCTTCCCGAGACGACGGTCGTTCCGGGGCAAACCTACGAACCCCTGTGCCGATCGATCAGTTCCCGGGCCAGACTCAGGTATCCGCGGGCCCCGCTCGACAGGACATCGTACAGAGCGATCGGCTCTCCGAAGCTCGGGGCCTCGGCAAGCCGAATGTTTCTCGGGATCATGGTGTCGAAAACCTTGCCTCCGAAGTACTCACGCGCCTCGGCGGCCACCTGCTTGGCGAGGTTGAGGCGCGAATCGTACATCGTCAGCAGCACCCCCTCGATCTCGAGCTCCGGGTTGATGCTGCGTTGCACCAGCCGCACGGTGTTCAGGAGTTGGCTGAGGCCCTCCAGCGCGTAAAACTCACACTGAATCGGGATGAGCACGGCGTCCGCGGCGGCCAGCGCGTTCAGCGTGAGGAGCCCGAGGGAGGGCGGCGAGTCGATCAGGATGTACTCGAAGTCATCCCGCAGCGCCTCGATCTTCCGGCCGAGGATTCGCTGGCGATCCGATCGATCGATCAGTTCGACCTCGGCACCGGTCAGGTCCCGGCTCGCGGACACCACGGACAGGCATGGGAAGTGGACTTCCGGCCGCACCGCCGCCTGAAGCGGCTGTCCGTTTACGAGGCAGTCGTACACGCTGGGGACGTCCCCATCCTTGCGCAGCCCGAACCCGGATGTCGCGTTGCCCTGCGGGTCGCAATCAATGACGAGCGTGTTGCGCTCCGCGATTGCCAGCGACGCGCCAAGGTTGATCGCCGTGGTGGTCTTCCCGACCCCACCCTTCTGATTTGCAATCGCGATCACCCGGCCCAAATCGATCCGCCCCTCGCTGATCGCCGCACCTGGCGATGTGAACCGACACGCACTTAAGCGTATACCTCGTAACGAATTAGTGTCATGACGACCGAGCGCGACACGTGCGGTCGTCGCGCAACTGCCGTTATCTCCTGTGAGATGGTCCAATATACGGCGCTCTCGTAACCCGGGCGACCATGTTTCACGTGAAACATGCGATGGAGGTCGTAGCGAGCCAATCCGGGCCCGGCCAGGGAATGAGATGTTTCACGTGAAACGCTGGCTCGACATCGTCGATGGCCCCCTTGCAGGCAGGTACACCGCCAAAGAGCTTCGTCCTCCACTCACCGCGGTTCAATTCCGATCCACCTGCTTCGGGAGGCCGACATCTCCACAACGATCCCCGCGACCGACCGGTTGATCCTCGCGCTGGATGTCCCAACTGCTTCAGAGGCGCGGGAGATCGTCGACTCGCTGGCTGATACGGTTTCTTTCTACAAGATCGGCCTGGAGCTCTTCCTTTCCGGGGGGTACTTCGAACTGGCCGACTGGCTTCGCTCCAAAGACAAGAAGGTGTTCGCCGACCTCAAACTCTTCGACGTGCCGCAGACCGTCCGCTCCGCCGTCCGACAACTCCGGACCCGTGACGTGGATTTCGTCACGGTACATGGCAACGATGCGATCCTCCGTGCCGCCTGCGATGCCGCCGACGGTGATCTCGGAATTCTGGCGGTGACCGTTCTCACCAGTCTCGACCGTGCGGACATGGAAGACCTCGGCTTTGAAGCCGACATTGGCGCCGTGGTGCTATCGCGAGCCCGTCGGGCCGAGAGTATCGGGTGTGCCGGCGTCATCAGTTCCGGGCACGAGGCCGCTCGAGTTCGTTCCGCGGTGTCTCGCCGGTTTCGCATCGTCGTCCCCGGCATCCGCGCGGCGACGGAAGCCGGGACGGATGACCAGAAACGGACCGTGGATGTGGAGACCGCGTTCGAGGCCGGGGCCGACTACATCGTCATGGGACGACCCATCCGAAACGCTCCAGACCCCGCACGTGCGGCCGCGGCCGTTCAGGAAAAAATAGCCGCCTGGCTTCATCGGGCCGACTAGCAGCGCCGCGGCAACACCCGGGGCGGAAGTGCCATAAATCGTTATGGCGCATTGTGTTATGGCTATTCGTGACGCGCTGGCCCTCCGTGGCCTCGCTGCAGTTTGACGCAACGTTGAGACCCGGTGGCAATACTCTTTTCTTCACCTCCCGTGAAGCACAGGGCACATTTCCTTCGTATGGGTGTACGTCCACCTGCACCCAGTCTTGCCCACCGGAGCCGTGATGCAATGATAGAACTTCCCGATGTTGAGCGAATGATCGAGCGCATTGCCGGTTACACGACCGGCAAAACGATCTCCATAATCCGGATCGACGACCCGGATGTCGCTTCAATTGAGCGCGACATCGTCGAGAATCACCTTGAGAACCACGCCGTAGATTCCGTTGAACGCCACGGTCGCTACGTGGTACTCCGTTTCCGTTCCGACTACAGCCTCATGTTCGACATGGGGGATGACGGTCTCTTGCGCCTCGAGTCCCAGACCGCCCCGCCGACCGACCGGACGCGGATCCGGTTCCAGTTTGCGGCCGGCCGAGAACTCCGCTTCTCATCGTCCGGCTCTCAGGGAACGGTCCAGGCCGTGGCCGGAAGCGAATTCAACGAGAAGGGCTCGCTCCAGAGCCTGGGGGTGGACCCGCTGAGCGACGACCTGACTCTTGCGCGCTTCGAGACGCTGGCGGAGAGGAATGCTCGCTCCACCATCAAGGGCTTTCTCCTGAACCAGAAAGCGATTGCGGGGATCGGCAACGACTATGCGGATGAAATCTGCTTCCAGGCCGGGGTACGTCCCGACCGTCGAGTCGGCCAACTGGAGCCCGAGCAGCTCGACCGGCTTCACCGCTACTTGAAGCGGGTTCTGAGGCGGGCCACGCTTCACTGGAGCGCTGCCCACTCCGATCCGGGGTGGCTGATCAACTCACGCTCGACGGGCGGCTCCTGTCCGCGGTGCCGACATGAGTTGACGTCTGTCCGCGTGACCGGCCGGAAGACCGTGCTCTGCCCGAGGTGTCAGCGAGCCGCTTGAAGCTCCAGCGCGCCCTCACGACGGCTGACGTGCGCGCTCTCGGAGTCTGCGTGCTCCTCCTGACGGCACCTTTCGCCGCGGTTCGCCCCCTTGTCGCGCAGGCGAGCGGCGCCACGGCGAGCGGAATCCGGGACCCGAACGGCCATCCCTTCCGCACGCCCGCCGGCTCCCCGCTCGAGCCCGTGCATCGTCTCGCGCTGCTGAGCGCGACGCGCGACTCCCTCAGTGACGGCATTGCCCTCGCCGAGATCGGCGACCGCCTCGGGTTCTGGATCCGGCGCGACCCGGACGGGGAGGTGGAATACGCAGGAGCGATTCACGGAGGGGCGTTCTCCCGCTTCGACCTCGGAGGTCCGGATCAGGCCCTCATCGAAGTGCATTACCGGATCGGCGTTCTTCTCCGCGGGCGTTTCGGGGCGGTCGCGGCTCGGGCCGAACTCTATCACCTGAGTTCGCATCTCGGGGACGAATTCCTCCTGAACACCGGCGCCCGTCCCATCAGCACGAGCCGCGAGGGGCTCGAACTCATGCTCCAGGGATCTCCGGCATCGGGCCTAACCCTCTATGGAGGCCCGGGACTGCTGCTGCGCGCCACACCGGACTTCGAACCCCTTTCGCTACGCGCGGGCGCCGCCTGGGAGTCGGAGCCGGGCGCGCCCGTGCGTTTCCATGCTTCGGTCGACTACTTCGGCTGGGCGGAACTGGGATGGAAGCCTGCCGTTGCGGCGGAACTCGGGGCCGGGCTGGCTCAAGGGACGCGCGTCGGATTACTCCTGGGCTTCGGGCCTTCCCGCGCCGAGCAGTTCTTCCGGCAGTCCGAGCGCCTGATCGGGTTGTCGGTCTCCCATGTGCGGTAACGAGGCGACGCCGACTCCCTTTGGCGCCCCGCGCCGACGCTACTCCTTCTTCCGGGAGGCTGGCGGCTGTGCCTTCCTTCGTTCGCGGGAAAGGTACATCTGCTGCGGCAGCGACATGATGTTGGACGCTGTGTAGTACAGGTTCAGCCCGGCCGCAAAGTTCGCAAAGAAGAAGGTGAAGACGACCGGCAGCGCGTAGGACATCATCTTCATCTGGGCGTTCGTCTGCATGCCCCGCTGCGTGATCCAGTTCAGCAGGAGCATCGATCCGCCCATCAGGGCGGGCACGATGAAGAGGGGATCCTTCAGAGAGAGATCCGGCAGCCACAGGAAGGGCACCCCGCGGAACTCGATCGTGTTCTGGAACACGAAGAACAGCGTGATCAGGATCGGGAGGGGCAGGAACATGGGCAGACAGCCGCCCAGAGGGTTGACCCCGTGTTCCCGAAACAGCTTCATCTGCTCCTGCTGCAGGCGCTGCGCGTCACCCTTGTAGCGCTCCTGCAGCTTCTTGATCTCCGGTTGCAGCGCCATCTGCTTCATCTGCGCGCGGCCCGAGATGTGGAACAGCGGCGACAGGATGATCCGCGACGCCACGCCGAACAGGATCAGGACCCAGCCGTACGCCAGGGAGAACGACTCGTGCATCCAGATCAGGATCGCGACGATCAGGTTCCCGAACGGCCGGATGAACCACCGGAGCCAGCGCCAGCCGACGGGGTTCACGTTGTGGAGTTCCTGTCCCATGGCCTGCAGCCGCGCGAAATCCTGCGGCCCGACGTACGCCGCGTACTCGAAGCCGGAACTGCCGGCGGGCACGGGCAGCGCGGCCTGCATTTCCGCCGCGTCCTCCTCAGGCACGCCGCGCAGCATCACGCCTCCGATGCCCGGGCCTTCCGGCGGCACGACGACGGCGGCGAGCCAGTACTTCGATTTCGACGCGGCCCAACTGAAGGGAGCGCCGGTGGCCGGCCTCGTCTCGTCGATGTCGACGCGGTCCAGTCGCTCGGCCGCGATCTGTCCTGAGCGACTCCGGGTGACGAGCGACATTGCCGCCCTGTCCTCCCTGGGCACGGCCTCGTTTCGCTCGATCCCGCGGCCGAGACCGACGAGAACGACGTGCCCCACGTCCCCCAGGCCGCGCAGCCCACCGCTCACGTCGATCCGGTAATCGTCCGGGTGGAAGCGATACGAGACATCGAAGGTGACCTCGCCGATCGCGGCCTCGAAGGTCAGTTCCGCGGGCCCGTTCCCCACCTCTAGCGTGGACGTCGACGCAGTGAAGGCAATCGAGCCGAGCGAGACGGTGTCGCCACGAAGCGTCAAAGCGTACGACAGGATCGAATCGTCCGGCCGCACCAATTCGACGTGCTGCCCGCCATGTCCGCCCTCGGCGAAGTTCTCGTGCGCGAGCATCGTCGCGCCCACGAGTCGCGCGCCCCGCGTGTCGAACCGGTACTCGTACAGTTCCGACCGGACCGTGACGATGGCGCTCTCCCCGGCTGCGGACGCGGTTTCCTCCGGCACCTCCTCCAGCGCCGGCGTCTCCTCCGCTTCGGCCAGAACCTCCGCCACCTCCTGCGCCGCCCGTTCCTCGGCGGAAAGACGGTTCAGCTCGTCGGCGACGGTCGTGGTTTCCGGCGTCTCCGCGCTGTCGGGCGACACCGGCTCCAGCGGCCTCTCGGTCGGCGGGAAGAACACGTTCGAGAGGATCATCACGCCGACCATCAGCGCTATGGCCAGAAGCAGACGGCGTTCCATCAGCGCTCCCGGGCGGGAACCGGATCGTAGCCGCACGACCCCAGCGGGTGACAGCGAAGGAGGCGCCGAACGCACAGCCAGGTCCCCCGGATGGCGCCGAACCGCCGCACCGCGGTCAGGGCGTATTCCGAGCAGCTCGGCTCGTACCTGCAGGCGGGCGGCAGCCAGGGAGAGACCACCAGCTGGTAGCCGCGAATCGCTCCGATGATCACCCTGCGCATACGGTCTCCAGCGAATCCATCAAGGTCACCCGAAGCCTCTGGTACGAGGCGTCGTAGGCGGCCGGTTTCGCTCGCACGACCAGATCCAGATCGAGCCGGCGGGCTTCAAGGGCGGGCAATACGTGAATGCGAGCGATCTCGGTCAGACGACGGCGTACGAGGTTTCGCGCGACCGCGCCGCGCCCGTAGCGAGGCGTCACAACCCCGACCCGGGAGCGACCGGAGGGCGACGGAGTGAAGAACACGTCCACGATGCGGCCCCGGCTGCAGCGGCCCGCACGGATGGTTCGGCGAATCTCCCGTGCTGTGCGCAGACGGGCCGCGCGAGGCCGTCGAAAGCCCTTGGGCGGACGCCCGCTAGCGGCTTCGTCGCTTGCGACGGAACGCGTCACTGACGGTGAGCCGACGTCGACCCTTCCTTCTGCGGCGCGACAGCGTGCGGCGGCCCGCCTTCGTCTTCATGCGTGCCCGGAATCCATGATCCCGAACGCGCTTCCTGTTGGTCGGCTTGCTGTATGTGGGCTTCCCCATCTCACATCACCCGAGGCTTTCCGGTCATCTCGTCAGGTTTTCGAGGCTAGCCCGGAAGTCTAGACGCGGCGCGGGATAGTGTCAATTCGGCCCGCCGACGTCGGACGCGGCGCCCGATTCCGTCCACCGTTCGCGCGCCACCCCGAGAGGCGTTTCCCTTCGTTGACACTCGCCGGCGGATTCGCCTAAGATCAGACCCCTTATCCCACCGTCTTCTTCTCATGCCGGCGCGTCACGGATGGAGCTGACTGCACACGAGGCCTGGACCAAGATTCGCGCATCGGCGAAGCTCGTGCTCCCGGAGCAGACCTATCGCACCTGGCTCGGATCGACCGAGGCCGTCTCCCTTTCCGACGACACGCTCGTCGTTTCCGCCCCCACCAGGTTCGCCGTCGAATGGGTCGAGGATAAGTACGGCACTCTCCTGCGGGACATCTCCGAGCGCGAACTTGGCGCGAGACTTCGACTCCGCTTCGAGCACAAGGGAGCCGAGGAGCGTCTCGACTTCCCGGAAATCACGGAACCCTACCCCGGCGACCCCGGTCATGCGCTGGCGTCGCAGACGCCGAATCGCGGAGGCCTCCCGGCGGCGGCGGCGCTGAACGAACGCTACACGTTCGCACGCTTCGTCATTGGCGGCAGCAACGAACTCGCCGCCGCGGCGTCGGATCGCGTGGCCGCCGCGCCGGCAACGACGTACAACCCGCTCTTCATCTGGGGCGGCACCGGTCTCGGCAAGACACACCTGATGCACGCGATCGGCAACACGATTCTCGACCGGCTCCCGGATTGCCAAGTCGCCTACGTCCCATCGGAGCAGTTCACGAACGAGATGATCGATGCGATCCGGACCGGGCAGACCGCCCTTTTCCGCGAGCGCTATCGCCGTATCGACGTCCTGCTCGTCGATGACGTCCACTTCATCGCGAACAAGGAAGGGACGCAGGAAGAGTTCTTCCACACGTTCAACGCGCTCTACGACGCCAAGAAGCAGATCGTCATCACGAGCGACCGGCCGCCGCAGGACATCCCCGGGCTCCAAGAGCGCCTCGTTTCACGTTTCGAGTGGGGTCTCGTCACCGACATCCAGCCGCCCGACCTGGAAACGCGCTCCGCGATCCTGCGCACGAAAGCCGACGAGGATGGCATCGAAATCGATGACGACGTCATCGAGTACGTCGCGCGGAGCCGACGAACTTCCGTCCGGCAACTCGAGGGGGCCTTGATCAAGCTCCTCGCCTTCAGCTCCCTCACGCGACGCGAGATTTCACTCGACATGGCGCGCGATGCCCTGGGGCCCGAGGGCAACGACGCCGATGAGCAGGTGATCGAAGTGTCCGCGGAGGAAGTCCGCGCCCGCATCGCCGCTTCCTGGGGGGTCTCGGTCGAGGCACTCACGTCGAAACGGCGGAACCGGACCGTCACCGTTCCCCGGCAGGTCGCGATGTACCTCATCAAGACCCATCTCGACCTGCCCTATTCCGACATCGGCCACCTCTTCGGCGGCAGGAATCACTCCACCGTCATACACTCCGTCAACAAGGTCGAGGCGGACATGGCGTCGGATGCCAACCTTCGAGGCCGCGTCGGCCAGTTGCAGCAAGAGCTCTTCCGAACCTGATGTCCCGGGCGTCCACTACCGTGTGCAAAATCGGACGAAGACCTGCCCTTCATGCACACCGCCGGGCGTATGGTCTCCGCGGCGGTGCAGAGGTTTCACCGGAGCTTCGACAACCGTGTCCGTGTGTCGACAGCGGGCGCATGCATCCGAGGCCGCGAGAAACATGGGGAACCGCGAATTCTCGACACTTCGACAGGCTCTACTACTACTCCGTTGATACATATATCATACGCAACCGTAGAACCCACGGTGGAAAACCCGAACCGATACTGCCGGAGTTGAAATGAGATTCTCGATCACCCGAGAGGCACTCCAGAAGGGTCTCGCGGCAAGCGCCGCCGCCGTCCCAACCCGAGCCGCTCTCCCGGTTCTCTCGAACATCCTGATCCATGCGGAGGACGATGCCGTTCGGCTGAGCGGTACGGACATGTCCATCTTCGTCTCGTTGTCCGTGCCGGCGGAGGTTTCCGAGGCCGGAGTCGTCGCGCTGCCCGCGAGACAGCTCCTGGAGATCTCGCGCGTGCTCGATGATGCGCCGGTGAAATTCGCTACGGCCGACGGGAGTGACGACGGAGCCGCCGCCGGAGTGGACATCGAGTGCGGCCGGAGCAAGTTCCGCCTCTACGGGCAGGCCCCCGACGAGTTCCCGGACTTCCCGGAGGTCGACTTCGCCAGCGGTTGGGAGATGTCCGCCGGCGAGCTGCAGACGCTGATCGAGCGGACGAGTTTCGCCGTTTCCACGGAGGACAGCCGCCCGATTCTGAACGGGATCCTGTGGCAGTTGCGCGAAGCGGCCACGGTCATGGTCGCAACGAACGGCCATCGCCTCGCGAAGATGTCACGCGAACTCGATGCCGGCGGCTCCCCCGCCGAGGTGGACCTCATCATTCCTCCTAAAGCGCTGAGCCAGGTGCAGAAGCTGTACCCGGCCGACACGGTGCTGCAGATCGCCCGTTCGGAGAACCACCTGGCGTTCCGTTCCGCCGACCGCGAGGTCTTCACGTCGCTGATAGAGGGACCGTATCCGAACTACGAGCAGGTGATCCCGAAGGACAACGACAAGGCGGCGACCGTGAACCGCGCGGCTCTGGAGACGGCGGTACGGCGCGTTGCGGTGATGGCGGATGACTCGACGAGGCGAGTGCGCCTCTCCTTCAGATCCGGCGACCTCGGATTCAAGGTTCAGACGCCGGATCTCGGGGAGGCGGAGGACGCGCTGTCGCTGGACTACGAGGGCGAGGACATCCAGATCGGATTCAATGCGACCTACCTCCTCGAGGTGCTGCGCCACATGCCGGAGGAGGACGTTCGAATGACGTTCAAGGCGCCGGAACGGGCGGCGACGTTCTCTCCGGCGAGTGGCGAACCCGACTACCTCTGCCTCGTCATGCCGCTGCGCATCCTCGACTGAATCGCGAGCACATGACGACATGCGCGAGGTGCGGGCACGAGAGTGCCGCGTTCGACCGCTGTCCGTTCTGTGGAGGGTCGGCGGCTCCGTCCGAAGGGGGACGCGCGGACGACGGGGAGAGCGCAGGGGATGTCAACCTGCCCGCGTGGGAAGATCCGGCGGTCCCCTTCCCGCTGAACCTGGTCGAGACGTGGCGCCGGAGCGTGTTCGAGCCCGGCGCTTTTTTTGCCGGGGGGCCCTTCGAGCGCGCCGCCGTGCGCCCGGTGCTCTACTATCTCCTGGTCAGTGTCCTCGCGGCGGCGCTCTCGCTGACCTGGGGCGCGCTGCTGCCGACGGCGCAACCGGGCCTCGTGGGGATGCTCGCGGAAATCATGAACGTCGGGCTGCCGGACGCCGCGGGCTCTGCCGGCCGGCTCGCGGATTTCTTCCTCACCCCGTTCTGGGCGGTGCTGTACCTCATCATTGCGAGTCTGCTCCTCCACGTGTTCGTGTTGCTGCTGGTCCCGGGGCGGCGAAGCCTCACCGCCACCGTTCGCACGATCTGCTACGCGTCCGGACCGGGCGTCTTCGCCATCATCCCGTTCATCGGCGGATGGGTGGCCGGGATCTGGGGAGTCGTGCTCACGGTGATCGGTCTGCGCGAGGCGCACCGGACCACGACCGGAAGAGCCTTCGCCGCATGGCTGCTGGCGGCCGCCCTCCCGGTCGCCTTCCTGACGCTGGGGATCCTGCTGGTCATCGTCCGTGTGGCGAGCGGAGTTTGACGGACGCTGCGGACCCACGGCCGGCCGCCACGGTCGTCGTCGCCACCCAGGCGCCTGCCGGGCTGGAGTTCCTCCTGCTTCAGCGCCCCGGCGACGCCAGGTTCGGAGCCGGGGCATGGGCTTTTCCCGGTGGGGCGATCGACGAAGACGACGCCCGCGCGACGTGGATGGGCCGGCTTCCGGGTGCGGGAGAAGCCGCGGCGTGCGTGGCGGCGCTGCGTGAATTGTTCGAGGAGACGGGGATCATGCCGGCGCCGCCGCGCGGCTGCGAACCGGACGCGTTAGTCGAGGCTCGCCGCGCGTTGCTATCGGAGCGGACCCGCTTCTCACAGGTGGCGGAGCGTCTCGAACTCGACTTCTCCTCCACCCGCATCGTGTACTTCGCGCGCTGGATCACACCGCGCGGTGCTGCGCTGCGGTTCGACACCCGTTTCTTCCTCCTCTCGCTGGAGGAGCGGCCGCGTCGGGTGAGTCTGACGCCGGAACACGAGGCGGCCATTTGGACCACGCCGGCCTCGGCCCTCCGGCGCTTCTCCGCCGGCCGGCTGCCCATGATGTTCCCGACCGCCAGGACGATCGAGCGCCTCGCCGGCTTCGCGTCGGTCGAGGACGCCATGACGGCACTCAGCGGCGTACACGTGGAACCCGCACTGGTCAGACTCGGCATCGGTGAGAAGGGGGTGACGCCGCTCGCCCCCGGAGACCCCGGATACGACGAAAGCCTGTGACGTCGAGCGCATGCCCGGCGCGCGTCGTCCGGCACGGATCGGGCATCACGGCGGTTCGCGCCGACAACCCGGGCCCCCTCACTCTGACCGGGACGCAGACGTACGTGATCGGGACCGGGCCGCTGATCGTGCTGGACCCGGGACCGCAGGATGAGCCACACCTCGGCCGCGTCGATGATGTGATCGCCGGAAGACCCGTAGCGGCGGTGTGTCTGACGCACGCCCACGCCGATCACTCGGCGGCCGCAGCGACGGCGGCTGCCCGCTGGGGAGAGCTCCGCGCCTCCGCGGCCACCCTCGGCCGCGTGCGGTTGGCGGGCCGCGCGCTGGCCGATGGCGAGGCGATGGAGCCGGGGGGAGGCCTCCGTCTGCGGGCGATCGCGACGCCCGGTCATTCCGCGGACCACCTCTGCTACCTGCTCGAGCCCTCGCGCGCCCTCTTCACGGGGGATCTCGTGCTCGGAGAAGGGAGCACCATGATCGCCCATCCGGACGGGTCCGTGGACGCCTACCTTGCGAGTCTCTCGCGCCTCACTGCCCTCCGCCCCGAGCGCCTGCTCCCCGGCCACGGTCCGCCCATCGAGGACGTGCGCGCGCGCCTCGAAGAATGCCGCGCGCACCGGCTGCAGCGCGTGGCGGCCGTCGGGCGGGCGCTGGAAGCCGGCGCCCGAACGCCGGAACAGATCCGGGCCGCCGTCTACGGGGATCTTCCCGCCTCCCACCATGCGGCGGCCGACCTTACGGTCCGTGCCTACCTCGCCTTTCTCCGGGAAACGTCCTCGTCGATCAGGCGCCGGAGATAGACGGGAAAGGCGAGATCGCCGAATTCTCCGCGGCCGACCCAGCGGTGCTGCCGCTCCGTGACCTCACCTGATCGCCATCTGGCCCAGTGCACGACGAGCCGCAGACGGAAGTGGCTGAACGTATGCCGCAGCACGCGAATCTCCTCACCCACGCGGCAGTCGAGGCCGAACCCTTCCCCGAGGACTCTCGCGAGCGCCGGCGCGGACGGGGTCGGCGAGGATAGCGCCACGGAGGGAAAATCCCACAGGCCGCCCAGGAGCCCGTCGGACGGCCGCCGCAGCACGAGCACCCGTCCGCCGCGACGGACCACGGCCGCCGCCTCGACCCGCTCGGGGGATCGAGCACGCCTCATTCTCGGGGGCCGCAGCCCGATCGTGCCCCGTCGCAGCGCCAGGCATCGATTCGATAGCGGACACGCTCCGCACCGCGGGCGGCGCGGTGTACAGACCGCACTCCCGAGATCCATCAGCGCCTGGTTCACGTCGCCCGGCCGCTCCGAGGCCTCGCCGAGGAGGGCTCGCGCGGCGCGGTCGAGCGCGGAGGGAGAGGCCGTCTCGAGATCACCCAGGCGCGACAGCACGCGGCGTGCGTTCCCATCGACGGCGGGCTCCGACAACCCGAACGCCACACTGGCCACGGCGCCGGCCGTATACGGGCCCACCCCCGGGAGCGTCCGCAGCTCCGCCACCGCATGCGGGATCCGGCCGTCGTACTCCGACACCACGCGCCGCGCGGCCCGGCGCAGGTTGCGGGCCCGCGCGTAGTATCCCAATCCCTCCCAGAGGCTGAGGACCTCGTCCTCGTCCGCTTCCGCGAGGGTCTGAACGTCGGGGAAGCGATCCATGAACCGCCGATGGTATGGCACGGCGGTCTCCACGCGCGTCTGCTGCGCCATGACCTCGGCCACGAGAATCGCGTAGGGGTCCCGCTCTCCACGCCAGGCGATGTCGTCCCGCTGCCGCGCGTCGAACCATTCCAGCAGCGGCGCCGCCACCGCGGACGCGTCCGGGTCAGCGCGAGGTTTCGGGGAAGACGCCATCGAAGATGAACACTGCCGGTCCGGTGAGGCGGATCCGCCCCGCCTCGAGGAACTCCACCGTCAACGGGGCCCCGGACCGGACGAGGAAGTCGACCCGATCCCCCGCCTCGCCCGCGGCGCGGAGCGCGAAGGCCGCCGCCATGCATCCGCTGCCGCAGGCGAGCGTCTCCCCCTCCACGCCCCGTTCAAAGGTACGGATCACCGCCGTCGCTCCGTCGCGGGCGACAAGGTGCACATTCGCCCCTCCCGGACCGACATCCTCCCGCCACCGCAGGGGCCGGCAGAGATCGTCGAAGTCCTCCACATCCACCGACGGGACGGGGACCACAAGGTGCGCCGTCCCCATCCGCACCAGCCAGGCGTCCCGTTCCCCCCGCTTCCCGGTTCCGACGCGCGCGCGCAACTCGCGTTCCACGCGGGCGTCGAGTGCATATTCCAGGGCCACGCCGTCCTCCCGCACCCGCGCCAGGATCTCACCGTCGTCCGTCACGAGGATGTGATCGGGGGGGACGAGCCCCCTGTCCACGGCGTAGCGCGCCGCGCAACGCGAACCGTTCCCGCAGGTGGAAAACTCGGAGCCATCGCAGTTGAAGAACCGGAGGCGGACGACTTCTTCGCTCAGGCTTCGTACCGTGATCAGCCCGTCCACGCCGACGCCCGTCGCGCGGGGGCACAGCGCGGCGGCCAGGGCCCCCGCGTCCCGGAGCCCCAGTTCTTCACCGCGCACGATCACGAAGTCGTTGCCGGCTCCGGTGTACTTGCTGAATAACGACATTTTCAGAGGGGAGGAGGGGCGAAAAGGAAACCGGCCGCGAGCGTGAAGCCCGCGGCCGGCTCTTGTCTCAACCGAAACCTGACTCGACGCGACGCCGGCGAGGCACCGCAGCTTTCAGGTCGGCGCATGTCTCGAGCGCCACCGGTTCAAGACCGGTTACGCAGCCTCGAGGCGATCGCTTGCCCGTGCCGAGTCAGACCCGGTTCTACATCCTGCAGACACTAGATCACCTCCTTTCAAGGGGTTTACGAATAGGGCACGAAAGCACCTACTGTGCGCCAATGATGCCGCCCGCCGGCCCGCGCTGCAAGTTTTTTCGCCTTGCTAGCCCTGCCACCTTGCGTGAGAATCAGGCCGGCCGGACGGCGAGGAGGAGATGACGGACAGCGAAATGGGAGCGTTGTCGCCGGAGGAGCGGCAGGCGACGGTAGACCGTCTCTGTGCGCATTTCGCGCGCGACGCCATGAACACGACGGAATTGGAACGCCGCCTGGACATCGCGTACGCCGCGCGCACCCGGGCCGAACTCGTTGCGCTCGAGCGAGACCTGCCCGCTCTCCGGAGCGAAACCCGCCCCGCCGTCCCCGCGCCCGCGCCTACCGCCTCCGTGCCGGTGGACCCGTCCCGACCTGTCCAGGAGAACGACCTCATCGTCTCGATCTGGGGGCGACCGAACGCAAGGGCAGCTGGGTCCCGCCCCGCCAGCTCACCGCCGTCACCGTGATGGGTGGCACGGATCTCGATTTTCGGCAGGCGACGTTTGCGACGGAGGCGGTTTCGGTCCGGCTCCTCGCGCTCATGGGAGGCGTGGACATCGTCGTTCCTCCAGGGGTCCGCGTCGAGTGGGGCGGGATCGCGCTGATGGGAGGCGTGACCATGCCGGAACCCGGTACGCCACCAGCACCGGACGCTCCCGTCATCCGCCTCAGCGGTCTCGTTTGCATGGGAGGTGTCGACGTCGTTGAGCGACACCCCGGCGAGAGCGCGAGGGACGCGCGGAAGCGGATCAGAAACGACCGCAAAGCCCGGCGCAAACTCGCTTCGGGCGACTAGCGCCGGGGTTGCTTGACGCCCGGCTCGCGGCTCGGGTATAGTCCCCACGCCGCCAGCCCAGAGACGCTCGATCCGAAGCAAAGGCAAGGTACGCATGTCGGACATTCCGGAAGACCTCAGATACACGCCCGAGCACGAGTACGTGCGGGAAACGGACGTCGACGGTGAGGTCTTGATCGGGATCACGGACTACGCCCAGGGTGAACTGGGCGATGTGGTCTACGTCGAACTCCCCGCACCCGGCGAAGAGTTCGGACAGATGGAAGCGTTCGGGACCGTCGAGGCCGTGAAGACTGTCTCCGAACTCTTCTGCCCCGCCGCGGGAGCGATCGTGGCGGTAAACGACGCGCTGGAGGCCGACCCCGGTCTCGTCAACAGCGATCCCTACGGCGAAGGATGGATGATCCGGCTCGAGCTGGAAACGCCCGAGGACTTCAACGACCTCCTCACCGCCGAACAGTACGCCGCCCTCGTCGCCGACGCGGACGAGATCTGACGGCCCGCTCCTGAACATGCGGTTTGAGATGGAGCCGTTCGCCGAGTTCGCCCGGCGCCACATAGGACTGGCGCCCTCGGACGTGGAGTCGATGCTCGAGGTGGTCGGCGTGACGAGCCTGGGCGAACTCGTCGAGGAGACCGTCCCCGCACCGATCCGCCTGGGTCGCGACCTGGACCTGCCCGAAGCGATCACGGAGAGGAGGCTCCTCGATCGCGCGGCGGAACTCGCGGGTCTCAACCGCCCGTTCCGCTCCTATCTCGGTCTGGGGTATCACGGGACGCTGACACCCGGCGTCATCCTCCGGAACATCCTGGAGAACCCGGGCTGGTATACACAGTATACACCCTATCAAGCCGAGATCTCTCAGGGGCGCCTCGAGGCCCTGCTCAACTTCCAGACGATGGTTATCGACCTCACGGGGCTTCCGATCGCGAACGCCTCGCTGCTGGACGAGGGAACCGCCGCGGCGGAGGCGATGCTCATGCTCTGGGGCAGCAGGGGGAGCAAAGACCGGAACGTCTTTCTCGTGTCCGAGGCCTGCCACCCCCAGACCGTCGCCGTCGTCCGCGGCCGCGCCCGACCGCTCGGAATCCAGGTCCGGCTCTTCCAGCACGGCGACATCGCCGCCCATGATCCCGACGACGCCTTCGGCGCGCTTCTGCAGTACCCGACCACGGAAGGCGCGGTCGTCGACTATCGGGGTCTCTGCGACGCGCTTCACGAGCACGGCGCCGGCGTCGTCGTCGCGGCCGATCTTCTCGCCCTGGCGCTGCTCGTGCCGCCGGGCGAGTTCGGCGCGGACATCGCCGTCGGCAACTCTCAGCGGTTCGGCGTACCGATGGGTTACGGCGGGCCGCACGCCGCCTACCTCGCGGCCACGGATGCGTTCAAGCGCAAGCTGCCAGGCCGGATCATCGGAGTCTCGGTCGACGCGGACGGGAACCCGGCGCTCCGGATGGCCCTGCAGACCCGCGAGCAGCACATTCGGCGAGAGAAGGCGACCTCGAACATCTGCACCGCACAGGTGCTGCTCGCGATCATGGCCGGGATGTACGCCGTGTATCACGGCCCGGAGGGCATCCGGGCCATCGCGACCCGCGTCCGAAAATCGACGTGGACCCTCGCTCGCGGACTCGAGCGGCTCGGGCACACGATCGTTCACGAGCAGTTCTTCGACACACTGCAGGTCATACCCTCCGGCTTCACTTCCGCCGACATCCTCGCCAGGGCACGCGAACGAGGCATCAACCTGCGGGATTTCGAGGACGGGACCGTCGGGATCGCGCTCGATGAGACGGTGCGGGGCGAGGATCTGGACGACCTGTTCGCGGTCTTCGGGGGCGGGGACGGCCCGGAACTCGGTGCCGAAGACGTCGCGGCGGACATTCCCGAACCCGTCTATCCCGCGGAACTCGCCCGCGCCTCGGGCTACCTCGAGCACCCGGTCTTCAACCGGTACCATTCCGAGACCGAGATGCTGCGGTACATCCATCGGCTCGAAACCCGGGACCTGTCGCTGAACACGAGCATGATCCCGCTCGGATCCTGCACGATGAAGCTCAACGCGACATCGGAGATGATCCCCGTCACCTGGCCGGAATTCGGGTCTCTTCACCCGTTCGCCCCCGTGGACCAGGCCGAGGGTTATCGGCGCCTGTTCGACGAACTGGAGCGGTGGCTCTGCGAGATGAGCGGTCTGCCCGCCTGCTCGCTGCAGCCGAACTCAGGGGCGCAGGGCGAGTACACCGGCCTGCTCGTGATCGCGGCCCGGCACGAGGACCGGGGCGAAGGAGGCCGGGACGTGTGCCTAATCCCGTCGTCGGCACACGGTACGAACCCCGCGAGCGCGGTGATGGCCGGGATGAAGGTCGTTGTGGTCCGCTGCGACGAGAACGGGAACATCGATGTCGACGATCTGCGCGCCAAGGCGGAGCAACACGCCGACCGGCTCGCGGCGACGATGATCACGTATCCGTCTACCCACGGCGTGTTCGAGTCAGCCATCCGCGAGGTGACGGACATCGTCCATGAGCACGGCGGACTCGTATACCTGGATGGCGCCAACCTCAACGCGCAGGTGGGCCTCTGCCGGCCGGGCGATTACGGCGCCGACGTCATCCACATCAACCTCCACAAGACGTTTGCCATCCCGCACGGCGGCGGGGGCCCGGGGATGGGTCCGATCTGCGTGACCGACGAACTTGCGCCGTACCTGCCGGGACACCCGCTCGTCGATGTCGGCGGCGAAGCCGCGATCCCGCCGGTTTCCGCGGCGCCGTGGGGGAGCGCGTCGATTCTGCTCATCTCGTGGGCCTACATCGCGATGCTCGGCCGGGACGGCGTGCGAGCCGCGACCGAGGCGGCCGTTCTCAACGCGAACTACATGGCCAGTCTTCTCAGCGAGCACTTCGATGTTCTCTACCGCGGAGAGAACGGGCGGGTCGCGCACGAGTTCATCCTCGATCTGCGTCCGCTAAGGCGGGGAACGGGCGTCACGGACGAGGACGTCGCGAAGCGACTCATGGACTACGGATTCCACGCGCCGACGATGTCCTTCCCGGTCGCGGGCACGATCATGATCGAGCCCACGGAGAGCGAGTCGAAGCGGGAACTGGACCGGCTCGTCGACGCGCTGATCTCGATTCGCGGCGAGATTCGGAGGATCGGCGAAGGGACGCTGGATGCGAAGGACAATCCGCTGAAGCACGCGCCCCACACCGCGGAGATGGTCACGGCCGATGAATGGGACCACGCCTACACGCGGCGGGAAGCGGCCTGGCCGGCGCCGTCGACCAGGGAGTGGAAGTTCTGGCCGCCCGTGCGCCGCGTGAACAACGCGTACGGAGACCGGAACCTCGTCTGCGCGTGTCCGCCGATCGAGAGCTACGAAGCCGAGACCGCCGACACGGCGATATAGCGGCACCGACCAGGGGGAAAGCGGATGGCACGACTCGTCTTTCACGGCCAGAGCTGCTACGAGATCGAGACCGCGGACGGAACGCGGATCCTCATCGACCCGTTTCTGACCGGGAACCCGGTGGCGGACGTCGGACCGGAGCACTTCACCGACCGCCTCGATTATCTCCTGCTCACGCACGGGCACGGCGACCACATCGCGGACGCCTGGGACATCCTCGAAGCGACGAACGCGCAGCTCATCGCCACGTATGAGATCGTGTCGTACGCCGGGGAGGTGCAGGGGCACGCGAACGCCCACCCCATGCACATCGGCGGTGCCCACGAGTTCCCGTTCGGGCGCGTCAAGCTCACCGTGGCCCTCCACGGGGGGAAGATCGACGCGCCGGGCGCGGAGGCGTACACGACGACGCCCGCCGGCATCCTGCTCACGGTGGACGGCACGCGGGTGTACCACGCCGGCGATACGGGGCTCACGCGCGACATGGAGCTTCTGAACGGGGAGGTGGATGTGGCGCTGGTGCCGATCGGCGACAACTTCACGATGGGTCCGGAGGACGCCGCGCGCGCGATACAGATGATCGAACCCCGCATCGCCGTTCCGAACCACTACGGCACCTGGGAGTTGATCGACGTCGATCCGGCCCGGTTCGTGGACGCAGTCGGCGATACGGCCGAGGTCGTGATCCTCAAGCCCGGAGAGGCTCTGGAGTTGTGACCGCGCGGCGCACGCGTGCCCGTCCCCGGGGATCGCCGTGCGTCGTACTCCCCTACGCCGTGGCGGACGGCGCCCGCAACATGGCCGTGGACGAGGCGATGCTCGAACTCGCCGCGGGCGGTTCGACGCTACTCCGGTTTTATGGCTGGGAGCCGTGGTGCCTGTCGCTGGGGCGGCATCAGGAGGCTCCGGGCCGGCTGCTCGGGCGTTCTCCCGACGACCTCCGCCCCGGCGTCGACGCCGTTCGGCGACCGACGGGCGGCCGATCCGTCTTCCATGGACCCGAGATCACCTACGCCCTCGCCTGTCCCGCGCGGGCGTGGGGCGGGCCCCGGGCCGTCCTGCAAACGGTGCACCGCGCGCTTGCCGAGGGACTGCGCGCCGCCGGGGTCCCGCTCGACAGGGTTCGGAGCGACGATGCGGAGGCGAGCTTCGCGGCCGCCTCCCGGATCTCCGCTGCAAGCTGCTTTCGCGATCCCGCCCCGGGAGAGCTCACCGCGCGCGGCCGCAAGCTCGTGGGCAGCGCCCAGTGCCGTCGCCGCGGCGGCGTGCTTCAGCACGGCTCCATTCTCCTCGAGGACAAACAGCATCTCGGTGACCTGGACGCACGCGACGTTGGGCCGGATGAGCGCGCCGCGGCAGGCGTCTCCGGGAAGGGCCCGGCGATCGGCCTGAACGAATTGCTCGACCCGGTGCCCGACCCTCGCCTGATCGTCGAGCGCCTCACGGACAGCGTGGCCAACGCGTTCGCTGCGCCCGCCGCTGCCGCTGCGAGCGCTTCCGGGGAGATCGCGACATCCGCGTCCGCGGCTCTGGTCCGCCTTGCCGCCCGCTACGAGCGAGTCCACCGGTCGGATGCCTGGCTCCGGCGCCGGTAACGGCCCCGTACCGCCGCTTGACGGTCCCGCAGACCGCTTCTAGCTTGGTTCCGCTCGTACTCGGGCGCATCCGCGCCGGACGTGGCGAGCCAGGCAATCGATGAACCACCGCTTACCGGGAGGACCACCTTGATCGCGTCCACACTCTGGTTGCAGGAGACACTGACGCTGGGTGAGGGTCAGACGCTCAATCTGGCGGAGATCTGGGAGGCCGGGGGTTGGATGATGTGGCCGCTGGGGGCCGCGCTCACCATTGGTATCCTCATCATCCTCTTTAAGCTCGTCGACCTGCAGTTGAAGGGCGGCAAGAACAAGAAAGTCCTCCAGGAAGCCGACGAGCAGATCGCTGGCGGCCACCTCGATGAAGCGCTCGAACTCTGCACCGAGTCGGGCGCTCCGGCGGGGAACGTCCTCAGCGCCGGGCTTTCGCGGTACAACGAGGGGACCGACCGCGCGACGCAGGCCGTGGAGAACGCCGGCGCCATCGAGGTTGCGGGGCTCGAGAAGGGTCTCGTATGGCTGGCGACGCTGTCGAACGTCGCTCCGCTCCTCGGCTTCCTCGGGACCGTGATCGGGATGATCATGGCCTTCCAGGCCATCGAGATCGCGGGCGAAGTGGAAGCCACGCTGGTCGCGGGCGGGATCAAGGTTGCGCTCATCACCACCGCCACGGGTCTCACGATCGCGATTCCGATCAACATCTTCCACAACTACTTCGTGACGAAGATCGATCGCCTCGTCATCGACATGGAAGAGAGTGCCCAGCGTCTCATCGACGCGCTGCACGAGCGCGCGGCCGGCTAAGAAGAGGGAGTCCGCCGCCGCGGCGTTTTCCCGGCGCGCGAGAGGGGTTTTGAACAAGCGGCCCGCCACCTCGGCGGGCCGTTTTTTGTTCGATCCCCGTGGGGCTTCGCTTGCATCGAGGCCATCGCAACGTCGAAGTTCGGTGTCGGACTGCTAGGGTCCGGTGTGAATGGGGTGGGGACGACGTGGGAAGGAGGCCTTCCTGTGCATCTTCAACGGCGAATCCGGCGCCTTGCGCGCATCCATTGGCTACGCGGTCCCTGGCTGGGGTCGCTGCTGACGCTCGTCCTGGCGTCCGCTCTCGGCGCGCAGGCCGGGAACGCGTCACGCCCGTCCGGTCCCGGCCAGGTCGCGGCCACGTCGGCAGGCGCCGATGTGCTGGAGCGGGCGCGGCGCCTTCTCGATGCCGGGATGCCGGTCTCGGCATCGGCGCTGCTGGCGCCCGCACTCGCCACGGGCGAGGTGGAGGGGGACGAGGCCGTGCTGCTGGCCGCCCAGGCGTTCGCGGATCAGCAGGCGTGGGCTTCCGTGCTGGGTCTGCTGTCAGAGCGGGAAGGCTCGACCCCGGCCGCGCGCTCGCAGGCCACGCTCCTCCGGGCACGGGCGTACGCCGGGCTCGACAGCCTGACCCAGTCTGCGTTGCGCTACCGCGCATATCTATACGCGGTCGACGGGACACCGCCACTCCGCGCGCGAGTGGAGTTCGCCCACGTGTCCTATCGGCGGTACCAGTGGTTCGAAGCGCGGGACCAGTACGCACTTGCGGAGCGGGAACACCCGGAGCTGGCTCCATGGTTGCGGCTCTCGCGCCTCTACGCCCTGGCGGAGGCCGAGGACCGGGACGCCTTCGCCCTCGCTGACTCGATCGTGCGCGAGGCCCGCGTTCCGGCGGACTCCGCGCTCCTCCCGGCCGCGCGCCTGGCCTTCAGGCTCGAAGATCCCGAACGCGGGGCCGCACTCGCGAGCCGCGCCGGCAGGGGCGTGCGGAACGTACTCGCCGCCCGGCACCTCGGACCGCATTACCTGGCTATCGGGGACTCCGCCTCGGCCGCGTCGGCCTTCGCGGACGCGATCGCGAGAGGCCTCCAGACGCCGGAGACGGGACCTGCGCTCCTCGCGCTCACGCGATCCTGGCGCTCGCTGCGCGACGTCGGGCGCTCCGACACGCGCGCCGGCCGTCACTCCCGCGGCGCCGGCTACCTTTCGGAAGCGCTCGAACTCGCACCCGCGGCGGAACGCCCGGGCATCGCCGAGTCGCTCGCATCGACGTACATGGCGCTGGGCACTCCCGGGCGGGCCGCGGAGACGCTGGCCCCGTGGACCCGTGATCCCGCTTCCGTCACCGCGCCACGGGCGTCGCTGTGGATGCTCGCCGCCAGCATCTACCGTGCGCTCGGCCGCCCCGGCGACGCCGAGGCGGCTCACGAGACGGCCGCCCGCGGCTCAGGGGATGTCGCCGCCCGCGCCGCCTATCTGCTCGCGGACCTCGAGCACGACGACGGCCGCCCGGACATCGCGGCGGAGGGCTTTGAACGCTCCTACCGCGCGTTCCCGGAAGCGAGCTACGGGGAACGGTCGCTGGAACGGCTCGCTCTCCTCGCCTACCACGAGGGCCGTTTCCCGGAGGCGCGGGCGCTCCTGGCCGAGTACCGGGAGCGCTACCCGGAGGGCGGGTGGGCCCAGGGAGCGATCTACTGGAGCGGCAAGGTGGCGGAGGCGCTGCGCGACACCCAGGCCGCGAGCGAGTTCTACGCCCGCGCCCTGCGGTACAACCCGCTGGACTACTACGCCATCCTCGCGGAGCCCCGCACCGGCGCGGACCGTCTGGCGGCGGTCGGGCTGCGGGAAGAAGAGCCGTTGCCCGGCCTCGACCCCATCCAGGCGACCGCGATCCGGCGCATGAACGTGCTGCGAGAGGTGGGGTGGCCCGAGCGGGCGCGCCGGGAATACCGCAGGGCCAGCGAACGCGGACCGTCCACCTACGGGGCGATCCTCGCGTTCGCGCACGCCCTCAACGCGGCGGAATGGACGCGGGAGGGGATTCGCGAGGGGTGGCGCGCCCAGGCGATTCGCGGCCGCTGGACTCGGCCGCTCCTCGAAGCGATCTACCCACTGCCCTTTCGAGAGGCTCTCGTCGCCGCCGCCGAGCGAAATGGACTTTCGCCCCACTTCGTCGCCGGACTTTCGCGTCGCGAGTCGATGTTCGACCCCGAGATCCGTTCCGTCGCCAATGCCATCGGTCTGATGCAGCTCCTGCCGGAGACCGCCCGCAACATCTCCTCGCGCGCCGGGCTCGCAGGCTACCGCCGTCACCAGCTCACGGTCCCGGAGGTCAACCTGATGCTCGGGACCCGGTATCTGTCGGAAGTGCTCGGACGCTTCGACGGCTTCGATATCGCGGGAATGATCTCCTACAACGCCGGCCCCCATCGCTACGCGCGCTGGCGCGACTTTCCCGAGTTCTCGGATGAGGAAAAGCTGGTCGAGCGGATCCCCTACCGGGAGACGCGGGAGTACGTTCGGGCGGTCACGGAACTGGCGGAAATCTATCGCTTCCTGTACCCGGACCTGGGCCTTTCGACGCCCTGATACGGTCGTTCCGGACGGCGTGTTGACGGGTCCGAATTGCTCGCATAGCATAGCAAACGTCTCGAGTCCGGCGGCGCGAAAAACGATGCACGGCCAGCCGCGCCACGCGCCCGCAACACCCATCACCGAGGTTCGCAGGAGGCAGGATGCCATCAGGTACGGTCAAGTGGTTCAACGACTCCAAGGGGTACGGTTTCATCGAGCAGCCCGACGGCGGCGATGACGTCTTCGTCCACTATTCGTCCATCGACATGGACGGGTACAAGACGCTCGCCGAAGGGATGGAAGTGGACTACGAGTTCACGCAGGGCGAGAAGGGCCTGCACGCGACCCGCGTCGTGCGCACCGCCTGACCGGACACCGTAGCCGGAGCCTTACGCGCCCCGCCCGCCCGGCGGGGCGTTTTTTTTGTCGCCGGGCTTTGCGACGGACAGCCCCCCGGCCATACATAGAGGCCATGTTGACTATCCCCGACAGCCCGTGAACGCCGTGTGGCCGCGCCAGGCATGGTGAAGCCCGCACGGGCTGCCCGTCCGTCGCTCTTCCTGCTCGACGGCTACGCGCTCATCTACCGCGCGTTCTTCGCCATGATCAACCGGCCGCTCACCACCTCCAGCGGCGAGAACACGTCGGCCCCCTACGGCATCGCCCGCTTCCTCATGCGGCTGATCGCCGATCACGCACCCGACTATCTCGGCGTCGCGTTCGATGCGGGCGACAGCTTCCGCACCGACATCTACCCGGAGTACAAGGCCACGCGGGAGAAGATGCCCGATGAACTTCGAGCATCCCTCCCCAGGTGCCGGGAGGTCTTCGACGCCTTCCGGGTGCCCGTCATAGAGGCGGAAGGGTGGGAGGCGGACGACGTGATCGGGACGCTCGCGCAGAAGGCCGCAGGCCGCGGTCTGCGTACCGTCATCGTCTCCGGAGACAAGGACTTCCACCAGCTTGTAGACGACCGCACGGCGCTGCTCAATCCGGGTCGCGGCGGACCTGCCGGCGTGGAACAGGTGTGGGTGACGCCGGACAACGCCGAGGAGCGGTTCGGCGTGCCGCCGGAGCGCGTGACGGACTTCCTGGCACTGCTCGGAGACTCGTCCGACAACGTCCCCGGGGTACCCGGCATCGGGAAGAAGACCGCGCCCGCCCTCATCAGGCAGTTCGGCGACCTGGAGTCCATCCTCGCGCGAGCGGAGGAGATCACGGCGGCCCGGGCCCGAAACGCGCTTCTCAAGCATGCGGATGACGCTCGGCGCTCCAGGCAACTGGTGACGATCCGCACCGATGCGCCCGTGAACCTCGACCTCGAAGGCCTCCGGTCACGGCCGATGGACGCCGGGAAGGCGGCGTCCGTCTTCCGCGATCTGGAATTCCACAACCTGCTGAGAGAACTGGAGGCGCCGGCGGCCGAGGCCGAGCGCTTCGCCCCCGAGGTGGACGTCGTGGCGGACACGGATCGGCTGAGCGTTCTGCTGACCGAGTGCTCGAAAGCTTCGCGCATCGGACTCTTCGTCGCGGGCAGCTCCGACGACCCGCTCGGCGCCGACCTCGTCGGTCTGGCGGTCGCCGCCTCCGACGCCCGCGCCTTCTACCTGCCTCTCGGGCACCGGGCCCCGGAAATCCAGCACGATGCGGCGGGAAACCCGACCCTCGCCTTCGATGCGGGCGAGCCGGTCGGCCTGCCGGGGATGACGTCATCCGACATGCGAGGCCTGCGGGAACTGCTGGCCTCGGACACGCCGAAACTCGGACACGATCTCAAGTACGCCGCCCAACTTCTGCGCCGGCACGGCGTCGAGTTGGGTGGCCTCGACGGCGGCGTCGCGTTCGACACGCAGATCTCCTCCTACTGCCTCGATCCGGCCCGTCGCGACCGCGCCCTCTCTACCCTCGGCCCCGATCGCCTGGGCGTCGCTCTCGAGACGGGCGACGCCATCACGGGCACCGGACGGAACCGGGTCCCGCTGGCATCGGTCGAGCCTGCGCGGGTCGCGGAATGGGCCGGCCCCCGTGCCGCGCTCCTGCACCGCCTCGCGAAGGTCGACGAAGCCGACCTCGTACGCACGGGCATGGGCCTCCTCTTCCGCGAGGTCGAGATGCCGCTCGTCACGGTCCTCGCGAGCATGGAGCGGGCCGGCATCGCGATCGACCTCGACTTCTTCGGCGACCTGCGAACCCGCTTGCGCCGGGATCTCGATGCGGTGCGGTCGGAGATCCACAAGATCGCCGGGGCCGAGGTCAACCTCCGCTCCGTGCCGCAGATGCGGGCGCTACTCTTCGACCAGCTCGCGCTGCCCGTCCTCAAGAAGACGAAGACCGGCCCCTCGACAGACGAGTCCGTGCTCGAGCAACTCGCGGCCATGGGCCACGAACTCCCGCGCCTCATCCTCGAACACCGGGAACTCGACAAGCTCGACGGCACGTACGTGAGCGTGCTCCCGCGGCTCATCGACGACGGGGGGCGCATCCACACCCGCTTCAACCAGACCATCGCCGCGACGGGCCGACTCTCATCCTCGGACCCCAACCTGCAGAACATCCCGATCCGGCGGGCGCTGGGGCGCGAGATCCGAAAGGGGTTCATCGCCGCGCCCGGCCACCTGTTCGTGGGGGCCGACTACTCGCAGATCGAGCTCCGGGTCATGGCCCATCTCTCCGGGGACGAGGCGTTCGTGGAAGCGTTCCGGGCGGAGCGCGACATCCACCGGGAGACGGCGGCCCGGATCTTCGGGGTCGAGCCGGATGACGTCACGCCGACCATGCGCGAGCAGGCGAAGACGATCAACTTCGCGACCATCTACGGCCAGGGCCCGTTCGCGCTCGCCCAGCAGCTCGGCATCTCACGGGCGCAGGCGAGCGAGTTCATCGACGGATATTTCGAGAGGTTCGCGGGCGTCGCGGCCTACCTCGAGGAGATGAAGGAACTGGCGCGGGACCGGAACTACGTTGAGACGCTGTTCGGACGTCGCCGGTACATCCCCGAGATCCGGTCCAGGAACCCCGGGATTCGCGGCTACGGCGAACGCACCGCGACGAACTCCCCCATCCAGGGATCCGCGGCGGACCTCATCAAGGTGTCGATGATCCGGCTGCACGAGCGTCTCGCGGGAACCGAGGCCCGCATGCTGCTGCAGGTGCACGACGAGTTGCTCATCGAGGCTGCGGAGTCCGATGTTGAGGCCATCGGCCGGATCGTGCGCGAGGAGATGGAGGGGGCCATCGAGCTGACCGTCCCCCTTCGCGTCGATCTCGGGATCGGCCGCAGTTGGTACGACTGCAAATTCGGGAAGGGACCGTGAACGCAGCCCGGACCGCACTCATCGCCTGGACCTCGTCCGCGCTCGCGTGCGCGCCGCCGTCTACGCCCGGCGGTTCCGCGCCGGAGGGGGCCGCGGACGGATCCCCCGAGGCGCTCGTCGAGTCGGCGCTGATGCCGACGTTCACGGTTCGCGGCGAGCCCGTCGCACGATCCTCGCTCGCCGACCGCATGGCCGAACTGGGCGTGCCCGGCGTCAGCGTCGCCGTCCTGGTCGACGGCGAGATCGCCTGGGCCCGCGGCTACGGGCTCGCCGATGTCGAATCGGGTCGGCCCGTGACCCCGAACACGCTCTTCCAGGCGGCCTCCATCTCCAAACCCGTGGCCGCGCTCGCCGCGCTGCGGCTGGTCGAATCGGGCCGCGTCGACCTCGATGGCGACGTAAACGCCCATCTCACGAGTTGGCAGGTGCCCGAGAACGAGTTCACGGAACAGGCGCCCGTCACCCTGCGGGAGCTCCTCACGCACCGGGCCGGCCTCACCGTGTGGGGTTTTCCGGGCTACGGTCCGGACGAAGAAGTGCCGGACGGGCCGGGCGTCCTCGACGGGTACGGCAACACGGACCCCGTGCGGGTCTACAAGGCGCCGGGCGAGAGCTGGCGCTACTCGGGCGGTGGATACACCGTGATGCAGCAGCTCGTGGCGGACGTCCGCGGCAAGCCGTTCGCCGCGGTCATGCGCGAGGAGGTGCTCGACCCGATCGGCATGTCGCGCTCGACGTACGAGCAGCCGATTCCTTCCGAGCGCCGGGACGACATCGCGACGGGCTACCGGGCGAACGGCGACCGGGTCCCCGGCGGGTGGCACACCTATCCCGAACAGGCGGCCGCCGGGCTGTGGACGACGCCGAGCGAACTCGCGCTCTACGCCCGGGAGATGCAGCGTGCCTGGAAGGGCGAGTCGACCCGGGTGCTGGGAGAAGCGCTCGCCCGGGAGATGCTGACGCCGGACGCGGACGACTGGGGACTGGGCCCGGCGATCTCGGAGGACGGCGAACGCTTTCGGCACGGCGGCTCGAACCAGGGTTTCCGCTGCACCTTCGCGGCGTACATCGACGGCGATGACGGCGTCTTCGTGATGACGAATTCGGACTCGGGGAGCGAGCTCGCGTCGGAGATCGCGATCACGGTGGCGCACGCGTACGGCTGGTCCGGACCCCGCGCCGAAGAGAGGGCGCCGGGCGAGGAAGGCACAGAAAGGGAGTAGATCACGATGGCCTGGAACCAGACCCGACGAGAGTTCGTGAAGACGTCCGCCCGCGCCGGCGGCGCGCTCGGCGTGCTTGGCGCCTTCGGCTCGGCCGCCTGCGGCGGCGCCGGCGGAGATCCCCTCCGCATCCTCATCCTCGGCGGAACGCGCTTCATCGGTCCGCACCAGGTGAAGTATGCCCTCGACCGGGGCCACGAAGTCTCGATCTTCACGCGCGGGCAGACCGAGCCGCCGTTCTACCAGGACTACTTCGAGCGTGTGGAGCACCTGATCGGTGACCGGACAAGCGATCTGTCGGCACTCGAGGGCAGGGAGTGGGATGCCGTCATCGACAACTCCGCCTCGTACCCGAGTTGGGTCGCATCAACGACCGAACTCCTGCGCGGCCGGGTCGACCGCTACCTCTTCGTCTCCTCCATCTCCGCCTACGCGGACTTCGGCACGGTGGGGATCGACGAGGACTATCACGTCGGGCAGTTGTCGCCTGACGAGGCCGAGGACGACGGAGGCTACGGGCCCAGGAAGGCGCGCTGCGAGCAGTACGCCCGCGACGCCTTCGGCGAGAACGCGATCAACGTGCGCCCGGGGCTGATCATCGGGCCCGGCGACAACACCGACCGCTGGACGTACTGGCCGGTCCGGGTCGACCGGGGAGGGGAAGTGCTCGCCCCGAACACCCCCGCCGACCCGGTGCAGAACGTCGACGCCCGCGACCTCTCCGAGTGGATCGTGCGTCTCGTCGAGACTCCGGGAACCGGGGGCACGTACAACGCCACGGGAGAGATTCAGCAGTTCGGAGACATGCTGGAGGAGATCCGCGGAGCGCTCGGCTCCGACGCCACGTTCACCTGGGTGCCGACGGAGTTCATGGCGGAGCAGGAGGTGGCGCCCTGGATGCACATGACGAACTGGACGCCGCCCGAAGGGGAAACGGTCGGCATGAACCAGGTTTCCGTCGCCGCCGCCGTGCAGGCCGGGCTCACGTTCCGACCGCTCGCCGACACCGCCCGCGACACGGTCGAATGGTGGAACTCGCTCCCCGAGGATCGCCGCGCCGAGCCGCGAGCCGGCCTCCCCGCCGACAAGGAGGCCGAGGTCCTCGCGGCGTGGCACGCCAGCGCCTGAGTCACCGCCGGTTTCTCACCGGGAGCCCTGGGAACCTTCGGCGGACTCCGGCGGTTTAAGCCACCATGATTCCCATGGTTGAAGAGTATCCGCGCGTGTGGCTCCGGCCGCTGGCACTGGCGGTCGCCCTCGCGGCGACGGCCGGCTGCGGCGGTGCCGGGACCGATCCCGGACCGGGTCCCGAGCCTGAGCCGCCGCCCCCGCCCCCCGCCGCGTCGACCACGGCGACGTACCGCGTAGTCTTCGAGGCGACGTGGAGCGCCTCGACGCACCCGACGAATTTCCCGGGCGGGGCGCATTTCTCGCCGCTCATCGGGGCTGTGCACAACGCGGGCGTGACCTTCTGGGCCCGGGACGGCACCGCCACGCCGGGGATCGAGAGCATGGCCGAAACGGGCGGCACCAGTACGCTGACCGCGGAGATCCAGGCCGAGATCCCTGGAAACGCGCTGGCGGTCGTCAACGGGTCCGGCATCCGCAGTCCGGGAAGCACGACGATTCAGGCGATCACGCTACGCGAGGACTTCCCGCTCGTCACCCTCGTCACGATGATCGCCCCGAGTCCGGACTGGTTTGTGGGCGTGTCGGGCCTGTCGCTGCGCGACGCCGACGGAAACTGGATCGAGGAACTCGAGGTTGTCCTCTACCCCTACGACGCCGGGACGGACAGCGGGCCCGTGTACACTTCCGCGAACGACGACACTCAGCCGAAAGAGCCGATCCGCAACCTGAGGGGCGAGAGCCCCTTCTCCGACGCACCCATCGGCACCTTCACCTTCACGCGGACGGACGGGTAGCGGCCGGAGGGCGGCATGGTGAGCGGCAGTGGGCTCTCCGTCCGGGTCAGACGACGTCGTCGAGGAGGAAGAGGTCGGTGAGGAGCGCCCGCAGGTGGGACGAGGCGTTGAGGTTGTCGATCAACTGCGAACTGATCGTCTCCTGGGTGAGGACGATCCGGACCGCCGCGCCGGCCCGTGCGGCGTCGGCCGAAGTCACGTCGATCATCTCCCCGTAGGCGCCCGCCGGTTCCAGCCCCTCCGCCGCGACCAGGCCGCCGAGGTCGTCCGCCAGCGCCCGGAGCGCTGCGTCCGCCCGGCTCAGGTACTCCCGCAACTGGCCGCCGACTTTCGAGGCTTCTTCCCGCTCGGCACCGAGCGCGGCGTAGGAGAGGAAGAACTCGTACGCCTTTTCGAGGACCTCGATGTGGGCCTTCAGCTCCTCGCGGCTCAAGCGGGCACGACCCCGTCGGGATCCGCGGACGACGCGCTCCCCCCGGCCAGTTCGGCCCCGGCCGGCTCCGTCCCCAGCTTCCAGAGGTCGGGGTCGTAGTGCTCGAGGTACTCCTCGCGCGTGATCCAGCCCTTGATCATGGAGCGGGTCATCCAGCGCTTCTCGGGCCGGATCGCGAAGTAGACGTGGGCGATGACCATCGTGACGAGCCCGACCCCGCACAGCCCGTGCAGGACGAACACGAGGCCCCACGTGGAGTCGGAGAGGAAGTACGGGTTGCTGGCCCAGAACCAGGTGTCGACCCCCACCATCATGAGGAGTCCCGTGACGATGACCCCGGCCGAGACGAGCGTCACCGCGTTGTGGTAGGCCCGCTGGTCGAGGGGGTACTTGCCGGAGCGCTCCTCCTTGGCCGGCTGGCGGCGCAGGAACTTCCCTATCGCCCGGAACGCCTGCCCGACCTCCTTCGTCCCGGTCCACACGGACCAGAAATCCTGCTTCGTCGAAGCGTGGATGATGTGCCAGATGATCAGAAGAGTGAGGACGATGCCGGCGATCCAGTGGATCGTGACCCAGGCGAACTGGACGCCGATCACGGGGAAGAACGCAGTGACCAGCAGCGTGAGCATCGTCGCCGCCATGAGCCAGTGGAAGGTCCGGGACGCCTGTGAGTGGCGCTCCACCCGCTCGGGCACCTCGGGAGCCGGCTCGGGCGCCGTCTTCGGCGCCTTCGGCGCCATGATCCAGACGTACAGATGGTGCCCGACCACGAACAGGAAGCCGGCAATGGCGGCGGCCCAGAGCAGATCCCAGGCGACGCCGACGAGTACCTCCTGGCCCCAGGGATTCGGCGCCGTTCTGAGGATCTCCATTTAGGCCATGTCTCCCCGCACCGCGCGCCGGACGAGATTCCGCGCGAGCGGCACCTTGTAGTCGTTGTGGCGCAGCGGCTTGAAGCCTCGCGTGGCGAGTTCGCCGGCCGCCGTGCCGGTGTCGTCGTTCGCCGGCATCCCCTGAACGAGGTTCTCGACGTCGGTCAGCCGCACCGGTGTCGGGGCCACGCCGTTGACTGCGATCCGGGCGCGCTCGATCGTGCCGTTCGACTCGACGATTGCGGCGGCCACGCTGGCCAGCGCCCAGTCCCACGACTTCCGGTCGCGGACCTTCTCCCAGTAGAAGCGCGCACCCGCCCAGTCGCCGGGGATGCGCACGTGCGTCAGGAGATCTCCCGGCTCCAGCACGGTCATGCGCTCGATGTCGATCTCCGGGCCGACGAAGAAGTCCTCGGCCTCGTAGACGCGCTCGCCGCCCGCGCTCCGCACCAGCATCTGCGCGCCGAGCGCGACCAGCGCTCCGGCCGTGTCCGCCCCGTTCACCGCCACGCAGCGGCTCTGTCCGGTCACGGCGTGCTCGCGGTTCATGGAGCGGGGCGTGCCCGCGTAGCAGATGTTCCCGCCCGCGCGGTAGCACGGCCATCCGCCGCGGTAGTACCAGCAGCGGGTGTCCTGGATGAGGTTGCCGCCCAGCGTCCCCTGGTTCCGGATCTGGGGCGTCGCCACCTCGGCGGCGGCGTCGGCGAGCAGTCCGAAGCGGGACCGCACGTCCTCGCTCGCCGCCACGTCGCGCAGCGACGTCATGGCGCCGATCTCGAGCCCGTCCCCGCTCGCGCGGATCCCGGTCAGCTCGCTCACGGAGCCCAGCTCGACGACGACGTCGGGCCGCTTGATGCGGTCCTTGAACCAGTCAATCGAGTCGAGGCCGCCGGCCAGGACCCAGGTGTTGTCGTGGCGCTCGAGCACGTCCAGCGCCTCGTCCACGCTCGTCGGCTGGAAGAGCTCGAACGCGGGCATCATGTCGCGAATCACGGCCATCGTTCTATCTCCCCTAGCTGTGGATCTCGGTGAGTGCGTGCGGCTGCGCCCGGCCCTCGAGTTCGGCCAGGATCACGTCCGTCGTCAGCGGGATCCG
This sequence comes from Gemmatimonadota bacterium, assembly GCA_965207805.1. GTDB lineage: Bacteria > Gemmatimonadota > Gemmatimonadetes > Palauibacterales > Palauibacteraceae > Palauibacter. The sequence goes on from OZ242312.1 coordinate 154,818, forward strand.
GCACAGGCAGCGCCCGCCGAGCGCGTCCGCGATCGCGGAGGTGACCGCCGCGGACCCGGCCCCGACCGGAGGCTCCCCGATCCCCTTGGCGCCGATCGGCGTCTGCGGGTCCGGCTCGCCCGCCGCCGCCCAGTCCATGCTGAGCGGCACGTCGAGGATGCCGGGAGGTCTCGCGGTGTAGAGTCGGTGGGCGAAGGGCACACCCCACTTCGGGTCGAACACCCACTTCTGGCTGCGCGCCTGGCCGAAGCCCTGCACGCTGCCGCCGTGGATCTGCGCCGCGAGGCTGCGCGGGTGCACGACGATCCCGCAGTCGGCGGATCCCGTGTAGTCGACGATCCGCACGTCGCCCGTCTCGGTGTCGAGTTCGACGACCGCGAAGCCCACGACCCACGACCACGTCGAGCCCTCGTGCGAGAAGTTATCCCGGGCGACGCCCATCAGGCCCTGGCCCGCGAGCTGCGTGGCGGAAGCCCGGGTGTAGTCGTTGATGTCCTCCGGCAACTCCTGGCCGGAGTATTCGCCGCCCATGGCGATGGCGCGCTCCGCCGCCTGCGCGAAGCTCATGGAGCCCCCCGGTCCGGTCACGCGGGCGCCTTCGACCCGGTACGCGCTCGCCGAGCCGCCCAGCGCGGCGGCCGCGACCTCCTGCAGCTTGCGCTTCATGTCGAGCGCCGCGGCGTAGTTGGCGCGCGTGTGCGCGTGGATCGTCTGGCTCCCCGCCTGCACCGAACTGTACGGATGGTGCTGCGAGCTGTCGCCCCAGATGACCGCGCAGTCGTCCCACTCGAGGCCGAGTTCATCCGCCGCGGCCCGGGCCGTGTCCGCCATCGAGTGCGTCCCGAGGTTCCCGATCCCCTGGTGGATGTACAGTTTCCCGTCCGGGCGGATGAGGAGGAGTCCGTCGAACCCGGACGAACCGCCGACGTACGGGCTCAGGCCGACGCCGACCCCCGTGACCTTCGTCCCGTTCCGCTGTCCGCTGAGCGCCAGCTTCCCGGCCCAGTCGAACTGCTCCGCGCCCGCGTCGATCGCCTCGCGCACGAAGGCGCTCGTCGTCGTCGCCCGCTGCGGCCCGAACTGCGAGTCGTGCGTGGGGGCGTTGATCTTCCGGATCTCCACCCGGTCGATCCCCAGTTCGCGCGCCGCCTTGTCGACGAGCGGCTCGAGCATGGCGACGATCTGCGCGCCGCCCGGCGCCCGCTGCGCCGCGCGCGGCGGCGTGTTCGTGTAGAGCGTGAGGCCGCGGAAGCGCATCGCGTCGGGCTGGTACATGAGGTCCGTCACCGCGCCCGCGGTGTTGTAGTCGCCCGACCGCCCGTACGGCCCGTGGTCCTGAACGATGTAGAGGTCGATCCCTGTGATCTTCCCATCGCTGCGGAAGCCCATCTTCGTCCACGCCTGGAAACCGGGGCGCGCACGCCCGATGTAGTTCTCCTCGTAGCGGTTGATCCGCATCATCACCGGCCGTTGGATCTTCCTCGCCAGGAGCGCGGTGACCTGGTAAATGGGGACGCCGGCGATCTTCGAGCCGAAGCCGCCGCCGCAGTACTGACCCACGAAGACAAGCTCGTCGGGCTCCAGATCGAGCTGCGCCGCTATCGCCTGGTGCGCGCGCTGCGTGCTCTGCGTGGAACCGTACAGGTAGCAGCGCCCGTCCTCCCAGTACGCCATGGAGCTTCGTGGCTCCATCGGGTGGTGGGTGAGCGACTGGTGCACGATGGTGTCCTCGAGGACGTAGTCCGCCTCGGCGAACGCCGCGTCGAGGTCGCCGTGGTTCCATTCGTCCGTCGGCTCGCCCATCGGCAGCCGGCCCTCGGCCTCCGCCGCGTCGAACTCCGCCTGCGGCCACTTCAGGGATTCGAATTCGCGCCCGCTCTCGCCGAAGCGCATCACGTTGCCTTCGAGACGCGCGTCCGGGCCGCCGGGCCGCAGGCTGTCGAGCGGATCGATCGCGAACGGGAGCGGCTCGAGGTCGATGTCGATCGCCTCGATCGCGTCCGCCGCCGTCGTCTCGTCCACCGCCGCCAGCGCGAGGATGGGCTCGCCCACGTACTTGGGCTCATCCGTGAGCGCGGCCTCGCCGGGGGCCTCGGGCTGGTTGACTTCGCTTGCCCGCAGGATCCCCAGCACGCCGGGCATGGCGAGCGCGCGGCTCGCGTCCACGCCGCGCACGCGGGCGTGCGGCATGGGGCTGAGGAGGAGCTTGGCGAAGACCATGCCTTCGGCCCTGAAGTCCTCCGCGTACCTGGCTCGTCCCGTGACTTTCGCGCGCAGATCCGGCGGCGAAATGTCCTGTCCGATTAGCGCCATGATCGTCCTCCCCTCACACCATGCGCCGCGCGTACTCGGCGGCACGCATGGCGGAGTTCAGGATTTTGTTGTAGTCCCCGCAGCGGCAGAGGTTGCCGGAGAGGGCCTCGGCCGCCTCCTCGCGCGTGGGCTCCGGGTTCTCGTTCGTCAGCGCGACCATGCTCATGATGAAGCCGGGCGCGCAGAAGGCGCACTGGAAGCCGCCCTCGTCGATCACCGCCTGCTGCACCGGGTGCAGCGTCCCGTCCTCGCTCTCGAGCCCCTCGATCGTCGTCACCGACCGGTCGCGTACCGCGTTCGTCAGCATCGAGCAGCCGTAGTGCGAGACCCCGTCGATGAGCACCGTACAGGCGCCGCACTCCGCGCGGTCGCAGCCGAGCTTCGTGCCGGTGAGCCCCAGCTTGTAGCGGAGCGTCATGGCCAGCGTCTCCTGCGGCATGACATCGACCGAACGTGACACGCCGTTCACGTTCAGCGAGATCATGCGGGGCATCGACGCGCGCACCGCCGCGCTGGCCGACAGGCTCCGGGCCCGGAAGAGGTGGCTGGAGGAGGAGACCACCGCGCCGGTCGCGATGACCCCCTTGATGAACGTTCTGCGGGAATGACCGGTTGGGGTCTCGGTCGTGATCTCGGCGTCACTCATGGGCGAACCTCAAGCGGGAGACCTCTTTATGCGTTTGCGCGGTGCTGTCCGCGTTTCCGCGGGAGACGCAACGATCCACGGTGAATCCTTACATCGCCCGCCTTGGGAAACAAGACTGCCGGCGACGCTCCCGGTGGGGTTGCTACAGGATCCTGAGGAATCGGGAGTCCACGGAAAGGAGGAGGACCCAGTTTCCTCCGCGCATGACGTCGAGGCGGAGGATGTCGTAGACAAGTCCCAGGCCCAGCCCGGCCGAGGCACGCAGCCCCTCGCTTCCGCTCACGCCGAAGCGGCCGGCGGCGCCCTCCCCGGCGTGGCCGAGGCCGGCCCAGCCCGCGGCGCCGATGGCGCGCAACCGCACCCACGGGGACGCGATGGCGCGCGACACCTCGGCGCGCCACAGCGCCATGCGGTCCCCGCCCCAGCCGCGAAACTCGTAGCCGGGCAGCGAACCGCGCCCCCCGAGCAGAAAGAGCCGCTGGGCCGGCAACTCCCCGCCGGCAAGACCGAACTCGACGTCGCTCTCCCAGTTCCACCCGCCGCCCGGACTCCCCCGGGCCCGCAGCGCGACCGTGGCGCGCGTGTAGCCGAAGTTCCCGACGCCGTTCGCCGCCGCCTCGCCCGCGAGTTCCAGCGTCCACCGCGCGCCCGATCCGCTCCCGAGTCCGGCCGTCACGCCGGCATCGAGCCGGGCCAATTCTCCCTCGTCGACCGGGCGCACGGGGCGCAGTGGCCGATCTCGGAGCGGCTCCGTCCCCACGACCAGGGCGGCGCTCAGGTGCCGCTCGAGCGACGCGCCCACACGCCAGCGCACGGGACCGCCGGGGCGGGCGAGCCCGATCCGCCCGCCGGTCGTGAGGTAGGGGTCCTCGTAGTCCTCTCCGTCGGCGAGTAGGGCGAGCGTCCGCAGCACCCCCACCGCCGCGGGCGGTCCCACGTCGCGATGAGTCCGCAGCCAGCCGTCGACCTCCACGTCGACCTCCCCCAGCCGCCGCCGCAGTCCGAGGCTCGCCTGGGGCCGCGCCTCCCCGATCGCATGGCCGCCCCCGAACGACACCCGCGTGAGATCGTTCGGCCGGTAGGCGGCTCCCGCCCCGATGAACAGCCCCTCGGAGCGCCGCACCCGGATTCCCCCCGACGCGTTCGGAAGCGCGAGTTGCCAACGTCGCCCCCCGCTCAGCGTCCGCCCCAGCAGGAGTTCGCGTGCGTCCGCGACGGCCGCGCCCAAATCGCCATCCGCGCTTCCCTCCTCGAGGGGTCCTCCGTAGAGCGGATCTTCCCACGCGTCGAAGCGCGCCAGCTCCTCGTCGCGATAGCTGTAGATGAGCGCTCCCGGCCCGAGACCGAAGAGCGCATCCTCGTCGAAGTCGTAATCGAGGACGCGGAGGCGGGTCCGGACGAGCGTCTCGAGCGGGAAGTCGAACCAGGGGAGCGAGCGCGCGATCTCGATCTCCTGCTCGTCGGGCAGCCAGTAGCGGCCCTCCTGAAGGGCCGAGCGCAGGTCGACGACGATCCGCACGATCTGCGGATCCCGATAGGCGGCGGGCGTGAACGTCAGCCACATCCGCGCGATGGCCCCCGTCTCCCGTTCGACGAAGAGCGATCCCACGGCGCCCGCGTTCGTCCCTTCCTGCGGACGGACCTCCAGTTCGAACACCCGCGCGGTTCGGTCGCCGACCCGGATCTCGAGCGAGTCGGCGAGCCGGTATTCGTAGAACCCGCGCGCGGCTGCCGCCGCGGGATGAAGCACGTCCTCGACCTCGTGGCCGTCTCCGATCCGGATCCGGTCCCCGAAGTTGTCGAGGACGAGAAAGAGGTGGTCGAGGTGATAGTGGATGGTCGTGGGGAGCCGGAGTTCATGTCGGCGCCCGACGATCGTCTGCATCGAGCGGTCCGGTTGCTGCCAGCGCACATCCACCGCGAGCTGGTCCGCCCGGATCACATGCCGGTCCCCGAGGACGTCGCCGAGGTAGTACACATGCCCCTGCACATCGGCCCGAAACCGTTCGAGGGAGCTGTCGGCCCAGGCGTGCCGCCGCGCTTTGATCACGCGATCGATGAGGAGAAGGGCCGCCTCGGAGTTCCAGCCATCGGAAACTCCGGCCCGCGGATCCGTGGCGGGCGATGCGGGAACTTCCTGGGCTCCGGTCCCGGACGCGAAGCAGAGCGCCGCCACGGCGGCCACCGTGGAGGCCGCCACCCGCCGCCCGTCAGCCGAAGAGGTCCTCCTGCCCGTCATCGTCCGACTCCATGACCCGCCGCAGCCTGCCGGCCCAGTACTCGACGTCGAACCCCTCTTCGTTCTTCAGCATCCGCTTGAGCACCGGCGACAGGTCGCGCAGCGCGCCTACGAGGTCCTCCGCGATGGAGCCGGCCTCGGCGACCCGGGCTTCGTCTGGAAGCGACGCCATGTCCCGGAGGATGGAAGCCTCGGATCGGGACGCCGTGACGGGTTCGGACCTGCTGGCGACGAAGACCTCCGTCCGCCGGCCGGGTCCCCGGTCGTCCTCGATCGGGAGCAGTCCGACGATCTGGTCGGAGCGCCAGTACTTCGCGTACCCGAGGTGGACCATCCGGTCGCGTTTGATCTCCACGCCGCCTCCCGCTGAGCCGCTCATGCTCCAAGAGCCCTGACGGCTCCAAGCTCGCGAACGTCCCGTCCGCGCCGCAACACCGCCGCCCCCTCCAACCGGCTGTATGCCACGGGCCGTATGCCGCCGTCTCGGTTGATTGGCCGTTGAACGCTGCGCGGAGCATGTTCAGCGACGCCCATGGCCAGAATACGAACCATCCGTGATCCCCTGTGGGGGAACGTCCGCGTGGAGGGGGATGCGGCCGAGATTCTCGACGCGCCCCAGTTCCAGCGCCTGCGGCGGGTCAAGCAACTCGGCTTCGCGCACCTCGTGTATCCCGGCGGCGTGCACAACCGCTTCCTCCACGCCCTCGGCGTCTACCATCTCGTCTCGCGGGCCATCTCCCGCCTCGAGCGCGACGGGCACCTCGAAGCGCTGGATGCGGGGGCCATGGACGAACTGCCTGTCGTTCGTCTCGGCGCGCTTCTCCACGACGTCGGACATTACGCCTTCTCGCACGCGGTGGAGGAACTCGGTCCGAGTGCGATCCCCGGAGACCATGAGGAAATCGCGGCGCGCTTCATGGCGGCGGACCCCATCCGGCGCGTGCTCGACCGGCATGGGCCGGATGCCGCGGTCCGCATCGGCGCCCTCATCCGCGGTCAGTCCCGGCATCCGCTGCAGGGGCTGATCTCGGGGTCGCTGGACCTCGACAAGATCGACTACCTCCGGCGCGATTCGCTCTTCTGCGGCGTGCCGTACGGGGCCGTGGACGTCGACCGTCTCCTCCCCGCGCTCACCCTCGCGCGCGAGGGGGCCGGACATCCGCTCGAACTCGCGGTCAGCGAGAAGGGTCTCAGCGCGCTGGAGACGCTCCTCTTCTCCAAGTACCAGATGTTCCGCAACGTCTACTGGCACCACGCCGTGCGCGCCGCGACACTGACCTTCGTGCGCCTCGTCCAGACGGCGCTCGACAGCGGTCTGCTCTCCCCAGAGGACCTGGCGGGGCCCAGCGATGAGGAACTGCTGTCGCTCATCGGCCGGCGCATCGAACGGTCGTCGGCGGGCGCGAGCTACGACGGCGGGTCCGCTGTCGGCCGCGCGGCGAAGCTGCTCCGCGCGCTCGCGGACCGGCGTCTTCCGAAGCGGCTCGTGGAGTTGACGGGCGACCAGCTTCCGGACGCGTTGTCGTCGTGGCCGTCGCGGCGCCCGGACCTCGTCGCCGCGCTCGAGCGGCGCATGGCCCGCGAGTGGGATCTCTCCGAGGGCGCGGTGATGCTCGACTATCCGAGCTACCCGGGCATGCTCGAACTCAACCTGCTCCTCGTGCGGAACGATGGCGAAGTCCGCCGCCTGACCGCGCTGGGCGAGCGGGGCCTCATCGACATCCCCCGGCTCGGGCGTTCCCTGCACCACTCCGCGCGGGTGCTGCGCATCTTCTCCTTCGAACCTTCCGCTCCGCGCGATCCGAAGCCGGTGCTGGCGCTGATCGAAGCCAACGAGGAGGAAGTGGAGGCCCGGCTCGACTCCGGAGACCCGCTCCTGACCTGAAGACCGTCGCGGCGGCCTGCCGGTGCAGTGTCGCGCGCGCCCCGGCGCACGCGGTAGGATCAACAGCCTGCGGTAAGGGGTTCAAGGGAGACGTGCGACGAGAGCGCAAACCACCCGCAAAGGTTTGTCCGATGCCTGGATCGGCGCCGCCGATCGAACCACGGCGAGACATCGCGAGAGCGCGGAAGATCCACTCGCCGGCGACCGCGTCGAACGGCGCGGCACCCGCTGTGGAGCCACGCGAGAATGCGCCCCTCGTGCGACTGGACCACCTGGATACGCTCTGGTTCCAGGTGACCGGGACGATCTGCAACCTGCGCTGCGTCCACTGCTTCATCAGTTGTGCCCCGGACAACGACAGCTTCGAGTTCCTCTCGCTCGCCGAGGTCGAGGACTGGCTCCGGCGCTCGGAGAAGTGGGGCGTCAAGGAGTACTACTTCACCGGCGGCGAGCCCTTCATGCACCCCGACCTCCCCGCCATGCTGGAACGGACCCTCGAGCGGGGACCCGCTTCCGTGCTGACGAACGGGACGCTGCTCCCCGTGCGGGCCCTGAAGCCCATCGCCCGCACCGCCCGCGCGGCGAGCTACTCGCTCGAGATGCGCGTTTCCCTCGATGGGCCGTCGCCCGAGACGAACGACCCGATCCGGGGCGACGGCACGTTCGATCGCGCCATGGACGGCGTCCGGAAGCTGCTCGAGGAGGGATTCCTGCCGATCATCACCGCCACGCAGGTGTGGGCACCGGAACAGGACGAAGAGGTGCGGCAGGCCTTCGTCGCCCGGCTTCGGGCGGTGGGATACGAGAACCCGCGGCTCAAGATTCTCCCGTCCCTCCGCATCGGGCGCGAGGCGGACCGCGTGCGCCCCTACACGCATGAGGAACGTGTGACGGAGGCGATGATGGAGGGCTACGACGAGAACCAGTTGCTCTGCGCGTCGAGCCGGGTGGTGACGAACCGCGGCATCTACGCCTGCCCCATCCTCATCGAGACGCCGGCGGCCCGCATGGGTTCGACGCTGGAAGAGGCGTCCCGCCCGGTGCGGCTCGACGAGTCCGCGTGCCACACGTGCTGGCTGCACGGCGCGATCTGCTCCAACTACGGGGGCATCGGGCAGGATGTCTCCTGAACCGCGCCGGATCGCCGTCTTCGGCGGTGTCTACAGCAACCACCTGGCGCTGGCGGCCGCGATCGAGGACGCCACCGCCCGAGGGGCGGAGGCGCTCTACTGCCTGGGCGATCTCGGAGCGTTCGGCCCCCATCCGGACCGCGTGTTTCCGCTCCTCATCGACCACGATGTCCGCGTGCTGCGCGGTAACTACGACGATTCGATCGCGCGCGGCCTCGAAGATTGCCAGTGCGGCTACACCGATCCGCGCGACAACTACTTCGCCCGGCTCTCATACCGCTACACGTTCCGGAACACGCACGAGCGGTGGCGCCGCTGGATGGACCGTCTCCCCGGCGAGATCCGCCTCGAAGTGAACGGCGTGCGGGTGCTCATGTGCCACGGCAGCCCCCGGCGCATGAACGAATTCCTCTGGGAATCCGCGACCTCGACACAGTTCCTGACGTGGCTCGCCGGCCAGTACGAGGCGGACATCGTGCTCGCGACCCATACCGGGATCCCCTGGCAGCGCTCGCTGCCCGGTGGCGGACTCTTCGCGAACGTCGGCGTTGTGGGTCGGCCCGCCAACGACGGGCGGACGGAGGTGTGGTACGCGCTGCTGGATTTCGGCGCCGCTGGGCCGGTGCCGGTTCTCCAGTTCGTGCCCGTGGCCTACGATCACGAACGCCTCGCAGGCGAAATGCGCGACGAAGAGCTGCCGGAGGAGTTCGTGGAGACGATCCTCACGGGCTGGTGGACGACCTGCCTCGAAGTCCTCCCGGCCCGCGAACGCGCTTTGGGCCGGTTCTGACGCACCCGCCCGGCCATACATTTTGCGGCGTGGCCAATCCGCGTTAGCTTCATTACAGCGTCGGAAGGTCCGTGCGCGCCGGAGCCGGAATCGGCAGATCGGCCCGACAGCCAGGCCGGGTCGACGTCGGCAAAGAGAGGAAGTTGCGATGGATCGCGAGGGTTTGTCGCCCAACATCCTCGAACGCTACCTCGAGGAACTGGGTCGTTATCCGCTCCTGAGCCCCAGCGAAGAACGTGAGACCGCCCGCTCGGCGCGCGGCGGCGACGCCTCCGCCCTCGACCGTCTCATCCGCGCGAATCTACGCTTCGTCATCTCCATCGCCCGACGTTACCGCAACAAGGGGCTGAGCTTCCTCGACCTCATTCAGGAGGGGAACGTCGGCCTGGTCATCGCCGCCCGAAAGTTCGACCCGGACCACGGGGTGAAGTTCATCAGCTACGCCGTGTGGTGGATTCGCCAGGCGATCCTGTCCGCCATCGCGAAGCAGGGCCGGCCCGTGCGGGTGCCTCTCAACCGGGCGACGGAGCTGGCGCGCATGATCCGCGCGCGAGGCGAACTGCGTCAGACCCTCGACCGTGAGCCCAACGATCGGGAGATCGCGGACGAAACGGGGTTGACGATACCCACGGTTGCGCTGCTGCGGAGGCTGAACGCGCGCGAGGTTCGACTCGATGCGCGGGTCGGGGCTTCCGACGACAGCGATCTCGCGGAGCGGTTTCTCGCCGACGAGACCGACGTGGAGGAAGTCGTCGAACGTCGCCTGCTGAAGCGGCACATCGCCGAGGGTCTGCGCCGCCTGCGGCCGCGCGATGCGCGTGTCGTCCGGCTGTACTACGGCCTGCAGGGCGAGGACCCGCATACACTGGAGCAGATCGGTCGCTTGCTGGGCGTCACGCGCGAACGCGTGCGGCAGCTCCGGGATCGAGCGCTCCGGGAACTGCGGGAAGGTCCGGAGGGACAGAGCCTCGCGACCTTCGCCACCTAGTGTCGCGTCCCCAAAATTCCAGTTGGAGGCGGCGGCGCTGAAGCCGGTCGGCCTGTTCCAGCATCCCGACTGTAGCCGGCACGACACGGGCTGGGGTCATCCGGAGCACCAGGGACGCCTCCGCGCCCTGATGAGTGCGCTCGAGCGGGCGCTGCCCGAGCTTCACGAGGACATCCTCCCCGTCATGCCGCCCCCGGCGGAAACCGCCGAACTGGAACGGGCCCACACGCCGGGACACGTCGAACGCGTGCGTGCGATCTGCGACCGGTCCGTCGAGAGCGGACAGATCGTGCGGATCGATCCCGATACGCCGGTCTCGCCGGGAAGCTGGGACGCCGCCGTTGCCGCGTCCGGGTGCGGAGTCGCGGCGGTGGAGGCGGTCCTCGACGGAACGTGCCGCGCGGGATTCTGCGCCGTACGCCCGCCGGGACACCACGCGACGCCGGACCGGGCCATGGGCTTCTGCCTCTTCAACCACATCGCTGTGGCCGCCCGTCACGCCCTGGCCGGGCCGGAAATCGAGCGGGTTCTGATCGTGGATTGGGATGTGCACCACGGGAACGGGACCCAGGACATCTTCTACGACGATCCTTCCGTCTTCTTCCTCTCGATGCATCAGCACCCCCTCTTCCCCGGCACCGGGTCCGCCGCTGAACGCGGACGGGGAGCGGGGGAGGGGACGACGCTGAACCTCCCCATGCCCGCGGGTCTCCCGTCCGAACGCTACGTGGAGACGCTGCTCGATGGCGTCGACAGGGCACTGTCCCGCTTCGAGCCGGACATCACGCTCATCTCCGCCGGGTTCGACGCGGGAGAGGAGGATCCGCTGGGGGGCTTCACTCTTACCCCGGCGGACTTCGACACGCTGACGCACGAGGTCGTCGGGCGGACGCGGGCCACGGCCCGGAACCGCGTGGTCTCCTTCCTCGAGGGCGGTTACAATCCCGACGAACTGGGACGCAACGTCGTCTCGCACCTGACGGCCCTGCGCGACGCCACGGGCTGACCGCCCCGGGAGCGCGCCCCGCAGAACAGGAGCCCGGCCTTGCCCGACCTTGATGCGACCTTCCTGAAGACCGCTTCACGGGAGCTCGAACGACAGAAAATCGACGCTTGGCTGCTGTACGACTTCCGGGCCCTCAATCCGCTGGCGGCTCACCTCGTCGGCCTGCCCGAAGGCCAGAAGCGCCGGTACTTCGTCCTCATCGAACCGGGGCGGACGCCGCACGCGCTCGTCCAGAAGATCGAGGTGTCCGGATGGGACGGGTGGCCGCACCGGCTCACGAGCTACGTCGGCTGGGACGAGATGGAGACGGCGCTGCGCGAGATGCTGCAGGGCATGGGTGCGGTCGCGATGGAAGTGAGCCCGCGGGACTCGATCCCCTACGTGGACCACGTCCCGGCCGGCGTCGTCGAACTCGTCGAGTCGCTCGGACCCAGGGTCGTCAGCTCGGTGGACCTGATCTCCGGGACCGCGGCCCAGTGGGGCGAGCACGGTCACGCACTGCACCTCGGGACGGCCGAGATCCTGGCGCGAACCGCGCGGACGGCGTTCGAGCTGGCGGTGCGCGCGGCGGGGCTGGCACCGGAGGCGGATCCCGGGACGGCGGCTGCCTTCGACATCTCCGGCGAGCCGACTCCCGTCACGGAGCACGACCTCGCCGAATGGATCCGGGCGCGCCTGCGCGCCGAGGGCCTGACGGAGACGGACACGATCGTGGCGGTGGGCCCCAACGCCGCCAAGCCGCACTACGAGCCGCCGGCCGAGGGATCGTCGGCGCTCACGGCGGACCAGGTGTTCATGGTGGATCTGTGGGGTCGCGTGGCGGGCGAACCCGACGCCGTCTTCGCCGACCAGACATGGATGGGCTTCCTCGGCCCGGAGCCGCCCGCCGAGGTAATCGCCGCCTGGGACGCGGTCGTCGCGGCCCGGGATGCGGCGGTCGACGTGATCCGGCAGGACCCGGGCGCCACCGGCGCGGACGCGGATCGGGCGGCCCGGGACACGCTGATCGCACGCGGCTACGAGGACGCCATCTTCCATCGCACGGGGCACGGGATCGACCGTGAACTCCACGGCGTCGGTCCCACGCTCGACAGCATCGAGATGCGGGACGACCGGCGGCTCGTGGCGGGCGTCGGCTTTTCCGTGGAGCCCGGCGTCTACCTGGAGGGGCGCTTCGGCCACCGGACGGAAATCGATGTCTACATGCGAGAGGATGGGCCCGAAGTGACTCCGTCCCGCATCCAGTACAATCTCTGGCGGACGACCGAGGGTTGAGATGAAAATCTCGTGGGAGTCGTTCCACGTCGAGACGGCGCACCCCTTCGGCATCAGCCGCGGCGTGAAGACGGGCGACGATCTGGTGTGGGTGCGACTGGAGCACGAGGGGATCGAAGGCTGGGGCGAGGCGGATCCGTCCGGGTACTACGGGGAGACGGCGGATACGGTGGAAGCGGCCCTGAGGAAGCTGGCCCCCCGCATCGAAGAGGTGGAAGACCCGTTCCGGCTCGAGAGCATCGAGCGGGATCTCGCGAGCCTCCTCGGCCGCAACGGGTCGGCCCGCTGCGCCATCTCGTCGGCGCTTCACGACTGGGTCGGAAAGCGCGCCGGGCTTCCGCTCTGGAAGCTCTGGGGCCTGGATCCGGCCGACGCGCCGCTCAGTTCGTTCACGATCGGAATCGACGCTCCCGACGTCATGGCCCGGAAGACGCGCGAGGCCGAAGCGTGGCCCATCCTCAAGATCAAGCTCGGGAGCGACGATGACGAGGCGCGGCTGAGCGCCGTCCGCGGCGCGGCGCCCGACAAGATCCTGCGCGTGGACGCGAACGCGGCCTGGACGCCCGCCGAAGCCATCGAGGGGATCGCGATGTGCGCCGAGTACGGGGTGGAGTTCGTGGAGCAGCCGCTCCCGCCGACGGAGAACGACGAACTGGCCTTCGTCCGCTCGCGCGCGGTTCTCCCGATCGTCGTGGACGAGTCGAGCATCGTGGCGAGCGACATCCCGCAACTCGACGGCCTCGTCGACGGCATCAACATCAAGCTCGCCAAGTGCGGCGGTCCGAGGGAGGCGCTCCGCATGGTTCACACCGCGCGCGCGTGCGGCCTCTCGGTCATGCTCGGGTGCATGCTGGAGACGAGCCTCGGAATCGCGCCCGCGGCACACCTCGCCTCGCTCGTGGACTACGCGGACCTGGATGGCGCCGCGCTCCTCCGTTCCGATCCGTTCACCGGCCCGCATCTCGAGGAGGGTCGAATCGTCCTGCCCGACGGGCCGGGGCTCGGCGTCGAACGCGCAGCCACGGGGGCGTCCGCCTGAGCCATCGGGAGCCGGCGGTCAAGATCTGCTGCATCAAGAGCCGCGAGGAGGCCGCGCTCGCCGTCCGCCACGGTGCGACGGCGATCGGGCTCGTCTCGGCGATGCCGAGCGGGCCGGGGGTCATCGGTGACGGCACGATCCGGCACATCGCAGCCGGCGCCCCGCCCGGTGTCGCGACCTTCCTGCTCACGTCGCGGACGGACCCGGAGGAGATCGTGGCCCAGCAGCGCCACGCCGGGGCCGACACGCTGCAGCTCGTGGACCGGCTGGCGTCCGATGCGCTCCGCAGCCTGCGCCGCCTCTTGCCGGGCGTCTCGCTCGTTCAGGTCGTCCACGTCCGGGGAGAACAGTCGGTCGAGGACGCCGTCGCGGTGGCGCCGCTGGTCGACGCGGTCCTGCTCGACTCGGGCAACCCGGACCTCCCCGTGCGGCAACTCGGGGGCACGGGTCGCGTGCACGACTGGAGCCACAGCCGCGCCATCGTCGAGCGGGCCGACTGCCCCGTCTACCTCGCGGGAGGCCTCCGGCCGACCAACGTGGCCGCGGCCGTGCGCGCGGTCCGTCCCTTCGGCGTGGACGTCTGCTCGGGAGTGAGAACGGGCGGGCAACTCGACGAAGAGCGGCTGCGACGCTTCATGCGCGCAGCGAGAGGCGGGCGGGACGGCTAGCCCGTCCGGGTCGCGTCCCTAGTCCGTCCGCACGAGGGCGCCGCGCCGGCACGCGAGCGCGAGTTCCTCCGTCTCCGACGCCTCGCACGCCTCGCGCCGCCCCGCTTCATCCGCGTAGAGGGAGTACAGTGCCTCTCCCATGGCTTGGTGACACCGGGGTTTGGCACGATCTTCGATGGTGCGACAGAACCGGAATCCGGCGTCGGTCGTCGCGGTCACGTCCACGAAGTTCTTCACGACGCCCGTGTAACACCATTCGCGGTGGTCTTCCGGCGATTTCAGACACTCGCGGCGCGCGTCGTCCTCGTCCTGAAGCGTGCGGCCGCTGATGTCGCGGCCGAGGCTCACGAAGCACTCGTCCCGCCAGCCGTCCGGCGCCTCGAGACAGGAGGTGGCCGCGTCCGCGATGTCCCCGCCGTTGTGCCAGAGCATGGCGGACGTCTGCATCTGGTAACAGGAGGTCAGGTACCGTTCGTCAAGAATCGAGCAGGGATAATGCGGGTCGTCGGCGCGCAGCGGCTCGAAGGGTTCGACGCCCTCAGCCATCGCCCCGTGGTCGTGCGCGCCCGCGCCATGGTCCGAGGCTTCGGCCCCTTCGCCGGCCCCGCCCTCCGCCGCGGTCCCGGCGGACACCAGTGCGGCGGCCGGATGATGAGGAGCGGTCGCGTTGACCACGTTTTCCATGAACGCCCCACCGTAGCAGGAGTTCCGGTTCCATCCGGTCGTCAGCAGGTCGCAGCCCTCGAGGGCCATGAGAAGGTGGTGGCCGTAGTACATCGTGAGACCGTGCCCGAGACCGTGCAGGCACTGGAAGAGCACCCAGCGGTCGGCGGGATCCGCTTCGTAGGGCTCGCAGAGCCCGGCGACCATTTCCTGGTTCGGTTCGCCCATCGCGATGAAGTAGGCCTGGACGACGCCGTGGTAGCACCCCGACTGGAAGAGCTCCGTGCACTCTCCGAAGACATCGGTGAAGGTCTCTCCGGGCGAGTAGGCGTTGATGCCGATCGCGTGGGTGAGGACATGGGCTTGTCCCCGGACCGCCCTGTCCGCGGCGGCCAGCGTCTCGAGCATCTCCAGCGCCGCGCCTGCCCCGGCCGCGGAGAGTTCGTCCAGGAGCCGGGCTTCATAGCATCCCTGCTTCTCCTCCCACGACAACTCGCGGCACGCCTCGAACGCGGCCGTCGCTTCGGCCGAAGCCCCGGGAGGCATCGATGGTCCGCCGCAGGTCGCCGACGCGATCCCGATCGCCACGAAAAGCCCGAGGCTCCGAACGCGACGGCGCCGTTGGACTCTCATGGACTCGACGATCCGCGATCTTGATTCGTTCATTCCCTCTTCCTCGTCTTGCGCCGACCGGCGGACGGAATCCGTGGCACAACCTGACGGAGCGTCATCCTCCCAACAAGCGAAGCGGGCAACTCGAGGGCCCGCTCAAAGAAGCGCCTCGGGATCGCGGTCGATCTCGAGCCGGAGGCCCGAGCCCGGCTGGCCCCGCTGCTCCCCGAGAAAGCGGAGAACGCCGCCGAGCGTCGCGGCGCGATCCGCCTTGATCAGGAAATGCCACCTCCACCGTTCCCGGAGTCGATCGATCGGGCAGGGGGCCGGACCGATGACCTCGATCCCGACGAGCCGGCGACCTCGAATCAGCCGCCGCGTCCACTCGGACAGTTCCTCCGCGGCGTCGATCACCCGGGACTCCGTCTTCCCGGAGATGACGAGGTTCGCGAGCCGGCGGTACGGCGGATAGCCGGGTTCCTCGCGGTCCGCGAGTTCGCGTTCCGCGAAACCGACGTAATCGTGCTCCGCAGCCGCGGCGAGCGCGTAGTGCCGCGGGCGCGAGGTCTGAACGAGGACCTCTCCCGGTGCCTCGCCCCGCCCGGCCCGTCCGGCGACCTGCTCCAGGAGTTGGAAGGTGCGTTCGCTGGCCCGGAAGTCCGGCAGGTGGAGACCGACGTCCGCGTTGACCACTCCCACGAGCGTGACCTCCGGGAAGTCGAGGCCCTTGGCGATCATCTGCGTTCCGAGCAGGATGTCGACCTCCCGCCTCCGAAACGCCTCCAGGATCTCGACGTGTGCCCACTTGGAGCCTGTGGTGTCGAGGTCCATGCGGGCGATGCCGGCTTCGGGAAAAAGCTCGCCCACGCGGCGTTCTACCTGTTCGGTGCCGACCCCGGCGTAACGCGGTGCGGGGCCGCCGCACTCGCCGCAACCGGAGGGCGGCGGGCTCGTCGAGCCGCAGTGATGACACACGAGTTGTCTGCGCCGACGGTGATACGTGAGGGTCACGGAACAGGCGCCACAACTCCACACGTGACCGCAGGCCGCGCACTCGGCGAAGGAGGCGTATCCGCGGCGGTTGAGAAAGAGGATCGTCTGCTCGCCCCGTTCCAGGCGCGCGGCGATCGCCTCCCGCAGCCGTTCGGAGAAGACGCGCGGTCCGCCTCCCGGCGGGGGGTCCTCCGCGTCCTGTCCCGGGCCCTCGCCGGCGTCGGCGCGCAGGTCGACGAGTTCCACCGAAGGGAGTCCGTGGCCCGTCACCCGTTCCTCGAGTTCGAGCAGGTGATAACGCCCGGTCCGCGCATTCTCCCAGCTCTCGAGGGCCGGCGTCGCGGAGCCGAGCACGCACAGCCCCCCTTCCAGCCGCGCGCGCATGATCGCGACGGAACGGGCGTGGTAACGCGGCACATCGGACTGCTTGTAGCTGCTCTCGTGCTCCTCGTCGACGATGATCGCGCCCAGATTCCGGACCGGCGCGAACACCGCCGAGCGCGGGCCGATCGCGATCCGCTTCCTCCCCTCGCGCAGGCTGCGCCAGGCGTCGAAGCGTTCCCCGTCCGAGAGCCCGGAGTGCAGCACGGTGACCTCGTCGCCGAAGCGGGCGCGGAAGCGCTGCACGGTCTGGGGCGTGAGAGCGATCTCCGGGACGAGGAAGATGCCCGAGCGGCCCAACGCGAGCTGACGCTCCAGCACTTCCAGGTAGACGGCGGTCTTGCCCGAGCCCGTCACGCCGCGCAGGAGCGCGACGCGCCCCGGCGCATCGAGGCGCTTGAGATCTTCCACGACCTGGGTCTGGTCCGGCGTCAGGGTGAACCGGGCTTCCGGTTCCACCGGTCCGGCGAACGGATCCCGCTCTACCTCGCGCTCCACGAACTCCGCGAGGCGCCGCTCCACGAGCCCGTTGAGCACGCCCCGGCTGAAGCCGAGTTGCTTCAGCAGGTGCCCGACGCCTGCCTGCCCGCCGACCGACTCGAGCGTCTCGTACAACTCGCGCTGCCGCTTCGCCCGCCCGAAGGCGCGGTCGCGTTCGCTCAGCGTTCGCAGTTCGCGCACAAGCCGCAGCACGCGCTCGGTGCGCGGCCGTGCGGGGCTCCCTCCGCCGGCCCGGGACCCGAGCGCACCCGGGGGGAGGGCCGCCCTCAGAACAACGCCGAGAGGCGCCACGTAGTAGTCCGAGATCCACCGGCAGAGATCGAGGAGAGGCGCGTCGATCACGGGGGCTTCGTCGAGGACGCCCCGCAACTCCCGCAATCGGGGTTTCCGTTCCCGGTCTGTCCTCAGCCCGAGGCGGTCCACGACTCCGACCGCCGTCCCGCCGTGGAGCGGCACGCGAACCCGCACGCCCGGCTCCACGGCGCCGACGAGCGAGGCGGGGATCGCGTAGGCGAGCGTACCGAGGAACGTCCGCGCGACCGCCACCTCGCAAACACCGGCGGAGCCTGCCTCCCGCGGCGCCTTCACGCGGCGGCCTTCGCTTGACACGTCGCAGCCGGGTTGCTTGTTTTCCGCACCGAATCCAATGGGGGGTCGCTCATGGGCTGTCTGGCCCTGAACGCTTCATACGAGCCGCTGACGATCATTCCGGTCCGGCGCGCCGTTCGCCTGCTTATCGACCGGAAGGCCGACGCGCTGGAAGTGGATTCGGCACGTCCGATCCGCTCCGAGCGCGTACAGATGGATACGCCGGTCGTCATCCGCCTCGTCCGCTTCATCCAGATCCCCCGCCGTTTCCGCCGCCAGGTCACGAACACCTTCCTGTTCGCGCGCGACGCCTATAGCTGTCAGTACTGCGGTCGTCACCGGCGGGAACTGGGGTATCGCGAGTCGCTGACGCGCGATCACGTGATTCCGATCTCGCGCGGCGGAGACAACGGGTGGTCGAACGTGGTCACCGCCTGCAGCAAGTGCAACCTGAAGAAGGCGGATCGTCTGCTGGGCGAATGCGGGTTTTCGCTCCCGGCGGAGCCCCGGGAACCCAACCACGTCGAGTTGATCTGGGCCGTCCGCAGGGTCACGCCCGTGCAGGCCAGGTACATCGGCATGTTCTACGGCGAGGACGTGCTGCGGGCGCTGACCCCCTGAGTTCGGCCCGGCCGGTCGGCTGATCGCACCGTCATGAATATGACCGGGTTCGGAATCGGCGAGATCCTCCTTATCGCGATGCTCGTGCTCATCGTGTTCGGGCCCCGCCGCCTCCCGGAGATCACCCGCACCATCGGCAAGGGGATCCGCGAGTTCCGGAAGGGGATGAACGAGATTCAGCGCGAACTCGAGGCCGCCGGCCGGGAAACGCAGTGGAAGTCGCCGACCACGCCTTCGAAACCGGCGGCCGCGAGCAGCGCGACGATCGCCGGAACCGCCACCGCCGCTGGAACTACCGCGGCCGCCGCGGCGTCTCCCGCCTCCGCGGACGAGACGGAGGACGAGGAAGACGCCTCCGAGGCGGCTGCGGGGCCCGTCGTGGAGGAACAGGAACCGCCCACGCCGCGCGATGAAGTGGATCCGGCTCAGGAGTTCATCGATCCCTGGTCCACGGATTCCTCGCGTCCGACGTTCGGCCCGAAGTCGTCCTCGGAGCCCGTGATCGCCCCGCCTACGACCGAGCCGGAGCCGCCGGAGCCGTCTGAAGAGGAGGATCCGGCGACGGCCCCCCAATGAGAGCGCGGTAGCGGCGGTTATCCCCTTCCAGCGCCCTCAGCAGCTCGATCGCCGCCGCCGCTCCGGTCTCGGACAGGTCCGGGAGCCCGGGGTCCGCGATGCGCGCACGCGGCCGCGGCGGCTCCGCATCGGTGCCGGCGGTCCCGCGGAACTCGATAGCCAGCCGTTGGCCGCGCTCGCACGGGTTGCACAGGAGGCCGTCCTCCACCGCCGATCCGTCGATCGTCCACGATCCCTCCGTACCTCGGAGCGCGAAGCCGGCCAGGGCATCCGGGACCCGTAGCGTGCCGCGCCACACGCCGTCCGTCCCGGCCGCGAGCGCCAACTCCAGCGCGCCGTGGAGCGCTCTCAACACGGGTGCCGCCGGCATGCGCCCCTCGCCCTCGCCATCTCCGCCGTCCCAGCGGAACTCGCCCTTCATGCCGTCGTTGCGCAGCGCGGCCTCACGGAGCTTCCGGAACGGGAGCACGCCCTCGAAGGAGAGGGGCACGCCCGGCATCAGTTCGTTGGACGCGGCGACGAAAGACTCGTCCGCGAGGCGCAATTCGGCGGAGCCCCTTCTCGGCGCCGGGGCCCGGGCTTCCGGCCGGCCCAGCAACTGCGCAACCATCCGCGCCCGCAGTCCATCCGGATCGGTGGGCCCGGTCTCGTCGTCCGCCTCGCCCGCCCCGCCCGCGTCGCCCCGAACGCCGCCGCTTCGGCGGGGGAGATCGAGGGGGTTTCGGAATCGGACCATGGGGCGCTGGACCCCGGGGGCATCGGCGCCGTCCGTGTCGGGCCCGAACTCGCGACCCCAGCTCGCGAACTCGTAGCTGATGGCGGCCCGGAGATCATCGTCGTCCGGGTGCCAGGCGAGCCCCGTGATGCGCGGAGTCGAGACCGTCACCACACCCTCGGGCCAGGTCGGCCGCACGCCGGGAGGGCGGGAGGCCTGCACGGTCAACCGGTCGCCGGATCGGTCGTCGCGCCTCGTTCCCACGTTCGGACCTCCGTCGGCGGAGAGCCGCGCGGTGAGCGAACGATCGCACCCGGGGTCGCCGTCGAGCACGACGAGGAGCGTGTTCCAACCCGCTGCCAGCCGCACCTCGCGGGCGGTTCCTTCGTACGCGAGGTGCTGCGCGTTCACCCACGCCTCGAGCCGCGCGCAGGGCTCGACGCCCAGTTCGAGCCGCACGCTCGCGTCCGCGGCTGACTTCAGGTACACGTGGGCGAGCGTCGCCTGCCCGGTTTCCGCAAACTCCGAGAAATCCATCGCCGCCTGTCCATCGCGGCGAAAGAGCGACCACGTACCCGCGGCCGTTTCGAGGTTCCGGTCGGGGAATCGGTCCGGCCCCGCCACCGGGAGCGGGGGGGTGCCCGCCGTGTGCTCCGCGCTCGTGACCAGCCAGCGGTCGACCGGGATCTCCTGGGCCCGCACGGCTCCGGGGGCCGCGCACGCTCCCCAGGCGGACAGCACGAGCGAGAGCAGAGTTCGTCGAACCAGGCGATGCATCGTTTGTTTCCTCATATGGCCGTCATCCACGGGCGGACTCTCTCCAGACGATTAAACATGGGGCTTTCGTCACACGATGCGCACCCGAACCGTCCCCGCCACCGGATTTTGGTTGCCGTCCGGGAGCCCCCCGGACAACTTGATCATCATGCACAAGGTGGTGGAACTGCGGGTGAACGGAGACAGGCGCCGGGTCGGAGTGCCGTCCCACTACACCCTCCTCGAGACCCTCCGCTACGGGCTCGGTCTCACGGGATCGAAGCAGGGGTGCGACAAGGGAGACTGCGGGGCGTGTACCGTGCTCCGTGACGGCGAGGCGGTGCTCTCCTGCATCATGCCCGTGCACGAGGCCACGGGTCACGAAATCACGACCGTCGAGGGTCTCGCGGACGCGTCCGGCCCCCACCCGCTCCAGGATGCCTTCGATCTCACGGGAGGGGCGCAATGCGGCTTCTGCACACCCGGCATTCTCTGCTCGGCCCATGGACTGCTGACCCGCGATCCGGACCCCGCTCGCGAGGACGTCGCGCGGGCGCTCTCCGGCAATCTCTGCCGCTGCACGGGCTATACGAAGATCTTCGAGGCCGTGGACATCGCCGCCGAAGCGATCCGCACCGGCGAGACCCCCGAGGCGATCGTCTCCCGGCGGCACGATCCGGAGGGAGGCGCATGATCTCGCTCTCACAGCGATCCGGGCGCGCGTCGCGCTCCGTCTTCGGCGCGCTCGCGGGACTCTTCGTCATGCTGCCCCTGGCCGCCGGAGCCGCCGCCCAGACTCCTGAAGAGCGTCTCGCCGAACTCGGGATCGAACTTCCGACCCCGGATGCGCCGACCGCCAACTTCGTGAAGGCCGTGACGACCGGGAATCTCGTCTTCCTCGCCGGGCACGGCCCGTGCGGCGGCCTCGACGAGAGCAACACCGGAAAGGTCGGCCTCGATCACACGGTCGAGGAGGGCTACGAGATCGCGCGCTGGGTCGGCGTCTGCCTCCTCGCGTCGCTCGCGCGCGAGATCGGCGACCTGTCCCGCGTGAAGCGCATCGTGCGCGTGTTCGGGATGGTGAACACGCCTCCGGACTTCACGCAGCACTCGCAGGTCATCAACGGCTGCTCCGACCTCATGGAACAGGTGTTCGGCCCCGCGATCTCGAAGCACGCCCGCGCGGCCGTGGGCATGGCGTCCCTCCCGCGCGACCAGTCCGTCGAGATCGAGATGCTCGTCGAACTCCACGATCCCTGATCGCACGGCCGCCCGCATGCGCCCGGTAGCCCCCGCCGCCCTCCTCCCGCTCGTCGCCGTCGCCCTGCTCGCCGGGTGCGGAGGCGCCGGAGATCCGGCTTCGTCTTCCGACCTCGCGCGCGGGATCGACGCCCTGTTCGCCGATCTGGACCGCCCGGGCTCGCCGGGCGCCGCCGTGTCGGTCATCCGCGACGGCGAGATCATTCACTCGCGCGGCTACGGCTACGCCCAGATCGAGCATGGCGTCCCCGTCACTCCGCGCACGGTCTTCCACGTCGCCTCCGTGTCGAAGCAGTTCACCGCCATGGCGGTGACCATGCTTGCGGCCGAGGGGGCGCTCTCGCTCGACGACCGCGTACAGGCGCACCTCGGGTTCGTCCCGGAGTTCGAGCATCCGGTCACCGTCCGCCAGATGATCCACCACACGAGCGGGATCCGGGACCAGTGGCAGCTTCTCGGGATCTCCGGCTGGCGCCTCGACGACGTGATCACGACCGAACAGATCCTCGGCCTCATGTCGCGCCAGCGGGAACTCAACTTCGTGCCCGGCTCGGAGTACCTCTACTCCAACATGGGCTACACTCTCCTCGCCCAGACGGCGGCAGCGGTAAGCGGCATGTCCTTTCCGGAGTTCACCGCTGCGAGGATCTTCCGGCCGCTCGGCATGGACCGGACCCACTTCCATGATGACCACGAACACATGGTCCCCGGCCGCGCCTATTCCTACCGGCCGGTGCCGACGGACGACGATGGGAGGGGGGAGGGAAGCGGCGTGGGGCTGGAACCGGATTACACCAAGGCGGTTCTCAGCTACGCGAACGCGGGGGCGACGAGCCTCTTTACGACGGCGGACGACCTCGCCCGCTGGCTCGACAACTTCCGGCATGAGGCGGTCGGCGGAACGCAGGTGATGGAGATGATGATGACGCGCGGGATCCTGAACAGCGGAGACACGATCCCGTACGCGCATGGCCTCAGCATCGGCGACCACCGGGGCCTGCGCACGGTGGGGCACGGAGGCGCCGACGCGGGGTTCCGGACGCAGGCGACCTGGTATCCCGAGGCGGACGTCGGGGTCGTCGTCCTCACGAACGTCGCCAACGGCAACCCGGGCGGGCGGGCCCGACAGGTGGCGGAAGTCGTCCTCGCCGAGGTCTTTCCCGAGGCGGCTCCGGAGGAGGACGACGATGCGCCTTCACCAGCCGCAGATTCCGTGCCGCCCCCGGCACCCGGCCCGGCGACGCTGGCAGAGTACGCGGGCAGCTACTACAGCCCGGAACTCGACGCGCTATACCACGTCGAGGCGATGGAAGAAGGACTCGTCGCGCGCCACATACGCCACGGCGACATCGCCTTGGAGCCGCGCGCCCGCGACGAGTTCGCCACGGATCGCTGGTTCATGCGGGAAGTGCGCTTCGAGCGCATGCCGGACGGCTCCGTCTCGGCGATGCGCGTGGGCGGCGGTCGGGTCCGGAACCTGCTCTTCGTGAAGCTGACCCGCCCCCTTCCCGGGTAGGGGCTCGGCGTCGTCCGCCGGGCGAGGGCTATGAACCGCCGGGGTCCTCCGCGGCGAGGCGGTCGATGACGAGTGGGGTGATGTCGACGCGTTCGCTGAACAGGATGATGATGGGGCTCGTCGCGTTCAGGATCAGGTCGTACCCCAGTTCCGCCTGGATCGCCTCGATCACCGGCGCGAGTTCCGCCCGGATGCGCTCGCGTCCGTCGTTCTGCAGCGCGGTCGCTTCCTCCTGCTTGTCCTGCTGGTAGCGCTGGAAGGCCGTCAGCGCGTCCTGATACTCGCGCTCGAGCACCCGCTGCTCGTCGACCGTCAGGCTGTCCGCCTCGGCTACGCGCAGCTCGATCGCGCGCACCGCGTCTTGGCGCGCTTGCAGTTCGGCGGCGAGTGCCTGCTGGAAGTCCGTGAGTTGCTGTGCGAGCGCCTGTCCCGCCGGGGACCCGAACGCGGCCGCGTCCAGATCGATGACGCCGATGCTGAGCGGCGCCTCCGCGGTCTGCCCCTCGGCCTGTCCCGCCAGCGTCGCGGGCGCCAGCGCCAGGAGCAGCGTGGCGAACGAAAACACAAGACGTGCGTACCTTTCCATCGTTCTCCCTCTATTGGAACCTTCCACGGCCGGTCTACCCTTCGGGGGGACCGCACCGGTTTCATCGTCACGGAACACGAAAGTAACGCGATATGTCTGATCGAACGAAATACACCCGCCACCGCCCGCAAGCGCTCTACCTCCTGTCGGCGCTGATGTTGGGAATCGCGGGAGGGGCCGGCGCTCCGGAACGGGTCGCCGCGCAGGCGGCCATGGGCGCGGCGGAAGAGCCGGCCACGGTCCTGTTCACGAACGCGACGCTCGTCGACGGGACGGGTGCGCCCGGCTACGTCGGCGACCTGCTCATCGAGGGCGGAACCATCGCGGCGCTCGGCGCCCCGGGTTCCGTCCAGGCTCCGCCCGACGCGGAACGGCGCGACCTCGCGGGTCTCGTCCTCGCCCCCGGTTTCATCGACATCCATAACCACTCCACGACCCGCTTGTTCGACTTCCCGCTGGCCACGACACAGCTCGCCCAGGGCATCACGACGATCGTAGTCGGGGCCGACGGTTCCTCGCAGTGGCCGATCTCGGACTACCTCGGTCGCATCGACGAACTCCGGCCCACGGTGGACGTCGCGACGCTGGTGGGCCACGGGACCGTGCGCAGTCTCGTGCTCGGGGACGACTACCGGCGCACCGCGACCGACGCCGAGATCGCGGACATGACAGTGCGCGTTGAACGCGGGATGGCGGAGGGCGCGTTCGGCCTCTCGAGCGGTCTCGAATACGACCCGGGTTTCTATTCCTCCACCGGCGAGTTGATCGCCCTCGCGCGGGCCGCGTCAGGCCACGGCGGCTTCTACATGACCCACATGCGCGACGAGGAGGAGGGGCTCCTCGAGGCGGTGGACGAGGCGATCCGAATCGGGCGCGAGGCGGGCCTCCCCGTGCAGATGTCGCACATCAAGGCGGGCAACGCCTCGGTGTGGGGAAGGGCGCCCGACGTGCTGGAGCGGATCCGGCGGGCCAACGAGGAGGGGCTGGATGTGACGGCGGACCAGTACCCGTACCAGGCCTGGCAATCCGGGCTCGCGATCGTGGTCCGTTCGAGGATGTTCTCGAACCCCGACTCCGTGGCGAAGGGGATCGCCGCGGCGGGCGGCGGGAACCGGCTGCAGATCGTCGCCTTCTGGTCCGAACCCGAACTGAACGGACTGCGGCTCGACGAGATCGCCCGGCGCAGGGGGGTGACGGACGTCGAAGCCTATATGTGGATCATGGAGAACGGAGGCTCCGGGCTCATCGGCCACACGATGAACGAGGAGGACGTCGACACGTTCATGGCGTCGGAGTGGGTGATGACGGCGAGCGACGGCGGGGTGCGGAGTGCGCACCCGCGCGGGGCCGGCACGTTCCCACGCGTGCTGGGGCACTACGTTCGTGAGCGCGGCATCCTGACGTTGGAACGGGCGGTGCGGCGTGCGACCTCGATGCCGGCGCGGCGGCTGGGGCTGAGCGACCGGGGCGTGCTGCGCGCCGGGGCCCGGGCGGACCTCGTGATCTTCGACCCGGAGCGCGTGGTGGACCGGTCGACGTTCGACAACGGGACCCGGCAGGCGGAAGGCGTGGAGAGCGTGTGGCTCGGCGGCGTGGAGACCTGGTCCGCCGGGGAGCCGACCGGCGCCCGCCCCGGCCGCGCCATCCGCCACACGCCCTGAACGCCCGGTTCGGGGCGCACCGTGCTCGCGGGGAGGGGCGGGAGCCTCAGTCGGCGGCAGCCTCCCCGCGCTCGGCCGTCGCGACGATTTCGATGCCGCCGCGCACGTTCTGTTCCACATCCACCCGCACCCGCCGCGGATCGATCGCGAACACCACGTCGTCGGCGATCCGGGCCGCGAGCGTCTCGCAGAACTCCCCTTCCTCCCGGAAGGACCACAGGTAGAACTTGAGCGCCTTCGACTCGAGACAACGGTCGCGCGGCTCGTAGTCGATCGTCACCCGCCCGAAGTCCGGCTGGCCCGTCTTCGGGCACAGCGACGTGAACTCCAGCGCCCGCAGGCGGACGCGCTGGACGTCGGCCGCCGGGATCGCCTCCGCGCGGAGCGTCTCGCGCCCCTCCTCCGGGTCCCGGGGCCGCGGCAGGGGACCCGCGGCGGGGAGCCTCGTCATCCGTCCTCCGTCTCTTCGTTCATCTCTTCATCGTTTTGCGTCATCGCATCGACGGTGGTGGCGGCGGCCATGTGGCCGATGACGTTCGCCGCCGAGCGGAAGACGTCGGGCACGCGGTCGATCCCGAGCAGGATCCCCAGTCCGGCCAGCGGCACGCCCACGACATCGAGCGCGGGCACCATCGACACGATGCTCGCGCTCGGCACCGGGGCCACGGTCATGGCGGCGAGGAAGATCGCAAGGACCGCCGCCGCGATGAGCCCGGCATCGAGCGGGACCCCGTACATGGCGGCGAGGAAGACGAGCGAAGCGCTCTGGAAGAGGGCGCTCCCCGGCCGGTTGATCGAGGCCGCGAGCGGCAGGATCAGCCGGTAGCGGTCCTGCCGGAGCCCCAGCTTCTCCGCCTCCTGCAGCATGATCGGCAGCGTCCCCACCGACGTCGTCGTGGTGAAGCCCACGGTGTACGTCCCCACGGTGCCGCGGACGAAACGCCCCGCGCGCATGCCGCCCACGAAGCGGACCATCGGCAGCAGGATGAGACCCTTGAGGATGAAGAGGCCCACGACGACCGCGAGGATGAAGACGGCGAGGTTCTGGAGCAGCGCCAGCCCCGTGCGCGCCACCACCGGCGCCGCGAGGCCGAACACGCCCACCGGTGCCGTCCACAGGACCCAGTTCATGAGCTTGATGAGCGCGTCGCCGGCCGTCTCCGCGAATCCGGTGAGCAGCTCCCGCTTCTCCCGCGGCAGCGTCGTGGTGGCGGCCGCGAGAAGGACGATGAAGATGAGGATCGAGAGCAGCGAGCCGTCCGCCGCCGCCTGTATCGGGTTCCTCGGCACCAGGTTCACGAGGAAGTCGACGACGCCCGGCGTCGCCGTGTTCAGTTCCGTCGTGGGAGTCGGCGGCGGCACCGGCGCCGTGAAGGTGAGCGCGAAACCCATTACGCCCATCCCGATGAGGATCGCGGGCAGCGTCGTGATCCAGAAGAAGCCGACCGAGAGGCCGCCGATCCGCCCCAGCTTGCGGAGGCTCCCGATCCGCCCCACGCCGACGAACACGACCGCGGCCACGAGCGGAATCACGACCATCTGGATCGCGCGCAGGAAGACCTGTCCGAGCGGCGCGACGGCCTCGGCCGCGCGCATGAGCGCCGGCGACCCGGTGGCCGAGGCGGCGACGCCGAGCCCCAGCCCGAGCACGAGGCCGATGAGAATCGCGCGGGTGTTCACGTCCCCTCACTCCCTTCGGATGTCCCGGAGGTTCCCGTCTCTCTCCGTTTCCGGAACGCGAGCCACGCGCCGATGGTGAGGACGGGCAGGACGTAGTAGACGATGAACCCCCAGGTGATCGTCCCGTATCCCTGGCGGATGAGGTCGATGAGGCCGAGAGGGGTGAGGGACAGCGCGACCCCGAGGAAGACCGCCGCGACCACCGGCCTCGCCCAGCTCGGCATCCCCGCGCCCCGCTCGCGCCGCGTGACGGCGAGCCGCTCGTTCACCGCGTGGATCATCCCCGTCCCGGTCTCGATCAGCGTGCCGAAGAGGATGATCCCGTACGCGACCTGGAACGTCGTCGACCCGAGCGCTCCGAGGATGAAGTTCGAGGGGTTGGCCGCGTCGACGATCGCGGGGTAATGCGGCACCATCGCGAGGTAGAAGAAGAAGGCCGGCAGCATCCCGATGACGCCGGCCAGCAGGCCGGCCCACACGGCCTGGTTCCGGGTCTGGATGTGGCGCACGGTGAACAGCGCCACGGCGGCCGCCGAGAGGTTGTAGCCCCCGTACTGGACCCCCTTCACGAGCCAGTCGCTGTTGAGGCTGCTGGCGGCAAAGCTCGGGCCCAGCTCGGGCCCGAAGCGCACCAGCGACCACACGACGAGCGCTACGAACACTGCGTAGAGCGCGAAGGACCAGCCGGCAAAGAAGCGCTCGATCGCCACGCTCCCGTAGAAGAGGAGCAGCGCGACCGCCCCCAACGCCACGATGACGCCCAGCGCGTACGGGAGACCGAACGTCTCGTTCGCGATCGTGCCCGCCGCCGCCCCGATGACGGCCAGTACGAGGAGTGTCAACAGCACGTACGTGACCTCGAACAGGACCCAGGACGGACCGAGCAGCCGCTTGAAGAAGTTGCGGTACTCGTAGCTGCGGGACTGCCGCGCGAGTTCGAACGTGACGGCGCACACCGCGCTCCAGATGGCGGTGGAGAGCGCCATCGCCCAGAGGCCGGGCGTGGGGCCGATGGAGAGGAAGAACTCGACGTTCTCCCGTCCCGTGCCGTATCCGCCGGCGATGACGGCCGACTGGAAGACGAGCCCCGGCAGCAGATAGCGGCGGAACCAGGGAGCTTTCACACTGGCGTCCCTTTCTCTCGGCCGGCCCCTGCCCCAAGGTTTCGCCCGTCAGCGAGGGGCGAGTCAACCGGGGCGCCGGGCGCCGGCGGCCACATGCGACCCGCCAAGCTAGAGGCCGGGGATGGAACGAGACAGACGCGAGACGTTCGGCTCCCGCTTCGGGCTCGTGGCCACGATGATCGGCGTCGCCGTCGGTCTCGGGAACGTGTGGCGCTTCCCGTACATGGTCGGCGAGTTCGGCGGGGCTCCCTTCGTGGCCTTCTACGTGCTCGCCGTGGTGTTGATCGGCGTTCCCGCGCTCATGGCGGAGTGGACGCTGGGCCGGCACACCCGCCGCGGCCCGGTCGGCGCGTTCGAGTCGGCCGGTCTCCCCTTCGGCCGCGCCCTCGGCTGGATCTTCTTCGTCGGCGTCACCGCCGCCACCGGCTACTACTCGAACGCGCTCGGCTGGGTGCTGTACCACGCCCTGGCCGGGCTGCTCTCCGGCGTCGGGATCGAGATCGACGCCGCAGCGATCCTGCCCCCGGACCAGGGATTTTCCCTCCGCTCCTTCCTGCTGCAATGCGCCTGCACGGGCGTGGTTCTCCTCACCTGCGCCGCCGTGCTGCGGCGCGGCCTGCGGCGCGGAATCGAGAGGGCGAGCCGCTTCATCGTGCCCGCGCTCCTCGGGGGGCTCGTCATCCTCATCGCCCGCTCGCTCACGCTGCCCGGAGCTGGAGAGGGCCTGCGCTGGTACCTCGGCGCCTTCGATCCCGGCGCGCTCACGCCACCCGTGATGCTCGGGGCGCTGGGCCAGGCAATCTTCAGTCTTTCGCTGGGCGGCACGTTCATGGTCGTGTACGGCTCCTACCTGAACCGCGGCGACTCCCTGCGCGGCAACGCCGTCTTCACCGCGGGCGGCGACCTCTGCGCCGGACTCCTGGCGGGGCTCGCCATCTTCCCCGCCGTGTTCGCGTTCGGACTCGAACCGGCGAGCGGCCCCGGTCTCCTCTTCGTCACGCTGCCCGAAGTGTTCGGCCAGACCCCGGCCGGAGCCGTGTTCGGGACGCTCTTCTTCCTGGCGCTGTTCGGGGGCGCCTACCTGTCGGACGTGGCGGCGCTGGAAGTGCTGGTGGCCGGGGTCACCGACAACACCGGGATCGGCCGCTCGCGCGCCGTCACCCTGACCACCGTGGTCGTATTCGCCTTCGCGCTGCCCCCGATGGTCAACATGAACGTGTTCACGCCGTGGGATCTGACCTTCGGATCGGGCTTCCAGACGCTCGGCGCGCTGCTCTCGGTCGTCGCCGTGGGGTGGGCCCTGGATCGCTCCGAGGTGCTGCGGCAACTCGCGGCGGGCGATGATCGGCCCCGGAGGCGGCGCGTGCCCACGCTCGGGCTCTACTACTGGCTCCGCTTCGTCATCCCCGCCGCCATCCTCACCGTCGGCGCCTGGTGGCTGGTGAGGGACGTGCTGGGCGTGACCATCGGGCTCCCTTGACGGCGGTACGCGGTTCTCGAACCCGCAGGCCTGTTTCGTCCAGGTCGCGACGCCGCCGCACCGCGAGCCGAAGCACTTGCAGCGCGGCGCGGCGATCGGTGAGGTTGGCCGTGAGATCCGGGTGCGCCGCCGGCCGCGCCGAGACCCCGCTCGACCGGATCCGGGCTATCGCGACGAGGGAATCGAACATCCGCTACGTCACGCTTCTGGGCCTTGGCGCCCTCCTCCTTCTGCCGCGCCCGGCCCACGGTCAGGAAGCCGTACGCCGGGTCTCGCTCGCGGCGGCGCTCGAGGCGTTTGCGGAAAACAGCCTCGCCCTGAGGATCGCGCGCTCCGAAGCGGCCGAGATCGCCGGAGCCGCGCGCCAGTCTCGTGCCTGGTTCAACCCGTCGCTCTCGGTCAGGCGCGACGACCTCGACCGGAATGGCGACGAGTACTGGGAGGAGAATCTGCTCCTCTTTCAACCTCTGGAGTGGCCCGGCCGAACCGCCGCCCGCTACCGCGCGGCCGCCCACACGATTGAAGCGAGCACCGCCCGCTTCCGCAGCGACTCGACCCGACTCGCCTTCGAGGTTCGCGAGGCCTGGGCGCTCGCGTGGTTTGCGGAAGCGGCGGAACTCACGGCGCGACAGGCCGCGGCGGTCATCCAGGAGGTGGCCGAGGACGCGGAGATTCGCCTGGAAGAAGGCGACATCTCCGCCTACGAAACGAGGCGGTTGCGACTGGAGCGGGTGCAGGCCGAGCAGGATGTGGCGGAGGCCGAACTCCGGTCTCGCAGCACCCGCAGGCACCTGGCCGCACTGACCTTTCCCGGGACCGGAATCGAGGAGGTCGGACCGTCCGTGGAGCTCGAAGGGCTTCCGCCCACGGTGACGCGGGAGGCCGCCCTCGGCGCGATGCCCGAACGGCCGGACCTGGAAGCTGCGGCTCGGGATGTCGACGCCGCGCATGCCGAACTCGCCATCGCGAGGTCCCGTTGGATGCCCGACCCGACCGTCAGCCTGGGATATCGACAGCAGGAGGGCGGGTTCCAGGGACTCAGCCTGGGTCTCGATCTCCCGCTGCCGCTGTTCGATCGCGGAGGCGGAAACCGGCAGGCCGCCGACGCCCGGAGCGCCGCAGCCGCCCATCGATTCGACCTCAGGCGACGGCTGGCGGAGAACGATCTCCGGATGACCTCGGACCGGTACGCATCCAGCCGCGCCCGTCTCGAAGCGGCGGCCGATGGCCTGTTGGCGGATGCCGAGGCGCTGCTCGCCTCCGCGACGGCGGCGTACGGGGAGAGCGAAATGTCGCTCCTGGAGTTGCTCGACGCGGCGAGCGCCTTCCGCAGCGCGCGGCTCAGCGCCCTGTCCATGCGATCCGCCGCGTGGATCGACTACTGGGACCTCCTGCGCGCCATGGGACGGGCCCCGGAGGGGGGCCGACACTAGATTGGACATATGCACCCGCACGAATTGACGCCCCGGCAGCTTGAGGCCGCGGAAGCCCCCGACGGGCTCCCGGATCTGGCCGACGCCGAGTTCACGGCGTTGGGCAGGCGCGCGCGCCGGGTGGAGGGGCTGCGCAAGTCGACCGGCCGCGAGATCTACACGGACGACATTGTCCTGCCGGGGATGCTGCACGGGAAGATCCTCCGCTCCACCGAGGCGCACGCGCGGATCGTCTCCATCGATACGACGGAGGCGGAGGCCCTCGAGGGTGTGTACGGCGTCATCACCGGACGGGACATGCCGACGCCGTACGGCATCATCCCCTGGACGCGCGACGAACACGCGCTCTGCCTCGACAAGGTGCGCTTCATCGGCGACGCGGTGGCGGCGGTGGCGGCGGTCGACGAGGACACGGCAAACGCGGCGCTGGAGCGGATCCATATCGAGTACGAACCGCTTCCCGTCTATCTCTCACCCGAGGAGTCGCTGACGCCCGAGGCGGCCGCGGCACCCATCCACGCGCCTCGCAAGGCGGGGGGGAACGGCAACGTCCTCAAGCACGTCCACCTCGAGTTCGGGGATGTGGACGCGCAAATGGCGGCAGCGGATGTCACGATCGAGGGGGAGTACTTCTTCCACGGGACGACGCACACGCCGATCGAACCTCACTGCGCGATCTCCCGACTCAACCCGGATGGCGTACTGGAAGTGTGGTCCTCGACGCAGGTCCCGCACTACCTGCAGCGGGACCTGGCGCGGGTGCTCGACCACGACGTCGCGAAGGTGCGGGTTGTGCAGCCGGCCGTGGGCGGGGCCTTCGGCGGCAAGTCCGAGCCGTTCGATCTCGAGTTCTGCGTGGCGTTGCTCGCGAAGCGGACCGGCCGCCCGGTGAAGATCCTCTACACGCGCGAGGAGCTTTTCTACTCGCACCGCGGCCGCCACCCCATGCGCATGAAGTACCGGCTGGGCGCCTCGCGCGAAGGGAAGCTGCGGGCGCTCGATGCGCACACGATCCTGGACGGCGGCGCCTACGCTTCTTTCGGTCTCGTGACGACGTACTACTCGGGACAGTTGCTCACCTCGCCCTGTCACATCGAGTCCTACCGTTTCGACTCGACGCGCGTCTACACGAATGTCGCGCCGTGCGGTCCCAAGCGCGGCCACGGCTCGGTGCAGCCCCGCTTCGCGTACGAGATCTCGCTCGACAAGATGGCCGGGAAGCTCGGCCTCGACCCGTTCGAACTCCGCCGCCGCAACTTCATGGGCACGGGTCGAACGGTGAACGAGTTCAAGGTCCGGTCCAACGGCTTCCTGGAGTGCCTCGAGGCGGTGGAACGCGCCAGCGACTGGAAGAAGCGCCACCGGAAGCTGCCGAACGGCCGAGGACTGGGGATGGCCGCCTCTTCGTACATCTCCGGCACGAACTACCCGATCTATCCGAACGAGATGCCCCAGGCCGCGGTGCAGGTCCAGATCGAGCGCTCCGGCCGGGTGGCGGTCCTGCACGGCGCCTCGGAGATCGGGCAGGGTTCCGATTCCACGATGGCCTATATCGCGTGCGAGGAACTCGGCGTCCCGCTCGAATACGTGCGCGTCTTCTCGGCCGACACGGACCTCACGCCGGTAGACCTGGGGGCCTATTCGTCGCGCGAGACCGTGATGGTGGGGAACGCCTGCGTCGAAGCCTGCCGCACGCTGCGCGCGCAAGTCGCGGAGGCCGTCGCGGAGCAATGGGGCGTGCCGGCCGCCCGGGTGCGCCTGGCGCGCGGCTGGGCCTTCGATGCGGAGGCCCCGGAAGACGCCGGCCGCCGGATCCCGATCTCGGAAGCGTTCAACATCGCCGAGGCGAAGTTCGGCCTGCTCGGCGCCGTCGGCTCCTACGACACGCCCAAGGATGTCCACGGAGACTACCGCGGCGGCACGATCGGATCTTCGCCCGCCTACTCCTTCACCGCGCACGTAGCCGAGGTCGAGGTCGAGTCGGACACGGGCGTCGTCGACGTGAAGAACATCTGGGTAGCGCACGATTGCGGGCGCGCGCTCAACCCGGTGCTCGTCGAGGGCCAGATCGAGGGCTCCGCCTACATGGGCTTCGCGGAGGCGATCTTCGAGGAACAACTCTTCCGCGAGGGAGATGTGGAGGGCGGCCTGCACACGTCGCCGTCGCTCCTCGACTACCGGATCCCCACCTCCATGGACTGCCCCGAGTTCGAGGCGGTCATCGTCGAGTCGGTGGACCCGGAGGGTCCCTACGGCGCCAAGGAGGCGGGCGAGGGGCCGCTGCACCCGTCGCTCCCCGCGATCGCGAACGCGATCCATGACGCGGTCGGCGTCCGCATCGATGCGCTCCCCTTCACGCCGCAGCGCGTGTGGCGGGCCCTGCGCGCGCACGCCGCCGGGGCCGCACGCGAGGACGTGGCCTGACCCCCTCGTGCATCCCGCCGGTTTGAAACAGTTCGTCCGACAACTCGGCGTCGACACGCGGGGGAAGGGCCTGTATGAGATCACCCGCCCGGTCCTCGAGTGGGCGGCCGGGCTCGAGATCGAGACGGGTATGCTCACCGTCTACATCCGCCACACGTCGGCGTCTCTGACGATCCAGGAGAACGCGGACCCGGACGTCCTCCACGACCTCTCGAACTTCTTCGCCCGTCTCGTGCCCGAAGGCGACCCCCACTACCGGCACACGATGGAGGGGCCGGATGACATGCCGGCGCACATCCGGTCCGCCTTGACGCAGACCCACCTGGCGGTCCCGGTGCTCGACGGAGCGCCGGCTCTGGGAACGTGGCAGGGGATCTTCCTCTTCGAGCACCGGAGCCGCCCCCACCGGCGGACCGTCGTGCTGCATGTCCTCGGCGAATAGACATGCCTAGAGCGGGACGGACCGTGCGAACGCCCAGCTTCCGGGCAATCGTGGCGCTCGCCGCCGCCTCGGCCGCCGCCTGCGGCGATGGGAGCATGGACCTTCCGCTGACGCGGCCGCCGATGGTCATCGGCGTCGTCGCCGACTTCGATCTGGCCATCGGGGACACGGCGACGCTCGAAGCGTCCGGCTACTTCCGGGATCCCGACGGGGACGTCCTGTCCTTCGAGGCGAGGTCGTCCGCGGGGGAAGTTGCGAGCGCCGAAGTCTCGGGGAGCACGGTCCGCGTCGTCGCTTTGGCGCCGGGGACGTCGACGGTGGCGATCACGGCGCGCGACCCCGAAGGCCGGGCGGCCGCCCTCCGGTTCGAGGTCACCGTGCCGGACAGGTTCGACATCGTGCTCGGCTTCGAGACCACGGCGACCGAGCCGCGGCGGGCCGCGGTCCTCGCGGCGGCGGAACTCTGGATGTCTGTGCTGGCCGATACGGAACTGCCGGAGGTTACGGTCGACGACCACATCGAATGTTACGGCGCGGGCACGACGGAGCCGGTGGGAACCATCGATGATCTGCTGGTACTCGTCGAGTTCCGGGACATCGACGGTCCGGGCCGGACGCTCGCCCAGGCCGGCGTGTGCAGTCTGCGCGAGGGGTCGATGCTGCCGGTCGCGAGCGTGGCGTTCTTCGACACCTCGGACATCGACGGTCTCATCGACTCCGGCGACGCGACGGAACTCGCCGTTCACGAAATCGCGCACGCGCTCGGATTCGGCCTGCTGTGGCGTCCTCTCGGTCTCCTTCGGGACCCCGCCCTGGGCGTGGGAGCGATCGACGCGCACTTCGTCGGTCCCCTGGCCATCGACGCCTTCGACGCGGCGGGCGGCACGGACTACACGGGCGGAGCGAAAGTCCCCGTCGAGAACCTCGGCGGAGCCGGGAGCGCGAACCTCCATTGGCGGGGATCCGTCCTCCGGGGAGAACTCATGAGGCCGCTCAACAGGATCGGATCGCGGGAGACGCTCAGCGCGATCACGATCCAGTCTCTGGCCGATCTGGGTTACATTGTCGATGTGAGCCTGGCGGAGCCGTACACGCTTCCCGGCGTCGGCGCCGCGGACGAGAAACCCGGCCGCGTGGTCGACCTGGGCGACGATGTCCTCAGGGGTCCGGTGCAGGTCGTCGATGCGGAAGGCCGCGTCGTGCGCGTGCTCCGCCACCGTTTGCCGGGGTAGATTCCGTCCCGTTGACCGAATAAACCGTAGATTCCTATGCTCAAGTCGGCGCTCCTCGACCTCCATGGGATAAGGCACAATGCTGCGCAGATTGCTGTTCGGATCCAGTCTCAGGATCATCGCCGTAATCATCGTCGGTACGATTGCGGTCGCGGCACTAATGCTTTCGCTGGCCCCCGAGCCGGAAAGCCAGGAGCCGCCTCCCCAGATCCCGTTTGCGCAAACCGCCGGTGTCGTGGCCGGATCGGGCGCGATCCCCGTGTTCGGATCCGGCACCGTGCGGCCCAGCGAGGAGATCGATGTCGCGCCGCAGGTGGGCGGCAAGGTCGTCTGGGTGAATCCGCGGTTCCAGAGTGGGGGGCGCGTGGAGGCTGGACAGGCGCTGTTCCGCATCGAAGAAGCCGATTACGCGTACCGCGTGCAGGTAGCGGAAGCGAACGTTGCGGCAAGCCGCGTCGCCTTCCTCGAGGAACAGGAACGGGCAACGATCGCCAGCGCCCAGTATGAACTGTACGCGGAGCGGCGCGAGACGGGCCCCCCGCCGTCGGAGGCCAGTCCGCTCACGCTGAGGGAGCCTCAGCTGGAAGCGGCCCGCGCCGCGCTGAGCCGGGACGAAGCCCGGCTCGAGGAGGCGAGACTTGCGCTCTTCAGAACCCGGGTCACCGCGCCGTTCGATGGTTTCGTGCGCGAGGAATCCGTTGATGCGGGGCAGGTCGTGAACCCGGGGCAGCCAGTCGGACGCCTCTTCGCGTCGGAGGCGGTGGAGGTCGTCGTTCCTCTCGCCGATGCCGACGCCGCCCTGGTCCCCGGATTGTGGGGGCTCGAGGCGGGCGACGGGGCACGGGACGTAGCGGCTCGTGTCATCGCCCACTACGGGGACGTGATGTACGCCTGGGACGGCTACGTGGATCGGGGCGAGAGTTCCGTTGATGCGCAGACACGCACCATCGACGTGATCGTGCGCGTGCCGGATCCGTTCGACGCAAGCGCGCCGGCGGGCCGGTCCGCTGCCGTCGGGGGCGATCCTCCGTTGCTGGTCGGCAAGTTCGTGGAGGTGGAGATCGAGGGCCTCTCACCGGAGGACTACTTCCAGATCCCGAGAGCGGCGCTGCAACCCGGCAACGAAATCTGGACGGTGGACCGCGACGGCGTCGTGAGCATCGTTCCGGTTCAGGTGCTGCAACGCGCCAACGATGCGGTGTTCGTCACCGGCGCCCTGCGGGGCGGCCAGGCAGTGATCACCGGTGGACTTCAGTTCGCCACCGAGGGGATGCGCGTCCAGACCGACCCGGTGCGATGAATCCCGACGCGGGTCGCGAACCGGGCGACCGCCGCGAGCGGTCCGGCCCGCTCGCCTATATGGCCAGCAACGGCATCGCGGCCAATCTCCTGATGATGGGCATCGTTGCGGCCGGACTCGTGTCCCTGACCGGCCTTGAGCGGGAAGCCTGGCCCATCACCCCCTTCTACCACATCGAAGTCTCGATGGCCTATCCCGGTGCCACGCCGGAGGAAATCGAGGAGTCGATCGTCGTCAAGATCGAGGACCAGGTCAGCGGGCTCGATGACGTGAAGGCGGTCAAGTCCCTGGCGGCTCCCGGCATCGCCTCCGTGCGGATCCAGATGGATTCCGGTACGGACATGGATCGGGCTCTGGACGACATAGAATCAGCCGTCAATCGCATCCAGTCCTTTCCGGCCGGCGCCGAACGTCCCCGCTTCCAGGAGATGGACAACCGCTTCAGCATGATGCGGCTCATCGTCCACGGCGACGTCTCCGAGCGTTCGCTGAAGGAACTGGCGCATCGGATCGAGGACGACCTTACCACGCTGCCCTCCGTCTCCCAGGTCGAGGTCAGCGGGGTCCGGAACTACGAGATCTCGATCGAGGTGCCGCTTCACCGGCTGAGAGCCCTGGGGCTCACGCTTACCGACGTTGCCGGCGCGATCCGCCGCAGTTCGCTCGACTTGTCGGCCGGCAGCATCGATACCCGGGAATCACAGGTTCGAGTGCGGACCCTCGGGCAGAACTACGACCAGCACGACTTCGAGGAGATCGTCCTTCTCAGCCGCGGCGACGGCACGGTCGTGCGCCTGGGCGACATCGCCGAGGTCCGCGACGGGTTCCAGGAGGCAGACCTGATGGTCCGCCACCAGAACCGGCCCGCCGTATTCGTCGAGGTGTATCGGGCCGGTGGCGAGCAGGTGATGGATGTGGCCACGACGGTCCGCGAGCACCTGGCGAACGAGGTGATCCCGTCTTTGCCGGACGGCGTGGGCATCACCTTGTGGAACGACGAATCCCAAGCCTACGAGGAACGCGCCGATCTTCTTCTGAAGAACGGGATTCTGGGTTTGTTGCTGGTGTTGGTCGCACTCAGCCTGTTTCTCCAGATTCGGCTTGCCCTGTGGGTTGCCGTGGGCCTCGCCGTCTCCGGCATAGGCGCCCTCGCCGTCATGATGGCACTCGACGTGGCGATCAACACCATCAGCCTCTTCTCCTTTGTGCTCGCCATAGGGATCGTCGTTGACGACGCCATCGTTGTGGCCGAGCACATTCAATACGAACGCAGTAGGGGAACCCCCGGGGTCGCCGCCGCGATACGCGGCGTCCGGCGGATCAAGGTGCCGTTGACGTTCGCAGTCCTCACTTCGGCGGTAGCCTTCGTCCCGTTGCTGTTCATCCCGGGCGGCGTCGGTGACGTATGGCGGGCCCTGCCGATCATCATGATCGCCATGCTGATGGTCTCGCTGGTGGAATCGCTGTTCGTCCTGCCCAACCACCTGTCGCACCTGCCCGGTCCGGACTGGGTGCCGGGCAATGCCTTCGACCGGTTCTTCTCGCGACTTCAGAGTCGTGTCGACGTCCAGCTGCAGCGGTTCGTGCAGGGGCCCCTGGACCGGGCCCTGCGGTTTGCCACCGCCCGGCCCGGCGTGACGATGACGGGGGCCGTCGGAATGCTCGTGCTCAGCATCTCCCTGGTGCCCGCGGGAATCGTCCCCACCACGCTGGCCGACGACGTGGAGGGGGACATCGTGACGGTCGTGCTGGAGATGCCTGATGGGACCACCGCTCCGAGAACGTACGAAGTGGCGCGGGAGCTGGAGGCTGCGGGCCACCGGGTCATCGAACGACTCTCTCTCAGCCGGCCCGGGGACGCGCCGCCGCTGCTGACGGGCGTCACGGTGACCGTCGGACTGGGATCGAGACTCGAGGGCGGACTCAACCCGCAGCCCACCGTCAATCCGCAGGCCAATATCGCCACCATCGAGTTCAAGCTCCTCGGTGCGCAGCAGAGACGGATCTCCACCGGAGACGTCGTGCAGGTGTGGCGGGAGGAGGTGGGTGTGCTGCCCTACGTGCGCGGCATCACCTTCAGCGGCGAGATCTTCACCCTGGGGAACCCGGTCGAAGCCGTACTGTCCCATCCGGACCCGGAGCGCCTCGCCGGAATCGCCAGCTCGGTGGTCGACGGACTCCGCAGCGTGAGCGGCGTCTACGACATACGGTCGGATCACGCCCCGGGCATCCCGGAAGTTCAACTCGAGTTGCGGCCCGAAGCGCGGACCCTCGGTCTCACCGTGCAGGAGCTGGCCGGACAGGCGAGGGCCGCGTTCTTCGGCGCGGAAGCTGTCCGGGTGCAGCGCGGCCGGGAAGAGGTACGAGTCTACGTTCGGTTGCCCGCGGAAGAACGGAACTCGATCACCGATATCGAAGGCTACCTGCTCCGTACGCCGGGCGGGGACGAGGTGCCGATCATCAGCGTGGCCTCGCTGAGCCCGGGCGTATCGCCGTCGGCCCTCCGGCGCAGGGATGGCCAGCGCGTCGTCACCGTCACCGCCGATGTGGACGCCTCGGTGATCTCCGGCGACGAAGCCAACGATATCCTGGCCAATTCGATCCTCGCGGACCTGGTCGCGGCGTACCCGGGCCTGACGTACACGTTCGGAGGCGAGCAGCAGCAGCAGCTGGAGTCCATCGACGCGCTCTACCGTGGCTTCGCGGTCGCTCTGATCCTGATTTTTGCGCTCCTCGCCATCCCCCTCCGTTCATACACCAAGCCGTTCATCATCATGGCCGTCATCCCCTTCGGGTTCATCGGCGTCATCCTGGGCCACTGGATCCTGGGAGTAGCCCTGAGCGCCGTATCCTTCATGGGAATCTTCGGTCTGAGCGGGGTCGTGGTGAACGATTCCCTGGTCATGATCGACTTCATCGATCAGAAGCTGCGGGAAGGCGCCTCGCCGAGAACCGCGATCATGGAGGGGGCAAAGGGGCGTTTTCGTCCGATCATGCTCACTTCTCTGACGACGTTCCTCGGCTTCACGCCCCTGATCCTGGAGCGCGCAATCCAGGCCCAATTCCTGATACCGTTTGCCGCGTCACTTGGTTGCGGCATTCTCTTCATCACGGTCATACTTATGATGGTGGTTCCGGCGCTATGCACGTTGCATCTGCGCTTGATGCCGTCGCGGCGTCCTTCGATTCCGAGCGCCGCGTAGTGCACGTCGACCGCGGCAAGGCGAGAACCGACAAATGACGGTGGAGAGTCTGAAGGTCGAATCCCTGAGCCTCGTCGACGAACTCATCCTGATGCTTCTCGACGAGAAGGGAGGCTATTTCCATCAGGTACCCGGCTGGCAGCTGAACTGCGCCGTCGTCGGCGGAGTGCTGGCGGAACTCTCCTTCCAGTCGCGGCTCGACTCGGATTTGACATCCCTGTACGTGGTGGACCGGGCCGAAACGGGCGACCCCGTCCTGGATCCCATTCTGCAGGAGATCGCGGACGAACCGGTCCAACACACTGCCCGGTACTGGGTTGAACGGCTCGCCCCCCGCGCGGAGTCGATCGTCGACCTGACTCTGGACCGCCTGGTTGAACGGGGGATCCTCCAACACCACGAGGGCGAATTCTGGACGTTGGCTCCCCCCGTCATGCATCGGCAGCAGTATGGGATGTTCGAGGAAGGCGCGACCGACCAGTTCATCAAGGCGCGCATCGGCAACGTCATCTTCGCCGACGAGGTTCCCGAACCGAGAGACGTCGTCATCGTGTGCCTCGTCAACACCTGCGATGTCTTTCGCCTGATCTTCGAACTTGATGAAGCGGCGGAAGAGCGCATCAAGTTCATCTGCCAGCTGGACTTGATCGGCCGATCCATCGCCGCCGCAGTCTCCGAGAACCTCGTCGGCCCGATCCGCAAACACACGGCTCTCGCGAAGAGAATTCCGACGGTTTCGCTGACCAGGCTGCTGCGCAACCCGCATGTCCGGGACGGCAACCTGAACGCGCTCTTCGGGAACCTCGCGGAGGAGTACGGCCCGGTGTTCCAGATCCGTCCTCCCTTCTCGAAGCGCATGATCTTCCTGGCCGGACTCGAGACGAACGAGTGGATGCAAAAGCGCGGGCGCATGTACCTGCGAACCAGGGATTACTTCTCCGACTTCGAGAAAGTCTACGGCGCGGCCGGCGTTCTGCCCGCCCTGGATGGAGCCGACCACTTCCGGCTTCGCAAATTCCTGTCGCCGGCCTATTCCCGCACGAGGCTGGCAGGGCAGATGGACGAGCTATACAGCAGGGGGCGCGCGTACATGTCGACCCTGACGGTCGGGGATTCCTACCGCGCCACGTCCATGAGCCGGGCAATGGTGAACGCCCAGTTGTCGCCGCTGTTCATCGGCGTCGACACGCAGGATCTCATGGGC
Organism: Gemmatimonadota bacterium; assembly: GCA_965207805.1. GTDB lineage: Bacteria > Gemmatimonadota > Gemmatimonadetes > Palauibacterales > Palauibacteraceae > Palauibacter. Next base: position 195,748 of record OZ242312.1, read on the forward strand.
GACCTGATGGGCTACAAGGAGCGGGCCCTGAGCGTGCACATCGCCAAGATCCTGCCCGAATTCACGCTACGTACCCCGGGGATGAGACGTCGGGCGGCAGTCCTGGACACGCTGATGAAACGGATCCTGAGGGTCCATACTCCCGCCCAGCGCGTCGACAGCCCGCGGAACCTGGTGGACGACTACCTCAGCCTGCACGCCAGCGACCCGGGGTTCCTCCCGGAGTCCAACCTGCTCTTCGCCTTTTCCGCGGCCCTGATCGCCAGTGTGTACCTCGGCGATACGTTCAGCCTCGTGGTCTACTCCATGGCGTCGCAGCCGGACCTCTACGACAAAATCCGCGCCGAAGCGGATGCCCTGTTTGCCAACGGCGACCCCAGGAGCGAGGACTTCACCCCCGCCAACATCGACGTGACGCACCGCTTCCTCATGGAGTGCATGCGCATGTACCCGATCGTGTCAATGTCCGTTCGGAACGTGATGAATACCTGCACGGTCGGGAACTACGAGCTGCCCCTGGGGGAACGGATCCACATCGCCATGACCGCCACGCACTACATGAGCGACGTCTTTCCCGAACCCTACAAGTTCGACATCGACCGCTTCCTGCCGTCGCGACGTGAGCATCGCAGCCTCGGGTTCGCCCCGTACGGGCTGGGTACGCACAAATGTCTCGGCACCCGCTGGATGGAGATGCACCTGGCGGTCAACCTGCTGATGCTGGCGCACTACTTCACGGTCGAGGTGACGCCGGCGAAGTACGCCCGGAAGCTCCGCTTCAATCCGGTTCCGTCGCTGAAGCCGAGCAAGAAGGTAAGATTCCGCATCACCGAGCAGAGGCGGGAGCTGCCCGCCTGAGCCCCCCCAAAATGCGACTGCGCAAACTGTCGAAAGCGCTGAGAGATGCGCACCCCGGATCGGGCGTCGCGCGTCGAGTCCGGCACTTCGACGGCTGGCTTGACCGGGCGGCACCGGAGGCTGCGGGCGCGGGCGCCTACGACCACACGGAAACGGTCAGGGACTACTACGAGCTGTGCAACGGCTTCATGGTGTACGGCTGGGGTGAATCCCTGCATTTTGCGCCCCTCACCCCTAACGAAAGCCTGGAGGAGTCCAAGGTCCGGCACCAGCGGGCGATGATCTCCAGGTTGAAGCTGCAACAGGGCATGGAGGTGGTCGACGTCGGTTGTGGAATCGGCGGCCCCATGCGGCGAGTCGTCCGTGAGGCGGGTGTCAGGGTCGTGGGAATCAACATCAACGACATCCAGCTGGGGGAGGCGAAGAAGCTGAACGCCGAAGCGGGGCTGGAGCACATGACCGACTTCAGGAAGTGCAGCTTCGAGGACATGAGCGCCATCGAGGCCGACACCTTCGACGGGGGTTACGCCATAGAGTCGACGTGCCATGCGCAGAACAAGCAACGCGCGTTCGCGGAGATATTCCGCGTACTGAAGCCGGGCGCCCTGTTCTGGGGTCAGGAAATGTGCTTGACGGACCGGTTCGATCCGCGGGACGGTCGGCACCGGACCATCAAGCGGGACCTCATGCGCGGTATTGCGCTGCACGACATCGCCACGTTCGGGGAAGTGAATCGCGCTCTCGAAGGGGCGGGATTCCAGGTCATCGAGGGGAGCGACTGGGACGTCCAGGAAGGACCTTCCACGCCCTGGTATCAACCCATGGAGAGTCGGCACGGGACGTTGGGGAACGCGGTGCGCAGGCTTCCCTGGGGCCGCAAGGCGTTCATCGCGGGATCGAAGTTGGCCGAGGTACTGCGGCTCTTTCCGACCGGCTCGGCGGAGGTGGTTCGACTCCTCGATCGAACCGCGGACGCTTACGTCGCGGGCGGCAAAACGGGCATCTTCACGCCTCTGTACTGTTTCCTGGCCCGCAAGCCCTAATCGGCGTTGCGGTCCGGGCTTCGAAGCGCGATCGCCGGGTCCGGATAGAATTGTCGGCAGTGTCGGCGGTATTTCCCGATGGGGCCGTCCGTCCGGCACAGCCGGGGAGGAGATCGGTAGCGCTTCCTGTCCCATATTACGATGTCCTGCAGGACGAACCGCCTCTCCTCGCGCAGGATGAAGACATTCAGCAGCCGGTGGCGCAGCGGCACGGGCAGGAAGCCCAGGCCCGAGATGAACCGCCCCGGCTTACGGACCTCCCGCACCTGATTGACCATCGTCAACTCCACGAATTCGCCGTCGACGGGCGTTGTGAGCACCCACATGCGCGACTTTATGCCGACCAGTTTCTCGTGAATCTCGACGAAGGAATAGCCGACTCCGTGGACGTGCGTGATGACCGAGACTTCGGAATGAATGTCCACCAAACCCAGGATCCGGCGAACCGCCTTGAAGTCGAAGCAGCTCTTCAGGTAGGCGCCGTCGACCGAGAAGTCGGTCGGCTTCACGTCGTGGTATCCGTGCGTGTACTCCAGGTGTTCCACGTCGACGGAGTTTTCCGTCGTTTCCTGGGGGTGGCCCCGAAACCGGAGGATCGTGGAGCGCAACGCCGTCCATTCCGCGCCGGTGGGAGGATCATCCGGCAGGTGCCACTGAGGCGCCCGGCCGCCGCTCCCCCACCATGCGAAGATCATGCCGAGGATCTCCCGGGTCTCGTAGAGCTTCAACCTCGCGGCCTTCGGGGGCGGGGCATTGGGCGTCGCCACGCACTGGCCGGTCGTATCGAACTCGAACCCGTGGAAGGGACAGACGAGACAGCCGTCGCGCACCAGGCCGCCGGTCGTCGGTCCCATGTGCGAACCCAGGTGGGGACAGAAGGCGTCCGCCACGCAGATGCGGCCCTCTTCGTCGGCCCACGCGACGATTTCCTCGCCCATCCACGTCTTCTCGATGAGCTTCGCGCGCTCGATGGACTTGCGGTGTCCGATGAAATACCAGCCTTCGGGAAACGGCGGCAGCTCATCGCTGTACGTAGCCATGCCGGCGAACTTGGTTTCGGTCCCGCCGGTGCGTCAACTAGTGTGTTGGCGGTACGGCGGACCAGATCTCGCGAAAGTGAGGAATACGGGCGATGACTCCGGAAGATGTGCCGCGCGTCTCCCTTCTCCTGCTCTTCGCCGCGATGGCGGCCGGCCTGCCGGCGAAGGGTTCCGGCCAGGCCGCGGCCGGGGTTCCTCGTTTCGAGATCGCGTCCTCGCCGATCGAACTCACGGGACCCGTGCGTCCCGGCGAGTATCTGGGCGTGACCGGGCCCCGGTCCGCGTGGCTCGGGGTCGAGACGGGCGAAGCGGAACTGTGGGTCCATCCTCTCAAGGTCGGGAACCGTTTCCGTCTCGGCTTCTCCACGCCGGCCTACGGGACGCCGATTCCGGGAAACGAGGTCGCGCGCACCGTGCGGGTGCGGCCCGAACTCGCGACGATCACCTACAGCCACGCCGCCTTCCAGGTGCACCAGCACATCCTCGCGCCCACGGAGATCCCGGGGCTACTCGTCCTGCTCGAGGTGGACAGCCCGGAGCCGCTCGAGATCGTCGCGGAGTTCGAGCCCGTGCTGAACTACATGTGGCCGGGATCGCTCGGGGGGCAGTACGCCTACTGGGACGCGGACCGGCGGATGTTCGTGCTGTCCGAGAGCCTGCAGGAGACGAACGCCGTCGTCGGCTCTCCCTGGGCCGTGAACTCCGTGGAACACCCGGCGCATCAACTGGGCGAGGCGCCGCGCACCATGGTGATCCCGGTCGATCCGGAACGCGCCCGACGGGAGTTCATCCCGATCGCCGTAGCGGGCGGCACCATGCCCCGCGAGGAGGTCTTCGCGAGCTACGATCGCCTGATCTCCGAGGCACGCTCCCTGTACGACGGGAAGCGGGCGTGGGCCGATTCCGTGCTCGCCTCCACCGCCTCCATCGAGTCGCCGGACCCGCGGCTCGACCTCGCCCTCGAGTGGGCAAAGATCAACCTGGAGGAGCAGCGCGTCTGCAACCCCGACCTCGGGTGCGGGTTCGTGGCGGGCTGGGGGCTTTCGCGCAACGGAACCCGGCCCGGCTTCGGGTGGTTCTTCGGCGGCGACGCGGCGCAGACGACCTTCGCCATGGATGCGCTCGGGCAGTGGGAGCTGGTGGCGGAGGAACTCGCCTTTCTCGCGAAGTACCAGCGCGAGGACGGCAAGATCACGCACGAAATCTCGCAGGCGGCCGCGCGCATCCCGTGGTTCGACGTGTACCCGTACGCCTACTACCACGCCGACACCACGCCCTACTGGATGGTCGCGCTGTACGAGTACTGGAGGGCGAGCGGGGACGACGAACTCCTGCGGGCTCTGTGGCCGGCCTACCGGCGCGCGTGGGAATGGTGCCTCAGCGCCGAGACGGACGGCGACGGCCTTCTCGAAAACACGGTCGGCGGGCTGGCCGCCGTCGAAGTCGGCGGCCTCGGCGCGGCGCTCCACCAGGACATCTACCTGGCGGGGATTTGGGTCGCGGCTCTCGAGGGGACCGAGGTGCTGGCCGGGTACATGGGCGATGCCGGGATCGCGAATCGGGCGCGGGAGATCGCTCCCCGCGCGCGGGAGACGCTGAACGAGGCGTACTGGCTCGAGGACGCGGGACATCACGCGTTCGGGATCCTCGCCGATGGCGGCACCAACGACAACCTGACCGTGTGGCCCGCCACGGCGGCCGCCTTCGGCCTGTTCGACGCGGCGCGCGCGCGATCGACCCTGACGCACCTCGCAGGCGACCGGATTTCGTCGGATTGGGGCGCGCACATGCTCTCGACGGAGAGCGAACTGTATCACCCGCTCCAGTACAACATGGGCACGGTGTGGCCCTTCGTGACGGCGTACGTGTCGTGGGCCCAATACCGGTACCGGCGGCCGTGGGCGGGCTTCCACCTCATGGATGCGGTGAAGCAGATGACGTTCGACTGGAGCCTGGGGCGGCACCCGGAGTTGCTGTCCGGCACCTTCTACCAGCCCCTCGACCAAACCGTCCCCCACCAGTTCTTCGCGACGTCGGCGCTGGTGACACCGCTGCTGCGCGGTGTGGTCGGCTGGGAACCGGACGCGCCGCTCGGCAAAGCCCGACTCGCCCCGCAACTCCCGCCGGACTGGCCGACCGTCACGGTGAGGCGCCTCCGAGCCGGGGAGACGACGACCGATATCGAAATCCTTCAACGGTGGACGGCGGAGGGCGGAGGGCGGCGGACGACGCTCACGGCATCCGGACCGCCCCTGACCTTCGAGTTCGAGCCCGATCTCCCCGCGGGCGCGCGCAACACGACGTTCCGGGTGAACGGGGTCGCTACGGAGCTGTCGCCCGATGGAAGCCTCGAAGTGACCGTCGGGGACGCGGCACCGGCAGGCAACCGCGCGGAGATCGTCGTGGCGTGGGAAGATGGACTCGCGGTCGCGCCGCCGCGGATCGACCTCGAGCCCGGCGGGACGAGCGGCGGCCTGCGGATTCTGGACTTCAGCGCCGCCGCGGATGGGTGGAGGCTGTCCGTCGAGGGGACGGCGGGCCGCACCTACGACATCGCGCTCTTCGGCACTCCGGTGGTGTCTGCCGTCATGCAGGGCGCGGCGCGAGTCTCGGATCGCGGCGCTGGCGCCGTTGAGATCGAGTTCGCCGCGGGAGAGGGGCGCGTCCCGGCGACCGTCCGCTTGACACCGGCCGGATAGGGAAGTCGGCCCGGAGAGTCAGTCAGCCAGTACCTCCGCGAGCGTGTCCGCCACCTCGTCGACCTGCGCTTCGGTGATCACGAGCGGCGGCAGCAGCCGGATGACCGTGGTGCCGGCCGGGAGGGCGAGGACGCCCCGCTCCGCGAGCGGTTCGAGGTAGGGGCGGCAGCGCTCGCGGAGTTCGACGCCCATCATGAGGCCGACCTGCCGCACGGCGCGTACGCGGGCCGGCCGATGTCGGTCGAAGCGCTCGCTGAAGCGGGCGCCCAGCGCCTCGGCCCGCTCGTCGAGCCGCTCGTCCCGCATGAACCGGATCGCGGCCAGGGCGGCGGCGCAGGCGAGCGGGTTGCCGCCGAAGGTCGTGCCGTGCCGCCCGGGAGGCGGCTGCAGCCGTTCATGCGCCACGACCGCCCCCAGCGGCACGCCGCCGGCGATCGCCTTGGCGAGGCAGAGCACGTCGGGCGCGACGCCGTAGCGATCGCAGGCGAACATGCGGCCGGTGCGGCAAAAGCCCGTCTGGATCTCGTCGAACACCAGCACTGCACCGGCCTCGTCGCAGGTGCGGCGCGCCGCCTGCAGGTAGTCCGGGCTGGCCGGCCGCACCCCCCCTTCCCCCTGCACCGGCTCGATGATCACCGCCGCCGTGTCCTCGCCCACGGCCGCGCGCAGCTTCTCGACGTGATTGAAGGGCACGAACGAGAACCCCGGCACGAGCGGCCCGAACGGCTCCCGGTACTCCTTCTTGTGCGTCGCGCTCAGCGCTCCGAGCGTTCGCCCGTGGAAGCCGCGCATCGCGGACACCACGCCCGTCCGTCCCGTCGCGAGCCGCGCGAACTTGATCGCCGCCTCCACCGCCTCCGCCCCGGAGTTGCAGAGGAAGGCGCGCGTGAGCCCGGCCGGCGCGATGGAGGCGAGTTCGGCCAGCAACCGCGCGCGGACGTCGTTGTAGAAGATGCCCGGACAGGACACGAGCACGCGCGCCTGCTCCGCCACCGCCTCGGCGACGGCCGGATTGGCGTGGCCGACGCTCGCCACGCCGATTCCGCCCACGCAATCGATGTAGCGCCGACCCTCGTCGTCCCAGACACACGCGCCCTCGCCCCGCACGATGGTGATGTCCCGCTTGGGAAAGACTTCCAGCGCGTACTCCCGTTCCGTCGCGCGCGAGTTCATCCGATCACCGTTCCCCGTCCGGCCAGCGCCTCCGAGACCGGCCCTTCGATGCGCCCGTCCGCGATCACGACGCGCGTCGTACCGGACTCCACGAGTCGCCGCAGCGCCAGCAGCTTCCGCTTCATGCGGCCGGTGACCTCTCCCTCCCGCCGCGCCAATTCCGCGCGCGACAGCCGCGCAACGACCGACCCCGGATCGTCGGGGTCCTCCAGGAAGCCGGGCGCCTCGATCAACTGGATCACGCAATCCGCCCGCAGTTCGACGCTGAGCAGCGTCACGACGTCATCGTTCTCGGAATTGATCGCCACGTGGCGTTCGTCGATCAGGGGCACGGTCACCACGGGCGTGAAGCCGCCGCCGAGCAGCAACCCCAGCAGCTTGCGGTTCACCTCCACCGGCTTCCCGGACAGGTCCCTTTTGATCAGCGTCTTGCCACCTTCTCTCACGCGGATTCCCCGGTTGCGGCGGCCGCGCACGAGCGCGCCATCGAGCCCGGTGAGTCCGACCGCGTTCACGCCGTGGCCCTGCAGCAATTCCACGATGCGCTTGTTGCGCAGGCCCGCGTAGGCCATGAGCATCACGTCGATCAGGTCGCGGTCGGAGTGCACGCTCTCGTGTCCGGACACCGATGTGAGGACGCGCTTCTCGACCCCGAGCCTCCGGGCCAGGGAATCGCGCAGCGCGTTCGCCCCGTGCACGATGACGAACGGACGGGGCACGCGCGCGAGGTCGCGGGCGATCCCGTCCAGATTGATGGATTCTCCGCCGCCGATCTTGACGATAAGCAGTCCGTTGGACTCGCCCGGCGTCGGTCCCGGCATCGGTCAGAACCTCCCGATCGTGCCGTTCGCGACCGGCGTCCACGTTCGCCGCCGGTCCGACGCCGGACGCGACGCGGGATGCGACTCCGGATAGGGCGCCGAGCACAGGATCCGCGCGCCGTCCCGGCGGGAGGCGTGCATCCGGAAGTAGTCCGGATCCTCGCTGAATCGGGTCGCGAAGTGGACTCGCCGGGCCGCGTCGGCGACGATCAGGTTCATCGCCCGCACGTAACGGGTGCGCTTCTCTATCGCATCGAGCCCCCGCTCCAGCGCGAGACCCATGTCTCCGTCGGCGAAGCGCTTGATGAAGTTGAACACTTTCTCCGCTCCGATCCGCCCCCGCTCCTTGATCCGCACGCCGTGCAGTTCCCCGTTGAAGATGAAGGCGCGTTCCCCGTCGAAGAACGGCATGTTGTTCTCGACCCGTATCCCTTCGCCGCGATAGGCGCTCCGCGCATGGGCGAGCAGAAGCGTCGTCCGGCCGGACGGCGCCGCGGCGTCCTCCCATACCGGCGAGATGTCGCGGTAGACGCGCCACCCGTCGGCATCGATCCAGGCGCACCCCCACCCGTCGCCCTGATACTCGGGACTCTCCCGGGCGAGTTGCGCGAAGGCGGCGAGGTGCGGCTCCATGTCGAAGCGCTCATCGCTTCGGACGCAGAGGATGCGGCACACGATTCAGCTCCGGGGGCCGGGCTCAGGCCGGGTGCAGCCCGGGGAACTCGAGCCCCCGCGACTCCGGCAACCCGTGCATCACATTGAACGCCTGCACCGCCTGGCCCGCCGCTCCCTTCATGAGATTGTCGATCGCGCTCATGACCACGACCCGGTTCGAGAGCGGATCGCGCTCGAACCCCACGTCACAGTAGTTCGCGCCCGCCAGGAGGTTGGGGTCGGGATAGCGGTGGATGCCGCTCCGCTCCTTGACGATGCGCACGAACGGTTCGTCGGCGTACGCGCTCCGGTAGATCTTCCACAACGCCTTCTCGTCGAGCTCCCGGTTCAGGAACACATGGCAGGTGGCGAGGACGCCGCGCACCATCTCGACCGCCGTCGCGGAGAAATGCACATCGCCGCCGAGCACTGTCCGGATCTCAGCCACGTGGCGGTGGCCGGTCGGCCGATACGACCGCATGGCCCCGCTGCGCTCCGGGTGGTGGCTGCCCTCGCTGGCACGGTTGCCGGCCTCGCTCGATCCCACCTTCACCTCGATCACGGTCGAATCCGCGACGCCGGCCCGATAGAGCGGAAGGAGCCCGAGGATGGAGGCCGTCGCGTTGCAGCCCGCGCACGCGACAAGGTCCGCGGCCGCCAGCGCCTCGCGGTTCACTTCCGCGATCCCGTACACGAACGATCCAAGGAGTTCCGGCCGCGGGTGCGGACGGCCGTAGAAGCGCTCATAGTCCGCGCCGTCCCGAAGCCGGAAATCCGCGCCCAGATCGACGATCCGCCCGGCCAGGGCCCGAAACTCGTCGATGCGGCGGGACGACTCGCCGTGCGGGAGACAGAGGAAGAGCACGTCGCACTCCGACAGCTCGTCGAGCGCGCTGAAGCGCAGTCGCGTGACGCCGCGCAGGTTGGGATGGACCCGTTGCGCGAACCGCCCCGCGAAGCGCTCGGACGTGATCTGCCGCACCTCGACATCGGGATGGCCGAGCAGGAGCCTCAGCAGTTCCCCGCCCGCGTAGCCGGATGCGCCCGCGATCGACGCGCGGATCATCGATCTGAAAGACGGTCCGGCGAGACCGTGTACGACACGATCCTCTCCGGAATGTTCACGCCCGTCGCCTCGATGCTGTTTCTGAACTCCATCGTGTAGTTCACTTCGTTCACGAGCAGCCCGCCGTCGCTCTCGAACAGATCCACGGCCACCACGCCCCCGCCCACGGCCTCCGCCGCGCGCAGGGACAGCTCCCCGATCTCGCTCGTCACCGGACAGTTCGAGGCCGTTCCGCCGCGGGCCGTGTTCGTGATCCAATGCTCGGACGACCGGTAGATGGCGGCCACGCAGTCCTCGCCCACGACGAACGCGCGGATGTCGCGCCCGCCCTTCTCGACGTACTTCTGCACGAAGAAGATCGAGTGATGGTAGCTGCCCAGGATCGCCTTGTGCTCGAGGACCGTCTCCGCCGCGTGCCGGTCGTTGATCCTCGACAGCAGGCGCCCCCAGGAACCGACCGCGGGCTTGAGCACCACGGGATAGCCCAGTTCCTCAATGGCCTCGAGCGCGGATTCCTCGGTGAACGCGACCCTGGCCTCGGGCTGCGGCACACCGCATTCGCGAAGCGACGCCGCCGTGAGGATCTTGTCTCCGCAGCGGCGCGACACCTCGTACCGGTTCACGCAATCGAGACCGGCGCCCTCGAACAGCCGCAGCGCGTGCATTGCCCGCGAATGGTTGATGCAGCGCTCGAGGACGACATCGACGTCCGGGACGCTTGCGAAGTCGAACGCGAGCTTGCGGTCGTCCAGAAACACCAGTGCCACATCGCTGCGCCCGCGCAACTCCGCGATCAGCAGCTTCTCGTCCTTGCGGATGAGGGAGTGAAGAAAGCCGACTCTCATTCGCCCCAGTCCTCCTCCGCGTCCGGCGCTTCACCGAGCGTGACCGGGTCGAGGGCGAGGATCTCCAGTTCGACCCCGCACTCCTCGCATTCGAGCAACTCACCCTCGACGGGGTCGTCGGAGATCATCGGTTCCGCATCGCATACAGGACATTCCGGCATGCCGTCCATCCTCCGTTGGGGTTCTTCGTGTTGGGTTCTTCGCACAGGGTTCTTCGTACGGAGAGAAACCCGAGTACCGTCAACCGGCCGCCGGGTTCCGGAACGGAAGCCGCAGCAGCAGGAAGAGTCCGATCGCCAAAGGTTCGAGGAGCGGAATGTACCACGGCCAGCCCGGAAAGAAATCGAGCAGCGTGGACCCCGGCGGCTTGTCGATCAGGTAGAGATAGTTCGACCCGAGGAGCCGGTTTATCGGATAGACGACGGCCGCGTACAGGTTCAGCAGTCCGAACACAATCCACGGATCGCGGGACGTCGGCCGATAGCCTTCTACCATCACGGCCCACACGCCGGCGATGACGACCGCCCCGTGCGAGCCCAGCGACTCGAAGAAGGTGAAGTGCATGACGCCGAACTCGGCATCCGGGGTCAGGACGGCCTGCACCGCCCCCGCCACCCCCAGGAAGTACATGAGGCGGAGAACCCAGGGACGTCGGGTCCACAGCCCGTAAATCGTCATCCACGCCATGGCGCTGCAGAGGTGCAGCGGTATGTCGTTCTCGACCGCCCACAGCCCCGTCGCGGCCTTCCAGATGTGCCTCGCAAGGAGGAGGACGAAAATCGTGAGGCCCAACGCCATGCGGAGCCGGCGGCGACCCCGCTCATCGGCCCCCAGCCCGACGCGAATCAGACAGACGCCGACCACCGCCAGGGCACCGATGGTTGCAAGATGAACCGGGCCGAAGAGGTCGAACGGCACCCGTTCCGTTCCGAAGAACTCGCTCATGTCAGCCTGTCGCGCCGCGCCGTCCGACCGGGTGCGTCACGGGTTCACGCCTCCGCGTCCGCGAGGGAGGAGGTGGGAATCTCCGGACCCTCGACCCGCCGCCCCTCCCGCTGCGTCACGTACGCCTCCATGGCGTAGTAGGCGGGCAGTCCCAGAGCGGCCAGCCGGTTGGCGGTATTCCGGTTTCGCTCGACGACGCGCTGCCAGAATTCGCGCGGATCCGGTCCGGGAAACGGGGCGAGATCCTTCTGCGACTCGTGGCGGAAGATCGCCTGGACCTTGCCGTGCAGTTCGCCTTCGGAGAGCGGCACGAGGACGGTCGCTTCGTCCAGATTCCACTCCTGCCACGCGCCGCGGTAGAGCCAGAGCCACGGCGGGTCGCCGCGGTAACGGGCGAGCGCCGCGTCCACCGTCTCGAGGCACATGCGGTGCGTGCCGTGCGGATCGGACAGGTCCCCGGCGGCGAACACGATCGTCGGCCGCACCTCCTCCAGCAGCCGCTCGACGATCTCCACGTCCTCGGACGTGATCGGGTTCTTTCTCACCGCTCCCGTCTGATAGAACGGCTGGTTCAGAAAGCGGGCGCGGTCCGCGGAGAGCCCCAGCGATTCGATCGCGGCCGTGGCCTCGGTCTCGCGGATGATCCGCTTGAGTTGTTGAACCACGCCGGGATCGATGTCCCCCGGCTCCTTATGGGCGAGCCGGTCTTCGAGAGATCGCAGCACCCCCTCGAGGTTCGCGGCGTCGCCGAGGTCGATGATGCCCGCCGCGCGCCGCAGGAAATCGAGGTACCGGCGCACCTCGTGGTCGAAGACGGCGATGTTCCCGGACGTCTGGTACGCCACGGTGATGTGGTTGCCGTTCTCGACGAGCTTGCGCAGCAGTCCGCCCATCGAGATCACGTCGTCGTCCGGGTGAGGCGAGAAAACCACGATGTTCTGGCCGCGCGGCAGCCGGCTCTTCCCCCGGATCTTGGAGATGAGCGCGTTGAAGACCTGTCCGTTGAGCGGCTCCGCCGAACCGTGCCGGGAGGTGAGCGGGGCGAGGTGGTTCGCGCGATAGTCGTCGGTCGCGAGGTGCAGGATCGACTGGTCGGTGCGTTCGCTGAGCCAGATGACGGCCGCGGTCTCACGCTCCGCCGTCCACTCCACATCGCCCACGAGCCACGGCGTGCGGACGCGGGTGAGATCGGAAGCGGCGGCCGGATCGAGATAGACCGTCGCGGCGGCGTGTTGCTGGAGGAAGGTCGCGGCGACGTCCGCGTGGACCTCCCCTTCTACGGCTCGACGCACGATCCCGGCCTTGTGTTCCCCGGTCGCGAGCAGGACGACCTCCCGCGCTTCGAGGATCGTGGCCACGCCCATCGTGATCGCCTGCGGCGGCACGTTCTCCTCGCCGAAGAAATCGGCCGCGGCATCGCTCCTCGTAACGGTATCCAGGTAGAGCCGCCGGGTGCGCGAGTCGCGCTCGGACCCCGGCTCGTTGAAGCCGATGTGACCGCTGCGCCCGATCCCGAGAATCTGGAAGTCGATCCCGCCCGCCTCCCGGATTCGGCGCTCGTAATCGACGCAGTGCGCCTCAACCTCCGCTTCCGGTACGTCGCCGCGAGGGATGTGACAGTGCTCCGGAGCGATGTTCACGTGGTCGAACAGGTGCTCCCGCATGTAGCGGCGATAGCTGTGGAGGCTGCCGGGCCGCATCGGGAAGTACTCGTCGAGGTTGAAGGCGACGGCGTTGGAGAAGTCGAGTCCCTCGTCCCGGTGCAGGCGGATGAGTTCACGATAGACGCCAACGGGCGTGGCGCCGGTCGCGAGGCCGAGAACGGCGGGGCGCCCGTTCTCGGCCCTCTCTCGCAGGAGCGCGGCGATCCGCCCGGCGACTTCGGCGGCGATGCTGTCGTGGTCCGGCATGACCCGGACGGGCACGCGTTCCCTGCGCGCGTGCGCGGCGCCGCTCATTCGATCACCCGCCGGCCGTGGCTCCTCCACATGACACTAGGGGACCTTCTGCTCCGGGAGCAGCACAAACCGGGCGTACTGGTCGGTGCGGAGATAACGGACGGCCGCCTCCCGCACCTGCTCCGCGGTCCAGCGTTCGATCCACTCGTAGCTCGGGATCCCGTTCAGGTCCCGGCCGGCCCGTTCGAAGGAGGCCAACTGTGACAGCCAATACCGGTTCTCCTGCAGGTTCGTCTCCTTCGCGCGCCGCTGCGTTTCCCGGACTTTGTCGACGGTCTCCGCGTCCGGTCCCTCCGCCTTCAGGCGTTCGATCTCCTCGAACACGGCGCCGGACAACTCCTCGGCGCGTTCCGGATCCGAGCCGAAGGAGATGGTGAAGCGGTACTCCTCATCGGGCCGGTAGCTCAGCGATCCGCGGACGCCGACGCCGTACGTGCCGCCCATGTCTTCGCGCAGTATTTCCCGGAGGCGGATGTCCAGGACGTCCGCCATGGCCGAGATCGCGTTCGACTCCTCCAGGGAGTATGCCGCTTCGCCCGCGAAAATGATCTGCGTGCGGCTCTGCGGCTCCAGACCCTTGTACACGGTCGTTTCGATCGTCCCCGCAGGCGGATCGATTCCGAGATCGCGCCAGTCCTCGACACGCCCGAGATTCGGAAGCGCCCCGAGATACTGCTCCACGAGCGGCCGGATCGTCGCGAGGTCGAAGGCCCCCGTGAAGTAGAACGTGAAGTCGCTCGCGTCCGCGAACCGGTCGAGATAGAGGTCGTAGGCCGCATCGAGGTCGGCCTCTTCGAGGTTGCTCGCGAGCTGCGACAGCCGAAGGACCCTCGGGTGCCCCTGGGACATGGTGGCCGAGATCGTGTCGGAGAACACGAAGTTGGGATTCGCGCCGACGTTCGCGAGCACCGCCATCTGCTGGGCCTTCATCGCCTCGAACATCGTCTCGTCCCTGCGCGGCGCGGAGAAGTACAGGTACATGAGTTGGAACGCCGTTTCGACGTCCTGCGGAGACGCCGATCCTCCCAGCCCCTCGGAAAGCGACCCCACCGACGGCGAGACCCGTACCGCCTTTCCGGCCAGCTTCTTCCCGAGCGCGGTCTGATCGAAGTCGCCGACGCCGGACTGGCTCACGACGTTGAGGGCGAACGACACCTTTCGATACAGATCATCGGATACGATCGACGTGCCGCCGGGGCTCGTCGCGGAGAAGAGAATCTCGTCGTCCTTGAAGTCCGTGGGTTTCAGGACGACCCGGACGCCGTTCTCGAGAGTCCATATCGTGACGCCCACCTCGTCGAGAACCTCCTCGCTCGCCACGGGCATTCCGTCGGGAGCGACGGGAAGGAGCGGGGCGTCGGCCGCCTCGTCCTCGTAGGCCTCGACCTCTCGCCCGCCCACCGCAGCGAACACGCTCAGGAGGTCGTCATCCGACGGGGGTTCCAGCCCCTCTTTCGCGGGCGCGCTGGCGAGGACCACGCGTCCCTGCTCGGCCAGCCACGCCTGGGCGATGCCGTTCGTCTCCTCGAGCGTGATCCCGGGGAGGAAGGCGTCCACCAACTCCATCTGCGTCTCGAGACTCGGGTAGGCGCTCCCCTGAAGGAACACCTGTATGTAGCGGCTCGCGAGCGACGCGGACTCCTGGTTCTCCCGCTCGGCCAGGCGGCGTTCGTATCCCCGCCGGGTGTTGGTCTTTTCGCGCTCCAGCTCGCTGGCGGTGAACCCGTTCTGAACCACGCGCTCGGCCTCGGTGAGTAGAGCTTCGAGCCCGCGCTCGATCCCGCCCTCGGCGACGAGCGCGACGAGTTGATAGGCATCCACGCCGCGCGCGAACTGCCCCTGGCCCGAAAAACTGAACATGAACGGCGGGTCGGCCTGGAGCCGGAGTTCGTTCAGCCGCGCGTTCAGCATGCCGGAGTAGAGCCCTTCGACCAGGCCGCGGCGGAAGTCGCCGATCGTGCCGCGCGGGGCGGGCGGCTGCTTGTACAGAACGCCGACCTGACTCCCCTGCGCTTCGGGGTCGGTCACGATCGTGACGAGCGGCGGATGGTCGATCGGGACTTCGGCCGCGATCCGGGGACGCGGCTCCGCGGGCCCGGTCAGCCCTCCGAACCGCTCGCGAATCGTCGCTTCGATCTCGGCTCCGTCGAAATCGCCGACGGCGATGATCGCCATCAGATCCGGCCGGTACCAGTCTTCGTAAAAGCTGCGCAGCCGCTCGGCGGGGGCCGTCTCGAGGATCTCCGTCTTGCCGATCGGGAGTCGCTCCGCATACAGCGACCCCTGGAAGAGGACCGGGAACTGCTGGTCCTGTATCCGCGCTCCGGCTCCTCGCCGTCCGCGCCATTCCTCGATCACGACGCCGCGCTCCTTGTCGACCTCCTCCGGGTCGAAGATCACGCCCTGGGCCCAGTCTTCCAGTATCCGGAACGCGGTGACGAGCATCTCCGGGTCGTCCATCGGCACCTGGAGCATGTAGACCGTCTCGTCGAAGCTCGTGTACGCGTTGATATCGGGGCCGAACTGCATCCCGATCGACTCGAGATAGTCGACGAGCGCCTGCTTCTCGAAGTTCTCCGTGCCGTTGAACGCCATGTGCTCGACGAAATGCGCCAGCCCCAGCTGGTCCTCGTCTTCGAGGATGGAGCCGGCGTTCACGACGAGGCGCAGTTCCGCCCGGTTCTCCGGCTCACTGTTCTCGCGCACGAAGTAGCGCAGGCCGTTGTCCAGCGTGCCGGTAATGACGGTCGGGTCCGGCGGAATCGGATCCGTCGGGGCCGGCGTCTGCCCCGTCGCTCCGGAAGGGGACAGGGAGGAGAAAAGGGTGACGGCGATCGAAACGAAAACGAAGCGGTACAAGCGGGACGTCTTCATCGATAACTCTCGGAAGAGGGTATGGCCTCCAGCGTGGAAGCCGCCAAGATAGCCGACGTTCCCTGGGAGCGCATATAGTACGGGAAGGGAGGAACGCACGGTGCTGAACCTCGGTTCGACATGAGATGGCGCAGCGTCTTCACGCTGGCGAAGGTCGTAGCCTGTATCCTCGCCACCGTGGCCGTCATTGCGGTGCTCGCCTGGACGCAGGCCCAGCCCTCCACCTCGACCGTGGTTGACGAAGCGGGCGGCGTAGGTACGGAATCGGCCGCGCCTTCGGACGGATCCGCCTGGGTCCCGGAGGATTGGGCGATCTTCGAGGAGAAGGTGCGGTTCGCCGCGGAGCGCGGGCTCGCGGAGATGGAGTTGGGCGACGCCATCGCGCAGCTTGCCGAGACCTTCGTCGGGACGACGTACGAACCCGGCACGCTCGAAGTTCCCGGACCCGAGCGCCTCGTGATCAACTTCCGCGAACTCGACTGCGTGACCCTCGTCGAGACCGTCCTCGCCCTGACGCGGTTCGTCCGCGAACAGGGTGTCGAAGCCCTTTCGAATCCCCCCCTCGCGCAGACCCGCTACGAAGCCCATCTGACGGCGCTCCGATACCGCGGGGGCCGGCTCGACGGATACCCGAGCCGTCTGCACTACTTCTCGGAGTGGCTCGCGGACAACGACGCCCGGGGAATCGTGCGCATCACGACCGGGGAACTGGATCCCGCCCTCGATCCGGAGCCCGTGAACTTCATGTCCCGGCACCCCGAAGCGTATCGACAACTGGCCGAGCCCGGCGTGCTCCGGGCCATCGCGGCCACCGAGGCGCGGCTCGACGGAGGACCCGGCCGGGAATACGTGCCGCAGGATCGGATCGGGCAGATCGCGGACCGGATCCGCAACGGCGACGTGATCGCGGCCACGTCGACCGTCGAAGGGCTGGACGTCGCCCACACCGGATTCGCCGTGTGGCGCGACGGGGCGCTTCACCTCCTTCACGCCCCCCTGGTCGGCAGGTCCGTGGAGATATCGGAGCGCCCTCTCCCGGAGCGGATCCTCTCCATCGACTCCCAGGACGGCATCATGGTCGCGCGCCCCGTCGAACCGCCGCGCCGGTAGCGCACGCGGCCGCGGCCATCACGGCCGGGGCGCCCCCGCGGCCCAGCCGCCCCGCGCTCAATGGCTAGTTGATCGTGTACGTGAGCCCAACCTTGATCCGCCGTCCCTTGGGATCGTGCGTGAAGCCATCGTACGAGGTCTCCCAGTTGACGAGGGGCGGAGGCGTTCCCAGCAGGTTGAACCCCGTGACGAAGCCATCGATTTGGTCGGTGACCTTCATCATCAACGTCGCGTCCAGCGTGCCGAAGGAATCGATCACGCGATAGTTCTCGTCGGCGGAGTCCGGATCGTCGTAGGAGGAGATGTAATAAAAGGCTCCGATCGCCGTGAGACGTTCCGTGTGGAACCCGACGGAAGCCGTCCACTTCCACTGCGGAAGAGGCCACGCGATGGGGTTGTTCCGGTTGAGAAGTCCGGCCCCGCTGGTCGCCGCCTGCAGCTCCACGCCTCCTCGCGTAAGCGCCAGGATGTCGTACTTGTGCGTGTAGGTGCCGTCGATCCCGAATGACATCTCGGCGCTCCCCACCGGCTGGCGCGTCGACACACTCCAGTCCAGGCCGGAGGTCTTCATGCCCGGCCAGTTCACGAGGTCGATCCGAATACGTTCGATGAAAGCCGCGTCGCACGTTCCCGTCCCCCAACCGTCCGGACACCTGATGAACTCCTTCACCGCCTCCCGGCTGGCGCCGCCTTCGTCGTAGAGCCTCGTGACGGCCGTATAGGGAACGACGTTGATGATGTCCTTGAAGTCGTACGACCAGTAGTCGAACGTCGCCTGCGTACGACTCGGGAAATGGAAGAGGACGAGGCCCACGTTGCCCGTGGTGGCCCGTTCCGGCACCAGATCCTCGCTCCCGTACGTATCCACCGCCTTGTAGACATCCGTCTCCCACACATACTCGAGAGCCGTAATCTTGTCCGTGTTGACATCGTCGACGGACGGGACGCGGAAGGTGGATTGCAGGGATGCCCGCGCCGAAAGCTGATAGTCATCGGAGTCCACCAACCGGACGGCGAGGGCCGCCTTCGGGTCGAAGCTGCTGGCGACATCGTGGAACTCATAGTTGGCGGCGAACTGAAGATCCACCCGGTCGCCGAGGTTTATCGGCAACTCACCGTAGAACCGATGGACCGTCTGTGAACTCGCGTAGGGGAAGTACCCGGTCGTGAACGTAAACGGCCCCGCCTGGTCGAGGCAGCTCCGGTCGCCCGGCACCTGGCAGGGGGTGAGACGCTGGTTCCCCGGGTCGTTGGGCTGGCCGGTCACATCGAACCAGCGGTACTGGTACCCGATCGCGTAGCCGATCGCGTCGCTCAGCGAGTTGGTGAACGTAGCCTCGGCCGTGAAAAGCTCGGCGGTACTGAAGAGGTCGACCTCCTCGTTGATCCAGTCGATCAGCGCGGGCGAGTTCGCGACCGACGGGTCGTAACCCGGATTGTCCGCGTTGGTGTACGACGTGCCCGGCTGCTGCGCGCGAAGGATCGCATTGCTGAACGGATTGTAGAACATGCAGTTGCCCTGGCCCGCCACGGCGCCGCCCGTGTCTCCGAGTCTCATCCCGGCTGCCGACATCGGGTCGACGACTACGCCGACTCCGCAGTCCGGTCCCCCGAAGCCGCGAAAAGCCAGGTATTTGCGGTAGGCATACTCCGCGGGCTGGTTCACGTTGCCCGCCGCCCGAGAGTAGCCGATAGCCACGTCCACCTCGCCCGTCGTGCCGATGTGGTGGTCCAGCGAAGCCGCGATTCTCTGCGTACGCGACGACCGGCTCAGAGTTCGTCCGGGACCGCTGTTGCCCACCAGGCGCCCGAAGAAGAACCAGTCGTCCTCGAGGCACGCCGCCTGCGAGGCGAAACCGGCCGCGGCCGCATTCGAGCTGCAGAACGACTGCCTGCCCGGGTTCTCGGGCATGACCACCTGAAGGCCGTCGTATAGCGACGTAGGCGGGAAGGAGGGGGTCGTGTACCAGTCGGGGATGGCGGCCTCCGACCACAGCCCTTCGACGTGAACCATAGTGTTTTCGCTCAACTCGCTGTTCAGCTCGCCGAACACCCGGGCATGCCATTGGTTCTCGATCAGGTTGTCCCACGGCCCGTATCGGAAGCGGCAGGTGACGCCGGCATCCGTTCCGCCCAGACCCTCGCAGCCCGGGTCCACGAACAGACGGGCATCGCCCTGGCTGTCTCCGTAGTGCGAGCGGATCAGCGCGCTGATGAATTCGCCGGGAGTCTCGGTCCCGGTCAGTGTCGGCCGCAGAAAGGCCCCGGGGTTCCCGTAGTAGGACCAGCCGCCGCCGCCCGGCCCGGGGTACGGGCGCAGCACCCAATCGCGCTCCTCGGCTTCCAGCTGCCGGCGCATCGCCCAATCGGCCGAAAGGACGGCGTTTGTTCCGTCGCCCAGACTCGTGCCCCAGATCGCGCCTATGTTCGTGTCGCCGGCACCGCTGAAGTAGTCATGCGAAGCGGACAGTTCGAATCCCTCGAAATCTCTGCGGGTCACAAAGTTGGCCACGCCGGCCACGGCGTCGGAGCCGTAAATCGCCGAGGCGCCCTCCTTCAGGACTTCGATACGGTCGAGCGCGATGGCGGGGAAGGCGTTGATGTCCACGAACCGGCCGCCGGGAAGCCTGGCCGGGGTGTACACCTGGCGGCGACCGTTCAACAGCGTCAACGTTCGCGAGGCGCCCAGGCCTCGCAGGTTGACGTTGGTCGCGGTCTCCGGAACGAGCGTCCCGCTCTGGTTGTACCAGCCGTTGCGCTCGCCGATCGTGCCGTGCGCGGCGCCCAGTTTCTTGAAGAAGTCCACGGCTTGCGGCGCGCCCCGCTCGGCCAGCGACTCTCGGTCGGTCACGTCGACCGCGTACGGCAGATTCTCCGGCGGCGCCGAAAAGTGCGTCCCTGTCACCACGGCCGTCAGCTCCTCCAACGCGATGGTTCGCTGGGAGGCCAGCTGCATGTCGACGTTCGTACGCTCCCCGGCCTGAACGACCACGCCCGAACTCACTCCCGCGACGAAGCCGGGAAAGGTGAAGCGCAGCGAATACGTACCGGAGGGGAGGCCGGTGATCGTGTACACACCCTGCGCGGACGTCATGGCGGTGCGCGATTCGTCGCCGAGAGGCGCCCCCGTCGCCGTGACCGTCACGGTGGGCATCGGGAGGCCCTCCTCGTTGACTACGGTCCCGGTGACGGCTCCGTCCTGCGCGAGGACGGCCGCCGGCCACAACAGCGAAAGAACGGTAGCGAGTCTGGCTCTGAGCATGCTCTTTCTCTCGATCTTCATGGTCACCGAATCTCTCTTCATGGTCATCGAATCTCCGGGAAGCCGTCCGGGGGACGGCGGTGTCGTGTCGCTTGCTCGTATCCGTACGCGAGTTGAAAGAGAACGCCCTCGTCGTAGGGACGTGCGAGAATCTGCAGTCCTGCCGGGAGGGTGCCGTGCGCGTACCCCATTGGGACCGTGATCGCGGGCATGCCGGTAGCGGGGGCCACGCGCTGGCTGTTGTCGCCGCAGTATTCCTCGTCGCCCCTGTCGATATGGGCGGGGACGCAAAGCCAGGAGGGGTATATCACAGCGTCGAGGCCGGCATCATCCATCGCCGCGACAAGGTTGGCGAGGTAGGCCTGCCTGCCCTCGTTCTCCGCGTAGTCCGGGCAGGGTTCTTCCCAGTCGGCCGGATGTACGTCGAGCGGCGCCCCCTCGTTCCGCCGCAACGACGCCTGCGCGTAGTCCGAGTAGCGCCCGTCCTCCAGTACCTCGAGAACGTCGGTCATCGGAGCCGCCGCGCCCAGCGACCGCAGGTAAACCCACATGTCGTAGCGGAAGCGGCGGCAGAACATCCCCTCCCGCCCCAGTTCCGCCTCCACGTCGAACTCGAAGGGGTCCAGGATCTCGGCTCCAAGCGCCCCGAGATCGTCGATGGCCGCTTCGAAGAGCGCGAGAATCTCCCCATCGGTCTCCTCCGGATCCACCAGCGCGCGCAGGACGCCGATCCTCGCGCCGCGCGCCCCATCGGCGTCCAGAAAGGCCGAATAGTCCTCTTCGGCGCGGCCGCGTCCGGCGTCCGTGTACGGATCCGCGGGATCATGGCCGGCCACGACGTTGAACACGCGCGCGACATCCTCCACGGTACGGCCCATCGGACCCGCGATATCGCGGTCGAAGGAGAGGGGGATGACCCCATCGCGGCTCGTGAGGCCGACGGTCGAACGGATCCCGACGAGGGCGAGGTGGGAGCTGGGTCCTCGGATCGAGTTGCCTGTGTCGCTGCCCAGCCCGATGACGCCGAACGAGGCGGCGACCCCCGAGGCCGTTCCGCCGCTGGATCCGGCCGGAACGCGGTCGAGCGCGTAGGCGTTGCGCGTCGTGTCGAAGGAGGAACTGACGGACTGGCGGGGACTGAACGCCCATTCCGCCATGTTCGCTTTGGCGAGCACGATCGCGTCGGCCTCGCGGATCTTCCGCACCATGAAGGCATCGTCGGGCGGCAGGTTGTCCGCGAGAGCGATGGATCCCCCGGTCGTGACCATGTCGTGCGTGTCGAAGTTGTCCTTGACCAGCATCGGGACGCAGAAGAGCGGCCCCGTCGTCTCGCCGGCGCCCAGCGCCGCGTCGAGCCGGTCCGCGCGCTCGAGAGCCCGAGGGTTGAGCACGGTGATCGCGTTGATCGCGTCTTCGTAGGCCGCGATCCGGGCGAGATGCCGCTCCACGACCTCGCGGCACGTCGTCGTCCCATCGCGGATCGCCGCGTGCACGTCGCCGATCGTCGCCTCCACGACATCGAAGACCGCGTCGGCGTCGGCCCCGGGTTCGGGATTGCACGCGACCCACCCTATCGCGAGCGTAGCGGACAGTAACGCCGGAATCGAACGGCGCTTCCGGCGCGCGCCGTCGGCAAGCCGCGAACGCCGACGCGTCCCGGGTGCGTTGCTCCTCGGTCGCATGCATCTAAAGTTGCCAAATTGGGCCGATCTGCCAAGCGCCATGACTGCGAGGTGTCGCCGATGAAGCGGAGAATCGAGACCGCCCTACTCACCCGTCGAGATTTTGTTCGTGCCGCCAGCGTGGGACCCGCCGCGGCCTGGCTCGCCGCCTGCGACCGCGCGGGAGACGCCGGGTCATCGGCGGATGCGGAAGCCGCCATCGCCTCGCAGCGGGAGTCGGATCAGCCGCCGAGGTGGGCAAAGGACCCGTCGCCCTTCATACAGCGCGTCACGAACCTGGAGACGCGGCTCGAGCTCATCGACGGATTCATCACGCCGAACGAGCTGTTCTTCGTCCGGAACCATTCGCCCACGCCGATGATCGACCCGAACGGCTACGCGCTACGGGTAGAGGGGGACGGCGCCGAGACCGAACTGCGGCTCGATCTGTCCACCCTGGAGTCGCTGCCGCAGCACACGATCACCGCCTACCTGGAGTGCGCCGGCAACTGGCGCGGCCTGTACCCGGAGCTCACGGGCACCCGCGCGAGCGGCGGCCAGTGGACCACGGGAGCCGTGGGGTGCGCGGAGTGGTCGGGGCCGTCGCTCGCTACCGTGCTCGATCTGGCCGGCGTACGGCCGGAAACGGTCGACGTGAACCTCGTGGGGCTGGACGGCGGCTTCGAGCGTGCCATGCCGCTCGCCAAGGCGCGGGATCCCGACACCATCATCGCGCTGCGCATTAACGGCGAGCCGCTCCCCGCCGATCACGGATTCCCGGCGCGGTCCGTCGTTCCAGGCTGGTCGGGGTCCAGCAGCATCAAGTGGCTGGGGTCCGTACAGGTCTCCACCGAGCGGGTGTGGAACCGAAACAACACGTCGTCCTACGTCCTCATCGGCGACCAGTGGCCGGAGGCGGACTACGCGCCGGCCCAGGGCCCGGTGATCACGGAACTCGTCGTGAAGAGCGCGCTGGCCCTTCCGCGGCCCGGGCGGCTGGCGCCGGGGTCCCACGCACTTCACGGGTTCGCGCACGCGCCTGCGGGACCCGTATCGGCCGTCGAGTGGAGTCCCGACGGCGGCGTGACGTGGCTGGAGGCCGAGATCGTGGATCCGATTCTGCCCCTGGCCTGGCAACGCTTCGAGTTCGAGTGGGACGCGACCCCGGGCGTGCACACGCTGGTCACGCGCGCCACGGATGCGGCCGGAAATACGCAGCCGGATGAGCCTCTGATGAACGACAAGGGCTATCTGCTGAACGTTCCGCTCCCGCACCCCGTGCAGGTGGAGTAGAGCGGCGTGCTGTATCGGGTGCTCGCGGACCTGGTCCTCGTCACCCACCTCCTCTTCATCGCCTTCGTCGTCGCCGGCGGCTTCGCCGCGATCCGCTGGCCGCGGCTGGCGTGGGCGCACGTCCCGTGTTTCGTGTGGGGGGCGTTGATCGAGTTCGCCGGCTGGATCTGTCCGCTCACGCCGCTGGAGGTCAGACTCAGGATCGCGAGCGGCCAGGCCGGCTACTCGGGCGGCTTCATCGAACGTTACCTGCTGCCGATCATCTACCCCGGCGCGCTGACCCGGGAGATCCAGATCTGGCTCGGCGTGTCCGTCCTCGCGCTGAACGTGCTGGCGTACGGATGGCTCGTGCGCCGGCTGCGCCGCCGGGTTCGAAACCGCCCCTGACCCGCCTTCTTCGGCGAGCGGAGAACCCGCGAGGGTATCAGTCGATCACGATGTCCCGGGTGAGCTGTCCGTTGCTCTCCCAGTACGTCCTCTTGTTCACGAGCAGCGGGTCGTCCGCCGCCGGCTGGACGTTGCCGTCCGCGTCGATCGCCCTCGAGACGATCGCATGCTGGCCCGGCGTGGCATCCCAGTCTTTGCGCCAGAACGTCCACGTGTGCGGGTCGCCCTGGCCTTCGCCCAGCGTTGCCGACTCCCACGGGCCCTCATCCACCCGGACTTCGACGGCGGCGATGTCCGCGCCCCACGCGGCCCCGTGGATCGCGTACGCATCGCCGTTCCGCGTGACCTTCGCGGGGACGGAGTTGATGTTCACGCGCCCCACCGAGGTCTCCGTCCATACGGTCTCGCCGTCGCGTTCCTCCGCCCGCAGCGTCACGTAGTCGCGGGCCATGAACTTGCCCATGAAGCGGCGGTCGCGGAGTTCGATCCGGGTCAGCCATTTCACGTTCGCGATGCCGTACCAGCCGGGGGCGATGACCCGCAGCGGAAACCCGTGCGCGGTCGGCAGCGGCTCGCCGTTCACCTCGTACGCGAGGATGATGCCGGGGTCCATCGCGTCCTCGAGCGACAGGCTGCGCGCGAAGTTCTGCGTCACCGTGTTGCCCCGGATCTCCTCCTCGCCCTCGTCCGCGCCGAAGAAGACGACCTCGATCCCCGTGTCCTGAACGCCGGCCTCGGTCAGCAGCGCCGCAAGCGAGGTCCCCGACCAGCGCGCGTTGTGGACGCCGCCGATGAACGAGGGACGGCCGCGGTTTCCGGAGCACTCCAGCGTGAACACGACCTCCTGACGGGGCCGCGCCCTCAACTCGGCGAGGTCGAACGTCCGCGGCCGGTCGACGAGTCCCCCGATCTCGAGGCTCCAGTCGCTCTCCGCGACGACCGGCAACCCGTAGTGCCCCACGCGGAACATCTGACTGACCGGCGTGATCCAGGAATCCAGCTCTTCCCAGTTCAGGATGTTCATCCGCTCCGTCAGCCCCGGGTGCGGACGCTGAACCCATGGGATCACCGCCTCCTGATCGAATCCGGCGAGCCAGCCGCGGAAGATGTCCGTCGGAAGGACCGCGAGACCCGCGGCCGCCGCGCCGCCCCGGATCAGCACCTGTCGTCGTGGAATCGGGTTTCGCTGGCTCATCATGTCAGACCTCGCCTCGGGTGGATGGTATGTCGCAAGCTCGGGTCTGATCAGCCATCGGAGCAAGACATCCTCCATGGCGGCAGGCTCAGCGGCCGGGTCTCCACGCGGATTCTTCGGACGCGTCGGCTGGCCCGATCTTGCCTTCGGCCATCGCGAGCAGCTCGTCGGGTGAATGAAGCTGTCCCCGCGCGAAGACGAACCACACCTCGCGGGCGGCCCGGACATCCTCCAGCGGGTTCCCCCGCACGATCACGAGATCCGCGATCTTCCCTTCCTCGATGCTGCCGAGTTCGTGGTCCACGCCCATCGCGCGGGCCGAATTGAGGGTCGCGATGCGGAACACGTCCGCGGGCGGGACCCCGGCGCGCGCGAACGCGAGGAGTTCGCGGTGTACGGCGAACGGCGACCAGTAGTCTCCCCAGCTCGGGTGATCCGTGCCGAGCGTGATCAGGTCGCGCCCGCCGCCGTCGTAGAACGCCTTGAGCGTCCGGCGCTTGATCGGCGACATCTTCGCGAACGACTCGTTCACGGGGCGGGGCTGACGGGCTTCGACGATCTCCCGCATGTACGGGGTCAGGAAGCGGTGTTCGTCCGTCCAGTACTCCGTCATCTCCGGGTCGTGCGGCCCCCAGTAGCCGTAGATGGAGAGCGTGGGGTCGAAGTACGCGCCGTGGCCGACATAGAGGTCGATGATGTCGCGGAGCGCGTCCCCCTCGAAGTCGTCGAACTCCTGCAGCGAGGCGTAGGCCGTGCGGTCGGCCGGCATCATGTCGCCGCCCAGGAAGTGCTCGACGCGGTCGATGCCCATGAGAATCGCGTCGCGGGGGTTCACCGTGTTGCCGAACCCCGAGTCGAGGTGGGCGGTCACGGTGAGTCCGTGCTCGTGCGCCTGTTCGATGAGCACGGAGAGGTGGTCGGGCCGGATTCCCTTGGCCTTGAAGCCGGCCGCGCCGAGCGACGCCCAGTGGTCCACTTCCCGCCGGATCGAATCGGGCGTCATGGCGTCGTCGTTCCAGCCCCGCCGCCACGATCCGAAGTAGGGGCCGGAGTTGAGGATCCGCGGACCCCTGCGCTCGCCGCGCTCGATGGCGAGCCGCAGCTCCCGCATGCGCACCGGATTCAGCTCGCCGGCCGGGAACGTCGTCGTCACGCCGTTGGCGAGGAAGAGTTCGGGATAGGCGGCCGTCTCATCGACGCGGCCATCGCCGAACAGGTCCACCGCGTAGTGGGCGTGGAGGTCGAAGAGCCCCGGAAGGATCGTCGCTTCCCGGTCGAGGTCGATCGTCACCGTGACCGGATCCGTATCCGCCGATCCGCCGATGGAGACGATCCTTCCGTCGCGAATCGTGATTCCGGCGTTCTCGACGAGGGTTCCGGCATGCACGTCGAGCCAGCGCCCGCCCGTGATCACGTAGGTCGCGTTCTCGTCTACGAGATCGACGAGGTCCATCACGATTCCCTCGCATCCGGCAAGGGTCACGGCCGGGCCGCCCAGTCCGAGGGCGAGAAGGATCCATCGTCGCCGCATCCGCCGTCTCCGAACCATCGATGCACCTCGCGTTCCCTGCGTATCGCCTCGGGTCGCGCGAATCGCGGTCGACCCGGCACTCAACATAGATGCGCGCGGGTTCCTCCACGACGGACTCGATCCTGTTACTGTGAGCGGTCACCACGCGGCTGCCATCCGAACCGGATCGGAGTTCGATACTGCACGAACCGAGCGCGGCGCTCGCCAATCCCCCGTCGGGCCTCTCGGGACGCATGTCGCCGCGCCCTGCGGTGGTCGTGGCGCTCATCGTCGTCTCGCACACGACAGTGGATGCGTATACGGCGTTTCTGCCGCCGCTTCTTCCCCGGATCATGGACAACCTCGGCCTCTCGATCACGCTGGCCGCGACGCTGTCGACCGTGCTCTCCATCTCGACCGCGCTCCCGCAGCCGGCCTTCGGATACCTTGCAGACCGATTCGGGAGGCGCGCCTTCCTCGCCGCGGGACCGATCGTGGGGGCCGTGTTCATCTCGTTGCTGGGGCTGGCGCCCAGCTTCTTCGTCCTCCTCCTGCTGCTCACGGTGGGCGGACTGGGGTCGGCCGCCTTTCACCCCCCGGGAGCATCGCTCGTCGCGCGCGCCGGCGAGGGTCGGGGAAGCGGCGTGCGCATGTCCGTCTTCTCCTTCGGGGGGGCGGCGGGCTTTGCGCTGGGGCCGATCAGCGCGGTCGCCCTCGTGGGCTGGTTGGGCCTGGCCGGTCTGTGGGTCGCGATGATCCCGGGGGTCGTGCTCGGGATCGCCCTCTGGTTCGGCGCGAAGGGTCGGACCCGGGTGGGGCCGGGGACGCCGCCGCCTCCCCCGCTGGAGGTGCTCCGCAAACTCAAGGGGCCGCTCGGTCTCGTGTTCGGGATCTCCGTCGTGGGATCCTTCGCTCAGAAGGCGGTCCTCACCTTCATCCCGATCATCGCCCACCGCGCGGGGGAGAGCGAGACGGCCGGTGCCGTGGTGCTGAGCATCTACCTGGGCGCCCAGGGCCTGGGGACGCTCGCCTCCGGCTACCTCACCGACCGGCTCAACCGCCAGCATCTCCTGGCCGCGATCAGCGTGCTCGCCGTGCCCACGCATATCCTCGCGTTCACGCTGGCTCCGGCCAGCCCCGCCGCGATCGTGATGGCCGTGTGCGCGGGCTTCCTGAACATGGCGCTGCTGCCTCCGATCGTCGTCGTGGCGCAGGAGATCCTGCCCTCGGGGACGGCCGTGAGTTCAGGCATCGTCATGGGGCTCGCATGGGCCGTCGGGACGCTGGCGATTCCCGTCGTGGGCGGGTTCGCGGACGCGTTCGGGCCTGTCGCCGCGACCGCATGGTCGATGCCGCTCCTGCTGCTCGGTGCGCTCTTCGCAATGCAGCCCTCGCTTAGTCCCTACTCTAGAGCCCGATGATGAACCGATTGAGTCCATCCGCCCTCGTGGTCGCGGGCTCCGTTATCGCCGCCTGCGGAGAGTCGCGGCCGGCCGACCCGGCCGACCTGATCTTCGTGGACGGACGCGTGATCACGCTCGACGCGGCGAGCCGTGTCGCCGAAGCCGTGGCCGTGCTCGACGAACGCGTCGTAGCTGTCGGTTCGACGGCGGAGGTCGAGGCGCTCGCGGGCCCGGAGACCCGCCGCATCGACCTCGCCGGGCGCGCGATGACACCGGGGCTCATGGACGCGCACGTCCACTTCGCGAACGGCGGCGCGAACCGCCTGTACCGTCTCGACCTGAGCTATCCGAACGTGGAGAACATCGCGGACGTGCAGGGCCTGGTCGCGGAGCGGGCCGGGCGGCTGTTTGAAGGCGAATGGGTGCGCGGTGGCGGTTGGGATGAGGGAAAGCTCGAGGAGCTGCGCTACATTTACGCCTCCGACCTCGACGCCGTCGCCGCGGGGCAGCCCGTGTGGCTGGCGCACACGATGGGCCACTACGGCGTGGCGAACTCGCTTGCCCTCGACATGGCCGGCATCACGGCGGATACCCCCGATCCGCCCGGGGGCACGATCGACCGCGATGCCGCCGGACAGCCGACGGGCGTCCTCAAGGAGTCCGCGATGGGTCTCGTAACCCGCCTTATCCCGCCGCTCGGACCCGGCGAGCAGCGGGAGGGGATCCGCGCACTCGCCGACGCCTTCAACGCCGAGTGCATGACGGGCGGCAAGGAGCCGGGGATCGGTCGCCGGGCATGGGAGGCCTACCGCGATGTGCTGGCCGACGGCGACCTCACGGTCCGGATCTTCGTCCTGTGGTCCGGCCGCAACGGGACGCCGGACGAGGTCCGCGCCTACGCCGACAGCCTCGCGACCTTCACGCGACCCTACGAGTCGACGGGGGACGACCGGCTCATCGCCGGCGGCGTCAAGCTGTACAGCGACGGCAGCGGTGGCGCCCGCACGGCGTGGCTGTACCAGGACTGGAATCGGGACCGCACGGAGACCGACACGGGCAACCGCGGCTATCCGACGATGGACCCGGACGAACTGCGCCGCCGCTTCCGGGCCTACCACGACGCCGGGCTCCACGTCTCGATCCACTCCATCGGCGACCGCGCGATCGACTGGACCGTCGACAGCTTCACCGAGGCGCTCGAGGCCACGCCCACGCACGGGCTCCGGCACGGAATCATCCACTCGAACATCCCCACGGACCGGGCCCTGGACGCGATGGCCGAACTCCAGCGGGAATGGCAGGCCGGCTACCCGGAGCCGTCCCCCACCTTCACGTGGTGGATCGGCGACACCTACGCCGGGAACTTCGGATCCCAGCGAACCCTCAGGCTGAACCCGTTCCGCTCCTATCGGGACCGGGGCATGATCTGGGCGAGCGGCTCCGACTTCTTCGTCACGCCCTACCCGGCGCGCTACGGCGTCTGGGCCTCCGTCGCGCGCCAGCCGCTGCTCGGCGTCTACGGGAGCGACCCCTACGGCACGGCCGAATCCGTCGACGTCGAGACGGCGCTGCGCTCGTTCACGATCTGGGCCGCGCACCAGATGTTCCTCGAGGAGAAGGTCGGAACGATCGAACCCGGCAAGTACGCGGATCTCGCGGTCTGGGACCGCGACCCGCTCACTGTCCCGACGATCGAACTTCGCGACATGGTGTGCGAGATGACGGTCTTCAACGGCGAAGTCGTCTTCGATCGATCCGGCGCCCCCACGTCGTGAAAGGACAGCGGATGCGAGCTCGACCCCTCGCGACGGATCGCCCCATCCCCGACGGTTGGGAGCCGGACCTCCACGCGACCCTCCTCTTCATCGTGCGGGGAGGTAAAATCCTCCTCATCCACAAGAAGCGCGGCCTCGGCGCCGGCAAGCTGAACGGGGCCGGGGGCAAGGTCGAACCCGGCGAGAGCACGCTGGAGGCCGCAATGCGGGAGTTCGAGGAGGAACTGCGCGCGCGGCCCGTGGCGCCCCGTAAGGTCGGTGAGGTGGCGTTCGAGGTGCTGAGCGGCATGTCGATCCTGATCCACGTGTTCCGGGCCGACGCCCTGGAGGGAGAGCCGGTCGAGACGAGCGAGGCCACCCCCATGTGGACGCCCGTCGATGACATCCCGTTCGATCGAATGTGGGAAGACGACCGCCACTGGCTGCCGCACGTCGTCGAGGACCGCCCGTTCGAGGCCTACGCGCGCTTCGAGGGCGACGACATGGTCCACTGCCGCGTGGCCCTTTCCTCCGACACCGAACGCTTGCCCTGGGAGTCGCGCTGAAGCCCCCGCGGTGCCCCCCCGGGGCCAAGCCCGTCCCGTCTACTCCCGTCCGGCGGCCTGGGCTCTCAGGGCGGCGACCCGCTCCTCTGTCGGCGGGTGGGTGGTGAAGAGGGAGGTGAGACCTCGCCGTCGTCCCGCGAACGGGTTCACGATCGCGAGCGAGGCGCCGGCCGGGTTCACGTTCATCGGGATGCGGCGGGCACCGGACTCGAGGCGCTTCAGCGCGCCGGCCAGACCCATGGGGTCGCCCGTGATCTCGCCCCCGGTGCGGTCGGCCTGAAACTCGTTGCGGCGGCTGATCGCCATCTGGATGATGACGGCGGCGAGCGGGGCGACGATGGCCATGACCAGCATGCCGAGCGGGTTGTCGCCATCGTCCCGGCCCCCGCCGAAGATGAAGCCCCAGCGGGCGATCGAGGCGATCATCGCGATGGCGCCGGCCATCGTCGCCGCGACCGTGCCGACGAGCATGTGCCGGTGCTTGATGTGGGCGAGTTCGTGCGCGATCACGCCGTCCAGTTCGCGGGCCGGCAGCGCACGCAGGATGCCCTGCGTGAAGCAGACCACGGCGTGCTCCGGATTGCGGCCCGTGGCGAACGCGTTCGGCTGCGGCTGCGGCGAGACGGCCACCACCGGTGCCGGCAGGCCCGCCCGCTTCCGCAGCCGCTCCACCCGGTCGTAGAGGTCCGGCGCCTGCGCCCGGTCCACGACCTGGGCCCGGTACATGCGCAGGACCACCCGGTCGCTGAACCAGTACATCCCGAAGTTCATGGCCGCCGAAAGCGCCAGGAACAGGACCGCGCCCTGCTGCCCGAACAGCGCGCCTCCCGCGAACACCAGGAGGGCCGTGAGGCCCAACATCAAGCCGAAGACTCTGAACATCCGCGATACCTCTCTATCTCACGTCCCGGACCGACTCGTCCGTCGCTCGCAGTACTGCTACACCCCGGGCTCCCGGTGGGTCACGCCGCCGCGAGCAGGTCGCAGAAAACGAAGCCGTCCCGTTCCACGACCTCGCCGCGCGCGACCGGGATCGGCCGGAGCAGGATCGGACCGTCCCACACGAAGGTATGGAACTCTCCGTTCTCCCCGCATGGATCCACATCCTCCGGAAGGTCGGCGACGAAAGTCGCGTCGAAGGCGCGGCCCGCGAACGAGGCGTCCAGCACCGCCGGGTTGATGCACACCGCGACGGCCTCGAACCCATCCCGGATGAAGGAACGCGCGAGCGCCGCCGTCGGTTGCTTCCAGATCGGAAAGAGACACTCCAGGCCCGAGGCGGCGAGCTGACGCTCGCGATATTCGCGGAGATCCTCCAGGAAGATGTCTCCGAAGGCCACGCGACGGATCCCGTCCTCGTAGAGGCGATCGAACGCCTCGCCCATGGCGCGTTCGTAGATCTCGTTGGAAGACTGCGGAGGGACGACGACCTCCACCAGCGGGATGCCGATGGCCGCCGCCTGGTCGCGCACGAGCGCGCGCCGCACGCCGTGCATGCTCACCCGGTCGTAGGCGTCGGTCACGGTCGTGATCAGGGTCTCGACGGTGTAGGTCCCGGACTGCCGGAGCGCGTGCAGGGCCAGGGCGCTGTCCTTGCCGCCGCTGAAGCACATCGCGATCCGTTCGCTCACCCCAGAACCGTCGCCTGGAACGCGCCCGTGAGCACGCGGCCCTCCCGCTTCACCTGAACCCAGATCGTGTACTCGCCCGGCTGGGGGAATGCGAACGGAAACTCGACCACGCCGGTGGGGGCGTCCATCCCGCCGCCCGCCATCGGCGATCCGGCAGGCGCGAGCACCGAGAGCGACCCCATCGAGATCGTGCCCGCGGGATGCAGGTGCACGAACACGGCCCCGTCGTCCCGCGTGAGCGCGGCGTGGCTGAGCATTCCCATGTAGGGCTCCAGCTCGGCCGGCTTCTCGTCGGGGTCCCAGAGCCTGAAGGCGAGAACCGTCTCTTCGTCGACCCGAAGTTCCTGATCCCCCTGCCATTCGAGGATCGAACCGTCGTCCAGCCGCGTCTCCGAGCCAGGCCCGGAGAGAGCCATCGGAACGCCCGTCCAAGCCGAGTCGTCCGGGTCGCGCGGCAGGCCCGCGGCCGCCTCGGGCCGTAAGTCCTGCGCCTCGGGGCCCGCGACGCCCTCCTCGCGGGCCGCCGCCTCCGAAACCGCCAGCGTCGCTGCGTCAACGATCACCGTGTCGACGACCGTCTGCGCGAAACCGGATTCCTGGACGATGTCGCCGTAGATGCGGTACTCGCCCGGCGGCAGATCCGGCCACGGGACGCGGAAGGTGGACGGGTCCACGGGGACGGGGTGCACATGCGCGAACGCGTCCATGCCCGGCGCCCCGACCACGAACATGTGCATGAGCTTGCCGTGGTCGGGCACGAGCGGGCTCCAGTTTCGGCCCCCCCAGGCGGGATCGGTGATCGCGATCTCGAGGACGGGAACCCCTCCGTCGCGCACGATCGCGCCCTCCACGGCGAGCCGCTCGAAGATCCCGCTGCGGACCTCCCGGTCGACCGCCTCCCACCACGCGTTCCCCAAGTAGAGGAAGCCCGCCATCCCAACGGCGGTGAGGGCCATGGCGATCCGGGCGCGGCGACGCCGCACGGAACCCACCGTCTCACCGGCCGGGACCTGGCTCTCGCGCACCGCGGCCCCCGTGATCGAGACGACGCCGGCGACGAGAAGAAGCCCCAGCGCGGCGAGGATCCACCCGAGACCCGGCGGCAGGTCGCGCACGCCGAGCATGACCGAGGTCACCGGGACCGAAACCTCGCCGCTTCCCCGACTCCCCTCCACCGCGACCTCCACCCGGTACGCGCCCACCGTCATGAGCCACAGCTCGGCGGCGTACAATTCCGGATCGCCCGCCACGGGCACGGCCTCGTCGGGAGGCGGTGCCCCGCCTTCCGGGGCCGCGTCCCAGCGGACGGGGCGCACGGTCACGAGGTCCGCCCCGCCGCCCGACACGCGGACGGAGATCTCCGCCAGCCCCGGAATGACCTCGGGGGGACGGATGACGACGGACACGGGGTAGGGGCCCGCCTCGCCCGAGAAGAACACGTTGTTGCTCCCCACGTGCCCCGTCGCCACGACGTACAGCCCGGCGACGAACGCCGCCGCGCGCATCAGCCGGGCCGCCCGGCCGCGCCTCACCGGCGGACGCGCAGCCACCAGTTCCCCAGCCACAGGCCCGAGCGGGCCGAGACGAACGCGATCGGCAGCGCCCACCACGCCGCAGCCAGAAAGCGCGAGGCCGAGAACTCGCCCCCGAGGAACTGGCCGCCGTGCCAGAACACATTCTCCCAGTCGCCCGGCGCCGCCGTGTAGCCCCACGTGTTGCCCTGGAAGAAGTAGTTCCGCGCCCCCTCCGAGAGCATGAAGTCGGCGAACACCCACTGAATCAAGCCGAGGATGGCTACGAAGGCGACGCCGCCCACGGCCGCGATGCGCCAGTCCGCCGAGGCTCGCTCCGGCGCCTCTCCCGGCGCCGAATGCCGCCGCAGCAAGAGGTCGATCACGATCGCGGGCGCGAACAGGAGAAGCGGGAACTCGGGCGCCACCATGTGGGTGACCGGGCGCAGGATCGGCGCCAGCATCGGCTCCGCCGGGAAGAGCGGCAGCACCCACATCATCGCCAGCGAGACCCCCGTGTAGAGCAGCGTCGCGCACGTCGCGGGCCAGCGCATCTGCCCGGCCCGGCCGATGGCGAAGAGGAGAACCGGGAAGAGCGCCGCCATGATGAGGTGGAACGTCGCCCCGTGCATCTGGTTGGGGAACGTGTACTCCATGAGCAGCACGGAGAGCGACAGGATCAGCATCGCGGCGCTGAACACGTACGCCCACGCAAGCTTGCGCCGGCCCGTCTCCGAGGCGCGGTTGTGCCACGACAGCGCCATCAGCAGGGCGCCGACCTGGATCGCATAGATTCCAAGCGCGAGGACGACGTGGGGCGGGCTCAGGATCTCGACATCGAGCCCGTACGCGTTGTGCCACCAGTCGTCGAGCGGCGCGGACGCGAGCATGGCGATCGCGCCCCAGATCGCCACCCACGCCCCGAGCGGCGCCCGGAAACCCCACAACCGCACGGAACGCCCCACTTCCCCGTCCGTCCCGGAGAACGTCGTCTTGAGCGCGAGCCACCCGCACGACAGCCCCGCCGCCAGTCCGCCCGCGTAGACCAGAATGTGAGCGGGCGTGAAGAGCGTGTCGCGCCCGATCGTCCGGTGCCAGGAGATGTCCCACGTGATGCCCACGATCACGGCCGCCGACGCGAACAGGACCGCGCTCAGATACCACGGAATGCTGTCCGCCGACTCCACTGCGGCTTCGCGTTCCGCGAAGACCGAGGCCGGTGCCACCGTCGATTCCATCGAAATCCTCTCTCCGGCGCCTCGCGAACGACGAACGCCGAGCTATCGACACGTTTACGCTGCCGCCCGAAGATAGGTCTGGTTCAACCGAGATGCAGGAGATTCCACGTGAGACTGGAGAGATTCGCGATCCTCGCCCTCGGGGTCGCCGGCTGCGCCCCTTCGGACCCGACATCGGCCCCCGCCGCCTCCGGTTCGTCCCCCGGCTCGCTTTCGGCGGACCAGGTCGACGCGATTCACGCCATCGCCACCGCGTCGATCGAGGCGGGTCGCACCGCCGGCATGTCGATCGCCGTCGTGCGCGGGACGGACACGCTCCTGATCGAGGAGTTCGGTCACGCCGACCTCGAGCTGGGCGTGCTCACGCCGCCGGACGCCGTCTACGAAGTCGGATCCGTGACCAAGCAGTTCACGGCAGCGGCCGTTCTTCTCCTGCAGGAGGAAGGGAAGCTCTCCCTCGACGACCCGCTCACGAGGTGGCTGCCCGACTACCCCGTCGGGGACCGCACCGTCACCGTCCGCCAGCTCCTCGACCACACCTCGGGCATCAAGGGGTACACCGAGATGGAGCATCTGTGGGTCGAACTCGCTCCCCTCGACCTCCCCCGGGACACGCTCGTCACGCTCTTCTCCGCCGAGCCGTTCGAGTTCGAGCCCGGCACGGCGATGACCTACAACAACTCGGGCTACTTCCTCGCCGGGCTCGTCATCGAGGCGGCGAGCGGGATGAGCTACGAGGACTTCGTCGAGGAGCGCCTCTTCGGCGAGGCGGGGATGGAGAACTCCCGTTACTGCCACAAGGACGAACTCACCCCGAACCGCGCGAAGGGGTACGAGCCGCGCGACGACGGGCTGCACCCGGCGCCCTACCTGGACCACCAGTGGCCCTACGCCGCGGGATCGCTCTGCTCCACGGTGCGCGACCTCGTCGCCTGGAATCAGGCCCTCCACGGAGACGGCGAGGGCGGCGAGATCCTGACTCCCGACAGCTACCGACTGATGATCACGCCGGAGCCCCTGCTCGACGGCACCGACCTGCGCTACGCGAAGGGCCTCGCAATCACGGATCGGGACGGAACGCCGCGCATCGGGCACGGGGGCGGGATCTTCGGCTACGTCACCGACCTGCGCTACGTGCCGTCGGAGGACCTGTCCATCGCCGTGCTCATCAACACGGCCGGAGGTGCCTCGTCCGGCGGGATCGCGGGCCGGGTCGAAGACGTGGTGCTCGGAGCGCTGGCCGAGCCCGCCGCGGCCCCCTTCGAAGGCGATCCCTCGCCCTACACGGGCCAGTACGAGGGCCCGGCCCGGGGCCAGCGCATCACCGCGACGGTGGCTGCCGACGGCGGACAACTGACGATCGATACCGGAGGCGGCGAGCCGGCCACCCTGTCGTGGCTGGGCGGCGACGAGTTCGCCGACGGGCGGACCCGCTACCGCTTCATCCGGGACGGAGATTCCGACGGCGCCGGCGGCGGAGCCTCCTTCGATGAACTTCGGATGGACGTCGTATCGGGACACTTCGTGCTGCGGAGGGTGACGCCGTGACCGATCCACGAAACCTCACTCGCAGCGCGGGACGCGTTCTCACCGGAGGACCGATCCTCGCCATCGCCGTTCACGCCGCCATGTCGGCCACCTTCGCCACGCCCGCCGCGGCCCAGGATCTGACACCGCTCGTCGGCGCGCAGACGAGCGAACTCGCGGCCGTCGTGGAGCGCTACAGCACCGACCGGACGGCCCTCGGCCGGCGCTGGGCCGTCCCCTACTCGCCGGAGCGCAACGCGCGGTTCCGCGACTTCTTCTCCGGTTGGCAGCGAGAGATCGACGCGCTCGACTTCGAGGCGCTGAGTCTCGAGGGGCGGGTGGACTACGTCCTCCTCCTCAACGAACTGCGCTATCGGCTCGACCTCCTGAAGCGCGAGGCGGGGCTCGCTGCCGAGATGGACGAATTCATCTCCTTCACCTCGCTCATCGTGGAACTGGAGGAGCGCCGACGGAGCCGGGAGCTGGTGGAGTCGGAGTCCGCCGCGGCCCGTCTCGCGGAGCTGCCGTCCGAAATCGAAGCCGCCCGCGCCGAGGTCGAGGCCCGGCTCGAAAGCGGGGAAGATGTCTCGCGGATCGTCGCGCTGCGGGCGGTCACGGCGCTGGCCGAGCGCACGCGGCTCCTCGAGGACTGGTACGAGCACTACGCCGGCTACGACCCCGTCTTCACCTGGTGGAACGAGGATCCCTACGCGCGCGCGAAGACCGCGCTCGACGGTTACGCGACCTTCCTCCGGGAGACGGTGATCGGCTATCGGGCGGGCGAAGACGAACCCATCGTCGGCGACCCGATCGGAGCGGAGGGTCTCGCCGCGGACCTGCGCCACGAGATGATCCCGTACACGCCCGAGGAGTTGATTGCGATCGCGGAGCGGGAATATGCCTGGTGCGAGGAGCGGATGATCGAGGCGTCGCGGGAACTCGGCTAC
The DNA here is from genome assembly GCA_965207805.1 of Gemmatimonadota bacterium. Taxonomy (GTDB): domain Bacteria; phylum Gemmatimonadota; class Gemmatimonadetes; order Palauibacterales; family Palauibacteraceae; genus Palauibacter. The sequence goes on from OZ242312.1 coordinate 232,719, forward strand.
GGGGACGACTGGCGGGCGGCGCTCGAGTACGTGAAGACGCTGCACCGCGACCCCGGCGACCAGCCGCAGATGATCCGGGAACTCGCCGATGAGGCGCTCGCCTTCGTCACCGAGCGCGACCTCGTCACCGTGCCTCCGCTCGCCGACGAGATCTGGCGCATCGAGATGATGTCCCCCGAGCGCCAGAAGGTGTCGCCGTTCTTCCTCGGCGGGGAGGTGATCCAGGTCTCCTTCCCCACGGATGGGATGGAACACGAGTACAAGCTCATGAGCATGCGGGGGAACAACGAACACTTCTCCCGCGCGACCGTGCACCACGAACTCATCCCGGGACATCACCTGCAGGGGTTCATGACGAGCCGCTTCAACTCCCATCGGCGCGCGTTCTCGACGCCGTTCTGGGGCGAGGGGTGGGCGCTCTACTGGGAGATGCTGCTGTGGGATCTCGACTTTCCGTCGACCCCCGAGGACCGCATCGGGATGCTGTTCTGGCGCATGCACCGCACGGCCCGGATCATCTTCTCCCTCTCCTTCCACCTCGAGCGCATGACCCCGCAGGAGGCCATCGACTTCCTCGTCGAGCGCGTGGGGCACGAGCGCGCGAACGCCGAGGCGGAGGTGCGGCGCAGCTTCAACGGCTCCTACTCGCCGCTCTACCAGGTCGCCTACATGATCGGCGGGCTCCAGATCCGGGCCCTGCACGAACAGCTCGTGCAGTCGGGGGAGATGACGGACCGCGCCTTCCACGACGCGATCCTCCGGGGCGGCCGCATGCCGATCGAGATGGTGCGTGCCCGCCTGCTCGGCGAGGCGCCGCCGAAGGACTTCGAGTCGGCGTGGCGCTTCCAGGGCGACCCGCTACGCCGCATCACCTCCGAGGAGCCGACCTCGTAGCGGACCGAACCCGCAGGAAACCGCGAACTGACGCGCTGAAAGGACGACCCATGGCTCGCGACCCGCATAAGACGGTGATCACCGGCATCCTCCTCGTTCTTGGCGCCGCGGCCAGCGGCGGAAGCGAGTTGCACGCGCAGAACGGCGGCGAGGAGGGCGCCCTCTCGATCAACCAGCTCCTCTCCATCGAGTCCGTCGTCGGGGGCGCGCCCGCCTGGTCGCCCGACGGCTCGACCATCCTGTTCGAGTCGGGGCTCACCGGCGGGCTCATGACCCTGCCGCCCGAAGGCGGCTTCCCCACGCGGGTGCCGGTGGACATGGGCGGCTCCGGCCACTTCCTCACGTCGCAGATGCCGGGCTGGTCGCCCTCCGGGACGTGGATCTCCTACGTGTCGGACAAGAGCGGCGCCCCCGAGATCTGGCTCTGGTCGACCCGCGACGGTGCCGACCTCCAACTCACGGATCTCGGCGCCCGGATCAACTCGATGAGCTGGTCCCCGGACGAGCGCTCGATCGTCTTCGCCGGCGACCGCTACGGGAACTACGACATCTGGAAGGTGGATGTCGCCACCCGGCGAGTGGACCGCATCACCGAGGACAAGCGCTACGAGGTCTTCCCCACCTGGACGCCGGACTCCCGCCACATCCTCTACGTCCGTCTCGACGATGCATGGGAGGACCACGACGTGATCGAGGTCGACGGCACGGGCGGCAGCCCGCGCACGTTGATCGAGGACCGCGACTTCTTCGACTACGGTGCGGGCGCGACCTTCGGCTACCCGAGCGTGTCCCCGGATGGAGGCTCGATCCTCTTCCGCTCCCACCGGAGCGGCTGGATCAACTACTGGCTCGCGCCGCGGGATGGGGGAGATCCGCGTCCCGTCGCGCCGGCCGAGGCCGACCAGAGCGCCGCCGCATGGTCCCCCGACGGGCGCTGGATCGCCTACACCGAGAACCACAACGGGCACCACGACCTTCGCGTGGTATCGGCGGGCGGGGGCGAGCCGCGGGTGCTCGTGTCGCCGAAGGGGGGCGTCGCGTCGAGCCCCTCCTGGTCTCCGGACGGCCAGGCGATCGCATATCTGCAGGAGGACCTGCTGAGCCCGCGCGACCTCCACGTCGTGTCGCTCGAGGACGGGAGCAGTCTGCAACTCACCTCCTCCATGCCGGCCGGCAACTTCGACGCCCGGCTCGTCGCGCCGGAGAAGATCCGCTACGAGAGCACGGACGGGTACTCGATCCCGGCCTATCTCTACCGGCCGCCGGGCGCCGCGGCCGGGAACGGTCTGCCGGGCGTGATGTGGATCCACGGGGGTCCCACATCGCAGTTCCACGACACCTTCCAGCAGCACGTGCAGTTCTTCGTCCAGCGGGGATACGTCGTGCTGCTGCCCAACATCCGCGGGAGTTCCGGCTACGGGAAGGACTTCGCCGACGGGAACAACGGCTGCTGGGGGCATTGCGACCTCGAGGATGTCGTCGCGGGCGCGGACTACCTGCGGGCGCTCCCGGAGGTCGACCCGGAGCGGATCGGGATCACCGGGACGAGCTACGGCGGCGTGATGAGCATGTACGCCGTGGCCTTCGCGCCGGACGCCTTCCGCGCCGCGATCCCGGGCTCGGGCTACACGGACTGGGTCCACTTCTACCACGGCGAGAACGAACTCCGGCACATCAAGCTGCTCGACCACGAACTCGGCCCGTTCCAGACGAGCGAGCACGTGTGGAGCCACAGTTCGTCGATCTCGCATGTCGCCGACGTCTCCACGCCGATCCTCCTCGTGCACGGCGTGGGCCGGTATCCCGGGTCCGACCAGTCCGAGATTTTCGCGGGGGCGCTGGAGAACTACTACAAGCCGTTCCAGTACAAGACGTATCCCAACGAGAACTACTACGTGTACGGGAAGGGGAACCGCCGCCAGATGCTCCTCGACATGCTCGACTTCTTCGAGCAGTTCCTGAGGTGAAGGTCCGGGGGCGCGCCGCGCCTTTCCTCGCGGCGACCCTGATCCTCGTCTCGGGCTGCGAGCGCGTCGAGCCCGTTCCGGAGGCCGGGGGCGCCGGAACGTCCGTCACGGTCGGCCCGGTGGAGGTGGCGGTCGAGACAAGCCAGGGGGAGTTCGTCATCGCCGTCCACCGCGAGTGGGCGCCGCTCGGTGCCGAGCGGTTCCTCACCCTGGTCGAATCCGGCTACTACGATGACGCCCGCTTCCACCGCGTCGTCCCGGACTTCATCGTTCAGTGGGGTCTGGCCGGAGACCCCGCCCTCACCGCCGAATGGATGAACGCCTACATCCCCGACGATCCCGTCGTCGCCTCCAACACCCGCGGCCGCATCGCCTTCGCCTTCACCGACCCAGGAACCCGCGCCACCCAGGTGTATATCAACCTTGTGGACAACGTGCGGCTCGACTCGACGGGATTCGCCCCCTTCGGCGAGGTCGTGAGCGGAATGGAGGTGGTGGATGCGCTCTACTCCGGCTACGGAGAGAACTCCGGCGGAGGCCTCCGCCGAGGCGACCAGACCCGGATCGTCGCGGCGGGCAATACCTACCTCGACCGCGAATACCCCCTCCTCGACCGCCTGATTCGGGCGGTCCCACGCTGACCCTGCCCCTCGTGCCGCCTCCGGAATCGCCCGGAAGCGCTAAGGGGCTGCCTTCTGTAGTTCGAACAGTTCGGCCGCGCCCGCGGCGCCGAGACGGAGGAGGTCGTCGAGTTCGGCGCGGGTGAAAGGGGCTCCTTCCGCGGTTCCCTGTACCTCGACGAGGCGGCCGTCCTGGAGGTAGACGAAGTTGAAGTCGACGTCGGCGGCGGCATCCTCCACGTACTCCAGGTCGAGTCTCGGTTCGCCGTCCACCATGCCGGCGCTGATCGCGGCGACCCACTGACGGAGCGGGCTGGCCTTGAGCGCACCGTCCGAGACCAGCCCCTGGAGCGCCATTTCGAGCGCCACGCAGGCCCCCGTGATGGAGGCGGTCCGGGTACCGCCGTCGGCGACGAGGACGTCGCAGTCCACGGTCACCGTCCGTTCGCCGAGCGCCCCGAGGTCGACGGCCGCCCGCAACGAGCGGCCGATCAGGCGCTGGATCTCCTGCGTGCGGCCTCTCGCGCCGCGGCGCTCGCGGCGGGTGCGCTCGGCCGTGGCCCGGGGCAGCATGGCGTACTCGCCGGTCACCCAGCCGCCACGGCCTTCCCGCCACGGGGGGACGCTCTCCTCGACCGAGGCCGTGCAAAGCACGCGCGTCATCCCCATCGTGATCGTGCACGATCCCTCGGCGAAGGGGGCGGTGCCCGTCTCCAGGGTCGTGGGTCGCAGGGCGTCCAGCGCCCGCCCGTGTGGACGTGCCGGCATGGGGCAGCCTCGGTCGAAAGGTCGAAAAAGGGAGAACCGATGAACGGCGAACGCGTTGAGAGTATGCCGGCCGCGACCGCGCTGCGATGGCGGATCTCCGCAACGTGTCTGGCGCTTGCGGGCATGGCCCTGGCCTGCGCGCCGGGCGATGCGCCGGAAGCGGAGGCGGAGATCGTCCCGACGAGCGTGTTGTTCACTGGAGCGACGATTCTCGACGGGTCCGGCGAACCGTCGTTCATGGCCGATGTGGCGGTGGAGGGCGACCGGATCACCTTCGTCGGCGATGCCTCGGCTGCGAACGTCGCGCCGCGCGATACGATCGCGCTCGACGGCCTCCTGCTCACGCCCGGCTTCATAGACATGCACAGCCACATCACCGTCATCACCGTCGGCGAAGCGTACGGGCTCCCCGCCGTCGAGTTCCTCACCCAGGGGATCACGACCGGCGTCATCGGGGTCGACGGCGCGAGCAGCACGGATCTCGCCGCGCTCTACGCGGACCTCGAGGACTCCGGCGTCGGCAAGAATCTCATCTCCTACATCGGGCACGGCTCCGTCCGTGAGGCGGTCATGGGGCTGGACGACCGCGCCCCCACCCCGCAAGAACTCGACGAGATGAAGGCGCTCGTCCGGAGGGGGATGGAGGATGGCGCCTTCGGGCTCTCCACCGGTCTCTTCTACACGCCCGGGTACTACGCGGAGGCCGACGAGGTGATCGAACTCGGCCGGGTCGCGGCGGAGTACCCGATCGGCGGCGAGCACGCCCCCATCTACGACACGCACGACCGGGATCTCGGCGCCGCCTACCAGGGAATCGGGTACCACGATTCGATTCGCGAAGCGATCCACATCGGGGCGGAGTCCGGTCTCCGTACCATCTTCAGCCACTTCAACGCCCAGGGGGCCGCGCTGTACGGGCGGGCCACCGAAGGCGCGGCGATCATCGACTCGGCGCGCGCCGAGGGCCTCGAGGTGGCGGGGGCGCAGCACGTCTACACGTCTACGATGTCGAGCCTGCGCGCCTATACGATCCCGCGCTGGGCGCAGGCGGGCGGTCCGGAGCAGATGGTGCGCCGCTTCCAGAATCCGGACACGGCACGGGTCCTCGACGTGCAGACGATGGAGATGCTCGAGATCCGCGGTGGACCGGAGAAGATCGTGTTCGCCGACGCGAGGCCCGACTTCAACGGCAAGACGGTGGCCGATGTGGCGGCCGAGCGAGGGCTGCCCGTTCCGGAGGCCGTACGCGAGATCATGTCCGAGTCGAACCCGTGGGTGATGAACCGCGACCTCTACGACGTCGAGAACACCCGCTACCTCGCCACCATGCCGTGGATGATGACGTGCACGGACGGCGCCACGCCCGCGCCGGGCGCGGAGATCGTGCATCCTCGGGTGTACGGGGGCTTCCCCAAGAAGATCAAGGACTTCGTGGACAGGGACGACGCGATCGGACTCCCCTTCGCGATCCGGAGCATGTCCGGCCTCGCGGCGGACTTCCTGCGGCTGGACGATCGCGGCTACATCCGTGAGGGGCTGGTCGCCGACATCGCGGTGATCGACCCGGAGCGGTTCACGGACCGAGCGACGTACGACGACCCGCACCAGTTGTCCGAGGGCGTCGTGCACCTGCTCGTGAACGGCCGCTTCGCGATCCGCGACGACGTGGTGACCGGCGAACTCGCCGGCCGCCCCCTGCGTCGCCCCTGACGGCCACGGACCGCCGACCGCCACCCACCGACAGATCGGGAGCCAACCCATGATTTCGTCGCGCTTCGCCACGCCCGCAGCGGTCCTTCTCGCGTTCGCCGGCCTTCCGGCGGCGCTCGCCGCCCAGACGGGGCTCGTCATCGAGGATGGACAGGCGCAGATCGTGCCGGCCTTCGCGGATTCGTCCGGCTGGATCCGGCATGAGCTGTGGGTCGAAACCGAGTTCGACTCCGATGGCGACGGCCAGCCGGACCGGGTGCACCTGGATGTGACGCGTCCGGCGCAGACCGACGGCGAGGGGCTGAGGGTGCCGGTCATCTACGAGACGAGCCCCTATTACTCGGGCGTCGCCGGCATCGACTTCGCGCACTTCTGGGACCTCCGCCAGGAGGTGGGGGGCGAAGCCCCGCCGCGCGATCCGTTCCCGGCCACGATCGAGCATATCGCGAACCAGCCGCGGATCTCGAACTCGCACGTGGCGACGTGGGTGCCGCGGGGGTTCGCGGTGGTCCACTCGCAGTCGCCCGGGACGGGCCAGTCGCAGGGCTGCCCGACGGTGGGCGGCGCGAACGAGTCGCTGGCGCCCAAGGCCGTGATCGACTGGCTCAACGGCCGCGCGCGCGGCTTCACGAGCGTGGACGGAGACGAGGAAGTCGAGGCCTACTGGGCGACGGGCCGCGTCGGGATGACGGGCACGTCCTACAACGGCACGCTCCCGCTGGCCGCCGCGACGACCGGCGTCGAGGGTCTCGAGGCGATCATCCCCATCGCGCCGAACACCTCCTACTACCACTACTACCGCTCCAACGGGCTCGTGCGATCGCCGGGCGGCTATCCCGGGGAGGACGTCGACGTCCTGTTCGACTTCATCTTCAGCGGCTTCCCCGAGGTCCGCGACTACTGCCTCGCCAACGTGCGAGACGAGATGACGGCCCGGCTGGACCGCGCCACGGGCGACTACAACGACTTTTGGGCGGGCCGCGACTACCTGAACCACGTCGACGGCGTGCGGGCGGCCACGCTCATGAGCCACGCCTTCAACGACTGGAACGTCATGCCCGAGCACAGCCACCGCATCTCGATGGCGCTGCGGGATCGGGGCGTGCCGCTGCAGATCTACTACCACCAGGGCGGGCACGGCGGGGCGCCCCCGCTCGAACTCATGAACCGCTGGTTCACCCGCTACGTGGTCGGCGTCGAGAATGGCGTGGAGGGCGACCCGGCCTCGTGGATCGTTCGGGAGGGAGACGACCGCACGGAGCCCACGCCCTACCCGAGCTATCCGCATCCAGAGGCCGACGGCGTGACGCTCCGCCCGGGTGGCGACGGACACTGGACCGGAACGCTGACCCTCGACGATGCGGGTGCCGGGCCCGGTGCGATCGTCGACAACTTCACGTTCACCGGCGATCAGTTGGCCGCGGCGGAGTGGTCGAACCACCGCCTGCTGTACGCGACGCCGGAACTCCGCGAGGACGTCCACCTGTCGGGCGTGGCGACCGTCCGCGTGCGGCTGTCGGCGGACGCACCCGCGGCCAACCTGTCCGTGTGGCTGGTGTCGCTGCCGTGGACCGGGAACGGAGAGATCAACGACAACATCATCACCAAGGGATGGGCCGACCCCGCGAACGCGGACGCCGAGGACATCGCCTCGCCACGGGCCGGCACACCGCTCACGCCTGGTGAGTTCGTCGATCTGGAGTTCGCGCTTCAGCCCGACGACCAGATCATTCCGGCCGGCGCCCGCATCGGCCTGATGATCTTCTCCAGCGACAAGTTCTTCACGCTGCACCCCGACCCTGGCACGACTCTCACCGTCGACCTGGGCGAGACCCGTCTCTCGTTACCCGTCGTCGGAGGGAGCGCGGCCCTGCGGCGCGCCCTGGGCGTCCCCGCGTCCCAGTAACGGCTTACGGAGACGAATACGAGTGATTGATTCGCATACGAAAGCATCGTTTTTGACACCCGAGGCGACCCGCGGTCGGCTCCTGGTGATGCCGCTCGCCGTGGCGCTGTTCGCGCTGCTCACCGCGCTTGGGGCCCATGTGGCGGTGCCGCTCGGAATCACCCCGGTGCCGATGACGCTTCAGACCCTGTTCGTACTACTCGCCGGTGCCCTGCTGGGCCCGGTGGCCGGGGCAACCTCCCAGCTGCTCTACCTCGGTCTCGGCGTCGCCGGCGTTCCCGTCTTCGCGATGGGTGCGGCGGGCCTGCCCTGGCTCTTCGGTCCGACCGGCGGCTACCTGATGGCCTTCCCGCTTGCCGCGGCCCTGGTGGGGTGGATCTCGGGCTCCAACGGACGCGCCCTGCGCACCGCGATTGCGCTGGTCGCCGGCACCTCGGTCATCTTCGCCATGGGTGCGGGCTGGCTCTCGGTCGTCACCGATCTCGGCCCCGGCGCCCTCTTTGCTGTCGCCGTGCAGCCGTTCCTGGTGGGCGCCGTCGTGAAGGCGGCCGTCTGCTTCGCGGCGACGCGCCGGATCGTGGCGAGGGGTCAGCGGCGCTGATTTCGAGTCCCGCCACACCAGGATCGTCCCGGAGGCCGCGAACCTGACGCCTCCGCGACGGGCGCAGAGACCGCTAGCTGTCACCGGTTCGTCGCCGAACGGATTCAAGCCGACCGCGGTCCCGTGCCGCGAAACCGTTCAGGATTGTATTCGTACGCCTGATTCGGTATGCCTGTTCGGCAGATTTCACGCCGGACAGCCCCTCGGTAACGGACGTCACCACGCGGCGAAGCATGAGGACCCACCACACAACGCCCGTCACGCGCGCCAGGCGCGTTGCACTCTTCGGACTGCTCGCAGTCGTGCAGGCGTGTGCCAGCGCGGGGTCCGGCGGCCGTCCATCCGAGGCACCGGCTCGCTCGAACGCGGTCCGCCCGGACGCCGCGCGGGTGGCCGAACTCGAGGCGATCTACCGGGCGCGCGCGGACGCCGCCCTTGAAGGCGCGCACGAGGCGGACATCCGCTTCATGACGCACATGATCCCGCATCACGCGCAGGCGCTGGTCATGGCGGGCTTCGCGCCGGAGGCCGGCGCGAGTCCCTCGATCCGGACGCTGTGCGCGAGGATCATCAACGCGCAGACAGACGAAATCGTGATCATGAGCCGCTGGCTCTCAGACCGCGGCCTCCCCGTGCCCGACACCGGAGACATGCGGGGTCACGGGGAAGGGGCCATGCTCATGGCCGGGATGCTGACCCGCGAACAACTCGCGGAACTGGAAGCCGCCCGCGGCCCCGACTTCGACCGCCTCTTCCTCCGGTACATGATCCAGCACCACAAGGGCGCCGTCACGATGGTTCGGGAGTTGTTCGCCACCGACGGCGCGGCGCAGGACGACTTCGTGTTCAAGCTGGCCTCCGACATCCACGTCGATCAGGCCACGGAAATCGCCCGCATGGAAATCATGCTCGAGGCGCTCGCCGCGCCGGAGCCGGGCGACTGATTCATGCAGTTCAACCCAATCGAAGGATCCGACATGTTCGCTGTGACGAAGGAACGCAACGACACCCGATTCGCCCCGCGCCTCGCGACGCTGCTCGCCGGCGTGATCGTGCTCGGGGGGCTGACCGCCTGCTCCTCCTACCGGTCGACGCAGGCCGGCATGGCCGCCGCTCCCGCAGCCCCGGCCGCCGCGCCCACGGGGCTTCAGGTCAATCCGCCCACGCCGGACCCGCGCGTCGGGCTCGCGCCGGGCATGTTCGACGCGGGCGAGGCGATCTGGAATCTGGACCTCGTGTCGACCACGCCCCCGCCCGACCCGTTCGTGGGCCAGACGAACTCCGACCTCGCCTTCTCCGGTCCCTACGCGATCCAGGGGAACTACGACGGCATCCAGATCTGGGACATCTCCGATCCCGCTAATCCGCAGACCGTCGTGACTTACGTCTGCCCGGCGTCCCAGAGCGACGTCTCGGTGTACGAGAACCTCCTGTTCGTGTCCGGCGAGGGGTTCGGCGGGCGGCTGGACTGCGGTGATCAGGGGGTCGAAGACGCCGTGAGCCACGACCGGCTGCGCGGCATCCGCATCTTCGATATCTCCGACATCACCGCGCCGGAATACGTCGCCAACGTGCAGACCTGCCGCGGTTCGCACACGCACACGCTGCTGGAACACCCCGGCGACGACGAGAACGTCTATGTCTACGTCTCCGGCTCAGCCCCGGTGCGTCCGGCGGAGGAACTCGCCGGCTGTTCCGGCGCGCCGCCGGCCGACGACCCGAACACCGCCCTCTTCCGCATCGAAGTCATCCGCGTGCCGCTGGCCGACCCCGCGAGTGCCGAGATCGTGAGTTCGCCGCGGATCTTCGAAGACCTGGTCGCGCCTCCGCGCCACGGACCGGCCCCTGACGACATCGCGGCGCTCGAGGCGGCCCGCGAGCGCGGGGCCTTCATCATCGAGGTGATGGGGGAGGAGATGGTGCTGCCCGAACCTGCCGCCCAGGGGATGCTCGGACAGATCGTGGCCCAGCGTGGAGGCGAGGGCCCCCCCACCGCCGCCGACAGTGCGGCGCTCCGGGAGGCACTACCCATGATCGTGGCGCAGATGATGGGTCAGCAGGGAGAGGGAGACGGCCCGGAACCCGGCCCCACGCAGTGCCACGACATCACCGTCTATCCGGCCATCGGCCTCGCCGGCGGGGCGTGCGAGGGCTACGGCATGCTGCTCGACATCAGTGATCCGGAGAACCCGAGGCGGCTCTCCGCCGTGTCCGACTCCAACTTCTCCTACTGGCACTCCGCCACGTTCAACAACGATGGCAGCGCGATCCTGTTCACGGACGAATGGGGCGGTGGCGGCTCGCCGAAGTGCCGGGCCTCCGACCCAATGGAGTGGGGCGCCAACGCGATCTTCACCATCGAGGGCACGGAAATGGAGTTCCAGAGCTACTTCAAGCTCCCCGCCCCGCAGACGCCCGAGGAGAACTGCGTGGCCCACAACGGATCGCTGATCCCGATTCCCGGCCGCGACATCATGATCCAGGGCTGGTATCAAGGTGGGGTCTCACTCATCGACTGGACCGACCCCGCGAACCCGGCCGAAATCGCCTACTTCGACCGCGGTCCGGTGAATGGGGAGGTGATGGAGAACGGTGGCAGCTGGTCCGTGTACTGGTACAACGGCGTCATCGTGAACTCCGAGATCGCGCGCGGCCTGGACATCCTCGAGTTGGTCGCGAGCGAAGCCATGACGCAGAACGAGATCGACGCCGCGAACTCCGTGCAGCTGACCCACCTGAACTCCCAGGGTCAGCCGATCTTCGAGTGGCCCGCGACGTTCGCGCTCGCGAGGGCCTACCTGGACCAGTTGGAGCGGCACGGCGGGCTCGCCGCCGCGAGGATCGACCGTCTCCGGGCCGGACTGGCCGAGGCCGAGGAGATGACGGGATCCGCCCGCGCCGACGCGCTCCGGTCGCTGGCCGACGGCGTATCCCGTGGCGCCGCCGGGGCGGGAGACGCCGCGAAGGTCCGCATGCTGGCCGACGCCGTCCGGTCCCTCGCGAACGCAGGCATGTAGGGAACGCGGGAAGGGACGCCCGGCGCGGTCCGGGACATGCCCACGTTGATCGAAGCCCCGGCCGTCATCGAGGCGGCCGGGAACCGACCCAAACGGATCGAGGAGTACGCCGGCCGCGTCCGGACGGGACACGACGCGGTCAGCGTGGCGCGCATGGTGGCGCCATCCGGCTGGGTCGAACCGGGTCAGCGCCCCGAGTTCGAGGAGATCACCGTCGTGCTGAGGGGATCACTGCGCGTAGAGCACGAGGCCGGCGTCATCGACGTGAACGCCGGCCAGGCGATCGTCACCCACCCCGGCGAGTGGGTCCGCTACAGCACCCCCGGCCCGGACGGCGCCGAGTACGTCGCCGTCTGCCTCCCCGCCTTCTCCCCCCACACCGCCCACCGGGACCCCCAGGCTGGGAGCTGAAGCCTTCTAGTCCGGGTCGGCGATCCCGGACAACTCGACGGGCGGCCGGTCGGGGAAACTCGCGACCAGCGCGAGCGTACCACCCATGGCCTCGACGGTCCTGCGCAGAGTCGAGAGGAGGAGATCGCTACGCTGTTCCATTCGCGATATGCCTTCCTGGCCGATGCCGAGTTCGCGCGCCAGACTGACCTGGGTGAGCCGCCGGGCCTCGCGCAGCTCGCGCAGCGTCATTTCCTCCGCGATGAGTTCAGCGGCGCGCTCCTCCACCCGTCGTCGCCGCTCGGTGTCGAGTCCCTCGATGACGTCGTTCACGTTCAATGCCATCATGATCCTCCTTCCATCGCGAGCCGCGCCAGGTGCCGCTCGAAGCGCTGATCCGCCTTGCGGATGAGCGCTCGGTAAAACGCCTTGGAACTGCCGCCCGCCTTGTCGGCGGCAACCAGTAGAACCGCGGTGCGCCTGGGATCGAAGGCGAACGCGACCCGCCACTGCCCGTCAGCCGCGCTGAATCTCAACTCCTTCATGTTTGCGTGGCGCGATCCGTTGAGCGTGTCCACCCGTGGGCGTCCCAAGTGAGGGCCGAAATGTTGCAATAGGCGGGACACGGCCAGGATCGCGTCCTGCACCTCCACCTGCAACGCACGGAACTCCGGCGCAAACTCATCGGCAATCTCGACCGTCCAATCCACCAAGCAGTATGCCTTCTACAGCATATGTATCGCAAGTCATGGCGCCCGGCTTACGCTCCAAGCCCTTCCCAGTGGACCCCCGGTATGGACTCGAATCGTTTTGCCATGACCTCCAGCGCCTCGGGGTTGTCGTCGACGAGGATGAAGTCTCGGTCCAGTTCGTGGGCGGCCATGCCGGTCGTGCCGCTGCCCGCGAAGAAGTCGAGCACGAGGTCACCGGGGTTCGAGGAGGCTGTGATGATGCGGCGGAGGATGCCGAGCGGTTTCTGGGTCGGATAGCCCGTCCGTTCGGCGCCGCTCGTGGGGACAATCGTGTGCCACCAGGTGTCCGTGGGCAGCTTGCCGCGCGCGGACTTCTCGGGTCCCACCAATCCCGGCGCCATGTACGGGATGCGCTCGATCTCGTCCACGTTGAAGACGTAGTTCGACCGATCCTTCACGTAGAACAGGATGTTGTCGTGCTTCGCGGGCCACCGCGTCTTCGGTCGCGCGCCGTAGTCGTACGCCCAGATGATCTCGTTCAGAAGATTCTCCGGACCGAACAGGTCGTCCAGAAAGAGTCGGCAGTGGTGCACTTCCCGGTAGTCGACGTGGAAATAGAACGACCCGTGCGGAGCGAGAACGCGGTACGCCTCGGTCAGCCGCGGCGCGAGGAACGCGAGGTAGTCGTCGAACCGGTCCGCGAACCGCCGAGTCCCGAGGATGGTCGTTTCGTAGCGCTCGCCCTGGAAGCCCGTCCGGTCGCCTTTTTCGCCCGGTGACGAGCGTCGGGTTTGGATGCGGGTCCGCCGCTGCGTGCGACCGGTGTTGAAGGGTGGGTCGATGTAGATGAGGTCCGCGTGTCCGTCCGGCATGCCTCGGAGCGCGTCGAGGTTGTCCGCAAGCATGATCGTGGGCATGGGGCCTCCCGGGCGATGCTGCCCACGTCGCAGGAAGCGGGCTGGAGTCTCCCGAAGCTAGAGCCGCCGCGCGGGGGGCTCAACGCGGAGACGGAAGTGACGCCCATTGCCGGCTCGCCGTCTGGATACCACGATCAACCCCCGTTGGATCGTTCGCTCGAATCGCGGCCTGACCGCCTCTGGGTCGGGTCGCTCACAACGCTGGATACGCGCCTCGGCACGGCGCCGCACCGGAGACGCCAATGGAATACGATCCCACTCTCCCCTGGTACCGACGCCTCCACTGGCAGGTGCTGTCCGCCATGATCCTGGGTCTCGGCGTGGGCTGGGCCTTCGGGCTGCCCGCGGCCAATGCGATCGGCTGGATCGGCGAGCTGTTCATGAAGCTGCTCCGGATGATCATCGTGCCGCTCGTGCTCACGTCGATCGTGTCCGGGGTCGCCTCCGTGGGCGGGGGGAGGGCGATCGGCCGCCTGTTCGGCAAGACGATGGGCTACTACGTGCTGTCCAGCATGCTGGCGGCGCTGACCGGCCTGCTGATGGTGAACCTCATCCGTCCGGGCCGGAACGCCGACATGGGCGCGGCGGCGCAACAGGAGGTGCCCGAACTCAGCACGCCGGACTCCGCGGTCGACCTCATCCTCGACATCGTCCCGAACAACTTCTTCGCGGCCGCCTCCGCGGGCGACATGCTGGCGATCATCTTCTTCTGCATCGTCTTCGGCGCCGCCATCACCGGACTGCCGGAGAAGCCCCGCGTGGTCGTGACCGACATCTTCAACGCCTTCTTCCAGGCGATGATGGCCCTCACGTCGGGGATCATAAAGTTCCTCCCCATCGGCGTCTTCGCGCTCATCACGAAGATGGTGGGGGAGACCGGCTTCGACCGCTTCGCCGCGCTCGCCAAGTACTTCGCGACGATCGGGTCGGGGCTCACGATCCACCTCTTCATCACGATGCCGCTCCTGCTGATCGTATTTGGCCGGATCAAGCCGCTGGTCCACTTCGCGAACCTGAGGGAGCCGCTCCTGACCGCGTTCTCGACGAGTTCGTCGGGCGCCACCCTCCCGGTCACGATCAAGACGCTGCGGGAGAAGGTGGGTGTCTCGAACAAGGTCTCGTCGTTCGTGCTCCCGATGGGCGCCACCGTGAACATGGACGGCACGGCGATCTTCGAGTGCGCCGGCGCCCTCTTCATCGCGCAGGTGCTCGGGGTCGACCTCAGCATCGGGCAACAGGCGATCGTCGTCCTGACGGCGCTCCTCGCCTCGATCGGCGCGGCGGCGGTGCCCTCGGCCGGCGTGGTCGTGATCTTCATCGTGCTGAACGCGATCGGCCTCGGCGACAACCCGGAGGCGATCACGATCGTGGGCGCGATGCTCGCCATCGACCGGCCGCTCGACATGTACCGCACCGCGGTCAACGTGTTCAGCGACTCGTGCGGCGCCGCGATCATCGCCCGCTCCGAAGGAGAGGAGGGGGTAGACACCGAAGTCCGCCACTGACGGCGGGACGGTCCTACGCGGGGGCCGGGGAGACGACCGGCCCCCCGCGTGGTCACCTCGGTTTCGGCCCGTTCAGAAGGGTGGCTTTCTTCCCGCGCTTCGTCTGGATTTCGATCACGCCGTTCTCACCGCGCGGCCCGTAGAGAATCGTCGCGGCGACCCCCTTCACGATTTCTACGTGGGCTATGTCCAGGGCCTTGACGTCGGAGATGGGGAAGTCCTCCGGTTGCACGACCCCGTCGATCACGACCAGCGGCGGGATCGAGCGACACTCCGTGCTGATCGACGTCGGTTCGCGCAGCCGGATCACCTCGGCCTCTCCCACCGAAGTCTGTTCGGCGGGGACGGAAAGCCGGGAGGGCTCTTCGACCCCGAAGTCCGGCGCGAATGGCGACTCAACGCGGTCGCACCCGACGCTCGCCAGCACGCAGGCCAGCAGCATGGCGGTGGCCGCCGGACTCCCGAACCCGAACCTGCCTGGCCGGCTGAACCGCATGAACCCTCCCTTCGCGTACGTCGTCATCCGTAATCCCGTGTGCTAAACGCCCCGTTGCCGCGTTATGCGACAGTTCGATGGCCTCCACGGACCGCTTTTCGGCTTGCGCGCGGCCGATCCGGGGTCGAACGTGGCTGGGCGTGCTGAAGGAGGTGGGACGGATGCCCGATCGCAGGGAGTTTCTGAGTCTGGCCGGCATCGGCGGCGGCGGTGCGCTGCTTGGGGCCTGCGCGGGCGGCGAAGCGGGATTCGCTTCCGCCCGCGCGGGGAGCGAGGGGTTGGACCCGACCGCTCGCGCGTTGCTCGACGAGTTGCGCGAGATTCCCATCGACGACACGCACTGCCACCCGATCACCTTCGACGACGCGCAGACGGATCCCGACGCGTTCATCGAGCGGCTGGCGCTCTCCGCCTTCCCCATGGACCGCTACTTTCCGGCCGGCGTCTACGGACGCTGGCAGGCGGGCGATGCCTCGGAGCGCGCCACCCTCGACGCCGAGTTCGACATCGCGGCCACCCGCTCCCGAGTGCTCGGGCAGGCCGGTGACACCGTCTTCCTCCGCTACCTCGTGAAGGAACTCGCCGCCTTCCTCGACTGCGACGCGACCTTCGAAGCGGTGATCGAGGCTCGGAACGAGCGGGGCCGGGACTACGCGAGCTATCTGGGCGCCCTGTTCGCCGACGCGAACATCGAGAACGCGATGGTTGACATGGGCTACCGGGAGGGGATGGATCAGGCGGGCATCGACCGCTTCAAGGACGCGATCGCCCCGGCCCGCGGACGGCACATCCTCCGGGTGGACACGATCCTCCGCGGCCTCATGGGCGACGACCTCGACCTCGGGATCGACGAGATCGAGACCGGGATGATGGCCGAGATCGAGGCGGGACTGGACGGCGACGGCAACCTCGGCGCCCCCTCGTATGGGATGAAGTCGTACCTGCTCCCGCGGCTGGGGCTGCTCAAGCCGCACTTTGATCGAGGAGCGGCCCGGCGCTCATGGGACGCGTTTCGCGGGAGGCGCTCGCGCGGCGAGGTCCCGGCTGCCGACGCCCAGGACCGCGACGACTACTGGCAGATCCAGAGCGAGGCGCTGATCTACCTCCACTCGCTCGCGCTCGAGGCGTGTCTGGAGCGGGACATGCCGATGCAGTTCCACGCCGGCGACGGCGAGGGGCCGCGCGGGATCATGCGGAACCAGGATCCCTTCCTCATGGAGGAGATGGTCCGCTTCGAGCGCGGCGGCGTGATGCGGATGCCGCAGGTTATCCTCATCCACGCGGGCTACCCGCTGATCGGGCAGGCCGCATGGCTCACGCACCTGTACGCGAACTGCCACTTCGAACTGTCGCTCGCCGCGCCCCTCATCCACCACGGCATGCTGCGCATGTTCCTGGAGGTGATGGAGGTCGTCCCCCTGTCGAAGATCCTGTTCGGGAGCGACGCCTATCACCTGCCGGAGTTCTACTGGCTCGCGGCCAAGTGGGGCCGGCGCTTCCTCGCGCAGGCGCTCGGGATCTACGTCGACGCCGGAATCCTGACCCGCGACGAGGCCGTAGCGGCCGCCCGCATGATCCTGCACGAAAACAACCGCCGCCTCTACCATCTCGATGACTGACCTCGGAGGACCCATGAAGACGACTGGCCGCGCGATTCGAGGCGCTCTCACCGCGCTCTCGGCGCTGATCCTTCTGGCCACCGCGGCGGAAGCCGTGCAGCCGATGCAGATGGTCGGGGCTCCCGACCGGGGCCCCGACGAGGGTGAGGGACCGTACGACCGGCTCATCATCCGCGGCGCCACCGTGATCGACGGCACCGGCGCGCCGCCCATCGGACCGATGGACATCGTCATCGAGGGGAACCGCATCGTCGATGTCGTCGGCGTCGGCGTCCCGCAGCGTCCCATCGATGAGGCGCGCCGCCCCGGCCTGACGGTCGAGGGCAACCCCGATGCGGTCGTGCACGAGATCGACGCCACGGGCATGTACGTCCTGCCGGGGTTCGTCGACCTCCACCTGCACACGGGCGGCGTCCCGAAGGCGCCCGAGGCGGAGTACACGTACAAGCTGTGGATGTCGCACGGCATCACGACCGGCCGCGGCGTCGCCTTCGGCCCGCACGACTGGTCGATCCGGGAGAAGGCCCGGAGCGCGGCGAACGAGATCGTGGCCCCCCGCATGTGGGTCTATCCCTTCACGGGCGCCGGCGGCGAGGGATGGAGCGGCCGCCTGATCGACACCCCGGAGGACGCGCGCGACTGGGCCCGTTACGTGAAGGAGTCGGGCGGCGACGGACTCAAGCTCAACTCCTTCCGCCCGGAGATCATGGAGGCTCTGCTGGACGAGGCGGCCCAACTCGGCCTCGGGAGCACGGCCCATCTCGGCCAGATGGGCGTCGCGCAGATGAACGCGCTCGACGCCGCGCGCCTCGGCCTCGGCACCGTCACGCACTTCTACGGGCTGTTCGAGGCGCTGTACAAGGACCTCGACGTCCAGCCGTGGCCCCCGGAGATGAACTACAACGACGAGCAGCACCGTTTCGGGCAGGTGCCCATGCAGTGGAACCTGATCCACGAGCGCGGGAGCCCGCAGTGGAACGCCTTCCTCGAGGAGATGCTCTCGCTCGACGTCACCCTCGACCCCACGATGACCGCCTACCAGGCGAGCTGGGACGTGGACGACCAGATGTACGCGCCGTGGCACGAGACCTACACGCTGCCGACGCTGTGGGAGTTCTACGAAGCGAACCGTGAGGACCACGGCTCCTACTACTTCGACTGGACGACGTGGGAAGAGGTCGCATGGCGCGACTTCCTCGAGGTGTGGCACGATCTGCTCAACGACTACAAGAACATGGGCGGCCGCGTCACCGCGAGCTCGGACGCCGGCTACATCTACAACCTCATGGGGTTCTCCACGATCCAGGAGATGGAACTTCTGCAGCACGCCGGGTTCCATCCGCTGGAGGTGATCCGCGCCGCGACCATGCACGCGGCCGAGACGCTGTTCAAGCCGACGGGCCGGCCGATCGAGTTCGGCGTCGTGCGACGCGGCCTGCTGGCGGACCTCGTGATCGTGGACGAGAACCCGATCCAAAACCTGAAGGTTCTGTACGGGACGGGCGCGCGGCGCCTGAACGACGAGACCGGCGAGGTGGAGACGGTCGGCGGCATCCTCTACACGATCAAGGACGGCATCGTCTACGACGCGAAGCGCCTCCTCGCCGACGTGGCCGAGATGGTCGAGGCACAGAAGCGCGCCGTCACCACGACCACCACCGACAACGGAGATTCGAATAGATGAGTGAGAGAACGGAGACGGCGACGCTGGGTGGGGGGTGCTTCTGGTGCCTGGAGGCCGTGTATCAGCTTCTGGAGGGCGTACGCGGCGTGAAGTCCGGGTACGCCGGTGGGCACGCGCAGAACCCGACCTACGAACAGGTGTGCACGGGCCGCACCGGGCATGCGGAAGTCGTACGGGTCACCTTCGATCCGGATACGGTCTCGTTCGACGATCTGCTGGACGTGTTCTTCACGATCCACGATCCGACGACGCTGAACCGGCAGGGCGCGGATGTGGGAACGCAGTACCGCTCGGCGATCTTCCACGAGAGCGAGGCGCAGAAGGACGCGGCCGAGCGGAAGATGGCCGAGATCACGGCGGCGGGGATCTGGCAGGACCCCATCGTGACGGAGATCGCCCCGCTGGAGACGTTCTACCCGGCGGAGGCGTACCACGACGACTACCTGAATCGGAACCCGACCCAGCCGTACTGCCAGGCCGTTGTCGCGCCGAAGGTGGCGAAGTTCCGCCGCCAGCACCTCCAGCGCCTGAAGCGCGGAGCGGGCGTCTGACGGAGGCCGCGGCGCTTTCTGCGCGGCGCCGGTCTTCGCGGCGGGTCGCCGCGTGACGACGCCGGCGCACGCCGCGCTCAGCCTGATCGTCCTGGGCCGGTCCGAGCGCAACGCGCTGCCGGTCGCGCTCGGGGCCGTCGCCCCGGACCTCCCGATGCTCGTCTTCTACCTCTGGGAGCGGCTCGCGCGCGGCGTGTCGGAGGGCCGGATCTGGTCGGAGCGCTACTTCGACCCCGGCTGGCAGGTCGTGTTCGACATCCCGAGTTCGATCCCTCTTCTCGCACTCGCCCTGTGCATTCTCCTCGTGCTCATCGGCCGGCGCTCGACCGCAACCGGGGGCATCCCGCCGGCCGGAGTGGCCGCCGCGCCGCGGCCGGCGAGGCTCACCGCAGCGGCCCTGTTCGTCGCGAGCATGATCCTCCACGCGCTCGGCGACCTTCCCCTGCACCGGGAAGACGCCCACCGCCACTTCTTCCCGTTCAGCGATTGGCGCTTCACCAGCCCCGTGTCGTACTGGGATCCGGACCACTACGGAGGGTATGCGGCTATCGGCGAAGTCCTCCTCGTGCTGGCCGTCTCCGTCTTCCTCTTCCGGGCCTACCAGGGCCGTGGCCGCTGGATCGTCGCCGGAGTGGCCGGCATCTACGCGCTGTTCGTCAGCTTCGCCGTACTGATGTGGTCCGGGCTGTGACGGCCGACCGGTTCCCGCTCGGGGCACGGGTCCGTCTCGCGGACCTCGCGGTCGATCCCTACCCCATCTTCGCCGCGCTACGGGAGGCCGAGCCCGTCACCTGGGTGCCGGAGATCGAGCGCTGGTTCCTCACGCGACGCGACGACATCCTCGCCGTGCTCCGGGACCCCGACCTCTTCACGACCGATGCGCCCTCCACGATCCGCGACATGTTCGGCGTCCACATGATGACGACGGAGGGTCCGACCCAGATCCGCTACAAGCGGAAGTGCCTGCCTCCGTTCCACGCCTCCCGAATGGAGACGGCTTCGCTGCCGCCCCTGGTGGCGGAGGTCGAGCGGCGGGTGGAGGCGATGCGGTCCGCGGCGAGGCCGGCTGGCGGACGGACCGGTCGATGGCAGGCCGGGGAGGTGCGGACGCGCGTGGCGCGCCCGGTCGCCCTCCACTCGGTGCTGTCCGTGCTCGGCATTCCGCTGGCCGAGACGAGGCGCGTGAACGAATGGTACGAACACTTCGCCCGCGCGCTGGCGAACTTCGCCGGAGATCCGGACCTGCGCGCGGCCGGTAAGGGGGCGGCGGACGCGTTCGGCCGGGCGCTGGCACCGATCCTCGAGGAACTCGAACGGGACCCGGACGGCAGCCTCCTCGCCGACCTGGCGTGCGACCACGTCGACCCGCTCACGGCAGAGGAGATCCGCTCCAACGCGCTCATCATCCTCTTCGGCGGGATCGAGACGACTGAATCCATGATCGCGAACGCCGTGTGGGCGCTGCTCTCGCATCCCGAACAACTCCCGGAAGCGCGTGCAAGCAAGGCCGCACTGGACCTGGCGATCGAGGAGACGCTGCGCTGGGAGCCGGCGGTGCAATCCGCCGCCCGCCACGCCACCGGCGACACCGAGATCCGCGGCGTCCGCATCGCGAAGGGCGAGGTCGTGCACTGCATGCTGGGTGCGGCGAACCGCGACCCCGCGCACTTCGAGCACCCCGACCGCTTCGACGCGATCCGCCGAAACGCCGGCGACCACCTGTCGTTCGCGGTGGGCCGCCACTTCTGCCTCGGCGCACCGCTCGCCCGCCTCGAGACCCGCGTCGTACTCGAAACCCTCTGGGCCCGCTGCCCCGGCCTCCGCCTTGACCCGGACCGCCCCGCGGCCCCCTATGGCTACGAATTCCGGAAACCCGAAACCGTGTGGGTGGAATGGACCGGAACGAGTTCCTGAACCGCGTAGCGACCATCAATGTGTGGCAGCACGGCGATTCGCGTGCCCCGCACAAGCCCTTGCTGCTGTTGCTCGCCCTCGGACGGGTGACGCGGGGCGAAGCTCGTCTGGTCGGCTACGGATCGGTCGTGGAGCGACAGCTCACCGTCCTGCTCGAGCGCTTCGGACGTCCGCGCGTCCGCCATCATCCGGATCAACCGTACTGCCGTCTCCCTAACGATGGGCTGTGGGAGATCCCCGGCATCGAAGACCTGCCAGTGACGCGCGGCGGTACCGCATCGATCCCCGCGCTTCGCCAGACGGCCGGCGGCTTCCCCGACGCCGCATACGAGTTGTTGCGCGGGAACCCGACACTTGTGGAGGACGCGGTACGGGCGATCCTGGATGCGCATTTCCCTCCCTCGCTGCACTCCGATATCCGGGATGCGGTGGGCCTTCCCGACTACCTCCACGATCCGGCTCGCGCCGAGGATCCCTGGACGGCCCACGGCCCCCAGGTAAAGGAGACGATGACCACGGCGCGCGATCCGCGCTTCAGGCGTCGCGTGCTGCGCGCCTACGAGCGTCGCTGCGCCGTCTGCGACTTCGATGTTCGCATCGAGGATCAACTCCTGGGTCTCGAAGCGGCACACATCAAGTGGCACGCGGCCGGCGGTCCCGACCGCGTACCCAACGGGCTCGCCATGTGCTCCTTCCACCACAAGGCCCTCGATATCGGTGCTTTGGGGCTGGAAAAGAAGGGACGGGACGTTGCCGTGCTGATCTCCAGCGAAGTCAACGGACGGAGTGAGGCCGTCCGTCAATTGCGCGACCTGCGCGGCGTCCCGCTCCGGCGACCTCAGGGGACCGAACTTGCTCCGGACGTGGAATTCGTGGCGTGGCACCGCAGAGAGGTGTTCCGAGAACCCGCCCTCGGAGCGCGCTAGAGCAAACGCGGGACGTTCCCGCGGGAACGTCTTCCGCACAAAACGCCCGTCAGCAGTCGGCGCCGCAGTGGGCGGCGACGAGGCGCGTGAGGATGCCCATGTAGTCGTCCCACGGCGTCTGGGCGTCCGGCACCGTCTTGTGCGCGACGACCATGCCCACCGACGGGATGACGGTGACGAACTGGCCGTACGCGCCGCGGCCGCTGTACGCCCCCTCGAATCCCTTCGGCACCGCGGGGCCGTCCCATACCCACCACATGTACCCGTAGCCGAACTCGCCCCCGCGCAGGCCCTCGGGGTTCATCTCCTCGGAGGGCGTGACGATGCCCGCGATGCGTTCGGCCCACCCGTCGGGAAGAACCCGCTCTCCTTCCCACATTCCGTCCCGCAGCATGACGTATCCGATCCGGGCCATGTCCCGCGTGGAGAGGACCATGTGATAGGCGAGGTTACGGGACCGCGTCTCGTCGCCCGACTTGCGGTGGATCGACCGGTCCCAGTCCTCGAACCCCAGCGGCACCGCGAGATCGGTTTCGAGCGCGTCGTAGATGTTGCGGCCCGTGAGCTGCTCGAAAACGGCTCCGGCCGCGTTGAAGTCCCAGTTGCTGTACAGGTAGTACGTACCGGGCTCCTGCGAGCCCCGGGGCGGCGCGTCCGCGAGGTTGTCCCCGGCGTTCGAAGCGGGGTGATAAACGCCGGAGCGGGCGGTGACGAGGTCGAGGACCCGGGCGCGCTTCTCGATCGGGAGCAGCCCCTGTACGTCGTCCATGCCGAGGTCTTCGAGGGTGAGCCCGAGATCGATCGTCCCGTCCTCCACGTAGTTCCCGTACAGCATGGCGAGGATGCTCTTCCGCACCGAGGCGAGATAGCTCAGCGAGTCGACGGGCCCATGCTCGAACAGCACGCGTCCCCCGACGACGGCCATCACGGCGGACGTGTTGATCCCCTCCACGTAGGGGTGAATCGCATCCAGCGCCTCGCCCGAGAACCCGACTGCGGCCGGATCCGCGATCCGCTCCCACGACGCCCCCGGATAGACCGTCTCGGCCGCGCGCTCCCCGACCGGCGCCGGAGCGCACGCGAACCCGGTTGCGAGGGCCAGCACCAGCGCCGCCAGCGCGCCGCATCCTTTGACGCGGTCCTCATGTCGCACGATCATCATGTCCCGATTTCCGTCCTGGAGAACTGGAAAGAAGAAAACAGTGAAACGCGCGCAGCACCGCCGCCAGTGCAACGGCTGCGAACACGGGCGATCAGAATCCGAGTGAAGCGAAGGAGTCGTCGATGTCGCGAGCGAAAGCCGCATGCCATGACCGTTTCCCCCTCATCGCGGCGCTGCTCGCCGTGAGCGTCCAGGCCACCGGCTGCACCGGGGAGGGTGCCGACCCCGCCACCGAAGCCCCGGCCGACGCCGGGGTCGCGCCCCCCGTCGCGCGCGTGATCCCGGAGCAACTGGAGACGCACGGGCACACGCGGATCGACAACTACTACTGGCTGAACCAGCGCGAGAATCCCGAGGTCATCGCGTACCTCGAGGCGGAGAACGGCTACACCGACGCGCTGATGTCGCACACCGAGGATCTCCAGACCGAGCTGTTCGAGGAGATCAAGGGCCGGATCCAGCAGACCGACCTCTCCGTGCCGGTGCGAGAGGGCGACTTCTTCTACTACAGCCGCACCGAGGAAGGGCGGGACTATCGGATCTACGCCCGGAAGCGCGGGTCGCTGGACGCGGACGAGGAGATCATCCTCGACGTGAACCCGCTCGCCGAGGGCCACGACTACTACGCCGCCTTCCCTGAAGTCAGCTCCGACGGCGACCTGATGGCGTGGGCCGAGGACACCCGCGGGCGCCGCATCTACACGATCCGGATCCGGAATCTCGACACCGGAGAGGATTACCCGGAGTCGATCGAAGGCGCGTCCGGCAACATGGTGTGGGCCGAGGACAACCGGACGCTCTTCTACGCGCGACGGGATCCCGGCACGCTGCGTTCGTACCAGGTCTACCGGCACCGGATCGGCACGGACCCCGCGGACGACGTGCTCGTGTACCAGGAGGACGACGAGGAGTTCAGCAGCGGTATCCGCAAGACGAAGTCGAAGCAGTACCTCGTCATCTCCTCCTCCCACACCCTGATGGACGAGCACCGCTTCCTCGACGCGACGAACCCCGAGGGCGAGTTCACCCTCTTCCTTCCGCGCGAGCGCGGGCACGAGCACCGCTTCGACCACTTCGGGGACGACTTCTACATCCGGACGAACCTCGACGGAGCCGAGAACTTCAAGCTCATGCGGACCCCCGTCGACCGGACGGCGACGGACAACTGGGAGGCGGTCGTCCCCCACCGGGACGATGTCTTCCTGCAGGGGTTCGAGTTGTTCCGGAACCACCTCGTGATCTCGGAGCGGGCGGGAGGACTCACCCGCCTGCGCGTCCGCGCCTGGGAAGGGGAGGAGCACGAGATCGCGTTCGACGAGCCGGCCTACCTGGCCTCCCTGTCGGCCAACCCCGAGCTGGACACGAACATCCTTCGCTACGGGTACACGTCCCTCTCCGCGCCGCGCTCGGTCTACGACTACGACATGTCCACCCGCGAGCGCACGCTGCTCAAGGAGGACGAAGTGCTCGGCGGCTACGACCGCGCGGACTACGTGGTGGAGCGGCTGCACGCCCCCGCCCGCGACGGCGCCGTGGAAGTCCCGGTGTCCGTCGTCTACCGGCGCGGCCTCGAGAAGGACGGCGACAACCCGCTCCTCCTCTACGCCTACGGCTCATACGGGGCGAGCATGGAGCCCACCTTCTCCTCCACCCGCCTCAGCCTCCTCGACCGCGGCTTCGTCTATGCGATCGCCCACATCCGCGGCGGACAGGAACTGGGCCGTGCGTGGTACGAGGACGGGAAGATGTTCAACAAGAAGAACACCTTCACGGACTACGTGGACGTGGCGGATTACCTCATCGCGGAAGGCTACACGAGCCCGGAGAGACTCTTCGCCCGCGGCGGGAGCGCCGGGGGTCTGCTCATGGGAGCGGTGGTGAACATGCGGCCGGAGCTGTTCCGGGGCGTGGTCGCCCACGTGCCGTTCGTCGACGTCGTGACGACGATGCTGGATGAGTCGATCCCGCTCACGACCTTCGAGTGGGACGAGTGGGGCAACCCGGCGGACCTCGAGTCGTACCGCTACATGCTCTCCTACTCGCCGTACGACCAGGTGGAGGCGAAGGACTACCCGAACCTGCTCGTCACGACGGGGCTGCACGACTCGCAGGTCCAGTACTGGGAGCCCGCGAAGTGGGTCGCGAAGCTGCGCGCGACGAAAACGGACGAGAACCGCCTGCTCCTCAAGACGCACATGGACGCCGGCCACGGCGGCGGCTCCGGCCGCGACCGCCAGTACGAGGAGCTCGCCTTCGAGTTCGCCTTCATCCTCGATCTGCTGGAGGAGACCGCCCCGCGCTAGGGCACGGCCGCTCGCGCTAGGGCATGGCCGCTGGCCCTACGGCATGCCCGCCCGCGCCCGGACCCACTCGACGGCCTCGCGGTGGGTGCCGAACCAGACGCCGGGCTTCGTCCGCATGTGCTCGATGAGTTCGCGCAGGATCACGATCCGTGAGCGGTGCCCGATGTAGTGCGGGTGCATGGTGAGGAGGAACATCGTCCCCTCCTCGTACGCCATGTCGAACTCGTCCTTGTACACCTCCAGCACCTCGCGCGGGTTGGAGTAGCGGTCGCCGAGGGGGTTGAAGAGCGGCGCGTCGTCCAGGATCCAGTCCACGGGGAGTTCGACGAGGCCCGTGGGCTCGCCGTTCTGGTTGATCTCGTAGGGCCGGTCGTCCGCCATGAGCGAGGAGTCGTACAGGAAGTCCATCTCCAGCAGGAGGTCGAGCGTCGAGTCGCTGAAGTTCCACGACGGCGCGCGGTAGCCGACCGGGCGTTCGCCCATGAGTTCCGTCAGCCGCTCGATAGCCATGCGCAGCAGGCGTTCCTCCTCGTCGCGCGGGAGGGTCGCGTTGCGCTCGTGGATCCAGCCGTGGACGCCGATCTCGTGGCGGCCGGAGGCTTGGATCATGTCGATCTGGTGCGGCGCGAGGCTGAAGCTGAGGGCAGGCCCGAAGAACGAGGCGGCGATCCCGTACTCGTCGAGCAGGTCGATAACGCGGCCGAGGGCGACGCGCGACCCGTATTCCCCCTGCGACAGGCCGCCCACGTTGGTGTCGCCATTCCGCAGCCAGACCGTCTCGTTGTCGACGTCGAAGGAGAGCAGCACGGCGACCCGGCCCCCGTCCGGCCACGAGTCCGGGTTCAGGTCGCGTCCGGCGCGCACGCGGTTGACGGCCTCGAACACGCGCGCCTCGGACCAGCGCCACGGCGGATCGTCCGCCTCCTGCGCCGCGTGGGCCGTCGTCGGAATCGCGGCAGCCGCCGTCATGCCGCAAAGGACGACGGCGAGTCCGCGAGAGATCGAAGATCGTATCGGGCCGGTCATGAGGATTCCCCCGTTTCGGTAGTCATCTCAAGTCTGAAAGCTTATTTTAACAGATTGCTCGTGAATCGGACGGTCGGCGCCGATTCCGTACGGCGCTGAGATTTGTCCCCGATTCGTGGGCTCGTCGCCGTGGTGTCGGCCCTCCCCTGATTATGGCGACGACGACACATGACGACTACAACGGCCGAAATCGGCACCATGGACCTCAGCGCGCACGGGATCACCGTCACCCGCATCAAACGTAATCCCTCCGTGGGGGACATCTACGCCGATGCACTGAGTGGCCGCGAACCCGGCGCGGTCAAGGCGGCGAACGGAGCCCTCGTGGCGTTCTCCGGCGCCAAGACCGGCCGCTCCCCGAACGACAAGCACGTGGTGCGCGATCCGGAGACCGAGCGGGACGTCTGGTGGGGTCCGGTCAACTTCCCCCTCGAGCGCCGGAGCTTCCGCCGGAATCGCGAACGCGCGCGCGCTTTTCTGAACGCTCAGGATCTCCTTTACGTCATCGACGGCTTCGCCGGCTGGGACCCGGAGTACCGCCTCAACGTCCGGATCATCTGCAACCGCCCGTACCACGCCCTCTTCATGCACAACATGCTCATCCGCCCCACGCCCGCGGAGTTGGCGGAGTTCGGCGAGCCCGACTTCGTCGTCTACAACGCGGGCCAGGAGGCGGCGGACCCGTCGGTGGAGGGCGTCACCTCTCCGACGAGCGTCGATCTCTCCTTCGGTGACAACGAGGCCTGCATCCTCGGAACCGAGTACGCGGGGGAGATGAAGAAGGGCGTGTTCACGATCATGAACTACCTCATGCCGAAGCGGGACGTGCTCTCGATGCACTGCTCGGCGACGACCGATCCGACGACCGGGGCCTCGTCGCTCCTCTTCGGTCTCTCGGGGACGGGGAAGACCACGCTCTCGGCCGACCCGCACCGGCGGCTCATCGGCGACGACGAACACTGCTGGACCGACTCGGGGATCTTCAACATAGAGGGCGGCTGCTACGCGAAGACGATCGATCTCTCCGAGGAGAAGGAACCCGACATCTACCGGGCGCTCCGCTACGGCGCGGTGCTGGAGAACGTCGTGCTGCGGGACGACGGGAGCGTGGACTGGTCGGACTCGTCGATCACGCAGAACACGCGCGGCAGCTACCCGATCGAGTTCATCGACAACGCGCAGGTGCCGTGCGTGGCGGGGCACCCGACCGACGTGATCTTCCTGACGGCGGACGCGTTCGGCGTGTTGCCGCCGGTGAGCCGGTTGACGCCCGAGCAGGCCATGTACCACTTCATCAGCGGGTACACGGCGAAGGTCGCGGGCACGGAGGTCGGCGTCACCGACCCGGTGGCGACGTTCTCGCCCTGCTTCGGGGGCCCGTTCCTCGTGTGGCACCCGGCGAAGTACGCTCGCCTGCTCGCGGACCGGATGCGCGAGCATGGAGTGAGAGTGTGGCTCGTGAACACGGGCTGGAGCGGCGGGCCGTTCGGCGTCGGTGCGCGGATCGACCTGCCGCACACGCGGCGGATGGTCGACGCCATCCACGCCGGCGAACTCGGCGACGCGCCGACGGAGCCGGACCCGGTGTTCGGGGTCCACGTCGTGACGGACGTACCCGGCGTGCCCCGCGAGATTCTGCGGCCGCGCGCAACGTGGCCGGACCCCGCGGCGTACGATGAGAAGGCCGCGCACCTGGCCCGGCTCTTCAGGGAGAACTTCAGGGAATACGAGGACGACTGTCCGCCGGACGTGTGTACGGCGGGCCCCGTGGTCTGACTCCGGCCACGGGCGGCGAACATGAGGAGGAAGCCCGATGCGGCGACGTGATCTGATGTTGGCGGTGGGTCTGGCGGTGATGGTGGCCGGGTGTACGAGCGCGCAGCGCGATGCGCCACAGATGGCGGGCGCCTCCATGGCTGGCGCCGCGCAGGCCGGGAACGGCGACGGCAACTCCACGCCGCTCTACGGCAATCTCGGCCCGCACAATCGCTCGATCACCACGCAGTCGAAAAAGGCGCAGGCCTACTTCGACGAGGGGCTGCTCTTCATGTACGCGTTCGGCACCTCGGTCGCCGAGGAGTCGTTCCGGGCCTCGCAGACGGAGGATCCGGAGTGCGCCTCATGCTACTGGGGCGAGGCGTGGTCGCTGGCCCCGTACCTGAACGGCGGCATGTCGCCCGGCAACGAGCGCTCGGCCCACGCCGCCATGCAGAAGGCGCAGGAGCACAAGTCGGGCGCGACCGAGGTCGAGCAGGCGCTGATCGACGCTTTCGCCGTGCGCTTCGAGGCCGACCCGGAGCGCTCCCGCCGCCGCATGCTCGACACCCTGTACGCGCGGGAGATGGACAAGGTCGCGGCGCGCTACCCGGACGATCTCGACGTGCTCACGCTGCAGGCCGAAGCCTGGATGCTGCTGCGCCCCCGGCGCGGGGACGTGGATCTCGAGGCGGAGGACGTGAAGAAGATCCGCCCCATACTCGAGACCGTCCTCGCGCGCGACATCCGCCACCCCGGCGCCTGCCACCTCTACATCCACCTCGTGGAGGCCTCCCAGGATCCGGGTCTGGCCGAGGCGTGTTCGGACCACCTCGGAAGCCAGATCGCGGTGAGCCACATCCACCACATGCCGACGCACATCTACATGAACATCGGCCGCTGGGGCGACGCGGTGCGCGGCAACCAGCAGGCGTGGCACGCCGACCAGAAGGCCTCGCACGGCGGCCCCCCCGGCGTCTATCCCTCGCACAACCTCCACATGCTGCTGAACGCCGCCGTCATGGACGGGCAGAGCGCCGTCGCGATCCAGGCGGCGAAGGATCTGTCGGGGCACCGCGGCCCGTGGGCGGCCTACATTCCGCTCACCTACGCCGCGTTCGGCCGCTGGAGCGAGATCCTGGCGGGCGACGGCCCGAAGTCGGACGAGCCCATGGAAGTCGTCGCGTGGAGCTTCTCGCGCGGCCTGGCCTACCTCCGGATGGGGCACGTCGGCGTCGCGCAGGACCACCTCGACGAGATCGATGAGGCGCTCGAGGGCGCCGATCCCTCCGCCACCTTCCGCTACAGCCCGCTCGCGGACGTCGTCGCGTTGCCGCGCTCGATCCTCGCGGGAGAGATCCTGAACGCGCAGGGGAAGGCGGAGGAGGCCGTCGCGGTGCTGAAGCACGGGATCGAGAAGGAAGACGGACTCATCTACTCCGAGCCGAGGGCGTGGCACATGCCGGTCCGCCATACGCTCGGCGCGATCCTGCTCGAAAACGGCCGGGCCGCCGCGGCGGAGCGGGTGTACCGCGGTGCACTCGACGATCTGCCCAATCAGGGATGGGCCTGGTTCGGCCTCACGCAGGCGCTGGAGGCGCAGGAGAAGACCGCGCAGGCGCAGGAGGCGCGCCGCGAATTCGATCGCTACTGGGTCCGCGCCGACACCTGGCTCCGCAGCTCGAGGTTCTAGTGTAGTGTCGCCCCGGCGCCCCGACCCGCTTGGCATGATCGACTTCTCGCCGCCGGAGAGTCCGTTCAGGATCAGCTACGACGGCGACTTCGACATCTCCCGTGCGGTGACGGCGCCACCCCCCGAGGCGCCCTCCGAGCGCGAGATGAGAAAGGAACTGAAGCGCACGGTACGCAGGATCTCGCGGCTCCAGCGGCGTCTGCACGCGCACCGCCACTACGCGGTGCTGCTCGTCTTCCAGGCGATGGACGCGGCGGGGAAGGACTCGACGCTGCGGGCGGTCATGACGGGCGTGAACCCGGCCGGCTTCCGGATCAACGCCTTCGAGGCGCCGTCCAACGAGGAGGCGAGGCACGACTTCCTGTGGCGCACGACGCGCCGGCTTCCCGAGAAAGGCAGGATCGGGATCTTCAACCGCAGTTACTACGAGGAAGTGCTCATCGTGCGGGTCCACCCCGAGTACCTCGACCGGCAGAAGCTGCCCCGCCGGCTGCCCATCCTGGAGCGCTGCGAGGAACGCTACCAGTCGATTCGCGACCACGAGGCGCACCTCGCGCGGAACGGGACCGTGATCCTGAAGTTCTGGCTCAACATCTCGAAGGAAGAACAGGCCCGCCGCTTCCTCCGCCGGATCGACCGCCCCGACAAGAACTGGAAGTTCAGCCGCGCCGATATCGAGGAACGGCAACACTGGGACGACTACATGGCCGCGTACGAGGACGCGATCAACGCGACCGCCCGCCCGTGGGCGCCATGGTACGCGATCCCCGCCGACTCGAAGCCCTGGATGCGGCTCCTCGTCGCCCAGCTCGTACGCGACCAGCTCGCCACCCTCGACCTCGCGCATCCCGAGCTACCTGAAGACGAACGCGCCGAACTCCAGGGCTACCGAGCCAACCTCACCGCCGAACTTTGATCGAAACCATGCCGGACCGCCATCGCGCCTTCCTCCAGCGCGCACTGGCTGCGGTCCCCGGGATCGACGGCATCGTCGGGCTGGCGGCGGGCGGTTCCTTCATTGCGGGCGAGATCGACGAGTTCTCCGATCTCGACCTCGTGTTGGCGGTGGAACCGGAGGTCTGGCCGGAGATTCTCGACCGGCAGCAGGCGATCGCCGCGGAACTCGATCCTTCGTTTCTGGCGGGCTTCACCGGGGAGCACGTGGGAGAGCCGCGCCTGCTCGTGTGCCTGTACGGCCCTCCCCTCCTGCACGTGGACCTGAAGTTCGTGTCGCTCGACGACGCGCACGAACGGATCGAGGACCCGGTCATCCTGTGGGAGGTCGATGGCTGCCTGAGCGCCGCCTTCGCCCGCACCGCCCCCCGCTACCCGGCCGCGGATCCGGACTGGATCGAGGATCGCTTCTGGATCTGGGCGCATTACGTCGCCGACAAGATCGAACGCGGCGAGATCTTCGAGGCGCTGGACGGCCTCGGGTTTTGGCGGGCCGTGGTGCTGGCGCCGCTGGCGTTCAGACGGGCTGGCGTAGAGGCCACCGGCGTACGCCGGATCGAGGACCGGCTCCCCGCCTTCGCGACCGATCTCGAACGGACGATTGGATGCGTCGACGCCGCGGCGTGCGTGGCCGCACTGGAGGCCGCGATCGAACTCTACACCGAGCTTCGGGACGCTGCCGCGGCCGGGAGCGATGTCGAAGCGAGCCCCGTCGAACGCGAAGTTCGGGCATACGTCACGGGGCTTCCCGCCCGGCTGGGCCTGGGCGGCTCGCGCGTCTGATCGATCGCGGGCCTGACCGCGCGCCGGATGTCTGTTCAGGAATCGGCTGCGCCAACATCTTGCGACCCTTGGCTCGTCTCGCGCACCGGGAGGCTTTCATGGCCCGCAGACCACATCGACCCGAGCACCTGTACGCCGGAGCGGTCCGCCGTCCGAGCGCGCCTGCGGCCGTCCTTCTTGCGGGAGCGTGGCTCTTTACCGGGTGCGCCTCCGACAACGGCGGTGGCAGCGGCGGGGGAGCGGAGGCAGGCGGCGGGGCGACGATCGAAGCCGTCCACTTTGCGTTCACGGAGGTCGTGCCGGGGGTCTATCATGCACGCGGGGCGAGCGACCTCGTCGTGGGATCGAACGCGGGCGTGGTCGTGAACGAGGCTGACGTGCTCCTCGTCGATTCCCACATTTCTCCCGCGGCGGCGAACGCGCTCGTCGAGGACCTGCGCTCGATCACCGACAACCCCGTGCGCTACGCCGCGAACACGCACTGGCACTTCGATCACGCGCACGGCAACCAGGTGTATCCGCCGGAGGTCGAGATCATCAGCCACGAGGCGACCCGGGCGGCGATCGCGGCGGGACGCTCGAATTCGGGCCGCTCGTACGAACTCTTCGTGGGATCGATCCCCCGGCGGATCGAGCAGATGGAGGCGACGCTCGATACGATGACGGAGGCGGCGGCGCGCGCGGAGCTGGAGGAGACGCTCGAACGTCAGCGGACCTACTACGCGCAGTTGCAGGAGGTCGTCCCCACGCCCCCCAACACGACGCTTTCGGAGCGGCTCACGCTCTATCGGGGCGGACGCGAGATCCAGTTCCACTTCTTCGGCCGCGCCCACACGGAAGGCGATGTCATCGTATACCTGCCGGACGACCGCGTGATCATCACCGGGGACATGCTCACGGCCGGTCTCCCCTACATGGGCGACGGGTACGTGAACGAATGGGTCGAGACACTCGGCCGCCTGAAGGCACTCGACTTCGACTGGATCATCCCCGGCCACGGCGAGCCGTACCGGGAGCGAGAGCGGATCGACCACCTGCAGGCCTACCTGCAGGACCTGTGGGACCAGTCCGTCGAGCTCCACGGCCAGGGGGTGAGCGCCGAGGACGCCGCGGGCCGCATCGACCTTACGGCACACGCCGACAACTTCGGCGGGATCGCCAGTCCGGGCGCGAACCCGGTCGCGGTGCTGCGGATCTTCGAGTTGCTCGACGGCACCGCAAACTGAGAGGAGTTTTATGATGTCCACCGATTCGAACCGGCGCGATTTTCTGAAGGTCACGGCTGCGGCGGGCGCCGCCATTGGGCTCGGCGTCCCCGTCGGGGCATGCTCGGGTCCGGCGGCCACGCCCCAGGCCTCGGGCAGCGGCGGGAAGCTGCTCATCCTGGGTGGGACCGGGTTCATCGGCCCCTACCAGGTTCGATCGGCGCTCGCGCAGGGGTTGGAGGTGACGATCTTCAACCGCGGCAGCCGCCCGGGCATGTTCGAGGGCGTCGAGGAACTCGTCGGAGACCGGAACGGGGATTTCGAGTCGCTGCGCGGCCGGACGTGGGACGTCGTCATCGACAACTCCACGGCGCGTCCCGACTGGGTGACGAGCATCGGGGAGTTCCTGCGCGACTCGGTCGAGTACTTCTACTACGTCTCCTCGCGCTCGGCGTACGCGAGCCACTCCACCGTGCCGATGACGTCCGCCGTGCCGTCGTACACGTACGAGACGGCCGGAGTGGATCCTGCGACCGCCGACATCACCGATCTGCCGTACGGCCTCGCGAAGGCGGAGTCCGAGCGCGAGGCGATGCGGATCTTCCCCGACCGCTACGGGATCTTCCGCCCGGGCCTCATCATCGGACCCGACGATCCCACGGACCGCTTCACGTACTGGCCGGTGCGGATCCACCGCGGCGGCGAAGTGCTGTCTCCCGGCGACGGGACGGACCCGGTGCAGATCATCGACGTGCGCGACCTCGGCGACTTCATGGCGCTGTCCTCGGACCGCGGGCACACGGGCATCTTCAACCTCGTCGGCCCCGCGACGCCCCGGCCGATGGCGGAACTCCTGTACGGGATCCGCGCCGTGACAACGGCCGAGACGACGTTCACCTGGGTGCCGCGCGAGTTCCTCGCCGAGCGCGGCGTGCGGCCCTACGCCGAGATGCCGGTGTGGCGGCCGCCGACGCCGGGGTCGGAAGGGTTCGCGCGCTTCGACCTCTCCAACGAAGTCGCGCACGGGATGACGTTCCGCTCGCTGGCGGATACGACGCAGGCGACGCTGGATTTCCACTTCTCGCGCACGCCCGAGCGCCAGGCGGAGATGCGGCCGGGACTCTCCGCGGAGCGGGAGGCGGAGATCCTGCAGGAGTGGCACGCGTCGCGCTGACGGCGGGCCGCCGCGGGGGCCGCTCTTGCCGGCCCTCGTGACGGCGGCAACTGTGGTCGGCGCACGCACGTAGATGGTGCGCGGGACGGGGCGGAGGTGGGGCGCGAGACCGACGGAAACGGAGGCGACGTGAACGACCGAGACGAAAGCTCCGGACTCACGCGGCGAGCCCTGATCGCCGGAGCCGCGGCGGCCGCCGGGGGCGCCATCACGGCCGGCGCAACGCGCGGACTGGTCCAGGAGGCGCCGGATCCGACGAAGGTGCCGGGCGCGCGTCCTGTCACGGTCGGGTCCCGTTCTCCGCACGAGACGCCCGAGAAGCTCCTGTCCGGATCCATGGGCGGCTCCTCGCGGACGCCGCTCCAGGACCTGCACGGGATCATGACCCCGGCGGATCTTCACTTCGAGCGGCACCACCACGGGATCCCCTACATCGATCCCGCGACGTACCGCCTCCTCATCCACGGCATGGTCGACCGGCCCACCCTCTTCACGCTCGATGACCTGAAGCGCTTCCCGCAGGTCTCGAAGCTGCTCTTCATCGAATGCTCGGGGAACGGCGGAGGCGCCTATGCCCCGTCGCCCAGCCCGCAGCACACGCCCCAGTCGGTCGACGGCCTGCTGAGCACGAGCGAGTGGTCCGGGGTCGCGCTTTCGACGCTGTTCGAGGAAGTGGGGGCGCACGGGGACGCGACGTGGTTCCTCGCCGAGGGGTCGGACGCGGCTGTCATGGGCCGCAGCATTCCGATCGAGAAGGCGTGGGACGACGCGATGATCGCGTACGCCCAGAACGGCGAGGCGATCCGGCCCGAGCAGGGCTACCCGGCGCGGGTATTTCTGCCCGGATGGGAGGGCAACGCGAGCGTGAAGTGGATCCGGCGCATCGAACTCTCCGACCGCCCGTCGATGTTCCGCGATGAGACGTCGAAGTACACGGATCCGCTCCCGGACGGGACGTCGCGGCAGTTCTCCTTCGTGATGGATGCGAAGTCGGTCATCACCTACCCGACCTACCCGCGGCGGCTGTCGGAGCCCGGATTCGTGGAGATCACGGGCTACGCCTGGACGGGCCGGGGCCTGATCGAGCGCGTCGAGGTGAGCACGGACGGCGGCGACTCGTGGCACGACGCGGTGCTCCAGGAACCCGTGCTGCCCAAGTGTACGACGCGGTTCCGCCACGGCTGGGAGTGGGACGGCGGCCCGGCGCACCTGCTGAGCCGCGCGACCGACGAGACGGGCTACACCCAGCCGGTCCGGCAGCAGGTGCTCGACGCGCGCGGGCCCGGCACGCGCTACCACTCCAACGCGATCCGCGGGTGGCGCGTGGCCAGCGACGGCTCCATCGAGTTCGCGCCGGTATGAGCCGCGCCAACGTGGTCTCGCGGCTGCTGACGACGGTGGTCCTTCTGCCGGCGCTGGCGGCCTGCGGCGCGGGTGACTCCGGGGGTGGCGCGGAGGTCGGCAACGCCGCACCCGGCGCAGCAGCGGTCGTGACGACCGATCCGGGCGACGGGACGACCGGAAGGGTCGGCGCGGCGGAGCCCGTATACGGCTTCGGGACGCCTGCGACGGCGTCGCAGATCGCGGCGTGGGATATCGACATCGGTCCCGACGGCGCGGGCCTTCCGCCCGGACAGGGCACCGTCGCGGAGGGACTAGAGGTGTGGGAGCGCCACCGCTGCATTCTCTGCCACGGCCCCACGGGGCGCGAAGGGCCGAACGACGTCATCACAGGCCGCATCCCGGGGGACGAGTTCCCGTTCGCGAACGACCGCAGTCTGCGCTCCACCGTCGGCAACTACTGGCCCTACGCGACGACGCTGTTCGACTACACCCGTCGCGCCATGCCCTTCGACCTGCCGGGAACGATGACGGACGAAGAGGTCTACGCCGTGGTCGGGGCCATGCTCTACTTCAACGACCTCCTGCCGGCCGACGCCGTCGTCGACTCCGCGGTGGTGGTCGACACGCGCATGCCCGCCCGCGACCGCTTCGTCCGCGACAACCGAACCGGCGGCCCCACCATCCGCTGACCAGCGCGCCTACACGAGTTCGATTCGGAGCCGTCGCCCGAGCGCCTCGGCAGCCCCTATCAGCGTGGCGAGTTGGATCCGATCGTTGCTCGGATCCAAAACCCGATCCAACTGGCTGCGGCTCGTGTTCATCTTTTGGGCCATCTGATTCTTGCTGAGGCGTTCCGTAGCCATGGCCTCCTTCAACTGCCACGCGATGACACGCTTGACGGCCGCCGCCGTCGTCTCCTCCAGCGTCCCTTGTTCCCGGAGATAATCCTCGAACGCCGAACCGACGCCTCCTACTTCCTCAACCATAAACGAACTCCCTTGCCCGCCTTCGTGCGATGTCCATCTCGGACTTCGGCGTCTTCTTCGTCTTCTTCACGAATCCGTGCAGTAACACCAACCGGTTGTCGTGAACCAAGAAGATCACGCGAGCGATCCGTTTGCCGCTGATTCGCGATCGAATCTCATGGAGACCACGGCCAAGCGATCGGGTTAGCGGCATGCCAACAGGCCATCCGAATTCGACAGTCGCGATGTCAATCCCGATCGTCCGCCGGCTCTCGTCGTCAAGCTCGAGAAGCCACTCCCGCACGGGCTCGTTGCCAACAGCGGTAGCATAGAACGCGGCGGGGAAACGTTTAGGCGCTGACATGGTCGCTTACCGAATGCATGTACCTTATGTGGTACACCCCGTCAAGCGCGTCTCAACTAGCGCTAGGGTGATGCAGTTCTTTGGCGCTCCGCCGGGCCGGCATGCAGCGGATGACTCGAAGGCCCGTGCGCATCGCTGGACGGCCAACAATGCGCATCCGACCCGCATGTCGTTTGCGCCATCAGGGCTCCAAAGTCGGAGTGCGGGTCGTTCGGGATTCGAAGGGACCGAGTCCCTCGTGAGCCCTGGTGATATACCTGAGATAGGCCAGTTCTCCGCCGCATTACGGCGTCCGACGTGTCCGAGACCCGGCGGTGGAGCCATCCCCCGCTAGCGACGCCCGCTCAGTAGCCCGCAGCCGCGTCACTCAGATAAAGAGTCTCCACGTCATGCGCCTCGGCGACGGCCTCTCGAACGGAAAGCTCCGTAAGGTCCAGGACACGAAGGCCTCGTCCCGGCATTCGTGCAACCGATTCGATCCGGTGGAAGGATTCGCCGTGCTTTTCGGCAAACTCCGCCAAGCCGCGAAGCTTGGGAAGCGCGTCGGCGAGGTGGGGGCCGTGAGGATCGACGATGGAGACATTTACTGTTTCGTCGCCGTGAAAAAAAGAAAATCTGGACACATCCGTCGCCATTCATCTCGATCATTCCGGTAGGCGATGGCCAGCGCATCGGCCGACGGGCGAGAGGGGTTTCGATACCAAGCTTGGAAGCCCGGGCGTGCCATTTCCTTGTCGAGGACCTCGATCTCCCACCTGTTC
This sequence comes from Gemmatimonadota bacterium, assembly GCA_965207805.1. Lineage (GTDB taxonomy): Bacteria > Gemmatimonadota > Gemmatimonadetes > Palauibacterales > Palauibacteraceae > Palauibacter. The sequence goes on from OZ242312.1 coordinate 270,385, forward strand.
AATGAGCCGACCGGGAAGTCGCCCTTGTCATCGGACATGAGGTGTCCGGGCCGGATCGCCAAGTCGTTGCCGTCGGCGTCCCGGGTTTCCTCGGTGCGGATCCGAGGCCGCTTGACCTCTATCGCCCGAGGCTGCGGCGACATGCTCCTGATCTCGTCGTAGACTGCTTGCCGTTCGTCGCTCAGCCCTTTGATTGCGACCCGATGATCGGCGAACCACTTCTTGGCGATTCGCTCGGCTTCCCGGTCGAGTGCGTCCGGCACTTCCTCGACCTGTGCAAGAGCCGCAACCCGGACGTGGGCGTCGTGTAGGCCGTCGTCGTCCTCTTCCGCGTCAGCGAGCTGGTCCGCGTACTTGCGCGCAACATCCGCCGTCAGCGTGCGACAGGCCGCCCTGAAGTCGGCCTCGACCGACTTCTCGTCGGCGACCGCCACGAAGGGCCGGTATTCGAAAGTGTCACCGCCACCGAAGCGAGCGACCAGAGTCTCGCCACGCACTTCGAGGATACCTTTGCTGGCGGCTGCGACCTCGTCCCTGTGCTGGGTTGTCAGCCCGTCGAGTTTCGCAAAGAGCATCCTGTAGGCGTCCTTGCGCGCGTCCTTTCTCAGCCCATCTCGCGACAACGCTTGGGCCAGCGCCGTGAGCCTCCTCACCGGACGGGCTACCCTCCGCGGCAACGTCTGCGAGGGAACCTCGACAAGAGCCTCCCAAACCACCTCTGGGATGCTGCTGTTGGCTACCATGTCGACCGGGGCCAGGAGAACGCGGCGACCCCCACCGCCGCCGGTGCCATCGGCGTCCGCCTCCCGCTCACCCATCATGGTCTGCGCGACCCTTTTGGCTGTCTGCCGGTCGAAGCGCGGCAACAGACACGCGACCGAGTTGAGCATGTCGTCGCCCGGGATCCTCCGGGCCAAGGGCGTCCGCACCATCCGGCCAAGCAGTTGGGTGATATGAGTCTCGTCCCGCGCAGGGCGGAAGGACACAAGCACCTCGGCGCGTGGACAGTCCCAGCCGGTGGAGATGGCGTCCTTTGCGAAGAGTACCCGGATGGAGGAGTGGTCCTGCACGGTCTCGGGGCGTACGTGGGAGACTGAGAACCCACCGACGTTGATAGGCGCGTGGTCGCCGAAGACGTGGGCCATCATACGGTCGTCGAGTTCCGGCCACGCGTCCTGAACCGTGGTGATCGCGGACAGCAACAACTCGTTCGAGGGCGTATTGGGCACTTGAACCACCAAGAGCGGTGCCACCGTGTCCGGTGCCATGCCTTCCCGCTCGGCGTAGGCGCGCCAGCGGTCGGTCGCCTCCCTCACCTTCTGCGTGGCACGCGCCAACAGGACGGTGTCGAACTTACCGGCCTCGGTGGGGAAGCTCAGGCGGATGTCGTCCTTGAGCAGGCCGGATTCTTGAATCAGCACGGGGTCAACGACCACGTGAGGATAGGTAGTCCGTCCCTCGGCCCGCTCCATCGCATCGTTGAAGCGTTGGACGGTGGCGGAGATGCCCCAAACGATCGGTAGCGGAGGGACGCCAGCAGCACCGTTTATGAGCCGCTGCACGATGGTGGCTTTCTCGGCCCGATCCCGCCGGTCGGGCTGCTTCATACCCCGGTGAGCCTCGTCGAGAATGAGGTACAGGGTTAGCTGCTCATCGGCGATGGTGTTCGCCAGCGTGTCCCACATTGTGTAGGCGCGTGCATCCGGCATCGGCAGGAGGTCGCGCTGGGCCTCCGGTGGGACATCTTCCGGCGTTCCCCTGACCAGAAGCGACTTCTTCCCCAGCTTCTGGCGATTGAGAAAATAGACCTTGCCCGGTTCGAGTTTCTCCCGGTTGAAGGTGTTCTCGATAACCTCCAGCCGCGAGTGCGCGATCCGGTCCGAGGCGTCCATGAGACGGAACCGGGTCTGCTCGTTGAGCGATGGGTCGTCGGTGAACCAAAGCACGACAGCGCCGGGGTCGGGATCGAATTCGAGGGCCGCGTTACCGTGGAACAGCGCCTCGATCACGGCAGCGGCCATCACTGTCTTGCCCGCCCCGGTCGTCGCCGTCAACGAGAACGCTACCGGCCACCGGCGTCGATGCCAATCGTCCCTCGCCCGCGCCAAGCGCTCGAGCACGTCGGCGACAGCGTCCTCCTGGTAGTCCTTCAGCGTGTACCGCACGGCTAGACCCGCCCCGTGTTGATCGTGAAGTTGGTGAGGTAGGACTCATATAGCCGAACGGCCTCCACTCTCGTGGGCAGTTCGTCGCACACGGATTGAAACCCCCGGTCATCGTCCGTCACAACGAACGCCATTCGGACGGTTTGGGCTCGGCGAACGGCGGAGAGGAAGCTCCCGGAGGCGTCCAGATCGAAAAGTACGCCGTAGGTGTCGGCCACAGCGTAGTCGGCCGTCGCTTCTTCGATCCTGCGCCCGCTGGCGCCGGCCTTGAGCCAGAGAACCGGGGCAATGGTGCCGAACGCCCGGTTGTGCGCCACGGGTCGCGACGCCTCGTAGGTCATGGTGAAGAACTCGACGTTCGCTTCCAGGCCTTCTGCCAGGGGGAACTTGTCCGTATAGCTGTAGTCCCCCTGGACGGCCTTGCCGTGCTGCGCGACGCCCGTGACGGCGGCGCTGATGCGAGGCTTGGTGATGTACTCAGAGATACCCCACCTCTCCCACTCAGCGTCGCCGGGACGGTGCCCCTGCGCTCCAAGTTCCTCGGCTTCATCAGAGGCCACCTCGTTGTTCGTGACGCCGATGCACTGCCGGCGTCCCCCGTCCTGCCGGTTGAGGCGCATCACGGCGTGGACCGTCGTCCCCGATCCGGCGAAGAAGTCGAGAATCGTCGCGTTCGGTTTGTCGCCGACGAAGAACCGCAGTGCGTCCTCAACCGCATACAGCGACTTCGGATAGGGGAACTGCCTCCCACTAGGTAACAGCGACTTGAGGAGGCCCGTGCCGTAGTGCTCGGAGTTGTGGGAATCAAACTCCCACTGCGTCGTTGGCGTCTTGCGCGTCTCGTTTTCGTACACCGCGTTGACTGAGCCATCCTCGTGCCTGCCGAGGATCGTCGCCAGTCCCTTCTCGATGTCGCTTATCGGCCCGGTTTTGAGGTATTGGATGATGTACTGCTGAGGTTCGTCCGTGCGCTTGCCCGCGCGCGCGTAGCCCTTCGCGAGCCGAGACTTGAAGGTCGACGCAATCGTCGACCAGTTCATCTCCGTCCCGTCCGGCCGCACTGGGAAAACCCCCTCGCAGCCGTCGACCTGGGGTGCCCTTTCCCGGGGGGTGTCGTGCGGCAGCGCCTCGCCGACTTGGGCGATCCTACCCGTCTCGACGTTGACGTAAATCGGATAGAACTGGGCTGGGCCCCCCTTTGGCTTGCCGCGCGCAGAGGCGAGATCGCGGCGCCTAAAGGTTTGCCAGTCGAGGCCCACGGGTGTGCCGGCTGTGTCGACGCGCAAGGGGAGGATGCGCTGCTCCCCGAAAAGGAGCATGAACAGGTACTCGTTCGTTCTGGAGAACTCGTTTCTCCGTCCGACTCCCTTCGGGTTGATGACCGTGGAGATCATCTGGCATCGGGCGTCGGGGAAGGTCTGCTCCAGCAGTAGGCCGAGGCGGTGGAGTTCCCGTTCGTCGATGGCGACGATCAACACCGAGTTAGCGGGGTTGAGCAGCCTCTTCGCCAGCTTCAGGCGCCGCTCCATCATCGCCAGCCACTTGGAGTGGCGGTACGCGTCGTCCCTGTCGACGTAGTCGTTGTTGTACTTCCAGTCTCGAGCGCCACTGTTGTAGGGCGGATCGATGTAGATCGCGTCGACCTGGCCCTCGTGGGTGTAGAGCAGGAGTTGGAGCGCATGGAAGTTCTCGGCGTTGATGACGGTGTGGAACGGCCTGTCGCCACCGCGCTCCACCTTGCCGGTGGACACCAGCCCGGGGAAGATCGGGTCGCGGAACTCCGCAACCACGACCAAGTCTTCGACGGGTCGGCTTGTGGAGCTCGCCTGCGTGTCTTGGTGCGGCACCAGGTCGGCTAAGCGCTTCCCTCCGGCGCTTCGCTGAATCCGGCTAACCCGCCACAGGCGGGGGTCGTCGCTGGACGGTGCCTCGCCCTGTGTGGGCAGGAATCGAACCTTGTCACCCCTGCGCACCGGGCGGCCTGGCAGTTCGACCGTCTCGGGAATGTGCCGCTCGAAGTTGAGGCCGAACGCACGGCGCCCGGAAAGCGCGTCCACTTCGCGCTTCAGGTCGGCTGCCAGCTTTGGATCCTGCGTCTCTAGCTGCCGAAGCAGATTGGTCAACCTCGACAAGTGTCGCTCCTTGGCTGGTTCTATCCCCGTGAGTCTACAGCGCTTCGCGCCGCAGCCAAGGGGAATCGAAGGGGTGGTCTCTGGGATACATGGCTGGCCTCAAGGTCCGGAGTGCCCGCGTGCTGTGTTTTCTCGATTGATTCGGCCGTCATCCGGGAGCTGGCCGCGGATCATCGGCCCGGACTGAGCCCTGCCTCATCGGCGTGTCACCTGAGACCCGAGGCAGGAATCGTCTAAAATACTACAAGACTCCACGATCTGCGTTTCTTACCGTCGCGGCGTGTCTGACGCTGCACTCACGAAATACCGGGAGGATCGGATCAAAATGGCGGGAATCTGGGAAGCTCCCGTTCCGGTTCAGCCTCCTGTCTCACCTCACCCGGCTCAATTCTCGCCCCCTCCTTCGGCGACACCTAGCTTGAGTTGCGCTCCAATGATCCTCGCGGTCCTTCTGAGGTCCCAGATGGCTCCCAAGTCTTCGTCCGCGTCCCCTCCGATCTTCGCCAGAAACGCTATCGCGACATCATGGTCGAATGGCTTGGCCTCGCCCGTCGGATCGATCTTGGATTCAACGAAGAGCACGGCCTCGACCAGCGACTCAAGAAGTCCCACGAACCGCGCGGTCCTCATCTCATTACCGACTTCGTTCGCCAGATAGGCATTCCAGAAGCCCATTTCCACGACGTTTAGAGCCGCGTGCACAGAATCCAACCCTGCCTTGAGATCTCCGTACTTAACCGGTCTTCCTGGCTGCCACCTGTCTCGGTGCGCGAGACGGTGGTTTCTTCGATCCTTGGCCGACTCTGCGTGCTTTTTCGCTTCGGAAACGTGTTTTTCAACCTCCTTCTGGAGGTGGGGATGGTTGCGAAGGAATCGCGGCAGGTGGTGGACCGAAACGGTACGCTTGTCCGTATCTGTTAGCCGGGTCAGCCTAAGAATCAGGTCGTTCGACAGCACCTCTTGAAGGTCACCGACGAATGCAGCTCCGAGCGCGTTGAGCATGGCTACTCGTTTCTCATCCTTCCCGAACATTTCCATCAGCTCTTGGTAGCGATCAAGGGCCATCGCCCATTCCTCGTGTATGGCATCGAGCATCTTACCGAACTCAGGTCCCAGCTTATCGACGTATTTCTGTGCGGTCTTGTCTGACATGACGATCCTCCTCTCCTCAGCTCAAACGAACGATAGATGGGATCCCCGCGTAAGGCTCGCCGCCGATCCGGCAAGGCAGGTGAATGGACCGCGTTGGTGGTGTGATCCCGGTAGGCGGTGGCGATCAGGGTTCTAAGCTAGCGGATCTGGGGTTGCCGTCGAGGAATCGTGTCGGCCGCTCCGGGTCTTTGTGTCGGAGGCGGGTGCAAAAGTGGAAGGTACGGCGGCCCGAAAGTGACCCGTCGGCCGTCCCCGTCAGCCGGGCGGGGCAGTCGCTCGTCCGGGAACACCTTGCGGCACGCGACCTCTACGACCAGATGCGGGAGAATTGGCCGGGGGATCGGATGTTCCCTGCAGCGCAACTCGCCTGACGCGGGCATGAGCGATCGGAAGCCGAACGCAGAATGTCAGATGCAGTGAGATATTTTGATTGGGTTACCCGCCCGAGAAAAGTATTGCCCTACGAAGCGCAATGAGTTCGGATCGAGCCGCGGCGACATTTTCGAGCACCGTCGCGCCTGCTCGCACCACGGTCGTTGGATCAAGCCTATCTTGAACTCGCACCTCCAGTGGAACCCCGATGATGTCACCTCGTTGTTCAAGGAACAACCGGATTCTCCCTTGGAGAGACTGCCGGTCTTCGGGAAGCAATCGCTCTAAGGGTGGAAGGTCCAATACGGACTCAAACACGGTCACAGCACTCACTGGCTCGGGTTCCGTCGCGAGGATTTCCTCATGGAAACCCTGAAGACGGGAGAATAGCGACTCGGGTTCATGGTCGACTGTCTCACTCGTCAAGTCTTCGAATGTCACCCCGTACGTCCAGTCTCGCCAACTCGGCGGCGACTCTCCCAACCAGTCACTCCAAGCCCTTGTCCGATTCACTGCTAACCGTGACCGCTCGGCGCGAGCGCTTAGAATGGAATACACGGAATCGCCGAAGATGCGAGCAGTGTCCAAGGCCGCGCTCAGCGCCATCGTGTTGGCGACCCGCCTCCTTGCATCTTCCCCGGCGTCACGCATGCTGTCGGCCAGCGTCAACAATCGTTGGAAGCGGTCCATGTAAGGCTTCTCGCGTTCCTCCAGTCGAGCTATCGTCGCGGCTTCCTCAGCCCTATCAACCCGAGGCACCTGGTGTTGCGCCGCAAGATGCCGACCGGCATCGAGCCACTCCAAAAGCGCCTGATACTCGGTCGCCCGGCGTGCTTTGGTCTCCATTTCTCCCAGCTCGCGACTGATGCGATCAACCACGTCTGCCACAACGCGTTCACGAGTATCGGAGAAGTACTGACTCCGAGATTCGCGGAGAGCCACTACTTCCGTGTTCAGTGCCGAGCGCACCGCTCTCAACTCAGCCACGCTGTCCAATACCGTTCCCCGCTCATTGCGCAGTGAGTCGAGTTCTCTACGGATGTCGTGAATGACCCGACGTGACTCCCGGAGCTCCTGCTCCTGCACACCGGTGGCCATCCCGCGAATCCCGACCAGGATGAAGAGGAGCAAGAGAGCTCCCAGTACAGAAACGACACCCCATGCGGATCGCCGCCTTGCCGCAGGCAGGCTCACTGGCTTGTCAGTCATGGGCTTTCCCGTTTCCTCCGGACTCGATCAGCGATTCGAAGCGCTTGTACCGATATCAAGAAGACCGTCACCGCGGCTGCGGCAGAGACCACAAACTGCCACAAGGGCTCTTCGGGACCTGAGACGGCACGAACCCACAGAATCACCATCGCGCTTGTCGGAAAGATGACCAGGGATGTCCAAGACAAGAACCGTGCGACCACATGTCCTTGCAAGAGAACTATCGGTACCGTAGCAATCGCGTTCCCGACTTCCTCCGACCCTCCGGCGTCGAGGCTTAGCAAGTGCGTCAACAGGTATAGCAAGAGCAGGATCATCCCGGGGAAGGCCAAGATGAGTGCCACCCGCTCGCTCATTGAGAGCCCCAACACCTGTAAGCTAGCTTCCTCCGCAGAGAGGCGTTCGGCTGCGACAGCCAGCCCCTCTCTTGGAGAAAGGTCTCGTACTTGGCTCCAGATCGGTTGAAGCCTGGGAAACACTCCAGCCGCCCCTGTGGTGAGGTCCATTAGAACGGGACTCAGCGCGTGTGACATGCTCCAGTTCAAGCCACCCGCATTGACTGAGTCCACCACGCTTGCGAGCCAGAGGCGACCCAAGTGGTTCGGGAACGGTGGCGAGATGGTGTCTGAGGCAAAGATCCTAAGGTCGAGTCGACCGGAGTTGTCAGGAACCTCGAACTCTGCAATCCACGTGCCGAACTCGTCTCGGTGGATGCGAGATAGCGATAGGTCACAGGATCTACACTGCCGCCGCAGCGAGGCAGCGCCTACCGCGAACTCTGCTGAGTCGGGAAGCTGGATCAACCAGTTGGGTGCGTTGAAGAACGTGTGCAGTTGTGAAATCGTCGACTGCGGGCCAACAGGTTGTAATTCGACGACTAGGCCGCTGATCGAGATCTGCTGTGAATCAGCTGCCCTCTCTACGCCATACCTCAACGCCAGTTCATCGACCGGTATCACGCCTTCCGCTTCAGCGAAACGTCTCATCCGGTCGGAGACGTCGTGGGACATGATTTCGACCAGTCCAGTCAACTCCGGGATGGCATCGGAGTACCGACTAGCATTCTTGGGTGCGAGCGCAAAGGCCATGATCGCGACAGCGGACAGGACCGCCGCGCGATGAAGGCTCCGGATCGCCTTGAGTAGCTCTTCCACCGCTGCAACGAGGTCAGAAGGAGGGTGCTGAGACGGGTGGAACCTATTCGGAGGACGACCCCGATTCAATGATCGACCCGCTATGACTTGAGCGATCTGTTCGCGTGGGGGGCGGACCGCGGAGGCGGCTGCCGGATAACGAGTCCTTCTGCCTCGACCCGTCGGCCCGGCCAGCCCCGGATTGGCGAGAGACAGGCTCGCCCGTCCTGCCCCATCTTCCGGAACGTCTCGCCGAGGAGTGAACCGGTAGTCCGACATTCCCGGTGTCGGCTAGATTGCGCGGGCCAAGCCCTTCCCCGCGGAGACCCGCAGAATGACCGAAGAACTCAAGAATGCTAGGGACAACGTACTCCGTGAGAGCAACGCACAGGCTGTCTTCAAGCACATCGACCACATCAAGGACAACCGCGGTGCGCTGGGCGCGCGCTGGATCTGGGAACTGCTTCAAAACGCCCGCGACGCGGCGGGCCCACAGGGTGTCCGGATCCAGGTCCACGTGTCGGCCACCGAGTTGCGATTCGAGCACGACGGCAGGCCGTTTTCGTCGAAGGAGATAGCTCATCTAATCTACCACGGCTCGACGAAGACCGATGTTGACGATGACGATGACATCGGGCAGTTCGGTTCGGGATTCCTGGTCACGCATCTCCTGTCCGAGGTCGTCCGCGTCGCCGGACGGCTCGACTCGAACGGATTCGACTTCGCGCTGGACCGCACGGGCCGGACCGCTGAAGAGCTGGGCGAAGCAATGGACCGGTCGTGGAACGCTTTCGAGCAGTCGGTCGGGGATGCCCGACCCGCACCGGACGCCATCACCTCGTTCGCGTACAATACCGCTGAACCGGGGCCGCGCGAACTGGTCGAGGCGGGGGTCGAGGAGCTTCGCCGGAGCGGACCGCTGGTCTTGGCGTTCTGTCCGGAAATCACGGAGATCGCCGTGGCGACGTCCGGCGTCGAGTGGAAGCTCTCACGTGACAGCCAGGAGGAAGGCGCCGTCCGAACGATTCGGTACGTGGAGGACGGCGACGAACTATTGCATTTCGTCGCAGTCGCGGGAGCGGAAGGCGAGTGCTGCGCGGCGTTGCAGCTACGCGCTGCCGAATCCGGACTTGAGGTCGACCCAGCGCAGGAGACGGTGGCGAGGCTCTTCGTGCTGTTCCCTCTCGTTGGCACCGAGCGGCTGGGGCTCCCGGCCTCGATCAACAGCCGACAGTTCAAACCCCGCGAGGACCGCGACGGCATCGTCGCCGGGGACTCGCTAGGCGCGGAAGAAAACAAGCGGCTCTTGGAGGGCTCCGTGCGGCATCAGGAGCAACTCTTCGAGTGGTGCGCCCAGAAGAAGTGGGCGGGTGCCGAGCGAATGCTTGCCTTCGACATTGCACGACTACCTGACTGGGCACGCAGCGCCCCTTGGTTCCGTCCGCTGCTGACCGAGCTGGTGCGCAAGGCGCGCGAGACTCCGCTAATGCGGACCCTGGGAGGGGAATGGATCGAGCCGCGGGCAGCATGGCTGCCGGCGATCGACGACTCGTCGCATCGCGAGCGGCTCTGGACGCTCATGTCGTCGTGCGAGGGGGCACAGGCGCGGTTGCCCCGCCTCGACGACTTGGCCTCTTGGTCGCGGAACCTCTCGGGCTGGCAGAGACTCTTGGGCAAGTCGTCCGAAGGCATGGACGAGGCGCTCACGATCACCAAAGTCGCCCGCCTCGTGGGCGACGCGAGCAGCATGGATGGATTGAGCGAGCGACTGGCGAGCGGCACGGGCCCGTGCTGGCTCGTGTCGCTGCTCGAACTTGTAGTGGATGCTGGCGAAACCGGACTCCTCGACGAATACAACCTGCTACCGACCCAAGGCGGCGGGCTACGCTGCCGCCCTGACATTCGCCGCGACGAGGGAATCTCGGAAGAACTCAAGGACATCGCGGAGGCGTTCGGGCTGGAGATCCGCGACGAGCTGCTCGACGAGCGCGCAGAGATAGGAGGACTGGCGGAGCTTCTCGTGCCGGAGCGGGAGCCGGAACTGCTCGACAGAGTCTTGGTGTGCGTCAAGGAGGAAGGCCGGGATCGGGTGATCAGGAAACGACTCGCACCCTGGGCAGTCAGGTTGTTCCGCTGGATCGCTGACCGTCCGGATTACGTCGAGCGCTTGGAGGGCTATCCGGTGCCGACATCCGAACGGTCCGAAGAAGGAGTCGCCGTGCTGTTTCTCGAACGCGGGCGCGAGGAGCACCTACGGCCACTTGCACCGCTGGCGACCTGGCCAGAGTGCGCGCAGCGGTTCGCTCCCCTGTTCCCGAAACGCAGAGTTCTGGCGGAAGCCTTCGCCGACGGGGATCCCGAGGTGTGGCCGCGGTTAGCCGCGAGCGGCTACGTAAACGCGTCCCCGCTGATCGAGACGCAGCGCGTGGTGGAAGCGTTCCTGCCGGACGAGCCGCTCCCGGATACGGAGGAGACCCCCGCCGGCTCGCACAAGTCGACGCAGGAGTTGGACGTATCGGATGTCGCCTGCCTCATCGGCGCCGGGGGATTAATCGACACGGCTCGGAAGAGCAGGAGGCGCGCCACGGAGTTCGTTCGGTTCCTTGTGGAGTTCGCGGCCGCGGCGGACGAGCGCGCCTTCGAGGTATGTGAGGTCGAGTGCGAATGTGGGTACACCCACAGGACCTACCGGGCCGCATGGCTCGGACCGGTCCGCCATCGGCGGTGGGTGCCCCTCGACGCCAGCGGGCGCCGCGGGACGATGGCATCGGCGGAATCGTTGGCGGGGCTCCTCGCGGACTCGCCGGAAGTCTCGGAGATCCTGTCTGGGATCCGGGGAGAGAAGCTCTTGGGTGCCCTTGCGATCAGCCGCGCGGACCTCGCGCTTCGGGTCGTCGCCGGCGACGAGGAAGAGCGCCTCGCGCTGATCGCGTCGATGCAGGATCTCGCTGCGGTGGCCGGCGACACCGACCGTGTTCGCGAACTGGTGACTGAGATCCGCGAGCACCCTGAGATCATCGACTCGATCGAAGAGCGGAAGATTCGCCGGACCAAAATCCGGCGGAACCAGAAGATCGGCAACTTGGTTGAGCAGCTCCTGCGGCAGGAGCTGGAAAGCCGCGGTCTTACCGTGCGGCGCACCGGGATCGGGTCCGACTTCGAGGTAGAGAGCGACTTCGTCGAGGAAGAGCAGGAGGTGGGCCTCAGAATCTCCGGCGGCCGCCGCACGACGCTGATCGAGGTGAAGAGCACGCGGATCGATCAAGTGAGGATGACGCCCGCCCAAGCGGACCTCGCTTGCACGCGCGGCGAAGGCTTTGCGCTGTGCGTGGTCCCCCTTGATGATGACGCGCCGACCGCCGAGACGATCCGCGAAGGGCTACGTGTCGTGTTCGGGATCGGGGCGCGCCTCAAGCGGGCGCTGTCGGACTACGAGTTCATGCGGGAAGCCGCCGCCGCCGCCCGAGAGCCGCGAGGCGCGGTCGAACTCGAGATCCGGGAAGGCGACGTACGCTTCCGGATCCGCCGCGCGGTCTGGGAGGAAGGACTGCCGTTCGGTCAGGCGGTTGATCGGTTCGGACGCCGCGACTGACCCCGCGCGGCCTGGCAACGTCCAGCGAGTTCGTCCGCCGGATTCCCGCCATTCGCCGCGGTTTTCCCGCTGTGTTGAAGCGGTGGAGTCAGATGCGGTCTAGCGGCAAGAGGCGCAGATCGTGCAGTCCTGGTTGAACTTACGTGATCTTCTGACGTGATTCAGTCCTTTGCCGTTCCGCCGGGCCGGCATGTCCGTGTCGATTCGCATCTTCTTCCACCTCAGCGACCCTTCTTGCCCCGCCGACAGGCCAAGTTGAGCGATCCAACTCTTGAGGCCAACCCTGGGAGCACCGCTTGACCCGGCCGGGGCATCGGTCTCTATCTCCCTGCGGCAAAACTCCACCTACTCGAGGGACACATCGTCCATGAATGACACCAACCTCGTCGAACGTGCGTTTGCCTCGGCACTCGTGAGCCTGCTGGTGGTCGTGGGCAGCGTGCACGCCCAGGACGGCACGGACGGCTCTGGCCGGGCGGGAAGCTACATCGGCGCGTTCGCAGGGCTGGGCTCACTGGCCGTCGGCATGACCGACATCGATGGTTTCACGGGATCGAACGGCGTCCCCGGCGAGACGTTCGAGTACGACGACACCGGACTCGCGGCCGGTGTGGCGGCGGGGCGGTACTTCCGCCTGGGGAGCGTGCAGCTGCTGTTCGAGGCGGACGGGGCGTTCAGCGGCGTGTCGGCGACCCCCGGGCAATTGGATCCGGTCGGACTGGACGAAACGGCGGCGGCGGAACTGCATTGGGTCGGGACGGCGCGCATTGGCCTTCGGAGGTCCCTGGGTCGCGTCGGCGTGTTCGTCACCGGCGGCGTGTCGGTGGCCGGATTTTCCAACTCGTTCACCGATCTCGATCCGGGAACGGACGGTCGCTTGCAGCTGGACCCCGACGATTCCTTCGACGAGCGCCCCACACGGGTCGGATGGGTCGCCGGGGCGGGCATCGAAACGCCGGTGGCCGGTGCCTGGACCCTCCGACTCGAAGGCCTCTACAACGATTTCGGCGAGACCGTCCACCAGGCCGAGAACCGGCGTGACGTCAACGCGGGCGTCTGCGGACCGGCCGGGCTCCCAAGCCCTTGCCGCTACGGCTTCGACCAGCGGCTCGCTCTCCTCCGTCTCGTCCTCGTTCGTCGCCTCGGCCGCTGATCGCTGCGCGGCCCCGAGGCTCCCGCCCGACCCGCCGACGCGTCAGCCGCTGATCTCGTGCGCCTCGCCCGCCCCGCGCGGCAGCCGGATCCGCTCGACCAGCCTCTGCGCCTCCGGCGGCGGCGCCGGCGTGAAGCGGGACACGGCGATCGCCACCGCGAAGTTCACCGCCATTCCCAGCGTCCCGATCCCCTCGGGTGAGATCCCGAACCACCAGTTTTCCGCCACGTTCGCGCCCGGGTTCACGAACTTGAAGTAGACGATGTAGGCCGCCGTGAGCGTGATCCCGCACAGCATGCCCGCGATCGCCCCCTCGCGGTTGAGCCGCTTCGAGAAGATGCCGAGGATGATGACGGGGAAGAACGACGACGCCGCGAGCCCGAACGCGAAGGCGACCACCTCCGCCACGAACCCCGGCGGGTTGATCCCCAGATACCCCGCCACCACGACGGCCAGCCCGGCGCTCACCCGCGCCGCGATCAGTTCTCCGTGTTCGCTGATGTCCGGCCGCCAGTTGCGCTTGAGCAGGTCGTGGCTGATCGCCGCCGAGAGCACGAGCAGGAGTCCGGCCGCGGTCGAGAGCGCCGCCGCCAGCCCGCCCGCCGCCACCAGTCCCACCACCCAGTTCGGCAGCCGCGCGATCTCCGGGTTCGCGAGCACCATGATGTCGCGGTCGATCGTGAGCTCGTTCCGGACGGGCGCCCCCGCCGCGTCCACCGCGTCCGCCCCGACGTACTGGATGAGTCCGTCCCCGTTGTGGTCCTCGTACGAGATCAACCCCGTCGTCTCCCACTTCGTGAACCACTCCGGCATCTCCGCGTACGGCTGGTCCGTCACCGTGTTGAGCAGGTTCGTCCGCGCGAACACCGCCACCGCCGGCGCCGCCGTGTACAGCAGCGCGATGAACACGAGCGCCCAGCCCACGCTGATCCGCGCGTCCCGCACCCGCGGCACCGTGTAGAAACGGATGATGACGTGCGGCAGCCCGGCTGTCCCCACCATGAGCGCGGCCGTGATCGCGAGCACGTCGAGCGTCGACTTCGTGCCGTCCGTGTAGGCCGCGAACCCAAGCTCCTGGTGCAGGCCGTTCAGGCGATCGAGCAGGAACGTCCCCGTCTCCTGCTCCGCCGCGCCGAGCCCGATCTGAGGAATCGGGATCCCCGTGACCAACATCGAGAGGAAGATCGCGGGAACCATGTACGCGAAGATGAGCACGCAGTACTGCGCCACCTGCGTGTACGTGATCCCCTTCATCCCCCCGAGCACCGCATAGAAGAAGACGATCCCCATCCCGATGACCACGCCCCAGACGATGTCGATCTCGAGGAAACGGCTGAACACGATCCCCACCCCGCGCATCTGGCCCGCGACGTAGGTGAAGGAGACGAAGATCGCGCAGATCACGGCCACGACCCGCGCCGTCTGGGAGTAGTAGCGCTCGCCCACGAAGTCCGGGACGGTGAAGGCCCCGAACTTCCGCAGATACGGGGCGAGGAGGAGCGCCAGGAGCACGTAGCCGCCCGTCCAGCCCATGAGGTAGACCGACCCGTCGTAGCCCAGGAAGGAGATGATCCCGGCCATGGAGATGAAGGAGGCGGCCGACATCCAGTCCGCCGCCGTCGCCATCCCGTTGGCGAGGGGATGGACGCCCTTGCCCGCCACGTAGAACTCGCTCGTGGAATGGGCCCGCGACCAGATCGCGATCCCGATGTAGAGCGCGAACGAAAGCCCGACGAGCGTCGCCGTCCACTGGAGGACCGTCATGCCGCGCCCTCCTCGTCACGCTCGTCGACGTCGAACTCCCGGTCGAGCCGGTTCATGAGGAAGACGTAGACGAAGATGAGGACGACGAAGACGTAGATCGCTCCCTGCTGCGCGAACCAGAACCCGAGCGGGAAGCCGGTCCCCGGGATCCGGATCGTGTCCAGCGCGTCCGCGAACACGATCGCGGCGCCGTAGGACACCAGCGCCCAGATCGCGAGAAGGATCCCCACGTAACGGAGGTTGCGGCGCCAGTACGCCAAATGATCGCGCCCTGCTGCGGGATGATTCATGGGTCTCCCAGCGTGCGGGTCCGAACTTCTGCGGGTTGCCAGGACTTCACTTCGGCGTCGCCCAAGGCTGCGGCCCGGGTGGGCGGCGCGCCAGTGTCACGCCTCGCGCAGCGACTGCGGTTACCAGAACACGCCGAAGACGAGCCAGGCCGAGATCGCGGCGAGAAGTCCCGTGTAGAGCGCGGGGCTGGCCAACAGCGGCACGCGTTCGCTGAAGGGGTGGAGGCGGATCGGACCGAGCTCGCCGGAGCTCTTCGCCAGCCAGTCGTCGGCGCCCGGGGGCGACGCGTCGCCGGCAGCCGCCTCGACACCGGCCGTCCCGACACCGGCCGTCCCGGCACCGACCTTCTCCCGCCAGCGGGGGTGGAGCGCCGCAAAGGCGCAGCCGGCGGCCGTGAACGCGACCGCCCACACGAACGCCTCCCACTGTCCGGTCAGCCAGGAAGGCAGCCACGAGATGTCGACGACCTCGCGGTCCACGAATCCGATGACGCCGTACAGCCCTCCGGTGGCGAGACCGGCCATCCCCACCCGCCGGTTCCTGCGCGTGACGGCGCCGACCAGGTAGACGATGAGGAGCGGCGTGACGAAGACGGACGTGACCGAGCGGAAGGCGGCGAGCATCGTCGGCGCGCGCAGGATCAGCGGCAGGTAGGCGAATCCCAGGACGAGGATCGCGACCGTCGCGATGCGTCCCACGCGGAGGTAGTGGGCGTCGTCGCGGTCCCGCGAGAGGAAGCGCGCGTAGATGTCGCGCGTGAAGACGGCCGACATGGACGAGCCCATCGAATCGAAGGTGCTCACCGCGGCGCTCACGACGCCGGCCACGACGAGCCCTTTGGCGCCGATCCCGAGATAGGTGGAGATCAGGTGGGGGTACATTTCGTCGGGCCGGGCGAAATTCGGGAACTGCGCTCGCCCGAAGAGCCCAAGCATATCCGTGAAGAGCAGGGTGACGAGGCTCACGCCGACCCCCACGACGCCGGCCATCTTCATGTCCCACAGCGAGCGGGCGCCCATCATCCGCTGGGTGGAGGTGTGGCTCACCGTCCACCACCCGGAGGAGATGAGAATCCACGCGATGAAGATGACGGCTGGCGACGTGGTCCCGTCCCGCCCCCGGAAGGCGCCCACGTGGACCAGGTCCGCGGCGGCGAGTCCCGGCGCGAGTCCCTCGGCCGTCGTCCCGAGGCTCTCCAGTTGCTCGACCATCGCGTCCCATCCGCCCACGGCCTGCCAGACGGCGACGCACACCGCGAGCCCCCCAGCCATCACGAGCACGCTCTGCAGCACGTCCGTCGCGACGACGGCCCGCAACCCGCCCACGGCCGTGTAGACGCCCGACAGAAGGACGAGCGACACGATCAGCGCCCAGGACAGTTCCGGTCTCAGGCCTCCCACCCCCACCAGCGTGAGATGGACGGACCAGATCATGAGCCCCAGCACGGAGGTCCGGTACTGGATCTGGATCAGCGCGCCGAGGACGCGCGTCCCGGGACCGAAGCGGTGCTCGAGGTACTCGGAGTTGGTGTAAAGTCCGGCCCGGTAGATGGCCGGGACGATCACGAACGTGGCGATCGTTACCCCGATGAGCCCGCCGAACGTGTGGGCGGAGAGGAAATGCAGGCCCTCGCTCGCGATCGTCCCCGTGGCCGACACGAACTCCGAGTTGTCCATGTTGGTCGCGAAGAGGGACAGGCCGACCGCCCACCACGGCAGCGCCCGCGAACTCAGGAACCACTCGCCGCTCGTGGAGGTGCCGCGCGCGCGGCGCAGCCCGTAGGCGATGATCGCACCGTTCAGTCCGAGGACGATCAGCCAGTCCAGGGCGCTCAAGGGATGGAGACGCTCCTGCGATGAGGTTGCCGTAACCGGGCCGCGCGAACGCCACCGTAGCCGGCGCCGGACCCGAACGTCAACGGCGGCCGCGCCTGCCAGCCCTCTGCGGACACGGGGATCCGCGGAGGGCCGGTGGCGGGCGGCCGCGCGGGTCCGCTATGCGGCGGCCGATCGGGCCGACGACGCCACGTCCAGCGCGCGGTCGAGGTCCTCGATGATGTCGTCGATGTGCTCGATGCCGACGGAGAGCCGGATCGTCTCCGGACGCACGCCCACGCTGAGCTGCTCTTCCTCGGTGAGCTGCCGGTGTGTCGTGGATGCCGGGTGGCACGCCAGCGACTTCGCATCCCCGATGTTCACGAGCCGCTTGAACAGCTCCAGCGCGTCGTAGAACTTCACGCCCGCCTCGAAGCCGCCCTTCACCCCGAAGGTCAGGATCCCCGAAGCCCGGCCGCCCAGGTACTTCAGGGCCAGCTCGTGGTACGGGTCGCCCGGCAGTCCAGCGTAGCTCACCCACTCCACCGCCGGGTGGTCCCTCAGGTGCTTCGCCACCGCCAGCGCGTTCTCGGAGTGGCGCTCGATCCGGAGGTTCAGCGTCTGGATCCCCTGGATGATCTGGAAGGCGTTGAAGGGCGAGATCGCCGACCCCGTGTTCCGCAACGGCACCGTGCGCGCCCGACCGATGTACGCGGCCGGCCCCAGCGCCTCCGTGTAGACGACTCCGTGGTAACTGGGTTCCGGCGTCGTGAACTGCGGATAGCGGGCCTCGTGCTCCGCCCACGGGAATTTCCCGGAATCGACGATGGCGCCGCCGAGCGAGTTGCCGTGGCCGCCGATGTACTTCGTCAGCGAGTGCACCACGATGTCGAACCCGTGATCGATCGGCTTGAGGAGCGCGGGCGTGGCGACCGTGTTGTCCACGATGGTGGCGACTCCGTGGGCGTGCGCCACGTCGGCCACCGCCGCGAGGTCCACGATGTTGCCCGCCGGATTCCCGATGCTCTCGACGAACACCGCCTTCGTGCGGTCATCGATCAGCTTGGCCAGATCGTCCGGGCCGTCGCCTTCGGCGAAGCGCACTTCGATCCCAAGCTGCGGCAGCATGTGGGCGAAGAGCGTGTACGTGCCGCCGTACAACTGGGGCACCGAGACGATGTTATCCCCCGCGGCGGCGAGATTGAGGATGGAGTAGTTGACCGCCGCGCTGCCGGAGGAGAGCGCCAGCGACGCCAGGCCGCGCTCGAGCTGGGCAATCCGCTCCTCCAGCACGGCCTGCGTGGGGTTCATGATGCGGGAGTAGATGTTGCCCTCGACCTCGAGGTTGAAGAGGTCCGCGCCGTGTTGCGCGTCGTCGAACTCGTACGCCACGGTCTGATACAGCGGCACCGCGACCGCGTGCGTGGTGGGCTCGGACTCGTATCCGAGGTGAATCGCTACAGTTTCGTCTCTCATTGGTTTCAACCCTTTCGTGAGATCGATTGCGTACTGGATCAGGCCCGAACCCCGGGCCGTGAACTTCCGTGTACCTGGCCGATGCTTATCGGTGCGGAACCCGGGTCGGGGTGCCTCGCGCGTCAGCGGGCTCTCGCGCGAGACACAACTCGGCATTGAGCAAACAGGCGCCAGCTGCGCCCCGGATGCCGTTGTGCGAGACCACGGTCATCGCGAGGTCGTGTGGCGGCGCGGCGCGAATCCTTCCGACGCTCGCCGCCATCCCTCCGGCCGCGCCGATGTCCAGGCGCGGCTGGGGACGGTCGGGTTCCGATCGTACGATGAGCGGTCGTTCGGGAAGCGAAGGCAGGCCCGGCAGGGATGGCGGGCCTCTGAACTCGGCGAGCGCCCTGGCGGCGTCTCCGGGACTCGCGGGGGATGCGAGCTTCAGAAAGACGTTCGCGGTGTGGCCGTCGAGCACCGGTACGCGGTTGACGCTCGCCGCCACGGGAATATCCGTCCCGAGGATCTTGTTGAGTTCGGGACCGATCTTCTCCTCTTCGCCCGGGATCCACGGAATGGCGTTCCCTCCGATCTGAACGGAGCCGATCCCGTGGAGCCCGGCGCCGGTCACCGCCTGCAGCGTGACGACCGTAGCCGACTCGATGCCGAAGGTCTCCTGGAGGGGAGCCAGCGCCAACGCCAGCCCCGCGACCACGCAGTTCGGGTTGGCGACGAGGCGGCCCCCCCGCTCCGACCACGGCTGTGTCGTCGTGAGGGTCAGCGCCTGCGGGTTGACCTCCGGCACCAGCAGCGGCACGTCCGCTCGCAGCCGGTGCGCCGAGGCGTTGGTGCATACGGTGTGCCCCGCTTCGGCGAGCGACGGTTCGAGCCGGTGCGCCACGCGCGAAGGGAGCGCGGAGAGCACGAGCCGGCAGGGCGGCCGCTCGACCGCCATGCGCAGGGGCAGCGGAACGGCTTCCGCGGGAGGATCTCCCTCGAGACTCCACCGGACCACGTCGCCGTACCTCTCGCCCGCATGCGTCTCGGACGCGGCGACGGCCGCCAGCCGAAGCGTCGGGTGACCGTCCAGCATCCGAACGAGCCGCTGCCCGACGATCCCGGTCGCGCCCAGGACGGCCACGGGCACGCGTTCATTCGACGGATGGTTCAGGCGCATCGGGCGCGCTCCTCTCCGCCGCGGCCGGCGTCGGGAGGTGGGTCGTTCCTGCCGACCCAGGTGCCCGTGCCGCCGGGAGCCGCCACCCTGAAGGCGACCCGGTGCCGCTCGGCGAAGCTCAGCGCCCGGTCCTGAACGACTCCGGCGCCCGTTCGCCGGGCCTCGCTCCACGATGTCCGGCGGATCGGCTTCACGTGCGGGAACCGTTTCGGGTCGGCCGGGAAGATCCCATCCACATCCTTCACGAGACGGACTTCCGCCGCGCCGAGCGCGTGTGCGAGGAAAAGCGCCGTAAGGTCCGAGCCTCCGCGCCCGAGCAGCGACGTGATGCCCGTGGCGTCGACGCCCACGAATCCGGGCAGGACGATCACGTCGTGCGTGGCCAGGGCGGCCTCGATCGCGTGGGCGTCCACATCCACCGGCTCGGCGGCCCGCAGCGGCCCCCGCGTGTGGATCGGCAGGCGCGAGAACGACATGCCCACCGCGCGCACGCGCCCCGTCACCAGGGCGAGATGCAGCAGGGCGACGGACGCTTCCTCACCGGTCGCGAGGAGCGACCCGATGAGATCGTCCGGCAGCGAGGGCGCAACTTCGCGCGCCGCGGAAAGAAGGTCGTCGGTGGTGTCCCCCATGGCCGACACGACGGCAACGACCTTCGCGCCGGCGGCGACTTCAGCCCGGATCTCCTCGACCGCCAGCCGGTACGCGGTCGGACGCGCCAGCACGGATGAACCGAATTTGAGTACGTGAACGCGGCGAACTTCGCGCAATGAAACGCCTCCCCCCGAGTCTCGATACACGCTCAGCGGACTCCGGAGAAGCGACGCCCTGGGAACTGCAGCTGCCGTGCAATGAAGCGCGGCGGGCGACTCATCTACCAACGGATCACATCCGTCGCAGGAGTTGGCACATCAGTGGAAGAGCCACCTTCCACAGGTTGCCCCGGTGTCTTCGGGCCTGTCCCTCGACCGGTCTCGATGAGCGTTGTGGGCGCGGAGGCTACAGGGTCGTGGGCGGCGCGTCAAGTTTTGGCGGGCGAAGCCGGCGAGAGGCGCCGCGCGTGTTTCTTGACCGCCGTTGCCGGATCCATTAGGGTCGGCCGCTACTCATCGAGACCGGCTGAGGGACGGGCCCTTTGAAGCCGGGGCAACCGGGGCGCAACGCCCAGCGGTGCCAACTCCTGCGGACCCCCGAACACGGGTCCGAGAGATGAGCGTCGCACCCCCCCAACGGGTCGGTCGGCTGCTCCGGAGTTGGCGTCTCGAACCACAGACGCGAGCCGAAACGGAGACGCAGCTTGAACGCCGTACTGCCGGAGGGTCGGAGGGGCACCGTCGCGATGCCGGCGGAGTGGAGCCCGGAACTGGTGGCCGACGTCGACGCCCGCTTCCGGGTACGCTACGAACTCGCCGGGCGCGAAGACGCCCCGCTGCTCGTCGCGATGGGGGGGATCTCCGCCGACCGCCACGTCTGCGCCAACGTCCTGGATCCCGCGCCCGGCTGGTGGAGGAAGCTGGCGGGCCCGGGTCTGGCGATCGACACGAACCGCTGGCGGCTGCTCGCGGTCGACTTCCTCGGATCTCCCGGGTCGTTCGAGTCGCCGGACCGGATTCATCTCACGCCCGGAGACCAGGCGGACGCCGTCGCGGTCGCGCTGCGCCACCTCGGCGTCGAACGCGCCCACCGCATGCTGGGCGCCTCGTACGGCGGCATGGTCGCCTTGGCGATGGGGATCCGCCATCCCGCCCAGCTCGATGGTGTCGTGCTGATCGGCGCGGCGCACCGCGGCCATCCGCAGGCCATCGGAATACACGCGGTGCAACGCTGGATCGTCGAGTTCGCGCTGCGGCACGGCCGGGGGAGCGAAGGCGTGGCGCTCGCCAGGGCGCTGGCGTTCACGACCTACAAGTCGGCGGCCGGGCTCGACGCCCGCTTCCCGCACGACTGGGAGTGGGAGGATGGCGCCCCGGTCTACGCCGTCGGCCGCTACCTGGAGGAACAGGGACGGGCGTTCGCGGAGCGGTTCGAGGCGGAGACCTATCTGACGCTGTCCGCCTCGGTCGACCTGTGCGACCTGCGTCCGGAGGAACTCGGCGTCCCCGCCTGGCTCATCGGGTGGGAGGAGGACACGCTGGTCCCGCCCTGGCTGCTCCGGGAGACCGCAAGCCGGATCGGCGCGCCCTCGCACCTGCGGATTCTGAACTCGGACGCCGGGCACGACGCCTTCCTGCTCCACGCGCCCGACTACGAGGAAGCCCTGAGGGAGAGTCTCTTCGCAACGGAACCGCAGGCCCTTGCGGGCTCAGCCGGATAACTCGCGGGTTCAGCCGGGTCGCGCCGCCGCGACGGGAAGCCGCACGCATGAAGGATATGCGGCGGTGTGCAGGATCGTGTTGCGCGCCGTCCGCATGCGCGTGCCCGTCCCCACGTCCTCCCCCGTGTTGAGGTTGCGGCTGAAGCGGGGGAAGCAACTGCTCGTCACCTGCAGCCGGATCCGGTGGCCGGCCCGGAACACGTGGCTCATCGGATAGAGCCGGATCCGGAACTCGGTGGCTTCGTTCGGCTCCAGCAGCTCCGTCCGCTCCAACCCGCCGCGATACCGCGCGCGCAGGATCCCCTCCGTGAGGACGAATGATCCTCCCGCGGGGTCGACATCCGTGATCCGCGCCACGAAGTCCGTGTCGCGCGCCGAAGATTCAGCGTAGAGCACGACCTCGACCGGCCCCGTGACCTCGAGATCGCGCTCCAGGGCCCGCGAGGTGTAGACAAGCACGTCCGGCCGCCGCTCGAGCGACGCCTGCTCGACGGGGCCGCCCCGCATCGGCGTCTCGGCGTGGGTCGTGATCAGCCGGGAAGAGAGATTGCCTCCGAGCGATGGCGCCGGGTCGCGCGGATCGTACTCGAAGCGGTCCGGCGGCTCGTCCCCCGGCGGCTCCGGATCGAGCCGGGCGTCGTCGCCCCGGTTCGCGCGCCCGCGGCTGTGCAGGTACCACGGCACCTCCTCCGTCCCCGGCGGCGGCCACTCCGCGCCCTCCCGCCACCGGTTGGCGCCCGTCGTGAACCAGCGCAGCGGCGGATCCTCGCCGATCCCGTCGTCCACGCCGCGAAGCTGCCATTCGAACCAGCGCCGCTCCTCCTCCCGCACGTCCACGCAGGCGTCGGGGCCGAAGTCGAGGTCTCCGACCGTCCTCGTCTCCGGGATCTCGTGCGACCACGGTCCGAGCAGGCTCCGGTTCTGCGTGCGGGCGCGCGGGGTCGCGGCCCCCGACATCCCCTCGTGGATTCGAAGCAGGGAGCCGGCGTACGCGTCGTACCAGCCGCCCTGCTGAAACGCGGGCGCCGTGACGCGGTCGTAGCGATCCGTGACCCTGAGGCGCCGCCAGTACTCGTCCCGCGTCGGGTGCTCCAGCCACTCGCGCCAGTACGGGATCTTCCGCCCGATCGCGCGCTCGTCCATCTCGATGAGCGGCAGGTGGGCCCAGAACTTCGGGTTCTGAAACAGGCGCGCCGCCTGCGGGCCGGTCACGATGGCGAGGTTCGTCTCCCAGATCACCGCCGCGCTGAGCGAGAGGAGCAACTGGAAGGCCCCGCCCAGGTAGTGACAGTCTCCGAAGTGGTCGTCGCAGATCACGTGCGGCGCCATGCAGGTGAGGTGCGGGCTGCCGAGCGGCGCGCTGAGCCACTGCGTGAGGCCGCCGTAGCTGCGCCCCCACATCCCGATCTTCCCGTCGCACCACGCCTGCCCCGCCACCCACTCCAGCGTGTCGTGCCCGTCCTCGATCTCGGGGAGATAGGCGTGGAACACGCCCTCGGACTGGAACCGGCCGCGACAGTCCTGGACGACGAAGGCGTACCCCCGCTGCGCCCACCACACGCCGTTCTCGATGAACACGTCCCGGCCGCTCTCGTACGGCGTCCGCGTCAGGATCGTGGGAAAGGGACCTCCGGAAGCGGGCAGATAGACATCCGCCGAAAGCCGCACGCCATCCCGCATCCGCCCCCGAACCCCATGCAGCAGCCGCACCTCCCGGGGGGGCTCGTGCACTCTAGGTCGGGATCGCGGCGAGGACCTGGGACGGTTCGGCGCGCGCCGTGTAGTCGGGGTCGGCGGCGGCGTAGACGATGGTTCCGTCGCGGTCGATGACGAAGGTGGACGTGAGCGGGAGTTCCCAGGACTCGTCGCCGTTGAAGCGGGCGAGGTCGATGCCGAGCCCGTCGCGGTACAGGGTTCGCAGGTCGCCGTCGACGGTGAACGTCAGGCCGTAGTCGCGCGCCACGCCGAGCCCGAAGTCGAGCAGGACGTCGAACTCGATGCCGTCTTCCTCGATCCAGCCGCGGGCGAACTCCGGGAGTTGCGGAGAGAGCGTGACGAGACGGGCGCCCCTCGCCTCGATCTCGGGGAGAATCGATTGAAGAGCAGCCTGCTCTTCGCGGCAATACGGTCACCAGCGGCCGCGGAAGAAGCTGAGCACCACGGGGCCCCGCTTGAGGAGCGTCGCGAGCCGGACCGTGGGGCCGGCCACGCTCGGGCGGGCGAAGAGCGGCGCCCGGTCGCCCACTCCGGGGATTCGGTCGAGGATTCCAGAACTTCGCAGCGCCTCCGTGCCCGCGGCCATGACCGCCGTCGCGGGCGCGGGGCGCGCGGCCTCCTTCTCCGCGCGGATCTCGGCGAGTTTCCGGTTAAGCGGCCCGCTCACCGCGGTCGCCCCTTGGCTCGCCGCCGCATCACGGCGTCCCCGCGCGCAGGCGCCGTTCCCAGAAATCGAGTTGCACCGTGCGGAGTTCGCTTCCCGCCTCGACCGTCGGCCCCAGCACGAGGTGGGCCTCGGAGTCGCGCGTGTAGGCCGGCCACGGGGGCAGTCCGGGACCGTTCGGGTCGCCGTCCGCGGCGAAGTTCACCCAGTAGGAGGACATTGTCTGCGCCAACTGGCGGTCCACCGCCTCCCGTTCGCCGGGACCGACGTTGCCGAAGGCGTACACGATCTCGGCCGCGTGGTACGACTTGAGATAGTCCTTCGCGGGTCCCGGCGGCTCGTGCGTGAAGTAGTAGAACCACGCACCCGCGCCGGCGGCTTCCGACGCCCGCGCCCACGTCCGCATCTGGATGCCGAACAGGGCGTCGCCGCGGCTTCGCATGAAGGCGTCGAAGATCTCGCCTTCCTCCTCCACGGGGTAGGCGGCGCCGAAGCTCTCCGCATCGTCGCCGACGCGGCCGGCCACCCACTCGCGCCAGGCGTCGAGCGTCTCCGGCACGGATCTGGGGGACGAGAGGGAGGTCATCTCATCCGCGTTGAACCCGACGAGCACCGGGACGTTGTTGTGCGTCCCGTCGGCGAACGCGGTCGTAACGTCCGTCGGCAGCACCCAGCCGTCCACGTTCTCCGCCGTCCTGAAACCGCGTCCGGCCGGCGTGGCGAGCCCCGCCATCACGCTCGCTGCGGAGAGCCGCCGCATGTCCTCCAGCGTCTCCGCCCCGAGCGCCCCGAGGAACGCGGCCCCGATCTCCTCGGCGGAGCGTCCGCCCTCCGGCGCCTCCGACAGGCGCATCATGGGACCGAACCGTCCCCCGCTCTGTCCGATGGCGCGGTGGAAGAGTCCCGCCGCCAGCGGCGTCGCCATCAGCGTGTTCACGCTCCACGAGCCGGCCGACTCGCCGAAGATCGTCACGCGATCCGGGTCCCCGCCGAAGCCCGCGATGTTGTCGCGCACCCACTCGAGCGCGGCGACCTGGTCGAGGACCCCGTAGTTGCCGGACGATCCGTGCTCGGACTCGGCCGAGAGGAGCGGATGCGCGAGATAGCCAAACGGTCCGAGCCGGTAGTTGATCGTGACCACGACCGCGCCCTTCTCCGCCAGCGCCGTCCCGTCGTAGATGCCGGTGGAGCCGGACCCCCGCGTGAGTGCGCCCCCGTGGATCCAGACCATGACCGGCCGCCGCTCCGAGGCGTCGGCGGCGGCGGTCCACACGTTCAGATACAGACAGTCCTCCGCCGTCGGGGCGGGAGGACCTCCGAAGAACGAGCCGGCG
Organism: Gemmatimonadota bacterium; assembly: GCA_965207805.1. GTDB lineage: Bacteria > Gemmatimonadota > Gemmatimonadetes > Palauibacterales > Palauibacteraceae > Palauibacter. The sequence goes on from OZ242312.1 coordinate 295,825, forward strand.
CCGTACGGGGTCTGCATGCACTCCGGGCCGAAGCTGTGCGCGCGCAGCGTCCGCTGCCCCCAGGCTTCGACCGGCTGGGGCGGCCTCCAGCGCCTGTCCCCCACGGGCGGGGCCGCGAACGGAATCCCCTTGTAGGAGCGGATCCCGTCGACGAGGACGCCTTCGAGGTTGCCGCTGGCGGTCTCGACGCGGGTGTCCTGCGCGAGCAGCGGCGCCCCGAAGCCGGCGGCGGCGAGCGTGGCGAGCAGGACGCCAAGCAGGACGCGGGCCAACGCGCGGCCCGGCCGAATACGGAAGTCTCGACGCATGCGATGCTCCGGAGTCAGGAGGGAGGCGAGGGACTGGCCGGGGGCGGCATCTCCCCGTTCCAGCGGAAGCGCTTCAGCGAGATGCGTCCCCACTTGTCGAATTCCACCCCTTCGTTCGCCAGCAACTGGTACTGGATCATCTCGGAGTACGAGTCGCCGCGGGGGCTGATCTCGCCGCGCGCGTTGATCACGCGGTGCCAGGGGAGCGGCCGGTCGGAGGCATAGAGCGCATAGCCTACGAGACGGGCCTGTCCGCCGAGTCCGGCGAGTTGCGCGACCTGCCCGTAGGTGGCGACGCGGCCGGCGGGAATCCGGGCGACGACGTTGCAGATGCGCTCGTGAAGGTCCGAAGCCATGGCCGTGTACCGTCCGTCAGGCGGGCGCGCCCGGGCGCTCGTTCGCGTGGACCCGGCCCTTCCAGTTCCACCACTTGAGCAGATCGCGGTCGGGTCTCCCGGTCTCCGCGACCCGAGTCTCCGCGACGTGCGTCTCCGCGTAGTAGACGGCACAGCGGAAGACGTATAGAACACACGGGTCCATGCGCTGTCCCCGCTGCGAGGAGAGTTGTTCGTAGAGTTCGTTCGGATCGCGGCCTTCGAGATCCCGGACCCGGCGGACGCCGAGTTCGGTCAGGTCGCGCGCGATGCTGGGGCCGACGCCGGGGATGGTCTGCAGATCCAGCGTCTCGATCGCGGCGGAAGTCATGGTCACTCGCTCGGTGGCTGGGCGTGGTGTCATCTTCGAGAACGTCTCGAACGCGTGAATCTTGGGGAGTGGGAACCGATGGACAATTCCAGACGGGTGGCCAGACCGGGACTCGTCCTCGCGCTGGCGCTGGCGCTCGCCGCCTGTTCCGGAGATGGAGGCGCCCCCCCGGCCCCGGTCGCCGACGGCCAGAGCGCGGCGGGCGCCGGCGCCGCCCTCCATCGATTCGCGCCGGACCCGGCCAATCCCTACGAGGTCCCCGAGCCGGCGCACGAGGTGCGGGTCGAGACGGATCTCATGGTCCCCATGCGGGACGGGGTTCGCCTCGCGACGGACCTCTACCTGCCGGTCGAGCCCGCCGACCGGGGCGACCCCCTGCCCGTCGTCCTGATCCGGCTGCCGTACGACAAGGCGACCTATCGGGCCGGCGCGATCTCCCCGGCGCGGTTCTTCGCGGGACACGGATACGCCGTCGTCGTCCAGGACGTGCGCGGCAAGTACGCGTCGGAAGGGGACTATCTCCTCTCCGCGGCGGACCGGGAGGACGGCTACGACGCCGTCGAGTGGGCCTCGACCCAGCCCTGGTCGAACGGAAGAGTCGGGACCTTCGGCTGCTCCTACCTCGGGGAAAACCAGACGCAACTCATGACGCAGCGCCACCCGGCGCACGCCGCCGCCATCCCTCTCGCGGCCGGCGGGGCGGTCGGCTCGGCCGGCGGACGGTACGGCTACTTCGGCATCTTCGAGGGAGGCGCCTTCGGGCTCTCCGCGAGCTTCGGCTGGTTCTGCGGAAACGGTCGCAAGCGCCCGGGGGGAGAGCCGCCGCCGCCGGTCGAGATGTTCGCCGCGCTCCGCGAGCTTCCCACCATCGACCTCATGCGGAAGTACGGCCCGCCCGACCGGGACACGGACTGGGAAGAGGTCATGAGCACACCGCTCGCCGACGAATGGTGGGACGGACTCGGCTACCTGAGCGACGCGGACCGGTTCGACACGCCGGCGCTGCACGTGAACTCGTGGTACGACCTCGGCGCCAACGAGACGCTCCAGCAGTGGCGGATGATGCAGGACAACGCGGTGAGCGACCGCGGCGGCGCGCACCAGTACGCCATCCTCTCTCCCACCAGCCACTGCATGTCCGAGCGCGCCACGGAAAACACCGTGGTCGGGGACGTCGACTTCGGCGACGCCCGCCTGCCGTACCGTTCCCTCTATCTCGCCTGGTTCGACCACTGGCTGAAGGGCGTGGCCAACGGGGTCACCGACATCCCCCGGATCCACTACTACGTGATGGGCCGGAACGAATGGGCGTCCGCCGACTCGTGGCCGCCCCCCGGGGCCGAGATGACGCGCCTCTATCTCCGCAGCGGAGGCAACGCGAACACGCGGCTCGGCGACGGCGTCCTCTCCCCCGAGGCCCCCGGCGAGGAACCCGCGGACCGGTTCGTCTACGATCCGGCGGACCCCGTCCCCTCCCGCGGCGGATCCGTCTGCTGCACCGGGAACCCCGACGACCAGCCGGGCGCGTTCGACCAGTCGGACATCGAGGAACGCGAGGACGTCCTCGTGTACACCGGCGATCCGGTCGGCGACGGCGGCCTCGAGATCGCGGGCCCGCTCGAGGCGCGGCTCTACGTGAGTTCGAGCGCCCCGGACACCGACTTCACCGTGAAGCTCCTCGACGTGCATCCCGACGGACGGGCCATCAACATCGTCGAGGGCATCATGAGGGCCCGCTACCGGGACGGATACGAGCAACCCGTGATGATGGAGGAGGGACAGGTCTATCCCGTCCGGGTGGACCTCCATTCCGTGGCGCACCGGTTCGCGCCAGGCCACCGCGTGCGGATCGAGGTCTCGAGTTCCAACTTCCCCCGCTTCGACCGCAACCTGAACACGGGCGGCAACAACTATGACGAGACGGAATGGGAGGTCGCGGAGAACATGATTCACCACGCCGGAGACCGGGCATCGCACATCGTCCTGCCCGTTATGGAGAGGGACGGATGACCGACTCCGGATCGCCCCCCGGCTTCCGTCCCGACCTCGACGAAGCGGTCGAGACGTGGTCGCGCATGAACGATGCCTCGATCCTGCGCAGCGTCGCCGCCGTCATCCTGGGGTTCGTGGTGCTGACGCTGGGCTCGGTGCTCGCCGGCCGGCTGATGCTGTCGCTGTTCGGCGTCGAACCGGAGATGGCTCCGGGCGCCGCGTTCATCTTCACGAGCCTCGGCGTGCGCCTCGCGGTCACCGTTCTGGCCGGCTTCCTCGCGGCCCTCACGGCCCCGCGTGCGCCCCGGCTCCACGCCGGCGTCCTGGCGGCGATCCTCGTTTTCTTCAGCCTCGCCTCGCTCGCCGGCCTCTCGGCGTCCGGCGACCCGTATGGGCCCGCATGGTATCCCATCGTGATGCTCGTCATCGGCCCCGTCGGCGTCCTCATCGGCGGTGCCCTCCGAGCCGGACGACGCTGATCCAGTGCCCCCGGAAAGGTCGGAAATGCGAATCGAAACGCTGGCGGTGAAGACGGGCATGGACCCGGACGGGGCGAGCCGGGCGATCGCGCCCCCGATCACACTCTCGACCACCTTCGAGCGCGGGGAGGACGGGTCGTACCCCGGCGGGTTCGACTACTCCCGCAGCGGGAACCCGAACCGAGCCTTGCTGGAGGCGGCGCTGGCGGCGCTGGAGGGCGGGCCGGAAGCCGTCGCCTTCCCCTCGGGCATGGCGGCGACGTTCGCCGTCATCTTCTCGCTCTCGCCGGGGGACCACGTCGTCGCCGAGGACGCCGCGTACTACGGGACCGGCGTGCTCCTGCGCGATTCGTTCGCCGAGCGCGGCATCGAGGCGAGCTTCGTCGACATGACCGACCTCGACGCCGTCCGCGCCGCCATGCGGCCGAACACCCGCCTCGTGTGGATGGAGACCCCGTCCAACCCGCTCATCCGCATCTCCGACATCGAGGCGCTCGCCGGCATCGCGCACGAGGGCGGGGCGATCTCGTGCTGCGACAACACGTGGGCGACGCCGCTCCTGCAGCGGCCGCTGGATCTCGGCATGGATCTCGTCATGCACTCCACGACCAAGTACTTCGGCGGCCACAGCGACGTGACCGGCGGCGCGGTGATCGTGCGCGAGTCCGGCGGGACGCTCGAGGCGCTGCGCAGGATCCAGAAGGACGGCGGCCTCGTGCCGTCTCCCTTCGACGCCTGGCTCACGAGGCGCGGCCTCGAATCCCTCGCCGCGCGCATGGCCATGCACTGCGCCAACGCCATGGAGATCGCCCGCTTCCTCGACGCCCACCCGCGCGTCGAGCGGGTCCACTATCCGGGCCTGGAGGACGATCCCGGACACGCCCTCGCCGCGCGCCAGATGTCCGGCTTCGGCGGCATGCTGTCCTTCGACGTCGTGGGTGGCCGGGACGAGGCGTTCGCGGTCGCGGCCCACGTGAAGGTCGTCGCCCGGGCCACGAGTCTCGGGGGGACCCACTCCCTCATCGAGCACCGGGCGTCCATCGAAGGTCCGACGACCCGGGCCCCGGAGAACCTGCTCCGCATGTCCGTCGGCCTCGAACACCCCGACGACCTGAAGGAGGATCTGGACCAAGCCTTGGCCGCCGCCTACTGAGTTGCGCGAATCCAGTCGGTGAAGACGCGCTCGCCGGCTGGGCGCAGCCCCGCGTGGCGGCCCGATTCGAGGAGCGCTTCGACGAAGGTCTGTCCGTACCCGCGGCTGAAGGCGATCAGGACGGCGTCGTCGCGCCACGTGACGACCTGGCAGGGGACATGGAGGATGGGGCCTTGGGTCAGGAACGGTCGCTCGCGCGCGGGGTCGAAGAGGTCGAGATCGGTGACGCTCTCCAGCACTTCGGGAACGGAGTCTCCGAGCAGGGCGAGCCAGCAGTGGGAGTCGGTGGTGTCCGTGTAGTGCGGACCGTCCGGCATGGTGGGAGCCGTGCCGGGTCCGACGTGCCAGATCGAGGCCTGGGTCCCGTTCATCCGGTTGATCATCAGCCCGTCGCGGACCGCGACTTCGCCCGGCGTGCGCGGCACGTCGAGGCCGAACGGCCGCACGGCCCGGATGTCGCGGTGCTGGACGTCCCAGCGCCCGCGGTGGCTGAGGTCGATGAGGCAGGCCTGGCGCAGGGCGTCGGCGGGTGCGCGGTCGGTTTCGTAGTCGAGCACCACGTTCCAGCCGGCCCGGCGCTCGGTGCGGGCGGGCGCGGCGTCGAAGCGGACCGGAGACCGGCGATGGGCCGCGGGCGCCGGCCGCGATGGCGACTCGCCGGACCGGCGCGGGCGCCCTTCGAGGGCGATCCGCAGGCGCTGCCCCCTCGGATCGTAGAAGTGGGGAGGCACCACGGTCGCGGTCGAGCGCACGGTCCGCTGGCCCAGCGACTCGTACAGGTCGAGCGAACGGCCCCGCTCCGCCAGCCGGTCCTCGACGAGGGCGAGCCCGTACTGCCAGCCCAGCGTCTCGCTGTGCCGCGTCGTACAGACGAAGCCGGCGATCCGCTCCCCGTCCACGACGATGGCCCCGTCCTCGGGCCGGTGAGCGACGTCGCGAGCGGTCCCGCCGCCCGCGTCGCCGCCCGCGGGGTCGTCGACCCGGAGTCCGACTAGCTTCAGCCTCCCGGCCTGTCCCTCGCAGTAGCGCAGCGCCGCGGCGCCCACCTTGCCGGAGGCCGTATCCTCGCGGTCCCAGAGCCAGCCCATGCCGATGTCGATGAGGGTGACGCGCTGCTCGGACTCCGTCCCGATGATCACGTGCCCCTTCTCGGCCCGCAGGCAGTTCTGCGCTTCGAGTCCGAACGGCCGGACGCCGTACTCCGCCCCGGCCTCCCACAACAGGTCCCACACGTACCGGGCGTAGCTCGCCCGCACGTGCAGTTCATAGGACAACTCGCCCACGAACCCAAGGCGCAGGCACCGCGCCGCCACGCCGTCCCCCACCTCGATCTCGCGGCAGCCGAGGTACGGGAACGCCTCGTCCGACAGGTCCGCGCCCGTGATCTTCTCCAGCACCCGCCGCGCGTTCGGCCCGGCCACGTTGATGGAGGCGAGGGCGTCGGTGAGGTTCACGAGGTTGTAGTCCCACCCGTCGTACCGCGTGTGGAAGCGGAGCCACTCGACCGTGGCCCCCGCCCGGTTCGAACTCGTCGTGAAGTAGAATTCGTCCTCGCCCGTCCGCACGACGACGCCGTCGTCGATGATGTTGCCCGTGTCGTTGCACATCGCCGAGTACGTGCAGCGGCCGGGCCGGGCTCGCGTCATGTCGGAGACGTAGACGCGCTGGAGTGCGCGCAGGGCGTCGGGTCCCCAGATCCGGAACTTCCCCAGCGGCGAGCTGTCGAGAAGGCCGACGTTCTCGCGCACGTTGCGGATCTCCTCCATACACTTCCGGTCCTCGCTGAAGTATCGCGCCCTCAGCCACGGACCCGCCCGGCGGAACACGGCGCCCCGCGCGGCCTGGTCGTCGTGGAGTGGGGTCCGCTTGTGGACGTCGTGGTTCGGGCCCGCGAGCGTCGCAAGGGAGGGGGGGATGACCGGCGGGCGCACCGTGGTGGCGGCGAAGCTGCCCAGCGGCTGCCCTGAGATTTCGGCCATCGCCATGGCGAGGTTCTGGCCCGGCACGCGGTACTGGCCAGGGCCGAGGCCGAAGTTGCCGAAGCGCTTCGCGAGTTCGGGCACGTCGAAGGCGTAGGCGGCGCACTGGGCCGCGTTCTTCCACGTGCCGTCCTCGTCGAAATCGAGGAACGCTTTGCGGCCGGGGGCGAGGCGCCGCCCGGCGGCGGGCCCGCGGACGATCGAGGAGCCCCGGGCAGGCCCCGGCAGGTCGGCCAAGCGCGCGCGCTCCCGAGCCAGCTCGCCCGCGACATCGGTGCCACACGCCGCGGCGGCCTCGAGCCCCGCGATCCGCCCCGAACCCGTGAGCGCCTCGACATCGGTGAGCCGAAGGACCCCGCCCGCGGCGAACACGTCGGGCGCGAGGTGCTCGAGCTCGAAGGTCCGGGTGCGCTCGCCGTGGCGGAACCGCGCGCCGCCGCACGAGAGCACCCCGATGTCCGGTTGCCGCCCCGCGCTCGCCACCAGCAGGTCGCACGCCACGCGCAGCGAATCGCCCGCCCCGCCACCGGCCGCGCCGTTCCCCGACCTGGCGGCCACCTCGACGCCCCGCACCCGGCCCCGCCCGCGCACGCAGGTCGCGGCCCAGCCCGGCCGGAAGTCGATCCCCGCGGCCGACAGGGCTTCCACCAGCTCCGCGTCGTGCCCATCGCGACGTGCGTCGACGACGACGCGCACGTCCACGCCGAGCGCGGCCAGGTCCACCGCCGCCTCGAGCCCGAGGTCGTCGCCCACGCTGAAGGCGGCGGCCGCGCCCGGCCGGACGCCGTACGTCCGCGCGAGCCGGATCGCCGTGTCGACCTGCATCACGCCCGGACGATCGTTGTGCTCGAACACGAGCGGCCGCTCGATCGAGCCCGTCGCGACCACGATCGTCCGCGCGCGGCACTCCCAGTGGACTTCCCCCCGGCCCTCCTCGGACGGCGCGCCCGGTCCCGCAAGCTGAAAGCCCGTGAGCAGGTTCTCGCCCCAGATCCCCGTCACCGGAGCGTGCCGGAACACGCGCATGGATTCCATGCGCTCGAGCCGCTCGGCGAGGGCGGACGCCTCCCCGGCGAGCGTACGACCGTCCCGCACGCGCCAGTCGAGGTGCCCGCCCAGCCACGGCCGGCGCTCGAACAGGCACACCCGCAGCCCGCGCCGTCCGGCCTCGAGCGCCGCCGAAAGCCCTGCCGGACCGCCGCCCACCACCGCCACGTCCGCGTGCAGGTAGCGCTCCGCCCGCTCCCCCGCGTCCGTCCGCTCCGCCGCGTGCAGCCGCAGCACGCCCAGGCCGGCCAGCGCCCGCATCCGTTCCTGGAAGAACCGGGCGGCCCACGCGGGCCGGTGGAAAAGCCGGTAGTAGAACCCCGCCGGCATGAACCGGTCGAGCCGGTCCAGGAAACCGAAGGCGTCGAACCGCGGATCGCCGCGCACGTTCTGCGCGCCGACCTCCATCCCCTCGCGCAGCGGCGTCGTCCCCGCCGACTGGTTCGGCACGCCGTCGATCGATACGAGCTGGCTCGACCCTTCCCCTTCCAGCTCGTACAGCCCCCGGGGCCGGTGATACTCGAAGCTCCGGCCGAAGGTGCGGATCCCCGCCCCCCAGAGCGCCGAGGCGACCGTGTCTCCCTCGAATCCCTCCAGCGCGCGCCCGCACCAGCGGAAAGCGAGCGGCCGTGAGCGGTCGATCCGCTCCGTCGAGGAAGGAGGCAGCCGGCTCACGACGAATCTCCCCCGCCCGCATCGCCGCCGCCGGGCCGCGTCTCCCGGTTCGTGGCCGGATCGCGCCAGGTCGAAAACCAGACGCCGCAGCCGGCCCCGTGGTGCCACCACTCCTCCTGCGGCTCCAGGCGGTTCATGCGGAACTGCGCCCAGCGAAAGTGCGCCTCGCCGGCGGCCTTGGAATTGCCCCCGCCGGCGGCATCCTCCTCTGCCGGCCTCGGCCCGCGCTCCGGTCCCCCGTACGTGAACTCGTACACGTCGCGCTTCCCGCACACCGGGCACGTCAACCGGAACGTCACGGCACCGTCAGTCCCACTGCCCGTACTTCATGGTCGTGGCCGTCTCCCCCATGTACCGGTTCTCGAGGAAGCGGCGCAGGGCGAACGGGCGCAGGATCTCCGGCGCCTCCTCGCGCGCCATGAACTCGGCCATGTACTTCCCCGCCACCGGCCCGGACTTGAAGCCGAAGTATCCCCAGCCGACGTCCAGGTAGAGCCCTTCATGGGCGAAGTTGCCGTCGAGGATGGGCGCCATGTCCGGCGTCATGTCCGCCAGCCCCGCCCACACGCGCAGAAACCGCACGCCCTTCAGGCACGGCATGAAATCCGTCAGCGCCTCGGCCTGGTGCTTGAAGTAGCCCGCGGTGACCTCCGTCGTGTAGTTCACCTGCGGGTCCATGTGCGCGCCCGTCGCGATCTCCCCCTTCAGCGTCTGGTTCGCGTAGACGTGGTACGCCCCGGAACTCACGACGTGATGCAGGAACGGCTTCAGCGGCTGCGTGACCATCGCCTGGATCGTGAGCGGGTTCACCGGCAGTTCGATGTCGAGCATGGCGGCGATCGCCGGCCCGTAGCCGCCCGCCATGATCCCGAGCTTCCGGCACCCGATCGGCCCCGCGTTCGTCCGTACGCCCGTCACGCGCCCACCCTCGGTGTCGATCCCCTGTACCTCAACGCCCTGGTGGATCGCGGCCCCGTGCAGGCTGGCGCCCCGGGCGAGTCCCCACACCACGGCGTCGTGGCGCACGACACCCCCCGGCGGGTGGTACATGCCGGCCTGGATCGGGTGCGCGGGCCGGTCCGACACGTCCAGCGCCGGAACCAGTTCCTTGCACTGCTGGGGGTCCAGCAGTTCCGAGCGCACGCCGCAGAAGTTCGCCGTGTTGATCGAGAGCCGGAACGCGGCCACCGCCGCCTCGCTGTGCGCGAGGTTGACGTTGCCGCAATTGTGGAACAGGAGGTTGAAGTCGAGTTCGTCCGTGAGGATGGGCCACAGCTTCAGGCCCTCGTCATAGAGCGGGACGTTCTCCTGCGTGCGCTGGTTCGCCCTGACGATCGCGGTATTCCGCCCGGATCCCCCGAATCCGATGTACTGGCTCTCGAGCACGGCGATATCGCGGACGCCGTGGTCCCTGGCGAGGTAGTAGGCCGTGGCGAGCCCGTGGATGCCGCCCCCGATGATCACCACGTCGTAGTGCCGGCGGAGCGGCCGCTCCTCCCACAGCCGGCCCGGCCGAAAGACGCCCGCCCCGAGCGCGGACTTCAGTCGCCCCAGCGGTCCAGGGTTCACGGAACGCGAGTCGACGCGTGAAGGTCAGCCGATGACCGAATAGGACGAATCCGGGTTCATCGTCCGGAGTCGACTGAAGAATCCGAGGTTACAGTCCCGTCTCGTATACTTCATATGGAACTGTACCGGATCGGCGTCATGGTCGCGCCCGTCCTCGACCGCCTCTATCAGCTCCGCCATGAGCTGGCCCGCGACCGGCGCGTTCTTGAACTGGTTCCCGGACGTCCCCACCGCCATGTAGAAGCCGGGCAGGTCCGACTTGTCATAGATCGGGATCCAGTCGTCCGACACGTCATAGAGGTCGACGAGGCCCTGCCGCGCCTCCGGCACCGGGAGTCCCTTCACCCGCTGCGCCTCTCGCAGGACCTGCGTCCGCCACTGATAACTGAACGTATTGTCATAGTCGTCCGGATCCTCCACCCATTCCAGATCATCGCACGGCGGGTCCTCGGAACCGATCAGAATGTGGTTGCCGACTTCCGGCCGCGAATAACACCCGATATCGCTGTCCGAGATCAGCATGCCGACGACGTTATAGTCGACGCCCTCCGGTGCGGGGACGTGGCAGACCTCCTGCTTCAGGGCGCGCGTCTTGATGTTCATCCCCTCCTCGACCCCCGCCATGCGGTTGATGACGAAGGAGTGGGGACCGCCGACGTTCACGACGACAGGCGCCCGGACTTCGGACCCGTCCTTCAGTCGAACCCCGGCCGCCCTCCCGTTCTCCCGCAGGATCTCCGTCACCTCCGTGTTGAAGCGGAACTCGCCCCCGTGCGCCTCGCACCCGAGCTGCACGTTGTGGCAGCACAGTTGCGGGTCGTTGATATAGCCGGATTCCGGGATATAGAGGGCCCCCGCCACGTTCCCGCCGGAGGGTCGGCCGAACCCCGGGTCCTCCTCCGTGACGGGAGGCCCGAACTGCCGCGTGTCGAGGACGGAGAGCTTCTCGCGCATCCCCTCCGCGTCCAGGTCCTCGTACGCGACGTGGAGTTCGTCGAGACTCTCCTTCACGCGCTGCAGGTGGTGGTTCTTCTCCGTCTTCGTGACGAGGCAGCCGGTGTTGACGTAGCGCGCGAGCCCGGAGGGATCCGGCACGCCGACGTACTTCCCCCAGTCGAGCCAGTAGAAGTAGGACTCGCGGGCCATGGCGACGCCATCCGGGGTCGAATAGTGGAGACGGATGATGGCGCAGGTGTTCGAGGTCGAGCCGTATCCGGCGGCGGGGAGCTTGTCGACGTTGAGCGTCCGGAACCCGCGCTTGGCCAGTTCGAAGCCCGTGCAGACGCCGATGACGCCGGCTCCGATGACGATCGCGTCGTAGTCCCTCGACATCGCCTCGGTCACCGTCTCACCCGCCGATGCGCTCGTACACCGCGTGCGAGACGCGCTCGTTCCCGTCCGCGTCTGTGCTCCGGTACTCGTTGTCGATCCGGTTTCCGTCCTCGGACAGGACATTGATGATGACCTGCGTGACGCGGCCGTCCCGCCGGCTCGTGATCCGGTTCGTGTAGCGGTCGACGACCTCCACCGCCGTCTCGACCCCGTCCCGCCCGGTTACGGGCCGGAATTCGCCGTCGAACATCGTGTCGTAACTCCACTTCGCCTCGCCGCCGCGGGCGTTCGTGGATTCGACGGTGATCTTCATCCCGCCGTCCCCCCAGGGTTCATACGTCATGACGTTCAGCGCCGGGGCCGGCGCGTCGGAGCGCAGCTTCCACACGCCGTAACGGGGGTTGGCGCGGTCGGCGGCCGGATCCGCCGGGGTGCCCGGGTTGAACAGGAAGTAGTCGTAGATCGCGCGGGAGATCTGGGCGATCGTGGCCTCGCGCGCCGGGACCGGCCGGCCGGAGTCCTTCACGAACACGACCGTGATCACGTGCCCGGCCCCGTCCGGGAGGTAGATGTACCCGACGTCGTTGGTGGTCCCGCCGATCGTCCCCGTCTTGTGGCCGACCGGGGTGCCGGGCGGCAGCACGCCCTTGATGCGGCCGGTGCCGGTCTGGACGCGCAGCATGACGTCCTTGAAGACCTCCGTGTTCTTCGAGCCCAGCGCCTTCCCCGCCCAGGTCATGGCGAGCAGGTGCGCCATGGCGCGAGGCGTCGACGTGTCGCGGGGGTCGGTGGCGAATGTTTCGCGCGCGGCCGCCCGGTCGGTGGCCGAGACCCCGCCCGCGAGATCCCGGAACTCGGACAGCGAGATCCTGCCGTCGTCCGGCGTGTCCACGCCCGAATAGTCCCCGATCAGCGACGAGGTCGGACGGTCCACGCTCAGGCCGTCGACCTGAAGTTCCGCCATGCGCGCGTTCACCGCGTCGGGGCCGCCGGCCGCGGTGAGGGTGAGGTCCGTCGCGCTGTTGTCGGAGATGAGGAGCATCAGTTCGAGCAGGTTCCGGAGGGAGAGCGCCACGCCGGGGTCGTCGAACAGGTTCGAGATCGTGCCGCTGCCGGGATGGATGTCCGCGGGTTCGAGTTCGACCATGTCCGCAAGCGAGATCTCGCCGCGGTCGACCCGGGACAGGAGTTGCACCGCGATCGGAACCTTGTAGGTCGAGGCCATGGGGAAGCGCTCGTCCTCGTTGAACCACACGGCGCGCCCCGTCTCGATGTGAACGGCGCCCACGCCCACCGTGCCGCCGCTGCTGGGCGCCAGGCGCTCGATCTCCGCCAGAAGCCGGCCGAGTCCGGCGTCCCCCTCGGGCGTGACGGACTGCGCCGCGACCGGGACGGCGGCCAGCATCCCGATGGCCAGCGTCGCCGCGGCCAATCTCGTGAACGAATGTCGTGTCCGGAGGCGCATCGATCACACTCCCTGGTTCATGCTGCGTCGGTCCTGCTCCCGGCCGGTACGGTAGCCGTTGCGCAACGCGCGGACGAGACCACCGGGGCCGGGTCGCCCCGAGTGTCGGATCGGTGACATACTCCGCGGTCCACGCAGGTGGGAGGGAGACAATGCCGGGTGATCGGAAAGGGCAGGCGACAGGACGTTCCCGCGGGAACGCGGCGCACGATGCCGGCGGCGGCAAGCCGACGGCGGACGGCGGCGCGCCAACCCTTGAAGAGCGCCGCGCCGCCGAAGCGGTGGACGCGGACCGGCTCTTCGCGCTCCTGGCCGACCTCGTCACGATTGAGAGCGTGGCGAACCAAGAGACGCCGGCCCAGGAGCGGGTGGCCGCCGAGATGCGATCCATCGGTCTCGAGACCGATGTGTGGGAGATCGATTTCGAGCGGCTGCGCCGGCACCCCGCCTACACTGCCGACGTGGAGCGTCACGAGGGTCTCGGGGTCGTCGGCAGCATGGGGCGCGGCGAGGGCCGCACACTGATCCTGAACGGCCACGTCGATGTCGTCCCCGCCGGCGAGATCGAGCGCTGGACCTCCCCGCCCTTCGAACTCACGCGTCGCGACGGGCGCCTGTTCGGGCGCGGCGTCGTGGACATGAAGGGGCAACTGTGCAGCGCGCTGGCGGCAGCGCGGGCCCTGCGCGACGCGGGGATCGAGCTGGACGGCACCCTCCAGATCCAGAGCGTGATCGGCGAGGAGGACGGCGGCTCGGGCATGCTGGCCACGATCGAGCGCGGGCACACCGGAGACGGAGCGATTGTCGTCGAGCCAACGGAGTTCGTGATCGCGCCCGCGCAGGCCGGCGCGCTCAGCTTCCGGCTCACGGTCCCCGGCCTCGCCGCGCACGGGGCGATGCGGGAGGAAGGCGTGGATCCGGTCGAGAAGTTCATTCCCATCTTCCAGCGACTTCGGGCCCTCGAGGCGGACCGAAACCGCGGCGTCGCCGACCCGCTCTTCCGCGGGGAAGCGCTGCCGTACGCCCTGACCATGGGGCGGCTCCGCGCGGGAATCTGGCCCTCGACGGTGGCCGAGAGCCTCGTCATCGAGGGTCGCTACGGCGTCGCGCCCGGCGAAGACCTCGCCGGGGCGCAGCGCGCGCTGGAAGACGCCGTGGCTGAAGCCGCAGGCGGTGACGCCTGGCTGCGCGACCACCCGCCCACCGTCGAGTGGGTCGGGGCGCAGTTCGGGGCCGCTCGCACGGACGCGAGCGACCCCGTGGTCGGCACCCTGGCCGGCGCCGTGCGGTCGCTCGGCGGCACGGAACCCCGCGTCGGGGGCGTGCGCTACGGCGCGGACATGCGGCTTCTCGTCAACCAAGGCCATGTGCCCACCGTGCTCTTCGGTCCCGGCGACGTCCGCGAGGCCCACCGCCCCGACGAGAGCATCCTCGCCGACGACCTCCTCGAACTGGCCCGCATCCTCGCCGTCACCGCCATCCGCTTCTGCGGCATCCGGGGCTGAACCCGAGGCCATGGCGCGGCCGACCGTGTCTCGGGGGCGTGAGCCATCCGCTCATACCTTGCACTCAAACTCTCACAATTAAAGATTAGAGCATGTTTTTTTATTAGCGGCACACGCTATTCAAATCACTTAACCAGGCGCTGTCCCCATGATTCGCGGTGCGACCGGTCGCTACGAGACACGCGCGGCAGGCGGCGAGACGGTCCGGGCGTTCGTCCCCGCGCCCCTTCCGCCGCAGCCGGACCTGGACCTGAAGACCCTGCTGGACCCGCTCGAGAAGGCGTCGCTGGCCCTCGGCAGTTTGGACAGCTTCGCCTCACTCCTTTCCGATCCCCACATCTTCCTGTTCAGCTACGTCCGCAAGGAAGCGGTCCTCTCTTCCCAGATCGAGGGCACCCAGTCCTCGCTTTCGGATCTGTTTCTCTTCGAACTCGAACCGAAAACGGGTGCTCCGTTCGACGAGATTACAGAGGTGTCCAACTATGTGGCCGCCTTGGAGCACGGGCTGCGGCGGATGCGGGAGGGGTTCCCGTTCTCCAACCGTCTCATTCGCGAAATCCACGCCACTCTGCTCCGTAGCGGAAGAGGCAGCAAACAGGCTCCGGGCGAGTTCAGACGCTCCCAGAACTGGATCGGAGGCACCCGGCCCGGAAACGCGAGTTTCGTCCCGCCCCCCGCGCATGCGGTCGAAGAATGCATGTCGCGGCTGGAACGTTTCCTGCACTCTCCCGGCGCGGGCCTGTCCCCGATCCTCAGGTCCGGTCTGGCCCACGTTCAATTCGAGACGATTCATCCCTTCCTCGATGGGAACGGGCGCGTGGGCCGACTGCTGATCACCCTCCTGCTCTGCCACGATGGCGTGCTGCAAGAGCCTCTGCTGTACCCGAGCCTCTATCTGAAGCAACATCGCGATACGTACTACGCCCTCCTCGATGAGGTCCGGCGGACCGGCGATTGGGAGCGGTGGCTCACGTTCTTCCTCGAAGGTGTGGCGGAGACCGCGACCGACGCCGTCGCCAAGGCGCAGCGGATGCAGGAGCGGTTCGAGGAAGACCGCGCGCGGGTCGAGCGTTCCGGGCGGGCGGCGGGCTCGAGGCTGCGTATTCACCAGGCATTCCGGGACCGTCCGATCCGGGACCTCCCCGGCCTCGTCCGGCAAACCGAGTTGTCCTTCCCGACCGTGTCATCCGCGGTGAAGGCACTGGAGCGGTTCGGGGTCGTCCGGGAGATTACGGGCAAGGCACGCGACCGTGTCTTCGCCTACGAGCCGTATCTTGCCATTCTCAACGAGGGGACGGAACCATGAAGACCCGTGCCAATGTGAGCCTGCGCGATTTCTTCGACGGCTCGGCGTTGCCATCGCTCATCCTGATCATCGCGCTCGTCGCGGGCGGAGTTCCGCTCCGGGCGCAGACATTCGCGGTCGAGGAGACCACGATCGCGGAAGTCCACGCCGCCTTCCGGTCGGGCGACCTCACGTGCGAGGGCCTGGTCGAAAGCTACCTGGCGCGCATCGACGCCTACGACCAGCAGGGGCCGCGGCTCAACTCGATCGCCGTCGTCAACCCGCGCGCCCTCGAGGAGGCCCTAGCCCTCGACGCCGCCTTCGCCTCCGGCGGCCTCACCGGGCCGCTGCACTGCATCCCCGTCCTCCTCAAGGACCAGGTCGAGACGAGCGACATGCCGACGACCTACGGGTCGGCCCTCTTCGCGGGCTACATGTCGGAGCGCGACGGGACCATCGTGACGCGGATGAAGGAGGCGGGCGCCCTCATCATCGCGAAGACGAACATGGGCGAGTTCGCCTCGCGCTACGTCGGATCCGGGTTCGGGATCATCCGCAACGCGTACGACACGGGGCGGAATCCGAGCGGCTCCTCCGGCGGCACGGGCTCGGCGGTCGCGGCCAATCTCGGCCTGATCGGCATCGGCGAGGACACGGGAGGCTCCATCCGCGGCCCCGCGGCCGTCGCCTCGCTCGTCGGTCTCCGTCCCACGCTCCCGCTCGTGAGCCGGTTCGGGATGATGCCCGCCAACCCCACCACGGACACCATGGGTCCGATGACCCGCACCGTGATGGACGCGGCCATCCTCCTCGATGTCATCGCCGGCTACGACCCCAACGACCCGGTGACGGCGTACTCCGTGGGACAGGTTCCGGACTCCTACGCGGCCGGACTCGACGCGGGGGCGCTGGCGGGCGCCCGGATCGGTGTCATCCGGGAACCGATGGACCGCTCGGTGGACACGGCGTCGGAAGGGTTCGGGCAGGTGCGCGCGCGGGTGGAGGCGGCGCTCGGCGTCCTCCGCGACCTGGGGGCGGAGGTGATGGACGTCCACATCCCCGGCATCGAGCAGGTGAGCACCGTCTTCGGCGCCAACTCCTACGAAACGGAGGAGGTGACGGATGCCTACCTGGCCGAACTCCGCGACCCGCCGTACCGCACACTGGCGTCCATTCTGCTGAGCGGCCGCGTCAACCCGTGGCGGGCCGCCGGCATGGCCGATCTCCTGGGGAAGACGACCCGGGATCCCGGCTACCTGGAATACCTCCTGGCGCGCGATCGGGTGAGGGAGGACGTCATGGCGACGATGGCCGAGCACGACCTCGACGCCTTCGTTTACGCCACCTTCGACCACCCGCCGGACCTGATCGCCGAAGATGTGGAGACGAACCCCGCCCCGGCCGACCGCTACGCGCTCGGCGACAACCGCTCGCTGAGCCCGCTGACGGCGCTCCCGGCGCTCACGGTGCCTGCGGGATTCACGGACGACGGCCTCCCGGTGGGCCTCGAGTTCCTCGGCCGCCCGTTCACGGAGGCAATGCTCCTCGACTTCGGCTACGCCTACGAGCAGGCGACAAACCACCGCCGCCCACCCGCCACGGCCCCGCCCCTCGGAGGTTGACTCGAACATCATGCACCGTCATGTTGTGCATGTGTAAAAAATATGCACATCCAAGAGAGGTCAATGTCGAGGATCCACTTCGTCGTCAAGGAAAGCGCCAAGATCCGTTACCAGGCGGAGGCGGAGCGTGAGGGAAAGTCGCTCGGGCAATGGCTGCGCGAGGCGGCCGATCAGAAACTGGAGGCCGCCCGTCCGCGCAAGTTCACGGTCGAGGAACTCAAGGCGTTCGCCGCCAAGTGCGACGCGATGCATCCCCCCGGCGCCAAGGAGCCGGATTGGGAGGAAACCAAGCAGATGCTCGTCGAGACTCGGTTCCCGGATCCCGGCGTATGATCTTCGTTGACGCCAACGTCTTCATGTACTTCGTCTGAAATCCGACAATCGGCGTGCGGCCGGGGGAGGGAAACGATCGTGTCCCGCATCCACTTCGTCGTCAGAGAGGCGGAAAAGGTCCGCTACCAGGCGCAGGCCAGCCGAGAGGGGAAGTCTCTCGGGCAGTGGTTACGCGAAGCCGCCGACGAGAGGTTGGCCGCCACCCGTCCGAGCAAGTTCACGTTGGAGGAACTTCGCGAGTTCAACGCCGCGTGCGATGCGCGGCGGTCCGATGCCCCTGAACCCGACTGGCCCGAAGTGAAGCGAGTGATCTCGGAGTCCAGACTGTTCGGGATCGAGACCACGTGATCTTCGTCGACACGAACGTCTTCATATACCACGTGGGCCGTCAGCATCCGCTGCGTCGGGAGGCGCGCGAGTTCATCGCTCGATCATTGGCGCGCGATGACCATCTCGTCACATCCGCGGAAGTGCTCCAGGAACTGCTCAACTTCTACCTGAAGGGCCACCGATTGTCCGCCCTCGACGACGCTTTCACGCTCGCGGAAGCCTGCATTGACGAAGTGTGGGCTGTGGAAGAGGCGGACGTCCTGACCGCTCGGAATCTCGCGAACAACCATCCCGAGCTGGAGGCTCGCGATCTTGTTCATCTTGCCTGCTGCATCCGGCGGGAGCCCGAAGACCTCGTGACGTTCGACCGGGCGCTGGCCGCGGCCTGGCGGTCCCGGTCGCCCGGAAGGAACTGACGCGACTCTCGGCGGGGCGCCTCCGCGTCACCCTCCCCCTCATTCCGCAGCGTCCGCCGTGTCCGTTCGTCGCTCCCCGTGCCCTGTCTGACCCGTGTCTCCCAGGATAGCGTATCCGGCGGAATCTTCGCGGAAACCCCGGCACGGGCTGCCTGCCCGTGGCAAGAAGGAGAGCAGCGAGATGACGGATTCGTCGAGACACCGTGCGTCGTGCGCGCGGTTCGTGGTCGGTTTGGGCGTCCTGATGGGGCTTCCCGGAGCCTCACCCGCCTGGGCGCCGGAGGTTCGGGCCCAGGCGGTCGATCCGTCGCTCGTGGAGGAAGTCGTGGCCGGCCTCCCGCTGCGTGAGATCGGCCCCGCGGTCATGGGCGGCCGGATCGCGGACATCGCCGTGCATCCGCACCGGAGCAGCACGTGGTACATCGCGGTCGGCTCCGGCGGCGTGTGGAAGACGACGAACGCGGGCGTGACGTGGGACGCGATCTTCGAGGACGAGTCCGTGTACTCGATCGGCGACGTCGCGATCGATCCCGACAACCCGGACGTGATCTGGGTGGGGACGGGGGAGAACGTCAGCGGGCGCCACGTCGGCTGGGGGGACGGCGTCTACCGCAGCCGCAACGGCGGAGAGACGTGGGAGAACGTCGGCCTCCGGGACTCGGAGCACATCGGAAAGATCCTCATCGACCCGCGCGACAGCGACGTGATCCTGATCGCGGCCGAGGGGTCGCTCTGGGCGCCGGGCGGCGACCGGGGCGTGTACAAGTCCACCGACGGCGGCGACTCTTGGCGGCTCGTGCTGGAGATCGACGAGAACACGGGCGTCACCGACATCGAGTTCGCGCCCGGCAATCCGGACATGGTCTACGCGGCGGCTTACGAGCGGCGCCGCAAAATCTGGGGGCACCTGGCCGGCGGGCCCAACTCCGGCATCTACAAGTCCACCGACGGCGGCGAGCACTGGCGCCGGATCACGGCCGGACTCCCGAGCGGCGATGTGGGAAAGATCGGACTCGCCGTCACGCCCGCGAACCCCGAGGTCGTGTACGCGACCATGGAGGCGAACGACGAGGAGCGCGGCTTCTACCGGTCCCTCGACAAGGGGGAGAGCTGGGAGCGGCGGAACTCCTACATCTCCGGCGGCACCGGGCCCCACTACTACCAGGAGATCGAGGCCTCGCCGCACGACGCGGACGTCGTGTACCAGATGGACGTCTTCATCCAGGTCACGCGGGATGGGGGCGCGACCTTCGGCAACCTCGAGACGGGGCGCGAGAAGCACAGCGACAACCACGCCCTGTGGATCGACCCGGAGGACGGCCAGCACCTGATCGTCGGCACGGACGCCGGGCTGTACGAGAGCTTCGACGACGGGCGCACCTTCCGGCACTTCCCGAACCTGCCGATCTCGCAGTTCTACAAGCTGGCGCTCGACAACGCGGAGCCGTTCTACAACGTGCTCGGCGGCGCGCAGGATCTTGGCACCCTGTGGGGCCCCGCCCGCACGATGAACGTCGAGGGCGTGCGGAACCGGGACTGGTACGCGCCCATGGGGGCAGATGGGTACGCGGTCCAGATCGATCCGCGGGACCCGGACATCCTCTACCTGCAGACGCAGCAGGGGAACCTCTACCGCTACGACCGGGGGAGCGAGGAGGCGCTCGACATCCAGGCGCAGCCCGCGCCCGGCGACCCGCCCGAACGCTGGAACTGGGACGCGCCGGTCCTCATCAGCCCGCACAACCCCGACCGCATCTACCACGGCTCGCAGCGCGTGTGGGCGAGCGACGACCGGGGCAACTCGTGGACGGCGATCAGCGGCGACCTGACGACGGACGTGAACCGCTACGAACTGGAGTTCATGGGCCACGTGTGGAGCGTCGACGACCTGATCGACAACGGCGCCATGTCCAAGTACGCGACCCTCACCGGCATCTCCGAGTCGCCGGTGACGGCGGGCGTGATCTACACGGGGAGCGATGACGGACTCATCCACGTGACGGAGGACGGCGGGGCGAACTGGCGGCTCGCGGGCGCCCTCCCCGGCGTGCCCGAACGGGCGTTCATCAACGACGTGGAGGCGTCGCAGTTCGACGCGGCGACGGTCTTCGCCGTGGCGGACAACCACAAGGAGGGTGACTTCCGGCCGCTCGTGTTCGAGAGCAACGACGCGGGCCGGACGTGGCGCTTGATCGCGGGAGATCTGCCCGCCGGGACGATCCTGTGGGCGATCGAACAGGACCACCTGAACCCGAACCTCCTCTTCCTCGGAGCCGAGTTCGGGATGTACGTGAGCGTGAACGGGGGCGGGAACTGGCACCTGCTCCCCGGGCCGACCATCCCACACCGGGATCTGGAGGTCCAGCGGCGCGACAACGACGTGGTCGGGTCGACGTTCGGCCGCGGTTTCTACGTGCTGGATGACTACACGCCGCTGCGCGAACTGGCCGGCGGGGAGAACACCGCGATGGCCGCCGCGGACGGCGGGGCGCTGTTCCCGGTTCGCGACGCGTGGTGGTACATCCCCTCGGTCCCCATGCAGGCGCGCGGCAAGCCGACGCTGGGGTCGGACGACTACACGGCGCCGAACCCGGACTTCGGGGCCGTGATCTCCTACTACCTGCCGGAGACACCGACGACGATGGCGGAGGCGCGCCGCGCGGCCGAGGCGGACGTGCGAGCGGCCGGGGGAGATGTGGCGTTCCCCGGCTACGACGTGCTGAACGAGGAGACGACGGAGAGCGGACCCCGGGCGTTGATCGCGATCGCCGACTCCGATGGCGGCACCGTACGCTGGGTCGCCGGCCCCGCCGGCAAGGGGCTGCACCGCGTGAGTTGGGATCTGCGCGCCCCGGCGCCCGATCCGATAGACCTGACGGTCCCCGGCTTCACGCCGCCGTGGGTGGGGCCGCCACAGGGACCCCTCGTCGCGCCGGGCGAATATTCCGCGCAACTCGTCGTGGTCACGGCCGAGGGCGCGCGGGAAGTTGGCCAGGCGCAGACCTTCGAGGTGAAGGCGGTGCCCACGGCGGAGCCGGGAACGGACTTCGGGGCCGTCGTCGCCTTCCAGAACGAGGCGTCGGAGCTGAGGCGCCGCATTGCCTCGGCGGGCGAGGAAGTGGGGCGCGCCCGCGACCGGCTGCGTCACATGCGGGCCGCGCTCCTCGAGGCGCCGGACGCCCCGCTCGAACTGTTCGGCGACCTCGATGCACTGGGCGCCGGCCTCCTGGACTTCTCGATCCGGCTCTTCGGCGACCCGGCCCGGCAGCGCCTCAACGAGTCCACCGTGCCCTCGATCTCGAACCGCGTGGGACGGGTGATCGGCGGCCACTGGGACACCCGCCAGACGCCGACCGCCACCCACCGCCGCAACCTGGAGATCGCCGAGACGGACTTCGGTGCGTGGCTGTCGGAGTTCCGGAACTTCATGGACGGCGCCTTCGCCAACGCCGAAAGCGCGCTCGAAGCGGCCGGAGCCCCCTGGACCCCCGGCCGCCGCCTCCCCGGCAGCTAGCCCAACGCCGCCGGGGCCTCGCCGTCGGCCGTCAGTGGCCGATGGCGAGGCCGTCCTTGCGGGGGTCCGACGCGCCGGCCCAGCCGCGGTCGAGCTTCATGACGAGCTGACCGCCACCGAACGAGGCGCTCTCCCAGTCCACGAGTTCGTGGCCGAGCGCGCCCATGCCGGCTTCGAGTCCGTCCGTCAGCCGCTCGACCGCGACCCGGAGCCCGCCCATGTGGCGGAAGCGGGCCGCGTCGATCGCCTGCTGCGGGTCCATCCCGAACTCGATCATGTTGAGCACGACCTGCGTGTGCCCCTGCGGCTGCATCGACCCGCCCATCACTCCGAACGCCATCAGCGGCTCTCCGCCCCGCGTCACGAACCCCGGAATGAGCGTGTGGAAGGGCCGCTTGCCGGGCGCGACCTGGTTCGGGTGCCCGTCCTCTAGCGTGAAGCCGGCGCCCCGGTTCTGCAGCACGAAGCCCGTCCCGGGGACGACGACGCCCGAGCCGAACGAGCCGTAGATGGAGTGGATGAAGGAGACCATGTTCCCGTAGCGGTCGGCGACCGACAGGTAGATCGTCTCCGTGGCGGTCGCGAACTCGCCGGGCTCGACCCGCTCGGCGGCCATCGCCGGGTTGATGAGCGCCCGCCGCGACGCGAGGTAGTCGGGGTCGAGGAGCTGCTTCGGGTCGATCTCCATGTGGTCGGCGTCCCCTACGTGCCGGGCCAGATCCGCGAAGGCCACCTTCTTGGCCTCGATCAGGTGGTGGAGGTACTCCGGCGAGTTATGCCCCATGCCCGCCAGGTCGAACGGCTCGAGCATCCCCAGCATCTGCAGGGCGGCAACTCCCTGGCCGGCGGGCGGCAACTCCCAGATCGTCCACCCCTTGTAATCCATCGACAGCGGCTCGACCCAGCGCACCTCCATCGCCGCCATGTCCTCCGGCGTCAGGTAGCCGCCGAGTTCGGCGAGTCCCTCGGCCACCCGCGTGCCCAGCTCGCCTCCGTACATGGCGGCCGGGCCCTCCGCCGCGATCGTGCGCAGGGTGCGCGCGAAGTCCGGGTTCCGGAACCACTCGCCCGCTTCCGGCGCCCGTTCGCCGTCGATCAAGTAGGTCGCCGCCGCCCCGGGGTCCGCCTTCAGCTTCTGCAACTGCCCCTGCCACTGACCCGCGATGATCGGCGTGACGGGGAAGCCCTCCTCGGCCAGCGCGATGGCCGGCGCCACGAGTTCGGCGATCGGCCGGCTCCCGTATTTCTCGTTGAGAGCGCCCCAGCCCGCGATCGCCCCCGGCACGGTCACCGCCCCCGGTCCCGAGCCCGGCACGCGGTCGTAGCCATCCGCCCGGATCCGTCCCGGCGTCATGTGGGTCCCGGCGCGGCCGGTCGCGTCCAGCCCGACGAGACGACCCTCCTCGGCGGACCAGAAGAGCGCGAACAGATCGCCGCCCAGCCCCGTCATGTGCGGTTCGACGAGCGAGAGCACGGACGAGGCCGCGATCGCCGCGTCGAAGGCGTTGCCTCCGTCACGCAGCACGCCGAGCGCGACGCTCGACGCCATCGGCTGACTCGTCGCGACCATTCCGTTCGGAGCGTAGACGGTGGATCGCCCCGCCATGGACCCCGGAGCATTCATCGCGGCCTCCTGACTTGACGAGTTCCTGAGACTCTCCGCGTCCGCGGTGCCGCAAGCGGCGGCGGTCACGGGGAGGACGGCGAGGACGAAAGTCGTGGCAACGTCGCGCATGCACATCATTCGGCTGATCCCGCAAAAGGTTGACGGTGGGCCCGAACCCGGGCGCCGCACGCACACTACGGCCTCCATGCGGCCATGGCATCCCAACGCGGGTGACGCGTGATGTTCACCGGCTCCGATCCGTCCGCGCCCATCGCGTAAATCTCGGAGTTCCCGTCGCGCTTGGTCGAGAACAGCACGTACTCGCCGTCCGGCGACCAGCGGGGCAGTTCGTCCACTCCGGCGCGTCCCGAGAGGTTGGTCTGGCCGCTGCCATCGGCCCGCATCACGTAGATCTCGGCGTCGCCGATGTCGCGGTAGGACGTAAAGACGATCCGCGATCCATCCGGCGACCAGGACGGAGAACGCGCGCCGCCCTCGGCGGGGAGCCGCGTGAGCCCCGTCCCATCGGCCCCCATCGTCCACAGCGAGAACTGACGGCCCCCGTCGCGGTCCGAGGCGAAGACGATCCGGGTGCCGTCGGGCGACCAGTCCGGATCCACGTCGAAGGACGATGGGCTTCGCGTCAGGTTGACCGGATTCGATCCATCCACGTCGATCACCCAGATGTCCGGATCCCCGGTGCGCTCGGAGACGAAGACCACGCGCTCCCCATCCGGGGAAAGGCGCCCGGAACGGTCGTTGGCCGAGTCCCGCGTCACCGGCCCCGCGTTCGAGCCGTCCGCGTCCATCAGGAAGATGTCGGGGTTCCCGTCGCGCCAACTCGTGAACACGATCCGCGAGCCGTCCGGCGTCCAACTCGGCTCGAGGCTCGTCTCCCCTTCCTCCGTCAGCGGCCGCTGTGCCGTCCCATCCGCGTTCGCTACCCAGATGCGCATGAACCTCTCGCGGATCGCGGTGAAGACGATCTCGCCCGACGCGGGCGGCTCGGGACCTGTGGCGTCCACGCACCCGAGCGCCGCCAGCGATGCCAGCGTCACGCAAAGGAGTCGGGGCGCCTTCCAGGCGTACATGACGTTCGTCCGTCCTCCCATCCTTCGTTGCGTCCCGCCGGAGCGCGGACGAGCTTGCGCCACAGCGGTTCGGATCGACCACGGAGTCAAAAGATGAGACACATCGTTCGCTCGCACCAAGCCCTTCCGCCCGCTCTCTCCCTTTTCCTCATCCCGTTTCTTGCTTTCGGTTGCGGAGAACCGGCAGACGATGGGGGAGCCGCGGCGGACGAGGAGCCTTCCATGGACGAGGCCGAACTCGAGCGGCGTGCCCGCGAGATCCACGAGAGCGTGCTCACGGTCGACACGCACGACGACATCCCCTACAACTTCGCCACCCCGGAGGTGGATCCACTCAACGCGGACCGCCAGGTGAACCTCGAGAAGATGCGGGCGGGCGGGCTCGACGTCGGCTTCTTCATCGTCTACGTGGGACAGACGCAGCGCACGCCGGAGAACTACGAGGCGGCGAAACTGGGCGCGATCACGAAGTTCGAAGCGATCCACCGCATGGCCAACGAGATGTATCCGGAGCAGATCGGGCTTGCCCACACCGCCGCCGACGCGGAGCGGATCCACGCCGAGGGCCGGCTCGTGGCCGCGATCGGGATCGAGAACGGGTACGTGATCGGGACGGACCTCTCCCTCCTCGAACGATACCACGAACTCGGCGCCCGCTACATCACGCTGGCGCACAACGGGAACAACGACATCGCCGATTCGGCACAACCCAACTTCGCGTTCGGCGACACGCCGGAGGAGAACGGGGGCATCAGCGCCTTCGGCGAGGAGGTGATCGCCGAGATGAACCGGCTCGGGATCATGGTCGACGTTTCCCACATTTCGAAGGCGGCCAGCCTCGAGGCGATGGAACTCTCCGAGGCTCCGGTCATCGCGTCGCACTCCGGCGCCCACGCGGTGAACGCCCATCCCCGCAACATGGATGACGAGCAGTTGTATGCCCTGCGCGAGAACGGCGGGGTCATCCAGGCCGTCGCCCTGGGGGCCTTCGTGAAATCGCCTCCGGAGGAGCAGCAGGCGGAGGTCACCGCGCTCCGGGAGTCGATCGGTTTCACGAGCTTCTCCCAGATGACGGACGAACAGCGCGTCGCCTTCCGCGAGGGGATGGCCGAGATCCGGTCGCGGTATCCGGCCGTGAACGTGGCGGACTTCGTCGACCACATCGACCATGCGGTCAACCTGATCGGCATCGATTACGTCGGGATCAGTTCGGACTTCGACGGCGGCGGCGGGATCGAGGGATGGAGCGATGCCTCGGAGACGCTCAACGTCACGATCGAACTCGTGCGCCGCGGCTATTCCGAGGACGAGATCCGGCAACTCTGGGGCGGAAACACGCTGCGCATCTGGCGCGCCGCCGAGGAAGTCGCCGCGGATCTGCAGCAGGCCGGGGGCTGATGCGCGTCCGGGCCCTCGCCGCGATCGTCCCGCTGGCGCTGGCGGCGGCCGCCTGCGGAGAATCGCCGCAGGGGCCGGTCGACACCGACGGGCCCTTCCGGGTCGGCGCGACGATCGATGTGGGAGCGGCTCCGCACGGCATCCGGTTCAGCCCGGACGGGGACACCGCATGGGTGGCGTTGAGCGGCGAAGGCCGCATCGCGGTCGTGGACCTCTCGGAGTCCGCCGTCGTGGGGCGCTGGGAGGCCGGGGATGCGCCGCTCGATCTCGTCCGCGTCGAAGATGGTTGGCTGGTGAGCCAGTTCCGGGATTCGACGCTCATCCGACTCGACGATGAGGGCCGGATCGTCCCCGGCGCCGTGTGGGACGTCGGGGCGGGGCCGTCGCTGTTCACGCCCGGGACCGTGCGCGGAGAGACCTGGATCACGACCGAGTTCTCCGACCGGCTGTGGACGGTGGACACCCGCGAGGGCACGCCGCGGGGGTTCCACGCCACCGGCGATCGCCCCTATCCCGCGGACGTGATGTGGGACGGGTCCTACGCCTTCGTCCCCAACCTGGACGCGGGGTCGGTCTCCGTCATCGACCTCCTGAACGGTGAGCTGGATGCCACGGTCGAGGCGTGCCCCGGCCCGCCGGGGGGCGCGCTCACGCCCGACCAGGTCACGTACGTCGTCGCCTGCGGCGGGTCCGACGAGGTGGCCTTCATCAACACCGCGTCCTTCGCGATCACGGGCCGCGTCTCGGGCGGCATCGGCCCCCGGCCGTTCTCGGTCGTGGTGCCCCGCGACGGTCGCCACGCGCTGGTCAACAGCGCGGGCGGCACCACGGTCTCCGTCGTCGACCTCGAATCCCGCGCCGTCGTGCAGCGGCTGGAGGTTGGCGAACAACCCATCGTCCTCCGCGCGCACCCGGACGGCGAGCGCGTGTTCGTGGCGAACGAGATCTCGGGCACGCTCGTCGAACTGGCGCCGATCGCGGCGTCATCCGCGGCGGAGTCGCCCGAGGGGGAATCGGCCGCCCCCTCCGAGGAGGACAGGACGCTGAACGAGGTCGTCGTGCTCGGGATGATCCACTCGGGCCACGAGACCAGCGAGACGTTCAGCCTGGAGGTCGTGAGAGACCTGGTGCGCGAGATCGATCCGGACTACTGGCTGACGGAGATCCCGCCCAACCGCTGGGACCGGGCGTGGGCCGAGTTCGAAGCCACCGGGACGGTCGAGGAACCCCGGGTCCGCCGCTTCCCCGAGTACATGGAGGGGCTCTTCCCCCTCTCCCGCGAACTGGACTTCGAGGTCATTCCCACCGCCGGATGGACCGAGCCGATGTCGGACTTCCGGGCCGCCTACCTCGATGCCTATTCGCGCGACCCGGACCGGGCCGAGGGCTGGGCGGAATACCGGGCGGCCGCCGACGCTTCCGCCGAGGCGCTCGCCGCAGGCGCGGCGGACGACCCGCGCTGGATCCACACCGACGCTTACGACGAAGCCTACGACATCCGCATGCGGACGTATGCCCGCCTGTTCGATGCGGACCTGGGCCCCGGGGGATGGGACGCAATCAACGCCTCGCACTGGGCGTACATCGAGGACGGGCTAGACCGTCACCAGGGGGAAGGAGTCCGCTTCCTCCTCACCTACGGAGCGGGACACAAGGGGCCGTTCCTGCGCGAACTCCGGAAGCGCGACGACATCGTGCTCCTGGACGTGGGCCCGTTCCTCGACCGGATGGCTGCCCGGTAGCGACCCGGTAGCCGCCGCCCGCTAGTCCCCGAGCAGGTCGAGGATCGCGGACTTCGAGATCAGTTCCGAGAAGACGTGCGGCTCCCCGCCCGGCCGGTACAGCACGTAGAAGGGGATGCCGTAGCGGCCGAAGTCGGCCAGGTAGCGGCCGATCGACTCGTCGCGCCGCGTCCAGTCCGCCCGCATCGCGATGACGCCGTGCTGCTCGAACGCGCCCGCTACCTCCTCCGTCTCCAGGAAGAGGGTCTCGTTGACCTTGCAGGTGAAGCACCAGTCCGCCGTCACGTCAACGAACACGTAGGTGCCCCCGGCCGCGAGTTCCTCGGCCCGCTCGCGGTCGAAGGACTGCCACGCGATGAGGCGGTCCTCCGGCGCGACCCCGATCGTTGAGGGCCCCGCTTCGGACCGCCCGGCGGCCACCGTGGAGACGGCCACGACCGTCAGCGCCGCCGCGGCGACCCCGGCCAGGCGGCGCCCCGCCCGCCCGCGCTGTGACCGGCTGGCGAGCCAGATCGCGAGGGCCACGGCCAGCAGCCCGATCTCGAAGAAGGCGACGCGCGGCGCCGACACCAGGCCCGACATGACGAAGAGGAGCCACACGAGCGTCGCCGCGAGCAGGAACCCCATCACCACGCGGAAGGTCGCCATCCACGGCCCCGGCCGCGGCAGCACCCGCCCCGCCGCCGGGAACGCCGCCAGGAGCAGGTACGGAGAGGCCATCCCGGTACCGATCGCGCCGAACATCGCGGCCGTCGTGACGGAGTCCTGCGTGAGCGCGAAGCCGAGCGCGGTCCCCAGGAAGGGGGCCGAGCAGGGCGTCGCCATCAGCGTGGCGAAGAAACCGGTCACCAGGTGCCCCGCGAGCCCCTCGGACGGACCCGACGAGCCCACCTTCGCCAGCGTCCCCGGGAGATGGATCTCGAACAGTCCCCACATGTTGAGCGTGAAGAGCAGGATCACGACCGCGAGCGCTCCGACGAACAGCGGTTCCTGGAACTGGATGCCCCAGCCCACCGCGACGCCGGCCGCGCGCGCCCCGATCGCCGCCCCCGCCAGCAGCAGGAAGGAGAGGACGATCCCGGCCGCCGTGGCGAGGCTCCCCGTCGTGAGCGCGCGCCGGCCCCCCTCCGCGCTCTTCATCAGCCCGAACACCTTCAGCGACAGCACGGGAAGGACGCACGGCATCGCGTTGAGAATCAGCCCACCCAGGAAACCCAGGAGCACAAACCATAGGAAGCCGCGCCCCGCGCTCCCGATCTGCGACCCCCCGCGACCCGCCGTCGTTTCCGCTGCCGCGAAGAACTCAGGGTTCGCGACTTCGCCTCCGGCGGCGATCGTCAGTCCCACCGTGGCCGGCGTCGTCACCGGCGCGAGACACATTTTGTCGTCGCACGCCTGGTAGGTGACGTTCGTCCGGATGGGGTACGTGCCGGTCGCCGCTCCGGCCGGCGTCGGCAGCACGGTCCGAATGAAGATCTCGCCCTCGTACACGGAGATGGCGGAGGGTGCAAAATCGAAGCGCTTCATCTCGCCCGGGGGATAGCGAGACGTCTCCGGTGCCGGCCAGTCGGGCGGCGCCTCGATGTCGATCTCCGTCGCGATCAGGTAGTCGTAGGTCGGCTCGTAGCTGTTCGTGTGCCAGCCGTCCTCGATGGTGAGGCGCACCGCGAGTTCCGCGGGCTCGCCGGCGACATAGGCGGTGCGGTCGAGGGCGACGGCGATGTCTCCCTTCTCGAGGTCAAGCGCCCCCTGCCGAGGGAGTTGCGCCGCGCCCGCGCCCGGGAGGAGAGATCCCGCGACCGCGGCCCACACGACCGCGAGCATCGGCCAGGCGCGCCGAGCTTCGCCGCGTTCCGCTCCTGCTGTCCTGCCTCTCGAACCGACCGCCATTCGTCCCGATCCCTTGAACTCGAGCTTCCGACAACCCGGCGGCAAAATTAGCCGCGCGGCCCCTGCGTCAAAACACCCGTCCCCCCCGTCGCGATGGACGCCGCCGATGGACGCCCGCGATTGACGCCCTCAATCGCGGCGGACCACTCTTGAAGGAACGAGGAACGTCCCGCGACACCGGAACTGGAGGCCGACATGAAACGCTGGGGTCTGCTGCTGCTGAGAGTGAGCACGGGGTGGCTGCTGGTGATGTGGGGGCTCGACAAGTTCGTGAACGTGGAGCACGGCCAGCGCGTGGCCGAGAGCTTCTATCTCGGGATCGGGTCGCAGGCGGTCGTCCAGAACGTGTTCGGCGGCCTGGAGATCGCCCTCGGTCTGCTCGTGGTGCTGGGCCTGTTGAGGAAGTGGGCGTACCCAGCGGCATTCGTCGTCCTCCTCATCACGGCGCTCGCCGTGTGGCGGTCGATCCTCGATCCGTGGGGCTGGGTCCTCGAGGGATCGCAGGTCCTCTTTTATCCCTCGATCATCGTTCTCGCCGGCGCCATGGTCCTGTGGGGCACGATGGATCAGGACGAGTTGACGCTCGACGCCCGAATGGGCTGACCGGCTCGACCCGTCCCGGCGCGTTTCGGGGCGACGCGCCGGGCGGGTCGGGAATCAGCCGTGCTCGGGCTCGGGCCGGTGGACCCTGCCGAGCCGCCACATGCCGACGGCGACCAGCACAGCGACGATCGGCAAGCCGGCCGCCCCCGTGAGGACGATCAGCGAGGCCATCATGAAGGCGACCGAAGCGGCGATGAGGCCCGTGAGGAGCCAGCCGCCGAGCACCACCATGATGCCCGTCACGCGCTGACCGCCGTCCGTGGTCGTCCAGGTTCGGTCCCCGAAAGAGGCGCCCATCGCGGCCATGAACGTGATGTACGTCGTCGACAGGGGCAGCTTGTTTGCGGTACCGATGGAGATGAGCAGCGCCGCGACGGTCAGATTCACGCTGGCGCGAAGCAGGTCGTACGGAGGATCCTGCGGGTCCGGCGGGGGCGGCGCGGTCTGCACCTCGATGTGCTCCCGGATCCGGCGCGGCGTGAGGCGCTTGGCGAAGAGGAAGCCGGAGTATCCCCACGTCGCGATCGACGTGCCCAGCTTGCTGTCACGGAACCGCTGTCGCGTATGGCTTTGCGCGGCGAGCCGGATCTCCGTGTCCGTCACGCGACGCGCTTTCCGGGACCTGATGAGCGCCACGGCCATGATGATGCCCGCCGCCAGCAGCGCCCACGGCGGCGTCGGCACCCGGCCGGAGAGGTCGACGCCTTCCACCAGCACCGCCTGGAAGGCCGCGACCGACGGACCGATGAAGTTGACGAGGTCGTTTCCGGCGAACGCCATGGACAGCGCGCCCGTGCCGGTGAGCACGATGACGCCGACCACCGTCCTGGGTCGCCGCCGCAACGCGAGCGCAAACACGCTCGACAGGACGAACACGCCGGCGAGGATCAGGACGATCTGCTCGCGCAACATCGTCATCGTCTCCTCACCGAGAAGCGCGGCGCCCTGCAGGCCCTTGAACAGCACGAAATAGCCCATCGCCGAGAACGAGACGCCGGTCCAGAGCCAGCCCCAGCGCGGAAAGCTCTCCTTCAAATCGAATCCGTACAGGATCCGGACCAGCCACATGATCCCGGCGGCGCTCACAAAGGCGGTGATCACGGAGAGGAAGATGGCGGTGTAGATGCCGAGCACCGGCCCGGTGTTGATGACCGCCAGCGCCTCGCGGAATCCGCCCGCCGTGGTCCAGAGGGCGACCGCGATCGAGGCGCCCACGAGTTCCGACACGATCGACACCGTCGTGCTCGTCGGCAGCCCGAAGGTGTTGAACAGGTCCAGGAGAAGGACGTCCGCCGCCATGACGCCGAGGTAGAGCGCGAGGATCGAGGTCAGGATGATCGTCCCGTCCACGTCGGTGAAGAAGCTTGGGTCGAACACGCCGCGCCGCGCCACCTCCATAAGGCCGCTCGATGTGAACGCGCCGAGGAGGATCCCGATCGTGGCGATGATCATGATGAGGCGCCGCCGCGCCACCCGGGACCCGAACGCCGAGTTCAGGAAGTTCACCGCGTCGTTCGCGACCCCGACCCAGAGGTCGAAGGTCGCGAGCCCGAGAATCAGAAGCAGAGCAATCGTTTCGAACAATGGATCAACGCCTGGCTGGGGCTGCGGACGTCTGGAACCTGGTCACACCGAGGTGTCATGCGCGGTGCGTTCAGCGCCAACCCTAGGCCGATTTCGCCACGGGGCAAGCGTCGTGACGAGACTGTTACGTCAGCGCCCTTCGGCCGTCGCCTGTTCCTGTCTTCCCGTCGTTTCGGTATCCTCTGGAGGTCGTGATTCAACGAGTACATCCCGATCAAACCGCAGGAGCCGAAATGCGGGTTCCCCCATTCCTGATGGAGCGGTGGCAGTCGACGTTCGAGCACCGCGTGGACTACAACCTCTCCGAGAGCGGCGTGCACCCGCTGACGCTGTCGGAACTGCTGGAACTCATCGACCTGGACCCGGGCGGCGTCCGCCTGGAGTACGGACAGAGCGATGGTTCCGATCCGCTCAAGGCCGTGATCGCGCACCTGTACGACGGAGCCGTTCCCGACAACATCATCGTCACGACCGGCGGGGCCGAGGCGAACTATGTCGTGCTCTGGAGTCTGGTGTCGGCCGGGGACCGCGTCGTGGCCCTGGAACCGACCTACGGCCAGACGCCCGGGCTGGCGCGAGGACTGGGCGCGGACGTGGTATCGTGGAAGCTCGATGAAGAGCGTGGCTGGCAGCCTGCGCCGGGAAGCGCCGCGGAAGTCATCACGCCGGGGACGCGACTCGTCATCGTCACGAATCCGAACAACCCGACGGGGGCCGTCCTCGCGGCGTCGGCGATGGACGAAATCGTCGGTGCCGCCGAGGCGGTCGGGGCCTGGATCCTGTCGGACGAGGTCTACATCGGGGCGGAGGTCGAGGGCCCGGAGACGCCGAGCTTCTGGGGCCGCTACGACCGGGTGATCGTGACGGGCTCGCTCTCGAAGGCCTACGCGCTTCCGGGGCTCCGGCTCGGCTGGATCGCCGCGCCGGCGCACATGCACGAAGAGTTCTGGAGCCGGAAGGACTACACGACGATCACGCCGGCGACTCTCTCCGATGTCGCGGCGCGCCGCGTGCTGAGCGCCGATGTGCGCCCCCGCCTGCTCGAAAGGACTCGAGGGATCATCCGCACCAACCTCTCCCGCGTCACCCGCTGGCTCGACGACCGCGCGGACCTGTTCTCGTACCGGGCCCCGGATGCCGGTGCGATCTGCTACGTGCGCTACGGCCTCGATATCAACTCGACGGAGCTGGCGGAACGGCTGCGGTCCGAGAGGGGTGTCCTCGTCGTCCCCGGAGACCACTTCGGGATGGACCACTACCTGCGGATCGGCTTCGGAAACCCGGCCGCGGAACTCGACGAGGCGCTCGACCGGGTGGCGGCCCTGCTCGAGGAGGCCTGCGCCGCCGTCGCCTAGTGTAGTGGACGCGACACCAGGTTCCATGGTGCCCGCGACGGTCGAAGTCGAGGTCAAGCTCACCGGGGATCCGGTCGAGCTTGCGGCGGCCTTCAACGACCTGGGCAGTACCCGCCCGATCCGCCAGGAACTTCTGACGGTCTACTACGACACCCCCGACGGCCATCTCCGGCGTCGCGGCTTCGCCCTCAGAATCCGGCGTGGGCGCGGCGTCCGGGAACTGACCCTCAAGAGGGATGCGGGCGACGGGATCACCCGCGACGAGTGGACGTCACTCCTGCCGCCTGCGGCCCCCGAGGATGGGGCGCCGAGGCTCGATCAACTCCCCCCTGAGGCTCCCGTAGGTGATCTCGCGATCCCGGATGCCGACGCGCTGAACCCCACCTTCCTCACGGACATCGAGCGCACGAAGAAGGAGGTCCGGACGGGCGACGCTCTGATCGAGGCGTCGCTGGACATGGGGCGGATCTCGTCCGGCGAACGCGAGGCGCCGGTAGCCGAACTGGAGTTGGAGCTGCTGAGCGGGCCGGTGGGGGACATGCTTGCGGGTGCGCGTGCCCTCCTCGAGAAGCGTCGCCTCAGGATCGGGACGCGCTCCAAGGCCGCGCAGGGCACGGATCTGTTTCTCGGCACGTCGCCGCGCGCCGTCCGGGCGACCAGGGTAACGCTCGATCCGGCGGATTCGATCGACGGGGCGCTCGCGAAGGTGGTCCGGGCCGCATCCATCCACGTGACGGGGAATCTCGCGCCGGTGCTGGAGGCGGGCGATCCCGAGGGCATCCACCAACTGCGGGTCTCCCTGCGGCGGCTGCGCTCGGCGCTCCTCTTCCTCAAACACCATCTCGGATCTCGTGCCGCCAACCTGAACCGCGAAGCCCGGCGGGCGCTCAAGCGGCTGGGCCCGGCGCGCGACCTCGATGTCTTCGTGCTCGAAACGTTGCCACCGGTGATCGAGGCGAATCCACATGACTCCGCGCTGCTCCGGCTTCGCGAGGCCGCCGACGGCCGCCGGGAAGCGGCCCATGGGTCGGCCCGGAAGCTGATTCTGGGCCGAAGGTTCAACCGTTTCGTGGTGGATCTGTTGGCGGTAGCGCACGGCGGCGGTCTCGTCGTCGAGGGCAGCGACGAATCCCTCGTGGATACGGCGAGGGAGAGGCTGGTCGCGAGATACCGGAGCCTGATGGAGGCGGGAAGCGGCTTCGATCGCCTCACCGAGCCGGAGCGGCACCGGGTCAGGATCGCGCTCAAGAAGCTCCGCTATGCGTGCGACTACTCGCGGACCCTTTTCCCCGGCCCGGCGGTGGACACCTGCCTCCGACGTCTTTCGGCGCTGCAGGACGACCTCGGCCGCCTGAACGACGCGTCGGTCGCCCGCCTGATCACCAGGGAGTTGGCCGCCTCCGATCCGCACGCGGCTGAGGGGGCGTCGCGGGTTGTCGACTGGTGCGACCGGTGGGTGCGCGAGTCGGAGCCCGGCCTGGTCGAATCCTGGCGGACCTTCGCCGCGACGGAACCGTTCTGGTAGCCCGCCCGGCTGTCCTCCCGGCGGCGCGCGTAGCGGCTAGGGGACGACGCGGGGTCCGAGCGAACGACGGTGACTCCGGACGCCGCGCGCGAAGAGGAGCAGCGTGAGCAGGAGCGCGGCCCCGCCGATCAGGAGCCGCACCGGATTGTCCGAGACCCGGTTTCCGGGGTTGTCGAGCAGCGCGTCGAAGAGCGTGGGCGGGTCGTACAGGACCCCGCCCTTGCCCACGCGGGACACCGTCTGCGTGAGCGAAATGTCGAGGCGCGGATCGCTCTCGAGAACGAGGAAGTCCCCCAGTTTGCCCGGCTCCAGCGTACCCCGCGAATCTTCGAGTCCCAGGTAACGGGCCGCCTCGCGCGTGGCGGCGTACAGCGCGTCCTCCGCCGTCAACCCGGCCGCGACGAGCGCGTCCATCTCCTCGTGCAGCGCCAGCCCCGGCGCGAGCGCGCCGTTCGTCGCCGTGGAAACGGATCCTCCGGCGGCGTGGAACTCCCGCACGAACTCCCGGAGCACCTCCAGCGCCGCACCCAGCCGTTCGGCCTCGGCGGGCGTTCGGTCGGGAAGGAGCCGGTCCTGAATGCGCTCCGCGACCATCGCGAACTCGACCAGACGGTTCATCCCGTGCGGAAGCCGGTAGGGCGCGGCCCAGCGTTCCTGCTCCAGGAGGCGCGGCGCGAACGCGGCGCCCCGGGCCCCCATCGCGCGGGCGGAGTCCAGCAGCGCCTCGCGGTCGGCGAGCGTCGCCCGCGACCGCGCGAAGAGTTGGAGATCGCGCGGCTCGCGGCCGGGCGGCCCGCCCGCGTCGAGCGGGACCGTGGCGGCGAGCGCCTGGCCGAAGAGCCCGAACGGGTACGGCGGCTCCTCGACGGGCGTCGCCGGCCGCGGCGCGGGAATGCGCGCGTCATCGCTGCCCGTCGGCGGCAGCCGCTCGCCATCGGGACCCTCCGGGATCTCGGGGACGGCCGCCGTCGTGACGCCGAGCAGGAAGGCCAGGTAGGCGGCCTGCTCGTTGCTCGGCACCTCCGCCGCCTCCGCCACGTCGATCAGCCCCGGCACCACCCAGAAGCCATCCGCATCGAGCACTTCGACGCCCGCCGGTCCGGCGCAATCGGCCTGCGCGCCCACGCACGTCACGAGGCCGTCGACCACGACGAGCCGCCCGGTCGGCCACACGGCCCCCGTGCCGTCGATGACGTTCCCGTTGTCGACCACGATCGACGCCGGCCCGCCGCACGCCGCGAGGCCGGCCAGAAGAGCTGCTAGCCCCGAGTAGCGTTTCGTTCCCGTCATGACGTTCCAGTTCCGTTCAGGATCTCCATCACCTCTCCGTGGAGCGCCGGCGCGGCCGCCACCGTCGAAGCGCCGCCGATGGGATCGTCCCCTTCCCAGGTCGTAATCACGCCGCCCGCGCCCCTGACTACCGGAACCAGCGCCGCGATGTCCCAGGGGTGCATGACCGGGTCGAGCATGATGTCGGCCCGCCCCGTCGCGACCATGAGATATCCGTAACAGTCGCCCCACCCGCGGTACAGCGCCGTTCTCGACCACAGCGCCTCGAACCCCGCGAGGTTCCGGTGCCGGCCGACCGCCCCCGGATCTGTCGTCAGGAGCGTCGCCTCCGACAGCGAGCGGTCTTCCCGGACCCTTACCGCCTCCCCGTTGAAGGTCGTCCCCGACGGGGTGCCGATGGCCAGTTCGCGCGTGATCGGCTGGTGGATCACCCCCAGAATCGGCTCCCCGTCGTGCAGCAGCCCGATGAGCGTCCCGAACAGGGGGACTCCCGCGACGAAGGAGATTGTCCCGTCGATGGGATCCAGCACCCACACGTACTCGGCGTCCTCGTTCTGCGGGCCGAACTCCTCGCCAACGATGCCATGGTCGGGAAAGCGCTCCAGAATCCGGTCGCGCAGCAGCGTCTCGGCGTAGCGGTCCGCGACGGTGACGGGCGACTCGTCCGCCTTGGCTTCGACGGCCAGGTCGGGATGGCGGAACATGCCCGCGATCGCCCGGCCCGACTCCTCGGCCAGCTCCGCCGCGAATTCTCTCAGCGAATCGGGGTCCAACGTTTTCTCCGGTTTCGGGGTTTGAGCGCGATCCGGCCCACAGGTTAGTGTCGTGTCAGGGACTCGACACTAGTTTGCCAGGCATGCTCAGGCTTCATCCGTACGAATACCACATGCCGCGCGCGCTCGACGAGGCACTGTCGCTGCTCGCCGCCCACGGCGACGACGCGATGCCCATCGCCGGCGGGACCGACCTCGTCCCCAACATGAAGCACGGCCTGTTCACGCCCGGCCACCTCGTCGCCCTCAGCCGGGTGCGGGAGATGCACGGGATCGCTTCCAGCGAGGAGGAGATCCGCATCGGGGCGGCCGAGACGCTGACGTCGGTCGCCAACCACCCGGAAGTCCTCGCGCAGATCCCCAGCCTGGCCCGCGCCGCCGAGCTCGTGTCGGGTCCGCAGTTGCGGCGGGTCGGCACGATCGGCGGCAACGTCTGTCTCGACACGCGCTGCGCGTACTACAACCAGACGAGGTTCTGGCGGAAGGCGCTCGGCTACTGCCTGAAGAAGGACGGCGACCTCTGCCACGTCGTGAAGGGCGGCACCCGCTGCGTCGCCGCGCACTCGGCGGATACGCCTCCCGTGCTCGCGGTGCTCGATGCAGTCCTCGAAGTCGCGGATGAGGACGGGACGCGCGATGTGCCGATCCGAAGGTTCTTCACATCGGACGGGATCTGGAACCGATCCATCGGGAGAAGCGAACTCGTCGTCGCGATCCGCATTCCGCGGCCGCCCGCGGGGACGCAGGTCGCGTTTCAGAAACTCCGGCCCCGCGCGGCGATCGATTTCCCGCTAGCCAACCTGGCGGTGCGCGTCGGACGCGACGACGACGGCCGCGTGTCCGATTTCCGCCTCGTCGTCTCCGCCATGGGCGCGTATCCCCGCCACGTAGGCAAGGTCGACGACGCCGCCATGGGGAACCGCCTCGGTCCCGGCGTGATCGAGGCCGTGGCCGAGCAGGCGTTCCGCCAGTGTCACCCGCTCTCCAACATCACGGTCGACCCGGAATGGCGCCGCGCGATGATCCCCGTCCTCGTCCGCCGCGCCCTCAACGAGATCGCCGCCGCCTGAAGAGCCGTCCGCTCAGTAGGCGAACAAGTCGGCGAGCGGGACGTAGGCCTCGCCGGCGAACGCGAGCACGTCGTCGATGCCGAACAGGATCTCGTCGAGCGCGGCAAGCTCCGAGTTGGTGAATCCCCGTCCCACGGCATCGATGAAGACCGGCGCTTCCACGGTGCCCTCCACCAGCGCCTCCACGCGCCCCGCCTGGCGGATCTCTCCCTCCTGTGCCCCGTTCACGACCGCGAGGTCGACGAGCGTCCGCCCGGCCGAGCCATCGATGTCCATGCGGAAGAGGAGGTCCGCGTGCGACCCATCCGCAGACAGGCCGCCGCCCACCCGCAACCGTACCTCCGTCCCCTCGGCCGAGAGCACGCGGTGTTCCGACGTGACGTACGTCATGCCGGCCGCGTCATCGAACTCCAGCAACTCGTCGAGTTCGAAGTCGAAGCGCCCGTTCTGGTCTTCCGCGAAGCCTTCGGAGAGCAGGCTCACCGACACTCCGTTCGCGTCGGACGCGAAGGCGCCGTCCACGACGTAATCGGCGACGCGCTGGGCTCCGCCCCCGCTCGTATCGAAGGCCCGCATCCGCAGGCGGGCGGACACAGCGTCGCTCTCGTCCATGAGATCCACGAACCCGAACGGCCGCAGCGGAAGCGCGGGCAGACCGGACGACAGGTCCACGACGTACAACTCGAACCGGACCCCGTTTTCCGGGCCTCCGTCCCCGTACTCGACGTACGCGTCGACGGACGCGTCGAAGATGAACTCCTTGCCGAGAATGTTGATCGGGAAGAGCGGCGTCTTCCCACCCGACGCACGGCTCGCCGCCACGTTCGCCACCGCGCGTTCGAGCGAACGCGGCTCGAGAGCGCGGAGAAGAGCGACCCGATCGGACGAACCTCGGAGCTGTGAGTGGGCCACGCGATTCGCCCGGGGTTCGGACAGCCCGAGCACCTCGGCGATCGTCCGCACCTGCGCCACGATCGCGTTGTCCGCCGCGAACCGGAGCGAGTAGATGGAGTTCGCCGCCAACTCGGGGTCGAAGGGGGGATCGGGCAGCGGCGGTCCGACGATGCCCCGCTCCTCCACGCAACCCGCGGCCGCCAGTACGAGCAGCCCCGCCACCAGGGCACGACATCTTCCCGCCACCGCGATCCCTCCCCTCATTGGTTGAAGCGATTGGACAGGAGATAGACGAGACGGGTGGGAAGCAGGTCACGGCACCTCGTGGGCGGGACGGCAGGTCACGGTCTCCACCGCGGGCGGGACGGCTGGTCACGGTCCCCACCGCGCGCATACCTTGCCGAAGCGTTCAAGAATCCGGCATTCGTCACTACGGCCCCCGGCCGGGGGCTCTTGATTCCGAGGAGGTAGGATGCACGCCTTGCCCGACCTGCCGTACGCCCACGACGCGCTCGAACCGACGATCGACGCGCGCACGATGGAGATCCACCACGGCAAGCATCACCAGGTGTACGTGAACATGCTGAACGGCGCGCTCGAAGGTCACGACGACCTCGCGGCCCTGTCGCTCGAGGCCCTCCTGCGCGGCATAGGCGACGTGCCCGAGTCGATCCGCGGAGCGGTGCGAAACCACGGCGGCGGACACGCGAACCACTCGATGTTCTGGACTTCGATGTCTCCGGACGGGGGTGGGAGTCCGTCGGGCGACCTCGCGGCCGCCATCGACGGCGCCTGCGGCTCGTTCGACGACTTCAAGGCGGCGTTCCAGCAGGCGGGGCTCACCCGCTTCGGCAGCGGCTGGGCGTGGCTCGTGGCCGGGAGCGGCGGCGAACTCTCCGTGTACTCCACCGCGAACCAGGACAGCCCGCTGATGCAGGGAGACACGCCGCTCCTGGGCGTGGACGTGTGGGAGCACGCGTACTACCTGAACTACCAGAACCGCCGCGCGGACTACCTTGCCGCGTTCTGGGACGTCGTGGACTGGGCCGCCGTGGCCGCCCGCTACGCCGCCGCCACAGGCTGACCGCCCCGAAAGAGCAGCGGCCCGGCTTCGGGGTCAGTCGCCGAGGCTGACCCCGATCGCCTGGGCCGTCATCACGATGTCGCCGTCCACCGGCACCAGCTTGGGGTTGGCGAGCGCCTCGGCGAGCGGGATCGCGCGTACGAGCGGCGGATCGAGCGCGACCATCGTCCCGAATCGGCCGCGGGCCACGCAGCGCACGGCGGCCGCGCCGAAGCGCAGCGACATGACGCGGTCGTAGGAGGTCGGCGTGCCGCCGCGCTGCAGGTGGCCCAGCGTCAGCGATCGCGTCTCCTTCCCCGTGCGGCGGGCGATCTCGCGCGCCACCATGTCGCCCAGTCCCCCCAGCCGCTCCTGGTCGTCCCCCCCGCCATGGACGGTCTTCGTCACCATCTCCCCTCCGGCGGGCTTGGCGCCCTCCGCCACGCAGACGATGCTGAACTCGCGCCCCGCGGCCTCACGCTCGCGGATCTTGTCGCACACTCTTTCGATGTCGAAGGGAATCTCCGGGATGAGGATGACGTCGGCCGAGCCGGCCAGCCCGCTGTAGAGCGCGATCCATCCGGCGTCCCGTCCCATGACTTCCACGACCATGACGCGGCGGTGGCTCTCCGCCGTGGAGTGAAGCTTCCCGATCGCGTCGGTCGCCGTCTCCACCGCGGTGAGAAACCCGAACGTGAGGCTGGTGCCGCAGAGGTCGTTGTCGATCGTCTTCGGCACGCCGACCACCGGGAGCCCCCGCTTCGACAGCCGGTGCGCGAGGTGGAGGCTGCCGTCCCCGCCGATCGCGATCAACGCGTCGATACCATGCTGCCGGAGGCTCTCGATGACCTCGCCGGACCGGTCGCGCTCCTCGATCGAACCGTCCGGCAGGCGCACCGGCCACGCGAACGGGTCGGAGCGGTTGGTCGTCCCCAGAATCGTCCCGCCGCGGTGCGTGATCCCCCGCACCTCATCGCTCCCCAGCGGAACCACCCGCCCGGGATCGTCCGCCAGCAGTCCCCCGTAGCCGTTCTCGATGCCCACCACGCTCCAGCCGCGGCGGCGGGCACTCAATACGATGGCCCGGATCACCGCGTTCAGCCCCGGCGCGTCCCCTCCGCCGGTGTTGATCGCGATCTTCCGGATCTTCCCCGCGCCGCCTGCCGTCTTCTCGTTCATGGCCCGATTATCGGCGCTGCGGCAGCGCGTGGCAAAACCCAGCGTCGGCGCCGCTCGAACGCGGCGAGGCTCTTGCGGCGCGCCGCAGGGGTTGACGCTACGCCTGCGGGTCGGCACCCTCGCTCCCCATGTCACCCCGCCGCCCGCTGGAAACGATCCTCTTCGACCTCGACGGTACGCTCGTGGACTCGACCCACCTCATCGCCGAGTCCTGGCGCCACACGATGAGGACCCACTTCGAGGACCCCCCTCCCGACGAGGTGTGGCTGAGGACGCTGGGCCAGCCGCTGCGGACCCAGCTCGGCTATCTCGTGGACTCGGCCGAGGAAGTTCAGGCCATGGTCGATACCTACATCGACCACAACTTCCGGGAACACGAACGGCTCATCCGTTCGTTTCCGGGGGTCCGCGAGACGGTCGGGCGGTTACGCGAGAGAGGTGTGCGGCTCGGCGTGGTCACGAGCAAGGCGAGCGCCGGAACGGCCCGCAGTCTGGCGGCGTGCGCGCTGGACCAGGCGCTCTTCGACGTGATCGTGACGTCGGACGAACCCGTGCCGCACAAGCCCGACCCGGCCCCGATCCGGCTGGCGCTCGAACGCCTGGAAGCCTCCGCCGAAACCGCCGCCTACGTGGGCGACTCCGTGTGGGACATGCGGGCGGGACACGCGGCTGGCGTGACGACGATCGCCGCGCTATGGGGTCCGTTCTCGGAGCGGGAGCTGGTGATCGAGCGTCCCCACATCATGCTCGACGCGATCGAAGACCTCGACGCCTATGTCGCCGCACCGGAGGTGGCCGGCTAGCCGGGGGACTCTTCCCCGCTGTCCGAAAAGGCGAGCGTCCCCTCCTCGAGCGAGCCGTTGGCGAGTGCGGCGGCGAGCGCCTCGTCGAGCGTTTCCACGAGGTGGAACTCGAGCTGCTCGCACACGTGATCGGGGAGGTCCTCCAGGTCGCCCTCGTTGATCGCCGGAAGGATGATCTCGTTGATCCCGGCGCGGGCGGCGCCGAGCACCTTCTCCTTGACCCCGCCGATCGGGAGCACCCGCCCCGAAAGCGTGATCTCGCCCGTCATGGCGACGTCGTGCCGCACGGGGTGGTCGCCCAGGGCGCTCACGAGGGCCACCGCCATGGCGATGCCCGCCGATGGCCCTTCCTTGGGGATGGCGCCGGCCGGGACGTGAATGTGAATCTCATGATCCCGCAGCCGTTCCTCCGTGAGGTCGAGCCCGTTCGCATGGCTCCGCGCGAAAGTGAGGGCGGCCTGCGCGCTCTCCTTCATGACGTCGCCGAGCTGCCCCGTGAGGACGAGCCCCTCCTTGCCCTTCAGGACCCGGGTCTCGACGAGCATGATGTCACCGCCCACGGGCGTGTAGAACATGCCCGTCGCCACGCCGACCGAATCCTCCTCCATCTTCTCGGCGGCATGCACCTTCGGTCGTCCCAGCAACTCGCGCAGGTCGTCCGCGCCCACGGCCGCCTCCGAGGATCCCGTCGCGATCTTCCGCGCGGACTTCCGGCAGACCGAACCGAGTTCGCGTTCGAGCTGCCGCACGCCCGCCTCGCGCGTGTAGCGGGTGATGATCGCCCGAATCGCTCCCTCGTCGACCTCGACCTGCTCAGGGAGCAGGCCGTTCCGTCGCTTCTGCCGGGGCAGGAGGAAACGGCGCGCGATCTCAAGCTTCTCGGCTTCCGTGTAGCCACGGAACTCGATCGCCTCCATCCGGTCGCGTAGCGGCCCGGGGATCTGCTCGAAGACGTTCGCCGTGGCGATGAACAGCACCTCGGAGAGATCGAAGGGCACCCCGAGGTAGTGGTCGACGAACGCCTCGTTCTGCGCCGGATCGAGCACCTCCATCAGCGCGGCCGAGGGGTCGCCCTGGAAGGACACGCCCAGCTTGTCGATCTCATCCAGGAGGAACACGGGGTTCTTCGTCCCCGCGCGCTTCAGTCCCTCGATGATGCGGCCGGCCATCGCGCCCACGTACGTGCGCCGGTGTCCGCGGATGTCCGCCTCGTCGCGCGCTCCGCCCAGCGACACGCGGACGTACTTGCGGCCCATGGCGTCGGCGATGGAACGAGCGATCGAAGTCTTGCCCACACCCGGCGGTCCGACGAAGAGCAGCGTCTCCCCCGCGCGGTCGTCGTCATATCCCGGTACCGAGTCGGTCCCGGCCTCGTCGGACTCTTCTCCATCGGATCCATCGGACCCTTCCGGGGCCTCCGCCTCCGCCTCGCCCTCCGCGTCGCCATTCCCCGACGCTTCGGTTCCCTCCTCCTCGTCGTTCTCCGTGTCCCCGCCCGCGTCCGCCTCCGCTTCGTCGGCTTCGCGCAACCGCGTCTCTTCCTGGAGCTTCCGCACCGCCAGAAAGTCGAGCACCCGGTCCTTCACGTCTTGAAGCCCGTAGTGGTCCCGTTCCAGGATCTCTTCGGCGCGGGCGATGTCCAGTTGCTCCTCGGTCGTCTCGGACCAGGGGAGGTCCGCGACGATCTCCAGGTAGGTCCGCACGACCTGTGCCTCCGCCGACTCGCGCGGGATGCGCTCGAGGCGCCGAAGCTCCCGGTCGACTTCCTGGCGCGCCTCCTCCGGCAACTCGAGCGCCTCGATGCGCTCGCGGAGGTCGTTCGCCTCCTGGGAGTCGATGTCCTCGCCCAGCTCCTTCTGGATCGCCTTCATCTGCTCGCGCAGGAAGATCTCGCGCTGCCTCTCGCCCAACTCCTCCTGGACCTGCTCGCGGATCTCCTCCTGCGCCTCGAGCAGGCCGATCTGCTTCTGCAGGTGCACGAGAAGCGAGCGCAGCCGCGCCTCGACGGAGAGGGTCTCGAGAAGTTCCTGCTTCTGTTCGACCTCGAGTTCGGTGTAGAAGGCGACGAGATCGGCGAGTTCGCCGGGCGTCGACACCCCGCCCAGGAGGTGGTCGACGATTTCCTTCGGGACGCCGCGCAGGCGGCTGACTTCCGCGGATCTCTCGTGGACCTCCTTGTAGAGGGCCGCGAAGGCCCGCTCTTCGGGGTCGAGCGGATCCATGTCGTCCATCTCGCGCGCGACGACCTCGAGGTATCCGTCGCGCTCGTTGTATTCGAGGGCGGCGGCACGGGTGTCGCCCTGGATGACCATCTGGATGCCGCCG
Source organism: Gemmatimonadota bacterium (assembly GCA_965207805.1). Taxonomy (GTDB): domain Bacteria; phylum Gemmatimonadota; class Gemmatimonadetes; order Palauibacterales; family Palauibacteraceae; genus Palauibacter. The sequence continues at coordinate 339,725 of OZ242312.1, forward strand.
GGCACCTTCTGCATCTGCGCGATTCGGCACACGGTGCCGATGCGGAACAGGTGCTCGGGGTCGGGCCGCTCGACGTCGGCATCCAGCTGAGCGACCGCGAAGAGCAGCTTCTCCCCCGCGATCGCCCGGTCGATGGCCTTCATCGTCTTTTCACGGCCCGCGGCGATCGGCGCGGCCACGGCAGGGAACACGACGGTGCCCCGGAGGGGGAGCACCGGCAGCCGCATGCGCTTCGACTCGGCCTGGCGCCCCGGTTCCGTCTCTTCGGTGGGGGCCGTTGCCTCGTCGCCCTCTACTTCGGCGACTTTCATCTCGAGCAGCACGCCGCCGTTTTCCGCCGGCACCGCCTCAGCCTGATCCTTGCGTCCGTTTTCTTCGCTCATACTCGCGTAGCTTCTATGTCCTCGCGCAACGTGCGCGCGTGAGTCGGATTCGCGTCTTCCGGTGCAGGTTTCGGGCCCGCCGGCTTCCCTCCCTGTACCCCCTTGTCCGCCGATGTGGCGCAACGACGCGTGTAAGAGGTCTGCCGATGCGGGCGGTGTGCGTCAAGACGGCAGTCGGCGGTGCTTGCTCGGCGAGCCATCGGCGCTTGCTTGGCAGCCGCGCGAGTTCTTGCCATCTTTAGGGCATGGCGAAACAGACACTGAAGGCGGGCGGTCGCAAGGCGCCGACCGCGGACGAACGTTATTTCCGGCGCGGGCTGGGTCTGAAGAAGGAGATCCAGCCGGTGATCGATTTCGAGTATGGGAGCGCCATCGTCTCCCTGATCAGGGAGCGGGACTTCGAGCTTCAGGCGGGCCGGATCCTCCTGCGTCTCGCGAAGAGTTCCGGTTTCTGCTACGGCGTGGACCGCGCGGTGGACTACGCGTACGAGTCGCGCCGCAAGTTCCCGGATCGGCGGATCCTCCTCGTAGGCGAGATCATCCACAACCCGCATGTGAACCGCCGGCTCCAGGAGATGGAGATCGAGTTCCTCTATCCCTCCGACAGCGGGGAGTTCGACTTCAGCGGCATCACCGTCGACGACGTCGTGATCATTCCGGCCTTCGGCGTGACGCTGCACGACTTCGAGGCGTTGCGGGCCCTCGACTGCGTGCTCGTCGACACGACATGCGGTTCCGTGCTCAACGTCTGGAAGCGGGTGGACGGCTACGCCCGCGAGGGTTTCACGTCGGTCATCCACGGCAAGTACTGGCATGAGGAGACGCGGGCGACGAGTTCGCAGGTCCTGAAGCATGAGAACGGGAAGTTCCTCATCGTACGCGACATGGAACAGGCCCTGCGCGTCTGCGAGTACATCCGCGGAGAAGGGGAGCGGGATTCCTTCATGCGGACGTTCGCGGAGTCGGTGTCCGACGGGTTCGATCCCGACCTCCACCTGAAGAAGATCGGGGTCGCCAACCAGACGACGATGCTGGCTTCCGAGTCGCTGGCCATCGCCGCGAAACTCGGCGAGTCGATCGCGGACCGCTGGGGACCGGAGGAGATGCCGGACCGGTTCCGCAGCTTCGACACGATCTGCTCGGCGACCCAGAAGCGGCAGGACGCCGTGAAGGACATGATGGAGGATCCGCCCGACCTCATGGTCGTGATCGGAGGCTACAACTCCTCGAACACGAACCAGCTCGCGTACCTCTGCAGCCTGTACACGACGACGTATCACATCGAGGATGCCGCCTGCATCGATACCGTGCGCGGACGCATCACCCACAAGCCGCTGGGAACCGATGAGACGGTGACGGAGGGCGCGTGGCTGCCGGACGGAAACATCAGCATCGGCATCACGGCAGGCGCCTCCACGCCGAACTCGAAGCTCGGGGAAGCGGTGGAGCGCATCCTGCGGGGCGTGGGCTACGACCCTTCCGGCCTCCTCTAGCAGTCTGCCGGTCCCGGTCGGCGCGCCGGCGCCGGCGCTCAGTCCCCGGCGAGCGCGGCCCGGAAGCGGGTCTGGAGCAGGACGCCGTCCCGCGGCGGATATGAGCCGGACTCGGCGCTGAAAGCGACTTTCGCGACGCACAGCACCGGGCCTTCTTGCTCGAACAGAGTGGCCGCCAGCGCCTCGACGTCCGTCCCCGCGGGCCCGCCCCCGACTTCGCCGCCGACGGTGAAGGCGGCGCCTATGCCGGCCCCGCGCGCGATCGCGGCGATATCCGTGTTCTTCGCGGTGAGCCCCGCCTGACGTCCCGTCTCGCCGAAGGCCTCGTTGTCGAGCACGAGGAGGGCGAGGTTGGAAGGGGCCTGGGCGGCGATCGCGGCGAGGCTCCCCACTCCCATCAGCATCTCCGCGTCCCCGGTGACGACGAGCACCCGCCGGGTCGGCCGCGCGAGGGCGACGCCGAGCCCCAGCATCGCGGCCCCGCCCATCGCACCCCAGAAGTAGAAGTTGAGCGGCGAGTCGCCGGCCGCGTGACAGTCCCATGCCGGAGAACCGAGTCCCGCCACCACGGCCGCGTCGCCGCGCCGGTCCAGGATTCCGGCGACGAGCGCGCGCCGGTCCAGCCTGGCGTCCCGCATCAGTCTCCGCTCACGAACGACTTGGCTCCGATGATGCGCTGGCTGACGAGCACCGCGGCGGGGCGTCCGGTCGTCCGCGCCCGCGCGGCGGCCTCCGCGAACGCCGGCGCCACCCCGGAGGCGGACTCCGGACGGAACACGTCCACGTCGAGGGCGGCGAGAAGATCGGGCACGGCGCGCCCCACGGGGACCTGCCACGGGTTCCGTTCCTCGGCTTCGCCGCGCATGGACACGATGAGGAGACACGGAATCCGGCACACGTTCGGGAGCCCGAGCATGTTCACGATGTTGCCGACCCCGCTCGACTGGATGGCGACGGCCGCGAGTTCGCCGCCGAGCCACGTGCCGCAGGCGAGGGCGATCCCCTCCTCCTCCGTCGTGAGCGTGATGAGCCGGATCCCGGGGTCCGCGTCGCACAGTTCGAGGAGCCTCCCGAGACCGGCATCCGGCACCGTGGCGACGTGGCGGATACCGAGGCCCGGGAGCGATCGGAAGACCTGCTCCCCCCAATCGGAGTCGTCGGATTCACGCTGTGGCGAGATGTCCGGGTCGTTCACTCTGCTCCACCTCGATCCGGGTCGGGGATGAGTGTCCCGTGTTCCGTCGCGCCGAGAATATGCGGCCACGTTCCGCCCGGAGCCATCGGGGTTCTGCCCCGAGCTATGGGATTCCGCCCGGAGCCACCGGCGAACAGGCATCGCGGCGGCCGCCGACAACCCGTACCCTCCGTCCCGTGTTCACGAGTTCCGAAGACGGCTACGAGGCGATCCGGGAGGGCGTTCGCAGCCTGTGCGAGCGCTTTCCGGGCGAGTACTGGCGCGAACGGGACCGCGAGAGCGCGTACCCGACCGCGTTCATCGAGGCGCTGACGGAGGCGGGATATCTCGCGGCGCTCATCCCCGAGGAATACGGAGGCGCCGGACTCGACCTCAAGGCGGCGTGCGTCATCCTCGAGATGATCCAGCGCACCGGGTGCAACGGGGCCGCCTGTCACGCCCAGATGTACATCATGGGCACGCTGCTCAGGCACGGCAGCGAGGCGCAGAAGCGCCGGTACCTGCCCCGAATCGCGGCGGGAGAGTTGCGTCTGCAGGCCTTCGGGGTGAGCGAGCCGACCTGCGGCACGGACACGACCCGCATCGCGACGACGGCCGAGCGTGACGGCGAAGCGTACGTGATCCACGGACAGAAGACCTGGATCTCCCGCTCCGAACACTCCGATCTCATGCTCCTGCTCGCGCGCACGACGCCTCGCGAGGAGAGCGCGAAACCCACGGCGGGGATGTCCGTGTTCCTGGTCGACCTGCGGAACGAGGTCGGGGAGTCGGTCACGATCCGGCCCATCGAGACGATGATCAACCACTCCACCACCGAGGTGTTCTTCGACGGCCTGCGCGTGCCGGCGGCGAACCTCATCGGCGAGGAGGGGAAGGGGTTCCGCTACATCCTCGATGGCCTGAACGCCGAGCGCGTGCTCATCGCGGCGGAGTGCGTCGGTGACGCGCGGTTCTTCGTGGAGCATGCCGCGGAATACGCGAAGGATCGCGAGGTGTTCGGGCGCCCCATCGGGCAGAACCAGGGCATCCAGTTTCCCATCGCCGAAGCGCACATGAAGACGGAGGCGGCGGCGCTCATGGTCGAGCGGGCGGCGTCGCTGTTCGACGACGGGGCGCCGTGCGGAGCCGAGGCGAACATGGCCAAGTACCTCGCATCGGACGCCTCGTGGGCCGCGGCCGACATGTGCATGCAGACATACGGGGGCTTCGCCTTCTCCACCGAATACGACATCGAACGCAAGTTTCGCGAGACCCGGCTGTACCAGATCGCGCCGATCTCCACGAATCTGATCCTGTCCCACGTGGCGACCCACGTCCTGGGTCTCCCGAAGTCCTTCTGAAGCGGGGAGCGGCCATGGAGGAGCGGGGGTGGCCATGAAGGGCGAAACGCAGGGCGTCGGACGTACAGAGGAGGTCGTGGACCGGGCCTCCGCCGCGCTCGCGAGCGCCATGCTGGCCACGCTGGACCGGGACCCGTCGGCACTGGCGGACGGAGACCCGCTCCCGCCCCTGTTCCACTGGATGTACTGCCGGGAACTGGCCCCGGGCAGCCAGCTCGACGTCGACGGACACCAGAAACGCGGCGACTTCCTGCCGGCGCTGCCGTACTCCCGCCGCATGTGGGCGGGCGGACGCCTGAAATTCGACGGGACCGTGCGAGTGGGGGACGGGCTCCGCCGTCGCTCGACGGTCGTGTCGGTCACGCCCAAGACGGGTCGAAGCGGCCCTCTCATTCTGGTCACCGTCGAGCACCGCATCTCGGGCAACGACGGGGAGATCGTCGAGGAACAGGACCTGGTCTTCCTCGAACGGCCTACCGAACCGCTGGTGCTGCCCGACGTTTCGGCCCCGAAGGAGGAGATGGAGTGGTCGGAGTCGGTCACGCCGAACGCTGCCATGCTGTTCCGGTTTTCGGCGCTCACCTTCAACGCGCACCGCATCCACTACGACCGGGACTACGCGCGCGACATCGAGATGTACCCGGATCTCGTCGTGCACGGCCCGCTCACGGCGCTGCTCCTCGCGGATCTCGCGGTCCGGCGCTCCGGGCGCCCGCTGCGAACGCTCACGTTCCGGGCCCGCCGGCCGATGTTCGTCGACCGGACGATCGCCCTCGAGGGAAAACGGGACGGGGACAGCGCGGATCTCAGGGCGCTCGACGAAACCGGCGCCCTCGCGATGTCCGCCCGGGCCGGACTGGCCTGAGCTTCTCAGCCCCGCGGGGCGTTTCTCATCCCTGCAGGGCGTGTTGCAGGACGACGATACCGATCGCCGCGACCAACACGCCGCCGACCCGCCACAGGCCCGCGCCCATCCGGAGCCCCGTGTCCATCCCCTTCAGCGCGACCCCGGGCAGCAGGGCGTAGCACGCGCCCTTCGCCAGCGCCAGCCAGCCGTAGACGGTGAGGATTGTCGGCACCCCACCCCACACATTGTGGAAGGCGACGATGAAGGACCCGATCCCCATGGCGAGGAACGCGACCGTCAGGCTGCCGGCCGCGCCCTTCGACTGCAGGTGCTCGAGGAACGCCTTCCAGGCATCCGGCCGCAGGAGATACGACGCCCCCAGGACGATGAGGTTGATCGACACGAACACTTCCACTGCCCGCGTGAGGTCTTCCATCGGTGTCCTCCCTTTCTCAGCTACGGGCCAAACGCTCGACCGAGTCCCGGCCAAGCCTGGCCCAGTCCCGGTCATAGTGTCCTTTACCGTCTCGCTTTACCCTTGGATCTCGGCCAGCGCCGCCACGGCGCGCTCGTTGTCCTCGAGCGTGTTGTAGAAGTGGGGGGAGAATCGAACAAGCGGGCCACGATGGTCGACAACCACGTCGCGCGCGGCGAGATGACGCACGGCGGCGGCCGCATCGCCGTCATGCTCGACGAGGACGAGGGCGGATCGGGCTGCCGGATCCGAGGCCTGGTGAAGTCTGTAGCCGAGATCCGACAACCTCTCCCGCAAGTCGTTTGCCAGGAATCGGTTGCGACGTTGAATGGCCGGGATCCCGTACTCGAGAACGATGGACAGCCCTCCCGCGGCGGTGTACGCGACGCCCGCGGCGGGCGTCCCCAGCTCGAAGCGCCTGGCGTCCGCCCGCGGGGTCGCATCGCGAATGTCGAAAAGGAACTGGTTTTCAACACCGAACCATGAGAGCGTGACTGGATCGAGGCTAACGGAGGGGTTCACATGGAGATATGCCATCCCTGGACCACCGCACAGCCACTTGAGCGCGCCGCCGACGAGGAAGTCCACCCCCAGCGTCCCGGCGTTGATCGCCAGTTGTCCATTTGACTGATATGCGTCCAGCAAAATGAACGCGCCGGCGTCGTGGGCGATTCGGGTGAGTTCCGCCGCGTCCTGTGTGTTGCCGCTCGTAAAGAAGACGTGCGAGGTCGCGAGCAGCGCGGTGCGCTCGTCCACGGCGGCGCGGACCGATTCGAGCGGGACATGAATCCCGTCGGGACTCGGCACGATCTCCACCTCGAGACCGTTCGCCCGCTGCGACAGGAAGTGGTGGCCGACCGTCGGGAAGTCGAGTTCGGTGAGCACGACCCTGTCGCGGCCCGTGCCCCGGACGCTCGCCGCGATGGCGCCCCAGACGACGGAGACGGCCGCCGAAACGCTCGACATCAGCGCGATCGTGTCGGCGTCGGCCTCGATCGTGTTCCCGAACTGGGCCCGGACTTCCTCGAGCTTGGCGACCCAGATCTCGTACCAGGCCGCCGCGCCCATCTCGTGCCACAGTTCCTCGAAGCGCCGACGCTCCTCCACCGAGCGGAGAGAGAGCGCGCCGAGAGAGTTGGAGTTGAGGTATGTCTTGCGGGAGAGGATCGGAAACTGGTCCCGCAACTCGTCGATGCGATCGTCGAGCGGCAGCGCCGGCTCCGTTACCGTCGCGGTCGGGCTGGCCGATCCCGCCGCGGTCGGGCTGGCCGATCCGGGCTCGGCCAAAATATCCTGTTTCGCCATGGATGATCCGTCGCACTCGACCCCGCAGCAGGGGCCGCTTCTCGATTTCGAGGCAGGCCAGGCGCTCGAACGGCGCGACCGCAAGCACGCCGGTCCCGGTGGCGAACCGGATTGCCCCCGGTGCGAGGCCCGCATGGTGCGCTGCGTCGAGCAGCACCGGGCCCCCCGCTCCGACGATTCGCCGTTCCGGGTCCGACTCGCGTGCCCGGCGACCGACTGCGGCGCGTGGACATCCTACAATTGGTAGAAGACGTCGACCCCCGACAACCCGCCCGCTACCACTCCATCTCGGGCAGTACCTCTCCCTGAAGCCGGAACATCTCGTTGATCGTGTGGACCGCGGCGCGGTACGAATCCGTCGTGGGATCGAGCAGCAGCGCCTGCAGCAGCGTCCCGCGGGAGCCATCCGCGAAGGCGTCGACGAGGAGGCGGTTGATCGACGCCTGGGTCCGGAGCAGTCCGAGGATTCCTTCGGGCAGTGGCTCCATGGCGGCGGGGTGCAGCCCGTTGGCGTCGGCGCGGGCAGGGACTTCCACCACGGCGCCATCCGGCAGGCCCGGCACATAACCCTCGTTCGGCACGTTCACCGCGTCGAGATGCGCGTCGACCCCGCACAGCACGCCTTCGAGCAGGGGGACCGCCAGTTCGCCCGACGGAGCGAGATCTCCTGACGGAGTCAGTTCCCCGTCCGCTCCGACCTCGTCCTCCCCGCCGAGGTCGTCGCGCTCGTCTCGCACCCGTGGGAGCGGGGACTCCGGAAACGCCGGCACGCGGGTTGGATTCTCGCCGAGGTTGTAGAGCCAGGTGGGCGTCTCTCCCGTTTCCCACGGGGCGCCGTGCACGGGGTCGTAGAAGAACTGGAGGAGGCTGCTGCCGAGGAATTCCCGCGCCCAGCCGAGGTACTCGCCTATGTGGTTCGCTCCGGGGCTGGGGTACCGGCCGAAGACCCTGAACAGGATCCGGCTCAGGGCGATCTCGTCCCAGTCGTGGAGCCAGTGCGCCTCCCGTTCGCGGCGCCGGAGTCTCGGGTAGAGATCCTCACCGGTCTCGCGGTCGCGCACGGACTCGAACCAGCTGAAGTGGTTGAGCCCGCTCGCCCGGGCATCGAGGCGCTCCACCGGCAGTTCCAGGAGGCGCGCCATCTGTTCCGTCCCGTGGAAGACGCCGTGGCAGAGTCCGACAACGCGCACCGACGAGAGCCGGCTCTGGGCTTCGCACAGCTTCGTGAGCGGGTTGGTGTAGTTGACGAGCCACGCCTCGGGGCAGTGAACCTCCATCGCCCGCGCCAACTCGACCGCCGGACCCATGTTGCGGAGCGCGTGGAAGAGGCCGCCCGGTCCGCCGTTTTCCCCGTAAATCTGAGACGAGCCGAACGCGCGGGGGACGTGAAAATCCTGGGCCCAGTAGAAATAGCGGTTGATCTCGATGGCGAGGACCACCGCGCGGGCGCCGGGCAGCGCCGCTTCGAGATCCGTCGTCGCGGACACGCTGACATGCCGGCCCAGCCGCTCCGCCACCGCCTCCGCGTACGCCCGGGTGCGGGGCAGTTCCGAGGCGTCGATGTCGACGAGGACCAGGCTCAGTTCCTGATCGCACAGGGGGTCGCTGAGGAGGACGTCGCGGATGGAGGCGGGGCCGAACTCGCGGCTGCCGGCGCCGACGAGGACGATCCTGAGCGGGTCGTTCATGGTGCCGTCCGCGAGGGCGACGGGGCCGTGTCGGCGTGCGCGATGCGGACGGTGATCGCGCCCGCGGCCACCGACACGGCGAGCAGGAGCACGCCCACGCCGGCGCGGCCCGTGAGCAGGTATCCGATGCCGAGGAGGCTTGCGTAGACGAAGAGCGCTCCGAGGAGGAAGCCCGGCCACATGCGGCTCGCGGGCGGGTCGGTGGAGCGGACGCCGGTGCGCTCCGCCACATGGTGCCACCAGCCGCCCGGGTGCACGCGCCGGTAGAAACGGTCCAGCACTTCGTCCGCCTCGGGCCGCGTGATGAGCACGACGGCGAGCCAGACCGCCGTGCACGCGACGAGGATGACCACCGCCCGGATGAGGTCCATCTCGGGCGCGTAGAACCCGTCCGCGGCCCGGATCGCCGCGGCGGGCAGCACGGGTTCGAGAACGCCGACCAGGACGCGCCCGTTGGCCAGGAGCACCGAGCCCGCCATGGCGGCGATCTCGGCCCACGCGTTCACCCGCCACCAGTACCAGCGCAGGAGCCAGACGAGCGCGACCCCCGCCGTGAGTTCGATGATGTAGATCCACCCCCGCTGGATCGAGTCCATCTGCCAGGCCACGCCCGCGGCGACGACCGCGAGCAGCACGACCATGATCCGCGACGCCGCGACGTAGTGCCGCTCGGAGCGGTCCTTCCTCAGAAAGCGGCGGTAGACGTCGTTCACCATGTACGACGCTCCCCAGCACAGGTGCGTGTCCATCGTACTCATGAACGCGGCCAGGAAGGTGGCGACCATCAGCCCTCTGAGCCCGGCCGGCATGAGTTCCCGGATCATCATCGGATAGGCGAGTTCGGGATCGGCGGCGAGCGCCGGATCCATGGCCGTCGGCGGGAAGACGAGGAGCGACCCGAGTCCCACCACGATCCACGGCCAGGTGAGGAGCACCGTCCCCGCGAAGGCGAACCACAGCGACGCCTTCACGGCCTGCCGCTCGTCCCGCGTCGCGAACAGGCGCTGCGCCACGTAGCCGTCGCCCTGCCCGCTCCTCAGCCACAGGATGCCGATGAGGCACAAGAAAGAGACGATCTCGAGCGTGGAGGCGGTCCCGGCCGACGGCACGAGATCGAGGGCCCCGGGCGGTGCCTGCGGCACATCGCGCACCGCGTCCGCCATCGCCGCCGGACCGCCGAAGCGCGTGAGCACGATCCCCGCCAGGGTCATCGCCCCGAGCATGCCGGCGACGAACTGGAGGAGGTCCGTCACGACGACGCCCCAGAGTCCCGACGCGACCGTGTAGGCGAGCGCGAGTCCGACGCACACGGCCAGGGTCACGGCGGGGTCCCAGCCGAGGAGCACGCGGCTGAACTTCACCATCGCCAGCATGACCCAGCCCATGACGACGGCATTCTTGAGCAGGCCCTGGTAGACGGCGGAGAAGCCCCGCAGCGCCCGGGCCGGCGCCCCGCCGTAGCGGATCTCGATGACCTCGGCGTCCGTGAGGACGCCCGCGCGCCGCCACAGACGCGCGTAGAAGAAGGTCAGCATGAGGATCCCCGCCGCCTCGTACCACCAGAGCCAGTTGCCGTACACGCCCTGCCGCCGCACCAGGGCGGCCGTCGCGAGCGGGGCGTCGGTCGCGAACCAGGTGGCCGCGATGGACGTGCCCGCGAGCCACCAGGGGAGCGAGCGGCCGGCAATGAAGTAGTCCTCGACGCTGCCGCCCGCCCGCCTCGCGAACCCGAACCCGATGGCGAGGACGATCGTGCCGTAGATGCAGACGACGATCCAGTCGAGCGTGGTCAGCGCCACCCGTCAGCGGGCTCCATCAGGCGCGGGCACCGCTGCCCCGCGAGGCGTGAGGACGTTGGAGAGGATGCGGTAGGCGCCCGGCACGCCATACGGCAGTTGCCGGTGGAGGGCGAGCGCGAGATAGGTGTAGCGCCCCTCGCCCACCGGAGCGGTGAGCCAGACGCCCTCCTGCGGCGCCTGACCCGTGTCGTGCGTCTCCACGAGCGGCGTATACGCCGGATCCCACTCGGTGAAGAACTTGGAGCCGCGCTGCTCGATCCACCCGTCGAAATCGGCTTCGGTGAGGCGGTTGGGCGCCGTCATCAAGGGGTGGTCGGGCCGGAGCAGGTGGACGGGCGCGTCCTCCTCCGACACTTCTTCCGCTCCCCGTGGGAGGGAAGCCGGATACGGCGCCATCTCCGAGGGCACGTACTCCTGTGTCTGGTAGAGGACGACGAGGTGCCCGCCCCGGCGGGCGTACTCCAGTAGACGCCGGTTGTGTTCGATGAGGTCCTCGCGCACGGCGTAGGCGCGGGTGCCCACGACGATCGCATGGAACGCCGCCTGTTGGCCGGAACCCGCGCCGCCAGCCGCGTCCAGTTCCGCGAGAGCGGCTTCGTCCAGGAGTTCGACCGTGGCGCCGAGCGCCCCGATCCCGGCCGGCACTTCATCGCCGACCCCCATCACGTAGCCGACGCGGACGCCGTCCAGATCCGCGACGGGAACCGACCGAACCGGCATGCGGGCGGGGCGCCATAGCCGCGCAAGCGGCAGATCCCGGTGCTCGATGGTCCGGTACCCGCGGCGATGGTCGACTCCCCGCGCGCGGGCCACAGCCGCGATCTCCGCCTCGCCTCGCCACCCGGCCGGAGGCGTGACGACGAAGGACGCGTCCACGATCTCGCCGGAACCGCGGAAGTCGTGCTCCACGACGTCGGGAGTACCCGGGATCGTCGTCCACCCCTCCGGCAGCTCGAGATGAACGGTGACGGAGAGGGGCGCCGCGTTCGCCACGACCCGCGCTCGCACCTCCATCGGCGCCGCAGCCGGTTCCCCGGCCGAACCGCCGTCGCCGCTCGCGCCGCCGACGGGCACGATGCCCACGCTCGGCGCCAGGGAAACCGAGAGGACCGGCAGCGTCTCCACCCTCCGCGTCACGGAGCCGTAGGGCAGACGCGCGACCGGGGCCGTCACCGGAACCGTGTGCGCGATGGTGTGCCCCGCGATGGCGAGTTCGACCCCCGCCGCCAGCGCGGGACGCCGCCATGGGAGGTGCAGGTCCGCCGAATCGGACACCTGGTAGTGGTTCTCCGACACGTCCCCGCGTCCGAAGTACGGTGCGGCGGGCGCGGCCGGCACCCGGACTTCGAGCGCCTCCGTCGAGCCGTCCGGCCGCGGGACGACCCGGTTCGGCGGCGCCAGGGTCTCGCCGTCGCGGCTCGTGATCCAGGCCGTGACCCCGCCGCTCTCCGCGGACGCCGCCGGCTCGACCCGGACCTGGACCGCGGCCGTCTGACCCGGCGCCAGGACGGCCTCGCCACCGACTCCCGGACCGCCCGCCAGCTCCGCGGACACAGTGGTCCCGCTCGCGGCCAGAAGGGCTTCCTCGAACTGCCGCTCCTTCAGCGAGAGGTGAAACCGCGTCTCCGGAGCGTCCGGCAGCGCGGCGATCGCCGCCCGGATCCAGCCCGGCCCTCGGGCCAGGTCGGCCACGGCGCGCCCCGGATCGCGGAAGTCGAACGCCTCCGCCACGGCGCCGACGAGGCGGTCCAGTTCCGCGAGCAGCGAATCCGCCTCGGGAGACGCCGCCTCGTCCAGGAGCGCCGGGAGTCCTCTCAGCGTCATGTCGAGTCCCGTGAAGAACGATTCCGCGATTCCCGTCGCCGTCGCCGCTCCGTCGCCGGTGCCGCCGAGTTGCTCGTAGAAATAGCGGCCGCCGCCCGACCGCACGCGCCCCGCCGTCTGGGAACGCTGGAGGCCAAGCCCCCGGCTGGCCCAGCGCTGGTACGTATCGCCGAGCCACGGGCTCATCCCGGTCGCGTCCACTTCCACGTCATACGGCTCGTCGACGCGAACCCCTCCGCGGAACATGCGGAGGACCCGCCACGGCCGGAGCCCCTCGTCGGAGATCTGGCACGGAAAGCGCGCCGGATCCGCGGCCGCGGCCACGGCTTCCGGCGTCAGCAGCCCCGCCGCGTGGTGGTGGCCGTGCCCATCGCGCGCCGACCCGTGAAAGCGGCTCACGACGACGAGCGGCCGGTTGAGGCGGATGACGCGGACCATGTCCTCGAGCACCGCTTCGCGGTCCCAACTGCGGAAGGCTTCGTCCACGGATTTCGAGTAACCGTAGTCGACCGCCGTCGTGAAGTAGAGGTCGTCCAGGCCGTAGTAGCGGCCGGAGAGGACGAGTTCGCGGGTCCGGATGAGGCCGAGGGCGTCGAAGAGTTCGGGGCCGATCGCGTTCGCGCCGGCCTCGCCGCAGTTGAGGCTGAGTAGGGCGGTCCGGGCGCCCCACCCCCGGCTGGCCAAGGTGAGCATGCCGGCGTGTTCGTCGTCCGGGTGCGCGGTGACGTGGAGCAGGCTCGCGGTCGTGGCGAGTTTGCGGATGCGGTGCCAGGCCCCCATGGCCCCGCGGTCCACGTCCAGCCGTTCCTCTCCCACCGGGGCCGGAAAGGCGAGGACGCGATCCGGCGCCCGGCCGGCGGAGCCCGACTGCGCCGCCGCCGCGGCCACCCCCGCGAGGGTCGCCACCGCCGCGACCGAAAGGGCGGCGCCGAGTCCGAGTTGCCTGAGAGCGATCATCGATCATCCGGGTCGGTGGGTCCGCGTTCGCATCGTGCCCGCAGGCGGAAGTCCGGGCAAGGAGGCCTTGCGAGCGAGCCCAGCCCGCCGATACTCAAACGCATCGCATCCACGGCCGCCAACCCCGGACCCGATGACAGATCCCGACATCCAGATCACGGTTGAGGGGACCCCGAACCCGCACGCGGCGAAGTTCGTGCTGAACCGCGACATCCCCGGCGAAGGGAGCCGAAGCTATTTCGATCCCGAGTCCGCGGCGGAGGATCCGCTGGCGGCGCGCCTGTTCGAGGTGGACGGGGTCCGGGCCCTGCTCATCGTCGAGAACTTCATCACCGTGACGAAGACCGACGCGCTCGGTTGGCCGGACCTGCTGGACGAGATCGAGGAAGCGATCCTGAAAGCGTTTCACACCCTCCAGTAACGTTCCTTTGCTCCCCTCATTTAGGGGGGCTGAGCGTGCCCTCCGGAAGCTCGACCGCGTACCCCTATCATTTTATGTAACAATGTGTTGATACCAAATACATATCTCCCCGTAGGATCGTTTTTCAGGCGACGGAACCACCGGCGCCAACGTCCATCACCGGGGAAGGAGAAACATGCTCACGCTACGCTGCTTCGGCGAGGTCGCGGCCTCGGACGCACGCGGGGCAAGGATCACGCTGCGGTCACGGAAGCACATGGGCCTCCTGCTCTACCTCGTGGCGCACCCCGGAACCATTCACAGGCGGGAGAAGCTCGCCGATCTGCTCTGGGATGGTCGCGACCGGAAAGCGCGACACTCGCTCAGCCAGGCTCTCTACGACATCCGGTCGTCCATGGGTCCGGTGATCACCGTGGACGCCGGCACGGTCCGGCTCGTGCCGCAGCGGGTGACATACGAGCTCGACGCTTTCGAACGCGCGTTCAAGTCCAGGGACGACGAGACCGTCATCGATCTGTACCGGGGAGACTTCGCCCCCGACCTGCTCAACCTGGGGGCCGACGAGTTCGAGCGCTGGCTGGACGGCGAACGGGAGCGCTGTCGCGTCCTGGTCGCCATGGCGCTCAGGAATGTGCAACAGGCCGCTGAGGAGAGCGGCGACTGGGACCGGACGTGCCTGGCCGCGCTCCGGCTCGTGAGGCAAAACGAGTTCGACGAGCACGCGCACAGCACGCTCATGCGTGCGTTATGCATGAAGGGCGACCACGCCTCTGCCCTCGCGTACTACCGGGCACTGGAGAAATGTGGTTGGGTCGCCAGCGCCCCGAAGCTGGCGGAGACGGCGGCGTGGGCTCGGAACCAGCTGGACGCAGCACCTCCCGTCGTCCGCGAGCGCTACGAGCCGCAGCTGTCGGACCGAGGAGGAGAGTTCCGCCAACTCGGCATCGCCTTCCGTTCGTCCCGCGCGGTGCCCGTACGGTTGGTCGTGGCCGGTGAGCGCGGCCTGGGGCGGGAAGGCGTCGTGCGGAACTTTGCGAGGCTCGTACATGGCGGTGGAGGGTTCGTGCAATGGCTTCCGCCGGATCTTGCAAGCACGCGAGCGAGTCTGGCATCGGAGTTGCGCCGATACCCCGGAAAGCCTCGGCTCATCGTCATCAGAGCCGATGTTCGGACCTGGGCCGCCGTGGATGAGGTCATGCGGACGGCCGATCTCTCAGGCGCGATGGTGGTCGGCTTCTCGAGCCCGCAAGAGGCTCGTCAGGCGGAATCCGCGCGTCTGGTGGACTTCGTGATCCCCTTCGATCCACTCACCACGGATGCGTGTGCGGCGTTGCTTCAAGCGACCGAGAGAGACTGCAGTCGTCCCCAGGCGGTCGAGAGTGCGAGGCTCTCCGGAGGCAATCCGGCGCTGGCCCGGGCCATCCTCCGGGTGTGGATGCGTCACGGCTTCAGCCCCACGACCGTCACCGACCTGGAATCGGGCGGGCGTTTGGCCTACGAGCGGTCCGCCGAGGTTCGGTCGCTCGTAGGCGATCAACTGGAGACCCTCTCGCTCCCGGAGGAACGACTGGTGACGACGCTCGCGTTGCTCACACGCGCCGCGCGCGCCCACGCCGAAGAGGTCCTGGCCGAACATTCGAGCGGGGCTGCCCTTGAAGGGCTCCGGGCCAAGGGCTGGTTACACTCCGAGGCCGACCAATGGACGCTGAGCCGTCCCCTTGCCGGCGCTGTGACTGCGTGGGATCTGCCGCCGGACGAGAGAACAAAGGTGCACCTTGCGGCGGCTCGAACCCTCGAGAACGCAGGTTTCGGCGCGCGTGCGGCCGCCGCCTCCGAATTCGCCGCGGCGGGAGAGTCCGCTCGTGCTTTCCGTCTGGCCTGCAGAGTGGCGAAGGGGGCTTTGCGGGAAGGCCGGTCGCCGGTCGCGGGTCAGGCGGCGGCGTTGGCGTTCGAGCATGCCGCGGCCGGGGCCGACCGCCTGCGCTCCGGCCTCCTCCTCTCGGAGGCAGAGTTTCAGCGGGGGCGGTTTCGGCGGGCCATGAGCGTACTGCACCAGATTGCCGCCGCCGCGGACACGGGGAATGACCTGAGCCGCGTCCAACTCGCGTTGGCGCGGGCGGCGGTGGCGGCGGGAGACCGACACACGACGGATCTGCACCGACAGCATCTGGCGGAGGCTCGCGGGCACGCGACCGACCCGGCGCTCAGGCGCGCGCTGACCGTGCAGATGGCCGTACTCGAGGCGACGGATACCACGTCGCGGCGCAACGGGAAGCCGGGTTTCGAGAGGATCCGCGAGCAGCTCCGCGGGATCGTCCGGGAGGACGCCGACTACGCTGGCGTCTGGTGCGACGCCTTCCGGCTCCTCTTCCACCGGGTTGGAGGTCAACGCGGTCTCGCGGAGGCTCGCCTCGTGCTCGAGACCCACCGCCTCAGGCTCGGCCGGCTCGGCTACGAGGGCCTCCGTGCCGCTACCGCCGCGGAGTTCTGGGTGGCCATGCGGGGCGCGCGTCTGCATGACGCCCTCCAGTTGCTCGAGGACACCTCCGGGACCGTCAACGAGAACCGCCACGAGTCCGCGAACCTCAACAACCTCGGCGCGGTTCTGCTGGAACTGGGCAACTTCGACCGGGCGCTCGATGAACTCGGCCGCTGCCGCAAAATGGATGAGGCGCTCGAGAGTCCACCCGAGTCCCGGGCCTACGCCCTGCTGAACCAGGCGGAGTGCTTCTTCTTCAAGGGGGACTACGCTCGTTGCCGAGAGTACATGGAGCAGTTACTCCGGCGTCCCGGGCACACGGCTCAACATCCGTTCGGGGCGCAAGCATGGGCACTCACCGGCCTCCTGGCCATGACCGACGACGATCAGCGCGAGGTAGAGGTCTGCCTCGAGCTGCTGGAAGACTGTTCCGATGGAGTCGGCGAGAACGACCTCTACCTGGTGACCTGGTTTCGAGCCGCGGCGATGGAGACTCGCGACCGCCGCGAAACCGTGGCCGATCTCATCGAAGCTGCAGACCATACCGCCGAAATCGACCGACTGAGCGCCGAGAAGCTGCGAGTGTTGGCCGGCACCTATGCCCCACCCAACGGACCCGACGATCAACGGGAGGCCTGCGGCTTCCTGCGGTCCGCCGGCGCCTCCTGGTTCGTCCGCTTCGCACACAACTGGTTGCGCGCGTAACCCCGGCTTCCCGTCGCGCGTCACCCGGACCTTCCCACCCGCGTCCGAATCGGACGCCTTCGAACGTTGCTACTATGTACCTAGTTGACAGCGGCGCCCCGGTGCGTTTACGCTGAATCGGGAACGACGCTTCGCTCGGTTCGCCAGCGTTTCGATGGCGGCCGACCGGGGCAGGCGACGCTGATCGTTCGGGAGGGAAAGGACCAAACCCGTGGAGATCAAGTTCACGACCCGCGAACTCGACCTCATGGCGGTGCTGTGGGAGAGAGGGGACTCGACCGTCGCGGAGGTGCAGGAACGCCTCGGCGACGAGTTGGCCTACACCACCGTGCTCACGATCCTCCGGACGCTGGAGGAGAAGGGGTACGTGGGGCACACCCAGGAGGGGAAAGCCTACCGCTATCACACGCTCGTGGGGCGCGACTGCGCCGGCGCGAGTGCGGTGCGCCGGCTGGTTCAGAAGATGTTCCAGGGGTCACCCGAACTGCTGCTCACGCACCTCGTCTCCGACCGGGCGCTCTCGAAGGAGGACCTCGAGAATCTGCGCGGCATGGTGGACGAACGCCTCAGCTCGAAGGAGTAGGGACATGGTCATCGCCTGGATCGGATACTGCCTGTTGATTTCGGGATTCCTTGCCCTGGCCGCTTTCGCGACCGAGCGGGCGCTGGGTCACTTCCGGAAGCCGGTGCGCTGGGGCTGGTTCGCGGCGGTCGTCGGCTCCGTGACGCTTCCGTTCGCGGCGTTTCTCGCTCCCGGCCTCCTCCCTGGCTTCGGTGGGGCGCCCTGGGCTCCGCTCGTGTGGCTGAGCGAGCCGGTCGTCGTGACGTCCGCGCCCGTTGCGGAAGCGGCGGCACCCACGGCGTGGTTCGACGCCGGCGCGATGAGTGCCCTCGCGGGTGGCGTATGGGTGCTGCTCGCGGTGGGGATGCTCCTCCACCTCGGGCGGGCGTACCGGCGCCTGCGGTCGGAGATGCGGACGTGGACGCCGGGTCGTGTCCTCGGATCGCGGGTCATGATCGCGGACGACCGGGGTCCGGCGGTGGTCGGAATCCGGCGCTCGGTCGTCGTGATGCCGAGGTGGATCCCCGAACTCGAAGACAGGCTGCTGCGCCTGGTCTTCCTGCACGAGCGCGAACACCAGCGCGCCGGCGACCACCGCCTCTTCGCCGTGGCGGTTGCCGCCCTCGTGCTGATGCCGTGGAACGTGTTCCTGTGGTGGCAGCTCTCGCGGCTGCGGCTCGCGATCGAGTTCGACTGCGACCGACGCGTGCTGGAGCGGGGCGAGTCCCCGCGCGACTACGCGGACGCCCTCATCACGGTGGGAGGCCGTGTCTCCGCGCCGCTGCTGGCCGCGGCCGCCTTCGCCGAACGCAAGCCGGCCGTGGAGAAGCGGCTGCGCCGCATGACCGAGCCGCTGGCCCGGCTCCGCATTCCGAGAACCTTGGGAGCTTCGGGCCTGGCGGCGCTCGCCATCATTCTCGTGCTGGGCACCCCCCAGCCCGAGGCGCCGATGGACGCGCCCGCTACCGCGGCTGATGCCGCCCGGCGTCTCGAGATCGCGGGGAACCAGCTGCGCCGCCCGGCCGAGGGAGCCTCGCAGGCCGACCGGCCGACCTTCGTCGCGTTCGACACGCCCCCGGTGATGCAGAACGGGGGCGAGATCCAGCAACTGCTCCAGAGGGTCTATCCGAGAAGTTTGAAGGATGCGGGTATCGGCGGCCGGGTCGAGTTGTGGCTGTACGTCGACCTGTCCGGCGCCGTGGCCAACTACGAGCTCAAGACGACCAGCGGCAACGATGCGCTGGACCGCGCCGCCGCGGAAGTCGTCGCGCAGATGCGGTTCCGCCCCGCAAGGAACCGGGGCGAACCGACCGCCGTCTGGGTCTCCCAGTGGGTGACGTTCCAGGTGATCTAACGGAAGGCAGGCAGTAGCGCCCATCGCCCCGCGGGCAACCATCCGCGGGGCGATGGTTTCTCTGGGAGCGGACGACGGCACCGCACCCGGAGAGAACCCATGATCCACCCAACCTGGCGTCATTCCCTGTCCGGTGCCGGCCTCTGTCTCCTGGCCGCGTGCGGGGGCACCGGCGACGGCGGGACAACGGCCGGCGGGTCGGGGGCTATGGACAGTCCCGACTTCACGATCGCTCCGGCGTATGAATCCCGCTGGATCGCCGGTGCCATGGATGGGGAAGATTGGGAGATCTTCGGGTCCATCGCCGACCTGGTCTTCAATGAGGCGGGCGATCTCTTCATCCTGGACGAGCAGGCGGGGCACATCGTCGTGTTGGACCGGGACGGGGCCCACCTTCGAACCATCTCGCGTCAGGGCGAAGGCCCCGGCGAACTGACCGACCCCGAATCGATATCCCTGCTCGCCGATGGTCGTCTCGCCGTGTACGACGACGGGCGCAGCGGGATTCAGTTCTTCACGCCGGAGGGCGAATACGCGGAATCGGCGCCCTTCGATCCGACACAGGGCGCGCCCGCCGGGGTAGGCGCATGGCTCTCGGACGGGAGCATCATCACAAACCGCGAGTTCGTGGTCAGCGGGACCGCGGAGTCGATGTCGGTAAGCAGCTCCGTCGGCGGCACGGGAGGCGAAGCCGGACGCCCCATTGTCCGCTACCGGCCGGACGGGACTCGCGAGCTGCTCTACAGGGCCTGGGAGCCGCCGCCGCCCACCGGAGATGCGGCGGAAGCCAGCGGAGGCAGCTTTTCCTTCAATCTCAGCCCGGTGAGGGCGTTCGACCCGGGGCTGCATTTCGCCGCGCTCTCGGACGGGCGACTCGCCGTCGTCGACTCCTCGGGATACCGGATCCGGCTGATCGGCGAGGACGGTGCCGTGGGCGAGATTCTGGAACGGCCGCTCTCCCCGATCCCGGTGACGAACGCCGTCCGGGATGCGGAGCGGGAGCGCCGCCTGGCCGAGCTCGAAGGGTCCGGGGACGCAACGACACTGTCCATTTCGGGTCGCCCGGACATCCGCATGCCCGACGATTTTGCGAGTCAGTTGAGAGAGGGGCTCCGGGCCCGCATCGAGCGGATGACCTTCGCCGAGGTCATCCCCGCGATCGAAGCGTTGGCCGTGGACTTCAACGATCGGCTGTGGGTGGCGCGGACCCCGCTGCCCGACGAGAAGGGGCCGATCGACATCGTGACGACGGACGCCCGCTACCTGGGCACGATCCCGCCCGGAGGGCTCCGAATCCCGGACGCGTTCGGCCCTGACGGCCTCATGGCCTATGTCGACACGCACGACCTGGGTTACCCCATCGTGCGAGTCGTCCAGTTGGCGCCCGATGCCCAACTGCGGACGGAGCGCCCGACTCCGTAGAGCCAGCCCCCGGTCGAATCCTCGAAGGTGACGCGAACGCGGGTTGCGCCGTCTACTCACGGGCGGTGCCATGGTCTATTCTCCCGGTCCCGGTTCCGGGCCATTCAACCTCGCGGACGTTCACATGACACAAACCCGTGCCTTCCTGTTCGCCGCCGCGCTGGCAGCGATCGCGGGTCTGGCTCCCGACGGACTGGCGGCCCAGGAGGCGGTGGAGGTCGCCGGAACCGTCGTTGACGAAGGGACGGGCGAGCCGGTCGACGGCGCGACCGTTCGGCTGGCCGACACAGGAGGTTCGGCTCGCGAAACGATCACCGGCCCCGACGGTGTGTTCACCTTCGCTCAGGTCGCACCCGGCGAATACACGCTCGGCGTCCGGCGCCTTGGCTATGAAGTCCTCAGTACTCCCCTCGAGATCGGACCTCAAGCCCCGCCGCGGCTGGACGTGCGCCTGCAACCGCAGGCGATCCCGCTGGAACCGCTCGAAGTCGGCGTGGAAGGGCGCGCGCCCCGCCTCGTCGAGTCGGGTTTCTACGACCGGATGGAGGAGGGCTGGGGCGTGTTCCTCGAGCCGGCATGGATCGAGGCCAACAAGCGGGGCTTCGTGCGTCTGGCCGACTTCATGTCGACCCTTCAGATGCGCGCGCCTCTGCCGCGGTGCGACAAGATACCCGTATACCTTGACCGGAGGCGGGTCGGAGCGGCGGACGGCTAGGGAACGAGCAGATCGTACTCCCTGAATCCGGCCGGAACTTTCAGTTCTCCGGTCCCTCCCCCGCCGACCATGCTGGAAGAACTCTCGGTGCACGACCTCGGTGCCGCGGAGTTGTACCAGCCCGGCGCGAAGGTCCCCTTTTTTGCCTGGGACGACGGCACCATGGAGTGCGGCGTGATCATCCTGTGGTCCAACTGGACGTCGGCGACGCCGGAGATACCGCAGATCGAGGTCAAGCTGTGCGAGCCGGCCGGCCGGCCCGGCGAAGTGGCCGTGAACGGGTTGGTGGAAGACGACGTTACCCAGGTCCGGCTACCCGCCGCGCACGTGTTTGCGTCTTACGCGAATCCCCGGGATCCCAGCGGCCTCGAACGCGTGGAGACGGTGGTCCGCACGGACTCGCTCGGACGATACCGGCTGTGCGAGGTCCCGGCCGACGAACCCCTGGAGTTGACGGCCGCCTACGGTCCTCACCGGGGGGACGCCACGGTGGTCGTCGCCGAGGCGGGTGTCGAGGCAAAGCTCGCCGTGACCGTGACCTCGCCCGGGGCGATCACGGGCGTCGTCGTGAACGAGGTCACCGAACAGCCGCTCGAGGCCGCCAGCGTGACCGTGGCCGGCGCGGATGTTCGCGCCACGACGGATCGAGCCGGCCGATTCTCGATGGAGGGGTTGTCGCCGGGGACTTACAGGATCACTGCTCTCTGCGGAGGCTTCGACACGAGAGTTCGGGAGGTGGAACTCGCAGAGGGGCAGCAGGTCCGCATCGTGATTGGTCTCCGGTCGAAGGGAGTTGCACGCCGGACGCGCTGTTCCGCGTAGCGAAAGCTACACGACCTTCTGCTTCCAGCGGCCGCGCCGGAAGATCGAGAGGCCGACGACGGCCGACAGCGAGTAGGCGATCGCGAACGACCAGAACACGCCCGTCTCGCCCCACCCGGCGCTGAAGGCAAGGAGCGCCGCGACGGGAATTTGGAAGAACCAGAACACGCCGATGTTGATCCAGGTCGGCGTCGCCGTGTCGCCCGCGCCGTTGAAGGCCTGCATCGTCACCATGCCCCAGGCGTAGAAGATGTACCCGTAGCTGATGATCCGGAGCGCGCGCACGCCCACGTCGAGCGTTTCCGGGTCCGGGGCGAAGGGCGCCAGAATCGGCTCCGGGTAAGCCACGAACACCACCGTCACCACGGCCATGAACAGCATGTTCCAGAAGCCGGTGAGGTAGACGGCCCGCTCGGCGCGGTCGGGCTTCCCGGCGCCGAGATTCTGGCCCACGAGCGTGGCGGCGGCGTTCGCAAGCCCCCAGGCGGGGAGGATGATGAAGATGACGACGCGGATGGCCATCGTGTAGCCCGCGAGGGCGATCGTCCCGAACTCGGACAGAATCCGGATTGAAATGATGTAGCTGACCTGCGTCACGAGCATCTGCCCCACGCCGCCGACCGACACGCGCGCGAGCCGCCGGATCACCGGCAGGTCGACCCGGAGGTCGCCCCGCCGCACCCGGACGCGCTCGCCGCGCGACAGGTGCCACAACTGGTACAGGGCCCCGATCCCGCGTCCGGTCGTCGTAGCCACGGCGGCGCCGGGGAGTCCGAGTTCGGGGAAGATCCAGAGCCCGAACACGAGCACGGGATCGAGCACGATGTTGATCCCGTTGGCCAGCCACACGGACCGCATGGCCATCGATGGGTCGCCCGCGCCCCGGTAGATCGCGTTGTTCACGAAGAGGAGGATGATGACGACCATCCCGCCCAATTGGATACGGGCGTACGTCGTCCCCGCGGCGACGACTTCCGGGGATCCTCCCAGCATCCTGAGAAGCCACGGGGCCAGAATCGCCCCGGCGAGGCCGAGGACCGCCGCGATGCCGACGCTGAGCACGATCGCCTGCACGGCTGCCGTCGCGGCGCCGCGCTCGTCCTTCTCGCCCGTCCGTCGCGCGACCATCGCTGTGGTCGCCATCGCGAGGCCCACCGCGATCGAGTAGATGACGGACAGCATCGCTTCCGTGAGGGCGATCGCGGCCAGGGCACCAGCCCCGAGCCGGCTGACGACCGCCATGTCCACGAGGAAGAAGAGCGACTCCCCCGCCATCTCGAGCACCATCGGGATGGCGAGGAGAAGGACCCCGCGGTTGAGGCTCCCCGAGGTGAAGTCTTCCTGCGTGCCCCACAGCAGCGCCCGCACCGTACCCCACACCCCGGAACGGCCGGGAGCCGCAGTTTCCCCTTCGGGCCGGCCAGTGTCGCTCAAGGAATCGTCCTGTCGGGAGGAAGCGGTTGAGGAAGCGTTTGGGGAGTCAGTACGTCCAGATCGCGACGAGGTTGCAGTCGGTGAGGAGCATGGTGTTCGGTACCTGGTTCATGATCTCCGGCGGCGCCTCGCTGCACCTGTACGCTTCGATCCCCCGAACGGTGTCGAATTTCAGTTCGCCCAGGTTTCTCCGATTGAATCCGAGGCGGCTGGCCGGCCTTCCGTTGAGGAGGATGAGCTGGTTCCGGCGGTATCGGATGGACAGTTCCCGCTTGAACTGAAACACCTGCGCGAGGTGGATGAACTGGTCGATTTCCGGGTAGGTCGCGAAGTAGCCCTCGTCGATGGACTGTCGGCGCTCGTAGAACCCCGACGTGAGCAGGAACGGGTCGCGGCCGGTGACCCTGACCTCGATCGGCGCGAGCGCGATCGCCCGCGTGTTGAGTTCGATGCGGAATTCCGCGTTCTGGTCCGTGAGGATGTTGATCTCGGTCTCGAGGGGCGCGTAGCCGATGTGCGCGACGCGCAGACCGTAGGAAAGCGGCGGGATGGAGCGGAACGCCACGCGTCCGAGCGTATCCGTGACCCCGGAAACCGGTAGCGGGGAAAAGTCGATCTGCGCGCCCGCCACGGGTCCCCCGGACGCGGCGTCCACGACGGAGAGAACGACGAACGCCGCGTCGCCCATATCCACCTCGAGGTCGACGAACCGCGACCGGTCGAGTTCGACCTTGCGCTCCTTCCCGCGCCGGGACCGATAGTTCGGGCGCACCCGGATCTCCCGGAACGCCTCGAGGCCGCAGGCCTGGTATCGCCCTCGCTCATCCGCTTCGACCCGCACGTCCTCCGGCGTCGGCAGCCCGCGTTCGGCTTCGTAGCGGATCAGAACCGTCGCCCCCGGTAGAAGGACCTGGCTCTCATCGTCGCGGATCGTGCCCTCGATGCCGACCTCGAGTTCCGCCTGTCCGAGCTGCCGGCAGATGCGGAGGACCCGCTCCTCTTCCTCTTCCTGCCCCGCGGCCGGGGACGGCGCGAGCGCGAACGCCGCCAGCGTGAGCAGCGGCGCGATACGGCCGACGGACAGCGCGAGACCGCGGACGGGTGGTCGAGCTACGGGGTTCAACCGCCGGCCTCGAGCAGCGCCCTGAGGAGCCCGTTCCCGGCCTCGCCGAGACTGGTGGCGCCGCGATTGTAGTTGCGGCCGAGCGCGACGCCGTAGCCGCTCTCGGGTTCGAACACGAGGTACATGTTGTACCCGGCGACGGAACCGCCGTGGCCGACGAACCGCACCGCGCCGCCGCCCTCGAGTTCGACCGGGCGAATCGAGAAACCGAGTCCGTAGCCCGCGTCGGGATCCTCCGGCGTCTGGACCGTCATGACCTCCCGCCGCGTCGCCGACTCCAGGAGTTCGTGTTCCGTCATGCCCATGACCGCGGCCGCGAACGTCGCGAGATCTCCGACGGTCGCGTACACGCCGCCGTTCGGCACCTTGTATCCGCGCCCCTCGTGCTCGAGCGCCGGCAGTTCGGGATCCACCGTGCCGTCGTCCCAGTTGACGAACCCCACCGCCACCCGGCGCCAGAGGTCCGGATCGACGATGAAGGTCGAGGAGCGCATCCCCAGCGGCTCGAACAGGCGGTCCTCGACGAGGTCCATGAACGACGTGCCGGCGGCCCGCTGCAGGGCGTAACCGAGCACGCCGTACCCGATGTTCGAGTACTGATACCGGGCTCCGGGCAGCGTGTCGTAGCGCGTATGGGGGATCGAGGCGAGGATCTTGTATCCCCAGTCCTCGATCGGTCCTGCCGCGGCGCCTTCGAGTTCGGGCTCCCGAATGAGCCCGGCGGTGTGGCTGGCCAGCTGCCGCAACGTAATCGGCGCCATGCCGGCCGGCGGGTCGCCGAAGCCGGCGGCCTCGGGCAAGTGGTCCACCACGGCGTCATCGAGCGCGACCGTCCCCTCCTCCACCAGGTCCGCCATCAGGATCGCCGTCACCGACTTCGAGATCGATCCGGTCCGGTAGATCGTCCGCACTCCCGCGGGCACGCGGTTTTCCGGATCGGCCCAGCCGAACCCCTGCGCCCACAGCACCTGGTCTCCCTTGAAGACCGCCGCCGTGATCCCGCCGATGCCGTCGGTTTCGACATCCGCTGCGATCTGCCGCGAGAACGCATCGATGACGTCCGCGTCCTGACCGCCCGCGGCCGACGGAAGGGCGAGAACGGTGAGAAGGAAGACGATTGTCGCGGCGTACAGGCGGGGCGCGGCGTACAGGCGGGGCGCGGTGGACGTGCGGAATGGGCGGTGGACCGGCATGACGTTCTCCTTGCGTGGCCGACGGAAGGCCGAAAACCGCCCGCCGGGCTCGAATCCAATGCAAGGTCGCAGCTTCTTGTCCGCATCGGAAGCCTTCAGGCTGGCGGGTCGCGCCCGACTCGCCTAGTGTGGCGCGCATGTCACTTCTGAAGAAACTGATCTTCCGCATGGACGGGGCCGCGGACAGTGCCCGAACCCGGTTCAAGAGCGAGTCGGGGGCCACCTGGGAGGCCGAGTTCTCGATCTTCTCAGGCACCACGCAACAGTCGCCCCGGCTGCTCGTGATGTTCCGGAACCAGGACGACATCACCATTCCCCAGCGCTACAACCAGGCGCCGCCGGGCATCTCCAAGGTGCCGAAGCAGGCCGTGGCCGAGATGAACGAGGCGGGGCTCCGCGAACTGCTCGCGCGCTCGGTGAAGGTGTGAGCGGCGCGAGGGTGGATCCGAAGAAGGCGCTCTCCCGCACGTTCCTCGACGGGGGGATGGTCCGCTGGGAAGCCTACGTCTCGGGTGGCCAGCCGAATACGCCGCACGCGGCCCGCATCTACTTCGTGTGCCTTGAGGACCCCTTCGCGCCGCCGCGCTGGCTGTCGCACGAGAGCCGCAGCGTGGCCGAGGCGACGCGCGCCCTGGCCGATATGAGCGACGCGGACCTTCTGGGACTCCACGCCCGCTCCACGCCGCTGGAGTGACGTTCGGCGGGTGACTCCCTGCGGGTGACGCTCGGCGGGCGAGCCTCGCTACTTCACGGTGACGACATCGTATAGCCGTTCACCGGCGTTTCCGTCCACGCCCTCGTAGCGATGCTCCACCAGAATCGACCAGGATCCGGGCTCTACGTTGTAGATGTTCGCCACGTAGGACAGGGTCGAGGGGGTCAGACTGTTGCAGCCCTGTCGGCCCGACACGATCGTGATGGCCAGTTCCAGTCCTCCGTCGACCGACCGCAGGTCCGGCGACAGGTAGTCGCACCGCAGCCGGCCCACGATCTGGCCCGACACTCGCATGGATCCGGGCCCCCCGGCGGCGCGCGCGAACTCGGGCAGGGCGGATCCCTCGCTGACCACGGACGTGAGCATGTTCCCCACGGTCGGAGAGATCCCGACCCCCAGATCCAGGCAGCCGGACAATCCGAGGAGGATACAAACGACGCCGATCGCGTGGCGCGCCTGTCTGTTTCCCGCGATTCGCAAGATGAGACTCCGCAGCCGAAGGACCCTCGAAAGAGTGACAGCGCGCGGGAGTCTCTCGCAATACCGCGGCCCGTCGCGCGTCGTGTGCACAATACGCGCTTGCGTTACCTTCGATGCGTGGCTTGGCGACGTAGTGGCGGAGACCGCAGGATGCGAACACGGCACGAAGATCGTTCGGAGACGCAGGCTCGGAGAATGGCTGTTTGCCGGGCCACGTCCTGCGTTCTGGCCGCAGCCGCGATCCTGATGACGGCCGGGTCCCGGCTGGTCGCTCAAGGCCCGCCCCTCACCCCTTCCCGCAGTATCGTGACGTGTCCGGCGGACATGGATCCGTCCCTCACCGGTCTCGCCGGCATCGTCCGCGATACGCTTCAGGGCGTCCTCATCCCGGGGGCAACGGTCTCAGCGACCTGGATCGAAGACGATGGACCGCGGCGCACGGTCTCCGTGGAGGCGAACGACAACGGCGTATACCTCCTCTGTGGCCTTCCGCCGATGGAGGATCTCACGGTGAGCGCGAGGTTCCCGTCCTTCCGCACGGAGCCGGTCCAGGTGAGCATCGCACCGGGTCCCCCCGCCGGGTGGGACATTCTCGTGGGAGTGGAGGAGGGGGCGCTCGCCCGCCTGCTCACGGTGCCCGGCCGAATCTTGGGTCGGGTGGTGGATCGCGGTTCGGGCCGGCCGGTCGAAGCGGCGAACGTCGTTCTCTCGGACACGCTATTGGCGGAGGACCGGCAGCGCATGACCGATGGCAGCGGCCGCTTCATGTTCTCGGACCTCGACCCGGGAACGTACCGCGTGACCGTCGATCACCTCACCTTCGATCCCCTGGACCAGTTGGTGTACCTGCCGAGCGACCGGACCGTGCAGGTGGATTTCGAACTCAGCGTGGACCCGATCGAACTCGCGCCGATCGTCGTCACGGCGCTGCGCGAGAAACGACTGGAGTTGCAGGGATTCTACGACCGGCGTGAACTGGGCGAGGCGATCGGCGCAGGGGTATTCCTCACGCGGGACGATATCCAGGACGCGGGCGCGATCCGCGTCACGCACTACCTCGGACGGATTCCGGGCATACGCACGGAGTGCACCGGAGGCGCGAACAACAACTGCGTCATCCGCATGACGCGGGGCGCGCCCAGCCTGAGCAGCCGCGCCGAGTACGGGTGCATGAACGCGAACATCTACCTGGACGGCGTCCGGGTGATCCGTGACGGCGGCGGCTTCAGCGACTCGATCGACAACTTCGTCTCGCCGGGCGAAGTCGCCGGGATCGAGGTCTACCGGGGCCCGAGCGAGTTGCCGGCCGAGTTCGGCGGAGCTGTGGGGCGCTGCGGGGCCATCGTTATCTGGACGGGCCCGGCGATGAGGCGGCGTTCGCCCTAGTCCGTGGCTGGCGGGGCCGCCGCGAACGCATGCAGCGCGGTGGCCTTCGCGCGCACCGCGACGCGCACTCCGGGGTCGACGCCGAGTTCCTCCGCGGCGTCGAGCGTGACGAGGGCGACGAGTTCGACCGGGCCGCGTAGCCGCAGCCGCACGAGCCCGCCCATGTCGCGCCGCTCCTCCACGGTCGCCACGATCAGGTTGCGCGTGCTCAGGTCCGCCGGGGGGACGTCCGGGGGTCCGAGGACGAGATCTTCCGGCCGATAGGCGATCTTCACCGGCGTACCCGGGGCCGCCTCGCCCAGGGCCACGAGCGAAGCGCCTCCGATGTCGACGGTGACCATGCGTTCGTGCGCCCGCGTCACCGCGCCCGAGATCGTGAACTCCGCCCCCGTGACGCGCGCCGTGTAGACGTCCGCGGGATTCTCGTAGATCTCCTTCGGCGTACCCGTCTGGACGAGCTTCCCGTCCCGAATCACGGCAACCCGGTCCGCGAGATGGAAGGCCTCGCCCCGGTCGTGGGTGATGAGGAAGACGCTCGTCGCGCGCTCCCGCGCCACCCGCTCCAGGTCGTGACGAAGGTCGATCCGGGAGTCCGTGTCGAGATTCGCCGTCGGCTCGTCGAGGAAGAGGATCTCCGGGTCGAGCACCAGCGCGCGCGCGAGCGCGACGCGCTGCGCCTCTCCTCCCGACAGCTGCGATATCGGGGCCCCCAGCAGGTGTGAGATCGCGAGTTGCTCGCACACCGCGTGCGAACGGGCGCGGGATTCGGGGCGGGACACGCCGCGCAGGGACAGACCCAGTCCGACGTTGTACTCGACGGAGTCGCTCCAGAAGTGAGGGCGTTGGAACACGACCGCGGACGCGGCGCGGAGCGCCCGCTCGGCCGGCCGTCCCGACCCGCCGCGGAACGTGACCTCTCCGGCGTCGGGCTTCTCCAGCATGGCGAGAAGGCGCAGCAGCGTGGACTTCCCGGCCCCGTTCGGCCCGAACACCGCGAGCATCTCGCCCTCGCGCAGCTCGATGCGGTCCACCTCGACGGCCGTCCTTCCGCCGTAGACGCGGCGCAGGCCGACGCCCCCGAGAAGCGGGCCGGTCGCGGCGTTCACGCGACCTGGCCGCGGCGGATCGTGCGCCGGCCGATCAGGAGGAGCACCGCGTTCACGCAGAGCGCGATGAGCATGAGTACGATCCCCATGGCGATCGCAACGTCGAAGTTGCCGCGCCGCGTCTCCAGCACGATCGCTGTCGTCATCACGCGGGTTTCGCCGAGGATGTTGCCCCCCACCATCATCACCGCGCCCACCTCGCTGATGATGGCCCCGAACCCCGCCGCCACCGCCGCCACGAGCGACGTCCGCACCTCTCTCAACTGCAGGACGATCGCCTGCCGCCGGCTCGCGCCGAGCGCTCGCGCCTGAAGGGAGATGTCCCGGGGGATGTTCTCCACAGCCGCGAGGCTCACCGCGGCGATGTAAGGGCCGGCCAGAATCGCCTGGGCGCCGATCATGGCGGCCGGCGTGTAGAGCAGCTGCAGGTCGCCGAGCGGGCCCGCCCGCGACAGAACGAGGAAGACGCCGAGCCCGACGACGACCGGAGGAAACGCGAGACCCGCGTTGATCACCGCGACCAGTGGAAGGCGAAGCCGGAATCGCGTCAGCCCGACCGCGATCCCGATGGGAAGTCCGATGACCATGGCCAGGAGGAGCGCCGATCCGCTGATCTGCAGAGAGCGGAGGATGACGTTCCAGACGTACAGGTCACCCGACGTGATGAGCCGGAGAGCCTCGAGCAGCGGATCCACGAGCCGAATCTAGTTGGCGGGATCGTCGCCGGGCCACGGGGCGAAGAGGGCCTCGGCGCCGCCGCGCACCCGGAATTCCCCGATGGCGCGGCGTCCGTTTCCGGAGCGCAGCCAGTCCGCGAAGACCGCGGCGCGTTCCGGCCGGACCGCCGCGCGCGGCGCCAGCAACGAATAGACGTTGCGCAGCGATGCGTGGTCCTCGACGAGCGCGTCGAGGTCGAGCACCGGCGACAGCATCGCGAGCGTCGCGCCATCCGTGAGGACGTGCGCGCCGCGTTCGCTGGCCACGTGCAGCGTCGTGGCCTGACCCTGCCCGGACTCCACGTACCATGCGCCGCCGGCCGTCACGCCCGCCTCGCGCCAGAAGGCGATCTCGCGGTAGTGCGTGCCCGAGCTGTCGCCGCGCGAGACGAAGCCGTGCTCCCCCTCCGCGAGCGTCGCGAACGCCTCGGACGGAGACGCGGATCCGCGAATCCGCGCGGGATCCGACCGCGGCCCAGCGATCACGTATCCGTTGATGAGGACGGGACTCCGCCGTAGCGCGTAACCCGCCTCGACGAAACGGGCCTCGGCTTCGGGCGCGTGCACGAGCAGGAGGTCCACGTCTCCCGTGCGACCGAGTTCCAGCGCCTCGCCGCTCCCGGCGATGACCGTGCGCACCCGGAGCCCGGGATGGTCTTCGTTGAAGCGGGCGATCAGGTGTTCGAGCAGACCCGAATCGTAGGTGGACGTCGTGGCGCCGAGCACGAACGTGTCCGCGTCGGTCCCGCACGCCCCGGCGCACGCTCCGCCGCCGAGGGCAAGGAGGAGGGCGAAGTTCAGCCGTGGCGTATCCACCGCACGACCTGCGGCAGGTTGGCGCGCTGGCCCTTCATCAGAATCCCGACCCGGAAGATGCGGCCCGCGACCCACGCCGCCCCGAGAACGAAGACCCCCAGCAGAACCAGCGACGCGAGCCACTGCCACACCGGGACCGAAGTGGCGAACAGCCGCGCCGGCATCACCAGCGGACTGAAGAACGGCACGAGGGAGAGGACGACGCCCCAACCCGCGTTCGGGCTCTGGATCACGCCCTGTGTCGCGATGAACGGGAGGATGATCAGCAGCGTGATCGGGAGCATGACCTGCTGGGCGTCGTGCTCGTTGCTGATCGTCGCGCCGGCCCCGGCGAACATGCCCGCGTAGAGCAGGTAGCCGAAGATGAGAAAGAAGAACATCAGCACGAGCGTGCCCCACGGAATCGGGATGCTCGCGATGTCGATCCCCGCCTCCGCCAGCGTGGAGGCGCCGGCGGTGAGGCCGTATACCGCCGCGAGCGCGAAGACCAGGGCCCAGACGGCCATCTGCGCGATCCCCACGGCGCCGACGCCCACGATCTTGCCCAGCATCAGCTCCCACGGGCGCAATGAGGAGACCATGATCTCGACGATGTCGGACTGCTTCTCCTCCAGGATCGCCCGCACGATCATCTGCCCGTAGATGAGCAGGATGAAGTAGAAGAAGAACGCGATGCCGAAGCTGAGCGCCCGGTAGATGTCCTGGGACCGCGCTTCGCCGGACTCCGTAACGTTGATGACGTCGAACGAGGTCCGCTGGAGCAGCGCGCCGGGATCGATGCTCTGCACGCCGATCGAGCGCAGGCGCGCCCGCACCGATGCCCGCTGGAGGGCGCCCCGGACCGAGCCCTCGACGACGGAAGGGACGCTGGCCCGCGCGAGCAGCGTCGTCCGCCCGTCGTCGCCCGCGTCCGGTATCTCCCGAGCGTCCGCTGTCTCCCCCGGCATCTCCGCGGAGCGCCGGCCCGCGCTCCTCGGGATCATCATCAGCAGGTCGTACGAGGAATCGGAGAGCCGCGTCCGCGCCTCGTCGACCGAGAGCTCCTCCATGTCCTCGGCCCGCACGGCGTCGAGCGAGTCCGCGAGGAGTTCCTCGACGAGGAGGTCGCCGATGAGTCCGGCCGGATCGGCGACCCCGATGACCCTGCGCTCCTCGCCCGCATCCGTCGCGCTTCTCACGGCGAGGAAGGCGGAGAGGACGCCGAGCCCGACGATCAGCACGGGGAGGCCCAGCGTGGAGAGCAGGAACCACTTCGACTTCACGCGCAGCACGAATTCCCGGCGGATCACGGCCGCGACCCTGGGCGTGAACGGGTTCATGCGGCCGCCTCGTCGTCTTCGCTCTCGTCCTCGTGCGAGAGTCCGGCCTCCGTCGCCTTCTCGATGAAGATCTGGCGCAGCGAAGGTTCGATGAGTTCGAAGCGCGAGATCAGGGCGCCGCTGTCCACCGCCCGCCGCAGCAGCGCCTGGGGATCCGCCCCCTCCAGCATGCGGACCTCCACGTACGTGCCGTGCGCCGAGATGTCCTCGATGAGGTCCGGCGCATCGAGGAACGTGGGATTCCCCTCGAAGGAGAGCGCGATGTCGCGCCGCCCCGCCGCGGCCTTGATGTCCCGGACCCGGCCATCGAGCACCTTCGTTGCTCCCGCGATCATGCACACGCGCTCGCAGAGGCGCTCGGCGTCCTCGATGAGGTGTGTCGAGAGCAGAATCGTGGCTCCGGCCCGCTGCCGTTCCTGCAGGAGTTGCTTGAACAGTTCGACGTTCAGCGGGTCGAGGCCGCTGAAGGGCTCGTCGAGCACCAGCAGATCGGGTTGGTGAAGGATGACGCCGAGGAACTGGGCCTTCTGGGCCATCCCCTTCGAGAAGGTCTCCACCTTGTCATCCGCCCGATCGCCGAGACCTACCGCATCCAGCCCGGCCCGGGCCCGCGCGAGCGCCTCCTTCCGCTTCAGCCCCTTCAACTGGCCGAAGAACGCGAGGTGGTCCGCGGCCGTCATCTTCTGGTACAGGCCGCGCTCCTCCGGCAGGTACCCGATGCGTGTGCGCATGGACTCGACGTTGGGGGAACCGAAGACGTCGACGGAGCCGGCGTCGGGTCCGATGATGTCGAGGATGATCCGGAGCGTCGTGGTCTTTCCGGCGCCGTTCGGGCCGATGAGTCCGTAAATCGATCCGTGGGGGATCTCAAGGTCGAGGTCGCGGACCGCCGTCTTCTTGTCGAAGCGCTTCGTGACGCCCCGCAGGCGAATGGCCGGTGTATTCACGGCCCCGATGATACGGATTGCCTGCACCCGTCGCCACGCAGCCGCCCCGCACCTTCGGCGGACCGGCCTACCGCAGGGGCCATCGCATCCCCATATTGAGGATTCCCCTCGCTTTGCCGAATCCAACCCTCCATGGGGAGGTTAGATGGCGATCTTCCGCGTCATGTACTATCGCGACATTACCGTGGGAAGCGGTGGCCGTATCACGATTCCTTTGGAGATGCGCGACCATATGCGACTGGCCGATGGCGATGCATTGAAAGTTCGCCTCGAGGAAAGCGAATCCGGCCAGCGCCAGTTCACCGTCTGGAAGACCAGCCCGAACATCTAGCCCGAGTCTCCAGCCGCGACGCTAGCGGCGGTCTCCGTAGTTGATGGCCATCGTGCCCATCAGCAGGTCTTCGTAGCCGCACTCCACGAACCCGGCGGCTTCCATCCGGCGGACCATCTCCCGCTGGTCCGGGAACCTCCTCAGCGACTCGGGGATGTACACGTAGGACTCCGGATCGCGGTGGAGCGCCCAGCCCGCGACGCGGGTCGAGGCATCGAGATACCCGAGGTAGATGCGGCGCAGCGCCGCGGAGCGCGGGTGGCCGAAATCGAGCGAGATCAGCCGCCCGCCGGGGCGCAGGCAGCGGAAGCTCTCGGCCAGCGCGGCGTCCAGGCCGGCGAAGTTCCTCAGACCGTATCCGACGACGACGCGGTCGAACGCGCCATCGGGGAAGGGCAGGCGAAGCGCATCGGCCCCGATCCAGCCGGCGAGGGCGGGGCCCGGTCGTCCGCGTCCCACCCGCATCATCTCGGGCG
Organism: Gemmatimonadota bacterium; assembly: GCA_965207805.1. Lineage (GTDB taxonomy): Bacteria > Gemmatimonadota > Gemmatimonadetes > Palauibacterales > Palauibacteraceae > Palauibacter. The sequence goes on from OZ242312.1 coordinate 373,553, forward strand.
TGAGATCCGCGGCGACGACGTGGATCTCGAACGCCTCCCGCGCGGCCTGGCCCAGGGCTCCGCGGGCGAGGTCTCCGGTGCCCGCCGCGAGATCGAGGATGCGGTGGTCCGGGCGGAGGTCCGCGCGCGCGAGCAGCCGACGCTTCCAGCGGCGGTGGAGACCCAGCGACATGACGTCGTTGGTGAGGTCGTAACGATCGGCCACGCCGGCGAACAGCCGGCGGACGTAGCGTCGCTTGTCCGCCGGCCGTTCGATCTGGCCGGAGATGCGTCGATTGAGCTTCAAGGGGCGCCAAATTAGCGCTGGTCGCCGTCCTCCGCTGCCGCTTCGAGCAGATCGAGGTCGCGCACGGTCTCCACGAGTCGGATGAACTCTCCGCGATAGCCTCGCGGATCGTCGCCCCGTCCTCTTTCCGCCAGCGAGATGACATCATCCGGCGTGAGCCCTCCGGCGTGGGGCGAGTCTCGCAGCAGCATGCCGAACCCCGCCACGGCCGCGGCGAAGCGGAAGCTCCGCGAGGGCGACAGTGAGCGGTCCGCGACCGCATGCGCGAGGAGTTTGCTCTCGGCGCCGTCCGGGTCCTTGTAACGGACCTTCACGTAGAGCAGTTCGTCCTCGAACGCAGCCGGGGGCGATTCCACAGGGGTCTGCGGCTCGGCGGCCGGCTGATACCGCAACGGATCCACGCTGCGGGGAACCGGAAGACCCGCGGGCACCACCTCGTACAGCGCGGTCACCGTGTGGCCGGCTCCGAGTTCACCCGCGTCCTTCGTGTCGTCGTTGAAGTCCTCGTCGGCGAGCAACCGGTTCTCGTACCCGATGAGCCGGTACGCGGCGGCGCGCGAGGGATTGAACTCCACCTGCAGCTTCACGTCCTTCGCGACCGTGAAGAGCGTCCCTCCCATCTCCTCCACGAGCACCTTCCTGGCTTCGAGGAGGCCGTCCACGTAGTGGAAGTTGCCGTTCCCCCGGTCCGCGATCTGCTCCATCTTCGAGTCCTTCAGGTTCCCGGTGCCGAAGCCGAGGACCGTGAGGAAGATCCCGCTCTCCCGCTCCCTCTCGATGAGGCGCACCATCGCCTCGTCGCTGGAGGCGCCCACGTTGAAGTCCCCGTCGGTCGCGAGAATGACGCGGTTGTTGCCGTCCTCGACGAAGTGTTCCCGCGCTACGTCGTAGGCGAGCGCGATCCCGGCGCCGCCCGCCGTGCTTCCGCCCGCCTCCAGCCGCTCCACGGCCGACAGGATGCGGGCGCGCCGGTTCCCCGGGGTCGGAGGAAGCACGAGTCCGGCCGCGCCGGCGTAGACGACGATCGCGACCCGGTCCTGCGGTCTCAGTTGCTCTGTGAGCAGGGCGAAGGCCTTCTTCAGCAGCGGGAGCTTGTCGGGCGATGACATGGACCCCGACACGTCGAGCAGGAAGACCAGGTTGCTCGGCGGCAGGTGCTCCGTGTCGACGGAGGGAGCCTTGAGTCCAATGCGAACGAGCCGGTGTTCGGGCTTCCAGGGCGCATCCCACACCTCGGTGACGACCTGGAAGGGGTGGTCCCCCGCCGCGCCATCCCACTCGTACGGGAAGTAGTTGATCAACTCCTCGATCCGGACCGCGTCGACGGGCGGCCGCTCCCCCGCCTGTATGAAGCGCCGGACGTTGGCGTACGACGCGCGGTCCACGTCGATGGAGAAGGTGGAGAGAGGCGACTCGCCGACGCCGCGGAAGTCGTTTTCCACGATCCGGGCGTACGACTCCGTGTTGTAGAAGAGGTGCCTGCGGGACGCCCCCCTGACGGAAGCGCTGATCGACGAGGGACCTCGCAGCACGGAGAAGGGCGGCTCGACGGCCGCCTCGGGCACTCCGGTCACGATCGTCTCCCCCCGCCGCAACGCCGTCTGCTCGACGGTGAAGTCCAGCGTGACCGTCTCGCCCGCCGTCACGGTGATCCGCTTGCTGGCCTCCCGGTAGCCGATCAACCGGACCGTGACGACCTGCTCCCCGGCCGGCACGCCGGAGAGGGAATACCCGCCCTCCGCGTCGGTCAACGTGCCGATCGTCGTCCCCGCCACGAAGACCTGCGCTCCCGCGACCCCGACATTGGCCGTCGTGTCGAGCACCGTCCCCTGCACGGTACCCGTCTCCGGCCGGGTCTCGGACTGGGCGTACGATCGGGCCGGGCCCGCGATGGCGAAGATCAGCGCGAGCAGGGCGCCGATCCGGGCTGGAATTCGCTGAACGTTCATGGTCGTCTCCTTCCGTGAGCCGAGGAACGCCGCCTCGCTCCGGCTGCGGCGAGCCGCGAGCGCCCTCGGTACACCCGTAGACGCCGCGAGCCGGCAAAGGGTTACACCTGGCACGTCTCCGGAGGATGGTATACCATGTATACATGCCTTTGCCCCGTCCTCTCTGTACGCGCGTCTCACGCGAAGTCGAGTCGGAACTCGAACGCGTATTCCTCGAGCAGCAATGGACCCCCTCCCAGGGACTCAGGAGGATTCTCCTGGAGTGGCTCGCGCTGGAGAGGTTCCCGCAGATCGAGTTCCGGGAGACGCGAGCGGGCAGGCGGGCGGCACTGCGCGGCGGGCCGGAGGTATGGGAGGTCGCGGCGGCGGCCGGGCCGGGCCGGGCGATGAGCGCCGCCGTGGGCCAGCACTTCGCGGGGACGCGGACGGAGGCGCTGGAGGAAGCGCTCGCCTACGCCAAGGAATATGCGGACCGGATCGACCCCATCGTGGCCCGCGAGGAGCGGCTCGCCCGCCGCTAGACCTTCGTCAGCGCCTCGAGGAGCACGCGGGCCTTGTGGCGGGTCTCTTCCCACTCGCGCGCGGGTTCCGAATCGTAGACGATCCCCGCCCCCGCCTGCGCGTACACCCGGTCTCCGGCGGAGAGCAGCGTGCGGATGACGATGGCCATGTCGAGGCTCGTCGCCCCGTAGCCGACGTAGCCGGCCGCCCCGCCGTACGGCCCGCGGCGGGTCGGCTCGAGTTCGTCGAGGATCTCCATCGCGCGCACTTTCGGGGCGCCGGTCAGAGTGCCGGCGGGGAAGCAGGCCTTGAACGCGTCAACGGCATCAACGCCCTCCTTCAGCGACCCGGCGACCTCGCTCACGAGGTGCATCACGTGGCTGTAGCGCTCGATCTCCATGAAGCGCGACACCTCGACGGAGCCGGGGCGGGCGACCCGGCTCACATCGTTGCGCCCGAGATCCACCAGCATGAGGTGTTCCGCCCGCTCCTTCTCGTCGGCGAGCAGGTCGCGCGCGTGCCCCTCGTCCTCCCCCGGCGTGGCCCCGCGCGGTCGCGTCCCGGCGATCGGGCGCACGGTCACGATCCCGTCTTCCACCCGGACCAGCGTCTCGGGGGACGAGCCGATGAGGCGCATGCCGTCCAGTTCGATGAAGAAGAGATAGGGCGACGGGTTGCTGCGCCGGAGCGCGCGATAAAGCTCGAGCGGGTCACCCTCGAAACGGGCGCCGGCGCGCTGCGAGACCACGACCTGGTAGGCGTCTCCCGCCACGATGTACTCTCGGATACGCTCGACGGCCGCCTCGTAGTCGTCCCGCGACCGGTTTCCGACCACCTCGGGCGTGTTCGCTGCGCCGTCGCCGAGCCGCCCCAGTCCGTGCGGTCGCTCCAGACCGCGCACCCAGTCAGCGAGCCGGTCCACGGCGTTCCGGTACAGTTCGGCCGGGTCGTCGTCGGAGGCGACCGGCACGGCCGCCACGGCGATAGCCCGCGAATAGAGGTTGTCGATGATGAGCATGTGCTCCGTCGACAGGAAACAGGCGTCGGGCACGCCGAGGTCGTCGGGCGGCGCCGCGGGCAATCGCTCGAGCCAGCGTACCGTGTCGTAGCCGAAGAACCCGATGGCGCCGCCCCAGAACCGCGGCAGGGTGGGGATTTCGACCGGGTCGTAACGGGTGATCCATGCCTCGAAGGCGCCGAAGGGGTCGCTCGTGGTTTCGGGTTCGCTCCAGCCCTCCGCGGGCGTCCAGAGCCGGATCTCCGAGCCGTCGAGTCGCCACGCTCCCCGGGGTTCGGAGCCGACGAAGCTGAATCGCGCCCAGCGCTCCCCACCCTCGACCGATTCGAGCAGGAAGGAGAAGGGACCGCGCCGAAGCTTCGAGAACGCCGTGACCGGAGTATCGAGGTCGAACGGGATTTCGATGGCCACGGGAACCATCCGCCCGGGCTCGGCGAGGCGGGAGAACTCGGCAAAGTTGGGGATGGGGGAAACGTCGCTCATGCGCCCAAGGTAGCAGCCCGCGAGGGGCACGGGGACCGACGGGGACACGCGCCCCGATCACCTTGTCGGAAGTAGGCTTTTCGTCTACTCTCTCAGGTCCGGTTCGATCCGGCGAGAACAGTTCCCGTCCCCCGACGGGGTTCAGGTCCAACCGCGGGCCGAGGATTGCTCGGCAGCTCAATGAGGAAGCGATGAACACCAGCGATTACATCTCTCAGGTCGACAAGTGGAGCGCGCACAACTACCACCCGCTTCCCGTCGTGATCGAGCGCGGCGAGGGCGAGTGGGTGTGGGACGTGGAGGGCCGCCGGTATCTGGACATGCTGAGCGCCTATTCCGCGGTGAACCAGGGACACCGTCACCCCCGCATCATCGAGGCGCTGCGCGCGCAGGCGGAGAAGCTCACGCTCACGTCGCGCGCCTTCCACAACGACCGCATGGGCCCGTTCCTCCAGAAGCTGTGCGAGATGACCGGGTTCGAGCGCGCGCTGCCGATGAATACCGGCGCCGAGGGCGTGGAGACCGCGATCAAGGCGGCCCGCAAGTGGGGCTACACCGTGAAGGGCGTGGCCGAGGACCGGGCCGAGATCATCGTCTGCGAGCAGAACTTCCACGGCCGGACGACGACCATCGTCGGCTTTTCCTCGGATGAGGGATCCACGTTCGGATTCGGTCCGTTCACGCCCGGCTTCGTGCCGATTCCCTACGGCGACGCGGATGCGCTCGAGGCGGCGATCACGCCGAACACGGTCGGGTTCCTCGTCGAGCCCATCCAGGGCGAGGCGGGCGTGGTCGTGCCGCCCGACGGTTTCTACGCGCGGTCGCTGGAGATCTGCCGGGCGAACGACGTCCTCATGATCAACGACGAGATCCAGACCGGCCTGGGGCGGACCGGCAAGCTGTTCTGCGCCGACTGGGAGGCGGACCGCGGCGACATCATGATCGTCGGGAAGGCGCTCGGCGGGGGCGTGTTCCCCGTGTCCGGGATCCTCGCCAACTCCGACATCATGGACGTCTTCCATCCGGGGGACCACGGATCGACGTTCGGGGGTAATCCCCTGGGTGCGGCGGTCGGGATGGCGGCGCTGGACGTGATCCGGGATGAGGATCTCCCCGGGCGGTCGAACGAACTCGGTTCCTGGTTCAAGGGAGAACTGGAGGCGATCGACTCGCCGCACGTGGACCATGTGCGCGGGCGCGGCCTGTTCATCGGCGTGGTGGTGCGGGATGAGTCGGGGTCGGCGCGCCCGTTCTGCGAGGCGCTGCAGGCGCGCGGGATCCTCGCCAAGGAGACGCACGAGCAGGTGATCCGTTTCGCGCCTCCGCTCACGATCGAGAAGGCGAGCCTGGAATGGGCGCTGGAAAACATCGCCGAGGTGCTGGAGGGCGCGGCGGTCGCCGTCGCCTAGGGCGCCGGCCGCCTGAACGGGAGCCTCGGCCGCTCCCGGACCCCCGCCCCGGGTCGACCGGCCGCGGCGCATCCCCGCCGCGGGCCGGTCGTCCCCCGGATCCGCCCGATCCCCGCGCAACCAATCCCCGGTTGCCTGTGTCACCGATTCAGAAGCAGAAGAAGCGGAAGAACCGACGTGTACCCGGAGACCCCGGCACGGTGACGGAACCGCAACTCATTCAGCGGCTCAGGGACGGAGACCAGGACGCGGCGCGCGCGTTGTACGACGCGCACGTCGACCGCGTGTTCCGGATCTGCTACCGGTTCGCGGGCGAGGACCACCTCGCCCAGGATTTCACGCAGGAGACGTTCGTGCGGGCGTTCACGAAGATCGACACGTTTCGCGGCGAAGCCGCGTTCGGGACGTGGCTGGGATCGATCGCCACGACGGTGTCGCTGAACGGGCTCCGCAAGGTGAAGCGCTTTCGCAGCCGCGAGACCGCGCTGCATGAGGACCTCCGCTCCACCCGCGGCCTGAGCGGCCTCGAGCCCGACGTGAAGGAGCGGCTGCACCGCGCCATCGACGAACTTCCCGCCGGCTATCGAACCGTTTTCCTGCTGCACGACCTCGAGGGCTACACGCACGAGGAGATCGGGGCGATGCTCGGGATCAAGGCCGGGACGTCCAAGTCGCAGCTCTTCCGGGCCCGCAGCCGCCTGCGGGAGAAGCTCGCGGACTTCGCGGGAGAATGGGCATGCTGAAGGATCGCATGGACGACGCGAGCCGCTTCGCCCGGTTCGTCCGCCGCGAGGCGGCCGACTACCACGACCCGCCGGAGCCCCCGATCGAGGCGATGTGGAGCGGGATCGAGGGGCGGCTCGGGGCGCCGCCGGTGCCCGACTCCGACTCGCCCGAGACGGTGGACATGACGGGCGCGGTGGCCGGCGTTGGCAGTGCCGTCGACCGCGGCGTCGATCACCCCTTCGATGTGCTGGGCTACCACGACCCGCCACCCCCGCCGCGCGAGACAATGTGGGAACGGATCGAGGCGGAGTGGGTCGCGCGGCAGCCGGAGGACCCCGGCGCGCGCAAGGCGACTCGCGGCCCGCTGCGGCTGATCGTGGCCCGGACGCTCGGGCGGCGGCCCGGCCGGACCACGGTGTGGCTGACGGGAGCCGCCGCCGCTTCGGTCGCGCTGGCCGTGGCGCTCGACCGCGGCTCGCAGCTCCCGGTGCCCACGGAGCCGGAAACGGTCGCCGCGACGACGACGGCGCCGACCACGGCGACACCGGTGACGGCGACGCCGATGTCCGTCGCCGCGACCGACTCCGGGCCCCTCGCGCCGACGGCCGCCGAGGAGGCGCTGGCGCTTTCCGTCCTCGAGGAGCCCTTGGAGACGAACCGGCAGTTCGCCGCGGCCGATCCGCCGCCGGCAGCCGATCCGACCCCGGCCGCGACGCCCGCCCGGCCCGAGGCGGACCCGCCGGTCCGCGACGACGCCGACGAATACGACATGTCCCGGATCTCCCGTCACCTCGACCGGACCCAGGCCCTGCTCGTCGCGTTCCGCACGGATATCGGAACCGACGAATCTCAGCGCGACCTGGCCAGGTGGGCGCGTGAGTTTCTGGTCGAGACGCGTTCGCTGCTCAACACGCCCGCGGCGGAAGGCCAGCGGGAGCGCGCACTGTTGCAGGATCTCGAACTCGTCCTCGTCCAGATCGCGCGCCTCGGCCCGGACGCCCCGGACTTCGAGCGCGAACTGGCCCGCGAGAGCATGGAACGGCAGGGCACGCTGATGCGGCTCCGGTCCGTGAGCGGCACATGAAGCGGCACGTGAATGAACCGTACGGAGGCATACCATGAATAATCGCGTAAGACACTTGACGTGGACCGGGCTGCTGCTGGCCGGTCTCACGACCGTGGACGCCGCGCCCACGCGCGACGCGCTGCCGGTGCTCGGGGCGAGGACCCTTGCCGCGCAGACCGTGCAGCAGGAAGAGGTGGCGCGATTCCTCGAGGCGCGTCGCGCCATCAACGCGGAGGAGTTCCAACGCGCGGTGGCGCTCTTCCAGGCGGTGCGAACCGAGTCCGCGCTGGTGACGCCCCCGTTCGAGCCCGATTCCTACTACTGGGAGGCCTTCGCCCGCTATCGCCTCGGCGACCTGGCCGAGGCGCGGCTGCTGCTCGAAATACTGATGGTCGGGTTCTCCGAGGCGCGGCCGGCGGAGCCTCGCCTGCACAGGGAGGCGGGGCGGCTGTACCACGACGCGCGGGCCCTGGACTTCGAGATCCGGAGCCAACTCGCGTCTCAGGGCGACGCCGGCGATGCGGAGCGGCTGCTGCGCGAGGCGGAGGAGACCCTCGACGTCTCCGCCGCGACGCCCGGCTTCCGCGTGATGCCCATGGAGGTGGGGGGGCGCACCCTCGAACTTCCCGTGCGAGTGGCCGACCTGAGGACTCTGCCGGATTCGGTGGCCGCCGACTCGCTGGCCGACGCGCAGGGCGAGCCGGACGCGCAGGGCGAGCCGGACGCACAGGGCGAGCCGGACGCACAGGACGCGGAGGACTACCTCCGGCGATTGGCGGAGTCCGCGGAGAGCATCACCGACTTGGAGCGGCAGGTGGCGGACTACGCGCAGCGGGCCTTGACCGTCGATGTGCTGCAGGTCGATTGGCAGCGGGCGGAATACCAGCGGAATACCAGATATCAGGAGGCCCTGCGCGCCGCGTCGCAGGAGCGGGGGACGTGCGACGACGTGTCGGTGCAGTTGGCGGCGCTCGAAGCGGTCATGCGCTACGAGAACGAGATCAACCGGATGCAGGTGCTTCGCGACGTCCTGGCCCGTGACGACGAGTGTTCGCCGCGGCTGCACGAGGAGGCGGTCCAATTCGTCGCGAGACAGGGAACCCGGGAAGCCGAGAACGTTCTCCGCGGCATCTTCGAGACTCATTCGGAGAGGTCCGTCCGCAGGCACGCGCTGCAGGAAATGTGGCGTTTCAACTCCTGGGATGCGTACCAGGTGCTCAAGCAGACGCTCGAGGACTCGGACGACTACGCCATGCAGAGCGATGCGATCGAAGCCCTCCGCAGGAGTTCGTACGAGGGAACGACGACCGGTGCCGCGTGGATGCAGTACGGACTCCGCAACGGCGCCGTGAATGCGCTCGTCAACGCGGCCCTCGATGATTCCAAGTCGGAGACCATCCGCAACGCGGCGATCAGAGCGGTGGGCCGTCGGGATGACGTGCGAGCCGCCGCCTTCATTCCGATCTACGAACGACTCGATTCGGATGACCTCAAGGAGTCCATGTTCCGGGCCGTGCAACGAAAGGTGCGCGAAGAGGAGGACATGGAGACCGCCGCCTGGGCGCGCTCCGTCGCCTTCGACACGGAGGAGTCCGAAGACGTGCGCGAGGAAGCCTTCACCGCGTGGGCGGGTCACCCGACGGTGACGGTGGCGTACCTTGCCGACCTCTACGGAGAGATTTCGGAGCCCTTCCTGAAGATGCAGGCCATCTACGCCATCTTCGAGCGGGCCGATGCCGACTCCGGCGCCCCTCGGGTCCTGATGGAACTGATCCGCAACGAACCGGACCCGGAGGTTCGGGAGCGCGGCATCTACTGGCTCGGCCGCACGGGATCCGAGGAGGCGGTGGACTTCCTCCTCGAATTGCTGACCCCCCCGGCCGCCGATACACTGCCTCCTCCGGCCACCGATACGGTGCACCGGCGACCCGGATAGGACGCAGCAAAGGAGTCCCCATGAAGTTCGCGCGCGCGGTGCCCGGCATGATCCTGCTCCTCGCCGCGACGGCGGCTCCGAGCGTCGCTCAGGTGATCGACGGGCCCGACGGTCCGGTCGAGTTCGTGGGGTTGAAGGAATGGACCGCGCGCGAACTCTTCGACGCGATCCAGGAACTGGCTCCCGGTCAGCCGTTCCACGCCTGCGCGGCGGTCATGCAGCGCGACCTCGGATTCGCCGACGCGGCCGCCACGTCGTACCGCACCATGGGGTCCGACGAGGTCTACACGGTCGTGGTCGGCGTGGAAGACGCCACACGCGTCCGCCCTCGCACGATCGGCAGCGACACCCTCGTTCTGCCGGAGGCCCTGGAGAGCCTGAAGGCGTTTGCGGAGGAGAACCCCGGGCTGCTGAGCAGGGCGGCCCAGGTGCTCTACGCACGCGGCGATGCCGATCGCACCGCCGAGGTGGCCGAATGGATGATGGGAATCGACGCCCGAGCCCTCGCCGAGGTCTGGAGCCTGCTCGACCGCGCGGACCGGAGACGCGACTACCGCCTCGGCCTTGAACTCCTGGCGAGGGATTCCTCGTGGCAAACCCGCGAGATCGCCACGCTCGTACTCAGCAACTTCATGGATCGCGACGCGTCGTGGCACGCGCTCGTCTTTGCCGTGACGGATCCGGTGGATCGAGTCGCCGGAATGGCCGGTCTTGTGCTCCGCGGGCTGACCGCCGCCGACGACCCGCTGCGCCCGGTGGACTGGACTCCCGCGGAGGAGCCTCTGCTTGCGATATTCGGCGGGACGAGCCCGTGGCAGTTCGCCACGACGCTCCAGGTCCTCGTTGCGACGGGCATCGCACCCGACTTCGGCCGGCGCCTAGCCCGGGAACGACCCGATCTCCTGCTCGCGTACGCCGGAGCCGAGCACCGCGGAACGCGCGCGCCCGCGATCACCTTCCTAAAGGCCATCAGCGCCGAGGACTTCGGCACGGACGTCGAGGCCTGGGCCGCGTGGATCCACGGCCAGCCGGACTGACGCGCGCGGACTGACGCGCAACCAAAGCCGCCGCTGACCGTGTCCCCGATTCGGTGCGACTGAACCGAATCCGAATCCGGGGGAGAGAGTCATGCGTCAGTGGTTCCGTGCAGGTGTGTGCCGTGCACTCCTCGCCCTTGTGGCCGCCTTTGTCGCCGCCTGCGCTCGGGGTGACGCCGCGGATCCGGGAGTTTTTTCGCCCGAACTCATCAGCACCGCGGCCGTGCCGCTGAGCGAGAGCGAAGAAGTTGCGCTGCTCGCGGACGAGCGCACGGCCTGCGTCATCGACTCCTACGAAGGGCAGGTCCGCTGCGCGACGAGGGAAGGCGGCGTCGTGGGCGTCTTCGGGCGCGAAGGCGAAGGCCCCGGCGAGTTCATCGATCCCGCGTATCTCTCTCGCGGGGAGGCGGGAACCGTCGGTGTGGTGGATTCCGACCTGGGCCGCTTCACGGTCTTCGAGCCATCGGGCGCTTGGGTGTCGGATGTGATGCTACCGGAGGTGTTCCAGCCCTTCCAGTCGTTCGGCACCGCGATTTCAGGCGTGGCGCTGGACTACATGGTGATGCTCGGCCGGATGTCCGGATCGCTGATGACCCGGTACGACGTGGACCTCGCCTCCGGGGAGGTCGTGGGGCAGGAAGAGTCGCCGCCCGGGCCGTGGGACATCGAGTGCGGGCAAGTTATCCACGGCATCCCGGACCCGGCCGGGGGCTGGGCGTTCGTGGCCTGCGAAGGGCATCTGATCTTTGTCGGCGGCACCGGTGAAGCAACGGTGCTCCGCGCGCCGCTGTACGTCCCGGAACTCCCGAACGAGCAGGACGTGGCCCGGACGGAAGAGGAACTCCTGGCCTTGAACCGGTCGCAGGGTCTCCCGCGCACGCCCGCCACCGACGAGGCGTTGGAGCGCTACCGCGCCACTCCGAAGAACTACTACCTGCGCACGGGCGAGCAGGTGTTCGACGCTGCCAACCGCTACTGGATCGCCACCCAGCGCGACCAGCACGAATGGTCCTGGCTGGACGTGTACGAGGATGCCGCATACCTCGGGTCGGTGCGGGTCCGGGATCGGCTCCGCGCCTTCGACCTCCTGGGGTCGACCCTGGTCGTGCTGGTGGACCGGCAGGTCGGTCCGGACGACGGCGACGGCATTCCCGATCGAGCCCTCGACTGGTACGACATCGCAGACCTGCCCTTCGCCCGGTGAGCCGCCGCGTACCGACGCCGAGCCGCATGCCGATCCTGGCGGCGGCTCTCGCCGCTTGCGGGGGAGATCCTGGGCTCACTGACGACGTCGGGGTCCAGATCCGGGACAGCGCCGGCGTGCGGATCGTGGAGTATGCCGGACAGCCGGAGGGCGAGGCGCCCTTCGCCCTGGCGGCGGAACCGCGATACCGGCACGGTGCGAACCCCGGCGACTACGAATTCCAGTTCGTCGACACCGGCCGGCTCCTGCCGGATGGAAGCGCGGTCGTTGCCTGGTACAGCGAAGTGATCGTCCTGAGTCCGGACGGCACGACGCACGAGGTGCTCGCCACCGCTGGGGAGGGACCGGGCGAAGTCATCTCCCCCCACACGGTGTTCGTCCTGGGCCGGGACAGCGTCCTCGTGCCCGATGATCGCCTGTCCCGCCTCACGCTCTTCGTCGGCGATTCGGTCGCGCGCATCTCGAGCCTCCCTCGGGCAGGGCACTTCGGCGTGGCCGGGATCGGTTCATCCGGCGAGCTGCTGCTGTGGAACCGACACCCCGCCAGTCTCTGGATCGATATAGAGGACGAGTGGCTCGCCGGGCACATGACCCTGTTCGATATCGAGACCGGCGCCCTCGACACGGTCGCGTCGTACGACCACTTCCCGCGGCAGCGGTCGGGGGAGGAATCCCCGATCATCCGGCCCATGGGCGAGGTCACCGTCGCCGCGGGGCGGTTCGTCTACACCCGATCCGACCGGCCCGAGATCACCTGGCGTCTGCCGGACGGCACGATCACCCGGATCGTGCGCTGGCGGCCCGAGCCCAACCTGCTGGCCGAGGAACTCCTGGAGCACAGCGAGGCCTACATGCGGATGCTCTACCGCAGGCACCGCGTAGGGTCCGAGGCCCGGCGCGACGAGATTATCCGGGAAGACATGGCCCAATATCGCGCCATGATCGGCCAGCCGGTGCCGTTCTTCGGCACCCCCTTCGCCGACGCCGACGGAAACGTGTGGCTGCCCTCCTACCGTCCGGCCTACCCGGAAGAGGGCTCGCCCTACTCCGTCGTTTCCCCCGACGGCGAGTGGCTGGGACAGGTCGAGACCCCTCCCCGGTTCCAAATCCTCGACGTGACCGGGAACCTCCTCCTCGGCGTCCTCCGCGATAATCTGGACATACTGAGCGTCGCTGTTTACGAGCTGATCCCGAGCACTCGGCGGTAGGCAACCCTGGCCAGCCTCAGTCGATGATTGCCTCGGCCTTCGCGCAACCAAGGCGTCGGTGATCGTGTCTCCGGTTCGGTGCGACTGAACCGACCCCGTCTTCCTTCCCTGGACACGTCATGACAATCCGAATCGCGCGAACGATGCGGACGCCGCGGGCCACGCCAGCGCTCCTCCTCGGCTCCCTCTGTGTTGCGTGCGGCGGCGACGGCGGCGGAGGCCCGCAAAGCACGGTGCGTGACAGCGCGGGGGTCACGATCGTCGAGAATCGGAGCCCCCTTCCGGATTCGCGGCTGGGGTGGCGGGTCGGCCCGGAAGCCACCGTGTTGATCGGGACGGCAGAGGGTGACCCTGCCTACGAACTCTTCCGGGTTGGCGGCGCAATGCGCCTCTCGGACGGACGGATCGTGGTCGCCAACGCGGGGACCGGCGAACTCCGCGTGTACGACGCGAAGGGTATCCACCTCGCGTCGTGGGGCGGCCAGGGCGACGGTCCCGGCGAATTCGGAGCCATGGCTCCAAGTGGGCTCGAACCGTGGCCGGGCGACTCGCTAATGGCCAGAGATCCCTTCAGCGGCCGGATCTCCATCTTCTCCATGGATGGAACGTTCGGTCGCGCTCTCAGGCTGGAAGGCGGCTACCAGTCGGTCGTCGGACCGCTGCCCGACGGGAGCGTCTTCGCCGCCACGCTCACGACGTTCGAGCGCGGTGAGCCGGGCACCTCGGAGATTATCCGGCCGGATGTGGACTACGGCATCCTCTCGACGGACGGGAGCGTGCAGCGGGACCTGGGCGCGTACCCCGGATCGGAACTGTACATGGTCAACACGGTCGACGGGTCGCCTTTTCCCCGCCCCTATCCCTTCCGCCGAAGCTCGTTCGAGTTCACGTGGGGGGATCTGGTCGTCATCGCCACCAATGACCGGTACGAGATCCGCGCCTACCGGCCCGACGGGTCGCTGGCGAGGATCGTCCGCCGCGACCACGAGGTCCGCGCGCCGACCCGGGGCGACCTGCGCGACGCCGTGGCCCGGCAGAACCCCGATCGGCCCGAGGCGCTGGACGCGGTCGGCGACATGCCGCTCGTCGAGGCCTTCCCCGCCTTCGCCTCTGTGCACGTCGACCGGCTGGGTTACCTCTGGGTCCGGGAATACCGGCTTCCGGGAGAGCGGCACCGGCTGTGGACCGTGTTCGATCCGGAGGGCCGCGTCCTCGGCCTCATCGATATGCCGGGGAGCTTCGCCGTCGAGGAGATCGGCGAGGACTACATCCTCGGCACGCGCGATGACGAACTCGGCATCGAGTACGTCGAGTCCTGGCCCCTCGACCGCTCCGGTTCGTGAAGCCCGGCATCCGGCTTGCCGTCGCGTTGCTCGCGGGATTCGCCGCATGTGCCGATGAACCCCCCGCTCCGCCTCCCGAGGTCGCGGTCTTCGAGGGCGTCATCGACCTCGAGATCGGCGAGGTGGAGGGAGAAGATCCCTACCTGTTCACGAGAATCGGCTCCGTCGTGGCGGACGACCGCGGGCGGGTGGTCGTCGCAGACTACCAGACGCACGAGGTGCGGGTGTTCGAGCCGGACGGACGCTTCGCTTTCCGCCTCGGCGGCCAGGGGCACGGTCCCGGCGAACTGACGAACCCCTGCTGCATGACGTTCGGGCCAGACGGCCTGCTGTGGGTGCGGGAGAGCGCCCGCTACAGCGCGTTCAGGCTCGGTGACAACGGGGCGGAGTACGTGCGCAGCCTCAGGAGCGTCAACGCCTCCTTCAACCTGGTCGCTCCGGTCACCTTCGACGCGGAGGGCCGGCTCGTCGATCTCGGGATCGCGGCGGGCGACACCCGGTTCACGCGTTTCCACCTGGGGCCGGGCATGGCCGTGGACACGGTCCCGATGGCGACGGCCGAGGAGCAGGCCACCGGTTTCAGCCCCGTCGACATCCGGGTGGGGGATCAAGCCGCCACCTTCTACCTGTACCAACCCTTCGGTTCGCTATGGATTCACGGGCACGGACCGGGTGGCTGGTGGGCGACGGCCATGAGCTCCGCGTACGCGGTCACGCTGCACCATCCCGACGGGGGCACGTCGCGGATCCAGGCGCCGCTGCAGGGACCCGAGTTGAGTCCGGATGAGCGCCGCCGCGCACAGGCCCGGATCGACGAAGAGAAGGAGCGATTCGACCTGCGCCAACACCCGTTCGGGATCCCGGACCGCAAGCCGGTTCTGGCCGAACTCTTTTTCGACCGCGCGGGCCGGCTGTGGGTGGAGAAGACGGGCGTCGACGGGCAGGAGGTGCGGGAGGCCGATGTCTACCGCGAGGGCACCCTGGAGGCGCGATACCGCTGGCCGCGCCGCGTCGAACACCTCGCATATCCCGCCTGGACCACCGAGACGGAACTCTACGGCACGACGCGCGACTCCCTCGACATCTGGCGAGCCGTCCGCGTCCGCTTCACCCGGATCCCGTAACCTGCGCTGCGGCTCGCTCCCGTTGCGGGCGGGGGCTAGTTTCGGCGCGCGGATAGCCCGGCCCCATCTCCGTGGGGCCCGACCGGTTTCCGGTGGCACCTTCCACGCGAACCTCGTGAACGGAGCGGCGTAATACCGGCGTGATGAACGGCATCGAGCGCGAGAAGATCGGTCCGCTGACGCTGCGTCTGTGGGGGCTTGTGACGGCCCTCGCCGTGTGGTCCCTCTATCTGCTGACGATCGCGCCGACGACCGGTTTCTGGGATACGTCGGAGTACGTGACGACGGCGCACATCCTCGGGCTCCCGCACCCGCCGGGGAATCCGGGCTTCGTCCTCGTCGGGCGCGTGTGGACGGTGCTGCTCGAGTTCACGGGACTCCCGGTCGCGCTCCGCATCAACATCCTCAGCGCCACGCTCTCCGCCGGGGCGAGCTTCTTCTCGTTCCTCGCGGTGGCGCGCATGGTCGCGCACTTCCGCGAGAACCGGCACGAGATCCTCGTGGCGTCGATGGTCGCGGTGTGGATCGGGGCCACGGCCTTCACCGTGTGGACCCAGTCGAATCTGAACGAGAAGGTCTACACGCTCTCGCTCTTCGTCGTCTCGCTCGTGAGCTACCTGACGATGCTGTGGGTGGACGAGGCGGATTCGGCGCGCGGGAACCGGCTGCTCGTGCTGATTGCGCTCCTGCTCGGCCTGGGCTGGTCGAACCACACCATGTCGCTGCTGCCGGGTCCGGCGCTGGCGCTCTTCGTCCTCCTCCACCGCTGGCGCGCCGCGCTGAACCCGCGCGTTCTCGGGCTGGCCGTCGCCCTGTTCGCCGTCGGCTACTCGGTGCAGCTCCTCTTCGTCCCCATCCGGTCGGCGCAGAACCCGATCATCGACGAGGCGGACCCGGAGTGTCCGACGCTCATCTCGGCCGTCACGCCGAGCGTGATCGACGACCGGTTCGGGAACAGCAAGCTCTCGGTCGCGTGCGAGCCGCTGGCCCTGTCGCTGATCCGCGACCAGTACGGTCCGGGGCCGATCACGCAGCGCCAGGCCCCGCTGTCCGCCCAGTACGCGAACTACTGGCAGTACTTCGACTGGCAGTGGGCGCGCTCGCTGCCGCCGGGCGGCCGGGTCGCCGCGAGCATGCTCTTCCTCTTCCTCGCCCTGGTCGGTCTGTGGACCCACTTCAAGAGCGACCGGAAGACCTTCGTCTACGCGGGCACGCTCTTCTTCACGGTCACGCTTCTTCTCGTCTTCTATCTCAACTTCAAGTACGGCTACTCGATGTACCTGGAGGAGGTGCCGAACATCCTCCAGCACGAGGTTCGGGAGCGCGATTACTTCTACATCATCGGCTTCCAGTTATGGGGGATCTACGCCGGCCTGGGGCTCGTCGCGCTATGGGGCAACTGGACGGTCCCGCCCGGGCGGGGGAGCGCGGTGCCCCGCGACAGAACGCGTCTGCCGGAAGATCCCCCGTCCGGATTCAGCGCGCGGCACCGGAAGGCGGCGCCGATCCTCGCCGTCGCGCTCGTACCGTTCTTCTTCAACTTCGCGCGCGCGGACCGGACGGAGGACAGCGCGGCCCGCGACTGGGCGTACAACATCCTGCAGTCGGTCGAGCCGTACGCCGTGCTGTTCACGAACGGGGACAACGACACCTTCCCGCTCTGGTACCTGCAGGAGGTGGAGGGGATTCGGCGCGACGTGACCGTCATCGTTCACTCCTACCTCGGCACGGACTGGTATCCGAAGCAGTTGCGGTCGCTGACGACGCCCTGCGAGCCGGGAGTGTCGGCGGCGGACTCCCCGACGACCGTCGTGTGCCAGCGTCCCTTCGATGCGGCGAACGCGGCGAGCCCGTACGTGGGCGGGGCGGCCCCCTCTCCGACGCGCTCGATCATCGCCCTGAACGATGCGCAGATCGACGGGCTCGCGCCGGGGATCGCGGTCGCCCGGGACACGGCGTTCCGGGTCTCGAACGCGGTGACGGCGGCCGTGCGCGGCGGGGACTCGATTCTGTATCCCGACATCCTCGTGTTCCACATCATGCAGCAATCGCTGGGGGACCGGCCGGTCTACTTCGCGGCGACCGCACCGCCGGTGTACGGGAAGTGGGGGCTGCAGCCGCACCTCGTCCGGCACGGGCTCGCCTTCAAGCTCGTGGACGCGCCGCTCGAGGCGACGGAAGATCTCGTGAACCTGCGCGAGTACATGCCGAACACGGTGTCGCCGACGTGGAACGACCGTGCCCGCACCGAGGAACTGCTGTGGGAGGTGTTCGAGGTCGAAGACGTGCTGGGATGGGAGGAGTGGCCCGAGCCGTCCACGCAGTCGAGCATCCCGGCCCAGTACTACCTCGCCTACTACCTGCAGGGCATGACGGAGGAGCACCTGGGCGACGTGGAAGCCGCTGAGCGGGCGTACCAGCGCGCCGACCGTTTCGGGCGGCTCGCCGGCCTCGGCGTGCCGTAGCCGTGAGCGGGATCGAACAGGAGAAGGTCGGCCCGCTGACGCTGCGGGTCTGGGCGTTGCTGACGGCGCTCGCCGTCTGGGCGCTATATCTCCTGACCCTGGCGCCGACGGTCGGTTTCTGGGACGCGTCGGAGTACGTGACAACGGCGCACATCCTCGGACTCCCCCACCCGCCGGGGAATCCGCTCTTCGTGATCGTCGGCCGCGCGTGGGACCTGCTGACGGGATTCACCGGCCTCCCCGTCGCGCTCCGGATCAACGCGCTCGGCGCCACGCTCTCCGCCGGGGCGAGCTTCTTCTGGTTCCTGGCGGTCGTCCGCATGGTCGCGCGTTTCCGCGAGAACCGGCACGAGGTGCTCGTCGCCGCGGTCGCCGCGGTGTGGATCGGGGCCACGGCCTTCACCGTCTGGACCCAGTCGAACCTCAACGAGAAGGTCTATCCCCTCTCGATGTTCGTCGTGGCTCTCGTGAGCTACCTGGCCATGGTCTGGATGGAGCAGGCGGACACGGTGCGCGGGAACCGCCTCCTCGTGCTCATCGCGCTGGTCCTCGGCCTGGGGTGGGCGAACCACACGATGTCGATGCTGCCGGGGCTGGCGTTGGCCGCGTTCGTGCTGCTGCATCGGTGGCGCGCCTTCCTGAACCCGCGCGTCCTGGGGCTCGGCGCGGCGCTGCTCGCCGTGGGCTACTCCCTGCAGTTCCTCTTCGTCCCCATCCGTTCGGCGCAGAACCCGATCATCGACGAGGCGGACCCGGAGTGTCCCTCGCTCGTCTCGGCCGTCACGCCGCGGCGGATCACCGACCAGTACGGGCAGAGCAAGCTCGCCGTGGCGTGCGAGCCGCTCGCCCTCTCGCTGATCCGAGACCAGTACGCCCCGACCCCGATCACCGAGCGCCAGGCCCCGCTGACCGCCCAGATGGCGAACTACTGGCAGTACTTCGACTGGCAGTGGGCGCGGTCGCTGCCGCCGGGCGGCCGGCTCGGCGCGAGCGTCCTCTTCCTCTTCCTCGCCCTGGTCGGCCTCTGGACCCATGTGCGAAAGGACCGCAAGACGTTCGTCTACGCGGGCACGCTCCTGTTCACCGTCACGCTGCTGCTCGTTTACTACCTCAACTTCCGGTACGGCTACTCGATGTACTGGGAGGAAGCGCCGCTCCTCGCGGCCCACGAGGTCCGCGAGCGGGACTACTTCTTCATCATCGGCTTCCAGTTGTGGGGGATCTACGCCGGGCTCGGACTCGCCGCCCTGTGGGGACGGTGGACCGCGGCGCGCGACCCGGCCCCGCTGCCGGCGGGGTTCGGCCCCCGGCACCGGAAGGCGGCCGCGCTCCTCGCGCTCGGTCTCATCCCCTTCTTCTTCAACTTCGGCCAGGCCGACCGAACGGGGGACCGCGCTGCCCGCAACCTGGCGTACAACATGCTGCAGTCCGTCGAACCGTACGCCGTGCTGTTCACCTACGGCGACAACGACACCTTCCCGCTCTGGTATCTGCAGGAGGTGGAGGGACTCCGGCGCGACGTGACGGTCATCGTCCAGTCCTATCTCGGGACGGACTGGTACCACCGGCAACTGCGGCGGCTGACGGAGCCGTGCGAGCCGGGAGAGTCCGCGGAGGATTCCCCGACGACCGTCGTGTGCCAGCGCGCGTTCGATCCGGCGACGGCGGCGGATCTGTACGCGGAGATGGCCGCGACGCCGCCGACGCGTTCGGCCATCCCGCCGTCCGACACGGGGATCGATGCCCTCGCGCGGGGACAGATCATCCCCGAGGACTCGACCTACCGGCTCTCCGACTGGATCGCGGGCCCGCTACGGGAAGGCGACGTCTTTTCGCCGGCGGAACTCCGGGTGCTCCAGATCGCGCGGCAGTCGCTGGGGGACCGGCCGGTCTACTTCGCGGCGACGGCCTCGCCGGTATACGGCAAATGGGGCCTGCAGCCGCACCTCGTCCGGCAGGGGCTCGCCTTCAAGCTCGTGGATGGACCGCTCGAGGAATCCGGGACGCTCGTCGACCTGAGCGAATACTTTCCCGATTCGCCGCTGCCGACGTGGAACGACCGGCTCCGCACCGGGGAGCTGCTGGAAGACGTATTTCTCGTGGATGACATCCTGGCATGGAACAGGTGGCCGGATCCGTCCACGAGGTCGAACATCCCCGGCGCCTACTACATGGCGCACGCCTTCCAGGGAGTTTCCGAGGAGTTGTACGGGAATACGGAAGCTGCCGAGTGGGCCTACCGGCGGGCGAACCATTTCGCGCGGCTCACCGGCCTCGGTACGACCTCTGACTGAGCCGCCCTTCCCCATCTGACGGGGTCCGGAGTCCGGGTTCTCCGGCCGGTAACGCTCCGCTCACTGCCTTCACGCCGTCTTTGTCGTCCCCCCCCAAATAGGTGATACCGGGGCAACGGTCGGGTGCTTAAAAAGCATGCGTTCGATTTCCGTCTGAACGCTGAATCCCACACAGGACCGTCCCGATATGCCCGACATGACGTCCGTTCTCCTCCGCCTCCACCTCACCCCCCCCCCCCCAATGAGGCGGTATCCGGCGGGCAGAGGGGCATCTCGACCTGCAGAGAGGCACGCTCGGAGGGAACGCAGCGGGGCACTACGGGACGGGCGGCGACGGGCGATCCCGGCGCTCGCCATGGCCGTGCTGGCGCTGTTCGCGGCGTTCGGGCCGGCGGCGGCGCAGACGAGCGTCAAGCTGGTGGGCAACACCAGCTTTCCGGGCGGCAACGCAACTTTAGCATTTGACTACGCGCAGGCGTTCACCACCGGCAGCCACGGCCTGGGCTACAAGCTGACCAGCGCGCGTATCCGCTTTCGTGAGGAT
Organism: Gemmatimonadota bacterium; assembly: GCA_965207805.1. Classification (GTDB taxonomy): domain Bacteria; phylum Gemmatimonadota; class Gemmatimonadetes; order Palauibacterales; family Palauibacteraceae; genus Palauibacter. Next base: position 394,146 of record OZ242312.1, read on the forward strand.
CCGTCGCTCGACGCGACATCGGTAACATACGACGTGAGTATCCGGACCGACGCGGCCGGCCTGCCGGGCGCCACGCTGGGCACGCTGACCAACCCGGCCGCTTTGGCCGACGGTCTCAACACGTATACGGCGTCCGGCGGCGGCATCGACCTGGCCGCCAACACGACGTACTGGGTGGTGTTCGACGTGCACAGCGTCGGGAATCCAAACAAGTGGCGGATTTCGATCACAACCAGGACCGCCGAGGATCCGGGCGCTGCGGCGGGGTGGAGCATCGCCGACGACCAGCAGTCACGAGCCAACACTGCAACGACTTGGGCTCCTTTCAGCTTCCCCACGCAGATGGAAGTCCACGGCTACGCGAAGACGCCTCCGCCTCCTCTGCGACCGGGGCGGCCGTCGCCGCCGGTGGTGACGACGGCATCGGAGACGAGCCTGACGGTGAGCTGGAGCGCGCCATCGGGCGGGGCCGCGGTGACGGACTACGACCTTCGCTACTACGCGGGGACGGCGGACCCGGCGGACCCGGCGGACTGGATCGAGGAGGGGGAGCCGAACGGCCCTCCGGACCCGGGCACGTCGACGACGGCGACGATCACCGGCCTGTCGCCGGGCACGTCGTACCGGGTGCAGGTGCGCGCCGCGTCGGGCGGCCGGGAGGGCCCCTGGTCCGGGAGCGGCGCCACGGCGGCGGCGGTGACGTTGAGGAGCGGCTTTGGGGGGGAGGGCTCGCCGGTGACGTTCACGGCGCAGCTGTCGCGGGCGGTCGGCTCCGACGTGGTGCTGGGCTGGTCGACCGGGCCTGACGAAGGGCCGTATGTCCAGGGGGCGACGCCGGGCGAAGACTACACGCCGGTGACGGACGGGCGGGTGACGATCCCCGCGGGCGAGACTCGGGCGACGTTCTCGGTGGAGACGCTGGCGGACTCCAGGGAGGAGGAGGACGAGACGTTCAGGGTCACCATCGTCGGGATCGACCTTCCGGAGGGGGTTGTGATCGCGGAGCCGTCGGCGGTGGGCACGATCCTGGGACGGGTGGACCTGCCGCCGCTCAACTTCGTGACGGTGGAGGGCGGCTCGGCGGCGGAGGGCTCGCCGGTGACGTTCACGGCGATGGTGTCCCCGCCTGCGGGCTCCGACGTGGTGCTGCGCTGGGTCACGAGCCGGGACCATACGCGCGGCGCGCGGCAGGCGACTCCCGGTAGCGACTACACGGCGGTCAGTGATGGGCGGGTGCGGATCGCGGCGGGCGCGACGGAGGCGACGTTCTCGGTGGCGACGGTTCAGGACACGTTGGAGGAGGGCGACGAGACGTTCCGGGTGATCATCAGCGAGTTCGCCCTGCCGGACCGGGTGGGGATCGAGACCTGGTCGGCGGTGGGCACGATCGAGGACTACACGCCGCCGCCGAACGAGGCGCCGGCGTTCGAGCCGTCGGAGTACGCCTTCGAGCTGCGGGAGAACGTGGACGGGAGCGCGCAGCCGGTGGGGCTGGGCACGGTGTCGGCGGCGGATCCGGACGGCGACGAGCTGTCCTACGAACTGGCGTCGGGCGACGCCTCGCGGTTCGCGGTCGGCGAGGCCGACGGCGCGGTGTCGTACACGGGTCCCGGCGAGGACTACGAGACGGAGCCGAACGTCCACGAGCTGACGGTGCGCGCGAGCGATCCGGCCGGCGCGTCGGCGGAGGCGCTCGTGACGGTGACGGTCGTGAACGAGAACGAGTTGCCGGGGACGGCGGACGACGCGGCGTCGACGGACGAGGATGTGGCGGTCACGGTGGACGTGCTGGCCAACGACACGGACGTCGACGGGGACAGCCTGCGCGTGGCCTCGGTGTCGGCACCGGAGAACGGGACGACTGAGGTGACGGCGGCCGGTGGCGTGCTGTACACGCCGGCGGCGAACTGGCACGGCACGGACCGCTTCACCTACACGGCGGAGGACGGGAACGGCGGGACGTCGGAGGCGTCGGTCGAGGTGACGGTGCGGCCGGTGAACGACGTGCCGGAGGCGGCGGGCGACACGGCGTCCACGAATGAGGACGAGGCGGTGGCGGTGGACGTGCTGGCCAACGACACGGACGTCGACGGGGACAGCCTGCGGGTGGCGTCGGTGTCGGCGCCGGAGAACGGGACGGCGGCGGTCGCGGTGGGCGGAGTGCTGTACACGCCGTCGGCGAACTGGCACGGGACGGACTCGTTCACCTACGAGGTGGACGACGGGAACGGCGGGACGGCGTCGGCGTCGGTCGAGGTGACGGTGTCGCCGGTCAACGACGTGCCGGAGGCTGCGGGCGACTCGGCGTCAACGGTCGAGGATGAAGCGGTGACCGTGGACGTGCTGGCCAACGACACGGACCCCGACGGGGACGGCCTGCGCGTGGCGTCGGTGTCGGCGCCGGAGAACGGGACGACGGAGGTCACGGCCGGCGGTGTGCTGTACACGCCCGAGGCGAACTGGCACGGGACGGACCGCTTCACGTACGTGGCCGACGACGGGAACGGCGGGACGGCGGAGGCGTCGGTCGAGGTGACGGTGTCGCCGGCGAACGACGCGCCGGTGGCGGTCGGCACGATCCCGGCGCAGTCGCTCGAGGAGGGTGGCGAGGCGGTGCGGATCGAACTGGGGCCGTTCTTCGATGACCTGGACGGGGATGCGCTGTCGTACAGCACCGTGTCGTCGGATCCATCGGTGGCGGAGGCGTCGGTCGCGGGGACAGTGCTGACGCTGGTGCCGGTGGGCTACGGGACGGCGACGGTGAAGGTGTGCTACAACGAGATAAAGTGATGATATGAAATCACTTACAGAATTGGCCGCCGCATGGTTACCTCATTGCATCCCCCTTCGCGAACGGGAATCCAATCGACCTCATCGGACGTCATCGGAGTCTAACGATCTTCTTCGTTGGGCAGACACAGCACGTTTCCAAGGCCCCGCTGCGGTACCGCTACGGGCATGTCGGGCCAATGCTACGTTTCTCGATGGTCGCTAGCCACGCTTGGAAGGCGTCGTCGCTTGGAGCGCAGAGCCCCGTACGCCTCCAATTGAAGCTCTTGAGTTGCAGGTTCGTAAATTCGCTGGGCAGCGGCCCGGCGAGTCCGGGGTTCGAGGCTATCGAGAGCTCGGTGAGGTTGGAAAGCTCGCCCAGTTCGGGGGGGACGGAACCAACCAAGTCATTCCCCCAGACATACAACAGTTCAAGATTCGTGAGGCCACCCAGTTCCGGAGGAATCGGGCCGGACAGGTCGTTTGCGGAAAGCGCGAGGTGCGTGAGATTCTGGAGCCTTCCAAGATCCTTCGGAATGGGACCGGACAACTGGTTCTGGTCGAGCCTCAGATACCAAAGGTCCGCGAGGTTGCCCAGCGACGCCGGAATGGGGCCGGACAGCTGGTTCTGTTGGAGTTGCAGCATCTCAAGGTCCGCAAGGTCGCCCAGCGAGGACGGAATTGGACCGGTCAGGGTGTTCTCGGAAAGGAGAAGTTCCGTCAGGCTGTGAAGTCCACCGAGTTCCGGGGGAATCGGACCGGACAACTGGTTGTCGTCAAGCCTGAGATGCACGAGGTTGGAGAGGTTCCCCAGTTCGGGTGGAATGGGGCCGGTCAAATCGTTTGAGGACAACAACAGCGCACGGAGCTTCGTAAGCGTGCCTAGTTCATGGGGTATGGGGCCGCTGAAACCGTTTTCGTAAGCCCAAAGCGTCCGCAGATTGGTCAGTTTCCCCATATCAGCCGGAATCGGGCCAGTCAGTTGATTCGAGAAGATGTTCAGGTCTTGGAGTCTGGGCAGCCCGTCCCACCCCGATGTTGGGAGTCGGCCCTTTAGGAGGTTGCGATCGAGAGCGAGTCGTATCAGCTCTCCCATCTGCAGTGCCGAGGCCGGGAAAGCGCCCTCTAGGTTGTTGTCTTCGAGATACAATTGCTGAACTCTGGGGTAGGCGCCGAGGCCCGACGTCAAAACACCGTACCAGCGCCAGATAGGTGCTTCGGACAGCCATCTGCCCGACCCATGCCATTGCGGCCCGTTCGTATCGCGGTACAGCCGCTCAAGATGGGCTCGATCATTGGGCACCGAGAGTCCGCCTGGGCGTACGCCTGGGCCTACCTCTGTTGGCTGCTCGCAGGCGAGCAGGAGCAAAAGCGTAGACGGCACGAGGATGAAGAGAAGCCGTAATCGTTGATGCGCCAACAGTTTTTCCCGATCCGGATACGAGCCTGCCCCCGGCGAGGGATGTAGCCCCATGCCGAGGAAGAGGCGCTAGCTGCTAAAAGAGCCTTCACGATACCTGAGCGCGGCGGGGAGAAGCAAACCGGCGGACGCAGTGGCCGCCGGCGTCACCGTTCGGCCGGAGCTTTGCTTGGCTCGAAGAGTCGGCAGCGGATCGCGGCCACAATCGAGTTCCCGATGCCGAACGAGCGGTGTGCATGGGACATCGGTGTCCGTGTGCACGCAATCCGCTCGTGCGATGCGCACCTCGCCGGTGCCGCATGTGGCTGGCCGCCCTGATGTTGCGCCACGGCCGCCGAACCGCCGGTGCCGATCCGGGCCATCGGGCCGTGGATGGGAGCGACCCGTCGGTTTCGATGCCCGGTGCGGGCATCGCGGGCGGTGGGGATGCGCATACCCCCACCCGCCGCCTCGGGTCGCTCCCATTCCAGCAATCCCGTGCGGGAAGGCCATGAGCGCCGCCGTGAGGGCGGCGGATGACCGTAGCGTCCATGCCGACGCCGAATCGAGCCCAAGGGGACGGCGGACCCTCCCCCGCGCGGCGACGAGGGCCGGCGCCTCGCCCGGCAGGGCGGTCGCCTGCAACCCGCGAACCTTGTTCGGAGCGCGGACCTTTTTGGGGGGGGTCGGAGGGGGGGCAGCGCCACCCCTCGCCAGCCGCGAATGTTGAACATCGCGTGGGCTGGCTTAGGACCAATAACAGGTCCTGAGCCAGCCCGGCGAACGCCGCCGAAACGCCTCTCCGGGCACCGCCCGGAACAGCCTCGACCGGGCCGTCGTGGGCAACCCCCATCGGCATCGCTGCACCGCACATCCAAGTCACTCCCAACCTCTCTCCGAATACGGGATGCCTTCCGCGATCTTGAGGAGCGCTTCGGCCAGGTAGGTGACGATCGGACCGGGGAGCCCGCGGAGGTCGAACCAGCGCCAGCCGGCGCACTTGTCCGGCTCGCGGTTCAGGATGTCTCCGGTCCACTTCCACGCCTCGAAGAACAGGGCGATGCGCCCTTCGTCGGTGTGGTGGTGCATGGCGTGCACGAATCTCAGATCGGCGGCCTCGACGACGACACCCGTCTCCTCGGCGGCTTCCCGGATCAAGCCGGCGGTGACCGCTTCACCGTCCTCCAAGTGTCCCGATGGCACGCCGTACATTCCATCCGCGAACCCGGTCCCGATCCGTCGTCCCAGCAAGACCTGTCGATGGCGGCGAAGGATCAGATGGAGATCGACGCAGCAGGAGTATCTCAGGGACAAGCGCAATCACCTCCGCTCGCGGGCGGTTGCCGATCTGCCATCACGGACTGAACGCGAACACCGGACCTGCCGCTGGTCAAGCGGTTTCGGCCTACCCTTACCCCTCGGGGACCCGAGTTCGTCGATTCTCGGCCATCCTGTGGCCCGTAGATCAACCGAAAGACCCTTGGATAGACCGGAAACGGCTTCCGAGTTCCGGTTGCGGGGTCGGGTCAGGTCTCGGCGCTCGCTCTCCCCGCCAGATACGCCGCCCAATCGTCCATGAGCCGACGCCTCCGCTCGAACAGGTCGGTACGCCGGTACGCGGCCTCGACCTTGTTCTGGACCACATGCGCCAGCGCCGCCTCGACAACCTCCCGGGGATGGTCCGTTTCCTCGGCGGCCCAGTCCCGGAACGACGACCGGAACCCGTGCGGCACCGCCGCGATCCGGTGCTTGCGGATCAACTGCCGCAACCGCTGTTCGATAAGGGGCCGCCCGTTCGACCGAGTGAACACCAACCGGCTGTCCTCGCCGCCAAGCCTCCGGGCCTCGTCAAGGATTTCCACGGCGCGGCCACACAGCGGCACCCGGTGCTCCCGCTTCGCCTTCATGCGCGTCGCGGGCACCGTCCACACTCTCTCGGCCAAATCGATCTCGGACCATTCGGCCCAGCGCACCTCGCCCCACCTCGCCGCCGTCAGCACCAGAAACTCGAAGGCCAGCCGGGCCACCGGCATTTCGTCCGTCGTCCGTACCTTCCCGATTGCCGCTCCAACCTCCCGGGGAGGAAGCGCCTTCATGTGCTTCACGACCCGGTTCTGCGGCCCGAGCACCGACCGGACCCGGTCGCAGGGGTTGTCGGTCCGGTACTCCATCGCCACGGCCCACTCGAACACCGAGCGCATGCGCTGATGCACCGACTGCGCCGTGGACCCCTTCGAGTGCCAGATCGGGGTCAGGATCTCCAGCACGTCGGCCGTCGCCACCTCCGAAACCGCGATGTCGCCGATCCGGGGAAAGGCGTAGCGCCGCAGAGTCGATAGCCAGTCCTTCCCGTGCTGCTTGCTGCGCCATCCGGCCTGCTTCTGCTTCAGGACGCGCCCGGTCGCCTCGGCGAAGCTGGGAATACCCCTTGCCCGCCGTCTCTCGGCGAGCGGATCGCCGCCCTCGCGGGCGAGCTTCCGGTTGGCCCGCGCCTTCTCGCGGGCCTCGGCCAGCGACACGAGGGCGACGCTGCCGAGTCCGAAGTCGCGGCGGCGGCCGCGAATGACGAGGCGCTGCACCCAGCTCCGGGCACCGCTCGGTTGGACGTAGAGATAGAGTCCATTGCCGTCGCAATGCCTCCCGGGACGTGCGGAGCGCACGAAGGCAGCCGAGAGCCGCTTGTGGGGGTGGCGGCCCTTCGGCTTGGTTTTCCGGGTCGGAGTGGGTGTTGGGGTTACGTCATCCATTACCTCATAATATGTGGGATCGGATCGGAAGTCAAGGAACGTGGCGGGAGCCCGAGCGCGGGCATGTGAAGATATAAACCCATGAACAGCAATGATATAAGATACTTACCGGAACATCGTTGGACGCTACTGGATGTCACTATGCTACAGTGACGGTGACCGTGACGGCGGCGGACGGGGGTGGACTGACGGCGGCGCAGACCGTCTCGGTGGGCGTGACGGACCGGGCGGCGCGCGAGGCGGTGTCGCACACGCTGGCCGGGCTGTCGCGTTCCCACTTGGCGAGCGCGCGCACGACGCTGGGCCGCCGGGCGACGGCGAGCCGGTCGGAGGCGTCGCGGCTGACGCTCCTGGGCCGCGACGTGCCGCTGGACAAGGATGGGGCGAAGTCGGCCGCCGAGCAGATGTGGGAGGGCTGGCTGTCCGGCGTATCCTCGCGCGCGCACTCCGGCGATGAGGCGAGCCTCGGCGATCTCTTCCGCGTCGAGGACCTCGTCCGCTTCACGGGCGGACGGGATCCGCTTCACGGCTCGGAGTTCCAGTTCGCGCTGGGCGGCGGACAGGGGGCTGGCGATGCCCAGGATCCCGGCGGCGGGGGCGGGCTGCGCTTCCAGCTCTGGGGCCAGGGCGACGTCCAGACGTTCCAGGGCGCGCCGTCGGCCGCGAGCGACTACGACGGCGAGCTCAAGACCGGCTACGTCGGCGTGGACACGTGGCTGAGCGACAACTGGATGCTGGGCGTCGCCGTGGCGCGCAGCCGCGGCACCGGCGACTGGCGCACGGGCGGGACGGGCGGATCGCTCGAGACCCGGCTCGTGGCCGTCCACCCCTACCTGCAGTGGACCAGCGGGGCGACCTCGGTATGGGCCATGGGCGGTGCCGGCTGGGGCGATGCGGACAACGTGCGCGACCGCGGCGGCCGCACGGAGACGAGCGGGCTGGGCCTGCGCATGGGCCTCGTCGAGCTGCGCCGGCGGCTGGCCGCGAGCGGCGGCTTCGAGTTCGCCCTGCGGGCCGACGCCGGGTGGGCCGAACTCGCCACCGACGACGGCACCGAGACCCTCGACGGCCAGACGGCCACCGTGGACCAGGTGCGCTTCGGCACCGAGCTGTCCCAGCAGCTCCGGCTGGGCGGCCTCACGCTCTCCCCGTTCGGCGAGGCGCACGTGCGGCGCGACGGCGGCGACGGCCAGCCCGGCACCGGCCTCGAACTGATCGGCGGGCTCAGGGCCCAGGCCGGCATCCTGCGCATCGACGCCCAGGGCCGCATGCTCGCCGTCCACTCGGCCACGGGCTACGAGGAGCGCGGCTTCGGTGCCACCCTCAGCCTCGGCAGCCGCGGCGGGGAAGGGCCGTCCCTCTCCCTGTCCCCGCGCTGGGGCGACGCCATCGCGGGCGGAGGCGCGCTGTGGCAGGAGCAGGTCTACAGCCGCTACGTGCCCGCCGCGGCAGACGGCGGCCAGACGGTGCCCAGTGCCCGCGACCCGTGGGCGCTCGACCTGAGCGGAGGCTACGGCATGAGGATGCCCGGCGACCGCCTCCTCACCTGGTCGGGCTCCCTGAACCACTCATCCGCCGGCCCACGCTTCACCCTCGGCGCCCAACTCGGCTTCGGCCGCTCGTCCAGAGTCGAAACCACCCCCGGCGCCGTGGTCCCGTAGCAGCCTGAGGCGATCCGTAGCGGGGTGAGCCGGCCACGGAGCGGGCCGCCCCGCTAGGTGGGGCGGGCTACATGGGGCGGATGGTGCCGAGCAGCGTGACGATCAGGATCAGGACGCCGTTGATCGAGGCCACGATCGCGTTCGTCTTTCGGAACTTCACGAACGACGCGCTTGCCTCCCCCGCGTTGGCGGACGCCTCCGCGGCGCGCGCGAGCCTTCCCGAGTTCGGGATCTGAACCGCGACGGCGAGGACGAAGGCGATGAGCCCCAGCACCTGCATCTGAAACTGCCAGTGCGGCGTGAGCCGGAAGACGCCGTAGCCGCCCAGCCCGGCGAGGCCGAAGCCGGCGATCGTGGTCAGCAGCATGCCGAGGAGCCCGGGGCCCCTGAGCAGCCGGTGGCCGGCGCGATAGATGAACGCGACCACGTTCCGGTCGCCCGTCTTGTTGGCCCGGACGCCGAGGATCGCGAGCGAGAAGGTGACGCCGAACCACAGCGCCAGCCCGATCAGATGCAGAAAGAGCATCACTCCACGCATGTCCATGCGCGCAAAGTCCGGGTGGCGCCGGGACGGGTCAAGAGACCGGGCTCGGGATCGCCGTCCCCGGGATCTCGTTTGACGAACGGCGGGGCCCGGCGGCAACGTCCGGCATGAGCATGATCGCGCAGACGAACCGGACTCCGCTCCCGGCGGCGCTCGAGAACGAACTCGAAGAGGTGTTCGGCGACCGGTTCACGACGGCCGAGGCGATGCGCCGGCAGCACGGCGAGGGCGAATCGTTCCACGCCAACGAGCCGCCCGACGCGGTCGTCTTCCCGGAGTCCACGGCCGAGGTGTCCGCCGTCGTGCGCGCCTGCCACCGGCACGACGTCCCCATGATCGGGTTCGGGGCCGGGACCTCGCTCGAAGGGCATGTCGCCGCATTGCGCGGGGGAGTGACGATCGCCACGAGTGGTCTGACGCGCCTCATCGAACTCAACCCCGAGGACATGGACTGCCGCGTCGAGGCGGGGATGACTCGCAAGGCGCTGGAGCAGCACCTGAAGGGGACGGGCCTCTTCTTCCCCATCGACCCGGGCGCCGACGCGAGCCTGGGCGGGATGGCCGCGACCGGGGCTTCCGGAACGACCACGGTCCGCTACGGCACGATGCGCGAGAACGTGCTCGGACTCACCGTCGTCCTCCCGGACGGGACCGTGATCCGGACGGGCGGGCGGGCGAGAAAATCCTCCGCCGGCTACGACCTCACCCGGCTCTTCCTCGGCTCCGAGGGCACGATCGGCATCATCACGGAGGTCCTCCTCCGGCTGCACGGCATCCCGGAGGCGATCGCCTCGGCGGTGTGCTCCTTCCCGACGCTGGCCGACGCGGTGGACGCGGTGATCTACACGATCCAGAGCGGGGTGCCCGTCGCGCGCGTCGAACTCCTCGACGACGTGCAGATGGACGCGGTGAACCGGTACTCCGACTTCGACTATCCCGTGCGCCCCACGCTCTTCTTCGAGTTCCACGGGACGGCCGCCGGCGTCGAGGAGCAGTCGACCGAAGTGGGTCTCATCGCGAAGGAACTCGGCGGGACGGACTTCGAGTGGGCCACGCGCGCCGAGGAACGCTCCCGGCTGTGGGCCGCCCGGCACGAGGCCTACTACGCGTCGCTCGCCCTCCGTCCGGGCTCCCGGGGGTGGGCGACGGACGTCTGCGTCCCGATCTCGTCGCTCGCCGACTGTCTCCTGAAGACCCGGGAAGAGATCGACGCGGAAGGTCTGCTGGCGCCGATCGTCGCCCACGCGGGAGACGGCAACTTCCACGTCCTCTTCATCATCGATCCAGACGATGAGGAGGAGATGGCGCGCGCGAAGCGGGTGAACGCGCGCATGATCGAGCAGGCGATCTCGGTCGGGGGCACCTGCACCGGCGAGCACGGGGTCGGCTACGGCAAGGTCCCCTACATGCGGGCCCAGCACGGAGATGCGGTCGACGCCATGCGCTCGATCAAGGAGGCGCTCGACCCGAAGGGCCTCATGAACCCCGGAAAGGTGGTCGCATGACGATCGACACCCGCATGTGGCTGGCGGCTCTCGCGTTCGCGGCCTGCGCGTCGCCCGAGAGTGCCCCGGAAGGCGGGGACGCCGCCGCCGGAGCGGAAGGGGTCGCGGACCTCGTCATCCTCGGCGGCCGGGTCATGGACCCGGAGACGCGACTGGACGCCGTGCGCGACGTCGCGGTCGCCGACGGACGCATCACGGCCATCGCCGAAGGGGGCGCCGCGGGACGGGACACGATCGACGCCGCGGGCCTTGTCGTCGCGCCCGGCTTCGTCGACCTGCACGCCCACGGACAGGATACGGTGAGCGCGAAGCTCCAGGCGCTCGACGGCGTGACGACGGCCCTCGAGATGGAACTCGGCGTGTACCCGGTGGCCGAATGGGTCGCCTCCCGCGAAGGGACGGCGCCCATCCACTTCGGGGCGACGGTGAGCCACCCGGGGGCGCGCACGAAGCTGCTCGCGGGCTTTGATGTCGGCCACTCGGTGATGACGCCGCCGGGCGAGGCCAGCCCCTTCGAGTTCGATGCGGTCTACGGGGCCGTCGACGACGACCAGATGCTCGAACTGAACGGGCTCATCGCGTCGGGCCTGGAGGAGGGCGGGCTCGGGATCGGGTTCGGCATCACGTACACGCCGGGCGCCTCGCGGACGGAGATCTACCGCGTCTTCCAGCTCGCGGCCGCGCAGGGGGCGCCGGCCTACGTCCACATCCGGGGCGAGAACTCGGGCGGCACGCTGGGGGCCTTCCAGGAGGTGATCGCGAACGCGCTCTCGACCGGGGCCTCGCTCCACATCGTCCACATGAACTCGAGCGCCGACGAGATGGCGCGCATGACGCTGGAGATGATCCGCGGGGCGCGCGAGCGCGGGATCGACATCACGACGGAGTCCTATCCCTACACGGCGGGCTCGACGCGGATCGAATCGGCCCTGTTCGATCCGTGGGAGGGCCGCTCCGACGAGGAATACGGCAGCCTACAGTGGTCCGGGACGCCGGAACGGCTGAACGCCGCGACGTTCCGGCGCTACCGGGAGCAGGGCGGCTGGGTCGTGATCCACGGGAGGAGCGAGGAGACGAACGAGTGGATCGTCGCGCAGCCTGACGTGATCGTGGCGAGCGACGGAATCCCGTACCTGTACCAGGCGATCCACCCGCGCGGCGCGGGGACGTATTCACGGGTGCTCGGATACTACGTGCGCGAGCGCGGGGCGCTGAGCCTGATGGACGCGCTCGCGAAGATGACGATCCTGCCGGCGCAGCGCGTCGAAGGGTTCGCCCCGGTCATGGCCCGCAAGGGAAGGGTCCAGGTCGGCGCGGATGCGGACATCGTCGTGTTCGATCCGGAGACGATCATCGACCGCGCGACGTACGCGGACCCGGCCGCGCCGTCGGAGGGGGTCGCGTACCTGCTGGTCGAGGGGACCGCCGTGGTCCGGGACGGAGCGATCGTGCCCGGTGTCTACCCCGGCCGCGCGATCACGAGCGGCACCCGGTAGCGTCGGTTCCCTCGCCGGGTCGACTATTCGACGGACGGCTTTAGGCAATGACGCTTCTCCTCGCGCTCGCGGTCCTCACGCTCGTCGTGTGGACGAGCATCGCCGGGACCGTCATCTACAGCGAACTCAAGGTTGGCCGGCTCGATGAAGTGAAGCCTGCCGCCGCCGACGAGCCCCCGCCTCCCCGCCTCTCCGTGATCGTGGCGGCCAGGAACGAAGAACCGTCGGTGGAGAAGGCGCTCCGCTCACTGCTCGCCCTCCGATACCCGGACTTCGAGGTTCTCTTCGTAAACGACCGCTCCGAGGACCGCACGGGCGAGATCGCCGCACGATTGGCGGTCGAGGACGACCGGCTCTCGGTGATCGACGTGGAGGTGCTTCCCCCCGGCTGGTTTGGGAAGAACCACGCCGCCCAGCGGGGTGCGGACGCGGCGGCGGGAGAGCTCCTGCTCTTCACCGATGGCGACATCCGCTTCGCGCCGGACGCCGTTTCCCTCGGTGTGCGACACCTCATGCGCGAGCGGCTCGATCATCTGAGCGCGGGCCCTGGAATCGAGGTCGGGGGCCGCATGCTTCGGGCCTCCATGATGGCCCTTCGCCTCTGTATCTCCGCCACGATGCGTCTCTGGAAAGTCCGCGACCCCCGGAGTTCGGCTTTCATGGGCGTCGGCGCCTACACGCTCATGCGCGCCGACGCCTACCATGCCATCGGTGGTCACCGAAGCGTCGCTCTGCGGCCCGACGAGGATCTGAGAATGGGGCAGCTCGTGAAGACTTCGGGGCTGCGGTCGGACTTCCTCAACGGCGAAGCGATGATCTCGTGCCCCTGGTACGATTCCCTCGGAGGCTTCATTCGTGGGACCGAAAAGAATCTCTTTGCCGCGCGAAACTACCGTCTCTCGGAGGCGCTGGTCGCCAGCGCCGGGCTGTTGTGGCTAGCCGTCGCCCCCATCGTCCTGGCGCCGTCGCTGTGGGCCACCGGCGGGATCCCGCCTGCCGTCATCTTCGCTACGTGCGTCCTCATCGGATGGTTGCCGGCGATCACCGTACTCCGGGACAAGGCCCACCCCTGGTGGACCGGCCTCCTCCTTCCCCCCGCGATCGTGGTTGTGGCGTACACGCTGTTGCGTTCCACGGTTCTCGCCGTCGTGCGAGGCGTCGCGTGGGGAGGTCCTCCGGTTCCCCTCTCCGAGCTGCGCGGGGTGCCCGGTCCGGCCACGAACAATCCCCGGGAGGTCGATCACGTCCCTTGATCGACCTCATTTCAGTCGAGGCGCGGCCTCAGAGGTTGGCGAGCGACCTCAGTTCGTCCACGAGTTGGGACCGGACCTTCGCGTCGCGGCACAGCACGAGGATCGTGTCGTCTCCCGCGACCGTCGCAAGAGCGCCATCGAGGTCCGCTTCATCGAGGGCGATCGCGACGGCGTTGGCGCAGCCGCTCAGCGTGCGAATCGCGAATAACGCGTCGCCCGGGCCGACGTCCAGCGCCAGTTCGCTCAGCGTCGCGGCCAGCATGCGCTGGGGGCAGGGCGGCGTCGTGTCCCGCCCCCGACGCTGATACCTGGGCCCGCCCGAGCCGGGTCGCTTGACGATCCCGAGGCGCCGGAAGTCCCGCGACAGCGTCGTCTGGGTGGTCGAGATCCCCTCTCGCGCGAGCGCCGCCACGAGTTCGATCTGACTCCGGATCGGCTGGGTGTCGATGATGTGCATGATCGCCCGCTCGCGGGTCCTGCGGCGCTCGGGCGTCATGAGAGCACCCCGTCCAGCAGCCGTTCCTCGAGGTGGGCGCGCCGGATGGGCGGATCGGGGCGCGCGTCGAGCCAGGCTTCGAGGGCCGCCACCTCGCGGTCGACCTCCTGCAACTGCTCCAGCACGCGCCCCGGCGCCGGCCCGCCGGGCGAATCGTGCGCGGCGACGGCTGCAGTCGGCCGTAGCACGCCATGCACGTCGTCACCTGCGGACGGACAGCACGTCCTCAGCGCCTCGAGGTCCAGATCCCACAGTTCCACGCCGCGTTGTTCAGCCATCCGTACTGCCTCTCCCACTTGATGGTGTGCCGTCCGGAACGGGACGCCGCGGCGGACGAGATGGTCGGCGAGTTCGGTGGCGGTCAGCATCCCGCCCCCGAGCGCGGCCTCCATGACGTCCGCCCGGTAGGTAACACCGCGCGCCACCGCGATCGCTGCGGCGAGCGACCAGTCCGCCGTATCGAGCGTGTCGAAGAGGCGTTCCTTGTCTTCCTGAAAGTCGCTGTTGAAGGTGAGCGGAAGACCCTTCATCAGCGCGAGCAGCGCGGTCACGTTCCCGATCGTTCGGGCTGATTTCCCGCGCAGGATCTCGGCCGCCTCGGGGTTCTTCTTCTGTGGCATGATGCTGCTGCCCTGCGCCACCGAGTCGTCGAGTTCGATGAACCCGAACTCCCGCGTCGACCAGAGCACGACCTCGTCCGCCCAGCGCGAGAGATGGATCGCGAGCATGGCGCACGCGTAGGCCGCGTCGAGCACATAGTCGCGGTCGCCGACGATGTGCATGCTGTTCGCGAAGGTGCGGTCGAGCCCGAGCAGGGCGGCGCTGCGGGCCGGATCGATCGGGAACGACGTGCCGGCGAGCGCCCCCGCGCCGAGCGGCGACACGCCCGCCAGCCGGTGCGCGGCCCGGAGCCGCTCCGCGTCGGCGGCGAGGGAGGCCGCGTGGGCGAGAAGGTGGTGCGCGAGGCTCACCGGCTGCCCGCGCTGGAGGTGCGTATAGCCGGGCAGGAAGGTCTCGCGATGCGAGGCCGCTTGGCCGGTCAGCACGCGCTGCAGCCCGGCGACGCCGGAGAGGATGTCCTCGAGGCGCTCGCGCACGTACAGCCTCAGCGCGACCGCCGTCTGGTCGTTCCGGCTCCTCGCCGTGTGGAGCCGCTGGCCGGCGTCCCCGACGCGTTCGACGAGCGTGCGTTCGATCCACGTGTGCACGTCCTCATCCGGGCCTTCGACCTCGAGTTCCCCGGTCTCCACCTCCCGCAGGATCTCCGACAGGCCGGACAGGATCAGGTCGCTGTCGCTTCCGGAGAGGATCTCCGTCTCGCGCAGCATGCGGGCGTGCGCGAGGCTCGCGAGGAGGTCGTGTCGGACCAGCCTGCGGTCGAACGGCAGCGAGTTCGTGAACTCCTGGATGGCCGGATGTACGGGAGCCGCGAAGCGCCCTCCCCAGAGCACATCACCCGGCATCGGGGGTTCAGCCGGACCCGGACGCCACCGCCCGCCGGGGCCGCTGCATCGGCGTCGACGAGGTCCGCGCCCCCTCGACGGAGGCGGTCGCGGCCCAGTCCCGCCCGTCGTCCGCCGCCGCGGCCCGCACTCGCGCGGCGAGACTCGACGGGAGGCCCCACAGGCGGACGAACCCGCCGGCATCGGCCTGATCGTAGACCGCGTCCTCCTCGAACGTGGCGAGATCCTCCCGGTACAGCGAGAAGCGGGAGGTCCGCGCCACGGGCATGGCGGAACCCTTGAACAGCCGCACGGTCACGTCTCCGGTCGACATGGCGTGCGCCTCGTCGAGGAACGCGTCGAACGCGGCCCGCAGCGGCGAGAACCAGAGACCCTGGTAGACGAGTTCGCCGTACCGGTCGGCGATGCCGCGCTTGAAGCCCGCCGTGTCCCGGTCGAGGGTCAGCGCCTCGAGGTCCGCGAGCGCGGCGAGGAGGACGGTCCCGGCCGGCGTCTCATAGACCCCGCGGCTCTTCATGCCGACGAGCCGGTTCTCCACGAGGTCGACCCGCCCCACACCGTGGGCTCCGGCCGTCTCGTTCAGGCTCCGAACGAGCGCCACCGGATCGAGGGTTTCGCCGTTGAGCGCGACGGGAACCCCGTGCTCGAACGAGATCACGACGTCCTCCGGCGTGTCCGGCGCCTCGGCCGGGTCGACCGTCAGTTCGCGCAACTCGTCCGGCGTCGCCGCCGTCGGGTCCTCGAGGATGCCGCCCTCGAACGACGTGTGCCACAGATTCCGGTCGATGCTGTAGAGCTTGCGAGGGCTCCCCGGCACCGGAATGCCTCGCTCCGCGGCATACGCGAAGGCGTCCTCGCGCGACGTGATCTCCCATTCGCGCCAGGGGGCGATGACGGTGAGGTCCGGAGCGAGCGCCTGGTAGGCGAGTTCGAAGCGGACCTGGTCGTTGCCCTTCCCGGTGCAGCCGTGCGCGACGGCGTCGCAGTCGAACTCCCGCGCGACCTCGACCTGGGCGGCCGCGATCACGGGCCGGGCGAGGGACGTCCCGAGCAGGTAGCGGCCCTCGTACACGGCCCCCGCCTTGAGCGCCGGGAACGCGCACTCGGTGAGAAACCTCTCGCGGAGATCGATGACGCGGCAGGCGACGGCGCCCGTCGCCAGCGCCTTCTCGCGGATCTCGTCGAAGTCTTCCCGCTGTCCGACGTCCACCACGGCCGCGACCACTTCGCAGCCGTAGTTCTCCTTCAACCAGGTGACCATCACCGACGTATCGAGGCCGCCGGAGTACGCGAGGGCGACCCGCTTCACGTTCTTCGTCGTGCGTGTATTCATGCGTCGATCCTGAAATCGCGGTTGGGGACAATCATCCAAGAGGTGGAAAAATATACAAGATGATGAATAAATATGCAACGCTGCGGTGGCAACTCACCCGGGCGGGAAGTCAGTGCGGGCGATAGGCCTTCACCCTGTCCGGGTCCGTTTCCAGACGGGGCCCACCGATGAGGTCGACGCAGTCGGGCACCGCCGCGAACACCGCGTCCAGACATTCGGCCACGGCCTTGGGCGACCCCGGGAGGGTGATGATCAGCGCCGAACCCCGCACCCCTGCGGTCTGGCGCGAGAGGATCGCGGTCGGCACGTGGGGCCGGGAAACCGCGCGCATGGCTTCGCCGAAACCGACGAGTTCCTTGTCCAGCACCGCGGCGGCCGCCTCCGGCGTGACGTCGCGCGGGGCGGGCCCGGTGCCCCCGGTGGCGATGACCAGGCAACATCCGGCCGTGTCGACCAGTTCGACCAGAGTTGCCTGGATCAGGGCCTCATCGTCGGGGATGACGCGCGCGGTCGCCTCCCACGGCGACGTGAGGACGTCGCTGAGATACGCCTTGACCGCCGGACCGCCCCGGTCTTCGTACTCGCCTCGGGAGGCACGGTCCGAAACCGAGACGATGCCGATACGGGCGACGACGGCGCCCGGCCCTGCCGATGAATTGTCCATGGCGGGAATATGGGCCACCGCGCCCGTTTTTCACTAGTTTGGCCGAATCCACGGAACCCGATTGAACGCCATGAACCCGACAAGGTTGACGACATATGACGAAGATGCTCGACGTGGCCCCGCTGGCCGACGTGCAGGCCCACCCCGATACGCGCAGGGTGCCGATCAGTCGGGTGGGGGTACAGAACGTCCGCTTTCCCATCTCCGTGAGGGACCGACGGAAGACGGCGCAGCACACGATCGCCAACATCGACATGTCCGTGGACCTGCCCCACGACTTCAAGGGGACCCACATGAGCCGCTTCATGGAGATCCTCAATTCGTACGATGACGAGATCTCGGTGGAAGCGCTGCCCGCGATCCTGCGCACGATGCGCGAGCGTCTCAATGCCGAGACCGCCCATCTCGGCATCTCCTTCCCCTACTTCGTGGAGAAGGAAGCCCCGGTGACCGGTGCGGCGGGCCTGCTGTCGTACGACTGCGCCTTCGACGCCTCCAGCGGAGCGGAGGACGACTTCATCCTCACGGTCAAGATTCCCGTGACGACGCTGTGTCCGTGTTCCCGGGAGATCAGTGCGCGCGGGGCGCACAACCAGCGCAGTATCGTCACGGTCAAGACGCGCTTCACGGGGGAGCTGTGGATCGAGGACATCGTGGCGCTGGTGGACGGCTCGGCCTCGTGCGAGCTCTATCCGGTGCTGAAGCGTGCCGACGAGAAGTGGGTCACCGAGCACGCGTACGACAATCCCCGGTTCGTCGAGGACCTGGTCCGCGAGGTCACGCTCCGTCTCCGCGAACTGCAGCACGTGACCTGGTTCAGCGTCCACGTGATCAACTTCGAGTCGATCCACGAGCACGACGCGTATGCGCAGGTGGAGGAGCCCGCCCGCGCCTCGGGCTGAGAGGCGCGGGGCCGGCTACCGCCAGGTCAGACCCGAACCGCGAGCCCGTCGTGGAGGGCCGTGCGGTAGGCCTTGAACGCGGGCACGAAGCCCATCAGGAATCCCGCCGTCACCACGGCGCCGAGGAGGAGCAGCTCGATGGGGCCGGGCGGCCGGATCGGGATGAAGAGCCCCACCTGCGCCTCGACAATCGACTGCCCGGCCGCGAGCAGCCCATACACCAGCGCGAGTCCGGCGAGCGCCCCCGCCCCGGCCAGGCATACGGACTCGAGCACCAGAAGGGCGAGGATCCGGTTCGGGCCGGCTCCGACGGCGCGCAGGATCGCCATCTCCCGCCGGCGCTCGTTGAGCGACGTGTAGAGTGAGACCAGCATCCCCAGCAGCCCCACGAGAACGACGAAGATGGCCACCAGTCGGAGGCCGGTCTCGGCGTAACCCAGGCCCTGCCACATCTCGTTCAGGGCGACTCCGGGGAGCACGGCCATCATCGGCTCGTCCTCGAAGTCGTTGATCTCGCGCTGCAACTGGAGCACGTCCCGGCGGTCGGTCGTGCCCACGAAGAACGAGGTCACCTGCGTGACTTCGACATCCTCGATCGAGAGGTCCTCCGCGTGGGCGTGGCCGTCGTCCGCGGGGGCCGCCTCGGCCTCGTCGTCGTGGGCGTGGCCGTCGTCCGCGGGGGCCGCCTCCGCCTCGTCGTCGTGGGCATGGCCGTCGTCCGCGGGGGCCGCCTCGGCCTCGTCGTCGTGGGCGTGCTCGTCGTCCGCGGGAGCCGCCTCCGCCTCGTCGTCATGTGCGTGGCCGTCGTCCGCGGGAGCCGCCTCGGCCTCGTCGTCGTGGGCGTGCTCGTCGTCCGACGCCGGTGGCACACCGTCCTCCCAGTGGATGGCCTCCATGCCCTCGAGGGTCACGTAGATGGCGCGGTCGACGGGGGTGAACGTCTTGGCGAGTACGCCTACGACCGTGAAGGGCATGTGGTCGTGGCTCACGAAGCCCATCTCGTCGAGCCCGTGCGTCACCGAAATCTCGTCGCCCATCGCGTAGTTCAGCTCGGCCGCCACGTCCGCGCCCAGCGTCACGTCGAACAGATCCGTGTTCCCCCGCCCCTCCGCCAGTGCGATTTCCTGACCTCCGCGGTAGCGGTAGTGGCGATAGAAGTCCTCGTTCGTGCCGATGACCCGGAATCCCCGGTGGCTGTCCCCCAGGCCGTAGGGGATGGTCCACTCGATCGCGGGGTGCTCCGCCCACTCCCGGTAGGCCTCCCACGAGACGTTCTCCGTCGGCGCTCCCATGCCGAAGACCGAATACAGGAGCAACTGGATCGTGCCGCCCTTGGTGCCCACGATCAGGTCGGTCTGGCTGATCGTGTTGGAGAAGCTCTCGCGCATGCCCACGCGCACGTTCTCCACGCCGATCAGGAGGGCGAAGCTGAGGGCGATGGAACTCACCGTGAGCGAGGTGCTGAAGGCGCGATTGCGGAGCGACTTGAGGGCGAGGTCGAACACCAGCATCAGAGTACCGCCTTGTTGACGTCGGGGAGGGAGATGGTGCGGGAGAACATGCCCTCCAGCGTGCGGTCGTGGCTCACGAACACCAGCGTGGAGCCGGCGCGCTCGCACTCCTGGAAGAGCAGTTCGAGGAAGGCCTCCCGGCGGTCGAAATCCAGGGAGGAGGTCGGTTCATCGGCGACGATGATCTCGGGCGACCCGATGAGCGCCCGGCAGGCGGCCACCCGCTGCTGCTGGCCCACCGAGAGTTCCGTCACCGGCTTCTTCAGCAGATCGCCGATGTGGAGGTGATCGGCCAGCAGCGCGGCGGTCTCCTTCACGCCGGCGCCGTCCAGCCTCGCCCGGCGTCCCGCGCTCATGCGCGCCGGGAGCGCGATGTTGTCGAGTACCGACAGGTAGGGGATGAGGTTGAACATCTGGAAGACATAGCCGATGTGTTCCGCCCGGAAGGCGTCCCGCTGTGCGCCCGAAAGCGACGCGAGATCCTTGCCGAGGACCCTGACCTCGCCTTCGTTCGCTTCCAGGACCCCCGCCAGCACGCCGAGCAGCGTGGTCTTGCCGCTCCCGCTGGGACCGAACAGGAACGCGCGCGTCCCCCGCTCGAGAGTCAGTTCGCGGATGTCCAGCACCCAGGGGCCGCCGCCGTAGCGGAAGCGCAGGCCCCGGAGGTCGATTGCGAGACTCACGCGCTCAGGGCAGTCACGTGGCCGCGGCGCGGATCAGGACCCGTACGGATAGACCCGCTGGCCGGCGAGGGTGAAGCCGACGTAGCCGTACACGCTCTCCGTCAACTCGATCTCGAGCACCCCCTCGACCCAAACCGGGTTCCACCCGTCCAGCTTTGCCCGCTTGCCCTCATCCATCTCGATGTAGACGAGCTGGTTGGGCGGCGGAGGCGGCGTGTGGATGCAGGCGCCGACATAGGGCACGAGCAGGAACTCCGTCGCCGAGGACGCCCAGTCTTCGAGCGGCACCGTGAATCCGGGGATCTTGACGAGTTTGCCCGCGAGCGCCGCCAACTCCTCGCTCGGCTCGCCGGTGCGGTAGTTGAGGCTGGCCAGGAGGCGCCAGCCCACCTCGGTGGGATCGTCGTCCGATGCGACGGGCGGCGCGTCGACCGGGGGCTCCGTGACGGCCTCCGGAGGGCCGCCCGCGCCGGCAAGCGTCACCACGAGCAGCATGGCGGCGGCTGTCGAGAGAAGTCTGCGGCTCGCGTCGATCATCGGAAAACTCCGGCTGTGAAAGTCCTCAGTTCGATCCAGGGCTGTCCTGCCGGTCCTCCTCGGAAGCCGGCCGCGAGAGCGTCGGATATTTGATACCCAGTTGATCAAGATACGTGTCGAAGCGCGTCTCGTCATAATAGAACGGTTCGAGGAGCGGGCGAAACGTGTCCATGATCTCCCTGTTCAGATCGATCGGGGGCGGGTCGTCCGGGCCGATGAAGGGAACATACTCCACGCCTGCGGTCTGTTCCTCCCGGAAGTAGGTCCACGCCTCCTCGACCAGCTTCGGCTGGGCGAAGAGCTGGAGCGCCGTGCGCGCCATGACCCGTGCGCCGGCGACCGCGCCCTTGTGCGCGATGGGAGTGGCCATCGCCATGGCGCTCGACCAGTGGTGACCCGGAAGTCCCGGCACGTTCGACGGGAAGCGCAGGGTCACCGTAGGCACGTTCCACGAGATGTCGCCGATGTCGTCGGATCCGCCGCTCCGGCGCGGCCCCGGCTCACCCAGCGGCGAGAGGGCGATGGGCATCCCCGACGGGACGCTTCCCACCGATTGCTGCACGGCGCTCGCGAAGTCGTGGTCGTCGTCGGTCCACTCGGGCAGCCCGACCTCCTCGATGTGTTCGTACATCGTTTCGGCCACGACTTTGTTGAAGTGGCGGGGCCAGGCGGCGCCGATGATCCGGTACGACATCTCGGTGTCGGTCATCAGGGCCGCGCCCTCCGCGATGCGGATGGCGGTGTCGAAGTTGCGCTTGATGTCCTCGTAGTCCATTTCGCGAATGAAGTACCACACCGAAGCGCTCGGCGGCACGACGTTCGGCTGATCGCCGCCGTCGCTGATCACGTAGTGGGAGCGCTGGTCGGGCCGCAGGTGCTCGCGCCGGAAGTTCCAGGCGACGTTCATCAGCTCGACCGCGTCCAGCGCGCTGCGGCCGCGCCAGGGAGCGCCCGCGCCGTGGGCGGCCTCGCCCTCGAAGGTGAACTCCACGGAGACGAGCCCGGTGCCGCTCCCCTGGCCCCAGTTCACCGACAGGTTGCTGCTCACGTGCGTGAAGAGGGTGATGTCGATGTCCTCGAGATAGCCGTCCCGCACGTACCAGGCCTTGGAGCCCAACTGCTCCTCGGCGACCCCGGGCCAGAGCACGAGCGTCCCCTCGATGCCCTCGGCCTCCATGACGTCCTTCAGCGCGAGCGCCGCCACCACATTCACGGCCTGCCCGGAGTTGTGGCCCTCGCCGTGGCCGGGCGCGCCCGGAATCAGGGGGTCGTGATAGGCGACGCCGGGCTTCTGGTTGGCCTTCGGGATTCCATCGATGTCGGAACCGAAGGAGATGACCGGCTCGCCGCTGCCCCAGCGCGCGAACCAGCCGGTCGGGATGCCCACGGGCGCGTACTCGACCGTGAAGCCGTTCTCCTCCAGGATCCCGGTGATGTAGGCCGAGGTCTCGATCTCCTGCTGCCCCAGTTCGGAGAAGGAGAAGATCTTGTCGACCATGACCTGGGCCAGCTTGGCGCGCTCGAGCACGCCCTCTTCGACACGGGCCACGAGGGGCGCCAGTTCATCGTCGGAGAGGCCCTGCGCGGCCGCCAGGACGGTGGGGGCGGTGAGAAGGACGACCAGCGCCGCCGCCAGTGTTCGTTTACCCATTTTGTCCATTGAGGTACCGGGAAGAAGGGGGCCGGACAGCGAAATAACCTCGCAGGATACGCACGGGCGACCCGCGTCGGAAAGTGGGCCGTCAGGCGGAGCCGGCGGTCCTCGTGAGTCTGTCCTCCTCCACTTCAACGACATCCCGCGCCTGGAGGCTGTGGACCGTGTGCCGGCGGTGACGGAGGGCGATGATCGCGTCGGCGGCCGCGGAGGCGGCGGAGAGCGTCGTCGTGTAGGGCACGCGGCGGGAGACGGCGGCGCGGCGAATCATGTAGTCGTCGTACTGGGCGTGCTTGCCGAGCGGGGTGTTCAGGAGGAGCTGCACGTCTCCCGAGACGATGCGGTCGAGGAGGTTCGGACGCCCCTCGTGCACCTTGAGGATGCGCTCGCACGGAACGCCGCGGCCGCGCAGATACCTGGCCGTCCCCTCCGTGGCGAAGATCGTGAAGCCCAGTTCGTGGAAGCGGCGCGCGATCGGGACCATGTTCGGCTTGTCCTGGTCGTGCACCGTGATCGCGACGGCCCCCTCCGTCGGCAGCCCCTGGTAGACGGAGATCTGCGACTTCGCGAACGCGAGCCCGAAGCTGTCCGCGTATCCCATGACCTCCCCCGTCGAACGCATCTCCGGCCCGAGCACCGTGTCCGCGTCCGGGATCTTGTCGAAGGGGAGCACCGCTTCCTTCACGGAGACCTGGTGCGGGACGAGTTCGTCGCCGAGGCCGAGGTCGGCGAGCTTCACGCCGGCGAGCACCCGCGCGGCCACCCGCGCGAGCGGCACCCCCGTCGCCTTGCTGACGAACGGCACCGTGCGGCTCGCGCGCGGATTCACCTCGAGCACGTAGACCGTCTTCTCGTGCACGGCGAACTGCACGTTGATGAGGCCCCGGACGTCGAGCGCGAGCGCGAAATCCCGCGTGAAGCGGCGCATGGCCTCCATGTCGACGTCGCGCAGGAGGTAGGGCGGCAGGACGCAGGCGGAGTCGCCGGAGTGCACGCCGGCATCCTCGATGTGCTGCATGATCCCGCCGATCAGGACCGTCTCCCCGTCGCACACCGCGTCCACATCCGCCTCGAAGGCGTCCTCGAGGAACCGGTCCAGGAGCACGGGATGTTCCGGAGACGCCTGCACGGCGCGCGCGAAGTACTCCCGCAGCGAGACCGGGTCATAGACGATCTCCATGGCGCGGCCGCCGAGCACGTAGCTGGGCCGGACGAGCACGGGATACCCGATGCTCTCCGCGATCTCGAGCGCCTCCTCGATGCTCGTCGCGGTCCCGCCCGGCGGCATCGGCACCCCGAGTTCGCGGCAGAGTTCGTCGAAGCGGCGGCGGTCCTCGGTGCGGTCGATCGACTCCACGCTCGTCCCGAGGATGGGGACGCCGAGCTGCTCCAGCTTGCGCGCGATCGTCAGCGGCGTCTGTCCCCCGAACTGGACGATGACGCCCTCCGGCTCTTCCTGCTCCACGATCGCGAGCACGTCTTCCACCGTGAGCGGCTCGAAGTAGAGCTTGTTCGAGATGTCGAAGTCGGTGGAGACGGTCTCGGGATTCGAGTTGATCATGATTGTCTCGAACCCTTCGTCGCGCAGCGCGAGCGAGGCCGAAACGCAGCAGTAGTCGAACTCGATGCCCTGTCCGATGCGGTTCGGGCCGCTGCCGAGGATGATGATCTTCCGCCGGTCCGAGCGCTCGGATTCGTTCTCGTCCTCGTAGGTCGAGTAGAGGTACGGCGTGGCGGCGGGGAATTCGCCGGCGCAGGTGTCGACCGTCTTGTAGACGGGCCGGTGTCCCGCGGCCTGGCGCACCTCGCGCACCTCGGCCTCCGGAATCCCGCGCAACTGTCCCATCTCCGCGTCGCCGAAGCCGATCCGCTTCAGCCGTTCGACGTCCGCGGGCGTGACTGCCTCGGCCGCCGCGAAGGCCTGCCCTTCGCGCACGAGTTCCTCGAGTTGCGAGAGGAACCACGGGTCGATTCCCGTGATGCGGTTGATCTCGGCCACGGAGAGGCCCGCCTGGAAGGCGCGATAAAGCTGGAAGGGGCGTTCCGGCGTCGCGGTGCGGATCGCGGCCCGCACCGTGTCGACGGCGTCGTCCTCGAGGCGGTCCGCGTCCGGGTCCGGCGAGGGCAGCCACCCCGACCGCCCGTTCTCGAGCGCGCGAAAGCCCTTCAGCCACGCCTGCTGGAACGTGCGGCCGATCGCCATCACCTCGCCCACGGCCTTCATCTGCACGCCGAGCGTCGCGTCCGCCTTCGGGAACTTCTCGAACGCGAAGCGCGGGATCTTCACGACCATGTAGTCGAGCACCGGCTCGAAGCAGGAGGGCGTCACCTGCGTGATCGCGTTCGGGATCTCGTCGAGGCGGTAGCCGACCGCGAGCTTGGCGCCGATGCGCGCGATGGGGAACCCGGTCGCCTTCGACGCGAGGGCCGAACTCCGGGACACCCGCGGGTTCATCTCGATGACGAGCATCTGGCCCGTCGTCGGGTGCACGGCGAACTGGATGTTGCAGCCGCCCGCGTCCACGCCGATCTCCCGGATGCACGCGATGGCCGCGTCCCGCATCGCCTGGTACTCGCGGTCCGAGAGCGTGAGCGCCGGCGCGACGGTGATCGAGTCACCCGTGTGCACGCCCATGGCGTCGAAGTTCTCGATCGAGCAGACGATGACGACGTTGTCCGCCCGGTCCCGCATCACCTCGAGCTCGAACTCCTTCCAGCCGATGATGCTGCGGTCGATGAGCACTTCTCCGATCGGCGACGAGCGGATGCCGGCGCGGACGAGGTCCTCGAACTCCTCGCGGTTGTAGGCGGTGCTGCCGCCGGTGCCGCCGAGGGTGAAGGATGGCCGGATGATGGCGGGGAATCCCGTGTCCTCGACCAGCGTGAGCGCCTCGTCGAGCGAGCGGGCGAATCCTCCCGCCGGGAGTTCGAGCCCGATCCGCTGCATGGCTTCGGCGAACTGCTCCCGGTCCTCGGCGAGCTGAATCGCCCGGACATCGGCGCCGATCAGCTCCACGCCGTGCTCGTCGAGAACTCCGCGTTCGGCCAGCTCGAGCGCGACGTTGAGCGCCGTCTGGCCGCCCATCGTCGGGATGAGCGCATCGGGCTTCTCCGCCTCGATGACCCGCGCGACCCAGTCGGCCGTGAGCGGCTCGATGTAGGTCGCGTCGGCGATGTCCGGGTCCGTCATGATCGTGGCGGGATTCGAGTTCACGAGGATGACTCGATATCCCTCCTCGCGGAGCGCCCGGCAGGCCTGCGTCCCGGAGTAGTCGAACTCGCAGGCCTGGCCGATCACGATCGGGCCGGAGCCTATGAGAAGAATCGAGGAGATGTCGTCGCGGCGTGGCATCGGGCGCGCAAGCTATTCGGTCGGACGGCGGATCGCAGCCCCCGGCGGCGCAGTCCGCGGAGGCGCGAAGAAGATCGGGGCTACCGCATGAGAAGCGAGATCTCCCGCAGGACCCAGACGGGGGTGGGGCGCCCGTCGCGGAGGGCGGGGGCGAAGAGCAGTCCGCGGGCCGCCCGCACGGCCGCCGCGTCGAAGGCCTGGTCGCCGGATGAGATCTGGACCGCGGTCGCCTCGACCCTTCCATCGGTCCGCACGAGAAGCCAGATGGAGGCCGCGATGTCCGCGTCGAGTCCCTCGCGGCGGATCACCGGAAGCAGGGTCGTCGCGAGCGCGGCCTCGGCATCGGTATCCCATACGAGGCGGGCCGCCTCGTCGTGGGCGACGTATGCGGGCCCCGATTCGCGGAGCTCGGCCAGCTCCGCTTCGACCGCGGCCCTCGCCACTTCGATGCTGGCCAGTGAGTCGCGCCGAGCCGCCGCGATCAGCGAGTCGCGCCGGGCCGCCTCCAGCGAGTCCCGGAGCGCGGCGGCCCGCTCCGCCTCGAGAATGGAGTCCCGACGCGCGGCCGCGGCCTGCTCGGCCCTCGCGATGGAGTCCCGACGCGCGGCCTCTCGCTCGGCCGTCGCGATCGCATCCTGCCGCGCGGCCTCCCGCTCGGCAGCCGCGATGGAATCCTGCCGCGCGGCCTCTCGCTCGGCAGCCGCGATCGAATCCCGGCGCGCGGCCTCCACGACCGCATCGGGCGGGCGCATCGCGCGGGGGATGGGGAGAAAGCACGCCCCGGCCGCGAGCGCGGCCAGCGTCACCAGGAGGATCCGTCCCCCGCGGCGCCTCTCCCTCATTACGGGCGGCTAGCTCTCTCCGCCTCGCTTGGCGCCTTCCTTGCGCCAGGCGATCGACGCCAGGACGGCGAGTCCTCCCCAGACGAAGCCGAGGATGAGGATCATCATGACGATCGTCGTCGTGGTCATGGTCGGGTACCTCCGAATCCGGCGCCGGTCCCCACGGCGGCTCAGCCCGGACCGTTCAGGCCGAGATCTTCCGCCGCAAGCTGCATGGCGGCGATGACGAAGGCGATGTGCTCGCCCATGTCTTCACCGAGTTCAGCGCAATTCTCGAGCATTTCGTCGCGGCTGATCGCGGCGGCGAACGCCTTGTCCTTCATCTTCTTTCTCACCGACCGGGTCTTCATGCCGGCGAGCCGCGTCGGCCGCACCAGGGCGCAGGCGGTGATGAAGCCGGTGAGTTCGTCCACGGCCCGGAGCGTCTTCGACATCCGCGTCGTCGCTTCGACGTCCGTGTAGTCCGCGTGGGCCATGATCGTCTCGAGGATGTCCTCGTCCACCCCCTTCTTGCGGAGGATGGCGACCCCGGTCGAGGGATGCTCCGCATCGGGCGCGTGGTCGTGGTTGGGCCAGCGCTCGTAGTCGAAGTCGTGCAGCAGCCCCGCCACGCCCCACCGGTCTTCGTCCTCGCCGTACTTCCTCGCGTAGGCGCGCATGGCGGCCTCAACCGCCAGCATGTGGCGCCGGAGCCCGGGACTCTCGGTGTATTCGTGGACGATCGCGAGCGCTTCATCCCGTGTCGGGAGCATCCGTCGTCACTCTCCTCCGGTGGTGTTGCCGGCCGTGTCGCCATCCGCGCCGCCGGGCGCGCCGCCAGCCGTCTCGTGCAGCGCGTCCAGAAAGCGCCGCGGCTCGCTCTGGCTGACGAGCAGCGAGTACCCGTCGAGCGTCGGAATGTACACCACCCGTCGGCGGTCCGTGAGGTAGAGGAGCGCCTTCTCCCCGCTGCGGAGCCGGAACCACCCCGCGGAGTAGCCGCCGAGCGCCGTCCCCATGGTGCGCCGGCGAGGGACGAGATCGGGTTCGCCGCGGAGGTCCACGACGCGGGCATCGTCGAGTTCGAGACGGTCGAGGGGGATTGTCCTGCCCCAGAGGTCGCCCACCAGCTTCAGGCCCGCCGGCGACACCTCCGCGCGGCTGTTCCGCGTGGACCAGGCCGCCCAGCCCAGCATGAGCGTCACGCCGACGAGGACGACGATGATGATGATGAAGAACCAGAGGATGCCGCGCCCGGAGGCCGGCGGAATGGGGAATACCTGCATGATCGTGTTCCTCGCTACGTGTCTCGCACGTTCGAATCGAGAAGGGCGGCCCGCTTCAGCGCGTCCCGGCCGAAGCGGTCCGCCACGGCGTCCATTGTCTTCGCCAGCTCGCGCCGGCTCTCCCCGGCGGAGGCGGCCGGGTCGTCGTCGCCGAGGAGCCCGAGTTGCTCGTCTCCCGGATGGTCGAAGCCGGAGAGGCTGACGCCGATGAGCCGGACCTGGCGGCGCGGATCGTCAGCCTCCCGGAACAGCTCCCGCACGACGGGCCAGATGGCTTCCGTCATGTCCGCCGGCCGCCCGAGCGTCCGCTGGCGCGTATGCGTCTCGAAGCCGTCCCAGCGCAGCTTCAATTGCACCGTGCGCCCCGCGATCCCCTTCTTGCGCAGCGACCGCGCGACCCCCTCGCAGAGGGCGAGCAGGGTCCGCTCCACGCGGGCGCGGTCCTCGACGTCGCGCGGGAAGGTCACCTCCTTGCCGAGCGATTTTCGCCCCGGTCGCGGGTCGACCTTCCGCACGTCGAGGCCGTTCGCGAGTTCGTGCAGACGCCGCCCCAGCTTGCGGCCGAGCGACGCCTCGAGGAACTCGGGCTTGTTGCAGGCCACGTCCCCGATCGTCTTGAAGCCGAGTCGGGCCAGGCGGGCCTGGACCTTCGGCCCCGCCCCCCAGAGCCGGGAGACGGAGAGCGGCGCCAGAAACTCGCGTTCGGTCCCCGGCGGTACGACGACGAGCGCATCCGGCTTCCTGAGGTCGCTCGCCACCTTCGCCACGTACTTGTTCGAGGCGACGCCGACGGAGGCCGTGAGCCGCTCCTCCCCGGCGATCCGCTGCCGGATCCGGGTCGCGATCTCCGGTCCCGCGCCGAACAGCCGCCGGCTTGCCGTCACGTCGAGGAAGGCCTCGTCCAGCGACAGCGTCTCCACCTGGTCCGTGAAGGAGCGGAAGATGTCGAAGATTCGTCCGGATATCTCCGCGTAGAAGGCGATGCGCGGGCGCACGTAGACGCCGCCGGGGCAGCGGCGCCACGCCTGCGAGATCGGCATGGCCGAGTGGATCCCGTAGCGTCGGGCCTCGTAGTTCGCCGTCGAGACGACGCCCCGGCCGCGGCCCTTGCGCGGGGCGGATCCGATGATGACGGGCTTGCCGCGCAGCGACGGATCTTCGCGCACCTCGACCGCGGCATAGAACGCGTCCATGTCCACGTGGAGGATCGTCCGCGGCCGCGTCTCAGGCTGCGGCATCTCTCCCCACCTCTCTCTCGTCCACGATCCGGCGGGCCCGCCCCGGGGCGTCGCTCACGAGCCCGTCCACGCCCCAGTCGAGGAGGCGCCGCATGTCGTCCGGGTCGTTCACCGTCCAGACGAAGACCCCCATGCCGTCGGCGTGGGCGCGCCGAACGAAGCGCGGCGTGACGATGCGCAGCGCGCCCTGCCGTTCGGGCAACATGGCGGCCGCGCAACCGGCGGGGGCGAAGCGGCGGCCGAGGCCGACCTTGCCGAGAAGGACGTATGTGCGCAGTTCGTCTTGGTAGGCGCAGTGCCAGCGCGCGTGCCGGCTCGCGGGCTCCACTTCCTCCCGCTCGAAGCCGCCGACCAGAATCCGCTCCCGGTCCGCGCGATTTCGGCTCCTCTGCAGCCACGCGCCCAGTTCGTGCCCCGCCGCCGCCGACTTGATCTCCGCGATCACCGGCAGGTCTCCCACCGCCTCGAGCACCTCTTCGAGCGTGGGGATGCCGACCCCCTTCCCCCGGAACGGGAACGTCTTCCCGTGGTCCGTCGTGAAATGGAATCCCGCGTCGAAGGGGCGCAGTTCGTCCCGCGTCAGCCCCTCGACGCCCCCCGTCCCGTCCGTCGTGCGGGGGAGGCTCGGATCGTGGATGACCATGAGGCGGCCGTCCGCGCTCCGGTGCAGGTCGAGTTCGACCGCGTCGGCCCCCACGCGCACCGCATGCTCGAAGGACGGGAGCGTGTTTTCGGGCGCGAACGCCGCCGCGCCCCGGTGGCCTATGACCCGCAGCGGGGAGCCGGGACCGAAGAGATCGTCGGGCAGCACCGTCAGGTCAGGAAGCCACGCGCCGTGCCTGGGCCCGCCCGAGCGCAATGGAGAGGACGATCCACATCCCGGCCAGCGGCGCCGTGGACATCGCGACCCACGCCAGCGTGAGGCCGAGCATCGCGAACAGGCTGTCGATTCCGGCGCCCGCGAGGTCGCCGCCCCGGTACAGGAAGACGTCGACGATCGGCTTCCCCTTGTACTTCTCCGCGGGCGGCACGACCGAGAACAGCGTCTCGCGCGAGGGCCGCGAAATCGCGTACCGCGTGGCGCGGTGGACGGCCTGGAAGATCATCATCACTCCGTAGATCGGCCACACGGCGAGCACGACGAAGCCGAGCACGGTGACGAGCGGCAGGATGGCCAGCGTCCACCCGACCCCGAGCTTCCGGATCAGGTGGGTCGTGACGAAGATCTGCGTGAGCAGGGTTCCGAGCTGCGCCAGCGAGTCGAAGTCGGCGAAGCTCCCGACGCGCTGGCTGAACGTGTCCGTGGCCCCGAGGATGACGTTCGCCTGGGTGAAGTAGATGAGGGTGTTCGAGATCGCCATGAACACGACCCAGAGGCCGACGCCGAGCAGGTAGGGCGACGTGAACACGGCCCGCAGCCCTTCCAGCGCCCCGCCCCCGATCCGCGTGCCCCCATCACCTCGTCGCCGGGGCCTGGGTTCCGCCGCCGTCGGTCCGTCCGCCTTGCCGGCTCCGAGCCGGGACAGGTCCGACGCCCCCGCCCTCCGGTCGAGGATCAGCATGACGGCGATCGCGAGCGCGAAACAGCCGGCGCCGATGAGCATGAGACCGGCGGGCAGGTACGGACTCTCGGTGAGCCCGCTGACGAAGCTCGCGCCGCGCCCCCCCAGGAACGCTCCCAGCGTCCCGCCGATCCCGATGAAGGGGAACATCCGCTTCCCCTGATCGACGTCGAACACGTCGACCATGAAGGACCAGAATACGCTGGTCGAGAAGAGGTTGATGACGCTCAACCACACGTAGAACGTGTAGCCGATGCCGCGTGCGAGACCGGTCTCCGCGTCGGTGCCGATGAGTCCGCCGCCCGCCCGCACGTCCTGGATCAGGAGCGTCGCGAAGCCGATCAGGCAGGCGATGACGAACAGGTAGGCGACCGGGATGAAGCGCCGCCGGTTCGTGCGCGCGACGACGCCCCCGAAGACGAGGACCGCGAACAGGGAGGCCACCGAAGTCACGGCGAAGAGCCAGCGCAGGTCGTCCATCCCGCGCGCGACGCCCATCGCCTCCCGTACCGGCCGCAGGAAGAAGTAGCCGCAGAGGACGAGGAAGAAGAAGAGCGCGGACAACACCGCGAGCCCGAACTCGCCCCGCCTCATGTTGAGGATCCGCCGGGCGGCGCCGATGATACGTTCTCCCAAGCTGGCCACGTTCGCTCCCACCGTTAGGTTCCCGGATCCTCTGAAGAGAATCCCTTTTTCCATCGACCGGCAAGCAGAGCCACCATGAAGCGCGATCCCGGAGCTTCCGTCGCATGACCCCGCCCCCGGAGAGCGAGACGCGCACGTTCGCCGAGTGGCTGACGGGCGCCCGCCCGGAAGAGGCCCGGCTCGTGCTCCTGTCGGCCCTCTACTTCTTCTTCATCCTGTCGGCGTACTACGTGATCCGGCCCATCCGCGAGGAGATGGCCGTGGCGGGCGGGGTCGAGAACATCCCCTGGCTCTTCACGGGTACGCTGACGGCCATGCTTCTCGTGCACCCGATCTTCGCCGCGGTCGTGTCACGGTGGACCCGCCGGCGGTTCGTGACCCTCACGTACCGCTTCTTCATGCTGAACCTGCTGGTCTACTTCGTGCTGCTGAGGGTCGTGACCGACGGCGACGCTTCCGTATGGATCGGCCGGACCTTCTTCGTCTGGATCAGCGTCTTCAACCTGTTCGTGGTCTCCGTCTTCTGGTCGTTCATGACCGACATCTTCCGGGAGCGCCAGAGCCGCCGCCTGTTCGGCCTCATCGGAGTCGGCGGAACCGTGGGGGGGATCGTGGGGTCCGCGATCACGGCCTCGCTGGTGGGGTTCCTGTCGCCCGCGACGCTCCTCCTGTTCTCGGTGCTGCTGCTCGAGGGCGCGGTCGTCTGCCTCAAGGCACTCGATTCGCGCTGCGCGACCTCCGCGGCCGCGGGTGACGATTCGGGCGTCGCCGCCGGCAGCCGTCCGGACGTGGCGGGCGGCGAAGGCGAGACGGAGGAGGTGATCGGGGGTTCGGCGCTGGAGGGGATTCGGCGGGTCCTGGCGTCGCCCTACCTGCTCGGGATCGGCGCCTTCATGCTGCTGTTCACGATCGGTTCCACCTTCCTCTACAACATCCAGGCGGACATCATCTCCCGCACCTTCGCGACGGGCGCGGAGCGGACCTCGGTCTTCGCGCGTATCGATCTCTCGGTGAACATCCTCACGCTGTGTACCCAGCTCTTTCTGACGGGCCGCATCCTGAAGTGGCTCGGCGTGCGCCTGGCGCTCGGAATCCTGCCCGTGCTCAGCGTCCTCGGCTTCCTGGCGCTCGGGGCGGCGCCCGTCTTCGCGGTGTTCGTCGTGTTCCAGGTGCTGCGGAGGGCGGGGAACTTCGCGCTCGCGGTGCCGACGCGGGAGGTGCTCTACACCGTCCTTCCGCGCCGCGACAAGTACAAGGCCAAGAACTTCAACGACCTGTTCGTCTACCGGGCGGGGGACCAGATCGGCGTGTGGTCCTTCGCCGGACTGCGCGCGCTCGGGCTGGGAAGCTCCGCGCTGGCGCTGACCATGGTCCCGCTTGCCGGAGTGTGGCTGCTGATCGCGCTGTGGCTGGGAAAGAAGCAGGCGGCGCTGGCTCGGAGTCCAGCCGGGCGTCGCGTGGAGGCGGGCGCGGCCACCTAGCGGGGGTTCAGACGGCGCACAGCTCCACGGCTTCGCGCAGCGAGCGCAGGGGGTCGCCGCTCCGCGGGATGAACTCGTGGGCCATGTAGCCCTCGAAACCCGTGTCCGCGATCGCGCGCACGATCGGGGGATAGTTCAGTTCCTGCGTGTCGTCGATCTCGGCCCGCCCCGGGACCCCGCCCGTGTGGTAGTGGCCGATCCAGGGGCTCGCGTCCGTCAGCGTGCGGATGATGTCCCCTTCCATGATCTGCATGTGGTAGATGTCGTAGAGGATCTTCACGCGAGGCGAGTCGACGGCCCGGATGATCTCGAGTGCGTAATCCATGCGGTCGCCGATGTAGTCGACGTGTCCGCCGGGCTTCGAGTTCAGGACCTCGACGAGGATCGTGACGCCCTCGGACTCGGCGATCGGGGCGCACGCCTCGAGGCAGCGTATGGAGTTCCCGATCCCGACGCCGTTTTCCATCCCGCGGCGGTTGCCGAAGAAGCAGATCACGTTGGGGACCGAGACGCGCGCGGCGTGCGGGATGTGGCGCTCGAAGGCCTCGATGATGCCGGCGTGGTTCTTCGTCTCGTTCAGGCCGTCCTCGATCGTCCCGGCCGCCACGTCGCCGCACGAGACCGTGAGACCGTGGTCGTGCGCGACGGACCATTCCTCGACCGTGAGCAGGTCCATCGCGGTGAGACCCATGTCGGCCACGCCGCGGCAGAAGGGGACGAGTGGAATCTCCTCGAAGCACCAGCGCGCCACGGACTGCGTGATGGCGTTGGCGGACCGGCGGGCGCCGGGCACACCGCGCCCCGATCCTCCGGGCCCGCCGGCGAGCGCCGACGCGGAGTTCGCCCTGCCGCCCACGAGGAGACCGAGCGAGGCGGCGCCCGTCGCGCGCAGGGCGTCGCGGCGGCTGACCGGCTTCCGGTTGCGGGGTGGGGCCGGATCAGCCATCGAGCGCGTTGAGGTGCTCGTAGCTCGCGCGCACCGACCCCATCGGGTCGGCGGGCGCGTCGTGCTCGACGAAGTAGTGGATGAGCCCCGCCTCGTCCGAGCGCTCGAAGATCGCCGCGAAGTCGATGATGCCCGCGCCCACGTCCGCCATCTCGCCATCCGCCGTGCGGTCCTTCACGTGGCAGAGGTCGAAGCGGCCGGGATACCGGCTGAAGTAGTCGAACGGGTCGGCGCCGCCGTGCACGAGCCAGTAGAAGTCGACCTCGTAGGTGACGAGTTCGGGGTCCGTGTTCTCGATCATCACGTCGAGCAGACGGAGGCCGTCCACCTCTTCGAGTTCGAAGTCGTGGTTGTGATAGCCGAACACGAGCCCGGCCTCCCGGCAGCGCGCCCCGAGCCCGTTGAACTCGTCCGCGAGCCGCCGGTATCCGTCCACGAGGGCCGTTCCCGTGGCTCCGTCGTTTCCCGGCCGCTCGGGGCCCGCGAGGTAGGGGAGGACGAGGTACCGGTGTCCGATCTCGGCGGCCGCGGCGGCGGCCTCGTCGAAGCTGGACCGGAGTTCCTCGAGCGACAGGTGGGCCGCGGGGGCGGTGAGGCCTTCCGCGTCCAGCGCGATCCGGATCTCGGCCGGCGAGCGGCCGAAGTAGCCGGCGAACTCCACCTCGCCGTAGCCGATGCGGGCGACGGCGGCGAGGGTCCGCTCGACATCGCGCGCCATCAGCGACCGCACCGTGTAGAGTTGGAGCCCCCAGGCATCGGGGAGCGTCCGGACCCCGGCGGCGGCCGCGCGTCCGGCGCCCGCGAGGAGGAGTCCGGCGCCGAGCGAGTGCTGCACGAATCTTCGTCTGTCCATGCGCGCAATATGTCGCGCACCCCGGTCGGCGTCGAACCGCGGCCCGAC
Source organism: Gemmatimonadota bacterium (assembly GCA_965207805.1). Lineage (GTDB taxonomy): Bacteria > Gemmatimonadota > Gemmatimonadetes > Palauibacterales > Palauibacteraceae > Palauibacter. Next base: position 428,995 of record OZ242312.1, read on the forward strand.
CAGGTGCGGGGCGCTCGAACGCCACGGGGCTTTTGCCACGGGCTGCCGGGCCTATGTTGGCGGTGCGCGGCGGCGCCTCCGCCGTCCGCGCGCGTCGATGCGGGGGAGGAGCGACTGTGAGACGCCGCAGGGCTCTCGAGATCATCGGTGTGGCCGCGGGCGCGCCGCTGCTGGCGCCGGGGAGCGCGGTGGCGGAGGCCTTGGCGCTCGGGCAGCGCATCCGGTCGGTGGCCGGCCCGGTCGGCGGCGCGCCGCCCGCGACGCTCACGCCCGCGCAGGCGCGGACGGTGACGGCGCTCGCCGAGGTCATCATCCCCCGGACCGACACGCCCGGCGCGAGCGAGGCGGGCGTCACCGCATTCGTCGATGCCCTCCTGACCGGTTGGCTGGACGCGTCGGACCGCGACCGTTTCCTCGCCGGCCTGGACGCCGTAGACCCCACTGCCCGGGCGGCCCACGGCGCCGACTTCGCCGACTGCACGCCCGCGCAACAGGCCGAACTCGTCGGACAGATGGACGAAGACCTCGACCGCCTCCGCCGGAATCCGGATGAAGACGAGCGACGGACCTTCTTCTACGACATGAAGCGCTTCACGCTCGCCGGCTACTTCACCTCGCAGCCGGGCCTGCGAACGCTGGGATACCGGATCATCCCCGGTGCCTTCGAGGGGTGCGTCATCCTCGACCAGTACGGCACGGGCGAGCGACGCCGAGGCGGAGGGCAGCTGTGAGCCGCCGCCAGGACGTCTGGGACGCGATCGTCGTCGGCTCGGGGATCACCGGTGGCTGGGCCGCGAAGGAACTCGCCGAGCTCGGCCTCCGCACGCTGGTGCTCGAGGCGGGGCCAATGATCGTCCCCGAGCGGGACTACACGGAGCACGTGCCCCCGTACCGCATGCCGTACCGCGGCTGGAACGACCGCAAGGCGCTCGCCGCCGAGCAGCCCGTGCAGCGGGAGTGCTACGCCTGCGACGAGATGGGCCGGAAGTTCTTCGTCAACGACATCGAGAACCCGTACACGACCCCCGACGAGAAGCCCTTCCTGTGGATCCGGGGCCGCCAGGTCGGCGGGCGTTCGATCATGTGGGCGCGTCAATCGTATCGCCTCAGCGACCTGGATTTCGAGGCCAACGCGCGCGACGGGATCGGAGTCGACTGGCCGATCCGCTACGCGGAACTCGCTCCGTGGTATTCGTACGTCGAGGAGTTCGTCGGGATCAGCGGGCAGCCCGAGGGGCTCCCGCAACTGCCCGACAGCGTCCTCTTGCCTCCCATGCAGATGACGTGCGTCGAGAACGCGGTGAAGGAGGCGATCGCGCGCGACTTCGGCGACACGCGGATGATGACGATCGGACGCACCGCCGTTCTCACCCGCGACCACAAGGGGCGGAGCGCCTGCCACTACTGCGGTCCGTGCCACCGCGGCTGCCGGACGAAGAGCTACTTCAGTTCGCTCAGCGCCACGCTTCCCGCGGCCGAAGCCACCGGACGCATGACGCTGCGGCCGGACAGCGTCGTGCACAGCGTGATCTGGGACCCCGCCCGCGGGCGGGTCACCGGCGTCCGCGTCATCGACCGGCAGACGGGCGAGGATCTGGAGTTCTTTGGCGAGATCGTGATGCTCGGCGCCTCGGCGCTCGAGTCGACCCGCATCCTCCTCAACTCGACGTCCGCCGACTTCCCGGACGGGCTCGCGAATTCGAGCGGGGTCCTCGGCCGCTATCTCATGGACCACACAATGAGCACCGGTGCGAAGGCGAAGTTCCCGGGCTGGGAGAATCACGGCTACACCGGCGAGCGTCCGAACGGGATCTACATCCCCCGCTTCCGAAACGTGACGGAGCCGTCGCCCGACTTCATCCGGGGTTACGGCTACCAGGGCTGGTCCACGCGGCAGGGCTGGAGTCGCGGCCTCGACATGCCGGGCTTCGGGGCGGACTACAAGCGCCGGCTCACCGAACCCGGGGTGTGGGAGTTCGAACTCGGCGCCTTCGGGGAATGTCTCCCGCGCGAGGAGAACTACATCGAACTCGACCCGGAGCGGGTGGATGCGTGGGGAATCCCGGCCCTCCGCATCCACTGCGAGTGGGGCGACAACGAGCGCCTGATGATGCGGGACAGCGCGGAGCGCGCCGCGGAAATGCTGGAGGCCGGCGGCGGCACGGACGTCGAGTTGCTGACCGAGATCACGGCGCCGGGACTCACGATCCACGAGATGGGAACGGCCCGCATGGGACGGGATCCGGCGACCTCCGTCCTCAACGGCTTCAACCAGGCTTGGGACGCGCCGAACCTGTTCGTGATAGACGGCGCGGCGATGCCCTCCTCCGCCTGCCAGAACCCGTCACTCACCTACATGGCCCTCACCGCCCGCGCCTGCCACTACGCCCACTGGGCAAAGAACCGCGCCGAACTCTAGAACGCCCGCCGGACTTGCTGCCCGCCACGAAAAACCGCCGCGTCCGCCCCTTTGATCCGTAGATAGTATGGCCATATATTCCTAATATGGCCACCATAACGATTAAATCGACCTATTCGCTCGATGTGGAGTCGGTTCGAGCCCTCGAGGCGCTCGCGCGGCGCTGGAGCGTCTCGAAATCGGAAGTCCTGAGGCGCGCGATCAAAGCGGCAGCCGAGGAGGATGCGGCACGGGAGGATGGCCCCCTCGGCGCCCTCGATCGGATGCAGACCGTCGTTCGGGAGCGCAGCGTGGATCTCGGGGCATGGGAGCGCGAGGTCGTGGCGGAACGACGCACGCAGCGCGAGGGCAAGACGTCCGGCGGTCGATGATCCATCTGGACACCAGCTTCCTGATCCGCGCGCTGGATGCGGGATCCACTCAAGATCGTCGGTTGAGAGGCTGGATCTCCGACGGAGTGACCTTGGGCATGAGTGCCGTGGCTTGGACCGAGTTTCTCTGTGGCCCGCTACCCTCCGCTACGCTTGCCCTCGCGGATGATCTGATTGGCCCGCGCAGAGCATTCACCACCGGAGACGCGACCTTGGCCGCTCGCATGTTCAACGAGACGGGACGTCGGCGGGGGTCGCTGCTCGACTGCATGATCGCGGCCACCGCGCTCGGAGAAGGAGCGCGGATCGCCACGGTGAACGTAAAGGACTTCCGACGCTTCGAGTCTTTCGGGCTCCAGTTGGCCTGACGTACGCCGGCTAGATCGACCGGGCGAGCGCGTCGGCGATCTGTTCCATCTCCGCCATCGTGTTGTACATGTGCGGGCAGAGCCGGATGCCGGGGAAGCGCGCCGTCCGGAGCGCGCCCGCGACGCCGTGTTCCTCGTAGATCCGGTTGAAGATCTCCGTGTGATCGTCGACCGGCAGTTGCGCGATGACGACGCCCCCGCTGAGGCCCGGCACGTCCGACGTGTGGAACTTCACCTCGGGGATCCGCTCCCGGATTGCCCCCTTGAGCCTGGCCGCGAGCGCCCGCATGCGCTCCTCGATCGCCGCCGCCCCGATCGCCTGGTGGAACTCGACCGTCTTCCCCACGCCCGCCACCGCCGCGTCGTCCCGCTGCCCGAACGTGCCGAACTTGTCGGCCCCGCCCCCGGCGACCGCGCCGTCCCAGCCCACGCCGACGACGCTGGGCCACAGTTCGGCGACCCGGTCCGTCCGCACGTAAAGAACACCGGCTTCCTTCGGCCCGCAGAACCACTTGTGGGCGCTCCCCGTGTACGAGTCGCATCCCATCGCGTGCAGGTCGACCTTCACCGCGCCGAAGCTCTGGGCCCCGTCCATGTGGACGTAGATGCCACGGTCGCGTGCGATGCGGCACAGTCGCTGCGCCGGCAGCTCGACGCCCGAGATGTTCGAGATCTGCGTCACCGCGAGCACCCGCGTCCGGTCCGTGAAGGCGCTCACGAAGGCGTCGATCAACTCATCCTCGGTCTCCGGCGACGGGGGCGTCGTCACCCGGACCACGTTGTAGCCGAAGCGCTCTGCGCGGACATCCCAGGCCACGTAGTTCGTGGGATGGTTCTGGTCCCAGAGCACGACCTCGTCTCCAGCGTCCAGCACGAGTCCGTTGATCACCGCGTTGTTGCTCTCGGAGGTGTTGCGGGTGATGACGATCTCCTCGGGCGAGGCGCCGAGGAGGTCGGCCAGACTTTCCACCGACTTCGTGGCGAGCGCGTTGAACTTGGCCCGGTTGTGGAACGAGGCGTCCTGGTCGATGTCGCGCGTGTAGCCGAACACGGTCTCCTGCACCGGCCAGGGAGAGGGACAGAGGTTCGCCGCGTTCATGAGGATGAGGCCGGGGCGGAGCGGGAACTGACCCTTGACCATCTCCCAGAACGACTCGTCTCCGGTCCCCAGGAGGTCTCGCCGCGCCGACAGGTCCTCGAGGCCGAGGGCGGGCTGCGAGCGCGCGAACGTCCACGCCGGCGCGGCCGCGAGGGCGGCCCCCGCGGCGGCACGCTTGAGGAATCGGCGACGGTCGGGCAGGCGGGTCATGTCGGTGGGCGTGCGAGTCGTCACGGAAACCTCCCGGCTTGTGGGCCGCCGCATCCCGCGCGGCAGCCGCGGTCGTTCAAGTAGCCCGCGGCAAACGCCCCGCCACGGACTGCTGTGCAACATACGCCGCGGAACTTCGGGCGGCATGGGGGCGCGCGCGGCGGGGCGCGGTCTATGCACGCGGCGAGGCGCGCCCCATGTTCCGAAAGGCCCTGCGCCCATCACACCAGGAGGTACCCATGGACACGCGCGCCCCCCTTTCCCGCCGCGGCCCCTTCCGGAATCCCGTCACCCTCACCGCTCTCTGCGTACTCGGCGTTCTCTGCAGCCTCGCGATCCCCGGCCCGACGCTGGTCGCGCAGGAGGCGAACGGCGCCCTCGCGCTCGAGTCCTGGCTCGACTGGGAACGGGTCCAGGATCCGCAGATCTCGCCGGATGGCGGCGCCGTGGTATACGAGCGTCTGTGGGTCGACAAGATGAACGACGCGTGGGAGTCCTCGATCTGGATCGTGAACCCGGACGGCAGCCGTCCCCGCCACCTCGTCGACGGGTCGTCGCCGCGCTGGTCTCCCGATGGCAGCCGGCTCGCGTTCCTCGCGCCCGACGACGAGGGTAACACCCAGATCTTCGTGCGCTGGATGGATGCCGAGGGCGCCGTCTCCCAGGTGACGCGACTCACGGACAGTCCTTCGGACCTCGCCTGGTCTCCCGACGGGACGCGTTTCTCGTTCACGATGCGCGTGGGGGCGGAGCAGCCCACGGCGCGCCACTGGTCCATCTCGCTCCCCCAGCCGGAGGGCGCGACGTGGACGCCGGGCCCCCGCATCATCGAGCGCCTCGTCTATCGGCAGGACCGCATCGGATTTCTGGGCGACAAGTACCGGCACATCTTCGTCGTCCCCGCCGAAGGCGGTACGGCGCGCCAGCTCACCGAGGGCGACTACAACTTCGGCGTCCCGACGTGGGAGCCCGACGGCCGGTCGCTCCTGTTCAGCAGCCTCATCATCGAGGACGCGGAATACCGGTGGCAGGAGACCGAGATCTATCGGCTCGACGCGGAGTCCGGCGAACTGAACCAGGTCACGACGCGCAAGGGTCCGGACAACCGGCCGGTGCCCTCGCCGGACGGGCGCATGATCGCCTACGTGGGGCACGACACGACGACGTTCGACTACATCGAATCCGCCGTCTACGTGATGAACGCGGATGGATCGAACCCGCGCGCCCTCACGGCCGAAATGGACCGCAGCCCCGGGACGCTGCACTGGGCCCCGGACGGTGGCGGCGTCTACTTCGACGCGTCGGCCGACGGCTATCGCAACATCCACTACGCCTCGGTGGACGGAGAGGTGCGGGCGGTAACCGAGGGCCCGCAGATGTTCGGCCTCAATGATGTGAGCGGCGGCGGCGTGGCTGTCGGGATGTGGGGGGACGCGCACGAACCCGGCGACATCTACGCCTTCCCCGTCGACCAGCCCGACCGGCGCACGAGGCTGACGGATGTGAACGCGGACGTGCTCGCGGGCGTGACGCTGGGCGAAGTCGAGCAGGTCTGGAGCGAGTCATCCCATGACGGCCTCGCGATTCACGGCTGGGTCATCAAGCCCCCGGACTTCGACGCGTCGCGGCAGTATCCGCTCATCCTCGTGATTCACGGCGGCCCGCACGGCATGTACAACGGCGGGTTCAACTTCTCGTGGCAGGAACACGCCGCGAACGGCTACCTCGTCCTCTATACGAACCCGCGCGGAAGCTCCGGCTACGGGACGGAGTTCGGGAACGCGATCCAGTACGACTATCCGAACCACGACTTCGACGACCTCATGTCGAGCGTGGACGAGGTCATCTCCCGCGGCTACGTGGACGACAGCAACATGTTCGTCTACGGGTGCTCGGGCGGCGGCGTCCTGACGTCGTGGGTCGTGGGGCACACGGACCGCTTCCGGGCCGCGTCGGCGAACTGTCCGGTCGTGAACTGGTTCAACTTCCCGAACGAGGTCGACGGCAACTATCTGCGCTGGTACGCGGACTTCCAGGAGTTCCCGTGGGTGGACCCGAGCGAGCACATCCGCCGCTCGCCGATCACCTACGTGGGCAACGTCACGACGCCGACGATGCTGATGACGGGCGTCCTCGACCTGCGGACGCCGATGTCGCAGACCGAGCAGTTCTACCAGGCGCTCAAGGCGCAGAACAAGCCGACGGCGATGGTCCAGTTCCAGGGCGAGTGGCACGGCACGTCGCGCCTGCCGTCCAACTTCCTGCGCACGCAACTCATCCTCCGGAAGTGGTTCGAGCGCTGGGGCACCCACGACGACGACCGCACCGCCGCCACGCAGACCGGGTCGTAGCCGGAGCCGGTCAGGGCTGGAAGGTGGTTTCGGTGAGGATGTCGTCGAGGTTGGAGATCAGGAGATCAGCGTCGGCTTCGGAGAAGACGAGCGGGGGCTTCATCTTGATCACGTTGTGATCCGGGCCGTCCGTGCTGAGCAGGATCCCCTTGTCGCGCATTCGTTGGACGGCGGCGTCGGCGAGGTCGGCGGACGGTTCGAGGTCGTCGCCCTCCCGCACGAACTCGATGCCCGTGAACAGGCCGCGGCCGCGGGCGTCCCCCACCGGGACGTGGCGGTCGCGGAGGTGTTCAAGGCCGGCCAGTAGACGCCTGCCGACGACGGCGGCGTTCTCACGCAGCCCCTCATCCTCGATCACGTTGAGGACGGCGAGGCCGATGGCGCAGGAGACGGGGTTTCCTCCGTAGGTGTTGAAGTATTCCATCCCGTTGGCGAAGGATTCGGCGATCTCGCGCGTCGTAATGACCGCCGCGAGCGGGTGCCCGTTTCCGATCGGTTTGCCGAGAGTGACGATGTCGGGGACGACGCCGTGCTCCTCGAAGGCCCAGAAGTGCGATCCCACGCGGCCGAAGCCGACCTGCACCTCGTCGGCCACGCACGCGGCGCCGTGCTCGCGGGCCGCGGCGTAGGCAGCGGCGAGGTATCCGGCCGGGAGCGGGATCTGGCCGCCGCAACTCAGGATCGACTCGTGGAAGAAGGCGGCCGCCCCGGGCGGGCTGTCCCCGAACCAGGTGGGCTCCGTCTCGAGCGCCCGCGCCGCCTCGCCGACGTATGCCGCGTACAGGGGCGCCACCTCCCGTTCCGGCCCGCGGTGGATGCCCCGAAACAGGTCCGGCATCGGCGCCATGCGGACCCAGGGCCGGAGCCCTTTCCCGCCGGGGCCGTTGAACTTGTAGGGGCTCAGGTTGACGACCGAACTCGAGTTTCCGTGATACGCCCCGTCGAGGACGACCGCGCCCACCTTGCCGGTGTGCGTGCGCGCCATTCGCAGGGCGAGTTCGTTGGCCTCCGTGCCGGAGCACACGAGGAAGCACACGTCGAGCGGGGCCGGAAAGAGGGCCGCCAGCCGCTCCGTGTATTCTAGGATGGTCTCGTGCAGGTAGCGCGTGTTGGTGTTGAGCGCGGTCATCTGGCGGCGGGCCGCCTCGTTCACGCGCGGGTGCGAGTGGCCGACGTGCGCGACGTTGTTCACGCAGTCGAGGAAGGGCTGACCGTCAATGTCGTACAGCCGGCTTCCGCGCCCCCGGACGATGTGGAGGGGTCTCCCGTAGGAGAGGCTCAGCGAAGGACCGAGCCGCCGATTCCGGTCCTCGATCAGGGCTGTGTGGCTACGAGGTCTTGGCGCCGCCGCCTCGCCGGGGAGTTGAAGCAGGTGGTTCGGGTCGGGGCTCACCGCCGTCCAGGTGCCGCGGGCGCTCGGGGCGGCGACACCCGGGAACGTTCCCTCGTAGCCCAGTGGGTCGAGGAAGATCTGGAAATGAAGGTGCGGGGCCCAGTCGCCGTTGGCTGGCGGGGCCCCGATCCAGCCGATCGTCCCGCCGGCCTCCACGACATCGCCGGGCGCGACTTTCGATAAGGCTTCGGATGACAAATGCCCGAACAACGTCCGAAATCGGACCGGTCCATCCGCCCCGCCCACCGGGTCCTCCAGCTCGTGCTCCAGGATGATCGTGGGGCCGTAGTCCAGGCGGTCGGCGTTGTCCTGAACGGACACGACGCGACCCCCGAGCGGCGTGAGGACGGGCGTCCCCGGCTCCGCGAACAGGTCGACGCCGAGGTGAACCGTCCGCCACTCGTCCATCTCATTCCCCGGAGCGCGGAAGGCCGCGCCCGTGTACCACCACCTCACTTCGTCGTAGCGGCCGATGCCGACCGCCGCGCCCGCATCCCGCATCCGGTCGAACAGCCGCTGTGAGAACGCCGCATGATCCGTGGGATCGAAGGTTCCACCGTCGTCCCCCGACTCGACGCTCAGGTCCAGCGTGACCGTGGGTACGGCGCGCGGATCGGGGTCGAGCACGGGCGCGGCGTCCGCGGCGGCGCGGTCGAGCGCCGCGATGACCCGAGCGGTCGAGGGACAGGGCGCGTGCCCGCACGCTTCCCTCAGCCGGAAGCGCCCCAGGTTCGGGGGCGTCGCGTCCATGTGCTCGAGCGCCGCCCAGGCCGGTGCCTGGCTCACGAGCAGGTACTCGTTGTCCGGCTCCTGGGCGCCGCGCACCGACGAAACCGTCACGCTGAGCGCGAGCCGCAGCCGCGCCAGTTCGTAGACCACATCGGCTTCGGCCTCCGTGAGTTCGTACTCGGCCGCGTAACCCAGGGCGACGTCGCAGAACGCGCCCACCGGATCGCGCGTGCCGAGGCCCGCGTACGCGCAGGCCACCGCCAGATCGGCGATCGTCCACGAGCGCATCGAGTCGCCGAAGTCGACCACGCCGACGAGTTTCGGCGCGCCGTCGAGAATCCTCGCCGGATCGACGTGGATGTTGGCGGGGTTGGCGTCGTTGTAGATCGGACCTTCCCGGAGTCCCGCACGCCGCGGTGCGACGACCTCGGTGTACCGCTCCAGGATATGAGAGAGGATCGCCCGGCGTCCCGGATCCGGGATCGCGGCCAGGTTCTCCGCGACAAGCGTCGCCGCGCCCCGCAGATCCCAGATCATGGGCCGGTCTTCGATCGCGACCCGACCCGCCTCCGGCCCCGAGGCGAGGGAGCGATCCAGGACCCCGACCATACGCCCGATCTGGCGCCGGAGTTCAGGTCCATGCGGCCGGTATCGGTCGAGAGACAGTCCGGGCACCGGATCCAGGAAGCGGATCAGGTGGGTGCGGCCGTCCAGGGCTCGTTCGATCAACGATTCGCCGCCGGCGGTGGCCCGCCACGTAGGGAGCCGGTAGCAGGATTGGGACGCGAGACCGTCGAGGATGGCGGCTTCGGCCCCGAGCACCGACCGACGCTCGAGCGCGTTCGAGACCTTCAGATAGCCGAGGGGTCCGTTGGCGCCCCGAATCTCGAACACGCGATCCCGCTCGCTCGCGCACTCACGAGCCTGGCCTTCCACTCCCCAGCCTTCGGCGGCGAGCCGCGCCGCCTCGCCCTCGCCGAGCGACGGCCTGCCGCCCGCATACGCGGTATCGAGCGTCTCCATGAGGGCCGAAGCTCCGACTCAGCCGGGACCGGGTCAACCACGCGGGTTGTTGCCGCCCGCGTCCGTCGCACCGAGCTTCCGGGTCCGGTCGAACCGCATCCGTACACGGAGGATCACGATGTCGCTCCGCTCCGCCTTTTTCGTTTCGATCTTCACCGCAGCCGCCGCGACCGCCGGCCCGCAGATCCTTGCCGCGCAGGAGCGGGTGTACGCGGTCGCGTCACCGGCCGAACTGGAACTCGAGGTCGGAGCATCCTTCCAGCTCACCGCGGAGATCCAGGGAACCGCGGAGGAAGGCGCCGCCTCGGAGGTGCGCTGGTTCGCGGCCGACGATGGCGTGACGGTGACGCCGGAGGGCGTGGTGACGGCGGTGCGGCCGGGCGAGTCGCGCGTGGCGGCGATGTTCTGCGGCCAGCCGAGCTGGGTGACGATCCGCGTGCCCCGGCTCGAACCCGCCCGCATCGAGGCCCGCGTCGCCGGCCCCGTCTACGCGGGCGCGACCGCGGCCCTTCATCTCGAAGCCTACACGGCACCGGGCGGCGCGGTAGACGATGTCGAGTTCGCGTATGCCTCCGCCGACCCGGGCGTCGCGACCGTGGACGATGCCGGACGTGTTCTCGGCCACGGGCCGGGACAGACGGTCATCACCGTCTCTGCGGGCGATGCCTCGACCCGAATCGACGTGACCGTCGAGCCGAACACTGCCGAGGACTACGAACTGGAGGCTTCCGGTGATGTAAGCTCGCTTTCGACGGGAGATGTCGCGGCCTTCCGGCTGGTGGGACGCGACCCCGGGGACGGCGAGATCCCCCTCGCGCCGCTGTGGAGCGTGACGCCGAGCGGGGCGAGCGTCGAACCCGTCGACGGGCGCGGACTCTTCGTGGCGGAGGAGCCGGGTACGTATCACGTGACCGCGATCGCGGGCCCGGCCATCGCCCGGACGGTTTCCGTGCGGGTGGGCCCCCGCCGGCACACGGCCCGCCTCGAACTCGTGGGGAGCGGGATCACGTCCACGCACCGCGCCGGCGACACCTGGGTGTTCGAGGGCGTGGACGGACGCGACTACGCCTACCTCGGCACCTTCTACCACGACTGGATGAAGGTGTGGGACGTGACTGACCCCGCGCAGCCCGTCCTCACCGACTCCATCCAGCTCGACGCCCGCCGCATCAACGATGTGAAGATCCACCCCAACAACCGTCTCGGGATCGTCACCCGCGAAGGGGCCTCCAGCCGGAGGAACGGGATCGTCCTCCTCGACCTCTCGAATCCGGCCCATCCGGAGATCCTCTCCGAGTACACGGACACGGTGACGGGGGGCGTGCACAACGTCTGGATCCTGGGGGACGAGGATCTCGTCTACGCCTGCCACAACGGCACGAGCGAGATCGTCATCCTCGACATCTCCGATCCGTCGAACCCGCGCGAGATCAACCGCTGGGCGCACGACGAACCGGTCCGCAGCCTGCACGACGTGATCGTCCAGGACGGCTACGCATACGCATCGTTCTGGAACGAGGGCATCTACATCCTCGATGCGGGGGCGGGCACGCACGGGGGCACGGCCCGCGATCCGAAGCTCGTCTCGCGGTGGGTGTCGGGGCAGGGGAACACGCACGTCGCCTGGCGTCACGGCAAGTACCTGTTCGTGGCGGCCGAGATCTACCCGTCCGACTGGGATCCGAACGCGTTCGGCCCCATCGAGGCGCGGGGCTACGTGGAGGTGCTCGACATGACGGACATGGACGACCCGGTGAAGGTCGCCCACTATACCGTGCCCGAGGCGGGGGCCCACAACCTGTGGAGCGATGACCGCGACCGGCTCTACGTCGGCTACTACCAGGCGGGGCTGCGGGTGCTGGACATCTCGGGCGAACTGCGCGGCGACCTCTACCGCCAGGGCCGCGAGGTCGGAGCGATCAAGACGTCATCGCCGGACGCCGCCGTCCCGAACTGGTCGATGACGTGGGGAGCCCAACTGTTCAAGGGACGGATCTTCACCTCCGACCTCCACTCCGGCCTGTGGATCGCCCGCCTCGTCGAGGAGGAACTCGTCCCGTGAGAACGAACGGGAGCACCATGAACCGCGCCACCGTGATGGTCGCCGCCGTCCTCATGTCGGCGGCGCCGACGTTCACCGCCGATGTTCTGGCCCAGGAGACGCCCGCGCCGGCCCCCGGGCAGGAGGTCGTGCTGGTTACCGGATCCACCTCCGGCCTCGGCCGCGAACTCGCCCTGCGGCTGGGCGCTCGAGGCGATCACGTCATCGTCCACGGGCGCAACGAGGAGCGGGGCGCGGAGGTCGTGGATGCGATCAACGCAGCGGGACCCGGGAGCGCCCGCTTCTATCGCGCCGACTTTGCGTCGCTCGAGGAGGTCCGCACCTTCGCCGAGACGCTGCTGGCCGACTACGACCGGATGGACATCCTGATCAACAACGCGGGTTTCGGATCGGCGCCGGACGAGCGGTGGGTGACAGAGGACGGGCACGAGTACCGCTTCCAGGTGAACTACCTCTCCACCTTCCTGCTCACGCACATGCTGATGCCGCGCCTTCTCGGCAGCACTCCATCGCGCATCGTGAACGTGTCGTCCGGCGCGCAGACGCCGATCGACTTCAACGACGTGATGATCGAGAACAACTTCAGCGGGCGCCGCGCCTACGCTCAGAGCAAGCTCGCCCAGATCATGTTCACCCACGACCTGGCCGAGGATCTGGCCGGAACCGGCATCGTGGTCGGCTCGCTACATCCCGCGACCTACATGCCGACCGGCATGGTGCGACGGCTGGGGGCCACGCCGCGAGCCACCATCGCGGAGGGGGCCGATGCCGTCATGCAGGTCGTCGACTCGGACGACTTCGAGAGCGGGCAGTACTTCAGCGGCCTCAATCCGACCCGCGCGAACGACCAGTCCTACGACGCCGGAGCGCGCGCCCGACTCAGAGAGCTGAGTCAGGCACTCACCGGCCTCACCTGCAGCATGGGCCGCTGCCGACTGGAGCGCTGACCGGGGCGCCGCCCCGGGAGCACTGCTCTCCTAGGGTTCCAGGGCTTCGAGCGCGGCCAGGATGTCCGCGTGCTCGGGGCGGACGCGGTAGTCCACCTCCGTGAAGCTCCAGCGCACCGTGCCGTCCATGTCGATGACGTAGGTCGTGGGGTGCGGGATCTGGCGCCCGCGCCCGTCGTCCTCGTTCAAGAGGCCGTAGCGGTAGGTGATCGCGGATCCGTCATCGGACAGGAGCGGGAAGTCGAGGGCGTAGTCGTAGTCCTCGAGGACGCGGTCGACCATGAGCCCGATGTCCTCGGGGCTGTCCGGGGCGATCGCCAGGAGCTGGGTCCGTTCGCGCTGTTCGGGCGTCATGAAGTCTCGCAGCTCTCCGAGCTGCTTTGCGCAGTACGGTCACCAGTGGCCGCGGTAGAAGAAGAGGATGACTTCCTTCTCTCCGCGGAAGTCCGAAAGCGTGATCGGCTCGCCCGTGCTTGAAAGGGCAGTGAAATCGGGCGCGGGGCTGCCGGCGAGCACGCGCTCGAGGTCCGCCGGGGGCAGGTCGTGCCCGTCCACGGGGCCGAGCGCCACTTGAGCCGCCTCTTGCGCCGCGGCCTCGTCGGCTCCCGCCGCCGCAGAGGTGTCGGCATCTGCGGTGTCTCCCCCGGCTGAGCAGCCGGCCGCTCCCACCGCCAGCGCGATTCCCGCCGCCCACAACCGGGCGTGACGCGCGTCCATTATCCGCATCTTCCTGTCTCCCTTTTTCTCTTGAGTGCGCCCGCGAAGGCCGCCGCCGTCCGCCGACTCGGCAACCCTATCGCACCGAGGGGCCGCGCGATAGCGGCGGCCGACAGCGCGGGTGTCGGCGCGCTCCGGGCGAGTTGGCTACCTGCCGCGGTAGACGGGGGCGCGCTTCTCGGCGAAGGCCTCCAGGCCCTCGCGCCAGTCCTCGGAGGCCATGCAGGTGAAGAGCGCCTCGGCCTCGAGGCGCAGCGCCTCCTCGGGATCGACGGATTCCGCCCGGTCGAGCAGGCGTTTGGCGAGGCGCATGGAGATCGGGGCGTTGCGGGCCAGCCGTCCGGCCAGATCGAGCGCGGCGGGGAGGACCTCTTCCGCGGGGAGCACTTCGTTCGCCAGGCCCCATGCGCCGGCCTCCTCCGGGGTGAAGTAGCGCCCGAGCAGGATCAGTTCGGCCGCGCGCGCGTGTCCGACGCGCCGGCGGAGCGTGTAGGCCGTGCCGCCGCCGATGAACGTTCCCAGCGCGACCTCCGGCATGCGCAGCTTCGCCTCCTCCGCCACGATGACGAAGTCGCACGAGAGGGCGAGTTCGCAGCCCGCCCCGATCGCGTGTCCGTTCACGGCCGCGACCACGGGCTGCGGCAACGTCTGGAGCGCGCGGAACACGCGTTGGCTCGTCTCGATGTAGGCGTGGCGCTCCGCCCGCGATGCCTCGTGATCGCGGTGCGCCTTCAGGTCGGCGCCGGAGCAGAACCCCCGTCCCGTCCCCGTCACGATGACGACGCGCGTCTCGAAGTCCCCTCCGATGCGCGCGAGCTCGGCCTCCAGCGCCTCGTACATCGGGAGGCTCACGGCGTTGAGACGGCGGGGACGGTTGAGGCGGAGGATCCGGACGGGACCCTCCGCCTCGACCAGAAGCGGGACTTCTGCGGCGGCGCTCAGCTTCCCGCGTCGTCCGTCGTGGTGACGGGCTTCGCCGGTTTCACGTGCATCTCGAGCCAGCGGTCGGTCTCCCACAGGACGTGCAGGACCGACTCGCGCGCCGCGTAGCCGTGGCTCTCGGCCGGCAGGAAGACGAGCCGCGCCGTCGCGCCCAGCCCCTTGAGCGCCGCGTAGAAGCGACGCGACTGGATGGGGAAGGTGCCCGAGTTGTTGTCGTCCTCGCCGTGGATGATGAGGATGGGCTCGTTCACCTTGTCCGCGTGCATGAAGGGCGACATGTACAGGTAGAGGTCCGGGTCCTCCCAGAAGAGCCGCTGCTCCCGCTGGAAGCCGAACGGCGTGAGCGTCCGGTTGTAGGCGCCGCTCCGCGCCACGCCGGCCCGGAAGATGTCGGAGTGGGCGAGCAGGTTGCCGGTCATGAAGGCGCCGTAGGAGTGTCCGCCGACGCCGACGCGGTCCGGATCCACGACCCCGCGCCGCACACCCTCGTCGACCGCCGCCCGGGCGTTCGCCACCAGTTGCTCGCGGAAAGTGTCGTTGGGCTCCGCGTCGCCCTCGCCGATGACCGGCATCGACGCATTGTCGAGCACGGCGTAGCCCCGGGTCACGTACGGCACGGCGCCGCCATAGGGGATCCGCGTGAACTGGTAGGGCGAGTCGCGCCGCTGGCCCGCCGCCGCCGCGCTCTTGAACTCCGTCGGATAGGCCCACACGAAGGTCGGAAGCGGACCATCGCGCTCCTGGTCGTAGTCCGCCGGCAGGTAGAGCGTGGCCGAGAGCGGGATGCCGTCCCCGCGCTCGTACTGGATCGCCTCCTTGCGGATGCCGGCGAACTGCGGGTACGGGTGCGGGAATTCGGTCACCGCGCTGATCGTCCCCCGCTCGAGGTCGCGCAGGAAGTAGTTCGGCGGCTCGTCCACCGACTCGCGCCGTGTCATCAGCCGCCCGTCCTCGAGGAGCGTGACCACGCCCTCGTAGTACGGCGCCTCGGAGCGGAACAACTCCTCTTCCTCTCCCGTGTCGAGGTTGCGCTTTCTGAGGAAGGGACGGTTGCCTTCGGGCGAAGCGCCCTGCCCCGCCAGGTAGATCGAAGACCCCCCGTCGGCGGTCATGAGGACGCCTCGGCCGCGGTCGTTCGTCGTGAACATCGGGAAGCCCGGGTCGTTGTACCGGTCCTCCGTCTGAAGATCGAAGATCAGTTCCATCTCGCCCGGAGTGTCCGGATCGATCCGGTAGGTGCGCTGCTGGCGGGTGGAGAACCAGTTCTCGTTCACGAAGGCGAATCCCTCCTCCGCCCACATCACGCCGCCGTAGCGGAGCGGCAGGTCCGCGACCGCCACGGGCTCGCCGGAGAAGGGCGCCGCGTGCATGAACACCCGGTCGCGGATGTCCGCCTCGGCGAGGGCGTCGCCGCCATCCTGCGCCTCCGTCCAATAGAGCGTCGCGTCCGCGTCGGAGCGCCACGAGATGGACCGCACGCCCGTCGGCACCGACCCGAACGACGTGGGCACGCCATCCTGGAGCGGGAGTTCCGCGACCTGGTGAACCACGTTCCCCTGCGCATCCCACACCTCGATCGTGCGGGGGAAGCGGGAGGCCGGCACCTGGTACGAGTACGGCCGGTGCGTCGTCTGCACGAGCAGGTGCTCGCCATCCGGCGACGGCGAGGCGCCCGAGAAGATCGACGGATCGCCGACCATGGCCACCGATCCGTCGAGGCCGACGCGGGCCAACTGCGCCGTCGAGTAGTACTCGTAGAGCGCCTCATCGTGCTGGTCCTGCAGCAGGTCCTGATACGTCCGGGCGGGCGCCGCCTCCCCCGATGTCTCCTCGATCATGGGCGCCGTCGGCACCATCGGCTCGGTCGGCGCCGGGCCGCGGCCGGGCGGCGCCGCCATGGCGTAGAGGAAGTCGCCCTCCGGCGACCAGTTGAACGGGGCCCCGAAGCCCACGTTCACGAGATCGAGGTCCGACAGCCGCCGCGCCGCCGCGGAGGCGACGTCAAGTATCCAGAGCTGCACGGCCGAGTCGGTGTCGTGGGTGAACGCCACCGTGCTCCCGTTCGGCGACCAGCGCGTGTTTCGGATGCGCGGGTTCTCGGGCAGCCCGGTCACGGCGCGCTCTTCACCGTCGAGCGTGCGAAGTGCGAGACCGTTCGAGGGCCGCGCGCGGCTGGGACCGTTCGTGCGCGGGTTGATGCGCAGTCCGGCGATCCGCAGCTCCGGCGACGCCACCTCGGCGATCGACGGCAGGCTGGGCCGCATCGTGAGCAGCATCACCGACTCGTCGGGACTCAGACTGATCCCCGGCGTCGTCGGGGCGTCGACGAGCGCGGCGAGTTCGGCGGCCGGCGTCTGGTATCCGTCCGCACCCTCCTGAGCGGCGACATCCGTCGCGGCCGCGGCGAGGAGGAACGCGAAGGAGAGGGAGAATCGAAGGATTCGAGGGCTGTAATCGTGTCGCATTTTACGGGCTCCAGCTGATGACCGAGGTCCCCTGAACCGGTGATCGGGACCACTTGGTGTCGTGTCCCGGAAAAAGTCCGAACCGCCCATGGCGCACGCAAGACGCGGCCGGAAGAGTAGCGACGTGACCGGTCGGACGTTCCCGCGGAAACGGCCGGAGGTCTGCCCACCCGCCATTGCCCGTCGACGGATTCGCGCCGCACGTTTATTCGGCCGAATCGATCCAGAGCAGCCAAGGCAGAGGAGGACATGATGGTTTCCGCCCGCCGCTCAGCCCGGATGACCGGGGTTCTCGCGCTCGCGGCCTTCGCCGCGCTCCTCATGGTTCCGCCCGCCGCCGCCCAGGACGGGACGATCGCGCTGGTCGGAGGCCAGCTGCTGGACGGCTACGAGGTGCCTCCGATCCATCATGCGGCCGTCGTCATCGAGGGGAACCGGATCGTCGCCGTGGGGCCCGCGGCCGAGATCGAGATCCCGCCCGACGCCGAGGTCATCGATACGCGGGGCAAGACGATGATGCCCGGGATGGTCGACGCGCACGTGCACATCATGATTCTCGGACACGGCGACTACAGCCAGTGGTTCCCGTGGTTCGAGGGGAACGACGACCTCGTGTACGAGACGTCCGCCAAGCAGCTGCTCGCGGCCGGTGTGACCGCGGGGGTCGACCTCGCGGCGCCGATGTCCAGCCTCGCTTTCCGGGATCGGGTGAACCGCAACGAAGTCCCCGGTCCGCGGCTCCTCGCAAGCGGCCCCTGGGTCACGCGCTATGCCTGGGGCTTCCTTCCCGCCGAGCTCCGCGTCCTGCACCGCACGCCCGAAGAAGCGGCCGAGCGGACGCAGATGCTGATCGACGCCGGAGTGGACGTGATCAAGACGTGGATCGGCACGACCGAGGAGGACATGCGGGCGATCAAGGCGGTGGCGGGTCCGGCGGGCGTCCCCATCCACTGTCACGTCTACGCGGAAGAGGTCGTGTGGGGGGCGATCCGAGGCGGTTGCGACGTGCTCCAGCACGCTGGCTCGGGCGGCAGCGTTCCCCCCTACTCGCAGGAACTCGTCGACCACATCGCGATGGAGGGGATCCCGGTCGTACAGACGATTTCGCACCGGATCTGGATCTACCCCGCCACGGTCGAGTTCCCGGAACGGCTCTGGGACCCCGATATCATCAACAGCTTCCCCGAGCCGATCCGGGAGCAGGTGCTGAGTTCCTACACGAAGGACGACTTCTGGCGGAAATCCTACTTCCGCACCACGCCGCGCCAGATCCGGAACAGCGAGTGGGCGGGGCGCCAGTTCATCGATGCGGACGCCGTCATGGCGATGGGCACGGATACCGGCTCGCCCCTCAACTTCCACGCGGAATCGGCGTGGCGTGAGGTGTCGGCATTCGTCGACATGGGGATGACGGAGATCGAGGCAATTTCGGCGGCCACCAAGGTCTCGGCGGAGGTCCTCGGGCTCAGCGAGACGGGGACGATCGAGCCCGGCAAGCTCGCGGACATCATCGTCGTGGACGGCAACCCGCTGTTCGACATCAACGTGCTCGGCTACGTAACCGACGTGATCAAGGACGGGATCATCTACAAGCGCGACGGCGTCCCGGTGTGGGAGATGGAGAGCGCGCGGACCAGCACGAGCGGGCGGTGATGCGCCGGACCCTTCCGCGGCCGGCGCCGGGACTTGTCGCCGCGCTGGTCCTCACCGCGTGCGGCGTGGTTCCGGAGTCGGCGGACGACGGCGCGACGATCCGCACCGGCGGCGCTCCGTACGACCTCGTGATCGTCGGTGGAACGGTCGTCGATGGCACCGGCGCCGACCGCTTCACCGCCGACGTGGCAATCCACGACGGCCGCGTGGTCGAGGTTGCGCGCGACGGCGGGCTCTCCGGGCAGGGGGCCGAGGAGATCGACGCCTCCGGCCTCATCGTCTCCCCGGGGTTCGTCGACCACCACAACCACGTCCAGAACCAGGTCCACCGGCGACCGCTGGCCGAGAACTTCATTCGCCAGGGCATCACGACCATCCTTCCCTCGCTTCACAGCGGCGACCAGCCGTACCCGCTGCGCGACTACATGGAGGATCTCGAGGTCGCCCCCAACATCGGCTTCTTCGCGGGACACACCTGGACCCGCGAGCAGGTGCTCGGGATGGACGACCGCGCGCCGACGCCGGAGGAACTCGACGAGATGCGCGACCTCGTGCGCGAGGCGATGGAGGACGGCGCGCTCGGGCTCGCGACCGGACTCCTCTACGTCCCGGCGAACTACGCGGAGACCGAGGAGGTCATCGAGCTGGCGAAGGTCGCGGCGGAATACGGCGGCATCTACTACACCCACATGCGGGACGAGGCGCGCGGGTTGCTGCCGGCCGTGCGCGAGGCGATCCGCATCGGCGCCGAGGGCGGGTTGCCCGTCCACATCAACCACTTCAAGGCGATGGGGGTGGATAGCTGGGGGAAGACGGTTCAGTCGCTCGCGCTCGTCGACTCCGCGCGCGCCGCGGGCATCGACGTAAAGGTCGACGTCTACCCATACACGGCGGGAAGCACGGGCTCCGGCGTGCTCTTCCCGCAGTGGGTGCTGGCGGGCGGCATCGACTCGTTCCGGGTCCGCGTCACGGACCCCGAGACGCGGGCGCGGATGGAGCCGGAGATCAAGGAGTGGATGCGCCGCGACTGGACGGGTGGAGACCTCTCACGCATCCAGTTCCGCACGCTCCGCGCCTTCCCCGAATACAACGGGAGGCGGATGTCGGAGCTCGCCGCGGACCGGGGGCTCCCGAACAACGACGCCACCGGCGTCCAACTCGCGATCGAACTCCAGTTGGCGGGCGGGTTCAGCGCCATCTACCACTTCATGGACGAGGCGGACGTCATCCGCATCATGCGGCACCCGCAGGCGATGTTCGAGACGGACGGCGACCCGGTCGGCTACGGGCTCGGCTTCCCACACCCGCGGAGCTACGGAACGTTTCCCCGCATCCTCGGGCGCTACGTGCGGGAGATGGGCGTGCTCACGCTGGAGGAGGCGATCCGGAAGATGACCTCGATGTCGACGGACGAAATCGGCCAGTCCGAGCGCGGCCGGATCGCGCCCGGCATGTGGGCGGACATCACCGTCTTCGATGCCGACCGCATCATCGACCAAGCCGACTACGTGGACCCGCACCGCTACCCGGTCGGCATCCACCACGTGATCGTGAACGGCGTCCCCGTCATCCTCGACGGCTCCGTCACGGGCGCGAAGCCGGGCCAGGTGCTGAAGGGCCCTGCCCGCCACCTTACGGAAACGCGCGGGGAGTAGGGCGTTGAGGGTAGGGCGCCGCCGGCAGGAAAGCGGCGGCTACCCGGCCGAGTCGGCCTCCGGGTCGCCCGTCCGCTGGCCCAGTTCGGTCTCGAGCATGAGCAGGGCCGACTTGTCGTCGCCCGCGAGCCGCAGCCGGTCGACGATGTCGGAGATCGTCTTCTCCTCCTCGACCTGTTCGTTGACGAACCACTGCAGCATGACCTGGGCCGCATAGTCGGCCTCGTCCATCGCGAGGCGATAGAGGTCGCCGATCATCCCGGACACCTTCCGCTCGTGCCCCAACGCCGTCTCGAACACCTCGAGCGGCGAACCGAACTCGGAAGGCGGGGCGTCGATCGCCCCGAGCGAGACCTGTCCCTCGCGGTCGTGCACGAAGTCGAAGATGCGGAGTGCGTGCTCCCGCTCCTCCTCCGCCTGCGCGCGCATCCAGCGCGCGAAGCCCGGAAGGCCTTCGCCCTCGAAGTGCGCGCACATGGAAAGGTAGACCTGGCTCGCGTACAGCTCCTGCGTGATCTGCCCGTTGAGCGCCGCCTGCATCCTGGTGCCGATCATCTTGTCCGCCCGCTCCTCTCGTCTCGTCTGGGACTGCGCGCCGCGGCGGGGATATGCGCCCCACCCGCGCGGGTCCAAATCTCGTTTCCCGCGTACCGGATCGCCAGCGACAAATGGTTGCTCCTCTTTGCCGGCGGCGGCTATCGTTGCCGCGCTCGCGGCCGGAGTCCCTGCCACAATGTCCGAGGCTCCGGTGATTCCAGCCGATTCCGCCGCCGCGTCCAGCGCGAGCGGCTGTCGAAGATATCCATGACCGACAACATGAACACGGATTCCGCCGCCGACTCGGGCCATCCGCCCGGCTTGATGGACAAGCTCGTGTCCCTCGCCAAGCGGCGCGGGTTCATCTTCCAGTCCTCCGAGATCTACGGCGGCGTCGGGTCCGTCTACGACTACGGCCCGCTCGGCATCGAGTTGAAGAACCGCATCCAGGATCTGTGGTGGCGCGAGATGGTCTACCGCCACCCGAACATCGTGGGGCTCGACGCGGGGATCCTCATGAACCCCGAGGTGTGGGTCGCCAGCGGGCACGTCGGCGCCTTCACGGACCCGCTCGTCGAGTGCCGGAGCTGCCACCGCCGCTTCCGCGCGGACGACCTCCCGCAACTGCAGGCGGGCGAACCCGAAGCCCAGCAGTGCGGGGTGTGCGGAACCACCGGCCAGTGGACCGATCCCCGCCAGTTCAACCTCATGTTCAAGACGTTCATGGGGGTAGTGGAGGACGAGGCCTCGACGGTCTACCTGCGGCCGGAGACGGCGCAGGGGATCTTCGTCAACTTCCGGAACGTGCAGGAATCCGTGCGCCAGAAGGTCCCGTTTGGCATCGCGCAGGTGGGGAAGGCGTTTCGGAACGAGATCACGCCCGGGAACTTCATCTTCCGCACGCGTGAGTTCGAGCAGATGGAGATGCAGTTCTTCGTCGCGCCGGGGACGGAGGACGAGTGGTTCGAGATGTGGAAGGAACGCCGCATGGCGTGGGTCGAGACGCTGGGCATCCGTTCGGAGCGGCTGCGCTTCCACCGGCACGGGCCGGACGAACTCGCGCACTACTGCAAGGATGCGTCGGACATCCAGTACCGGTTCCCGTTCGGGTGGCAGGAGTTCGAGGGAATCCACAACCGGACGGACTACGACCTCGGGCGTCACCAGCAGCACTCGGGGAAGAAGCTGGAGTACTTCGACCAGCCGGCGAACCGGAAGTACGTGCCGTACGTGATCGAGACCTCCGCGGGACTCAGCCGCACCCTCCTCGTCGTGCTCGCCGATGCCTACGACGAGGAGGAGGTCGGGGGCCAGAAGCGCGTCGTGCTGCGGCTCAAGCCCGCGCTGGCGCCCTTCCACGCGGCGGTCTTCCCGCTCGTGAAGAAGGACGGGATGCCGGAGATCGCCGACAGGCTGGCGGACGATCTGCGTGGCACGTTCAACGTGTTCCACGACATCGCGGGGTCGATCGGCCGGCGATACCGGCGGCAGGACGAAGCGGGAACGCCGTTCTGTCTGACGATCGACGGCCAGACGCTCGAGGATGAGACGTGCACGGTGCGCGATCGGGATTCGCTCGAGCAGACGCGCGTGCCGCTGTCGGGCGTCGCGGCGTGGCTCGGCGCCGCGATCGGCGGCGCCTGACCGGGCGGGCCGCGCTTGCCGTTTCGCGTAGCGGAGATCCGTGACCGGGCCCAGCGCCTGCAGAGCGCGCTGGCGCGCGCCTGGTATCGGCTCCGCAGCGGGCTGGACGAGCGGTCTTCGCTCGCGTCGCTGTACCGGCAACATCGGCTTCTCCTCAGTCCCGGAGTGCTTCAGGCCATCCAGCGCGACCTTTCCGAGGCGCAGGGAGATGAGCGCCGGCGCCTGAAGACGCTCTTCAACTGGGTCGCGGGGCAGCAGATCGAGGCCGAACTCGCCCCGCTCGAAGACGAACTGCGGTCGTGGGAGACAGGGACGACCGTCGTTCTCGCCGAGCGGGAGATCCCGCTGAGACGCGTCCCGGACTGGATCGTGCGCGCGGAGGACCGCGGCGAGCGGCTGGGGTGGGAGGCGGCGCGCCACCGCCGGATCGAAGAGGCCGCGGCGCTCCGGCTGGATGTCGTGCACCGGGGACGCGAGGCCGTGGTTCAACTCGGTCTTGGGGAATTCACCGAGGCGCGGGAGCGGCTGGCCGGCTTGGACCTGCAGCACCTGGAGCGTGACGCGGCGGCGATCCTCGAGGGTACGGAGGCGCGCTACCGGCGGATGTTCGCGGCCGAGACGGAGGCTCGCCTCGATCCGCGCGACGGGCCGCCTTCGCGAGCCGACGCGCGGTGGCTGATGGGGATGCGCTGGCTCGGGCGGTACTTCGAGATCGAACCGTTCGCCGCGCGTCTTCGCCGCGCCGTCGAGGTGCTGGGACTGGGTCGGGTGTTCGATCGTTCCGTGCGCATCGATATCGACGGGCGACGGCTCAAGGACGAACGGTCGTTCACGGCGGTCATCGACGCACCCGGGGACGTGCGCCTCGTCGTGTGTCCGCTCGGCGGCTGGATCGACGCGCGCCGCCTGCTCCACGAAACGGGACACGCGCTCCACTACACGTACGCATCCGCCGCGCTTTCGTGGGAGGAGCGGGTGCTGGGCGACGATTCGATCGGCGAATCCTTCGGGTTGGTGTTCGACTCGCTGACGCTGGATCGCGGATGGGTCGAATCCGCGACGGGACTCGAGGGTGCCGCGCTCGAGGATTATCGGCAACTCGCCGCTTTCCTCAGGCTCTACCGTCTGCGCCGGGACGCCGCGCGGCTTCTATGGGAGCTGGAGTTGGCACGGGCGCAGCGGCCCGGCGAGCAAGCCGACCGATACGCCGCACTGCTGAGCGAAACAACCGGGTTCGCCCACCATCCGGGCACCTATCTCACGGATCATCGTCGCGGCTTCCAGGCCGCCAGGCGCCTGCGGGGCTGGATGCTCAGCTCGATCATCATCGATCGCCTCAACAACCGCTTCGGGGCCGGATGGCACGGCAGCGCCGCGGCCGGCAAGTTCCTGCTCGAAGTTCTCTCGGCTGGCCGGCGCGAAGACGCCGCCCAGCTTGCGCCGCAGTTCGGCGTGGAGGGGCTGACGCCCGAGACGCTGCTCGCTCGCGTCGAACGCTGGCAGTGAGCGGACGGCGGTGAGCGGGCTTGGCTGGCCCGGCAGGTTCGCGCTGGGCGCGGCGGCCGGGCTCGCGGGCGTCGCGTGGTGGCTGGCCATGACGCGCCGCAACGAGGCGCTGGTGCGGCCGCCCATTCGGGACGGCTCCGGCGAGGCGCTCCCCGGCGGTGTCATCGAGTACTCCGACGGCGAGAAGGTCGAGTACGTCGACGCCGGGTCGGGGGATGCGCTCGTCTGGATCCCCGGTGCGGACGGGCCGAAGGAGACGTTCCGCTATCAGCTGCCGAGCTTCGCCCGGCGCCATCGCGTCGTGTGCGCGGATCTGCGGCGTGAGTTTGCGGTGACGGACGACTTCGACCGCCTGGTCGACGACGTGGCCGAACTCGTCGAGGCGCGCGACGTCGAGCGCTTCGTGCTCATCGGGACGAGCCTCGGGAGCGCGATCGCGATGCGCTTCGCGAGCCGGTTTCCAGAGCGTCTGCGGGGGATGGTGCTGTGCAACCCGCTGGCGCGCGTCTCCTACCACCACATCGGCTTCAACCGGGCCGCGCTCATCCCCCTCGCCATGGTGACGACCCGATATCTCCCGACGGAACTCTCGCGCGGCCTGGCTCAGGTCTGGAGCCGTCTCGGCGTCTGGATCTTCGACGACTCGCCGGGTCGGGATGCCCTGATCGAGTACGCGCTCTTCACCGGGCCGCGAACCGTCCGTCCCACGGTCTCCGACCGCCGCGTCTCAGGCCTGCGGCGGGTGGATCTGCGAACGGATCTGCCCGGCATCGCGGTGCCCGCGCTCGTGGTGAAGGGCCCACGCGACGAGTATTGTCCGGTGGACTGGGCGCGCGAAATCACCGAGCTGCTCCCAGACGCCGAGTACGTCCCCATTCAGGGCACCGGGCACTGCTCGCACATCTCGCGCCCCGGCGCCTTCAATGAGACACTGGACGATTGGCTCCAGCGGCTCCGGGCGCGCGAGGAAGCGGAAAAAGAGTCAGCCGAGAGAGGCGACGCATGACGAATCCCGTCTTCAGCTCCCGGGCCGCGATGATGCTGGCCATGCTCGGGATGGCCGTCGGAACCGGCAACATCTGGCGCTTCCCGCGCATCGCGGCCTCCAACGGGGGCGGCTCCTTCCTCGTCGCCTGGGTCGTGTTCCTCTTTCTCTGGTCCGTGCCCCTGATCCTCGCGGAGTTCGCCGCCGGCAAGGCGACACGCTCGGGCCCCATCGGAGCGTTCACGAAGCTGGGGGGGAAGAAGACCGCCTGGATGGGCGCCTGGATCGCCTTCATCTCGACAGCGATCATGTTCTACTACACGGTCGTGATGGGCTGGACGATCCGGTATCTGGTGGGGGCCGTCACCGGAACCGTGCCGACGGCGCCCTGCGAGGTCGGGGCCGCGTCGTGCGTCGGGCCGCAGGAATACTGGGACACCTTCATCGGCTCACCGTGGCCCATCCTCACGCACGCGATCGCGATCGGGCTTGCGGTGATCGTGGTCCTGCGCGGCGTGAAGGGGATCGAGCGCGCCGCGCGTTTCCTCATCCCGAGCCTGCTGCTGCTCGTCCTGGCTTTGACGGTGCGGGCGGTCACGCTCCCGGGGGCGAGCGCGGGCCTCGCGTTCCTCTTCACGCCCGACTGGGCGGAGCTCGGCAATCCCACCATCTGGCTCGAGGCCCTGACGCAGAACGCCTGGGACACGGGCGCGGGCTGGGGGCTGATCACCGCGTACGCCGTCTACATGAAGAAGCGCGAGGACACGACGCTGAACGCCTTCATGCTGGGTTTCGGCAACAACTCCGTGTCGCTGCTGGCCGGGATCATGGTGCTGTGCACGGTGTTCGCGATCCTGCCCAACGCGGCCGACCAGATCGTGGGGGCGGGGAACGAGGGGCTGACCTTCATCTGGGTGCCGCAACTCTTCGGGCTCATGCCGGGCGGCTCCGTGTTCATGGTGCTCTTCTTCCTCGCGCTCGTGTTCGCGGCCTGGAGCAGCCTGATCGCGATGATCGAGATGCCCACCCGCGTCCTCGCCGATGCGGGGATCGCGCGCAGGAAGGCCGTGCTGACGATCGGCGGCCTCGGGTTCATCCTCGGCCTGCCGTCGGCGATCTGGATCGAGGTGTTCCGCAATCAGGACTGGGTGTGGGGCGTCGGGCTGATGCTGAGCGGCCTCTTCTTCTCGATCATGATCATGCGCCACGGCGTGGACCGCTTCCGCAGGCGGCTCGTGAACAGCGTGGGCAGCGATCTCGTGGTCGGAAGGTGGTGGAACGTCGTGATTCGACTCGTGGCTCTGCAGGCGGTCGTGATCACCGTATGGTGGCTGTGGCAGTCCGTCGACCTCAACGACCTCGCCGCGTCGTTCACGCTGTTCTCGGAGTTCAACGTCGGGACCGTGCTCATCCAGTGGGCGATCGCGATCGCCGCCTTCCTGGGTCTCAACCGCTGGCTGGCCGCGAACGCCGCGGGCTCCCCGGCTTCGGCGGAAGACGCCTGACGGGGGCGGCGACCGTTCGATCGCGCGGTGAACTTCAACCGATTCGAGACGGCGGCTCGCCGCATGTGGCACGAGATCCCCGCTGAAGCACGGGAGGGGGTCGACGGGCTGACGATCGAGCCGGAGGCCGCGAGCCACCCCGACTTCCACTGGGTGTACACGATGGGGGAGTGCCTGACGGAGGCGTGGCCGAGCGGTGCCGGCGGGGACGGCGACGTGCGTTCGGAACTCGTCCTCTATCACGGTTCCTTCCGGGCGCTCGCGGGGGAGGACCCGGACTTCGACTGGGAAGGCGAGCTGTGGGAGACGATCCTGCACGAACTGCTGCACCACCGGGAATCCGCCGCCGGTGAGGCGGGTCTGGATGAGGTGGACTGGGCGCATGAACAGAATCTGCGGCGGCTCGCCGGGGAGCCCTTCGACCCGGACTTCTGCCGGGCGGTGCCGTCCGGCCCGGACGGCGTCGTGAAGCTCGAATCGGAGCTGTTCGTCGAGTCGGTGATCACGGAACGCGCGGATGAAGCCGTCTTCGAATGGCGCGGGCGGCGCTACGCCGTGGAGGCCCCGTCGTACGCGAACCGTGCGTTCGTGGAAGTGCCGAACCTGGCCGGAGGCCGCCTGTGCGTCATCATCCGCCGACGCCTTCCGTGGTGGCGTTTCGGACGAGGGAAGAACTACCGGCCCGCGGAAGTCTCCCTTCGGGCGTACCCCCTCCCCCCCCGCGACGGCTGATGCCGCTGTTCGGCAGCTTCCGGATCGGACGCTGGTTCGGCTTCCCCATCCGGATCGACTTCTCATGGTTCCCGATCGCGGCGCTCGTGATCTGGACCTTCACCACGCGCGAATTCCCGCGTGCGCTGCCCTTCTATCCCTCATCCACGTACCTCGCGATGGGGACGGCGGCGGCGCTCCTCTTCTTCCTCTCCGTACTCCTGCACGAACTGGGTCACGCCCTGGCGGGCCGGGCGCGCGGCGTGGAAGTCGAGCACATCACGCTCTTCATCTTCGGCGGCATCGCGCAGGCGCGAGATGAGGCCCGGCGTCCGCTGGATGAGTTCCTGCTCACCGCGGCGGGTCCCCTCGCGAGCGTCGCCCTCGCCGCCGCGTTCCACGGAGGGCGGGTGGCGGCGGAAGCCTGGGCCGCCCCGGCGCCGGTGGTCACGGTGCTCGGGTTCCTTGCGCTCCTCAACTTCGTACTCGCCGTCTTCAACATGATCCCCGGTTTTCCGCTCGACGGGGGCCGGATCTTCCGCTCCATCGTGTGGGCCGTCACCGGAGACCTCGTCAAAGCCACCCGGTGGGCCACACAGGGGGGGCGGCTGTTCGGCGGCGCGCTCATCGTCCTCGGGCTCTTCAACCTGAGCCGTGGACAGTTCATCTCCGGCGTGTGGGCGGCCTTCATCGGCTGGTTCGTGGTCAATGCGGCCTCGTCGAGCCTGCGACACTTCGAACTCCGCACGCTCCTGCGCCGGATCCCCGTCGCGAGGGTGATGAACCCCCGCCCCCGCATGATCGAGGCGGCCATGCCCGTGGAGCGGGCCATATCCGACTACTTCCTGCGCGGACGGGAGGAGGCGTATCCGGTAGAACGGGACGGCGGCCTGATCGGGGTCGTCGAAGCCCGGGCCGTCTCCGCGGTGCCGGAGAACGCTCGCGCGACAACGCCCGTATCGGCGGTCGCGCGACCCGTCGAGGATTTCCCTTCGGCCCGTCCCGACGAGTCTCTGGCGGAAGCCCTGTTCCGGATTCGGATCCAGGTGTCGTATCTGCTCGTGATCGAGAACGGGTTCGTCGTCGGCGCGCTCGACCCGCGTGAGGTCAGCGCGAGAGTGCAGCGGCTGCAGCGGATGGGGCTCGTGAGCCTAGGGCCGCCGCCGGCGAAGAGCGCCTGAACCGGTGGCCCGGCCTCGTTCCTGGAAGGCCCGTTCCGAGCTGGCCGCGGCGTTGTCCCCGCGACTCGCCGCCCTCTACCCGGACCTTACCGTCTCGCTGGACTGGGAGACGCCGCTCCAGCTGATCGTCGCGACGGTGCTCTCGGCCCAGTGCACGGACGAGCGCGTGAACCGGGTCACGCGCACCCTCTTCCCGGCCTATCCGGACGCCCGCGCGTACGCCGACGCGCCGCTGGAGGAGTTGCGGGAGGCCGTGCGCCCGACCGGATTCTTCAACAACAAGGCGCGCCACCTGAAGGGACTGGGCCGCCGTCTCGTCGACGTGTACGACGGAGAAGTCCCACGGACGATGGAAGACCTGCTCACGCTCCCCGGTGTTGCCCGGAAGACCGCGAACGTCGTGCTCTCCAACGCGTTCGGGCTTCACGAGGGCGTGGTCGTGGACACGCACGTGAAGCGGGTCACGCACCGCTTCGGCCTCACGAACGAGGTCGATCCCCCGAAAGTGGAGAAGGATCTGATGAGGGTCCTGCCGCGCGAGGAATGGCACCCCTTCGCGTGGCGGTCGATCCTGCACGGCCGCACGGTCTGCTACGCCCGGAAGCCGCGTTGCGCCGCGTGCCCGGTGGCCGATCTCTGCGTCAGTGCCGGGAAGTTCGGGTGACGTGAGCGTCGGCCGCGATGGCGCCGCGCTGAAGCGGGACGTCCGCGCCGCCGCGCGGGCCGCCGGGTTCGACCAGGTAGGGTTTGCTCCGGCGGCGCCCCCGGCGCACGCGGACGCATACGAGGGCTGGCTCGCGAGCGGCTACCATGGCGAGATGGCCTACATGGCGCGGGAGGATGCCGTTCGCCGCCGCCTTGACCCGCGGGAGGCCCTTCCGGGCTGCCGGACGCTCATCGTCGTCAGCCTCCTGTATGGGTCGCGGCCCGCCGCCACGGCCGCGCCGGGCGGGCGGCCCGTCGATGGCGGGGACTCCGCTCCGGATCGCCGGCTGCCCGTCGTCGCCCGTTACGCGCTGGGCCGCGACTACCACGACGTGTTCGAAGAGCGGCTCGATGCGCTCTCCGCCGCCATCGAGGACCTCTCTCCCGGCGCCCGCACGAAGCGCTACGTGGACTACGGTCCCGTCCTCGAGCGGGACCACGCGCAGCGCGCAGGGCTGGGCTGGATCGGCAAGAACACGATGCTCCTCCACCCCGACCTCGGGTCCTACTTCATGCTGGGGGAGCTGCTCACGGATCTCGAGATCGAACCCGACCCTCCCTTCGTCCACGACCGCTGCGGGACCTGCCGCCGCTGCATCGACGCGTGCCCGACGGACGCGATTCTGGACGGCCGTCTGCTCGATGCGCGGCTCTGCATTTCCTACCTCACGATCGAACTCGGAGGCCCCATCCCCGAGACGCTGCGCCCCGCGGTCGGAAACCGGGTGTTCGGCTGCGACATCTGCCAGGAGGTGTGTCCCTGGAACTCGGATGCGCCCGTTCCCCCGGATGCGCCGTTCGCGCCCCGCCCCGGCCAGCCGGTGCCGCCGGAGGACATGGTCGCGTGGGCGGAGGAACTCGCCCCCCTCGACGCCGACGAGTTCCGCACGCGCTATCGGGGGACGGCGTTCAGCCGCCCCGGCCGCGATGGGCTGCTCCGGAATCTGGCGGTCGGCCTCGGCAATTCCGGCGGGCCCGGCGCGCGCCCGGTCCTGCGGCGCCTCGCGGAGGACCCGTCGCCCCTCGTCCGGGAACACGCCCGGTGGGCGCTCGACGTACTCCAGCAGTCCGTGGCAAAACCCCGCGTCAGCGCCGAGAGCGGTGAAGCGCTTGCCTGACAAGGAGCGACGAGGGAGCATAGCAGCGCTACGTGACCGAGGAGCGACGCAGAGCGCAGCGGTTCAGGCGAGATGCAGCGCCGCTCGAACGCAGCGGGGTTTTGCCACGGGCTGCTAGGGTTAGGTTGGACCGTCGCACCGAAACTGGGAGAACTGAGGAGAAAGACGCATGCCAGGTTATGCGGTCCTGGGAGAACCGTGGTGGATTGCCCTCGTGTGGATTCTTGTCGCCGGGCACCTCACGAACATGGTCAACACGCTCTATCTGCACCGCTCGGCGACGCACGGCGGCGTCGTGTTTCATCCGGTCGTCGAGCACGCCATGCGGTTCTGGTGCTGGCTCACGACCGGGATCGTGACGAAAGAGTGGGTCGCGATCCACCGGAAGCACCACGCGTATGCGGACCGCGAGGGCGATCCTCATTCGCCCACGCTCGAAGGTCTCGCGAACATTGCGTTCGGTGGGCTCTTCTTCTATCGGAAGGCCGCGAAGGACGAGACGCTGCTCGAGAAATACGGAAAGGGGACGCCCGACGACTGGGTCGAACGCAAGGTCTACACCAAGCGCCGTGGCCTGGGGCTCAGAATCATGCTCGTCCTCAATCTGTACCTGTTCGGGATCATCCCCGGGCTCATCGTCTGGACGTGCATGGTGTTCTGGATGCCCCTCACCGGGAACATCATCAACGGCCTCGGACACGCGCTCGGGTACCGGACCTTCGGCACCCGCGACGACAGCCACAATCTCTATCCCTGGGGGATCTGGATTCTCGGCGAGGAACTCCACAACAACCATCATGCGGACCCGCGCTCGGCCAAGTTCAAGGCGCACTGGTGGGAGTTCGACATCGGCTGGTTCTACATCCGGATCCTGAGCGTCCTGCGACTCGCCAACGTGCTCTACGCGCGCACGGCGACCCCGCGGGAATTCGCGGCGAAGTTCTACCGTGACTCGGCGGACCGCATGAACCGGCGTCTGGATCGGGCGCTGTCGCGCATCCAGCGGACCCGGGAGGCCGGACTGCGGCGCATCGAACGCGCCCGCGAGGAACAATCCCTCAAGCGTCTCGACCGCGCCGCCGCCAGAGCGCGGGCGCGGCTGGATCGGGTCCGGCCCGGCAAGTTCGCGCGCGTCGCCCGGGCGAAGGCCGAGGCCGGCGCCGAACTCGACCGGGCTCGGGAGGCCGCCCGCAGCCGTATCCTCCGCGCCGCCGAGGCCTGACCGGCGAAAACATCCCCGAGCCGATTGACGCGGCTCACCGCGGACCCGACCCCGCTCACCGCGAACCGACCGAGCGCTTGTTGACGTCGTCCGGGGATCCGTGCATCTTCCGAAAAACGATTTTTAGTCTAGGCTAAAAATCAGCCCGGGCCGCGGCCCGGATCGGTGTTCGGGGGAAATTCGGAGGACGGGTGAAGCCGCAGAGGTTGAGTCGGCGTGACTGGCTGAAGCTTGGCGCAGCGGGGGTGGCCGGCGTGTCGGGCGCGACGGTGCTGGACCTGGCCTCCCGGAGCGGCGCGCGAGAGGCCCTGGCGGCCAGCGGCGCCATGCCGCGCGAGCCGGGAGTGGAGGGCGCCGCCGGGGGCCCGCACGCGGGGCACCAGGAGGCGATGGGGATCGTCGGCATGCCCGGGCCCGACGGCACATTCGACCCCGCCGCCTTTCTCACCGATTTTGACTACGGCGAGGTCACGACTCGCACCGACGGGCGCGTCGTGCGGCGCTGGGAGCTGGTGGCGCTCGACCGCGACATCGAGATCGCGCCCGGCGTCTTCTTCCCGGCGTGGACCTACAACGGGCAGGTGCCGGGTCCGACGCTGCGCTGCACGGAGGGAGACATCCTCCAGGTCGAGTTCATCAACGCGGGCTCCCACCCCCACACCATCCACTTCCACGGCACGCACCCGCCGGAGATGGACGGCTTCGAGCCCATCGTGGAACCGGGGCAGCGCTTCACCTACGAGTTCGAGGCGAAGCCGTTCGGGCTCCACCTGTATCATTGCCACACGATGCCGCTCAAACGGCACATCCATAAGGGTCTGTACGGGACGTTCATCGTGGATCCGCCCGAAGGCCGGGAACCGGCGCGGGAGATGGTCATGGTGATGAACGCGTTCGACAGCAACCTGGACGGGGACAACGAGGTGTACGCGGTCAACACTTCGGCGTTCTACTACCACCACCATCCCGTGCGCGTGGGCGTGAACGACCTGTGCCGCGTCTATCTCGTGAACACGACCGAGTTCGACCTCATCAACTCGTTCCACCTGCACGCGGGCATGTTCAAGGCGTTCCGGACCGGCACCCGGCCGGACCAGTACGAACTCACGGACACGATCATGATGTGTCAGGGCGAGCGGCACGTCCTCGAGTTCCGGCTCGAAAACCCCGGCATGCACATGTTCCACGCGCACCAGAGCGAGTTCGCGGAACTGGGGTGGATGGGCTTCTTCGAGGCGGTCGAGCGGCTCGCCGCCGACGAGGGCGCGCCCGTGCGCGCCGCATCCCGCAGTGTCTGACGAGCGGTCCGACGCCGCTCCGCGTCGGAGCGGCCCGGCGCGCTGGGTCCTGGGTCTCTTCCCGCTCGCGCTGCTGGCGGGGCTCGTCGCGTTCTTCTTCGGCGCCGATCCCACGGCCCCCTTCCGGGACGCGTTCCCGCCCGTAGAGGACCTCACGATCGAGCGCGTGAGCTTCCCGGAAAACGGCGTGATGCGGGTGCACGTCGTGAACGGAGGCCCCGAGGCGGCCACCATCGCGCAGGTGATCGTCGACGATGCCTACTGGCGGTTCGAGATCGATGGCGATCCGACCCTTCCGCGTCTCGCCCGGGCCACGCTGGAACTGGACTATCCGTGGGTGGAGGGAGAACTCCACGTCATCCGGCTCGTGACCTCCACCGGACTCACGTTCGATCACGAGGTGGCGGTGGCGACGCTCTCGCCGCGCCCCAACGCCCTTTACCTCACGACCTTCGGCCTCCTCGGCCTCTATGCGGGCGTGATCCCCGTCCTCGTGGGCCTGCTGTGGTACCCGTTCCTGCGCCGCATCGACCGCAAGTGGATCCACTTCTACCTCAGCCTCACCGTGGGTCTCCTGGCCTTCCTCGTCGTCGATGCGTTCGAGGACACGCTCGAGGCTTCGGCGCTCGTGCCGGAGGGATTCCAGGCGGCAGGGCTGATCGCCGTCGGCGTCATCGGCGCCATCGTCGGTCTCAGGGCCCTGGGGAACCTCGGACGCGGCAGGGGCGGCGGCTCCACCGGAGCGGGCGGGGGCGGGGCGAGCCCCGGGCTCACGGTGGCGTACCTGATCGCCATCAGCATCGGGCTGCACAACCTCGGCGAGGGACTCGCCATCGGGGCGGCCTTCTCCCTCGGCGAGATCGCGCTCGGAAGCTTCCTCGTCATCGGCTTCGCGCTCCACAACACGACGGAGGGGCTGGCGATCGTCGCGCCCGTCGCGGACCGGCGGCCTGCGCTCCGACACTTCGCCTTCATGGGCGGAATCGCCGGACTGCCGACCGTCCTGGGAGCGTGGGCGGGCGGATTCTCCTACTCGCCGACGCTGGCGACCTTCTTCCTCGCCCTCGGCGCCGGAGCCATCCTGCAGGTCATCGTCGAGGTCACCCGGCTGATCCGGAAGAGCTGGCCGCAGGGCCTGTTCACGCCGCTCAACGCCACGGGCCTCCTCCTCGGCCTGCTGGTCATGTACGGCACGGCGCTGATGGTGACCGCATAGCCTGACGGCCCAACCAAAAGGAGGCAGGATGCTCGGCGGCAGAAACCCCGGCCTCGGTCTGGCCATCCTCCGCGTCGTGATCGGACTGATCTTCGTGATGCACGGCTGGCCGAAGCTGGCCGGGGGCATCGATGGCACCGCGGCCTTCCTCGGATCGCTCGGAATCCCGCTCTCGGGGATCGCGGCGTGGGGGATCGCGCTGGCGGAGACCCTGGGCGGCGCATGCCTGGTCGCGGGCCTGTTCGTGACGCCCTTCGCCCTGGTTCTCGCCGCACACATGCTGGCGGGGATCTTCCTCGTGCACCTGGCCAACGGCTTCTACGTCGTGGGCCCGGGCCAGGGGGGCTACGAGTTCAACCTGCTCCTGATCGCCGCCCTGCTGACCCTGGTGCTGGCGGGATCGGGCATTGCCACGGCCAGGAGCCTCTTCACGAAGGACGTCGAGGTGGTCATCGACTGAGGCGAGGCGTCAACCGCCGGGCGGACCCAGCGGGCTCGGCTCGCAGCCTTCGGTTTCGCGCGTGTAGGCGATGCTCGAGATCTTCCAGCCGTCTCCCGTCTGCACGAGGCTCACCGCGTCGATCCCGCAGTGGCTGAACTGGCCATCCACGTGGAAGTCGTACGGCGTCCACACGACGGCGATCGGACCCTCGATCATCACATGTGGTTCCCACATTCGCTCCAGCAGGGCCGGGCCCGGCTGACCGATGGAAGCGGCGAAATCGGCGCCGGTGCTTTCGCGGACCTGTACCCCGTCCGGGGTCTCCGCCGTGGCGACGAAGGTGGCGCCTTCGGTCAGAAGGCCGCGAATCGCATCGCCGTCGCGGGCCGCCATGGCGTCGAACAGGGCCTGCACGGCGGCGACCGCCCCCGCCTCGGCGTCATCCTGCGCGGCGGCGTACGCGGGCGCGACGAGGATCGCCGCGGCGAGAGGCAACGTCACTCCGAGCTTTCTCATGAGATTCTCCCGATTCCTGTGGTCGGTCGTCGTAGGCCGTCCCGGCCTCAATACGCGGTCGTGCGAAACACCGGCTGGAAGAGTCGGGTGCGGTGCGCGCAGGCGTCGTCCGCCGGGCAGGCCGCGCAGTCGGGCTCCGTCATCTCCGGGCAGCGCGTCCGGTTCTGAAAGAAGAACCAGTCCACAGCCCCCATGGAGCGCCCGCTCAGGCGACGGATCTCGCCGACCGCCTCGTAACAGGCGGCGCGCACGGCCTCCTCCTCTTCCGCGCTCACAACCTCCCGCTTCGCGAGCTTCGCGGCCAGCGTGTCGTCGGCCGCGGAGATGACGCCGAGCCGGAGGCAACTGCGCTGGCAGTGGTAGTCGACGATCGGCGGCACGTCCTCCGCCTCCCCCAACCGCAGGAATCGCTCCGGACGCTGGCTGAGGATCGCCGCGAGGAGGGCGGACTTCTTTCGCCACGGATCCTCCCGGTAGCCGCCGACCGCATCGAGGCGCACGAGAAAGCGGGCGAGGGGCCGCTCCGTGGCGTCGGCTTCGGCCAGGAGCGAAGCCGGGGTCAGGCCGAGGCCCAGCATGCCGCGTCCGTACGCCCGCGCGCACGCCGGATGGAGGGTGCCCGCGGGAAGCGGGTTGTGTCCTCCGTCGTCCCGCAGCCGGCGATCGAAGTCCGCGTCGTCGAGAGCGGCCTGTCCGGCGGGCGTGAGTTCGTGCGGCGCCTCGCGGCCCCAGCGCCGGTAGGCGGCCCACAGGTAGTCGCTCCCCTTGAGGGCCCGCCCCCGCAGAGAGGCGACCATGGGTTCCTCGTAACGCCCCGCGCGCTCGCGCCAGAAACCGAACTGCTGCACGGTCGCGGCGAAGAAGAAATCGAGCGCCGCCGGATCGCCGGGTTCGGGAAAGCCCGGGCCGGTGAAGTCGAACGCCGCGGCCTCCGTGGCCGAGGCGATGACCTCGGCCACCCGCCGAATGCGGCCCCGGTCGAGGCAAACCCGAACATCCCGCGGCACCACTGGCGGCGGGACGTCCGAGAGCAGGGGCGCCGGGCCGATGCCCGTTACCGTCTGCGCGGCACGGACCGCCGCAACGCGCGCGGCGATGGCGGGGTGGTCTCCGGCCGCAAGCCGAGCCAGTGCCGTCCCGCAGAAGGTGTCGCCGGCGCCCGTCGGATCCACCTGCTCGACTTCGGGGGCGGGGACATCGATCGGATGGTCGCCCAGGACGACGCGAGCCCCGAGCGGCCCCCGCGTGACGAAGACGACGCGCCCCGGCGCGACGGCCACGTTGTCGAGAGACCCGAAGAGGAGCTCTGCCTCCTCCTCGTTGCAGAAGAAGTAGTGGGACGCCTCCACGACCCGCGCGACGACCTCCCGATGCGCGCGGATCCCCGGCGCGTACGTCCCGCACCCGACCCGCACGCCCGCCGCGGCCAGCCGCCGCGCGAACCCCAGTTGCAGTTCCGGGTCGAGGAGGGGGACGACGTAGGCGAAGGCGCCCGGCTCCGCGTCGGGGATGTCGTCGTAACGGATGTCCCCCTCGGAACCGCGCACCGCCTGGCGATAGACGGTCCGGCCGTCGGGGAAGTATTCGATTTCGAAGTGGGGGAGCGCGGACGGCGGCACCGGCGGCCCCCGCCAGTCGAGGAGGCGGTCCGCCGGCTCGAGTTCCGCCGGCATGGGATCGGGCCGCGGCGCGACGACCGTGACGGCGGCTCCGACCCGTTGCGCCGCGAGCGCAGTGTAGAGTCCCGCGCCTCCGGCGGCCCGCACGGAGCGGCCGCCGAGGTGCAGGAGGTCCAGTGAGGGGCTCCCGACCACGAGGAGCCGTGGCCGGGCGCTCATGCCGCCGGCGTCAGTCGCCCTGCTGCTGATCCGTCGTGATGCGCCCGGCGGCGCCGGCGGGCCCGTTGTCCCAGTCCTGGGCGCTGGAGATGTTCGGCACGCCCCAGTCGTCGCCGTTCCAGCCCTGGAAGCCCTCCATCCGGAAGGTCCACAGACCCGTCGTCATGTCGCTCACCACGATGAGCCCGTCCGCGTTCCGGATGTCGACCCCGAAGGTGCCGTTGAAGACGGGGGTGCGGTCGACGTTCGGCGGCCCCAGGTAGGTGTCGTAGTGGCCCACCGTGATCGGGTTCTCCGGGTCCATCATGTTGAACACGACGAGCCCGTCCAGGTAGCCGGACACGAACACGAGCGGCCAACGCACCTCGTGGTTGTGGACGAGGTTCTTCCAGTTCGCCGTCCACGCCGCGATCGGGCGGTTGATGGCGGACACCTCGCCGTTCAGCCCCGGCCTGAGATCGAAGATCCTGAGCGGCGCGTACTGATACTCCGTCTCGGCGATCGCGAAGTTGCCGTCC
Source organism: Gemmatimonadota bacterium (assembly GCA_965207805.1). GTDB lineage: Bacteria > Gemmatimonadota > Gemmatimonadetes > Palauibacterales > Palauibacteraceae > Palauibacter. Next base: position 466,341 of record OZ242312.1, read on the forward strand.
GGCGTGGGCGTGAACGTGTGGCCGCTCCGAATCCCGGAGACGCCGACGATCTGCGTCAGAAGCTGGGGATTCTGGAGATCCGACACGTCGTAGATGTAGTAGCCGCCGGTGCCGCCGCCGTAGAAGCGGTCCGTCCCCGTGTCCGGGTGATAGCCGAGATAGAAATCGTGGTATCCCCGCCGCCGGTTCCCCTCCATCCCCTGATCCGGGACCGGGATCTGCGCCACCATCTCGTCGCCGCGTCCGTCGACGAGGGCGCCGAGGTCGTAGACGGCCGCGTACGGTCCCGAGACCGTGGCGACGAGATACACGTTCATGTTCGAGTGCTTGTAGATGAAGATGTTGTGGAAGCCGCCCGGGAGATCCGGTTCCCTGATGCGGGCCACTTCACGCACGGTCGAGGCGTCGGGCAGTCCCGTGACGTCGAGGACGACGGCCCCCATGTCGGAGTCCGGGCCGCCCTGCCCGAACTGCAGCGACTGCACGACGTAGTAGCGGTCGCCCCACTTGAAGTGCTTCACGTCCATCCCGCCGGTGCGCTGGTGGAGGTCCTGGTCCTCGATCCGCCACTCGTAGAGCACCTCGGGGTTCTCCGGGTCCTCGATCGAGACGATGTCGAGGCCTTTCGGGCCGACCGGCCCGTACTGCATGCGCGCCACGTACGCGTACGGCCGGTGCATCTCCTGCTCGATGTCCATGTCCGCAATGCTCAGCCGCGGCCCGAGCGGGACGTGTCCGAGCACTTCCATGTTCCGGCTGCCGCGCTCCACGACATCGATCGCCTGGGCGTCGAGGGTCGCCGGGGAGGCGAAGGCCGCTGCAAGCACGGCGACCGCGGCGAGAGTAAGCGTCCGATTTCCAACCTTCATTCTTTCCTCCGTTTTCAAGCAGCGCGCCCCGCGGCGAACCGGATCGGCGCGGCCGCGCGGCTAGCCGGGGTCCACCGTGAGCACCATGGACATGCCGGCCTCCAGGTGCTCCGCAATATGGCAGTGCGCCATCCATCGGCCAGAGTTGGAAGCCTCCAGCAGGATGTCGAACGTCGATCCGACCGGGATCACGACCGTGTCCTTCCAGGCGAGATTGTCCGACGGCACCCCGTCCTTCGAAAGCACGAGGAAGCGCTGGCCGTGAATATGGATCGGGTGCTGCATCGGGTGGAACGAGCGGCGCTGGTTGTGGATGCGGATCTTGCGCACGTCCCCCACGGTGAAGCGCCAGGCGATGTCCCGGTTCTCCTTCCCCGTCCGCGTGTCGCGCAGGATCCAGGTAAGGTTCTCCGATGTCGAGAGGAAGTTCATCATCGGCATCGCGTCGGTCCACTCGACGGGCGGGAAGTAGAGGGTGTCGATCGCCATCACCGCGACGATGTCGCTGGGGAGGTTCCCGACCCGGACGGTGAGTTCGAGTTCGTGGTCGACGGGCCGGCCGAACTCGGCGCGGTAGCGGTCGATGTCCTCGATGACGTCCGCGTGTTCGCGCAGGGTGGAGAACGCGTCCCCGTGGTCCTCCGCCACCGGTTCGTCGAGGACGGTGACGATGCCGAGCGTGTCGGTCTGGGGATAGAAGCGGCCGTTGAAGTGGTCGATGGCCTGGATCGGGTTGAGGAGTGCCCAGGTCCCCGGTTCGTCGAAGCGCGCGTCGACGATGTACCGCTGCGCGGGGGCGATGACGACGTTGGAGACGAAGCTCTCGCGCTCGAACTTGCTCACGTCGGCGCCCACGAGCTTCATCTCCGCGCCCTCGATGACGAGGTTGAAGGTGCGCGTGTTCGCGACGTTCGTGAGGTAGAGCCGGCGGACCTCGCCGCGGCGGACCGTCGCCTCCCAGCGCGGCTCGCCGTTCACGAGCAACTGGTTCCCGAAGCGGCCCATGAGCGTCTGCACGGCGGCTTCGCGTCCCCAGGGGAAGAGTCCCCCTTCGTCGACGAGCAGGTCGTCGAGCATCAGAAAATCCTCGCCGTTCGCCGGGCCGTAGTAATCCGCGGCGGGCGCATCGACGAGCATGTTCCCGTACAGGCCGAGGTCCTGCTGGATGTCCTCGCGGTGATGAGGGTGGTACCAGTAGAGGCCGGCGTCCCGGAAATGGACGCGGTACATGAACGACTCGCCGGGTTCGACCGGGTCCTGCGTGACGCCGGGGACGCCGTCGAACTCGTTCTCGAGCCTGACGCCGTGCCAGTGGACCGCCGTCGGCAGGTCGATGTGGTTCGTGAACAGGACGACGATCTCCGCGCCCTGCGGGACGCGGATGAGGGGTCCGGGATACTGCCCGTTGAAGCCGTACATCGTGAAGGTCCGCATCCCGATCGTGCGCCGGACGAACCCGGCCTCGAGGCGGAGCGTGTCGCCGTCCGCCATCTCCACGACCTCGCGGAAGACCGCCTCCGGGAGCATCGCGGGATCGTGGCCGGGGTCGGGCAGGTACGGAGTCACCCCGGGGACGGCGCCCATCAGGCCCGGCAACATCATCGGCATCGGGATCGGCTGCGGCGGCATGCGCCACACGGCCCCCATGCTGTCCGTCGCCATCATGTGGCCCGCGTGCTGCTGCCCCGATGCCGGTGCGCCGCCCAGCGGCAGCAGCGCGGAGATGGTCGCGGCGACGGCGAGGTAGCGCACTGTCTTCGGTCGCCGCTCGGGTGGGGTCAGAAGTAGAGCTGGCAGTTCATGGCCTCGAACGGGCCGTGGCCGGCCATCGTGTGTAGCCGGCCGGAGGGAGACAGCCCCGTGAGCATGATAGGGCCCTGCCAACGCTCGACGTCCGCGGAGGCCTCCTCGCTCACGAAGATGAGGAACTGGTTCCAGGCGACCCGCGCCTCGAGCCGGTTCTCGTCCGACAGGGTGCCGAGCTGCATCCACTCGTCGAGTTCGGGCTTCGCGGCCCACACGACGTAAACCGCCCCGCGGCGGCGGCGCATCTGGTCGACCAGGATCTCGATGTCGAAGGTCTGGAAGCCGCCCTCGTCCACCGTGATCTCGAACGGCGAGCCGGGCTGCGTGAGGGTCATCGACCCCCGGCTCCCGGGCGCGCTCTGGGTGCCGGACAGCCGGACCACTTCGGGTGTGAGGAGGCAGGCGCCGACGGGCGGGACCGCCACCCGGGGCGTCGCTACCCCGGGCGTCGCGCCGTGCGGGGGCGGGGAGCCGGCCGGGTCGGCGGCCCTCGCCTCGCTCGCGACAAGGGTGCCGAGGGCTACCGCGAACGCGGCGGTCATGCCGGTGGCGCCGGCGGACGGCTTCATGCTCTTCATGCTTCGAAAGGTCGATTCCGGCGTCCCGCCTTGCAAGCGCCGGCGGGCAGCGCGCATTCCGGACAAATCGACCCTTCAGCCCATCCCGGCCCGCCCGGACCCCCGGCGCCCGCGACTGCGACCGTCGGGCCGGCCGGTCTCGGCATCCGTGAGATCGAGGCCCAGGTCGAAGGTGGCCGCGTATCCGGCCTCGGTCTCGCCAACCTGCGCCATGAGGCTCTCGCCACCGTCGCGGAAGATACGGTCATCGGCGTTTGTCATGGAGCGCCGTCCATGCGCCGCGTACGGCGCCTGTGCGTGCACCTCGTCCGTGAGTGCCTCGTCGAAGTAGAGCTGCGAAGTGAACTCGTACGGCTGGCCGGAGATCTCGGTGCGCACCTTGAAGTGCACGTGGACGGCGCGCTCGCGATACCAGCCCGGATAGATCGTCGTGAACCGGGCCACGCCGTTTTCGTCCGTGTGCTGGTAGCCCCGAAGGAACTGCCGTTCCCGGGCCGACGCCGGGGCCCCGTCGTCCTCCACCCCCGAGTACACGCCGTCGGCGTCACACTGCCACACGTCGATCAGCGCGCCGGGTAGCACCGAACAGTCGCCCCGGGAGATTTGCGAGAGGTTGAACCTGAGCGTCAGCGGGATGCCCTCGCTCACCGTTCCGGTAGACGGGTCGGATCGGATGTCCGAGCGTTCGAGCCGCGCGTCGACGAAGAACGGCCCTTCGGTCTGTTCGGGCTTCGCCACGCAGGCGGGCAGTGCGCGGGCGATCCCGTCCGCCTGGGCGGCGAGAGGGGTGCCCGTTCCCAGAACCCACCGACCGGCGGCCAGCGCCCCGCCCCCGACGCCGAGGGCGGTGAGAGCCTCCCGCCGCGTGAGTACCCGACCCCGTTCAGTGTCGTCGTGCCGCATGCTCTACCTCCAGAGTCGTTTGGGCGCCGGGCGTCAGTCGGCGTCCGGGTCGTTCTCCTCGATGATGATCTCCCGCCGCGAGGTCCGCGGCCCCCCGCCGCGACCCGATCCGCCGGTCCCGGGGCGCGCCCCGAAGTTGCCGTACAGGCCGCTGAACCCCCCGCCGGATCCACTCATCACCTGGATCGTGCCGCGCTCGATCTGGGCGCTGAGCCGCTCCCGGACCCGGGCGATGAGGCCGCGCCTCACCGGTGGGATGAGCAGCAGGATTCCGGCGATATCCGTAATGACACCCGGGGTGATCAGCACGATGCCCGCGACGAGGATCAGGAGCGCATGGACGAGCGATTCGCCGGGAAGCGCGCCTTCCTGGAGTTCGTCGCGGACGGCCAGCCAGCCGCGCAAACCTTCGCGCCGCGCGAGCCACGCGCCGGCGAACCCAGTCCCCATGACGAGCAGGAGCGTCGGCCCGAGCCCGAGCAGACCGCCGATTTGAATGAGGAGCGCGAGTTCGACGACGGGGACGATCGTGAACAGCAGGAACAGCCGAAGAAGCATGGTCAGAACCGTGCGGCCATCAGAATACGGACACCGTCAGAAGCCCATCATCGCCCGCACGGCCGGGTCGATCCTCTCCGGGGTCCAGAACGGCTTCCACACGAGGCTCACGACCGCCTCGTCCACGCCATCCACCGACTCCGCCGCATCCTTGGCGCCCCCGAGAATCTGACCGCCCGCCGGGCAGCCGGGGCTCGTCAGCGTCATCGTGACCTTCGCCTCGCCCTCCTCGACCTCGACATCGTAGACGAGTCCGAGATCCACGATGTTGATGCCGAGTTCGGGATCCGTCACGGTGCGGAGCGCCGTCCGCACCTTCTCCTCGATCTCGGGCGCTACTCCGGACGTCTCGTCGGCCGATGGGGTTTCGTCCGTCGACTGTGCGTCGTCCGCCGAACCCATGCCGTCCATCGGATCCCTCGTATCCTTCGCTTCCATCGTATCCATCACCTTTCGATCGGGTCGGTCACCGACCTTCTATCCGACCAACTCCCCGGGTCGCACGCCCGGCTTCTCGAATTCCTTCAACAGATCCTCCACCGTGGGGCGCGCGCGCACCAGCGCCCGGCAGTCCTCCATCGCCCCCGTCGCGTTGATGAGGATCGTGCCGGTGAGCCGGTTGTCCGTCACGCAGTACACGATCGAGCGGCCGGAGCCCAGTTCGCCCGAAACGATCGTGCGGTCCACTTCGGCCGTCTCGCCGAACACGTTGATGCTGAGGTCGAACACGTGCGTGAAGAAATAGGAGAGGTGGTCGAACGCCTCCCGCGCGCCGGCCATGTTGCGGCCCGCGTGCCGCCCGTGCGCGCGGGCGTGGTCCCAGTGCTCGAGGCGCGACAGTCCGCCCCCGATGGGATCCGGGAACCGGGCCACGTCGCCCGCCGCGTAGATGTGGGCGGCCGTCGTCTCCGCGAACCCGTCCACCACGATCCCGTCCTGGACCGCGAGGCCGGCCTCGGCGCCGAGTTCATCGTTCGGCGACATCCCGACGCCGACGATCGCGACGTCGGCGGGGACCTCCTCGCCGCTGTCCAGGACGACCCGCGCAAGACGTCCCTCGCCTTCGAAGGCGGCCACGCCGGAGCCCATCATGAACCGCACGCCGCGCTCCTCGAAGTAGCGGCGGAGGAAACCCGCGATGGTCTCCGGGAAGACCCGGGCCCAGACGCGCGGCTCCACCTCCGCGACGACGGCATCGACGTCGAACTTCGAGAGCGATGAGGCGAGTTCCATCCCGATGAAGCCGGCGCCGACGAGTACGACGCGCGATGCCCCGCGGGCCAGCTCGCGCAGTTGCTCGGAGTCGGCCGCGGTGCGGAGGGTCGACACGCCGGGAAGATGGCTTCCCGGCACCTCGAGCCGCTTCGCCCGCCCGCCCGTCGCAATCAGAATGCGTCCGCCTCGAATCGCGTTCCCTTCCGCCGTATCGACGGTCATGGAGCGAGCGTCCAGGCGCTTCACCGGCGCGTCCGTGAACAGCGTGAGTCCGTCCGCCCGCTCCTCGAACCAGCGCGCGGGCTTCACGTGCAGCAAGTCCCGCGGCGCTCCCTCCGCCTGCAGGAACTCCTTGGACAGGGGAGGCCGGTGGTACGGAGGATCCGGCTCCTCCGCGAACATGGCGATCGAGCCTTCGCGGTCGATCTCGCGGATCCCGTCCACGGCCGAGACCGCGGCGAGGCCGCCCCCCACGATGACGTAGTCGAAGCTCTTCATCCGCAGGTCAGCCCCCGCCGTCTTCGGCCGACTGGTCGTGGACGATGAGCCAGGCCCCTTCCACGTTCAGCAGGACGAGCGTGAACGGCCCCGTCGATGTGACCGTCCCCTCGCGTTCGAGGACGTAGCGCGCCGTCGCGACGCCGACCCGCTCGTCCACTTCCCGGACCCGCAGGCCCTCGAAGCGGAGGCTGTCCCGCGCCGCGCCCTCCGCGAAGTCCGGGGCGTATCGCTCCCGAATCCCGTCGTAGCCTTCGATGAGTCCCGTCGATCCGATATAGGTCGTCGTCGGCGATGGGGAGTAGGCGCTCATGAACCCGTCGAGATCGCCCGCGTTCCACGCCGCCGCCTGCCGGTCGAGCAGGGAGGCGACCTGCTCGGCGAGATCGGGCCCCTCGTCCGGTGCCGGAGCGCCGTTGCTGTCCAGCCGCACGAGCTCGCAGCCCCCCGCCATGAGTCCGGCGGCCAGGGCGACTGCCGTCGCCGCGGCGAGCCCTGAACGTCGCCTCCGGCTCGATCGGTTTCGGATCATTCGTCTCACTCGAGTGCGCGCGTGAACAGTTCGACCGACGCGTCGATCGCCTCGTCGAGTTCCGGCGTCGTCCCCGCGAACGGGTGTCCGGCCTGGAACGTGTGCGTCCCTCCATCTACCCCGACGAGCCGCGCGAGGTCGCCCACGGCGTCGGCGATGCGCCAGGCGTCGCTGAAAGGCACCGACTCGTCGGCCGTCCCGTGCACCACCGTGACCGGAATCCGCAGACTCGCGGCGCTGTCGAGCACGTCGAGGCGATCCCGGTTCGCGCGCATGTCGTCGAGCACGTTCCGTTCGAGCGGCATGTCCTGCTTCGTGCGCGCGTTCGGGATGATCACGGTCTCCCCGGCGTCCCACCGGTCGGCGAAGCTCTCGTAGCGCGTGACCGAGGAGATCGAGGCCCAGGTGACGAGCGCCCGGACCTGGGACCGGAGCCCCGCCTTCAGGATGCAGGTGGCGCCGCCCCGACTGTGCCCGAGCAGGCCGAAGCGTTTGGCGGGGGCGACCTCGATGTTCCCGAGCCGGCCCGCCGAGAGTCCGTCGAGGATGGCCTCAAGATCCCACAGTTCGCGGGAGAAGGTGTTGTGGCTGAAGGCCTCCAGGTCATCGAAGTCCGAGTCGCGTACGCCGGAGCCGTCGAAGTTGAAGGAGACGACGGGGATCCCCGTCCGTTCGGCGAGCTGTTCGCAAAGATGGGGGAAGAAGCCCCAATCCTTGAACCCCTTGAAGCCGTGGCAGACGACGAGCGCCGCGCCATCGGCGGGAGTCGCGTTCCCGGCGCGAGAGGCGTCCTGCCAGTAGTCGCCCCGGAGATCCGCGCCCGGCGGCGCGAGTTGGAACGGGGTGCGCGTCACGGTCCGCATCATGTCTTCATCCCCCACCTTCGTCCCGCTGCCGCTGCGGTAGCCACATCGCGTCCTCCCGGCCGGCGCGCCGGTTCGCGGCCCGGGCGAGCGTGAACAGCAGGTCGGAAAGACGGTTGATGTAGGGGACGACGACTTCGGCGAGATCCGGCTGACCATCGAGGAGAGCCGTGACGCCCCGTTCGGCCCGCCGACAGACGGTGCGCGCGACGTGCAACTGGGCGGCGAGGGGCGATCCGCCGGGCAGGACGAAGGCCTCGAGCGCGGGAAGCTCGTCGTCCAGCGCGTCGATCCAGGCCTCGAGCGCGTCGATCCGATCGGCGGAGAGCGCGGGAATCGTGCCCTTCCGCAGCAGCCGGTCGGGATTGGCGGCGGCGAGGCGGGCCCCGATCGTGAACAGGTCCTCCTGGACGGCGCCGAGCGCCGGCCCGGATTCCCCGAGCGTCGTGGCGTCCGGATCGAGGGCGAGTGCCACCCCGATCGCGGCGTTGAGTTCGTCGACCGTGCCGTACGCCGCGACCCGCGCGTCGTCCTTCGGGACCCGCGCGCCACCGAGGAGCGTGGTCTCCCCTCCGTCCCCGCCTTTCGTGTATATCTTCAATCGGGATCGGCCGTAATCGGGTTTGGCCGCGTGCCGCGCGTGGTGCGCCACGCTGATGAGCGAACCTTAACAGCCCGCGGCGAAACGCCGCCACCTGGCGCCGCGAAAAAGGAGTCGTGACGTGAAGAAGGACGGAACCGACCTCCGGCCCGCGGATGTTCAGTCGAGAAGGGCCTTCATCGCGACCGCGGCGGCCGGGGTGGGCGCCGTCGCGGCGGGCTCGCTGGGTGCGTGCGATGCTGGCGGTGAAGAGGCCGCCGCGAATGCCTCCGGTACGGGAGAGGAAGATGCCGGCGGCGGGATCGTCGTGGCGCGCGGGCCGATCGCGGTGGAGGCCGGGGTCGGGGCCCTCAGGCGCGGCGGCAACGCGATCGACGCGGCCATCGCGACGGCGTTCGCGCAGTTCATCACGACGCCGTTCTCGGCCGGCGTGGGCGGCTTCGGCTGCATGGTCGTGTACGACGCCGGCACCCGACGCGCCACGTCCATCGACTTCCACGGGCGCGCGGGGAGCAGGGCCACGCCCGATATCTACCGCAGCGCGCTCGAGGGTCGGATCTACGGCCACGCGGACCGCTGGAAGGTGCGCGGCGACATCAACCAGATCGGCTACAAGGCGGTCGTCACGCCGGGCACGATCGCCGGCCTGTGGGAGGCGTGGACCCGCTTCGGGAGCCGGCCGTGGGCCGAACTCGTGGAGCCGGCGATTCAACTCGCGTACGATGGGTTCGAGATCCCCGGCGCCCTGGCGCGCGGTTTCACGACCCGGACGGAGTCGTCTTCGGGGGTCGTCCCGTTCTTCACCAAGGTCCGGACGACCGAGGCCTCCGCGCGCATCTTCCTGAACAACGGCGTGCCGTGGCGGGCGGGGGAACGGCTCGTGCAGCGGGACTACGGCCGTACGCTCGAACTCATCGCCGAGGGCGGCGCCGATGTGGTCTACCGGGGCGAGATCGCGGAGCGCATCGCGGCGGACTTCGAACGCAACGAGGGCCTCATCACGATGGCCGACCTCGAGGCGTACACGCCCGATGTCTACGACCCGGTGCACGGCACGTACCGCGGACACGAGGTGTTCTCGAACGCCCTGCCGGGCAGCGGCGCCCAGGTCATCGAGATCCTGAACCTCCTCGAGGGCTACGACGTGCCGGGCCTCGAACACGGGAAAGCGGACCACGTGGAACTCCTGGGCCGCGCCCAGATCCTCTCCTTCATCGACCGGCGCCGGTACCACGGCGACCCGAAGTTCATCGACGACCCGACGGACATCCTGGTGTCGAAGGACCGCGCCGCCGAACTGAGAGAGTTCATCGACCGGCGCGAACTCCCGCCCGATGTCGTCGAGGAGCCGCCGGAAGGACCCGACACGACGCACCTCTCGACCGCGGACCGGGCCGGCAACTGCGTGGCGCTCACGCACACGCTCGGCTCCGCCTCGGGCGTCGTCACCGAAGGCCTCGGCTTCACGTGGAACAACTGCATGTTCCAGTTCAACCCGGTCGCCGGACGTCCGAACAGCATCCAACCCGGAAAGGCGCGCATCACGGGGATCTCGCCGGCGATCGTGCTGCGGGACGGGCAGCCGATCCTGGTTACGGGCGCGGCGGGCGGCACCCGCATCCTGGGCGCCGTCCAGCACACGATCAGCAATACGGTCGACTTCGGCATGTCGGCGCTCGAGGCCGTCTCCGTCCCCCGCTGGCACTGGGAGGATCACCTGCTCGAGCTGGAGCCGCAGCTCTATCATCACCTGAAGGAAGAGCTCGAAGGGCGCGGTCTGGAGGTCGGGAACGACGCGTTCGTCGCGCAACTCCATGCGGTCGGGATCGACCCGGAAACGGGCCGGCTGTCGGGCGGCCCGGACCCGCGCGGATGGGGTGGAGGATCGGCCACAACAGGTTGACACCTCCCTTATGCATTTGTATCCTGCGGGTCGCGCTGCGGGGTGGAGCAGTCTGGTAGCTCGTCGGGCTCATAACCCGAAGGTCGCAGGTTCGAATCCTGCCCCCGCTATCTTTCGCCTCGCCTCGCAAAGCTGCGGGGCGAGGCGTTTTGCTCTCCGATCCCTTTTGCGGGACGGGGGTATGATCCGGGGTAGCTCAGTGGCCAGAGCGGGTGGCTGTTAACCACTAGGTCGTGGGTTCGAATCCCACCCCCGGAGTAGGGCAGCGGGGCTCTTGCCACGGGCTGCCAAAGGGCTGGGTAGCTCAGGCGGTAGAGCACGGCGCTGAAAACGCCGGTGTCGGCGGTTCGACTCCGCCCCCAGCCATTGCCACGGGCCGCCGACGGCCGGTTCGCGGGAAGCGGCAGAGGGGCGTAGCTCAATTGGTAGAGCACCGGTCTCCAAAACCGGCGGTTGGGGGTTCGAGTCCCTCCGCCCCTGTCGGCTCGCGTAGCTCAGGGGTAGAGCGCATCCTTGGTAAGGATGAGGTCGCGGGTTCAAATCCCGCCGCGAGCTTGGAGCAGCTTGGAACGGGATAGCGGGCGCCCGTAGCTCAGTTGGATCAGAGCACCGGCCTTCTAAGCCGGGGGTCCCAGGTTCGAGTCCTGGCGGGCGCGTGGCAGAAGGGGACGACAGCGGCACGAGCCCCCATCGTCCAACGGCTAGGACACCACTCTTTCAAGGTGGAGATAGGGGTTCGATTCCCCTTGGGGGTACTTGGCGGACGGGAGCGGTGACGACAGCCCGTCCGCGCGAACGCGGGGCCGTAGCTCAGCTGGGAGAGCGCTGCAATGGCATTGCAGAGGTCAGGGGTTCGAATCCCCTCGGCTCCATGGTACGCGCCGTTAGCTCAATTGGCAGAGCAACTGACTCTTAATCAGTAGGTTCGGGGTTCGACTCCCTGACGGCGCATCGCACTAAATCAAATCGATGCATATGTTTACCGCATCTTCCTAAGGTAACGGAAACTGAGCTTGGCTGATCGTGGCGTCCATATGGCGTCCAGTGGAACCCATTTTTTCGAGCGGGGGCGGACCTCGCCGCCGCGACCGTCAATCAGCGCCCGTGCCCGACCCGACTTTGGGTAGCCGTCTGAAACGCCGACGAGATCGCGAGTGTCGCTGCTCCCCAGGTCTCTCGATCTAGACCGAGAGGTCGAGAACGACCTTGGGCGGGGCTAGCCCTTGGTCAAGCTTCGCTTCGGGCGCCCCCACCCCATCGATACGAGTGGGCGGCACGAAAACGTGGCACACGCACGCCGCCGGGTGTATGCTACTTGTGCGCGTGTGGCCTTCGACTCGATCACGCTGACGCTTGGGAGATCCCATGTTTCGATTCGACATTCTTCCCCGCCTCATCCCGGATTTTCACGGTGAAACCCGGGAGGAGGCCCTCGCCGAGGTGGCGCGGCGCCGAGCATCGCCCGTTGCTCCCGACGCAGTAACTCGGTTTGACGAGTCGCCGTATGGGGGATACCGCGTCTACACGGTGTCGCTCGAAATCGCCATGGAAGTGTTCGTTGACATGGCCGACTCGGGTGTCTTCCCCGGAGAATCCGGTGCCCCGGACCTAGGCTACCGGAAGACCGCGGCCTACCGGTGACTGACGAGACCGGGAGGGAGTTGGTCCGCCAAGCAGACACGCCCCACCAACTCGAAATGTGGAGCGAAATGCTGGCTGTCGAGCGCGAGCGGATCGCGAGCAGGGATCGTGCCGTTGACGTAATGCGGGAGGGATTCTCTAAGCTGGACGCGGCCGACGAGCGGCAGTACAACTTCCAGAGCGACAGGCTAAAGCGAGACGACCAGTATCGAAACCGGCACCTTACGCACAGGATACGTTTGACTTGGCTGATCGCCGGTTCAGCCGTCCTTGTCGTAGGCGTGATTCTGTTCATGGCTTTCTGGGGCGGCGACAGCCAGCAGAATCTAGCAGGGGAGTTGACCCGTGACGCGATTGCGGCGGGCGCTTTCATCGGTCTCGGGTTCCTCTTGGGTCGGCGATCTCGCGGCTGAAGCCTTCCGCCCCTCTCCGTAGGCCGAGTCGAAGTCCCGCTTCGACGAGAGACAGGATTGCTCGCCCCACCTGCTTCGCTCGGCACCTGAGCAACCGCCAAACGCTAGCTTGGCCCAACGGCTTGCTCCGTCGGCGAACGCGATCAGCGCCCGTCTCGCATCACTCGTCATGGGTGTCTACCTGAGACGGTGCGTCCGGGTCCGTGTGCCCAGGCGTCGGCTGTCCCCTTTCGCGGGCAAGCCGCTCAGCCTCATCCGCCGCGGCCCCGATCGTGCGGAGCCCCGGTCCCGACCGGTCGTCCGCCGTTGAGACCGTCTGGCGAGCGGGCACCACGTACCAGCGGTCCGCGCGGTCGTCGCCGCCTTCCATTTAATGCCCGCGCTCGAGCCGATACCCAACCAATTCGGTGCGGAACCGGTGTGCGCGTAGAATGACGCCCTCATCGAAATCGCTCATCGAGCCTCACTCCTCAACGAGGAGAGTTCTGAAGAGGGGATTATACGCCTGACTTGACAGCCGTGGTCCCGGAGAATGAGAGAACGAACTCGCCGACCCGCTTCATGCGGCTGCCGGAAGTGCTGGAGCGCACGGGGCTGTCGCGGAGCACGATCTACATGCGGCTGGAAAAGGGGCACTTCCCGCGGCCGGTCTCGCTGGCGCGCGTGCTGTCGGCTGGAGCGAGTCGGAGGTGAACGAGTGGATCCGCCAGCGGATCGAGGAAAGCCGGGCCGGGAAGGCCTAGAGAGGCTGGGCTAGCTGATGGAATATATTCGAGGCGGCTCGCCGTCGAGTGATCCGCTTCCGAGCCCAGCCAACCTCTCAACATCAGCGTGCGACAAGCCGGTGCTGGCAACCAACTCCTCGCGGTTCGACAACCCCTGTGAGAACAGCACGTTTATCGCGCTCGACAAGAGGCGCGGTTGCTCGGGGAAGATCTCGTCGTCCAGTGGCTCCCTCTTGGTCCACCCCCGAGCGGACTTCAGGCGCCACAACCTCCGCTCCGCCTTCTTCGTGATGATCCCGAGGTCCCTACACCTCCGAATGATCGCAGCGATGGACACGCGCCAACGCATCTTCAACTGAAGCAGCGAATCGAGCGACGTGTTCGTCACCTCGTGAACGAACGTTTCCGCCGGAAGCAGGAACGCAGCTGCAAACTGGTCAGCCTGCCTTTCCATCTCCTTAAGCGATTCAGTGTTTTGTACTTCCGAGCGGCGGACTCGTCGATGGAGGTAGGTGTGTCCGATCTCATGAGAGCAGTCGAATCGCGACCTGACGGCCGACTGCTTGTCAACGTTCAGAATGATGAGCGGTCGACCGCCGCACCAGCGGTGGTGGGCATCCAGGTAGTGATTCCCGATATGGTCTCGGACGACCACGAATCCGGATTCCTCAGCAAGCCACACCACGTTCGAGAGTGGCCCGTTTCCCAGATTCCAATGACGCCTGAGGTTATCTGCTCGTATCTCGATATCAGGTTGGCTGAGCGACCTCCAGGGAACGTCGGGAGCGGGGGGGAGGGATACTGCCGGCAGCTCGACCTTCGGCTCAACAAAACTGAGAATGTCCCAAGTCCAGTCGATACGGATGTCCGCCCGACGCCGGGATCGCTTGGTAGCCGCGGACATTGACCGGAAGAACGTTGGGCCATCCGCACGCGGTCGGGGGTCGCGAAAGAAAAACTCCGTCGGGGCGTTGAGTGCCTGTGACAAGCGGATCACCACATCCATGCTGGGCGTGTGGTGTCCGTTCTCGTAGTGCGAGATGCTGCTGGGGCTCTTCCCGACCAGCTCGCCGAGCACGGCCATCGTCAATTCGCGGACTTCGCGCGCCTCGGTGAGTCGCTCGGGGCGAAAACGGCGCATCAAGCCGTATCTTCCTTACGCCTCCTCTTGGGGTGAATGATGAGTCTCCCCGGAGTCCGCGTCTCAGGCTCGGCTGGCTGATCCCCGTATCGGTCCAACAGGTCGAAGAACGACCGATACCGATCCACATCAGCGTTCGGGAATTTGATGTGGGAGTATCCGACTCTCCCCTTCGCGGTCGGGTGCGCCCCATGCTGAAGAATCCCGAAGACCTTCTTCCCTACAGGAACGCGTGGGTCATCCACATCTCTGAAGAGATCCACCTGCGCCAGAGCAGCGTAGGTCCCCCGGTGCTGTGCGAACCGCACGATCTCTCCGGCATTGGGGTGATAGCATTGCACCAGGAAGAAGCGGTCCGTAGCGACGACCCGATGCGAGTACGAGCGCCGGCTGTTCATCTCCACGAAGTTCTGCAGGCCGGTCTCCTCGGCGGCTCTCGCGAGTGCCTCCTCGCACCGCGCCCGGCGGACGTGACCATGCAGGTCCCTCGCCTCCGTTTCGTCGAAATCGTCCATCATGATGGTGGCGCTTCGATAGGCGTCGGCCTGATACCTCAGCCATAGCGGAAGGAATCGGCCTAGGCCGTGAACGCGGTCGAACAGTTCGTCCGGGTCGACATCGGGTGCTCTCCCCACGGACATCGGGTGCTCCTTAAATCGGTGTTCGCTTATCGTCACGATGGAACCAAGGCGAAAAATATTCAATCTGAGGCCGTGCGCAAGGAGGCCCGGGTCGGAAGATCACGGGGCGAAGCGACGTGAACCGAGCCACGAAGAGGCCGGGTCTCGCTCCATTCGCAGAAGCTGCGCGGTAGCATGGGCCGCCGCACCTGACCTTTCCCGATTCAGCTACAATTCGTCGAGCGGCGGCCGCCGCTCAGCGAGGGTGATGGAGGCGCCTCTGGCGGCGGTCGGTCCCGCTCCCGGACGGCGCCGGACGGCTTGGGAAACCGCCTCCTTTCGCGGGGTTGACACCGCCCGAGCGGTGCTTCTCCGTGTCCGGACATGGAGACTCCGACGACCCAGGATTACCGACGCCGAGGGCTGTCTCACGCCCTTAAGGTGCGTAAGCCAGCCTACCCCCGGTATAACCGTGGGGCTGGCGAGGGACTCCGCCCCTTCGAACCCCAACAGACCCGCGCTCCGGTGCATTGCACGGGCGGGGGCGTCGCCCCCGTGCCCCCCGCGACGACGCTTCTCGATGGCTAGACGCCGCCCGGTCATCGTCGCCGTCCGCCTCACGCCGAACGAGTCCGCCGACTGGCGGGCCAAGGCCGCGGCCGCCGGCGTGCCGCTATCGGCACTGATACGCCGGGCCATGGCCCGCACGCGGACGTGGACGGTCCGCGCGGCCAAGGTCGAGCGCGAGCGCACCCAGCAGGTCTCCCGCATCGGGAACAACCTCAACCAGATCGCTCGCTGGGCCAATACCCACAAAGGGGCGGCCGAGGCCGTCGAGGTCATCGTCCGCCTTGTCGCCATCGAGCGGGCGCTCGCCGCGCTCGCTCGCTTCGAGAGCCCGGACCACGATGCACATTAAGTTCCTCGCCCGCGGGACCGGCTCGGCGCGGGACGCGGCCGACTACCTCCTCGGGGAGCGGGACGCGACCGGGAATCCGCGCAAGGGCGTCGAGGTCCTGCGCGGGAACCCTGACATGGTGGCCGCGGTGGCCGACTCGCTCGACTTCGAGCACAGGTACACCTCCGGCGTGATCGCCTGGGCCCCCGACGACCAACCCACCGACGAGCACATCGAGGCGCTCCTGGACGCCTTCGAGGCGACGGCCTGGGCCGGGCTCGAGCCCGACCGCTACGCATGGGCGGCGGTGCTGCACCGCGAGCGTGGTGGCGGCTCGCACGTGCATGTCTTGGCCGCGCGATGCGATCTGGAGACCGGGCGAAGTCTCAACATCGCCCCGCCGGGTTGGCGGAAGACGTTCGATCCGTTGCGCGACGCCTTCAACCACGAGCAAGGCTGGAGCCGTCCGGACGATCCGGCGCGGGCCAGGGTGGAGCAGCCCGGCCACCGCGCCTACATCGAGGCGGCACGGCTGCGGGCCGGGCTCCGGCTCGAATCCTCCCCGAGAGACCTGATGCGGGACTACCTGCTGCAGCGCGTCGAGCACGGCACGGTACGGAATCGCAACGAGGTCGTCGCCGCCCTGCGGGAAGCGGGCCTCGAAGTGCCGCGCCAAGGCAAGGACTACGTCACGGCGCTGGACCCCGAGAGCGGGGACCGGTGGCGCCTGAAAGGAGAACTGTACGCACTTGACTTCGAGCGCGAACGATTTGACCGACCGGCTGCGGAAGCGGCTGGAGAGCGAACGCAGGGAGATCGAGGAGTTGACCGCGAGCGAGCTGAAGCGGCTCGCCGAGAACTCGCGGCGCGTCGCGAGGAACGCGCTCGGTACCATCGAGCGCGATATGGAGGAGGCGACCGGGCGGATGCGAGAACTGCTGCTCAAGGCGTGGCTCCGGCCCCTGATCGTCGGCCTGAGCCTTTGGACCGGTTTCTTCGGCGGAAGCTGGGCGACGATGCGCTGGTTGACGGGGAGCATCCAAGCCCGGATCGAGACCCGCTCCGAACTGGACCGGGACATCGAGGACGCCCGGCGGACGCTGGCCCAACTGGAGGTGGACACCTGGGGAATCGTGCTCCACGAGATCGAGGGCGAGCGGTTCGTGGTGGTGCCGGACGGGGCGCTGGCCGATCCGCCCTGGCGGGTGGACGGTCGCGCAGCGTTGAAGCTGTCGAACGAGTGAGGGAGCTGTATGACCGCGTTAGAGGAGCAGTTGACGAGGGCCTTGCGGAGGTTGTCCGCGCAGTACGAGACGGAACAGCGGCGGCAATCCGAACAGGTCGAAGCCTTGCGGCGGCGCGTCGAGCGGCAAAGCGGGGAGAACGAAGCCTTGCGGCAGCGCGTCGAGCGGCTGAGCGCGGAGAACGAAGCCTTGCAGACGCGAATCGAGCGGCTCGACGTGCTAGCGACACGCTTGGCCGAGTATTTCAGGACATCCGCCGTCGCGAGACCGCGCGGCCTCCGTATCTGATGCCCCGTCCGGGACCGGATCGCGATCAGGGTCCCAGCCGTTGACCGGCTCCCTCGGCGCAAAGATGGCGGGCTCCCGGACAGGCGCATCGTGAAGATAAACGATAAATCGTTGTGTCGATGTATGTTACATTTACCAGATACCGCCCACTCGTCCGGTTCGGATTTGGCGAATCGAGGCTGACCCTGACTCCCACCCCGAATGGGCGGCACGCAACCCCAACCCCACGGCCTGTGTCTCATGGGTATCACCGGAGGAGTATCCGGTCCAGGATCCCTCAAACTCACATCAATCGATGTTGGAGAACCCCATGCGCAGCGCCCCCTTGCGGATAGGAGTGTCGAAAACGCGGTTCCTGACTCCATCTCCCGCCTACCTAGCGGGCCTCGTGCTCCTGGCAGGGTGCGGCGACACCAGATCTTACGCGGAACTGATGGCAGACGCGGCCGCGGACGTCGAAGCCCTCCAACTGGAGCGGGCCATGGTCCGCTACGACTCGGCACGTTCCGCCTCTCCGGACTACGCCGAGGCGCACCGGCAATACGCGACGCTCACCAGCTATTTCCATCTCAACGCCGAGGCCGCACAGGCGTGGGAACGTGCGCTCGAACTGGAGCCGGATCACTCCGCGGCATGGGAGGGGTACGCCAACGATCTGCGTTCAGCCGGCATCTACGACACCGACCGGCGGTACAGTGAGAAGCTCCTTCAGATCCTCCCCGACGCGTTGCGCCACGCGCCCGAGCGTCCCGTCATCTACCAAGATGCGCAGGAGACGGCGTCCGGTCTCGGACAACTCGAAACGTATGGCGCTATCCTCGCCGAGGTTCGGGCCTTGCGGCCGGCCGACCAGATCCTGCTCCACGCCCTGGGATCGCTCCGCATTGCGCTCGCCGACCGGGAAGGCGGGGACCGGGGCCAAATCGTTAGGGATTCGATCGGAGCGGCCCTCGACGCCCTTGCCGCCCAAGTCGAAGGCGATCCGGACGTTGCAGCTCCGGTTCTGTACCGGCTCGCGGCGGGATACGACTTCCGCATGCTCCGACGGGAAGACGACGCGGACCGCTGGCTTGAACGTCTCGAAGCCGCGCCGGACCGCGGCGTCCTGGCGGATGACTTGCGCTACTGGGACTTGTCCTTCGACTTCCAGATGGCCCTGTTCGGCAATGCCGGCGAAGATAGCGCGGAGGACGCGGTCCGCCTCGCCGCCGAGGGCTTGAAGTCGAGGGATCTCGCGCGACGGGGCGGGTGGATACCCGGACACCACGAGGTCGCGCTGCGGCGGGCACTCGCCTCCATTCCCGGCGAGGTGCCCGGCGGTGCGACGGTGTCGGCGGCCGTGACCGTCGCGGCGGAGCCGCCGCATGCGGCGCTCGAACCGGACGTTGCTGCGCAGCTGTTCGATGCCGCGCTGGACCTGGTTCGATGGCGGCGGGGGTGGGCTCCGCGTCAACTCTCGGCCCTTCGCGGTCTGCTCTACTTCGGGATCGAACCCGAAGCCGTCCTCGAGACCGCCGCCGCAATCGAAGAAAGCCTGCTTGCAGACGATCCGGGCTATCTGTACCCCTTCCTCCAAGGCGATGAGCGGGAGAGGTCGCGCCAGGATGCGATCGATGCCGCCCGCGTCATTCAGGCTCGCGCGCTCGCGCAACTCGGCAGGATCGAAGCGGCCGGCAACCTCTTCAAGCGGGCGGTGAATGAGTCGAGGGGCGCGACGACACTGGGCGCATACGGGCGTCACCTCCTTCACACCGATCGGCCCGCGCAGGCCCTGGATGCCTTCGTCGAGGCGATGGCATTCGGTGGATCCGGGTTCCGGGGCCTCGCGGAGGAGGCTGCCAGGGCCGCCGATCATCCTCCCGAGACGGTCGAGGAGCGGTTCGCCGCGCGCCGCCCCGTTGTGGAAGAGGAGATGGAGCGGCGGGAACTCGGCCAGCGTATTGGGCGCACGGGTCCGGAGTTCGCCCTCGCGGATCAGACCGGTCTCGAATGGCGGCTGAGCGACATCGAAGGAAAGATCGTCGTTCTCAAGTTCTGGGCGACATGGTGCGGTCCATGCATCGAAGAGTTCCCACATTTCGTCGAACTGCTGGAGACCTACCAGGATGACGACGAAGTCGTGTTCCTCACCGTCGCGACGGCGGGATCTCCGCGGGACGAGGTCGCCCGGCAGATGGAGGAGAACGACTACAGCTTTCCGGTTCTGTTCGACGAGCAGGATCTCGCCCTGAAGTACGAGATCATCGGGTATCCGACGACATTCTACCTCGACCAAGCCGGCGTCATTCAGTTCAAGCGCCAAGGCTTCCGGGCAAGCGGTTATGAAGCCGGGGTCGCCCGTCGCATAGACGCGCTCCGCAACCCGTAGATCCCGGCTCGACCGGGACGACGCGCCCTATGTAGGCGCTGCGTATCTCCTCGCGTGAGCGCGTGAGGTTGGGTTGTTGGGCAGCCGTGCCCTCTGACGCCCGGGCTCGATCTCCCCGGCCCGGCGCCGGTCCAGATAATCAGCCCAAGCCTGCATCATCACACGCCGCTCGGGCAGGAACGCCGGCCGGTTGTAGGCCCGGCCGTTGGGATCCCTGACCGCGTGGGCCAACTGGTGCTCGATGAAATCGGGCCGGAATCCCAGCACCTCGTCCAGAGTCGTGCGGGCCATCGCCCGGAACCCGTGCATCGTCATCCGCTCCTTCGGGATGTCCAGCGCCCGGAACGCGCTCCAGAGCGCCACGGCCGATCGGCAATTCCCGGTAGGGAAAACGCGCGTTCGGGAAGACGTAGCGATGGTGCTCCGTCATGGGATGGACCTCGCGCAGGATCGCGACCGCCTGACGCGCCAAGTGCACCACGTGCGGTCTGCCGCTCTTCGTCACCGTGTAGCGCCATTCGGCCCCTTCAAAGTCGATGGCGGCCCACTCCGCCGTGACCAGCTCGCCGAGGTGCACGAACACCAGCGGCGCGAGACGTAGCGCGCAGCGCACCGGAAGCGTTCCGGAGTAGGTGTCCAACTGCCGGAGTAACGGACCGACCTCCCTCGGGTCGGTGATCGCCGCGAAGTGTTTGATCTTCACGGCCGGCAGCGCCCCGCGCAGGTCCGCCGACACGTCCCGCTCCGCACGTCCCGTGGCAACCGCGTAGCGCAGTACCGTCCCGCAAACCTGGAAGACGGTGTGCGCTTTCCTCAGGTGGCCGCGCGCCTCGACGCGGGGAACTCAAGGAGGAATCGCTCAACTGCGAGGGCGAGGCGCTCTGGATCACGCTCTGGCGCGTCCATCCCGACGAGTGCGTGGATGTCTGCTGGGACTAGCGGGCGGCGAGTTGTTGCGGATGCCGGTTGCTCGCGAAGCTCCAGCACATGAGTTGGCTCAGGATGCCGCCGATCCGGGCGATCTGGTGGGCGCGACACCGAGGGTGAAGAACATCTGGTGTTCCACGTCCCCATGCGGGACATGGACGGCGGTGTTGGCGGAAGATGGTGAGCAGCCATGATGCGCCTGTTGTGCGCGACCTGTTCGGTGACGGTCGATCGTTCCATGTCCCGGACGAGGTGATCGCGGCGATCGCACGGTCGCCTTCCCGCAGGGATTGCTGGCTGGGAGCGTACTATCTATTCATGTTCATTACGATTCCGTGTAGTTTCAATAACGCTTGTAAAATAAGGAGTTATCGTACATTCGTGTTCCGACACGATCCCCCTTCACCTCTTGACAGCCGGATCATTTCTGGGGCATTATTCGGGGGCATACTTCTGTAGCTATAACGGGATGCCCCTACATGCCACTGACAGCCACGGCCATCCGCAAGGCCAAACCCCGCGAGAAGCCGCGCAAGCTCTACGACAGCCGCGGCCTCTACCTCGAAATCGCCCCGCGCGGCACCAAGGCGTGGCGCTTCAAGTACCGCTTCGCGGGCAAGGAGAAGCGCATTTCGATGGGGATCTTTCCCGAGGTCTCGTTGAAGCTCGCCCGGGAGCGCAGGGATGAGGCCCGCAAGCTGCTGGCACGGGACATCGACCCGAGCGCCTACCGGAAGGCCCAGAAGCAGTCGCGGCGGCAATGGGCCAGGAACAGCTTCGAGGCGGTGGCCACCGAATGGCTCGCCAAGCACTCGCCAAACTGGTCAAAGGGGCACTCGAAGCGGCTCGAACGCGAGTTTCGGCACGATGTCTTCCCCTACATCGGCTCGGAGCCGGTTGCGGGACTCACGGCGCGCGAGCTCTTAGCCGTGGTGCGCCGCGTCGAGGAACGCGGGCACCTTCCGATGGCGCACTCCATCCTTCAAACCTGCGGTCGGGTGTTGCGGTACGCGGTGGCGACGGGACGGGCCGAGCGGGACGTGTCGTCGGACCTGCGCGGGGCGCTGCCGCCCGTGAAGATCAAACACTACGCCGCGATCACGGACCCGAGGGAGGTCGGCCCGCTGCTCCGGCTGCTGGACGGCTACTCGGGAACGCTTCCGGTCCGCTGCGCGCTCCGTCTCTTGCCGCTGCTCTTCGTCCGGCACGGCGAGTTGCGCAGCGCCGAGTGGGCCGACATCGATCTGGAGGAGGCCGAATGGCGCTACACGGTCGGCAAGACTGGCACGCCGCACATCGTTCCGCTGGCGCGTCAGGCGCTCGCGATTCTGAATGAGGTTCACACGCTGACCGGGCATCACCGCTTCGTCTTCCCGAACGCCCGCTATCCGAAGCGCGAGCGGTCAATGAGCGACGCCACGCTATGGGGCGCGTTCCGGGCGTTGGACATCCCGAGCGACCGGATGACCCTGCACGGATTCAGGGCGATGGCGCGGACCATTCTGGACGAGGTGCTGGGCTTCCGGCCCGACTTCATCGAGCACCAACTGGCGCACCGCGTCAGGGACCCCCTCGGCCGCGCGTACAACCGCACCAAGTTCCTGCCCGAGCGGAAACACATGATGCAGACTTGGGCCGACTATCTCGACCGGCTTCGGGCGGGAGAGGTCGATCCGGGGGCTCTCCGAGCGCCGGGGCACACCCACCAACCAGCGCCGTGACATCAACTCCACGCGCTCTCGCTGGCCCCAGGCGACCGGGGAGACGTAGCCGTTCTGGATCGTCACGCACCTCGTGGTCTCGCCGAGACTCCCGCTAGCTGCGCTTCGGCCGCCGTGCCTGTCACTTTTTCACCGGCCACCGACCCCGCGGACACGCGCGCGGCGTTGCATTGCTCCAAGGCATGGCCGGCACCGTCCGCGCCAAATCGACTACGCGGGTGATGCCCCCGCCCGATCAACCACCCCAGCTCGGTTGAAGTAGGCATATGGCGACCTGTTCCGCCCGGTGCGCCGTGCGCTTTATAGCCTTGCGGGCGGCGGGCGAGTTGGGCCAGTCGTCCGGGTGGGCCAACTCCACCCATTGCACCGTCATTTTGTGGATGCGCTCGAAAGCCTTGTTGAGCGCCTCAATGTGGGCGTCGGGCCAGTTGGGCCAGTCGTCCGGGGGGAAGATGTCCCTTGGGAATGGCGGATCCGCCGATCCCGGGAGGTCGAAGGCGGGGCAGAAATCCTCCAAAAGCACGCGGGACAACAGGTTTCGGGCGCTACGCACACTCTTGGGGGGAACTGACCTCGGCGGATCATCCTTGGTCCAACGGGTCCAACCTGATCCGTCCCGCGCGATCCGGGGGGCGTAGGTCTGGTGTCTCAGGCGAGCTTCGATGCCGCCCGTACTCGTTGCGCTCCCAATGTACACCCGCCGCCCGCGCTCGCTGAACATGTAGATGCCGGGTTTATCGCAAATCGTCCGCTCGCTTGGAGCAGGGCTTCCGAGCGGGATTGTGTGCCATTTCGCCACCGGGTACGGCTTCGCCCCGGCCAACTCCTCAGCAACCCGTAGCAGCTTGGCTCTCTCTTCCGCGTTCTGCATTTCTTCCGCCTCGATACCCCCCGCCGAATCGGGGAGACTGGGCGCCCGGACGCTGACATCTTCGGTGCCCGAGACTCTGACGTTTCCGTGCCGATTGACAACTAGTACCCCGGCCGGGCATCCGTGAACGGCGTAGGGTCGATTCTCCAAAAACCTTCGGAGCCCCCCGCCTCACCTGCCTACCCCCCGGAGCGGGTCGAAACGCCCGTAAGGTATCACTTCCATCCCCGATCGCGGCAGGAACGGCACCGGGTCCGGTCCAGATCGTCCAGCGGCCCCGCGCACATCCGGCACAACCCCGCATCGGCGGGGGAGCATAGCCGGTCCGCCACCGGCGAGTGATCCAGCACGCGCCCGCACTGGCGGCATTGCACGAGCAAGAACCCGCACCCTGCCGGGCACGGCCCGACCTTCGGGTTGTCCGGCCATCCCCGGCTGCAAACACACCCTTCAGACATACTCCACTCAGGCATTACCGTTGAGCTTGAGCACCTCCGCCACCTTCGCCGAGTGCGAAGGCGCGACGTTACAGGCGACTTCCGGCGTGACCAGCGCCACGCATGGCCACTCCCGCACGGCTGCGGGCAGCGCAGTCGGGAGTGGCATCAGGAAGAGCACGATGCCGCGCATCCGGCGTTGCTTCGGTAGGTGGCGCCCCCCCGAAACCTGCCCGATCAACGGCAACTCGTCCAGTTCGGGATCGAGGCCCCGCAGGTGGTGATGGAGACGCCGCTGGCGCTGGCCGATCCGGGTCCGGGACGGTGCTGGAACCCCTTGGACATCGCCGTTTCGGCGGCTGTTGACACCGCCCGAAACAGCCCCCTGACTTCACGTCATGGCGACTCCGACGACCCCCGATTCCGCACCTCGGCGTGCGGTCCTGCCCGCTAATGCGGGAGAGCCAGTCCACCCTTTGGGGCCACGCTCCGCGCGTCCCCGGCAGGGGCTGGCGGGGGGCCGTGCCCCCTGTGACCCCCACAACGGAAACGGCGCACCGTGAGCGCCGGCCGCGCAGTCTGGGTGAAGGTCCGCGCCACCGAGGCGGAGCGTGCCGAGTGGCACGCCAAGGCGCGCTCGGCGGGCTTGACCTTGTCGGATCTGGTGCGCCGGTCGATTGGCCGGGTCCGCACCTGGACCGTGGCGCACGCCGAGGTCGAGCGCGGGCGCACCCGCGAACTGGCGCGCCTCGGGAACAACCTCAACCAGATCGCTCGCTGGGCGAATACCCACAAGGAGGCCATCGAGGCCGTCGAGGTGATCGGCCACCTCGTCGCCATCGACCGGCGGCTTCGGACGCTGGACCCCACCCAAGGCCCGGATGCGGATGCACATTAAGTTCCTGGCGCGGGGAACCGGATCGGCGCGGGCTGCGGCCAAGTACCTCCTCGGGGAGCGGGACGCGGCGGGGAAGCCGCGCGAAGGCGTCGAAGTCCTACGGGGCGATCCTCACTGGGTGGCGTCGGTGGCGGACACTCTGGGCTTCGAGCACAGGTACACCTCCGGCGTGATCGCTTGGGCACCGGAGGACGAGCCGACCGAGGAACAGATCGGCGCGGTTCTGGACGCCTTCGAGGATACGGCGTGGGCGGGACTGGAGCCCGACCGCTACGCATGGGCGGCGGTGCTCCACCGTGAGGAGGGCGGCGGCGCCCACGTCCATGTCCTCGCAGCGCGGTGCGACCTTGAGACCGGACGAAGCCTCAACATCGCCCCTCCGGGCTGGCGGAGGACGTTCGATCCGCTCCGCGACGCCTTCAACCACGAACACGGCTGGGGCCGTCCGGACGATCCGGCGCGGGCCAGGGTGCAGCAGCCCGGCCACCGCGCCTACATCGAGGCCGCGCGGCTGCGGGCCGGGCTCCGGCTCGAAACATCCCCCCGTGACCTGATCCGGGACTACCTGTTCCAGCGTGTCGAGCACGGCATGGTGCGGAATCGCGCCGATGTCGTCTCCGCACTGCGGGATGCGGGCCTCGAAGTGCCGCGCCAAGGCAAGGACTAACCTCACCGCGCTCGACCCCGAGACCGGGGACCGCTGGCGTCTCAAGGGAGAACTGTATGGAGAGAACTTCGACCGCGAACGACTTGACCGACCGGCTGCGGACGCGGCTGGAGAGCGAACGCAGGGAGATCGAGGAGTTGACCGCGAGCGAGCTGAAGCGGCTCGCCGAGAACTCGCGGCGCGTTGCGAGGAACGCGCTCAGTACAATCGAGCGAGATACGGAGATGGCGACTGGGCGGATGCGCAGGTTGCTCGTCAAGGCGTGGCTCCGGCCGCTGATCGTCGGCCTGAGCCTTTGGATCGGTTTCTTCGGCGGAAGCTGGGCGACGATGCGCTGGTTGGCGTCGAGCGTCCACGACCGGATCGAGACGCTGGCGACGGCGAACGCGCGGATCGAGGAGGCGCACGGGACGCTGGCGGAACTGGAGGCGGACACCTGGGGGATCGCGCTCCGGGAGATCAAGGGGGAACGATACGTGGTGCTGCCATTCGGGACACTGGCGGACCCGGGCTGGGAGGTGCGGGACCGTCCGGCCGTGAAGCTGTTGAACA
This sequence comes from Gemmatimonadota bacterium, assembly GCA_965207805.1. Taxonomy (GTDB): domain Bacteria; phylum Gemmatimonadota; class Gemmatimonadetes; order Palauibacterales; family Palauibacteraceae; genus Palauibacter. The sequence goes on from OZ242312.1 coordinate 492,078, forward strand.
GGTAAAGGAGCTTTATGAGCGAGTTGGAACGGCAGTTGACGGAGGCCTTGAAGAAGTTGTCCGAGCAGTACGAGCGGGAACAGCGGCGGCACTCCGGGCAGATCGAAGCCTTGCACGAGTACGCCGAAGTCTTGCGAGAATACGTCGAAGCCTTGAGGCAGCACGCCGAGCGGCAGAGCGGGGAGAGCGAAGCCTTGCGGACGCGAATCGAGTGGCTGGACGAGCAAGTTACGCGCTTGGCCGAGTCGTACGGCACGCTCGCCGCGACCTTGTGAGAATGGTGACGGCGATGGTGACGCGCCGACGCGGCCGCGACCGCGATATCGGTCCGAGCCGGTGAACGTTATCGGGTGCGGCTGCTTGAACGACGAATTGATCCGAACCAACATTAGAGCAGCCGCGCGGGAGAGTTGAATTGAAAATGCGAAGCAAATGCCACTCCGCTCTGCTGCTGTCCGCAGCCATCGTTGCCTGCGGGGGAGACACCGGACGCAGACACGCTGTCCAAGTCCAGGTTTCGGACAGCGCCGGCGTGCGGATCGTCGAATACGCCGGACAACCGGCGGTCGAGCCGCCCTTCGCCCTTGCGGCGGAACCGCTGTACCGGCACGGAGCGAACCCCGGCGATTACGAGTTCCTGTCCGTCGACGCCGGTCGGCTCTTCCCGGATGGAGGCGCGGTCGTCGCCGAGTGGTACGGCGAAGTGGTTGTCCTGAGTCCGGACGGCACGACGCACGAGGTGCTCGCCAAGGTTGGAGAGGGACCGGGCGAAGTCATCGAGCCCTACTCCCTGTTCGTCGTGAGCCAGGACAGCGTCCTTGTGCCCGATAGGCGTCAGTCGCGCCTCACGGCTTTCGTTGGAGATTCGGTCGCGCGCATCGTGAGCCTCCCGCGGGCCGCGCACTTCGGTGTGGCGGGGATTGATTCACCGGGTGAGTTGCTGCTCTGGAACCGATACCCCCACCGTTCTTGGTTCGATATCGAGGAGGAGTGGCTCGCCGGGCACATGACTGTGTTCGATATCGAAACCGGCACCCTGGACACGGTCGCGTCGTACGACCACCTTCCGCGAGCAACGCGGGATGCGACGAACCCGATCATTCGGCCCGTTGGCGAGGTCACGGTCGCTACGGGGCGGTTCGTGTACACCCGATCCGACAGGCCCGAAATCACTTGGCGTTTGCCGGACGGCACGGTAACCCAGATCGTGCGCTGGCGGCCCGAGCCCAACCTGCTGACCGAGGAACTCCTGGAGCACGGCGAGGCCTACAACCGAATGATCGGTCGGCTGAACTACGGAGTATCCGAAGCCAGGCTTGAGGAGATCATCCAAGAGGACATGTCCCGGTATCGTGCCATGATCGGCCAGCCGGTGCCGTTCTTCGGCACCCCCTTCGCCGACGCCGACGGAAACGTGTGGTTGCCCTCCTACCGGCCGGCCTACCCGGAAGAGGGCTCACCCTACACCGTCATTTCCCCGGACGGGGAGTGGCTGGGACAGGTCGAGACTCCGCCTCGGTTCCGAATCCTCGATGTGACCGGAGGGCTGGTCCTCGGGGTGGTGAGGGACGAAATGGACGTGGAGAACGTCGTGCTGTATGAGTTGGCAGGTGGACGATTTGGGGCAACTCTGGGGGCATTCTGAGTCGGCCATCGATCACTTACTCAGTGATAACAATCACTTAAGGTCGATTTAGAGAGGCGGGAGCGACCCCTAGGGTTCGGGGCAGGGGTGTGAAAGCACACCTGGCCCCGAACCCGTACCAGGCCCCCGGACTGGGGGGTTGCTCCCAGCACCGCCGGAGCGGCCCGTCCGGCAACGCCCGGCCGGGCTGCGGAGGCGAAGGACGTTGCGGCGCCCGCGGATCGCTGCCGCCGTCTGTGTGAATCCCCGACGGCCCGCACTGTGAATCGTTGCACGGAATCGTTTTCACGCTCCAGTGCGGCCGTGGACCTGAGGCGACGCGCCGGCAACGGCGGCCTGCCAGGCTGATCGAAACACCCGCCCGTGCCGCCCGCAGCAACGGTCGCATCCTCGTCTCCCCGGTCTTGTTTGAAACGCCCTTACACCGCCCCGTCCCGGCTCGCGGCGATTCGCTCCCGGATCCACTCGTCAACCTCCGACTCGAGCCAGCCGACGGCGCGGGCGCCCAGCGACACCGGCCTCGGGAAGCGCCCTTGGTCCAGCCGCACGTAGATCGTGCTCCGCGACAGGCCCGTCCGGCTCAGCACTTCCGGCAGCCTCAGAAAGCGCACCGGCGCGCGTGTCTCTCGTTCGATCATGCTCGTCATCGCACCGTTCTCCTTGTCTCAATCATGAATCCCGACCCGTCCGGCCCTTGAGCCCGGTGGCAGGCCGCTGTGAACGCACACTCCGTCCGCGGTTGCAGACGCGTCGAATGTCTGCGCCGCACGTCCCCAAGAACTTCCAGTCGCCGACCGCGCGCTCCCCGAACTCCGACGGCGACAGCCTGCGTGCGCCGAAGAAACGCCGCCACGCGCCGCTCGAACTGCTTGGACAGGTTTCCGTTTCGCGTCAACCAAGACGGGTTGATGGCAAATGGCGCAAGTCAATGGGAAATGCCCTATTACCCACCTGCGTGCGGAGCAACGAGATACCGAATCGCCCGTTTGACTCTCGCCCCCAATGAGGTCTCGATGACTCCTGGGAGGGCTTGTTTCTGCGGAGGTACGGTTGGTGGTCGACATCGGCGGGTTTGGGAGCGAATCGCGGGCGAGTCGCAGCGGCGGCGAGCGAGGCGCTGGCGGGCGTGGCGATTCCTGGGGGGCCGAGGCCACATCCATCGGCGGACGAGTGCCGTCTGGCAAGAAGGCGGGCAGAGCGGCACCCAAGGCGCGCTCGGCAGGCTTGACACTGGATGGCCGGGAGGGAGTTCTCCACGGCGCGGAGGAGGGCGGTATATTGGATCGTCGATTTCCAACGTTCACACAAAGAGAAAAGCCATGAAGAGCCCGACCGAGCGTATGAAGGAGCATGGGATGGAGAGGCGGATCGGCCCGGTCGGCCCGCGCCGTCTGGCAGATCTAGAACGGGGTCTCACGAGCGCTCGCCAATTCCATTCCGACACGCCGATGCGGATCCAGCGGGGCGTCTACGGGCGCCTCCTCCAAAGCCGCTCTCGATGTCTCAGCACGCTTGCGACGGCGACCCCATGAAGCTGACAGCGAAGCGGTTTCGGGTCCTGAATTACCGCAACATCGACGACAGCGATTGGATTCCGCTCGAACGGGTAACAGCGTTCGTCGGTCGCAACGAGGCGGGGAAGACCGCGTTGCTCAGGGCGCTGCACAAGTTCAACCCGGCGACGGAAGAACCATACAACCCACAGCGGGAGTTCCCACGCGACCGTTTCACGGCCGAGTTCCGCAATGGTGGAGAGTGGCCGGCATGCAGTGTTGAATTCGAGTTATCGGCCGACTTCCGCGCGGAACTGGGTGAGCGCCTCGACGGCGCGGAGATACCGAAGAAGGCGGTTCTGACACGTTACTACGACGGCGGCCTTGAGTTCGTGTACGACACGGAAGTATCGGACGATCCGGTGGATCCGGGCGAACTGGTGGGATCTCTCGAGGAATTTGCGCAGGGTGCCCGCAGACTCCCTGCCCCGGCGCCGGATCAGGAACCAGAGATTCAGGCGCTGAGGACCCAACTGGCGGACTGGGCAGACGGACACAAGGAGGCGGCCAGAGAACTTCAAGACCTGCGTTCTGAGGAGGGCGTAGCGCTGTTGGAGCAGGTGCGCGGTGACTCAAACGTGCACGCGGAACCGGCATCCGCCGACTTGGTCGAGGCTCTTCAGCAGGCGGTGGATGAACTACGCGATGCTGCGGAAGACCTGTCGCTCTTGCAGCAGCTCGACGAGGCCATTGAAGCTGAGCTCCCGGTCTTCATCTATTTCGAGAACTACGGCATCCTCGACAGCGCGGTTTATTTGCCTCGGTTCCTTGAAGACCTCGCGTCAGAACCGGAAGAAGCGCGTGTTCGGACGATCAACGCGATGTTCAAGCATGTAGAGCTTTCCGCCCAGGAGATCTCGGATTTGGGCCGCGAGGAAGCCAGTGAAGCGAGAGCCGTGGGGCAGGAGGTCACAGCAGAGGTGATCGCCCGCGATCAGCGGCGCAAGGAACTGCGAAACGTGAAGCTGGACTCGGCGTCAATCGATATCTCGCGGAAGTTCAGCGCGTGGTTCGGTCAGAGGCGGCACAAGATCAGGTATCAAGCTGACGGCCCGTATTTCAGAATCTGGGTATCCGACGACCGGCGGCCGGACGTGGGCATCGAGTTGGAAAGCCGCAGCAAAGGGTTTCAATGGTTCTTCTCGTTCTACCTGGTGTTTCTGGTAGAGTCCGACGAAGGACACGAGGACGCGATCCTGTTGCTTGACGAGCCGGGGTTGCATCTGCATCCGACGGCACAACAAGAGCTCATAGGCTTCTTCGAGACGCTATCCGAAGACAACCCGCTCATCTACACGACGCATTCCCCGTTCCTCATCGATGGAGAGCATATCCAACGGGTTCGTCCGGTGACGGAGGACGAAACGGGACATTCGCGAATCAGCGTGGATGGGTGGCCGAAGGATCGCGAAACGATCTTCCCGCTACAAGCCGCAGCCGGTTACGCGATGGTGCGAGGGCTCTTCCAGCATAAGAAGAACGTGCTCGTGGAGGGTATGTCCGACTACCTGTACCTGCACGCTCTGAACCTGCATTGCCGTGCGCTGGGCCGTCAGGGGTTGCCGGACGACGTCTACATCACACCGTGTGGCGGTACGAAGCTCGTCGGGCACATAGCATCGCTGTTCCTGGGCCAGGAGGTGCGGCCGGTCGTCCTATTGGACGGGGACGACGCCGGGCGTGCGCGCCGCGACTTGCTGATGAAGGAGCTGTATGCGGGGCATGAGAATGCCGTTCTGATGCTGGGGGATGTGCTCGGTGAAGAGGAGTGCGAGATCGAGGACATCATCGGGGAAGCGACGATTATCCCTGTCCTCAAGGACGTTGTCCAAAAGCGGGTCACCTTGAACCAGCATGATCGCAGAAGAGGCAGCTTGGTGGACCAGATCAAGAGCGCTGCGGAGAGGCACGGCGCAGATCTGCCGACCGGTTGGAAAGCGGAGGTTGCACGCCGCATCGCGGTTGAGTGGTCCACAGCGGATCCCGAGGACGTGCCGAGCGACGTGCTGGATCGCGCGGAGGCGCTCTTCCAAGAACTGATGACGCGTTTCGCCGGTTTGGATGTTTGATCAAAAGACGGAAGAGACAGGCCGTGTAGAGCTGTCGAGCGACCGGATCCAGTTCGTCCGGTAGCGTCCAGACAGCGCTGTGCGAGCTGCCCGGGCCGTGTTGTACTGACCCATCGAAGCGCCGTCCTGGAGCTGCCACGGCCAGGTCTCCCGAGGTGTTGCGGGGTGCCGTTGGCGGCGCCCGATCTCGCCTTGCAAATGAGAACCCGGCGGCGGAATCCTGGAACGGAACTGCGTTTCACCGGATATACACCGAACCCTGGTCGCCAAAACACCGGGATGCTACCCAGATGTCGGGGGTTTTGTCGATGGGCTCTTCGTCAGCGCGGGCTCCGCTCGGATCCAGCGGACGACGCCAGCAGCAACGCACCGATGCGCCGCGCGGTATCGGTGAAGTGCTGAACCTCCTCGACGCGAAGCCGCCTCCCCAGAATCTCATTCTCACGGTACGACAACCACTTCTTGAGCACCTGGTAGCCGCCTAGCCTGTAGTCCCAGACGGCGGAAGGAACGTTGCGCCAGAAAGCGTCCTCATTGAGGTAAACATCGAAGGTCGTCTCACCAAGGGCGGCAACGTGTTCCGCCAACGCTGCACGTTCCTCCGGTTGATAGGCACGTTCGACGATGTGGCCCCTGCCGGGCATCACGGCGTCGCCCGTTCCGAAGTGGCCCCAGCGCGCAGTTACGGCGAAGTTCTCACCCACCATATGGCGTCCTGCGACCGTGCTCGGAACCGCGATGTCGGGATGTAGGGACGTCTCGGCCCCGCGTGACACGGGATGTTCCGAGTCGATTAACGCGGCGAGCTTGCGCCCGTGCGCCCTCGTGCGGGCGAGCGCCGATGCCGCCCCCTCCCCCGCGCCGTCGGGCCAACCGGGTAGAGGGATGCGCGGCCATTCCATGCGCAGCGCCCCCGCGTTGGCTTCTCGATACGCGGGATCATGCAGGGTAGCCAGCACATGGTGGAACAGGTCCTCTACGTCGAGGCTTAGCCGGTCGAGATACTGTCGCGCCGTCCCCGAGAGATTGGCACGACGTTCCGCGCCGGTAACCGCGCCCAGACCTTCCTCCCGAAGCCATGCCGGGAACATCAGCGCGCCGCGCTCGATCAAATGCAGAGACCCCATGTCACTCGTACAACAAGTCTGCGGTTCAGCGGCTCCCTTCCGAAGATGTTGGGCGGAGGACAGCCACAGATTCCCCTCGAACACATGGGGCCTGTAGTCTGCGCGCTTCCTGTCGAGCAGATTCGTGTCCTTCTCCCAGTAGAGCCACCGGTTGTCGAACGGCCGGTAGGCGAAGCGGATGAACCCGGACTCGTCCGGACCGCCGCGCCGCAACAGCGCGTCGCGCACGGCTCGGGCATCGAACTGCGCCGTGGACTTCATGACCTTGGGATAGCGCCGAGCGATCTCCTCATGGCCCAATGCCGCGTCGAAGTATTCGCCAACACGCGCTCGGAGGCGCTCGAGGTCAGTGTCCACGAGGAATCCGTCGCGGCTCGTCTTGACGCCTGGAAACGAGACCGGGAACAGGTCGGGCAGCGCGGGCCAGTCGAACCAGTCGGGGCTCACGGCCGTCTCCGCGAAGGGAAGGCCCAGAGGCAGCAGCGGTGTAACCTCAGAGTACAGCGTGTCCGGCTCGGTCTCCGCCGTGGCGATCAACTCCTCCGGTTTCGTCTGGCCCCACAAGTGCCGGAACCCCAGCGATTCGGAGGGTTCATGATCTCTCTTGCGCACCAGCGTCGCGATGGCCGTGCCGACTTGGATACCAACAGGATCGCCCTCGGTCGAGAAGATGCTCGGGTCGGGCGAGCCGTCCGGCGCGACCTTGCCCGTCTTGTACTTGTCGCCGTTCAGACAGTCGATCCGGATCTCGTCGAACGCTTCGAGGTAGCGCTCCCGCATCCCCGTGAAGGAGAGGCCGTCCAGCCACGAGTAGTTGGAGATAAAGCAGACCACGCCTTGGCCTGTTTTCTGCGCGATCCGCCGCTCCGCCATGCGGAAGAACCGGACGTATAGGTCGTTGAGGCCCTGTCCTTCCGGCCTACGCACTCGCTGGGTCGTGCGGTAGGCTTCCGAGAGTTCGCGTTCCTCGTCGACCGCCATACCCGCGAAGCCGTTGTACGGCGGGTTGCCAAGGATCACCAGAATCGGGGTCTCCTGCTTCACCTGCTCCGCTCGCTCGCGCTCGTCGCTGAGTTCGGGGAACGCTTCCAACTGCACTTCGGCTCTTCCCTCTGTCCAGCCCGTCAGCGCGTTCGTGAGAAACACGTTCGCGCGCTCAGTTCCGTCGTCGGCGAGCGGTGCGTCGAGGTTCTCCATCGTCAGGCCGACCTGTAGGTGCGCGACCACGAACGGCGCGGGCATGATCTCGAATCCGAACACCCGCTCGATCGCCGCCTTACGCACCGCCTCGCCACCGAGGGCACCCAGCCCCTGTTCGTCGAGATTGTGTGCGATTCGGCGGAGCACTTCCGCCAGATAGGCCCCGGTGCCGCAGCACGGATCCAGCACGTAGACGTGCTCGGCCGCCAGTCCCGCCGAGATGCCGAGGTCTTCCTTGAGCGCCTTGTCCACGCGCGCCACCATGTAGCGGACCACTTCGGTCGGCGTGTACCAGACGCCCAACTGCCTCCGCAGTTCTGGATCGAAGGCTTCGAGGAACGGTTCGTAGAAGTACGGTACCGCCTCACCTTCGTTGAATCGCGAGAAGAACGCGGCTTGGTCCACGCGATCGAGTGCCGCTGATGTCCAGTTCAACACCTCGACAAGCCCGAGAGACCGCAACTCGTCCGGGTCGGACAACCGCCGGAACAGCGCCCGGAGCACCGGTGCCCGCAGATGCCACGATGCCTCGCGCCACCTGAACCGGTGCGGGCTGTGGTGGCCCTCGAACAGCGGACCGTTCTTCTTCTGCTCGTCGCGGGACCACAGCACCCATGCGGAGAAGACGCCGTAGAACAACGTCTGGATCAGAGTGGAACGGAAGAACTGCTCCCCGCGCTCGCCCTCGAACCGAATCCCGAGCGCCTCCTCCAGGGCCGACTGGACGGCGACAAGAGAAGAGACCTCACCCGCCGCCGCGACGCGGGCGAGGCCGTCGCGGGCGTAGGAAGCCAACAGCCACGCCAAGTCCTTCGGCTCAGCCAAGGCGGCCCGGTGCGAGAGCGCTCGGGCAAGGTATTCGCCGAGGGACGCGCCAACTTCCTGAGAGAACGCTCGTGGGTTCTCCACCTTGCTCCAGAAGTCGTCCGCATCCTCTGCCAGGCGGAGAGTTTCGAGCTTGGCCGTACCGCCCGTCCCGTCCGTGCCCACCAGAACGAAGTCGCGCAGATTCGTGACCAACACCAGACGGTAACGATCCCAATAGCGGCTCACCTGATCGGATCTCGCGGTCACCCAAGCATCGTCACCAACGCCCTTGACCTCGACCACGCCACGCTCGGGTACCTGCCCCAGCCTCGGACGGCCCCTCTGAACCTGCCTCGCCGTGTAAAGGGCGAAGTCAGGATGGCCTGCCCCCTGATCCGCCAGTTCCTGAACGCAGAACACCTTGGGCTTGAGCGTGGCTCCGACGGCGCGGAACAAGCCCTCGAGCGCCGGATAGTACGAACGCTCGCCCGTCGCGCCGCCGGATGCGCGCACGCGCCGGAGATCGGCGAGATACGCGTCCACCGCAGCAACCAGCTTTTTGTTCGGTCCGGCCATCGTGTCTTCTTGGTAGACTCAAGGTGAGCAGGGGAGCATCATCTAGCGCATGAATCACGAGAATCTAGGGGGACGAGGATCGATCTCGTCAAATCGTGGAAGACCGCTTGAAAATGGGCCGCCATATGGTGAAGCAACAGGACTTGGTCAAGGCGTTGTGTCTCTCGGAAGAATTGGAAACTTCACGCGGATTGCTTCGATCTGGATTCGGCCATCTTCAAGAGATCGACATGGCCAACACGTTCTATCACCTTCCCCACCTACTCTTGGCGAGTGGATTCGAACGGCTGATGAAGTGCTATGTGGTCCTCGTCCATGAAGGTCGGCATGGCTCATTTCCCAGTCAGAAGTTTCTGAAGGACCTTGGACATGATCTCGAGAGGCTTCTCCAGAAGATTCAATGCGACTACTACGATGGCACGAGCCGGCCGCTGGTGCGACAAGAATTGCAGTTCTTGCGATCCGACGCGATCGCGAAGGAGTGTTTCCGAGTCTTGTCGCTTTTCGGTAAGAAGGGGCGCTACTACAACCTCGACATGGTGGCGGGCGTCGCGACGTCACCCATCGATCCCACCGAGGAGTGGGAGCGACTCGAATCAAGCGTAGAGGATCCCGCAGCCTTTCAAGACGACCCGGAGCGACTTCATCGGGATTACTACCCCAGAGTCAATGCTAAGTTGATTGCGACGATGGAGCGTGTGATACGAGCAATCGCGCTGCAATTCACGGTAGGGGGGCACGCAGACAAGAACGGACGACTCCGTCAGATGTCGACGGTCTACGCAGACTTCCAGCGGCTTCGTGACAGCGAACTCGGAACCATCGACTACCGTCGATCCGTGCAGATTCTAGCGCGGGAGAAGGATACCTGGATCAAGCGGTCGGAGGAGGAAGTCTTGGCGGGACCATGGCCGACGCGCGTCGTTACCCAAAAGGAGTTTGACGGAGAGTGGCCATTCCGTGTCAACCGCGTCATCTTGGAAAAGCAGGACGCCACGTTTTGTGTCGCGTACCTCAACGGCTACGCGTTCGCGCTCAACGGGGCAGCCAAGAGTCGCCTTGGGCTACCTTTCCCGCACGACGCGGGCCTCGCCGTGCTCGGACGCTCGGTTGGAGAGTTCACCGAGGCGACGCGGATGCTCGAATGAGTTCCGTTTATCGGCCACAAGTGTTCAGCCCATGCTGCCTGGTGCGGCCCTTCTCACGCCTGTCGCGACGGACGAAGTACGCGTCCGCCCGCGGTCGCGAGGGTGTGCGGAATCCGTTTTTCCACGGTGGGCAGAGGGGGGTAAGGACCGTCATGCATACCGATCAGCTCCCGTATCGAGGGCTGGTGGTGCAGCGGTGGTGACCGCAACGTGGCTCGACAGGTACGAGTTCGTTGTCGGGAAACATGACGATGAATGGCCGGACGATCCCGCCGTGTACATCTTCGTGAGACGAGAACTCCGCGAGCCCGAACCTCTGTACATCGGCCAAACCCAAGGTTTGGCACACCGTCTGCGACAGCACGCAAACGACAAGTGGCGCGAAGCTCGGGAGGCCGGTGCCACGGAGATTCACGCCATGGTGGTGTACGGTCCCGCTGATCGGAAGCGGATCGAACGTGAGTTGATAGAGGCATACCGACCGACGCTGCTGAACATCCAGCAGTCCTTTTGAAGGAACCTACGTTACCGTCCTGTAAGGGGAGGCTCGCGTGTCCTTCAAGACGCTCCTCGGCATCATCGTACTTCTGCTCATCGTCGGCCTCTGGCTTGCCGTAGCGTTCTCTGAACCCGCCTACAACACCGACGACGTGTACGAGACTACCAACCGCGTCGTGACCCAGTCACGCGCCTCCCGTCCGTGGTACGAGGGCGGTACGCTGCACAGTACGACGTTCGCCGGTTGGGCGGCCGGATCGGCCCGTAACCGCCTGGCAACGGCTGGGGACTGGATCACCGCGGTTCAGCTTGGCGAATACGACAGGAGCAGTAGCCCGTCCGGCACCCGCCTCCGCCAACTCGCGACCGAGCTTCGAGACTGCGTGGACGACGCCACCGAAGGAGCCGGTCCAGAATACGGGCTCGCGGCCAAGCCATAACCGAGGCCGCATCGATGTGTCTGCTCTTGAGATGGGGCACTACGCCGCCGAGACCGTAGCACGTTCGTCAATCCCCACGACCCCAGCTCCTACACCACTACCACGTTAGAGACGGCGCATGGCTGATGCTGGCCGGCCGAGCCACATCCTAATCGATGTGGCAGCCATCCCGGACGGTTCCACTCGATCGCTTAACCCCGAATCGCGACAGACGAGTCAGCCGTGAGGATCTTTCCGACGTGCTCACCCCAACCGTTGAGGGCTTCGGCCTTTTCCGCATCGTAGTCGTGCCGTTCGTAGACCGCTGTAACGCTCGGATCAGCGTGGTTCAGAATCCGACCAATGACGAACCGGGAGACGCCGAGCTGAGCCATGTGCGTTGCCGCCGTGCGTCTCAGGTCGCGCGGCGTCCAGTGTGGTACGTCGGGGATCCGCCCGCGTATCCGCGCGCTAGCGTGAGACAGCCAGCGGACCGGACCGTCGCCACGTAGGTTAGGGAATACGTAGACATCTGCCGCCTTCCCTCTGGAGGCGGAGAGGGCAACGGCCACCACCTGCTGGGCGAGTGGCGAGAGCGGGACTCGGTGCGTACGGCCGGACTTAGTCGCGCCCGCGCGCAGGGTCCACCACACGCCGTCCAGATCTTCGCGCCGCATGCCAAGCACTTCGCCCGGCCTTTGGGCGGTGAGGAGCACAAGGCGCAAGGAACAGGCCACGCTTGGGGCTTCGGGTTCGAGGGCGCGCCATACTTCCCGGATTTCGTCGGTGCCCAGCACGCGGTCACGCGATGTCTCCTTCACGGCCCGCGGGAGTGCTTGCGCAGGGGACAGCTCGATGAGGCCGCGGTCACGCGCAAATGCGAACAACTTGGAGAGCAACGCCGCTGTACGATTCGCCTGAACGCCGGCCCCTCGGTCGGCCACACGGTCGATGATCCTGATCAAGTCTTGCCGGCGAACTTCAGCCACCGGCAATCGTCCGATCATCGGTAGCACGTCTCGCTTAAGCTGCCGGTGGTCTTCCTTCCAACTTCGCTTAACGGGCTTCGCGTAACGGTTCAGATAGACCTCGACGAAATCCTCGACCGTTTCCGCCTCCCGCCGAACGCGCTCCTCGAGCACCGGATCGTGTCCGTTGGCGACCTCCACCAGCGTTGCCCGAGCCAGCCTCCGCGCATCGGACAAGGGCAGTGTCGGATGCGTTCCGAGCGTCTTCCAACGCCGTTCACCGCGATGAGTGCGATAACGAACGAAGTAGGAGCAACGGCCGCTCTCGCTCACTCGCACACCGAAGTCGGGCAGTGCCTGGTCGTGATACACGATGCGTTTCGCCGCATTTGCCGATAGACTTCGGAGGAGTCGGTCGGTAAGATTCTGCTTTGGCATGCTCCTCGTCCCGGATCCCCGGGGGGCTCAGCGGGGGCTAGCGTTACGCGAGTCGAGATCGGTTGGACTCTCTGGCGTCCAAATGGCGTCCAAATGGTTCGAGATTCGACAGCACAAATCAAGAGCTTATGATACACTTACAAGAGTCGGATATGCAAGCCGTTAGCGGACTTATCGGACGGGTCTGGATTTAGCGAGATGCAACAGAACCCCGGCAATTCCTGACTCTTAATCAGTAGGTTCGGGGTTCGACTCCCTGACGGCGCATTCACCCACCGGCCCCCTCGTTGCGCCTGCCGCCTCGCCTCGCTCCTCAGGGGTCGGCTTGCGCCTTATCGGTTCTCGCGCTCCTGCGCGCGGGCGCCCCGCAGGACGTTCTCCAGGGCATAGTTCGCCTCGTGGCAGGCGTACTCGTAGAGGAGATCGTCCATCTTCACGAACGGGACGTCGCCACCCCACGGGGTCTCCCACGTGTCCGGGTCGTCGATCAGGAACTCGTAGCTGATCGTGTTCGCGTCCACGCGCGTGAGCCGTTCCGTAATCTTCATGTTGGGGCTCGCGCCGAAGAACTCGCGGTAGGCGGTAAGCTGCTGCGGGTTGAGCTTCGTCGTCTCGATCACGAGCGTGTCGTCCTCCCACCAGCCGCGGGAATCCCCGAACCAGGGCCGGATCGCATTCGGGAACGATGACGGAGCGCCGGTCTCGTCGGACTCCCCGGAGTCGGGAGAGACGCCGATCGGGATGATGCGGGCGTCGTGCACCATCTCCGTCATGATCATGAGATGGTCGGGGGTCTGCACGATGGTGTAGTTGTTGTTGTAGAAGTAGTTGGGAAGCATCGGAGGGCCGGCGTTGGACCCGAAGGAGACGATGCAGCGCTCGGAGAGGGGCCGGTTCTCGGGGTTGTCGTACTCGCCGTGCTGGCCGCGGACCGCGAGGAGCCCGCCGAGCCGCTGCCGGGCCTCGGCGGTGCGCGCGGGGATGCGGCCATCCTCCGGAATCATGAGGAGAGAACTGCGCGGTTCTCCGTTCACGACGGCGACCTGATCTCCCCGGTCCAGATAGAAGAGGTTGTAGCCGCCCGTGCCGCCGGCGGCCGCCTCCAGGATGAAGTCGCACCCGATGGTGATGCCGCCCTCCGCCGGCGCGTCACGGTCCGGATCGCTGGATCCCGAGTGGGCCTCGATGCATTCCTGCCGGCCGCCCTCGATCTGGGCGACCTGCTCGGGCGTGAGCACGGCCTCGAACCCCCGGGGCCGCTCGATGGGCGTGATCGTCCCGTTCGTCCAGTTCCCCTGCAGGTCGGGGCGTCCGTCCGGCGTGCGCGGCAAGGCGCCGCCATCCTGCGCCAGTGCGACCGGGATCGACACGGCGGCAACCAGGGCCGCCGCGACTGTTGCGCGCATCATGGTTACCTTCATCGGAACTTCCCTCGCGGTTCAGCGTCTCAGCGACACAAAAGGGTCGTCACTTTCTAATCATATGGCTCGTTGCGCGATGGTTCACGGGGTGGCCGTCCGCCCGAGCCGGGATGGAGATGCGGATGCCGGATTTCTCGTCCAACCGGGAGAGGCGCCTGTGGCTGTGGGCGCTGGCCGTGGTCGTGGCGATCTACGCGACGGCCGATCTCGCGCGTACGCTGGCCGACGCGCTGCGCGAGAGCGGGTTGCTCGAACTCACCCCCACCATGTTCAGCGCCGGCATGCTCCTGATCGGGATCATGATTCTGGTGCAAGGGCTGAGGGAGCGGTCGCGCGGCGTGGAGGTCGGCTTCGCGCTGGGCGTCGCGGCGATCGCGGTCATCGGTTTCGCGCGCGGGATCGCCGCGGCCGAGCGTTCACATCTCATCGAGTACGCGGTGCTGGCGCTCATCATCCACGAGGCCCTGGTGGAACGGACGGCCCACGGGAAGCGCGTCCCGGTACCGGCCGTGCTGGCGATCGCGTTGACGACGGCGGTCGGCGTGGTGGACGAGTGCATCCAATTCTTCGTGCCAAGCCGCACGTTCGACTGGTTCGACATCGGGTTCGACCTGCTGGCGAGCGTGCTCGCGGTCGGCTCGAGCGTCTCGATCCGCTGGGTACGCCGCCTGATCGGAAGGTGGCGCTCTTCATAGCAGCGCCGGCAGCACTAGCCTCGCGCGTTCACCGTTCGCACATGCCCCGCCGTCCCGTAGTCCAGGATTGCCCTGTCCGCAGTCAGCAGCCGGGCCCCATGGTGGCGGGCGGTGGCGACGATCAGTCGGTCGGCGGGGTCGGAAGTGAAGGCACCCGGCAGGCGTACGCTCCCCACGGCGATCGCGGGTTCAATGGGCAGGAGTCGGAAGGCGGGAAGCTCGAGAACGGCGTCGATCCACTCCATGACATCGCGATCGAGACGCAGCCGTCCCCTCTCCGCCAGGAGGGCGATCTCCCACGGAGTGATGGCGGAAACACCGACACGGCTCCCCTGACCGCTCCCTTGGATGGCGCGGGCCGCGGACGGGCCCAGTCTCAGATCTCCCTGGATGGCCCAGATCAGTACATGGGTATCGACGACGATCACCGCACGGCATCCCATTCCGCCGGATCGGCGGCCGGCGCGAAGGGATCATCGTAGCCCAACACGGATCCCTGGAGAGCACCGATGATCTGTCCTCCCGCGTCGTCGGGCCGGGGCACGGGCGCCAGCAGCGCGACGGGCCGACCATGTTTGGTGATCGTGATCGATTCCTGCTGCTCGGTAACCTGTGCAATCAGTCGCGCGCATGTCTTGCGGAACACCGCTACGCCAACGGTTCTGCTCATCCGTTACGATCCTCCGTTAGTATGTACATAAATATTGTACATTATCTTCGTTGCGGGCGAAACGAGCGCCGGAGTGCCTCTGGGACGCCGTCCCATACGTATCCGTGGCGATCGCAACGGACTCTCAAGGGACGCAGCCCCCCGTGTACCGGCGCGGTGCCAGTCGTTACGATGCCTCCCGTACTCGATCCGAATCAGGAGGTTCTCATGCGGGGCATGATTCGCGCGCACCGTGGCGCGCTTTGGGCCGGACTTCTTGCCGTTTCAGCGATGGTCGCGTTTCCGGGCGTCGGGGCCGCGCAGTACCTGCCGGCGCGCGGAGACGCGTGGGAGACGCGCACTCCGGAGCAGGTGGGGATGAACGCGGCGGGCGTCCAGGCGGCCGTCGAATACGCGCTCGAGCACGAGACGAGCCAGGCGCGCGACCGGGAGTTCCAGCACAGCCGGAGCTTCGGGCGCGAACCGCTCGGTGAGGGGATCGGCCCCTTCAACGTGCGTGGCGGGCCGGCCGGGATGATCGTGCGTCACGGCTACATCGTCGCGGAGTGGGGGGACACGAAGCGCGTCGACATGACGTACAGCGTGACCAAGTCCTTCCTCTCGACGTCGGTGGGACTCGCGTGGGACGAAGGGCTCATCGGCTCGCTCGATGACACGGTGCGCGAGTACATGGCCCCGATCGACGTCCCCCCGGGCGATGGGGAGCCCGGCGTCGACCGCATCGGCTTCGGGAAGCCCGACCCGACGACGATGTTCGAATCCGAGCACAACAGCACGATCACGTGGGACGACCTCCTGCGGCAGACCTCCGACTGGGAGGGCACGCTGTGGGGCAAGCCGGACTGGGCCGACCGTCCGAGCGGCGACCCCTCCACCTGGTTGACGCGCGACCGGCACTCTTCCGGTACCGTGTACGAGTACAACGACACGCGCGTGAACCTCCTCGCGCTCGCCGCAATGAGCGTGCTGCGGCGCCCACTGCCCGAGGTTCTGCACGAACGCGTGATGGGACCGATCGGCGCCTCCCCGACCTGGCGCTGGAACGGCTACGAGAACTCGTGGGTCACGATCGACGGGCGTCGCGTGCAGTCGGTGAGCGGCGGCGGCCACTGGGGCGGCGGCATGTTCATCAGCGCCCGGGACCAGGCGCGCTTCGGCCTCTTCACCCTGCGCCGCGGGACGTGGGGAGACCGGCAGCTCCTCTCCGAGGAATGGTTTGACCTCGCGACCACGCCGGGCCCGGCGAACGGCTCCTACGGCTTCATGAACTTCATGCTCAACGTCGCGGACGACGAGGGGAACAAGCGCTATCCGAGCGCGCCCGCGGAGGCGTGGGCCCACCTCGGAAACGGGACGAACATGATCTACTGCGACCCCGTGAACGATCTGGTCGTGGTGGCGCGCTGGATCCCCGGAGGGGCGATCGACGGCCTGCTCGACCTCGTCATCGACTCGATCGACGGCGCGGCCGCGACCTCATCCGGATCGCGCTGAACCGAATCGGGGTCGGCCCCCTGCGGCAGGTAGACGCTGGGGGGCGATCCGATTAGATTGCCCGCGCGGCGCGTCGCCTCTTCCGGCGGCGCGTTTCGTGTCTGCGCCCGTAGCTCAGCCTGGATAGAGCGCTTGCCTCCGGAGCAAGAGGTCACAGGTTCGAATCCTGTCGGGCGCACTCGTCCCGGCTGAGCCAGAGGCACCGGTTTTCGGGGGCGACTCCCCGGACCGGAGGGCTCAGGGGGCGCAGGCTCGGGTGGCGGAAATGGCAGACGCGCAGGATTCAGGATCCTGTGGGATTAAACTCCCGTGGGGGTTCGACTCCCCCCCCGAGCATCACCAGCCCAGGTGGCGGAACTGGCAGACGCGCTAGCTTGAGGGGCTAGTGTCCTTTTACGGACGTGGAGGTTCGAATCCTCTCCTGGGCATGCAGCATGACATCGCCGGTCGCGGGACGGCCGGCTCCGAGCGCCCGTAGCTCAACTGGATAGAGCACCTGACTACGGATCAGGAGGTTGGGGATTCGAATTCTCCCGGGCGCATGCTTTCCTTCCTTCGGAAGTCAAGACTGCGCCCGCGAGAATTCGGGCGCTCGTGGAGCTTCGCTCCCCTTCGCTGGCCAAATTCTCCCGGGTCGACTTGCTTCAAACGCTCTCCTCAAGACCGGAGTATCATCGCATGCGTGTGAGATTGGCTGAGAAACGCGATGTGGATCGGCTGCTGGAGTTGATGCGGGGGCTGGCGCGGTTTGAGGAGTACATCGACGACTTTGCGGTGACGCGGGAGAGTGTGCTTGAGCATGGGTTCGGGGACGACCGTCTGTTCACGGCGTTCGTGGCTGAGCAGGACGACGATCTCGTCGGGATGGCCGTCGTCTACACGATTCCGTGGACCTATACGCTGCGGCCGAAGGTCGTGCTCAAGGAGCTGTTCGTCGAAGAGGGTGCGCGAGACGCGGGGGCGGGGAAGGCGTTGATGGCGGCGGTGATTTCGCACGCCGAGTCCATCGGTGCGGCCGAATTGATCTGGACCGTCATGGACGGGAACCGTGCGGCAGAGGGCTTCTACAGATCCCTGGGCGCCTCGCCGGACCTCAAGTGGAACAACTGGTCCATGAGCCTCGACGAGTGAAGTGGGTTCAGTTGACGCATGGAACAGCCATCGCGGACTGCGGCTCAGCCCCCGCTTCGGCGGCCCGGGTCGCGTTCAAGCGTCGCTCGTTTCAGTCAACTCCTCGAGCTGCGGATTGGTCCACCATGCCCCGCTCTTCGCGCAGAGCAGCCAGATGGCGTTGTCCACCAAGGCGACGGGCACCTTGCCCGCCGCCGCGATCGCTTCTGCCGCCGCCATGGCGTCGACGAACAAACGCCTGCTGGGCTTGGGTGTGCCTCGGTGACCTCGGTTGGGCCACGTGCCGGCCTCAATCAAACCGAACGCGGCCAAGGCCCGGAGAAGGTGCCTGTCGGGTTTAGCCACGTCGAAGCCGAGGTTCTTGAGGGCCTCCGCCGCCAGGGGCACGCCGAAGGCCGGAAGCTTGTACTCGTCACCCGGCGTGCCCAGGCGCCGCGCCGCGCTCTTGGGATCGTTGTCGAGCCGCTGGACGAGCGACGTGAAGTAGCTCTCCGCCGGCCGATCTGGGCGGCTGTATTCGTACAGCTTGTCCGCAGTCTGGATCAGATGGACGAGGCTTTGCTTCAGGACCATGGACCCCGCACGACGCTCCTGGAACCAAGGCACGATGCGGCCGCTGATGTCGTCCTCCGAGAGCCCTGCGTACCACTCCAGGCCAAAGCCCGAAAACACGTCCGAGAGTTCGGTCTGGATTCCTTCGATCTTGGCCCAGTCCGTGTTGTTGGACAACACGGACATCAGCAGCGCCTCAAAGGTCTCGTCGTCGCTCCACGTCCGACCTTCCTCCGACCTCTGCCTGACCGCTTCCACCTGACCGTACCCATCCACGAGACCGCACCAGTCCTCCCGCCACGCGTCCAGACTGGATTTGACGTTCTTCCACAGGCACAGCAACTCGCTCATCGATAGCTCCGATTGCCGATTTGCTCGCTCTCCGAACTTCCACCTGGCCATACGCCAAGTACTAATGATGTACTAATTCGTGTCAGATTAGTACTTGGCTCGCGCGACAGCCCTCAGGACGTGCCGGAAGTCCGGGCCGGGGGGCGGCAGTCGGGCCACTCGGTGCCTTCCGGCATCGTGCGCCGGTCGCGCGGCATGCGGACCGGGTCCTCGGAGGCGAGGTAGGCGAACATCGCGGTCATCACGGCGTCGTCGCGCAGATCCTCGAAGACGATCTTGTCGAAGCTGTCGCGGTTGGTGTGCCAGGTGTAGGTGCTCGTGTCCCAGCGGTTGTCGGCGATGTTCATGCCGCTGCGGCCCTCGCCCACGTGGAAGCTGAAGGCGGGCACGCCCGCGCACAGGAAGGACGCGTGGTCCGTCCCGCCGGACTCGGGCAGGCCCGGGATCTCGAGCGTGACGAGGTCGGACAGCTCGCTCGGGATCTTCGCGAGCCACTCGCCGAAGCGCCCCGCGGCGCCGGCGAACCCCTGCATAGGGATGAACGTGACCGGGCCGTTTCCGTGATCGACGTTGAACACGGTGTGGGTGCGCTCGAGGATATCGGGATTGTCCTCTACGAAGGCGCGTGACCCGTTCAAGCCCTGCTCCTCGCCGTTCCAGAGGGCGCCGATGATGGTGCGGCGGGGGTTCGGGACGGCGTGCTTCAGGATGCGCATCGCCTCCATGATCGCGACGGCTCCGGTGCCGTTGTCGAGCGCGCCGTCGGAGCCGTCCCAGGAGTCGTAGTGGCCTCCGAGGATCACGTACTCCTCGGGCTCGGCGCTGCCGGGGATCACGGCGAAGGCGTTGAAGACCGGTACTTCTCCCAGGAAACGGGCCTGCGCGTCGACGCGCAGCACCGGCCCCTGGTCGTTCTCGGCCAGCCGGTACAGGAGCCCGTACGCCTCGCAGCTCAGGTCCAGGACCGGCGCCCGCTGCGCGCGGGTGCCGAAGATCTTGGTGACGCCCCAGCCGTCGGACCACTGCGAGCGGACGATCCCGGCGGGTTCGGCTGCGCTCAGCGCTTCCGGCAGCGAGCGCTCGTCGAACCCTGTGTTCCCCACGCGTTCGCTCCACTCCGCGATTGCGCGCTCCCGCTCCGCCGCCATGCGAGCCGTCGTCTCGGGACGCGCGAACCACTCCAGGTTGTCGTGCGAACGGCAACTCGGCTCCGGGCGCGCGACAAGCACGAACTTGCCGCGCACTTCCGACAGCGATGCCTCGAAAGCTCCGGGGCTGTCCGCGTCCGGAAGAATCACCACCTCCGCCTCGACGGGTCCGTCCGTGGGTGGGCTCCATGCGGCGGCCATGCCCTCGAGTGATCGCACGCGCGGCTGGATGAGATCGATGTGGCTGATCCCGCGCTCCCACCCGCGCCAGGTGCCGTACTGCTCCTTGTAGGCCTCGATGCCCCACTCCGCGTACTTCGCCAGCGCCCAGTCGTTGGCACCGGCCATCGCGGGCGAGCCGGTGAGCCGCGGCCCGATGGAGTCCATCATCACCTGGCCGAGTTCGTAGACCTGCGAGCGCTCGACGCCCTCCTCCCAGATCGCCCGGATGACCGGATCGTCCGAGGGAAAGGACTGAGCCCCGGTCGACAGGGCCGCGCCCCGGGTGGGCGGAGTTGTGACTGTGAGGAGGAATACGAGTGAGCAGGCGAGTCTGACTTGAACCGAGGCCCTCATAGATCACTCCAGACCTTCGTCGATCAACGGCCAAGTGGTGGACCGGGAAGTCACTCCTGAGACGATTCCTCAGTTGCGCCCTGATGTGACGTTGCTGTCTCGTCGCGAGCTACGCATTCCCAATGTGTCAGTCCGCCCTCACTGATTACGAAGCTCGTGTACATCCCCTGCCTTGCACAGCCTTCCGTAAGGACGTCCAGCGAGTCGGTCCATTCGGGGCCCGTCAAATCGATGAACACGTTGTAGAGGGCGACGCCGACAAAGACACCGAGCACCGTCCTGATCGCGGCCGTTGCGCGTTCGCGCGACATGTGAGGGCTCCTTTCTCAAGTGTGGGGAACATGCGAACCTCCACCGATAGTCACAACCTGGCGGGGCAGCACCGGGTTCTCACCGTTCTCGGCGAGGTGTTGCGACCATGGTTGGCCACGCGCGTTGCGAATCCCCGTCCGCGCCCGGACTATGTGGGTCCGGCACCTCACTCGGCCTCGAACCCCGATCTCCCTATGCGTCTCGCAGGCACACGCGCTCTCGTCACTGGTGGCTCGCGGAGCATCGGTCGGGCCATCGCGCTCGGGCTGGCCCGTGAGGGGGCGGACGTGGCGGTCAACTACCGGCGGAGCCGTGAGGACGCGACGAGCGCTGTCCGTGAGATGGAGGCGATGGGACGCCGCGCGGTCGCGGTACAGGGATCGACCGACTCCCGTTCCGACGTCGAACGTTTCGTCGCGGAGGCGCATGACTTTCTGGGTGGGCTCGACATCCTCGTGAACAACGCCGGGATCCTGAGACGCACGCCGTTCCTCGAGATCGACGAGGAGGAGTGGGACGCCATCCAGGGCGTCAACCTGAAGGGGTACTTCCTCGTCGGTCAGGCGGTCGCGCGCCGCATGGTCGAGGCGGGAACGGCGGGCGCCATCGTCAACGTGTCATCCGCCGGGCAGGCGGTGGCCGCCCCCAACCTCACCCACTACTGCGTGTCGAAAGCGGGGGTCGAGATGCTCACGAAGCAGATGGCGCTCGAACTCGCGCCGCACGGGATCCGGGTGAACGCCATCGCGCCGGGGCTGATCGAGACCGACCTGAACCGCGCCGATATTGCGCAGGACGAATTCCGCGAGCGTCGCCTCGCCCGCATCCCGCTGCGTAAAATCGGGGTTCCCGACGACGTCGTGGGGGCCGTCGTGTACCTTGCGTCGAACGACGAGGCGAGCCTCGTGACGGGTGCCTCCCTGTTCATCGATGCCGGCCAGACGATCTGGGGCGCGTAGGGAGCGGCCATGGCGACCGATACTGAAGACCGCATCCATGTGGAGAGAACCGGCGTCGTCGCGATGGCGCTACCGTTTGCGGAGGCGTTCCCGCTGTTCAGCGCGGAGGGTGAGCGGCGGTGGGTCGCAGGGTGGGATCCGCGCTACGTGCATCCCGGTGAACCCCATGCCGGTGAAGGTCTCGTGTTCCAGACTACGAAGGAAGGCGCGGGGACCGCGACGTGGGTCCAGACGCGACACGAGCCCGCGGCCGGTTCTGCGTCGTACGTATATGTGATTCCGGACCACCACACCGCGATGGTGGACGTTCATGTGACCCCCGACGGTGACAGCCGAAGCCGGGCGTCCGTGACGTACCGCATGACGTCACTGTCAGCCGACGCGGACGGTTTCGTGCGAACATTCGGCGAGGACTTCGAGGATTTCATGGCGCACTGGGCCGAGGCGATCCAGCGACACGTCGTGGAAGGTGTCCCGCTCATTCACGACTGAACGCGGAGGCGGCACCGCGCTGTGCCGCGACCGGGACCGGCGCGAGCGACTAGCGCGGGTCCCGGTCGGCCTGCTGCCGGCTCTGGGGGCGGCCCTCCTGACGGGGGCGTGCGGCAATCCCAACAGCGGTGAATCCAACCCGTCGGCCGAAGGGCGCACATGGGAGGTTCGCTTCTCCCACGTGCTCTCGAGCACCTCCGAGTTCCATCTCATGGCGGAGCGCTTCCGGGATCTCATGCTCGACCGCACGGACGGACGGTTCCGGGTCGTCATCTATCCGTCCGGACAGCTCGGGGGAGAGCGCGTCGCCTTCGAGCAGATCCAGGTCGGCGCGGTCCACATGGCCATCACGGGTACCCCCGTGCTCTCGGGCTGGGTGCCTGAGACACAGGTCTTCGATCTCCCCTTCCTGTTCGAGACCCGGGACCACGGGCTCGCGGTGATGAACGGTCCGGTGGGAGACGGGTGGCGCGACCTCCTCCTTGAGCGCACGGGCGTCCGCTCGCTGGGCTTCCTCGACTACGGGTTCCGCCACGTCTACAACCGGCGCCGGCCCATCGAGGCGCCCGAGGACCTCGCCGGCCTCAAGCTCCGGGTCCTCCAGAACGCGACGTACCTGGCGGCCTATTCCGCGCTGGGCGTCCAGGCGACGCCGATGAACTACGGCGAGGTCTACTCCGCGCTCCAGCAGGGTGTGATCGACGGCGGGGAGGCGAACGCGGTCGGCTTCGTAAGCAGCCGGCTCCACGAGGTGGCGAAGTTCTACAGCTTCACAGCCATTACCTACAACCCCATCACCCTCCTCGTGAACGAACCGTTCTACCGGGGCCTTCCCGCCGATATCCGGGAGACCGTCGACCGTTCCGCGGCTGAGGCGCTTGCCTACCAGAGCGAAGTCGCGCGCCGCATGGAGGCGGACGCCATCGTGGAGATGCGCGCGGCCGGCGTGGAGATCTCGCGCCCGAACCTGGCGCCGTTCGCCCCGGCCGTCAGACCGCGGATATGGGACGAACTGGCGAATCGGCTGCCGGACGGCGAAGCGCTGATCGCAAGGTTGGTGGCTTCGACGGAGCGCCGATGACGAAGCGGCTGCGGGTGTTCAACGGGCTCCTGGTGAGGCTTGAAACCTACGCCGTCGGCATTCTTGTGATCGCGGTCTGCGACGTGGTTCTCCTCCAGGTGTTGATGCGCTACCTCTTCGCCTATCCGAATCCGTGGAGCGAGGAGGTGTCGCGCTTCTGCTTCATCTGGATGTCGCTGCTCGGGGCCTCGCTCGCGGTGGCGCATCGGTCTCATTTCCGGTTCGACCAGGTCACGGGGCGGCTGCCTGCGCGCGCGAGGAAGGCGGTGGAGACGTCCGCGGCGGCGGCCGTGCTACTGTTCGCACTCCTCCTCATCGGCACGGGCGTCGCCCTGATGGACCTCACCATGGGAGAGCGTTCCGCCGCGCTGAACCTGCCTGTCGCGCTTGTCTATGCCGCCGCGCCGGTGTCCGGCTTGTTCATGGCGATCCACATGCTGGCGGGTCCGACGACCGCCGATTCGGATCGGCGGCTCGCGGCGGGGGTTGAGGATCTTCCGGCCGAGGGCGGCGGCTGATGGGCGGCCTCCTCCTCGGCGCGTTCGGCGTCCTGGTGCTTGCCGCGGTGCCCATCGGCTTCGCGCTCGCGCTCGCCGCCATCATCGCCATTCTGGTGGCGGACCTCCCGCTCGTCATCATCCCGCAGCAGATCGTCGCGGGGATGGATTCGTTCCCCATGCTCGCGGTGCCTCTGTTCATCCTCGCCGGCTACCTGATGGACGTCGGAGGGATCAGCCGCCGCCTGGTGACGCTGGCCCGCGCCCTCGTGGGCCACCTCCCCGGAGGGCTCGGGCAGGTGGTCGTCATGGCCGAGGTGTTCTTTTCCGGCGTGTCAGGCTCGACGTCCGCGGACGCGGCCGCCGTCGGCGGCATCATGGTGCCCCAACTGACCGCGAACGGATACGGCCGGGCGCGCGCCACGGCGATCGTCTCCGCCGCGTGCGGCATGGGCATCCTCATTCCGCCCGCCATCGTGATGGTCGTGTACGGCGTCATCGGGAACGTCTCCATCGGCGCCCTGTTCGTCGCCTCGATCGTGCCCGCGCTCCTCATCGCCACAGGCCTGATGACGCAGATCGGGTGGCAGGCGCGGAGGGAAGGGTGGCCGCGAGGGGAGCGCGCCTCGTTGGCGGAACTCCGCCGCGCGATGACCGACGCCGTGCTTCCGCTCTTCATGATCGTCGTCATCCTGGGAGGCATCCGCTTCGGACTCTTTACCCCCACGGAGGCGGCAGCGGTCGCCGTCGCCTACGCGTTGCTCCTGGCCGGACTGGTGTACCGATCCCTTACCCTCGCGGAGCTGTGGCAGAAGGTCATTCAGACCGCCGTCGTGTCGGGGATGGTGCTGTTCGTCGTCGGCGCGGCACACCTTCTGGGCTGGGTCCTCGCCGTCCTGCAGGTGCCGCAGACGCTCGCGTCGACTGTCGTGGGGATCGGAGGCGGCCAGATCGGCTTCATGCTCCTCACGATTCTCGTCTTCCTTCCGCTCGGCGCCATCCTCGAGGGCGTGCCCGCCGTCGTCCTGCTGACGCCGATCCTCCTGCCCCTCGCGACGCAACTCGGGATCGACCCCGTGCACTTCGGCGCCGTGATCGTGGCCACCCAGGGGATCTCCGTCTTCCTGCCGCCCGTGGGCGTGAGCCTGCTCGTGGCCTGCTCGGTGGGAGGCGTCGAGCCGGCGGAGGTCGCCCGCCCGCTCTGGCCCTACCTCGCGCTGATGCTGGCGCTCACGGTCGCCATCGCCTTCCTGCCCGGCGTCGTCCTGTTCCTGCCGGAACTGCTCGGGTATTGAAGGGTCTGAGATTCTCGAACGAAGCGGGTTGGGAATGGGAGGATCGCTGATGCGTTTTCCGATCGTGGTTCACAAGGACGCGGACAACGGGTATGGCGTGACCGTGCCCGATCTTCCCGGCTGTTTCTCAGCCAGCGACACGTTGGACGAAGTGATCGAATCGGCCCGGGAAGCGATCGCGTGTCATATCGAGGGGCTGCTGATGGACGGCGAACCGGTCCCGGCCCGGACCTCGCTGGAAGCACACCAGGGGAACGACGATTATCGGGGCGGTGTGTGGGCGATCGTCGACGTCGACATCTCGGACGGCGAATAGGCTGAACGATGGAGACACGGGAGTTTGAGATCGGAACGGAGCGGTTGCTGCTCCGGCCGCATCGCCTGGAAGACGTGGACGACATATTCGAGTTCGCCCGCGATCCGGAGTGGGGCCGATACCTGACGGCGCCGATGCCCTACCTGCGGGAACACGCGGTGGAGTTCGTGGAGGATCGGATCCGCATGTCACGGGACCTGTGGCCGGTGTGGGCGATGGTCCTGGAAGGGAAGGTCGTCGGCGGCATCGGCATCGAGATCGACGTCGAACATGCGACGGGAGCCCTGGGTTACTCGCTCGCGAAGGAGCATTGGGGCAGCGGCCTGACGGTGGAGGCGGCCCGCGCCGTCGTCGGCTGGGCGTTCCGTGAGCGCGGACTCGCGAAGGTGTACGCGTACGCCGATGCGCGAAACGCGGCGTCTGTGCGGGTGATGGAAAAGCTGGGCATGACCCGCGAGGGGATGTTGCGCAGCCACCGGACGCTGCGGGAGGAGCGGGTCGACGACGTGTACTACGGACTCCTCAGGGAAGAGTGGGAGAGGGACGAAGGCTGAGTCGAGCCGTCAGTACTTGATGTCGGTTCGGCCGACCGTCATTCCGATGTTGCCGACCGGCCGACCCATCGTGTAGTGCTCGCCGCTCCCGGCGGTCATCCCGAAGAAGTCCACGGCGGGCACGATCAGGCGCCCGGCGTCGTCGACCGCACCCTCGATGACGGTCGTCGCCACGACCTCCGCGAGGAAGATCTTCCGCTCGGGCGGCACCTCGAGGGAGTCGAAGATCCGGCACTCGCAATGGATCGGGGACTCCTCCACCGTGGGCGCATCGACGACCGTCGCCGCGCCGCGCGTCAGACCCGAGAGCTCGAACTTGTCGGCCACGCGTCCGGAGTTCATGTCGACGGTGTCGAACGCCTCGACCATCGATGCGAGCGGGACGTTGAGCACGAACTCGTTGTGCATGTCCAGGAGTTCCCTCGCCTGATGCTCGAAGGCCGCGCTCACCCCGATCTGGGGCGGATCGCCGCTCACGACAAACGTCCACAGCACCGAGATCTCGTCCGGGTCGCCGGGCCGCCCGTTCACGGTGAGCAGGATCGCCGGGACGGGCGGGAGCATCGGCCCCGGCTCCGCGAGCGAGCGGCGAGGCCCGGTGAGCGGCGACGGTGGCCTACCCCCGCCCACCGGCATCCCCTCGTCGGGTGCACATCCCCAAACGGCAGCAACCGCGGCGGCCGCCGAGCCACTCCCCAGAAACCGCCTCCGCGACCAGCCGTCCGTTGCTGACATCTCTCTCACCGCCTCCTTGCGGATGACTCGCTATTCGACCCGACATCAATAGATGCCGGGAATGATCCGATATCTGACCCGTGCCTGGTACTCGGCCCACTTCTCGGGGCCGTATTTTTCGGCGCAGAACTTGTCGTCGAAGCGCTGTCGGAAAATGAACAGTCCGACGATGAAGACGAAGTAGGTCCAGGCCCAGGGGTTGGCGAAATAGCCGAACACGAGGGCGATGGAGAGGGAGAAGAGGCCCTCGCCGAGATAGTTGAAGTGGCGGGCGACGCCCCACAGGCCGCTGCACAGGATCTTGCGGTCGCCGGCCTCGATGTACTCGGGCTCGATGAGGCCGAGGAACTTGCGCTCGGGCCACCGCTTGAAGGTGTACTTCTGCATGTTGGCACCGCGCGTGATGCCCCATGCGACGAGGAACAGCGCCGGGGCGCCGATCAACCACACCTGTCGCCAGGGCGCCGCGAAGCCGGGGTCCGGGTACACGGCCAGGCCCCACAGCGGCAGGATGTAGAGCCACCCGTACACCATGATCCCGCCCCAGATCATCTTGAAGCCGAGCTTCTCGTGGATCACGTCGTACGTGTACAGCTGGACGCGCTCGAAGATGAAGTAGTCGAAGACGTAGAACGTGAGGAACCCCGCGTACAGGAAGACGCCGGGGTTGGAGTCCGCGCCGAAGAGCCCGTAGTGGTACGCGGCTCCGGAGAGGGCGTTCAGCGACAGCATGGTCCCGCCGACGACGTACAGGAACATCTTCACGTCGAAGCGTTCGTTGAAGAACGAAAGCTCGAGGACGCGCCCTTCCCAGAGGGCGGCGAGCGGGCGCTTCACCTTGCCGCGCGACCCGCCGAACACGGCGAGGAGGGCGAAGACCAGGCACATGACCGTGCCGCCGGCCACCTGGTAGACGGTGGACCGGTAGAACCAGTCCCGCGGCATCCCGGTGAGTTCGAGCGCCCACACGACCTCGGCGAGCACGAACACCAGCAGACCGTTCAGTCGGTAGCTGCGGGGCTCGCCGGTCTCCGGGTTGATGACGTAACCCGGGACCCGCCTTCCAGGCAGCATGATCTGTACGAGGAAAAACGCGGCGCAGATCGCAAGCGGCGTGAGGAAGCCGGCAAATGCTTCGGTCCCGGACAGCTCGAACAGGTGGCCGATGCCAAGCCATTCAATCATCAGAAAAGATCCTCCCCGGGGAACGCCGATGCCTGCCGGAGCCAGTCTGCCAGGAGATCCTCGTCCGGCTCGTCGTCCTCGTAGATGTGGAAGTAGCGCACCTGCTCGTGCTTCGATTCCACCGGCGGCGCGGGACGCAGCGAGGCGCCGTTGAGGAAGGTCACCTTGACGTACCGCGTGAAGCAGTGGAACGAGAGGAACCAGCCCCGGTCTTCGATGCCGTAGAAGGGCGAGTTCCAGCGGACCGCCCTGCGGACATCAGGCACGTTACGCTCGATGAGCGCGTCGAGGTGGCGGCCGACCTCCCGTTTCCAACCCGGCATGGCCGTGATGTACGCCTGCACGGGCGCATCTCCATCCCCCTTCGGAATCTGGGGATTGCCGCCGGAGAGGAGTTTCGCGACCAGGGCCGCTATCCCTCAGTTCTCGCGAACCGCAGGTTCCTGACCCGCCCGGCGTCGACGATCAGCGCCTCGTACCGGCCGCCGACGAGTTCGGAGAAGCGGAGGGTCGGCCCGTCCTCGGTCGTGAGTTGTCCCTCCGATTCGGCCACGAGGGCGACCGGGTCCCGCCGGCCGACGTGCAGCGTGAGCCCGGCAGCGCCGTCCTCCACGATCCGATACGTGGCGTCCAACTCGGGACTGTAGAAGGATCCGGCGTAACGCGCGCGGTTCGGAACGTCGTGGTCGAGCGGAGCCTCGGGAGCGTCCTCGTCCGCGGCCTGCATCTCCTCCTCTCCCTCCGCGACGTCCTCGGGCGGATCCATCGCGTCTTCCAGGTAGATCTCGGCCGTGCTCGCGATGAGGGCCATGGGATCGATCCGCGACCGGTTGCACAGGGCGACGAACGAGTAGCCGGCGTCGGGATAGCGGGACATGCCCGTGCGGTAGCCCACCCACGAGCCACTGTGCCGCACCGTGGCCAGCCCCCGGTGTTCGCCGTGGGAGAGACCGAAGGCGTAGGGAATCGTGTCGCCGGAGGTGAGCACGCCCCGCTCGTGCATGAGCGCGACCCATTCGGGTCCGCCGACCGTGCCCTCGGCGAGGTTGCGGTCCCACGCGGGCCACTCCTCCACCGACGTGTAGATGCCGCCGTCCCCGACCACGTCGAGCGTCGTCATGTTGATCCGGAAGCCGTCCTCGGTGGGCGAATAGCCGGTCGCCCGGTCGGCGACGACTTCGTTGTGGTCGTCGTGGAAGTGCGTGCGAGGCATGCCGAGGGGGTCGAAGAACTCGGCCTTGGCGAACTCCCGCAGGCTCTGTCCCGAAGCCTCGGCCACGATCTCGGCGAGCAGGACGTAACCGGAGTTGCTGTACAGGTACTCGGAGCCCGGAGGAAAGTTGAGCTCGCGCTGACGGTGGATCGCATCGAGGATGTCCTGATTCGTGATGAAATCCTCGCTCCGGTTCCCGGCCAGGGTGAAGAGCCCGAGGTAGTCGCGCACGCCGGACGTGTGGTGGATCAGGTGCCGGACCGTGGGAGGGTCGGCGTAGTCGGGGAATTCGGGGACGTAGCGCTGGACGGGAGCATCCAGATCCACCTCTCCCCGGAGGGCGAGCAGGGCGACCGCGCCGGCCGTGAACTGCTTGGAGACGGACGCGATGCGGTAGATGGTCGCGGGGCCGTTCGGGATGCCGTGGTCGAGGTTGGCGGTGCCGTAGCCGGCGGAGTGGATCGGGCGGCCGTCCCGGATCACGGCCACGGAGCAGCCGGGTCCGTCGGCGCTGGCGTAGTCGGCGAAGACGGCGTCGACTTGGGCCTGCAGCTCGCCGTCGGCCCCCGGGGCGCAGCCTGTGAGCGCGCCGACCAGGATCGCGGCCACGGCGGCCGTCCCGGCCGGATGACGGTCGGGGCACCGCGGGTGCGCGGTCAGGACCGCCCCCTCGGCCAGAGGCTGAACGGTTCGCGCGCGAACACCCGGCGGACCATCGGCTCGAAGAACTCGAGCGGGAGCGAGTCGTAGTCGGGGTCGAACGCGCACTGGTCCCAGCGGTGGCCGAAGTCCACCGCGTCCTGGTACCAGGGGTGGTCGCGGTATCGGTCGCGCGCGTTGCGGTCGCGGCCCAGGTGGTGGGCGTAGTAGACGAGCTGGAACAGGCCATGGTGCCGGACGATCCAGTGCGTGCGCTCGGTCACGAAGGGGCGGAGCAGCAGGGCGGCCAGTTCGCCGTGGCTGTGCGGGGCCAGCAGATCGTCGATGTCGTGCAGGAGCGCCGCCACGACCATCTCCTCTTCCGCGCCGTCGCGATGGGCGCGGGTCGCGCTCTGCAGTGAATGTTCAAGCCGGTCGACGTGGTAGCCGCCAACGGAGCCTGACAGCTCGCGGAGGTGCGCCAGCACGCGGTCGGCGGTATCGGCGGCGAACTCGTCCTCGAGGCGCGCGAGCAGTTCGTAGTCCTCGCGGGTGCCGTCCTCCATGCGCGTGAAACTCACGACGGGGCCGCTCGGCCCTCTGCCGGCTCCTGCGCTCGTCCCGGCCGTACGGGGCATGCCGGTCACTCTCCGCTGAGGGTTGGATCGGGGGTTCCTCGCCGCAGCGTCGGCAGAAGCGAAGGGCATTGTCAAGATCGCTCAGGCGTCCGTAGCGTTCGCTGCAGGCCGGTGACCACGGACTGGGAGGATCGACCATGGGTGCCTCGATCAGCAGCCTCGTGCAGAATGGCGACGCCCTGACCGCCGTCTGGAGCGACGGCAAACGCACCGATCTCCCGTACCTCTGGCTGCGCGACAACTGCGGCTGCGGCGAGTGCTGCGTGGAGCAGACCACGGAGAAACGGTTCCACGTCTTCCGCGTCCCCAGCGACCTGAGGCCGTCGACGGTCGGTATCGAAGCCGCGGGGTCGGAGGACGAGACCATCGCCATCGCATGGCCGGACGGACACCACACGCGCCACCGGTCGAGCGACATCCACGGCCTCCTGAACCGGCCTCGTATCGAGTTGCAGTACTGGGACGGACGGTTCGAGCCCCGGAGGTTCGACTACCAGCGGTTTCTGGCGGACGACAGCGCGGCTGCGGAGGTGATCGAGGAGTTTTTGCGCACCGGGGTCTGCGTGCTGGTCGACGCCCCCACCGAACCGGATTCGCTGGAGGAACTCGCCGTCCGGCTGGGTCCGGTCAGGGAGGTCCTGTTCGAGCGCATCCACAACGTCAAACTCGATCCGAAGGGATACAACATCGCGCACACGGCTCTGGCCGTCGGAGCGCACAACGACTTCACCAGCTACACGTGGCCCCCGAGCGTGCAGGCGCTGCACATGCTGGTGAACGAGTGCGAGGGCGGCGCGTCGACGGTCGTGGACGGCTTCGGCCTGCTCGAGGCGCTACGCCGCGAGCACCCGGACAAGTTCGACGTGTTGTGCTCGGTGCGGGTCCCATTCCGCATCTTCAGCGACGAATACGAGTGCTACGCGGCCAACCCCATGGTCGACCTGGACAGCGACGGGGAGATCAGGATGATCCGCTTCAACACGGCGCAGATGCAGGCAGTTCCCCTGTCGGAGCCCCGGCTGGGCGAGTTCTACGCCGCCTACCACGAACTGTCGAGCCGCGTCAACGACCCCGGCGCCCAGGTGACCTTCCGGCTGGAGGGCGGGATGATCCTGCTGTGCGCCGGACACCGCGTCCTCCACGGCCGCACCGAGATGGTATCGTCCGGCGCGCGCCACCTGCAGGACGCTTACTTCGAACACGACAACGTCCGCACCCACCTCAGGCTCCTCCGCCGCACCGGCCGCGCCTGAGAACCCGGTCAGCCCAACGCGCGTACCACAACCATGCCGAAGGAGAGTCCCATGATGAGCTCGGGCGATAGGACGCGCCGCGACTTCCTGTCTTGCCTGGCGGGTGCCGGCGCTGTGCTGGCTGCCCCGCGCGCCCTGTTCGGGAGCACGCCTGCGGTCCAGGAAACGCTCCCCACGCGCCCGATCCCGGGAACCGAGGAGTCGCTGCCTATCGTCGGCTTCGGCTCGTCGAAGCCCGTGCTCGAGATCCCGGCCGAGGGGACGGAGCCCCTGGCTCGCGTGATCCGCGTGCTTCTCGATCATGGCGGGCGCGTCGTGGACACCTCGCCGCGCACGCCGGAGATCGACGCGGAGTTCGGCACGGTCCTGACGGCGCCGGAGTTCAGCGGCCGCCTCTTCGTCGCCACGAAGATCAACACGGACGGGGAAGCGTCAGGCATCGAGCAGATGCGGCAGAACCAGCGGCTCGTCGGAAGTCGCACCCTGGACCTGCTCGAGGTCGAGAGCATGCGCGACCTGGACGCGCACTGGCCCAACGTGCTCCGCTGGAAGGACTCGGGCGAGGCGCGCTACATCGGCGTCACCACCTCCAGCATCCCCCAGCACGAGGCGTTCGAGTCGTTCATGCGGACGCAGCCCCTCGACTTCGTCCAAGTCAACTACTCAGTGATGGAACACAACGCGGAGGAACGGCTCCTGCCGCTCGCGCAGGATCTCGGGCTCGCCGTCCTCATCAACCGTCCGTTCATGAACGGCAACTACTTCCCCCGCGTGAGCGGACACGAGCTACCCGAGTGGGCGGCCGAGTTCGACTGCGCGAGCTGGGCGCAGTTCTCCCTCAAGTACATCCTCGCCCACCCCGCCGTAACGTGCGCCCTGACCGAGACGACGAACCCGGACCACATGGCGGAGAACATCGGAGCCGCCTTCGGCCGCCTCCCCGACGAGGCGACCAAGCGCCGCATGCGGGAACTCGTCCAGGACTTCTGAACCCGGATCCGCACCCGGAACGTTCCCGCGGGAACGTCCTACTCCGAAACGTCCCGTTCCGTCCGCTCGATCTCCAACCCTGCCGGCTGGGGCAGGACGCCACCGGTCCGCGCGAAGTGCGTGACCAGGCCCTGGTCCTCCAGGGGTGTGTCGGGCAGAGGCGCGACGAAGCGATCCTGGCTGGGAGAGTAGTAGAGGCACCCCACTTCGGCGGAGGGACGGGATCGAAGGAAGTCCTCCGCCTCGGACAGCGCGGCCAGCCAGATCGACTTTGCTCCGGCGAGATCGAAGGGCTCCGTGAGGTCGAGGCGCTCGATGTCTTCGTGCCGATGACGTCCGCGCCGCTTGAGTTGCGCAAGGAGCGAGAGGGGCGTGAACCCCGGATCCTTCCCGACTGCGGCCCAGACCAGCGCGCCGAGCACAAGTATCCGCTCGTGCGCATAGAGGATGTCGACGAAGTCGCGGGGCTCGTCGCGGCCCGCGAGCGCAAGGATCTTGTTGAGGGCCAGATCCACTTCGTGAAGGACCACGAACCCCTCGGGAGTCCGGGTGGTGGGCATGAAGCGCCACGCCGAGTCATGGGCCCAGTCGATCTGCGTGTGCCGCCCCTCGCGTCCGACCAGGGCGCGGACGTACCCCGGCTGGCTCATGAGCACCTGCAACGAGTAGCCGGCGTCGATCAGCGCCGCGCGATCCTCTTCGAACGCTGCGCCCACCTCTTCGAGCGCGTCGTGGAAGAAATCGAGGTCCTGACTGATTCGAAGCGAGCGTTCGGGAGCGTGTAACGCCGCTCCGCCCGCGAGATAACCCTCGGTGGTGCGCGCCGCGGCGAGGATGGAGAGCACGTCCCGCTGAAGGTCAGTCAGGGGCACAGGCGCCCCGCGACCCGCCAGGCCTTCAGGTTCCCGTTCCTCTTGAGGGTCTCGGCCACCCATTCCACGTCGTTCAAGCCGATCTCCAGATCGGGGCGGTACGACCAGAAGCAAGTGGCGTAGAACTCGCGGTAAGCCCGTCGCGCCTCGCGGACGCGCACCATCGCCCGCGCGGTCTCGGAATCGAGGCGCCGCCGGCTCTTCCTGCCTCCTCGCCGTCCGATGTCGGCCAGGTACTTCCTTGTACTCTCGTCCATTCGAATATCGTAAGCGGCTTATGTTATGGAATCAAGCAGCCGAGGATCTCTCCACTACCGAGTACCGCTTCGTCGTCGATCCACACGGTTGGGGCCCGCGCGATGGCGTCGAAGTGGGTCTTGGCGGAGATGGTGCCGCCGAGGTTGGCGGAGGTGCCGATGCCGATGTGGACGGTGCCGTTCACGCCTTCGTCGTTGAGCATCTCGCCGGTGAACTCGGTGCAGGCCGGGTTCAGGCCGAAGGCGAACTGGGCCAGGTTGTAGACCCAGGGGTCGTCCTGCCGGGCGAGTAGCTCTGCGAGGAATGCGGCTTGGTCGCCGCCCTCGATGTCGGTGACGAAGCCCTTCGAGATGCGGAAGGTCACGGGTTCGCGGATGGGGCCCACGCCGTAGTAGGGGATGCTCCCGTCGCACACGAACACGCCCTCGGTGGTGCCCTGCGCGGGGGCGCAGTTGGCTTCGATGTTGGGGACGGCCGAAAAGCCGGGGCCGTCCAGCAGGCAGGCGTGGCTGTTCCCGGTCACACCCGCGAGGCTCATGGTGAGATCGGTGCCGGCGGGGTTCGTCACCCGCAGACGCTCGCCGGCGGTGAGCTTCGCCGCGACGGCGTCGCACAGCGGTTTGCGCTCGCGGAAGTCCGTGAACAGTCCGCCCTCGCGCATCATTCGCTCGGTGAACGCGGTCATGGAGAGAACTCGGGCTCCGGCGCCTATGGCCTCGCGCACCGCGCGGGTGTGCGCCAGCGCCAGCGTCACGGGCAGGAAGGCGACGTCGGCGCCCGAGAGCGCCGCGGCCACCGCAGGTCCCGGCTCCTCGTTATCGATCGACCGCTCGGGCGGGACCACGATGCTCGGGACGGCGCCGACCTCAAGCGCGGCGTCGGCGACGGCCCGGGCGATCGTCATGCGCTCCGGATCCGTGACGATGACCACGTCCTCGGCGGGCCGCACGTTGGCGCACGTCCGCACCAGGATCTCCGCACCTCCCTTCATGCGGGCTCCAGTCTCATACCAGCACCTGCTTGTCTCGCTGGACGATGCGGCCGTCTACAGCGATGGTCGGCTCCCACATGAGCAGGTCGTAATGGGTCGGGGCCACGATCTCGCCTCCGAGGGTGTGGCTCGTTCCGATGCCGATGTGGATCGTGCCCATGACGCCCTCGTCCTCGAGCATTTCTCCGGTGAGGCGGGCGTTGGGGTTCAGGCCGACGCCGAGTTCCGCGACGTTGAAGCAGTACGGGTCCCCGAAGGATTCCAGGTGCTCGCGCAAGAAGTCGGCCTGCGCCCCGCCGGCCATCTCCACGATGGCACCCTCGCGCACCACGCAGACGATCGGCTCCTCCAGGATGCCGATGCCGAGGTAGGGGACCGAGGCGTCGAAGACGAGCGTGCCCTCGGCCGAACCGGTCACCGGGACGACGTTGACTTCGATGTCGGGGACCGGGGCCAGTTCTCCGGGTTCCGGGACGTTCGTCAGCACGTTGGCGACGCGACCCTCGATCCCGAAGCGGAGATCCGTCCCGCGCGGGGAAGTGAGCCGCACCGACTCACCCTCGGTGAACGCCGCGCCGAGTCGGCGGCAGACGTCGGCCTGCGCCTCGAAGTCGGTCTCGAGCAGCGCGGGGCTGGTCATGATCGCGTCGGTGTAAGCCGTCATCATGCAGACGCGCGCGCCCGCCTCCAGTGCGGCCCGCATCGCGCGCGTGTGGGTGATCGAGATGCGAACGGGGGAGAGAATCACGGCGGCCTCGGCCATGGCCCGGGCGACCGGAGGGGGCGGCTCCTGCCCGTCCTGATTCCGCATGGGAATTATGCACACGGTGACGTCGGCGCCGGCGTCGCGGGCGGCCGCGGCCACGGCATCCGCGTACCGCCCCATCGTCGGATCGGTCACGATCACGACGACTTCACCCGGCTGGATGCGTCCGTTCACGTGCACGAGCCGCCGCGCGCCGGGCGAGAGATCCAGGCCAGCCTCAGCCACGGCCCCGTCAGCCACGGTCCCTCGCGAAGAATTCGTCGAAGCGGCCGTCGAAGATAATCGCCGTGTAGCCGTCTCCGGTCGTGTTGGTCGCGGTGCGCAGCATGTCCGGGATGCCTCCGGAAAGTGCGATCCAGCTCGCGATGAACTCGCCCTGCGCCTGACCCTCGAGTCCCAGCATGCTCGCGAACAGCGTCGCGCTCCACAGCGCCGTCCCCATGCCGGCCGGGAGCCCAGGGGCGGCGATCGTGAACAGGACGACGGCGGGCCACGCGGCGAGCATCATCATCCAGCTCAATTCCAGGCCGAACACGTAGCTGACGACGAAGGGTCCGTACGCGACGTAGGCCAGCGCGCTCGCGTCCAGGTTCGCGACGGCGCCGAACGGGAGGACGAAGTCGGCCACCTCGTCGCGCACGCCGACCTTCTTGGCGTTGGCGAGGTTGACGGGGAGCGTCGCCAGCGACGAACACGTGCCCGCGGCGAAGACCGCGGTCGGCACATAGTACGCGCTCAACACGGGCCCCACGGGCCGCCGTCCGACTCTGCGGACGAGCACGAACGTGTAGAACGCCCACCAGATCAGGACGAGGGCGCCGGTGTAGGCGGCCATCGTCAGATAGTGGGAGAGCCCCAGGCTCGCGCCGAAGCGCACGCCCAGGGTGATGCCGAAAGCGAGAATGAGCGGAAGCATGACGTAGGCCAGCTTGCCGCCCGCCCTCTCGATCGAGTCGGCGATGCTTCGAAGCACGCGGTAGGTGGGATCATGGCGGGCGCCGAAGGCTCCGAGCAGGACGCCGGCGAGGATCGCGAGCAGCGGCCACGAGGCCCCGCCCTCCCCGAGGCTCCGCAGCATGGCGGCGGCTTCGGTCCATACGCCCCGGTCCCCCGTGGCCAGCGGGATGCGAAAGATCGTGGCGGAAGTCACGACGGCGATGAGCCCGGCGATGGTCGACGTGAAGATGTACCAGAGGACGACCGCCCCGGCGAAGCGTCCGGCGAGTCCCCGCCGCACCAGCGTCGCGATGGCCGGACTGAGGGCCGCCAGAATGAGCAGCGGCACGACGGCGACCACCCACCCGATGAGCGTCGCCGTGGCGTCGGCCACCGGCGCGAGCGCACCCGGGAAGAACCCACCCGCGGCCAGACCCGCTACCAGCGCCAGCAGGGTCCACACATACGCCGGAACCCTGCGCATGACCCCCGGCGTCACTCCTAGGCGTGCCGGTGGATCCGGGCGCGCAACGTGGCGCGCAAGGTCTCGAGGCAGGGCGAGATGTTGATGGGGCTCATGGGCGAAGCGTAGTGTCTTCAGGAAAAAGTTGGCAACGCCAAGGTCAGCCTGTATTGCCCCGCTCAGCCCGGAGGGCCCTATGGATCGCCCGTCATCACCGCTCCCGCGCCGCCGCTTCCTCCACCTGACCGGCGCAGCCCTGGGCCTCGCCGCGACCTCCGGCTGCGCGACCGCCGCGAGGACGCGCAGTCCAGGCGCCGGCCTGTTATCCGCCGCCGGCACCGCCGACCGCACCTGGACTCCCGAGCGCTTCGACCCGTGGATCGAGCTCGACCGCGCCGCCTGGGCCCACAACGTCCGCGAGGCCGCGCGGCTGGCGGGCGGCCGCCCCATCCTAGCGGTGGTGAAGAACAACGCGTACGGCCTGGGGGATCGTGCGGTCGGGCCGCTCCTCGCCGGGATTCCCGAGGTGGGCGGCATCGCCTCCGTGCGCGCCGAGGAGGCGCTCGCCATGCGGGAAGAGGGGGTAACCAAGCCGATCGTGGTCATGGCCGAGGGATCCGAGGACGAGATCGAGGAGCTGGCGAGGCAGGACGTGCTCCCGTCCGTGTGGCTGGATGATGCGCCCGCTCGTCTGCGGAGCGTGTCCCGGCGACTCGGCCGTCCCGTGCCCGTCCAGCTCTTCATCGATACGGGGATGAACCGCGAGGGCATGCCGTACACCCGCGCGCGCGGCTGGATCGAGGAACTCGTGCAGAGCGAATACGTTGACGTGAACGGCACCTACACCATGTTCATTCACGATCTCGACTTCAACCGGGAGCAGCTCGCGCGCTTCGAGGAACTCCTCGCGTGGGCCCGCGGGAAGAACCTTCCCCTCGGCACCCTCCACGCTTCACCCTCCTTCGAGCTGTTCAACCTGCCCGAGGCGCACTACGACATGGTGCGGCCCGGGAACGCGCTGTTCGGAAACCACCTCTCCGGTGGCGAGGGCGCGCGGGAGATGGCCGACCTCAGGCCCGTGTTTCGCATGAACACGCGCGTGGTGCGGGTCGAACGCCTGGAGCCCGGCGACGGGGCGGGCTTCCGCCACACCTTCACCGCCGACCGGGCCACCTGGGTCGCGCTGCTGCCGGTCGGCCGCACCGACGGCTATCCGTCCGAAGCGAACGGGACCTGCGAGGTGCTGATCAACGGCCGTCTGTATCCGGTCGCCGGAGGCGTCAATTCCGCGCACACGATTCTCGACATCGGTCCGGAGAAAACAGTCGAGGTCGGCGACGTCGCCACCCTCATCGGCCCCGACCATCCGGCGGTGCTTCCCCACACGGTCGCCGAGCGGACGGGGCGCGGCTTCCTCGGCATCATCCAGTTCATGAACCCCCGGCTCCCGAGACGGGTGGTGTAGGGCAGATAGTCGCCCGCGCGGCCCCCCTCCCGATCAGGTACAGCGCTCCGCGATGGCCGCGATCGCGGTGTCGATCTCGTCGCGGGTGTTGAAGAAGTGGATGGAGAGGCGGAAGTCGCGCTCGTCCCGGACAGGGGAAGCGAGGATCTCCTCGTCTTCGCGCAGGTCGTTGTAGAGCCGCGAGGCGTCGCATCCCTCCGGGAGTTGAACCACGAATACGCCTGATCGGTCCGGGCGCGCCCGGGGGGACGACACCCCCAGCCCGGCCGTGGCATCGACGACCTCGATCGCGTGGTCAACGAGCGACTGGATCCGTTCCTCGATCCTCTCCAGACCGATGTTCTCCATCCACTCCACGGCGCGGGCGAAGCCGGCGAAGTCGGCCAGCGCGCGGGTGCCGAATTCGTAGCGGGCGGCGCTCGGGAGGAGCGTGTACGCGCCCTCGTAGTCCATCGTCGCGTGACTGTGGGAACCGGCCCAGCTCAGTTGCACGTCGTCCAGCATCTCCCGGCGCACGAACAGCGCGCCGGTCCCCTTGGGGCCGAGCAGCCACTTGTGGCCGCACGTCGAATAGCCGTCGCAGCCGAGGGCGCGGAAGTCGGTCGCCACGCAGCCGGGGCCCTGCGCGCCGTCGAGGTGGTAGCGCACGCCGCGGGAGCGCAGGAGGTCTCCCAGTTCGGCGGACTCGCCCGTCCGCAGCGTCCGCCCGTTGTTCCGCGACACGTGACTGATGCTCACCATCCGCGTGCGGTCGGAGAGCTGGCCGCGAACCTCGTCGATGAGTCCGGTGCCGGGACTCAAGTCGATCTCGCGGATCGCGATCCCGAACCGGTCCCGCAGGACGTACCACGGGACGACGTTGGCGGGGTGTTCCGTGTTGGAGATCACGACCTCGTCGCCCGGCTCCCAGTTCAGGCTCCAGGCGACGATGGAAATTCCCTCGGAGGTGCTGTGCGTGAGCGCGACCTCCTCGGTCTCGGCGCCGAAGGCGCGCGCCAGTTGCGCCCTCAGGTCGGGCTCGATCCGCGCCATCTCGTCCGAGATGCGGGGCTCTGCCGGGCTCCGGTTCTGAAAGGCGAGCCGTTCCTGGACGTGGTCGATGACGGCGTTCGGAGCGGGGCCGATGCCGCCCGTCTGGAAATAGAGGCTCTCCGTCGAGGCGGGGATCTCGGCGCGCGCCCGCGCCACCCACGCCTCCTGCGGGCGACCCGAGCCGTCGGACCGCGAACCTGGGTCGGCCAGGGCGAGCCGCCCCACGGGCACGATCGGGGCCAGCGCCAGCGCGCCCGCGGACCGGCGGAGGAAGCTGCGTCTGCTCGTGTTCATTCCGGGTCCTCGTCGCTGAGGATGAGCCAGCGGAGCCTCCTGTCGCTCACCTCGCGGCGGAGAGGCGCGGCGGCGCGGTAGAAGACGAGCCCCAGCGCCGCCCAGGCGACGAGGACGATCCACTCGGCGGGAATCCGGCCGCCCGCGCCATGGAAGGGTTCCCAGATCGAAGCTCCGAGCAGCCCCAGCGCGACGACGGCGCTGAGATACAGGAAGCCCCGGCCGCCGGGCACGGTGTAGGGACGCGGGTGGTCGGGGCGCGTCTTCCGCAGCCGCAGGACGCCTAGCACGACGACCAGGAAGACGATCATCGCCGAGATCGCGGCGCCGCCGACGATGACGAGGATGGCGTTGCGGCCGAACAGCGCCCCCACGCTCCCCATGACGGCTACGAAGATGACTGCGGCGGAGGGGGAGCCGTAGCGGTCGTGCACCCTGGCGAGGCGATGGGGGATCATGTGCGCGCGAGCCATGGCGAAGACGATCCGCGTGGAGGCGAAGAAGATCGCGTTCCACGTCGTGATGAGCCCGCAGAGTCCGGCGAACAGCACGATCCGGCCCAGGAACGGCGAGCCCAGGGCGGCCTCGATCGCGGCCGCGGCCGGAAGCTCGGAGGCGAGCAGTTCCGCGCGGGGCATGCTCATGGCCGTCGCCAGAATCACGAGGCAGTAGAAGACGAGCGCGAACAGGATCGAGGCGCCCATGACGCGCGGCAGGAGCCGCAGCTTCGCGCCCTCCTCCACCTCCTCCATCGCCTGAGGAATCGTGTCGAAGCCGGCGAACCAGAACGCGGCGGTCCCGAGCACGATGCCCACGCCGACCAGGGCCGCCCCCGGCGTCGTCCCGCTGAACATGGGCTCCAGGTTCGCGACGCTGCCGCCCACGACGCCCGCGACGACGAAGATGAGGGTGAGGATGATGAGTCCGGCCGTCATCAGGTCCTGGAACCAGGCGGCCGTCTTTCCGCCGCGGTAGTTGATGAACGTGATCACGGCCATCACGGCGAGTCCGAGGGCGAGGCTCCACAGCCGCACCTCCTGCCCCAGCAGCGTGTAGATGACCGGACCGCCGAACCCCGGGACGAGAGCCGACACGACCCATTCCACGGAGATCGCCTCGAAGGAGGTCGTGAAGATGTAGGAGAAGGCGAGGAACCACGCGGCGGCGAAACTCCAGCGCGCTCCCCACGCCTCGAATACGTACGCGACCTCGCCGCCGGTGACCGGGTACGCGGCCGCCATCTCCGAGTAGCAGAGCCCGATCGCGAGAATGCCGAGGCCGCCGAGCACGAACGCGATGATGGCCCCGATCGCGCCGGCGCCGCTCAGCCACGCCCCCATGACCGTGATCCAGCCGACACCGATGATGGTGCCGAAGGCGAGCGAGAAGAGCGACCGAAGCCGGATCCCTCGCCCCAGTGCCTCCCGTCCGCCCTCTGCCCCAGGCGTCGCCGGTTCGGTTGTGGGCTCGATCATGGGCTCAGTTGTACTGTGACGGAGTTGGGGAGAGCCCGAGCATTTCGCGCGCCTGCGCGGGCGTAGCGACCTCGCGGTTCAGTTCGTGCGCGATCCGGACGGCCCGCTCCACGAGCTGGCGGTTGCTCTCCACCTTGTGACCGCGGCGGTAGTAGATGTTGTCCTCGAGGCCGACGCGGACATGTCCTCCCATGAGGGTGGCGAGCGTGGTCATGGGAAGCTGGTGCGGCCCGATTCCGGAGCACAGCCAGACGGAACCCTCCGGGAACTCCCGGACCATGTTCACGACGTTGTCGACGGTCGGCCAGCTCGACGTCTGGTAGCCCATCACGGTCTGGACCCAGTAGGGCGGCTCGATGAGGCCCTGCGCCATCAGGTCCCGGATCACCCACCCGCAGCCGGGGTGGTAGGTCTCGAGTTCGGGCTTGATGCCGCGCGCCTTCATCTCCGCCGCGAAGTGCGCGATCTGCTTGTAGGAGAACGGCGTGCAGTCGTCGAAGTCGATCGCGGGGCGCGGGTGCGTGTACTCCTCCCCGCGCGGCTTCAGTTTGAACTTGCCCATGTCCGGGGCGAGGTTCAGCGACGCCACCTCGGGGTTGGCGTCGAGGCAGGACAGGCGCTGCTCGTCGTCCATCCACAGGTCGCCGCCGGTCGTGTTGTTGATGATGATCTCGGGGCAGCGCTCGCGCAGGCGGCGGTTCGCCTCGAGCCACACCTCCGTCGTCGTCGCCCCCTTCCACAGCGTCTCGGGGTTGCGGGCGTGGATGTGCACCATCGAGGCGCCCGCGTCGTACGCCTCGCCGACGGATTCGCCAGCTCCTCGGACGTCTCCGGGAGGGCGTCGTTATACTCCTTGCCCTGGATGCCGCCGTTCGCGGCCAGGCAGATGATGACGGGGGGCATGCCGCCGGCGACCCTGTCCATGTAGGCGTAGGGGTCGCCGTAGTTCCAGGTTCTGGTCATCTGCTCCTCGGAAGGCTGTTATCGTCTCGGGAGGTGGTTCACGGTCCTCGGGGAGCCTTGGCCATCTCACACCGATTCACAAGAGGATGCCATGTCCGGTACGGAGCGCGTCGCAGCGATCGTAGCCATCATCGGCGCGGGAACGATGGGACGACGGATCGCCTACGGCTGCGCGGTGCGGGGGGTGCGCGCGCGGCTGCACGATGTCTCGGAAGAGGCGCTTGACGGGGCGCTGGGTGCCGTGCGCGCGCTGCTCGCGGCCGAGCACGCGGGGGCCGGGCCGGGGGCCGACGAGGCGTCTGCGCTCGTGGAGGCGTTCCGGGATCTCGAGGACTGCGTGCGAGACGCGGACTGGGTCATCGAGACGGTCCACGAAGACCTGGAACTGAAACGTGTCGTCCTCGGGCGGATCGGCGCGGCGGCGCCGCCGGAGGCGTTCATCGCCTCCAACACCTCCTCGCTGCCGGGTTCGTGGATGGCGGAGTCGACGGGGCGTCCCGGGCGGTTCACGAACATGAACTTCGGTCCGCCGGAGGACCTCAAGGTCGAGGTCATGGGGCACCCCGGCACCGACCCAGCGACGATCGATGCGGCGAAGCGGTTCCTGCGCCGGCTCGGCCTCGTGCCGATCGTCGCCCGTCGCGAGATCCAGGGCTATCCGACGAACCGGATCTGGCGCGCCATCAAGAAGGAGTCGCTGCACCTGATCGCCGGCGGATACCTGAGCGCGGAAGAGATCGACCGGGCGTGGATGCTCGACTGGGGCACGCCGATTGGGCCGTGCGGACTCATGGATGTCGTCGGACTCGACGTCGTGCGCGACATCGAGAACGTGTACTACAAGGCCTCCGGAGACCCGTCGGACAAGCCGCCCGACTTCCTCGACCGGATGGTCGAGCGCGGGGAACTGGGCGTGAAGTCGGGGAAGGGGTTCTACACCTACCCGTCGCCCGCCTTCGAGCGGGAGGGCTGGCTCACGGCCTCCGACGACTGACGCGCCGAACGATCGACGCCTGAGGGCGGACCGCTACCAGGTCACGACGCCGTCGCGGCCGACGCGCAGTTCGTCGCCGGTCTCGACCTGGTCGAGCAGTTCGGGCCCCAGCCGGTCCACGCACACGATCGGCGTGTCGAGCCAGACATCGGCCAGGATGAGGCCGCCGGCCGTGAGCGGATCCACGTCCCCCGGCAGGAGGAGTGCGGCGGGGGCGAGGCCGAGTTCCGCGATGCGCTCCCAGCAGGGCCCGGCCGATGTCGATCCGACGCAGAAGGGCGCGAGGACGATCCGTCCGGTGAGCGGCTCGCCGAAGAGTTCGGTGTTCTGCGGATCCCCGCACACGGCCGTGTCGATCCCTCCGTCGAACTGGTTGCAGAAGCTCGCGAAGGGGTTGAACCCGACGCGGGACATGGCGGCGGGCGCCGCGATCTCGCCCGCGATGACCGCCCGGCCCTGGAAGCGCGGCATCAGGCGTGACTCCCGGAGGAGGTCCCCGAGGGGCCCGTCGTGGAGGTCG
Organism: Gemmatimonadota bacterium; assembly: GCA_965207805.1. Lineage (GTDB taxonomy): Bacteria > Gemmatimonadota > Gemmatimonadetes > Palauibacterales > Palauibacteraceae > Palauibacter. Next base: position 535,752 of record OZ242312.1, read on the forward strand.
CGGCGGCACCCTCCGTGCCGCCTGTCACCATCACCCGGAGGAGCGCTTCGTCGTCGAGCATGTACACGTTGCGGCTGTAGTAGCGGAGCTTGTTCGAGTTCGTGACGACGCAGGCGGGCGCGAGGATGGGGTCCTGCATGAACGCTTCGAGGCAGAAGGAGCCCACGTGTCCTCCCGCGAGGGCGAGGGTCGCGAAGCCCGGATGTTCGGCGCGGAAGCGGGACACGACGTCGGGGGCCGCGACGAAGACCGTCTCCACCGCGAGGCGGTCGCGTCCGGCGCGCGCGAGTCCGCTCTCCACCGCATCGGTCCACGCGCAGAGCTGGTCGTAGGTGAGGTGCGGGCAGCCGAGCAGAACCTTGGTCGGCCGCAACTCATCGACCGGACGGTCGGCGCGCAGCGACGCCTCGACCGACTCGATCTGCCCCGCGTCGATCGTCAGCCGGCGGGCGTCGTCGCGGATGAGCCGCCGGCCGTACCGCTTCGCCTCCACGGTGACGCCCTCCACGTGGAAGAGGCCGACCCCGCCCACCACGGAGGCATTCGTCCCGAAATCGCGCAGGAACTTCCCGCTGGCCGGGTGTTCGCCGCCATCGAGCATGTCCGCGAGGCCCGACACCCAGGGGATCCCGTCCCCGACCTCCCGCCCGACGATGTAGCCGAGCATCTGGCCGTTGATCGGCCCCGCCGCCTCGACCTCGACGAGCCAGTTCGCACGCCGCCCCTCGTCGGTCAGCAGGCCGGCGAGCGGCGTCTTGCCGACGACATTGGAGATGAGGTCGATGATCCCGGGATTCCGGTGCGTGCGCGCGCCGATGACGGAGTTGGCGTACACCACCGCGGAGGACTCCGCCCACGCCACGACCTGGCCGTACGAGGGCCGGTTCGCGACCTCCTCGAACCAGGGCGTGCAGGTCAGGCCGCCCGCGTCGCGCAGGCCCAGCTTCGTGAGCGCCTCCCGGTAGCGCACCTCCATCGGGTACGCGCGGGCGAGCCGCTTCCGCTGCTCATCCGTCAGGTCCGACAGCGTCTCGTTGAGGATCGTGGCCGGGTCGGCCGTGAAGGGAAGCGCGGCCCGGACCCCGGCGTCGACGAGCGACTCGAGAAACTCCGTCCGCGCCCCGACCCCGGGCTTGGATTCCGGAATCACGAGGTGCCCGGGACCCTCCACCGGCACGAGCCGCGCCGCATCCATCGCCTCGCCGAAGCGGACCATGGTGAGGAGGAGCTTACGGGAGATCTCCCCGCGGCTCCCGTGGAGGACCTCTCGCTCGTCTCGGGTCAGATCCATCGCACCGTCGGCTGCCACCTCGTCGGACGTTCTCGGTCGTTCCGGAGGCTCGGTCGCGGGGTGTGGATTCACAAGGGTCGCCGCATGTACGAAACCTTTCGTTGACAGGGCGGGGCGCACCACCTATCCTTTCGTACGAAGATGTTCGTATATGTGTGGGCGGGGACGTTGCCAGGAGGAGGTGAAGCCTTGAGGGATCCGACATTCAGCGACCGCGAGCTGGACATCATGAGCGTTCTGTGGCGCCGCGGGTCCGGCTCGGTGAGCGAGGTCATGGAGGCGCTCGAGGACGAGGTCGGCTACACGACCGTCCTCAAGTTCCTTCAGATCCTCGAGAAGAAGGGCGCCGTCCGGCACGAAGCCGAAGGTCGCGCGTATCGGTACTTCCCGCTCGTCGCCTCCGAGACGGCCGGGGAGACGGCCCTGGCCCGGATCCGGGACAAGATCTTCGGCGGGTCGGCGGAACTCGTCCTCGCGCAGCTCATCTCGGGCCGGGAGGTCTCGCCGGAGGAGCTGGAGCGCATGCGGCGGATCCTCGACGAACTGGAGGAGGGCGAGTCGTGACTCTGGCCACGATGATGTACGGGCTGATCGTCGCCGTCCTCGTCGCCGGGGCCGCGTGGTGCCTCGACCGCGGTCTGCGGGCCCACGGGCGGCCGACCCGGTGGGTCTGGATCGGCGCTCTCGGGGTTGGCGGGCTGGCCCCGTTCTTCCCCCGATTCCTTCCGGCGGCGGTAACGGCGGACGGTCCCGGACCCTTCGCCCTTCCCGTCCGCGCCCTCTATGAACTCGGAACTCCGCCGCCGTCGCTCTCGGAGCAGGGCGGGAGCTTCCTCGCCGGCGTCGGGATCGAGGATTCTGTGGGCGCTCTCTGGATCGTGGGTTCCATCCTCGTCCTCGTCCTCTTCGCCCTGCTCTGCCTCCGCCTGCGGCGGTTACGCACGACGTGGGAACCCCGGGACGCCTGCGGCGAGGAAGTTCTGCGGTCGGAGAGGTTCGGCCCGGCCGTCGTGGGGCTGATCCGGTCCCGGATCGTCCTTCCGTCGTGGGCCTTCGGCCTCGGCGAGAAGGAACTCGAGATGGTCGTGCTGCACGAACGGGAACACGTGCGGGCGCGCGATCCCGTGCTCCTGACGGCGGGGCTCCTGCTCGCGGCGCTCTCGCCCTGGAACCCCGCGGTCTGGTGGTCGCTCGCCCGGCTCCGGCTCGCCGTGGAGGGGGATTGCGACCGCCGCGTTCTGGCCCGTGGCACCCCGGCCCGGAGCTACGCGCGCCTTCTCTTGACGGTCGCCGCCGGGTGTCGGCGGACCCCGGATCCGGCGCCGGCCCTGATCCGCGGCGGCCACCCGGTAATCGAAAGGAGACTCATGATGATCAGGACCGCGACGAGGAAGCCCCGAATCCGGGCTTCCATCCTCACCGCCGCAGCCGGGTTAGGCCTCTTCGCCCTGGCCTGCGACACCCCGATCCCGCAGAGCCCGGCCGAGCCCGAGCGCGCCTCGCGCGTGGAAGGCGTCGTCAGCGCGGAAGGCGTCATCAGCTTGGAGGGTCTGGCCGGCCCCGAGACCGCTGTTGGCCCGGAAGCGGCGGCCGGTCTGGACGGAGAGATCGGGTATGTGGACGAAGATGGGATCTACCGGGTCCACTCGGTCAAATGGGCAGTCGATCCGGAAGCGGGCTTCGGATACGTTGACGAAGACGGGACTTTCCAGGCGCTGGACCCGGAAGCCAAGGCGCGCATCGGCAAGACGGCCGAGCGCCTGGGGCGCGCCAAGCGGGAGATCGAAATTGTGCGCGGAAGGATCGAGGGCGAAATCGAAACAAAGGAGATCCCGAGGGATCTTTGGCTGCGTCTGGGAACCGTGATGGAGAACCTTGAAAACCTGGAGGGCAGCCTGCAGGGCAGGTGGGAGGAGATGATGACCGAGTTGGCCATGGAGGTCCGCCGACTCCATGCGGCTGTTGAGGCAGGCGAGATCACGCACGACCAGGCGGAGGAGATGCTCAAGACCCACATGGGCGCCCGCAAGGCCCGTGTGCGCTGGCCCGACAGGCCGCGCTGATCCATCTCTCCCGGGGCCGGAGACCGTTGCGGCCCGGCGTCCCCGGCGGCACCGTAACTCCGTTCGGTCGCGCCTCCGAGCCCTGACCCGATGGTCGCGCTCGGAGGCGCCAGTCGCGGGACACTCCGACCCGGGGAAACACATGACTCCGTCGCGCCGCCTCGCGGTTTCGTCCGCCGCCGTCCTGACCCTGACCGCGTTCGCCCCCGCTCCCGCGGTCGATTCCGTCCCCGCCCTCGCGTGTGACGAGCTGACCGCCATGTCGTGGAGCGGTTTCGTGCTGGACGACGTATCCGAGGTGGCGGCCGGGGCGAACGACCCGGCGCACTGCCGCGTGCGCGGTACGATCGACGAGGAGATCCACTTCGAACTCCTCCTCCCGCTGGCCGAAGACTGGAACGGCCGCTTCCTGATGGGCGGCGGCGGTGGGTTCGTGGGGAGCGTTCAGAACCAGGCGCTCCAGTTCGCGGGGCCGGTCTCGGTCCTGAGCCGCGGGTTCGCCACGGTGGGCACGGACACGGGACACCAGGGCCCGGGCATCGACGCGAGCTGGGCGCTGGACCGGCCCGACCGCGAGGTGAACTTCGGCCACCGGGCGGTGCACGTGACGGCGGAGACGGCGAAGACGATCGTCCGCCTCTTCTACGGCCGCGACATCGAGTACTCCTACTTCATCGGCTGCTCGCGCGGCGGCGGCCAGGCGATGATGTCGTCGCAGCGCTATCCGGACGACTTCGACGGGATCGTGTCCGGCGCGCCCGCCTACGACTGGCCCGGCCTCGGCGCCTTCTTCCTCCAGACCCAGCAGGCGCTGTATCCCGATCCGAACGACCTCGCGACCCCGGTCATCACGGACGAGGCCGCGGCCATCCTCGAAGCCGCGATTCTCGAGGCGTGCGACGGAAACGACGGCGTGGAAGACGGGTTCATGACGAACCCCATGGCGTGCGATATCGACATCGCCTCGATCCCGGGACTGACCGACGAACAGCGGGCTGCCGCGGAGGTGATCTACGGCGGCGCCCGCGCGGGAGACCGGCACGTCTACCCCGGCTTCCCCTTCGGAGGCGAGACCGACCAGGGGGGATGGAGGCTGTGGGTCACGGGGCGAGAGATGCAGTTGGGTCCGGGAGGACCGAACCTCCACTACGCCTTCGGCACCCAGATGTACAAGTACATCATCTTCGACGACCCCGAGTTCGACTACTCGACGTACGACTTCAGCGACTACTTCGCGTGGGAGGAGGACACGCGCCGCGCCCGCGCGATCCTGAACGCGACGGACACGGACCTGAGCGCGTTCAAGACGGCGGGAGGCAAGCTGATCCTCTGGACCGGCTGGTCGGATTCCGCGATCCCGGCCAGCGGTACGATCGCCTACTACGAGGGCGTGGCCGCGGGCGACGAGGAGGCGGACGACTACACGCGGCTGTTCATGCTGCCCGGCGTGCTGCACTGCGCCGGCGGTCCGGGCCCGGATTTCGTGGACTGGATCGCCGCCATCCAGTCGTGGGTCGAGGAGGACGAGGCCCCCGCGCGGCTCGTCGCGTCGAAGTTCGGCGAGAGCGGCGTCGAGATGCAGCGGCCCGTGTGCCCGTGGCCGGGCTACGCGGCCTACAACGGCACCGGGGATCCGAAGCGCGAGGACAGCTTCGAGTGCGTGGCACCGTAAGGCCGCGGGTGGCGGAGGTCGGCGCGGAGGTTCCGACAGAGGTCGGCGAAGGCGAAGAAGGGAGTGATTCGATGGGCGAAGTCACGCTCAGAGTGAATGGCGAGACGCATGCGTTCGACGTGGAACCCTCGACGCCGCTGCTCTATGTCCTCCGGAACGATCTCGGACTTCGCGGACCCCGGTTCGGCTGCGGCCTCGGCCAGTGCGGGACGTGTACCGTGCTGCTGGACGGCCGCGCGGTCCGCTCGTGCATGCGGCCGGTGTCCCGCGCGGAGGGCGAGATCACCACGCTCGAGGGGCTGTCGGCCGATGGCGAGCTGGATCCCGTGCAGCAGGCATGGATCGACGAGCAGGTGCCGCAGTGCGGGTACTGCCAGAACGGACAGATCCTCACGGCCAAGGCGCTCCTCGACCGCAATCCGGACCCGAGCGACGAGGAGATTCGGCAGGGGATGAACGGCGCCCTCTGCCGCTGCATGACGTACTACCGGATCCAGTCCGCCGTGAGACGCGCCTCCGAGGCGATGGCGAACGGGGACGGCGGGGCGGACCCGGCGAATGGCGCCGGTCGGACCAACGGCGCGGGTGAGGTCGGCGGGGAGGTGGAACGGTGAAGCGCCCGGCGGAGTTGTCGGCGAAGCTCGACGACGCGCTCGCCCGGTGGGAGGGCAGTTCCCGCCGCGACTTCCTGAAGACCTCGGGACTCTTCGTCCTCGGCTTCAGCAGTGTGGGCTTCACCGGCGTGGGGGGCAGCGGCGTGGCGGGGTTCGGCCGGATCGGGTCCGGCGACCCCGATGAGGCGAACCCGTATCCGGATCCGGACTATCTCCAGCTCGACTCCTGGCTCGTCGTGCACGAGGACGGCACGGCCACCTTCTACGTCGGCAAGACCGATGGCGGGCAGGGGACCGGGACCGCCATGCGGCAGATGATGTGTGACGAACTCGACCTCGCCTACGACCGGGCCACGCTCGTCATGGGCCGCACGGACATGACGGTCGATCAGGGCGGGTCGGGCGGCTCGGACGCGATCGAGCGGGACGCCCTGGCGGCGCGGCGGGTCGCGGCGGAAGCACGCCGCGTCCTGCTGGAACTGGCCGCGGACCGCTTCGAGGTCCCGGCGGACGAACTCGCCGTCAACGAAGGCGTCATCTCTGTGGCCTCCGATCCCGCGCGAACAGCGACCTACGGCGACCTGATCGGAGGCCGGCGCTTCGACGTCGCCCTGACCGGAAGGAACGTCAACGAGACAACCGGCCTCGCGGCCGTGAAGCCGGTCCAGGAGCTGAGGATCGTCGGCCAGTCGGTCCCCCGGTACGACATCCCGGCCAAGGTCGACGGATCGCTCGAGTGGGCGGTGGACGTGCGGCTCCCCGGCATGGTCCACGCGCGGAACGTGCGGCCGCCCTTCGCCGGCGCGCGGCTCGTCTCCATCGACGAATCCTCGGTGCGCGACATCCCCGGCTTCATCCGCGTCTTCCGAGAGGGGAACTACGTCGCGGTCGTCTGCGAGCGGGAGGAACAGGCAATCCAGGCGGCGGAGAGCCTCGCCCTCGAGTGGGAGAAGCCGGAAACGGCGCCCTTCCCGTCCTCCGAGAACCTCTTCGACTACATGCGCGGCGCGACCCCGGTCGGCGCGGGGACCGGGAGTCCTCCCCGCCCCAGCGTGGAGGGAGACACGGACGCGGCGCTTGCGGGCGCGGTGACGATCGTCGAAGCCGGCTACGACATCCCCTTCCAGGGACACACGGCGATCGGTCCCGCCCACGCCGTGGCCGACCCGTCGGACGGGCAGATGACGGTCTACACGAACGACATGAAGCCCTACAGCCACCGCACGGGGATCGCCGAGTTCCTCGGCATGCCGCCGGAGCGGGTTCGGGTGATCTGGATGGAGGGCCCGCAGCTCTACGGACGCACGGCGGCGGACGACGCGGGCTTCGAGGCGGCGTACCTGGCCCGGGAGCTGGGCCGCCCCGTTCGGGTGCAGTGGATGCGGCACGAGGAGACGGCGTGGGACACGAAGGGCCCCGCCTTCGCCATCGACCTGCTCGGCGGCCTCGACGAGGCGGGAAGCGTGGTCGCGCTCGATTATCGCGCCCGCATCGCGAACTACGCGCACGTCGGTTACAACCAGGCGGACACGGTGCTCATCGCCCAACTCATGGGGATCCGGCCCGAGCGGCCGTCCCCTGGTGGCGGCCGAGGCCCGGACGAGATGTATCACATCCCGAACCGTCGGGAGGAGACGCGGGCCGTCCGTTTCCCGCTCGCCTTCGAGACGCCGCTCCGCACCGGCAACCTGCGCGACCCCAACGGGCCGCAGACGACGTTCGCCGGGGAGTCGTTCATCGATGAGCTGGCCGCGGCCGCGAACGCGGACCCGGTCGAGTTCCGTCTGCGCCTCCTGCGCGGGACGACGGAGGACGATGCGACGTTCCGCCGGGCCCGCTCCATCGCTGTCGTCGAGGCGGCGGCCGAGGCGTTCGGCTGGGAGCCGAGACCCTCACCGGACGCTCGGGGCGACGGGCGCATCCTCGCGGGGCGCGGGATCTCCTACGCGTACCGCATACAGACGGCGGTCGCCACTATCGCCGAAGTCGAAGTAGACCGCGAGAGCGGACGCGTCTGGGTGAAGCGCATGGTGTGCGCGCACGACTGCGGCCTGGTGATCAACCCCGATGGTCTGGAAAGCACGATCCAGGGGAATCTCCTGCACGGGATCAGCCGCACCCTGTACGAGGAAGTGCAGTTCGACGGCGAGATGGTGACGAGCGTCGACTGGCGTACGCACCCGACGCTGACACACAGGGACGCGCCCGAGCAGATCGAGGTCGTGATCGTTAACGGCGACCCGAATCCGGACCGGCCGGACCTGCCGCACTACGGAGCGGGCGAGCCTTCGCACCGCACGGTCCCGGCCGCCATCGCGAACGCGATTTACGACGCGACGGGTGTACGCATGCGCCGCATTCCCCTGCGTCCCGAGCGCGTGCTGGAGGAGCTGGCGGCGGCCGGGGCCTAGCGGCGGCCAGGTCCGGAGTGCCTAGATCTTGATGTAGATGCGGCGGCGATGGAGCAGCCACATCACGCCCAGCCAGAAGGCCACCTGAGCCAGCGCCATGGCGAGCGACCCGCCGTAGTCGCCGGCCCATGACCGGAACGCGTTCTCGTACAGCCAGCCGCTCAGCGACGTCCCTCCGTCGCCCCCGACCCGGATGCGGGCGAGCGTCTTCGCGAACATGCCGGAGGCGACGAACACGGCGATCGAGTTCATCCCGTAGATGACGAACGGCGTTACCCACCCCCCGCGCAGGCGCTTCACGTCGATCGCCCAGTACATGGCGCCGAACAGGAACAGCGCCGTTCCGGCCGTGAAGAGGACGTAGGAACTCGACCACAGGTTCTTGTTGATCGGGAACACGATGTCCCACATGAATCCCAGCACGACGAGCCAGGCGCCGACGATCCACATGCCTCGCGAGATCTCGCCACCGGAGCGATCCGACCGCAGCCACTCGCCGCAGAAGATCCCGAGCAGGCACGTCCCGATCGCCGGCAGCGTCGATAGGAGTCCCTCCGGATCCCACGTCCCTTGCCACAGCCGGTCTCCCATGAGGAACCGGTCGATCCGGGCTCCGAGGTTCCCGTCCGGCGACAGGTCCCCCGCGACGAGCGCCCAGTACCCGAGAAGAAGCACCCCCAGCGCGATCCACCGCACGCGCGCGGAGCCCCACAGGTAGAGCGCGGCCGCGGCGCAGTACACGAGGCCGATCCGCTGCAGCACGCCGTAGAGGCGCATGTCGAACAGGTCGAAGTCGGGAATCGCCCGCATCGCGAGTCCGAGCCCGATGAGGATGAGCGAGCGCCGGACCACGTGCCGGAACAGACGGCCCCGGTCCGTGCCCTCCGCGAGGCGACGCGAGAGGGAGAACGGGATGGCGACGCCGACGATGAAGAGGAAGTACGGGAAGATGAGATCGGTGGGCGTCCACCCGTGCCATTCCGCGTGGGCGAGCGGCGCGTAGACGTAGCTCCAACTGCCGGGATTGTTGACGAGGATCATCGCCGCGATCGTCAATCCGCGGAACGCGTCCAGCGAGACGACCCGGCCCCCTGCGGGTTCGGTCATGCAGCCCCTGTTGGCGCTACCTCCGGAACCGGCCTCCGTCGCGTCCGCCCCGGCTGCCGCCGGCCATCGACTGGCTCCCGAGATACCAGGTGAAGTTCAGCATCACGTACTGCGTGAGCGACTCGACGCGGCTCTCCTGAATGAAGCCGGGCGAGTTCGTGTATGTCACGCCCTGATTCTGGCCGAGAATGTCGAACCCCACCAGTCGGATCTCGGCCCGGTCGTTCAGGATGAGGCGCCGCAGGGAGGCCTCCCACAGCGCGACGTTCCGGCCCGGGCCGAACAGGTCCTGGTCGTAGAGGCGCCACTGGAACTCCGTGCCCAGCGTCCAGGGCCCCATATGAAGGTCGGCGATCGCGTACAGGGTGGAGTTGAGGTAGTCCTCGTCCAGCTCCTCGTTGAGGGAGTAGCTGACGTCGCTGAAGGTGAGCTTGGCGCCGCCGCGCACGTCGTAGTCCTCCTTGGCGCGGTTCTCGAGTTCGATCCCGAACGTGTGCGACAGCGACCGGCTCCGGTTCTCGAGGTCGTTGACGAATTCGTTGGAGCTGGAGTAGCGGAGGTCGTAGTTCAGGTCCACCTGACCGCCCATCCAGCGCAGCGGCGTCCCGAAGCTCCCGCCGCCGCTGGCCGACCATGCGCTCCCGAGGTTCACCGGCGAGATCGTCTGAAGCCCGCGCTGCGTCACCGTTCGGGCCTGGGCGATGTCGTTCGTCGTGACGCTGACGTTCGCCCACGTGAACAGGTTGACGAAGCTGAAGGTGTCGAAGAACCGGTATTCCGTCCGCAGGCGGTGCGTGTATTCGGGCTGCAGGTCCGGGTTCCCTACCCGTATCCGCAACGGATCGCGGTTGTCGACGAAGGGCTGGAGGTCCGTCATGCGCGGTTCGCGCGTCGATGTCGAGTACCGGAACTGTAGCGTGCGCCGGTCGTCGACCTGCATCCGGTATTCGGCGTTCGGCAGGATGTGCGTGTACCCGTTCGCGATCTCCTCGCTCCGGTCGAGGATCGTCCCCTCCAGGTTCGAACCCTGCACCCGCAGTCCGAGCACGAGCCGTCCGGCCTCGCTCGTGCGGTTGAAGCGAAAGCCCCCGCGCAGGTAGCTGTAGGTCCGCTCGAACCCGGACGTGAGCAGCGGATTCGGCGTCCGTCCGTCCGGCCCGATGTCGAACACCGACTGATTCTCATCCTCGGCGGTCGCGCTCCGCTCGCCGTAGACCTCGAGCATGGACTCCCAGGGCATCGGCTGGGTCATCGAGAGGCGGACAGAGTGCGTCAGCGTCTGGCCGACATTCGTCTGCTCCTGGAGCACGTCGCCGGCCCGGGCGCGCGGGTTTTCCACGTTGCCCTCGATCGACGAAGCGAGGTTCGTCAGGCGGTCGGAATCGCTGAGGTTCACCCGGGCCTCCGCGAAGAGGCTCCGCCCGCTGTCGTCGAGTCGCTTGCGCCAGGTGAGTCGGGCATCGCCGCCCACGTCGTCGCCGGTCACGTCGTAGTTCGTCGCCGCGGCCGTGAGAAACTGCCCCGTGCCCGAGCGCGTGTCCTGGAAGTCCACGCGGTCGAGGAGGGAGCTGCGCGCGTTCAGGTTCCCGCGCAGCCGCAGTTCGTGGCCCTCGGAGAGCGTGAACTGGGAATTGAGATTGACCCGATGGCTCGAGTTTTCGGTGTCCGTGCGCGTGGCGCGGTCGACGAGGGACGAAGCGCTCGTGCCGAGGAGTTGCTCCTGCCGTCGCGTCTCGTTCTGGAAGTTGTCGAGCGTGCTGAGGCGGTAGCTCGTCCGGATCCAGTGGTCGTCGTTCCCGCCGAAGTCGTGGTTGACGTTGAGTCCCAGCATCGCGGTCTCGGTGAGCCCGTCGTCGCCTCCGCCGCCGCGGCCGAAATCCCGTCCGCCGAACGACATCGCGTCGCCCCACCCGAACCCGGCCTGGTTCACGTTGTTTGCGCTTCCGACGAGGGCGAGTTGCGTGGTGGGGGAAAATCGGTTGATCGACAGGGCGCCCGCGTACGGAATCCCGCCGGCCACGGTCCCGGTTTCGCTGCCGGCGGCCCTGGCGACCCTCGCGGACACGGCCTCGCCGAATCCGGGAGAGACGGATGCGTTCTCCACGTCCGCCCCGAGTCCGCCCGACGTACGGCCGAAGTAGCCCGACCGGGCTTCTTCCTTGAGTTCGAGGTTGATCGTTCGCTCTTCCTCGCCGTCGGCGATGCCCGTGAACTCGGCCATGTCCGATTCTTTGTCGTAGACCTCCACCTTTTCCACGGCCTCGGCGGGCAGGTTCTGCGTCGCCATCGTGGGGTCGCCGCCGAAGAACTCTCTCCCGTCGACGAGCACGTTCTCGACCTCTTCGCCCTGCGCCGTGATCGACCCGTCGGTCTCGACCTCGATCCCCGGCAGCTGCCGAAGAAGGTCCTCCACCGTGGCGTTGGGACGCGTCCGGAAAGCGAGGGCGTTGTAGCCGAGCGTGTCCCGCCGGTTCAGAAAGGGGACGTGGTCGAGCGTGACGACGAGCGGGTCCACCTCCACCGCCATCACCTCGAGGTTGATCGTGCCGACGTTCACGTCTTCGCCGGTGAGGGAGAAGTCCTGCCGCACCGTGCCGTATCCGAGCAGGGTGACCTGCAGGATGTACTCGCCGGGTCCGAGATCTCCGAGGGCGAAGACGCCGTCGCCGCTGGATGTCGTGAAACGGGTGAGGACCGAGTCGGGCTTCGCCAGGGCCACCACCATCGCGCCGCTGAGACCCCCGCCTGCCGTGTCGGCGACCACGCCGCTCACGGTGTATTCGGCCTGGGCCTGGACGGCACGGGGCGAGAAGGCCGCGTACGCGAGCCCGGTCGCCAGCAGCGCGAGGATCAGCCCCGGCCGCCCCGGAGACACCGGGGTCGGGCCCATCGGCCCGGGCTGCCTCATCGGAGCCCCCCCTCGAACGGACGACGGCGGTTGCCGGCCCCGCGCGTGGCCCGGATTTCTTCGAGCTTCTCCGCCACGAGGGCTTCGTACTCCTCTCGTGTGACCATCTCCCCATCCGTCGGCGGGGCGATCTCGACATCGTCCAGACCCTCGAGATTCACCTCGGTCGCAGAGTAGAGCAGGTGCCCGCCGTCGAGCGAAAGCACGAGGATGAGCCCGGGAAGGCCGCCGTACTGGCCGGGGCCCGCCTGTACCGGAATCTGGGGCGTGAACCAGGCTTCGATCTCCGCGCCGTCGTGGACGGCCGTCGCCTGCTGCACCATGAAGCCGAGGAACTCGCGCTGCTCCGTGCCGAGCTTCCACTGATACGTGGGCCGGTCCCCGGAGATCAGGAACGTGCGTCCCATGAACTCGCGCGTCTCCGTAATCGCACCGCTCGCGAAGTCCACGTAGGCCTGGAGCAGGTCCTCCTGGTCGCTGCGAGAAGCGGACGCCATGCGGAGTCGGAGCGCCATCCCGAGCGCACGGCGGTCCATCCGGTCCGAGCCGCCGGGGCCGCGTCGGGGCGTCGCCTCTTCCTCGTCGGGATCCGGCGTCATGATCGATCGGGAGCCGTCGAAAAGGAGGACCATCGAGGCGCTGCTCTGCGCCGCGATCCGGTCCCGCAACTCCGCCCACCGCTCGGGCACCTCGAAGTCGTACTGCACCGAGCGCAGGTAGTGGACATGGCCCGTCTGCGCCCCCAGCGCCGCCGATGCGAAGCCCCCGAGGGCCCCCGGAAGGGCTGCGAAAAGGAAAAGCTGGAACCGTCGCTGGAATCGTCTACGTGTACTCATGGAACCCGCCGCTTGTCGTGCCTCATCCGTTAGATGGGACACACGGCGCCAAGGTCACGTTGTAGAGACCGCGGGAAGGTCAGGGCGCGTCGATGGCCACGCGTCGGACCTCGCGGCGGAGGACCTGCCTCAGGCGGGCGAAGAGGAGGACGGCCACGACGGCGAGTCCGGCGGCCAGGCCCCACCACAGGCCGCGCGGGCCCCAGTCGGCGCGGAAGGCGAGGACGTAGCTGACGGGCACGCCGAGCAGCCAGAAGCCGAGGGCGTTGACGAGGAAGGGCGTGAAGGTGTCTCCGGCCCCACGCAGCACGCCGGCCGCGACCGTCTGGAGGCCATCAGTGACCTGGAAGACGCCCGCGATCGGGATCAGTGATGCGGCGATCGCGATGACCGTGAGATCGTGCGAGTAGAGGCCGGCCCAGAAGCGCGGGAAGGCGAGAAACGCGCCCGCGGTCGCGAGCATGAAGACGCCGCTGAGCTGGATGCCCGCGGCGGCGGCCCGCCGCGCCCCGTCCATGTCCTCCTGTCCGACCGCGCGTCCCACGCGTACGGCGGAAGCGCCCGCGATCCCGAACGGCACCATGAAAGTGAGCGCGGCGAGGTTCAGTGCGATCTGGTGCCCCGCCATCGCCTCGGTGCCGAGCCAGCCCATCATGACGCCGATCACGGCGAACGCTCCGAACTCGAGCTGCTGCTGAAAGCCGATCGGCGTGCCGAGCCGCACCATGCGCGCGAGCGCGCGCCGATCGAGGGCCTCGCGCCGGAAACGGCCCAGGTAGGGACGCATCGAGGACCACGAGAGCGCCAGCAGCGCCGCCGCCATGCACCAGCGCGCGAGGCTCGACCCCCACGCCGAGCCCACGGCGCCCAACTGCGGTACCCCGAGATTCCCGTAGATCAGCACCCAGTTGAGGAAGGCGTTCAGGAGGTTCGCCCCCGCGATCGTCCACACGATCGGCGCCACGCGATGCATCGCCTGCAGACTCTGCCGCAGGACGACGAACGCGTAGAAGGGGAACATCCCGAGGATCGATCCCAGCGCGTACCCCCCGGCCACCGGCACGACATCCGCGGGCTGCCGCAGCAAGGCGAAGATGCGCGCGGCGGGCAGGAAGAGCAGCGACGTGATCGCCGTCAGAAAGAGGGTGAGCACGAGCGCCCGCTGTATCCCTCTGGCGGCGGCCTCGTGGTCCCCCGCCCCCACTCCCTGCGCGACGATGGGGTCGAGGGCCATGAGCACGCCCATTCCGAATACGGCGATCTGAAAGAAGTAGATGTTCCCCAGCCCGACCGCCGCGAGATCGGTCGCCGAGAGGTGGCCGACCATGAGCGTGTCCACGACGCCCATCATCATGATGCCGACCTGGACGGTCACGATCGGGAGCGCCAGACGCAGCATGCGCGCGAGGTCCGCGCGGCGGGGCGTGAGGTTCATCGCGCAATCCTGCGCCCGGCGCGTTCGGAAAGGCAAATCCGTTGCCGCCCCCCGGCGCCGCGGATAGACTCCGCCTCACGCGCTCCGAGGGCCGGGAGCGGGCGAGATCGAGGGGGACGAAAATCGAGATTCTGACGTTCACCGGCGGACCGTTCGTGCAGAACACGCTGCTGGTGGTGTGCGAGGACGGTCGCACCGGGTTTCTGATCGATCCCGGTGCCGCGACGCCGGAGGCGCTGGCCGAGGCGCGCGCCCGCGACCTGGATATCGCGGCGCTCCTCGTCACGCATGCCCATCTGGATCACATCGATGGTCTCAAAGAGGCGAAGGCGGAGACGGCGGCGCCCATCCATCTCCATCCGCTGGACCGGCCGCTCTACGACAACATCGCGAACCAGGCCCTCGCATTCGGCGTGCCCCATGTAGAGCCGCCACCGCCCGACATCGACCTCGTTCCCGGCACGAACATCTCCTTCGGCGGCTCCGAATTCGAGGTCGTGTTCGCGCCCGGCCACGCGCCTGGGCACGTGATGTTCGTCTCCACGTCACACCCGGTGGCGATCGTGGGGGACGTGATCTTCCGCGGGTCGATCGGACGGACGGATCTCCCGCACGGGAACTACGGCCTGCTCATGGAGTCCATCCGGTCGCAGGTGCTGACGCTACCGCCGGAGACGTGCCTCTACCCCGGTCACGGCCCCGAGACCACCGTGGCGCTGGAGCGCGACACCAACCCCTTCGTCCTCCAACTCCACGGCGGCCGCTGGGTCTAGCCTAGTGCGGCGTCAGGGGTTCGTGGCGACGGGTTCGAACGCCCTGAGAACCTCCCGCGTCATGTCCCAGCGGTCGAAGCCCTGCCGGCCGTAGTCGAGCCCGCGGCGGACGATGACGACGTCGTGCGACGGGACGATGACGACGAACTGGCCGCGGTTGCCGGCGGTGGAGTACGCGTCCTTCGGCACGTCGGTGCGGTCGTCGGGCACGAGCCAGAACTGGCCGCCGTAGAAGTTGCCGGTCTCGGATGTGGCGGGGGCCGGCGTCCGCACGAAGTCGATCCACTCCTCGGAGATCAGGCGCTCGTCCTTCCACATCCCGTTCTGCGCGTAGAGGAGCCCGAAGCGGGCCAGGTCCCGGGCCGTCGTGTAGATCTGGCTGCTCATGATGAAGTCGCCGAACCGGTCCGTGCTGAGGAACGTGTTCCGCATCCCGATCTTGTCGAGGAGGCGTTTCCGCGGGAACTCGAGGTAGGCCTGCGAGTCGCCGATCACCTGCTTCATCGCGTACACGCCGAGCAGCGTGTCGTAGTTCTCGTAATCCCAGAACGTCCCGGGTTCCTGCATGAGCGAGCGGTTGCGGGCGCCGTGCACCGAGCTCTCCCCGGCCCAGTAGGAGAAGCCCGACCCGGTCGCGTACTCCATGCCCCAGCTGTCCACCGGATAGAGTCCGCTGGACATGTTGAGCACGTGACGGAGGGTGATCTCCCGCCGGGGGTCGTTCTCCGGAGAGCCCGCGTTCGCGGGCAGCCAGTCGAAGGGCAGGGGCTCGTCGAGCGCGAGCTTCCCCTCGTCGACGAGCATGCCGATCAGGGTCGAGGCGATGCTCTTCGCCGTCGACCAGGTGCGGGTCTTCGTGAACATGTCGATGCCGGGAGCGTAACGCTCGTGGATGATCTCACCGTCGTAGAGGACGATGAGACTGAGCGTCACCTGCTCCGGGGATTCACGGTCGAAGGTCCAGTCGGACGCGGCTTCGAGGGCCACCGGATCGACGCCGCGCGGGAGTGGGCGGCTCATGACGAGGTCGCCGTCCGGCCACGCCGCCCCGGCCGGATCGCCGGCCGGCCCGGGCATCGCCAGGATCGGCAGATCGTCGAGGTCGTCGAAGGTCTGGTCCGGCGACATGATCACGCACCCGATCCCTTCGCGGAACGCCGCCCTCATGGTCGGGGTCGCGCCGGGTGCGCCGATGGCGACCGTCTTCCTCTCCCAGTCGACGACGTAGTCTCCGCCGTCGGCCGTTCCGACGGGGTCCCGCAGGTAGGCGAGCTCCTGCTCGTAGACCTGCTCCAGCGTCCGGTCTCCCGTGAACAGGCCGTTGCACTGGAGGATGGCCTGGACGCCGCGCTGGATCATTTCCCGCTGCGGAGCGAAGTAATCGTAGGACCGCTCCTGCTGGGCAGCGGCGGCTGCCGGTGCGAGGAGGGCGAGCGCGATGGTCGCGAACGTGAGGCGTTTCATGGCTTCCCCCGGAGTCCGGACGACAGGTTTCTGGAACCCTGTCAACATGCGGGGCGCACGCGCTTCCGGCCACGGGTGCGAAGGTCGCGCCCGTGGCCGGGCGGGAATATCGTGTCTCCGTGATCGACCAGATTCTCTACGGCTCCATTGCGCTCATCGCGCTCACGAACCCGCTCGCCGAGCTGCCCTTCTTCTTCGCGGCCACGGACGGGTCCTCGCGTGCGGAACTGCGCCGCGCGGCGGTGAAGGTCGCCGTCGGGGTTCTCATCGTGCTTACCGTCGCCGCGGTCGCCGGCGCGCGCATCCTGAACCTCTTCGACGTGAGCTTCGCCGCGTTCCGGACGGCGGGCGGCCTCGTCGTCATCCTCGCCGCGCTCGAGATGCTCCGCGGCGCCGGGTTCGGGATCACGGGCGTACGCCGGGATCCGGGCGAGACGGAGGACCACCTCTGGGTCCCGCTCGTCATGCCGCTGATCGCGGGACCGGCGTCGATCACGGCCGCGATCACGCTGGCGCTCGATGAGGCCGGCGCGTTGATCGGGATTCCCGTCGCCACGCTCATTGCGGTGTTCGTCGCGTCCGTCGGCGTGCTCGCGGTGCTGCTGGCGGCCAGCTTCCTCTCGCACGCGCTGAGCCGCCGGGCGGTCCGGATCTTCGAGCGCTTCTCGGGCCTGATCCTGCTCGCCATCGGCTGCCAGATGTGCCTCAGCGGCGTTCGGGAGTTCTTCGCCGCCTGAGGGAGTCGGCCGTGGGAGTCGGCGTCGGCTACCGGACCACGTCGACGGTGACGTTCTCGCCGAAGTGCGTGCCGATGTCCGAGAGGAACAGCGACGCGGTGGCGTGGTGCCCCATGAGATAGCGGCTCACGAAGCGGAAGACCGGGCTGTAGACCTCGCCCTCCTCGGTGATCGTGACGGTTGCCCCCGCGTCGGCGGGTTCGATCTCGAAGATCCAGCGGCCGCCGAAGGGCATGCCTTCCGAGAGGATCGTCGTCACGAGCCGGGTCGGGGGTTCGCTCTCCGTCAACTCCATGGGAAGCCGTCCGGTGGCCGCGAGTTCCACCCAGGCCGGCTTCCCGTCCCGCGCCGGCAGCTCCTCGATTCCTTCCACGGACGGACGCCACTCCGGATACGCGCGATAGTCCACGACGGTCGCGAAGATCTCCTCGGGTGAGGCTGAGAACTCGGCGCGCACCGCCGCCACGTGACCCTCCGGTAAGGCACTCCCGATGCCGTAGACGACCCCGACCAGCCCCGCGATGACGATGAGCATGCCGATAATGATGCGCTTCAAGGTGCGATTCATGGGTTCGTTCCCCGTATGGAGGGATGGTCGTCGCGCAGGATGGGCAGCGTGAGGCAGGTCGGTCCGCCCTCACACGCGATGCAGAGCGCGTCCCCGTCGAAGCACGTGACGTCGCAGCCGGCGTCTCTCATCAGCCGGACGGTCTCCGGGAATCCGTCGAGCGCGATGCAGCGGCGCGGAGCCGTCGCGAGGACGTTGAGGTTCAGGCCGCCGGAGGCCCGGAACTCCTCGTCTCCCGCCTCGAGAAGCTGGATGCCGCGCTCCCGCATCAACTGGTGGAGGGCGACCGGAAAGAGCCGGGGGTAGATGAGCGCCAGATCCCGGTCCAGCGGGCTTACCAGCGAGAGGAGGTGAAGACAGGCGGCGCTGCCGTTCCAGATCGGGAGGTCGAAAGCCCGGACTTCGATTCCGAGCGGGGCTACAATGGCCTGAAGCTGGTCGATGCCCGCCTGGTTGGTGCGGAAGCCGCGTCCCGCCGCGAGCGTACTCTCGTCCACCCACATCAGATCCCCGCCTTCCGCGATCCCCGGGGCCTCGATGGCGCCGATGACCGGCACGCCGAGACGCCGGTAGAGCCCCTCGTGGCTCGCCACCTCGGGCTGCCGCAGCTCCTTGCCGGGCCGCAAGAGGATCGCGCCGCCGGGCGTCATGAAGGAGGGGTCGAACGGGAACATCGCGTCGGCGAGCCCGTCGTCGGCCGTGCCGCCGATCCACTCGATCTCGGCCCCTGAGGCCGCGACGCGCTCGGTGAACGCATCGTACTGGCGGAGCAGCCGGTCGGGCTCGATCGGCCCCGCGTAGTGCCAGCGCCCGGGATCCGCCTCCAGCGTCGCCCGGCCCGGCCGGCGCATCGCCACGCGCCGAAGCGGCGCCGCCATGCCGGAGACGCCGAACTTCACCTCGGTTTGCAGCCGCCCGTTCATCTGGCTGAAGCTACGGCGGCACCCGTACCTTCGCTGGCCGCCGCGGCGCCGGGATCGTCGGTCCCGGTGCGTCGGCCGATACCGCAGCAAGAGGGTTCCCGAGCTTGAACCGAGAGCGATTTCACGGCGCAGCGACGTTCTCCGCCTACCTGGAGACGGTCGAGAAGAACCGCGAACTCTGGCACGCGCTCGCGCGCCGCGCGGCGGTGGACGAGGAGATCCGGCAACGCGTCCGCGCCATCCCCGGCCGGTGGAACGTCATCGCGCTCACCGAGGACTGGTGCGGCGACGCGATCAACACCCTCCCCGTGTTCGATCGCCTCGCGGAGGCGGCCGGGAACATCGAACTGCGCATCCTCTTGCGGGACGAGAACCCGGACCTGATGGACGCCCATCTGACGAACGGGACGAGCCGGTCCATTCCGGTCCTCATCATCTACGACGAGGCGTTCCGCGAGCGTGGGTGGTGGGGCCCCCGGCCGGCCCCGATCCAGGAGTGGGTGCTGACGGAGGGGATGAAGCTGGACCCGGAGGACCGGTATCGTGAGGTTCGCCGTTACTACGCGCGGGACAAGGGCCGCACCGCGCTGGACGAGTTCCTCCGGATTCTCGAGCGTGCGGCCGCCGGCGACTGAGCGGGAGTCAACCGCCACCGACCTGCCCATCCGCCTCGCCTCTTCCGCCGCCCACGGCCCGCATCACGACAAACACCGGGACGCCCGCCACCAGGAGGAGGAAACCCCAGAACACGATTTCGGGGCCCGCTCCCGCGATGGCCCAGAAGGAAAACCCGAAGGCGAGGACGGCCACGACCAGCCGCCCTACGGAAGGTGTCGAGCCGGGGGGCTGCGCCGCCCCCGGGGCGCCCCTCGCGGCGACGCGCTCGCGCACGGCGAAGAGCAGTCCGGTCGTGCTCGCGAAGACATAGGCGAGCAGCGTCGCGAGCGTGGAGAGCAGGATGAGGAAGGTGAAGGCCTGGACGAGGCCGCGCGTGTAGTTCATCGCGATGAGCATCGTCGCGACGACCGCCGCGAAGATGAGCCCGAAGGACGGCGTGCCGCGCGGACTGAGCCGCGCGAAGGCGGCGGGAAGGAGGCCATCCTGCGCGGCGGCCCGCGGGAGCTGCCCGGAGAGCAGGATCCAGCCGTTGAGCGCGCCGAAGCAGGCGATCGTGGCGCCGGCGCCGATCACGAGCCGGCCGGCATTCCCCCAGATCGAGCCGGCCGCGTCCGCGAAGGGCGCGGTGGACACGGCGAGGTCCGCCGGCGCGATGATCCCCATCACGGCGGACGTGCTGATGATGAAGATCAATGCCGCGACCGCCGTGCCGAGGATCGTGGCCCGCGGGATCGTGCGCGCCGGGTCACGAACGTCGGCGGCGGGGACGGTCGCGGCCTCGAGTCCCATGAAGGCCCACAGCGTAAGCGTGACGGTCGCCGTGACGGCAGTGATGGGATTGCCCCCCACGGGGTTGAACGGCCGGAAATGCTCGGGCTGGAAGTAGAGGAAGCCGATCGTGCCGATCGCCGCCAGCGGCAGGAGCTTGAGCACGGTTGTCACGAGTTGCACATGCCCCGCCGCGCGCACGCCCCAGGCGTTGACGAACGTCAGGCCCCAGAGGGCGACGAGGGATGCAATGCCGCCGGCGATGGGAGAAGCGCCCAGCGTGGGCCAGAAGACGGTGGCATAGCTCACGGTCGCCACCGCCAGGGCCGCATTGGCCGTGAGCAGCGAGATCCAGTAGGACCACGCGACCCAGAATCCGATGAAGTCGCCGAAGCCCTCGCGCGCGAAGGCATACGGGCCGCCGACCTTCGGAATCAACGCGCCCAGCCGCGCCATCACGAGCGCCAGGCACATGGCTCCGCCCGCGCTCACCAGCCAGCCGAGGATGCTGATCCCCCCGTAGGGAGAGAGGGAGGCGGGCAGCAGAAAGACGCCCGAGCCCACCATGCTCCCGACGACGAGGGCCGTGCACATCCACAACCCCAGGGCGGGTCTGGGCGTCATCCGCCGCTCCTTGGCGGGAGCCGGCCGCTGCTGCTAGCGGTTGCCTCGATAGCTGCGGACGGGCGGCAGCCGGGCGCCGGTTCCGCCGGGCGGCTCCGTCTCGGCCACTACCTCGAGCGTCAGCGTGCCGATGCCGTCGATCGAGGCGCTGACGACCTCGCCGGGCTGCAGGAATCGCGTCTCGCCTCGAACCGCGGTGCCCATGCCGACCCCGCCCGAGGTGCCGTTGTTGACCACATCCCCGGGGAACAGCGTCGCGACCGAGGACCCATACTCGATCAGTTCCCACAGGGTGTGGATCATGTCTCCGGCGGTCGCCTCCTGCATGCGCTCCTCGCCGACATCCAGCGTCTGGCGCAGCTTCTCCATCGGGTCGCCGTAGAACTCCCTGGGGACGATCCAGGGGCCCATGGGGGCGAACGTGTCGTGCCCCTTCCCGACGAACCAGTCGGACGTCATGGGGTTGCCGCCGGGCGGCCGCCCTCCGCGGTCGGAGACGTCGATCGTCACCGTGTACCCGAACACATGATCCTGGGCGTCGCGGGCGTCGACGTACTTGGCGCTGCGTCCGATCACGGCACCGAGTTCCACCTCCCAGTCCGTGCGGTCCCGGCCGAAGGGGATCACGATCTGGTCGTCGGCGCCGATCACCGCGCCGCGCGTCGGCTTGAGGAAGAGATAGGGCACGCCGCGGTTCTCACGCCGCTGCCGGCGGGCTTCGCGCCGCTCCTCATCGGTGCCTGCCTCGTTGACGTGGCTGTAGAAGTTGACCGCCGCGTTCAGGATCTTTCCGGGGTACATGATGGGCGGGAGGACCCGCACGTCCTCGAGGTCATGGACGAAGTCGGCTCTGCCACCCCCCGACAGCCCGCCCCGGGCCACAAGGTCGTTGACGATCTCGTACAGCCGGAGTCGTATCCCGTACTCGTAGCGGCCGATGAGGTCGATCATGTCGGCCGGCGGCGGGACGGGCGGATAGGCGGGGTTTCGCTCAAGGTCCCGGTTCGCCTCCTCGATGTCGACGATGAGCGCGTCCCGCAGCACGAGGGCGACGCGCGGAGCGCCCTCGATCTCGAATGTCCCCACCTTGAAGGGCTCCGCGACCTCGATCTCCGGCCCTCCCTGGGCCGACAGCGGAGCGGAGAAAGCCAGGGCCGCGGCCGCGAGGAGCGCCCTCATGAGCCTGGATCCCGCCTGTAGGTGCTCACTGGCGGCAGCCGGACGCCGATGTCGCCGAGAGGCTCGGGCCCCTCCACCACCGGAAGTTCGATCGTGCCGATCCCGTCGATCGTCGCCGTGACGACGTCGCCCGGCTGCAGGAATCGCGCCTCACCCATGCCGACCCCTCCGGAGGTGCCGAGGTTGATCACATCGCCGGGGAACAGCGTCAGGATCGAGGAAGCGTATTCGATCAACTCCCACAGCGAGTGAATCATGTCGACCGCCGTCGCCTCCTGCATGCGCTCGCCGCCGACGTCCAGCGTCTGGCGCAACTGCTCCATCGGGTCGCCGTAGAATTCCTTCGGGACGATCCACGGGCCCATGGGCGCAAACGTGTCGTGCCCCTTCTCGACCAGCCAGTCCGAAGTCGTGGGGTTGCCGCCCGGAGGACGCCCGCCGCGGTCGGACACGTCGATCGTCACCGTGTACCCGAATACGGTCGCCTGGGCATCCTCGGAGGCGACGTACTTCGCCGCCCGCCCCATGACCACGCCCAGCTCCACCTCCCAGTCGGTCTGACTCCGGCCGTGCGGAATCACGATCCGCTCGCTGGTCCCGACCACGGCGCCGCGCGACGGCTTGAGGTAGAGGTAGGGCACGCCCCGGTTCTCACGGCGCTGGCGGACCGCTTCCTCTCTGTCCCCTTCGGCCGCATCCGCGGCAACGCGGCTGTAGAAGTTGCTCGCCGCGTTCAGGATCTTGCCCGGATACATGATGGGCGGGAGGACCCGGACCTCATCGACATCATAGACATAGTCCGCGCGAGTGGGGCCGGAGAGCCGCTGATAGGCCACCGTCTCGTTGACGATCTCGTACAGGCGCCGCTGGAGTCCGTACTCGTAGCGGCCGATGAGGTCGAGCATGTCCGTCGGCGCCGGCACTCTCGGATACGCGCGGTTCCGCTCGAGGACTTCGTTGGCGAGTTCGATGTCGACGATAAAGGCGTCACGCAGCACGAGCCCGACCCGCGGCACGTCTCTGATCGCGAACGTCCCCACTTTGAACGGTTCCACGAGGACGATGCCCGCCACATCCTGGGCGGCAAGCGAGACTGCGGAGAAAAGGACCGCGATCACTCCGAGCGGAAGGGCCCGTCCGGTCGAAGTTCGTTTGAGCAGTGCTGTTCTCATGGGTCTTTCCTCTCGGTTGGGGACGGGGGGTTCAAGGCACCAGCCCGTCCAGTTGTTCGATCGTGGCCATGGAGGGATCGCGTTCGGCCTGGAGCCGGCGCGCGGTCGCCTCGGCGGCCCGCATGACGCGAAGCAGGTTGTCGGCCGCGAGGGCCCGAAGTTCGGATTCGGTCCACCCGCGGCGGGAGAGTTCGGCGAACAGGGCGGGGTACGTCGACACGTCCTCCAGCCCGACCGGCCCCCGGTCGATGCCGTCGTAGTCGCCCCCGATCGCGACGTGGTCGATGCCCGCCACCTCGCGGATGTGCTCGATATGCGCCACGACATCAGCCATCGTGGCGCGCGGGCGTCCCTCCGGCGGGCCGACGTAGTTGGCGACCTCCTGGTTCACGAAGGACTCGACGAACGTGACCATGACCACGCCGCCGTTCTCCGGCAGCCGGCGCAGCACGTCATCCGGCACGTTGCGCGGGTGGTCCGTCACCGCCCGGGCCGAGGAATGCGAGAAGATGACCGGCGCCTCGGTCACGTCGAGCGCATCGTGCATGCTTCCTGGCGACACGTGCGAGATGTCGACCAGCATGCCCAGCCAGTTCATTTCGCGCACGACTTCCTCGCCGAAGGCGGAGAGTCCCCCGAGTTCGGGCAGCGCGCAGCAGGAGTCGGCCCAGGGGAGGTTGGCGCTGTGCGTGAGCGTCATGTAGCGGACGCCGAGCGCGTAGAAGGCCCGCAGGGCGCCGAGCGAGTTCTCGATCGCGTGGCCCCCCTCCATGCCGAGCATCGAGGCGACCTTGCCGCGGTGGAACTGGTCCATCACATCCGCCGCGGTGAGCGCGAGCCCCAGATCCTCGCGGTGATCGGAGATGATCTGGAGCGCAATGTCGATCTGCTCCAGTTGCATCCGCGCGCCACCGCCGTCCCACATGACCGAGGCGGGCACGTAGACGGACCAGAACTGGGCCCCGACGCCGCCGGCCCGAAGGCGGGCGAGATCGGTGTGTCCCGGCGTGGGGCGGGAGATGTCGTAGGCGCGGACATCGCGGGGCGCGTCCGCGTTCCGGATCGCCCAGGGGAGATCGTTGTGTCCGTCGAACAGAGGGACGCTCGACAGCACGCGTTTCGCGATCTCGAGGTGTTCGTCCTGCGCGCGCGCATCCGCGGCCGCAAGCCCGAGCGCGAGCGCGGAGAGAACCGCCAGCGCCGACGTCCGGGCGAGGATTCGCATCATATTGCACCGACTCTCGTTGACAAACGCAGCGGACAAACAGCCTACAATGGATTCTCGCTTGGCGGACGGCGCGCCGCCAGCCATGCCGCGTCGCGGGCGGCGTCATGGCGGGAAGCAGGTGCGGACGCCCTTCCCCCGCGGGTATCTTCCCGCATGCTGATCAACTGCGACATGGGAGAGAGCTACGGGCCCTGGGAGAAGGGAGCCGACGAAGCGGTGATGCCGCTGATCGACCAGGCTAACATCGCCTGCGGCGGCCATGCCGGGGATCCCGACACGATGGCTCGGACGCTCGAGCTGGCGGCCGAACACGGCGTGCAGGCAGGTGCGCACCCGGGCTATCCCGACCGGCGGAACTTCGGGCGCCTGCGGCTGGACTGGCCGCTCGACTCGCTGGTGCTCGAGATCCAGGCGCAGATCGGGGCGCTGCGGGGCGTCGCGTCGGCGCTCGGTGTCCGGTTGCGCCACGTGAAGCCGCACGGAGCGCTGTACCTCGCGATGATGAAGGACGATCGGCTGCTCACGCGGCTGGCGGAAGGCGTGGCCGCCCTGGATCCATCGCTCGCGTTCGTCCTGCAGGCGACGCCGGAGCGGGAGCGGCACACGGCGATGCTGGCGCACACCGGGCTGGCGCTCGCATTCGAGGCCTTCGCGGATCGCGCCTACGCGGCGGATGGGCGCCTCCAGGCGCGCGGGATCGACGGGGCCGTCCTCTCCGATGCGGACGCCGTGGCCGGCCACGTGGCGAATCTGCTCGATGGATTCGTGGAGACACCCGAGGGTCCTCTGCCCGTAGCGGCCGAGACACTCTGCGTTCACGGCGACAATCCCTCCGCCACAGCGGTGATCCGCCGCATCCGCGAACTCGTGCCGCGGAAGAAGTAGATCGCCGGTGATCACTTTCCCGGGGCCGGTGAGCGCCCTGGTCACGCTTCCGGTGGCGGCCGACCGGGACGGAATCGCCCGCGTCCTCGAACTCGAACGCCTCGCGCGCGGCACGTTGCCGGATCTCCGCGCGACGATTCCGGCCTTCAACCGGCTGCTCGTCGAGGGCTCGCCTCACAGTTGGAACGCGACGGATGTGGAGTCCAGGCTGGCCGCGGCCGCCGAAAAATGCCTTGCGGAGACGCCCCGGATCGACAAGGGGGACCCCGTGTCGCTGCCGGTGTGCTACGATCCGGAACTGGCGCCGGACCTCGAAGCCGTGGCGGCGAACGCGGGCGTGGGCGTGGCGGAGGTGGCGCGCCTCCACAGCGGTGTGACATACGCCGTACTCGCGACCGGGTTCGCGCCGGGGTTCGCGTACATGGGGGACGTGGCCGCGCGGATCGCCATGCCGCGCCTCACGACGCCGCGCTCGCGGGTCGAACCTGGATCCGTCGGGATCGCGGATCGGCGCACGGGCATCTATCCGGCAGCGGGGCCGGGGGGCTGGCGACTGATCGGCCGCGTTCCCGCGGCATTCTTCGCGGATGCCGCCGAGCGGGTCGCGCGCTTTCGACCCGGTGGCTCGGTCGAGTTCCGTCCGATCGACCGGGACGAGTACGAGGCCGCGGGAGGATGAGCCCGCACGGCGTCGTGGACCGCCCCGGCCCGTTCTGCACGATCCAGGACCTGGGCCGCCGGACCGGCCGCCGCGCCGGGCTGGCTCCGGGGGGCGCGATGGACCAGCGCGCGTACCTCTGGGCCAACCGGCTGCTCGGCAACGATCCGGCGGCGGCCGCGCTCGAGATCACCCTGGGCGGCTTCGCCCTGCGCTTCGCCGTCGAGACGGCCGTGGCGCTGACGGGCGCGGACTGCGCCGCCACGCTCGACGGCGTCGAAACGGGTGCCTGGCGCACCATCCGGGCAAGACCGGGCCAGGTGCTCCGGCTCGGCTACAGCGCGACCGGCATGCGCGCCTTCGTCGCGTTCCCCGGCGGACTCGATGTCCCCGCGGCGTTCGGCTCCGCGTCGGCCGTCGTGCGCGACGGACTGCCCGGGTTGCTGGGCCGGCCCCTGCGCGCGGGCGAACCCCTCCGCTGGGGCGAGCCCGGACGCGCGTGTCCGGTGCGGCGGGTGCCCCGCGAACTCGTCCCGCCCGCGACGGCCTCGTTGACGCTGCCGCTGATCGTCGGCTACGAGTGGGCCGAGTTCTCGAACGGGGATCGGGATCGGGTGTTCGACGCCGAGTGGACCCTCGACCCGGCGAGCGACAGAACCGCGGGCCGGCTGGCCGGCCCCGCCCTCGCTTCCGGTCCGCGCGTCCTCGACTCGACGCCTCTCGTGGACGGAACCGTTCAGGTCACGGGCGATGGTCTGCCGCTCGTTTTCATGCGAGACCGCCCCACGATCGGCGGCTACGCGAAGCTCGGCGCCGTGGATCCGATCGCGCTCGACGCGTTCGCGCAGGCGCGGCCCGGCACGCCTATGCGCTTTGCCGCCGCCGACCCCGACGCGCTTCGCCGTGGGCTCGCCCGGCGGGAGCGGTTCTTCGGGATCCGCGACGAGCCGTCGGCGGGCGAAAGTTGAAGGTCGACGCCCCTTTTGCTTATATTTCGGGTTCCGGTGCAGTTCGGGTGGGGTGGTTCAGCGAGGTGGAGGCATCGTGAAAACCTGGACGATGTTGGCGCGCCGACGCGCGCGGTCCCTTCGAAGTTCGCATCTTTTCTTTGCGGCGTCGGCACTCCTTCTGGCCGTGCCCGGCGAGGTCGCGGGACAGAGTCTCCGCGGGTCCACGAGTTCCCTGGACCGCCAGAACCGCGTCGCCCGCGAGCACGATTTCACGTACATCGCCACGCCCGCGCAGCTGCAGCGCTTCGTCGACAACGGCTATCTCGTTCAAGTGCCCGCGTCGCGGGACTACGTACTCCACGATCTCTCGTTCCCCTACGCCCGGCCCGAGGTCAAGCTGTTCATCTCGCGGCTCGCCCGGCAGTACCGGAGCGCCTGCGGCGAGCGGCTCGTCGTCACGAGCCTGACGCGCCCGAAGAACCGGCAGCCGAGCAACGCCTCTCCCCGCTCCGTACACCCCACCGGCATGGCGCTCGACCTGCGCCGCCCCGACCCGAAGTGCCGCGGGTGGCTCGAGCGCGTACTGCTCCAGCTCGAGGGGTCGGGCGTGCTCGAGGTGACCCTGGAGCGCCGCCCGCCGCACTACCATTTGGCGATCTTCCCGCAGCAGTACGCCGCTTACGTCGAGCGAATCACGCGCGCGCAGCAGTACGCCGCCGGCGGAGGGCGATACCGGGTGAGGCCGGGCGATTCGCTCTGGGGGATCGCCCGTCGCCACGACACGACCGTGCCCCGGCTCCGATCCGCGAACAACCTGAGCGGGAGCCGGATCTATCCGGGCCAGGTCCTCACGCTTCCCGATTAACCCCCGCGGATAACCCCGCGGACGAGCGGGCCTCCCGCCTCGGACGGAGACCGACATTCGCTTCCAGAGCAAAGCGGCGCTGACGATTCTGGCCTTGGCCCAAGGGGCCGTGGCGGCGCCGGGAGCCAGCGGGGCATACGCCCAGGAACCGGAGCCGATCCGCCTCTCGGGCTACGTGCGGGTGGCGGAGAACGACGAGGTGATCCGGGCCGCCCGGCTCGACATCGCGGAGCCCGGCCTCATCATCGGGACCAACCGGTTCGGGTTCTACTCGATCGAGTTGCCTCCCGGCCGGTATTCGATCCGCGTCTCCAGCCTCGGTTACGAGACCGTGACCGAGGTCGTCGATCTCCGGGAGACGACCTCACTGGACTTCGCGCTCCCCCTCAGGCCGGTCATCGTTTCGGAGCTCACGGTGACGGCCGACCGCGAACCGCCGGACCTCGACCCGGCGAGCCTGGACATGAGCGTCGTCCGGCTCGATGTCCCCACTCTCTCCGAACTCCCACTTGTCCTCGGCGAGGCGGACCCGGTCCGCACGCTGACCCTCTATCCCGGAATCAGCACGGCGAACGACGCGACGACGGCGATCAACGTGCGCGGCGGCGCCGGCGACGAGAACCAGATTCGCCTCGACGACTCCGAAGTCTTCAACCCGGCCCACGCCATCGGCCTCTTCTCGACCTTCAACTCGGACGCGGTGGGGGACGTCACTCTCTACAAGGGCGGGATCCCGGCGCGTTACGGCGGGCGGCTCTCCTCCGTACTGGAGATCCACCAGCGCGAGGGTAACTCGCGCGAGTTCGACGGGGCGGCGACCATCGGCCTCCTCTCCAGCCGCCTGAGTCTCGAGGGGCCCCTCTTCGACGGGAGGGGATCCTGGCTCGTTGCGGGCCGCCGCACCTACGCGGATCTCTTCCTGGGTCTGTCGAGCGACCCCTCGGTCCGGGAGAGTACCGCCTACTTCTACGACCTCAACGCCAAGGCGAACGCGCGCTACGGCGCCACCGGCCAGGTCATGCTCTCCGGCTACTTCGGCCGCGACCGGCTGAGGATCGGGACCCAGGCCTCCGCCGGGTGGGGGAACGCGACGGGCACGCTGCGCTGGAACCACGTGTTCGGCCCGGTCTTCTCCCACCTGACCGTGACCTACAGCGACTACGAGTATCACATACAGAACAACTTCAACGACGCCCGGGCCGCCTCGCTCGACGCGGGGATCCGCAACTTCAGCGTCACCGTCGACGAGTCGTGGGACGTGAGTCCATCGGACCGGCTGGAGTTCGGGCTGGGGCTCCGCCGCTACGAGATCCAGCCCGCGAACATCGCTCCCGGCGAGGGATCGGCGGTCATCGCGACGGAGTTCGAGTCCCGGAAGGGCCTCGCTCCCGAGGCGTACATCGAACACGAAACGGAGATCGGACGCCTGGGGCTCCGCTACGGGCTCCGGGCGGCCGGGTTCATCCGACGAGGCGAGGCGACGGTCTACGACTACGAGAACGACGCGCCGGTGGTCTATCGTCCGACACTGGGCCGGTACGAGCCCGGCGCCATCGTGGACAGCACGCGGTACGGAAACGGGGAGACGATCGTCTCCTACGGGGGGCTCGAACCGCGGCTCGGGTTGCGCTTCGGACTCGGCGACGCCGCGTCGCTCAAGGCGAGCTACTCCCGCACGCGGCAGTACCTGCGGTTGGTGACGAACACGAACTCCCCCACTCCGCTCGACCTGTGGGATCCCGTGGGGCCCTACGTGAAGCCGCACGTTGCCGACCAGTTCGCGCTCGGCTACGTGACCGCGCTCTCCGGGGGGCGCTACGCGCTGTCGGGCGAGGTCTACTACAAGCGGGCGCGCCACCTGATCGACTACGTGGACGGGGCGGACATCTATTTCAGCCGGCGACTCGAAACGCTCCTTCTCCCGGGCGAGGGACGCGGATACGGGGTGGAGTTCCTCTTGAGAAAGACCCGCGGACGCCTCACCGGATGGGCGAGCTATACGCTCGCTCGTTCGGATCAGCGGACGCCCGGGCTCACGGCGGCGGATCCCGGGGTCAACGGGGGAGACTGGTATCCGTCCCCCTACGACCGGACGCACGACTTTGCCCTGACGGGACTGTACAGGCTCGGCGAGGACTGGAGCCTGGGGGCGAACTTCATCTTCGCCACGGGGCTGCCGACGACATACCCCGTTGCGCGGTATCAGTTCGCGGGCCTGATTCTGGGAGAGTACGGGCCGCGGAACGCCAGGCGCCTTCCGGACTATCATCGTCTGGACGTGTCGGCCACCAGGAGGTGGGGCCGGGGAGAACTCCAGTTCGGGCTCTTCAACGTGTACAACCGTTTCAACGCGCAGGCGATCGCCTTCCGCCAGAACCGGGACTCGCGCACGGTCACCGAGGCCGTGGAGACCGCCGTGTTCGGTCTGGTGCCGAGCATCAGCTACCGGTGGAATTTCTGATGCGTGGCGGAGCGGGGATGCGGGTGATGACGGCCGGGCGCCTGTTCGCGTTGGCCGGGTGTCTCGCGGCGGCGGGCTGCGAACGGGTCGTGGAGGTCGACATCCCCGACCCGGAGCCGAGACTCGTCGTGGAAGGCCGGATCGAACGCATCAAGGGTGAGCCGAGCGATGCGCCGAGCGGAAGGCAGCGCATCCGGCTGACGACGACGGCGGGCTTCTTCGACAGCCGGCCGACCCCGCCGGCGACGGGCGCCATCGTCACGGTCGTCGATGGGGCCGGCCGCGCCTACGCGTTCCCCGAGATCGGGCCGGGTCTGTACGGGACGGAACATCTGGTCGCGCGCGTCGGTGAGACGTACACGCTCTTCCTCGAGTACGGGGGAGACGTGTACGAGGCGTCGGCTCTGCTGCGCCCAGTGCCCCCGATCGACTCGCTGTACTTCGTGTACGAGGAGGAGTCGCTCTTCATCGATGAGGAAGGCTATCGGGCCGCGATCGACTTCCTGGACCCGGCCGGAGTCCCGAACTACTACCTGTGGGAGCAACTCGTGGAGGGCGTGAACGAGATCCCGCCGGACCCCGGAAACGCGATCAATCTCGTGAGCAGGGACGAGTTGTACGACGGGCAGGATGTGATCGGCTTCCAGCCGAACGATGAGATCGCCATCGGGTCCGGCGAACACGCGGAGATCCGCCAGGTCTCGCTCTCGAGGCTGGGCTACGACTACTACTACGCCCTCTTCGAGCAAAACGCGCTCGGGTCGGCGAACCCCTTCTCCATCCCGCCCGCCACCATCCGGGGGAACGTCGTGAATCTGGATCGTCCACATCGATTCGCGTTCGGGTTCTTCGGAGCGGCCGAGGTGAGTATCGCGGAGGGGGTCGCCCCCGCCCGATAGCGGGCTATGTTCGCTTCCGTGTTCGACGATCCCGGTACCCTGAAGACGGCGGGGGCCGCCCTCGCGCTCGCCATCCTGTGGCTGGTCGAGGGCGTCCTCCCGATGTTCGAGGGCCGGAGCGCGAGGGCGGGGCACGGGGCGCGGAACCTCGCCCTCGGCGTGGGGAACGCCGCGGTGGCGGCCGTCATCTTCGCCGCGGCCACGCTGTTCGTGACGGAGACGGCGAGGGAACGCGGTTTCGGGCTGCTTCACCTGCTCGAAGTTCCGACCGCGGTGCGGCTCGCGGCGGCCGTCGTGATCTTCGATGCGTGGCAGTACCTGTGGCACCGGATGAATCACCGGGTCCGGTTCCTGTGGCGCTTCCACCAGGTCCACCATTCGGACGCGGAACTGGATGCCACGTCGGGCCTCCGTTTTCACACGGGGGAGATCGTGCTGTCCTCCATCGCGCGGCTCGCCGTGCTTCCCATCCTCGGCGTGACGGTGGCGGAACTCCTCGTCTACGAAGCGATCCTCCTCCCCATCATCCTCTTCCACCACAGCAACGTGCGGCTGCCCGGCCGGGTGGACCGGCGCCTGCGCTGGCTCATCGTCACGCCGTGGATGCACTGGGTCCATCACTCCGACTACCAGCCCGAGACCGACTCGAACTACTCGAGCATCTTTTCGTTCTGGGACCGGGCCTTCGGGAGCTTCCGGCTCCGGTCCGAGCCGCGCGAGATCCATCTCGGGCTCGAGAACGTGGACCGCTCGGAATGGGGGACGCTGCGCGGGATGCTCTCGATGCCCTTCCGGCGGGGGCGCCGCGAGTAGCCGGGCTTTGCGCGAGCGACGCCGGAGGGAGTGCGCGCCCCGCCTGACCGCCGCCTTCTGCGTGGCGGCGCTGGCGGCGTGCGACAGTGCGGCCGCGCCCGTCGATTCCGGGGATACCGCCGGCGGGCCCGATCCGGTGCCCGCGCCCGTCGATCTGTCGCGCGCGTGGGCCACGTCGACGCCCGAAGCGCAGGGGTTCGATCCGGAGTTGCTGGGGGGCGCGTTCGCGGATGCGGCGAGCGCCGTGCCGAACATCCGGGCGCTCGTCGCGGTGCGGAACGGGCGGCTCGTCGAGGAGGCGTACTTCGGCGGCATGCACCGGGATTCGGCCTTCGACATGCGGTCCGTCACGAAGACGGTCACGGCGCTGCTCGTCGGCCTCGCCTCGGACCGCGGGCTCCTGGACCCGGAGGATCTGATGACGGACCGGCTGTCGCATCCGTCTCGGCGGTCGGAGCATGGCGGCATCCGCGTGCGCGACCTCCTCACGATGACGAGCGGCATGCAGTGGTCCGACGAGGAGGACTTCGGCCCGTGGGTCCGTTCCGGCCGGCCCGTCGGGTACGTCCTCGACCTGCCCATCGTCGCCCCTCCGGGCCGGCGGTTCATATACAACACCGGGGGGTCGCACCTGCTCACGGTGATCGTCGATGACGTCGTCGAGGGTAGCGCGCTCGAGTTCGCGGAGCGGGAGCTGCTGGGCCCGCTCGGTATCGACCACAAGCGCTGGCCGGTCATGCAGGACAGCGTGATCGTGGGCGGTGCCGAGCTGGCGCTCCGTGCGCGCGATGCCGCGAAGATCGGACAGATGCTTCTGCAGGGCGGCCGGTCCGGGTCCCGGCAGATCGTATCTCGCGCGTGGGCGGAAGCGCAGATCGGTCCGCTCGTCACGGTGGGCGACATCGGCTACGTCCTGCGGGATGCCGGGTACGGCTATCAGACGTGGAGCGACCGCCTGGGCGGCGGCGACGACGTGTCCGCGTTCGTGATGTGGGGCTACGGCGGCCAGTTCGTGTGGGTCGTGCCGGATCGGCAGCTCGTCGTCGTGGCCCAGACCCACTGGCGCGGCACCGGCGATCACGATGGGAGACAGGCCGACGCGGTGGCCGATCTCATCGTGCACCGCGTGGTCGAGGCCGCGCTCCCCATCCGCCGCTAGCGGCTCGTCCGCGCTCGTCCGCTGGCGTCGCACCGTCCCGCAACGGAACGTGAGGGCCTATGTTCCCCGGGTTCTCTCGACCTCGTTCCGGAAAAACGCCCGATGCGCATCGTTGCCGCCGCTTTTACCGCCGTACTCGCCGGCAGTGCCCTGATCGCCGGGGCCGGACCGGCCGTCGCCCAGGAGCAGGTGCGCGGACTGCTCGATCCGCCCCCCATGGATGACAGCCCCGGCATGCGCGTGTACGCCACCTCGTGCGCGGAGTGCCACTCGGGGCAGCGTTCGGTGCGCGCCCCCGGCCTCACCACGCTCGGCACGATGACGCCCCGGGCGGTCCTCAGTTCGCTGGAGGGCGGCCGCATGCGCCGGCACGGCGAGGACCTCGCGGCAGAAGAGCGCCGCGCCGTGGCGGAGTGGCTCACCGGCGAGACGCTGGTCGAGACCCGACTCCCGCCCTCCGCCTTCTGCGCCAGCGCGCCGCGGGAAGAGGGCGTCGTGCACTGGTCCGGTTGGGGCGGCGGCGGCGGCGAGACAGGCTTCGTGGATGCGGCCCGCGCGGGACTCACCGCCGCCGACCTGCCAAATCTAGAACTGGCCTGGGCCTTCGGCTTCCCTGACGTGAGCCAGGTGCGCTCGAAACCGGCGGTGATCGACGACCGGATCATCGTGGGTTCGGCGTTCGGTGAGGTGTATTCCATCGACCTGGAGAGCGGTTGCGTGCACTGGGTGTTCGCGGGCGACGCTGCGGTGCGCGGCGCGATCGCGATCGGCGAGAGCCCCGAAGGCGGGCAGTCGGCCTTCTTCGCGGACTTCCGGACGAACGTGTACGCGATCGACGCGACGACCGGCGCACTCCACTGGCGCGCCGCCGCCGGGACACACGCGGATCACGTCGTCACGGGGAGCGTGACCGTCCACGACGGCCGCGTCTTCGTCCCGCTCTCTTCCATGGAAATCGTCAGCGCCGGCGATCCGGCCTACGAGTGCTGCACTTCCAGCGGAGGCGTCGCGGCCTTCTCGGCGGAGACGGGCGAACCGCTGTGGGAGTTCCGGACCGTGGCCGAGGAGCCCGCACACGTGGGTGAGAACGAGGCCGGCACGCGGCTCTTCGCGCCCTCCGGGGCGCCGGTGTGGTCCAGCCCGACGGTCGACGCTGCGCGCGGTCTCCTCTACATCGGGACGGGCGAGAACTACACGCGTCCGGCGACGGGCGGGAGCGACGCGATCACCGCGCTCGACATGGAAACGGGCGAGGCCCGCTGGACCTTCCAGGGGCGGGAAGACGACGCCTGGAACATGTCCTGCATTTCGTCCCGCTTCCAGAACTGCCCCGCGCCGACGGGGCCGGATCACGACTTCGGCATGGCCCCGATCATCGTCACCGCCGCGGACGGATCGCAGCTCCTGATCGCCGGGCAGAAGTCCGGCATGGTGTGGGCGCTCGACCCCGACTCGGAGGGCGAACTCGTGTGGGCGCGCCGGGTCGGGAAGGGAAGCTCTCTCGGCGGCATCCACTGGGGCCTCACGTCCGACGGCCGCCGGGCCTACGTGCCGAACGTCGACAACCCGTTCGCGATCATCTCGGATCCTCGGTCCGGGGCCTCCACGCAGATGAACGCCGAGGATCCGCCCACTCCTGGCGTCTACGCGCTGGAACTCGCCGCCGGGGAAGTCATCTGGCACGCCCCTCCGGATCCCTCCGTGTGCGGGGGCCGGGCCGGTTGCATGCCCTTCTTCTCCGCGGCTCCGACCGCGATCGAGGGGGCGGTGCTGGCGGGGAGCCTGGACGGCCACCTGCGCGCCTTTTCAACGGAGGATGGCTCCGTGCTCTGGGATGTGGACACGGCGCGCGAGTTCGAGACCGTGAACGGCGTGCCGGGCCGGGGCGGCGCCATCGACGGACCCGGACCCGTCGTCGCGCGCGGCTATGTCCTCGTCAACTCGGGATACGACCTGTTCAGCCAGATGCCCGGCAATCTTCTTCTCGCCTACCGGCTACCCCGTTAGCCGGGTTCGCTCCAGGAGGCTCGCGATGCGCGTTCGCTTCTCATCCCTGTTCTCGTTGGTCGCCGCGGTCGCGGGCTTCAGCGCCCACGGTGCCGTCATGCCGGCGCCGCTCGCCTCGCAGGAGGGACGGGCGCTCGAACTGCCGGACTACTACCGGCTGAAGGACGCGGGGAGCCCGGCTCTCTCGCCCGACGGATCGCGCGTGGCCTACGTCGTCACGTCGGTCCTCGAAGAGGAGAACCGCCGCCACAGCGAGGTTTGGCTCGTGGACGCCGACGGTTCCGGGGAGGCCGCGCGGGTGACGAGCCCGAGCTTCAGCGCTTCCTCGCCCCGCTGGAGCCCGGACGGCCGCTACCTCGTCTTCACGTCGAACCGGCCGGACCCCAGTGGGTCGGGCGCCGGGAGCACGTGGTTCCTCCGCATGGACCGGCCGGCCGGCGAGGCGTTCCGGCTCGGGGGGCTGCGAGGCTCGCCCGTCTTCAGTCCGGACGGCCGCTGGATCGCGTTCACCCGGCCGACGCCGCCCCCGCCTCCCCCGGAGCCCGTCTGGGAGTCCGACTTCGAGCGCCGCACCGTGGAGCGGTTCGATGGGCGCGAATACGACTGGATGAACTACCGCTTCGACCGGCGGGGCTACCTCGCCGACCCGCGCGATCCGAACGCGACGCCCCCCCGCGAGGTGTACCTGCTGCCGGCCGAGGGGGGAGAGGCGCGGCAGCTCACGGAACTCGGCTTCGACGCCTCCGGGCTCGCCTGGAGTCCCGACGGCCGGCGGCTCGCGTTCACGGCGGACGCGCACCAGCGCGATGAACACTCGTACGAGCGGTCGGATCTCTGGGCCGTCGACCTCGACGGCGACGTGAGCCGGCTCACCGACGACGGATACAACTACTCCTCCCCGGCCTGGTCCGCCGACGGCGCGCGGCTCGTCGTCCGGGGCAACGAAGGCCTGGACATCATCATCCGCGAGGCCCGCGACCGCGGGGCGCCCTCGGACCTGTTCGTGTTCGACGCGGAGAACGGGACGCGGCTCCGCAACCTCACCGCGGATTGGGACCTCATCCCCGGCGGACCCACCGTGACCGCGGACGGCGGGCACGTCTACTTCTCCGCGGGCATCCGCGGCAACACGCATCTCTTCCGCGTCGCCGAGGGAGGCGGGCCGGTCGAGCAGGTGACGGCCGGGGACCGCCGGCTCGGGAGCTTCTCCTTCTCGGAGGACTTCTCGCGCGTCGCGTTCCGGGCCACCGCGCCGACGGAACCGGGCGATGTATGGGTCGCGGACGCGGGCGCCGCGATGGGCGACGAGGTGCGGCTGAGCGATGTGAATCGCGACCTGCTCGCCGAGATCGCACTGTCCAGCCCGGAGCGTCTCTCGTTCCGGAGTCCCGATGGGACCGAGGTCGAAGGCTGGATGCTTCCCGCGCGCGGCTATGCGGCGGGGCAGGGCGGGTTCCCCATGGTCCTCCAGATGCACGGCGGACCGCACGGAGCCTATGGGAATACGTGGTCGTTCGACCAGCAACTCCTGGCGGCGCAGGGCTACATGGTGCTGTTCACGAACCCGCGGGCCTCGACCGGGTACGGCGAGGACTTTCGCTGGGGCACCTGGGGTGGCTGGGGCTTCAACGACTACGACGACGTGATGGCGGGCGTCGACCACGCGATCGAACGCTATGAAATCGACACCGCGCGCATGGGCGCGACCGGCTATTCCTACGGGGGATTTCTCACGAACTGGGTCATCACGCATACGGACCGCTTCGCCGCCGCCATCGCCGGGGCTTCGATCTCCAACTGGGTCAGCGACTACGGCGTGGCGGACATCCCCCGCACGAAGGAGAGTGAATTCTTCGGGCCGCCGTGGGAGGAGCGCGGGCTCGAGCACCTGATGCGCTCCTCGCCCATCATCTACGCGAAGGGCGTGACGACACCGACGCTTTTCGTCCACGGGGAATCCGACCACCGCGTCCCGGTCGAGGAGGCGGAGCAGATGTACGTGGCGCTACGGAAGCAGCAGGTGCCCGCGAAGTTCGTGCGCTATCCCGATTCCTACCACGGGGGATGGACCCCGTGGCGCATGGTACACCGGATGTGGGTCCAGCTCGAATGGTGGGAACAGTGGCTCCGTCCCTCCGCGACCTCCGATCAATGAGCTCGACCGCAAGCCGTTCGGCGAGCCGTTCTATGGGCCGATCCGTGTGTGGCCGCCCTCTCGCGTGTCTGGCCTCCCTCCTCGTGCTGGCGGCGTGCCAGGCGGAGACCGGCCTGTCGCCGGAGCGCTGGGCCGCCGACTACGAACGGTTCATGGAGGCGCAGCTCGTGGACCGGACGGAAGCCGGCGTCGCGACGGGGGAGAACGGAGCGGTCACCGTCGCGTACAACGGGCTCGCGGCGCGCGCCGGACTGGAGGCGCTGAAGCAGGGCGGGAACGCCATCGACGCGGCGATGACGACTTCGCTCATGCAGGTCGCGCTCACCGCGGGAGCGCCGATCAGCTACTTCGGCATCATGTCGCTCGTCTACTACGACGCGGGCACGGACCGGGTCTACACCATGAACGCCGAGTGGAACACGGTGCTCGGGGAGGACGATCCGGCGAATATCCCCGGCGGGATCGATCTCTCCTCTCCCGACGGGAGGTACGGTACCGCTGTGAGTGGGCGCACGGCGCTCGTCGGCGGGTTCATGAGGGGCGTCGGGGCCGCGCACGAGCGGTTCGGAAGGCTCCCGTGGGCGGAGATCTTCAAGCCCTCGATCCATGTCGCCGAGCAGGGCTTTCCCATCTCGAAGAAGGTGGAGGGCTACTGGGGGGGGCGGGCCGCGGATCTCGCGCGACTTCCGGAGACGAAGGCGACGTTCCTGAAGGAGGATGGCTCTCCGTACGTCGAGGGGGACGTCCTGCGCCAGCCCGCGCTGGCGGCGACGCTGCGCGCGGTGGCCGAGCAGGGGACCGGCTACATGTACGGCGGGCCGTGGGCCGAGAAGGCGGCGGCCGCGATCCAGGCCGACGGGGGTCGGATGACCGTCGAGGACCTCGCGGCCTACGAGGTCATCTGGGACGAGCCGCTCGTGGCGGACCTTGGCGAGGGCTGGGAGCTGTACACGAACCCTCCGCCGAACGGCGGCGGCGTGACGATGATCGAGGCGCAGCGGCTCGCGGCGGCTTCCGGGCTGCTGGAGGAGGGCCACTGGACGGAATCGCCGGAGGCCCTGCGGACCGCGCTCAACGTGACTCGCGCCTCGCTGCTCGACTTCCTGCCGCCGGAAATGGCCGCGTCGCTCGTCGGCGGCGATTTCACGCCGGCGACGCGCGTCACGCCGGACCACGCCGACCGGCTCTGGAACGTCATCCAGGCCGGGCTGCCCTTCGGCAACTGGGCGCCGGGCGGCCCCGGCCACTCCGACGACGTCGTGGCCATCGACGGCGAGGGCAACATCGCCGCGATCACGCACAGCATCAACGCGGTCCTGTGGGGCAAGACCGCGATCGTCGTGGACGGGATCACGATCGGCGATCCGGCGTCCTTCCAGCAGACGCAGATCGCCCGCCTCGAGCCGGGATCGCGGCTGCCGGCGCCCACGCAGACCGGGATCCTGTTCCGGGACGGGACTCCCGTGCTCGGCTTCGCGTCGATGGGGTCCGGCCTCCACCACCGGACGTTCCAGGGGCTGCTGAACGTGATGCGCTACGGGATGGCTGTGGATGCGGCGATCGACACGCCCGACTTCTTCCTGCCGAATACCGATCCGGCCACCGGCCAAATGACCTTCCGCGTACCGGGCGGGAAGTTCCCGGCGGAGGTCCTCGACGGAACGGGATACGCGTACGAGGAGATCTACCCCATGGAGGCCCGCTTCGGCGGGGAGGGGCTGTGGGTGGCGATCCAGCGCGATCCGGAGACGGGCGAACTGCGCGCGGCGTCCCACAACCGCAACAACAGCGCCGCAGTGGCCTTTTGAGC
Source organism: Gemmatimonadota bacterium (assembly GCA_965207805.1). Taxonomy (GTDB): domain Bacteria; phylum Gemmatimonadota; class Gemmatimonadetes; order Palauibacterales; family Palauibacteraceae; genus Palauibacter. The sequence goes on from OZ242312.1 coordinate 574,805, forward strand.
CCGCGCACACGGGGTCGCGCGGCGGGCGCACTGGCGATGGCGCTCCTCGCCGGCTGCGCCACGGGACGCGGTCCGGTCGCGACCCCATCCGTCGCCGTCGCCGCGCCGCCCTCCGCCGAAAGGGGCGCCCCGGTTCCGGCGACGACCGCGAGACCGGCGTCCGGCACGGCGCTCTTCCACGATTCGCACTTCCATCTCCTGAACTACATTCAGCGCGGCCCGACGGCGCGCGAGTTCCTGGACATGACCGCCGGGCGGGTGGGACGCGTGGCCATGTTCGGGATCCCGCTGCAGCAGAAGTGGGACTACTTCCTGTCGGGCGACCGTGCGCCCGACTACTACCTGCGCACGAACGCCGACCTGTACTACTACTCGTTCGTGGACGCCGTGATCGCGCGCGAGTACCTGTCGCTGCCCGAGGAGGATCGCCGCCGCGTCGACCCCATGATCACGGGCTTCAACCCGTCGGACATGTACGCCTCCGACCACATCGAGCGCGTCCTGCTCACCTTCCCCGGCGTGTTCGCCGGCATCGGCGAGTTCACCATCCACAAGGAGTTCGTCTCGTCCAAGGTCTCCGGGCACGCGGCGAGCCTGCGCAACCCGGCCCTGGACCGGATCCTGGCGACGGCCGCGGAGATCGGTCTCGTCGTCATCCTCCACAACGACATCGACCAGGTCCGCCCGAGCGAACCACCGCATCACGCCGTGGAAGTGTTGGACCTGTTCGCCCGCCACGCGGAGGCGACGATCATCTGGGCCCACACCGGCCTGGGCCGCTTCGTCGGGCCTTCGGAAGGGCACGTCGCCTGGCTCGACGGTTGGCTGTCCGACCCGCGCTACGACCATGTGGCGCTCGACATCTCGTGGGACGAGGTGGCCAGGTACATCGTGGGCGACGGCGCGAGCGCCGATGCATGGGCGACCCTGATCGGCCGGCACCCGACGCGGTTCCTGTTCGGCACCGACGCCGTGGCCCCCGCCGACTGGGAGGGATACGTCGCCAACTACACGGTCTACGACCCGCTGTGGGAACGGCTCGATGCCGACGTACGGGCCCAGGTCGAACGGCTCAACTACGAGCGCATCTTCGACGCGGCCATCCCACGGGTCCGCGCCTGGGAGCGGCGCCAACTGACCGGTTCCAATGGCGGCTGAACGCCGCTCACGCGACCACGCACCGCCCCGCTGGCGGCGCTGGCTTCGAGAGGCGCGCGAGATTTACGAGGGGCTGTACATCGCCCCCTATCGCGCGACGATCCACCGCGAGTACCTGCGGCAGCACGACGCGTTCATGCTGATGGGCTTCTCGGACCTGCTCGGCGTGCCGAACCCGGTGCAGTTCTACATGCTCGAACTGTATCCGTCGCTGATCGAGGAGTTTCACGAGTGGCACGTTCGGGTCGGGATGGAGCGCGGACCCGAAGGCGGCTTCCGCTGTTGCTGAACGACCCAGGCTCGCAGCGGGCTCCGCTGTCGTTTCCGGATCGGCCGGTCCTCTTCTTCGGCGGCAAGGGCGGGGTCGGGAAGACGACCATGGCCGCCGTCGCCGCGCTCGACATGGCCTCGCGCGGGCGCCGGACCCTTCTCGTGTCCACGGATCCAGCGCACTCCACCGGGGACGTGCTCCAGGCGAAACTGGGGGACCGGCCGCGGCAAGTCGCCGAGGGTTGCTGGGCCATGGAGGTCGATCCGGAGCGGGAAGCGGACCGCTACATCGAGGCCGTCAAGTCGCGCGTGGAGTCGGCCGCGCCCCCGCGGCTCCTGGGCGAGGTCTACCGGCAGATCGACATCGCGCGCGTCTCTCCCGGGGCGGTGGAATCGGCCCTCTTCGACCGCTTCACGCGGATACTCGACGACGAAGGGGACGCCTACGACCGGATCGTCTTCGACACGGCGCCCACCGGCCAGACCCTGCGGCTGCTCTCCCTGCCGGAGCTGATGACGACGTGGATCGGCGGGCTCATCAAGCGGCGGCGCAAGGTGGGAGCCCTCTCCCAGATGTGGAAGAACGTGGCCGGGTCCGAGGCGGCCGATCTCGACAATGACCCTCTCCTGCGGGCGCTCGAGGAACGCCGGGACCGCTTTCAGGAGGCGCGCCGGATCCTCACCGATCCCCGGCGGACGGCCTTCGTGTTCGTCGTGATCCCCGAACGTCTGCCGATCTGGGAGACGGAGAAGGCCGTTGAGGCCCTGTCGAAACACGACGTTCCGGTCGGGGCGATCGTCGTGAACCTGGTGCTGCCCGAGCGCGACGGCGGGGCGGGAGTCGACCCGTTGTTCGCCGCCAGGCGAGAACGCCAGGCCGCCTATCTTGCGAGGATCTCACAGTCTCTCGGAGATTGGCCTGTCCTCCGCGTCGACCTCCAGGACGCCGATCCCGTGGGGGTGGACGCACTTAGGCGGGTTCCCGTATTCGATACTGCGGAGGAGGTTGTCCGATGAGCGCGATCGTCCTGCTGGTGATTGGTCTGTCGGCCTTCCTCACCGGAGTCCTCGTCTACTCGCGCTTCATCGCGGGCAGGATCTTCAAGCTCGACCCGGACTTCGTCACGCCCGCGCACGAGTTCAAGGATGGTGTCGACTACGTGCCGACGAACAAGCACGTGCTCTTCGGGCACCATTTCACTTCCGTCGCGGGAGCGGCGCCGATCGTGGGCCCGGCGATCGCGGTCATCTGGGGGTGGCTGCCCGCATTCCTGTGGGTCGTGCTCGGGACGGTCTTCGCCGGGGCGGTGCACGACTTCAGCGCCCTGTGGATCTCGAATCGCCACAAGGGGCGGTCGATCGGGACGCTGACCGAGTCGATCCTTGGCCAGCGTGCCCGCGTCCTCTTCCTCCTCATCATCTTCTTCCTGCTGCTGATGGTGAACGCCGTGTTCGCCGTCATCATCGCGAACCTGTTCATGGCCAACCCCGGCGCCGTGGTTCCGGTGTGGGGCTCGCTCGTCGTGGCGCTCATCGTCGGCTTCCTCATCTACCGCACGGGTACGGGGATCCTCATTCCGTCGCTGGGGGCGCTCGCCACGCTGTACGTCCTCATCTGGTTCGGGCAGGACATGCCGTTCACCCTGCCCGACTTCATCGGGTTCAGCCCGACCGAGGCGCAAATGGCCGCGGCGGGAGGGGATGCGGCCGCGGCGGGAGAGGCCGCTGCCGCCGATGGGCGGCGCGTGGGGTGGATCGCGATCCTCTTCGCCTACACCTTCGTCGCTTCGGTGCTGCCGGTGTGGCTGCTCCTGCAGCCCCGCGACTACGTGAACGGGCACCAACTCTTCGTCGCGCTCGGCATCATCAGCCTCGGCGTACTCGTGGTGAACCCCGAGGTCGTGGCGCCCACGGTGAACACGGAACTGCCTGCGGATACCCCAGGCTGGCTTCCGCTCCTCTTCATCACCATCGCGTGCGGCGCGATCAGCGGCTTCCACGGCCTCGTGGCATCCGGTACTTCATCGAAACAGCTCGCGAATGAGACGGAGGCCCGCTACGTGGGCTATGGCGGCGCTATCGGCGAGGGCTCGCTTGCCGTCACATCGATCATCGCGTGTACAGCGGGCTTCGCCATTTACCTCAGCCGGGACGTGGGCGCGACACAGGGTCTCGCGCTCTGGCAACAGCACTACGGGAGCTTCGAGGCGGCCACCGCGGGCGCCACGACGGCCTTCGTCAACGGCGTAGGTGTGCTCGCCGGCGGTTTGGGGATTCCCGAGAGCGTGGCCGTGATCTTCGCGTCGGTCGTCGTGATCAGCTTCGCCGCAACGACGCTGGATACCGCGATCCGGCTGCAGCGCTACATCATCAGCGAACTCGGCGTCGAGTACAAAGTGAAGGCGATCCAGAACCGTTGGGTCGCGACCGGCATCGCCGTCGCCAGCTGCGCGCTCCTCGCCCTCTCGGTCGACCGGGGCGCCGGCGGCATGATGATCTGGCCCCTGTTCGGGACGACCAACCAGCTCCTGGCCGGTCTGACGCTCCTCATCGTGTCGCTCTACCTGATGGGTAAGGGACGCCCCTTCTGGGTGACGATGATCCCGATGTCTTTCCTCCTCCTGATGACGACGTGGGCCATGGTCATCAACCTCGACCGCTATTTTGGGTCGAACGACTGGATGCTGCTCGTGATCGGGGCCGCGATCTTCATCCTGGAGATCTGGCTCCTGCTCGAGGGCGCCGCCGCCATCCGCCGCGTCCGGGCGGGAAGGGCGCAGACGTAGCCGCCCGGACCCGTCCGTCAGGCGGCGAGGATGTCGCGGATGATCGCTTCGTGATGGCCGTGGTGGAGGTGGAGGAAGCGTAGCCACTCGGCCGGAGTGAAGTGGCCGAGGACGTGGTGCGGGAGCGTGTGCCGGCACGCGTCCACTTCGGCCGTTCGCGGCTCGAGACCCGCCGTCAGCGTACGTAACGCCTCGAGGCCCGTCCGGACGCCGGCGGCTACCAGGCCAGTGGGTAGCGTGAAGTCGGGGGCGGGTCCGCGGCCGCGCGGGATCGAACCGCCCGCCAGGAGCGACACGCCGATTTCCCGCGGGAACTGCTCCCTCGTTTGCGGGTTCGGTCGGGCCAGCGCCTTCAGGACCCAGTCCAGCACGCTCCGGTCGGAAAGGAGCAGGTGTTCGAGGTGGTCCTGCACGCTCCACGCCGAGACCTCGGGCGCGGAAACGCCCAGCCGGTCAACGTCGGCGGCTCGTTCCAGACAGCGATCGATGCCCGCGCTGACCCCGGTGAGCGAGTCACGCGTGGTGTACGGATCCGAAGGTCGGTTCACGACGCGGCGACCACGTCTCCTACCAGTTCATGGCGAGGTTGAGCGTAACGCTGTTCGCCGGGCCGGACGCTGCCCCGTAGGCGTTCCGGCCTCCCTCGACGTTAAGCCAGAGGCCCGAACCGACGTTGAGACGCCCGCCCAGGTGGTAGCCGTACAGGCGCTGCCCCGATGCGTGGAGCGGCATCAGCGCGAACGGACCCCGGAACTGGCTCGCGCCGAACTGGCCCGCACCCGGCTGCTCCGACAGGACCAGTCTCGCGTACGGCGTGAATGTGCCCCGGCCCGCCAGCGCGTCGACACCGTATCCGACTTCCGCATCCAGCCGGTGGCTTCCGTGCCCGTACCCGTACCCGTTCGGCGTCAGCCCGGTCGCGCCCTGCGCCCAAAGCCGCGCCAGGCCGCTCGCCGTCGACCCCCAGGAAGGACTCGCGCGGAGCGACAGCCCCCGTCCGGCCCCCTGCGGGTTGAGCGTGATGGACCCGCCGAGCCCCCACTCCTCGTAGTGGCTCTGTTCGTGCGCCACGAGCTTGCGCCCGTGCACGGAGATCGTGAGACCCCGCTCCAGGTCGAGGAAGGCGAGACCGCCCCCCAGCTCCATCCCGAAGCCGGTCTCCACGTCGCCCCCGTCGCGTCGCATGCCGACCCGCACATGCGGCTGGATCATCTCTCCGGACGAGAGCGTGTATCCCCTCGAGGCGTCGAGTATCACGCGCACGCGACTCACGTCGGAGGTGAGTTCGCTCCGACCCTCGACTTCCTCGGACTTCATCTCCGCCACGAAGCCGTCCGATCTCAGCGCGAGCTTGAAGTCATCCGGATCTTCGGCCCGCACCAGTTCGCCCTGCGCACCCAGTCCGACCATGCGCATCGAAACGTCGCTGGAGGGGTCACGCTCACCGCCCCCCGTGAGGTCCAGTTGGCCGAACCCGTATCCGAGCACGCCCCACAGGGAGAGGCGCGGGCTGAGCGCGAGCCGGGCGTAGGGGAACGCGCTGGTCAATCTCGTGGACACGTCGCCGGCGTCATCTTGCCCGGCCCGCCCCAGTTCGAAGCCGCCCGCCCCCAAGCTGTGGGACACGGCGAGCCCGGCGAGGACCGAGCCAAACTCGTAGTCGGCGCCCAGCGCGGCCGTGACGATCTCACCGTGGCCGAACCCCTCGTCCTCGCGGCGGGAGAACCGCGTCATCTCCCCCGCGCCCCACAGCGAGTAGCTGCCTCCGCCCCTCGCGTCCTGTCCCGCGGAGATCCGGAAAGAAGTCTCACCGAGGAGTCCGCCCACGGACGTGGGGAGGAGCGCCGTCGGCGCCATCCGGCTCGTGGGGGAAGCTGCGGGCGTCAGGGCGTTGAGACCGCCGAGCAGCCCGTCCCGCGCGCCCAGCGCGGCGAGGTCGATCGTGCGCCCGCCGACTGTCACCTCGTCACCGCCGCGGTCCGCCTGCGACACGCGGTTGCCGATCATCTCCATGGCTTGGCTCGCCACCGAACGGCCGAACCGGTTGAGCCAGTCCGCCGCCGCCATCTCCGCCTCGGCGGTGGAGAAATTCCGATAGAATCCGGCACCGACGATGAACTCGACGCCCTCGTAGATGGGCAGGTCGCTCTTGTACGAGACGGCGTAACTCACCTTGGGCGTTCCGGTGTCCTCATCCCCCTGTACCGTCGGGTCGTCCCAGAAGTACTCGACGAATCCTCCACCCCCCTGGGCTACGGCGATGACTTCCCTTACGAACGGCCTCCCCCGGAAGTCCGTGTTGTCGATGGCCGTACGGCCTTCACGCCAGGGGTCCGCGCCGTGGAAGATCACATAACCTTCGGGAGTGAAGACGAAGAGATAGATCGGGCCGGACTTGAACGGGCCGCCCTCCTCTCGCATCAAGGCCTTCCATTCGGTCGCGCGCTGGAAACCGACCTGCCCGACGAGTTCGAGCAGCCAGTCGAGAGAGCCATGCACGAACTGCCTCAGCGTCTCGCGGTCTACCACATCGGCGGCGGTGACCTCCGGAAGCGGGACGGGAGGGAGCGGCTGCCCGGCGTTCGAAAGATTCTGGTAGTACCCCCCGACTATGACCAGATCCGCTCCGAGCACCTGGGAATGGTACTGAAGGGCGTAGCTGTCCTTGCAGCGGGGGTCACCCGGATCCTGCGGGTCGTCCCAGCACCACTCCACGAAGCCGCCCCCGGCCGCCGCGGCGGCAAGCATCTGCCGGACGACTTTGGTCCCGTTTTCGTCCACCACCTCAGAGACGTTCGTGCCATCGATGTGGGGGTCTTCGCCGTGGATGAACACCTGTCCATCGGGGGTCATGAGGATCAGGTACATGTTCCCCACGTTGTAGTCGCTGCCCTCCGTTCTCACGCCTGAATGAGTTGGGACCCTTCGTTGATGTCGGTGATGGCGGCGGAGACGGCTGTCGCCCAGGTCACGAACCCCCTCAGGGTTTCGCGGTCCACCACCTCACCGGCGGTGACCTTCGGCACCTGTGCGCTCGCGGGACGGGCCCGGAGCCCGACCACGGCCAGGCCAAGCAGAGCCAGGAGCATCACGGACGACGTTCGGTTTCGCATGGCGGTCATCCTTCCCCGAGAGGAGAGGGAGAGGGCGAGTGCGGCAGGGCAGTCCTGTTCATATGCAGGACTCTAACGCCGGAATGCGCGCTTCGCACCCAATTTGGGGGGTGCTCGCGGGTCCCGCGCTCGGTTCCGCTAAAGAGAATCCGTCACGGAATCAGGGGTCGAGGTCGACCTCGATCTCGACCGCTTCCAGATTCTCGGCGGTCAGTTCGTCTTCGCCGGTCGGCATGCCGTTGATCTTGAACATGTAGGCGACGACATCGACGTACTGCTCGGCGGGCAGCCCGCCCGGATTGTCCTCCGGCATGGTGGCCACGATCTCGTCCACGAGGTCCTTCACGGAGGCCCCGACCCACGACTGGATGAACGGCCCCCCGAAATCCTCCTCGAAGTGGCACTCCGCGCAGATGTTCCAGAAGACGTCTTCGCCGCGCGTCGCCTGTTCCTCGCTGAACACGCCCTGGGTCGTGTTGGCGGCGGCCGCAGCCTCCTCGGCCTCCGCCGCATCGCCGCCCTCCTCCTGGCCCGCGAGGCTGGTGGCGCCCAGGAGCACCGCGACCGCCGCCATCCAGATCGGCGAGCGGATCCCTCTACATGAGGAGATGGTCGAAACGTGGTTCGAACGATTCTTCGATATGCGCATCGGGATTCCCTTGCGTTGAACGGTGCGAGCACGCCCCAACCTGAATTCCGAAGCGGGGCCGGAGCAAGTACGCGCTACCGGGAGCCGCCGCCGTCCGTCGTGACGGCCTCCTCCTCCGACTCGTCCTCGTCCTCGGGCGGCCGCGGGCGGTTCATGCGCAGCGACACGCCGCCGAAGAAGGAGGAGCCGGAGCGCTTCACCTCGTGCGCTCCCTCGTACAGGTAGTCGAACAGCGCCTGGTTCCACGAGAGTCCCGCCTTGGCGACCAGCTCCATCCACGGGCCGTACGCCGTCTCATCCGGGGCTTCCGTCGTGCCGGACCAGATCGTGATGCGAGAATCGAATCCGAACCGGGATTCGCCACTCGACCCTCGCAACGGCATCTCGATGAGGACACTGTCGGTCATCGGGAGTCGGAACACATCCGGATCGTAGTCGGCTCCGTAACGACGGTAGCGCGCATAGTTGCGCTGGTTCATCTCGAACACGTCCTGGTTCGAGTTGATCCCGCGTGTGATATAGTCGCGGATCTCGAACGCCGCGTCGCGGTGTCGGGGGTATTCGGGACTGTCCACGTAGCCGAACCCCGGCATGAACCAGCCCTTGTTGAGACCCCAGTTGCGCTCGGTCACGCGCCCCCGCCGCACGAGTCCGGAGAACTCGCTGAAGAGCTGCACGACCTGGTGAGAGGGGTATCCGTGCGGGTTCAGGAAGATGTCGGGCAGCCAGCGCCCCCACAGCCGGTTTCGAACGGGCGCCTCGGGATAGATGGGGTGATCGTCGCGCGACCCCGTCATCACGTCGATTCCCAGCGACGCAAGGTAGCCGGCGTGCAGGATGAAGTCCGGCGTGATCCGGTACAGGTCGTAGGCGAGCTGGGCTCCGTCGGGGTTCGTGAACGGGTGGATGACGACGTTCACGTCGTTCAGTTTCGCCCGTTGCGCGGGATCCGTGAGGAGGAGTTCCGCGTGCCGCAGGACGTGACTCGTCGAGGAGACCTCGTTCGCGTGCTGTCGCGCGGAATAGATGACCGTGGGCTTGAAGGTCGTCGCCTTGACACGCGACCAGTGCGAAACCGTGACCGGGGGCATGAGATCCGCCGCCCAGATGTCCCGGCCCAGGTAGGATTCGCCGGCCTTGTACATCGTCACTTCCTCGAAGGCCTCGGCCATCCGGGCCAGGATCCCGTGGCCTTCGGAGGGTGGCATGGGGGTCTCCCACTGGACGAGGCGTTCGCCCCCGTAGCTCCAGCCCTCGGGCAGGAGGCGGCGCCAGTCGGGTAGCGTCGGCGGTGCTCCGTTCGCCGCGAGTCGCGCGGTCCGGCGGGACTCCGGGTCCTGTTCGTGCGTCCATTCGGCCCAGATTTCGAGGGAGCCGAGCCCGGCCCAGGCCAGCGAGGAAGCGTAGAGGCCGGTCGCGCGCAGCGCCTCGATCTCGCGCACCGTAGCCTCGACCTGTTCGGCGGAGACCATGCTCCGGTCGACCTGCCGCGGCGAGGCGTAGTTCAGGAGGCTGTCGCGCATGTCGCCGTCCGTATCGACGCGGACGCGGAGCCCGAGGTGCGCGATCCCCGGCTCGCCGGCGCGGACGACGGCCAGCCTCGCGGATGGGCGCTCGAGGCCGGTCTTCGGGATGTCGAGCCGCACCGTGTCCGCCGCGCCCGCCGCATCCTCGAAGGCGACGGAGACGGCGGGTCGAGAGGTGGCGAACCCTGTGAAGCTCACCCTCAGTTCCGCCGGCCGGCCGTCACCACGCGGCCGCATGACCGGGAGGATGCGGCCGGGGAAGGTCAGCCCCTGCCCGCGGGAGTTCCGGCCGAGGACGTCGAAGAATTCGATCGTGCCGAAGTAGATCTCCTCGTGGAGGGCGTCCATCGGCGCGTGAATCTCGTTGTCGATCTCGAGCCGGTAGTTGGGCTCGCTCATCTCGAGTTCGACCGTGAGTTCGCCGAAGTAGGGCGCGTCCGCGTTCCCGCCGTCCGGTATCCCGTCGTGCCGGTCCATCACGTAGTCGTAGATCGCCGGGAGAACGACGCTCTGATAGTGGTCCCAGAAGGCTTCGGGATCGGTGACGATGCGTTCGTCGACCAGTGTGCGGTCCCCCGCCGCGGCGTGGATCCACCCCGTCGTCACGCGTACGTGTTCGTAGTCCCGGAAGCGGTCGAAATACGGACGCATCACCCGGCGGGGCTCGAAATCGCCGGACAGAATCTCGGCGCCGCCGGAGTTCGTGACGGTCACCGCGTAGGTCGGTCCGTCCGTCGTCTGCTCGAAGCGGATCCGCTCCAGTTCGAGGCCGAGTTCGCGGGCGAAGATCTCATCGATGGGGAAGATCTCGTGCAGCCAGCGGACGGGGGTGTGGATCGCCTGCTGAGGCCACTCCGCGGGCGGATCGTTGCGGCGGAAGCGGATGACGATCTCTCCGATCTCGCCGGGGTCCCGGTCCGCCAGTTGCGGCAGGATCACTTCTTCGAGCCAGGAATAGCCCTGCTTGAAGGCGGAAAGGACGCGGACCTCGACGGCGGCGGCCGGAGCCCCCGCCTCGATGAGCGCGTCTCGAGCCTCCCGCTCCAGCTGGCGGCGGATCTCCGGCGGCTCGCTGAGGCGGGCCTCCACCCGGATGGGACCGCCGGAGCCGGCTGCCGGCAGCACCCGGGCGCGGAACAGCTCCCGGAAGCGGTCGACTTCCGAGGGCAGTGAGAGCGTGTCGGCGAAGATCGTGGCCGCCCGCTGGACATCGCGATCGTCGACCGTGACGTCGACGTCGGCGGCATCGGGGACGCCGAGCGCTTCCGCAGCCCGGGCCTGCACGTAGGCATGCAGGCCGGGGTCCGCCTTCTCGACGGAGAACAGCACGGCCGCGCGGGCGATCTGCCGATCCGCCAGCTTGTCGGCGATGCGGCCGAGCTTGTAGAGGCCGATCGCCGCCTGGCCCACGGGCGAGTGGCCGGACAGGGCGTCCCACAGGCCGCGCTCGACGTCATCGACGGTGGGGCGATCGTCGCCGCGCTCCGCGAGGTGCGGGAACGTCCGGGCCAGCTGGTCGAGCGCGCGCTCGGCCCCGGCGGCGTCGGCGCCGGAGACGACGAGGGCCGGTTTGGCTCCGAAGGCCGCCGGGACCACCTGGATGAGCCCTTCCCCGGGGGCGAGCGAACCCGGATCGATCTTCGCGCTGTCGGCGAGCTGCCGGGTCAGGGCGTTGTCCACCCCCGCGAGGACGAGCGTGGGCCGGGCGGCGGCCGCTTCGATCGACGAGGCCGGGGCGACGAGCGGCACGGTGATCCCGGTCGATTCGAGTCCGAGCCGCCCCGCCAGATCGGGCAGGCCGTCGATGCCTCCCTCGCCGGGCGCGAGCATCGCGTCCACGCGGTTCGGGAGCAGCCCGCCGCCGAGCAGCCCGTCGGAGGTGTAGAGGTTGGAGAGGTCCATGTCGTTCTTGCCGCCGTTGCCCGGCCGGCCCGCGATCGGACCCGGGGCATCCGGCGCCGCGCGCCCGGCGATCCGGATCGTGGGGCCCCCCGCCAGCCGCGCTTCCACCGACTCGAGCCCCGGGTACGCCAGACGGGTCCGGGGAGTCTCCGCGTCCGTCGATTCGTCCGCGGCCTCTGCCTCCCCCTCCGCCTCTTCCGGCTCGCCAGGGTCTGGAGCCACGTCCCCGGCGGCGAGTCCCCGGAGGAGTTCCGCGGCGGCGCTCAGGTTCGCTTCGTCCACCTCGATCTCGGCGATCACGCGTCCGACGCCGGCCTGGCCCGCTCTGACCCTCGCCTGGGTCAGGCGCACGGCCGCGTCCCCCACGCCCCCCGCCTCCAGCGTCTCGGCGAGATCATCGCGGACGCGGTGCAGCTTCGCCGTCGAGAGGGTTCGCGTATGCGGCAGGACGCCCGCGAACAGGCGGGCCGCCGCGTGCAGCCCCTCCTCATCGCCACCGACCACGAGAACCCAGGTGCGCCCGCCTTCCTCGCGCACGGCGACGGCTCCCTCGCCCGAGTCGAGGGAGGCGGGGTCGATGCCCGGCGTACGCAGGCCGGCGACCTCGAGTCCGCTCCGTCCCACGACGATCCCGACCTGGCCGCCCTCCGGATTCCGGGACAGCGGCAGATCCAGCGCCATCGTCTCGAACCCCAGCCGAGCGGCGACCTCGGCGCCCGCGGCCCGGACGGTCGACGAGGGGTCATCGCCGAGAACGAGCGCGGCGTTCACGAGATCGGGCACGCTGTCACCATTCGTGTCGAGCACGAGCGTCCCCAACTCGAACAGGGTGGCAAGGTCCGGCGCCTGCTGGGCGGCGAGCCCGCGGGGGGCCGGAGGCGCCGCAAACACCGCCCCGAACGCCAGCGCGATCCACACGGCTCTCTTCATCATGTGCCGTCCTTTGGTGATTCGGCCTTCACGTCGTTCGCCAGGACCCCGACGCCCTCCACCTCCACCTCCACCCGGTCGCCGGGAGAGAGCGTCGACGTCTTCCCGGGGGTTCCCGTGTAGATCACGTCGCCGGGAAGCAGCGTGAAGTAGCGGCTCGCGTAGGCGATGATCTCCGGGATGGAGAAGATGAGATCCGAGGTGCGCGCGTCCTGGACGACCTCGCCGTTGAGGCGCGTGCGCAGGCGCAGGTTCTCCCACGCCGCGCCGGTCACGATCCGCGGCCCGAGCGGCCCGAACGTGTCGCTGCCCTTGGCCCTGAGCCACTGCAGGTCGTCGCGCTGCCAGGTGCGCTCGCTCACGTCGTTGCCCGCCGTCACGCCGAAGATGTGATCGCCGGCCTCTGCCGGGCTGACGTGACGCGCCACGCGGCCGATCACGACGACGACTTCACCTTCCGCGTGGACGAGTTCCGCGTCCGCGGGAATCTCGATCGCGGCGCCCGGCCCGACGATCGAACTCGGCAGCTTGGCGAACAGGGGGGGTTCGGCGGGCTCCGGGCGCGTCCCGATCGGGCTGTTGTCGAGGTGACTCCTGTAGTTCAGGCCCACCGCGATGACCTTCGAGGGGGTCGCCGGCGCGAGAAGATGAAGCTCATCGAGCGGCATCCGCTTCCCGGTGCGGACCTCTCCGCCGAAAGGAGGCGCCGCCAGTTCCTCTACCATGCTGTCCTCGCTGATTCCGTCCGCGAGGACCTCATCTTCCACGACCCCCCAGCGGGCGCCGCCGTCCCCGTCGGTCGCGGCGTACGTGTGGTTCGCGGCGTCCGGCGCGAGATAACGGACGTACGCCGTCACCGCCCCGGCCAAATCACCCCGGTCCAGTTCACGATCAGCCTTCCCCGGTGGGGATGTGCTCGACGAGTTCGACCTCGAACACGAGCGGCGAGTAGCCCGGAATACGCGGCGCGTTGCCCATCTCGCCGTAGCCGAGATCGTACGGGAGCACGAGCTTCCGGCGCTCGCCCAGGCGCATGCCCGTGACCCCCTCCACCCAGCCGTCGATCAGAGGGGTAGACCCGAGGACCAACTCGAGCGGCTCGTCGCGGTCGTGGCTCGAGTCCACCGTGCTCCCGTTCGGAAGCCAGAGCGTGTAGTGCACGTGCATCTCGTCGCCGTAGCCGGCCGGCGGTCCGCTCCCCTCCTGCAACACCTGCATGAAGAGGCCGCTCTCGGTTTCCTCCATCGCATCGAGGTCGACCGCGAGTTCATCGGCAAACGTGATTTCCCGGAGATCCGTGATCACACCTTCGGGCGAGGCGGCCGTCTCGGCCGTCGCCGGGGCCTCGGCCGCGCCCTCCGCTCCGCTCTCCGCATCCTCTCCCGCGTCGCCCGCGCATGCGATGGCGAGCGGCGCCAGCAGCAGGGCCGCCGCGGTCCGAAACCCGTTCGATGTCATATCACGCTGCATGGAATGCCTCCGAGAGTGGAAAGTGGCGAATCGCCCGAATGTAGCGGCGTTTCAAGGCGGGTTGCTAGTATCAGGCATGAAGACTCTGCGGATGTTCCGACCGGCGTTCCGACACGCTTCCTGGGCATGGCTCGTCCTGCTCGCCGCCGCCTGCGGCCCTCGTCCCCCGGCGGACGACGACGCCTCCGGTTCGCTCGCCGAAGCCGATCTCACCCCCGCGCAGGAACTCGTGGCGCGGTCGGTGGCTTACCACGATCCGGACGGGATCTGGGGGAGCCGGTCCATCTCGATGTCGTGGGTCGGGACCGACGGAGAGGGCGGGGAACGCGTCGCCGTCGACCTGGAGTTCGGCGCGGACGAGCGGGACTTTGCCCTCGCGGGCCGCTATCGAGGGTCGTCGATCGAGTACGAGACAACGGCCGATGGCTGGTCCGCGACGGTGGACGGGGTCGCGCAGGCGGACCTCCCCGACGCGGACCGCGAGCGCATGCGCCTCCATCGCGAGGACGGGATGTTCTGGCGCAGCTACTACGGGTTCCTGGCGGGTCTTCCGATGAAGATCTCCGACCCCGGCTCCCACCTCGATCCCGACGTCATCGAGACCGCCTTCCTGGACCGGGAGGTCCACGCCGTGCGGGTCACCTACGACCCCGCCACCGGCGGCGACACGTGGTACTTCTACTTCGACCCCGGGACCGCGCAGCTTGTGGGTTGCCGCTTCTACCACGACGAGAGCGCGAACGACGGAGAGTACATCACCTTCGAGGGCCTGACCGAGGGCGGCGGGCTGCGCCTGCCGCGACTGCGGGGATGGTACGTGAACGCGGACGGCCGTCACCTGGGGACCGATGAGGTGGGGACGATCCGGGTCGGCCCGTGACCCCGGCCGTCCCGTAGCTCGGCGCAGGATCGCGCGACCGCGCCGGGAGGGCCGCTCCCGCACGGCGGTCGGAGTCCTCGTCGTCGCCCTCGCGGCGGTGCGGTGCTCGGAGTCGACTCCGCCCCCGCCCCCGCCGCCCCCCATGCCGAGCAGGGACTGCGTGCTGTCCTTCGTGATCGATGGAGATTCCGTCCGCTGCGCCGATGGCCGGGAGATTCGGCTTCTCTCCATCGATACCCCGGAGATGGCGCAGGAGCCGTGGGGCGCCCGCGCCCGCGACGAACTGCTGCGGGTGGCCCCACCGAACACGGCGCTCGGGGTCGAGTACGACGCGGTTCGCGTGGACGCCTTCGACCGGGACCTCGCCTATCTCTTCCTTCCGGGCGGGGACATGCTGAACGAACACATGGTCGCGAGCGGGTACGCTCTCGCGTTCATCATCCCGCCGAACCGGCGCTACGCGGACCGCATCGAAGCCGCGGAAGCCGCCGCGTCGGCGGAGGGGCGGGGGCTGTGGGCGGAGTGGGGGTTCACCTGCCGCCCCGCCGACTTCAGACAGGGCCGCTGCTGACGCGGGCGGGAGACCGGACGGAGCGTCGGGCGCGTCCGTCCGGAGGCGGTCTCCTTCAGGGCGTCTCGTGGTCCTGTTGGGTGGAAGCGCGGGTCACGCGGCGGAAAGCGAGCGCGGCGAGGAGGCCGATGGCGCCGAAGCCGGCGACCGCCGCGAATACGTGCTGGTGTCCGGGGAGGCCCGGTGAGTTGTCGAGCAGGACGCCCATCAGCGGCCCCATGAAGACGTCGGGGGTGAAGCCGAGGACGGAGACGAGGCCCGCCGCGCTCCCGGTGTAGACGAGGGGTACGTGGCCCTCGGCCAGGAGGGCGAAATAGACGCCGCGGAGCGCGTAGATCCCGACGCTGGCGGTGACGATGGTGGCGATGAGCATCCAGGCCGGTCCGGGTACGAGGACGCCGGACGCGATGAGCAGACAGCCGCCGATGAGGATCACGAAGCCCCACACGATGACGCGGGAGGCGTCGATCCGGTCTCCGAGAAAGCCCGCGGTGATGGCCGCCGCGGCGCGAATCCAGAACGCGAGCGTGCCGATCCCCGAAGCCTGGACGTCGTCGAACCCGAGCGCGTCCCGCGACAGGAGCGAGAAGTCGTCCGTCGCCTTGTACCCCGTGTAGGCGCAGATGATGATGACGGCCTGCAGCCACACAACCGGCATGCGGCACGCGGCACGCACCCCCTTCAGTGACAGCTTCGGCTGGTCGCCGACACCGCCCCCGGGGGTGCTGTCGGGCACCACGAGCCACACGAAGACGGCGCTGCCGAGCGTGATTCCGGTGAAGACCCAGATGACGCCGCGGAATGCGGCGGCCCGCTCCTCGGGCGTGGTCGCCGACGCCTCGCCCGGCAGGAGCCATGCGAAGACCGCGACGGAGAGCGTCGCGACGAGCGCCGCCAGCAGACCGCGGCCCCCGTCGAGGAAGCCGTAGGCACGGCCCTGCGCCGACTGTCCGCCCCACTCCCGCGTGGCCCGGATCATCGCCGCCCAGAAGAGGAGGACGGTCGTCATCCCCCAGAAGGCCCACAGGACGTTCATCGTCCGCGGTGGCGGGAAGCCGGCGAGCACGATCCCGCCGAGGCCGGTCGTGAGCAGCGCTAGGGTCATGAGCCGCCGGGCGGAGTACCGGTCCGCGAGCGGCCCGCCGGCGAAGTAGGCCACCATCGCCACGACCCCGTACAGCGAGAAGGCGGTGCCCAGTTCCAGGTTGGTGATCCCGAACGCGTCGAGCAGCGTCGGGCGGAAGACGCGCGCAAGGACGAAGGGGAGCAGGAAGACACCCTCCCCGGCCGCGATGAGCGCGACGAGGACGAGCCCTCGCCTCACGGGACTCCCCCGGTCAACGCTCCGGCCGGCGCGTCGGCCAGGGGCGTCGCTCGACGCGTCCGAGTGGCGCCAGGGTGCGCGCGGGACGGAAGGCCTGACGCTCCGCCAGGTCGTACTGGTCGCCCGGCGCGAGGAAGTAGAACAGGCCGCCGCTGTCGAGCGTGCTCTGGTTGTCGTAGATGACGACGTAGGACTCTCCGATGACCTCGAAGCGGTCGCCCTGCACGACGATCGCGGTGTTCTCATCGATCCCGATGCCGAGGAGTTCGGGCCGGGCTTCGATGATCTCCAGCAGGTCGAAGTGCCGGTTCCTGTAGAGGAGGTGCTGGTCGACGGCGGTGTTGCGCAGGAAGCCGAACCCCTCCTCGTGACTCCCCATCATGATCGTGTTCGTCGCCGTGTCCCCGCGGGCCAGGTACGACCCCTGGATCGTCGCGCCGGCGGACGAGCCGCCGATCACGCCGCCGCGCTCGAGGAGCGCCCACAACTCGTCCTCGGTCCGCGTCCCCGCGTAGGAATCGACCAGGCGCCACTGGCGCCCGCCCGTGAACCAGACGCCGGTCGCCTCCCGGATCGCGGCCGTGAAGGCTTCGCTGTTCGCCTCGTCCCGGTCGTTCGTGTGGCGCACCGTGAGGTGCTCGACCCCCGCGGCCTGAAACGGCCTCACGCCCCCGAACGACGGCCCGTAGGACTCCGCCCCGCCCGCCGTAGGAATGACGACGATCCGCGCGTCCGTCCCACCGGCCAGTTGCACGAAGCGGTTCGCGATCTCCGGGCTTCGCATGGCGCCGCCCACGATTACGAGCGACCCGTTCGGCGGGCCGACTTCCTGGGCCTCGACCTCCGCCGGAGCGGCCAGCGCGGCCCCGGACGCCGCCACCGCCACGGTCAGTAGTACCCAGGCCACGCTCCACGCTCGCCGCTCTGTTCGCATCGTTCGACCCTCTCGATTCGGTTGCGCCTCCGGTCTTCCGGCGGACGACCTCACGGTACGGGGATGGCGGAGGCCGGGCGACCCCGGCGGTCCGTGGCGGCGGAGCCGCCGCTTGTCGCTCGCCGCGGGCCGCGTCACGTTGCGGGGCGAACGATCCCCGGCGACCCGGAGACGCAGCTTATGTCCACACCGCCCCCTGGCCTCCTTGGCTCCGCCTTCTGTCTGGCCACGCTGGCCGCGAGTCTCATCGGCTCCCCGCCACGCGACCACGAGCGGCCGCTTTCACCGCAGTCCGACGCCCTCACGGGCGCCTGGGCCGCGAACGAATACGTCCTCGCGAGCGGTGCCCGTCATCCGGTGCGCGGGCGCATCGTCTTCACGGACGGCGAGTGGCAGGTCCTCTTCTTCGTCATGGATGGCGACGCGCCCAGGCGCGGCTCCGGCGAGGGCGGACGCTACATCTTCGACGGGGAGACGCTCACCTTCGAGCACCTCCATCACCTCTCGTACGGACGCACGATGGCGGGACTTCCGGCGAGCCCGCTCACGATGACCGCCCGCGACGGGGAGGGGCCGCTCGAACCGACCGGGGTCGAAATCGACGGCGACGCGCTGACGCTGCGCTTCCCCAGCGGAAACTCGATGTCCTTCACCCGCAGTTCCGCGTGCTGCCCATGACCGCTGCGGGCGCGGGAGATGCCGGTTGGAGTGCGGGAGATGATCGCTGCGGCCTGATGGACCGGAGGGAGTGGCTCCGCCTCGGGGCGACCGGCGCCGCGGCCCTCGGCCTCCCCGCCTGCGCCGCCTGGGAGGGGGACGCGCCGTCGGCGGAACTCCCGCCGCTCGAGGCCCCGGCCGGGACGGGCGACGCGGACTGGGACGACGTGCGCGCACACTTTCTCGTCGAACCCGGCACGGCCTACCTGAACAACGCGAGCATCGGCATGCCGCCGAGGCAGGTGGTGGATGCGGTCGCCGCCGGGTATCGGGCCATGGCCGAACTTCCCGCTCGCGGCCGCTCGGATCTGAGCGCCCGGATCGCGGAGCACGTGGTGCCCGGGCTCGCCGGCCTCTTCTCGGTGCAGCCGGACGAACTCACGCTCACGAGAAACGCGTCGGAGGCGCTCCACCTCCAGAGCATCGGGGTCGCACTCAATCCCGGCGATGAAGTCCTGATCACGACCCAGGAACATCCCGCGGGTCGTCGTCCGTGGGAGTTCCGGCAGGTGCGGGAGGGGATTCGGGTGAACGAGGTCTTCATCCCCAGCCCCCTGCCTCCGGAGGAGGAGATCCTCTCCCGGTTCGAGGACGCCATCACGCCCCGGACGCGGGCGGTGACCTTCTGTCACGTGACTCGCGGAGGGCATCTCTATCCCGTGGAGGCGATCTGCGGGCTCGCGCGCGAGCGGGGACTCGTGAGCCTGGTGGACGGCGCGCAGGCGGTGGGCCAGTTCCCCGTCGATCTGACCTCCCTGGGCTGCGACGCGTACAGCGTGAGCCTCCACAAGTGGATGCTGGCCCCGGCGGGAACCGGCTTCCTCTTCGTGCGGCGCGATGCGCGCGACCGCATCCGGACGGCGTTCGCGCCCGACGCCACTCCGGAGCAGCCGCAGTTCGGCCCCCCGGGCACGGCCGCGTTCCCCGTGCGCGCGGCGATCGGGACAGCGGTCGATTTCGTCGCCGCGGTCGGACTCGAAGCCGTGGAGGCCCGCTGCCGCCATCTCTCGGATCACCTCAAGTCGCGCCTCGCGGAGATGAACGGCGTCACGCTCCTGAGCGGCGCCCGCGACCGGAGCGCGCCCGGGTCGACGATCTTCGAGAAGGAGGGTCTCGACGCGGTGGCGGCCGTGGGCGCGATCGAGGCGAGCATCTCCTCCCACATCGACGAGCACCAGCGGGACGGCCACAACGCGATCCGCATCTCCACGCACATCTACAACACGACGGAGCAGGTCGACCGCTTCGTCGAGGCCCTGGCCCGCACGACGGGCTGATCGGAGGCTCGAATGACCGGTTCCGGACGAACCCCGCTCACCCTCGCGCTCGCCGCACTCGGCGCGATCCTCCTCATCGGTGTCGCCGCGGCGGAGTCGAATGCCGCGGCCGCTCAGGACGGCGCGATCTACGAGATCCGCAACTATCACTTCGACCCGGCGCGGTTCGAGGAGTACTCGGAAGTCGCGAAGGGCGAATACATCCGCTACCTGCGCGAACACCTGGACATCGTCGGTTTCTGGATCGAATCGGGGATCCCCGCCGAGGTCCGGGGCGCGGAGCAGGACGAACTCGGTCCCGCAAACGTCACGTGGGTCATCCGCTGGGCGTCGAAGGAGGAACGGGACGAGAAGCTCCCGGCAGTGCTCGGCACCCCGGAATGGCGTGAGATCTTCGCCGAAGTTCCCGGGGGTGGCGCGAGCTACTTCAGAATCGAGTCGCGCTTCATGGAATCGCTCGACTGACGGACGAGCAGGATGTCTTGACAACTATATGACCAGTCATCAATACCGGTCATATGCAAACGATCGACGCATCCGACTTCAAGGCCCGCTGCTTCGCCATCCTGGCTCGCGTCAGCGAGACGGGAGAAGGCGTGATCATCCTCAAGCACGGGCGGCCAGTCGCTGAACTGCGGCCTCCGCGCCGAACCCGGACCGAGTACCCACAGAGGGAGCTGAAGGGCACCGTGACCGTCGTCGGCGACATCGTGGGACCGGCCGTTCCGGCCGCTACGGCACGAGGGCCGTCTCCCGCTTCCTGAGGACGAACAACCCCTCGCGCATGCTCGACACGATGATGTTTCCGGAGGGGAAGAACGGGTAGTTGCTCCACGACCCCGCGAACCCCGGCGCGTCCGGGCTCCCCGGCACCGTGTCGAAGAAGCCGGCGGGGACGGGGTTCTCCGGGTCGGAGATGTCGAAGATCCGCAGTCCGCTCACGTAGTTCGACTGGTACATGAGGTCGCCGCGGATATAGAGATTGTGGTCCGACGCCGCGTTGTCCTGCACGAATTCACGCACAAGCACCGGATCGTCCAGATCCGCCACGTCCCACACGAGCGTCCGGGTCCCGGTCGCGCCGCCCGACAACTCGTCGAGTTCGTCGTTCAGGTAGAAGTAGCGCTGGTCCTCCGACAGCCACCCCTGATGAGAGTAGGCCACGTTCGGATAGGCGGCATTCGAGATCGGCGTCGGGTTGTCCTTGTCGGTCACATCTCCGATGCCGAGCTTCGTCGCGCTCGCGTTGAAGCACACCTCCTTGCCCACGTGATCCTCGTCGGGACCCTCGTAGATGACGCACTGCGCGTCGTGGGTGTAGCCGCCCGACCCGGCGTTCCCCGTTTCCGGGTCCGCGAAACAGCCGGCGAAGGTCGGGTTCCGGGGATCGCGGATGTCCACCATGTGCAGCGCGCCGCCGCAGGTCTCGCCCCCGCCGCTACCGCCCACGACGTAGGCGAAGCCCGACGCCTCGTTGATGACGATGTTGTGCGCGGAGGCGAACTCGGCGTAGTGCGCGTCCTCGTCGAAATCCACCGGTGGATTCGTCACATCCCGCAGCCGCGTGAGATCGAAGACTTGCATCCCGTGTTCGCCCGCATTGTCCGCTACGATGAAGGTGTGATCGGCATGGACCTTCATGTCCCGCCACAGGTTGGGCATCGCGCCCTCGGTGAGCGGGAGGTTGCCGAGATAGACCGGGTTCCCGGCGTCCGTCACGTCGATGAAGGAGGTTCCGTCGAACCGTCCCAGGATCGCGTACTCGCGGCCCGTCTGCGGATCCACCCAGCCCCAGATGTCGCTGACCATGATCCCGCGCCCGCCCCCGACGTCGCGCGCCGGGAGGAAGGAGACGAGGTCCACCTCCGAGCAGTCGAAGCCGGCGACCGTACCGTCGTCCGAGCAGCGCATCTCGTCGCCCCGGACGGCGGCCAGGCCGAACTCGGTCTCGTGGATGGGAGCGGCCTCGCTCCACGCGCCGTCCGCGTCGCGCTCGAACACGAAGCCGATGCCCTCGAAGAACTCCGATCCGGGCGCCCCGACCACCGCGAAGCCGTCGCCTCCGGCCACCGAGTTGCCCATGAAGCCCATGAGCCCCCGGGTCTCGGCCTCAAGCACCGTCTCCTCGGTCCAGTTCCCGCCGTCACCGGCCTCGAGGACGTGCGCCGCGCCGGAGAAGGCGCCCGTGCCGGGTGCGCCCACGACGAGTCGCCCGCCCGCCCCGGCGAGGGCATAGCCGAAGAAGGCCGCAGGAGACGGTGACGCGGCCCCGATCATCGCGGTCTGGGTCCACGCCCCGCCGTCGTCCGCCGCGAAGCGGAAGACCGCGCCCTGCGCCTGGTTGGCGAGCGGAGAGCCGAGGTATGCCTCTCCGGCAACGAGCACCGCGGACAGGCCGGCCACCATGCCGCCGGCCGGAGTCAGACGAGCGACTTGATCCCATTCGGTCCCGCTGCGGCGGAACAAGTAGCCGGTCCCTGCCTGCGGTGGCGCGGGCGGCGTGAACTGGCTGAGCGCGAACGGCCCGGGCGCGCCCACAAGGGCCAGGTCGCCCTCCACGCTGACGGCTGCCCCGAAGCGGGCGTCCGCCGGGGCATCGGACCCGGTGAGTTCGACGGACGTCAGGCCCATATCGGACTGGACGTAGGCGAACACCGAACCGCTGGCGCCGCGCCCCGGCGCGCCGATGACGCCGAACTGCGCCCCGGCCCCCACGGCCACGGAGGAACCGAAGGCATCACCGGGCATCGCGTCCGGGGCCTCCAGCCGCTCCCAGAAGCTCCACATCTGGCCCTCGCGGACGAAGACGTACGCCGCCCCCCGGCTCTCGTTCTCCTTCGGAGCGCCCACCACGAGGATGTCGCCTTCGACGGCGAGCGCCTCACCGAAACCGTCTCCGTACACGCCGCTCGGAGCCGGTATCGCGGCGGCCTCCACCCAGCCGTCCGCACCGCGCCGGAATATGTGCACGCTGCCGGGTTCGGAGCCCGGCATCGGGAACGCCGCGAACTCGCCCGGCCGCGAGACGAAGATCTCGTCGCCGGAAACGGCCGCCGCCGCTCCGAACCCGATGATCGGGGCCTCGGCGGCGCGGTTCAGGCTGCCGGCATGCGTCTGCGCCGCCGCCGGCGCCGCCACCGCGGCAACGAAGGAAACGAGGGAAACGAGGAGAGCGAGGTCACGTGGTCGCATGGCAACTGACTCCAGAGGTATCAAAGGGTCGAGCGGCGGAACGTATCCCCGTCGCCGCCTCTAGCGGAAGCGGATGCCGATGCCGAACTGGGCCTGCCACTGGGAGGCACCGATCTGCGGCAGGTAGGGCACCGAGGCGCGCACGCCGCCCGTGTCGCTCGTCTGAAGCGGCCCGGCGTACCGGGCGCGGAGCGGGTCGTCCGGCTCCGGCAGCATGTTCTGAAGGTCGAAGTCGTCTTCGATCCGGTCTTCGACGGTCAGCAACTGCACGACGGGGTTCACAGTCTGGACGTGCCCCCAATCGCGGTTCACCAGGTTGAGGACGTTGAGCACGTCGACCGTCATCGTGACTTCCGCACCGCCCACCCGGATCGGCTGGCTGAAGCGGAAGTCCAGTTGGTGCGACCACGGCGTCCGGCACGCGTTCCGGTGCAGAATCCGCCGACGGTTCGCCTGCAGACAGGGTTCCTGTGCGACGAGCTGCTCGAAGAGGATGCCGCTGACCGGGGTTCGCCCTCCTCCGGGGAAGTCGAACGCCCCGTCGGTCACGAAGATCAGGTCGTTCGCGAGGTCGAGTGCCCGGCCGTACCCGGGGTAGGCGTCCCCGTTGATGTCGTCCGCATACACGTAGGAGTAGGGTCGCCCCGACTGGCCCACGTAGAGCACCGACAGGCGGCCGCCCCCCACGAGCTCCGGCAGGACGGCCGTCGCGCTCGCCACCAGGCGGTGCGGCCGGTCGAAGAGAGAGGCCTGCCGCTTGGGATCGTTCGGATCGCCCTCGACCGCGGTGTAGCCGAAGTTCGCGATCGCATCGAGCGAGGACAGGCTGCGTACGTCGGCGGAACGGTTGAACGCGTAGCCCAGGTCGACGGAAAGCCGGTCGCCGAACTGTTTCCGGAGCCGTGCGCTCAGGGCGTACGAGAAGTTCAGGGGCCGGTCGCCGATCTTGATGACCTGTCCGAAGCGCGGATCGACGCGGCGGGGGAGAAAGATCGGCTCCCGCTCGCCCGGCGGCTCGCCCGGCGGCGGATCGACGAACTCGCTCCCGGCGCCGGGGTTGGCGAAGGTCTCGCGCGTCCCGTAGCCGAAGCCGTAGGTGAACCCGTTCGCCTCCGTGCGGTCGCCCGCGGGGAAGGCGGGGCCGATGTTCAGGTCCTGAAACGCGATCTGGTTTACGGCGCGGGTGTAGATGCCCTCGAGCGAGAGGACAAATCCCCCCGGCAGGCGCTGGTCGACGGCGAGCGAGGCCTTGAAATCACGCGGGAAGCGGAAGTCAGGGCCGAACAAGGTGACGATGGGGACCGCGGATTCGCCGCCCGTGCCGTCCACGCAGAGGGCAGGGGGTGGCGCGAGAGGATCGAACGCGGGGACGATCTCCGGGTCTGGAACCCCGAGATTCCGCCGTCGGCAGGTCAGGAAGACGGACGAGAGGCCCGTGTTCTGATAGGCGCTCGCGAGCCACGCGAAGGGGGGACGGCCGGTGAACAGCCCCATCCCGCCGCGTATCTGCGTCGTGCGGTCGCCGCCGAGACCGAGGTTGAAGCCCGCCCGCGGGGAGAAGAGGACGGTGCCGCCCGGAAGGTCGCTCGTGCTGAAGCCGAAGGAACGCTCCACGTCCGGGTTGTGCGCCGGCGCGTCGGGCATCAGCGGCACGTCCATCCGCAGGCCGACCCGGACGTTCAGCCGCTCGCCGATCCGGGCCTCCTCCTGCACGAAGGCCGAGAGTTGATGCACGTCGAAATCCGACGTGCCGGCGTCCTCCGACAGCGGCACATGGACGACGTATTCCGCCGGGGTGTTCGCTTCCAGGTCCGCCACCGAGCGGAAGTGGTAGCTCCCGAGGCTGCCCGGGAGATACTCGCGCCGGATGGAGAAGCGCTCGAACCCGGCCCCCAGCGTGAGATGGTGGTCTCCGAGCGAAAGCGTCAGCGCGTTCGTGATCTGCAGGATGTTCTGGTCGAGTTCGCCGTCCGGCCCGGAGTAGTTGGACCCGAGGCGCAACTCGCGCCGGAACCCCGCCCCCGGGACGCCCGCCTGAAGGTCGACCTCGACGCGGGGATAGAGAGAGTTCGCGGTTTCGCGGTCGCGCAGGAACTGCGCGTTCACCATGAGGTCGTTCGAGAGCCGTGGACTGAGCGTCGCGAGCCACTGCGCCCCGAACGACTGGTTCCTTGATTCGATCTCCCGTCCCGTGGACGACATCTCGTAGGCGTCGCCGGGGAGTCGGTTCGTGGCCGGATCGTCCGCGGCGTAGGCGAGGTTGTAGCGGAACATGAGGGAGTGGTCCGCGTTGGGTCGGGCGTCGATGCGCGCGAACAGGTTGGCCAGGCTGTTCTCCAGTGTGTAGAGGCCGGCCTCGCCCGCGTCCGCGCCGTAACGCTGGAGGATTCTCGACACGCGGCTGACCGAGTCGGGGTCCAGCTTCGTGCGCACGATCTCGTCGATGCCGACCGTGAAGCCATCGGGTGGCCGCGTCCGGCTCTCGAGTTCGCCCGCCACGAAGAAGTGCAGGCGGTCGCGCAGGATCGGCCCTCCGAGATCGAAGCCCGCGAAGGCGTTCTCCAGATCGCCCGGCGCGCGCGGGATCCCGCCGATGACCGCGTCGCCGACGAGCGCGTCGTCGCGGAAGAAGCCGAACGCGGAACCCCGGAAGTCATTGCCCCCCGTGCGCGTGACCGCGTTGAGAACGCCGCCGGTGAAGCCGGATTGGCGCACGTCGTAGGGCGCGGTGAGAACCTGCAGTTCCTCGATCGCCGCGAGGGGGATGACGCGCCCCCGTGCCTGTCCGCCGGCCACTCCCGTGGGCGAGAGGCCGAAGACGTCCTGGTTGAGGGCGCCGTCCACCTGGATGTTGTTGAAGCGGATGTTCGACCCGGCCACGGAGGTCCCCATCTCGTCCACCGCCACGAGCGGAGAGAGTCGGGCGAATCCCGTGAAGTCCCTTGAAATCGTGGGGAGCGTCTCGAGCGTCTCTCGGTCGACGACGGTCGTCGAGCCCATGCGGGTGGGGTCGAACTCGGGATCCGTCTCGACGCGAACCGAGAGTTCGGGCAGGGGCACCGCCGTCTCGGAGAGTTGAACCTCGAGTCGCAGCCGCTGTCCGGCGATGAGCGTCAGACCTTCCCGCGTCACCGGGTTGAGACCGATGCGCGCGACCTCGAGTGTGTACGGCCCGCCGGGCCTCAGGTTGGCAAGGCTGAAACGGCCCAGGTCGTCGCTCAGGACCGTGTGAGTGGCACCGGTCTGGGAGTGGCGGAACTCGACCCGGGCTCCGGCCACGGGCGCTCCGTCGGCGTCGATCACGCGCCCCGCCACGCCGGCCGTCGTGACCCCCTGAGCGGAGACGACGGACGGGTGGGCCGCGAGGCCCGCGAGAAGGCCGATCAACGCAACGCCGACAAGGCGACTCAAGGTGACTCTCCTTTCCGAAGACCTGAAGAAATAACGCGCGACGGGCGAATGTTGTATCGGTGGGCTACCGGTGCCGACCGACCGCCGTGTATTGTCGAAGCCGTGAGCACCAAGAGCCGCACGCTGAGGTTTCGCGCGATCCTGGGCCCCGGAGGCCTCGAGCGCGACCGGTCGATCGAGATTGCTCCGGACGGGACGATCCTGGCGATTCGGGCCGCCGGCGCCGCCTACGACGGAGGACTCGCGGTCCCCGGCATGCCGAACGCGCACTCGCACATCTTTCAGTGCGCACTGGCCGGCTTCGGTGAAGCGGCGCGAGGGGACGACTCCTTCTGGAGTTGGCGTCGAGCCATGTACCGGCTGGCCAGCTCGATCACCCCGGAGCAACTGTTCGACGTCGCCCGGCACGGGTACGCCCGCATGCTGCGCGCAGGCTTCACTCACGTCGTGGAGTTCCACTACCTGCATCACGACCCGGACGGAGCGCGTGGGCCCCGAACGACGCGGGCCGTGCTCGCGGCGGCCGAAGAGGTCGGCCTTACCATCAGCCTGCTGCCCGTCTACTACCGGACCGCCGGCTTCGACGGCGCCGCGCCTCACGCCGGACAGCGACGCTTCGCGCACGGCTCGGTGGACGAATTCATGGCCGCCGTCGAGGCGCTGGGCCCGGCGGTGGCCGGCGTGGCGCCGCACTCTCTCCGGGCCGTGCCCGCGGACGACCTCGCGGAACTCGTGGCGGGAGTCGACGCGACGCTGGGCCGCGCGGCGCCGCTGCACATCCACATCAGCGAGCAGGAACGCGAGGTCGAGGAATGCCTCGCGGCGCGCGGCCGCACGCCGGTCGACCTCCTCGCGGACACGGTCGAACTGGGCCCGCGCTGGAGTCTCGTGCATGCGACGCACGCCACGGAGGCGGAGCGCGCCCGGCTCCGGAGCACGGGTGCGAGGGTCGTCCTGTGTCCGATCACGGAAGCCCACCTGGGGGACGGGATCTTCCCCGCCCGCGAGCACTTTCTCGCCGGTGGCGCGGCCGCGGCGGGCTCCGACGCGAACGTCCGCATCTCCGCGATCGAGGAAGCGCGACAACTCGAATACGGGCAGCGCCTGCGGGATCGGCGCAGGGCCCGCCTGGCCACCGAAGCGGGCGCGGGGCCGGTCGTCTGGTCGTGGCTGGCGGACGGCGGCGGCGAAGCGGCGGTGGCCCGGCCCGGTCCCGCGGGCGGCGCCGGCGCGCGGCTGCGGCTGGGGCGAATCGAACCGGGCTACCGGGCGGACTTCGTCGTCCTGGACAGGGAGGGCCCGAACACGTTGGGACACGATTGGGAGACCCTCATGGACGCCTGGCTCGTGGGGGGCGACGAGCGCGACATCGAGGCGGTGTATGTCGGCGGGGAACGACGCGTCGAGCGCGGATCGATGGCGGGCGAGGCCGAAATCCGATCGGCTTTCGCGACTGCGATGCGGGAGATCTGGCGGGCGACCTGACCCCCGCTTCGCGCCCGGGCTGCCCGCGTGGCCGTCAGGCGGCCGCCCGCTCCAGCTCCATCGACCACTCGCCCCGCGTCGCGAGGCCGTTCATGCGCGCGCGGTGCGCGAACGCCGCCTGCGCCGCCGACCCGTTGTCCGCGGCCCCGCCCCAGGCCTGCAGCGGCGCGGCCTGCAGCGCCCGGCCGTACGAGAAGCTGAGGTTCCACGGCGTATCGAACCCCGCGTTCATGGCGTTCAGGTGGGCGGTGGCTTCGATGTCCGACTGCCCTCCCGACAGGAAGACGATGCTCGGAACCGACGAGGGAACCGCGCGCTTCAGGCAGCGCACCGTCTTCTCCGCCACCTCGTCGACCCCGGCCTGGTCGGCACAGAGTTTACCCGACAGAACCATGTTGGGCTTCAGGACCGAGCCCTCCAGCAGCACCCGCTGGTGGAACAGAGCCATGTAGACCTGCTTGAGCGTGGCCTCCGTGACCTCGAAGCAGCGGTCGATATCATGGTCGCCGTCCATCAGCACTTCGGGCTCGACGATGGGCACGAGCCCCTGCTCCTGGCTGAGCGCCGCCATCCGGGCGAGCGCATGGGCGTTCGCCCCGATACCGTAGGCGCTCGGGATGGATCGGTCTCCGCCCCGTCCGATGTCGATGACGGCGCGCCACTTCGTGAAGCGAGCCCCGAGTTCGTAGTACTCCGCCAGCCGCTCGCGCAGACCATCGAGTCCTTCGGTCACCTTCTCGCCCGGCGCCCCCGCGAGGGCATGCGCCCCCTTGTCGATCTTGATCCCCGGGATCGATCCGGCATCGGAGAGAAGCTGAACGAGCGGCGTGCCGTCGGCCGCCGACTGCCGCAGCGTCTCATCGAAGAGGATGACGCCGGAGATGCACTCGCTCAGCGCATCGCTCGTCCGGAAGAGGAGTTCCCGGTAGTCGCGCCGGTTCTCCTCCGTCGACTCGACGCCGATGCCGTCGAACCTCTTCCGGATCGTGCCGGAACTTTCGTCGGCGGCGAGGATCCCCTTGCCCTTGGCCCCCATGTCTGCCGCCACCTGGACGAGCTGCTGCCTCATAACGGTTCCTCCGCCCTCATTCCGGGCCGGATTTCAGGATTGGACGCAGGGTTGCGGATCAGGTCGGATTCGCGGGGTCGTCCTCGAGCGTCCAGATCACCGGCGTGACCGGCGTGGCCGCCTGGTTGAAGATCAGCTTCTCGAGCGCGGGACCGGGCTCGGTCGTTTCCAGGTGCACGGCCCGGAAGTCGTAGCAGCCGGCCTCGACCGTGAAGTCCCGCTGGCCCCCGGGCTGGATCGTCCCCTCGACCGGATGGTCGGTGCCGAAGAGATCGGCGCCCCAGTCGGATGTCCCGCACGGTCGCGCGTAGAAGAAGATCACGGGGCCGAGCAGCCGGTTGACGACCCGCACCGTAGACGGGCTGTCGAACATGGGCTCCGGAACTATGGGGTCGTCGTCACCGCAGGCCGCGAGCGAAAGCCCGATCGCCATGACGGCGACAATTGCGTACCGCTTCTGTTTCACGCACCACATCTTGCATTCCTCCATGGCCGCTGTGCCGGGTCGCGCGGCGACTGCCGGGTCCACGCGCGATCCGCACCTGCCGTCGGCCGGGTAATAAACCTCTGGGAAAGATACATCGGAGCGGGGTGCAGTCCACCCACACGTGGCGTCTCATTCGCGCTGCCCCGATCTTACATGAGAGAACGTGCGAACCCCCTCGAGAGCGACACGGCTCGGCGACGTGAACAACGTGAGCGACAAGCCTTCCGTCTGGTTCCACACCTTCGGGTGCAAGGCGAACCAGTACGATACCGAACGGATCCGCCAGGAGCTGGAACTCCGCGGCGCGGAGATGGCGCTCCACGCGGACGCGGCGGACGTCGCCCTGATCAACACGTGCACCGTGACGAACCAGGCGGACGCGAACGCGAGGCGCCTCGTGCGCCGGCTGCGCCGCCAGCGTCCGGACCTCCGCATCGTCGTCGCCGGCTGTTCAACCTCCTTCCGTGAAGCCGAGTATCGCGCCCTGGAAGAGGTGGATGGCGTCGTGCCCGGACACGACCCGTCCGCGGTCGCGCGACTCGTACCGCAATTGGGAGACTCCGCCGCGGCCGATCCGGTCACCGCCGCCGGTTCGGACGCTTCGGCCCCGCTGCAGCGGAATGCGCGCGGCACCCGGGCCTGGCTCAAGGTCCAGGACGGGTGCGATCGGAAGTGCTCGTTCTGCGCGACGCGGATCGCGCGCGGCGCCTCGGTCTCGCGCCCGGTCGAAGAAGTCCTGGCCGAGGCCGCGACCCTCGCGCGCGCGCACCCGGAACTCGTGATCACCGGGATTCACATCGGCCACTACGGAAAGGACCTCGGTACCGACTCCGCGCGCACTCCCGCCAGTCTCGCGACTCTGTGCGAACGGCTGCTCCAGGAAGTCCCCGCCCGCTTCCGCCTCTCCTCCATCGAGGCGACGGAAATCGACGACCGGCTCGTGGATCTGCTCGCCGCATCGGATGGACGTCTGGCGCCCCACCTGCACGTGCCGCTGCAGAGCGGGTCCGACCGGGTGCTTCGGCTCATGCGTCGCTGGCATACGCGCGAGGCGTATCGCGCCCGTGTGCTCGCGATCGCCGATCGCCTGCGCGCGGTCGATTCCGGCGCGTTCGGTCTCGGCGCGGATATCATCGTCGGGTTCCCCGGCGAGGGAGAAGAGGAATTCGATGAAACGCGGGCGCTCGTGGAAGAGTTGCCCTACACCTACCTGCACGTGTTCCCCTATTCGGTGCGGGACGGAACCGTGGCGGCGAGTCTTCCGGACCGGGTGCCCGGTAACGTAGCGGCAGCCCGCTCCCGAACGTTGCGGGACATCGGCCTCCGAAAGGGCGAGGCCTATTCCGAAACGCGCGTGGGTACCATGGCCGACATCGTCGTGGAGGGCCGGGACGACCGCGTCGCCGGCGTGACGGGCGATTACCTGCGGGTCGAACTTCTCGGCGACGCGACCCCCGGCGATCGCTTCTCCGCGCGCCTGCGGGGGCGCGCCGGGCGGCTGACGGCCGAAGTGCCGGTCAACGCGCGGGCAGCGGCCGCCGTCTGAGATCGGCGCCTCAGCTTTCCGCGCGCCCGCCGGGGATGGTGCGCGGACTCACGAGCGACTCCCCGCCGTCGACGACGATCACCGCGCCTGTGATCCAGTCTCCACCCGGTGAGCACAGGAAGGCGATCGTCTGCCCGATGTCGTGCGGGTGCCCCAGCCGGCCCGCGGGGATGAAACGCTCGGCGAACCCGGCGCCGGAGCGAGCGCCGAACATGTCGACCTCCTCGCTCGGGGGGGCCTCGAACGCCTTCTTCACGCCCTCCGTCGGGATCGGGCCCGGCGCAATGGAGTTCACGTTGATCCCGTCCCGGGCCCACTCGATGGCGAGCGTGCGGGTGAGCGCGTCCACCCCCGCCTTGGCCGCCGTCGCGTGGGCCATGAGTGGCCAGCCCCGGTAGTACAGCGTCATCGAGATCGACACGATGCGCCCGTACCCCTGCTCGGCCATGACGGGGTAGACCGCGCGGCAGGCGTGGAACGTGCCGAACAGGTCGATCTCCACCACGGCGCGCCAGCCGTTCGGCGACAGTTCCGCCGTCGGCGCGTAGAAATTGCCCGCCGCGTTGTTCACGAGGATGTCGATGGACCCGAGCGCGTCCCGCGTCTCGCGCACCGCAGCTTCGAGCGCCGCCGGTTCGCGCACGTCCCCAACCGTCGGGAGCGTCCGTACGCCGTGGGTTGAGGCGAGACGTTCCGCCGCCTGCGTCACCCGCTCCTCGTTGCGGCTGAACACGCCCACGGAAGCTCCGGCCGCCGCGAGGCACTCCGCGATCCCGTAGCCGATGCCGCTCCCGCCGCCGGTGATGAGCGCGGTGCGGCCCGCAAGGACATCGGGTGCGAAGAGCGCGCCGGTTCCAGGGTTCCCGTCCATGGCCTCGCTCCTAGCGAAACATGCTGCGGGCGACGAACCATACGTTCGCCGGCCGTTCGGCGAGGCGGCGCATGTACCAGGGGAACCACGCCCCCCCGTAGCTGATCAGCACCCGCAGCGGGGTCCCTTGGCTCACGAGCCTCCTTTGCTCGCGCCGCCCGATCCCGTACAGCATCTCGATCTCGAACCGGCTGCCGTCGAGGCCCGCGGTCCGTGCGTATTCGGAGAGCGGCCCGATCATCGCCGGATCGTGCGTCCCGAGGCCGAGGAATCCATCCCCTCCCTCTCCCATGTGGTCGATGAGGCGCCGCGCGAGGGCGAGGTAGCTCTCGTCCACGTCCCGTTTGTCGGGAAAGGCGATCTCGGCCGGTTCCGCGTACGCCCCCTTCACCAGCCGGATGCGGGGGCCGAATTCCATGAGCGATTCGAGGTCGTCCGCGGTCTGTCTCAGGTAGGATTGGATACAGAGCCCGACGTTCACGTGCCGGCGCCGGACCGCCCGGTAGAGCGAGAGGGTCGCCTCCTTGTAGGACGACCCCTCCATGTCGATCCAGAGCGTGCCCGATGTCCCGGCGCGTGAAGCCAACTCCGCGACGTTCTCGCACACGAGGTCGAAATCCTGATCGAGTCCCAGGTGCGTGGGCTTGATCGAGACTTCCAGATCGAGCCCCATCTCCTCCGCCATGTCCATCGCGCGTACATACTCGGCGACGGATTCGCGGGTCTCCTCCGCGGTGTCGACGTTCTCGCCCAGCGTGGTGACGAGAGTGGGAATGCCTTCGGCGCGCAGCCGGTCAGCTTCGCCGAGCGCATCCTCCAGCGTCTCGCCCGGCATGAACTTGCGGACGGCACGCCGCACGAAGGGGCGTTCGGGGAGGCGCTGCGAGAGCCACGGGTTCGTGGAAGCCCACAGCAGCGCCTTCCGTATCGTCTCCATGCGCGGGCCGGTACTCCGGTTAGTTCCTGAGTCCGGACTCGCCCGACTCGGAGACGTCGAACCCGATCCACATTCCCGTGACCGCGTGGGCCGGGACGGGGCATACGAGCGCGTACTCGCCAGCCGTGGACGCCGTAAACGTGATGCTCTCGGTGCCGCCGCCGGGGGCCGTGGCCTCCGTCATCGAAGTCGCGTTCGAAGTGATCGCGCCATCGAATACGGGCGTGGCCTCGTCGAAGATCGCGGGGTAGCTCGCCGCAAGCTCGAGGACCCCGACGCTGTGATAGTTGACCGGGTCCCGGTTCTCGAAGTTGAGCGTGACGGTGTAGCCGGCAGGCACGACGACGGTGGCCTCGCCGTTGGCGTAGCCGTTGAAGTTCCAGCGGTTGTTCGCGTCCGTCGATCCCGCGACGAGATCGATCGTAACGGTGCGCGCGCCGTCGTCCACCGAGATCCAGTCCGCGGCCGTGGGCCCCGAAGCCGCCACGGCCGCCTCGGTGGCGGGAGCCGGGGCGGGGGCCGGCGCCGGCGACGGCTGGTCACTCTCGCCGCCGCCGCATCCGAAGAGGATGAATGTGCCCAGGGTCAGTAGTGTCGATCGCTTCAGCATTCTATTTCACTCCACAGTTCTTCTGATGAGATTCGCAAGATATGCGTCGGAGGCACGTCCCCCCGGCCCGTCGCGTTCCTGGTGCGTTCGTGCCGAGCGGAGCGCCCGGAATATACAGGATCTCGATCCCCCGGCTACGGGCGCGCGCGCCGGCGGAAGCGCCCGGAAACTGGCGCGAGTTCCTCATGCGCCCCATACTAGGCCATTCAGGCGATTCCGGGGGATCCCCGTTCGAGGTCGCCACGACCTTTGCGCCGGCCCGACGTTCCGCAGGCGCGAGATCCGTTCTCCGACCGACAACCCCCCGTTTCCCGGCGCGGTCGATTCGGCCCCGGGGAGTCTCGAAGTCGCGAATCCGGTCCGGCTTCGTGGAATACAACAAAGAGTTGGTGCATTGACGAACAACACATCACAGCCCCGTGGCGGCTCCCCGCGCGGAGGCGGAGGACAGCCCGGCGGCAAGGGACCGCCCAAGGGCCGCGCCAAGGGGTCGGGTGGCCGCGGCGGAAAGGGCCGGAACCGGCGGCGCCGTTCGCGCGGACGCCGAAACCGGGGAGGACAGGGGCCCCGGCAGCAGCGGCAGGGCCAGCAGGATGCGGCCGCCGAGGTTCCGGAAGGTCCGAAGGACGGCTACCTAGGACTCATCGAGCGGCTCGGCAACGGCACAGGGTTCATCCGCCGCCAGCACGCCGGGTACACCCCGAGCGACGAGGACATCTACGTGAGCCCAAAGATCGTTTCTCGCTACGATCTGCGAACGGGAGACGAGATCTGCGGCCAGGCCGGCCGCCCTCCCCGCCCCGGCAAGAGCCCCCCGCTCCGGTATCTTCACACCGTCAACGGGCACCCCCCGGACGAACTCGGGCGACGCCGACAGTTCGACCGCCTGAGCGCGATGCATCCCGATCGGCGTCTACGGCTGGAGTGCGGGCTCGAGCGCCGCGGACAGCCCGACTACACCAATCGGATCATCGATCTCATCTGTCCCATGGGGATGGGTCAGCGGTCTCTCATCGTCGCGCCCGCCAAGGCCGGGAAGACGATGGTTCTGCAGGCGATCGCCGAGGGCATCTCGAAGAACCACCCCGATTCCAGGATCCTCATCCTCCTCGTGGACGAGCGTCCGGAAGAAGTGACGGAGATGGAGGCGACGGGACTCGGCGAGGTCACCGCATCGAGCTTCGACCACCGGGCCGAACGCCACGTGCAGGTCGCCGAGATCACGCTCGAGCGCGCGCGGCGTCTCGCCGAGATGGGGCAGGACGTCGTCCTCATCCTCGATTCCATCACGCGGCTGGCGCGTGCGTACAACACGACGGAGGAGGGAAGCGGGCGCACGCTCACGGGCGGCATCGACGCGAACTCCCTCGAGAAGCCGAAACGCTTCTTCGGCAGCGCGCGCTGCGTGCCGGAGAGCAAAGGCGGCGGATCGCTCACGATCATCGCGACGGCGCTCGTCGACACCGGCTCCCGCATGGACCAGGTGATCTTCGAGGAGTTCAAGGGGACGGGGAACAGCGAACTCGTACTCGACCGGGACATTTCGGACCGCCGGATCTTCCCGGCGATCGATCTCAACTCCAGCGCGACGCGACGCGAGGAACGCCTGATGAGCGACGACGAACTCCTCGTCGCGCAGGCGATGCGGCGCGAACTCAGCACGTATCCGCCCGTCGAGGCCATGCAGGAAGTCCTCGGCCTCATGCGGCAGACCGACTCGAACGAAGAACTCGTCTCCAAGCTGCGCCAGCGGATCTAGCGGACTGCCGGCTAGCCCTCCGCTTCGGCCTCCGCGCGCTCGCGGGCGCGCTTCTTCTCTCTCCGGGCGAAGTTCAGCACCTCGTACGCCACCGCGAGAAGGAGACCGAGTTCACGTCGGTCGAGGTCCGCGCGCTGAAAGATGTTTCGGAAACTCCGCATCTTCGGCGCCGGATCGATGCCGTGGAAGAGGCCGGCCTCCTCCATCGCCCGCTCCCAGATATCGAAGAACTCTTCCAGTTCGCCGTGCAGGGCCGGTGGGGTCCGGCGCCGCCGCTTGCCCGCCAGATCGCGCCCCTCCCAGTCGGCCGGGCCCAGCGCCGCTTTCCGCAGTTCGTACAGAATGATGACGGCGGCGTGGGCGAGGTTCATCGACGTGTGGTCGGGGTTCGTGGGGATGCACACGAGTCCGTGGCAGAGGTCGAGCGCCTCGTTGGAGAGACCCCGGTCCTCGCGACCGAAGACGACGGCGAGCCTCCCCTCGCGGCCGCCGTCGGGGCTGGCCAATTCCGTCGCGGCGCCCTCGGGACTCCACCACTCGTGGCGGGTGGAACGGCGGCGGGCGGTCGCGCCGAGCACGTAGCTCACATCGGCGAGGGCGGAGGGGAGGTCATCGAAGATGCGGATGCGCTCCACGACATCCTCCGTGTCGTGCGCGATCCCGGTGATGCGCCAGGCATCGAACTCCGCCGGATTCACGAGCCGAAGACGCGAGAGACCCATGTTCTTCATCGCGCGAATCACGAGCGCGATGTTGACGACGTCCTGCGGCTCGTGGAGGACGATGCACGTCCGGTCGAGCCGTGCGCGCCCCTCGCTCACTTCCGTGCCAGGCCCTCCGGGCGCGAGCCCTTCCATTTGCGGCCGCGGCGCGGACGGAGCGCCGGATAGCCCGACTCGCCGCAGCCGGGACAGGTCTCCGTGTAGGCACCTATCGCGTCCCCGCAGACCGCGCAGTGCACGCCGACCTCGTTCGGTGCGAACGACAGCGGCTCACCGCACTTCTGGCAGGTCTGATCGGACCGGCCCACGGAGTCCCCGCACTCCGGGCAGTCCATCCGGGTGTCGTTGCGCTGGTCGCCGATCGAATCCTCCTCGTCGCGCGTCCTTTCCGGAGCAGCGCGAGCCGGGTGACGGTAGTTTCAGCGGGACCCGGCCATGCCGCGGGACACAAAGCTACGGTGGAGAGCGGTTTTGGGGCAGGACCAGATCGAAAGGGTCGGCGACGCAATCGGCGGTGCGTCCGAGGCGGAAGGGCGGACGCACCTCGGGCCCGCGGTCTGGATCTGCGGCGGGCTGATGATCGCGATCGGCATCACGACGTCGATCCTCCTCCTGCGCGACTTTCAATCCGACAGTTATCTGTACCTCGCCTTCTACTCCATCCCGGCGAACACGGCGATCTCGGTCTTTCCCCACGAGCCGGTCCTCATCTACTTCGGGAAGGTCGCGGACCTGTGGCTCGCCGCGGCGTGGGCGACGCTCGGTACCGCCATTGCGGGGGTCATGGACCACCTCGTCTTCGTCCCCCTCCTGAACCTGCAGAACATCCGGGCATACAAGCGCAGGAGGTTCTACCAGAAGGCGATCTCCTGGTTCATGAGGTGGCCCTTCGCGACCATCGTGGCAACCGGCTTCGCGCCCATCCCCTTCTTCCCCTTCAAGTTCCTCGCGTTCTCGATCCAGTACCCCATGTGGAAGTGGGTTGCGGCGCTGGTGGTCGCCCGTTTTCCCCGCTATTACCTTCTCGCTCTCCTCGGGGCGACGATTCCGATCCCGAACTGGGTGCTGATCGCATGCGTCGCCGTGGTCTTCGCGCTGTACCTCGTGAAGGCCATCCCCGAGGGGGTCAAGCGATGGAAGGCGAGACGCCTCGAGCAGGGTTGAACGGATGCCGAACATCTCCGGAGCCATGGCCGCACGCATGCTCGCCCGGGGCATCCGGAACCGGATTCAGAACAAGCCGCTCTCCGTCTCGTTCGAGATCACCCACGCCTGCACGGCGAACTGCTGGCACTGCAACTGGGGCGGACCGATCAAGGAGGAGCGTCTCGGGGCGGCGGAGTACGCGGCGATCTGCCGGGAGCTTCGGCCCGTCGTGTCGCACGCTTCCGGAGGGGAACCGCTCGCGCGCGGAGACGTGTACGACATCGTCGACGCGATGACGAACAAGGGCGGGCTGCCCTGGATGATCGTGGTCACGAACGCGTCGAACCTCACGCCTGAACGCTTTTTCCGTCTCAAGGACAGCGGGATGCACCAGTTGTCCACCTCGCTCGACTTTCCCGACGAGAGGCACGACGAGTTCCGCCGCATTCCCGGACTGTTCGACCGCATGGCCCGCGTGGTTCCCGAGATCCGCCGCCAGAGCACGGACACGGACGACATCCTGCTCAACGTGTGCATCACCGCGTGGAACTACCGGGACATCGGAGACATGGTGCGCGTGGCGAACGACTGGGGCGTGCCGATCAACTTCTCCGTCTATACGCACCTGCGGGTGCAGGACCGGGACGGACTCATCGAGGGGGACGGGCTGGACGGGCTTGCGGACAGCCTGCAGGAGGTCATCGACCTGCGTAACGCGGGATATCCGGTCTACACGACGCCTCGGGTGCTGTGGAAATTCCACCGGTTCCTGACGGAGGGAGGGATCCCCGGATGCCAGGCGGGACGCCGCTTCCTCGTCATCAACCCGGACGGCAGGCTCACGCCGTGCGCGATGGTGATGGCGTACTTCGACCGGCAGGAGGACATGCTGGAGAAGTTCACGAAACAGAACACGTGTCAGCAGTGCTACATCTCCACACGGGCGAACACGGAGAAGAGCGTGCGCGAGTTCGTGCAGGACAACACGGACGCCTTGTTCAGGATGCTCGCGCCCTGGCGCAACTGACCCGCCGGAAGGTCCGCCGGGGACCCCGCACCGACTGCCCCGCAGCTTTGACACGGGACGGGGCCTCCGCGTAACATCGCTGGCCCCGCGAGGGGACCGTCAGGGGCGGTAGCTCAGCTGGCCAGAGCGCTGCGTTCACATCGCAGAAGTCGGGGGTTCAAGTCCCTCCCGCCCCATTGCAGCATACGGCAGCCACAACACACGGCAGCGCGCGGGCGTAGCTCAGTTGGTAGAGCGTCAGCTTCCCAAGCTGAAGGTCGCCGGTTCGAGACCGGTCGCCCGCTTTCCGCGGCTAGCGCCGAGCGCCGGCTCCCTCGGCCCGGGCGCCGGTGAAGGTTCCCGGGACCGTGGCCGGCAACCCTTCCGGGCGAAGCTCGAAAGTACCGCTGACCTCACCCGCCGTCTTCGTCCCCTCGAAGACGAATGCCCCCGTCTGCCCCCGCTCCCCGAGACGCACGGTGAAGCCGAAGGTGTCTCCGTCGACCGAAATGTCGGACATTTCACGGGTATAGCTCTGGCGCTCCCCCTCGCCCGTCCAGCTTCCCGTGAAGGTTCCATCCTCCTCCGCCTCGACCGTCCAGATCATCGAGATGGTGAGGCCCTGCATGCTGGTGATCTCCGCGGTGGCCTCCCACGTCCCGACGAGCCAGGTCTCTTGAGCCTGCATACCGCCGTAGGAGACGAACATCGCCGTGACCGCCGCGAACCCCGCCAATCCGATCCGGAACCGTCCGATCCTCGTCATCGCTTCTCTCCCTTCGCACAGCTGCCCGCAGAGGTGCCGCCGATTCTGAGGCCTCTTCGCCCATTCGAAGCTCGAACGTGCCGGTCACCGCAGCCTCGGACAACCTATCCTCCATCTGTGGTTTCTACGGGAGGCGCGTCAAAGCGTCCGGTCCAGGAGGCAAGCGATGAGAGCTTCATGGTTCGCCGTACTCTCGATGGCGTTCGCCGCGTGCGGCACAGGCACGGAGACCGCCCGCGGTCCGCAGGTGGTGACCGACACGATCGGCGACACGATCTTCGTTCGCACCCTGTCGGGGAGCGTGTGGGGCGGGGACGCGACGCTCGTTCCGGAGCTGTCGATCGGCGAGGTGGAGGGCCCCGACGAATACCTCTTCGGCCGCATCGGGTCGATCGCCGTGGATGACGATCGCAACGTCTACGTGTTCGACCAGCAGGCCCGGGAAGTCCGCATATTCGACCCGGAGGGCGGCTACATGTGGACCCTCGGAGGGCCCGGACAGGGTCCCGGCGAGCTGCAGCAGCCCGAGGCGATGGCCCTGCTTCCCGGACCACGGGTCGTCGTTCGCGATCCGGGCAATGCGCGCCTACAGATCTATGGCCGCGATGGAGAGTCGTTGGAAGAGTGGCCTTATGTCCCGCCCTTCTATTCGAACCGTCCCCTGTGGACGGATGATCGGGGGAGGACGTACGTAGCCGCCCGCGATCTTTCCGACGCGACCGGTTTCGGTCGCGACCTGCTTGCCGTCTTCGACCCCGATGGAACGCCCCGCGACACGGTCGCGCCGCCGCACGGCGACTTCGAGGCCGAAACCGTCACGGGAGAAAGGGACGGCGCCATGGCGACGTACGGAGTCCCATTCGCGCCGCGGGCGATCTGGGTGGTCCACCCCGGCGGACACTTCGCCAGCGGAATCTCGTCAGACTATGCAATCGATCTTGGGCTTCCGGATGGAGTCCTCCGAATCGAGCGCACGCACGAGCCCGCTCGCGTCTTCCCCCGCGAGGCCGATCAGGCCCGCGCCCAGACCGAGCGCGGCATCGGCATGACCGTCCCGGGCTGGACGTGGGACGGACCATCCATCCCGGACACGAAGCCGCCCTTCACGGGGCTCTACCCCGGACGGGACGGCCGGATATGGGTGCGGGTCGCCACCGAGGCTCGGGAGGTCGAGAACGAGGATCACGACCCGGACAACCCGCTCTCCACGCCCTTCGTGTGGCGGTCTCCGCTCCGGTTCGATGTATTCGAAGCCGACGGCACCTACCTGGGAGCCGTGAATCCACCCGAAGACTTCTCCTCCAACCCCTTCCCCGTGTTCGACGGCGACGACGTGTGGGCTGTCAGCCGCGACGACCTCGGCATCCAGCGCGTAGTCCGCTACCGAATCACCCTGGAACCCGGAACCTGACGCGCTCAGCCATCCTTAATGGATTCACGGTTCCGGGGACACTATCTTGCTCGGGCAGCGGCGCACCTGTCCGCGCGGAATCTCGATGCGCGGGCAGCAGCGTCGTCCGGAGGGGTGGCAGAGCGGCTGAATGCACCGGTCTTGAAAACCGGCGGGCGTAAGCCCACGTGGGTTCGAATCCCACCCCCTCCGTTCAGAAGTAGGGCGTAAGCCCACGTGGGTTCGAACCGAGCGACCGGAGGGAGCGAGCTCGGCGAGCCCCGCGGAGCGGCGACCCAATCCCACCCCCTCCGTTAGAATCCCCTTCCCACCCCGCCGTCTTCGGGGGTCATGTCAGGTCTTCCGCCTCACCGTATTATCTCCCCCCAACGCGGTGCGGGGCGGAACGAGGCTAATCCCTGGAGAGAGTCGGCTTGATCCACACCGGTGCAACGAGGCGTGTCGTCATCACGGGCGTCGGGATGGTGACGCCCATCGGCCTCGATGTAGACTCGACCTGGGACGCTCTGCTCCGAGGCGTGAGCGGAGCGGGTCCGATCACCCTCTTCGACGCCTCCGACCAGGCCGTCCGCTTCGCCTGTGAGGTGAAGGGCTTCGACCCGCTGCAGTACCTGGACCGGAAGGGGGCGCGCCGCGCGGACCGCTTCCTGCAGCTCGCCATTGCCGCGGGCTCCCAGGCCATGGAACAGGCCGGGTTCGGCGACGGGCTCGCCCACCTGCCCCCGGATCGGACGGGGGTTGTCGTAGGAGTCGCGGTCGGCGGGCTCCCGTTGCTTGAGTCACAGCACCGGAAGCTCCTGTCGAAGGGACCGCGGTTCGTCTCCCCCCTGCTCATCCCCATGTTCATCCCGGACATGACGGTCGGACTCCTGTCCATCGTGTACGGGGCGCGCGGCCCGAACTACGCGACCGTGTCGGCCTGCGCGTCGAGCGGCCACTCGCTCGGCCTCGCCTTCCGCTCGATCCGGA
This sequence comes from Gemmatimonadota bacterium, assembly GCA_965207805.1. GTDB lineage: Bacteria > Gemmatimonadota > Gemmatimonadetes > Palauibacterales > Palauibacteraceae > Palauibacter. The sequence goes on from OZ242312.1 coordinate 615,699, forward strand.
GGGGAGAGACGGATGTGATGATCGCCGGAGGTACGGAGTCCGCCATCACGCCGCTCGCGGTCGCCGGCTTCGCGTCCATGGGGTCGATGTCGACGCGCAACGACGACCCGGAGAAAGCCTGCCGCCCCTTCGACGCCGGGCGAGACGGCTTCGTGCTGGGAGAGGGCTCGGGGATGCTGATTCTCGAGGAACTGGAGCACGCGAGGGCGCGCGGCGCGCGGATTCTGGGGGAGATCGTCGGTTTCGGGCAGAGCGCGGACGCCTATCACATGACGGCTCCGGCTCCGGATGGCGTCGGCGCCCGGCTGGCCATGCAGCAGGCGATCGAAGACGCCGGCCTCGCGCCCGGGGACATCGGATACATCAACGCGAACGGGACGGCGACGCCGGTCGGGGACGCCGCCGAGACGAAGGCGATCAAGGAAGTGCTGGGCGAGCACGCGCGATCCACCGTGGTGGGCGCGACGAAGTCGATGACGGGTCACCCGCTGGGGGCCGCCGGGGCCATCGAGGCCGTGATCTCCATGATGGTCTGCCGCCACGGCGTCATCCCGCCCACGATCAACTTCGAGGAGGCGGATCCCGAGTGCGATCTCGAATACGCCCACGGCGGCCTCATCGAGCGCCCCGTGCCGGTCGCCCTGTCGAACTCGTTCGCCTTCGGCGGACACAACGCCTGTCTGGCAATCCGCCGCTGGAACGGCGGGTAGCGCCAACTCGCGAAACGGTTCGCGCCACGCATGTCCGACAAGCTCGATCGATTGCTTGCCATACATATGGTGTCGATCATATGGTGTAACCATATCACAGGTCTGCAGCCCCCGTTGAGAGTCCGATGAAGACCACGCTTAACTTGAACGATGAGATTCTCGGGAGAGCGAAAATGAAGGCGGCACACGAGGGCATCTCTCTAACCCGATTCGTCGAGGACGCGTTGCGCACGAAGCTGATGGACGACAGCCGGAAGGATCCGGCCTTCAAGCTCGAACTCAAGACGGTGCAGGGCGATGCCCCGCCCAAGGTTGACATCTCCGATCGAGAGGCGCTCTACGACGTCCTGGACCGCGCGTGATCGCCGTCGACACCAACATCCTCATCTATGCGCACCGGAGCGAGACAGAGCTTCACGCCGTCGCCGCCCGGGAGCTGACTGCGCTCGCCGAGGGCGCGGCCCACTGGGGCCTGCCCATCTTCTGCGCGGTGGAATTCCTGCGGGTCGTGACCCACAGACGAGTCTTCATCCCGCCGTCGACGTTGGAGCAGGCCATGGACTTCCTCGACGGCGTCGTCGCTTCGCCGAGCTGCCGCGTCGTCCTGCCCGGAGCCGGCTTTCTGGGTCTGCTGGCTGACACTTCCCGCGCGGCCGATGCGCGGGGGAACCTGATGTTCGACGCGCAAACCGCCGCGTTGTGCCGGGAGCACGGGATCTCCGCGATTCTCACCAACGACCGCGACTTCGAGCGTTTCGACGGCCTCGAAGTGCGCTATCTCGAGAGAGCGGGGTCCTAGGGCCCGTTCCCGCGATTGCAGCGGGAGGTTACTCGGTGCCGAAGATGCGGCCGTGGAGTTGGACGTTGTGCTCCGCGATGAGCTTCGGAACCTCAATGGCGTTCACGACGAGCCAGGCGAAGCTGCCGACGCCCCAGACGATGGCGATCGCGTAGAAGGTCCACGCGCGCCGCACGAACGCATCGAAGCCGCCCGACACATCTCCCATCTCGGCTGACGCGAAGCCCACGAAGAGCCAGAGCATGGCGCCGGCCATGACGACGGAGAACAGAAGCTGGGCCAGCATTTACCATCCCGTGCGGATCTGTTGTAACCATTGAAGTTACGGGATTCAGGCGTCGATTTCCCGCCGTTCGGTTCCCGCCGAGTCGATTTCAGCCCCGCGCCCTCCGGCGGCTCCGGATCGCCTGCCTGAGTTGGGCCTCGTCGGGCTGCTGATAACAGCGCAGCACCGTCTTGGCCGCCTTCCAGCCTCCGAGTTCGCAGAGCACCTTCAGCGGCAGGTCCATCAGGTCGCTGGCGAACTTCCGCCGCAGCGAATGCCAGCCTCTCCCTCGCTTCGGCTCCAGTCCCGCGAGCTGCTCCGCCCGCTTCCACCAGAAGCGGGTCTGCGGGAAGCCCACGCACTCCGAGGGATTCCGGGTCGCGGGCAACACCGGCGCGTCCGCGATCCCGTCGCTCATCGCCCGCGCCTCCTCCAAGGCGGCCAACGCCTCTTCGGTCAAGGGCGTCGTGTGCTCGTAGCCCGTCTTCTCGTGCTGCGCCCGCCAGCGAACGGTCTCGCCCTCGAAGTCCACATCGGACCACAGCAGATTGCGAACCGCGCCGATCCGGTGCCCGGTTTCGTGCGCGAGCACGAGCGCGGCGTGGAAGCGCCAGTCCAACCCCCGCGAGACCCCGAGCAGCGCCTGATACTCCTCTTCGGTGAGAACAACCCGGGTGGGGTTCTTCTCGACGGGCTTCCGGAGACCCTTCAGCGGGTTCCGGTCCAGCAGCAGGCGGCCGTGCTCGTCCCTCGACCTCGCGGCCCAGTTGAGCACCGCCATCAGGAACGTCAGGTCCGCTTCGATCATCCGGTTGCCCACGGGCTTGCCACTGGGGCCGACCTTGCCCGCGCGGCGCTCCCGGATGAATCGGTCCCAATCGCGCTGGGACAGGGTCTCCGGCCTTCGGTCCCTGCCGAAGAACTTGAGGAACATCGCCATCGCGGCTCTGTCCCGTTGCCAAGACTTCCGCCTCTTGGAGGGCGTCACCTCTTCACCGTAGATGTCAAAGAGCTTTTCCAGCGTGAGCGGTTCGGGCTCGGCTTCCCCCTTGCCGTTCAGGTCCGGGGCGGCGAACCCGGCCGCGAACTCGTCCGCCTGCCGTTTCGCCCTCGCCCAATCGCGGTGCCCCAGCGACCGGGTGAGCCTTCGGCCGTTCTCGCGCCACTCCACCTGGAACAGGCCGGTTTTCGGGTCTGGAAACACCCGGACCCTGTTCCGGCCCCATTCGCCGGCGCCGTAGCTCCGGCGGCTACATTCAGTTCGATGCCATACCGTCCAGCAACGTTCAGTGTTGTCTTGTATATCGTTTTGATACATGGAGTTATTGCCATAGCGTCTTGATCCCGATGACCCGAGACACTCATTGACGTCCGGCTTCATCCCCCATATTATGAGGTAATGCATGACGTAAACCACGATCCCGCCCCGTCCCGCAAAACGAAGCCCAAGGGCCGCCACCCCTACAAGCGGCTCTCGGCCGCCTTCGTGCGCTCCGCACCTCCGGGCAGACACTGCGACGGCAACGGACTTTACCTCTACGTCCAGCCCAGCGGAGCTCGAAGTTGGGTTCAGCGCCTCGTCATACGCGGCCGCCGCCGAGATTTCGGGCTCGGGAGCGCCCAGTTGGTCCCGCTCGCCGAGGCTCGCGAGAAGGCGCGCGCCAACCGCAAGCTGGCGCGGGAGGGCGGCGATCCGCTCGCCGAGCGCCGCCGCGCACGGGACATGCCGAGCTTCGAGGAAGCCGCCGAGCGGGTCTTGGAGCAGAAGCGGGCCGGGTGGCGGAGCACGGCGCACGCCCACAACTGGATCACGAGCCTGAGGCGCCACGCCTTTCCACGCATCGGCAGGATGCCCGTCTCAGAGGTGACGCCCGCCGATGTGTTGGAGGTTCTCGAACCGATCTGGCACGCGAAGATGTCCATGGCCCGGTCCGTGCATCAGCGCGTGCGCTCGGTGCTGGAATGGGCGGTGGCGATGGAGTACCGCGCCGACAACCCCTGCGACCGGGTCCTGTCGGTGCTCGGCCCGCAGAACCGCGTGGTGAAGCACATGAGGGCGCTCCCGCACCGCGAGGTGGGAGCGGCGCTCGCGAAGGTGCGGTCCTCGGACGCACCGCCGGCCGTCAGGCTGGCCTTCGAGTTCCTTGTGCTCACGGCGGCCAGGTGGAACGAGGTGCGGATGGCCGAATGGTCGGAGATCGACGCGGCGGACGGGGTGTGGACGGTGCCCGCCAAGCGCATGAAGACGAAGCGCGAGCACCGGGTGCCCCTGTGCGGCCGGGCGCTGGAGATTCTCGCCGAGGCGCGGGCGCTGGACGAGGGCACCGCCCGCCCGGTCTTCGCCGGGGAGGGTGGGAAGCCGCTCAGAGACCCGCAGCTGCGCCAGCTGGTCCGGCAGAACGGCATCGGTGCGGTGCCGCACGGCTTCCGGTCGAGCTTCCGGGACTGGGCCGCCGAGGAAACCGACCACCCGAGGGAGGTTGTCGAGGCGGCGCTCGCGCACGTAGTCCGGAACAAGGTGGAAGCGGCCTACCGGCGCACCGACCTGTTCGAGCGGCGACGGCACCTCATGAACGACTGGTCGGCGTATCTCGCAACGGGCACCGAGGCCTGATCCGACCCCCTGACCGCGCTTGCATGCCATTTCGGGACGTTTTTGAGGCGTTTCGGGGGATCTACGGGCCACGGGAGCGCCTCTAACGCACGATCTCGGGTCTCCGAGGGGTACGGGTAGGCCGAAAACCGGGCGCTCGTCAGAGCGTGGCGCAGTCCCGAGGAGTGATGAGCAGGGCCGGTCGCCCTCACCGTCCTTGAGGCTGGCGACGACGAGGCCGGGGAGCTTGTCCGCGACTGCTCGATAGGCGTGGTTCCGGGCGGTGCCCGGTGGGACGTTTTCGCGGGTGCCCCGCGTGGCTGGCTTGGCCACGCTAAGGTGGACAAGCCAGCTTACCCTCCGTATAACACGGCGGGCTGGCGAGGGGTGGCTCCGCCGCCCCCTTCGAACCCCCCCACGGTTGCCCGCTCCCCTTGGAGGTCGCGGTTGCAGTCGCCCGCTCACCCCCGCCCGCGTGCCGGGCCAACTCGGGCTGGAAACACCGCCCCTCGCCGCCGCGGAGAAGCCCGGATGGTGGAACCGGCGGACGCGCCGGACCCGGCAAGCCGGGAGCGGTCCCTCGAAGGCGTCGAGTCTCTCCTCCTGCACCGTTGCCACATCCGCCGCCGAACCGATCCCTTCGCCCTTCAGCGCATCCGGGAGACCGGCGGGCCAGCTCTCCCGCGCGCTCCTGCACTGCGGCCGCCGGTCCCCCCGATCTCCAGGGCGGGCGAGCCCGCCCCTCCATCGGGGGTTGGATTCCGTTCACGGTCGCCCCGGTCCGGCGACCGGCCGGAACCCCCTACGGGTCCAAAGCCCTCCAGTGGAGTCGATTGGATTCCCGTTCCTGAAGGGGTAAGGAATGAGGTAAGCACATGCGAAACACAGACTGTAACTCCAATAACTGCATTGGGTTACGCTGTATGTCGAGTAGCTCCGGCGGCTTCGTTTCGTGCGTGCCATCGTTCGATTCCTCTCGTTCGATGGACTGCACGATCTGCGCGAATGAAACCTCGCGCAGGGTGGGCTCGTCGTCCAGAGTTGGCGCCCCGGCCGGCGTTGGCGCGGGCGCGCCACGGGGGCGCTGGTTTCTGCGGTTTGTGGAGGAGCCAGATGTGTAAACGCTTCACGTTTACTCTGGTCGGGGGATGCCCCCGAGCCCCCTGAACGACACTTCCGCGCGCCACCAAGGGAGGCTGCCCGACATGCCCCGTCCCCGGAAGCCCGAGGCCGAACTTCGCAGCCGCACGATCGGCGTGCGCGTCAACACCGCCGAGGCCGCCGAGATCGCCGAGCGCGCCGGAGCGGCCCGCATGACGACGGGCGGCTACATGCGCCGCCGGGCGCTCGGGCAGCCGGTCCGCGAGGCGGTCGTTCTCCGTCTCGGCGCGGCGGAGCGGGTCGAACTCCACCGGATCGGCGTCAATCTAAACCAGATCGCCCGCGCCCTGAACTCCGGGGCTTCCGCTCCTTCCGGTACGCTGGAGGCGGTCGAGCGGGTGGGCGAGCTCGCGGCGGGTCTCCTGAGCGGCGAGGCACTGGACCGGTGATCCCGAAGATCAACGGATTGGGACGCTCGTTCGCCGGGGTCGCGGCGTACTGCCTCCACGACGCGCCGGAGCCGGACGACCGCCGCCCGAGGACATCGGAGCGGGTCGGGTGGGCCGACACCCGGAACCTCGCGACGTTCCGGCCGGAGCGGGCCGCGCGGCTGATGGCCGCGACCGCAAAGGCGGCTCCCGACCTCAAGCGGCTGGCGGGCGTTGCGCGGACGGGGCGCAAGCTGGCGAAGCCGGTCCTTCACTACTCGCTCAGCTGGGCTCGGGACGAGACGCCCGACAAGGGGGAGATGAACCGGGCGGTAGACGAGAGCTTGGAGGCGTTGGGGCTGGAGGGCCACGAGGCGCTGATCGTCGCGCACGAGGACACGCGGCACCCGCATGTCCACGTCATCGCCAATCGGGTCGATCCCGAGACCGGGAGGGCGGCGAAGCTGGACAACAGCAAGCTCCGGCTGTCGCGCTGGGCCGAGGGCTACGAGCGGGAACAGGGCCGGATCCGGGTCGAGAGGCGGGTCAAGAACAACGAGCGGCGGCGGGCGGGCGAGGAGGTGCTTCGCCCCATATGGGACCGGCCGCGTCACTGGGCGCGATACCGCCGCGAGGGGATGCTTCCACGGCGGGCGCGGCGGGCGAGGAAGCCGGTCGACGAGGAGCGCGTCGACATGGAGGCCTGGCGGCGTGCCGAGGAGCGGGCTTGGGAGCAGGTCGAGGACGGGCGCTGGCTGGGGTTCTGGCGCTTGGAGACCCGGGCGCGGAGGGAATGGGCCGACCTGCACAAGCGGCAGGAGGAGATGCGGCAGAGGCTCGACCGGGAGAGCCGCACCGTGCTCGGGCGGCTCCGGATCTGGCGGCTTGATCGCTCGCTCAGGGAACTGGCCGGGGCGGTCCGGGGCCGGGAGGACCTGGTCGAGGGCTGGCGCGCGGATCTCGACCGGTACCACGGAGACGAGCGGGCCGAGTTGGGCAGGGCACATGGCGAGCGAGCCCGGGAGATCGAGCGCGGTTGGGGCAAGTTCTATCGAAACAGGCTGGTGGAGGCGGAGCGGCGCGCATGGACGGTGCGCGAGACCATGAGGGAGAGGGAGCGCGAACAGGCACGGGAGCGGGATCCCGGCCGGACCATCACCCGCATTGTCGTGCCGCGACCGCCCCGGCCCAGAGGCCCCGAGCGTGGCGGGGGCGGGTTCGAGCGGTGACACGCCGCCGAAACGACACTCGAACCGATCTTCCGCCACCCGGTCGCCGGGTGACATCCCGAAGCGAAGATTGAGCTGCTGCGGGTCTGCCGGGGATCAAGGGAGCGGAGTCCGGTAGGGCGCAAACTCGCGCCGTCCCCTAACTTGATGGACTCTTTTCCATCTGGCGACGGGAGCGGCTGAGGTCCGTGGAACGCACGAGCCTTGACAAAGCGATGACCATGGTATTTCGCCTTCGTTCGAAGGCCCGAAGGCCCGAAGGCCCGAAGGCCCGAAGGCCCGAAGGCCCGAAGGCCCGAAGGCCCGAAGGCCCGAAGGCCCGAAGGCCCGAAGGCCTCCGATTCGGGCTCGGTGACGTCGGCCGTGCGGGCTTTTCGCTGGCTGCCGCTGCTCCTGCTGCTACTCCCGGAGATTGCCTTGGCGCAAGTTCGGGTGGTGCCGAGGATCTTGCAAGTGAACGAAGGGGAGGTCGTCAGCATCACGGTGGAGCTGTCGAGCAGGCCCGCGTCCACCGCGACATTCAGTTTTGGCGGTATCGACGGAGTGATCACTGCCGAGCCGACCAGTCTCACGTTCACGACGACCGACTGGGATGAACCGCAGACGGTAAGGCTGACGTTCCTGGAAGACGACGACGCAGTCGACATACCTCTTTTGCGTGTAGGCGGTTATTTGGAGATCGCCGGCGTGCGACGCTTTCTCCGCAGCATCCTGTTGGTGCGCATCACTGATAACGACAAGAACGCGCCGGCGCTGCGGTTTGACCCGCAGTCCGTGACGGTGGGCGAAGGTGGCAGCGGCACCTACAGGGTGCGCCTGTCTTCGCAGCCCACGGATGCGGTGACGGTGGCCATCACGGGGCAGTCGGGCACGGACCTGATGCTGGACAATACGAGCCTGACGTTCACGACGGGGGACTGGGAAACCGACCAGACGGTGACGGTGTCGGCCCGGCAGGACGACGACGGGGATGATGATGTGGTAACGCTGACGCATGCCGCATCGGGCGGCGGTTACACCAATGTGAGGGGAAACGTCCTTGTGACGGTGACCGACGATGACGGTGACAAGCCCACGGTTTCGATCACGGGGGTGCCGGCGAAGATCAACTCGACGACCGCGCTCAGCGTGGCGTTCACGTTCTCGGAGGCGGTGACGGGGTTCGTGACCGGGGACGTGACGGTGACCGGCGGCACGAAGGGCGCGTTCTCCGGCAGCGGGACGACGTACACGCTGGCGGTCACGCCCTCCGGCTCGGCGGACGTGGTGGTGACCGTGGCGGCGGACGCCGCGACCGACGGCGGCGGCAACACGGGTCCGGCCTTCGCGGTGAGCGCTACGGCGGAGTGGGACGCAACTGCCCCCACGGTTTCGATCACGGGCGTGCCGGCCAAGATCACCTCGCGCACCCCGTTCACGGCGACGTTCACGTTCTCGGAGGACGTGACCGGTTTCGCTGCCGGTGACGTGACCGTGACCGGCGGCGGGACAGGGACGTTAACCGCCGTGAGCGAAACGACGTACAGGCTGGCGGTCACGCCCGCCGGCTCCGCCCACGTTGTGGTGACCGTGGCGGCGGACGCCGCCACGGACGGCGTGAACACCGGCCCGGTCTCGGCGGTCACGGCCACGGCGACCTGGGACGCGCCGGGGCTGCGGTTTGACCCGCAGTCCTTGGCGGTGGGCGAAGGGGACAGCGGCACCTACAGGGTGCGCCTGTTGAAGCAGCCTACGGATGCGGTGACGGTGGCCATCACGGGGCAGTCGGGCACGGACCTGATGCTGGACAATACGAGCCTGATGTTCACGAGGATGAACTGGGAAACCGAGCAGACGGTGACGGTGACGGCCGGGCAGGACGACGACGGGGATGATGATGTGGTAAGGCTGTTGCATACCGCATCGGGCGGCGATTACACCAATGTGATAGGAGCCGTCTTTGTGACGGTGACCGACGATGACGGTGACAAGCCCACGGTTTCGATCACGGGCGTGCCGGCGAAGATCAACTCGACGGCGGCGCTCAGCGTGGCGTTCACGTTCTCGGAAGCGGTGACGGGGTTCGTGACCGGAGACGTGACGGTCGCCGGCGGGACGAAGGGCGCGTTTTCCGGCAGCGGGCGGGAATACACGCTGGCGGTGACCCCGACCAGCGGGTCGAACGTGACGGTCGAGGTGGCGGCCAACTCGGCGACGGACGGCCTCAACACGGGTCCGGCGTCGGCGGTCACGGCGACGGCGGTCTGGGACGCGGCGGCTCCGACGGTCACGATCGGCGGGGTGCCGGCGAAGATCAACTCGACGACCGCGCTGAGCGTGACGTTCACGTTCTCGGAAGCCGTGACGGGGTTCGTGACCGGGGACGTGACGGTGGCGGGCGGCACCAAGGGCGCGTTCTCCGGCAGCGGCAGGAGCTACACGCTGGCGGTGACCCCGACGAGCGGGTCGAACGTGACGGTCACCGTGGCGGCGGACGCCGCGACCGACGGCCTCAACACGGGACCGGCGTCGGCGGTCACGGCGACGGCGACCTGGGACGCGGCGGCCCCGACGGTCGAGATCGGCGGGGTTCCGGCGAAGATCAACTCGACGGCGGCGCTGAGCGTGACGTTCGACTTCTCGGAGGACGTGACGGGGTTCGTGACCGGGGACGTGACGGTGACCGGCGGGACGAAGGGCGCGTTTTCCGGCAGCGGGCGGGAATACACGCTGGCGGTGACCCCGACCAGCGGGTCGAACGTGACGGTCGAGGTGGCGGCCAACTCGGCGACGGACGGCCTCAACACGGGTCCGGCGTCGGCGGTCACGGCGACGGCGGTCTGGGACGCGGCGGCTCCGACGGTCACGATCGGCGGGGTGCCGGCGAAGATCAACTCGACGACCGCGCTGAGCGTGACGTTCACGTTCTCGGAAGCCGTGACGGGGTTCGTGACCGGGGACGTGACGGTGGCGGGCGGCACCAAGGGCGCGTTCTCCGGCAGCGGCAGGAGCTACACGCTGGCGGTGACCCCGACGAGCGGGTCGAACGTGACGGTCACCGTGGCGGCGGACGCCGCGACCGACGGCCTCAACACGGGACCGGCGTCGGCGGTCACGGCGACGGCGACCTGGGACGCGGCGGCCCCGACGGTCGAGATCGGCGGGGTTCCGGCGAAGATCAACTCGACGGCGGCGCTGAGCGTGACGTTCGACTTCTCGGAGGACGTGACGGGGTTCGTGACCGGGGACGTGACGGTGACCGGCGGGACGAAGGGCGCGTTTTCCGGCAGCGGGCGGGAATACACGCTGGCGGTGACCCCGACCAGCGGGTCGAACGTGACGGTCGAGGTGGCGGCCAACTCGGCGACGGACGGCCTCAACACGGGTCCGGCGTCGGCGGTCACGGCGACGGCGGTCTGGGACGCGGCGGCTCCGACGGTCACGATCGGCGGGGTGCCGGCGAAGATCAACTCGACGACCGCGCTGAGCGTGACGTTCACGTTCTCGGAAGCCGTGACGGGGTTCGTGACCGGGGACGTGACGGTGGCGGGCGGCACCAAGGGCGCGTTCTCCGGCAGCGGCAGGAGCTACACGCTGGCGGTGACCCCGACGAGCGGGTCGAACGTGACGGTCACCGTGGCGGCGGACGCCGCGACCGACGGCCTCAACACGGGACCGGCGTCGGCGGTCACGGCGACGGCGACCTGGGACGCGGCGGCCCCGACGGTCGAGATCGGCGGGGTTCCGGCGAAGATCAACTCGACGGCGGCGCTGAGCGTGACGTTCGACTTCTCGGAGGACGTGACGGGGTTCGTGACCGGGGACGTGACGGTGACCGGCGGGACGAAGGGCGCGTTTTCCGGCAGCGGGCGGGAATACACGCTGGCGGTGACCCCGACCAGCGGGTCGAACGTGACGGTCGAGGTGGCGGCCAACTCGGCGACGGACGGCCTCAACACGGGTCCGGCGTCGGCGGTCACGGCGACGGCGGTCTGGGACGCGGCGGCTCCGACGGTCACGATCGGCGGGGTGCCGGCGAAGATCAACTCGACGACCGCGCTGAGCGTGACGTTCACGTTCTCGGAAGCCGTGACGGGGTTCGTGACCGGGGACGTGACGGTGGCGGGCGGCACCAAGGGCGCGTTCTCCGGCAGCGGCAGGAGCTACACGCTGGCGGTGACCCCGACGAGCGGGTCGAACGTGACGGTCACCGTGGCGGCGGACGCCGCGACCGACGGCCTCAACACGGGACCGGCGTCGGCGGTCACGGCGACGGCGACCTGGGACGCGGCGGCCCCGACGGTCGAGATCGGCGGGGTTCCGGCGAAGATCAACTCGACGGCGGCGCTGAGCGTGACGTTCGACTTCTCGGAGGACGTGACGGGGTTCGTGACCGGGGACGTGACGGTTGGTCGCTCTGGGGCCAGGGGGACATCCAGAGGTTCGAGGGGACGCCGTCCGCGGACTCCGGCTACGACGGAGAGCTCTCGACCGCGTACGCGGGCCTCGACACGAGGCTGGGCGCGCGCTGGCTGGCCGGCGTGGCGGTCTCGCGGAGCAAGGGCGTGGGCGACTGGCGCGCGGGCACCTCGGAGGGACGGCTCACCCAGTTCATGACGGCCGTCCATCCGTACCTCCGGTGGGACGGCCGGTCCACCTCGATCTGGGCCTCGGCCGGCGCGGGCAGGGGCAACGCCCGGAACGCGCGCGCGGCCGGAAGGACGGGCGCGAGCCCCACGACTCTCCGGCTCGGGCTCGTCGAACTCGAACAGCGCGCCGGAGCGCCGGGCGGGCTCGACTTCGCCTTCCTGGGCGACGCCGCGTGGGCCAGGCTCCGCACCGGGGACGGCGACGAGACCATCGACCGGCAGGACATCGAAGTGAACCAGGTGCGGATCGGCTTCGACCTGTCGGTGCCCGCCCGGCTCGGCGGCCTGGAACTGACGCCGTCCGGCACGGTGCACGCGCGCTTCGACGGCGGCGCGGGCCAGACCGGCGACGGCGTCGAGGTCGCCGGAGAGCTCCGGGCCGTGCTCGGCATCGTGCGTCTCGACGCGCAGGCCCGCATGCTCGTCCACCACACGGCGGAAGGCTACGGCGAGCGCGGCGCGGCGGTGACCCTCGCCCTCGGCGGGCAGGGCGGCGAGGAAGGGTTCTCGCTCTCGGTCTCGCCGCGATGGGGCGGCCCGGCCAGCGCCTCGGGCGCGCTCCTGCATGGTCCGCTCGGCGGGGGGCTCCGCGGCGGCGGGCCGGACCCGGAAGGCTGGACCCTCGACGCCCGCGCAAGCTACGGCGTCAACCTGCCCGGAGGCCTGAGACTGGACCTACACGGCAGCTACGGTGCCGCGGGCGGAGGACCCGGGTTCGGCCTGAGCGTCGGGAGGCCGGCATCAGCGGCGGCGAAGTCCGAAGGATAGGGTTCGGCCACGCGCCGCTTCGCCAAAACCCCTTATAAGGTCGATCCCGCACACAGCCGACCGCTCATCGCGCACGACGGATCCCCGCGACAACCGCCAGTGCAATCGCCAGAGTCAGGCAAAGCAAGGAAGCGACTCCCTTGAGCGACGTGAACAGCGAGGCGGCGGCCACCTGCCCCGTGGAAATGTCGGGGTAGCGCGTCAGCATGAGCACGATCTGGATGTTCTCGCCCAGATCGATCAGCGCCGCCGCAACGGGCAGGTAGGCCAGCCTCCACCAACGCTCGGCGGGTCGGCACCGGTACACGAGTCCGGCCAGAAAGCTGGCGTAGAGGACCGGGAACAACGTGTCCAGGGTCACGCTGGCCCACGCATAGACGCGGCGCCCCGATTCGCCGTAGCCCTCCAGCGCGGCAAGAGCCTCGGCGTACGTGTAGCCATCCCGGACATCAAGCGTCTCGCCACCGATCGGCAGCGCCGGAAACACCGCCACGAGAAGAACGAGGCCGGAGGCCACGGTGGCGCAAAGCGCCAGCGTCCCGCTGCAAAACTCGAAGTACCTTCTCATGACATCCCTTCGCGGGACACTGAATCCGGCGGGATGAGCCCGGTGGCGACATCCCGTGGTCTTCGCCGCACCCACCAAAGGTGGAAGCGGGGACTACGGAAGTCCAGCTTCGGGGATCTGCGGATATGGTGGCTCCACAACGGCTCCCGCACGCGGTTCGACAGGCCCGTGCGCCCCGCGCGGGAATCCCGCCGATTGACCCCAGTTTCCCCGCTTTGTCGGCCCGGTCCAGCAAGGTCCAGTCCAACGGCAGGAAACGCAGATCGTGCAGTCCTGTAAACAGTTAGACGATTTCCTGTCGGGATATTGGATTCTGGCGACCCGCTGGGCCAGCGCCTGTCCGCGTCGTCCGAGATAGAAGTTGTGGGCGCCCACGACGCCGAACACCACGAGGAGAATGTACGCCACGAGCGGCGTCTGCTTCTTCGCTTCGTATTCGACCATCCGACGATCCATCGTCCTTCCTCCGTTTTCTGCAGGGGATACTGCCAATGTCGCTACACCGCCGCGGCCCCGCGACACCGGCGCGCCGCTCGGACGGCAACGCCTTGCGGGTCGTGCGGCCCTCGGGCGACAATGCGCCTCGCACCGGCCCGGGCCGGTGCCGGTCCCGCGCGGATCTCACTTCCGTAACACGCGAATAGGCCTGGATATGCGCCAATCGAAATCGTCCGCGAGCGTCGCCATCCTGGGCGCCGGGAATATCGGGCGCGCCATCGCCGAGGGGCTCGTGGCCGCGGGCTCGCACGCTCCGGCGGAGGTCCACGTCACGCGCCGCCACACGGAGCGGATCGCGGATCTCGCGGAACGGGGGTTCCGGGTGTCGTCCGACAACCCGGGCGCCGTGACGGCCTGCGACACGGTGATCGTCGCGGTCCAGCCGCAGGCCCTCGACGCGGTACTGATGGAAATCGCGCCGCACCTGGACGCCGGGCACCATCTCCTCGTGTCCGTGGTCTCGGGGGCATCGATCGCGGCGATTCGCCGGCACGTGGGCCCGGACGTGGCGATCGTTCGCGCCATGCCCAACACGGCGGTCGCGCTGCGCGAGTCGATGACGTGCCTCGCGGCGGAGTCCGCCCACGCCGGCGCCCTCGACCGGGTGGCGGAGTTGTTCCGGGCCGTCGGGGCCACGCTCGTCGTCGAGGAGGAACACATGGTCCCCGCCACCGCGCTCTGCGCCTGCGGCGTGGCGTTCTTCCTGCGGGCGGTGCGCGCCGCCTGCCAGGGCGGCATCGAGATCGGTTTCCACCCCGACGAGGCGCTCCGGATGGCGGCCCAGACCGCGCTCGGAGCCGCGGCCCTCGTCAGGGATCAGGGCCGTCACCCCGAGCGCGAGATCGACAGCGTGACGACGCCACGAGGCTGCACGATCGCCGGCCTCAACGAGATGGAGCACCGCGGGTTTTCGTCCGCCTTCATCAAGGGAATTACGACCTCTGCGGTGAAGGCGGAGTCGCTCTACGCCGATGACTGAGCGCGTCCCGCCGTGACCGCACAGACGCTCTATATCGTCGCCGTCCTGTGTCTCGTCATCGCGGGGACGGAGTGGCTCGTGCGCCGGAGCTTCCTGCGGCACGGCGGCACCGCGCTGATGGTCATCATCTTCACCGCGATCATCGCGAACTTCGGCCTGCTTCCGACCTCCTCGACCGATCTGGACCCAGTTCCGGCCTACGACTCGATCTTCGGCACGGTCGCCCCACTCGCGATCGTGTGGCTCCTCCTGAAGGTCAACCTGCGCGACATCCTCCGCGCCGGGCTGCCGATCATCACGCTCTTTCTCATCGGGTCGCTGGGGACCGTGGCCGGCGTGATCGCGGGCATGGCCCTCGTGGACGGGCCGGAGCGGATCGGTCCTCTGTTCGGGCCGCTGGGCGGAATGTTCACGGGCACCTACACGGGCGGCAGCGTGAACTTCAACGCGGTCGCGCTCCGATACGACGTCATGCGCGAGGGCGTGCTGTTCGGCGGCGCGTCGGCCGTGGACTCGATCATGACGACGGTGTGGATGGCCGCGACGATCGCGATTCCCCGCTGGCTGCGGCCGCACTGGCCGAAGTCCCGCTGGAGCCTCGGCGGGCCGGCCGACGCGGCGCCGGGTTCCGCCGACCGGGCCCCGGACCTCGGAGTCGACGAGGACACCGAGCGCGTGCATCCGGTCGATATGGCCCTCGTCCTCGCGATCGGTTTCGGGACGCTGTGGGCTTCACAGCGGCTGGAGGCCTGGACCGCGGCCATGGGGTTCCCGATTCCCGACATCCTGATCCTCACGGTGATCGCCCTCATCCTCGCCCAGTTCCGGGCCATCACGGACCTCGCCGGAAGCCGGACGCTGGGCCTGTTCTCCGTCTACCTCTTCCTGTGCGTGATCGGGGCCCACTGTGACGTACGAGCGCTGGCCGACATCGGCCCGCTCGGTCTCGCGCTCCTCGTCTTCACCTTCACGATCATCGTCGTGCACGGGCTCATCACCTTCGGCGCGGCCCGCCTCCTCCGGCTCGACGTGGACATTGCGGCCGTCGCGTCCCAGGCGAACGTCGGCGGCGGCACCTCCGCCCTCGCGCTGGCGCGCAGCCTCGGCCGCGGCGATCTCGTGCTCCCGGCCGTCCTGATCGGGTCGCTGGGCAACGCCGTGGGCACCTTCCTCGGACTGTGGGTCGCGCGCATGCTCCCTGCGTTGCTCGGATGAAACGGATTCTCGAACGGAGGGCCCTCCGCATGCGGTTCCGAACGCTGATCGCCATCTCCGCCGCCGTCGTCTCGGCCCTCACCTCGACCGTTTCCGGAACGGCGGCCCAGACCTATGACCTCGTCCTCTCGGGCGGGCGCGTGATGGATCCCGAGTCCGGCCTCGACGCGGTACGACACGTCGGGATCCGCCACAGGACGATCGCCGCGATTTCAGAGTCTCCGCTGGACGGCGAGACGGTGGTCGACGTGTCCGGTCTCGTCGTCGCGCCGGGCTTCATCGACCTCCACGCCCACGGCCAGGACCTCTTCTCGAGCCGGCTTCAGGCGCGGGACGGAGTCACTACCGCGCTCGAACTGGAGAGCGGCACCGGCGACGTGGAGGAGTGGTACGCGAGCCGCGAAGGGAAGGCCGCGATCCACTACGGCGCCACGGCCTCGCATGGGGCGGCCCGCCGACTCGCCCTCGGCGGGCAGCGGCAAGCGGTCCGGCTCGCGGCCGACCTCGAGCAGGTCGCGGTGATGGAGAACCGGCTGCGCGAAGAACTGGGACGCGGAGCGCTCGGCCTCGGCTTTGGCATCCAGTACACGCCCGGGGCGCGACGCGAGGAGATCCACCGGATGTTCCAGCTCGCGGCGGACGAGGGGGTGACGAACTTCGTCCACATCCGCTACGCCGGACTCGTCGAGCCCGGAAGCTCGGTCGAGGCGGTGCATGGAGATGATCGCGAACGCGGCGTCGACCGGGGCCGGGGTCCACATCGTGCACATCGGATCGAGCGGCCTCGGGCAGGTGCCGACGCTTCTGAGCCTGATCGAGGGAGCCCAGGCGCGCGGATTGGACGTGACGACCGAGGTCTATCCCTACACGGCGGCCTCCACCGACATCCGGGCCGCCATCTTCGACCCGGGCTGGCGGGAGCGGCTCGGGGGCGACTACGGCGACATCGAGTGGGACGCGACGGGCGAACGGCTGACGGAAGAGACGTTCAACGAGCGGCGAGAGATGGGTGGTCGGATCATCGCGCACATCATTCCTCGGGAAATGTTCGAACTGGCGCTCGCCCACCCCGCCGTGATGGTGGCGAGCGACGGCGTTCCGTTCGTCAACGGTCAGGGACATCCGCGCGGGGCAGGGACCTTCGCCCGCGTGCTCGGCCGCTATGTGCGCGAGGAGGGTCTCATCACGCTCATGGATGCGATCCGGAAGATGACGCTGATGCCGGCGCAGCGGCTCGACGCCTATGTGCCGCAGATGGCGGACAAGGGCCGGATCCGGGTCGGGGCTGACGCCGACATCACGGTGTTCGATCCGGCCACGGTCATCGACAACGCGACCTTCCAGGCGCCCACGCAGCCGTCGTCAGGGATCGAGCACGTGCTCGTCGCAGGCACCTTCGTGGTCCGCGACGCGGAACTCATCGAGACCGCCTTCCCCGGTCAGGCCATTCGTCGCGACTGACTCTCCAGCTCACGCGGGGGCGCCGGCCTCGGCGCCGACGCGTGCCAGCCGGCCCGATATCTCCCGCAGCCGCAACCACTGCTGGTAGTAGAAGGGGAGGGCCATCAGCGATTCCACGAACTGGAAGACGTACATGACGATGGCGAACACGGCGCCGTACTCGACGGTGCGCTGCGCCGAGACTCCGACCGCGAACACCAGCAGGCCCATCATGAACACCCAATTGATGCCGAAGGTGCCGGCCTCGAGGTCGGAGAGCCGGATATTCCACCGCGTCATGGCGCGCAGGTGCTTGCCGAGGCGGACGGGATCGCCGCTGTCGACGGCATCGACCTGTCGCTCGTGCTCATCGTTGAGCCCCTCGTTGTAGCGCGTCGTCAGCTTTCCCGTGAGCGCGTACAGGATGCCCGTGGCGACGGCGACGGCGACGCATCCCAGAAACACCGGAACGTTCAGCGTCGAGAGGATCACGATGGTGCCGGCAAGCCCAATGGTGCTCGTGATGAGCTGGGGGAGGGAGTGTTCGAAGAACTCGACGATCTCCCGGAGCATCCCGAGCCGCGCCGTCCGGGTCGAAGTGCTGCGCTCAGCGGCGGGAGCGACCATCTCCTCGCCCAGCCGGACATAGATGCCGGCGTACGCGCGGCTGTCGACGACCCGGCGGCCGATCGCGATGAAGATCGTCCCGATCCCGAGTCCCGCGAGTTCGTACAGGCCCCGGGGCGAGCCCGAGAGGACGCCGTCGATGGCCCGGCCGATGACGAGCGGGAAGAGCAGCCAGCCCGCGGACTCCAGCACCACCATCGAGAGCGTGAGGGTGAGGCGTCCGGCGAACCGCTTCAGGAGCATGTGCATGAACCCTCTCTTCTGTCGGTGGCGTCGGGACGCGGTGTATTCTTCGCGCCCCAATCGCGCCCAATATGAACCGGGTCGGCGCGACGCCGACATCCCAGCGCGGAGGTTCGCTCCCATGCGGTCGATCGACACGAGAACACTCAACCCATCCTCCCCGCGACGCGCGCGGCGTCTTCTTCTGACGCTGGTACTTGTCGCACCGGCGGCGGAGGCGCGGGCAGCGGGATTACTCGCGCAGGAGAGCGGCGCCGACGACGAAGCCGCGCTCTACCAGTCGATGCGGTGGCGCAGTGTGGGCCCGTTCCGTGGCGGTCGGTCGGTCGCCGCGGCCGGAGTCCCCGACGACCGACTCACCTACTACATGGGGACGGCCGGCGGCGGGGTGTGGAAGACCTCCGATGCCGGCATCAGCTGGCATCCCGTGACGGACGGTTTCGTGAGCACGTCGTCCGTGGGCGCGGTGGCCGTCGCGGAGTCGGATCCCAATGTCGTGTATGTCGGGATGGGCGAGCACTCGATCCGCGGCGTCACGACCTCGCACGGCGACGGCGTCTACCGCTCGACGGATGCGGGTCGCACGTGGACGCACATGGGCCTCGCCCCAACCCGCGTGATCTCCCGCATCCGGGTGCATCCGGAAGATCCGGATCTCGTCTACGTCGCCGCGCAGGGGTCGCCCTTCGCGCCGTCACCGGAGCGGGGGATCTATCGCTCGGCGGACGGGGGAGAGACCTGGGAACTCGTCCTCCACGTGGACGAGAACACGGGAGCCTCGGACCTCGCGATGGACCGCACGAACCCGCGCATCCTCTACGCCTCCATGTGGGACCACGACCGCGAGCCGTGGTACATCCGCAGCGGCGGTCCCGGCTCCGGCTTCTGGAAGTCGACGGATGGCGGGGACACATGGGAGGAGATCAATGCGGGTCTGCCCGATCTCATGGGGAAGACGGCGATCGACGTGTCGCCGGCCGACCCCGACCGCGTGTGGGCGCTGATCGAAGCGGACGAGGACGTGGACGGCGTCTACCGCTCGGACGACGGAGGGAACAGCTGGTCCCTGGTGAGTTCCGAACGCCAGCTCCGGGGCCGGGCCTGGTACTACATCGAGATCTACGCCGACCCGCAGGACCGCGAGACCGTCTACGTGATGAACTCGCCCTTCCTCAAGTCGATCGACGGCGGGCGGACCTGGGAGACGATCCAGACGCCGCACGTCGATCACCACGACCTGTGGATCAACCCGTTCGACAGCCAGGTCATGCTATCCGCCAACGACGGGGGAGGGACGGTCACCTTCAACGGGGGCGAGACCTGGTCCACGCAGGAGAACCAGCCCACGGCGCAGATCTACCGGCTCGCGGTCGACAACCAGTTCCCGTACCGGATGTACGGGGGACAGCAGGACAACACGAGCGTGGGCATGCTGGGCTGGGCGACGCACTCGGGCGGCCTCGGCTGGAAGGACTGGATCGACGCGGGGGGCGGGGAATCGGCCTGGGTCGCCTTCGATCCCGACAACCCGCGCTACCTGTACGCGACCTCGATCCAGGGGATCATCACGGAGCTGGACACGGAACTCGGCTCCGCGCGCAGCGTGCAGGCGTACCCGCAGTTCCAGCTCGGGATGGACGCCGAGGATATGCGCTACCGCTGGAACTGGAACGGGCCGGTCGTCGTGTCGCCGCACGATCCGCGCGTGATCTACCACGGAGCGCAGCATCTGCTGCGGTCGCGCGACCGCGGGGTGACGTGGGAGGAGATCTCCCCCGATCTCACGCGGAACGAGCCGGAGAAGCACGTCGCGGCGGGCGGGCCGTTCACGAACGAGGCGGCGGGCGGCGAGGTCTACAACACGATCATGGCGATGGCGGAGTCGCCGCTGGAGGCGGGGACCATCTGGGTGGGAGCGGACGACGGCCTCGTCCACGTCACGCGCGACAACGGGGAGACGTGGACGGACGTCACGCCGGAAGGGATGCCCGAGGGGATGGTGAATTCTCTCGACCCGTCGCCGCACGAGCCGGGTGGCGCCTACATCACGCTCGCCCGCTACAAGTTCGACGACTTCGCGCCGTACATCTACAAGACCGTGGACCACGGCGAGAGCTGGGAGCGCATCGACGCCGGGATCGGGGCCGACCGGCCCGACGCATGGGCCCGGGTCGTGCGCGAGGATCCCGGGCGCCGGGGGCTGCTCTACGCCGGGACCGAACTCGGGATGTACGTGAGCTTCGATGACGGGGCGTCGTGGCGGAGCCTCGCTCTGAACATGCCCCTCACGCAGATCACCGATCTGCAGGTGCAGGCGGGGGATCTTGCCGTGGCGACGCAGGGGCGCGGCTTCTGGGTGCTGGACGATCTCTCTCCGCTGCGGCAACAGGTGGACGCCGAGGCGGCGGACGGGCACCACCTGTACACGCCCTCCACGGCGTACCGCGTGAACGCGGGACTGGGCGGCCCCGTGGGTCCGACGACATCGGGACAGAACAAGACGGCGGGCGTGGCGATCGACTACGTCGTGCGCCCCGCGCCGGGGGACTCGGGAGCCGAGGAAACGACGGACTCGGCGGGGGCCTCGGAGGACATCTCGCTAGTGCTGGAGATCCTCGATGGGGCGGGCGCGGTGATCCGCGCGTTCACAACGGATACGGCGATGACGGCCTCGGGTGTCCGGCGCTCCCGCGCACCCGCCGCCCCGGGTCACAATCGGGTGTTCTGGGACCTGCGCGTGGAGAGCGGGCCGCGGGTCACGGAATCGTACACGTTCTTCGGGGACGCGCAGGGGTATCGCGTCATGCCGGGGACATACAGCGCCCGCCTTACGGTGGGCGACGCGCCGGCGCAGACCCGGTCGTTCGAAGTGCGGGGGGATCCGCGGATATCGGCTTCGGCGACGGATTTTGCCGCAAACGGGCGCTTCCTGGAGTCCGTGTTCGGGGCGATCGTGGACCTCCACGTCGGGCTGAACGACATCCGGGACGTGCGCGCGCAGGTGAACGAAGTGGCCGGTCAGGCGGCGGAGGCCGGCCTCGCGGGGGCCGGGGCGCTCGAAGCGGCGGGCGCCGCGCTCGCGGATTCGATCACGGTGCTGGAGGACCGGCTGTTCCAGAAGCGGCGTGCGGCGCAACAGGACATGGTTGCCTACGAGGGGCTGCTGAACATGCAGTTGACGGCGCTCATGGGTGAGGTCGACGGCTCCGACCTTCCCCCTCGCGCCGGAGTGCTGGAGCGCTGGAGCGATCTGGAGACCGAGTGGGTCGCGGAGGAAGCCGCGCTCTCGCGGGTGCTCGGCGATATGCTCGACGCGTTCAACCAGCTCGCCCGGGATTCGGGCGTCCCGGCGGTCATCACCCGGAGCCGTCCACGCGCCGTCTCCTGAGCCACGCACCGCGCGCCGTGCCACGAATCGCGCCGAGGAGCGTATGACGGGTCGGCTGGCGATCGACGGCGGCACCCCGGTCCGCACGGCGCCGTGGCCCGGGTGGCCACGCTCCGGGGCCGCGGAGCGGCGTGCCCTGACCGAGGTGCTCGAATCCGGGCGCTGGGGGCTGGGCGGCGGGGCCGTCCCGGAGCTCGAGGCCCGCTTCGCCGCGCTGCACGGCGCCCGGTACGCGGTCGCCTGCTGCAACGGCACGATGGCGCTTCAGACCGCCCTCGTCGCCGCCGGCGTGCAGCCCGGCGACGAGGTCATCACGAGCCCGTACAGCTTCGTGGCGACGGCCCACGCTATCCGGTCGCTGGGCGCCGTTCCCGTGTTCGTCGACGTGGAGCCCGGGACGCACAACCTGGATCCGGAGCGGATCGGGGACGCGATCACGGAGCGCACGACGGCCATCCTGCCCATTCATATCGGCGGACGCCCGGCCGACATGGATCGCGTGAACGACATCGCCACCCGCCGTGGCCTCCGGGTCGTCGAGGACGCGGCCCAGGCGTGGCTCGCAAGCTGGCGGGGCCGTCCCGTAGGCACGCTGGGCGACGCGGGCGCGTTCAGCTTTCAATCGAGCAAGAACCTCACCGCGGGCGAGGGCGGGCTGGTCCTCACGGACGACGAACCGCTCTATCGGCGGGCGTGGTCGTGGCACGACTGCGGACGCGACCCCGGCGGTTCGCCGCACGAGCACGCGGAGGTCGGTCTCAACCTCCGCATGACCGAGTTCCAGGCGGTCCTCCTTCTCTCCGGCCTGGAACGCCTGCCCGCCGAACAGGCGATTCGCCAGCAGGCCATGGACGCGCTCGCGACGGGCCTCGCGGAGATCGAAGGCCTTCGGACACCGGACCCAGACGCGCGCGTCACCGCGCACGGCTGCCACATCTTCATGGTCCGGCTCGACGAATCCCGGAGGGCTGCGGACCGGCTCGACAAACACCGCTTGATCGAGGCGCTCCGGGCCGAGGGGATTCCGGCGCAGCCCGGCTACGGCACGCCGCTCCAGCGGGGGCTGCCCGTGTGCGAGGCGCTCTGCCGTTCGACGATCTGGATCAAGCACCAGGTGCTGCTTGCCGGGGCCGCCCAGATGCGGGACGTCGTGGATGCGTTCGCGAAAGTCCTGACACCACACTGAGGGAGGCCATGAAGAGCTACCAGTTCCGCGAGTACGGTGCGCCGCTAGGACTGGCCGAGCGGCCGACGCCCGAGCCGGCGGGCACGGAGGTGCTCGTCCGCATCCGCGCGTGCGGCGTCTGCCACAGCGACCTGCACCTGTGGCAGGGCTACTTCGAGATGGGTGGTGGGCGAAAGCTCGATGTCCGGGCGGTGCGCGAGCTCCCCTTCACGCTCGGCCACGAGATCGTCGGCGAGGTCGCCGCGGCCGGGCCGAATGCGACGGGCGTCGACATCGGCGATGCCCGCGTCGTCTTCCCGTGGATCGGTTGTGGCGCCTGCGATTTCTGCGACAGCGCCCGCGAGCACCTCTGCAACGACCCACGCGCCCTCGGCACGCACCTCGACGGGGGCTTCGCGGACCACGTCATCGTCCCGCATCCGCGCTACCTGTTCGACTTCGGGGACGTCCCACCCGAGCTGGCCTGCACCTACGCATGCTCGGGCCTCACCGCCTACAGCGCGCTCCGCAAGGCGGAACGATGGCTCGAGGACCAGCTCGTCATCATCGGGGCCGGCGGCGTCGGCTTCGCCGGCATCCAGCTCGCGAAGGCACTCTTCGACGCCGAACTCATCGTCGTCGAGGTCGACGACGCAAAGCTCGAGGCGGCTCGACAGGCGGGGGCTGCGCACGTCGTGGACGCCCGCGAGGACGACGCCTCCCGGCGGTTGAAGAAGCTCACAAGGGGCGGCTGCGCGGCCGTGGTCGACTTCGCCGGCTCCTCGGCGTCCGCCGCCCTCGGTTTCCGGACCGTCGCCAAGAGCGGCGGTCTCGTCGTCGTGGGCCTTCTGGGCGGTTCGCTCCCGGTACCGCTACCGCTGCTCGTTCTGAAAGACCTCGGCGTCGAGGGGTCCGACCTGGGAAGTCTCGCCGAGATGGGGGAGTTGATGGAGTTGGTCCGCTCGGGTCACGTCGATCCGATTCCCTACGCGACGCGGCCGATGGCGGAAGCGGAAGCGAGCCTGCGCGACCTGGAGACGGGAAGCGTCGTCGGGAGGATCGTCCTCACGGCCTGACGGTCAGCAGTCGACGATCTCGATCCTGTCGGGCTGATTCGGCACGGCGCACAGGAACTCGAAGGGTTCGTCGCCGACCGCGTCGTAGGAATGCGGCGTCCCAGCCGGAATGTAGACGACGTCCCCGGCCTTCACGTGGTGCGTTTCATCCCCGATCGATACCTGGGCCCGTCCCCGGAGCACGTACTGCTCGTGTTCGACGGTGTTCGTGTGCCGAGGCATCCCCCCGCCCGGCTGCATGACGAAGCGCCGCAGCGCGAAGTTCGGCCCTTGGTCCGGCCCGATGAGGACCTGCGTTTCGGTACCGGACCCGGCGGCGACGGGCGTCAGCCCGAACTCCGAGACATGTCGAACGCTCACTCGATCTCTCCTGGATTCCTCGTCCCGTGCGGCCCGAAACTTGCCCGTCGGCCGGCCCGGTCGCCAGATTCGACGGCCTCGCGGGCGTAGCTCAGTTGGCAGAGCGTCAGCCTTCCAAGCTGAAGGTCGCCGGTTCGACCCCGGTCGCCCGCTTTGCGCGTGCGTTCGGCATCTCCGTTCCTCAACGATGGATGTGACCGATGGCGGCAGAACCCCGCGACTTCAACAACGCGATCCAGTACGAGCCCGACGAGACGCCGCCGTACCGGATCGCCATCGGTCTCGCGCTCCAGTACGTGGTGCTCACCATCGCGGCCATCGTCATCACGGTGGCGATCGTGGTGCGGGCGGCCGGCGGCTCCGAGGACTACCTGTCGTGGGGGAGCTTCGCGGTCCTGATCGTGAGCGGCGTGACCACGGCCGTGCAGGCCGCCCGCATCGGGCGCATCGGGGCGGGGTACGTCCTCCTCATGGGGACATCGGGTGCGTTCATCGCGGCCTCCGTGACGGCGCTCGTCGAAGGCGGTCCCGCCCTCCTCGCGTCGCTGGTTATCGCCTCCTCCCTCTTCCAGTTCGTACTCTCGCGGCACCTCGCGTTCCTCAGGCGCATCATCACGCCGGTGGTGGCGGGGACCGTGATCATGCTGATCGCCGTCACGATCATGCCCCTGCTGTTCGATCTTCTGCGCCAGGTGCCGGAGGGCTCACCTCCGCTGGCGGCGCCGGTGACGGCGGGCGCGACCGTGCTCGCCACGCTGCTCATCGTGCTCCGGGGCAGCGGCGTCATGCGGCTGTGGGGGCCGGTGATCGGCATCTTCGTCGGGTGCGTGGCGGCCGTGTCGTTCGGCATCTACGACTTCGAGCGCGTGGCGGCCGCGGGGTGGGTCGGCCTCCCCGCGGCCGGCTGGCCGGGCTTCGGCTTCAGCCTCGGCCCCGCCTTCTGGGCGCTGCTGCCGACGTTCGTGTTCGTGACGCTGATCGGCGCGATCGAGACGGTGGGCGACGCCGTGGCCATTCAGCGCGTGTCCTGGCGGCGCAGCCGAGCCACCGACTTCGGAGCGGTGCAGGGCGCGGTCGCCGCCGATGGCCTCGGCAACCTGCTGTCGGGACTGCTGAGCACGGTCCCGAACACGACCTATTCGTCGAGCATCTCGCTGGCCGAGATCACGGGCGTCGCGGCGCGCCGCGTGGGCGTGTTCATCGGCCTGACCTTCTGCGCGCTGGCGTTCCTGCCGAAGATTGCGGCGATCGTGCTCGCCATCCCGGACCCGGTCATCGCCGCCTACGGGTTCGTTCTGATCGCGATTCTGTTCGTCATCGGGGCGCGGGTCGTCATCCAGGACGGCATCGACTATCGCAAGGCGGCGATCGTCGGCGTGTCGTTCTGGGCCGGCGTCGCGTTCCAGGAGGGCGCTCTTTTCAACGAGTACCTGAGCCCCGGACTCGCGCCGCTGCTCGAAAACGGGATGACCGCGGGCGGCCTGGTTGCGATCGTCCTCACGGCGTTGCTCGAACTCACGGGCTCGCGGCCCCTGCGCGTCGAGACGACGCTGAACGTGGAGGCGCTCCCCGCCATCCGGAACTTCCTCGACAAGTTCTCGATCCGGCGCAAGTGGCCTATGGAGATGAGCGACCGGCTGCTGCAGGCGGCGGAGGAGACGCTGCTTCTCCTGCTCGAGGAGGCGAAGGAGGAGGAAGGCGAAGGAGTCCGGCGTCTGCGCGTCGTCGCCCGCAAGTGGGAGAATGGGGCCGAACTGGAGTTCATCTCGGCCGGCGGCGCGGGGAACATCGAGGATCAGATCGCCGTTCTGGCCAGCCACGGCACGGCGGAACCGCAGGAGCACGAAATCTCGCTCCGGATTCTGCAGCACCTGGCCACGTCCGTGAGGCACCAGAAATACCACGACGCGGACATCGTGACGGTGCACATCGAAGGCCCCGCGCGCGGCGGAGGCTAGCTGCCAGGTCAGGGAACGAGACCCTCCGCCGTGGCGAGCAGTCGGTCGCGGTCGAGCACCTCGCCGCCCAGGATCACGGCGTGGACGCGACGGGCATTGGCGATGTCCTCGAGGGGACTGGCGTCGAACAGCACGATGTCGGCCAGCATGCCGTGCGCCAGCGTGCCTCTGTCGGGCAACCGTAGCGCTTCCGCGCCCATTCGTGTCGCGGCGATGAGCGTCTCCGCCGGTGTCATGCCGGCCTCCACGTGGGTTTCCATCTCGCGCTGGAAGGCGAGACCCGGCGGGGCGTTCGCGACCAGGCCGTGGGATCCCATGGTGACCGGACCGCCGGCCTCCGCGTAGCGCACCGTGAACGCGGCCATGTTCCGCATCGCCGCCCAGTGCACGTCGCGGCCCTCCTCGCTGAACTCCGGCTCGAAGACGGCCAGCGTGCCATCGAGGTTGACGTTCCGTTCGAGCATGAGTTCGATGAGCGCGTCGGCGCGCGGCCCGGCGGGGTCCAGCGCCGCCCACAGCGCGAATCCCCCCTCGCCCCGGTGGATGCTCTCGCGCAGCACCGCCTGCCGGAACTCCTCCGCCTGCTTCGGCGCGACGAGGGCCCGGCCGAGCGACCTCGTGTGCTCGATCCCGTCCATCCCCAGCCGTATCGCGGCCACGGGGTCGACGATCTCGAGGTGGCCGTGGACCGGCACGTTGCGGCGGTCGGCCTCCTCGATGACGGCCGCGACCTGCGCGAGCGAGAGCCGGAAATACACCTTCAGCGACGTCGCGCCCCGATCCATCAGCTCGTTCGCCGCCATCCGTGCGTCCGTCTCGTCCAGCAGGACGCGCGAGATCGTGGGATAGGCCGTGTTGAACCCGTCGAGGATCGGCCCGGAATAGAGAAGCCGCGGTGCCGGGAGCTCCCTCGCCTCCACGGTGCCGAGCCAGTCCTCGTTGTCCGCGATCCACTGCCCCATCTCCCGCAGCGTGGTGACGCCGTTGGCCAGGAAGAGGAGCGGCAGTTCGGGGTTCGCGTCGGTTCCCGTCCCGTCGATGGAGGCATGCGGGCCCGGGGAATAATGGAAGTGGAGGTCGATGAACCCCGGCGTGAGGAACTTGCCGCTCGCATCGATGCGCTGGGCCCCGGCCGGGATCTCGACCTGCCCCGCCGGCCCGATTCGCTCGACCCGGTCCCCCCTGACGAGGACGGTCGCGTTCTCGTGAACGGCGCCAGTGCCATCGAAAACCGTACCACCCTCGATCGCCAGCCACCGTTCCTGCGCCGCGAGGGAGGTTGCAGCGACCAACATCCAGCCGAGGACCAGCGGGGCTCTGGCAGCGCGCACGGTGAACCTCCTGTGGTCAGGTTCTCGAGGAGACGCGGGTCTTTCCGGTCCCCGCGACCGCATCTACGCTGAGGAAGATCACGACTCGGCACAAGGAGAGCATCATGCCCGAAGGCGCGTCTCTTCGCGGCGCATGGCTTCGTCGCGGATTCCTGTCGGCGCTCGCGGCGCCCCTGTTCGGTCTCAGTCAGACCGCGGCGCAGGATCGCGACGCCCTCTCCGAGGAGGTCCGGTCCTATCTCAGTGTCTCCGCGCCGATCGTGGCGCTCGAGAACGTACTCCTGTTCGACGGCAGCGGCGGACCCGCACGCTCGGGACAGACCATCGTCATCCGCGGGAACCGGATCGAGAGCGTCGGCGCGGCGGGCGAGGTCGAAATCCCCCCGGATGCCGAGCGGCTGGACCTGGAAGGCCATTCGGTCATGCCCGGGATGGTCGGGCTCCACAACCACATGTTCTACTACCAGTCGACCCCGCGCGCCTCGCAGATGCAGTACTCGGGCCCGCGACTCTATCTCGGGGCCGGGGTCACCACGGTACGGACGACCGGGAGCGTCGCCCCGTACCAGGATCTCTCGCTCAAGGGAGCCATCGAGCGCGGAGAGACGCCGGGCCCCCGCATCCTCATCACGGCCCCTTACGTCATCAGCCCCGGTCCCGACGAGCGGCTTCGGGATCTCGGGATGTACGCGATCCGCGACGAGGACGCCGCGCGCCGGTACGTGCGCTACTGGGCCGCGGAGGGGGCGGAGTGGATCAAGGCGTACACGCAGATCACGCGCGAGGCGCTCGGCACGATCATCGACGAGGCGCACCGCCAGGGGATAAAGGTGACGGCGCACCTGTGCTCCGTGGGCTTTCGCGAGGCGACGGCGATGGGGATCGACAATCTCGAGCACGGCCTGTGGGCCAACTCCGAGTACGACACCACGCGTGAACCGGACAAATGCAGCCCCAACTACCAGCGAAGTATCGCCGAGCTGGACATGGACGACCCCCGCGTGGCCGAGACGATCTCCGAGATGGTCGCCGCCGGCGTCGCCATGACTTCCACGGTGGCCGTTGCCGAGCAGGCCACGCCGCTCGTGCCCGACCTCACGGAGCGCGACCTGGAGGCGCTGCCCGACCACGTCGTCGCGGCGGAGATGGAGCGCCGCTCGATCTTCCGTACGACGGAGATGCCGTGGATGATCGACCTGTTCGAGAACCTGCTCGCGTTCGAACTCGCGTTCGTGGAGGCGGGAGGCGTGCTGGCGGCGGGCGTGGACCCGGCCTGGGGTGCGCTACCCGGCTACGGAGATCAGCGGAACTTCGAGATCCTCGTCGAGGCGGGGTTCGAACCGGCGGCCGCCGTCCGGATTGTGAGCGCGAACGGGGCGCGGATTCTCGGCCTCGACGACGAACTGGGCACCATCGCCCCGGGCAGGCTTGCCGACCTCGTTGTGATCGAGGGCGACATCGAACTCCGGCCCTCCGACATCCGCAACGTCCGCATCGTGTTCAAGAACGGTCTCGGCTACGACCCGGACAGGCTGACCGCCGCCGTCGCCGGCCAGGTCGGCGTCCGCTGACCACCGCGGCTAGCGGATCTCGACGTCGTCCAGTTCGAAGGCGAACGATCCGAGCGGGGCCTGGGCCACGAAAGCGAGGCCGGCGATGATCGACGGGTCGGCGGTGGCGAAGCTCTCGAGCGGAATCTCGACCACGGCCCACTCCGACCCGGCGACGAAGGGGACCGTGGGCGGCACAGTGGCCGCAGCCCCCGCGCCGAACAGCATCACAGTGTAGGTCCGTCCGTCTCCACGGGTACGGAAGCGGAGGACGCTGCGCCCGGAGAAATCGAGGGCCTGCATCGGCTGCGGGCCGAGGAACCAGATAGCGCCGCCCCAAGGGAACGCGAACCCCGCTCGGGTCTCGCCGCGCACGACGAGCGCGCCGTCCTCCACGGCGAGATCCGCCGTGGAGGCGCCCCCGTTCATCGCGTCCGTCGTCACCTGCCAGCCGAACCCGAAACCGGAGTCGAGTCCGTCCTCGAAGTCGACGACGACCGGCCCATCCGGAGCCGCTGCGATCGCCGGCGACAAGGCCGTCCCGGCGGTTTCGCGGACAACGGGATAGCCGTCCTTCCAGATCGTGACGATGTCGGCGGTGCGCGTCACGTCCTCCTCCAGGTCGCCTTGTACCAGCAGGAGATCGGCGATGTAGCCCTCGGCAATGCGGCCGCGCTCGGGCACGGCGAATGCGTCCGCGGCAACGGACGTAGCGGCGGCCAGCACCTCATGGCTCTCCAGGCCGGCCCGCGCGAGGAGGCGAAGCTCTCCGTGCATCGAGAGGCCGGTCGCCGTCCCGGGGTTCGGCGCGTCCGTGCCCGCGACGATCCGCACGCCCGCCGCATGGAGCCGTCGCACGTTCTCCAGCGCGATCTCGGGGTCCGGTCCCTCGGGCATCTCGAACCGGTTGTTCAAGGTCTGCCGTTGCATCGGCGAGACCAGCGATTCGTGCGTCTCGTCGAGGACACGCAGACCGGTGGAGTCCCCGAACAGTCCCATGATCACGGAAAGGGTGGGGACGACGAAGACGCCCGTCCGGGCGAAGCTGCGAGCGTCCTGCTCGGAGATCGCGGCATCGAACCAGGTGTGGACCAGGCCATCGGCCCCCAGCGAGACCGCCTCCAGCGCCGCTTCAAGGTCGCTGACGTGGACGACGGCCAGCAGCCCCTCGGCGTGAGCGGCGGCGATGAGCGCCGCGATCGTCTCGCGCTCCAGAGAGGGGATCTCACCGCGGTAGGCGCTTCCATCCTCGGAAACGATCTTGATCCAGTCGGACCCCTCCTCCTTCCGCGCCCGCACCCAGGCGGCGGCGCCCGTCGGTCCCGTGAGCGGCTCCACGCGCAGCCCGAACTGCGTACCGTGACCGCCGGGCGCCGTCGCCAGCATGCCGGCGGAGAAGAGATCGGCTTCGGCCGTCCGCGCGATGTCATCTCGGGCCGTTCTCGCTCCCGCCAGGAGGCCGGAGTCCGTGAACTGGTCGAGCACCGAGGTCACGCCGAAGCGCAGCGCGTCGCCCAGCGTCCCGCCGAACGTGTGGACATGGCCGTCGATGAAGCCGGGGAGCAGCGTATGTCCGCGGCCATCGACGCGGGCCAGATCGTCCGGCAGTCGGAGCTTCGCGCCGACCCGCCGCACCCGTCCGTCCTCCACCCACACGTCTTGGTGCCGCTCGAACGCGACGCCGTCGAACAGCGTCACGTCGACGATCGCGAAACTCTCCTCCGGAGCCTCCTGTTCCGGGGCGGCCGCGTCACCCGGGACCGGGAGCGTCGCCAGCGCGCCGATGAATCCCGCGACGGCGACAAGAAGAATCCACACGCTTCGCCTGGCGGAGCGGTTCTCCGTGTTCATGACATCCCTCCCGGACGGATCGAGGCGGCACCGCTGTCCGCCCGCCGGAACCCGACCGCGGCGACGATGAGAAAAGCGAGCGACTGTACGGCGAGTACGGAGACGTGCAGAGCGGTCGACTGTCCCCCGTCCATCGCGATGACCTTAAGAGCGAGCTGCGCGTGGTGATAGGCGGGCAACACGTTGGCGAAGTCCTGCAGGGCCGCCGGAAAGATCGTGATCGGAATCCAGAGTCCGGACAACATGGCCATGGGCAGGAAGACGAGATTCGTGATGGCCACTGCGGCGCGACTCTTCGACCACGCTCCGACGGCCAGCCCGAGCGCGCAGAAGGGGATGACGCCGGCGAGTACGACTCCGGCCAGAGCGAACCACTGCCAGCGGTACAGCACCACGCCAGCCCCATAGGCGCCGGTGAAGAAGATCCCCAGAACGACGGCCGCCCCGAAGGCGAACGCCATCCCCACCTTGGCGAGCAGATAGGCTGCCGCGGGCATCGGGGTGGTACGCTTGAGCAGGAGGACGCCGGAGTCGCGTTCCATGGCCAGTCCGGCGCCGAAACCGAACAGCGAGGGCCCCATGACCCCGAACACGCTGTATGTCGCCAGCATGTACGTGGGAGCGGCGGCCGAAAAGCTCCTCCCGCCCATGACCACGCCGAAGAACAGATAGAACATGAGGGGAAAGAGCAGCGTCGGGATCGCGAAGGCGGGCTCTCGAAGCACCATCAGGAACTGGTACCGCGCCTCCAGCGCGTAGACGCGCCAGCGTCGCGCGAGTGTCGCCGCCGTCACGAAACAGGTCCCGATACGTCAGGCGCTCGCGTAAGGGCGAGGAAGGCTTCTTCGAGTCCGGCACCGACGACGGTCAGGTCGTGCAGGTCCGGGTCCAGGTCGAGGAGTGCGCGCACGAGATCCTCGGGCCGTGAAGTCAGGACCTCCAGATACCGGCCCCGCGTCTCGGACCTGACGACGCCCGGAAGGGAGGCCACGCGGTCGCGGAGAACCCCGGTGACGCAACGGACCAGACGGGCGGCCGTACGCGACTTGATGGTTGCCGGTGAACCATCCGCAATGACCTGTCCGCGATGGAGGACGACGATTCGATCCGCGAGCGCGTCCGCCTCTTCGAGATAGTGGGTCGTCAGAACCGTGGTCCGCCCGGATTCGCCGAGCCGCCGAATCTCCTCCCACAGCCCCCGCCGCGCTTCCACGTCCAGACCTGCCGTGGGCTCATCGAGAAAGACAAGCTCCGGGTCCCCACACAGAGCGAGTGCGAACATCACCCGCTGTTTCTGTCCCCCGGAGAGCTTGCCGAACCTTCGTCGCTCCAGACCCTCGAGCCCCGCCATGGCAAGCAGGCGAGAAGCCGGCGACGGAGCGGGATAGTAGGCGCGGAAAAGGTCGATGTGCTCGCTTACCGTCAGCGTGTTCGGCACCCCGGATATCTGGAGCATCGCGCCGCGGCGCACTCGAACCTCCGGAGCGCCGGGTCGCTGCCCGAAGACGGTCGCCCTTCCCGTCTGAACCGGCAGACTCCCGAGCAGCAGACTGATCGCCGTGGTCTTGCCCGCCCCGTTCGGCCCCAGCACCGCCAGTACCTCGCCGCGCCTGACCTCGATGTCCACTTCATCCAACGCGACGACAGACCCGAATCGATGAGTTACGCTCGACAGTCGCGCGACGCTGTGTTCCGACATCTCGATCCCGAGAAAGTGGTGCTCCGATCTGCGGTTCTTACGTGCGGGGAAGGCGGCGGTTTCAGTCGCGCCGCTGACGCCGAACGGCGGCGAACGCACTCCCGCCCGGGACGGGATCAGAGTTCCATCACGCGTTCGATGTCGCGGTCGATCGGATCGGGTTTCGTGAGGAAGGAGATGGAGAGGAAGAGGACGAGGGAGACGAGGAGCGCCGCGGCTCCGTGGTCGACTCCGTACGGAAGACGCACGGTGCCGAAGCCGAAGCCGGACCTCAACCCGAAGTTGACGAGCAGGCTGCTGGCGATGGCGACGTTGGCCGCGAGGGCGTTGGCCCGCCGCCAGTTGAGCCCGATCGCGATGACGGGGACGAGCCCCGCCGCGAACGTGCCCCAGCCGAACACGCCGAGCAGCGCCACGAGGTCGCCGGAATAGAGCGCCACCAGCGCGGCCGAGATCGCCAGCAGGACCGTGACGATGCGCGCCCACGCGAGTTCGTTGCCGAGCGACCGGCCCCGGATGGCGTTCGGCAGGTCGTGCATGATGGCGGCGGTCCCGATGTTCAGGAACGCGTCCGCGGTGGACATGATCGCGGCGAGCAGCGCGGCGAAGACGACGCCGGCCAGGAGCGGGTGCGTGAACGCCTGCAGAAACTCCGGCGAGGCC
Organism: Gemmatimonadota bacterium; assembly: GCA_965207805.1. GTDB lineage: Bacteria > Gemmatimonadota > Gemmatimonadetes > Palauibacterales > Palauibacteraceae > Palauibacter. The sequence goes on from OZ242312.1 coordinate 648,831, forward strand.
GCGTCCGGGGTCGCGAGCGCCGGATGCCCGCCGGTAATGACCAGGGCCCGCATGGCGAAGCCGATCCCGATCCAGAGCAGCGCCGCGAAGCTGTAGGCGAGGACGCCGACCGGTATCACGTAGCGCAGTTCCCTCATGCGCCGCAGCATCATGAACTTGGTGATGATGTGCGGCTGCCCCGCCACGCCGATGCCGAACACGAAGAACCACGCGAGCCCGCCCATGAGGCCGATCGTTCCCCACGGCCCGCTCGCCGCCCGGTCGTCCGTCGCCACGATCCGGCTGATCTCGCTCATCCCGCCGTCGAACGTCCCCAGCACCGTGATGAAGACGAGAGCGGATGCGACGACCATGATGACGCCCTGGATCACGTCGGTATAAACGGACGCCACGATCCCGCCGGTCACCGAGTAGAAGATCAGGACCGAGCACGAAACGGCGACGCAGAGCGCCAGGCTCGGGTTCTCCAGCACGCCGGCGTCCGCCAGCACGCCCTGCAGCACGATCGACATCGCGAGGATCTGCGTCGCGAGATAGCCCAGCACCCCGAGCAGGATCACGATGGCCACGGAAGCCCGCACCGAATCGGCGCCGTAACGGGCGGCGGCCACGTCCGGCAGCGATACGCATTCCCGAAGCTCCGCCACGAGACGGAGGCGTTTCGCCACCAGGTTGAGGACGATGATGTTCGAGATGACGATCGTGCCGAGAATCCAGATCGAACTCGTCCCCATCGAATACATGAGGCCGGGACCGCCCACGAATCCGAACCCGCTCATCGTGCTCGAAAAGATCGCGAACGCGGTGACGAACATCCCCAGCGTCCGGCCGGCCACGAAGAAATCGCTCGCCGACTTCGTGCGCCTGAGCGACCAGAGTCCCACGCCAACGCAGAGCGCGAGATAGGCGATGACGGCGAGCAGCGTGATCAGGGCGCGATTCGCCTCCACGGATCGCTATCCCTCGCCGGCGCCGGTGTCGTGGGAGTCGCCGGGGGCGTTGTGGGAGGACACCCGCCTCTCGCTCCGTTGCGCGACGATCTCGTCGAAGCGGGCCTGCTCCCGGGGGCCGAAGTAGGCCTTCTCGAAGGCCCACGTGATGGCGAGAAGCGGGATCCACGGCGCGAGTGTGAGCCCGTACACGAGCATGGAAGTCGGAGCGGTGAAACCCAGGATGATCGTCGTAACGCCGGCGGTGTACGCGTCGAAGGTCCACATGAGGATCACGAAGAGGAGGACGTAACCGACCATCCAGGCGTTGACCGCACGCCGGATCCAGTGTCCGTCCCGGAACCCGATCAGCATCGTGACCCACATGGTCCCGAGCATGGCGATGCCGGCGACATGCGCCGCCCACGTCGGGGCGCCGAGTTCGCCCGCATCGACCCCCACCTGCATCGGTGCGTACTCCGGATGGGGGAGCGGCATGGCGCGGCCCGCCCCTGTTGCTGCCGCCAGCACGAGCAGGCCCAGCAGAACCGCGCAGAGGGCGAGCAGCACCGCCATCAGGCGAGTCATGTACGCGTTGTCGCGGATGGGAATCCCCCCCTCAGGTCAGGAAGGGCCGAAGTTTGTCACGCCGTGAGCCCCGGCGCGAGACCGCACCGCACCGCTTCCGCCGCGTCCGCGCTGGACTTGAGGAGTCGCTCCTGTGAGTTTGGCGCTTCCCGGGCGTATCGGCGCCAGGGACGGGATTTCACGGACACCCACCGAAGCTCGTTCACCAACGTTCGCACACGACGTTCACACGCAACGCGCGGAGACCACATGACTGCACCAGCGCGGGTCGCCATCACGGGGGCCGCAGGAAATATCGGATACGCCCTCGCCTTCCGGATCGCGGCCGGGGACATGCTCGGGCCCGACCGGCCCGTCACGCTTCAATTGCTGGAGATTCCCCCCGCGCTCGACGCCCTGCGCGGCGTCGAGATGGAACTCAACGACTGTGCCTTTCCGCTCCTGCACGGGGTTCTCGGGACCGCGGATGTGAACGAGGGATTCGACGGCGTCGACTACGCGCTGCTCGTGGGCGCCAAGCCGCGAGGGCCGGGGATGGAACGCGGCGACCTGCTGGCCGACAACGGGAGGATCTTCGGCCCGCAGGGGCGCGCGCTGAGCGATCGCGCGTCGTCCGACGTGCGCGTCCTCGTGGTCGGAAACCCGGCGAACACGAATTGCCTCATCGCCGCTGCGAACGCGCCGAAGCTCGACCGCCGGCAGTTCGCGGCCATGACCCGCCTCGACCACAACCGCGCGCTCAGCCAGCTCGCCGAGAAGACGGGCACGCACGCGACGGAGATCCGCCGAATGACGATCTGGGGCAACCACTCGGCCACGCAGTACCCGGACATCAGCCAGTGCACGGTGGCGGGCGCCGCGGCGACCGATCTCGTCAACGAGACGTGGTACCGGGACACGTTCATCCCGAAGGTACAGAAGCGGGGCGCCGAGATCATCCAGGCGCGCGGCGCCTCGTCCGCGGCGTCGGCGGCGTCGGCGGCCATCGACCACGTGCGGACGTGGGTACACGGCACGCCGGAAGGGGACTGGACGAGCATGGCGGTGCACGCGGACGGGCGCTACGGCGTGGCCGAAGGCGTGGTGTACTCGCAGCCTGTGACATGCGCGGCCGGCGACTACTCCGTGGTGGACGGCCTCGACCTGAGCGACTTCAGCCGCGAGCGCATGGAGATCACCGACGCCGAGCTTCGCGCCGAACGCGACGCCGTCGCCAACCTCCTCGCGTAACGACGATGGCCTGGATCGCCAAGGGGCTGACGCCGATCCTGAACGTCTCGGACCTCCAGGAGAGCTTCGCGTGGTTCGAGCGGCTGGGCTGGAAGAAGAGCTGGGATTGGGGTGATCCGCCGGACTTCGGCGGCGTCACCTCCGGGGAGTGCCAGATCTTCCTGTGCCAGAACGGTCAGGGCGGCCGAGGCCGGAGCACCGTCGCGAGGACGTTCGGCCCGGACGGCGACGACGGAGCCGACAAGGGCGTCTGGATGTCGGTCTGGGTGGACGACGTCGACGCAGTGCACCGGCGGTGCGTGGAGCAGGGCCTCGAAGTCACGTGGCCGCCCACGGACATGCCGTGGGGCGTGCGCGAGATGCACGTACGCCATCCCGACGGTCACGTGTTCCGCATCAGCCGGGGGATCGACCTGGACTAGTCTTTCCGTCGCTTCCTGTCGCGGAGGATGCGGGCGGCGGCGAGGGCGCCGGGGCGGCCGTTGAGTCCGCCGCCGGGGTGGGTGCCGGCCCCGCACAGGTAGAGTCCCTCGATCGGGGTCCGGTATCGGGCCCAGCCGGCGACGGGGCGCCCGAAGAAAACCTGGTCCAGCGTCATCTCGCCGTGGTGGATGTTCCCCTCCGGGAGCGCGAAGCGGTCGGCGAGGTCGGCTGGCGTCAGCACGTGCCGGTGGAGGATTGCCGCCTCGAGGTTGGGGATGTGCTCCGCCAGCGTGGCGACGACCGCGTCCCCCAGCGCCGCGCGGCGCTCGTCATTCCATGATCCGTCGGCCAGTCGGAAGGGTGCGTACTGGGCCGCTACGGACAGAAGGTGACGTCCTTCCGGCGCGAGCGACGGATCGAGCGCGGTCGTGAGGACGGCGTCGAGGACAGGTCGCGCGGACGGACGGCCGTACTTCGCGTCGTCGTACGCGCGCTCGATGTAGTGGATGCTCGGCGCGACCGTGATCGCGGCGCCGGCAAGCATGGCGGCATGGGCCGCGTCACCGCCGGAGCGCAGGCGCGGAGGCTCGCCCAGCGCGAGGTGCACCTTCGCGACGACGCCCCGGTACTTGATGTTGTCCAGCGCGCGGACGAACTCGGGCGCCAGCTCGCCGGGATCGACGAGGCCGAGCAGCGTGCGGCCGGGATCCGCGGACGACACGACGCGAGAGGCCGCGATTTCGTCGCCGCCGGCGAGGACGATGCCCGTCGCGCGCCCATCTTCGACGCGGATCGAGGCCGCCCCGTGGCCGAGGCGAATCTCCGCGCCCGCCGCCGCGGCAACGCGCTGGAGAGCCGCGCCGAGCGCGCCCATCCCGCCGCGCAGCTGGCGCCTTCGCCGGACCACCCCGACCGCGCCCACCATGTGGTGGAGGAACATGTAGCCGGTGCCCGAGGCGAGCGGCCCCTGACAGATCCCGCGCACGCCATCGGCCGCGAGCGCGCCCTTGAGCGCCTCGCTCTCGAACCACTCGTAGAGCAACTCCTCGATCGTCATCGGGATGAGCCGCATCAGTTCGAGGGCGTCCCGCCGCCCCAGGCGGTTCATCTTCGCGCCGAGGCGAAGAAGCTCCCACAGGTCGCCACGGTCCGCGCCCGCGAGTCGCGGAGGCAGGGTGCGGTAGAGGACGCCGAGCGCGCGGCCGACACGCGACATCGCGGCCACGAAGTCCGGCCAGCGAGCGGCGTCCCGTGCCGAGAAGGGACGGATCCGATCCGCCGTCCGCGCCGGATCCGCCTCCAGGACGAGGGCCTCCCCCGCCGGCTGTGGCGAGACGACACAGGGGTCGGGGGACAGGGTCTCGAGGCCCGCTCCCGCCAGATCCAGCTCCTTCATGACGCGCGGGTCGATCCCGACCAGGCTGTGCGCGCCCGTGTCCACCCGGTAGCCCGTCCATACTTCCTCCGACGCGGCGCACCCTCCCGCCGCCTCGCCCCGCTCGACGAGGACCACGCGGAGCCCGGCCCGGGCCAGGTAGGCGGCCGCAACGAGACCGTTGTGGCCCGCGCCGATCACGACGACGTCGCACCGGCTCACGGCCGCCCCCGCGGACGGCGCCGCAGGTCCCGGAGGATCTCGAGCGCGGCGAGCCGCCCCGAGGCCCCGCACACGCCGCCGCCCGGATGCGTGCCCGAGCCGCACTGGTAGAACCCGCGCACGGGCGTCCGGTAGTCGGCCCAGGCGGGTGAGGGACGGAAGAAGAAGAGCTGCTGCGGCGTCAGCTCGCCGTGGAAGATGTTGCCCTCGGTGAGCCCCAGTTGCTCCTGCATGTCCAGCGGCGTGAGCACCTGCCGGTGGAGGATGGAGCCCTTCAGGTTCGGAACGTACTCCGAGAGCGTGTCGACGACCGCGTCCCCGAACGCCTCCCGCTTCGCGTCGTCCCAGCCGCCCTCGATGTCGAAGGCGGCGTACTGGACGAAGATCGACATCACGTGCCGTCCCGGGGGGGCCATCCCCGGATCGATCATGGACGGAATCACGATGTCCATGTACGGCTGGCGCGAGAAGCCTCCGTACTTCGCGTCGTCGTAGGCGCGCTCCAGGTAGTCCATGCCCGGACTGATCGAGAACGCGCCGCGCAGGTGCGGCCCGCCGCCCGGCAGGCAGGAGAACTCCGGCGCCTCCGAGAGCGAGAGGTTGACCTTGCCGGAGGAGCCGCGGATCCGGAAGCGCCGGATCGCCTCCACGAGATCGTCCGGCAGCTCTTCCGGGTCGAGCAGGCCGAGGAAGGTGCGCTTCGGATCGACCCCCGACACGACCGTCTTCGCCGTGAGCTCCTCGCCACCCTCCAGGACGACGCCCGTCGCCCGCCCGTTCGCCGTGAGCACCCGCTCCACCGTGGCCCCCGTCCGGATCTCCGCCCCATGGGATCTGGCCGAGGAGGCGATGGACTCGCTGACCATCCCGTTCCCGCCCCGCGCGAATCCCCACGCCCGGAACACCCCGTCGATCTCCCCCATGTAGTGATGGAGCAGGACGTACGCCGTCCCCGGAGACCGAGGGCCGAGGAAGGTCCCGATGATTCCGCTCGCGGACATCGTCGCCTTCAATGCATCCGACTCGAACCACTCGTCGAGATAGTCGGCCGCGCTCATGGTCCCCAGCTTGAAGAGCGCGTGGAACTGCTTCTCGTCGAGGCCGCGCGCGTGCCGTCCGAGCATGAGCAGGGTCTTCAGATCGCGCAGTCCGGGGGAGAGCGGGTCTGGCGGCACGATGCCGAGGAGAGGCTTCACGGCCCACGCGAGCTGGTACATGAGCGTCGCAAAATCGTCGTACGCCTCGGCGTCCTTCGGAGAATGGCGATAGAGGTCGCGTCGCGTCTGGTCGTGGTCGGCCCAGCGCCCGAGGTAGTCGCCGTTCGGGAGCGGCGTGACGGTGCTCTCGAGGGGAAGGATCTCCAGCCCGTGCCGCGCGAGTTGCAGGTCGCGGATGATCTCGGGCCTCAGCAGGCTGACGACGTAGGAGGCGACGGAATACTTGAAGCCGGGGAAGATCTCCTCGGTCACCGCGGCTCCGCCCACCAGGTGCCGGCGTTCGAGCACGACCACGCGAAGGCCCGCCCGGGCCAGGTAGGCGGCGTTGATGAGGCCGTTGTGGCCGCCGCCGACGATGATCGCGTCGTACGCATTCGTCGCGCTCACGGCGTGGCCCGTTTCCGGTCGGGGTCGAAGAACGGCGTCTTCGCCACCGTGGCCCGGGCCCGGCGCCGCCGGTGCTCGACCGTCACCTCGATCTCGAGCTCGGTGCCGACGGCCGCGGATGCCGCTTCGAGGTGCGCCAGTCCCAGGTAGGTCTTGAGCGTCGGCGACCAGCCCCGGCTCGTCGCGTATCCCACCTGCCGTCCGCCCGCGTACAGCGGCACGCTGTCCCGCAGGGTCGTGCCCGGGAGTTGCGGGGGGAGGCCGACGGCCGCGTACGCCGCCTCGAGCGACTCCCAGTCGAGGGCGATCCCCCGGAAGCGCCAGGCGGGCGGGCGGGCCCGTTCGGCGCGGAGGGCCGCCCGCCCCACGAAGTTCGACGCCTCGAGCGACACGGTCCAGCCGAGGCCGAGTTCGTACGGAGACGATTTCTGGTCGTCGATGATCGCGCGGTGGGCCGGGATGAAGTCGACGTCGATGAGGAGCAGGCCGGCCTCGAGGCGCGCCATGTCCAGGGCGAGCATGCCCGCCGGGGCGAGGCCGAACCGTTCACCCGCCGCCGTAAGGGCGTCCCACAGCGGAATCGCGTCCGCGGCGCCGACCCAGATCTCGTAGCCGAGGTCGCCGGTGTAGCCCGTGCGCGAGATTTCCGCGGCGATCCCCGCGATCCGCGCCGACATCACGCGGAAATAGCGGAGTTCCGCCACATCGCCGTCGGCGATCCGCTGGAGCAGATCGCGCGAACGGGGCCCCTGGAGGGCGAGCGCGGCCACCCGCTCCGTCTCCTCCGCGATTTCAACGTCGAGTCCCCGAGCGTTCTCGTGCAGCCATTTCAGCGTCGGCTCGGCGGACGTAAGGCGGAAATCGGACGCGCCGAGCCGATGCAGCGTACCGTCGTCCCGCACCTTCCCGGCCGCGTCGCACCAGGGCGTGTAGTACACCTGCCCCACGTCCTGCCGGTCGACGTCCCGCGTGACGACCCGGTTCGCGAGCGCCGCCGCGCCCTGGCCCGAGAGCCGGTACTTGTAGAGCGGCGAGACATCGATGAGCGCACACGCCGAGCGGATGGCCTGGTACTCGTGCTCGTGCGTCGGCTCGTACGAACTCGCCGAGAGATGCCCGGCCCAGCGCCGCCAGTTGCCGGCCTGGCAGAGCGGACCGGTCCGTTCGTGAAAGGGCGTTCCCCGGACGACGGAAGGCACTGGCACCGTGGTCTTCCGCGGGTGGCCGGCTGCCGGATCCGCCGGGCTAGCCGGGGAGCCGCAGGGCGACGAGTTCCGCGGGCACGCCGCGCCCCGCCACGGCGGCGACGATGTACTGCCTTCCGTCGTGCATGTACGTCATCGGGACGCCGGTCTGGTGCGACGGCAGTTCGATCTCGGCCAGGATCTCGCCCGTCTCCTTGTCGTGCGCGCGCAGGAGGCCGGTGAGGTCCGCCGACATCGTCCCTCCGCCCGTTCCCGCGAAGAGCAGCGTGCGCGTCGCGAGGAGGCCCGCCCTGCTGGGCCGACCCGTGCGCGGGACGTCGACGCCTTCGAGCGCCGGGTGTTCTTCCACGAACGACGGTGTGTGGTCGTTCGCGACTTGCCACACCTTCCGGCCCGTCTTCATGTCGAGCGCCGTGATCCGTCCCCACGGCGGCTTCAGGATCGGCAGGCCCTGCGGGCCGCCGACGCCACGAGGACGTCCGGCGATGTAGCGCATGTTCGACGATTCGGGATCGTTCACCAGCCCGATCACGGAGCCGCGCGTCGCGGACCCCACGAAGAGCCGCTGCGTCTCCGGGTCGTACGCCGCTCCGGGCCAGTTCGCCCCGCCAAGGCTGCCGGGCGTGATGAGGGTTCCCTGATTCCCCCCCTCGACGAGTACGGTCGGCGGCGTGAACAACTCGCCGAGCGTGAGGTTCTTCGCGATCTCGAGCGCCTCCGCCTTCAGTTCCGGCGTGAGGTCGATCAGGTCGTCCTCGGTCGCACCCTGCATGTCGAACGGCTCGGGGAGCGTCGGAAAGGGCTGCGTGGGCGCATACCATTCCCCCGGCACGTCGCCGGCGGGCACGGGCCGTTCCTCGATGGGCCACACGGGCGCGCCCGTCACGCGGTCGAACACGTATGTGAAGGACTGCTTCGTCACCTGGGCCACAGCCTGGATCTCCCGCCCGTCCACCGTGATGTCCATCAGAACGGGCGCCGCCGGCGGATCGAAATCCCAGATTCCGTGATGCACGGTCTGGAAATACCACACGACTTCGCCCGTGCTCGCGTCCACGCACACGAGGCTCTGCGAGTAGAGGTTGTCGCCGGGGCGATGGCCCCCGTAGTAGTCGCCCGTCCCCGCCTCCACCGGCAGATAGACGTAGCCCAGGTCGAGGTCCGCGGTGAACGGTGTCCAGACGGCGGCGTTGCCGGTGTAGTCCCACGATCCGTCTTCCCACGTCTCGTGGCCGGGATCGCCGGGCTGGGGGATGGTGTGGAACGTCCAGAGTTGCTCGCCCGTCCGCGCGTCGAACCCCCGTACGTGCCCCGGAGGCATCTCCTTGGTCGGAGGACGTCCCCCCTGGGGCAGCGCGGCCCCGACAACGATCACATCCCCGACGACGACGGGGGGAGAACTCGAGCCGATGCGGTCGTTCACCAGATCCAGTTCCCGCCCGAGTCCCAGCTTGAGGTCCACGATCCCGTCCTCGCCGAACGCCGGGTCGGGAAGGCCGGTCTTCGCGTCCAGCGAGACCATGTGATAGGCGGGAGTGATGAGAAGCACACGTTCTTCGATGCCATCCGTCCAGTAGCCGACGCCGCGCCCGGAGTTGCCGCGCGGCGCGTTCCTGCCGCGCTCGCCCTCGTCGAGCCGATACACCCAGAGCGTCTCCCCCGTCTCCGGATCGATCGCCACCGCCGCCCGCCGGAATCCCGCCGTGGCATAGAGGGTCCCGTTCGCGTACAGCGGGGTCACGCGATAGTAGCCCTCCGGGCTCGGACCGAAGTTGCGCGCCTGCCAGCGCCACGCGACCTCCAGGTCCCCGACGTTCGAGGCGTCGATCTGGTCGAGCGGCGCGTAGCGCGTGGACCCGGCGTCTCCGGCCCAGTAGCGCCATTCTCCGTCCGCCGTACCGGACTGTGCGACCAGCGCGACAGGCCCGACGCCGAGTCCCGCGCCGAGCAGGATCAGACTGCCCAGCCTGTTGGAACACCTGTGGCTTCCCTTCATCCGTTCCGCTCCACGTGACTTGTGCGAAGCTCCAAGCGACCCCGGGTTTCCCCGGCGATGCCCTACAGTCCGCTGCCACGCTCCGGCGGGCAACACTTCACCTGTCTCGAAACCTCGCCCGAAAGCTCGCAAATCTCGGGGGCACCACGCTAAATTTCGCGTTGTCGGAAGCGCAGGGAGATCCATGAGGCTTCGAGGTTGGGTGATACTGGCAGCGGCGATTGCGCCTGCCCTGACGTGTAGCGGGGAGGCGACAGGGCCCCGGGGCAGTCTGTGCGACATACGGCACGGCGCCGAGGTGTGCGTGGACCGACCCGAGTACCGGTCCAACGAGTCCGTCGTCGTCACGACGCGCAATGTGTCCGACCTTCCGATCTTCAAGGATGCGTGTGGCACGACCGCCCTGCCCGACCCGGACTCCGAGGAGGATTTCAGGCCGAACTACAATCCGCAGCGGCACTGCGGCCCGGCGGTCACGCGAACCGTGATCGTCGAGCGCATGGTGAGACTCGAACCCGGAGCATCGACCCGCGAGACCCTGCAGCTGGGTTACTCTCCGCAGGACTTCTTTCGCGTGACGGTGTGGCTTCTGACGCCGGAGGGGGCCCTGGCTTTCGACACCCCGGCGACGAGCGGCGTCTTCGTCATTTTCCCGGGAGCCAACAACTGAACGCCGAACCCGTGAACCTCCGGAGATCGAAGATGTCGCGCAGGATCCTCACGTCCATGCTGGCCGCCGTCCTCTCCCTGTCCTGCGGAGAAGACGCGGCCGGACCGGCCGCCTCGCTGTGCGCGGCGCAGCACGGCCTCGAGGTCTGCGTGGACCGGCACGAATACGGACCCTCGGGATCGATCGCGGTCACGACGCGGAACGTCTCCGATGCTCCGATCTTCAAGGACTCCTGCGGAACCAAGGCGGTGGGCGTGACGAACCTCGAAGTCGCGTTCGAAGCCGTCTACAATCCACGGCTGCACTGCGGTCCCGCGGCTACGAAGGTGGACGTCGTCGAGCGCATGGTCGATCTCGATCCGGGAGAATCGGTGACGGAAACGCTGAGACTCACGTCGTTTGCCTTCCAGGGATGGTACCGCGTGAACGTCTGGCTTCTGGATGCGGAAGGGAACCTCGCGGTCGACACTCCGGCGACGAGCGGGATCTTCCAGGTCTTCCCCTCGCTACGGGGATAGCCGGTGCTGCCCGCCGACCTGTCGCTCGTTCTCCTGACCGCGTTTGCCGCGCCGGGGACTCCGGCGGTCGCGCCTTCGGCGGCCCAAATGCCGGCCGCGGTGCGCGAATACCACGCCCCGCCCGCCGTCTCCCCGCCCGCAATCGACGGATCGCTGGACGACGCCGCCTGGCGCGCCGCGCCGTGGACGGAGCCGTTCGTCGACATTCGAGGCGAAGGCTGGCGCGATCCCCACTTCGGGACGCGCGCGAAGATCGTGTGGGATGAACGCTTCCTCTACGTGGGCGCCGAACTCGAGGAACCTCACCTCTGGGCGACGCTGGCCGACCGCGACGCGATCCTCTACCGGGAACACGACTTCGAGGTCTTTATCGACCCGGACGGCGACGGTCTCGCCTACTACGAACTCGAGATCAACGCGCTCGGGACCGAGTTCGATCTCTTCCTCGACAAGCCCTACCGGCAAAAGGGAAGGGCGGACATCGCCTGGGACATCGAAGGCCTGCGCACCGCGGTGCGTCTCGAGGGCACGCTGAACGATCCCTCCGACGAAGACACTGGCTGGTCGGTCGAGATCGCGATTCCCTTGTCGGCGCTTCGTCCCCCCGGCGCAGCCGCGGACGCCGCGGTAGCGGCCCCCCGGCCCGGCGACGTGTGGCGCGTGAACTTCTCGCGCGTGCAGTGGCCGCTCGTGATCGTGGACGGACAGTACCGGAGGCGGCGCGAACCCGTGGACTGGAGCGACCATCCCGAAGACAACTGGGTCTGGTCGCCGCAGGGTGAGATCGACATGCACATACCGGAGAGGTGGGGCGTGGTGCGCTTCGTCGCCGGCGGGGACGTCTCCCCGTGAGGCGCAGAGAGTTCGTCCGGGCCGCCGGCGGCGCCGCGGCGCTCGGAGTGGCGCTCCCCGCCTGCGCGCTCCCCCCGGAGCCGGCAGCGCCCTTCACGCTGTGGACGTGGGTGCACGGAAACCGCGACCGCGACGCTGCCGCCTGGCGCGAGCGGTTCGGCAGACTGCGCGAGGCCGGCTTCCACGCGGTCCTCGTGGGCGGCGGCGATGTCGATCTCGTCTCGGGAGCGGCCCGCGCGGAGGGACTCGAGTATCACCGCTGGTTCTGGACGATGAACCGCAACGGCGACGCCTGGGTGCAGGAGAACCACCCGGAGTGGTTCACGGTGAGCCGCAACCTGGAGAGTTCGCTCGATCACCCCCCCTACGTCGGGTACTACAAGTGGGTCTGCCCTTCGCGCGGCCCCGTGCGCGACTACCTGCGCGGGCGCATCGCGGACCTCGCCGCCCACCCGGCCGTGGACGGCGTCCACCTCGACTACGTGCGCCACTGCGACGTCATCCTCCCCCGCGCGCTCTGGGAGACGTATGACCTCGTACAGGATGTCGAGCACCCGGAGTTCGACTTCTGCTACTGTGATGTCTGCCGTGAACAATTTCTCGCCCTGGACGGGAGGGATCCGCTGGAGATCCCCGACCCGCCCGCCGACGAGGCCTGGCGCCGCTTTCGGTGGGACTCCGTGACGGGTGCCGTGCGCGAACTCGCCGATGCGGCCCACGAGCACGGGAAGCCCATTACGGCCGCCGTGTTCCCGACCCCTTCCATCGCCCGCGCGCTGGTACGCCAGGATTGGGACCGGTGGCCCCTCGACCGCTTCTTTCCGATGCTCTACCAGAGCTTCTATCTGGAGGACATCCCCTGGATCGGCGACGGCGTGCGCGAGGGCATCGCGGCGCTCGAGGCGGCGGCCTCCACCGCGGGTGCGCGAGATGCACGGCCGCTGAACGCCGGACTCTACCTGCCAGCGCTCGACCCGCCCGCACTCGCGGAGGCGGTCGTGACCGCCCGGAAGGCGGGCGCGGCCGGCGTGTCGATGTTCGAGATGGACGGTCTCACGGACGAACACCTCGCCGCCCTCGTCGACGTCACGACCTAGCAGCCCGCGGCCAAGGCCCCGCTGCGTTCGGCGCCTGCGGAGTGCGGTCGGGCCCTTGTCACCCGGGGATGACTCTACCAACATCGATGTACCGCGACGGGCCACCGCCAACCGCAGGAGTCTGCCATGTCTCGCCGCATCCTCGGACTCGGAATCCTCGCTGTTCTCGTCTCCGCCGTCCCCGCCTCCGGCCAGCGCCGCGCGATGACGGTCGTGGATCTCATCGACATCCCCGGTCTCGCCGATCCTCGGATCTCGCCTGACGGATCGGAAGTGCTGTACGTGAGGACGGACACGGACTGGGAAGCCAACGGCACGGTCTCCCACATCTGGCGCGTCGCGATGGACGGCTCCGGCACCGCGCGCATGACGAACGGGGAAGGCGGCGAGTCGAGCCCGCGCTGGTCGCCCGACGGCTCGCGCATCGCCTTCGTCGCGAACCGGCACGATACGGAGCACCACCAGGTGTTCGTGATGCCGACCCGCGGCGGCGAGGCCGGCGCCGTGAGCGAACACCCGACGCCCGTGGGTTCGATCTCGTGGTCCGGCGATGGCGCCTGGATCTACTTCATGGCGGTCGACGAGAAGTCGGAGGCCGAGAAGGCGCGCGAAGCGGTCAACGACAACGTGTTTCGCTATGAAGAGGACAAGCGCCCGACCGGACTGTGGCGCGTTTCGAGCGAGGGTGGCGAGGCGGAGCGCGTGACGGAGGCCGGCCTGATGGTCCGAGGGTACTCGATCTCGCGCGACGGTACGCTCCTCCTCGTGCAGTTGGCGCCGACCGCCCTCTACGACGACCTGCTCAACTCGGAACTGTGGGTGATGGGGCCGGACGGGACGGGCGGGCGCCGGATCACCGACAATCACGTGGGAGAAGTCGGCGCATCGCTCTCGCCGGACAACCGCCACGCGCTCTTCGTCGCGAATACGAACGACGAACTGAGCGACTTCTACTTCAACCAGCGCCTGTTCGTCGTCCCGACCGATGGCGGCGACCCGGTCTCCGTGGTGCCCGGCGGAAGCTTCGACGTGAACGCCGCCGTGTGGTCGCGCGACGGCCGCTCGATCTACTTCCGCGCCAACACGGGCGTTCGCCAGCAGATCTACTCCGTGCCCGCCGATGCCTCTGATGCGGCGCGCGCCGAAGCCGTCACCGAGGGAGATCACTCGGTCGGCGCCTGGGATTACCACCCCTCATCCGGCACGCACCTCTATTCCGTCAGCAGCGCGACCAACGCGGGGGACCTTTGGGTGACGGCCGGGTCCCGGCCACTGCAGGTCACCCACCTCTTCGACTACCTCGCCGAAGAGTTCCTCCTGCCGCGCATCGAAGCTGTGCAGTACGCCGGCGAGGACGGCGTCGAGGTGGAAGGCCTCATCTTCTATCCCATCGACTATCGGGAGGGCGAACGGTACCCGCTCGTCGTCCAGACGCACGGAGGTCCGCCGTCCTCCGACAAGTTCCGTTTCGCGCGCTCGAGCAACTATGAGACCGTGCTCGCCGCCCGCGGATGGTTCGTCTTCAAGCCCAACTATCGCGGGTCCACCGGATACGGCGACGACTTCCTGCGCAACATGATCGGCAACTACTTCGACCAGGCCCACAAGGACGTGATGGCCGGCGTGGACTATCTCATCGAGCGCGGACTCGTGGACGGCGGCCGCATGGCGAAAATGGGCTGGAGCGCCGGCGGCCACATGACGAACAAGATCATCACGTGGACGGACCGCTTCAAGGCGGCGTCCTCGGGCGCGGGGGCGGTGAACTGGATGTCGATGTACGCGCAATCCGACGTCCGCATCTATCGCACCCCCTGGTTCGGGGGCACACCGTGGTCGGAGGACGCCCCGATCGAGCAGTACATGGCGGACTCACCGCTCTTCGACTTGCACAAGGTCGTGACGCCGACCCTCGTGCTCGTCGGGGAGAACGACGAGCGCGTGCCGATGCCGCAGTCCGTCGAACTGTACCAGGGACTGAAGCACAACGGCGTCCCGACCCACCTCTACGTGGCGCCCGAGCAGGGACACGGCTGGGTCGAACTGCAGCAGCGCCTGTTCAAGGCGAACGTCGAACTGGACTGGTACTACCGCTGGGTCCTGGACGAGGAGTACGAGTGGGAAACGTCCCCCGTCCACCCGGACAGGAAAGCGGCCGTGACCACCGCCGGCGGGTAGCTCCGGGCGGCGGAATCTCGATGAAGAGCGCGTGGAACGACCGCGAGGCTGCGGAACTCGTCGAGCGGTACGCCGCCGAGGGCGTGGGAGAGGATCTCGCGCTGCGGGTCTACACGACGCGGCTGCTCGGGTCCGAGCCGCGGCTCGTGCTGCACGGGGGCGGGAACACCTCGGTCAAGTCCCGGGCGCGCGACGTGACCGGGACGGAACTCGACGTGCTGTACGTGAAGGGGAGCGGTTGGGACATGGGGACGATCGAGCCCCCCGGCCTCCCCGCGGTCCAGCTCGATCCACTTCTGGGGCTGGCCGAGATCGACGCCCTGTCCGACGAGGACATGGTGAACCTGCAGCGCCGCAACCTGCTCGATTCGAAGGCGCCGAACCCCTCGGTGGAGACGCTCCTGCACGCGTGGGTGCCGCGCACCTTCATCGACCACACGCACGCGAACGCGGCGCTTGTGTTGACGGACCAGCCGCACGGGGAAGAGATCTGCCGCGAAGTCTACGGCGACCGCGCCGCAATCGTCCCCTACATCATGCCGGGCTTCGATCTCGCGAAGGCGGCGAAGGCGGTGGCGGACGCCCATCCGGAGGCGGAGGGGCTCGTCCTCCTCAAGCACGGTCTGTTCACCTTCGGCGACACGGCGCACGAGGCGTACGAGCTCATGATCGAGTTCGTCAGCCTCGCCGAGGCGCGCATCGAGCGCGGGCGCAGGACGGTGTTCGCCGCCGCCGGGACATCCGGCGAGGTCGCCTCCGCGAGCGAGGTCGCGCCCGCCATCCGCGGCATGCTGGCGAACCGGCGGGAGGGTGATGGCGCGGAGTTCGAGCGGTTCATCCTCGAACACCGGTCCAGTCCCGCCATTCTCGCCTACGTCGGTGGCGACGAACTGCCGCGCTACAGCCAGGTCGGCACGGTCACGCCCGACCACGCCATCCGCACGAAGCCGCTACCCGTGGTGCTCCCCGCGCCACCCGCCGGCGACCTCACCGCCTGGACCGGAAGGGCGCGAGCCGCAGTAGACGCCTACCGGGAGGCCTACGCGGCCTATTTCGAGCGCCACAACCCGCGCTACGGCGGGACGAAGCGTATGCTCGACCCGAGTCCGCGCGTGGTCCTGGTGCCGGGAGTCGGCCTCTTCGCGAGCGGTCGCGACGCACGGGCGGCGGCCGCGGCGGCCGACCTCGCCGAGACCACGGTCGACGTCATCACGGACGCGGAGAGCATGGACCGCTTCGAGAGCATCACCGAGGCCGAACTGTTCGACATCGAGTACTGGTCGCTCGAACAGGCGAAACTGGCCGGCGCGAAGGAGAAAACACTGGCCCGTCACGTCGCGGTCGTCACGGGCGGCGCGGGCGCGATCGGCCGAGCCACGGCCGCCGCGTTCCGGGCCGCCGGCGCCGAGGTCGCCCTCTTCGACCTCCCGGGCCCCTCGCTCGACGCCGCCGGTGAGGCCGGAGCGGGGCTCGCCATCCCATGCGACGTGACGGACGACGCGTCGGTCGATCGCGCGCTCGCCATCGTCGCCGCCCGCTTTGGAGGTGTCGACATCCTCGTCTCGAACGCCGGGGCGGCCTGGCGCGGTCCCATGGCCGACGTGACGGACGCTGTGCTGAGAGAGAGTTTCGAGTTGAACTTCTTCGCCCACCAGCGCGTCACGCGCGCGGCCGTGCGCATGATGCGCGCCCAGGGGACGGGCGGCTGCCTCCTCTTCAACGTCTCAAAGCAGGCCGTCAACCCGGGCCCGGACTTCGGCCCCTACGGATTACCGAAGGCGGCGACCCTCGGACTCGTGCGCCAGTACGCCATCGAGCACGGGTGGGAGGGCATCCGGTCGAACGGGGTCAACGCCGACCGCATCCGAAGCGGCGTCCTCACCGACGAGATGATCGCGTCCCGCTCTGAAGCGCGTGGCGTGAGCGAGGACGCCTACCTGCGCGGCAACCTCCTCGGCCGCGAGGTTCGGGCCGACGATGTCGCCCGGGCCTTCGTCTCCCTGGCCCTCGCGCGCGCGACGACCGGCGCGATCCTCACCGTGGATGGCGGCAACGTCGCCGCCGCCCTCCGCTGACACCGAACGCCAAGGCCCGCGGATGAAACTGATCGGCCGAGTGGTCCCGCTTGCGACGTACTTCGTCCTCGCCGCCTGTGCGCCGCAGGCGGAGGGGCCCGGCTGGCCAAGCGAGACGTGGCCTGTTTCCACGGCGGAGGCCGAGGGAGTGGACCCGGCCGCGATCGACTCGCTGATCGCCGACATCGACGCCGGACGGTACGGTCTCATTGACCAGTTTCTCCTCATCCGCAACGGGCGCGTGATCGCGGACCGCCGCTGGGACCACGGCGCGCGGTACGCCGAACTTCTCACCGCGCAGGAGGACACTGCGGATCACCAGTACAACTACGATCACCCCTCGTGGCACCCGTACTACCGGGACACGGACCTGCACTCGCTCCAGTCCGTGACCAAGAGCGTGACCTCGGTCGCGTTCGGCATTGCCGTGGACGAGGGCCACATCCCGGGCGTGGAAGCGTCGGCTTGGCCTTACTTCGAAGCGTACGCCGTCGATCTCGCCGACTCGCGCCGCGCCGCGACCTCGCTCGAGGACTTCCTCACCATGCGGAGCGGGATCGACTGGGCGATCCCGGGCCAGACCTACGAGGACGAGGCGCACCCCACCTCGGTTCTCGAGGCGAGCGACCGGTGGATCGACTACGTCGTCGCGCAACCCGTCGGGACGGATCCCGGAACCCGTTTCGACTACAACGACGGCGTGAGCGTCCTGCTGGGGAAAGTCGTGCGCGAGGCCACCGGACAGCGGCTCGACGAGTGGGCGGAGGAACGCCTGTTCCGTCCCGTCGGAATCGACGAGTACTACTGGAAGATCGCCCCCGACGGCGAAGTCGACAGCGAGGGCGGCCTCTACCTTTCCGCCCACGACCTCGCCCGCATCGGATATCTCATGCTACGCGGCGGTGAATGGGACGGTCGGCAAATCGTCTCCCGGCAATGGGTCGACCTCTCGACCTCACCCGTCGTACTCGACGTGGCCCCCGACAACGGCCGGCCCGACACGGGCTACGGATACCAGTGGTGGGTGCCGGTGCACGAGGATGGCGAAACGCGGGTATTCGCGGGGAATGGCTACGGGGGCCAGTTCATCCACATCGTGCCCGAATACGATCTGATCTCCGTCTTCAACGGCTGGACGCTACACGAGCGCCCCGAACTCTTCAGCTGGACCGCGCTGGAAGACCGCATCCTCCCCGCGGTGCGCCCGAGCACCGACCCTTGAACCTGGTGTTCTCCGTCCGAGTCTCGCCTCAGGCCCGGGCTAGCGCCGCCGCGTGCCGATCGATCGCTGAGGCCAGGTCGGTCATGTCGGCGAGGACGGCGGCCTCGTCGATCGTCTCCAGCGACCGGTCCCGCAAGACCCAGCGTCCGTCGATCATCACCGATCGGACGTCATCCCGCCCCACCGAGTAGGCGAGATGTCCGTACACGTCGTACATCGGCGTCAGGTGCGGGCGGTCGAGATCGATGAGGATTAGGTCGGCCCGGTAGCCTTCCGCGAGCCGTCCCACGCGGTCCCCCAGCCCGAGCGCCTCCGCCCCGACCGTCGTCGCCATGCGGACGACGTCGCGCGCGGGCGTGAGCACCGGATCCATGTGCGCCCCCCGCTGCAGCAACCCGGCGAAACGCATCGCCGTCCACATGTCGAGGTCGTTCGAACTCACCGGGCCGTCCGTGCCCAGGGCCACGGGGATGCCCTCCTCCAGCATGCGCGCGACCGGCGCGATCCCCGACCCGAGCTTCAGGTTGGACAGCGGGTTGTGGAGGACCGCCGCCCCCTGGCGGCGAAGGCGCGCGAAATCGTCGTCGTCCAGGTGGACGCAATGCGCAAGCACCGTGCGCTCGTCGAGGATGCCGAGTTCGTCGAGGTGCGCGACCGGCGTATGCCCGAAACGTTCGATCGTCTGCCGCACCTCGGTGGCCGTCTCGGAGCAGTGCGTGTGAAAGAGGGTGCCGGCGCGATCTGCGAGGTCACGCGCCGCCCGGAGACCGTCCGGCGACACCGTGAGCGCATTGTGCGGCTGCACGCACGGGGTGATCAGCGGCTCTTCCGCGTAGCGCTCCAGCCAGCGCTCCCCCGTCGCGATCCTGTCCTCCACGGAAACGCCGTCGGGTCCGTCGAAGTCGAAGAAAATCGGACCGGTGACGAGCCGGAAGCCCGCTGCCAGCGCCGCGTCGGCGGCGGCCTCCGGGAACCAGAACATGTCGAGCGCGCACGTCGTCCCGCTCCGGATCATCTCCGCCAGCGAGAGCCGTGCCCCGAGTTCGACGCTCTCGCGGCTGACGAACTCGCGCTCGGAAATCCAGAGACGCTCCAGCCATGCCTCGAGCGGCAACTCCTCCACCAGACTCCGGAAGAGAGAATCGCCCAGGTGCGTATGCGCGTTCACGAGGCCCGGCATGAGGAGGCGTCCCGTCGCGTCGACGGTTTCGGCGGCCTCGCAGCCCTCGAGTTCCTCGCGGGTCCCGACGGCGACGATCTCTCCGGCTCGCACTGCGACGCCGCCTGCCGCGAGGGTCCGTTCCTCGGCGTCCATGGTGACGACGAGCGGGCCGAGGATGAGTGTGTCGACAGGTTGCATGGGACGGCAATCTTGGCCGCCCTCGGGCCCGCCCGCTAGTTTCCCGCCACGGCCCCGTAGCTCAGGCGGATAGAGCGCGGGATTCCTAATCCCGAGGCCGCTGGTTCGAGTCCAGCCGGGGTCATTCTCCCTGCGCCCGCCCGGTCGTGCTCAGTTCCCGACCAGGTTTACCCGCACGTACCAGATGCGTCCCGCCACGCCGTAGGGCGACTCCGAGGGGTATTCCATCGTCCAGAGCTGCGCCACGGCGTCATCCGGGAGCCGGTTCGGCAGACGGTCGAAGAGGTTGTTGGCCCCAACGCCCACCCGGATGCGGTCGCCCAGCCGGAAGCTGACCTCCAGGTCGGCGATCGCCGCCGCGTCGATCGTGACGTTCTCCTCGAAGATGAACGGGGTCGTGACGGAGCCGATGTGGTTCAAGCCGAACCGCGCCCCGAGACCCTGCGCGAGACGGACATCGGCGCTGACGCCGATCCGGCTTCCGGGCTGGGCATCCTCGATCAGGGTCCGCTGGGTGTCTCCGATGAAGTCCTCGTTGCGGTTGGCGGTGATCTTCGTGCTGTTCCGGTGCAGGCTGGCCGACAGGTCCGCGGCCCCCCAGTCCATCCCGCGAAAGCGCCAGGTCGCCGCTACGTCGAATCCCTGCGTGCGCGTGTCGATCGCGTTGGTCCAGAACGCCACGGCATCTACCGGCCGACCCTGGAACTGCGCGCCGGGCCGCAGCCCGTGGCTCGGGTTGAGGCTCTGGGTCAGGGCGATCGCGTCGCTGACGGCGACCCGGTAGTAGTCCGCGGTCACCAGCAGGCCGGCGTCGTTGGAATACACGAGTCCGCCCGTAAAGCTGAGCGATGTCTCGTGGCCCAGCGAACAGGCGCCGAAGTCGGAGCAGGCGATCGGATCGCCCTCCGGCAGGAAGCCGGCGCTCACCAGGCCCTCGCTGCCGCCCACGAAACCGATCGTGTTGAAGCCCCGCTGCGGGAGTCGCGGTGCCCGAAAACCGGTGGAAACCGCGGCGCGGAGCGCGGCGCCGGATTCGCCCAGCTCCACGCGGCCCGCCAGCTTGCCGGTCAGCGAACTTCCGGCGTCGGTGTAGTGTTCGAAACGGAGGGCGCCACCCAGCGTTCGCCCGCTCGGCGAACGCAACTCCATATCCGCGTACGCTCCGACGCTGTTCCGATCCTGTTCGCTCAGCCTGGCGGAAGTAGGGCTGTAGCCGGGGTAGCCCTGTATCCCGCAGCTCGCGTAGACCGTCCCGTCGTTCTGGTGATGGGCCGCCGGAAAGCTGCCGGGCGTATCGCTCGGTCCACACGCCCACGAGGCGCGGTCGCCGGCTTCCATCCAGTACGAATCCCTCCGGAACGCTCCGCCGACCGCCAGGAACGCCGGGGTCGAACCCACCTCGATCTCGCGCGTGGCGTCGGCGTTCAGCGTCCACTGCCTGACGTTGAGCCCGCCGCTGAACGTGTTCCGCGGCCCGGCGTTGGCCGCGATGGAGGCTCCGTCGGCTCCGGGATTCCCGGCGAGGAACTCGGCCGCGTAGGACGGGTTGATCGAATTCGCGGCGCCGAAGGCGAACCGGCCGTGTCCGAACCCGAGACTGAGATCTCCCGACCACTCGCCCAGGTCGCCGCGCAGTCCCGCCACGGCGGACTTGT
This sequence comes from Gemmatimonadota bacterium, assembly GCA_965207805.1. GTDB lineage: Bacteria > Gemmatimonadota > Gemmatimonadetes > Palauibacterales > Palauibacteraceae > Palauibacter. The sequence goes on from OZ242312.1 coordinate 670,030, forward strand.
CCATGAGGTCCGACTCCTCGATGGGGAAGAAGCCATCCGGATAGACGTAGCTGACGGAGCGAGGCACCCAGTCCGCCTTGCGGTACAGGCCGTCGGAGACCGCCTCGCGCCCGGAGTATCCTCCGAAGGCATAGAACTCGGCCGATTCGCCGACGGGTACCGCGGCATTGGCCATAAACGCCGCGCCCCTGTAGTCGGGTTCCCCGTTCCGCTGCAGTTGAATGATCTTCCCGCCATCCGCACAGGGGCCGTAGGACGGATCGGGACCGAAGCAGGTGGGGGCCATGCCCGCCCGGTTCGTGACCTCCTGCCGCGCGACCTCCATCGTGACGTTGAAGAAACCGTCTCCGAGCGGAACTCCGGCGTTGGCCGAAGTGAACAGCCTCATTCCGTCACCGCGCGATGTTCGACCTAGGAAGGTGGCCGCGCTGACCCCGCTCGCGTCGTCCTTGAGCACGATGTTGATCACGCCGGCGATGGCATCGGAGCCGTACTGTGACGCCGCACCTTCACGCAGGACTTCGATCCGTTTGATGGCGTGGACCGGAATGGCGCGCAGATCCGTGCCCGTCGTCCCCTGCCCAGCCGCCGCGAGCAGCTTCGCGAAGGCGACTCCGTGCCGTCGCTTGCCGTTGACCAGGACGAGCACCTGGTCGCCGTTCATGCCGCGCAGCGTGGCGACGTGGAGCGCCGCGCCATCGCCGGCGGACAACCGCGTGGAATTGAAGGAGGGCGCGATGCGGCCGAGCACTTCCGCGAGGTCGATCTCACCCATGCGCGCGATTTCCTCGGCGCCGTAGATGTCCACGGGAACGGCAAGCGTGGCCGGGTCCGCGACACCGGCCCGCGACCCCACCACGACGTCGAGTTCCTGCACTACGAAGACCGTGTCCGGCGGTTCCTGGGCCGAGATCGAGCCGGCGGGGACCAGGATTGCGAGAACCGCCGGCGCGAGGAACGAAGTCGAAGCTCTCATGGTCGTTTCCCCCATCCGAACACCCTGCGGGACTCGGCGCCTCGAGACCCACCGTAAGCTCACGGATTTCTGAGACGCCGCACTACGTGTCATTATGCGTCAAACGATCCGCGGGTTACACCCTTCAGGAGGCGCCATGGCTCGCAGCCGACTCCGTCCATCGTTCATTCTCACGGGAATCGCGGTTCTCGCCCTCGTCTTCCTTCTCGTGCAAGTCGCGCCGGATCCGGAGGATTCGGTCGCAATGGCGGGTCCCGGCTCGCACACCGAGCTCGTCGCGCTATTCGACGAGTGGCGGGCATTCGAACGTCCCGAGTTCGTGGACGGGGTGCCCGACTACTCGGCTGCGGCGATGGCGCGCCAGCGGCAGGAACTTCCCCAGTGGCAGGCGCGGCTGGGCGGCGACGCCCCGGAGGGCTGGCCCGTGCCGGAGCAGATCGACTGGCACCTGGTCCGCGCCGAGATGAACGGGCTCGACTTCGATCACCGCGTGCGCCGCCCCTGGACACGGGATCCTGCCTTCTACGTGATGATTTTCGCGGCGGAGAGCGACGTGCCGGCCCACGAGGGGCCGGTCATCCACGGCTGGATCGACCTCTGGACGTACGACTATCCGCTGTCGGAGGCGGACGCCGCCGAACTCGCGGGTCGCATCGGCGCGATCCCGGCGCTTCTGGACCAGGCGCGCGTAAACCTCGCGGACTCGAACGCGCGCGACCTCTGGCTTGCCGGCCCCCGGGCCTTTCGGGGCCAGATGCGGGACCTCGATGACCTTGCGGCGCGGGTGGCCGGGACGAGCGCCGCGCTCGACGGGTCCATCGCCGACGCGCGCGCCGCCTCGGAGGCGTTCATCGCGTGGCTGGAGGAGGAGGCGCCCTCGCGCACCGGACCCTCCGGCGTGGGACGGGAGAACTACACGTGGTACATGCAGAACGTGCACCTCGTCCCGTATTCGTGGGAGGAACAGGTCACGATCATGCGGCGGGAACTCGCGCGCGCCCACGCTTCGATGCGGCTGGAGGAAAACCGCAACCGCAACCTGCCCGAACTCGAGCGCATCGCCTCGGCCGAGGAATACGACCGGAGACTGAACGAGTCCGTCGACCGCTACATGCGCTTCCTCGACGAGGAGGAGGTACAGACGACGGCGGAGTGGATGGACCCGGCCCTCCGTGCCGTGAACGGGAGCTTCACCCCCGCCGAACCCGGCGAGATCCGGAACTTCTTCTCCGAGGTGAACTACCGCGACCCGGACTCCTTCCGACCGCACATGCACCACTGGATCGAACTCGCGCAGATGCGGGTGGACCCGCACGCGAGCCCGATCCGGGCCACGCCGTCCCTCTACAACATCTTCGACTCCCGTTCGGAGGGACTCGCCACGGGGGTGGAGGAGATGTTCATGCACCTCGGGCTGCTCGAGGGCTCGCCCCGGTCGCGCGAACTCACCTGGATCATGCTGGCGCAGCGGGCGGCGCGGGCGCTGAGCGGCCTCTACCTGCACGGCGAGGTGTTCGACATGGAAGAGGCGGTGGCCCACGCCATGAAGTGGACGCCGCGAGGGTGGCTGCCGGACGGCGCCCTCGTGCGCGGCGAGCAGAGCCTGTACCTGCGGCAGCCCGGGTACGGGACGAGCTACGTGACGGGGAAGATCCAGATCGAGGAGCTTCTCGCCGAGTACGCCATCCAGGAGGGCGGGGAGTTCAGCGTGAAGCGGTTCTTCGATGCCTTCTACGACGTCGGGGTCATCCCCATCGTCCTCACCCGCTGGGAGATGACGGGAGAAAAGGATCCCGTCCTGGGGGCGAACTGACGCGGCCGATCGCACGCGACGCCACGTGAACGCGACCCGATGAAGGCGACCTGGATGCAGACGGCGCGGCGGCTCCTCCCGCGCCTCGCGAGCATGTCGCGCCGGATCCGGCCGACGTTCCACCTCGAGTCGGTGAACGGCCTGAGCGCCGGGCGCCTGCGCGATCTGGGCGTCGAAGCCGTCCTGTGGGACGTGGATGGGACGCTGATGGCGCACCACGCGGGGCGGGTGGATCCGGCGCTCGCGGCCGGGTTCGAGGATCTGCTCCGGGCGCCCGGGCTGCGGCACGCGATCGTCTCCAACTGCCAGGAGGCGCGCTTCGCCGAGTTGGGGGAGATCTTCCCCGCGATCCCGGTCATGCTCGGATACGAGACCGGGGCGGGGGCGGCATTCCGCGTCCGCCGCGGACCGCGCGAGTCGTGGCGCGGCCCCGGCGCGGCGGCGGCTTCGTCCGCTGGCGACGGGATCCCCGGAGACCTGCGGCCGATCCGCAAGCCGAGCCGCCGGCTCGTGCGGGCCGCGCTCGAGGAGCTGGGCGTTGCGGACCGCCCGGCGGCGGCACTGATGGTGGGGGATCAGTACTTCACGGACATCGCATCGGCGAACCTGGCCGGCGTCCGCTCCGTGAAGGTGCCCACGCTGCACCGGGCCAGCTTCCCGGCCCCGGTCCGCTGGTCGCAGCGGCTCGAGGCGGTGCTCTACCGGCTGAAGTACGGCCGTCCGCGGTCGGGCGGCGCTTGACGGAACCGGCCCTCGCCGCGATCGAGCGGGAGGTCACGGCCTGCCGGAAGTGTCCGCGGCTCGTCGAGTGGCGCGAGCGGGTGGCGCGGGAACGCCGCGCCGCCTTCCGCGACGACACGTACTGGGGTCGTCCGGTGCCGGGGTTCGGCGATCCGGCCGCGGGTCTCCTCATCGTCGGGCTCGCCCCGGCCGCGCACGGCGCCAACCGGACCGGGCGCATGTTCACCGGCGACCGGTCGGGCGACTGGCTGTACCGCGCCCTGAACCGCGCCGGGTTCGCCTCGCAGCCCGATTCGACCGCCCGGCACGACGGACTGGTGCTCCGCGGCGCGTGGGTGACCGCCGCGGTGCGCTGCGCCCCGCCCGGAAACAAGCCCACCGCCGGGGAGCGCGAACGGTGCCGGGGCTACCTCGAGCGCGAACTGGACTTCTTCGCCGAGGCCCCCGTCATCGTCGCGCTGGGCGGATTCTCGTTCTCCGCACTACTGAGGATCTTCCGCGAACGCGGCGACGCCGTCCCGCGACCCGCGCCCCGATTCGGCCACGGCGTGGAGGTCGAGATCGGGCGCCGCCTGCTGATCGGCTCCTATCACCCGAGCCAGCAGAACACCTTCACCGGCACGCTCACGGAGCCCATGTTCGACGCGATCTGGACGCGCGCGGCGAAACTCGTCACGCAGCCTCGATGTCGGTGAGCCCGAAGTCTTTGCCCTTGAACAGCAACGGCTCGCGGGCAGTCCTCGCGAGCGCGTACGCGAAGCAGTCCCCCAGGTTCAGCGCGGCCGGGTGGTTCCCCTTGCCGTAGCACCGCCACGCGTCGCGAGCCGCCTCGGAGTGCTGCCGCGTAACGGGAACCACCTGGACTTGCGCTTCCCGAAGGAGATCGTCGAGGTCTTGTCCGGCACCGAATCCGCCCCTGGCCTCGGCGACCATCGCCGCTTCCACCAACGTCACCGCCGAGATTCGAGGAGCGGTTGCGCTCGCGAGCGCCCGCTCGAACCGGCCTGCGTCCTCTTCCCGAAAAAGGATCGCCAGGATGGCGGATGTGTCGATGATCACTTGGGCACGCCGTACTCGTCGTAGAGGTAGTCCCCGTGCTCGACCGCGGAGGGGCCGGGCTTGAGCCTCGCGGCGCACCGCTCGCCGATGGCGCGCAGCTCCCGCATGAGCGCGTCCGCGTCGCGTCGCCGCTTCTCGCGTTCCAGACGTTCCTTCAATGCGATCGTGATGGCTCCCGTCTTCGTGTCTCCGGTCAGGCGTGCCAGTTCATCGGCCAGCCGGCACGTCTCCTCGTTCTTGATGTTGAGGCTCATCATCCACCTCTCAACACGGATGGCAGAACGGATGGTAGAAACTGTCTCCGCGATTCTACCCTACCTCGTGTCGAAGTCCCTTGCAACCGACTCTGGCGCTCGCATCTTCGGGCTCCGACAGGGTGCACACCCTTGCCCGGGACTGCCGTTTCCGGTGCATGTTGCGGAGTCGCGGACCCTCGCCGCCCGCCGGACGCTCCGTGGGGCGGCGCCCGCAAGTCAGGAGATCGAGAGATGAGGAACATTCTCCGAGGAATCACGATCCTCGCCGTCGTGCTCGGGGCCACCGCCAGCCTGGTTCCCGAGCGGGCGGCCGCGCAGGAAAAACCCACGCTCGGGGCGGACGACTATGACCAGTGGGAGCGCCTGGGCCAGGCATCGCTTTCGCCGGACGGACTCTGGCTCGCCGTCGTCGTCCGTCGCGTGGACGAGACTTCGGAGCTTCAGGTCCACCGGACCGATTCCGATTCGATCGTCGTCGTCGCGGAAGGCTCGCGCCCCGAGTTCGGCGCGGACGGAACCTGGCTCGCGTACGCCATCGGCGTCTCCCCGGACGAGCGCGAGCGGCTCCGAGAGAGGGGAGACCCCGTCCGCAACGGCGCGGGCCTCCTCAACCTGCGGACGGGAGAAAAGGAGGAGATCGAGGCGATGCAGTCGTTCTCCTTCTCCGATGACGGGAGATACCTGGCGCTCCGCCGCTACGGCCCCGAGGAGAGCGAGAGCGACGGCGCCGATGTCCTGGTTCGGGATCTGACGGGCGGCGGGTCGATGAGCTTCGGCAACGTCTCGGCATTCGCCTGGCAGGAGGACGGGAGCCTGCTGGCCATGACCGTCGACGCCGAGGGTCGGGTCGGCAACGGAGTCCGGCTCTACGATCCGGAGTCCGGTCGCATCCGCTCGCTCGACGCGGACGAGGCGACCTACCGGGAGCTGTCGTGGCGCGAGGATGCCCCCGACCTCGCCGTCCTCAAGACGTTCGAGGATGAACTGCACGAGGACACCGCCCATGTGGTTCTGGCGTGGCGCGATCTGGACTCCGACAGCCCCGGGTCGTTCGCGCTCGACCCGCGGGAGCCCTCGGAACTCCCCGGGGGCACCCGGATCGTCGAACACCGGGTCCCCTCCTGGTCCGACGACGGCTCCACGATCTTCCTCGGTCTCCAGGAGCGGATCCCGGTCGAGATCGCGGCGGAAGACGCGGAAGGGGAGGGCGGCGGGGAGGACGGCGAAGCCGACGAAGAGGAAAACGGGTCCGAACGCGATGGCGAGGAGAGCCCCGGCGTCGAGGTCTGGCATTCGCTCGATGTCGATCCGATCCCCCAGCAGCGCGTGCGCGAGGACCGGCTGCGGCAGGAACACGATCTCGGCGTCTGGAATCTGGCCGATGGCGGTTTCCTCCTCCTGGGAGGCGACCACGCGGACCAGGTCGAGATCGCGGAGGGCGGGCGCCACGTGCTGGCCCGCGACGAGACGCCGTACGACGTCAACGCGATGTTCCGCCAGCAGTTCCACGACCTCTACGCCGTCGACGCGCGAACGGGGCGCCGCGAACTGGTTCGAGAGCGGGTGACGATCGACATGGGTTCGAGCCCCGGCGCACGCTACGCCGTCTGGTTCGAGGACGCCGACTACTGGACGCACGACCTGGCCACCGGCGAGACGCGCAACGTGACGTCCGGGCTCGGCGGGACGTTCGTCGACCTCGACCGGACGCCGACCCGGGAGCAGATGCCGCCCTTCGGCATCGCCGGCTGGCTGGAGGACGACGCGGCGTTGCTCGTGAACGACCGCTTCGACGTGTGGGAGGTGAACCCGGACGCGTCGGGGGGGAGGCGGCTCACGAACGGGGCGGAAGACTCGATCCGGCACCGCGTGGTGCGGGTCGACCGGGACGCCGACGCCTTCCCTGCGGATGAACCGCTCTACTACTCGACCTACGGCGAGTGGACCAAGAAGGCCGGCTTCTCCCGCGGCCACCGCGGAGAAACGCCCGAGCCGCTGATCTGGGCGGATGCCCGCTTCGCGGGCGGCCTGCTCAAGGCGGAGGACGCCGACGTGTACGCCTTCCGCCGCGAACGGTTCGACGACTCGCCCGACTATTTCGTCGCGGGACCGGATCTGGACGAGGCGCGGCAGGTCACGCGCACGAACCCTTTCCAGGAGGACTACGCCTGGGGCCGCACGCAACTCATCGACTATGAGAATGAATGGGGACGCCCGCTCCAGGGCGCGCTCGTCTATCCGGCCGACCATGATCCGGATCGGACGTATCCCATGATCGTGTACCACTACGAACTGCTCTCGCAGAGTCTCCACCAGTACGTCGTTCCGGATCCCACGAGCTACTACAACATCCAGACCTGGAGCCAGGAAGGGTACTTCATCTTCCAGCCCGACATCGTCTATCGCGACCGGCGCCCGGGACAGTCGAACGTGGAGACGCTGCGCCCGGCGGTGGCGGCGGCGGTCGAGACGGGGATGATCGACGCCGACCGCGTCGGACTCATCGGCCATTCCTGGGGCGGATATCAGACGACGTTCTTCGTCACCCAGGACGATCTCTTCGCGGCCGCGGTGGCGGGCGCGCCGCTCACGAACCTGATGAGCATGTACCTCTCCTTCTACTGGAACTCCGGGGGGACCGACGCCCGGATCTTCGAGATCAGCCAGGGCCGCATGCAGGTGCCGTGGTGGGAGGACTGGGATTCCTACTTCAACAACTCTCCGCTCCATCACATTCAGAATCTCAACACGCCCCTCCTGATGGAGTTCGGGACGGAGGACGGCGCCGTGGAGTTCAACCAGGGAGTCGAGTTCTACAACGCGGCCCGGCGGGCGGGGAAGCACATGGTGATGCTCGTCTACGAGGGGGAAAACCACGGGCTCGCGCGGGAGCCGAACCAGCGCGACTACCAGAGCCGCATCCTCCAGTGGTTCGCGCACTACCTGAAGGGGGAGCCGGCCCCCGCATGGATCACCACCGGCGTCCCCTGGTTGGAGCAGAAGGACGGCCTCAAGCAAAAGAAAGTGAGCTGAACCATGATTCCGGGTCCCGACCGTACTCCGGCCGTCCTGTGCCGGGTCTCCGCCCGCGCCCTGCTGACGGGGGCGGCGCTGAACGTGGCCCTCGCGGCGGCGCCCCTTCGCGCGCAGGCCCAGTCTTCCGAACGAATCGCGGCAGGACTCACCTGGCGCCTGATCGGGCCCGCGATCTCCGGCGGCCGCATCGCCGATCTCGAGGTCGTGCCCGGCACGCAGTCCCACATCTACGTGGGGGCGGCTTCCGGCGGCGTGTGGAAGAGCGTCAACCACGGGACGACGTGGGAGCCGATCTTCGACGATGCGGCGAACCTCTCGATCGGGGACATCGCGCTCGCCCCGTCTGACCCGTTGGAAGTGTGGGTCGGGACCGGGGAGCCGAACAACCGCAACAGTACGCCGTGGGGGCAGGGCGTCTATCACTCCTCCGACGGCGGAAAGACGTGGCGGCTCGCGGGGCTGGAGGAGACCCGGCACATCGGGCGCATCGCCGTCCATCCCACCGATCCGGACATCGTGTGGGTGGCGGCACTGGGGCATCTGTTCGGCCCCAACGCCGAGCGCGGCGTGTACCGGACGACCGACCGCGGCGAGACCTGGACGAAGGTCCTCCACATCGACGACGACACGGGGTTCGTGGACCTCGCCCTCAACCCCGCGGATCCATCCGTCCTCTACGCGGCCGCGTATCAGCGGCGGCGGCGCGCGTGGGGGTTCGCGGGCGGCGGGCCCGGGAGCGGCATCTACAAGTCCACGGACGGCGGGGATTCCTGGCGGGAGGTCACCGAGGGCCTGCCGGAAGGGGACAAGGGAAGGATCGGGCTCGCCGTCTCGGGGCGGGATCCGGCGCTGGTCATGGCCGTCGTGGAGGCGGAGGAGGGCGGCATCTTCGTCTCGCGAGACCGCGGCGAGAGCTGGACGCGCGTCAACGAATTGAACCAGCGTCCGATGTACTACAGCCAGCTCCGGATCGACCCGAACGATGAGGATCGGGTCTGGCTGGTGGCGGGCAGTCTGCACCGCTCGGAGGACGGCGGCGACACCTTCGCGGCCCTCCCGATGGAGATCGAATACAACACCGGCGTCCACGTGGACCACCACGACCTGTGGATCGACCCCGAGGACTCCCGCCACATGATCCTCGGGAACGACGGGGGGCTCTATTCCACGTGGGACGACGGCGACCACTGGACGTTCATCGGGAACATCCCCATCGCCCAGTTCTACGACATCGATCTGGATCTGGCGGATCCGTACCACGTCTACGGGGGACTGCAGGACAACAACTCATACAGAGGCCCCAGCCGGACGCGCCGCTACCAGGGGATCATGAACCGCGACTGGCAGGTCCTCGACTATGGCGACGGGATGTACACGGAGACGGACTGGTCGGATCTCGGCACCGTCTACGTGACGTCGCAGAACGCCGGGATCGTGCGTGTGAACCTCGCCACGGGAGACCGGAAGGCGCTCAAACCCTTCCCGCCGGACACGACGGTCTCGTATCGCTTCGACTGGAAGTCGCCAATCCTGGTGTCCCCGCACGATGCAAACCGGGTCTATCTGGGGGGCAACCGGCTCTTCATCTCGGACGACCGCGGGGAAAGCTGGCGCGCGACGGAGGATCTCACGCGGCAGATTCATCAGGACAGCCTCGAGCTGATGGGCGTGCGCCCGGACTCGACGACGCTCTCGAAACACGATGGCGCCTCCGGGTACGGGGAGATCACGGCCGTGGCGGAGTCGCCGGTCGAGGCGGGAGTGTTGTGGATCGGAGCCGACGACGGCTCGGTGCGCCTGAGCCGGGGCGACGGGGCGAACTGGGAGGACGTGACCGACCGGGTGGCCGCGGCGGCGGGGCTCCCGTTCCCGTACTACGTGAGTTGGGTCGAGGCTTCGCACGCGGAGGCGGGGCGCGCGTACGTGAGCCTGGACGGGCACTGGGACGACGACTACGGGCCGCTCGCGGTCGTGACGGAGGATTTCGGCGAGAGCTGGCGGTCGCTCGCGGATGGGCTGAACCGGGCGGCGGCGGTGACGGCCACGGGCCGGGCGGCGGGCGGCATGGCCAGCGTGAACGTGATCCGCGAGCATCCGGCGAATCCGGATCTGCTGATCGTCGGCGCGGAGAACGGCGCCTTCGCCTCGTTGGACCGGGGAGCGACGTGGGCCGCGCTCGGCTCGGGCCTTCCGGCCGTTCCCGTCGACGACGTCGAGATCCACCCGCGCGAGAACGACATCGTCCTCGGCACGCACGGCCGCGCCATCTGGATTCTCGACGACATCACGCCGCTGTCGCAGCGGTCGGCCGCGGCCGCGACAGGCGACGGCGCCGTGCAGCTGTTCGCCCCGCGCCCGGCGACCCTCTTCCTGTATCGCAACGACGTGCCGTCGATGGGCCAGGGGACGTTCCGGGCCAAAAACCCGGCATTCGGCGCGAACATCGACTACTGGCTCCCCGCCGAGACAGCGGGCGGCGTCTCGATCGATGTGCTGGATCACGCCGGACGGGACATCCGGAGGCTCGAAGGCCCCGGCGCGGCCGGCCTCAACCGGGTCACGTGGGACCTGCGGCACGATCCGCTGCCGCACGACACGACCCGGTACGAGGTGCCCGGCCTGGACGCGGGCCCCGAGGGTCCGTTGGTCCTGGCGGGGACGTTCACGGTACGCCTGGCCGCCGGAGGCGAGACGCGCGAGCAGTCGCTGGAGGTCCGTCCCGATCCGGAACTGCCGGTGTCCGCGGAGGAGCGTCTGGCTCGCTACGAGTTCACGATGGCTCTTTTCGAGCTCCAGGGGGTCGCCTACAGGCAGGGCAGCGAAGCCTATGACGCGGAGCGCCGTGCTTCCGAGTCGTTCGAGGCGCTGGAAGAAGCGGAGGACGTGGCCGCGGAGGACCTCGAACGCGCGCGGGAACTTGTCTCCGAGATCGAGGAGGTGGCCGACGAATGGCGTTCGATCAACGGGGACATCCGGAACTGGTGGACCGGCCTGCGGGGCAAGTTCGACGGCGGCCCCTCCACGACCGGATCGCTGACGGGCCCGTCCGACGACCACCGGCGTCGGCTCGAGCAGATCCGAGCGGATGTGGAGGCCGCGTCGGCCCGGAGGAGCGCCGCGGCGGATGCGCTCGAAGCGCTGCAGAACCTGGCGGGCGTCGGCGCCTCGCCCAACCGAGACGGAGAAGAGGATGGTTAACGGACCGAAGGCGTCCACGTTGCGTCGGCTGGCGGGGCTGGCCCTGATCGGAATCGCGGCGCCGGCCGCGCTCGAGGCGCAGGCCTGCCTCGGATTCAGCGGCAGCGGGTTCCTCAGCGGCTCGGGCGCCGTGTGGCGCGAATCATCCGAAGACGTCAGAGGCCTCGGGGGCGCCGCCGGGTTCGACCTGGGTCCCGTGGCCGCGACGGGTCATTACCTGAAGTTCTCCGGCACGGACGAGTTCGATCAGGAGTTCGACTTCGAGGACGCGCGGGCGACCGTCGCCCTCAAGCTTCCGCTACCCGTGCTGTCAGTTTGTCCCGTCGTCACCGTGGGAGTCGGAGGTGTCCTGTCGAGGAACTTCAACGACCTCCCCCACAAGAGCGAGACCGTTTACGGGATCGGCGTGGCCATCGGGCAACGTTTCGGCGCGCCGGGCTCCGGCCTCGCGATCATCCCCTCGGCGACGGTGAGCATCGAGAACTATTCGGTCGACCGGCTCTACGACGACATCGTGGAGGGGGACAGGGAAGTCAGCCCCGTCATCCGCAGGGGCGTCACGGCCGAGATCGGCAGCATTTACGTTCGGCCGTACGTCGCGTTCACGACCGCCGACGACAGCTACCTGATCGCCGGAGCCCTGCTGGGGGTCACCTTCTAATGAGTCCCGGCGGGCCCGAGCGGCGGGCCCGAGAACTGCGCAGGGCGCTGCGGCACCACTCGTATCTCTACTTCGTCCGCAATCAGCCCGAGATCTCGGACGAACGGTTCGACGAACTGTTCCGCGAACTGAAGGCGCTGGAGGCGTCGCACCCGGAACTCGTCACCCCCGATTCGCCGACCCAGCGCGTGGGGGCGGAGCCGCTCGATGCGTTCGAGACGATCGAGCATGCCGCGCCGATGCTCAGCCTCGATTCATCCGCCGACGTGGAGCCGCTCGAACGGTTCGACGAACGGATGCGCAAGGCGCTCGGAGACGACATCGGATACGTCGTCGAGCCGAAGCTGGACGGCGCCTCGATCGAACTCGTCTACGAATCCGGCCGGCTCTCACGGGCCGTGACGCGGGGAGATGGGGTACGCGGCGAAGGCGTGACGGAGAACGTCCGCACGATCCAATCGGTACCGCTCCGGCTGCGGGCCGCGGATCGCGAGGTGCCGCCGCTCCTGGCGCTGCGGGCCGAAGTCATCATGAGGGTGGGCGATTTCGAGGCGCTGAACGCCCGGCTTCTCGACAGCGACCGCCCTCCGTTCGCGAACCCGCGCAACGCGGCGGCCGGATCGCTGCGGCAGCTCGACCCGCGCATCACCGCCGCGCGCCCGCTCGACATCTACGTCTACGACATCCTCGCGATCGACGGACGGCCGCCGTCCACCCAGCGCGCCACGCTCGAGGCGCTGCGCGAGTGGGGACTGCCCGTGAACGAACGGTGCCGGCCCGCGGCCGACGTCGGGGAGATCCTCGCGTTCCAGGCGGAGATCGAGGCAGGCCGCGACGACCTCGAGTACGAGATCGACGGCATCGTCATCAAGCTCGACGACATCGCCGCGCGCGACGAGGTCGGCGAAACCTCGCACCATCCGCGCTGGGCGTTCGCCTTCAAGTTCCCGCCGCGGAAAGAGGTCACCCGGCTCCTTCACATCTTCCCCAGCGTGGGGCGGACCGGCGTCGTGACCCCCATCGCCTTCATGCGCCCGGTGGAACTCGGCGGCGTGACGGTGAGCCGCGCAAACCTGCACAACCGGGAAGAGGTCGCCCGCAAGGACATTCGCGAGGGAGACCGGGTGCGCGTGCAACGGGCGGGCGACGTGATTCCGCAGGTTCTGGAGCGGATCGAGGAGCCGGGCCGCGAGCGCGCGGAGCCGTGGGTCATGCCCGCCGAATGTCCCTCGTGCGGGACCCCCCTGGAGCCACGCGGCCCGTACACCTTCTGCCCCAACCTGTTCGCCTGCCCCGCGCAGCTGGCCGGCCGGATTCAACATCTGGGGTCCCGGCACGCCCTCGACATCGAAGGACTGGGAGAGGAAACCGCGAACCTCCTCGTCCGTCAGGAGGTGATCGGCCGCGTCCCGGAACTGTTCGGACTCGAGGCGACGAAGCTGATGGAACTGGAGGGCTTCGCCGAGAAGTCCGCCACGAACCTCGTCCAGGCGATCGACGCTGCGCGAACGACGGAACTCGCCCGCTTCATCTACGGCCTCGGCATCCCCGAAGTCGGAGTGACGGTGGCGCGGGAACTCGCATCGCACTTCCTCTCCTTCGAAGCGTTCCGGGCAGCGGACGAGGAGACGCTCCAGGGCGTGGACGGGATCGGGCCCAGGATGGCGGAGCAGATCACCGTCTTCCTGGCCCGCCCCGAGGTATCGGCGGTCGTCGACGAACTGCGTTCCTGCGTTGAGCCCGTGCCCCCGCCGCGCGCAGGCGACACCCTGGCCGGGCTCCGAATCGTCCTCACCGGCGGGCTCGAGTCCATGAGCCGCTCCGAGGCCGGGAAGAAGCTCGAGGCCCTGGGCGCGAAGGTCACGTCAGCCGTGAGCAAGCAAACGAGCTACGTCGTCGCGGGCGAGAACCCCGGCCGCAAGCTGGAGCGGGCGCAGACCCTCGGCGTCGAGATTCTGGACGAAGCGCGTCTCCTCGAACTCCTGAGCGGCGGACCCGGTGCACTCTCCACGCCCGACGAGACGGGTGCACCGGACGAGGCGCCCGAACCCGAGGCGGCCGGTGCCGCTCCCGAAACCGACGCCTCCTGATGGAGAACATCGAGATCGTCCGCGTCCTGGACGAGGTGGCCGACCTGCTCGAGATCCAGCAGGCGAACCCGTTCCGCGTCCGCGCCTACCGTAATGCCGTGCGCACGATCAACGCGCACGCGACGCCGCTACGCAAACTGGTCGAGCAGGGCGCCGACCTCACCGACCTGCCATCGATCGGGAAGGGGATGGCGGAGAACATTCGCGAACTCGTAGGGAGCGGGCGTCTCGCGATGCTCGATGAGCTGGCGGCCGAGATCCCCCCGGGGCTCGTCGAGCTGATGCGGCTGCCGGGCGTCGGTCCGAAAAAGGCGCGCAAGCTGTGGGACGAACTGGGCGTCGAATCCATCGACGACCTGGAGGAGGTCGCGAGCGAAGGGCGCGTGGCCGAACTGCCCGGTTTCGGACCCAAGACGCAGGACCGGATCCTGCGCGGCATTCGCAACTATCGCACGAACACGACGCGCTTCCGCCTCGGAGAAGTCGACAAGCTGCTGCCGCCGCTGATCGAACACCTGCAGACGACACCCGGCATCACCCGCCTGGAAGTCGCGGGGAGCTATCGACGTCGGAAGGAGACCGTCGGCGATATCGACATCCTTGTCCTCGCCGACGATGCGCGCGCCGCTTCCGACGCCCTCAGCGGGTTCTCCGGCGTGGAGAGCGTGATCGGGGCCGGCGGCACGAAGACCTCGGTGCGTCTCCGCAGTGGATTGCAGGTCGACCTCCGGGTCGTGCCGCCCGAAAGCTGGGGAGCGGCGCTGATCTATTTCACCGGGTCGAAGGAACACAACATCCGCCTGCGCCGCCGGGCGCTCGAGCGGAGGCTGCGGGTATCCGAGTACGGCGTATTCACCATCCCCGAAGAGTCCCTCGGCGATGCGCTCGGCGAGCGGGGCATCGCCTCCGAGGGAGAGATGGTCGCGGGAACGACGGAAGAGGAAGTCTATCGGGCGCTCGATCTCTCCTGGCTGCCGCCGGAGATGCGGCGCGACCGGGGAGAGTTCGCGGCTTCCGACGCCGGGGAACTACCCCGCCTGGTCGAGACGTCCGATCTGCGCGGGGACGTCCACATGCACAGCACCTGGTCCGATGGCCGCGTTTCCCTGGAGACGATGGTCGGGGAGTGCGCGGCGCGGGGCTACGAGTACATGGCGATCACCGACCATTCGAAGGCGCTCGCGATGGTCGAGGGTCTCGATGCCGCCAAGCTTCGACGCCAGTGGGACGAGATCGTGGAGGTGCAGGCCGCGCATCCCGAGATCCGGATCCTGCGCGGGCTGGAAGTCGACATCCTGCGGGACGGGTCGCTGGACCTCGAGGACGAGATGCTCGAACGACTCGACGTCGTGATCATCTCGGTTCATTCCTTCCTCGGGCTGGACCGGGCGCGGCAGACGGCACGCGTGTTGAAGGCCCTCGCGCACCCCCGCTCGATGATCTTCGGACACCCGACGGGACGGCTCATCAACCGGCGCGGTCCGATCGATGTGGACATCGACGATATTCTGCACGCCTGCGCCGAGTTCGGCGTCGCCGTCGAAGTCAACTCGCACCCCCACCGTCTGGACCTGAAGGACAGCCACCTTTGGCGCGCGCGCGAACTCGGCGTATCCGTCGTGGTTGCGACCGACGCGCACCGGCCGGACCACCTGGATCTGGCGCACTACGGCATCGAGCAGGCGCGGCGCGCGTGGCTGACCCCGGAACACGTCCTCAATACGCGCGGCGTGGACGACTTCCTGGCAGCCCTTCGGAGAAAACCGGCGAGTTGATCCCCGGTTGAGACCCCGTCTCCATACTCCCGTCGACAAACAGCCCGTGGTAAAACCCCGCGTCAGCGCCGCTCGAACGCAGCGGGGTCTTGCCACGGGCTGCCAGGGCCGACACGTGGACCCCAAGGCAGGGAGACTCGGACACATGGCGCGTGGATGCGGACTTCCACGGTTCTCGCGGGATCACTACATACCGCTCCGCCGACAACTCGCGGCCGATCTGGAGGCCGGGATTCGGGATGGACACGTCCGGCCCGGGGCCCCGCTTCCGTCGGCCAGGGACATGGCGCGCCGGCTCGGCGTCGACCGGGGGACAGTCGGAGCCGCGCTCGCGCGGCTGCGGCGGAGGAACCTCATCGAACGGGGGAAGGGGCAGCGTCTCCGCGTGTGGAAGCGCCCGCGCTCCCTCCGCCCTCCGCCGGCAGTGGAGATGGCGCCGAGGACCGCGGCGCTCGATCTGCTGAGGTGCGCGCACGCGGGAGGATTCTCACGTTGGCGGCTGCTCAACGAGTTCGAGCGGATCGTGGATGCGGCGCGGAGCCCGGATCCGCATCCCGTGACCCTGTTCGAACCTCGCGCCGGGTTGCGAGCCGTGCTCGCCGCGGAGCTGGAAGATGCTTGCGGATTCGTCGTTCACGCCGTCGACTCCGCGCGCCAGATGCCCAAAAACACTCCGGTGGTCCTCCGGCGTGAACTGCTCTCACGCATGCGCCGATCCGGCACCGTCGAGTGCGTTCCGATTTCACTCGCCGGTGGCACCCGCGAACGTGAACTCGTCCGACGCCGAATACGCCGCGGATACGTCGTGCTTCTCTCCCGAAGCGAGACCGTGCGCGTGTTCGCGGCGGAACTCGCCGCTCGGGATTCTGCCCTCGGAATCAACTTCAAGGCCCTCGACCCGTACCTCGACGCACAGGCCGTACGGCGAGCCGTGACTGCGGCGACGATTGTTTTTTACGACCGACTCGTCCCGATGTCCCGGTATGCGAGCGGGACGGCTCCAGCCGTGCCGGTCACGCTCCTCCCGCCCGAGGAGGTCGAACGGCTCCGCGCCTATCTGTCCAGGACGGACCGGCCCGCGCACGGCCGCAGCGGATCCGTTTCATATAGCGCGCCACACCTGGGGCGGGCGTAGCCCATGCGCCCATTCGCACCTAGTTTGTGGCGGTTTCTGCTGTCGCCTCACCACGGAGTTGCAGGGATTATGAGGAAGACGTTCTATCCGTCCGACTATTCCGACAGTGGGCCGCACATTACGACCACTGTCTGCCGCGGTGTACCATTTATGTGGAAGTCGTGATCGTGTCTCCAGCCAAGTTCGACCCCGGCGTGATCGTGAGGGCGCTCCGCTTCCGAGCGAAACTCGATGGATTTCGGCTCGAGCGCGGCCACTACATGGATCGGTCCGACGATCGTGCGGACCGCTGGTACGCCGTGCCGCTGGAAGACGGCGACGCCTTGCGCTCCGGAGACGGTTTCCGAACGATCGCGGAGGCTGCCGACGAAGCGGAGCGCCTCCGCAAGCTCCGCGAAGCCTCCACTCCTGACGACTAACTCCATTGCGACGGCCGCGGCGTACCACCGCTTGAAGCGCCGACCCCCCTCAAGTATTATCGACGGCCCGACTCATTGGGGCGTTGGCCCGTGGTGGAATTGGCAACACGTCTGGCTCTGGACCAGAAGATTCCAGGTTCGAGTCCTGGCGGGCCAATCAGGACAGGAACATCCTGCGGAGGGGTGGCCGAGTGGCTTAAGGCGGCGCCCTGCTAAGGCGTTGACTCGAAAGAGTCTCGTGGGTTCGAATCCCACCCCCTCCGCCTCCCTACCTCCGGCCTCACCCCGGAGGCTTCCGGACGGGTGGCCGAGCGGACTAAGGCGCACGCCTGGAGAGCGTGTGGGCAGCAACCCTGCCTCGTGGGTTCGAATCCCACCCCGTCCGTTAAGCAGTTTCCCACGAGGCAGTACGCGAACGCCTGCCCGGTGCGGGTTCGAACCGAGCGACCGCAGGGAGCGAGCTCGGGGAGCGAAGCGACCCAATCCCACCCCGTCCGTTAAAGCAGTTTCCCACGAGGCAGTACGAGACGCCCGCCCGGTGTGGGTTCGAACCGAGCGAGCGAAGCGAGCGAGCTCGGCGAGCGCCGCGCAGCGGCGGGAAGCCAATCCCACCCCGTCCGTATAGCAGTTTCCCACGAGGCAGGATGAACCTGCCTGCCCGGCGTGGGTTCGAACCGAGCGACCGCAGGGAGCGAGCTCGGGGAGCCGCGCAGCGGCGACCCAATCCCACCCCGTCCCGCCGCCCCGAAAGTTTGACAGCAGGAGCCCTCGCGGAGCACCTTCCCCGGCCGCGCATACCGGGCGCCTCGGCAGCTCCGCCCGCGTCCCGGTAGCCGGCACCCGGAGAGGTGGCAGAACGGCAATGCACCGGTCTCGAAAACCGGCGCCCTCACGGGCTTGGGGGTTCGAATCCCCCCCTCTCCGCTAACCTTCCCCGGCACGCACGGACACCGTACGCGCCGGGGAAGGAGAGAGAGGCCTACCCCACCTCCGCGTGCGCGCTCCAGCGGTCGAATACTTGTCCGCGAGCATCGAGCCGGACGGATATGCTCTCGCCCGCACTCAGATCCGTGGGAGTCGTCGGGCCCAATTCCGTGCCGTTCGACAGGTGGACCTCAACGCGTACACGGCGGATGACGCTGCTGGTCACGTTCTCGGCGGTGCCGGCGAACGCCTGTTCCGCCTCGTTCCATCGAAGGATGAGTCGCGCGCCGCCGCGCGTCTGGTCGAAGACATCGGCCTTCGTGAGCGAGACGTTCGATTCCTCACCTGACTCGTCGTGTCCCCGCTCCCCAGCTTCCATCGGGCTGTTGTCGCAAGCGGCGCCTGCGGTGATGACCAGCAGGGCGGTCACCATCATCGGAAATCGTTTCACTTCGTCCTCCCTGGTTGGGTGTGTGAATCGGATGACTACACCGGTAGACCGTCCGACGCGTGGAAATGGTCACACACCCTGCCCGGCGACCCGCCGCCAACCGTGACGTGGAGCCTCCAGGCCGCAGGCGCCTGCGCCGCGGCACCCGCTACGAAGGCTGATACGGGGCCGGATCCCGGGCTCCCGCCGCAGCGAACCCGGCGAGCCTCAGGCGGCAGGAGTCACACTCTCCACAGGCCGCGCCCGAGTCATCCGGATCGTAGCAACTGCGCGTCATCCCGTAATCGACGCCCAGCGCGAGCCCGCGCCGGATGATATCCGCCTTGGTCAGATCGATGAGCGGAGCATGGATCCGGAACGGCCGACCCCCTTCCACTCCGGCCCTGGTGCCGAGGCCGGCCAGCTTCTCGAACGCAACGAGAAACTCGGGTCGACAGTCGGGATATCCGCTGTAGTCGACTGCATTGACGCCGATGAAGATGTCGCAAGCCTGGAGAACCTCCGCCCACGCGAGCGCCATCGACAGGAAGATCGTGTTCCGCGCCGGGACGTAGGTGACGGGAATGTCCTCGGAGTCGGTGACGATCCGCCCGCCCTTGGGGACTGCCAGGTCCCCGGTGAGAGCCGAACCCCCGAAGGCACGCAGATCGACGGCGGTGATCACATGTCGGACCACCGGCATCGATTCCGCCAGGAGACAGGCGGCGTCCACCTCGAGTTCGTGTCTCTGTCCATAGCGGAGCGTTAGCGCATGGGGCTCATATCCCTGATCCACCGCGATCGCCAGCGTGGTTGCCGAGTCGAGTCCACCACTGAGCAGGACCACCGCTCTGCGGCCCATCCACTACCTCCAGAAAGCGAGTTCACGACCCCGGAGCCCCGCCGGGAGGCCACTTGTAACACGGTTGCGCACCGCGCGGCAATGCATGATAAAGTGAAGCCGGAAGCGGATGTGGAACCTCGATGCCCTGCGGAGTCGAGCGGGGATACCCGGAAGGAGAACCGATGCGGATCCGGTCACCCGGCCGGGGCGATACGTGCTCCGAACGGTACTCGACGCCCGGGCGGTCGGTTTGGACGTGATCGTACTGGACGACACGGTGAGAGCCGTGGACGTCGAGTCCGGCGATGGGGCTCGCCCCGTCGGCCGCATGCGCGCGGCAGGGGCGATGTTCGCTTCCGCGCGAACGGCCCTGGCCCAAGAGTAGCGGATCATGGTGGCAGATGGCGTCACCGGAACGCCGAGCCGGGAGCGGGGCGCCCTGCTCACGGACCTCTATCAACTCACCATGCTCAAGGGGTACTGGGAATACGGCATGCACGAGACCGCCGTGTTCGAGTTCTTCGTCCGCCGCCTCCCCCGGAATCGCAATTTCCTGTTGGCCGCGGGCCTGGCTCACGTGCTCGACCATTTGGAAGGCCTGCGATTCGAGTCCGACGAACTCGAGTGGCTCGGCGATCAGCCCGGCTTCCCCCCCGCCTTCGTCGATTGGCTCGCCGATCTCCGCTTCACGGGGGATGTGGACGCCATGCCCGAGGGTACCGTCTTCTTCCCCGGAGAACCTCTGCTGCGCGTTACCGCGCCGCTCCCGCAGGCGCAACTCGTCGAGACACGGCTCATCTCGCTGCTCAACTACTCCTCCCTCATCGCCTCGAAAGCGGTCCGCTTCACGCTCGCAGCCCCGACAGCCCGGCTCGTGGACTTCGGTCTGCGGCGGGCACACGGCTCGGAAGCGGGGCTTCTCGCCGCC
The DNA here is from genome assembly GCA_965207805.1 of Gemmatimonadota bacterium. Classification (GTDB taxonomy): domain Bacteria; phylum Gemmatimonadota; class Gemmatimonadetes; order Palauibacterales; family Palauibacteraceae; genus Palauibacter. The sequence continues at coordinate 690,316 of OZ242312.1, forward strand.
CGCGCCGCCTTCATCGCCGGCTTCGACGGCACCGCGACCGTACTGGCCGGACAGCGCTGGGGGATCCCGACCTTCGGCACCATGGCCCATTCGTTCATCCAGGCGCACGACAGCGAGGCCGACGCCTTCATTCGCTTCGCCCGCGCCCATCCCGAGAACGCCGTGTTGCTCGTCGACACCTACGACACCGAGGCGGGGGCGTCGAAGGTCGTCGAGATCGCTCGCGACCTCCGTGCCGAAGGCATCGAGATCAGCGGCGTGCGGCTGGACTCCGGAGATCTCGCGGACCACGCCCGGCGCGTGCGCCGGATTCTGGATGAAGGGCGCTGCCCCGGCGTCCGCATCTTCGCGAGCAGCTCGCTCGACGAGCACGGCGTGGCCCGCCTGGCCCACGCCCCGATCGACGGCTTCGGCGTGGGGTCCGCCCTCACCGTGTCGGCGGACGAGCCGACGCTCGACAGCGTCTACAAGCTCCAGGAGTACGCCGGCCGGCCGCGCCGCAAGCGCTCCGAGGGGAAGGCCACGTGGCCCGGCCGCAAGCAGGTCTTTCGCACCTGCGAACGCGGCCGGCTCGCGCGCGATGTTGTGGGGCTCGAGGACGAAGCGTTGTCCGGCGAAGCGATGCTCCTGCCCGTGGCGCGCGCGGGAGCACGGCTTCGGCCGGATCCCTCGCTGGAAGAGATCCGTGACCGTGTCCGAACCGCGCTGGAAACGCTCCCGGAGGAACTGCGGGCGCTCGAATCGGCGCGCACGCCGTTCCCGGTGGAACCATCGCACGGCGTGCGCGAACTGGCCCGGGAAGTCGACCGCCGGTCTTCGGCAGGCGGCAACGGGGAGGGCTTCGCGGTGCCCGACGGATGCCGCTAGGTTTTGCCATGATCGTGTTCGAGGAGGTCATATGAGGCTCGTCAAGCTGTCCCTGGGGTTCGCCCTCGCCGTGTGCGCCACGGCTCCTTCCGCCGCCGCCGGCGAGCAGGCGGCGCAGGCCGACGTCACCGCCTTCGTCGACGTGAACGTGATTCCGATGGATTCCGACCGGATCCTCGCCGGACACACCGTCGTCGTGCGCGGCGACCGGATCGTCGCCGTGGGGCCGGCCGCCGATGTCGACGTGCCGGCCGGCGCCCGCCGCATCGACGGCTCCGGGAAGTACCTGATGCCGGGGTTGTCGGAGATGCACGGGCACACGCCGGGCGGCTTCCCGACCGACACGTTCCGCGAGCAGGTGATGTTCCTCTACGCCGCGAACGGCGTGACGACGGTGCGCGGGATGCTCGGCCTGCCGGGCGACCTCGAGTTGAAGGCGAGGACGAACACCGGCGAGATCTGGGGGCCGACGCTCTACCTCGCGGGCCCGAGCTTCAACGGCAACTCGGTCACGTCGCCTTCGCAGGCGGCGGATCGCGTGTGGGTGCAGAAGGGGGAAGGGTGGGATCACCTGAAGATCCACCCCGGGCTCACCGTGCCGGAATACGACGCGCTCGCCGCGGCCGCCGCGCAGGCCGGCATCCGCTTCGGAGGCCACGTCCCGGCCGACGTCGGGATCCGGCACGCCATCCTCATGGGACAGGAGACTTTCGACCACCTCGACGGCTACATGGAGGAGGCGGGAGGCATCCGCGGCCCCATGGACGCGGCGGAGATGGAGGAACTGTTCGCGCTGACGATCGGCGCCCGGGCCTGGGTCGTGCCCACCATGGTCCTCTGGGAAGTGGGCGTCATCGGCCTCGGCGACCCCGACGCGCTCGCCGCCTATCCGGAGATGCGCTACTGGCCCCCGGAGGGCGTCCAGGGCTGGAAGGACCGGCTCCAGGCGGTCCAGGCGCGCGACGCATGGGACGTGGAACAGGCTCGGCGGCACGCGAGCAACCGAACGGTGCTTCTAGGCATGATGAACGAGGCCGGCGTGGGTATCCTCATGGGCACCGATTCGCCGCAGATGTTCAGCGTCCCCGGCTTCTCCCTCCACCGCGAACTCGCGGCGATGGCCGACGCAGGGATGTCGCCGTACGAGATCCTCGTCAGCGGCACCCGGAACGTCGGCGACTACTTCCAGGCCTACGACACCTTCGGAACGGTGGCCGCGGGCCGACGCGCCGATCTCATCCTCACCAACTCCAACCCCCTCGAGGACGTGGCGAACGTGGCGGACCGCGCCGGCGTCATGGTGCGCGGCGTATGGAAGTCCGAGGAAGAGATCCAGCAGGGCCTGGCCGAAATCGCCACCAGCTTCGGCAACTGACGGGCCGGGCCTGACGGATCTCAGGCATCGGCCTGAGCGAGACAGTCCGGGCAGTGGCCGAGGAGGTGCACCATCGCGTTGCGGATGGACTCGGCCCACGGTCCATCGATCGACAACGCCGCGGCGATCTCCTCCTTCAGACAGGCGACTCGGCCGCAGTCCTCGCACAGGAAGTGCGGGTGGCGATGGGCGTCTTCGTGGTCTCCCGCGAGCGCGTATCGATCGATGCCGTCCACCCGGCTCACCACGGGAGCGAGGCCGGCCTCACGCAGCTTGACGAGGTTGCGGTAGATCGTCGCCTGATCCCAGTCCGAGTCGCCGAGCAGGTCGAGCACCTGCGTGAAGGACACCGGACCCTTGGCGTCGGTCAGGATGCGGAGCACCGCAACGCGCGGCGCGGTTACGCGCAGACCGCGCTCGCGCAGCCTCCGACGGGCGTCGTTCTTCGTGATTCGCATGAGCCTTCTCCCGCGCGGCGGAACTGACGTCCGGAGACGCTAGAGACAAGCACTTGCACATGCAAGTCACTTGTGTATTTTCTGCGCTCGCAAGCCGCTTGCAGGAGCACTCCGCAGTGAGAAGTGCCGAAAAGGGAAGTTCGATGAGCAGCGATCCAGGCACCGTTACCCGTGACGAGCGTCTCCCCGTCACGGTGTTGTCCGGCTTCCTCGGAGCCGGGAAGACCACCCTCCTCAACGAAGTTCTGAACAATCGGGAAGGACGCCGAGTCGCGGTCATCGTGAACGACATGAGCGAGGTCAACATCGACGCGGCCCTCGTGGAGCGCGGGGGCGCCCAGCTCTCGCGGACCGAAGAGACGCTCGTCGAGATGACGAACGGCTGCATCTGCTGCACGCTGCGGGAGGACCTGCTCGCCGAGGTCTCCCGGTTGGCCCGGGAGGGGCGTTTCGACTATCTGCTGATCGAGTCCACGGGGATTTCGGAGCCCATCCCGGTCGCCCAGACCTTCACCTTCGAGGACGAGGACGGTGTGAGCCTCGGCGATATCTCGCGCCTCGACACGATGGTCACCGTCGTGGACGCCGCGAGTTTCCTGAAGGACTACGACGCCGCCGAAGACCTCCAGGACCGCGGTGAGTCGCTGGGCGAAGAGGACGAACGGACAGTCACCGACCTGCTGATCGATCAGGTCGAGTTCGCCGACATCATCGTGCTCAACAAGCTCGATCTCGTCACCGAGGACCATGCGTGTGAGGTCGAGGCCATTCTGCGCGCGCTCAACCCCGGCGCGGAGGTCTACCGGGCGACCCGGGGGCAGGTGCCCCTTGAGCGCGTGCTCGACACGGGCTTGTTCGACTACGACACCGCGGAAGGCTCCGCCGGCTGGATCCGCGAGCTCGAGGGAGGCCACACGCCCGAGACGGAGGAGTACGGGATCTCGACCTTCACCTATCGGACTTCGGCCCCGTTCGACGCGGAGAAGCTGTGGGCGTTCCTGAACGACGACGAGAACTGGCGCGGCGTGCTCCGGTCGAAGGGCTTCTTCTGGGTCGCCGCCGATCACAAGGTCGTATACGAGTGGGCGCAGGCCGGGGGTGTGAGCACCGTCGACCCCATGGGCATGTGGTGGGCCGCGACACCGAGGGAGTACTGGGACCACCCGGACGGCGAACGGCCGGACCAGCAGCCGAGTTGGCACCCTCGGTACGGGGATCGTCACCAGGCACTCGTCTTCATCGGTCAGCGGATGGATGAGGCCGCAGTACGCGCGCGACTCGACGCATGCCTGCTCGACGAAGCCCTTGCCGCCGCCGATAGCAGCACCTGGACGGGACGTCACAACCCCTTCCCCGAGCTTCAGATGGTCGAGGGGGTGGTCGGATGAACACCAAGGCTGGGGACGACCTGTTGAACGTGGTCATCGTCGGCGCGGGTGCCGCCGGCGTGGGCGTCTCGGTCGCACTCGCGCACGCGGGGATCGAGGACTTCGTCGTGCTCGAACGCCACTCGGTGGGCGCCTCGTTCGCCCAGTGGCCGGCCGAGACTCGCTTCATCACACCTTCGTTCCCAACGAATTCGGTCGGCATGCTCGACCTGAATTCCGTCGTGATCGGGACCTCGGCCGCCTGGTCCCTGGAGGTCGAGCACCCCACGGGGAGGCAGTATGCGGCCTTCCTCAAGGCGATCGCCGACCACTTCGAGTTGCCGATCCAGGAGGGCGTCGACGTGCTTCGGATCGACCGGAGCGGCGAAGAGTTCGTGGTCGAAACGACAGCGGGACCTGTGCGTGCCCGGCACGTCATCTGGGCTGCAGGCGACTTCCAGTACCCGCGCTTGAACAGCTTCGAGGGCAGCGAGCTGTGCCTGCACACGGCGCTGCTCCCCAGCTACGCCGAGTTGGATGGGGACGATTTCATCGTCGTCGGCGGCTACGAAAGCGGCGTCGACGTCGCCAGCCACCTGGCCGAGCGAGGCAAGCGGGTGCGCCTCTTCGACCGGGGGAGTCCCTGGGCGTCCGAGAGCTCCGATCCCAGCGTCGCGCTTTCCATCTTCTCGCTCCAGCGGACACGACGCCCTTCGTACGCGGAGCACGTGGAGCTCTTTCCCGACACCGCGGTCACCGCCGTGGCTACGGCCGATGCCGGATTCGAGGTCGCCACGGATGACGGGCAACTCTTTCGCACGCCCGTGCCGCCCCTCCTCGCGGGTGGGTTCGCGGGAAGCCATCCGCTCGTGATGGACCTCTTCGAGTCACGGGAAGACGGATTCCCGCTCCTCAACGAGCACGACGGATCGACGATCGTCCCCGGGATCTACCTGTGCGGCGCGGCCGTGCGGCACGACAGCCACATCTTCTGCTTCATCTTCAAGTACCGGCAACGGTTTGCGGTCGTCGCCAAGGCGATCGCGACCTCGCTGGGCCTGCCCGCCGAGGGGCTCGAAATGTACAGAATGTGGGGCATGTACCTGGACGATCTCTCCTGCTGCGGACAGGAGTGCGTATGCTGACCGACCGAGCCGAAGCCCCGGCGCCCGTGACTCCGAAGCTGACTCCAGAGCCGACTCCGCAGCTGACTCCAGAGCCGACTCCGCAGCTGACCCCAGCGCCGACTCCGCAGCTGACCGCAGCGCCGACTCCGCAGCGCAGGCGACTGCCGCCGGTCCTGCGTCGGGCGATGCGTATCGAGTGGGCCGGCCAAACGGCCGCCAGCCTGTGCTGGATCGCCAGCGTGTTCGCGTACGGGATCACCTCCCGCGGCGACTGGCTGCAGCTCTGCGCCGCGTCCGCCTGGCTACTCGCCAACACCGTCGCGCTCGCGAAGGCCAAGGGCGACTGAGCCCCCCGCAACGGTCTGGTTTCGTTCGCCCACAACCCCTACTTCTCCTGGCGGAGGTGCGCGATGGACGGAACCAGACAGACGCCGGGGCACGTGGAGCGGCACGAGGGGATCATTACGGTGCGGGGTGGGGGGCGGCACCGGGCGTGGAACGGGATCGAGTACAAGACGGGGATGTGGGCGGAGAACGTCGGCTCGGGCGCGCTCTCCATGAACGTGGCGATGATCCCGCCGGGCGGCGTCGCGAAGGCGCACATCCATGTGGACTTCGAGGTGATGCTCTACATCCTCCAGGGACGGGTTCGGCACGAGTTCGGGCCGCGGCTGGAGAAGACGCTCGACAACGAAGCGGGCGACTTCATCTTCATCGAACCCGGCGTGCCCCACGAGGTGTTCAACCTCAGCGATACCGAGCCGGTCGTCGCCGTGGTCGCGCGCTCGGACGCGCGGGAGTGGGAGAACATCGTCGACTTCGAGCGCCCCGCGCGGGATTAGGCCACGCCTCCCGGAGCAGGCTCGGACCTCGGGCGGCCGCTCAGAATCCGAGCGACGCGGTCTCCCGCCTCACGTCCCCCGCGGCGGTCATCACCCCGGTTTCCGGGTCGCGCCAGGTCACCGTCGGAGCGCCGGCACGCCAGTTCCACAGGCCCCAGGAGCGCACATCGTGGCCCATGGCGCGCAACGCCTCGGCCGTCTCCGCCGGGATCCGGTCCTCCATGTAGAGGACGGCGGGATTCCGGTTCACTTCGCTCCCGGTGGCCGGGAAGTTGTAGCTGCCGAAACGGGGCTGGTCCAACGCCTGCTCGGGGGACATGCCCCACACCACGACGTTCAGAAAGACCTGCAGGAGGCACTGCATCTGCTGATCGCCGCCCGGAGTCGAGAGGCCCATGAACGGCTCGCCATCCTTCACCACCAGGAGGGGCGAGTTCGTGTTCCGCGGGCGCTTGCCGGGCGCCATCACGTTGGCCAGATCGGGGTCCAGGTTGAACTGGCCCATGCGGTTGCCGAGTCCGAATCCCCACCCCGGGATCATGGGCGTTAAGGTGTGTCCGTCGCTCTCGGTGAGGGAAAACACGTTGCCCTCGCCGTCGATGACATTCAGGGAGGAGGTGTCGAAGGAGGGGGTTCCAGCGTCGGCATCGTCCGCCCTTCGAAGGTCCGGCGCGGCGCCAACGGGCCGACCTTCCGGCACCAGGAAGCTCACGGGCGCGCCGTCCGCAACCGCGGCCATCCGTTCCGGATCGCCCCACGGAGGCATGTCCTGAAACGCGCGACTCTCGTCGATGAGCCCGATGCGCTCGCGCGCGTACGCCTTCCCGTACAATCCCTCCGGAGCGGGCGCGAAATCCGGATCCCCGACGTACTTGTGGGCGTCCGCCATCGCGAGGTCGATCACCTGTGAGACGAGGTGGATGTACTCCGGCGTGTTGTAGCCGAGGGCACGCAGATCGTAGTTCTCCAGCATGTTGAGCATCAGGATGATACGCGGCCCCTGGCTCCACCCGTCACCGGCGTAGACGTCGTAGCCGTTGAAGTCGGTTCCGAGGGGCTCCTCCCAACGACTCTCGTAGCCCGCCATGTCCTCGTAACGGACGATGCCGTCATGCTCCCGGAAGAAACGGTCCACGTCGCGCGCCGGGTCGCCCCGGTAGAACGCGTCCCGAGCGGCGCGGATCCCTTCGGAACGGCTTCCTCCCGCCGCCAGCGCCTGCCGCTCGGCCTCCATCATGTAGCGGATGAGCCGCCCCAGGTCGGCGTTCACCATGAGATCGCCCAGACGCTGCTCGCCGACCCCGTTGGGGAACCAGAAGTCGCGATTGTAGGGGAAGGCGAGGATCCCTTCCGTCTGATCCCCGATCATCCATTTCTGCATCTTGTAGAGGTGATAGCCCTCCTCAACGATGCGCAGCGTTGGCTGCGCGGCCTCGCCGAAGCTGACGGTGCCGAAGCGGTCGAGAGCGGCGAGCCACACATCCACGTCGGCCGGAATCAGCGCGTTGTTAATGGGCGACTTGCCGTGTTCGAGGAAGTAATCGAGGGTGGCCAGCGCGGGTGAGGTCCCGGCGCCGACCCGAGTGATCACGCGATCCTCGGCCGCGCTGTAGAGGATGAGCGGCGCAACTCCGGTCCATCCCGCGTAGTCCATCTTGAGCGCCTTGAGCGCCATCCCCGCGGTCACTCCGGCGTCGAAGGCGTTGCCTCCGGCCTTGAGCACGTCGTACCCGGCCTGCGTGGCCAGATAGTGCCCGGACGAGATGACTCCGTGCGTGCCCATCACGCGCGGCCGCATGGCCTCGACGTTGTCGGCGCCGTGGACGGGGCCGTGACTCCGGAACGGGGCGATGGTGGCGAAGACGCCTTCCTCGGCGGCGGCGGATTCCGCGGGAGCGTCAATCCGCGGACCGCACGAGGCGGCGAGTGCCAGAGCCGCGACCGCGACCATACATGCCAGGGGCTTCATCGCTTGATCCTCCTGTATCCGCCCGGGATGGGGGACCCGGACAACTTCCGTCGCTCCCACAACCCTGAAGCTACTTCCGGGGATCGTCCCGGCAACGACGCGACAGAGCGTTCCCGCGGGAACGTTTCGACGCGCTCTCTGGCCGATATGAGTGCCTGGCGACAGTCTTATTGCGTGAAACGTCGAACGCTGATCAAGACCGTGGGGACCGCAGCGCTGGGCTCGAGCCTCGGCGCGTGTTCCCCCGCGTGGCGTCGCTCTTCGCCGGGCCCCACCGCCCCGAGCCTCCCGCTCATCCGCGTCGCGCCGGATCGCGTCATCCGAACCACCGTGGGTCTCAGACCGTTCAGGCCCGCCGGTTTCCGCGTGGCCGCGGAACGGTTGGACGAGAAGACGGTCATCCACAACTACGGCCATGGCGGCGCGGGGGTCTCCCTTTCGTGGGGAACGGGACTGCTCGTGTCCGAACTGGCGGAACCTCATCCCTCGCGGCAAGCCGCCGTCATCGGAGCCGGCGCCGTCGGCCTCGCCACCGCGCGGCAGCTCCAGCGCCGCGGGTTCGACGTGACCATCCACGCGCGCGCCCTCCCGCCCGATACGACCTCGAACATGGCCTACGCGGGGTTCTCGCCGCTCTCCAACCTCGTGTCGGCACCGGAACGGACTCCGGCCTTCGACTCCCAGTTCGACCGGGCCGTCCGCGCCTCCTACGAGCAGATGCAACTGTTCGCCGGAGCCGGACGCGGCGTGTCGTGGATGACGACGTATACCTGGACGAACCGCCTCTCGAATCGGCGGGCGGAAGATTCCGGACTCGACGAGACCGAGAGCGGCCTCGATCCGGACGTCGACGTGGGCGCCACCGTGCTGCAGCCGGGGGAACACCCCTTTCCCGGCACCTACGCCCTCCGCAGGCCGACGCTCCGCATCGAGCCGTCGATCTATCTCGACCAGTTGATGGAGGAGTTCCTCCTCTTCGGCGGACGCGTGCGGATCCGAAACTTCGCGTCACGCCGCGATCTCATGTCGCTCGACGAACCGCTCATCGCCAACTGCACCGGTCTCGGCTCCCGCGCCCTGTTCGGCGACGAGACGATGACCCCCATCAAGGGGCAACTCACCTTCCTCGCCCCTCAGCCCGGGATCGACTACAGCCTCGAAGGCAGCGCGCCGGGCGGCGGCCGCATCGGGCTCCTTCCGCGTTCGGACGGGATCGCGCTCGGGCACGTGATGGAGCGCGGCGACTGGAGCCTGGAGCCGATCGAGGAGGAGATCGCGACCCGGCTCGACCGGGCGGGCCGGCTCGTGGCGGCAATGGCGAACCACCCCTCCGGGCTTGGCAGGATCGCCGCGGCCCCGCGGTCACCCGCGCTGCGTGACGCGCTCGAAGACGATCCCGTTCCGGCGACCCCGCCCCCGGTCGAGAGCTTCTTCGACATCGAGTCCTAGCTGCCCGTCGAAAACCCCGCGTCAGTCGCCGAACCGGTCCGCCAGCCGTTCCCGAAGCCTGCGCGCGACCGCATCGAGCACGGCGGCGTCTTCATCCGCGACACCCCGGACCGAGAGCGCGACGCCGGGTGCAATCTCGATCCGCGCCCATCTTTCCACCTCGCCCAGGGGATCGGCGCCGCAGTCCGCCACCCCCCGGAGCGCGACCAGCAACGCAGCCAGTTCTGAATCATGGGCGGGAGGCGCCGCCGCTTCACGAGGCCAGTCCGGTTCCTGCTCCCGCACCATCAGCCTGTCTTCGAGCGCGGCATGCCGCGCCCGTGGGGCGGCGAAGGCGACCGGCGCCTCGGCCCGTTCCGCCACGTCCTGCGTTCGTAGCGGAGACTCCGTTCGGGCGGACCGGGCGGAGAGCAGATCGGCGGTCACGGCGATCCGTCCGTCGGCGACGCCCGTGATCAGCTCCGGCGACGATCCCTCGAACACGGCGCCGATCTCGCGGAGCGCGGTCGCGGGCACCCTCCCCGCCCCCTCCGCCTCGCGGACCCGTCGAATGAAGAGAAGTCGGTCCCGCACGAGCTTCGGATAACGGGTCTTCGGACCCCGCCGGCCGACGCGCGGAAGCAGTCCGACCTGCACGTAGTAGGCGATCGTGCGGCGGCTGAACCCCGTCTCCTCTTCCAACTCCCGGGCCGTGTAGCTGCGCATGCCGTTTCCGCCGTTTCCAATGCGTAAGTGACAAATGCTGTCGTTTACCGATGATAACCGTTGACTTATCTGAACCTCTCCGCTACTGTCAACAGCGTATCAACACTGACAATATCAAGGAGGGGAGAGATGAACCAGATCACGACCGCCATCGCCGACCTCGAGATCGGCGAACCGACCTTCTGCGGCGGCCTCACGGTGTTCCCCCTGCTTTCGCGGGAGACCTCGGATCTCGATTACGTGCTGCTGGGAGACGGGCTTCGCGAGGACCGCGTCACCGTGCGCGAGGTGTCCATGGGGGGCAGCGTCCCCGACCTCGAGGTTGAGAACCGGGCCGGCCGTCCCGTGCTCATCGTGGATGGCGAGGAGCTCGTTGGCGCCAAGCAGAACCGGGTCGCCAACCTCACGCTGCTGCTCCCCGCCGGGAAGACGACGATCATCCCGGTCTCCTGCGTAGAGCAGGGCCGCTGGTCGTACGACAGCCCGGGGTTCCAGGTGACGGACCGGATGCACTTCGCGAGCGGTCGCGCGGAGCGATACGCGAGTGTGCAGGAGTCGATGCGCAGCGAGGGGACCCGGCGCTCCGATCAGAGCCGGGTGTGGAGTTCGATCGACGACAAGGCCGTGGCGATGGACGCCCCATCGGAGACCGGGGCCATGAGCGAGATCTTCGAGCGGCACGCGGCGGCTCTGGACGACTACGTACGGGAAGTGGAGGCCGCTCCGGATCAGCTCGGCGCCATCTTCGCGGTGGCGGGCGGCAACTACGGACTGGACCTCTTCGACCGTCACGCCACCCTCGCGGCGTTCCTCCCCAGGCTGGTGCGGAGCTACGGCGTCGACGCGCTGGAACGGCGCTCGGAGGGGGACACGGTGGCGCCGGCCTCCGCAGCGCGGAAGTTCCTCGACCGCTTGCGAGCGGGATCGTTCGATGACCACCCCGCAGTTGGCCTCGGGCGCGATGTGGGGATCGTCGCCGAACGCGCCATCGGAGGCGCGCTCATCGTGGACGAAACCACCGTGCACCTGACGGGGTTCTCCAACCCCCGGGCCGGCCGCGGCGAACGCGCCGGAGAGCAGGTGTATGCGAATTACCACCAGCGGCGCGACACCCTCCGCCGGCGGCACGCGAGCTAGTAGTTTCATGCGACCCGCCAGCGCGTTGGCGGCGTTCCGGCTAACGATCGCGTGGAGGACGGGTGAAAGCTCCCGGGCGGGGCCGCGAGGCGGCGATGGTCTTCATCTTCATCACCGTCTTCATCGACGTGCTGGGGATCGGGATCATCGTCCCCATCCTCCCCGAACTCATCAAGGAGTTCACTGGGGGGAGCACGGCGCGCGCGGGGCGCTGGTTCGGGGTGCTCGCGGCGACCTACGCCGTCACCCAGTTCTTCTTCGCGCCCATCCTGGGGTCGCTCTCGGACCGGGTCGGGCGCCGGCCCGTCATCCTGATCTCGCTCTTCGGCCTCGGGATCGACTACATCATCATGGGGCTCGCGCCCTCCATCGGCTGGCTGTTCGCGGGGCGGCTCATCGCAGGCGTGATGGGCGCGAGCATCACTACGGCCAACGCCTACATCGCCGACGTGTCCGAACCCGAGAAGCGGGCCCGGAACTTCGGACTCATCGGCGTCGCGTTCGGCCTCGGCTTCATCTTCGGCCCCGCCATCGGGGGCGTGTTGGGCGGCATCGATCTGCGGCTCCCCTTCTTCGCCGCGGCGGGACTCGCCCTCGTGAACGCGCTATACGGCGTTTTCGTCCTCCCGGAATCGCTGCCTCCGGAGAAGCGCGACGCCTTCAGCTGGCTGAAGGCCAACCCGATCGGGAGCCTCTTCGTCCTGCGCTCCTATCCCCTGGTGGCCGGGCTCGCGGTGTCCTTCGTGTTCATGATCCTCGCTCAGCGCGGGCTCGAGACCGTCTGGGTCCTCTACACGGGCCACAAGTTCGGGTGGGACGAACTCGCGAACGGCCTGTCGCTGGCGCTTGTCGGACTCATGGCGGCGATCGTCCAGGGAGGACTCGTTCAACCCATCATCAAACGCACCGGAGAGCGCCGCGCGATCCTCGGCGGGCTCGTGCTGGCCGTGATCACCTACCTGGGTTACGGCCTCGCCACGCAGGGGTGGATGCTCATCGCCTTCATCATCTTCGGCTCCATCGGCGGCGTGGCGGGCCCGGCGCTCCAGAGCCTCGTGGCGGGGGTCGTAGAGCCGCGGGACCAGGGGAAAGTCCAGGGCGGCCTCCAGTCGCTCATGAGCCTGACGAGCATCGCGAGCCCCCTGATCTTCACCAGCCTCCTGTTCAGCTACTTCACGTCTCCCGCCGCCCCGGTGGAGTTGCCGGGCGCGCCCTTCCTGCTCGGCGCCGTCATGTACGCCACAGCCTTCGTGGTCGTGTTCCGGCTCTTCCGCCGCATCCCGGCCGCGTAACCGGTCGACAACCTCTTCGTACGCACACCCTCGGGTCGCCCCGCGCCGCGCAGGCTCGCGGGCGCGGCACCGCTATTCGGACGCGCCGAGTTGCTGAAGGAGGAAGGCGAGTTCCATCGCGGCGTTGCGCACGTTGCGGCTGAAAGAGCGGCCGCCGGCGTGGCCCGTGCGCGGGTCGTAGTCGAGGATCACCGGTAGCCCGGAACTCGAGGAGGCCTGCAGGCGCGCGGCCATCTTGCGGGCCTGCAGCGGGGGCACGCGGGTGTCGAGGTCTCCCTGTGTGAGCATGACCGCCGGGTAGGCCACGCCATCGCGCACGTTCTGGTACGGGGAGAAGGTGCGAAGCACCTCGAACTCCTCGGCCACCGCCGCGTTCCCGTATTCCAGGAGCGCCGGCATGTTGTTCGTGTCGGTGAACTGGTAGAAGCGGACCATGTCGAGGTCGGGCAGGCCGCAGTAGACGGCGCGGAAGAGGTCCGGCCGCTTCGTGAGGGAGGCGGCGACGAGGAGCCCGCCGTTGCTCCCGCCGCGGATCGCGAGCCGGTCGGGGTTCGTGTAGCCGTTCTCGACCAGCCACTCCGCCGCGGCGATGAAGTCGGCGAACACGTTCGGCTTGTTCTCGAGCATGCCGGCCCGGTGCCATTCCTCGCCGAACTCGCCGCCGCCCCTCAGCGTCGCCATCGCGTACACGCCGCCCTGTTCCAGCCACGCCGCGGCGCGGGCGTCGAAACGGGGCAGCAGGTTCACGTTGAAACCGCCGTACCCGTACAGGAGCGCGGGGCTTCGCCCGTCCAGCGCCAGTCCCCGGCGGTGGGCGACGTACATCGGGGCCCGCGTCCCGTCCTCCGAGGTATACCAGACCTGCTTCAGCTCGTACTCCGACCCGTCAAAGGGGACGGATGACGGCCGCCACTCCTCCGTCTCCATCGTCTCGAGGTCGAGCTTGAGGATGGTCGAGGGAGTGAGAAGCGAGGTCAGCGTGAGGAGGGCCTCGGTTCCGTCATCTCCGTGCGAGCGCAGCGTCGCCACATGGTGGTCCAGGATCGGGATCTCGCCCTTCACGGCGCCATCTGGCCCGTAGCGCACGATCCGACTGCTCACGTCGCGCAGGTAGTCGGCGTACAGGTCGTCGCCGATGAACCGGTATCCGGTGAGGAGATCCTCCCCCTCCGGCAGCACCTCCCGCCACCGCGCCGGGTCCGGATCGGGGTCATCGAGATCCACCGCGAGGATGCGGTTCTTCGGCGCGTCCAGATTCGTGAGCAAATAGAGTTCGTCGTCGACGAAGCGGGTGCTGAAGCGGGCGGGCGCGCCGACGATGAGCGGTGCGGGTGCCGTCCCGGAACGGAGGTCGTGCAGGTACACGTCCGTCCGTGCCCAGCCGTGCTGTACGGTGTAGACGTGCCACCGGCCGTCGCCCCCCTGCGAGAAACCCACGAAGCGCTCGGGACCGTGCCCCTCCCCGAACAGCTCCTCGTCCTCGTCGGGGCCGGTCCCCAGCCGGTGGTAGCGGATCCGTGCCCCCGTCTCCCGCGACCGGCGGCTGTAGTAGAAGCCGTCCCCCTCCGGATCGAAGGAGACGTTTCCGTACAGGTAGGTCGGCAGGCGGTCGGGCAGGTCCTCGCCGCTCTCCAGGTCGCGGACGCGGTACTCGCGCTCGTCCCGTCCCCCGTCCCGGATGGCGTAGATCATGAGACGGCCGTCGGGCGAGAAGTCGATGATGCTCACGCTGGTCGTGGCGTCATCGCGGAGATCGAGCGGGTCGATGACGACCTCGAACTCGCCTTCGGGGTCGACCGGGATCTCCTGCGGTTCTTCGGGCGCCGGCCGGCGGTAGATCGCTCCGACCTCCCGCCCCGGCTTCCGGAGCGAGAAGTACTCGTAATCTCCCGCCCGTCGCGGAAAGATCGCCCCGGGCGCGTCCATCAGCTCGCGCAGCCGTCCCTCCAGGTCCGCCCGCAGCGGCGTGTCGCCGACGATGCGTTCCGCGTAGGCGTTCTGTTCGGCGATCCAGGCGCGCGTCTCCGGGCTCTCCTGGTCCTCGAGCCACCGGTAGTCGTCGGTGAACTCGACGCCGTGCAGGGTGTCGACGACGGGAATCCGGGCCGTCTCGGGCGGGGGTGGCCAAGCCTCGCACGCCGCAAGGCAGACGGCGAGCGCGGCCAGCCGAAGCGGCGGCAGAGCACGGCCGGCGGGCCCGGCGCGGGCGCGGGGTGTCGAGTCCGCCATGGCGCCTCCTGTCAGGCGGTCAGGGGGTGACGGTGACCCGGACGTAGGCGTTGCTCCAGCAGCACTGGTCTCCACCGCTGCTGTCGTTCGCGTCCCAGTTGTCGACGCGCGCGCGCAGGATGTATTCGCCCGGCTCACTGAACGTCGCCGCGGTCGTCGTCTCGCCGGTCCCGCCCTCGACGGTGATCTGCCACGGTTCGAACTCCACCGGCGCGGCGGGCCCCTGGTGCTTGAACCAGGTCACCTCCACGTCGACCACCTGGTTCACGAGATCCTCGGGGTCGCGGACCGAGACCTCCTCGGTCCACAGCCGCAACGTCAGCGGCTCGCCCACCTGAGCCGTGCGCGGCTCGCCCCACACGCCCTGGACGTGCTGGCCCGCCGGCCCTTCCGGGTCGAATCGCACCAGCGGCGGCAGCGACCCCATGGCACGCGGTCCGTAGTCAAGTTGCAGCGCGGGGGCAAAAACGCGGGCCGGCACGGGATACGTCACCCCGTTCGAGGTGATGGTCCACACGACGCGCTGCTCGCCATCACCGTACGATGCGGGCACCGTGACCGAGAACACGCCCCGGTCCCGTCGCGGCCGCACCGGAAAGTGCGTCGGCTGTGCCCCGTCGAACTCGGCCGGCTCGATGAAGTTATCCGGACCGAACGGGATTTCGATGACTTCCTCGGTGTTCAGATTGAAGTAGCCGAACGAGAAGGTGAAGGTGCCGTCGTCATTCCGGTACCAGCCCTCGAAGAAGGGCGCCACGGGCTCGCCCTTCGGCGGGATAGGCGCGAGCGGAAGGCGCTGCACCTGCTGGGCATGAACGGGCGCCGGCCCCCCGATCAGGGCGACCGGCGCCACCTGGGCTGCGACCAGGGCGGCCGCGATATGTACGCTGCGCATGCCTTGGCTCAGTTGTCGTCGTTGCTGTCGTCGTTATCGTCGTCGGTCGCGAGTTTCGCCTCCCGCTCCTCGACGAGCCGCTGGTAGCCTTCCTCCGTGAGGTGCGTCACGGCGAGCCACGCGTGCGACATCTCATCCCCCGTGCGCGCGCCGCGCGCGTACCAGATCTCCGGATCGGGGGTCAGTTCGTTCTCCGCCGTGTTGTCGTACCACCCGGTCATGACGAGCACCGTCCCGGGCGGGAGCAGCGGCGCCACGTCATCCTCGTAGATGTAGCTGTGGTGCCAGCGGGCGTCGAAGTCCGTGACCATGCTGATGAGTTCGAGCCTGCCGTCGGGGTAGAGCGCCTGGATCGACATCGCGTGCAGATGCACGTGTCCGTGCGGCTGGAAGCTGTCGAGTCTCACCGGGTGGTCCCAGCGATAGAACCCCTGCGTCATCGCGGTCCCTCCCGGCGCCAGCGCGATGTCCCCCCTGAGGGGATAGAGGCGCAGATCCTGCTGGAACTCGGGCTTGTAGCCCTCCTCGTGGAACCAGATCCCGAGCTCGACCTGGTCGCCGGGCACGTCGTATCCCATGGGATAGTAGTGCGCGTCCCACTCGATCATGTCATTCACCTTCAGGAGCCGACCCGCGTCCGTCGGCACGATCTCGCCGACCTTGCCCATCGCGTACTCCGACAGGCTCTGGATGCGCTGGTACTCCCCTTCCTCGTTGAGCCTGAGCAGGCGCGGGATCGCGTGATGCACGACCTGACGCCCGGCGGGGAAGGAGGGGCGCGTTTCGAACGCCATCACCCAGCGGTCCTCCTCGAGTCCCGTCGGCACCCGCGGCCGCCACCAGGTGTCTCCGCCCTCGGCCGGGACGTCAAAGGGCTTCGACTTGATCACGTGATCGGGCGGGCCGAGGATGTCCTCAAGCTGCCACTTTTGCTCGTTCGGCCACTCGATGGGGGGCGGCAGGTCGGCCGGATCCCCTTCGGGCGCCCCGGCGTCGGCCCAGGCGACGACCGTCTCGATGTCCTCCTCGCTCAGCCGCCAGTCATCCTTGATGTCCTGGATGCCGACGCCCGTGTCGAGGTGGAACGGGGGCATGAGCCGCTTCGAGACCAGCTCCTTCATGCGAGACGCCCAGCGGCGCGTGTCCCTGTAGTCGAGGAGCGGCATCGGACCCACCGATCCCGGCCGGTGGCAGTTCTGGCAGTTCGCCTGGAGGATGGGAGCGACGTCTTTCGAGAACGTGACATCCGCCTCGGAACCTCCGGCGCCGTTCGCGGCCGGGCCCTGTCCGGCGAGATCCCGGAACGTGAGACCCAGGGCCAGGGGCATGATGAAGACGGCGAGGGCCGTTGCATGCGACCAGGCATGGCTCGAGTGACGATGCGATCCACGCATGAGTCCTCCTCCTCCTGATGGAACTACTCCGCTGCCGCTGCCGGCGACTCCTTATTTAATCCACGGATACAGTGCGAAGAAACGTCGCCTGCGTGCAAGGAGACGTTGCGTACCGCGAAACGCGCATCCACGATGGAGTGTTATCCTTGCCGGACACCGAACGGCGAACTGCGGAAGAGAGAACAGTGAGAGCGGACGGATGATGAAGAACCACTGGAGCTGGCGACCGAGCAGCGCCCTTCTTCTCCCCCTTCTCTTCGGAGCCATCGCGAGCGCCCCCGCCGCGGCGCAGGGCCCGGGCGTGGAGGGAGCCGCGTGGACCTACCTCGGGGGCGACGCCTGGCACACCCGCTACACACCGGCGACGCAGATCGATGCGTCCAATTTCGAGAGCCTCGAGGTCGCGTGGCGCTGGGACGCTTCGAGCTTCGGGCCGAGCACGGCGCGGGCCACGCCGTCCTACGTCGACGGGAAGATGATTACGGTCACGGGCGAGAACCGGCACGTCATCGCCCTCGACCCCTCCACGGGAAGACTCCTGTGGAGCTTCGCCGAACCCATGACGTGGCGGCACGAGTACTCGATGCGAAAGGCGTACGGCAAAGGCGTCGCCTATGCCGAGGTCGACGGACGCGGCGTCGTCTACATCCTCAGTCCCGGGTTCTTCCTCTACGCCCTCGACGCCGACACGGGACAGCCGCTCGAGAACTGGGGCGAGGCGGTGCCGCTGCCGGGATTCCCGTCCTCGGGGACGGTGGACCTGGTGGCCGACCTCATCGAGGGCTGGGGGCCGTGGGAGAACCTGAACCAGGAATACGACCCGGATCAGGGAATGCCGCTCGAGATCGGCTACATCACGTCGTCTTCCCCTCCCATCGTCGTGAACGACGTGGTCGTCGTCGGCAACTCCGCGGAGCAGGGCTACAACCAGACCCGGAAGGAGATGGTCCCAGGTGATATCCTGGCCTACGATGCCCGCACCGGCGAGTTCAAGTGGAAGTTCCACATCATCCCGCGGCCGGGCGAGTTCGGGCACGAGACGTGGGAGAACGACGCCTGGCAGTGGACGGGTGACGTGTCCCCCTGGGCGCCGCTCTCGGCGGACCCCGAACTCGGACTCGTCTATCTCGTCACGAACGGCGCCACGATCGACTATTACGGCGGCTTCCACCCCGGCGACAACCTGTTCGGCACGAGCATCGTCGCGCTCGACGTGGAGACGGGAGAGCGCCGCTGGCATTTCCAGTTCGTGCACCACGACATCTGGAACTACGATACGCCGACCGCGCCCCTCCTCATGGACGTGGTCGTGGACGGCCGGCCGATCAAGGGCGTCTTCCAGGCGACGAAGCAGTCGTGGCTGTACGCGCTCGACCGCGAGACGGGCGAGCCGATCTGGCCCATCGAGGAGCGGCCGGTTCCGCAGTCGAAGGTGCCGGGCGAGAAGCTCGCCGAAACCCAGCCGCACCCGACGTGGCCCCTGCCCTACGACCTGCAGGGCCGCACCGAGCAGGACCTCATCGACTACACGCCCGAACTGCGCGAGATGGCACTCGAGTACGCACGGGAGAACGACCTCTTCGTGCCGCTCTTCAACCCGCCCACGCACGTCGGGAACCCCGATGGCGAGGGGGCGGCGCTCATCTGCCCCGGCGGTGGCGGGGGCGCGAACATCACCGGGCCGCCCGCCGCGGACCCCGTGAACGGGATCGTCTTCGTCACGTCGACCAGCGGGTGCTCGCCGGTCATGGTGGCGCCGGGGATCGAATCCGACCTCGACGGCCCGGACCAGACGGGCGTCACCCACTCCGAATTCTCTCGCGCGATCGGCGTCGTGACGGAGAGCACGGCGGACCAGGCGACGGTCGAGGGGCTGAGGATCTGGAAGGGCCCGGTGGGGCGGATCACGGCGATCGACGTGAACACGGGCGAACACCTGTGGATGATCCCGCACGGGGACGCGCCCGAGCGGCAGCAGGCGGTGATCCGCGACCATCCGATGCTGCAGGGAGCGGACGTGAATCCGAACCAGGGCCGACGCGGCCATTCCGCCATGGTTGCAACTCCGACGCTCCTTCTTGCGTCTGGACAGACGAGCGATGGGACGCCGCACCTGTTCGCGATCGACAAGCGGACCGGCGAGCGCGTGGGGCAGGTGGAGTTGCCGGGCAACACGCGCTACGGAATGTCGAGCTGGGTCCACGAGGGCAAGCAGTATGTGATCATCCAGCTGACCGACGGACTTGCGGCGCTGGCCCTGCCCTGACGGCCACTGGGGCCGGACGGGCTGAACCCTTCTCAAGAGCCTGAGGAAAAAAGAAAAATGCTGCGTGAACATCTGATTTCGGGACGCGCGGGCGTCTGCGTCGCCGTGGCGTTGTCCGTACTCGTCGCCGGGGCATGCATCGAGAGCGAGGACACGATGGAGCCCACGCCGGCGAACGAAGCGCCGGTCGCGGTCGGCGTCGTGCCGCCGGTGACCGTGGCGGCCGGCAACCATGTGATCGTGGACGTGTCCGGTTTCTTTCAGGATCCGGACGGCGACCCGCTCCTGTACGGCGCGGGAACATCTGACGCGCTCGTGGCCGGCGTCTCCGTCTCGGGCAGCATGATGACCGTGGTCGGAGTCGGGACCGGACGGGCGGCCGGGTTGCTCTTCGCTCGCGATCAGGCCGGAGGGGAAGCCGTGCAGAACTTCCTGATCACGGTGCCGAACCAGCCGCCGGTCGCGGCACAATCGCTCCCGGCGCTGAGCCTGACCACGGGGCAGGTACGCCAACTGAACCTGTCGCAGTACTTCAGCGATCCTGAGGGCGACGACCTGACGTACAGCGTCACGACCGCGAACACGCTTGTTGCGGTGGGGGCCGTGTCAGGCAGCACCCTCACGGTGGTCGGCGTGACGGTGGGGAGTACGACGATCACCGTCACGGCTCGGGACTCGGACGGCGGCGAGGTCCAGCAACAGACGCCGGTCGTCGTGAGAAGCCGCTAGCGAGATGTGACCCGTCCGGGGATTGCTTCGTGTTAGGGGTGGCACACGAAAAACCCGGTTGGCGCGAGCGAATGAAGTTCTGCTCAGGCGCCTTGAAGGAGGCAACGTGAAGTACCGATTCAGACAGTCCTCGGTGGCGGCCGTCCTCGCCGTCATCGGGGGAGCCTGGGCGGCCCAATCCCTCGCGGCGCAGGACTTTCTCTTCGGGCGTCCAACCACCACGCTCGGCGTCCGAATCGGGTACGCGATACCCCGCGCGGACAGTGAGATCTTCGATTTAACGCGCAGGGAACTGACGGTCGAGAAGGAGGACTTCAACGCGGTGGCGCTCGCCGCCGACCTCGGCATCCGGCTCTCCGACCGCATCGATCTCGCGCTGGGCATCGGGTACGAGAACAGTGAGATCGACTCCGAGTCGCGCGAATTCATCGGCACGGACGACCTGCCGATCCTGCAGACGACGGGTTTTCGCCGCGTCCCGTTCACGGTCGGCCTGAAGGCCTACCTCACGGAGCGGGGACGGCGGATCAGCGATCTCGCCTGGATTCCGGGCAAGTTCGCTCCCTTCGTTGGAGGCGGCGTCGGCTTCATGTGGTACGAATTCGAGCAGGAAGGCGAGTTCGTCGACTACGAAACGCTGGACATCTTCTACGACTACTTCTCGTCCAGAGCCGGATCCTCGCTCGCCTACGTGACGGCCGGATTCGACTACTCGCTCGGGCTGCGGTGGATTCTGACCGCCGAAGCGCGTTATTCTTGGGCCAGCGCGGATATGGGTGGGCACTTCATCGGGTTCGACAGGATCGACCTGAACGGACTCCGTGCCGCGTTCGGCTTCTCGGTACGGCTGTAAACCTCGAGGTATGGTCACATGACGAAACAGCGAACTGCTGGAATCGGCTCCGCACTTTTCGTGGCGGCCGGCATGATGCTCGCGGCCGGACCGCTGGCGACCGCGGCGGCGCAGGAGATGGACGAACGTTGGCTCGCCTGGATGGGTTGCTGGCAGCCCGTTCGAACCTCGACGAGCGCGGACGCGCCCGAATCGCTGCTCTGCTTCCAACCGAGCGCGGAAGAAGCCGGCGTCGAGATGATCGCGGTCGAAGACGGCGAGATCGCGTCCCGGGAAGTCGTGCGGGCGGACGGACAGCCCCGCGAGGCGACCCTGGAGGGATGTAGCGGATCGCGCCGCGCGGTCTTCGCCTCGCGCCCGGGCCGGGTGTTCATGGATATGGACCAGGTCTGCGAGGGCGGCGTCGACCGATCGTCGAGCGGGATGTTCGCGATGATCTCGTCCGACTCCTGGATCGACGCACGGGTCGTCACCGTTGGCGGCGAGAAGATGACGTGGGTGACGCGATACCGGCTGGCCACGCAGAGCCAGGCCGAGGCCGTCGGCCTGGGTGAGATCGCGGCCGACCGGAGCATGGCCGTGCGCTCGTTGCGACTCGCGGCATCCGGACGGTATTCGGTCGACGACATCATCGAGGCGCAGTCTCACGTGGATCCCGAGGCCGTGGAGGCCTGGATCGTCGAACACGAGACGCCTCTCGCGGTCGACGCCGACCGGCTCGTCCAACTCGCCGACGCCGGCGTGTCGGAAGGGGTCATCGACATGATGATCGCGCGGAGCTATCCGGAGCGCTTCGCGGTGTCCACGGGCGGCGACGGCGGCGAACGGCCCGGGCTCGGCTACGGCGGCTACTACGATCCGTTCTATGGGGGCTACGGTTGGGGTTATCCATACTACAGCCGTTTCGGCTACCGTTACGGTTACGGCTACTCGCCCTTCGGCTTCGGATACGGCTATCCCTACGGGTACGGCTACGGCTACGGCTATGGTTACGGGCCGACGATCATCCGCACACAGCCCGCGAACAGCGGCGGCCGGGTGATCAGCGGACGCGGCTACAGCAGCGGAACCTCCAGAATCGGAACGCGTCCGACCGGGTCTTCGCGGGGGACGGCGTCGATCGGTACCTCGGGAGGCCGGTCGAGCGGGGGGAGCTCGACGGGACGGACGGCGCGGCGGCGCGGCGGCGGAGGTCTCTGAGTCCCACCGTCCGACCCAGTTGACAGCTCCTCGAAGGGGCCCGGGCTTCCGGGCCCCTTCGCGTTCCATGTCTCGCGCCCGAAGCTCGGGAAACGCAGATTGAACGCGATGCCGATTCCGATGCCGGCACCCGAGGAGGAACGATGAACGTGGACCGACCCGCCGCGCGCCCCCTAACCTACGTCGCGATCGGCGTCCTCGGACTCGCTGTTGCCGCCGCGGTACTCCTTCAGCCCGACGCGGCCCGCACGCAGACCACGTCCGGCGACTGGGAGCCCCCGCTTACCCCGCACGGCCATCCCGATCTGCAGGGAAACTGGACCAACCAGACGCTGACACCCTTCGAGCGCCCCGAAGGCCGGGGACCCGTGCTGAGTCCGGACGAAGTCGTCGCCATCGAGGGCGGACAGGCGCAGACCGTCGCCGAACGGACGGCTCCGGTCGATCCGGAGCGGCCGCTGCCGCCGGGCGGCGAACACCGGGTCTGCATCGATGGGGCTACGACGTGCTACGACGAGTTCTACCGTGAGCCGGGCGAACGCGTGGCGGTCGTGAACGGCGAGCCGCGCAGTTCCCTCGTCACCGACCCGCCGGATGGACGGATTCCCGATCTCACGCCGGAGGCCCGGCGGCGGCTGGAGGAGGCGGCCGAGTTCCGCGACAGATTCGGCCAGTACGACCACCCCGAGCTTCGGCCGCTCGCGGAACGGTGCATCGTATCGTTCGGATCGAGCGCCGGACCGCCGATGCTCCCGAACTACTGGTACAACAACAGCTACACGATCGCGCAGAACGAGGATTTCGTCGTGATCATGGCCGAGATGGTGCACGACGCGCGGATCATCCCCATTCGCGACCCGCGGGAGCAGCTCGAGAGCCGGCCCGAACCGGAGCACGTCACACCGTGGTTCGGAAGTTCGGTCGGCTGGTGGGAGGACGGCACGCTCGTCGTCGAGACGACGAACCTGAACCCCGAGCACGCGTTCCGGGGGGTGCCGCCCTCGAAGGATCGGAAGGTCGTCGAGCGCTTCACGCGCGTGGACGAGGAGACGATCCTCTACGAGTTCACGATCGACGATCCCGCCGTGTACACGAGCCCCTGGGGCGGACAGGTCCCGTTCAAGCGCTTCGACCATCTGCTCTACGAGTACGCGTGCCACGAGGGCAACTACGCCATGTTCAACGTGCTGAGCGGCGCGCGCTACCAGGAACGGATGGGGGGGAATCCGTAGCCCGCTCGCCGGGTCGCCTGTGCTCGCTGCTCGCCGCGCTGGCGGTCGCGGGCTGCGCCGCCGATCGTCCGCCGGAGAGCACGGCCGAAGCGGAGCGCACCCCGGCCGGGCTGCTCGGCCTGCGTCCGGGCCCTTCGCCCGATCGATCCTCTCCTGACTGGGAGCCGCCCGTGAAAGTCGTCGTCGCCGATTTGTGGCCCGGCCGCACGGCCGAACTCGCGGAGGTCGCCCCGGGCGTGGACCTCGTCGTCGTCGGAGACGGCCAGGCCGCGGCGGCCGAAGCGCACGACGCCGACGCGGTCCTCGGCGTGCTGAACGCGGACATCCTCGCCGCCGGCGACCGGCTCCGCTGGGTGCAGCTCGCCTCGGCGGGGGTCGAACGCTACCTCGCGTTGCCCGGGCTTTCCGAGGCCGAGGACCTCGTCATCACCAACGCCCAGCGGATCTTTGCCCCCGGCGGCGCGGAGCACGCGCTCGGCATGGCGCTCATGCTCGCGCGACGGTTCCACACGGCGCTCGACCTGCAGCGCGAACGCCGGTGGGACATCCGGCCGCTGACCGGGCCCTCCCCCTACCGGGGCGAGGGGAGCCAACTGCTCGAACTCCGGGGCCGCACCATGCTCGTCATCGGCCTCGGCGGGATCGGGACGGAAACCGCCCGCATCGCGCACGGGATCGGCATGCGGGTCATCGCCACGCGGAACAGCAGCCGTGAGGGCCCGGACTTCGTGGAGCGCGTCGGGCTGGCGTCGGAACTCCTTGATCTCGTTCCCGAGGCGGACGTCATCGTGAACGCCCTGCCGCTCACTCCGGAAACGGAAGGCCTCGTCGACGACGCTTTCTTCGAGCTGACGCGGCCGACCGCGCTCTACATCACGCTGGGACGCGGACGGACAACGAACACGGGGGCGCTCGTCCGCGCGCTGCGGGAGGGCCGGATCGCGGGCGCGGGTCTGGACGTGGTGGACCCCGAGCCGCTCCCGCCGGACCACGTCCTCTGGTCGCTACCGAACGTGATCATCACGCCGCACCTCGGTGGCGACTCCGATGAACACATGGAGCGGATGTGGATCCTCTTCCGCGAGAATCTGCGCCGTTTCGCGGCCGGCGAGCCGCTCCTGGCCGTCGTCAACCGGGAGCGCGGCTACTAGCCGGCGGTCTCCCCGAAGCCGGATCCCAAGTGCGGCTTCCGGCTAGCCGCCCCGGATCTGGAACGTGAGCGTGGCCCAGTTGGACTCGTAGTCGAGGTCGGGCTCCGATGGCGTCTCGACCATGTGAATCGTCCGGATGTACCACCGACCTCCGCCGACGAGCGGGATCGTCGCGACGCCGTCCTCGTTCGTGCGAGCCTCGACCGCCTCGTTGTGTGCACCGGTATCGTCGTGCGAGTGGGGGTTGAATTCGTAGTTCGCGTAGAGAAGCGCGTTCTCGACCGGCTTGCCCGCGCGGAGGAAGCGCACCTGGAGTTCGTCGCCTACGACGAGATCATACGGGTTCTGCAGCGGGATGATCTCCACCGGATAGCCAAGCTCCTCCGCCCACTCGCCGCTTCGGTCGTCTCCCACCTGGACGATCGCCTTCACGTGTTTGCTGTAGCGCTCGACCGCGTCGTCGTCCGTCTTGCCGGCCGCTTCGCGCTGCGCGATCTCGTCGACCAGGCCTTCGTGAACCAGGTATTCGTAGAACGCCGTCGCATCGAGCGGGATCACGCGCGCCGCCGTCGACACGCCGATCGTGTAGGTCCCGGCCGAGCCCGTCTCGAAGGTCAGCAGCGCCGTGTCCACGCTGTCCGCATGCCAGTGGAACATCGCCGTGTCGCGCCACGCCTCCGGCGGCGGGTTCACGACCCCATCCGGTCCCACGATGCTCACGTCGAGCATGCGGTCACGCGTGATGTGGTTCTCGCTCTCGTCGAAATCTCCATTGAAGAGCGCCACGACGTTCGTCGAATTCGGCTCCAGGAAGAAACTCTCGAGCTTCAGGAACATCGTGTGCGCCCGCGCCGTCGCGACGATGGCAACGGTCAACAGGCCGGCGGTCAACAGGACACGGCGTCCGATCTTCATCAGGGATCCTCCGGAGTCTCCGGCTTCGCGGGTTCGTTGGCGCAGCGCCGAGCAACATGCGCCGACCCAGGCGGGTTGGGCCATAGTCGGCGGCGGGCCGGCGTTGTCCCCATAGCCGAAAGTGCCGATCATTGCCCCCCGCTTGCGACGGTGACGGTTCAACTCCGGGGGAACGAATGACGCTTCGCATCAACGACACGGCGCCGGACTTCACGGCGGACACGACGCACGGCAGAATCCGCTTCCACGACTGGATCGGGGACGGGTGGGTCCTCCTCTTCTCCCATCCAAAGGACTTCACGCCCGTGTGTACGACGGAACTGGGGGCGGTGGCCGCCCTGGAGGACGCGTTCGCGGCGCGCAACTGCAAGATCATCGGGATCAGCGTCGACGGCGTGAGCGACCACGAGGCCTGGTCGAAGGACATCGAGGCCTCGCAGGGACACGCCGTCGGCTACCCGCTGATCGGCGATCCGAGACTCGAGATCGTCAAGGCGTACGACATGCTGCCGGCCGACGCCGGAGACACGTCCGAGGGCCGCACACCCATGGACAATGCCACGGCGCGTTCGGTGTTCGTCATCGGCCCCGACAAGAAGATCAAGGCCACGCTCACGTATCCGATGAGCACGGGCCGGAACTTCGCCGAGATCCTCCGGCTCCTGGATTCGTGCCAGCTCACGGCCGAGAAGCAGCTCGCCACGCCGGCGAACTGGGAGCAGGGCGACGACGTGATCATCGTGCCGGCGGTCACCGACGAGGAGGCGCGGCAGCGGTTCCCGGAGGGCTGGGAGCAGCCGCTGCCCTACATCCGGATCGTCCCGCAGCCGCAGGACGGCTAGCTGTTGTCACACGTTGTGACACAAACCACTGCTCGAGCCGGCGGGGGGCTGCTCCTCGGCGGCGTACTCCTGTGGGCGTGCTCGGCCGGTTCTGGTGCCGGCGGTACGGCCTCGGAGGACGGCCGGCTCCTGATCGAAGGCGGTACGGTCGTCGTGATGGACGCCGCCGGCACCGTCCTCGAGGGGGGCGCGGTACTCGTGGAGAGGGACAGGATCTCCGCCATCCTCGACGGTGAAGCTCCCCGCCCCGCCGGCGTGCCGGTGCTCGACGCGACGGGGCACCTCGTGATCCCCGGACTCGTCAACACGCATGGCCACGCCGCGATGTCGCTCCTGCGGGGACTCGCCGACGACATGCCGCTGATGACCTGGCTGAACGAGCACATCTTCCCCGCCGAAGCCGAACTGGTCGATTCCGAGTTCGTCTATTGGGGCACGCTGCTCTCGTCCATCGAGATGTTGAAAAGCGGGACGACGACGTTCGCGGACATGTACTACTTCCGGGATGACGCGGCGCGGGCGGTCATCGACGCGGGCATCCGCGCCGTCATGGGCCCGCATGTCATCGGCTTCCCCGCCCCCGACTTCGCCTCACCGGCGGCGACGCTGGCCGACGCGGCCGGGTTCATGGAGACGTATCGCGACCATCCCACGCTGGTTCCGGGAACCGCCGCACACTCGCTGTACACGACGTCCCTCGACGATGTGCGCGGCGCGCTGCGGTTGGCCATCGACCACGGTGCCCCGTTTCAGATCCACACGGCCGAAGACGCGAGCGAGTTCGCGACGGCGACGGAACGGACCGGGATGGGGGTGGTGGAGGCCCTCGAGTCCCTCGGCGCGCTCCGCCCAGGCACTGTGCTCGCCCACTCCATCTACCTCTCGGACGAGGACATCGAACGCATCGCGGCCGGGGGCGCCGGGGTCTCACACAACCCGCAGAGCAACCTCAAGCTGGGAATCCCGCGGGCGGCGCCGGTCGTGAAGCTGCTCGCCGCCGGCATCCCCGTGGGGCTGGGGACGGACGGCGCGGCGAGCAACAACGACCTCGACCTGTTCGACGAGATGGACTCGGCCGCCAAGCTCCACAAGTTCACGAACGCCGACCCGACGGCGCTCCCCGCCGAGACCGTCTTTCGCATGGCCACGATGGGCGGCGCCCGCGTGCTCAATCTCCACGACCGCATCGGGTCGCTCGAGCCGGGCAAGCGGGCGGACATCGTGCTGCTCGATACGCGGCGCGCCGGGCTCACGCCCCTCTACAACGTCTATTCCCACCTCGTGTACGCGGCGCGGGGGAGCGACGTCTCCACGGTCCTCGTGAACGGCCGCGTCGTCGTCAGGGACGGCCAGGTGCTCACGGTCGACGAGGCGGAGGTCATGGAGCGGGCGTACACCTTCCGCGACCGGGTGCGGGAGGTCATCGCCCGGGTGGCCGAGGAGGCGCGCTAGTCGCTCCGGGCCGAGTAGGGCTACCGGGTGTGGAAGGCTATGCGCCGCTCGCGTGTCCCGGCGCGGCAGGCGGCGTCCAGCCCGTCGCGGCCCGGCGTTCCTGCACGCAGCGCTTGAAGCGGAAGGCATTCTCGGGCAGGGCGAAGTCCATCCCGTAGTTGTCGGGACCCACGGCGTCGACGCGCGCCACGATCACGCCGAGGTCATCCCGCTCCATCGCCTCGACGAACACTTCCCCGAACGCCATCGGCGAGTCCACGGCCACCGCGTGCTCGATCCCGGCCCCGCGCGCGATCGCGGCGAGATCCGTGACGCCCGAGGTGGTGTGCGACTCGAACCCTCCCGTCGAGAGGAGGCTCCCGTTGTCGAAGATGATGTGGAGGAGGTTCCGGGGCCGGTAGCGTGCGAGGGTGGTGAAGGTGCCGAGGTTCATCAGCGCCGATCCGTCCCCGTCCAGCACGACCACCCTCTCGTGCGGCAGATGGTTCGCGAGGCCGAGGCCGATCGACGAGGCGAGCCCCATCGCGTGCTGCAGGTAGAAGAAGTTCTCGCGGTGGCCGAGGTCGTACAGTTCCTGGGCGCAGGCCCCCATGATCGTGACGACCAGCTTGTCCTCGATCTCGGGGTAGATCAGTTCCAGGCAGTCCTCCCGCCGCATCAGGCCTCCTTCCCCCGCCTGGATCCGCTATGCCGCATCACACTTCCATGAGGTCGCGCGTCAGCAGCAGCGCGACGGGCGAGAGCGAACTCTGCGACAGCGTGTACGCCTCGGCGATCTCCTTCGCGACGAGCGCCGGATCTCTCGCGTGGTGGTAGG
Organism: Gemmatimonadota bacterium; assembly: GCA_965207805.1. Classification (GTDB taxonomy): domain Bacteria; phylum Gemmatimonadota; class Gemmatimonadetes; order Palauibacterales; family Palauibacteraceae; genus Palauibacter. Next base: position 718,879 of record OZ242312.1, read on the forward strand.
GGATGTTGAGCGCCTGAAGCAAACCCTCCGTCACGATCCCGCCACGAGTGTGCCACGGATACGGCTCGCCCCAGTGACCCCGGACCGCGATGAGCATGCAGAGCGGGACGGAATAGAGCTGGGCGAGGGAGATGATCCCGTTCATCGCGGCGAAGAAGCCGTGGTTCTGCATGAGCAGGATGTGCGGCTCGCCGGCGAAGTAGGCCCCGGCCGCGATTCCGACCGCCTCCTCCTCCTTGGCGACCTGGATGAGGTCGACCTCGGGATCGTCCTCGGCGCGCTGCAGGAGGAGACCGAGCCAGGTCTCCGGCAGGGCGGAGATGCTCCGGATGCCGGCGGCCTTGATCCCGTCGAAGATGGCCTTCGAGTTCTCGTAGGAGACGGTCATGGGCCGAAGGGTGCGCGGACGGCTCGGGCGGCGCAATCCCGCCGGCGCGGCGGCCCGTCGCGCCAAAACGGCGCACAGGTTGCGCCACGCGGCGACCCGTGAACACCATGAACACCCAGCAAGGAGTGCGTATGGACGAATCGGAAGGGCGGCCGGTCGACCGGCGCGGGTTCATCAGGGACGCGGCGGTGGGTGCGGCCGCATTCGCCGCCCCGGGGAAGCTGATGGCCGACCAGACGGAGTCTCACGATCACGGCCATGATCACGGCCACGACCACGATCACGACCACCAGGACGTGCCGCCGGACATCGCGCTCCGGGTGCGGGCGCTGGAGTCCGTCCTCGTGGAGAAGGGGATGGTGGACTCGGCGGCGCTGGACGAGATCGTCGACACGTACGAGAACCGGATCGGCCCGCGGAACGGAGCCGAGGTCGTCGCGCGCGCGTGGGTCGATCCCGCGTACCGGGAGCGCCTCCTCGCGGATGGGACCGCGGCGATCGGCGAACTCGGCTATCTCGGCGGCCAGGGCGAACACATGAAGGTGGTGGCGAACACTCCGGAGGTGCATAACCTCGTCGTGTGTACCCTCTGCTCGTGCTACCCGTGGCCGACGCTGGGGCTCCCACCCGTGTGGTACAAGTCCGCCCCCTTCCGGGCGCGGGCGGTGATCGAACCGCGCGCCGTGCTGAGCGAGTTCGGCCTCGACGTGCCCGAGGATGTCGAGGTCCGCGTCTGGGACAGCACGGCGGAGATCCGCTATCTCGTGCTCCCCGAGCGGCCCGACGGCACCGAGGACATGACGGAGGAGGAGTTGGCGGGGATCGTCAGCCGTGACTCGATGATCGGCGTGGCGCGGGTCGAGGTGCCGTCCGGCGGCCCGTCGGGAGGCGACCAGTGAACACGATCCACGACATGGGCGGCATGGACGGCTTCGGCCCGATCGGGCCCGAGGAGAACGAACCCGTCTTCCACCACCGCTGGGAAGGGCGTGTGTACGCGCTCACCAGGGCGGTCGGTCCGTGGGGCCGGGGGCGCGAATGGCCGTCCTTCCGCTACACGCTCGAGAGCATCCCCCCCGTCGAATACCTCAGCATGTCCTACTACGAGCGCTGGTTTCGGATGATGACGACCCGGCTGCTCGTAAGCGGTCTCATCTCCGAGACCGAACTGGAGACGGGTTATCCGGATCCGGGGGCGCCGCGGCCGGAGCTGCTCCCGCCTTCGAACACCGGGGCGCCGGGGGCCGGGCTCCTCGACATGGACGTGCCGGCACGCTTCGGACCGGACGACCGGGTGCGCGCGCGTAACCTGCACCCGCGCGGCCACACGCGGCAGCCGCGCTACGTCCGCGGGCGGCAGGGAACCGTGGTCCAGGACTACGGCGTCTACGCGCTGCAGGACACGGACGAGGACGGACGGCGTCCCGTCGACCGCCGCCCGCAACACGTCTACTCGGTGCGCTTCGAGTCGGAGGAACTGTGGGGCGAGCGGGGCGGCGCGAGCGACGCGGTGTACGTGGACCTGTGGGAAGACTACCTGGAGCCGGCGTGATGTCCGGGGCCGAGCGCGTCGACGCCGAGCGTCTCGCGGCGCTCCCTCCCCTGCCCGCCGACGAGGAGGGCCCGGTGTTCGAGGCGCCGTGGCAGGCGCAGGCCTTCGCGCTTGCCGTCAAGCTCTCCGAGGAGGGGCACTTCACCTGGAAGGAGTGGGCCGGGACGCTCGCCGACGAACTCGCCGAGGCGGAGGCGCGCGGCGAGCCGGACGACGGCTCCCGGTACTACCACCACTGGGTCGCCGCCCTCGAACGGCTCGTCGTCGACCGCCGGCTGAGTTCCTCCGCGGCTCTCGACGATTGCAAGGAGGCGTGGGCGGACGCCTACCGCCACACCCCCCACGGCCAGCCCGTGGAACTGCACCGCACCGACTGAACATAGCCACGCGTTCCCGCGGGAACGTCTTTCTCGAAGCTGGGAGGCGACGATGCGCCATCACGATCACTCGCCGTCGCTCGGGATCCTCTTCTCGATCTTGCTAATTCCCGCCCTGGCCTGTGCGGATCCGGAAGACGTACCGGATCGGGACGCGGCGGGCGGGGTGCCAGGCGGCTCGGTCGACGCGTCGGTGCTCGAGGTGCTGGAGTGGCGGCCCATCGGCCCGTGGCGGGGCGGGAAGTCCATCGCCGGGGCCGGGCACCCAACGGAACCCGGCGTGTTCTACATGGGGAGCACGAACGGAGGCGGCGTCTGGAAGACGGACGACGCCGGGGTGAGCTGGCACAACCTGTCGGACGGGTACTTCGGGACGACAACGGTCTCTTCGCTGGCAATCTCGGAGTCGGATCCCGACATCCTCTACGTCGGCACGGGAGACGTCTCGTTCCGCACCAACATCTCGCGCGGCGACGGACTCTACCGTTCGGATGACGCCGGACGCACGTGGCGGAACATGGGACTCGCGGACACCCGGAACCTCTCGGCCATCGAGGTCCACCCGCGCGACCCGGACCTCGTCTACGCCGCCTCTCACGGGCACGGGTTCATCCCGGACGAGAACCGGGGCGTGTACCGCTCCCGCGACGGCGGCGAGACGTGGGAGCGCGTCCTGTACGTAGACGACGAAACCGGGGTCATCGACCTCGTCATGGACCGGAGCGCGCCCGGCACACTCTACGCGGCGACATGGAACGGTCGGCGCTTTCCGTGGACGATCAAGGACGCCGGGCCTGGCAACGGGGTGTGGAAGACGACGGACGGGGGCGACACCTGGGAGGACATCTCGGCGGCCCCTGGACTCCCCGCCGGCCTGAAGGGGCGGATCTCGCTCGACATCTCCCGGTCGCGGCCGAATCGCGTGTGGGCGCTGATGACCGCCGAAGGGGACGGCACGGGTGGCCTCTACACCGCCGACGCGCCCGGACAGGCGGACTGGCTCCCGTGCCGCGACTACTACTGCTCCGGCAACGGGCTCTACCGCTCCGAGGACGGCGGCCGCAGCTGGGAGCGGGTGGCCGACAACCCCAACTTCTTCCAGCGCCCGTGGTACTACACGCACGTCGCGGCCGACCCCACCGACCCGGATGTCGTGCACGTGCTCAACACGTCGATCTGGAAGTCTACGGATGGGGGCGAGAGCTTCACCGCCCTCACGACCCTCCCGCACGGCGACCACCACGCGCTCTGGATCGACCCCGCTGATTCACGCCGCATGCTGGGCGGGGGCGACGGCGGCGCGACCGTGACGCTCAACGGGGGGCGCACCTGGTCGTCGGTCGAGAACCAGCCCACGGGCCAGATGTACAACGCCTCGGTCGACGACGACTTCCCCTACAACGTGTGCGCGCCGCAGCAGGACAACACGAGCATCTGCGTGCCCAGCCGCTCCGACGAGGGCGCGATCTGGGACTACCAGCGCTGGACGACGGCCGCGGCCGAGAACGGGGGGATCGCGGTCCACCCCGACCGGCTCGACGTGAGCTACGGGGGCGACCACCACTGGATCGCGCGCGTGGACCGCTCGACGGGAGAGCGCCGCTGGATCTCCGTCTGGGGGGAGAACTACTACGGCACGGGCGAGGACCAGCTCCGGTATCGGCAGGTGTGGGACGTAAAGCTCTTCCTCTCGCCGCACGACCCGGACGTGATGTACACGGCGACCCAGTACGTGCACCGTTCGACGGACGAGGGCGAGAGCTGGGCGGACATCTCCCCCGACCTCACGCGCGCCGACGAGACCCGCTTCGAAGCGACGCCCCCCTCCGATCGCGGCGAGTTCTGGGGCCTCACGCGCGAGAATGTGGGAATCGAGTGGTATGCCGCGATCGCAAGCATCGCCGAGTCGCCCCTGCGGGAAGGGGTGCTGTGGACGGGCTCGAACGACGGCCTCGTGTACATCTCGACGGACGGAGGAGGAAGCTGGGAGAACGTCACGCCGCCCGACATGGAGCCCGACACCTGGGTGAGCGTGGTCGAGCCGTCGCGTCACGATCCGGCGGCGGCCTACGTCTCCGCCAACCGGCACATGATGGGGGACGACGCGCCGTCCGTGTGGGCGACCTCGGACTACGGCGCCACCTGGCGCCGCATCGACGCGGACTTCCCCGCGGACGACTTCGTGTGGGTCGTGCGGGAGGACGACGAGCAGCCGGGACTCCTCTACGCCGGCGCGGAGTGGAGCGGCGTGTGGGTGAGCCTGGACGACGGGGAGAACTGGCACTCGCTGCGACTCAACCTGCCGGTCACGCCGGTGCGCGACATCAAGGTGAAGGAGGGCGACATCGTCGCGGCCACGCACGGGCGCGCACACTGGGTCCTCGACGACATTTCGCCGCTGCGGCAGCTCGCGGCGGCGGGAGTGGCGGTGCGCGGCGACGGCGGCGGACCGGACGCGGACGACGGCGTGCGCCTGTTCACGCCACGGCCCACGATCCGGTTCCGCGAAATGGTCACCCGGGCCACCTTCGGCGGCCTCTGGATGCCGAACCCGCCGAGCGGCGTCGTCCTCCGCTACTACCTGCCCCGCGCCCCCGAGGGCGAGGTCCGCCTGTCGATTCACGAGGCGGGCGACGACGGGGCCGAGGGGGCGGAAATCCGCACCTTCTCGAGCCTGGGGGCCGCCCCCGAGCCGGGGCCGGATCTCATCGACCCGGCGGACCTGGTGGAGCCGGGGCTCCCCGCCGAGGCCGGGGCGAACGCCTTCGAGTGGGACATGCGGTATCCGGAGCCCGTGGACTGGGTCCCGAAGACGCTCTACCGCCATCGCGATCCGTACGGGCCGCTGGCGCCCCCAGGCCACTACGAGGCGCGGCTGACAGTGGACGGCGAGACGTTCGCGGCCCCGTTCGAGATCGTGCCGGACCCGCGCGTGGCGACGCCGCAGACCGAGTTCGACGAACAGTTCGGCTTCCTGATCGCGATCCGGGAGAAGATCGGCGAGAACCACCGGGCCGTGTCCCGCATCCATAATCTGCGGCGGCGGATCGTGGAGGCGATCGAGGCCGCGGCGGGGACGGAGGGCGCGGCCGACATCGCGCGCGCCGGAGCCGAACTCGACGCCCGGCTGTGGGAGATCGAGGACCAGTTGCGGCAGTTCCGGCCCTCGCGAGAGCATCGCGCCAAGCAGGAACTCATCAACTGGCCGGTCCGTCTCGACGACAAGTTCGCGAAGCTGCTCGAACACGCGGAGGCATCGGACGCGGCGCCCACATCGCGCGACCGCATGCTGTTCGACGACCTGTCGGAACGTCAGGAGGAACAGATCGAGGAACTCGGCTTCATCGAGGAAGGCGAGGCGGCCCGCTTCTTCGACGCCGCCAGAGGCGGAGGTCCCTGAACCGCCCGGCGTCCGGGGTCGGCGGCCGCTAGCGCCGCCAGACCCCGACGCCGTTCTCGTACGTGATCTCCGTCCCGTACGGGCGCGACAGTTCGGCGAGGTGCTCGATGATCCTGCGGCCCAGTTCCTCGGGCGCGATCCGCGGCGTGCCGCGCCGTCCGCGCGGCGCCTTCCAGCTGAGTTCGATCGGGTGGAAGATGATCTCGACCACCTCTTCGCCCTCGAAGGTCGCGACCGGGACCACGCTCTCGTACCACTCGGACCCGATGGGGAAGCCCGTGGTGGGGTTGCCGTCCTCGTCCACCTGGAAGCGCGTGTCGTAGATCTCCGACGCGAGCCGGTCGAGCGGGATCCCGTAGCGGTCGCGCTGATCGGAGGGCATGGGGTCGATCGTCTCGTTCTGGAAGATGAAGTTCGCGAGCGAGTAGAAGATCGGCCGGCCCTTGTAGATCTCGACGCCGCGGAGTTGATGCGGCCCGTGGATGATGAACGTGTTCGCCCCCGCGTCGATCGTCTGCCGCGCGAACTCCTCCATCCACGCCGGCGCCGTCACGAACGCGTTGCCCGGCTCGTGCGAGTGGCTGTTCACGACGACGTAGTCGGCCTGGTCCGTCGCGTTCCGCACCTCGTGCAGAACCCTTTCTCGGTCCTCGTCGCTGAGCGACACGGTCGCGCGGTCCTCGTCGCCCGGAAACACGGTGGAACCGAACACGCGGACGGGCGCGTCCGGGTCGTCCGACACGTTTTCACCCTGCCGGCGCGCCACCTCCCGCAGCGCGGCCATCGTCTCCGGCGATCCCTCGTAGCGCGTGCTCAGCCGCAGCGGGTTCAGCCCCGGGCGACCCTGGACGGTGGGCCCGGCCTTTCCGGCGCGCGACATCGGCGTGAAGGTCGACGCCATCCCGATGAGCGCGATCCGGCCCTTCGGCGTCTCCAGATACCCGGGGCGACTCGCCCAGCCCAGATTCTCACCGGTCCCCGAGTGGATGAGCCCCCACTCGTCCATCAGCCGGTTCGTGAGGCGCATGCCCTCGACCCCGTAGTCCGTCGAGTGGTTGTTCGCCCGGTTGTAGAGGTTGAACCCCATGTCCACGAGGTCCTTCAGCGTCTCGGGCGAGCCCACCTCGTAGTTGCCGCCGTTCTCCGCCGCCGGCCAGCCCGTGAACTCCTGCAGGCGGAACACGGACTGCTCGAGGTTCAGGAAGGCGGCATCCGTCGCCCGGATGATGTTGGCGAGGTCGTGGAAGCCCGGGTCGCCGGGGTGATCGAACGGCGCCGTGCGGCGGTTCATGATCACATCCCCCACCGCGGACAGCGTCCAGCGCGTCTCGGCGTCGATCGGCGAACGGCTCTGCGCCGCCGCTTCGGACCAGCCGGCGGGCGCGAGCGCGGCGAAGCACAGGGCCAGGAGAGCGGGGCGGCGCATGGAGTCCTCCTTGTGACGGGATCCTGTCATTCGGGAAGTGTGGCGTTCGTGGCGCGGTCGAGGAGGGCCTGGTATCGGGCGTCCGCCTCCTGTACGCGCGGCTCGAGGCGGAGGCGCTGCTGCTCCCATTCCTCCTCCAGGAGGCGGGTGGTCTCCCAGTATTCGAGATCGCCCGCGGGCCGGATGGGCTCGGTGAGCAGTTCCCGGAGCTTGGCCCGGTGGCGGGCGACAAGTTCGGGCACGGCCTCCAGCTTCCACCACGGATCGTCCTCCACGACCACGAACACGGGGGCGCTGTGCGCGACCGTCATGTCCCGCTCCCCGTCGCGGTCGCCGAAGGCGCGGACGGCGACCCACAGGCTTTCGTCGGCCTCGATCTGCGTTCTGAGCCGCAGCCGGTCGCCGTCGCCGGATGTCTGGGTCGCGGTCGCGACGACCTCGCCGTGGACGACGAGTTCGAGCCGGTTCAGACGGTCGATGTCGGGGTTGAGGGAGGCCCTGGCCACGATCTCGAGGCTCTCTCCGCGCCCGACGCGAAGCTCGGAGCCCATCTCCCGCCCGTTCACGCGGAACTCGAGGAATGGCCCGTTGCTCACGTAGGTGTGGCCTGAGCGGTAGGCGTTGTACCACTCGTTGGGGGCGAACGGCCCGTCGAGCTTCACGTACGTGCGCTCAACCCCCGGCAGCGTCGGGCCGAAGTACGGATAATCGGCGCCCGCGATCGGACGGACGTTGAAGCCGAGGTTCAGGAAGCTGTACCAGATGTCGTCGTACAGGCGCCCGCCCTGCAGGACTTCGATGAAGTCGACGAGGTCGAACGGCACGTCGAGCGCCAGCCCCCGCTCGCCGTTGAAGAGTTGGCCCATGTGCGCGTAGCCGGAGATTCCGCCCTGAGCGCGCGATTCCTCGAACACCCGGTGATAGAGGAAGTAGGACTCCGGATCCGGGCGGATGGGACGCTGCAGGTTGTGGTGGATCGTATGTCCGCGCTGGACGGTGCGCGGATCCTCCTGCCCGGACACGAGCGCGTGACCCTCGCGGACGTACTGTCCGGCTTCCCCCCACGCCGGCTGCTTGAAGTGGGTGACGGCGATGTTCCCCATCTCGAGCAGGTTCGCGACGTGGATGTCCTCGGCCGCGATCTGGGCCCACACGGCGTCGTCCTCCGTGTGCTCGCGCGCGATGTGCACGTGGGAATCGCCGGAGTACCAGCCTTCGGCGGGGAGGTTTGCGTAGCGCTCCAGGGAGACGGTGAGATCGGTCGTCTCATCGGCGCGCACCTCGACGGTCCGCTGATACCCTCGGTATTCGGGGCCCCGCGTCGCGACGAGTTCGTAGCTCCCGACGGGGAGGCGGGCCTCGTACTCCCCATCGACATAGAAGGCGAGGCGGTGTTCGGAGGGCCACCACGTGCGCGGGTTCACCCACAGGAGCCGGACCTCGTCGACGAAGCGGTGCACGAGCACGGAGCGCTCGGAGGGGAGCGGAGCGCGGCCGGTCTCGTCGTAGAGGCCGAAGCGGGCGGGGACCGGACGCCCGCTCGCCGCATCCTCGACCGCGAGGCGCAGCGTGCCGTGGCCGGCCGGGACGGGCGTAGCGTGGCTGCGCACGACTTCGATGTCGCACAGGGCGATCCCCTCGGGGCCGCCGATGGCGAGGTCCGTGTCGCGGATGCCGTGCGCGGCGAAGCGGGCGCGGTCGAGCGTCACCTGGGCGGTGGCGAGCGTCGATCCGGACTCGGGTTCGATGGTGGCCGACTCGCCGATCCCGTCGCCGCCGTTGTCGTTGAACCCGACGCTGAACGGCCCCGTGAGTTCCGGCGCGTAGGTGACTACGAGGTCGACGGGCTCATCGATGTCGAACGCGAACCCGTCCTCGATGTCGAGCGCGAAGAGGGGGCCGACGACGCACGTCAGGTCGCCGATGTCGCGCGTCTGGAACGGGTTGCCGCGGCCGTACATGCCGAGTTCCGTGCGGGCGACGCCGAGCGTGCGGGCGATGTTCTCGCGCGGCCACTCGAGTTCGACCACGAAGCGGGCATCGCTGTCGTGCGGCGGGGAAGGCGCGCCCTCCCCCGCCGGGCCCGCGGCTCCCGACACGAGGAGGCCGGCCCCGGCCAGAAGGCAGACCCGGCGGACGCGGGCGATCACCGCTCGTACACGACCCGGCCGCCCACCACGGTCAGATCGACCTCCATCGATTCCAGGCATGGGTCCTCGCACTCCAGCACATGGTCCGCCGTCACGACGAGGTCGGCGGCCATCCCGACCTCGAGCGTCCCCTTCTCTTCCTCTTCAAACGTGAGGTGCGCGTACGCGCTTGTCGCCGCGCGCAGCGCCTCCTCGCGGCTGATCGCCTGGGTCGGATCGAGCACTCCGGCGCTGATCGTGCCGCGCGTCGTGAAATGGTGCAGCATCCACCACGGGTCCCACGGGACGACGGGGGAATCCGTCCCCAGCGACACCGGGATCCCGGCGTCGAGGTAGGCGCGCACGGGCGTGGTCCAGGCGGCGCGCCACGCGCCCCAGTACTTCACGAGACTCGGCGCCGCCACGTAGAGGTGGTTTTGCGCCGTCACGGAGAGTCCGAGCGCCCGCATGCGCGGAAAGTGGTCGTCGCGCGGGATGAATCCGTGCTCGATGACCCAGCGCCGGCCGTCGATCGGCGCATCGGCGTGCGCGGCCTCGTAGCCGTCGAGGACGAGGTCGATGGCCGCGTCGCCCACGGCGTGCGTCGCCACCCGCCAGCCCTGCCGGTGGAGTTCGCGGACGGTCTCAATGAAGCGCTCGGTCGGCACGGTCTGCAGGCCGTGGAAGGTGCCGCCCTCGCCCCAGGGTTCCTCGTACGGCTCGCGCATTAGGCCGCCCTCGAAACCGCCGTCCACGCCGACCTTCACGCCGCCGACGCGGAGCCAGTCGTCGCCCTCGCCCATGGCGGGCCACGTGGCAAGCGCGTCGGCGAGCGGCGGCGCCCCGGCGCCGCGGGGGGCGCGGAGGACGTAGTTCACGCGCAGGGTGAGCCGGCCCTCGTCCCGGAGGCGCTCGATGGCCCGGTACTGCTCGGGGGGGCCGCCCGGGTAGCGGATGCTGGTCAGGCCGCGGGAGTTGAGCGCGGCGTACTCCTCGGCCAGCGCGTCGAGGACGGCCGCCGGGTCGGGCGGCGCGGCCGCCGGCAACGTCACGAGATCCTTGGCGCGGTCGACGAGTTCGCCGTTCAGCCGCCCGTCCGGGTAGCGGCCGATGCGGCCGCCCGGCACCTCCGGCGTCGATTCGTCGATGCCCCAGTGAACGAGCGCCGCGCTGTTCAGCACGTACTCGTGCCCGCCGCGGACGACGACGACGGGCTGCCCGGGCGCCGCGCCGTCGAGATCGTCACGGTAGGGGAGGCGGTGCTCGGCGAGCTGCCCCTCGTGCCAGTCGCGATTCGTGACGATGAGTTCGCCGGGGGCGGTCTCCAGCGCGAAAGCGGCGATCGCGTCCTCTACGTCCTGCAGGGAGCGCGCGGCCGTCAGGTCGACCCCCGGACCGCCCCCGATGCCATGGTAGTGGTTGTCGGCGAGTCCGGGGATCACGGTTCGCCCGTTCAACTCCACGACGCGCGTGCCGGGCCCGGCCAGCCCGCGAATCTCCTCCGAGGTCCCGACCGCCAGCACCCGGCCGTCGCGCATTGCCAGCGCATCCACGGTCCCCGGCGCTCCCATCGTGAGGATCTCCCCATCGACGAGGATGAGGTCGGCCGGCTCGCGCGGCGGGGCCGCGCAGGCGGCGAGTCCCAGCAGCGCCATCAGCCCCGGCGCGGCCAGCCCGAGCGCCGGCAGCGCGGAGACGGCCCGCGAACGCCCGCTCTTCCTCATCGCGGACCGGCCCCGGTCTCGCGGCGCAGGAGCCTGCCGGGCTGTGCCGCCGTCAGCGCGCCGTCATCGATCACCGGTACGCCGTTCACGAACACATAGTCCATCCCCTCGGCATAACGCATGGCGTCCCCGAACCGGGCCCGGTCCCGCACTTCGTCCGGATGGAAGATGACGAGGTCCGCCGCCATTCCCGGCGCGACCAGGCCCCTGTCCGCGAGCCCCAGCCGGCGGGCGGCGAGCGAGGTCATGCGGCGCACAGCGTCCTCCAGACTCAGGATCCCGTCCTCTCTCACGTACTTCGCGATCACGCGCGGGAAGGCCCCGAACGCCCGCGGATGGGAACTCGCCGTGGTCGCCGGATTCACCGGGGAGGCGTCGGTGTCGATCATCACGAACTCGGCCCGGAGCGCCTGCCACTTCTGCTCCTCGTTCATGCTCTCCGGGTTCACGCTCACGCCGCCGGCCTGCACGAGATCGAAGAACGCGTCCCAGGGATCGGTCTCGAGGATGTCCGCCGCCTGGGCGATCGAGAGGTTGATCACCCGCTCGTCCACCTCGTCGGAGGCGGAGACGATGAGGACCTTGTCCCAGTCCATCCCCACGTGGCGGTACCAGTTCTCCCAGTCCGACGTGGTCTCCACCTCGCGGCGGAGCTCGGCCCGCACCGCGGGGTCGGAAAGGGTCTCCAGGAAGGGATCCCTGCCGCCCGCGTAGTGCCGCGGGTGGAGGAAGGACCCGAGGCCGATCCCGTTCCGGATGTAGGGATAGATGTCCGCCGTCACGTCGATCCCGGCCACGCGCGCCGAATCGATCAGGGCGAGGGCTTCGGCCATCAGCGGCCAGTTCTCCTGCCCCGCCGCCTTGAGGTGGTAGATGTGGACGGGGGTGCCGGCGCGGACACCGATCTCGATCGCTTCGCGGATCGCCTCCAGCACCGAGTGCGATTCGTTCCGCATGTGCGTGAAGTAGGTGCCGCCGTACTCGCCGGCGACGCGCGTGAGTTCGACGAGTTCCTCCGTCGTCGCGTACACGGCGGGCGGATAGATGAGCGATGTGGAGGTCCCAACGGCGCCGTCCTCCATCGCCTGTCGCACGAGCGCCTTCATCTCCTCGAGTTGCTCGGGCGTCGGCTGCACGTCCTCCTCGCCCAGAACCACGCGGCGCACCTGGGTGAGTCCGACGTCGTGCACGACGTTGATGGGGATCCCGATGCGCTCGACGTGCGCGAAGTACTCGGCGTACGTCCGCCAGTGCAGTTCCTCGCCGTTCACGACCAGCCCCCAGGGCTGCGTGGCGTCGCTCTGGGGCGCGGCCGACCCGCCCTCGCCGGAGAGGTAGGTCGTGATCCCCTGCCGGAGCTTGCTCTCGGCACTGGGCGGATCCGTGATGAGGACGACGCTCGACTGGCCCATCATGTCGATGAAGCCGGGGCTCACCACGCGGTCCGCCGCATCGATCGTGCGCGCCGCCGGGTGGCCCGCGAGGTTCCCGACGGCCGCGATCCGGTCGCCGCGGAGGCCGACATCGCCCCGCACCCAGGGATTCCCCGCCCCGTCCACGATCCGCGCCCCCGTGATGAGCACGTCGAACGGACCCTCCGACGTTGATTCCTGCCCCATCCCGCATCCGGGCAGTCCGGCTGCGAGGAGACAGACTCCCACCACAGCGGGCCGCGGAGCCCTCCTCGGAGTCCTCCACGGCCTGTCGTGTCTCGCGTTCACCGATTTCATTGGCCAGTCCCGGGAATGGGCGGGTTGGGTGTCCCCTCAAGGATCGACCGGGCGTCGTCTGGCGGCAACCGCACACGTCGGCCAGTGTTGGGGACCGATTCCTGGCTCTACCGTTCCGGAGGCTGACATGACGCCGACGCCGCGCGCCCTTCGACTGTTCGGATTCCTCCTGATCGCCGGCGGCGGGTTCGCTGCGCTGCCGCTCGCGGGGCAGGACGACGTGGTCAAGTATCCGGGGCCGTTCCCCGGCGGGTATCCGGCCATGAGCGGGATCGGCGGGTCGGGGAAGATGTACATGGAGAGCTACTTTCCACCCCCGGTCACAGCGTCGCCCACCTATCCCGCGTTCTCGCCCGATGGCGCGTCGATCGCCTTCGCCTACCAGGGGCGGATCTGGGCGGTCCCGGCCGAAGGGGGCGTGGCTCGGCAACTCACGTCCGGGGCGGGATACCACTCGCAGCCGAGCTGGTCTTCCGACGGTCGCCACATCGCCTACGCCGCGGACACCGACCTCAATCTCGACATCTTCCTGCTCGACCTCGAGAACGGGGAATCGCGCCGGCTGACGGAAGATCCCGCCATCGACATGCGGCCACGGTTCTCTCCCGATGGTTCCAGGATCCTGTTCACGACCGGACGGGACGGGACGTTCGACCTCTGGGCATACGATCTCGGGACGGAGGCGCTGGAGTCCGTCATCGCCCACCCGGGGGCGAACGACATGGCCGGCGACTGGATCGGCGACACGGGCGACATCGTCTTCGTCTCCAAGCGCGGCGAGGCGGCGCTAGGCTCGGGCTCTCTGTGGCGCTGGAGCGCGGACACCGGCGAGGCCGAACTCCTCATCCGCATCGAGACGAACTACCAGGCTTCGCCCGTCGTCGCCCCGCACGGCGGCTCGGTGGCTTACGTCACCGACGCATCCGGGAACAACGACATCTACCAGGTCCCGACCTACCGCGCGGCCGCGGCGCAGGACCGTTCCAGTCCCGGGATCCAGCAGGTCCGACTCACCCACACCCGCACGGACGAGTACTTCCCCTCCTGGTCTCCGGACGGGGAGCGCCTCGTCTACGCGCGGAACGGAGGCCTCCACGGCGAGGAACGGACGATCGACGGCGGGATGGGCTTCGGACTCTACACGACGGGGCGCGGGGGCGGCGAGCCGGTCCCGGTGCGAATCGAGGATTACGCGTGGTCCGAACCCACGGGCCAGGTGCAGGTCCGCGTCACCGACCCGAGGGGGCGGCGGGTCCCCTCCCGCATCTACCTGGAGGCGTCGGACGGGCGGAGCTACTTCCCGGACGGGAGCTTCCCGCGCGTCCTGAGCGGGCCCGAGGACTACTACTTTCACACGGACGGGAGCTTCTCCGTCACTCTCCCGGTCGGGACGGCGGACCTGGAGGTGTGGCGCGGATTCGAGTACGAGCCCGCCATGCACACGGTCGACGTGCGCGCCGGCGAGTGGACGAACGTGGACGTCACGCTGGAACGCTGGATCGACATGGCCGCGGACGGCTGGTATTCCGGGGACAATCATATTCATCCGAACTATGGCGGCCACTATTTTGTCACCCCGCTCGACCTCGGGAACAAGGCGCTGGCGGAAGATCTCAATGTGGCGAACGGGATGATCGCCAACTATTGGGCGAACAGTCGCGTGGAGGACCTCGAACACTTCCTCGGCCACCCGCACCCGCACCCGGACCCGCGCACGATCGTCTACTACAACGAGGAGTACCGGCCGAACTTCTTCGCCCACATGTCGCTGCTGAACCTCGTGGAACTCATCACGCCGTTCTACATCGGCTACGAGGGAACGGCATTCCGCGAGCTCTATCCCGACAACGCGGCGGTGCTCAGGCGCGTGCACGAACAGGGCGGGATCGGCGGCTACGTGCACCCGTTCGGGCTCAGCCACCGCGGGGCCGCGGACCCGGTGCCGAGCGGCGCGCGCGAACTGCCCGTCGACGCGATCCTCGGGCTGGCCGACTTCGTGGACGTCTCCTGCATCTGGAGCGATGAACTGGGGACGGCCGCGATCTGGTATCGCCTCCTCAACACCGGCTCCCGGATCCCGGCCACGGCGGGGACGGACGCGATGACCGACATGTGGCGGCATCCGGCCGTGGGGACGACGCGTGTTTACGTCTACACGGGCGAGGAGGACCTCGACTACGACGAGTGGGCGGACGCCATGGCCGCGGGCCACGCCTTCGTGACGAGCGGACCCATCCTCACGCTCGACGTGGATGGCATGGGGATGGGCGAGGAACTCGCGGTGTCGCGCGGCGAGAGTTTGAGAGTCGCGGTCACCGCGCGTTCGCTGTTCGAGATGGAGCGGCTCGACATCATCCGGAACGGCGAAATCATCCACACCGTCGAGGCGACGGGCGACGGCCGGACGCTCGAAGCGGAGATCGACGTCGCCATGGACGGGAGCGGCTGGATCGCCGCTCGGATCCTCGGGCCGGCGCAGCACGGCGCGATGGACAGCTACCTGTTCGCGCACACGAACCCGGTGTTCGTCATCGCCGACGGGGAGCCGATCCGGTCGCCGGAAGACGCCGCGTTCTTCGTGCGCTGGATCGAACGGACGCTCGACGACATCCACTCGATGGACCGCTGGGACGACCCGGCCCACAAAGCCGAGGTCGTCGCGACGTTCGAGGAGGGCCTCCGCCTGTACCAGGCCCAGGCCGGCAGTCGCTGACGTCGCCGCGCTGAGACCGGCGCCGGCTAGCGGCCCTTGAAGTTCGGTTCGCGCTTTTCCGTGAAGGCGCGGGGGCCTTCGGCGTGGTCCTCGGAGACGAGCATGCGCTCGTAGGCAGGGAACAGGCCCTCCTGGACGGCCTCGAAGGCGTCCCGCACCGACGAACCTTCGATTCCGCGTACGATTTCCTTGATCGCCCGCATCGAGAGGGGGGCGTTCCGGGCCAGACCCTCGGCGACTTCACGAGCTTTCGGGAGCACCCGCTCTGAAGGGACAACCCAGTTCACGAGGCCCCATTCGTGCGCCTCCTCCGCCCTCATCCGGCGGCCCGTGAGCAGCATTTCCATCGCGACGTTCCGCGGCAGCCGCCTCGGAAGCCGCTGGACGCCGCCCGCGTCGGGCACGTTCCCCAGACGGCCCTCGGGGAACCAGAACTCGGCGCCCTCGCTCGCGACGATGAGGTCGGCGGCGAGCATGATCTCGCACCCTCCGCCCACCGCCAGACCGTTCACGGCGGCGATCACGGGCTTCGTCAGGTCCCACAGCTCCGTGATCCCGCCGAAACCGCCCGCCCCGTAGTCCATCCGCTCGTGCTCGCCCCCGGCGGCGGCCTTGAGGTCCCAGCCGGCCGAGAAGATGCGGTCGCCGGCCGAGGCGAGGATCGCCACGCGGAGTTCATCGTCGTCGCGAAAGTCGCAGAAGACCTCGCCCATGCGGATGCTCGTCGCCGCGTCGATCGCGTTCGCCGGCGGCCGGTCCAGCGTGACTTCGAGGACGTGCCCGCGGCGTCGGGCTCTCACCGGATCGGACATGTTCAGCGACTCCTTTCGCGGTAGCCCCGCAGGCGGGCGAGGTTCCGGATGTCGGCGTCGGCGCCGTCCTCCCCCTTCGGGGTCTCCAGGATCTTGGGGACGTGACGCAGGCTGGCATCCCGCATCAGCCACCGGAAGGGGCTCTCGCCGAGGCTGCCTTCGCCGATCTCCTCGTGGCGGTCCTTTCGCGAGTCGAAGGGGTGCTGCGAGTCGTTCACGTGGATGAGACCCAGGCGTTCGAGTCCCAGCACGCGGTCGAACGCCTCCCAGACGCCATCGTAGTCGCCGACCAGATCGTAACCGGCCGAGTAGGCGTGGCACGTATCGAAGCAGATGCCCACGCGCCCCCGCTGGGGGTCCGGGATCCGGTCCAGAATGCTGCGCAGATTCTCGAAGCTCGCCCCGACGGTCGTCCCGGCGCCGGCCGTGAGTTCGAGGAGGACGCGGGTCGGACCCTCCACGGCCTCCAGCGATTCGGTCACGCCCCGCGCGTTGCGGGCGAGCCCCTCCTCGATGTCCCCGTCCGTCGCGTTCCCGGGATGGGTCACGAGGAAATCGAGGCCGAGACGCACGCAGCGCTGGAGTTCGCTCTCGAAGCTGCGTTGCGACATCCGCCACAGCCGCCGGTCGGGGGACGAGAGGTTGATGAGATAGGAGTCGTGGGCCCCGGCGACCGCGATTCCGTGCTCGGCGCGCGCCGCCTTGAACGCTTCCGCCGTCTCGTCGTCGATACGCGGCTCGGCCCACCGGTTGGGCTGCTTGGTGAAGAGCTGGAAGTTCGCCGCCCCGATCTCCGCCGCCCGCCGTGGCGCGGTCTGCACGCCCCCCGCCACCGAGACGTGGGCGCCGAGTTCGTCGGTCACGCCTTCCGGGGTGGCTGCGACGGACGCAGTTCGACCCGGCTCACGTGGGCTTCCTTCGGATAGGAGAGCAGTTGCATGACCGCCACCGCGCAGTCATCCACGTGCAGGCGCCAGGTCCGCTCCGGCACCTGCTCCCGGCCGTTGAAGTACGTGTCCACGCTCCCGGGCATCACGATGCTCACCCGCACGTCGTCGTAGCGCACGTCGAGCAGCATCGCCTCGGTGAGTCCGAGCAGGCCGTACTTGCTCGCGTTGTACCCGGTGCCGCCGGGGAAGGGATGGCGGCTGGCGAGCGACGCGATGTTCACGATGAAGCCGTCGCCGCTCGCGCTCAGGTGTGGGAGTGCAGCCCTGGAGCAGTAGAAGACGCCGCCGAGGTTCACGTCGATCTGGAGTTGCCACTCCTCGACGCTCATCTCCCGCAGCGGTTTGAAGATCCCGAGTCCGGCGTTGTTCACGAGGATGTCGAGCCGGCCGAAGCGGGCCATGGTCTCCTCGACCATGCGCTCGCAGGCACCCGCATCCGCCACGTCGCACACGATGCCCAGCGCCCGATCGCCGAGTTCGGCCTCGGCCGCCCGCACATCCGCCCCGGTCCTCGCACAGACCGCGACGGAGGCCCCCGCCGCGAGCAGGTGCTCCGCGATCGCGCGCCCGATCCCCTTCGTCCCGCCCGTCACGAGCGCGACTTTCCCCGTCAAGTTCGTCGTTCCCATTCCACCCTTCTTGTTGCCTTCTCACGTTTCGATTCGAGACGCCCTCCCGGGTCCTCAGATCGGGAGCCAGTAGGCGATCTTGAGCAGGAAGACGTGTTGCCCTCGCGCGCGCAGGCTGTCGACGAGACGGCCGGGGTCCACGAGTTCGCCCGAAGTCCGCATGTCGGAGCGGTCCTGCTGCCACACGAGGAAGAGCGTGCTGCCCGGCTGCCACTCCCAGCGGAGGACGACGTTGCTCCGGAGAGAGAGGATGTTGAAGTCCCCGTCGGGGAGCGTAAACGACCGGCCGCCCTCGGTCACGTCCCACGAACCATCCACCCGACGATTGATCCTCGATCCCATTTCGCCGTACAGGAGCAGGTGTCGCTGGCCAGGTTCCAGGAGTTCGCCCAGCCCGTGGCGGCGTCCGCTCGCCGCGAACGGCTCGAAGTACGCCTCGAGCGTGAGGTCCGGGCCGAAGGCGTAGGCGCCGCGTAGGCGGAGGGCGACGGTGCTGCGGTCGATGGCGGAGAAGATGTAGCGCCGGTCGAACGTGGCCCGCCGGCCACCGGCCAGCGCCGTGAGGTACTGGCGCGATTCCGCTTCGCGCCGGTAGCTGGGTTCGACCTCGAGTTGCAGGGCCGACCCCGGGCGGAGCGTGAGCGAGCCGGCCACGTCGTACGCCCATCCGCCGATCTCGTCGCGCCCGTAGGATCCTCTGAGCCGGAAGCCAGTCCTGAAGGAGCGGTCGGTGGCGAGCGCAAGGCCGGCCTGCCAACGCGCGAGCGTCTCCATGAGGGGGCCGCCGCGCGTGAGGTGGTCGCTGAGCGCGCGCGGGTGGTATCCGCCCTCGAGCGTCGTGCGCAGGTAGTTGTGCCAGGTGGCAGTCGCGCGGCCCCCGATCGTCGTCTCGGTGCGCACGCCGTCGAAGTTCCACGAACTCGCTGACGTGAGGCCGACCTGCCAGGCGCGGGCAAACGCGGTCGGGATCGTCTCGCGGATCGCGATGTCGGCTTCGGCCGTGAGCCGGTCCGCGTTGAACATCTGGCCCACGTCGTTGATCTCGAAGCCGGGCGAAATGGCTTCGCCTCGCACGCGCCACAGGAAGCGCCGACCGCCCACCTTCTCCATCCCGAGGGCCGCGGTATACCCGGACAGCGTGGAGCGCGAGGGGTCCAGCCACGCGGTTTCGCGGTCCGGACGCTGGAAGAAACGCGCGCTCGAGCGCTGCACCCGCAGGATCGCGTCGGAGTTGCCGCTGAGGTGCGAGAACCCCGCATGTCCCGTGAGTTCGTATTCGCCCCCGGCGAAGCGCAGGTTCCAGTCAGTGCCGCCGGCGTAGGCGCGCCACGGGAGGAGCGCGGCGAGTTCGGGACGGCCCTCGCGGCTGAGCGTGGTCCCCGTGAAGCCGAGCGTGGAACCCTCCTCCCCGAACTCTTGCTCCAGTCTCGCCACCGCGAAGGCGCTCAGGGGGGCGACCGGGACGGCGCTCTCGACGGCGTCCGTCCCGGTCGCTCCGTGCGCGAAGTCGAACGCCCGGGCATCCTCGCGACCGGTGACGGCGAAGAGCGCGCCCACGGAGGTCCCCCCCGGGAGCCGGCCCGTGACCTTCCCCGCTCCGAGAATCGTGGTCTGATCGGGCGCGACGACGCTGTCGGCCTCTGCCCGCCCCGCGGGGGGAGCCCCGATGCGGCGCGAGTAGAAGTAGCGCGGACCCAGCCCCTCCATGAGTTGGCGACCCTCGGTGAAGAAGGGTCGGCGCTCCTCGAAGACTTCCTCGAACGCGGTCAGGTTCACGACCGCGGGGTCCGCTTCGACCTGTCCGAAGTCCGGGTTGACGGCGGCATCGAGCGTCAGACTCGAACCGAGACCGACCTTGAAGTCCGCCCCCACGCGTGACTCGCTCCGCGTCACGACCCCCGCCATCGGGCCACCCGTGGGCGTTCGCAGATCGCCCGCCACGTAGGGCAGAAACTCGATCCCGCGGCTCCCCCGCACGCCCTCGAGTCCGGTGAGGTCGCCGAGGCGCGAGGCCCACCCGGGCTCGCTCCGAACGACGAGTTCCCACAGGAGGTTCTCCTGGATATCGGGCATGTAGCGGTTGATGTTCACGCCCCAAGCCGACTCGTCGCCGTTGAAGCGCAATTGCGAGAACGGCATGCGCATCTCGGCCGTCCACCCGAGCGAGTCGCGCTGCACGCGCGCCGACCACACGGGATCCCACGTGTAGTCGCGGTTCGTCACATTGTCCTCGGGGTGGTACCAGTCCGTACGGCTTCCCGCCGCGTTCACCCCGAAGGAGACGGCCGTGCGCCGGTTCAGGTAGGGGTCGAGCGAGACCAGCAGGCGCTCCGACCCGGTGTTCTGGTCGCGGCGGGTACGATAGGCCTGGATGCCGTCGGGATCGTCCGTGTACATGCGCCCGGCGATCCACAGCGCGTCGTCGTCGAACGCGAACGCGACTTCGGTCCGCCGCGTGGCCGGGTCGCCCTCGTCCGGCTCGCGCTGCCAGAACGTCGTCGCGAATTCCGCCGCCGCCCACACCGCGTCGTCCAACCGGCCATCCAGTTGGAGCGTCCGATCCGTGTCGCGCGTGGCCCTGAGCTGCTGCCGGTCCTCCGGGCCCAGGCCCTGCGCGCTGAGCGCCGTGCCCGCGGGGAAGAGGAACAGGATGACGGCGGCGACAGCCGGCGAGATGCGGCCCGAACCGTCAGCGCTCAAGGAAGATTTCCTTCGGGATGAAACCCGTGACGACCTGGGTCAGGTCGACGACCTCGCTCACCCGGAAATCGACGGCGATGCTGGCGAGGGAAAGCGCCCTGTCGGGCGCCAGTCCCTTCTCCTCGACGAGGAACTCCACCACGAGCCGGGTCGCCTCGCGCGCGGCGCGGTCGAGGTCGAGATCGATGCCCATGATCAGGTAGTGGGTCGGGGTCTCGGCGCGCGGGGCGGGGATCGTCACCCCCTTGTGCACCACGAACTGGAACACACCCGTGAGCGACTGCTCGATCGCGGTGCCGCTCACCTCCCCGTCCCCCTGCGCGCCGTGCCCATCGCCCGCGTAGAAGAGCGCCCCCGGATGGAAGACGGGGAGGTACAACGTCGTCCCGGCCGTGAGGTCCTTCACGTCGAGGTTGCCGCCGAAGGCACCCGGCGGGCGCGACCCCTGGACGCCCGGCACCGTCACGCCCGGCTCGCCCACGACCGGATCGGGGGCGACGGCGAGGATGCCCATGAACGGCGCCAGCGGCACCTGGATGTCGGGCGAGAAGAAGGCGACTTCCCGCCCGTCCGCCTCACCCGTCCGAATCAGGTGCCGGCCGGCCGGGATGTCGAGCGGTTCGTCCTCATCGCGCGCGCCGGGATAGCTCGGGGAGAAGACCCCGCCCCGGCCGCTCGTGGAGTTCACGCCCCACGGTACGCGCGTCTCAATGTCCAGGATCCGGATCTCGAGCATGTCGCCGGGCTCGGCCCCCTCGATGTGGACCGGACCCGTGATGACGTGCCCGCTTCGCCCCTCGCGTGGACGGCCTTCGCGCGAGGCCCAGAAGTCGATGACGTCGTCGAGGACCTCCTCCCGCGGCACACCGAGTCCCGTCAGAAACTCGCCTGGGTGCTCGTCCTGCGTGGCCCCCACGTGGGTCAACGTCTCGATCCGCACGGTCTCACCTGACGCGATTCGCAGCACCGGCTCCTTGTCGATCGGGAACCAGCCCCAGTTGAGCGTTTCCGGCCGCGACGGGAGGAAGTGGTCGGCTTCGACCTCCCCGGCTTCAGCGACATTCATCTCTTCGCTCACGGGCGGAGCACACCCCAGCGCGAGCGCACAGCCCATGGTCACCAGGCCCGGCCTCATTTGACGCGACATGGAACGCTCTCCCACGCTGAGGGTGAGCGTTTACAGTGGATCTTCCCGTTCCGGGAGGCAACGATCCCGGACAGAACGCAGAGGGCGGCCATGAGAGACGGCATCCGGCGCGTGATCTTCCTCTTTCCGATCGTTCTTTCGGCGTGTTCGAACCCGGGGGCGGGCGCCCCCGCCGAGGGTGGCCCCCGGGAGGGTGGCGTGCCGACGTTCGCGGTGGATCCGGGCTGGCCGCGCGAGATGCCGAACCTGTGGATCATGGGATCCATCACGGGCGTGTTCGTCGACGCGCGCGATCACGTCTGGGTCACGCACATCCCGGAATCGCTGACGCCGGAGGAGACGTCCGCCGTGCAGGACCCGCCTATCGGCACCTGCTGCGTCCCGGCCCCGGTCGTGACCGAGTTCGATCCCGAGGGGAATCTCGTCCAGGGGTGGGGCGACCCCGCGACGCAGGACGTGTCCGAATTCCCGCGCAACGCGCACGGCATCTTCGTCGACCACAACGACTACGTGTGGGTGGGCACCTACCGGCACCACCGCGTGATGAAGTTCACGCGCTCCGGCGACCTCGTGATGACGATCGGCCGCTACGACGAAAACGCCGGCAGCGACGACACCGAGCTTCTCGGCGGCCCCGCCGGCATCTGGGTGGACCCGGAGGACAACGAGGTTTTCGTCGCCGACGGCTATCAGAATCGCCGCGTCGTGGTCTTCGATGGCGAGACCGGAGCCTACCTCCGCCATTGGGGCGCCTACGGCGAGCCGCCGGACGACGCCTACGAGTACGACTATGCGGGGCGGACGCCGGACTCGGAGCCGCCGCGCCAGTTCTCCACTGTCCACGACCTCACGGGATCGAACGACGGTCTCATCTACGTCGCCGACCGCCGCGGGAACCGGATCCAGGTGTTCGATCAGGCGGGCGCGTTCCACGCCGAGAAGATCGTGGCGCCGGCCACGCGCGCCTCGGGCTCGGCGTTCGTCGTCGCCTTCTCACCCGACGCCGAGCAGCGCTGGCTCTACCTCGCCGACGGCACCAACCACAAGGTGTGGATCCTGCGCCGAAGCGACCTCGAGATCGTGGGCGAGTTCGGCCGCGGCGGCCGCCAGTTAGGTCAGTTCCTGCGCCCGCACGGGATGAGCGTCGATTCCCACGGCAATATCTACGTCGGCGAAGCCTCCACCGGCCGCCGGATGCAGCGTTTCACGCCCCGTTGATACGCGACAAGATTGCGACACGCCGGTTCCGGAGGCTCAGGCACGACCATGTGAGCAGCGAGCCCGGCGCGTGGCGGATTCACCGGGTGGCACCGTTCCACGCGCCGGGAGACCCGGTAAACCTCTTTCGTCGCCTCCGGGCGGTCGTCGCCGCCATGCCGCGTACTCACATTGTCACGGCGACGGACGATTACCTGCACGCCGTCTGCCGAACCCGGCTCGGGTTCCGCGACGATCTTGAGTTCCGATGGTGTTCGTCGGAGGGCGTCGCCCATGTAGCATCGGCGTCTCGCATCGGTCTGTTCGATTTTTGGGTAAACCGGCGGAGGGTAGAGCGGGTGCGCGGGAAGCTTGAAGCCGAAGTCAGCCGCGGTTGCCCTCGCCCCAGGCGGAGGTGAGTGGCTTCCCGTCGATGAAGCGGCCCGGGCGGAAGGGTGAGAGGTCGATCTCCGGCGCCTCCCCGCAGATGACATCGGCAAGGGCTTCGCCGATCGGGGGGCCGAGCTTGAACCCGTGGCCGCTGCCGCCGAAGAAGGCGTAGTAGCCCTCGAGGCCGGGCTCCGGGCCGACGATCGGGTGCCAGTCGTCCGTGATCGTGTAGAGCGAGGCGTAGCCGCCCAGGTGCCGGGCGCGGGCCAGCGCCGGGATCCTCCGGAAGAGCGGGCGCTCGATGCGTTCGCGCATCTCCGGATCGAGGGCCGGATCGCAGTCGTCCGGATCCACCGGCTCGATGTCCTTGGGCGCCCCCAGCCCGGCGATGATCCGGTCTTCGCCGTAGGGCCGCAGATAGACGCGCAGACCCGGGTCCGAGACCACCGGAAGGGCGTCGAAGCCGGCCGGTCGCTCCACGAACAGATCGCTCTCGCGGCTCCAGCGCAGCGAGTACCTGAGGCCGAACCAGGAGCCGACCTGCCCCGCCCAGGGACCCGCGGCGTTCACGACGACGTTCGTCGCGATCGTTCCGTCCTCGGTCTCCACCGCGACCACCCGGTCTCCATGCAGGCGGACGCCCGTGGCGGCGACGCCGGCGCGGGGCTCGAGTCCCCACGGGCGGGCCGCGGCCACGAGGTTCTCCGTCGTGCGCGTCGGGTCGGCGTAGCCCGAGCGGGGCTCGAGGATGCCGTACGACACGCCGTCCAGGGAGAGGGGCGGCGCCAGTTCGGCCACTTCTTCCACGGTCAGCCGGTCGACCTGGAGTCCGTGCCGCTGCTCCGACTCGAGGATGTGTTCCCCGGCGGCGCGAAGGCGCTCGTCGATCAGGAGCAGGAAGCCGATGGGCCGGAACCCGCAGTCGCCGCCGAGCAGGTCCCGATCGTTGTCGAACATGTGAAGGGCGCGCTTCGCGAGTTCGAGCGTAATCGGGTTCGAGTAGTACGTGCGGACGATCGCGGCGGAATGTCCCGTGCTCACGCCCGCCAGGCGCCCCTTCTCGAGCAGCACGACGCGTCCGAACCCTCGCTTGGCGAGGAAGTGCGCCGCGCTGGCGCCCATGATCCCGCCACCGATGACCACGGCATCGGCGGTCTTCGCTCCCGCAGTCATCGTCCCGGCGCTTGGCGCAGTCTTCTCGTCTCGGCGAGGTCGACAACCCATTCGCCCGGCTTGACGACCACGCCGTAGGCCTCCCGCGCCCGGTCGCGCGAGACCTTGCCCTCCCGCACGTCCCGGAGCACCGCCTCCGGATCCCGTTGGTGCGCCGGTCCGAACCCGCCCCCACCGGCCGTCTCGATCCGCACCCGGTCTCCCGTACTGAGCTGCACCGTCGCCTTCGAGCCCAGATCCCGCGCCTCGCCGCCCGAGATCAGCCGGTAGCTCGCGACCTTTCCGTCGTCGCCCCCGTGCAGGCCGTGGGCCGGGAACCGCGCCCGGTCGGCCAGCGTCGTGAACGTCGGTTCGTGGCCCACGAACTCGTACTCGCGGCACAGCGCGAGGCCGCCCCGCCGCCGGCCCGCCCCCTCGGAATCCGGGACGAGGCTGTACTCGTGGATCCGCACCGGATAGTTGAGTTCGGTCTCCTCGATCGGCGCATTCTGCGTGTTCTGGATGTGGGTCTGGACCGCGTCCGGGCCGTCGGCGTCGTGCCGCCCGCCGTACCCCCCCGCGAGCGTCTCGAGGAAGCAGTAGTACTCCCCGGTCGCCGGATCCTCGCCGCCGAACCCCACGTGACAGATCATCCCCTTCGTTCCCGCGGGAACGCGCTCCGGCATGGGGTCCGCGAGCGCCCGGAACATGATGTCGCACAGCCGCATCGCGACTTCCCAGCCGCCGACGACTCCCGCCGGTGGCCGGACGTTCACCGCGGATCCCTCGGGCGCCACGACTTCGATCGGGCGGTAGAAGCCCTCGTTCAGCGGGATGTCCGGGTCGACCAGACACTTGAGCACGTAGACGCAGGCGGTAAAGCACTGCGTCAGGTTGCAGTTCATGGGCGCCGCGCGCTGCGCGTCGGTCCCCGTGAAGTCGAAGCGCACCGTCGAACCGTCGAAGCGGATCCGGACCTTCAGGTGGACCGGCTCCCCGGTGATCCCGTCGTCGTCGAGACACCCCTCCGCCGCGAACTCGCCATGCGGGAGATCCGCCAGTTCCGTCCGCAGCCGCCGCTCGCTGTACTCGATCATGCGGTCCATGTAGGAACCCAGCATCTCCGCCCCGTAGCGTTCCCACAGCGCGGACAGCCGCCGCAGCCCGATCTCGTTCGCCGCGTGCTGCGCGCGCAGGTCGCCCGCCACCTCCTTCTTCGCGCGCACGTTGGCGAGCATGAGCTTCAGCACGTCGTCCACGAGGTCGCCGCCGTCGAAGAGCTTCACCACGGGGAGGATGATCCCCTCCTGGTAGATCTCGCGGAACGCGCCGATGCTCGCCGGCGCCCCGCCTCCCACGTCCACGTGGTGGCAGCAGTTGGCGACGTATCCCACGCGTTCCCCCTCGTGGAAGAAGGGCGTGATGAGAAAGACGTCGTTGAGGTGGCTCGCCTGCCGGTGCGGATCGTTGACCAGCAGCCCGTCCCCCGGCCCCAGCGTCCCCTCGCCGTGCTCCGCCTCGTACTCGGCCACCGCGCGCGGGACGAGCCGCCCGATCGTCACCAGGTGCGCGGGCTGGCAGAACGCCTGCGCGATCATCCGCCCGTCCGCGTCCACGAAGGCACACGAATAGTCGAGCCGCGTCTTGATGTTCGTCGAATAGGCGGTGCGCTGGAGCGTGACGGACATCTCCTCCGTCGCCTCGACGAGCGCGTTCCGGATCACCTCGAACAGGACCGGATCCACGGCACCCCCAGTGGGGGTTTCAGGCTGCGGCATTTCGGCCCCCGGTTCGAGTTTCGAGACGCGCACCGATCCACAGAATCAGGATCGTCAGCGGCAGTCCGACCAGGATCGGATCCAGTTCCCAGATGATGACGACGGCCCCCACCTCGCGAATCGCCCCGAACGTCTGCCATACCGCCTGCACGGCGGCGCCGATGAGCATCGCCGCCATCACCGTCCGCGGCGCCTGCCGAAGCGAGGGGAAGAGGACGATCCCGATGAGCGCGGGGGCGACGGAGGCCCCCATGATCCGTCCCCCGATCCAGAACAGTTCGATGAGGAGGGGGAGCACCAGGTAGAGGGCGGCCGCGAGCGCCCCGACGAGGAGGACGTTGAGGCGGTAGACCCAGAGCTGCCGGACGGCGCTCGCCGTGGGCGCGATGAAGCGCGCATATAAATCAAGCGTGAAGTTGGAGGCGATCGTGTTGATCGTGCTGGAGAGCGTCGACATGCTCGCCGCGAGCACGCACACGACGACGAGGCTCGCGAGTTCGTTCCCCGCCGCCCCGAAGGCGAGCGTGACGAAGGCGTCCTCCGCCGCGAGGTCCGGCCCGTAGACCGTGCGGGCGACGATCCCGATCAGGGGCGGCGTCATGTACCAGATCGAGGCGATGACCCCGCCGTAAAGGAATCCCCGCCGCGCCACCTCCGCGCTCTTCGCCGCGAAACCGCGCTGGATGAGCCCCTGGTACGCACCCGTGATCGCGAGTCCGATGACGATCCAGGCCAGCACCTGGGTGACGCCGGCCCGGCCGAAGATGTCGACCAACGCCGGATCGAGGCTGGCGCTCAGCCCGCCGAGTCCTCCGGCCGCGGCCAGCCCCGCCACGAGCACCGCGATCGAACCGGCCAGGATGATGAAGAACTGGATCGCGTCGGTCGCCATCACCGCCCACATGCCGCCCAGGAACACATAGACGGACGTGACGCCGAGCCACAGGAGGAGCGATTCGGCCACCGAGATGCCGAGCACCGCGGTGGTAACGAGCGTCAGCGCGCCGATCGTCCCCGCCGTCACGCCCATGTCCCGCAGGATGACGAGGAGGAGGGAGACGATCCGGTGCCGCGGACCGAAGCAGCGGCCGAAGAGTTCCGGGATCGTGATGACGCCGGTCTCCCACAGCCGCGGGATGATGAAGTACGCGATCCAGATCGTCCCGAGCATGAAGGAGCCGCCGCTCCAGTAGGCGTCGAGGCCGAAGTCCGCGCCGAGCGCCGAGATCCCGATCAGGGTGGTGCCGTTGATCCAGGTGGCGGCAACGGAAAAGGCGATGAGCCACACGCCCGAGTGGCGCCCCGCCACCGCCATGTCCTCGACGGAGCGCACCCGCCGCCGGAACCACACGCCGACCCCCAGCATGAGCGCGAGGTAAGCCCCGATGAGCCACCACGACAGCTGAGCCCCCTGCGCCCCGTCCATCTCCAGCTACCCTCGCAGCAGCCAGCCCCAGAGCCCGATGTAGCCGAAGCCCAGGAGCACGAGGATGAGGAGCGCGAGCCACGGAGTGAGGCGCGGGAGCACGATCCGGTCCATCCGGGCCGGGTCCGGGTGGTCTCCGGCCGTCGAGTTTTTCCCGCCGCCATCGGGTCGCCCCCCGCTCGGGTCCCGCCCGTTCACGCGGCGCCTCCCGGGGCGATCAGCAGGTTGCCGAACTCGTCCACGGTGGCGCGATAGGCGGCATGGACGAGCGTGGTGGAATCGACTTCCTCGATGACCGCGGGGCCGACCACCACGTGGCCCGCCCTGAGCCGCGACCGGGCGTAAAGCGCGGTTTCGACGAAGCCGCCGGCGTCGGCGAAGAACACCCGCCTCGTCCCCCGCTGGGCGTCCGAGATGTCCTTTCCGTTCGAGCCGATCCTCGGGAGCCGGGGCCGCGCGATCCTGCCGATGGCCGTGACCGTGAAGTTCACGAGTTCGACGGGCTGCTCGGGGTATCCGTGTCCGTAGGCCCGCTCGTGCTCCACGTGGAAGCGGCGCACGGCATCGGCCAGCGTCGCGGTGTCCATCTTCCGATCCGGCCCGTCGTCCACCCCGTCCCGCGGCAACGCGACGGGCACCTCCGAGGACTGGCCGGCATACCGCATCTCGATTCCCCTCCGGAACTCCATGTCCTCCGGCGCCACGCCTTCGCGCCGGAGCGTGCGCCGACCCTCCCCCTCCATCGTCTCGAAGAGCGACCGGATCCGCGACGCGTTCGCCTCGGCGGCGGCCGTGACGCGCGTGCGCGAGAACTCGTGCCGCAGGTCCGTGACGAGGAGACCCAGGGCGGACGCCGTCCCCGGACTCGGCGGGATCACGAGGGTTGGAATCTGCATCTCCATGCAGAGTCGGTTCGCGTGCAGCGGCCCGGCCCCGCCGAACGCGACCATCGTCAACTCGCGCGGATCGTTGCCCCGCCGCACCGTCACGAGCCGCAGCGCGTTGATCATCGTCGCGTTCGCGATCTCGATGATCCCGTTCGCCGCCTCGGTCGGGTCGAGGCCGAGCGGCTCGGCGCAGCGCTCGCGGATGCCCGCGGCGGCCGCGTCCACGTCGAGCGCCATCTCGCCGCCCAGGAAGTAGTCGGGGTTCAGGCGGCCGAGCACGAGGTTGGCGTCCGTGATCGTGGGCTCGGTCCCGCCCTTCCCGTAACAGATCGGCCCCGGGTCGGCGCCCGCGCTCCGGGGTCCCACGCGGAGCCCCCCTCCCGCGTCCACCCACGCGAGGCTTCCTCCGCCCGCGCCCACCTCCACGAGGTCGATGACCGGCGTCCGGATCGGGTAACCGGCGGCCCGCGTCATCCCCTGCCCCGGCTGGGCCTGCGCTCCGACCTCGTACTCCTTCGTGACGCGCGGTCGGCCGTCGAGGACCAGCCCGGCCTTGGCCGTCGTCCCTCCCATGTCGAAGGAAATCAGATCCGCGTGGCCGAGTTGGCCCGCGATGAAGTTGGCGGAGACCACGCCCGCGGCGGGTCCGGACTCGACCATGAACACGGGCTTGCTCGCCGCCTGTTCCGCCGTCAGCACCCCGCCGTTGGACTGCATGACGAGAAGCTCCGCCTGGAGACCGGCGCGCCCGAGCCCTTCCTCGATCCCGGCGAGATAGCGCGCCACTACCGGAACGATGCAGGCGTTGATCACGCACGTGCTGGCCCGGAAATACTCCCGGAACTCGGGGCACACGCTGGATGAGAGCGAGATGAGAAGATCGGGATCCTCCTCCCCCAGGATCTCGGCCACCTGCTCTTCGTGCGCCGGGTTCGCGTAGCCGTGCAGGAGGCACACGGCGACGGACCGGACGTCCCGCGCCCGCAGCGCCGCCGCGATCTCCCGGACGGCGTCCTCATCGAGCGGCCGAAGCACGCCGCCCGCCGGGTCCAGCCGCTCCGGCACCTCGTAGCACAGGTCGCGCGGGACGAGCGGGCGCAGCTTCTCGAAGTGGACGTCGTACAGAGAGGGCCTGACCTGGCGGGCGATCTCGAGCATGTCGCCGAAGCCCTCCGTGGTCACGAAGGCCGTCCGCGGCGTCGTCCCCTCGATGAGCGAGTTCGTCGCGACCGTCGTCCCGTGGACGAGATGGGAGACGGCGCGGGGGTCGACTTCACCCCCATCGAGGGCACGCCCCACCGCCGCCATGAAGCCGATGGAGGGATCCGCCGGCGTGGACGGGACCTTGGCGGTGTCGATGCGCCCCGTTTCCTCACAGATCAGGACCGCGTCCGTGAAGGTGCCGCCCACATCTATCCCGAGGTGGAACTGGTTGCCCGTCATCGCGCGTCCAACCTTCGACGCGGGCGTTTCCCGTGACAAGGCACCGCCGTCCGCCATCGGTTGCACGGACGCCGGCCACGTCTGGACGCGGTGGTCGGCGTCCGTAGGTTGGGAATCGAGCGTCCGCCGCCGTCGGTTGTCCCCCTCTCACGCCCACTGGAGGGCCACATGGACCGCAGATCGTTCGTTCGAACCGGGCTTGCCGGAGCGGGCTTCGCCGGAATCGGCGCCGCCCTCGACCCCCACGCGCTGGCCGCGGGGACCGAGGGGCCGGATCGGCGTTCCTCCCCGGTGACCGATGGAGATGTCGTCATCGTGAAGGACGTGCCCGTCCCCATGCGCGACGGCCTCGACCTCATGACGGACCTCTACCTGCCGGCGGTGGACGGCGTCCCGCTGGAGGAACCGCTCCCCGCCGTCCTCGCGCGGACTCCGTACGACAAGATGCGCCCGATCTCGATCGAGCACGCGATGTTCTTCGCGCGGAACGGGTATGTGTCCGTGGTCCAGGACTGCCGCGGGCGCTTCAACTCGCCGGGCGACTTCTTCCCCTTCGTCCAGGAGCCGGAAGACGGCTACGACACGGTCGAATGGGTCGCGCGGCACCCGTCCTGCGACGGCCAGGTGGGGACGTACGGCGTCTCTTACCAGGCATGGGTCCAGTTCGAGACCGCGACGCTGAACCCGCCCAGCCTCAAGACGATGATCCCGTACCAGGGGCCGACGAACGCCTACACCTACAGCATGAAGTGCGGCGGCGCCCTGGGTCTGGGGTTGCTGCAATGGATCCTTTCCGTCGCGTCGAACGGGAACGAGGCACGGGCGAACCCGCAGATCACCGAAGCGATTAATGAGATGCGCACGGGGCAGACGTTCCTCGACTGGGCCTCGCGCACCCCGTGGCGGCGCGGAGAGACGCCGCTCAGTCTCGCGCCCACGTACGAGGAGGCCGCCTGCCAGCTCTACTTCGACAACTACGACTACAGCGACTTCTGGCGACAGCCGGGCCTGGGCATGGACGAGCACTTCGAGTCGTACCCGGACATGCCCATCCTCTGGGTCGTGGGCTGGTTCGACTGGTATCCCCGCACGATCAGCGACGGATACCAGGCGATGGTGCGCATGGGGCGGGAGGACCAGCACATCCTCATCGGTCCGTGGACGCACAACAACTTCGCGTCGTCGATCGGGGACGTGAACTTCGGCACCGAGGGCGCCCGGATCGTGACCTACGACGACTACCTGAACCTCGAACTGCGCTGGTTCGACCGCTGGCTGAAGGGCGACGAGAGGGCCGATGTGTGGGCGCCCGCGAAGTACTTCATCATGGGCGGGGGCGACGGGCGGAAGGCCGAGAACGGCCGCCTCAACCAGGGCGGCGCGTGGCGCTACGAGGAGAACTGGCCCCCGACCGCGGCCCAGCCCACCGAATTCCATCTCCACGAGGGAGGGGGGCTCGCCCCGGAGGCGCCGTCCGCGCGCGCCTCCTCGACGACCTACACGTACGACCCGCGCAATTCGGTCTCCAGCAACGGCCGCTGCATCGTCGCCTACGGACCGGCACTCGAGTTCGGATTCCAGGGGATGGGCCCGCGCGACCAGATCGAGATGGAGACGCTGCCCGGCCACGGGATCCCCGGCATGCCGATCGCCTCCCGCCCGGACGTGCTCGTGTTCCAGACGGACCCATTGCCGGACGCGTTGACGATCGCCGGAGACATCACCGCGGTCCTCTTCATCTCATCCGACGCTCCGGACACCGACTTCTACGTGAAGCTGCTCGACGTCCATCCGTCGAGCCCGGACTATCCGAGCGGGTATGCGTTCCCGGTCTCCGAGGGGATCCTCCGCGCGCGCTACCGGGACGGGTTCGAGCAGTCCGTGCTCATGGAGGAAGGGGAGGTTTACCGGCTCGAGTTTCCGCTCGAACCTTCGGCGAACCTCTTCAAGGCGGGACACCGAATCCGGGTCGACGTCTACAGCAGCAGCTTCCCCAACTTCGACATCAACCGGAACACGGGAAATCCGCGCGACCGCAGGTGGCGCGTCGCGAACAACACGGTCTATCACGAGGCCGGGAACCCCTCGCACGTGCTGCTCCCGCTGATGCCCTGACGGAACCGGCGCCGGGCTGCCCCCGGACGTGGATGCCGCTACGAGTCCGATGCCGGCGGTAACACCACATCCACAAACAGCGTGTCCGTCGGCAATTCGGGATCGTTCCAGTCGTAGAACGTCACCCGCATGCTGTCGATGGAGATCGCCTCCAACTCCGATCCCGGCGGCGGCGTGATGGTCAGGAAGAGACAGCCGCCGAACGTGCCTCCAGGTCGGCGACGCCACTGTGTCAGGAATCGCCCTTCAGCATTCGTTCCCGCGTCCAACTCACCCGAAGCATATGCGCATTCCGTGCCGTAATCGTCGGTAGCGCCGTATCCGGTCACGGAGGCATCGACCACCGGCTGGCCGGTAGAATCCGTTACGGTGCCGGATACCCACAGAAGACTCGGCCCGTGCAGACTCGGGAGGGGAGGAGGAGGAGGGATGGGAATGACCGGAGGAGATGAAGGATTCGACGAGGGGAGCTCGTCAGCCTCGGGCGGCAGTCCATCACAGGAAGCCGCAAGCAATGCGGTGCATGCGGCCAGCCGGCGCCATGTCCGATTGCTGCGTCCTGATCGCCCCATCGCTAGCGATCGTCCAGGACGATGTCGACGACCAGGGTATCCGGCGGCAACGCATCCGCGACGCTCCGCAATGTCACATCCGAGCGATCCGCTCTCCCCCGCAGATTGTCCTTCCAAGCGGCCGCTCGGACACAACCTCGCCCCAGCCAGCCATTCTCACCCCAAACGTTCAAGTACACCCCATTGGCATCCGTCCTGCCACCGGTCGGTAGAACCGCCGACTCGCATTCCACCCTGTGCGTCGTGGGCTGTACCAGAACGACAACCAGCGCGTTTTCGACGGCCCGGCCGGAAGCGTCGGTCACCTTGCCGGTCACATACAGCTTGGCCAGGTATGGCGTCGGTACGCGGGGAGGTTCGGGCTGTTCGGGATCGGGACGAGTGGTGGCCATCTCCGATTCGCAGCCGCTCGTACTCAGCACCAGACCCAGAAGCAACCCGCACCCGGTACGCATTTCACCTCCTCTCCCACTACCCCGGAAGGTGGTCCCGCTCGTTGACCGCCGTCTCCTTGATGAGGATCTCCGGTATACGCCGTTCTCCGGATTACCCCTCGCGGTGCCCCCGGGTCCGACGTCGGCGTATTCCGACTAGCGCGATCCGTTCGGCGGGCCGGCGGCCCAGTCGAGGGCGATGGGGTTGGTGGGGAGGGCGTCGATGTCGATGATGCGGCCGCCCTTGATGACCATCGTCAGGCGGCGGATGTTCGCGATGTCGGCGAGGGGGTCGGCGTCGAGGACGACGATGTCCGCGGCCTTCCCGGCTTCGAGCGTGCCGTATTCGTCGAGCGCCTTGCTCGCGATGGCGCCGTTCTTCGTGGCCGCGACGATCGCCTCGGACGGCGTCATGCCGAGTTCGACGAGTCCCTCGATGGCGAGGACCGTGCCCAGGCCGGGGAGCTGGTGCTCCATGTTATCAGGCTCCTCGCGCAGGAAGTCCGCCGCCACGCCTCCGCGTCCGAAGAGCGTGTTGTCGGTGCCGACGGTCACGATGCAGCCCGCTTCGATGAGCTTCTTCGCGTTCGTCCGCTTCGTCGTCCAGCGTCCTTCCATCACGGATCCCGGCTGTGGAAGGCCGGTGTCCTGGACGCGACGGCGGATCTCCGCGGTCGTCGGGGGGATGCGCCGCTGGCGCTCCCGGGCCTGGAACTCAGCGAGATCCTCCCGCGCGCGTTCCATGTTGCGGACGTGGAACTGCCAACTGGGGCCCGTGAACTGGTTGATGAGCATCGAGCACACGATCCCGCGCTCCACGATCATGTCGACGAGCTCGTCGGTGATCGTGCGGTTCCCGACGTTGTCCGGGTGCTGGATGAGGTCGATCCCCGCGAGGATCGAGAGGCGCAGGCCTTCGAGGCTCGTGGCATGGGTCTCGGCGACGAGCCCGCGCTTGTGCGTCTCCTCGACGATCACGCGCTGGGCGCGCGGCGAGAAGGAGATTCCCGCCGGATAGTTGAAGTGGTGCGTGCCGCCGTACTTGATGAAGTCCGGCCCGTGGTCGAGGTAGGCGTTGATCGCGACGTGCAGTTCGTCGGGCGTCATGTGCATCATCTCTTCGCCGCTTCCGAGCGTGACCTCGTCGTTCATCTGCTCGGCGAAGAAGCTGATCTCCGACTCCGGGAGGCCGGCGAACGTCTCGGAGGCGGGGCCGCCCCAGCCCACGATGTTGCCGGCGAGGTAGGTGCGCGGGCCGATCTCCTCCCCGGAGTCGATCTTCTTCTTGACCCGCTGCATGGGGCGCAGAACGCCGTAGCTGTCGCGAACGGTCGTCACCCCGTGCTTCAGGTGGAGTTGCAGCCCCTGGAGGATCAGCGCCTCGTGGTGCGCCCAGTAGGCCGCGTGCTCCTCGACGCGCCCTCCCCGCCCGAAGGCGAGCGACATGTGGACGTTCGTGTCCACGAAGCCGGGCGTGACGAACTTGCCGCTCCCGTCAACGATCTCTGCACTCCCGGGAACGGCCACTTCGGCACTCGGACCCACGGCGGCGATCCGGCCGCCCTCGATGACGATCGTTCCGTCGACGATGGGGGCGCCGCCGTGGCCGTCGATGATCGTCGCCCCGACAATCGCCAGCGGTGGAGAGGCTTCCTGCGCAGCCGCCGCAGCCGGCAGGGAGAAGAAGGAAAGAAAGCAAGCCGCCGCGAAAACCGATCGTGAGCCCATGTTCCTCTCCTCTTTCCTCTTTTCAGGAGGACAATGTCGCTATCCCGTACGGCGTTTCCGTGACCGTTCCGGTGTCTCCCACCAGGTCCAGCCGCGGCCGAAGTGGCCGAAATCGAAGCGGCCGGGGTGCAGGAATTCGGCGAGGATCTCGGCCGACTCCACCAGCCGCGGGCCGGGCCGGTTGAAGTACTGGTTGCCGTCGGTTACGACCACGCGTCCGCTGCGCACGGCCGAGAGCTGCCGCCACTCCGGATGCGCGGCCAGCGGGGCCATCTCACGGGCGCCACGCTCGATGTCGAAGCCGCACGGCATGATCGCGATGACGTCGGGATCGGTCTCGGCGAGCCGCTCGATCTCGACGTACCCCGAGTGCTTCCCCGCTTCGCCCAGCGGGTCGACGCCACCCGCGATCTCCACCAGTTCCGGCACCCAGTTCCCCGCCATCATCAGCGGGTCCGTCCACTCGATGCAGCCGACCGTGGGACGGGACTGGCTGGATTGCGTCCGGGCGTGAAGGTCGTCCAGCCGGCTCCGGAGTCGGGCCACGAGGGCGTCGCCGCGGGCCGGATCTCCGAGCGCCGAGGCGACGGAGCGGACGTCCCTCCACACGTCGCCCAGCGCCATCGGCTCGAGCGAGACGAGAACCGGGTTCGACGTGACGAGTTCGCACACGGCGCGCTCGACGTCCTCCAAACTGGCCGCGCACACGTCGCACTGCGTCTGCGTGACGATGACGGTCGGCGCGAGGTGGTTCAGCAGGTCGGGATCGACGCGATAGACGGAGAGTCCGTCACCGACGAGCGACCGCACCTGGTCGTCGATCTCTCGGCTGCTCGCCTCCACCTTCACCTTCGACGAGCAGCAGGCGGGGAGGCGCTCGATCCCGGGCGGGTAGTCGCATTCGTGCGAGCGTCCGACGAGTTCGTCCTCGAAACCGAGGGCGCACACGATCTCGGTCGCGCTGGCGATGAGCGAGACGACGCGGTGGCTCATCGCGGCGCCGTCAGGTGCGGCTGGATGCCAGGCGGTACTCGGGGACGGAGACCGGCTTCGTCAGGGCGACGCGGCTGAACAGGAGCGGCAGGAAGACCGCCATGCTGATCAGCGTGTTCCGCAAATACGGAATCGCCATCACGTAGCACTCGACCAGGCCACCGAAGTTGAGCGGGTAGACCGCACCGCCGCCGAACGCCCACACGCCGAAGTTGCTCAGCACGAAGAACGCGAGCGACGACCCCAGCCCGGCCCCGGCCACCCGCTTCCACGAACGCTTGCGCCGGAGGGCGAAGCCGATGAACGCCACGAGCGCGACGGACAGGTAAATCACCGGCTGGTGCGCGTAGAAGGCCCAATCCGCGCGTCCCGTCAGCGCCCAGATGCCGAGGTCGCCGAGGAGCCAGGCCGCGAACGGCACGAGGTACGCCGTGCGGGTCCGCGCAAACATGGCGCCGCCGAACAGGCAGATGGGGAGGAACGGCGAGAAGTTCCACGGATAGGTCGTGTTGCAGCGCTATTCTGCGGAAATTTCGTAAGATGTATATATTGCAATGGTTTATGTCATTTGATGTAGCGCTCATCCCCTTTTTTCACCCCCATTCCCAAACGGGATTCCGTTCGACGTTGGCGGAAGTTGCCGGACCCCGGACCTCGCGCACCTGCGCACGCCGTTGTGGATCCATGAGCGCCAGAGGAACCGTCGACCCCGAGCGACGCCAGCGGCTCCTTACGTTACCTCCGTCTCGCTTCGCACCGAAGATCACGGGCGGTTGTGCCTAGGATCGACTACGTGGATAGCGCATTTCTCGACGGCCTGACGGCATCGAGCTTCGGATACCTCGACCCATTGGATTTCTGTCTCTTCAACGCTCTCGAAGGCACGGTCCAGCGTGTCACGAAACAACAAAGAACTCCAATCCGCCTTGGCGATTCCCAATTCTTCACAAGCAATCCGCACCGCGAGTTCACACGCTCCGCCCTTGGGCCTGCCACCACGCCGAAACTTCTCCCTCGTTTCCCTCTTGGCTGGTACGTGCTGCCCGATCCGGCCACGTAAACCCCGTGGTCCCCCACCCGACTCTCCAACATAGAGCGCCGCGCCATCAGGAGCACGGAACATGTAGACGCCGAATCTCGGGGGAGCGGTCCTGCGGGCAATCGAAAACGGAACCGGTGTCATTGCCAGCAATCGCCCGATGTGTGAGCGGACGCCGAGAAGGCGCGGAGGGGTCGTCACGCGAACCGCAGCCTTCGAGCGCACGGTTCCCCGGTGTAGGGGCGGATGATCGTGCCACGCACGAGGTCTACCATTACGAGCCTTGCGGGGGAGCTCCCATAGGATCCCTGCTTCACGCCGCCTCCGATCCAGTGCCAATGTCGGTGGAGTGCGGCCACGCCTTGACGAATAACTTGTGGAGGCGCATCGCCCTTGCTCGGATCGCTTCTTCGTCCCACGCGCGGTCTTGGGAGTGGTCCAAGAGATCCTTGTTTAGGAACAGCGTACTGTGCCCCGCCAGCCCCTTCCGCTTGCTTGGCCAAGGTCCGTTTGATAGCGCAGAGTTCAACGGCTGGTTGACGAGCGTTAGGTTCCCGAGCGAGTCAAGCAGCCGATCCCTTCTCTCCTCCGGGCTCTCCGGACCAAGCCCAGTCTCCGGCCCCGGCCACGCCCCCCGCCAGCTCCGCGGCATGATGTGCTCAATCGTCAACTCGGGGGGAACCCCCATTCCCTCGGATTTGGTGGTCCGCAACTCCTCCTCGACGCCCTCAAGGACCATTCTCAGCCGTCCGCGCGTCAGCAGCCGGTAAAGGGGCTTAGTGGATATGGCATCCAACACCCACTTGTCATTGGGCCAGATCGTGCTATACGCTTCCCGCTCGCCGAGGAATCCGATGACGGTGTCGCCCGCTTTCGCCGACCCTGTGTGCTCCAGCCGCTTCACGAGGTCAACGAACATCCTGTTGTAGCCTCGGGTGGTCATACGACACACCATTCGCCGCACCAAGTAGCTTTCCAGTGCCTTGATGGCCCTGAACACTTGGCCCGGCTCCGCTTCGGACGAAAGCAACCACAGCAGAACGGGCGTCACGACCGCCGCTTGCATAACCTTCCACCGAGGAGCGAACGCCGCCCACACCCCGCCCAGTTCCTCAGTTTCGAGGCGGCGATATGCCGAGCCGACGTTTGCGATGTCCGCCGCGATATCGCCAATCGCGCCATGTTCACCCCGTTCGTAGTGCCGTCGGAACGCCACGAACATGTCGGACACTCCAACTTCCTGGAGTGTCCTCATCGCCAGCCAGTAGTTCAGGAACACGTCGATGCGAGGGCGGTACAATCGTCCTTGACGGATGTCCTGATCCCACCATGCGCCCTCGAATGGCCAAGGCACTCCGGCCCCGTCACCGGTCTTTTCCGCCTCGTGCAGGATCATGTTCTTCATCAGGTCAGACTGTCGAAGCGGCGTGCCTCGGGCGTTCAGCGTCTCGAAGATGATGTGGGGGTTGTCCGATGAGCGGAGGTCGATGACGACCAATTCCAACTGCTGCGACAGGGCCTTCTCCAGCGCCTCGGCCCGTTCGTTGGCATCCTCGTTCGGCCCTTCGTCTTCGCCGACCCACTGTTCTATCTGATCCCTGAAGAACTCGTGAGCCTTTACGATTCGCGACTCGCTCCATCCGCCTCCCGACAGGCCGTTGACCATCGCGTGCCGAAACGCCTCTTGGTCAGCATCGGTGGGCCACACCTTGAACGCGTTATCCGCGCAGCCGCCTTGGTATTTGGGTTGATTCAAGACCAGATCTTCGAGGCGCGCGGCGGGACCGTCGATCCCCATTCGTTCAAGGACTTCCTGCGCGGCGTCCAAGAGCAGTTGGAGAGTGGTCAAGCGCTGCTGCCCGTCCACCACGATTCGTCGTGCGAGCGAGCCGGAGACGTTGGCAATCTGCTGCAGAACCACCGCGCCCATGAAATGGGGTTGAGGTGGCGGCGAGCCTTCACGCTGTGCCGCGAGAATGCGTTCGGCCGTGTGCTGAACGTCGTCCCAGAGTGGCACCCACTGCTTGTCACGGGTCCATACGTAGGGGCGCTGGAACCTCGGAATCTCGTATTGGGCCGGGTGAACGAAGAGACGGGTGAGGTCACGTAGCTTTACCTCCACGATCGCCAGACCTCTCCTGCGCCGGTGTCATATCGTCGAGCACTTCGGGGATGGTCAAGTGTCCGAACTGGACGGTCGGATATGGTGGGAAGGAGCATCTCTCTCTGGTGCGTGAAGGGAGCCGCGGCGCGCAGCGTTGACATGGTGGGAATGGCCTACGGATGGATCGTATTCGGTCCTTGCCGAAGCCGCAACGGCGAAGGGCTCCAGCGGGACCGCATCCGTGGGGATGCCACCTCCATCGTGAGGCTCCACCCCGAGCTTGCCCCGGTGGCTCCATCGACAACGTGCGCGCATGGTTCGGCTCGGACGGCCAACGCTGGCTCCTGACCCCGTCAGTGGTCATGAGCCAGCCGACCCCGTGTTGAACACGGAGGCTGGCGAGGGGGGCCGCACCCCCCTTCAGAACCCCCGGCTTTTTGCACTGCTGCGAGTATGGTCAGCGCGTGAGCAACTCACGAATCCCGTCACCGGAGTGTCCACGATTCGGGCTGCTTCGCGCTATTGTGGTCGGTTGCTGCCCATTTCGTACACCTCGACGACCTCGACATCGAACTCGTCGCGGCGCAGCACCGCGATTCTCCCGTGAGCCACGTCGAGCAACTCGACAGGCTGGCTCGTCACGGCGACCGTGTCTTCGAGCCACAAGGGGAACAGAACCGGGAGATTGACTGCCGCGACGGGCGTCCCGTCGGGCTCGATGATCGTCCACCGCCGCAACTCATCGGCCAACTTGGGATAATCCCCGATCCAGATCCTGCCGTCGGCGTCGACCTTGATCGCGCCGAAGGCGGGATAGAAGTCCCGGATCGTGGAGCGCTCCAACCGGCGTCGCCAACCCGCTCGATAGTCTTCGGGGAACATCGCGAGGAAGCGCTCGGTCCACTCCTCCTTCTCTTGGGCGGTGACCCTGCGTGGGAAATATCCGCCGCGTAAGCGAGTGACCGGGTCCATCCCCCGGTAGAGCGTCAGGTCGATAGAATCGTTGGTGCCCACGAGTGCGTGGCGTCCCCGGCCCGCAAAAAGGGCGGTCTGCGCGAATCCGACCGGAAGCCATTGGTCGGTGACGTAGCGCTCCTTGCCGGCCCATTCGCCCACGGTGTCCGAGATCTCCCCCAAGTCGTTGCTAAGGACCAGAAAGACCGGTCCCCGCTGCAACCCCGGAGGCAGGGTCGGCCGCGTCTCCAGAGCCGCCAAGACCTCGCCGCTCTCCAAGCGGCTGAGAGGCACGGCCGCACCGAGTCCGGCCCCCTGATCCAGCCGTTGGATGCGAGTCACGTCACCGTCCGCGTCCAGAAAAGTGAATCGTCGCAGACGCCGGTCGAACACGAACGGCATGCCATCCACGCCGACCCCGACCCGCTCGATCCACCTGTACTCCCCCGGCCCCTCCCCGTCACGACCCGAGCGCGCCCGAATGCTCCCGTCGCCATCAAGGAAAACCAGCTCGCGTGCACCGCCGTCCCCGATGATCAGGGCTGAGTCCGGCAGAAAGACGGCTCCTGCGACCCGGTCGAGATGAAGGTCCGGCAGAGCCTTCGTGGAATGGATCAAGGCGTAGTTCGACCTCGGGAAGATCCAGCGCGTGCACGTTGGAGATCCGCACGATGTCCTCGTCGGCCGGATCGCCTGCGCCCGTGCTCACCGATTCGGTTGTTCGATCCTCGCAGGCGAGGTGCATGGCGGAGGCTGCGACGATGATGACAAGGCGTTTCTCCACCCACCCGGCTCGATTCCTTCTCACGGCAGAGAGGCCCTAATGACGTAGTGGACGTCGAACTCATCGACAACCCGTGCGTAGATGCTGCCGTGCTGGATCCAAATCGGGCCTGCCGCGTCGAACGCGAGGCGAACGGATCCCAAGTAGTCGCCGTCCCCCGAGTACTGGTCGTAGAAGGCGGGCGCGCCCCTCGGCGTGATTCTCTCGACCCAGAGTCGTCCTTCGTCGTCCACGAATAGACCCTCAAGCAGTGGCTTGACGTCCGGCATCAGGGAAGCCACCTCCTCCGCCTGTCGCCGGAGTTCGGGGCTGTCGTCGACTATGCCCTCGACGTAGGCATCGCGATCCTCGTCCGTGACCCGTTGGACGGGGAGCCCGGCTTCGATGACCACCAGCGTGTCGCCGCCCTCGCCCGTTCGGACGATCCGGTACGACGCGTTGTGTGCGCGCCAGAAACCACCGGAAGGATTGAGCTCGATCAACTCGGCCGCCTCGAACGGAAGCGGCAGGAACCCCCAGCCCGCAGGCGTGCTGTATCCGTATGACCGAAAGCGTGCCTCGCCGACGTACACGGAGTCGATGGCCCCGGTGGACAGTTCGTAGGACTTGTAGTAGCGCCGCTCGCTCCACAGACTCAGGCCCGGCGGGGGCGGGTAGCCCGGATCGTCGTCTCCGTGCGTGGTCGCCCGCCAGTAGCGGCCCCGACCATCGAACACGCCGTCCCAGACGTATCCGTAGCTCATGACGGGCTTGGCGAACCGGCGTATCTCCTCACCGGTGGGGTCCACTCCCATGATCGTCCACTGTCCGGTGTCGTGGATCCAAAGGAGAGTGTCTCCGGACAGGCGTATCCCGTTGGCGCCGCCGATCTCGCCCGGCCCCTCGCCACGCCTCACGATCGTCCGCAGGTACTCGCCGCTGGAATCGAAGACGCGGACTTCCGCGGCCTGTTCGTCCAGCACGTAGATGGTGCCGTCGCTGGCCGCCTGGACGCCTCGAACGTCACCGAAGGTCACGTTAAGGTCTTCTCCTTCAAGGGATCCGAACTTGAGGTCCACGCGCGCCTCGATGACTTCCGGGCCGACGGAGTCCACGGCGGGGAGTGTTGGGTAGCGAACGAGGACGGCACCGCTCGGAAGTGTCTCGCGAGTCGGGTTGTCGGATGCCGGTTCCGGTTCGCAGGAGGTGAGTGCGGCAAACAGCGCGAGGACGAGAATGATGGGCGGGACGGGGCCTGTAGAGGGCGGCTTGTGACGGAACATGTCCGACCCTTCCGACTGGAGTTTGCAGCGAACGCCCGAATCGATACGGGAGTACCAAAGATACGGCTCGCGGACCTCGTCCTGCCATGCCACGACCGCCCACGTGCCGCCACGGGGGAAGGGAGAAAGCCCCGCCCGCGATCCCCGCGCGCTTCGGTGCGGGACATTCCGGGGGTCGAGGGGGCGGAGCCCCTCGTCAGCCTCCGTGTTATACACGGGGTATGCGGATCACCCGAGGCCAGAATCACGGCAGGAGATCACGTAAGTTCAATCAGGACTGCATGATCCGCCACTCTTGCCGCTCGACGAGATCCGACTCCCACGTGTCAGGATCGCAGGAATCCCGGACTCAATTGGAGGGAGCCTGAGTTGCTCAGAGCGGACCGGGCGGCGACTCGCTTGGTTGGGGTCCGCAGAACCGTCTCGATTTGCTGTGAGACGACCCGACCGCCACGATCTCCCCCACCGCTTGGCATCCCACCGCTTGGCTTCCCCCTAGCACGGGCGAGCCGATCGCTGTACGATATGCATCACTCGTACCGCACTCCTGCTGAAGGAGTACATCGGACTCAGGTGGGGGACATGGCCCAGAAGCAACCGCTGATTCGTGTGACCGTCAGCTTAGATTCAGGCGATTACGCTGAGTTGGGCTCACTCTCCGAGCAGACTGAGATCTCCCGCTCGTGGCTGATCCGGCAGGCCATTAGGGATCTACTACGACGATGCCAGGATCGCGAGCAGCGCGAACTGCCCCTGTGGCTTGCGCAGAGGGGGGGTAGGTAGTTGACACTGCCCGCAGCGACTCGGGATCGAGCGTCCATCGACCCCAGTCTCTCTCGCCATCCAGCGCTAACGGCGGAAGCGAAGACGCGCCGTCACGACCTCGCGGTTCCAAGACGAGGGCATGTCTTGGCAACAGCTTCCGAGAGGTACAGCCGACCCGTGCGAGCCGCCGTTGCCGTACTGAACCACGCGCTCCTCCACGAGGATAGCTCGGCGGTCGCTCGGCGGTGTCCCTCGCGACGACTTCCTGAACCAGGTGGGTGGGTTGTTCGACCACCCGCTGAACTTCTCGCCTGGACGCTGGCCTCCGCATGGTTGACGGCCTTGGTGACCAAGCGAGTTGCTGTCGGAGCCAGCCTGGAGGATGCCGCAACCTGGTTCTTCGGTAGTGCTCCGGTCACCAATCCTGTTGCGTTGGTGCCAAGGCATGCTCTGAATGACGCCGACAGGATCCTGACCGACTGCCGGGACGTGATCGGCTACAGCGACCTCTTGCCGTACGTTCTAGATCCCCACGGTCCTGGGAGTCGTGCGAGTGTCGCGCGTGACTCGGCGACTGCTGCCGCCCGCGACCGCAAGCGATCCGAGGGTGTCTACTATACCCCCGCCGACGTCGCTGCCTACATGACCCGAGAGTGTCTCCGCGGGCCTGTGATCTCCAGCGGTCCTCCTTCGATTCTGGACCCGGCTTGCGGAACTGGCGTGTTTCTCCGAGCGGCGCTAAAGACGCTCCGTACTCGTTTTCCGGGGGAGAACGCTCTAACGCTCTGCGAAACCGCACTCCACGGTACGGATGTAGACCCGTGGGCGGTCCATGCCGCAGCATTCGTCCTCCTCGCCGATTGTCTGACAGCCACTCCCGAGACCGATGTCCCGCCGCTGCAACTGTGGCATCGGATACGCAGCAATCTCGCCTGCGCGGATGCCCTAACTCTCGACCCTCCCCGGTCCCCGACTCCCGAGTCCGCACCGACTGACAGATCCGTGCCGCAAGCCGCTGGGACCGGCCAACTGCTCCTGCTCGACGACTCCCGATTGGGTGAGCGAATCTCGCTATCGGCACTCTTTCCGAGGATCTCACGCAGCCCGCTTGTGGTGCTTGGCAATCCACCCTATGCAAAGGTCGGAACTCGCGATGATCTGCCTGCCTTGGGCACCGTCTTCGGCTCCTTGGGGAATGGCATCCGACCCACCTCCGAAGTCTATCCGCTGTTCGTTCAACAAATGCTCCGATTGCCACCGCCCGGTCTGGCAGCTGGAACGTTCGTGCTGCCGCTGTCGTTAGCTAGCAATGTTGGTGCGCAGTTTCGAGACACCCGCTCCCTGGTGGAAGACGCACATGGTGCATGGCGATTTGCGTTTTTCGACCGAGAGCCGCATGCCCTATTTGGCGAGGAGGTCAAGACACGGAACTGCATCCTCTTTTGGCACCGCGATCCGGAAACA
The DNA here is from genome assembly GCA_965207805.1 of Gemmatimonadota bacterium. Classification (GTDB taxonomy): domain Bacteria; phylum Gemmatimonadota; class Gemmatimonadetes; order Palauibacterales; family Palauibacteraceae; genus Palauibacter. Next base: position 763,043 of record OZ242312.1, read on the forward strand.
CGTGAGACCCGTATCGAAACTGGCCCTTTACAGAAATGGCGAGCCCGCAACCGTGTCAACATGTTCTCATCAATTCGGTTTACTCCTTTCACCGGCTCCATCCGGTGCGGCATTCCTAAGATCGACGGCGTGTCCCAGACACGAGCTTTTGAGACCCTGACCGCACGTTCGGATCGCTTTGCACACGCATGTACGACTATTCGCCGCATGACGCTGTCTGATGCTTTGGAGCACGAAGCCCCCACTGTCTTCATCGGCGCCACTGCATACAATTTCCTCAATGTGTTCTTGACTCCACCGAGAGCCGTCATTCCCCGCGACGCCACCCTTTCGACCCATCCTCTGCACGCGATGACCTTCCCTGCCAGAGGCGATGCGGTGGCGGCGTTCGCACTGCTTTCGAGCCATCTAGCCTATTGGTGGTGGCTTGTCACGCACGATGGGTTTCACGTGACAAAGCGCTTCTTCCAAGGCTTGCCTCTCGACACCAGCACTTTTGACCGGTCGGTTCGACCGAAGCTGATCGCCTCTGCTGAGAAGCTGTGGTCTCGCATTCGCTCTGAGCCAACCGTGAGCCTCAATCGCGGTCGCACGTCATTAGCCTATTCTCCCTTGCGCTTCGTCGATCTCCGCCGGGACATCGACCGGGCTGTCGCGGACGCCGTTGGCTTGGACGAAGCGTTCCTGGCTGAATTGCAGCACGTCAGCATTCAACGAGTAAATGCCACGCTCCGTGGCAATGGAAACAACCCTAGGTCAAGGGATTGAACGACATCATGCCAGCCCGTGTCGATCCGGTCGTCAAGGAAAGGAGTAGGGTTACCAAGGAGGAATGGCGGGAGTACACGAAGACCGTCTGGACCATCGCAAATGTCCGGCGCGACGATCACCCTGCCGCGTTCCCGGAGGAGATTCCACATAGGTTGATCAAGCTGTTCAGCTTCCACGGTGAGACGGTTCTCGATCCCTTCGCTGGCACAGGGACAACGGCCCGCGCGGCTCTCCCCCTAGGCCGACGTGTCGCGTGCATTGACCAAAACGGTGAATACATCGACATCATCGAGCGTGAGTGCCAACACCTCTACGAGGAACGCCAAGGTGAATGCGAATCCCTTGTAGCCGTACATGGCGACTGCCGTGATATGGACTTTATCGATGATGAGAGCATCGGCCTCATCGTCACCAGTCCCCCATACTGGGACAAAGCGCAGTACGGGGACGGTGAGCACAACCTCGGCAATGAAGGGAATTATGTCAGTTTCCTTAAGTCACTTCGGCCCGCTTTTTCGGAATGTCTGCGAGTGTTGCGTCCCGGAAGGAAGCTGTGTGTTGTTACCGCGAACGTCAATCAGTATACGGAACACGGATTACTGACTTTTCCGCTCGCCGCCGACTTTGCTACACTGCTACGAGGCCTCGGGTTTGTAATGGTAAATGAGATCATCTGGTCTAAGGACGGCTCTGGAGGCAAGTGGGGTAGCTACGGGGCGCAACGCCCAATCTTCGGCAGCTACCCGTATCCACCGAACTTCCTTTTCAAGAACGTCCACGAATACATACTGATCTTCTCAAAGCCCAGCCCCGCCAAGAAGCGAGGCCCGAAGGTCAGGTCTTACGCGGCGTTGATGGCCGGTTACGACGACGTTGCCGATCTTGGGAAGGCGTAAACTTGGTCGCCGCGCGCTGGCTTGGTTGCGTCGGACGCCAGGGATGAGGGGGAGATGAAACTCGACTTCGTTGTTCAGGATCCAACTCACGCCGGGACCACGTACCTGTATGAGGCCATTCTTGATGCGGTTCGTCAAGCAAGGGAGTGGCGTGGCCTCTACGCATTCGCGACGCGCGACGGGATCGATCAGTTGATCGAGGATCGGGTCGTTCAGGACATGATGAACGGGGGTGGCAAGGTTGGGCTTGTGGTCGGCATTGACAGCGTGACGAATCGGGTCGCGCTCGAGCGAATGCAGGAATTGGAACAGTGCTACAGGAATTTCCGAGCCAGCGTGTTCTGGAATGAAAGCTCCGCCTTGTTTCATCCGAAGGTGTCGAACTTTGTGCTCGCTGACGGAGGGAAGATCCTGATCGTTGGGTCCGGGAATCTGACTCCAGGGGGACTTAGAGGGAACTTCGAGGCATACGCGATCGTCAGAATGGGGCGGGAAGAAGAGGTTAACGTAGACGCATTCGGGGAGTTCTTGGAGCGTCACGCGGGAAGGATTCGGTCGATCGACGAAGAGGTGCTTGAGCGGGCCGCGAAGAACGTTGGGTTTTCTGGCACGAAGGCAAGCGGAGTGGCGGCCACGGGCATTCTGCCGCGTCCGACGGCGACCGTTACCCGGTCTCGGCGCGATGTAGGACGGACCACGTCACGCAACGCCGTTCTGATTGCCCAAGTGCCAAGGGCAGGGGCCAGGTGGGCGCAAGTTCATTTCAACGCCTACGTGGTTCGAGAGTACTTTTGCTTACGCGACTTGGAGACGCAGCGCGTGTTCTTGACACGCGTATCCGCTGACACGACACGCGGTGAGGTGGAGGCACGCGCTTGCGTCTATAGCGCAGGTTCGAACAGGAACCACAAGATCGAAGTGAGGGCGGCGAAGGGTCTCGACTATCCGCAGTCCGGTCGCCCGGTCCTCATCTTCTTGGCGCGTCAACTTCGGGTATACGACTATATGCTTCTGATGCCCGGCGACGAGGGATACGGGCGTATCTTTGATCTCAGCGAGCGGTTACCGTCACCGGGGCGCGGGGTCAGTCGTCCGATCACGGATGAGGCTACCCTGGCGCGCGCTTGGAGCGACTGCCCACTGCTGCACGTTCCGCCCGCCGCGGACGAGGAGGTGTGACTGTGAGGGGATTCGGCCCTCTCACAGACTTGGATCACTGCCGACAGGCTCGGGCTGCGCTAACGATCCACCCCATCAATAGCGGTGGGCTGGGACAGCGAGCAGGGCCGGACCAAAGGGCAAGTACACTCGCCGAATCGGAGGGTGCCCGGATCGAACGGACGATCATCAACGGTGTGGGCGAGGTCCTCGCCGAGTACGACGATCTCCAAGCAGCCTTGAAGCGGTGCGTGGCACTCGATAATGAGGTCCGGCGGCCGCCCGGCCCGTTCGTGGATCCATTGCGGTCACACTTTGGCGGGTCGGGCGCCTAGCGGGAGCGCGTTACTGGCTAAACGGCGGGCGATTCGCGACCGTTCCGCGCGCCGCGACTCGCTCTCTACCGCAACTGCGACGGGACAAAATCCCCCAGGGCCGCCACCTTCACCTCGTCGACTGCGCTCTCCAGTGCGGCCTTGACCCCCTCCTTCTCCTCGTCCACCAGTGCAGTCAGCGCCTGTTCGAGCTCGTCCCGGTTAAGCAACTCGTCCAGCTTCCGGAGCGTGATGTCGATACCGACTCCCGCAGCGGCGGCCACGATGAACCCGGCCGCACGGCCCATTAAGGGACCTGCCGCCCGGAGCGCCGCTCCCCCTGCCAGCTTCTCGGCGAGTCCTCTTGTGACTGTCTTCACACCGACCGAGGTTCTAACGCCAGCCATCGCTGCCCCGACAGCCGTTGGACCGATGGCCACGACGAAATGGTGTCTGGCGTCTTCCAAGAGCGTCTCCAGCGCGCGCGCTCCCCGACCTCTCAACCCGGGTGGAAGCCCCGCCACTTCCCGCCCGAACCAACGCTCAATCTCAGCGAGCACCTCCTCCTCCATCACGCGACCGACATCGGCGACGACGAGACTCATGCCATCCTCCAACTCACCGAACAGCCGCGCCTCGATCTCTCCTTCCAGTCTTCCGGTCAGCGCCAAGCCCAACTCGGCATACTGTCCGATGAACGAGTAGTGCCAATCCAGGAGCGACGGGATCGCGGCGTAAACCGGTACGAAGACCTCTTCGACCCCCTCGTCGATAGCTTGGCCCGTTTCCGGCAACGGCGCCTGGCGAAGCCGCTCGGAGAACTCGTGCCAGCGTTCCTCGGCCCGCAGCGTCAGCATCTGATCGCCCGTCGCTGCCAATACCGCCAACGCCACCACCGCCAGCATCACCCTCCCGCCCCATGCCCTCAGTCCCGCCCGGGGGGTCTCCCGACCCGCTTCGCCGTCATTGGCTTGCTTGTTCGACATCTGTCACTCCCTTTTCACCTTCGCGCAGCGCCTCACGGCTTCCGGTGCCGATTCGCCACGCCACCAGCATGCACCCCTCAAGCCCGCGGACGAACCCTGCAATCGCCAGTGCGGCGTTCAGGAAGAATGCGATCCAAACGACCACCCGGACCCCGTTGGGCGTCCACGACGCGGTCGCCGCGCTGGTCACTACGTACCACGAGGAGCCTTCAAGCGCGGCCGCCGCTCGCAGCCCATCGTTCACCACCGGACACGCAGACTGGACGCCCGCCGTGAAGGCCTCCACCGTCCGCTGGAGCGAATCGGGATAGATGTACGGCGGACCGCCAATCACCATGTAGTTGAAGTAGACGTAGGCGACGGCGATCAGGGCCAAGAGGATCCAGCCCGCGAGGCGCGCACTGAGGATGTCCGCAACCGCGATGCGCTGGTCGTCCCCGCTGGCATCGCGCCTGAAGTGACGCCCTGGCCATCGCGAGATGCGGTCGAACAGGAAGGGCGCCACCACGGCCGCCGCTCCCAGAAACAGCCAGTCGGTGGGCCGCGAGAGGGCCGCGAAGACGACTAGAAAGACGGCCAGCGGCAACGCGGCGACCATGCTGGTCACCACCGGCAGCCACATGCCCCGCAACCGCCTCCGCCAAGAAGACTCTCGATCCAAGTAGTAGTCTACAGCGAAGCGCTTGCGCTCCAGCCGGTACTCCAGCAGCCCGTAGAGTATCGCGACGTAGACAAGCGCCGGGCTCGCCAGCGCCACGCACGAGTGGTCGTGGGTGCGTTGCCAGAGGAGCAGACACCCCAAGAGGAGCGTGGTGCCGACGAGGGGTTGCAGGAACCGGTCGACCGTGGCGATCGCGGGGAGGTTCACGGGTCCGGGTCGCGGTCCCCTCCGCCGTGCTCGCGTCGGTAGCTCTCCAGCCGCCGCGCCTCGGTCATTAGGCGGTACTCCAGTGGTTAGGATCGAAGTCGCTGACCAACGGGTAGGTTGAGGATTGATGCGCTACGACCAGCGGTCTCTTCATCGCTCGACCGCAAGCCACGAAGAACGCACGCTGCAACTTGTCCGTTTCGTCCCGTTGTTTGCGGTCGTCCGGGTCGGTCTGCGATCCGCCCATCGGACAAACACTCCTCAAACTAGTATCTCTGTGATGGGCACGCAGGCCGCGGCGGGCGGTTCCACCTCCACTCACCTGACTGCGGATCGCGAACTTCCGCCTCAGCGAGTGCCAGCCCCGGAGCGCTCCCAAGGTGGCGTTCGACGAGCCACTGGTAGCCGCGTCCGACAGGCCTGACACCTTCTGATACATCCTGAAACATCCTGACACAATAGGACGTTTCCGACTGGTTGACTTCCCCCCGAGCGGTCCAACAGCGTCCAAGCATGGCGACGCCGAAACACCCGTTCAACACGGGGGTCTGCACATCCCCCGTGGAAACCTCCGCACCGTCTGCCGCAGCATTCGTGGTGAAGCCTCCGATCTGGACCGTGGCGATGGTCGCGGCCCCGAAAGCTCCCCGAGATGGGCGCGGATCGCGTTCGACTGAACGCGTCCCCGACGGCTGGAGTGAAACCCATGACGGATGAAACTCGTAGGATGCCGCCCTTCGGGTCACCGAAGCGTGAAGGGCAGCAGGAGCGAACGAGGCGAAGCACCGGAGGAGTCGCAAGTAGTCAGGTTGATCCACCCCAAGGCGGAACCGGTGCCCGTGCCCAGCGACATGGGCGCTGGCGAGATCGTTCGCCGCTCCGGATTCCGGAGCGCATGGACGGCCCGGCATCGCCGGTCTCCGTCCGACCGCCAGCCGCGCCTCGCGAGGTGCGTCTGAACGGGTCCCCCGGAGCGCTCGCGGAGGTGTCCCGACACCGCCGCGACGGCGGCGGTCGCCGTGTCCCGGACGCCGCGCTCAAGGGCGGGTCGGACGGGGCTTATGTAGGTCAGCCAGCCTACCCTCCGTGGCCACACTCCATGTGTCTCCCGGAGGGGCTGGCGGGGGGCTGCGCCCCCTGTGACCCCCGCAACGGAAACGGCGCGCCGTGAGCGCCGGACGCCCCGTTTGGGTGAAGGTCCGCGCCAGCGACGCGGAGCGTGCCGAGTGGCACGCCAAGGCGCGCTCCGCAGGCTTGACGCTGTCGGATCTGGTGCGCCGGTCGCTCGACCGGGCGCGCACCTGGACCGTGCCGCACGCGGAGGTCGAGCGCGAGCGCACCCGGGAGGCGGCGCGCATCGGGAACAACCTGAACCAGATCGCGCGGTGGGCCAATCGCCACAAGGGAGCGGCCGAGGCCGTCGAGGTCCTCGCCCGCCTCGTCGCCATCGAGCGGGCGCTTACGGCGCTGGCCCGCTTCGAGGGCCCGGACGGCGACGATGCACCTTAAGTTTCTCGCGCACGGGACCGGGTCGGCGCGCGCTGCGGCCAAGTACCTCCTCGGGGAGCAGGACGCGGCAGGAAAGCCGCGCGAGGGCGTCGAGGTGCTGCGGGGCACCCCCGACATGGTGGCCGCGGTCGCCGACTCTCTGGAGTTCGAGCACAGGTACACCTCCGGGGTGATCGCATGGGCGCCGGACGACCGCCCCACCGACGAGCAGATCGAGGCGGTACTGGACGCCTTCGAGAAGACGGCTTGGGCCGGACTCGAACCCGACCGCTACGCATGGGCGGTTGTATTGCACCGAGAGGAGGGCGGCGGCGCCCATGTCCACGTCCTCGCCGCGCGGTGCGACCTTGAGACCGGCCGGAGTCTCAACATTGCCCCTCCGGGATGGCAGCGGACGTTCGATCCGCTCCGTGACGCCTTCAACCACGAGCACGGCTGGGGCCGCCCGGACGATCCGACCAGGGCCAGGGTGCAGCAGCCCGGACACCGCGCCTACATCGAAGCGGCGCAGCTGCGAGCCGGGCTCCGGCTCGAATCCTCCCCCCGCGACCTGATCCGGGACTACCTGCTCCAGCGCGTCGAGCACGGCATGGTGCGCGGCCGCCACGATGTCGTATCCGCGCTGCGGGAGGCGGGCCTCGAAGTGCCGCGCCAAGGCAAGGAATACCTCACCGCACTGGACCCCGAGACCGGGGACCGCTGGCGTCTCAAGGGAGAACTGTATGGAGAGAACTTCGACCGCGAACGACTTGAGCGACCGGCTGCGGAAGCGGCTGGAGAGCGAACGCAGGGAGATCGAGGAGTTGACCGCGAGCGAGCTGAAGCAGCTCGCCGAGAACTCGCGGCGCGTCGCGAGGAACGCGCTCGGTACAATCGAGCGCGATACGGAGGTGGCGGTCGGGAACATGCGCGAGTTGCTGGCCAAGGCGTGGCTTCGGCCGCTGATCGTCGGCCTGAGTCTCTGGACCGGTTTCTTCGGCGGAAGCTGGGCGACGATGCGCTGGTTGGCGTCGAGCATCCGGGACCGGATCGAGACGCTCGCCGAACTGGACTACGACATCCAAGACGCGCGGCAGACGCTCGCGCAACTGGAGGTGGACACCTGGGGGGTCGCGCTGCTGGAGATCGAGGGAGAGCGGGTCGTGGTACTGCCAGCGGGGACGCTGGACAACACGGGCTGGACGTGGCGCGATCAGCCTGCCGTGAAGCTGTCGAACAAGTGAAGGAGGTCTATGACCGCTTTAGAGGAGCAGTTGACGAGGGCCTTGCGGAGGTTGTCCGAGCAGTACGAGCAGGAACAGCGGCGGCACTCCGGGCAGATCGAAGCCTTGCACGAATACGCCGAAGTCTTGCGAGAATACGTCGAAGCCTTGAGGCAGCACGCCGAGCGGCAGAGCGGGGAGAACGAAGTCTTGCAGCGGCGAATCGAGCGGCTCGACGGGCAAGTGACACGCTTGGCCGAGTACTATGGGACATCCACCGCCGCGAGACCGAGCGGACGCGGCTGGTGATACGGCCGCCGACGCCCGGGCCGGACCGCGATGCGGGGCCGAGCCGCTGATGGTCGCGTTCGCAAACGGGAGCCGTGAGTCTGGCGCGCGCGAACGCCCTCCGCGACCTTTGGGTCAGGCGGATCGTGCAGTCCATCGAATCGAGAGGAATCGAACGATGGCACGCACGAAACGGGACCGGCGCTCCTACAGCGCCGGCGAATGGGGCCGGAACCGGGTCAGGGTGTTCCCGGATCCGAAGACCGGCCTGCTTCAGATCGAGTGGCGGGAGAACGGGCGCAGGCGGAGCCGGTCGCTGAAACACCGCGATTGGGCTCGCGCGAAGCGGCAGGCCGACGAGGCCGCCGCAGGCTTCGCGGTCCACGAACCCACCGGCAAGGCCGAGGCCGAGCCCCAGCCGCTCACTCTGGGGCGGCTCTTTGACATCTACGGTGAGGAGGTCACCCCGACGAAGGGGAAGCGGACCCGCAACCGCGACCGTGTCGCGTCCGCGATGTTCCTCGACTTCTTCGGCAGGGACCGAAGGCCGGAGACACTTTCGCAGCGCGATTGGGACCGATTCATCCAAGCCCGGAGAGCGGGCAGGGCCGGCCTGTCAGGCGAGCCCGTGGGCAACCGGACCATCGCATGGGACCTGACGTTCCTCATGGCCGTCCTGAACTGGGCCGCGAGGTCGCGGGACGAGGACGGGAATCTCCTCCTCGACTCCAACCCCCTGAGGGGACTCAGGAAGCCCAGGGAGAAGAACCCCAACCGGGTCGTCCTCACCGAGGACGAGTACCGGGCGATGCTGAATGTGTCGCGGCAGGTCGGGTGGCGGTTCCATGTCGCCTTCGTGCTCGCGCACGAGACCGGGCACAGGATCGGTGCCATCCGCAAGCTCCGGTGGCCTGACATCGACTTCGAGAACAAGACCATCCGCTGGAGGGCGGAGCACGAGAAGACGGGCTACGGGCATATCACTCCCTTGACCGACGAGGCAATCGCCGTCTTGGAAGAAGCGCGACGGATGGGGCGGGGGAAGAAGAACGGCCCGGTGCTGCCGTCAACGGCGGACGCCGCGAAGGGCATCAGCCGCGTGTGCACCCATAACTGGTGGTGGAAGGCACAGACCTTCGCGGGACTGGAGCCGAAGCGGGGCCGGGGCTGGCACTCGTTGCGCCGAAAGTTCGCGACGGACCTGATGGACCTTCCGCTCAAGGTCCTTTGTGAACTTGGCGGATGGAAGAGTCCCCAGACGGTGCTGCGTTGCTATCAGCAGGCCGATGCGGGACAGCTTCGGAAGGCTCTGGAGAGTCGTCCGAGGGCTCGCGCCTGAAATCCCAATCGGAGGGAGTCATTCGGAGGGAACCGGGCCGCTGAATCGCGTAAACTCAAGTAACACAGGAAGATGCGAATCTGTATGAGTTTGTGGGGTATGCTGGCTTGTCTCCCATAATCATGCAGATTCCCGCTTGATTTGCACGACTGGGTCACGGGGAAGGCCCGGGCTGTTGAGCGCCCGCAGAGGCGAGCGTAGCGAGCCGGAGCGGGCGCTCAACAGGGACGGTGGTCGGATCGATGTGCTGGCAGGCCGTAAAGGGGCCGAGGTCAGTGTGATCGCCACCGTCCTTCCCAATGTCCTGAATGGATACACGAGCATCGAGGCTCGCATGACAAGCACAGGAGAAGGGAAGAACGCATGAGCAGCATCCTCCGCACCGTCGGGATCGACATCTCCAAGGACTGGCTCGACGCCTTCGCCGCCCCCGAGGGGAGAGCGTCCCGGTTCCCCAACGACCGCGCCGGCTTCCGGAAGCTGATCGCCTGGATCGGCTCCGGGATTGACCGGGTCGCGTACGAACCCACCGGAGTCTTCCACCGCGACTTCGAGGACGCCCTCCTGAAGGCCGGGCTCCCCCTGTACGCGATCAACCCCTTCCAAGTCCGGTCCTTCGCCCGCTCCATCGGGCGGCGCGCCAAGACCGACGCGGTGGACGCCCGGATGCTGGCCATCATGGCTTCGGCCATCGAGGACCTGCGCCCGACCGAGGCGCGGTCGGAGGGGCAGCGCGACCTTGCCGAGCTCCAGCTGATCCGCGACGCGCTGGTCAGGGATCGGACCGCAACCACCAACCGGGGCAGGAACTTGCGCACTCCGGTGGGCAAGCGGGTCACCAAGCAGAGACTGCGGCAGATCGACCGCCAGCTGAAGCTCATCGATGCCGAGATCCGGCAGCGGATCGGGGAGGAGAAGGAGATGGAGCGCCGGGCCGAGATCCTGACCTCGATCCCGGGCATCTCGGACATCACCGCCGCGGGACTGATCGTCCACTTGCCGGAACTGGGTATGCTCACCCGGTCGCGAGTCGCCAGCCTCGCCGGACTCGCCCCGGTCACCCGGGAATCCGGAAACTGGAAGGGACACAGCTTCATCCAAGGCGGCAGGCACCGGGTCCGCACGCTGCTCTACATGCCCGCTCTGGTTGCAGCCCAGCACAATCCCGACCTCAGGCGGAAGTACGAGGCGCTCCTCGCCCGGGGCAAGCCGCGGAAGGTCGCCCTGACGGCCGTGATGCGGAAACTCCTCGTCCTTGCCAACGCCCTGGTGCAGCAGGACCGCACTTGGACGGCCCAGCCGCCGCGCGAGTACTCCTGCCCGGCCTTCCCGGCGCCCAGCCCGGCGGGGAGCGTTCACGGATGATCGAACCGGGCAAGAAGGGGCACCGAAGCGGAAGCGTCGCAAAGGGGCGCTGTGAGGCAGCTCGCTTCGCTAAGAACGGGCGTCCGCTTGTGAGATGGATACTGACCGACCAAAGACGCGCCCGACAAGCTGTTCCTCGGCTGCCGCGAAGCGCGCCGCATCACCGCACCGGGCGAGCTTCAGCCGCCCGCCAACCGGGAATCCGTTGCGCGGCCTCGACGCGCTCACCGGCCCGCTCGCCGTCGAACCGGCTCTCGGCGATCCGCTCGGCGACCCACTCCTCGATCTCGGCCTCGATCCAGCCCACGGCGCGCCCGCCCAGGGCGACCGGCCGGGGGAAGCGCCCCGCGGCCAACCGGACATAGATCGTGCTCCGCGACAGGCCCGTGCGCTCCATCACCTCGGGCAGCCGCAGGAAGCGGGTCGGAGGGTTCGTTCTCTCGTTCCTCGGGTTCTCGGCCATCGTCCTGCTCCTCCTCGTTGTGCTCTGCTTGCTGGTCGGTCTCCGGTGTCACGGCTTTCTCGGGGGATCGCGTCCACCTCCCGATCCGCCGTCCTGCTCCGCGATGAACGTGAGAATCCGGTCCGCCGTCCTGAGCGACGGCGAGCGGCCCCGACCGATCTCGGGCATGAGGTTCGGGTCGCCCACCGCCTTCGTGCCGAACGCCGTCCGGCTCAGGCCCGAGCGCCCGAGAAACGCGCTGACGCGCGAAATGAACTGTCCTTCCAGCGTCTCCATGCCCGAACGCTGAACGAACGTCCGCAAGAACGTCAACCCCTTGAGAATTAGCTAAGTGGTTATGACGTATCATGTTGTGTCATAACGTGTCAGAGCCTCGGAAGCGCTCCGCCAGCGGCGCGGCGGGACGCCCCCGTGGCGAACCGAATGGTGATCGTCCAGAGGCGTGGAATCCGGCCCAGCGAGACCCGGTTCGACTGGCCTGCCGCCGTGGGTGGCGGCAATGCGGTTGCCCGGCGAACCGCGCTGCGGAGAGGCGGAATGGTTGTGACGGACGGTGGCGAGGGTGGCGAGTAGCTACCCGGTGTAGTCGCTCCACGCCTGCATGACTTCGGCGCGCCGCGCCAGCAGGTCGGAGCGCTGGTAGGCTTGTACGACTTGGCTCTTGGGAACATGGGCAAGACAGGCTTCCGCGACCTCCGCAGGTACGCCGGTCTCCGCCATCCACGACCGTGCACTCGACCGGAACCCGTGGAGCGTCGAATCGACCCCGGCACGCCGAAGCACCCGGAGCGGAGCCTTCGACGGAAGCGGCCCGCCGGTCCGCGACGGGAAGACCAGCGGCGACCCGCCCGACAGCTTGCGCGCCCGTTCGAGCACATCGAGCGCGCCCGTGCTCAGCGGGACGGCGAACTCTCGGCCCGCCTTCATCCTCGAAGCGGGGATCGTCCACACGCCCGCGTCCATGTCAATCTCGTCCCAGCGGGCACCACGCGCCTCTCCGGGCCGAACCGCCGTCAGCACGATCAACTCAACGCACGGAACCGCCGAAGGGTGCGTGTCGGTCGTCCGGCGAACCGCGCGAAGCGCGGCTCCGACCTCGGCGTGCAGGAGCGCGCGGTGATGGCTCGCGTTGTTCCCGTTCACCTTGGGAAGCGCCTCGACCGCCCGGTCGACCGGGTTGTCCGGGCGGTAGTTCCGACCGATACACCAGCGAAACACGGCGGCGATCCGGTGCCGGGCCTTCCGCGCGGCGGCGGGCTTCGAACTCCAGACCGGCGACAAGCAGCGCAGCACGTCCGCGCTCTCGATCCGGTCCACCCGCTTGTCGAGGAGCGGGGCGGCATGGAGGCGGAAGGTGGACTCCCACTGCTCGGGAAGCGGACTCCCATCCTTCCACGCCTCGCGGTGAATCTTGATCGTCCGCTCGGCGGCCTCGGCGAACGTCGGGACGCCGCGCCCGCGCGGGTCCTGGCCCAGGAGAACGCCCCGGCTGTTGTCGAGCGCCTTCTGGCGAGCCTCGGCAAGCGTCACCTCGGGATACGGCCCGAGTCCGATCGAGGTCAGCCGTCCCTCGATCCTGACGCGCTGACGCCATGTCTTGGTGATCCGGCCATCCAGTGTCCGGTGAACCCGGAGGCTCAGCCCGCGCCCGCCCCGTCCGTCGCCGTAGACGCCGGGCCTGTTGACCGTCCGCACGAAGGCGGCGGAGAGAGTCCTTGGCCGCTTCGTCATGGTGCTTCCGTCCTTGTGGTGTATCACTCATTGCAGCACTACACCGGGAAGAATACACGGGATCGTGATGGACGGCAAGGGACGAACGGGCGCTGCGTACCCTACTGAACACATTGTCCAGTAACGTGTTATGCCCTTCTAGGTAGACCCTAGTGGACTACTCGGGAAGATACGTGGCGAGTTCCGGCGGAATCTCGCCTTCGAGTTGATTTGCCGAGAGGTTGAGGCCTTCCAGGCGTGAGAGATTCCCGAGTTCAGACGGAATCGCACCCGCCAGTCCGTTCTCCTGGAGCTCCAGCCTGGTCACCCGTCCCCTCGCGTCGGTGACGACGCCGTGCCACTGGCCGAGCGGCGCATCCGTGAGCCATTTGTCGTCATTGACCCAGTTCGGTCCGTCCGTAGCCTCGTAGAGTGCCACAAGCGCCACGCGATCCGGGTTTTCCACCGCCATCTCGGAGGTCCCCTGAACGTCTCCCACCGCTGCCGTGATCGCCGCCTGTCCCTCGCCGACGCCCGTGACCAGACCCGTCGCATCCACGCGCGCCACCGAGGCATCGTTCGACGACCAAGCGAATGTTGCGCCGTCCACGCGGTGGCCGTTCTCGTCGAACGCTTCCGCGACCAGACGCAGCGTGTCGCCCACCGCGATCATATCCGAGGTCGGCGTCACAATGACCGAATCCGCCGCCTGCATCACCGTCACGGCCGACTCGCCCGAAGCCGAGCCGGAGGCCGCCGTGACCGTGGCCGCGCCGTTGGCCGCCGCCGTCACCAGACCGGATGCGTCCACCGTCGCCACCGAGGAACTGCTGCTGGCCCAGGTCACCGTGGTCCCCGCCATCACTTGGCCGTTCTGGTCGCGCACTTCGGCTGTCAGCTGGACCGTCGCGTCCAGCGCGGTCAACTCGACCGTGGACGGCCTCACCGTCACGGTTGTCGGCCTCGGGGCGGGAGGAGGAGCGGGCGGCGGCGGAGCTGTCGTCTCTTCTCCGCAGGCGAGACCCGCGGCCAGAATAGCTACGGCTCCCCATGCGCTGCCCCTACGTCGCACGGCTCTCGGCAAGGAAATGTCAGTTTGCTGTTCGGGCATGGGACTCGTACGCTTCCTCGAGTTCGTCGACCGATTTTCCCGCCAGATCAAGCAGTGCCGTGACGAGGTGGTCGTTGGAGATGATCTCGCCCGAGTTGATACGGTGAATCAGGGCGTACAGGACGCCCGGCTCGTGGCGCTCCAGGTAGTCGAACAGCATGCACGACTGCGAGTATGTGCGCAGGCTGTCGGCAAGAAAGTCATCCTTCTCGATATAGAGCAACTGCCCGAGGGGAATGAGACGGCCTTCCCGGTCATACCGCTGGAACAGAATCGTGCACCACGGGAACGGCGCGGGGATTCGGAGCGAGCCGTCGAACACACCGCCCTCGAAGTACATCGCAGTTCCCTCTTTGAACCACGGGTAGTCCTCGATCTGTGGCCATGTCGCGAAGGCGAAGTCGTGGCCTATCTCGTGCAACTGAGTGCCCAGGTCCGGGATCTGGTACGGGATGACGAACCAGCGCGGGTAGTCGAGATAGCAGGTCGTTACGGTTCTGGCGCCGGGGATGAAGATCGTCGGACAGTGCGGCACGACCTTCTTGAAGACGGTCGAATCCGATGTGTAGTAGGCATCAAGGAGAGCGCCGCGGTTCTCGGCATAGAGGGCATCGAAGAAGTCCCACACGCGGCTCAGATGCTCCGCGTGCTCCTCGCTGAACTCGGGGCTGATGTCGGAGAACACGCGAACGTTGGCTACCTGGTACGCGTGCGGATAGTCGGAGGACAACGTCCGGAGCCATTCGGGGTCCGTGTCGGGGAACGTGGCCGGCGGTCTCCGGGGCGGCAGCTCACGCGAGATGGCGAACGCCAGAGCCGTGTCCGACGCCAGATCCACCATTCGGACGATCGATGCAAACCCCTCCGCCGCTACGCGAACGGTGAGCTGCATCTCTTCGAGAGATTCCAGCACGTAGCGACCGTGATCGTCGGTGGTGGCCCGTCGCCCGGCTTCAGGGCCATCAACGACTTCAACGACGGCACCAACGGCTCGACCGCCGGGATTCGCTACCGAGGGCCCCGACTCGGGGTCGGCCCACCCATGACTGACCGTGCCCGAAAGCGTCCATCGCGGGGCTGCCGTCACGACCAAGTCCGCCCGGCCCGTCACCTCGCCCACGGCTGCTGTGATGGCGGCCCCACCTGCAGCGACTCCGCTGACGAGGCCTGTGTCGTCCACTCGCGCAACCGAGGTGTCACTGGATGCCCACGCGAACCCCGCGCCCGCCACCGCGTGGCCGTTGGCGTCGGTGGCTTCCGCCTCCAGGCGCAACGTGTCACCGACCACCAAGGTGTCCGCGGCAGGCGTGACCGCCACCGAGCGCACCGCCTGCTCGACCATCACCGCCGCGCTCCCCGAGGCCGATCCCGCCATCGCCGTGATCGTAACCGCCCCGTTGCTCGCCGCCGTCACGAGGCCGGACGCGTCAACGGTCGCCACGGCAGTGGCTCCGCTCGTCCAGGTGACAGCGGTTCCCGCCATGGTCCGCCCGTTCTGATCGCGCACCTCCGCTGCCAGTTGAACCGTTGCACCCAGCGCCGATAGCTCGGCGGTCGCGGGGGTGACGCTCACTGCCGCTGGTTGCGGAGGGGGTGGAGGAGGAGGCGGAGCCGCCGTGCCCGCCGGGGAATCGCCGCAGGACAGCGGCAAGCCAACGGCGAACGCCAACGCCGCTCTGCGCCGAAATACGCCCGGTGCCGCCTCCCGGGGACATCCGTCCCTCCCGTGTAAGTTCACGTCTTCCACGCCTCCGTGCCGGGAATCCCGCGGCTGAACAGCACTTCCATACCCTGCCCGGCGATCTGCCCTACGGCGTCCGCCGCCGTTTGAGCCCCGGGCGAGAGATCCGACAGAAAGCCGCGTACTTGCCCCGTGCGGGGATCCCGCAGGATGGCCATCGGCTCTTTCGTGGTTTCGTCAAGAGTGGCGGATCCACCGGGGCCGGACAGCGTGATACGCGCCAACAGGTCTGCCCATTCCGGGCGCGCGGGCAACGCGAACACGAACCCCGCCTCCGCGTCGTCGTCAGGGTATTCCGGCATCCGGAAACTCAGCGAGAACAGTACGCCGCCGCTTGATGTTCTCCCGGTGATCCGGTACTCGCCGGTCGAGTCCGGGAGCGTTGGTGTGGCGTCCACCACGAATGTCGGCTCCAGGAACGGAACGCCGGCCTCATCGACCCCACCCCATAGCAGGATCGAGGGAACCGGGGCGGCCACTGTCGCCGCACCCTCGACTTCGTCGCGTAGCCGGTGGCGCATCGCTTTCGCGAAGTGGTAGTCGCTGATCCAGCCGTGTCTCCAACCTCCACAGAACGCCATCAACTCTACGTGTCCCGGCCGCACCACCGCCCCGCCGTCGCGGAAATCATACCCCCAGGCACCGGTGATCCCCGTCGAATACGGGTACGAGGGATCCATGAATGTGTCCCTGCTTCCGGGGAAGCATCCCGGCGCGTGCCCCAGGGTCATGGCATGCCCCATCTCATGCGCGATGAGCCCCCCCAGCCCCTTCTCCGCATCATCGTTCCCCATGCGGTAACGGCCATCACGGCCATCGACGTAGATCAGCGACGTGCGCGTCTCCCAGATGCCTGTACTCACTCCGTTCTCGCTCAGCATGGCCATGTGGTGTCCGGTCGTGCCTTCGAGGACCTGAAGTGCCTGGGCTTCGCGCAAGGGCCCATAGTTCGAGTGGTCCGAGGTCCACACCACGTCGTGCAGGGCCACCTCGAAGCTGTCGTTAACCGGAAGCAGGGTCTTCATGCCCCACAGCGCCGGATCGTTGTGGGGGTCGGCCGCCATCCTCGCAGTGAGGTCGAGGATCAGCGAGTCGGGATCGGCGATTCGTAGGAACGGCACCAAGGTGAGATCGAAGTGGGGCACTGCGGCCACATCCAACGCCATCCGGCCTGTCTCCGGAATGCGGCGCGCCACGCCCAGAGACGGATCCAAGGTGCTGTCGGGATCGATCTCGACCACCATCTCGAGACCCGGCTGAATCACCGATCCCGCGATCACCGCGTTGGCCGACCTCTTGAGCGACCCTTCGTAGACGTCGATTGGCAGCGGCCCCGCCTTTGCCGGGATCTCTTCCACATGCGTCTCGCCCCCTTCGAGGTAGAAGCGGACGCGCACCGGCGGGATCCCCGCGTCCGTCTCCGTCGCCGCCGTCGGGAAGATCCGCACGAGCGCCTCGTCGCCCGCCGCCAGCGGCACCGGATTGACCCGCGACTGCACGGCTTGCACCAGGTACGCGGCGGGCGCACCACCGCCGCACATCGCCACGTGGGCGCTGCTCAGGCCGGCGAGCCACGCGTCGAATGCCGCGCCTTGGGGTGCGCAGAGGCCAGTGCCCCCGGCGGCGAGAAACTCAAGTTCGCCGAGCGCGGCCAAGGTGTCCGGCAGGGCTCCGGACATGGCGGTGTTGGCCGTCAGGATCAGCTTGCGCAGGCTGACCAGCCCGCCGAACTGAGCGGGGACCGAGCCCCCCAGATCGTTGAAGCCCAGAATCAGTTCTTCGAGATGGGTTAGACTTCCCAGTTGCCGGGGAATCCGGCCCGACAGCCCATTGAATTCGGCATCCAACAGCCTAAGCTCGGCGAGATGACCAAGTACTGCAGGGAGCGTATCGGTCAGCTTGTTGTGCGATAGCGCCAGATGCTCCAGACCGCTCAGGTCGCCGATGGCTGATGGAATGGAACCCGTTAGTTCGTTCTCCCTCAGGAGCAACTGCTTGAGACCGGAAAGGTTGCCAACCTCCGGCGGAATCGGACCCGACAGCCTGTTGGACTCGAGGCGCAGCGTGCGTAGTCGGGAGAGATTACCCAACTCCGTCGGAATCGAGCCCGACAGATCGTTCCAACCAAGGTCTAGAAACTCCAGGTTGGCCAGGTTGCCGAGCTCCCGCGGGATGGTGCCGGTCAATGTCGGGTAGCATGGGGGACGATCCGGATCCCTTCGCTTGTCACATTGAGATTCGGCCCAGTAGCGCGTCCTGCCCAACCGCAGTTCCCTCAGGTTCGACAAACTGCCCAGCTCTACCGGGATCGGACCCGTCAGAGGGTTCCGGCGAAAATCGAGAATCTCCAGATTGGAGAGACGGCCGAGTTCTGGCGGGAGGGGGCCGGTCAACCTGTTCCCGGCGACGTATAACTGTCTCAGGTTAGACAGATGGCCCAGCTCCGGCGGGATCGGACCCGTCAGTCCATTTTCGTCTACACTCAGATACGTGAGGTTGACGAGTCCGCCAATCTCGGGGGGCAGGGGCCCGTAGAGCGCATTGTCCCTCAGGTTCAGCTGCGTCAGGGGCAGACTTCCGACTTCAGGCGGGATCCGACCCGTCAGCCCGTTATCATTCAGATCCAAGTCGGTGACACGTCCCTCGCCGTCCACGCCGACGCCGTGCCACTCTTCCAACGGGGCATCGGTCAGCCAGTTCTGGCTGTTCGTCCAGTTCGGCCCGCCCGTCGCCTTGTACAGTGCCGTCAGCACGTCCCGGTCCGACACGGGCTCGCACTCCACGCCGGTCCCTTCGTGGGACGCGATGCCCGCAAGCCATTCCTGAAACGCGGCGGCCCCCGGGGCGCACAACCCCGTCCCGTCGTACCGGAACTCCCGCAGCGGAACCCGCGCCAGAGACTCCGGCAGCCGCCCTGATAGCGCGTTTCCGCCCAGCTTCAGAACGGTCATGCGCGTCAGGTCACCCAACTCGCCCGGAACCGACCCGTCCAATCCATTAGCTTCCAGATCGACTTCGACGATCCGGCCCAGTGAGTCGGCCGTCGCGCCATGCCATTCCCCGATGGCCGCATCCGTGAGCCAGCCTTCCGCGTTCGTCCATCCATCGCCACCGGTCGAGCCATACAGCGTCTCCAGCGCAGCCCTGTCGGCCTCGTTGCAGAACGAGCCGGTGCGGTTGTCCAGCGCCACCGCCCACGCGACGAAGTCGGTTGTTCCGGGGACGCAGAGTCCGGCATTCTCCTGAAACCGCAGATCCTCAAGACCTGCGATCCCCAGCACGGACTGGGGGAAGGGACCGGTGAGCCGGTTCTGCTCCAGCCGCAGGACCTCCAGATTGGCGAGGTTGCCGAGTTCGACAGGAATCGAGCCGGTGAGCCGGTTGCCGTGCAGGTCCAGTCTCGCGAGAAGGGAGAGGTGCCCCAGTTCGGGCGGAATGGGGCCGGAGAGGTCGTTGTTTTCGATCCACAAGCCCCACAGGTTGGGCAGGTTGCCGAGCTCAGCCGGGATCGGACCGGAGACACCCGTATCGGCGAGCCAAATCCCCGTCAGCTTCGATAGGTGGCCGAGTTCGGTCGGAACCGCGTTACACCGACTCTACAATGCCCTAAATCATGTAGTTTCAATAACTTCGATAAATACACCCATGAGCTGTGTATCACTTTGGATATGCAAACGTGAACGGGAATACCTGATACCGTACTGGAGGTTCTCGGACGAATCGCGAGCGGTTAGCAGGGACCGAGAAGCCGCCTGACGGCTTTGGCAACCCGATCCGAGTCCTTGGCCTGGGACTCTCAGATGACGAAAACGCGCCTCCCAGCGCCCCCTGGTTTCGCAGTTCTAGCCGAACCGTTGCCGTGCGCGTGTCCTGCTAGAACTTCCGCTTCGTCGTGTCGGTGAAGGGCACCTATTCCCCGTTGATCGGGACGGGCTTCCCACCTCTCAGCCGGACACCGGCATACTGGTACACCGCGCAGTCACGCAGTTTCGTGGCAGGACGCCGGACGCCGAACGTGTGTGTCCGGCCTCCTTTGTCGGCCCCGGCCTTGCTGCCCTCATACTTCCAGTCCGATTCAACGAGGAAGACCACATCGACCCGCCAGATTACCACGTAGGATCCACGCTTGATCGTGCGCGTGGGGTCCACCAAGTACCTCCATACGATGTACCAGCCGGAGTGATTGTAGTGCGACTGAATGGCCCAAGGACGCTTGCTGGCTTTGCTTTCCAAGCAATCAGCAGGCCTCAACGGCATCACCGCGCCTCGCCTCCGCAGGTCGGGGAAACGCGTTTGAGCTTCGAAGCTGTGCCGATGCTTCTCGTAGTTGCTCACACTGTCCAGTGCCTTGGTGCCGTACATGCCAACGATAGCGCTGAACACATTGGCTTGCTCGAAGTAGAGGTCGATGAAATCTCGGTCGTTCAGGGCATCTTCGGTGTACTGGATGGCTCTGCGAATCGCCGCCGCGTCGAGACCCGGCGGCAGGGCCACGTCTGGATTGAACCCTTCAGACATCTAGGGCGGCAAGCTTGGGGATGGCTGATATCCCCATTCTGTGGTACTCAGGGCTGCATTCGATTCCGACACTGCGGATACCACAGGCCGTCGCCGCCGCGAGGGTCGATCCAGAGCCCGCAAACGGATCGAGCACAGTGCCCTTGCCAACGGGCAAGCTGGACTTCACGAGAAGGCGAAGGAACGCCTGCGGCTTGAGCGATGGATGCGGGGCGATGGCCCGTTCCCGCCGGGGCGCGCGACCGGACTTTACCAAGTCCCGAAACGGCTCGCTCGCGGAGAATCTTCGCAACCCTCCTGTGCCCCACACCCGTAGGTTGTCCTGTACCCGCCCCTCAAGTGGTCGTCGGAAGATACCCCAAGGCTCGAAGCAGGACTTCGGCATCACCGTCACGTCAGGGAACTCTTCGTGGGCGTTCTTGGGGCGGTCGCCACCGCGCAACGTGTGGACTTCCCGGATGAGCACCCCGCGCTTCTCGAAGCCGGCCGCCATGAAGGGCTCGAAGACGTACTCCGACAGCAGAGGGTTCGTGGCAACGAAGACGTGAGCACCCGGAACCAAGACCGGGCCAAGCAGCTGCGAGAACCTCGCGAAGAACAGACGGATCGCCTCCTTGTCCTTGTCCTTCAACACGGTGAAGCGCGGGACGGGCTGTCGCTGGCAACCGTCGAATGATGGTGGCTGCCTCCAAATGCCACCCTTCCCGTTCCGGCGCTTCTTCAGCTCCTCTGGCGTGTATTCCACCAATCCATACGGCGGATCCGTCACGACGGCGTGAATCGATTTCGGTGCTGCGGCCTCCAGCCACCCGAAGGCATCACCATGGATGAACTCGTAGAGTCCTGCGGCAGGCTCAGATGTCTTCTCCGAGCGGTCCAACGGAAGTCGCGCTTGGGTAGCGCTTCCAGAGACGTTCACCGACTCAAGCCCCATGCCGTCCCCGTTTCCCGAGCGACGGCCCCGGAGCCGTCGGAGGTGGAAGCTGCTTCGTGGCCAAGTCGGGTCGTTTCGGCGGCATCGCGTAGCTCGGGGGCGTCGTCAAGGTGGTCCATCTAGAGTACCCGATGCCCGGAGGCTTGCCAAGCGTCCGAGCTGGTCCACCGGGCTCTAAGCCGCTTGCCAGAGGGCGGTCGGCCAATCCACGCGGGCAGTGTGCGGCCCGGATTTGGCATTCGGCCTCAAACCCTCAGCGGCTCGGTCCGGCATCGCGGTCTGGCCCGCGCGTGGGCGGCCTTATCACCAGCCGTGACCGCGCGGTCTCGCGACGCCAGATGTCTCGTAATACTCGGTCAAGCCTGTCACTCGCTCGTCGAGCCGCTCGATTCGCCGCCTCAAGGTGGCGTTCTCCTCGGTCTGCCGCTCGACTTGCCGACGCAAGGCTTCGACCTGTTCGGATTGCCGCCGCCGTTCCGTTTCGGACTGCGAGGACAACCTCTTCAAGGCCTCCGTCAACTGCCCCTCCAACTCGGTCGTACAGCTTCCTCGCTCTCTTGATGGCTTTCAGGCAGGCCGTCCGCGCCAGATCCAGCGCGGTTTGTCCAGCGTCCCCGACGGCTGCACCACGGCCTGCTCTTCCTCGATCTCCGGCAGCGCGATCCTCCGAGCGACCATCTCGATTCTCACGAGAGTCCGCCAGGTCTCCGCGATCTCGCAGTCCAATCCGGCCACCGTCTTGATCCGGGCTTGGATGCTCCTCGACCACCACCGCATCGTCGCCCAGCTTCCGGCGGAGATGCCGAGCGAGCGGTTCAGGCCGAAGATCAGCGGCTTTGGCCAAGCCTTCAGCGGCAACGTGTGCATCCGCGCGGCCGCTTCCACCGTATCGCGCCCGATGGTACGCAGCGCGTTCCTCGCGGCGCGCCGCGAGTTCCCGGCGCGCCGAGCGAGCTCGCTCGCGGTCAACTTCCCTGTCTCCCTGCGTTCGCTCTCCAGCCGCCTCCTCAACCGCTCGGTCGAATCGTCCGGGCTGAAAGTCAAAGGCGAACAGCCGTCCCTTCAGCCGCCACCGGTCCCCCGTGTCGGGGTCCATCGCGGTCAGGTAGTCCTTGCCCTGGCGCGGCACTTCCAAGCCCGCCTCCCGGAGCGCGGCGACGACATCGAAGCGGTCCTTCACCGCGCCGTGCTCGACGCGCTGGATCAGGTAGTCCCGGATCAGGTCGCGGGGGGAGGCTTCGAGCCGGAGCCCGGCCCGCAGTCGCGCCGCCTCGACGTAGGCGCGGTGTCCGGGCTGCTCTACCCTGGCCCGGGCCGGATCGTCCGGACGGCCCCAGCCGTGCTCGTGGTTGAAGGCGTCGCGGAGCGGGTCGAACGTTCTCCGCCAGCCCGGAGGGGCAATGTTGAGGCTTCGCCCGGTCTCAAGGTCGCATCGCGCGGCGAGAACATGGACATGGGCGCCGCCGCCCTCCTCACGGTGGAGCACCGCCGCCCATGCGTAGCGGTCGGGCTCCAGTCCCGCCCACGCCGTATCCTCGAAGGCGTCCAGAACCGCGCCGATCTGTTCCTCGGTCGGCTCGTCCTCCGGTGCCCAAGCGATCACGCCGGAGGTGTACCTGTGCTCGAAGCCCAGAGTGTCCGCCACCGACGCCACCCGGTGAGGATCGCCCCGTAGGACTTCGACGCCTTCGCGCGGCTTCCCCGCCGCGTCCCGCTCCCCGAGGAGGTACTTGGCCGCAGCCCGCGCCGATCCGGTTCCCCGCGCCAGGAACTTAATGTGCATCCGCATCCGGGCCTTGGGTGGGGTCCAGCGTCCGAAGCCGCCGGTCGATGGCGACGAGGTGGCCGATCACCTCGACGGCCTCGATGGCCTCCTTGTGTGTATTGGCCCACCGTGCGATCTGGTTGAGGTTGTTCCCGAGGCGCGCCAGTTCGCGGGTGCGCCCGCGCTCGACCTTGGCGTGCGCCACGGTCCAGGTGCGGACCCGGCCAATCGACCGGCGCACCAGATCCGATAAGGTCAAGCCCGCCGAGCGCGCCTTGGCGTGCCACTCGGCACGCTCCGCCTCGGTGGCGCGGACCTTCACCCAGACTGCGCGGCCGGCGCTCACGGTGCGCCGTTTCCGTTGTGGGGGTCACAGGGGGCACGGCCCCCCGCCAGCCCCTGCCGGGGACGCGCGGAGCGTGGCCCCAAAGGGTGGGCTGGCTCTCCCGCATTAGCGGGCCAAACCGTCCTTCGGAGCGCGGAATCCGGGGTCGTCGGAGTCGCCATGACGTGAAGTCAGGGGACCGTTTCGCGCGGTGTCAACAGGCGCCGAAACGGCGATGTCCAAGGGGTTCCAGCGCCGTCCAGAAGGCGGAGCGGCCTCCGCCAGCGGCACCCCCATCGCCTTCCTTACTCGATCCAAGGGCCGGTCAAGCGTCCTCGCCGGTCGCGTTGCGTCGTCGTAGGTTTTTCGGCGGCGGTGACGCGCCGTGTGGTGTCTTCGTCCGCGGGCCGTAGCCCGAAGTCCAGCGCAGCGGATCCATCTCCTACCCCCTGAACGATCTCACGAGTGTCCGATGAGCAGAAAGGTGCTCCGTAGCGGCAACCTCCTTGACCGCCTCAAGGACCTTCTGAATGAGCATACGCATGTGGACATTGCTACGGCTTGGGCCACCGGCGGAAAGCATTTGCGAGTGTTGGCCGATGCTGCGAATCGCGAATCTGGAGGTGTGAAGGTCCGCGCCCTCGTCGGGATCTGGGGGAACGCGACCAGTCCAGACGCGTTGGAGGAGTTGAGCAGGATCGCCGACGGCGACCTCAGAATCGTCGAGAACGACCGTCTCTTCCACCCCAAGCTGTACCTGTTCGAGAGACGCGGGGACGGTATCGTGAGGCGTCAGGCGTGGATCGGAAGTGCGAACTTTACGAAGGCCGGATTCGGCGGTCAGAACGAAGAGATCGTGTTGGAAGTTGGCACGGGGGCTAGCGCCGATGCGTTGGCCGCCTGGTTCCAAGAACGGTGGGATGACTGCCCCACGCCGAGGCCTGTCTCGGAAGTGATTCGCAAGTACGAGGAAACACGGAAGCAGAACCCGCCCCCTCCGTCCCTCCGGCATGTCGTCTCGGGGCCGGTGTCCCGGCGGAGAGATCTTCTCGGGGACGCCCATCGTCCCCTGACTCTCGATGAGTACCGTCAGTCTCTGCTGCGGTGCGAAGAGATGTTGCGGAAAGAAGGAATGGCTTGGCAGATCTTGGACCCCAAAGGTGCCAGCCACATGAGAGTGATCGCCCGGCGTCGTGAGTTGCTGTTGGGCGACACGAGTTGGTCGGAGCTTGATCGCGAATCTCTCCAGCAACTGACAGGCAGCAGGTTCAAGCGGGAGTCGCAGTTCTGGGGGCTGCTCGGACGCATGACTCGCACCAACCGGCAGGCAGTGCTCCGGAACGAGGGCGAGATTCGAGCCGTCTTGAACGAGATTGGGAAGGCTCCCGATGCCAGCTTTCCGGACATCGCCGTTGAGGCGATGCAGAAACTGAAGGCCATTACGGTCAAGGGTGTGGGCTGGGCGACCCAGACGCTGTTGCTGTCGCTGGCGCGCCCGGATCGGCTGCTGCCGCTGGGCAGCACGTCGCGGAACGCGCTTGGCACACTCTCGGGCAAGGCCCCTACGACCCTTGGCAAACCCGAGAATTACCGAAAACTGCTTCTGTGGCTCTATGGTCAACCGTGGTACACCGACGGCCCACCAGCGGACGAGGGCTTGGAGCCGATATGGCGATTCCGAGCCGCTCTCGTTGATGCGTTCGCGTACGAACCCGAGAAGTAGGGGGTCGGCATCTAGCGACGTGTCCCTCGGAACGTCCTCGGTAGCAGGTCACTAGCCGATATAGAGACTCCAAGCCTGAAGGACCTCGGCCCGCCTTTCCAGCAGGTCGGACCGTTGATACGCCTGAACGACTTGGCTTCTCGGGACGTGGGCAAGGCAGGCTTCCGCAACCTCGGCGGAGACGCCCGACTCGGCCATCCACGACCGGGCGCTCGACCGGAATCCGTGCAGTGTCGAGGCGACCCCGGCGCGCTTGAGCACCCTTAGCGGCGCTTTCGGCGGAAGCGGCCCGCCGGTCCGCGACGGAAACACCAGCGTCGATCCGGCCGACAGCTTGCGTGCCCGTTCGAGCACGTCGAGGGCTGCGGTGCTGAGCGGGACGGTGAACTCACGGCCCGCCTTCATCCTCTCGACCGGGATCGTCCACGTCGCCGCGTCCATGTCGATCTCTTCCCAAAGCGCGCCCCTCGCTTCGCCGGGACGGACGGCGGTGAGGACGATCAGTTCGACGCACAGAGCCGCCGAAGGATGCGTGTCGGTGGTCCCGCGAACCGCTCGGAGCGCGGTCCCGACCTCTCCGTGCGGGAGCGCGCGGTGGTGGGTTGTCGTGTGGCCGTTCGCCTTCGGCAGCGCAACGACCGCCCGGTCCACCGGGTTGTCCGCCCGGTAGTTTCGACCGATGCACCAGCGGACTGGGGACAGCCAGAATCACGGCAGGAAATCAGCTAACTACTTACAGGACAGCACGATCTGCGCTTCCTGCCCTTTCTCTGGACTTTGCTGGACCGTGCCGCTGGAGCGGGAAAACCGCCTCAATTCCCGGGAAGTTGCGGGAGTCGAAACCTGTCCCGGAACCATCCCGCCTTAGTACCGAACGCATGTCCGTGCCTGCGCCGAGGCGTTCCTCCGGATCACCCGGTCGCGGAGAAGTGACGAGGGTTGGAAGACCGGCGCGGCGCGGGCTGGAACCTCGACCGGTTCCCCCGTCCTGGGGTTGCGGGCGGTGCGGCGCTTTCGGCGTCGCACCTTGAAAGTCCCGAATCCCCGGATCTCTATGCCCTCTCCCCGCTCAAGCGCGTCCTTCACGGCGTCGAGGAACGCGTCGACCACGAGCCCGCAGTCCTTCTTGGTGACCCTTGGGCCGAGCGCCTCGGCGGCGCGCTCGACGAGATCGGCTTTGGTCATGTCGGTTCTCCAGGTCCCAGATGTGGAAGAGTCTTGTCGTTGTCCACCAAGAACTTGCGGTTCCGCACCACCCTTTCGTCAAGTTCGCGACCGGTTCTGGTCGGGAAGGTGCCGCCTCAAGCCGCTCGCGGCGTTCGCCGGTTGTCGTCCGGCGGGCGACAGCCTTGGACTTGGATGATGATCGCATCGTCCGCCGCCGGGGGCTGAAGGTCTCGGTGTCCGGCAACTAGCGCGTGACGTTCCGGTTCGGGGACGGCGCGGCCGCTTGGCGGTGAGCCCGTCCCGGTCGAGCACACGCCGAGTCTTCCCAGCCGAGCACTTCGACTTCATCGTCATCGACGAGTGTCACCGCTCGATCTACAACGTCTGGCGGCACGTCATCGAGTGCTTCGACGCGTTTCTGATCGGGGTGATCGCGACGCCGACCCCGCAGACCATCAGGTTCTTCCGCAGCAACGTCGTGCAGGCCTATTCGCATGCGAAGGCGGCGGTGGACCGGATCAATGGACAAGTGCTTCGCGATTGACTCGGCAGAAGTAGCACGGCGTCGTCAGCCGTCCAGCCGGATCCGGATCACTACTCCGCCCATGGTTTCGTTCAGCCCGAAGTCGTCGCGCGGGCTGTCAGGGTGGGCGTTATGACAGGCGATGCAGGCCGGGGAAACCGCAACGTCCGCGTACACCGCCGTGAAGTACTCGGCACCGCCGAGCGTCTCCGTGCGGTAGAACGGCGTAAACGGGTCTTCGGCAACGCTCTGGAGGCCCGCCGTTTCAGCCTCCGTCGTGGGGGCGTTCCGCGTGTTGATCGGCCACATCGAGAGGAGTGCGTAGCTGAAGGCGTCGGTCCTCTCCGCCGTCAGCTGAGCACCCATGCGGAACATCTGCGCGGGCAGGGGCAACGCCCTGTCGTCCTCCCAGTGCTCGCTGGCGAGGATGACCCCTTCCTGATCCTGAAGCCGATGGACCACGTGCCGGGCGTATACGGTGCGATCCGATTCGAGAACGTGGTGAAGGGCGTCTGCCATCATCCGTGGCGAGATTCCGGATTCCGAGTTCTGATCGTCCAGCGTTGCCCCGCCGCATCCGACAAGCGATGCGACGAGGGTTAGGTGGGCAATCCCCCGAGCGAGGCGCGAAACAGGCTTGTCCATCTTGATTCCTTCGGTCAGGGCGGAGATTCCGCATCATCGTTTCTTCGCGACAATACCATGTCGATGCTCTCTATATGCCCAGCCGGCGTCCCGGCGAAGTTGCGTCGAATCAGATCCGGATCGGCCAGGGCGTCCAGCGAAAACGCGAGCGAGTGGCAGTGCAGGCACACGTCGCGGATCATCTTCTCGTTCGGCCTCAGATTGTCGTTCTGGTTGTGCTCGACCACGGTGCGCAGGTCTCCGGCCACCCGGCGCGGGACTCTAGGCAGATGACAGGACGAGCAGCTGACCCCGCTGCCGGGAGGCGACGCGCCCGCAACCTCCGACAGCCAGACTCGCCCATGAGGTGACTCGGGATACGACTCGGAGTGTTCGTCCGCGTGACACGACACGCAGGCACCGACCGCCGCGCGTTGCACATCGATGGCGTGGACATCGTGGCAGGAGTTGCAACCAAGGATCTCCGATCGCGCGGCGGCGCGCATGGGCAGGCGCGCCATGGACGGCGACACCGGGTCCAAGCCCGCGGAGATTCGCATGCCGTGTTTGCCGGCGAGAAACCCCTCCGGCTCGACTTGGTGGCAGGACGCGCAGGTGTCGCGGGGGGGATGATCGACCCATTCCGCGCCATTGCTCCGGTGACAGTCGGAGCAAGACACCCCGCCCGCGGCGTGGGCGGATCCAGCCCAAGCCGCGACAAGCTCGGGCGCGGAGGAGACGGGACCATCGGCGTCGGCGGCGCTCAGCGGCGTGCGCGTCCCTGGGCCGTGCGCGACCCAAGGTTCCCGCTCCGGCAGCCGTCCGGGGAAGGTGGCGGCCTGCGCGACCGCGTGTTCCGCGAGAAAGTTCTCGTAGAGAGCCCTGTTGTCGTGGTAGTTGTGGCACCCTGCGGACGCGCAGGTGTTAGCCGGAAAGTCCCGGTGCGTGGGGCGTTCCCGGGCAACTTCGCCGTGACAGACGGCGCAAAAGTCCGGGGGAAGGGTGACACCCATCGGAGCCGTGATCTCGGGGCGGTGTTCGGTGTGGCAGACGACGCATCGGCGCGCGTCTACTTTCGCCAGGTCGTCGGCGTGCCGGGGATCGCTGAAGATCTGCACCGAGTGGGAATCCTGGGCGCGCTCCAGTTCGGCGGCGTGACAGTCGAGGCATGCCGCCTGCGGAACTCCACCGAAGGGTGTGTGGCAGGTCGTGCAGGCGACCTCGATCTGATGATGGCCGTCGCTCGCCGGACCGGGCAGGAAGGCGACTTTCGCCGGACGCCTGAGACTGAAGCCCAGATACCCCGCCACGGTCGCGGAGAGCAGCAGCCAGACGAGGGTCGGGCGGCCAACGCGCATGGTCAAAAATAGTAGGCCGACAGAATGTGGAATGCCAGCAGGACCGGAAGCGGCCAGACCGCGATGACATGCAACCAGAACAGGGTTCGGGCGCGTCGGTGGCCGAAGCCCGCCGCGGCTGCGGTCCCGAACACCGTGGCGCACAGGAACGAAAGAGTCAGCATCAGGTTTAGACCGGACCCGAGGCGAAGGCCGGTGTGCGTCACGAGAGCGACCAGCGACAACCCCGCCAGCCCGGCGTGCGCCAGCCGCCACATTCCCATGCTTGCGAACCGGATACGCCTCCAGCGCTTGCGCAGCGAGAGCCCGAGGGTCGCCAACGCGCAGCCCAGAACCGTGAATCCGGTGATCTGTCTCCAGCCGCCGTCGCGATAGAGAACGTCCCAGAATCCGCTCTCCATTACGCTGGTCGCCAGCGGGGTGGGAGGCCCGAGAGCGATCACGAGGGCCAGGATCAGCACAGCCGCAGCAGCGGTCGGAAGTCCGGGCGGACGATTTTCCGCGGTCCGGGCGGATACATCCCCAACCAGTTCGGATAACAGAGGCCTGCAAGCACCACAGACGCTGGAGGCCCCGGTGCGCGCGGCCATGGCCTCCACGGAGTCGCATCCCTCCCGCCAAGCGTCTGTCAGAGCGGCCCGGGTCACGCCCAAGCAGTTGCACACGACCCTTGTCGGCGGCCATTCCAACACGGGAATCTGCACGGAGTGCGGCAGAAGCATGCCATCGCGCCGAAACCGCCTGAGTTGCCACGGCCAGACCGGGCGACGCTGGTCGATGAAGTCCTGTACGACGCTCAACTCCTCCCAAGGACCGATGGATGTGGCCGAGATGATCTGGCCCGCTCGGAGCCGCAACTGGCGGTACGACCCGCTCCGGCACCACGTCACGGTCTCTCCGGCGACGGCGGTGTCGCCCAGCGCCCAGATGTCGATGCCGACCAGCCTAAGCCGGGTCGTCGGCGTATACCGTCCATGAAGGCTGTCGCCGCCGGCCATGATATCGGCTAGCACCTCGGCCATCCGGTAGCCCGGACCCGCCTGTCCGTGGACGGCGCGGCGGTGGCAGGCGCACTCGCCGATCGCGTGGATGGACGGGTCGGAACTGCGGAGTCGATCGTTTACCACGATGCCCCCGGTCCTGTACGCGACACTTATGCCGCATGCCCGGGCAAGCTGATCCCGGGGACGGACGCCTGCGGCGAGCACGACCATGTCCGTGACCAGCGGCATGTCCAGACCCGTGATCTTCAGGGCCAGCGCGCCGCCGCTCCTGGCTTCGATCCGCGTCAATCCGGCTCCCGGCATCGGTTGGATGCCGACCCTCCGAACCGCCGTCTCCAGCAGCGTCCCGGCGTCGCGTGCGAACTGGCGGCTGAGCAGGTGAGATGAACGCTCCACCACCACTACATGGAGACCCATCCGACGAAGACCCTCGGCCACCTCGATCCCCAGTAGGCCGCCACCCACGACGACCGCCCGCTTCGCTTCCAGCGCCCGGCTGCGGATCCGTTCGAGATCTTGAAAGGTGCGGTAGACGAACACGCCCTCGCCGTCGGCCCCTTCGATACGCGGGATCACCGGGGCCGAACCCGTTGCCAAAACGAGACGATCAAAGCCGACTCGTTCCGCGTCCGCAGTCTCGACGACGCGCCGCTCCCGGTCAATGGACACCACGCGGGTGTCCGTCACCACCCGAACCCCGTGGTCCGCACTCCATTGCCGGGATGGAAGGACAAGACGCCCTAGATCGCCGTGGTCGAGCCACTCCGTGAGACGCACCCGGTTGTAGGCCGGCAGGGGCTCCTCGCCGAAGACAGTCAGGTCGTAACGGTCCAGAGCGTCAAGCCACCGCAGGCGTTCGACGAATCTGTGAGCGGCGATGCCGAAACCCACTATGACAAGACGCTCGCGCGTGTCGCGCACTTCAGCCCTCAGTCCGACCGAGCAAGCTCACGTTCCGCAGTCTCGTGAGTTGGACGGCCCATTGGCGTAAGCCGATGCGTGTTCATGGAGATGGACTCGCGGAGTTGGTCACAGATCGATCTCCGCGTCGGCTTGGCCGCCGGCGAGCGCGCTCGTCCACGCGAGGCACAGGTCGCGGGAGCGGTAGCCCCCGTACACGGCCTTCTCGTCGCGTTCCACGATCGGGAAGGTAGAGTAGACGTAACGGATGTCGTCGCGATCCGTGACGCCGTAGAGGTGGAAGTAGAGCGCGTCCAGCTTGGCGCGCAGATTGAGGCGGCGCTCGGCATCCCATTGGAAGGGCGGCAAGACTTCGCCGTCGCCGCCCACATAGCCGATGTCACGAGCGAATGGCGCCATATCGTGAGCCGTATAGCTGAGTTCCAGCACCGCTTCACGGACGATCTCCTCCGCCGTCTTGGGTCCGAATATCGCGGCCCCGTACCGCTTAGGTGGTACGACGGGAAGTTGCTCCGTGATGTACCAGTTGAGGTGCGTGCTCTGCACCTTTTGGCGGGCGACAAAATCGAAGATGACAGCGCCCAGATTGCCCAGCAGCAGGATGCCGTTTGACTCGATCCGCTCACCTTCAGGCAACATCGCTGGAAGGGTGTTCCCGAGTCCAACCGCAGGCACGGCGGCAGCGATCACGGTCCTCGCGTCCGTCGCGCGAGCGATGTCACGGAAGGCGATGGTCCAACCGATATCGTCTGGGAATGAAGTTTCCTTCCTTGGCACCCAGTACTGCGGTGTTGGCAAAAAGGCCGGATCGGCCTTCAACTCGGCCCCGATGTCGTCACTGAGGGCCGGATTGTGGAGGTTCCTTTCGTTCACGTGAACAGAAGCCGCGCGGTGATCGAATTGGTGTATCATCCGCCCCACGTAGAGCGGCACCCATTCGCCTGACGCGCTCTGGTATCGGTTGCCGCCCACCGGCCACGCGCCCTCCTTCTCCTCCAGTTCCAAGCGGGTGCGGAACAGGCCGGAGTCGTTGGTCATGTGGAACATCGTCGAGTACTTCACCGGCCACGCCTTCACGGCCTCGCCCGAAGAGCGGTCCACCAGCACCGGCAGGCGGTCGTAGATCGCCGTCGTGAGTTCCGCGTCGCGCCGCGACCGGAAGATGGGAGCCGTGCCCGTGTTCGGATTCACCCCTGCGAAGTCGGCCGCCGAGAGCGGAAAGCACCGCTCCGGGTCTTCGGTCTCCGAAACGTCTTGCAGGAAGAAGGCACAGCGGGCCGGTTCGCTCCCCGGTGCGGGGCTGGCGACAAAGGCGCAGAACTTGAATCGGCTGTCCACGTCGGGGAAGAAGGGCGTGGTGTCGTAGCGCGTCCGCCGGTTCTCGAAGTCGTAGAGGGCCTTGAGCCGCCCCTCCGTCGCCACGCTCTTGAAGAACGGGGCCGCCATCTTGTCGGACGCGATGCCGGACGGCACGAGAAGCCCGACCATGCCGTCGGGCTTGACGAGCGTAATGGCCCGCTCGACGAACAGCGAGTAGAGGTTGAGGTCGCCGCGGGCCAGCAGCGGATAGTCTCCCGAGGTCCGGGCCACCCGAGCGCCCGCCGCCGCCCGCTCGCTCGCAAGGCGAAAATCCTCCGCCAGCGGGTCCTCCGCCTTCTGGAGTTCGGCGATCATGCGCTTCCTGTCGGCGGCGCGGGGAGCCATGGCGATCTCCGGTCGGCGGGCCGCGAACCATTCGACCTGTTGGAGCTTCATCCGGTCCCAAGGGGGATTGCCGATCACCGCGTCGAAGCCGCCCGTCAACTCCTTGGCCTCCCAGTCGGACCACACGCCGGGGAAGGCGGCCTGCCAGTTCAGGAACCGCGCGCTCGCGGCCAAGCCCAAGGCATCGTTCAGGTGAGGGAGGTGGGCATCCTTCGAGTCGAACGGCTCCCCCTGGGCGATGGCGATCTGGTCGCCGAACACGCCATCGAGCCACTTGAGGAACGCGGTCTTGACCGGTCCTCTTCTGGGGATTCCCAGCCAGTCGAACGCGTGAAGCAGCGACATGAACGCGTGCAGGGGAGCGGTCATCTCGGAGACTTCGGCGAAGATGTCGGCGGAGCGGTGCGCCTCGGCGATCTCGGCGTCCGTGAGCCCCTCGATGATCTGCATGGGCGCGGCCGCCCGCGTGGCCCGCGCGAGCGGGTCCCCGAAGGAACAGGCTGCTCTGCTCGTCCGTCCTTCGGATCGTGGGCTCCACCCAAGCGCCGAACAGGCTGTCGCCGCAGCGGAGATGATGATCCAGAAAGCTCAGCGGAGCACCGACGGTGAAGGTGTGGAGCCACAGCGAGACCTTGGCCAGTTCCACCGCCATCGGATTCTTGTCCACCCCGTAGACGCACCGCTTGAGCACCATGCGGCGGACGATGTGGCGGTCGTCGAGTTGGCCCGGATCGAACGTCCAGCCCCGGTCCTCGGCGTTGTCCATGATCGTGTTGCGGATCCCCTCGATCCGCTCCGCGAGCGGCGACAGGTATCCCTCCACAAGCGCCTCGGCCTCGGCCATCGCCTCGATGACGCGGTCGGCGACGTAGTCCACGAGGTTGACGAGGAAGTGTCCGGATCCCATCGCCGGATCGCAGACCTTCAGTTCGAGCGTTCGCTCGGCCGGATCGAGCCGCTTCAGGCGGCCCATGCGCCGATCCTCCGGGACCTCTCGGGAAGCGAGATCGGCCGCCTCGGCGGCGAAGGCGTCCATCCGGGTGTCCACGAGCGGCTCGACGGCTTCCCGGACAATCAGATCGACCAGATCGTCCGGCGTGTAGTAGCTGCCCGAGTCCTTGCGTGCGAACACGTTCGGACGGACGACGATGTTCCCGTCCTCGCGGACCACTTCACGTTCGAGGAGTCGCTCGTAGATCGAGCCGAGTTGCTGAACCCCGAGATCCCGGTAGTTGATGTACCGGCGTCCGAGGGGCGTCCGCTCGAACGACAGCGCGTCGATCACGTCGGCCATCACGGCGTCGCCCAACCGCACGCCCGACAGCATGGGCGCGCCGTCGCGGTCGAACAGCCCTCCGTTGTAGGGAGGAAGACCTATCGAGGCGTCGCCCTGGTCGATGGCCCGGCACAGATCGTCGAACGCGGACCAGTAGCGCGCCGCCGCGACCGAGAACACATCCCCCTCGTCCTTGCGGCGTCCGATGTCGCCGCGCACCCGGTCCCGGAGCGCGTAGTCGTCGTACCGGCTGTCCCGGACCGGCAGGAGATCGCGGTCCTCCGCGTAGAGCACGAACAGGAGCCTGTAGAGCACTACCAGCGCCGCGTCCCGCACCTCGTCCAGCGGGGCGTTGGAATCGGCCTCCGCAAGCGCACGGACAAGGTCCGGGAAGACCTGCTCGAAGACCACCGCCGACAGGCTGCTCGCCACCCGCTCCCGATGGTAGCGGGCCTCGGCGATGGCCCGCTCGTGGAACGTCCGCTCGTCCGCCGCGTCGGGAAGGAAGGCATCCCGCCGGAACACCAGCGCGAACACCTTGAGCCAGTGCCTCCGCTCGTCGGCCGGGAGGCTGTCGCCGCCATCGGCCGAATGCCCGAGAACCGCCCCGAGATCGAGCTCGAAGAACTGCTCGGAGACCGAACGCGCCCCGGCCCAGTAGAGCCGCCAGCGGGCACCGTTCGTCAGGATGCCCCAGCGCACCTTGCCGGTGGTCACGTCGTCGATGCGCCGGAGGTAGCGCAGCATCTGGGTCGAGGGCGCGGACTCCTCGCCCCGGCGCCCCGAACGGCGATCGAGGGGCCGCAGCCAGCGCTTGGACTCGACGATGGCCAGACCGTGGCCGTAGCGCTTCCACTCGTCGGCGAAGCGGTTGGCGCGGTCCTTCGCGGCACCGTCCGCGAACAGCAATCCGTCCGGCACGTCGTGGCGACCCACCGGCGACAGGTTCTGCTGCCTGAGGTGGGCCGTCCAACCGAGTCGCTTCAACACCGGCCAGATCAAGTCCTCTTCGGTCTGGCTCTCGTTGGGTGACAGGTCCGTGGGGAAGCCGTCCAACCGGGCCTGCAACGCGGCCTCAAGGTCGTCAAGGGCCGACGCCGACACGTCGTGCCAGTCGGGAAGCTCAGTGATCGCTTCCCGGAGGAAGCCCTCCGCGAAGAGGCTACCGTCAAAGAGTCGGGACACCGTTAGTTTCCGCCGTTCGAGGCCAAGGGCACGCGGACGCTCCTGCCTCGTAGCGCGCTGCCTGCCATGGTTGCATTCCTCCTGATGCTGTCAATGGTCCGCCGTCCAAACCTAGCGACCCTCACATGGAAGCGCGTTTCCGAGCCGACCAAGAGCCGAACGCGTTGGTTCGGGGATGTCGCCGACCGCCGGAAGAAATCTATCCAAGCCATCGCAGGGTAGCTTGGACCCGTAACTGGATACTCCGGTCGTGGGCCGGGCCGGGGCCGGGGGAGCGGCTGGCGGCGGTGTCCGGCGGGATGCATACGGCATTGAACACCCCGGTACGTTACCGGCGCATGGGATACTGCCCGCTGGTTGACTCGACTGCAAACGGTTCGTCACCGTTTCAGACATGGATACGCCGGAACAACGATTCGGTCCAACGGCGACAGGGACCGTCGCCAAGGAACGGGCAAGGGCGCTGGAGCCGTTGGGCTGGAAGGGACGCCGCGCCGAATGGATTGCCTTGGCCTGCTGCCACGGCGGCGTGTTCACCCGCGTGCAGTGGACGAGCTTCCTCGGGTGCCACCACGAAAAGGTGGGCCGCGCCGTCCGCAAGCTCGTCGCCCAGGGCGTGGCGATCGAGGAGAAGCCGCCAGGCATCAAGGGCATCGGGCGGATCTGCCGGATCCACGGTCGCCCGATCTACAAGGCGCTCGGCTTGGGGGACCGCCGCCGCCGGAGGATCACGTCGCCGGAGGTGACGATGCGGCGCCTGCTCGGGCTGGACTACGTGCTCGAACATCCCCGCCTGCCGTGGCTGCCGACCGAGGCCGACCGGGTGGCCGCCTTCGAGGCGCTCGGGATCGAGCGGGGACTCCTTCCCCAACGGGTCTACCGGGGCGCGCTCGGGGGCCTCCGGCGCTTCTTTCCGCTCGGGCTGCCCATTGCGCTGGACACGGAGCGCGCGGTCTTCGTCTACGCCGAACCGGGTTACGAGACCGCGACGGCGATCCGCTCGTGGGGCGCGAAGCACGGCGATCTCTGGAAGGGGCTCTGGGACCTCGGCCACAAGATCGAGGTGGTGGCGGTCGTCCGGAGATGGAAGGAGTACGGGAGGACGAGCCGGGTGCTGGCCAACTGGTCGCGGTATCCGCGCCCGTCCGAAATCGACAAGGGGACCCGGCGCGACCTCGCCCGCATCGAGCAGGCCATCCTTGCGGGAGATGTCCGCACGCTCGACGAATACGGTGGCCTGAACGCCGCCTTGAAGCGCGCCATCGCCCTTGAGAACCGGGCGCGCAGGCGTGCGGGGCGGGGGCTGACGGAACGCGTCAAGACATGGAGTTCGGATCGGCTGGCGGGGGCTCGAATCTGGTGGGAGTCCTGATGTGCTGGGCCGTACCGGAGGTGTGCAAGAGACAACGGGGGTCGATGCACATTTTGGCGCTTCGGTGATGCGCACCGCCCGTCCTGCATATCCGCTGGCGCGGCAACGTCTTGCGGTTTCGCCGCGCGGTCGGCCGGGGCGCGGGAGCCGGTTGGGGCGTGGTGGGGAGCGCCCCCAGGGGCACAGGTGCCCGGTTCGGGCGCGGGGCCGTGCGCGTTTTCACACGCTCGTCCCCGCCCCCTTCTGGGGTCGCTCCCCCACGAATTATCCCTGCGGGAAGGCTCAACTCCACGCGGTCGGCGTTCGCGGACGACGGAGCCGGACGGTGACCGGCGGCGGTCGCCGGTGCCCCGCCGACTTGCCGGATCGGATGTCTTCTCTGGCTGAGGAGCCGGCGCGGTGACGGCCAGCCGGATCCGGTGTGCGGGCGCGTTTGTCGTCCTCGGTGTTGCGGCGCTGCTCCTGATCCTCTTGGTGTCGTCCTCCGACCGGCAGGCGGTTCTGGACGACCGGGCGTCGGTCGAGCGCGAAGTCGTCGCGGCACTCCCTCCCGGCACGGGCGCATTGATCGAGCGGTTGCGGCGAACCAACCTGCTCAACGCGGACGAGATCCACGACCGGCTCGGTCTTGAGAGCGCGTCCCCCACGCGCGGCTTTCTGACGAAGAACCCGTACGAGCCGCCGTACCGCGAATCCTGTCCGGCCTTGGCCGACCTCCGGTATCCGCTTCCCCCGCACCCACGGAGCTACGAGTGGGACGAGGCGGCGGGAACGTTCTCCTTCCATGGCCAGGAGCCGGTCCTCGAATGGTACTCCTCGCTGGCGTCCGACACCGAGGTGTGCGCCGTCCGGTTCGCCGATTCCGCGCGCGTGGACTACCGGCTCCGCACCTTCCCCGACGCGGAGAGCGCGGTCGCGGAGGGTCACGTCGTCACACACCGTCGCCACTGCGGCACCTGTTCATCGCTGCGGGATCTCGCGGCCTACATGGCGAGACCGGATCTAACCTCGCCCGCGAGGACATGCGCGAGAAGGCTGACGGCCGGGGGCGTCAAGCGGTGCCTCATGGAGGAGATCGGCCTGTCGGCGCGTTGTGCCGAGACGTGGACATACAACGTGCTGCATACGAGGCGGCGCTGTGCCGGGGCCTGCATCGGGCATTACGGCCTGTGGAACGTGCTGACGAACCACATGGACGGCGTGCGCACGGACGAGGGCGGCAACCTGAATCCCTGTTTGGCCTGCGACGAACACGCCTCCGGCCCGGGCTTCCGGTTCGCGGCGGGACGCACGCGGCGCTCCTCGGGACTGGTGTCGGCGATCCCCCGGACGGCGGGCGAGATGTACGCCGTCGATCACTGGCGCTACTTCAGGTGACGGGCGACGCCAATCCGAACTCCGGGGCCATCGGCGGCCCGGCGACATTGACGCTTGCCGACCGCTCGTCGAGTATTCCCAGCTGAATGCAATCGAACAGCCTCCGACTCATCCGCACCCACCGGGCGCGGACCCGCCTCCAGAAAGGGTAACGGACATGGGCAGCTTGCACGATGCCGTCATGCAGTACGTGGAAGGCGAACTGAAGAAGGATCCCCGCGTGAAGAACGCCACCCTGTTCGCCGGTGCCCGCGAGATCGACGAGGTGGTCGGGGAACTGACGCTGCAACAGTTTCACGCCAAGTATCGGCTACCGGCGATCCGGAGCATAGCGCCCCAAGGGCGGCCCGCACGGAAGCCGAAAGCGGTTTCGACACCCGACCCCTCGCCAGCGTCCTTGGGTGATGGTGCCGCCGTCATGGAGTACGTGGAGCGGATGCTCGAAGTGAATCCCGGAATCACCAACGCGGACCTGTTCGCGGGCGCCCGCGAGATCGACCCCTCCGTCGGACAACTCACGGGTCGGCAGTTCCACGCGAGATACCCCCTCCAAGTGAAGGCGCGGCTCGCAAGGGCCGCCGCGCCCGAGGCCAAGGCGCCGCCGGAACCGGAGGTCCCAACGGCTGAGGAGACCGCCGCCGCGGATGCGCCACCGGTGAAGGCGGGCGATCCGGTTGCGGTTCGCCGCCTTCTGCTCGATCTGGCCAAGGAACTCGCGAGCGCGGAGAGCAAGGCGGAAGTGATCGAGGTCATGGCCCGGCTGGATGAATACGTCGCCGAGATCATGGAGGCGGCGCGCGGCTGACCGCGACGAGACGGGTCAGGAGCGCCGCGCACGCCTGACCGAACAGTTGCCGCCTTGGCGGCTTTGGAGAGGTCGGAGGAGAGCGCGGAAGACGACCGCCAACCCCTTCCCGCGAGGGACCGCTGGCTGGGAGCGACCCCGTAGCGGAGGGGAGGATAGGGATGCACATCGCCATCCTCCCCGATGCCGATCGAGGCATGCCGAGATGGGGGGTCGCTCCCAGCCACGGCCTCGATGGCCGGATCGGCATCGCCGCTCCGGCGGCCGTGGTGCAACCGCAAGCTCGCCAGCGACATGCGGAACCGGAGGCGTGCACACGGGAAGGCGGTTTCCGTGCACAAGCACCCCGACGTGGGATGTGCACGCACGGATCGGCATCGGGAGCGTCAAAAAGCGCCTCCAAGTCACGGCTCCGACACCCCCCAACGATCGGGAACGATGGGTTGCTGTGAACCTCGGCCCGGGCCATCGTCCTCACCCTTGCGCGCGCCGCTGTCCTACGAACTCCGGTTCCTCTGATGCAGGCCGACGAATCCGACGATGACGCGTTCGTTCTCCTCGTCCCAGGCGAAGGCGATCCGGATCGTGTGGTGCGGGTCGTGACTGGCCCCCTTGCCGAGGTGGGCGGCCAGCTTCCAAGCGGTTCCGTTCACGCGGGTCCGGTACCAGTCCCGGAACCGTCCCATCGTGGCGGCCGACTGGTTCGACTTGTAGAACCAGCCGGGGCAGGTCTCCCCGATCCGGTCCGTCGGCCCGTTCCGGTAGGCCGTGGCGAGCCACGCCAGCGCGTCGAACACCTCGGCGGGGTTCGCGAAGGGCGTGTCCTCGTTCGAGCGCGAGTTGAGCTTGATGAGCAGCCGGTCGGGGAACATCTTCCGCGCTTGGGCGATGGCCTCGCGAACGCTCCCGACCGGCTCCGCTGCCACGGGCTCGCCGTCGCCCACCCGGGCCTGTCTGCGCTCTTCGACGTAGGCGCGCCGCCAGTGCTCCTCCATCCGCCGACTCCGCGCAACCTCGTCCCGTAGCCGTCCGGCCTCCTCGTCTCCCAGCGTCTTGGCCTCCCGGAGCGTCCGGTTGTCCGCTTCGAGGCGCTCGCGGTCCCCTCGAAGGGCCTCGATCTCGCGCCGGGCCGAATCGCCATCGTCTTCGGGCGCGCCGGAATCAGGTTCCGGCTCCGCTTCCGCGCCGTCGGCCGCCTTGGAAGCCGTGCTTCCTTCCAAGGTGTCAGCTTCGGTCCCGGATCCGTCCTCGTCCGGCGGGTCGGGCTTGGCAACCCGCTCCCGCCACGCATCGACCGCCGCGAGAATGGCGTCCTCGCACTCGCGGCGGTGCACCGACCGCTCAAGCTCCTCGTCGCGAGAGGGGGCTTGGGGACGGATCGGCTCGTATGCCTCGAAGCTCACTTCCAGAAAGATGAGGAGCGGGAGGGCCGAATTGGTCAGCGCGGGCCGCTCCTCGACCAGTCCGGGCCACGGGTCCGGGTCGATGCCGAGGTAGCGCAGTTCCTCGCCGAACCGCTCTTGAAGGGAGGCGCAAAGGCCCGTGATCTGCTCCCGGCACCAGCCAACCAGTTCGCGCTCCTTGTCTCGCCGGATGTCCTCCATCCACTTGACGAGGGTGTCGGCCTCGTCCCACTCGGGCGCGTTGGGCCGAAGGTCTTGCAGGATGTCGAGCCAATCCCGAAAGAGCGGCGACACCAATGGCGGCGGCGCGGGGAAGCGCCGGGCGAGCAGGCAGAGCATCAGGCCGGCGGACTCGCGGTCCACCGCGTCGTCGGTCGCCGCCAACGCCTCGCGCTCGGCGCGCCATTCCTCGCGCGTCCAGAACGAATCGAACCGCGCTTCGGGTGGCTCGGGCACGGGCATGCCCCTGCTTGCCAGATGCTGGGTGGCTTGATCGCGAAGCCCTCCGTGGGAGTCGATCCAGGCATTGAGGACCGCCTTGGCGAGGTCATGATCGTGGTGCTGGATCGCCTCCAAGACGGGCTGGAGGAGCTTTGGCCGGGGCGCGCGGCTGGCGTCCCGGTATCCGTCCACCCGAAGACGCCGCAGGGCGGCCCCGCGTTGTCGGCGAAGCGCCTTGGACTCTGGACGGTGCTTCAGGGCGCGCTTCACCACGCGGCGGCGGAAGTCCTCGCTCAGCGTGGGGAAGATCTCGCTCGGGGTTCTCGGTTTGGTCGCGGGCTGGTCGATCACGGCGACTACTCCTTGCAGGAATGGGGCTCTCTCGCTCCACGTGGGGATGGATGCACCGGCGGTGGGAAGGGGGCGTTGCTCCCCTTGTTTCCACCAAGACTCGGCACCGTCCGCGTTCGTCTGCAAGATCGACCCGACGAGGTGAGAAGGTCCACCCCACCCAGCGGCGGAATGCACGCATTGCGGACGCGGGTGCTTCCCAAAGGGTTGAAGGCCGCTGGCGGTGGCCTCCAAACCATCCGCGACCGCGCTCAGCGAGTCTCGGGCTGCCTTCCCGAAGGG
Organism: Gemmatimonadota bacterium; assembly: GCA_965207805.1. Taxonomy (GTDB): domain Bacteria; phylum Gemmatimonadota; class Gemmatimonadetes; order Palauibacterales; family Palauibacteraceae; genus Palauibacter. The sequence continues at coordinate 803,822 of OZ242312.1, forward strand.
ATCGCTGGCCCGGAGCGACCTCCCGCGGAGGGTTGGGATGGCGTGCACATCCCAACCCTCCCCCGTGGCACGCCACGCGTCCACGGACGGGGGTCGCTCCGGTCACGGCCTCCGTTTCCGGCGCGGCGCAGCCGCCCCGGAGGCCGTTGTGCAACCGCAATCCGGCAAACGACATGTGCCGTCGCTGGCGTGCACGTCCGGAACGCGTGTCCGCGCACACGGACCCCGAGGTCGATGTGCGCTCGCCGCCCGGCCCCGGTGACCGGGTTTCCGGGACGGAAACCGGCTTTCGAGCAACCGCAACTGGCGCAAGGGCCTTCCCTCCGCGAAGTTTCGTTCGCGCAGGTCGTGCGGTCCATCGAGAGAGGAATCGAATGATGGCACGCACGAAACGAGGTCGGCGCTCGTACAGCGCCGGCGAATGGGGCCGGAACCGGGTGAGGGTGTTCACCGATCCCAAGACCGGCCTTTACCAGATGGAGTGGCGCGAGAACGGGCGCAGGCGCACGAAGTCGCTCAAGCACCGGGACTGGAGGCGCGCGAAGCGGCAGGCGGACGAGTTCGCCGCCGCGTTTGCAAGCCCCGGCCTGAATGGCAAAGCGGAAGCCGAGCCGGAGCCGCTCACGCTGGGCATGCTTTTTGACATCTACGCCGAGGAGGTGACGCCCGCCAAGGGCGAGAAGTCGCGGCGGCACGATAGGGTCGCGACCGCGATGTTCCTCCGGTTCTTCGGCACCGACCGAAGGCCCGAAACCCTGTCGCGGCGGGACTGGGACCGATTCATCCAAGCCCGGCGGGCGGGCAGGGTTGGCCTGTCCGGGAGGCCCGTGGGCGACCGGACGATCGAATGGGATCTGGCGTTCCTGATGGCGGTGCTGAACTGGGCAGAGCGTTCCAACGACGAGCGGGGCCGCCCGCTGCTCGACAGGAATCCGCTGAAGGGCCTGAGGAAGCCCACGGAGAAGAACCCCGCCCGGGTCGTTCTCACCGAGGAGGAATACCGGGCTCTGCTCGGGGTTTCCCGGGAGGTCGGGTGGCGATTCCATGTCGCACTCGTGCTCGCGCACGAGACGGGGCACCGCATCGGAGCCATCCGCAAGCTCCGCTGGTCGGATGTCGACTTCGAGGGCCGGGAGGTGCGGTGGAGGGCGGAGCACGAGAAGACGGGCTACGGGCACAGGACGCCGGTGACCGACCGGGCACTGGCGGCCTTGGAAGAGGCGCGACAGATGAGCGGCGCAACCGGTGACGCGCCGGTGCTGCCCCCGCCGACCGACGCGGGGACGTGGATCTCCAACAGCTTGGCGCTCACGTGGTGGAACAGGGCCGTGGCGCTTGCCGGGCTGGAGCCGAAGCGCGGCCGGGGTTGGCACTCGCTGAGGAGGAAGTTCGCCAGCGACCTGATGGACTTGCCGCTCAAGGTCCTCTGCGAGCTTGGCGGTTGGAAGGACCCGAAGACGGTGCTGCGCTGTTACCAGCAGGCCGACTCGGTACAGCTTCGGAAGGCTTTGGACAGCCGCTCGATGGGTCGGGCCTAAAATCCGCAATGGGCGGGAGTCATTGGGCGGGAATCCGGCCTGCATGACTCCCAAGTTCAACGATCACAATCAGATCCACGCCCAGTCCCAACTGTTGCACCAGCGGAAGACGGCGGTGATCCGGTGCTGGGCCTTCCGCGCCGCTGCGGGCTTCGAGTTCCAGATCGGCGCGAGGCACGCGAGCACGTCCGCGCTCTCGATCCGGTCCACCCGCTTGTCGAGGAGCGGGGCGGCATGAAGGCGGAACGTGGACTCCCACTGCTCGGGGAGCGGGCTCCCAGCCTTCCAAGACTCCCGGTGGAGCTTGATCGTCCGCTCGGCGGCCTCGGCGAACGTCGGGACGCCGCGCCCGCGCGGGTCTTGGCCCAGGAGGACGCCGCGGCTGTTGTCCAGCGCCTTCTGACGGGCCTCGGCGAGCGTCACCTCGGGATACGGGCCGAGTCCGATCGAGGTGAGCCGCCCCTCGATCCTGACGCGCTGACGCCATGTCTTGGTGATCCGGCCATCCCGTGTCCGGTGGACGCGAAGGCTCAGCCCGCGCCCGCCGCGCCCGTCGCCGTAGACTCCGGGCCGGTTGACCGTCCGCACGAACGCGGCGGAGAGTGTCCTCGGTCACTTCATGGTGGGGTTCCCTCCTTGTGGTGTATCACTCATTGCAGCACTACACCGGGAAGAATACACCGGATGGCAATGGACCGCAAGGGACGAAGAGACGCCGTGAAACCTACAGAATGCGTTGTCCAATAACGTTTTATAGCCTATTTGCTAGACCTTATCGGACTACGCTGGAAGATGTGTGCCGAGTTCGGGTGGGATCGCGCCCGTCAGCGGGTTCCTGGCGAGGCGCAGGACTTCCAGATTGGCAAGGTTGCCGAGTTCGATAGGAATCGAGCCAGTGAGCCGGTTGCCGTGCAAGTCCAGTCTCTTGAGACCGGAGAGGCGTCCCAACTCGGGCGGAATTGCGCCCGTCAATCCGTTGCCGTCAAGCTCCAGGCGTTCCAAGGCGGAGAGGTCGCCGAGTTCAGGTGGAATCGTGCCCGCCAGTCCGTTCTCCCCGAGGTCCAGCGCCGTCACGCGCCCTCCGCCATCGGTCTCGACGCCGTGCCACCCGTCCAGCGGAGCATCGGTAAGCCAGTTGTCGCTGTAGGTCCAGCCGGGCCCGTCCGTGGCGTGGTAAAGCGCCGCGAGGGCGTCACGATCCTGCCTATTGGTTACCTCGACAGCGGCTGTACTTCGGGCATCCCCGGCCGTGGCAGTGATCGTCGTCATCCCTTCCCGCACAGCCCGCACCAACCCGGATGCGTCCACCCGGGCCACTGTCGCATCGCTTGAACGCCACTCGAATGCAGGCCGGGCCAGCGGATGTCCGTTTGCGTCTCGCGCCTGCGCGGACAGCCGCACCGTATCCCCCAGCGCGGTCAGCATGACCGCGGCGGGAGAGACCGTAACCGAGCTTGCCTGCTGGGCAACGGTCACTCTTGCGGTGCCCGAGGCCGAGCCCGCCCTCGCCGTGATCGTTGCGGTGCCGTTGGCCACCGCTGTCACCTGCCCCGACACATCCACGGCCGCGACCGAGGCATCGCTGCTTGCCCACGCCACGGCCGCCCCGGCCATCACCTGTCCGTTCTGGTCGCGCACCTCGGCGGCGAAACGGGCTGTCTCACCGAAGGCGCTAAACGAAGCCGAACCGGGGTTGACCGTGACGCTGGTGGCGACGGGAGCCGGAGGTGGTGGAGGCTGCGTCGGGCCGACGCCGTCATCACCGCAGGAGAGAACAAGCATGGCGATCCCGCCGACGGCCACCGCTGAGACCGTGAAGCCCGTCCTTGCCGCTCCCTTACTTCTCCAAACTACGCGGCGCCGCCGCATCCGGACGGGACCATCTGCTCGAGCTGTCTCCACTGCATACCCGCTTCTGCTCGGTTTCCCGACTGGGCCCGAGAACACGGCCGCATTCGACGCGCTCCGGATCGGGCGCGCCCTGCTACCAGAGAGCTGCCGGCGATGTATGAGGTGGGTGTGTTGGCCACGGGCTGCGTTTCTTCTGGTCGTCGGCGGCCGGCTATGACCGGACGCCAGACCCACCCAGCCTGGATCGAGCCCGCTCCCGGCTAACTCTCACGGTTCCCACCACCTTAAAAAATAGCAACCCCCTCCTGCTGATGCGCCTCAAGTATTGTGGGAATCCGATGCCCCAATACCCATTTGAAACCGGGGTGCTCTCGGGTTTGGTTCGGGAACTCGTGGCGGATCAGGGATCGGTAAACAGCCACATGTCCGTGGGTCTGCTAGACCTCGTCGGTCCAAGCCCCCGGACCCGCCGCCGCATGGATGTCGACTACCTAACCATAGTTGGTAGAAACCAACCCTCCTGACAGTCGCCGAGACCTCACTGGCAGCGACGGGCAAACGCACGATTCCGTATCTCGTTGCTCTCCAAGTGTATGGGAAATAGGCAATTACCCACTGTCTTGCGCTCCTTGCCAACATCCCGTCTTGGTTCTCGGGCATGAAGAACCCGTCGAAGCAGGTCGGGCGGTGCGTGGTGCTGTTCCTTCGGCGCGCGAGGGTCGCCGTCGGAGTCGGGGACGCGCGGCGTCGGCGACTGCGCATTGGGTTCTCGCGTTCATGGTGGCCCACGACCGGGCTCACGGACCGGACGGGCCGAGGATTCATCATCGAGACAAGGGAGAACGGAACAATGACGAACATGATTGAACAGGAAACGTCGGCAACGGTGCGTTTTCTCCGGCTGCCGGAAGTGCTGGACCGGACGGGCCTGTCGCGGAGCACGATCTACGTGCGGCTGGATCAGGGGCGATTCCCGAGGCCGGTCTCGCTGGGTGCTCGCGCGGTTGGCTGGATCGAGGCGGAGGTGGACGAGTGGATCCGGGAGCGGATCGCCGCCAGCCGCGACGGGACACCGTAAGGGCAGCCAATCGAGATCGAGGGGACGAGGGTACGACCGTTCTAGGTGCTCGGTGGCTCGGTCGCGAAGCGGTCCCGCGCGAGTCCACCTAGGCATTCAGGACGGCGCGCTCGAGATCCTGATGGTGACGCCGGATCGCTTACCATGACGGGCTGGAGGAGCTCGGGTCGGGGCGCGCGGCCTAGTATCCGGTCACCCGGAGACGCCGCAGGGCGGCCCCGTGTTGGCGGCGAAGCGCCTGGCTCGCGCACGACCTCCTCCCGACTCTGTCGATACGCGCCTCTTCGTACCCGCCCCGTAGGATGCCTGAATAATGAGATCGGCCCCCGAGAAAACACCTCAATTTTTGGTGGATATGGGAGCACCTTCTCCTTGCAGTAATCGAGGCGCATAGGGCGGGGGGAAATCGCCATACTAAATGCTAGCGGGTCCTTCAGTGCGGCCTGCTTGACGCGCCGGCGATTGATGTCGAGGGGAGGCCGGTGAAGATCATCACCAGCGTTTACCGGCTGATTCGCGACGGGGCCCTGCTCGCCACCTCCGTCGCGGGCCTACGCTTAGTTCTCTGGTTCTGGTTCATGGCCGACCGGCGCGCCAAACGTGCGGCAGGGCGGCAGGAGGAGTACCGGATCTGCAGGCTCACGCCGCCTGGCCGCGACGTGAGCGATCGTGCGGACGGACCCTCTCGGAATAGCAACCGGATGCCCCGACTCGACAGGTCGGACAAGGAGCGCCTCCTGCCGGACAACCGTATGAAGATTCCGTCCAGCTACGCTGGCGGGTACGAGGTGGCGCGGGCCGTCGACGCCCGATTGGCCGACGATTTCATCCGTCATACGACCGTCGGCGACCCTCTTGCCGATGTTGTCGTCGAGGATCTCGCGGCCACGTGTTCCCCCGACGAGGTGCACCCGCTCATCTCTTCGGCCCTGCGGGATCCGTTTCAGCTGCCCGACGGCCTGCCCGACTCTCTCAGGGAGTTGGTGAGCGAGGTATCCGTCATTCCGGACTGGTACGATCCCGAGCTGGCGCAGACGGCCACGCGCGGCTTCATCCGCAATTCCAACATCATTCCGGCAGCCCTGGCCGGAGCCGCGATCGTGGAAGGCTTCTCGACGCTGATCAGCAAATCGTTCCGGATTCGGGGCCGCATCACTGAGAACGGGGTTCGCCGCCTCCGCCAGAACCTGCTGCACCTCGCCGACCAGTACCTCCCCGGCGGGATGGAGCCGGGCGGAGACGGGTGGCGACTGACGCTTCGAATCCGATTGGTGCATGCGCAGTCGAGGATGCTGCTCAGGGCATCCGACGAATGGGACACGGCGGCGCACGGGATGCCGATCAGTGCTGCCCACGTCATGCTTGCCTCCACGACCTTCTCGGCGCGTCTCCTCCAGCACGCCAGGCGCCTCGGCGCGAAATTCAGCGACACGGAGTGGGAGGGCTACGTCCATGTGTGGAGGTATACCGCCTGGATCATGGGCGTCCCGGAGGCGATCCTCTTCGAGGACTACGACGAGGCGCGCCGCAGATTCAAGATCGGGATGTTGTGCGAACCCGTCCCCGACGACGATGCCATCATCATGGCGAACAGCATCGTGAACAGCGCTCCGCTCCTGCTGGGCGTGAAGGACCCCAAGGAACGCCGGCCCTTCGCCACGTTCATATACCAGGTGTGCCGGGAGCTGGTAGGAGACGAACTCGCCGATCAGTTCCTGTTCCCCCCATCCAAGAGGGTCCGACAGGTCCCGCTGCTGTGGCTGAAGCACCGGCTGAGGAGGGTGGCACTCGAGCGGATTCCGGGATTCCACAAACTCGATTCGGGGTACGACTACATGGAGATGCTCGACATCTCCAACGTGGGCGACTTCGAGCAGTCCTACAGCCTGCCCACCACGCTCCACGACGAAGCGTCACAGCCTTGGTAGACGCTGATGCCATCCGCGGATCTTCGCGGCATCCTTCGAGATCTTTCGTCTTGGGATCTGGCGAGAAGCGCGGAGGCGATGCGTCTCGACCCGGATTGCGAGGTGCGCAGGTTGGGCGCGAAGCTGTACATGGGATGAAGCGAAGGTTCGCATGCGTATTCGTCCTGCTGATCGCGGTTCCGCCGTTCCCATGGCCCCGCTAGCAAGGCGAGTACCGTCACCTCTGCGGCGACCCCACAAATGAGCGACGCTATGCGGAGCCGCGTTTAGCGGTCGGAGATCGGTGGCCGGTTGCTCCCGACGCGAGGTGACCGGACGCTTCCAGCGGTAGGTTACCGGATCGACCAGTCCCGTGGCTCCACCTCGGCCAACAGCCTGCTGGGCCGACGAGCGGGTGGTCATGCGCCCGCTCCCCCGGTCTCGATGCTATTCAGCCAAATAGGCTGCCCAATCGTCCATGAGCCGACGCCGCCGCCCGAACAGGTCCGTGCGCCGGTAGGCCGCCTCGACTTGGTTGCGCACCTTGTGTGCGAGCGCCGCTTCCGCCACCTCGCGCGGATGATCCGTCTCCTCGGCCGCCCAGTCCCGGAAGCTCGACCGGAACCCGTGCGGAACCGCCTCGATCTGCGCCGTCTTGAGCAGGTGCCAGATGGCGGTGCGTCCGAGCGGCGCCCCGCGCAAGCCCGGAAACACCAGCCGAGTGCCCCGACCGAGGTCCCGCGCTTCCTCGAGAATCTCCAACGCGCGCCGACACAGGGGGACCCGGTGCTCCCGGTTCCCCTTCGTGCGCGGGGCCGGGATGGTCCACACGCCCGCATCCCGGTCGATCTCCGTCCACACCGCCCCGCGCACCTCGCTCGATCGCGTCGCCGTGAGTACGAGGAACTCGAAGGCCTGCTTCACCACCGGCCGCCCCTCCGACGCCCGCACCGCCCGGATTGCCGCCGCCACCTCGCCGTGCGGCAGCGCCCGCAAGTGTTGCGTCTGGTTCCCCTGCACTCCGAGCACCGGGCCCACCCGGTCGCAGGGGTTGTCGGGCCGGAGGTCCATCGCCACCGCCCACTCCATGACCGCGCGCATCCGCTGGCGCAGCTTCTTCGCCAACGCTGGCTTCTCGTGCCACATCGGGGCCAGGATCCCGATCACGTCCGCGCTCGTCACCTCCGAGACCGGCATCTCGCCGATGCGGGGGAAGACGTGGCGCTCCAAGCTGTTCAGCCAGACCTGTCCGTGCCGTTGGGAGCGCCAGCCCGGGCGCAACTGCTTCCACACCTTGTGGGCCGTGCTCTCGAAGGTGGGCATCGACTCGGCCCGCCGCTTCTCCATCAAGGGGTCGCCACCCTCGCGGGCCAGCTTCCGGTTCGCGAACGCCTTCTCGCGAGCTTCCTTCAGGGAAACCAGGGGGTATCCGCCGAGGCCGAGTTCGACGCGGCGGCCCCGGATCGTGAGACGCTGGATCCAGCCGCGGCTCCCGGAAGGCCGGACATCGAGATAGAGGCCGTTCCCGTCGCAGTAGCGTCCGGCACGGCTTACGTTGCGGACGAACGCGGGCGAGAGCGCGTTGTGGGGATGTTGGCCTCGCGGCTTGCGTTTCGGCGGTCGTTTCGAGAGCGTCATACCCACCATTATACCAACCATGCCGTGGGGGACGCAAGCGAATGGTGCCGGCAGGTGCGGGAGGCGGATCCGCGCTTACGTCGTGGGATAAATCCCTCACAACAGGTAACTTATGGATGCCGCGAGACCCGGCCGCACGACATGCGCGACCCAAAAGATACAGCCCCGCGGGAATGTCAGACTGCGGACAGCGTCTCCAGCGCGGCCAGCGCGTCAGCCCGGCCGTGCGCTTGAGGGAAGAGGTCGAAGGCGAGGGCGGCGATGCCGGTTGCGTTCGCCACGGCGAAGCTGATGCCGTTGAGGTTGCGAGTGGGCGGGACGCCCGGGATGGGCCGCGGGTAGCCGGACGCGTACAGGACGCGCCGCCCGTCACGGCGGCCGATGCGGACGCGGTGCCGCGGCAGGTCCCAGTCGAGGCACACGCCGAGCGCTCCGGGGAGGCTGCCCGGGAATTGAAGCTGTCCTTCGTGCGAGTAGGCCGCGACGACGAGCGTACCGGCGCGCGCGGCGCGTTCGACGGCCGGCTGCAGCACCTCGATGCGGCTGTGGCGGGGCGTTCCGAGGCTCAGATTGGCCAGCCGGCAGCCGCGCTCCGTGGCCCAGTCGACCGCCTTCGCGAGCGTCCGGGCGCTCGTCGCCAGCTCATCGTGAAAGACGCGGGCGACATGGACCCGCGCGCCCGGCGCCTTCTCCTGGATAGCCGCGGTGACGGCGGTCCCGTGGCCCAGCCGGTCTGTCAGGTCGTCGTGCTCGCGCCCGTCGGGAGTGAACGCGACTCCGCCCGCCAGGAGCCCCAGGTGGGGATGGTTCGGGTGCGCCCCGCTGTCGATGACCGCGACGGAAACCCCGCGACCGGTCCGGCTCCGGAGCGGCTCGGAGCGCATCCGCACCATGGATGGCGTCACGGCAGATCCCGCCCCCGCCGTCACCCGGCGAACAGAGCGCGGAACGCGCCTGGCCGACTGTCGAGCTCCGCCGGCCGGCCATCCTGCGCGACACGCCCGTCGCGGAGCACCACCACGCGCTCCGCCCGCCGCGCGAGCTCGGGACGGTGCGTGATGAGCACCGTGGTCCGCCCCCGCATCAGCGCCGCATAGCCCTCAAGCACCTGCGCCTCCGAGGCCGGGTCCAGCGCCCCCGTCGCCTCGTCGAACACGAGCACGGCCGGATCGGCGAGGAACGCCCGCGCGACCGCCACGCGCTGCCGCTCGCCGGCCGATAGCTGCCGGCCCCGCTCTCCGACGACCGTCCCCGCCCCCTCCGGAAGCGACGCCAGCAACCCATCGAGCGCCGCGGCCGCGAGCGCGCCGCCGACCTCGAGGTCCGTCGCGTCCGGCTTCGCGTACCGCACGTTCTCGGCGATCGATGCGTGGAAGATGAACGGATCCTGCTCCACCACGACCACGTTCCGGCGCACGTCGGCCAGCGCGAGCGCACGCAGATCCCGTCCATCGAGCAGCACCCTGCCGCCGTCCGGGTCGAGCTGGCGCGACAGGAGGTCCGCGATCGTCGACTTCCCGCTCCCGCTCGCACCGACGAGCGCGACCACCTGTCCGGCGGGCACTTCGAGCGACACGCCCTCCAGCACCTCGCCGCCCCGCCCGAAACCGAGCCGGACGTCCTCGAGGACGAGGGTCCCGGAGGCCCGCCCCAGCCGCTCCGCCCCGTCCGCCTCCACCACCTCGAGCGGCGTGTCGAACAGTTCATGGACGCGCACGAGCGACGCCCGCGCGCTCGCGAGGTTCGCGTACAGCCCCATCAACGCCTGCACCGGAAAGAGGAGCCGCATCTGGTACGCCATGAATGCGACGAACGTCCCCAGCGTCGTCGCCTCCGTGATGACCCGGTAGCCCCCGTACAGGAAGACGGCGGCCGTCCCGGTCTGCAGGAGGACCCCCGGCAGGCCTCCCGCCAGGTACGTGTACCGGCGCATCGACAGCAGGGCCCGCACGAACCGGTCGTTGTGGCGCCCGAACCGCTCAGCCTCGCGCTCCTGGGCGTTGGACGCGACCACCGTGCGCACGCCCTGCAGCGTCTCGATGAGGAAGCTCCCGATGTCCGCGCTCCGCTCCCGCAGTTGCGTCACGCGCCCCTCGAGCCGGTTCCGGTATCTGACCAGCGCCCACAGGCTCGGCGGCAGCGCGATGAGCCCGGCCAGGAAGAGCCGCGCATCGAGATAGACGAGCATCCCCACCGTCCCGATGAGGAAGAGCACGTTCCCGAACAGTCCGAGCGCCGCATCCGCCGTCACCCGCTGGATCTCGCCGATGTCGCTGTTGATGCGCGAGACGATGTCTCCGAAGGGCATCCGCGCGTAGAATCGCGGCGAGAGCCTCTGCAGGTGGCGGTAGAGCGCCAGCCGCATGTCGAACAGGATGCCGGCAGACACCCGCGTGTACCGCATCCCGCTCGCGACGTTGGCCCCGAAGCCGAGGATCGTGATCCCGATGAAGAGGCCGACGATCCGGAGCAGGAGAGGGAAGTCCCCGCCCAGGATCGCGTCGTCGATCATGGCCTTCGACAGGTAGGGGAGGGCGAGCCCGAGCGCGGTCCCGGCCGTGGAAAGGAGGACCACGGGAAGCAAAGCCCCCGCGTACGGTCGAACGTAGGCGAGGGCTCGGCGAAGGTGCGGGTCCCGGATCACCCGGACCTCACGGGATCAAGTAGCGGACCGGCTGCCGGATCAACCCGGATCGGGCACCACGACGACGCTCGTCATGTCCGCGTCCAGCGTGACCGTCCGCAGGAACTCGAACGTCTCCTCGTCGTAGATGTCGATCGTGCTGCCGGCATTGTAGATGTAGAGCTTCGTGCCGTCGGCGCTCGGCATCAGCGCCATCCGCGGCCGTCCGGCGAAGGTCGTGCGCCCGGCGACCCGCCGGTCCAGAAGGTCGAACTTCCACATTTCGTAGTGCCCGATCTCGGACTTGAGCCCGTATCCCTTCGCCCCGTCCGGAGAGAGCACGAACGACACCCCCTCATCGGGGCCGATGGGGTGGAACTCCACGTCCTGCCCGGCCAGGTCCACGGTCGCGATGCCCATGAGACGGCGGTTCTGAAGCGGATCCGTCATGCGGAAGAGACCCGTATAGACGCCGTCCTCCTCCTGGTACGGGCTCTCGCCGAACGGCAGCCGCATCTCGCCCAGCCCCGGCTCGAGCGGCTCCGAGATATCCCAGCGGTCGACCTCCTCGAAGGTCTCCGAGTCGAGCGCGACGAGATCGTCCGCGAACATGTACAGAAGGTCGCCGTCAGGGGAGAAGCGGAAGTTGGCGAACCGGCGCGGCTCCTCGCCGGGCCACGGGATGGTGTCGGTCACCTCGTACGTGTCGAGGTCGAGACGAAGGATGGTCGGCTCGCTGATCTCGTACCGGTCCGCGAGCTTCGTGCGGCTCTGCACGAACATCGCCATCCATTCCTGGTCGGGGTGGACCTGGAAGGAACGGATCCACGTGCGGGTCGCGCCTTCGCTGAGCGTGAACTCTCCGATGGACTCCTTGGAGGGGAGCGCAATGATCTCGATCGTCTCGAAGAACGGATCCATCACGTAGAGCCGCGATCGGTCCCCGGAAACGTCGAGACGGAGGGAGATCGGACGCTTGACCGGGATCCGGTCCACGACTTCCTCCGTGGCCTCGTCCCAGACGATCACTTCATTGCTGTAGTTGCCCATGTACCAGTGGGCGTTGCGGCCGTTCCGCTGCGCCTCCAGGGTCCCAACCCCGGCCAGGGCGCAGGCGAACGCGACAACGGCGACGATGCCCCGCATCCGTCGGATCACGGGAAGACGAGGTCCAGCTTCCGCCAGTCCTTCTGCGCCGACGCGCACTGCGACGTCCAGTCCGGCGAGTGGTTGAGCTGGTCGGGCACGTGCGCCGGCCAGAAGCAGGCGAGGTGGCAGTCGAACAGATCCCGTTCCACCGGCTGGCACAGTCCGGCGGTGCCGCCGGTCGAATCCACTTCCCAGCCGGGCGAGAACACGAGCGAGCACCCCAGCGGAATGTGCGGCCCCTCCGGCCGGCTCTCGAGCCCCACCACGTCCATCTCCTCGCGGGCCACCTGCGCCTCGATGCGGCCGGCCTTCTGGTTGATCGGTTTCAAGTGTTTCAAGGCTTCCCCCCTCGCATGCGAAGGTCGGCCGGGCCCGCGCCCGGCCGCGTCAATGGTCGAAGCGGGCCAGGTACTCCGGGTTCCGCTCCGACAGCTCTCCGTAGATCTCCAGACACGTGTGTGTCCACGTCCGGACCCAGTTGCAGAAGTGCAGGTTGGGCGCGGTCGTCTCGCCGTGTCTCGTGTGCGCCTCGTGATAGCAGCCGCCCGAGCAGATCGGACGGGCCCAGCATGTATGGCAGTCCGTCTTGTTCTTGATGTGGTGATCCTCGAGGAAATCCTTCTGCCGCTCCCGGTCGATCCCCTCGGCGACGGTTCCGAAGCTGTGGTCGTTCGAGTAGGCGAAGCGGTGGCAGAGCGAGACGTCGCCCCCCGTCGTCACGCCCATCAGCCCGAGCCCGGCCCCGCACGGATACGCCTTGCTCACGCCCTTGTGGATCTCCTCCAGCGTGTCCTTCACGTTCGAGAACCCGTGGTGCCGGTTCTCCACCGCGTGATCCAGCCAGTCGCGCGCCAACTCGCCGAACTGGCGCAGCATCCGGTCGTATCCTTCGTCTTCGATTTCGTAGTCGCGCCCGGAGGAAGTGGTGACCGGCGCGAAGCCCACCTCCCAGAACCCCATCTCCTCCGTCAGGTGACGGTAGATGCGGTGGATGTCGAGGTTCTCGCGCGTCAGGGTCACGCGCGCGCCGATCGGACGGGACTTGTGCCGCTTGAGCAGTTCCATGATCCGCGGCCGGACCGTTTCGTAGGAGCCCTTGCCGCTGTGGAAGACCCGCATGCGGTCCTGCATCTCCTTCGGCCCGTCGATGGAGACGGTCACGCCGATCTCGTTGTCCGCCAGCCACTCGATGATGTCGGGGCGGAGGAGCGTCGCGTTCGTCGTGAGACTGAACTCGAGGCGCTTCCCCTCCTCCTCGGCGCGGCGGCGAGCGTAGGCCACCGTGTCCTGGAGCACGGGGAAGTTGAGCAGCGTCTCGCCTCCGAAGAACGTGAGGTGCGCGACTTCGAGCGGTCCGGACTCCTTGAGGAGGAACTCCACGCTCTCCCGCGCGGTCTCGTCTCCCATGAACTTCGGGTCGTCCGTGCACGTGGTGTCGACGATCTTGTCTTCGCCGTACTCGTAGCAGTAGGTGCACGCGAGGTTGCACTTGTTCGTGACGTTGAGGACCATCGTCGTGAGCGGGAAACCGTCGGGCGGCAGGTCGTTCACGACCTGGTCGGCGGGAGCCCCCGCCTCCCCGATGGCGCGGATCTGCTGGAGTTCCAGCAACCCGTCGTGCACGCGGTCGACGGGGTACCGGTCCGAGAGCGAGTTCACGACCTCGCCCGGCGCGCGCGGCCCGTAGCTGAGCAGATCGAGGATCGCGGAGGACGCCGCGTCGATCCGGAAGATGCCGGCCGAGGGGACGAGGTAGAGGAACCGCTCGCCCGCCGCCTCGAAGGCGTGGAATTCGCGCAGCGCCAATTGGCCGACGGGCTTGATCATGGAACCAGCCTTCCCGCTGGTACGCCCTGCCACGGGTCGAACTTGAGATACAGCGGCACCGTGACGATGAGGTGGGCCCGGGCGCGGAGGCTGCCGGCGCCGGCCGACGCCGCGCCGGGACCCGCGTAGGTCGCGACGACCCACACGTCGCCGATGTTGTTTCGGTTGCCCTCGCGGTTGGCGTTCGGACCATCGATGGCCGGGGTGAAGATCCCGTCCGACCCCAGCGCGCCGACGTACTGGATGTCGTCGTCGTCAAAGGTCGCGGTGTACTCCTCCATGCTCCAGGTCACCGGCACGCGCCCGAGCTTGAGGTCGTCCTCCGTATTCGGCTCGCCGTCCGGGCCGTCGTCCCACCCGATCGCGTCATACGGCTGATACCCCTTCGGGAAGGCGGCGCCGCCGATCCGCGCCATGCCGGCGCGCGGCGTCACCTCGAGACGGTCGACGCCGTCATGGACCTGGATCGCGCCCGCCAGGCTCACACCGCCCACGAAGAGATCGCGCCCACCGACCGCAGCATCGTCATCGACGGAGAGTTGAAGCGTGACCTGGCTCCCATCGCCGCCGGTCGCGGACTCGACCCGGACGCCCGGTCCGAAATCGAAGTCGGTCGCGTCGGGACTCGCCGGGAGGCTGACTCCGTGGACCCGGAGTTCGGTCGACGAGGCGCCCGTGCGGATCGCCCGGGGGTGCACGCCCGAGACGACGGGGCCGCCGCCCGCGCGGGTGAGCTTCACGTCGGGGCCGAACTCATCGTAGGCGCCCGAGAACCAGCGACCCGTCATCTCCTGCCAGCTGCGGTCCACCGTCATGACTTCCCGCAACTCGTCCGCTCCGCCGGGATTCGACCGTCCCCGCCACTGATAGCCGGTATAGACGATGGCCTGTCCGCTGCGACTCACCTCCTGCCCCGACTCCGCGTAGGTGTACGAGGCGCGGGAGCGGAACTCATCGGGCGCGTCGCCGGCGGAGATCTCGACCGTGCCGAAGATCTGACCCTTCCCGGGCTCGAATCCGGCCAGTGCCCAGGTGCCGGCGAGGCGCGGCGTGCGCATCGAGGCCGACCAGGCGGACCATTCGGGCGTCTCGAGAGGGAAAACCTCCGAAAGGTGGTCGATCGCCTCGTCCACCGGCTGAGGTCCGTCGCCTCCGCCCTGGAAACCCTGGAAGTCGACGAGCGGGTAGAGGCCGCGGTGCGTCGCCATCAGGAGTTCCCACTCCTCGCGCGTGCGCCGCTGAGTGATGACGCGGCCCATGCTGTGGCACTGGATGCAGGTGTTCTCGACATCGCGGTCCGCCTCGTAGACGTGTTCGATGAGGCGGCGCTCGACCTCGAAGCGGCCGGGTTCGAGTTCCTCCGGCGCGAGACCCTGCCGGTTGGAGAGATAGCGCACGACCTCGCGCGCCTCGTCGGGGCCGAGCGAAACGTCGTTGAGCGCGACCATGCGCCGCACGGATGTCTGCCATCCCTCCGGCGTCTTCCGCTCGTAGGAGATCCGCGTCATCCGTCCTTCGTCATCGCGCTCGTGACAGCGCTGACAGCGGCGGATGATGATCTCGTGGTCGATCGGATAGCCCTCATCGTCGGCCTGCGCGGGGATTCCCGCGGTGCCGGCGAACGGGGCCGAATCGAGGTCGGCGGCCGACGTCGAGGGCATGCCCGGGACCGGAGGAAGCGTGTGCGCGCCGAGAAACACCAGTGCACCGACGGCCATTCCGGCCGCCGGCAGTCGGTCAAGTGCCCGTCGCGTCGTCGCTTCGCGTCTCATCCATCCTCCATTCCGAACCGGTCAATTGTGCGCCAATCGCAGCGCCCGCGCCACCCCGAAAGGGGCTGTCCGTGGGCTCCTCGGCCGCCCGTCACGAGTCGGCCAGCTCGAGGAAGCCCGCCCCCACGGCGAAGGAGAGGGCGGCCAGAAAGTCCGGCAGCGGCACCGCCGTTCCGCGCCGGTTGTACGCCTCGAACAGGTCCGGCACCTGGTCGGAGTCCGGCGCGATCTCGGTGAGCCGGCGGAGGTCGACATTGCGTATGTAGCGCACGCCGTCCGGGAGTCGGTCGGAGATGAGTTGAGCCTCGAGGGAGATCCGGTCGTCGACGACGGCGGGGCGGCGCACGCTCGATAGTCCCGGCGCCGGGCGGAGATGCACGGCCGGCAGCGAGCGGATCGTTTCCCACGCCGTCCGCACTTCGGGGCGCGCCAGGAAGGCGTCGGCCCGGTGTTCGGCGAGGGACCGGTCTCCCGGTTCCGACAGGGCGGGCGCTCCGGGCGCGGGCGCGGGTTCCGGGATGTCCGCGCCCGCCTCCCGGGCCGCGGCCAGGCGAACCTCCCAGAAGGCGTGGTCGTTCGCGGCGGCGGCCTGCTCGAGGAAGGGGACGGACAGCGCCCGGTAGGTGCGGTACACCTCGCGTTCCCGGTCGTCGTACAACTCGCAGGCAGGGCCGGCCATGGCGTCGTCCTCGAGCCCCGTATGCGCCACGATCGCGGCGAGCCAGGCAGAGGCGAGCGCCTTTTTGACGCCGTACGAGGAGAGGGGGTCGATGAAGGAGCCGGCGTCGCCGACGAGGAGCAGGCCCGGCCGGCCATGCGAGGTCGCGCCGTAGAGCGACGCGGGACATGCCCGCACGGGCCCGTCCAGCCGACCTCCTTCGAGGCGCTCACCGAGCCGCGCCGCCTTGGCCAGTTCGACGCGCCACATGCCGTCGAGGCCCCGCTCGCGCGCCAGGTGCGTGCGGCGCGGGTCGACCATCGCCGTGACGCAGCGGGTACGCGGCGATGTGGGCACCGACCAGGCCCACCCGTCCCGATAGCTCTCGATCAGCGTACAGCCGGGGTCCGGAGGAGCGTGGCCGCGGCCCGAGGTCCAGCGGCCGACGAGCGCGAGCGTGGCAATCCCGCGTTCGCGCGTTCGGAGCCCCCGGCGGGCGAGCACCCCGGCCCGGCCGGAGGCGTCGAGCACCCAGCGGCCCCGGTAGCGCGCGGTCGAGGTGGCCACGCGCCAGCCATCGGGCTCGACGGCCGTCTCGACCACCGGCCCGTCCGTCACGAGACGCGCGCCCGCCCCGCGCGCGACTCCGTGAAAGGCGGCCTCGAGCGCCGCCCGATCCGCGTGGAAGCCGCGCTCGGGCGTCTCGAACCGTTCTTCCCGGCGGGGCATCCCGGCCCACCACACGGTGTTGCCTTCGTTCGCCACGAGGCCCGCCGCGTCGAGAGCGTCCAGCGCTCCCACGCGCTCGAGGAGCTTCCGCGCCGAGCCGGGGATCGATTCGGCGAGCCATTTCGCCGGCGGGGCGGGCCGCGTGATCAGCGCGACATCATGCCCGCGCCGCGCCAGCGACGCCGCGGCGGCGCAGCCGGCCGGCCCGCCGCCGACGATCAGGACATCAAAGAACGTGTTCGCCAGGCGGGCTCAGTTCGCCCGCTGGCGTAGCGCGAATGCGCTCCCGCCGCCCGGTCCGTCCGTGGCGAAGCAGTAGAAACGCCCGTCGCCGCCCGTCCCGCGCAGGTCCTCGAGGCTGCAGCCCCGGGACCCGTGAGCCTCGTTCCACGATGTCGGGTTCTGTCCGCCTCCGACCCGGTCGTGGTGTCCGACCAGCGCGCTGCCCTCGGCGCTCGACGTCCAGTTGCTGCACGTCGTGTCGCCGTCGGCGTCCGAGGCCATGCCGCTCATCAGGGACCCGGTGAGGATGTCGTGCTGGTTCGGCTGGTCGCCCCGGCCGTTCACCTCATCGCCGTTCTCCGTAAGGATCGTGGCCTTGGTCAGGTTCGGGCCGTTGCTGTGCAGGTGCGCGACGTCCCGCGCGATCATCGTGCCCGCGTGGTTGAACCACGGCCCCTCTCCGATCCGGTCGCGCGCGTTCACGCCGCCCGCGCCCGTCGTGCTGAGGTAGGCCCGCCACATGCGGTCGGGCAGGCCCGCCGCCTCGGCCAGCGTCTCGCAGTACGCGTCCGCGCCATCGAGACCGCCGAGATCCGCCCCGTCCCCCGGATTCGAACTGGTGATGAAGAAGCTGATGTTCTCGTCCTGCGCCGCCGCCCCGCTCGCGCCGAACGCGAACAGGATGGCCATGAAGCCAATCGTGCGTCTCATCTCCGACTCCCGTGCTGGTTGCTGCCGACTCCGCTAGTGGGCCACGACACTAGCGCCGGATGTATTTTCTCATCTGGCGGGGTCCGACCTCGGCCCCGTAGAGGTTGCCGTGCGCGTCGACCGCGATCCCCTCCGCG
Source organism: Gemmatimonadota bacterium (assembly GCA_965207805.1). Taxonomy (GTDB): domain Bacteria; phylum Gemmatimonadota; class Gemmatimonadetes; order Palauibacterales; family Palauibacteraceae; genus Palauibacter. Next base: position 821,662 of record OZ242312.1, read on the forward strand.
CCGCTCGTGCCGGACGCATCCTGATTGGGCTCCGGATCCGGGATGAAGGTCGTCACCCAACCGGTCGCCGCGTCGCCGATGTAGATGCCGCGGAGCCACCCCTTGTTGCGGCGCGCGTTCGACTCGGAATCCGTCGAGTAGAGGACATCTTCCTCGTCGATGAACAGCCCGCTCGGACGTCCGAACTGGTGCCAGGTCTCCAAGTGGTTCCCCTCCTGATCGAAGACCTGGACGCGGCTGTTGCCTCGGTCGCCGACGAAGAGACGTCCCTGCGAGTCCATCGCGAGCGCGTGCGGATCGCGGAACTCCCCGTTCGCCGTGCCCGCGCGTCCCCACTCCATGAGAAAGGTGCCATCGGGCGCGAACTTCACGATGCGGTTGTTGCCGCCCGCGTCGTGCCCATCCGCGACGAAGATGCTGCCGTCGGGCGCGATGAGGATGTCCGACGGCTTGTTGAAGTGGTTCGCGCCGTCCCCCGCCACGCCCTTTTCGCCCAGAACCATCAGGACCTCGCCCTCGGGGCTGAACTTGTAGACGACGTGTCCCCAGCCCTCCGGTACCGGCGCGTATCCCACGGCATCGGCCACCCACACGCTGCCGTCCTCCTCGACGAACATTCCGTGCGGCCACGCAATGAGTCCCGAGCCGAAGCTCCGCACGACATTCCCCTCGGTGTCGAAGAGCAGAATCGGGTCGACGTCGCTCTCGACGCACAGGTTCGCGCCGCACCGCTCGCCCACCCAGATGTGCTCGCCGTCCGGGGCCGGGTAGACGGCGCTGGTCGCGCCCCACGAGCGTCCGTCGGGAAGCTGTCCCCAGCCGTCCATGGCCCTGTACGGGTTCGGCGCCGTCAACTGCGCCGCGAGCGCGTCGGCGCGCGAAATGACCGCCGTAAGCGCGAGTACCGCGATGAGTCCGATTCGCCTTGCGCCTTGCATCCGTCCTCCTGTCCTTCCGGTCCGCGCCATCTACATCATGTCGATCATGTCGGGCCAAAAACGATGGGACGCCAACGGCAAAACGGGCAAGCGGCGCGCGCCGGAGCGGACTATTCCGCCCGGGCGGCCCGGCCACCCCCCTTCGCCTTCGCCGCCAGCCGGCCGAAGGGTCCGCTGATCGCCCACGCCGCCCCCACGACGATCAGCGCCAGCGCCCCCCAGCGCATGAGCGCGGCGGCCAGCGCTCCGTCGAAGGCGGGCCACGTGAAGCGGTAGGCCAGCAGGTCGGAGCCCCGGTCCGTCATCCAGTGCCAGCCGGTGTGCGCCAGCAGCGCCGACCCGATGATCGTCCCCATCCGCTCCGCCACCACCTTGCGGAAAAGCACTTCGACCACCGGAACGGCGACCGCGACCACGACGAGCTGTCCCAGTTCCACGCCCACGTTGAACGCGAGCAGGGACGTGAGCAGGTGTCCGCCCGCGAACTGCAGCGACTCGCTGAGCGCGAACGAAAAGCCGAACCCGTGCACGAGCCCGAACCCGAACGCGAGCAGCCAGCGTTTTCGAGGTTTCGCCCCGACGATGTTCTCGAGCGCCATGTAGACGATCGAGAGCGCGATGAGGGTCTCGATCAGCGGCGGGAACCAGAGCGCGCGGGGCGCGATCCCGAAGGCGGAGGCGATGAGCGTGATCGAGTGCGCGATCGTGAAGGACGTGATGACCGGGACCAGACCCCACAGCGTCCGCAGGGGGATAACGAGGCAGAGGAGGAAGAGGAGGTGGTCGATCCCGTCCAGGATGTGCGTGAAGCCGAGCGACACGAAGCGCAGCGCCGCCTGGTGCCAGCGGGGGTCGAGCCGCACGAGTCCCGGGTCGCCGACGTACTGGAAGACGCGCTCCGGGCGGTCCGGCGGCCGCAGGCGCAGCACCGTGACCGTGCGCAGACCGAGGTGCGCGAAGCCCGGGTCGATCGAGAAACGGGACTCGTCCGACGCGATATCGTACTCCAGCAATACATCGAGCAGAGCCTGACGCCACGGGAGCTGCAGCCCGGGGTCGAGGGGCGGGTCGTCGAAGTGCGCCAGCGCCGTCTCGTAGCTGGCGAAGGATCGGTCCGAAGGGAGAGAAACGCGGGCCGCCACGATGCGGGGCGCCTCCAGGCGTCGATCTTCCTCGTAGAACGTCACATAGTCGGCGAGCCAGAGTTGCGCCGCGTCGCGGAGGAACGGATCCGCCGCTTCCAGATCCAGATACCCGAGTCCGTAACGGGGGAACTCGATGTCCCGCATCGCCTCGAGCGGCGCCCGGACGAGAAAATGGAGACGTGATCCCTCCGGCGTGACGAAGGCCTGTACGGTGACGTCCGCGGGAATCTCGTGCGGCACGGCAGGGACCGCCTCGGCCGCGCGATCCGACGCCGCCCGCTCAGGTGCCGCACGCGCCGCGCCGGCGAGGCTCGTCAGGCCATAAAGTACGACGACGCACCCCATCAAAAGCGCCGTGCGCCGGGTTGGACGCCGTGTGTACCGTCGCTTCATCCGCGATCCCCGAACTCCGCGAGACTGGAAAAAGCCTGCCTGGTTCGCCCGCACGATGGCGCAGCCGGCCCGCGCCGTCGACCCCGGCCGATCTCTGGACGAACGCGGACGGCATCTGTAGCGTGAATCGATCTGAAAAAAACAGGATCGGACGACTCGGGGGCGACTCAGGATCCGCAAGGAGCGAAGGCCATGAACGGAAAGCGACGAACCCTCATCTTCGGTGTGGTCGCGGGTATCGCTCTCGCGCTGGCGTGCGGTCAGGCGGCCATGGACGACGGCGCCGCGGCGAGCACGGGGCAGGGCGTCGAGGCGCCGATGTTCGAAGTGGACCCGTTCTGGCCGAAACCGCTGCCGGACCACTGGGTGCTCGGCTCGGCCATCGGGGTGGGCGTGGACTCGCGCGACCACGTCTTCATCGTGCACCGCGGCAACCTCACCGAGCGTACCGAGGGCGGGGCCGACGCCGACCCGCCGATCGGCGACTGCTGCCGCGCGGCGCCGCCCGTGCTCGAGTTCGATCCCGAAGGAAACCTCGTCAACGCCTGGGGCGGCCCCTCCGAGGACTACGTGTGGCCCGGCTCGAACCACGGCATCACCGTCGACCACATGGACAACCTTTGGATCGGCGGCAACGGGCCGAACGACACGCACATCCTCAAGTTCTCACGCGACGGCGAGTTCCTCGCCTCCTACGGTGAGCCGGAGGCGGGACCCGAGCCCGACAGCCACAGCGAGACGCGCTTTAACCGCGTGGCGAAGCTCGCCTTCGACGCCGCGGCCAACGAAGCCTACCTCGCGGACGGCTACGGCGGACGCAGGGTCGCGGTGCTGGACGCATCGACCGGGGCCTTCAAGCGCTACTGGGGTGCCTACGGCAACGCGCCCGACGACACGCGGACGCCGCCCTACGATCCCGACGCGCCGCTCATCCAGCAGTTCCGGACGCCCGTGCACTGCGCCGAGCCTTCGCTCGACGGCCTCGTGTACGTGTGCGACCGCCCCAACGACCGCATCCAGGTCTTCCAGACGGATGGCACCTACGTGGATGAGGTGCGGATCGCGCCGCGCACACTGGGCGACGGGTCGACGTGGGATATCGCCTTCTCGCGCGATGCGGACCAGAAGTACATGTACGTGGCCGACGGGAAGAACATGCGGGTCTACATCATGGACCGCGCTTCGCTCGAGATCCTGACCAGCTTCGGGGACGGAGGCCGTCAGCCGGGCCAGTTCTTCGCCGTCCACAGCATCGCGACGGACTCGAACGGCAACATCTACACGACGGAAACCTACGAGGGGAAGCGGGTCCAGAAGTTCGTGCACATGGGCATGGGCCCGGTGCCGGCCGAGCACCAGGGACCGCCCTGGCCGCGCGGCGACCAGTAGACGGTCGGATCAGCGAGGAGGTACAGGCATGAACGGCAAGCGGCGAACCCTCATCGGGGTTGTGGCAGCCGGCGCGGTCATCGCGCTCGCCTGCGGGCAGGCCGCGATGGACGACGCAGGCGCGGCCGACGCGACGGGACAGGGCGTTGAAGCGCCGATGTTCGAAGTCGACCCCTTCTGGCCCAAACCGCTGCCGGAACACTGGCTCCTCGGCTCCACCGTCGGGGTTGGCGTGGACTCGCGAGACCACGTGTTCATCATCCATCGCCGCGCCTCCATCAACCCCGGAACGGAGCTGGGGCTCGACGCGGTCCCGCCGACCAGCGAGTGCTGCCGGGCGGCCCCGGAGGTGCTCGTGTTCGATCCCGAGGGCAACCTCGTGAACTCGTGGGGAGGCCCTTCCGACGACTACGTGTGGCCCGAGTCGAACCACGGAATCACCGTCGACCACATGGACAACGTGTGGATCGGCGGCAACGGGGCGAGCGACTCGCACATCCTCAAGTTCTCCCGCGACGGAGAGTTCCTGGCGTCGTACGGGCAGCCGGCCCTGGGGGAGGAGCCGGACAGCCGCAGCGAGACCCGCTACAACCGTCCGGCGAAGGTCGCCTTCGACGCCGAAGCCAACGAAGCTTATGTCGCCGATGGTTACGGCGGTCGCCGCGTCGCGGTGCTCGACGCGTCGACGGGCGAATTCAAGCGCTACTGGGGCGCTTACGGTAATCCGCCGGATGACACTCCCACGCCGCCCTACGACCCGGATGCGCCGCCTCTCCAACAATTCCGGACGCCCGTGCACTGTGCCGATCCCTCGCTCGACGGACTGGTCTACGTGTGCGACCGCGCCGGCGACCGGATCCAGGTCTTCCAACGGGATGGGACGTACGTTGACGAAGCGATGATCGCGCCGCGCACCCTGGGCGCCGGCTCTACTTGGGATGTCGCATTCTCACGCGATCCCGAACAGCGGTACATGTACGTCGCAGATGGGTCGAACCACCGCGTCTACGTCATGGACCGTGCCTCGCTTGAGGTGCTGACGACGTTCGGCGACGGAGGTCGCCAGCCGGGGCAGTTCATCGGCGTCCACAGCATCGCGACCGACTCGAGGGGTAACGTCTACACGACGGAGACGTACGACGGGAAGCGCATCCAGAAGTTCGTGTACATGGGCATGGGTCGCGTCTCGCCCGAGCAGGGCCCTCCCTGGCCGGACTCCGGGAGCCAGCCCTAACGGCCGGCGGCCAGCCCTGAGCCCGCGCTAGGAGACCTCCAGCCGCGCGTACAGGTAGCGGCCGTTGAACCCCATGGCCGAGAACGAGCGGTAGGGAAAGATCCCTCCGAACGCGTCCACCCGCGTCGGGAATGAATCGAAGAGGTTCTCGCCGCCGACCGTGAGGCGCCACCCTCGCGCCACGTCGACGTGGACTCCCGCATCGATGGTGACCTTCGGTTCGAGGAGTCGGATCCTGTGGGGGTGTTCTCCGACGCCGAGCGCGCGCAGTTCCTCCTGCGCGCCGAAGTAGTTCGCCCCGAGGCCGAACTCGAGCGCGCCGCTCGCGAACCCAGTTGTGAACCTGCCGCGCCAGTCCGGGCGTCCCTCCTCGAGGAAGAAGACGTCGAACCCGTCGTAGATCCTGAACGATTCGTCCCGCAGCGCCTCGTTCTCCTTCGCGCAGGCCGCGATATCGCCCTCCGGGCAGCGCCCGCGCACCTGCCCCCAGCCCGCGGAGGCCCCGAGTTCGAGGCGTGAGGCCTCCCCGAGCCGCCGCCCCCATGTGAGCGTCGCGTCGATGCCGTACGAGCGCAGGTCGATCGCGTTGGCGAAGAAACGGACCGATTCCGCGGCGAAGCCCGCCAGCAGATGCTCGACCAGGCCGCTGGCGCCTTCCGCGAGCGGGTTGGAGAGAAGGATGGCGTCGTCGACGTCCGTCGCGTAGCCGTCGATCGTGAAGTGCAGATCGTCGACCGGCGCGACCACGAACCCCGCGCTGAGGGAGCGCGACCTCTCGCCTCGGAGGGGCGAAGCGCCGACCGCCCTGGCTTCCGGAGCGTCCACCGGATACATGCCCGCCTCGAACCCGGCGATCGCGCCCGGCTCGTCCGGGTCTTCGCGACGCCCCGCCGTGACGTGTCCGTAGTGGGACTGGCTCAACGCGGGCGGCCGGAACCCCGTGGACGCGCTTGCGCGGAAGACGGCGATCCCGGGGAGGGCCAGGCGCAGCCCGAACTTCCCGCTGACCGCGCCGCCGACGTCGCTGAAGCGCTCGTAGCGTCCCGTCGCGGAGAGCAGGAGCGGCCGCAGTAGCGGCGCGTCGACCTGGCCGTGGAGGCTGAAGCTCGACCGGTGCCAGATCCCGGTCTCCTCCGGCCGGAAGCCCGTGAAGCGCTGAGAGCCCGCCGCCGCCACGCCGCCGCTCTGCGTCGGGTGGAAACCGTCCACCCTCGATGCGGGTTCCCCCGCCAGAATCCGGTAGCCATCAAGGCGGAACGTCGTCCCGAGGGCGACGCTTGCCGGCCCCGCGCCGAGTCCTGTCTCGATCCGGCGCCCGATGTCCGCGTTCGCGAGCAACTGGTGGTTCTCGAGCGCGCCCGTGGAGAACCGGGTCCGGTTCGGAATCCCCGGATCGTCCGCGGTCCCGGGGATCCCGTCCGGGCCGGGCGCGCACGCCGATTCGAGGCAGGGCCCGAGCGACGGGTTGAGCGTGTCGAACAGGTCGTGGTCGACCCGGTTCGAGCCGTACTGGGTGCTCAGGTCCCAACTCCAGCCGGCCCCCGCGTCTGCCTCGGAGCCCCGCCGGAAGCCGGTGACGAGAGACACGTCCCGCGTGTCCGCGTCGAAGCGCGGCAGAAAGCCGAGCGGATGGATCGCGGGCCAGTTGCGGTCGTCCATCGAACGCACGAAGAAGCCCGCGAGCCGGTCCCGGCGCCGGGTGTAGCCTCCGAAGGCGTAGAGTTCCGCGCTGCCGGGGCCGTCGCCCGCCGCCGCGAGGGGGAGTTCGAAGTTGGCGAACACCATGAAGTTCGAGGACTCGCCGTCTCCCCACAGGTGGTTCGGCTGCGCCACCTCGTTGTGCTTGAGGATGACGACGCCCCGGTCGACGAAGTCCGCGTCCCCGGGCAGGATCTGGTCGCGGCCGTCGGCCCCCGCGCGGTTCGTCGGCTCCCGCTGGCTGAACGCGCCGGTGAGGTTCAGGACGCCTCCGCGGCCGACGCCCAGCCCCCAGTTCCCGGAGAAGTCGTAGCGAAGCCCGTCGTCATCCCATTCGTCCGGGAAGTGGTGGCCGACGGAGGCGATGAACTCCGGCGCCGAGACCGCGTTCCGAAGGCGCACGTCGATGACCCCGGCGATCGCATCGGCGCCGTGCCGCGTCGTGCCCCCGCCGCGCGCGACCTCCACCCGGTCGATCGCCTGCAGCGGGAAGGCGTTCATGTCCACGCCGCTCGCTCCCGTAAAGGCGCCGGCGCCCAGCGTGTGCACGACCGCCGTGGCGTGGCGGCGCTTCCCGTTCACGAGGACGAGCGTGTGGTCCGGCGACAGCCCGCGCAGCTGGAAGGGCCGGACGCCCGACGTGAGGTCCGCGACCTGCCGGCGCGGGAAGTAGGCGGACGGCAGGAGTTCGTTGAGGGCCGAAGCGAGTTCCGCCTGTCCGGTCTCGACAACCTCGGCTCGCGAAAGCACCTCGACGGCCGCCGTCCCCCGCTCGTGGGCCGCCCGAGCGAGAGTGTCCGGGGGTGTGCGCCCCGCCTGTCCGGCCTGCGCCTCGGCGGCCGTGGGCGCGGTGGCCGAGTACGTCGCGGCGCCGGCGAGGAGCAGCGTCCCGAGCGCGAACCGCGCACCGTTCGAACGGTCGGTCATCCGGCATGTTCTCACGTGCTCCGGCCGAGCGCCAACATGCGGCACCGGATCTGGGCGGCGGCGCCACCCACCCCCCCGCGCTGTACGGCGCGTGGGCGGAGCGCAAGATTCGATGCTCGGCCGCACCGGACGACTCCCGAAGGATACGGCAACCCGTGGCAGAATCCCGCATGGCCCGACCCCGACCCCGACCGACGACCCGAATCGTATGGACCCTGCTCGCACTGGCGCTGCTCGGCACTTCCGCTTCCCCGGGCGCCCGCGCCCAGCCCGTCGACGACGGATGGCTCGATCTCCTCGAATGGCGCTCGATCGGGCCCACCCGCGGCGGCCGCGTGCTCGGCGTGGCTGGCCACCCCACGGACGATCTCGTCTTCTACCAGGGCACCGCCGGCGGCGGCGTCTGGAAGACCGGGGACGGCGGGGCGAACTGGCGGAACGTCTCCGACGGCTACTTCGGCACGGGCTCCGTCGGGGCCGTCGAGGTCAGCCCTTCCCACCCCGACATCGTCTACGTCGGCATGGGCGAGACGTGCTTCCGCGGCAACGCCTCGCACGGCGACGGCGTCTACCGCTCCGACGACGGGGGCGCGAGCTGGCGGCACCTCGGGCTCGCGGAGACGCTTCAGATCGCCCGCGTGCGCATACATCCGGCGAACCCCGACATCGCCTGGGTGGCGGCGCTCGGCGACTCATGGGGTGCGAGCGAGGCGCGCGGCGTCTACCGCACGCACGACGGCGGCGCGACCTGGGAGAAGGTCCTCTACCGGGACGAGGACTCCGGTGCGATCGATCTCGTCCTCGATCCCGCGAACCCGGACATCCTGTACGCGTCGTTCCTCGAATTGAGGCGCTTCCCCTGGGGCTTCCGCAGCGCGGGCCCCGGCACCGGACTCTTCAAGAGCACGGACGGCGGCGACACGTGGACCGAGCTGACCGACAACCCCGGCCTCCCGTCGGGTCTCAAGGGAAAGATCGGCATCACCGTCTCGCCGCGGAACTCAAGTCGTCTGTGGGCGATCGTCGACGCGGCGCGCGGAGCGAAGGGGATCTTCCGCTCCGACGACGCGGGTGAGACGTGGACCCGCGTGAACGAGGACGCCAACCTCCTCCAGCGCCCGTGGTACTACCACCACATCGTCGCGGACCCCGGCGACGAGAACACGGTCTTCGTCCTCAACGTCTTCCTCTGGAAGTCGACGGACGGCGGCGAGACCTTCGAGCGCGTGTTCACGCCGCACCCGGATCACCACGACCTGTGGATCGATCCCGCGAATCCCCGGCGGATGGTCAACGGGAGCGACGGCGGCGCCGCGGTGAGCTTCGATGGCGGCCTCTCGTGGTCGAGTCTTCTCAACCAGGCGACGGCGCAGATGTACCACGTGACCGCCGACCACCAGACGCCGTACCGGCTCTACGCTTCCCAGCAGGACAACACGTCGATCTCCGTCCCCGTCCGTTCGGACTTCGGCCGCATCAGCATCGAAGACTGGTACACGGTGGGTGGGGGCGAAGATGGCTACATCGCCGTGAACATCGAGGATCCGAACATCGTCTACGCGGGGGATCATCACTGGGTGTACCGGTACGATCACCGCAACCGGCAGGTGCGGGACATCTCGCCGAACCCCGAGACGCACTACGGCTGGGGTTCGGCCGACATCAACTACCGGTTCTGGTGGACGTACCCGGTGATGACGTCGCCCCACGATCCGGACGTCCTCTACGTCACCTCGCAGCACGTCCATCGGACGACGGACGAGGGCCACAGCTGGGAGGTCATCAGCCCCGACCTCACGCGCGCCGACCCGAGGACGCTGGAGCCGACACCGGCGTACGAGGATGAGGAAACGGGCGAATACTGGGGGCCGATCACGCGGGAGGCGTACGGTCCCGAGTGGTACGCGACGATCTTCGCGTTCGCCGAGTCGCCGCTCGAGCCGGGGCTCCTGTGGGCAGGATCGGATGACGGATACATCCACGTGTCGCGCGACGGCGGCGCGAACTGGGAGAACGTGACGATCCCGGATCTGCCGGAGTTTGCGTTGATCTCCATCCTCGAGCCTTCGCTTCACGATCCCGCGACCGCATACGTCGCCGCGACGCGGTACAAGCTCTCGGACCACGCGCCATATCTGTACCGGACCACCGACTACGGAGAGACGTGGACCCGGATCGTGACGGGAATTCCGGACAACGACTTCACTCGCGTGATCCGGGAGGATCCGGGCCGGGCCGGGCTCCTGTACGCCGGCACTGAGCGCACGGTCCATGTTTCGTTCGACGCCGGGGACTCCTGGCAGCCGCTGAGCCTCAACCTCCCGGTCGTCCCCATCCACGACCTCGTGCTCCGTGATGGGGACCTCGCGGCGGCCACGCACGGGCGCTCGTTCTGGGTCCTGGACGACGTGGATCTGCTCCATCAACTGGCGGCCGGGGAAGCGGCGACCGAACCGAGGCTCTTCCGTCCGCCGACCACGACCCGCTTCAACCCGGGCGCCGCACCCGCCGCCCTGTTCTCGGCCATGGGCCGGCCGGGCGCGGGGGATCCGGCGGGCGCGAATCCGCCGGATGGCGTCGTGATCCCGTACTACCTGCCGGAGGCCGTGCCGGGCGGAATCACCCTGAGGGTTCGCGAAGGCGAGGCGCTGATCCGCGAGTTCTCGAGCGAGACGGCCTCGGCGCCGGCGGGGCTGGATTTCTTCGGCGGTGGTGGGAGCGGCGCGACGCTCTCCGCCGACGCCGGCGCGCACACCTTCGTGTGGGATTTGCGCGTGGAGCCGGCGGACGTGCTCGACGGCGCCGTCTTCCAGGGGAGCGCCCAGGGTCCCCGCGTGCCGCCCGGCGACTACACCGTCGAACTCGATCTCGGCGACCGCACCCTTGAGCAGCCGTTCACGGTCGTGCGCGATCCGAGGGTGGACGTGACGGACGACGAACTGCGCGCACAGTTCGAGTTCCTGCTTGAGGCGAGGGACCGCCTGACCGAGACGATGGAACTCGTGGCGAGGATCCGCGACCTGCGGACCCGGGCCGAGCAGGCCGTGGAGCGCGGCGGGGGAGGAGACCGTCTGCGAACCGCGCTCTCGGAGTTGAACGGCGAACTCTACCCCGTCGAGGAGCGGCTCGTGCAGTACCGGGCGCGCGCCGGCCAGGACCTGATCGCGAACCCCACCGCCATCGACAGCAAGCTGGCGCGGCTCATGGGATTCGCTTCAATGGGGGACGGCCCGCCCACACGGGGACAGATCGATCTGCTGGCCCGCCTGGCGGTCGGAATCGAGGAGCGGGCCGCGGCGGTGGACGAGATCGAGCGGACGACATGGGCGAACCTCGTGAGGCTCGTCCCCTGACGCGGGGTGTTGCCACGGCCCATTGCGCGTGACCGGTCCGCCTAGCGGTTGCGCGTCGTAATCACGAGGGCGCCGATGTAACCGTCGCCGCCGTAACGGGCGGAAGCCTCCGTGCGCGTCAGGATCTCGATCCGGCTCACGTCGTCGATGGACATCTCGCGGATCGCGTTCACGCCATCGCCTTCGCGCCTTTCGTTGATGCGTACTTCCATCGGCTGCTCCCGGTGCGATCCCCACCGGCTCAACGTCACGGACGTGAGGAGGATGACCTCGCCGAGCGTGCTCAACCGGTCGAATCTGAGGAGGGAGTGTTGGCGCAGCAGCTCGTAGACGCTCATCTCGGGGAGATCCAGGAGATCCTCGGCGCGAATGACCTGGGAGCCCAGAATCCGGCTTCGGCTGCCCCCCTCGGAGAGGGATCCGACCTCTTCCCTCCGTTCGGGCTCCACCGTCAGCGAGAGGGCGAGGTCCTGCTGGGCCAGCGTGACGGCGGTGGTGTACGGGACGGCGGCACCTCGCCAGTTCCCGAAGACGGCCCTCAACGAGACCTCCGCGTCCCGCGGCAACCCGCAGATGGCGTAGAGGCCCTCCGCCCCGACTTCGGCCTCGACGCGTTGACGGGCGTCGAATTGCACCCAACTGGCCGCCACCGTCGCGCCGGGTACGATCGTCCCCGCCTCCGGATCCGTCACGTAGCCCACGACCGCCGCTTCCGTCACCGGATCCCCGCCGGGACAGAAGTCGGCGAAGGACTGCGCGGCCGCGGAGTTCGCGACGACGAGCACCAGTGCAGGCGCCGAAAGGCGCGCAAACGAGTACGGCATGTCGACTTCTCTCCCTGATTTCCGGGACGCGACGCTAGCGGCCTCGCGTCGTAATCGCGATCGCTCCGACGAAACCGTCTCCACCGTAGCGCGCGGACGCCTCTGTACGCGTCAGAATCTCTATCCGGCTGACCTCATCGATCGACAGGTCGCGGATCGCTGCAACGCCGTCGACCTCCCGCCGCTCGTTGATCCTCACCTGGACCGACTGCAGACGGCCGGCGCGGAGGCTCGATGTCGCGGAGGTGAGGAGGATGACCTCGCCCAACGTGCTCAGCCGGTCGAATCTGAGGAGCTGGTGCCGGCGAAGAAGCTCGTACACGCTCATCTCCGGCAGATGAAGGAGGTCCTCCGCGCGGATGACTTCCGAACTGAACGCCTGACCCCTGCCGCCACCGGCGGCCAGCGATCCGACCTCCTCCCTCGTCTCGGGCTCCCCCGTAAGCGAAATGAAGAGGTCCGCCTGCGCCAGCGGAGCGGAGGTCGTGTAGGGAACGGCTTCGCCGCGCCGGTCTCCGAGGAGGGCGCGCAGCGCGACCTCGGTATCCTGCGGAAGTCCGCAGAGCGCATAGAGCCCCTGAATGTCCGTCTGTACCTCGATTCGCCGCCGGGCGTCGTCCTGCACCCAGCTCGCGGCGACGGTCGCGCCGGGCACGATCGTCTCCGCTTCCGGATCCGTCACATAGCCCACCACGGCCGCCTGCGTCGCTTCGTCGCCGCCGGGACAGAAGTCGACGAACGACTGGGCCGCGGCGGTGTTCGCGATGACCAGAAACAGGGCAGGCCCCGGAAGGCGCAAGAGCGAGTGCCGCATGTCGATCCCTCTCGTCTGCGATGGTTCTCTCGGCCGTGGCACGCGTGTGCGGGCGCGACGCCGATCGGATGTCTCGGTGCGGGCGATCCACCGACCTTTTAGGATACTCCCCGTCCGATTCGCGTTTAGTCAGGGGCCCGGTCAGGAAGTCGACGGACCCTGTCACACCTGATACCCCGCAACATGCCGCGGGTGCCGCCAAGGGCGTTACGGAGGAGCCCCTGAGCAAGATCGACCGACGAGACTTCGTGCGCCGCGCCGGACGCCTGGCGGGGGCCGCGGCGCTCGCGCCGTCGCTCTCGGGTCTCGCCGCGTGTGCCGGACCGGCGGCCGCCTTCACGCGCGCGACGGCTCGCGGATCCGCCGGATATGGACCCCTGCGCCCAGCGGGCCCGGAACTCGCCCTCCCCGAGGGGTTTTCCTACGTCGCTCTCAGCGTGGAGGGCCGTCCCATGTCTGACGGTCGGCCCACGCCCCGAGCCCACGACGGGATGGGACTCTTCCCGGTGAGCGACGACGTCGTCCGCCTGGTGCGAAACCACGAGGACCAGGACCCCCCCGGCCTGGCGGTGCCGCTCGTGCCCCCCGAACTCGCGTACGATCCGCTCGCGGGCGGCGGCACCACGACGCTGGAGGTCCGGATCGAGGCGGACGGGCGTCCGGTCCTTCTGCGGGATTTCGTGAGCGCGGGGGGGACAATGATCAACTGCGCGGGCGGCCCGACTCCGTGGCGCAGTTGGCTGACGTGCGAGGAAACGACCTTCGGACAGCGGCGTGGCTGGACCGCGCCCCACGGGTATGTGTTCGAGGTCCCCGCCGATGCGAACGAACCGGTCCGTGCCGAACCGATACGCGATATGGGACGGTTCACGCATGAGGCCATCGCGGTGGACCCCGTGACGGGATTCGTCTACGAGACGGAGGATTACAATCGCCGCTCGGGGTTCTATCGCTTTCGGCCTCATACTCCGGGTGTCCTTCGGGATGGTGGCGTTCTGCAGATGCTCGCCGTGCGGGGGGCGCCGCAGGTGGATCTCCGCACCGGCCAGCAGCCGGGGGTATGGCGTGAAGTCGAATGGGTGCCGATCGAGAACCCCGACCCCCCCGAAGCGGAGCGCAGCGCGTCCACGGTCTGGAGGGAGGGATTCGAGGCGGGAGGGGCGAGATTCTCCCGGCTCGAGGGCTGCTGGCACGCGGATCGGAGCATCTATTTCCTCGCGACGAACGGGGGCGACGCCCAACTGGGACAGGTCTGGCGGTACGTCCCGGACGAAGAGGCGCTGGCGCTCGTCTTCGAGTCGCCGTCGGAGGATGTGCTCTCCGGGCCGGACAACGTCACGGTGAGTCCCCGCGGCGGGATCCTCATCTGCGAGGACAACTCGGGCACGACCCACCTCCGGGGATTGTCGCCCGCGGGGGAGATCTTCCCCTTCGCCCGGAATATCCTGAACGAGCGCGAGTTCGCCGGCGCCTGCTTCAGTCCCGATGGCCGGACGCTCTTCATCAACCTTCAGGGGGACACGATCTCGATGGGCCCGGGGAACCTCGGGCAGACGTTCGCGATCTGGGGACCCTGGGAGCGGGGCGCGCTCTGAGCCGGCGCGGACTGCTGGGCGTGGCGCTCGCCGCCGCGCTCTCGGGGCAGGCCTGCGTGTGGTCCGTCCCGCTCGCGACCACGCCGTCCGCCGACCCCCCGCTCTACGCCGTCGGCTGGACGCAAACAGGCATCGCCTCATGGTACGGGGAGCCGTTTCACGGTCGGAACACGGCGGCCGGGGACACCTACGACATGGATGGCATCTCCGCCGCCCACCAGACGATCCCGTTCGGGACGCGGATCCGCGTGGACAACCTCGACAACGGGCGCTCCATCGAACTCGACGTGAACGATCGCGGCCCCTTCGTGGCAGGCCGCATCCTGGACGTGTCCCGGGCCGCCGCGCGAGCGCTCGGAATGATCGGCCCGGGCACGGCGCGCGTGCGGATTACCGTCATCGGGACGGCGAACGCGGTCTCCGCGCGGGGCGGCTGTGTCGTCGTCCAGGTCGCCTCCTATCGGGAGCGCCGGAACGCCGAGGCGAAGCGGCAGGAGGTCGTGCGGGCGGGGTACGAAGCTTCGATCGAGCCGTACGAAAACATGTACCGCGTCGTGGCCGGCCCCTTCGCGGATGAGCCGGCCGCCGGCCGCGCACGCGAAACGCTGGGCGGGTTCATGCGCCGCTGCTGACGCGGGTCTTGCCACGGACTGCCGGGGGAGACCGACCGCCGGCCAGGGCGTGACCTTGCTCGCGCTTCAGTCGTGCTAGTGTCGACGCAGATCGCAATAGCGAAGGTCGGGTGCCTCGGGTAGCTTTCGGCACCCCCTTGACTGCTTGCCGTCCGCGATGCGGCACGGTCCCCCGGGGTCCAGGAACCCGGGAAGGCCGAAAGCAGTGGTTTCCTGGTGGAGGTTGTATGCTTCGGAGAACTCACGCGCTCGTCGCGCTTGCCGCTCTCGCGGTCTTCTCGGGTCCCGCCGCTGCCGTGCTGGAGGGGCAGGCCGGCCGGTACTTCGGTCGAAACAAGGTGGTCTACGAGTCTTTCGACTTCGAGGTGCTCAAGACGCAGCACTTCGACATCTACTACTACGACGAGAGCGCGGTCGGCGCGCAGATGGTCGGCCGCCTGGCCGAGCGCTGGTACGCCCGGCTCTCCCGGGTGCTCAATCACGAGTTCCGCCAGCGGCAGCCGATTATCCTCTACGCCGACCATCCGGATTTCGAGCAGACGAACACCTCCGGCCAGTTCATCGACGAGGGCACGCAGGGCTTCACGGAGATCCTGAAGCGGCGGCTCGTCATGCCGATGATGGTGTCGCTCCACGAGACCGATCACCTGCTCGGCCACGAACTCGTGCACGCCTTCCAGTTCGACATGACGGGGCAGGGGACGGGAGGCCCGGGGCTGGACGTGCCCGGCGCGATCCGGCTCCCGCTGTGGTTCATCGAAGGCATGGCCGAATACCTCTCGATCGGGCCCATCGACCCGTTCACGACGATGTGGATGCGGGACGCCCTCGATCTGGAAGACGGGTTCCCGACGATTCCGGAACTCGCCGACAGACGGTATTTCCCGTACCGCTACGGCCATGCGTTCTGGTCCTACATTGGCGGCGCGTTCGGGGACGACCGGATCGGCCGGATTCTCAACCTCGCCGCGCGCACGGGGAATGCGCTGGCGGCGATCGAAGCCGTCCTCGAGGTGCCGATCGGAGAGCTTTCGGACCGCTGGAAGAGCGAACTCGAGACCTATTTCGCGGACGCGCGTCAGGAGACCCGCTCTCCCGACGACTACGGGCGCCGCGTCGTGTACGAGCCTCCCGATGAGGGGAAGCTCCACCTTGGCCCGGCGCTGAGTCCCGACGGCCTCGACATGGTCTACGTGTCGCAGAGCGACCTCTTCTCCATCGAGATGTTCGGGGCCGACGCGCGCACTGGGGAGGTGAAGCGCCGCCTCACGAACAACGCGGTCGACCCGCACTTCGAGAGCCTCCAGTTCATCCACTCGGCGGGGGACTGGCACCCGAACGGCCAGCTCTTCGCGGTCGCCGGCATCAAGACGGGCAATCCGCTGCTCACGATCATGGAGGCGGAGAGCGGCAACATCGTCAACGAGATCCCGGTCGAGGGGTTTCAGATGGGCGCGATCTTCACGCCGAGCTGGTCGCCGGACGGGTCGCACATCGCGTTCAGCGGCCACTCCGCCGGGTTCACCGATCTGTATGTGATCAACGTCGAGACCGGGCAGTTGAGGCGGCTCACGGCGGACCCGTTTGCCGACCTCCAGCCCGCCTGGTCGCCCGACGGCCGGTCGGTGGCGTTCGCGACGGACCGCTTCACGACCGACCTGGAGTTGCTCGTCCCGGGGACCTACCAGGTCGCGCTGCTGGATCTGGAAAGCGGCGAGATCGAGCCGCTGCCGGGCTTCGACGACCAGTTCAGGAACTACAATCCGCAGTGGTCCCCGGACGGCCGGAGCCTGTACTTCGTGTCGGACCACGACGGGATCGCCAATCTCTACCGGCTCGACCTCGAGACGCGGGAGCGGTACCTGGTCACCGACCTGTGGACCGGCGTGAGCGGACTCACGGCCATCAGCCCGGCCGTGTCCGTGGCGCGCGGCACGGGCGATGTCGCGTTCAGCGTGAACAAGGGTGGCCCGTTCAGCTACGAGATCTACGTGATCGACGACCCGGAGGTCCTGGTCGGCGAGCCGGCGCCCGAGATGCTCGTGGGGGTAGACGCCTCGATCATCCCCCCGCGGGAACGGCTGTCGACCGCGCACGCGGAACTTCTCTCCAACGCCCGCCTCGGCCTCGCCGACCCGATCACCTTCGAGGAGGGCGAGTTCCAGTCCCGGTTGTCCCTCGACTTCATCTCTCAGCCCACGATCAACTTCGGGGCGAGTGATTTCGGGGTCTTCTTCGCGGGCGGCGCGAGCCTGTTCTTCTCGGACCTGCTCGGAAACCGTACGCTGCAGACCATCCTGCACGTCAATACGACCTTCGGGGATCTGGTTCAGGGGACGGCGCTCCTCGCCGGCTACGAGAACCGGTCCAGCCGCTGGAACTGGGCGATGATCGGAGGCCAGGTGCCGCTGGTCACGCGCCAGGTCGGGTTCCAGCAGGTGCCGGTCGGGGACAGGGTCGTAAACGTCTTTCGGGACTTCCGTTGGTTCGAGGTCAACCGGGAGGTGACCGGGATCGTCGCCTATCCCTTCAACCGGAACTCGCGGGTCGAATTCTCCGGCTCGGCACGCCAGATCGACTTCTCCGGCGAGATCGAGGAGCTCGCCTTCGACTTCTTCACGGGTCAGCTGCTGGCCCAGGAGGAAACGGATCTGCCGGACTGTGCGGGGGAGACCGTGTCGTTCGGGGGGGCGCCCTGCGCGCCGGAGTCGCTCTACACGGCGAGCGGCAGCGTCGCCTTCGTATACGACAGTTCCATCTTCGGCGGCACGAGTCCGATCGCCGGACAGCGCTACCGGCTGGAGGTGGAGCCCGCCGTGGGAACGCTCAGCTTCCTCACGATCACCGGGGACGTCCGCCGGTACGTTCGTGCCGGGCCCTTCACGGTGGCCGGACGGGCCCTTCACTTCGGCCGCTGGGGAGGCGGATCGGACGACTGGCGCCTGGGCCGACTGTATCTCGGCGTGCCATCTCTCGTACGCGGGTATGGGAACAGGTCCATCGGCGTCGCCGAGTGCACGGGTGCCGGTGGTCAGGCCGGGCTCTTCAGTTGTCCCCTGTTCGAGAATCTCATCGGCAGCCGCGTGGCGGTAGGCAACGTGGAACTGCGGCTTCCCCTCCTGGGCGGGATCGGCGTGATCCGGGCCCCGGGCGTGCCGCCGGTCGAAGTCGGCGTCTTCTACGACATGGGCAAGGCGTGGTCGGGTGAGACGCCCCTGAACTGTCCCGCCGGGAACTGCGGGTTCGAGGATCGGCACTGGGTGTCGAGCGCCGGCTTCCTGACGCGGGTCAACCTCTTCGGCCTCATGATCGGCGAGATCAATTTCGTGCGGCCATTCGATCGTCCCGAGAAGGGCTGGATCTGGGAGTTCAATCTGACGCCCGGCTTCTGACGGCGAGGTCGGCGGCCGCCGCGGACGGCGATTCATGGGCCTGATCCGGAGCTGGCTGATCAACGCGGCGGCGCTGTACGCGACGGCGTGGCTCCTCGCCGGGGTCCGGGTCGACAGTCCGGAAGCGCTCATCGGAGGGGCGCTCGCGATCGGTCTCATCAACGCGACCGTCCGGCCGATCCTGCGCCTCGTGACCTTTCCGATCACGGTCCTGACGCTGGGACTGTTCTACTTCGTCCTCAACGGCCTGATGTTCTACCTGGCCGCGTCACTGATCCCGGGGTTCGAACTCGCCGGCCTCGTTACCGCGGTCGGCGGCGCGCTCGTCATGTCGATCGTGGCGACCGTGCTGCACGTCTTCCTCAAGCCGCGCAGGAAGAAGTAGCCGAAGACATCGTCGGGGTGCTAGGCGTAGTAGGGGTTGCTGCCGGCGGCGTGGTCGGTGACGTCCTGCACGTCGACGATCTCGGGCGCCGCGTCCCGGATCATCTGCTTGATCCCCTGCGTGAGCGTCACCGAGGCCATGCCGCAGCCCTGGCAGCCGCCGCCCATCGTCACGTAGACGACGTTGTCGCGGATGTCGACGAGGCGCACGGTCCCGCCATGCGATGCCACTCCCGGGTTGATCTGCTCGTCGATGACGCGGCGCACGCGATCGACGAGGGGCCCGTCCAGCGGTGCGGAGCCGAGCGGCTGGATGTTGGGATTATTGAAATGAAAGCCCGAGCCCTGGAGCGACTCCACCCAGTCGATGCGGGTTCCCGCAAGGATGTCGGCGCTCTTCGAATCGACGACGACCTCGAAGCCGGGGGCGTCGAACGACGCGTCCTCCGCTTCCCGCTCGAAGGGTTCGATGAGCGCCATCTCGTACTCCGGCGCGATGGGGCTCGCGTTCTGGACGCTCACGCGTACCGCGAGACCTTCCGCGGGGTCCTCCTCGATGAACGATCGGATCCGCTCGCTGGCGGCGTCCGTGAATGTCAAAAGATCCTTGTCGGACACGTCTTCCTCTCCCGCTGATTCCCGATGAAGCCGGCGTGGGGTCGCGCGTTTGTCAGGACGCGGAACCGTTGGCGGCCACCGCCGCCCTCAGGTCGCTCGCCGTATAAAGCACCATTGTCCGCAGACCCGCCCCCTCCAGCGTGGCTCTTCCCCCCTCCTCGCGGTCCACGAGGCCGAGTACCCCGAGTACCTCGCCGCGCGCGCGATTCACCGCCTCGACCGCCTGGAAGGCGGATCCGCCGGTCGTGATCACGTCCTCCACGACGACGACTCGGGCGCCGGGCTCGAAGCAGCCCTCGATCAACTGCCCCTTGCCGTGTCGCTTGGCGCGTTTGCGGACCGAGAACGCGTGGATCGGATCCCCCGCCCGCCAACTGGCGGCGGCGATGGCGTAGGCCAGCGGATCCGCACCCATCGTGAGGCCGCCGACCGCATCCGGCCGGAGTCCTGCGTCCCCGATGGCCGCAAGGCCGACCTCGCCCATCAGCACCTGCCCGTGCGCGTGCATGGTCGAGGTCCGGCAGTCGATGTAGTAGTCGCTCCGCGCACCGGAGGCGAGTACGAAGTCCCCGAGCCGGAACGAGCGCTCGGCGAGCAGGTTCAGAAGTCTAGAATGGGCGGAACTCAGCGGAACCTCCTAGCTGACCTGGCGAATCGCCTGACCGGATTCGGCGTCGCAGCGGGCACAGAGCCCGTACAGCTTGAGTTGACGTCTCAATACGTGGAAACCGAACTGCCTGGCGACCTCCGTCTGGAGCCGGTTGAGTTCATCGCGCTGGAACCGGACCACGTCCCCGCACGCGGTGCAGATCAGGTGGTCCTGCTGCGCCCGGCCCACCTTCGCCTCGTATCGCTTGAAACCCTCGTCGAAGTCGTGCTCCGTCGCGAGGCCGACGCGAACCAGGAGGCTCAAGGTTCGGTAGACCGTGGCTTTCCCCGCGCGTTCGCCGTCGCCCCGCAGGCGTTCGACGACCTCGTCCGCCGAGAGTCGCTGCCCGGACTCGAACAGCACGCGGGAGATCGCTTCCCGCTGATGGGTGACGGGCAGATGATGCTCCTGAAGCGCGGCCCGGAAGAGGCCGAGCATCACGGCGGCGCAGCCGAGAGGCGGTCGAGGGGTGAGGGTGTCCGTGGTCATGGTGTTCTCAAAGCGTGTTCTCAACGCGGTGAGAAGATAAGCGCGCTCGTCACGCCTGCAACCAGCGCGCCTCGAAGTCGTCCACGACCTGCCTCAACAGGCGATCGACCGGGGAGGCCGGACGGGGCGTGAGGAAGCGGTCCGAAAAGCGGTTCAGCGCGACGCGGAGAGCGCTGAAGGTCTTCGCGGCGTCACGATAGCAGCCATCGAGCTGCTGGCGGCGGGCGAAGGGGGCGTCGGCGGCCATCGAGAAGCCGGTCTGACCCATCGCCTCGTAGTAACCGAGGTCCGGTCCCGCTCTGCGTCGCTCCCGCGTGCAGATCCAGTCCGGGTAGAGGCCCGACAGCCAAAGCGCGAAGTTGCCGAGGTGCGCGCTGAGCAGAAAGCCGCGGCGACCGTCCGCTGCGGCGATTTCCGTCATCAGGTCGACGAGGTAGCGGTACTCGCAGTCGTCGTATTCGGCGATCCGGTGTGCCCGCGCCTCCCTGGCGAAGTGGAGGAAGATCGAGGTCACGTAGTCGGCCATGAGGCGGGACTCGACGCCGCCCTCGAGCAGGCTGTGACGCAGCGCCACGTAGGAGAAGAGCGCCAGCGGGAGCGCCGAAAGGCCCGGTTCGGCGGCGAGCGCGCCCGGCGCCTTCGGGTGATCGAGGAGCGCGTCGATCCCCCGCTCCGAGACCAGCGCCTCGAGGCGGGTCCGATTCTCGCCCTCGCGGGTGAGCAGGTAGACGAGTCGGGCCGCGTCGTCCCGTCCGAAGGAAGCTCTGACATCCGGAAGAATCATGCCGCTCCCCCTTCCCGTGGTCCCCTCCCGTCGGCCCCCGCCACCTCGTTCCATACCCCAACCTCGTCTGCTAGTTTTCTTTCCGGGGACGGAAGCCGCAACGGAGTTGGAGGCGGAAGCCGCAACGGAGTCGACCCGGATGACGATGATCTGACATGCTGAGAGAACGATTGAGAGAGCACGGATTCGCACTGGTGGTGGCCCTTGCGGCCGTTCTGTCGGCGTGCGGCTCGGCGGACGCGGGCGTTCGCGACGCCGGCATCGCGACAGATGCGGAGCAGGCCGCCGAAACGGGGACGGGCGCCGTCTCCCAGGTCCTGGAACTGGTCCCGCTCCGGGTGGGCGGGATCGAGATTCAGGTCGAGGTTGCCGACGACGCCGACGAACGACAGCGCGGACTGATGTACCGGGAGTCGCTCGAGGAGAATCAGGGGATGCTGTTCGTCTACCCCGAGCAGCGCACCCTGGGGTTCTGGATGAAGAACACGCTCATACCCCTCGATATCGCGTACATCGATCGCGAAGGCCGCATCGTCGACATCCAGCAGATGGAACCGCAAACCACGGAAACCCACGACTCGGCCGCGCCCGCCATGTACGCGCTGGAAATGAACCAGGGGTGGTTCGAGGCCAACGGGATCCGCATCGGAGACCTCATCGAGTTCTAGCCACCCAACCACCCGAAAAAACCCACGGACATCCCACGTATGGATCATCGCATAGAGAAGGACTCCATGGGGGAGATGGCGATCCCCGCCGACCGGCTCTACGGAGCGCAGACGGAGCGGGCCCGCCAGAACTTCCCCATCTCCGACCTCCGCTTCGGACGCCGCTTCATCGAGGCGCTCGGCGCGATCAAGCTCGCGGCGTCCCGCGTGAACCGCGAACTGGGGCTCCTCGACCCCGAACTCGGCGAAGCGATCGAACGGGCGGCCGGCGAGGCCATGGCCGGGGAACTGGATTCCCATTTCGTGCTGGACATCTTCCAGACCGGGTCCGGCACGTCGACGAACATGAACGCGAACGAAGTCATCGCGAACCGCGCCATCCAGCTTCTGGGCGGCGTGGTGGGTTCGCGGAGCCCCGTCCACCCCAACGATCACGTCAACCTGGGGCAGTCGTCGAACGACGTGATCCCCACCGCCACCCACGTCTCGGGACTCGTCGCGATCGAACGTGAGCTGCTGCCCGCGCTGGAGCGGCTGCGCGCGGCGCTCGCGGCGAAGGCGGAGGAGTTCGATCACATCGCCAAGGCGGGGCGCACGCACCTGCAGGATGCGACGCCCGTCCGGCTCGGACAGGAGTTCGGCGGCTACGCCAGCCAGGTGAGGCACGGGATACGGCGCGTCGAGGCCGTTCGTCCCGCGCTCGCGGAACTCGCCATCGGAGGGACGGCGGTGGGGACCGGCATCAACACGCCAGCCGACTTCGGCGCGCGGATGTCGGCCGCCCTGGGCGAGATCCTCGGGGTCGAGTTCGTGGAGGCGTCGAACCACTTCGAGGCGCAGTCGGCGCGCGACGCGGTAGTCGAGGCGAGCGGGGCGCTGCGAACCGTCGCCGTGAGCCTGACCAAGATCGCGAACGACCTGCGCTGGCTGTCATCCGGTCCGCGCACGGGGCTCGGCGAGATCAACCTCCCCGCGGTGCAGCCGGGGTCCTCCATCATGCCGGGCAAGGTCAACCCGGTGATGGCGGAATCCGTGCTTCAGGTGTGTGCACAGGTCATCGGCAACGATGCCGCGATCGTCGTGGGCGGGCAGTCCGGAAACCTCGAACTCAACGTCATGATCCCCGTCATGGCCCACAACCTGCTCGAGAGCGTCCGGATTCTCTCCACCGCGAGCGTGGAGTTCGCCGAACGCTGCGTCCGCGGGATCACGGCGAACGAGGAGCGCTGTCTCCGGAACGCGGAATCCACCGCGGCGCTCGCCACTGCGCTCGCGCCCGTCATCGGGTACGACAAGGCGGCCGAACTGGCCAAGCTCAGCCTCGCGGAAGACCGCACGCTGAAGGAACTCGTGCTGGAGCAGGGGCTCGTCGCCCCGGCGGAACTCGACCGCATCCTCGATTTCCGCGCGATGACCGAACCCGGCTGACCTGGCCCGGCCGGTCGTCGAGCGCCGCCGAGCCGACCGGTCGACGTGGCCCGCTAGGGGACGGGGACGAGCGCCTCCGGGAGCAGGCGATCCACCGTGAGGTTCGAGAGCCGGAAGGCTTCCGTTCCGTCCGCAAGGCGGGCGACCCAGTCCCCGCGTTCCTCGTCCTCCAGCAGGACGATCGAGAGTTCGAGTCGCCGGCCGGTCACATCCTCGGACCCTTCGGAGAACACTTCGAACCATCCGTCCGCGAGCGTGAAGTCGGCCGCCGCCTCTTCCTCCTCCGTGGGGAAGCCGGAAGCGGAGACGGAGGGCAGGATGGCGAGGAGCCTCTGCACGAGCGCCGAATCCGCCGCCGCGTCCCCCGCGAGCCAGCCCTCGTCGCTCCGGCGCAGCACGGCCTCCCCGTCTCCGCGCCGCATGAAGATTTCGCGTACGCCGGCGGTGTCCACGGAGGCGATCAAGCGCGGGCGCCACCCGTCGCGGTCGCGGTTCAGGTAGCCTCCAGCCGGACCGTCGAGTCGGTAGACGACGTCGTCACCGGGAAAACGCACGAAGTAGCCCCCGGAGCGGGTGTCGCGGTCGCCGAGATGGAATCGCCGCACGTCGCCGCCGGCCGTCCGCACTTCGATGCGCCGACCGTCCTCGGCGACGCCCAGGCTCGCGTGATTCGAAGGGTTGCGCGCGACGAGTTCCGACGAGGAGAGCCGCCCGATCACGTCCAGGAGGTCGCGGACCTTCGGTTCCTCCGCCACGTACCCGTCCACCGTCCACCCCGCGTCCGTGCGCTCGAGGCGCACCGTGCCCGCGTTGTCCGCGAGCATGATGTCCACGCCCGTGATGGAGTCCGTCACCACGAAGGAGAAGCCGTCCCCCACATCCAGCGTCCCCCCCTCGCCGCCGCCGCGGAACAGCCGGGGCAGGTAGAGAAGAACCGCCACGCCGAGCACGATCGCGATGACCTTCAGTTGCCGGGCTTTCATACGAGCGCCCCTCCCTCGGTGAAGGAGCGCTGCTGCACCTGCCGCCGCCGCGCGAGCCGCAGCACGCCGATGAGGACGAAGAGCAGCGGGACGCCGGCCAGGTTCCCGTACCGGGTCAGATCCGGGAGCCATTCGTTGGGGAAGAGGAGGAGCGGGGGCGCTCGGTCCTTGGACCGGATCGAGATCAGCGCCTCGTCCTGGGCGAGCCAGTCGATCGCGTTCTGGAAGAAGATCATCCCGGCCAGCCCGGACATCGACTGCGAAAGCGTCTCGTCGTGGATCAGCGACGAGGAGCCCGCGAGGACGATGCGGCCCCCCCCCGGCTGGGTGTAGGCCAGAGCGAGCGTCTCGATCGCGATGTCTTCCTCGGAGATCTGTCCACTCGGTGCAATAACCGCAGCCCACTCCTGCATCGCGTCGATCGAGAGCGGGGTCGCCAGTCGTCCGCCTACGTCCGAAGTCGTGAGCAGCGGAGTGACCAGCGTGCTGTCCTCCACTTCGACGAGGAGCGGGCTTCCGAAACGGATCGGCACGTTCGCCACGCCGTCCACGATCACGTGTCCGGAGGCGGGCTGAGCGAGCGTCCACAGCGGGTACTCGACGACGACGGCCCCGAAGTTCGACGGCACCTGCACCGATTCATTGAGCGCGAGGTCGAAGGCCATCGACGGGACGATGCCGAGTCCCCGCGCCTGCAGCAGCGAGTCGAGCGCCGGATCGAAGGTGGGGCCCGCGTAGCGCGCCTGCATGTCCGCCGTCACGCCGGACTTCAGGACGAAGAGACTCCCGCCGTCGTCGACGAAGCGGCTCAGGATCTCGCCCGCCGCCGGCTCCAGCGGCGTCCGGCCGCCGGCGATCACGATGACGTCGATGGAATCCGACACCGCCGCCGTCGTCGAGTCGACGCGGAACTCCGCCAGGTCGTACTCGAGCGCGAGGCGGCCGCGGGCGAGCCGAAGCCCCGCGTCCAGACTCAGTTCGCCGTGCCCCGTCAGGATCCCGATGGTGGGGCGTTCCGCCCGCGTGAGGGCGCGGATCATCGAGGCGAGACGATATTCGAGGTCCGCCGTCTGCCGGATGAACGGGATCGTCTGACTCTCGCCGGCGTACTGGACCGCGAGCGCGAAGTAGCGCTCCTGGTACGACACCTCGTCATCGGCCATGACCTGGAACGGCACGGGGCGGATGCCGAGCAGCCCCGCCTCCTCGCGGGCGTCCGGGTCCTCGTCGGGGTCCAGGCGCACAAGGTTCACGTTGACGCCGCCGGTCGCGTCGAGATCCCGGAGGAGATCGTCCACGTCCCGGCCTACGGCCGCCAGTTGCGCCGGCAGTTCGGCGGACTGGAAGAGCTTTAGAGTGACGAGGTCGTCCACGCCGCGCAGCAGGTCGGCCGTCGGCGGGGACAGCGTGTAGACCTTGCCGGGCGTGAGGTCCAGCCGGCCGCGCAACTGCGCCCCGGCGAGCGCGGCGAAGACCGCGATCCCGACCAGGCCGAGCACGCCCACGCGCAGCCGCCCGTACGCCGGCCGTTCGCGGCTCAGGCGTTCGCGCATGATGGAGAAGTACGTGAGCGAGAGGAATGCGGTCCCGAGCGCCGCGAAGTACAGGACGTCCCGCAGGTCGATCACGCCCCGCGCCACGTTCGAGAAGTGCCCGAGCACGCCGAGGCGCGCCGCCACCGCCGCGAGCGGACCGGGGAGGGAGAGGGTGACCGTGGGGAGTCCGATGAGGTAGAGGGCGAAGCTGATCGTGACCCCGATGATGAACGCGGTCACCTGGTTCCTCGTGAGCGAGGATGCCCAAAGGCCGACCGCGATGAGGGCCGAGATGAGGAACATCGATCCCAGGTACTGGGAGAATACGACGCCCCACTGGAGGTCGGCGCCCAACGTGAGGCCGAGCGGGATGCCCAGCGTCCCCGCCATGGCGACCAGCAGGAAGAAGAGGACGCCGAGGAACTTGCCGAGCAGGAACTCCACGACCTGGATCGGCTGCGCGAGCACGAGTTCGAGCGTCCCCGCGTTCCGCTCCTCCGCGAACGACCGCATGCAGACGGCCGGAATGAAGAAGAGCAGGAGCCACGGGAGGAGGGACAGCATCGGTCGCAGCGACGCCTCGCCCAGGAGGTAGGCCTCCTGGAAGTAGAAATAGAAGTTGATCCCGAGGAAGATGACGAGGAGGATGTAGGCGGTCGCGTGGTCGAAGTAGCCCGCGAACTCACGCTTCGCCACGGTGAGGATGCGGCCGATCATCCGTCCACCTCCTCGCCGGTTTCCGGTGCCTCGTCGGACGTCCCAGGGGGGAACTCGTCGCCGGCCTCGTCGGTCGTCTCGTCGGCCGGCCCCGCGCTCTCGGCGGTGAGCCGGTGGAAGAGATCCTCCAGGCTTGCCTGGGCGAGGTGCAGTTCCCACAGCGGCCAGCCCCGCGCCGCGGCGAGTCGCGAAATGTCCGGCCGCGGGTCCTGGCCGGAAGCGCCTTCGACGGCGAACCGCACGCGCCCTCCCGCGTCCGCTTCGACGGCGTCGGTCCGGGCAACGGAGGGGAGATCGCCCATGGCCTCCCCGGCGGCGTCCGCGGGAGCCTCGAGTTCGACCATTACCCGGGCGCCGCCATGTCCGGCGACGAGCGCATCGACGGAGCCATCCGCGACGATGCGTCCCTCGTTGATGATGACGACGCGCGAGCACGTCTTCCGCACCTCCTGCATCACGTGCGTGCTCAGGAGGACGGTGCGGTCGGTCCCCACGTCGCGGATGAGGCTGCGGATCTCGACGCGCTGGTTCGGGTCGAGCCCCTCGGTCGGTTCGTCGAGGATGAGGATCTCCGGCTGCGAGAGGATGGCCTGCGCGAGGCCGACGCGCTGCCGGTACCCCTTCGAGAGCTGGTTGATCGGGCGGTAGTAGACGGCTTCGATGCCGGTCTGCGCGACGACATCGTCGGTCCGTGCGCGGATCTCGCCGGCGCTCATCCCGCGCAGCCGGCCCATGAACGTGATGTACTCGCCGGCAAGCATGTCCCGGTACAGCGGGTTCGTCTCGGGCAGGTAGCCGATGCGGCGCCGCAGTTCGACGGGGTGGTCCTCGATGGACAGGCCATCGACGGAAATCGTGCCTCCGTCAGGCTCGAGATACTGCGTGAGAAGCCGCATGGTCGTCGTCTTGCCCGCGCCGTTCGGCCCGAGGAAACCGACGACTTCGCCGCGGTCGATCGAGAAGGTCGCGGAATCGACCGCGACGGTCTCGCCGAACGTCTTCACGACATCGGTCAGCGATACGAGTGACATGCGAGTGACGCCGGATCCGGGTTGGAGTGTGCGAACCGCCCGCAGTCGACGGGACGTCGTCGGGCGGACCCGCCGATGGACAGTCGAGCGGGGTCGAATTGTTGCCCGCGCCGCGGCCGCGTTTCGGGCCGGCTCCCGACGGGGCGGGAAAGGTAGATAGGGCGCGGTGCGAGTCAAGCGCCGCCGGACGGTCGGTGGTCGCTGCCGGCCGGAAACCGCGGGCCATCGCAGACAGGCCGGTGGCGCGAGTGTAGCTTCTCCGGCATGAACGTATTCCTCGATGCGGGTCGGCGGATCCTGGGACTCTGTCTGGTCGTGCTTGTCGCCTTCCCCGTGTTTCTGATTCTCGATCCCGACGGATCCACCACGCCGCTCGATGTACCCATGCGCCGCGCGGGGTGGGAGTACTGGTCGCACACGTGGGGCGCGTCGACCGCTGTCTGGACCCTCCTCGTCCTCGGAGCCGCCATCCTTGCCGGGGTGATCGCGAAAGGGAGGGTATCCCGCGTCCTTTCCCGGATCGATCGGGCCATCGCACGTCCGCCCACGTGGTCGGCGGCCGCGTTCACGGGGCTCCTCGGCGCCGCGCTCACGGCGGCGGTTGTGCTGCTGGTCTTCGATGGACGCGCGATCTTCAACGACGCGAACGTGCAACTCGTGCAGGCCCGCTATTTTGCCGGCGGAAAGCTCTCCGGACCTCCCCTCGCGATGCCCGAGTTCTGGACGATCCAGTTCATGGTGCAAACGGCGGCCGGGTGGGTGTCCCAGTATCCGCCGGCCCACGCCCTGTGGCTTGCCGCCGGCATCAAGCTGGGTGGTCCATGGATCGCGGTGGCCGCGACCATGGGTGTGCTCGGCGTCTTCTCCGTTCTCTCGTTCGAGCGCCTGCTGCCGGGTCGGATTGCGGCAGCGCGGCTCGGCGCCCTGCTCGCGGTCACAAGCCCCATGCTGCTGGCCCTCGCCGGGACGTACATGAACCACGCCACGGTCGCGGCCTTCGCCGCGCTCGCCCTCTGGCTGTCGCTCCGGGCCGAGACGGGCCGGGCCGAGTGGGCGCTGGCGGCGGGCGGCGCGATGGGCTTCATGGTCGCGACGCGCCCCATCTCCGGCCTGCTCATCGGCGCCGCCGTGACGGCCGGCGTGTGGCTCACCGCGCCGCGGCAGGAGCCGGGCCTGCACCGGCCGTGGCTTCTGCGCCGCTTCGCCTGGTGGGCCCTGGGCGGCCTTCCGTTCGCGGTCGGCTTCGGCTGGTTCAACGCCCGTTTCTTCGGCAGCCCGCTCACCCTCGGCTACACGGCCGCCGCCGGCCCCAGCCACGGCCTCGGCTTCCACGTCGACCCGTGGGGCCGTGTGTACGGGTTTACGCAGGCGCTCGGCTACACGTCGACTGAACTCATTTCGCTGGGGCGCGAACTTCTCGGTACGGTGCTGCCGGTTGCCGCGCTCATCGGACTCTACCTTCTCCTCGCGCGCCGCCTGGAGCGCGGCGAGCGCATCCTCACCGCGTGGGCACTGCTGCCCGTCCTGGCGAGCGCGCTGTACTGGCATCACGACCTCATCGTCGGCCCCCGCATGCTCGGGGAGGCCGTCCCCGCCTGGTCGGCGCTCCTCGTGCTGGCGACGATCGGCCTCGCGCGCGCGGCCCGTCGCGACTGGCTCTCGGACGCGGTGGCCGTCCTCGTCCTCATCGCCATCGGCTACGGTCTCGCGGCGGGGGGGCGGGGGCGCGTCGTGCGCTTGACGGGCCGCGTCGTGCCCGTTCCCGAGGTCACGGAGCCCGGCCCCTCGCTCGTGTTCGTGCACGAATCCTGGCAGGACCGGATCGGGGCCCGGCTCGCCGCACGGCCCATGAGGCTCGACAGCGTCCGGGCGCTCATCAACCAGTTCGATCCGTGCCGCCTGGAGGGCGCCCTCGTCGGCGCGCAGCGACGGGAGGAAGTGGAGGGCCGGTGCCTGCGGGAAGCTGGATCCGATCGGCTCGGGCGGCTCGGCCTCACCGATTACCTGTGGCGCGGCGACCTGCCCGGTCTCGGCAACGCGGGCGTGCTATGGGCTCGGGATCTCGGTCCCGAAGCGAACGCGCGCCTCATCGAAGCCTACCCCGATCGAACACCGCTCCTCGCCATGCCTGACGGTGAGCGCAGGGGCGACGGCCTCGTGGTCCCCTACCAGATGGGCGTGAATGCACTCTGGGGCCCCGCCCCGCCGTAGCAGCCCGCGCTGCGGTCCGGCTGCGTTCGAAGGGTGCTGCAAATGACGAGACGCTTTGCTCAGGCGTGTGATTCCGGCGCCGTCGTAGCGACGAGTTCGAGTTCCGTGTGGCGGGCGATCGTGTCGAAGTTGCGATTCCGGGCCAGCAGAGGGCGACGCGCATCGAGGGCCGCGGCGGCGACGAGGCAGTCTGCCGAGGACCGAATCGTACGTCCCGCCCGCTGACACGTACGGTAGATCCGCGCCGCGCTCTGGAACTGGCCCAGCGAGTCGGGGATCAGGATCTCGAAGCGGCCGAGCAGCTTCAAAAGATCCAGCTCCTCGGTTTCGTTGCGACAGCCTGAAAGGAGTTCCATGACTGCGGGAGCGGGCGTGGCGATCGCGCTCCCGGTCCGTACGGCGTGTCTCAAAGCAAGGTGAACGGGACTTTCCGTGCAGCGCAGGTACTCGATCCACGCGGACGTGTCGACGATCACAGGGGCTCGACCGTGTTGCCATCTCGCATTTCGTCCAGATCTCCCGCCCAGCCCACACCCTGCATGGCGAGTGCCTCTTCCTTCGTCATCGGGACGAAAGACTGGCGGAACACTGCTTCCTTCACGGCCGCCGACCAATCGGCTCTTCCGTACCGCTTGCGCACCGCCTCCAGATCGCGCTCCGGCAACCTCACTTCCAGATCGACGAACCGCAGGCCGGCGGACTCGGCGGTGCCGTATCGTGGCTCCGCCTCGCGCACGGCGAAGACGGAGCCGCCCCTCAGCTCGCGCGCCCGCGCCTCCCGCAGCGCGCGCCGCACCCACGCCGACACCGTGACGCGGTTGCGCCGCGCCGCATCGCGGATCTCATCCAGCTCCGCCTCCGGCATCACCACCTGCAATCGCGTACTCATAACATAAGTATGATATACTCAAAAATGTCACATCGCAATGATCGCTGGAGCTCGGACCTTGGCGCTCGGGTCGGAATCAGTCCTCGGAGAAGGCGGCGTCGAAGGCGGTGGCGGAAGGCGGGAAAGTCATTGCGCGGAGGCGTTCGCAGGCTTCGCGGGCGCCGTGCTCGCGGTCCATGCCGCTGTCCTCCCACTCGATCGAGAGGGGGCCGTTGTAGCCGACCCGGTCGAGGGCGCGCAGGATCTCCTCGAAGTCCACGCGCCCGCGCCCGATGGAGCGGAAGTCCCAGCCCCGGTCGGCGTGCCCGAAGTCGAGGTGGCCGCCAAAGGCGCCGGAGCGGCGCGGCGTATCCGACCACCACACATCCTTCATATGGGCGTGGTGGATGCGGCCGCCGAATTCAAGGATGAAGCCGACGTAGTCCACGCCCTGGTAGGCGAGGTGGCTGGGGTCGTAGTTGAAGCCGAACGCGGCGTGCCCCGCCACGGCCTCCACGGCCCGTGCGGCGCTGGCGGCGTCGAAGGCGATCTCCGTCGGGTGCACCTCGAGGGCGAACTTCACGCCCGCCTCCTCGAAGGCGGCGAGGATCGGGCTCCAGCGGTCCGCGAAGTCGGCGAAGCCGGCCGCCACGAAGCCGGGCGGGTGCGGGGGGAAGGCGTAGGCGGCGGCCCAGATCGAGCTGCCGGTGAAGCCGTTCACGACCGGGACGCCGAGCGCAGCCGCCGCGGCCGCCGACTGGCTCATTTCGGCCGCGGCCCGCCGCCGCACGGCCTCGGGGTCGCCGTCCCCCCACACGCGCTCCGGCAGAATGAGCTGGTGGCGGGCGTCGATCGGATCGCACACGGCCTGACCGACGAGGTGGTTGGAGATCGCGTGCACCTCGAGGCCGTGGGCCGCCAGCAGGTCGCGCTGCCCGGCCGCGTAGCCGTCTTCCTCCGTCGCTCGCACGATGTCGAAGTGGTCCCCCCAGCAGGCGAGCTCGAGCCCGTCGTAGCCCCACGCGGCCGCCCTGGCCGCGAGCGTCGCCAGCGGCATGTCCGCCCACTGGCCGGTGAACAGCGTGATCGGTCGCGCACTCATGTCGTCGGCTCCCGGGACTCTGCCGGCGGCTCTCCCGGCGGTTCGTAGCGTGCGTCTACCCACGCGCCGCGCCGCCCACTCTCCACCGCCCGCTCGAGAAAATGAACCCCGCGCGCCCCGTCCCACACCGTGGGGAAGTCGAGGTCCGCGTCGTCCGGCGTCCGCCCCTCGTCGAGCGCGCCGATGGTAGAGATCACGTTCCGGTAAAGGTTCCCGAACCCCTCGATGAACCCCTCAGGATGACCCGGCGGGACCCGCGACGCCCGAGCGGCCTCGGGCGAGATCCAGCCGTGCCCCCGCCGCCGCGCCCGCGCCTGCCCGTCCGGCGTCCGGTGCCACAGCGTCTCCGCGTCGTCGTGCCGCCAGGCGATCGAGCCCTCGCTCCCGAACACGCGGATCGCGAGCCCGTTCTCCTCGCCCGCCGCCACCTGCGACACCGTGAGCGTCCCCCGCACTCCGCCGCCCCAGCGCATGAGCAGGCTCGCGTCGTCCTCCAGGCGCCGGCCCGGCACGAAGGTCGTCAGCTCGCCGCACAGCGCCTCGACCTCCAGCCCGGTCACGTAGCGGGCCAGGTGGTGCGCGTGCGTCCCGATGTCCCCGAGCGCCCCGGCCACTCCCGCCCGCGCCGGGTCCGTGCGCCACGCCGCCTGCGGGTGTCCCGTCTCCTCGAGCGGCGTCGCGAGCCACCCCTGGAAGTACTCGAGTTGAACGCGGCGGATCTCCCCGATCGTCCCCCCGCGCACGAGGTGGCGTGCGTCCTTGACCATCGGATAGCCGCCGTAGTTGTGCGTGAGGGCGAAGACGCGATCCCCGGCCGCCACGAGCCGGCACAGGGCTTCCGCGTCTCCGAGTTCCGTCGTCAACGGCTTGTCGCACGCGACGTGGAAGCCCGCCTCGAGGAAGGTCCGCGAGACGTCGAAATGGAGGTGGTTCGGCGTGACGACGATCACGAAGTCCAGCCGGTCGTTTCCCACGCGCGCCGCTTCGGCCGCCGCCATCTCCCCGTAGCTACCGTACACGCGGTCCGGGTCCAGTCCGATCTCGGCCCCCTTGGCCGCCGACCGCTCCGCGTCCGACGAGAAGGCGCCGGCCGCGATCCGCGCCAGACCGTCGAGTTCCGCCGCCATCCGGTGCACGTCCCCGATGAAGGCGCCCGGCCCGCCCCCGACCATGCCGTATCTGAGACGGCGCGTCATCCGTCGCCCGGCTCCGTCCCGATCCGGACCGCCCGGTATCCGCCGGCCCGCCGGTCGCGCGAATAGAGGAATCCGAAGATGAGGATGAGCGCTCCCGTGAACGGAAGGATGTATCGGAACGAAACTCGTCCCCCGTAGTTGTCCGCCGGTCCGAGGATGGCGTTGGCTCGCTCCACCAGCGCCTCATCGCCCCCGGAGTTGATGATCGCCCGCAGCGCGTTTGCCGTGACCGACTCCGGCAGCGCGCCATCCGGCCCCACCCCCGCGAGCGCCTCGCCGACCGCGTCGTTCGCGGCCACCAGATCCGGGGCCGTGATCTCCTCGGCCCCGGCGAAGGCCGCCGCCGCATCGGCGAACAGCGCCTGCGTCTCGACCGCCGGAAGCCGCTCGTGCCCCACCTCGTCGGCGATCCTTCCCATCCACGGCGTCGTCCACAGCCCGACGACCGCCATTCCGGTCGCCCCCATCATCCCCAGTCCGAGGGCGCCGGAACGCGGCACCCGCTCGGACACGAAGCCGAGCATCGTCGGCCAGAAGTAGCACACGCCGACCGCGAACACGGTGGCCGAGGCGAACGCCATCACCGTCGTCTCCGCGTAGCTGAGCCACAGCAGCCCTACTACGGAGACCGCCGCGCTCGCCGCCAGCACGCCGGGCGGCGAAAGCCGTTCCACCGCGAACCCGGCCTTGTAGCGGAGCACCGCCATGAGACCGTTGATCCAGGCCAGCACGAGGATCCCCGGAATTCCGCCCGCCTCGAGCACCGGCGGCACCCAGCGGTTCGGCCCCAGTTCCGTCGAGGCCGTGATCGCCATGCAGAAGAGCATCAGGATCATGAGCGGCGTCGTGAACGTCGCCCTGAACATCTCCCCCATGCTCACGCCGGCGCGCACGCCCTCCGTCGGCGGGAACGCCTCCCGCCACATCAGATGGCCATAGATGAGGGTGGGGACGAGGATGAGGCCGATCTTCAACTGCCACGCCGTGAGTCCCACCGATTCGAGGCCGAAGGCGAGCACCGAGCCGATCACGATCCCGCCCGGGAACCAGACGTGGAACTGGTTCAGCTTGACCGTCTTCCGGTCGGGGTAAAGGGCCGCCACCAGCGGGTTGCAGGCGGCCTCGACGAGTCCGTTCCCCAACGCCAGCGTCAGCGCTCCGGTGAACGCCTGCCAGAACCCGCCGGCCGTGATCAGGACGAGCGCCCCAAGGAGATGGCACGCGAAGGCGAGCCGGAGCAGGAGGCGCATTCCCAGCGTGTCGCAAAACGGCGCGAAGAGAACCTGCGACACCGCGAAGCCCCAGATCGCGGCCCCTCCGATGAGGCCGACTTCGTAGTTCGTGAGCGTGAATTCGCCCTTCAGCGTGAGCATGACCGCGCCGACGACCGCAAAGGTGACGGAGGTCGCGATCAGCGACACGCAACTGGCCAGGAAGAGTCGCCTCGGACGAACGGCGGACGAGGTCGTATCCACGAAGAACTCCTCGGATGGGGTCGGCGGGCACGCTAGCCCCGCCTCGTCGCCGTCCGCAACGGCGCCGCGACTCCCGCGAACGCCGCCACCCTACCGGCCGGCGAACGCTTCGATCTATTCTGTTCCCAGCAGTCCGTGACGGGGTTTTTGTCACGGGCTGCCAACCAGGAAACCCAGGAGGATCCCGTGAAACGCCTCTCGATCACCGGCCCATCGTCCCTCGCGTTCGCCGTCCTTCCCGCCGTCGCCGCCATCGCGCTCGCCGCGGCGCCGCCGGGAGCTCACGCCCAGTCGCGGCCCCACGCCCCCGACGCGGTGACGGCGAGCGAATACGCACGCGCGGAACAGTTTCTCTTCTGGAACGCGGAGAAGCTCACCTCCGGCGCGACGGTCGCCCCGCGCTGGGTCGACGCGGACCGCTTCTGGTATCGGAACCAGGTGTTCGGAGGCCACGAGTTCATCATGGTCGACGCGACGGCCCGCACGCGGGCGCCCGCCTTCGACCACGACCGGCTCGCGGCCGCCCTGTCCGAGGCTTCCGACGAGAGCCACGAGGCGACGGACCTCCCCTTCGACGAGTTCGAGTTCAACGACTCCGGCGGGATCCGCTTCTGGACGGACACGTACGAGCGCTGGGACTGCGACGTCGGCGCCTACCGCTGCACCGGCCCGGACTCGGTGGCGCAGGCCACGCACGAGATCGAGTACTCCGGCGGCGGCCGCGCCGTCTTCTCCCGTGACGAGAACCTGTGGGTGCGGGATACCGACACCGACGAGGAACGCCAGCTTTCGACCGATGGCGAGCCGCACTGGGGCTACGGCGTCGCGCCGGAGGGCTGCTGCTCGGAGATCTCGAACCGTCGCAGGGGGTTCAGGCCGCCGCCCGTGGCCGAGTGGTCGCCGGACGGACGCCGCATCGCCACGCACCGCTACAATGAGCAGGACGTCGAATCGCTGCATCTGCTCGAAACGGCCACCGGCCGCCCCGTCCTCCACAGCTACCGTTACGCGCTGCCCGGCGACTCCATCGTCCCCACGTGGGAGCTGTACGTGTTCGACGCCGAGACCGGCGCGTCCGTGAAGGCCGATTACGATCCCGTGCCCGGCTACTTCGGCAGCGCCGACACGACCTGGCACGCCACCCAGTGGTCGCCGGACGGCGGCCGCGTCTGGTTCTCGCACCACTCGCGCGACTTCAAGAACCAGACGCTCGTCGAGGTCGACGCGGAGACGGGCGCGGCCCGCAAGGTGATCTTTGAGAGCGGGGACACGTGGGTGGAACTGAACCAGCTCCGCACGCCCTACAACTGGCGCGTGCTCGACAACGGGACGGAGTTCGTCTGGTTCTCGGAGCGCGAGGGCTGGGGGCACCTCTACCTGCACGACCTCGCGACTGGAGAGATGAAGAACCGGATCACGCAGGGGTCCTGGCTCGTTGTCCAGCTCCTGGCCGTCGACGAGGACGCGCGGCAGGTCTACTTCACCGCCGTGGGCCGCGAGCCTGGACGCGACCCCTACCAGCATCACCTTTATCGGGCCTCGCTCGACGGAGGAGGCGTGACGCTCCTCTCGCCCGAGGACATGCACCACGACGTCACGGTCTCGCCCGACGGCCGCCACTTCGTGGACACCTATTCCACGCGCGCGACGGCCCCGGTCACGGTGCTCCGCGACCGTTCGGGCCGTGCGGTGATGACGGTCGAAGAGGCAGATATCGGCCCGCTCCTCGAGGCCGGCTGGGAGCCGCCGGTGCGATTCTCCGCCAAGGCCCGGGACGGGGTGACCGACGTGTACGGCTTCCTCTGGCTGCCGGCGAAGATGGAGGAGGGGATGGTCTATCCCGTCATCGACTACATCTATCCCGGACCCCAGATCGGTCCCATCCGCTCCCCGGGCTTCACGACAGGGCCGCGCGGCCAGGGTCACGCGCTCGCCCAACTCGGATTCATCACCTTCGCGGTGGATGCGATGGGCACGCCGTACCGCTCGAAGGCGTTCCACGAGAGCTACTACGGGGACATGCGGGACAACGGGATCCCGGATCACGTGTCGGCGCTCAAGGCGCTCGCCCTCCGCTATCCCATCGACATCGACCGGGTGGGGATCTTCGGCCACTCCGGGGGCGGTTTCTCCTCGACGGACGCCATCCTGAGCTTCCCGGATTTCTTCAAGGTCGCCGTGTCGGGGGCGGGGAACCACGACCAGCGGGGCTACCACTTCCCGTGGGGAGAGAAGTACCACGGGCTGCTGGAGCGCTACCCGGACGGGACGGACAGCTTCGATTCGCAGGCGAACCAGAACATCGCCTCGAACCTCAAGGGGAAGCTGCTGCTCCACTACGGGTCGCTGGATGACAACGTGCACCCGAACATGACGCTGCTCGTGGCCGATGCCCTCATCGAGGCGAACAAGACGTTCGACATGCTCGTGTTCCCGAACCGGAACCACGGCTACGCGCGCGAGCCGTACCTCATCCGGCGCACCTGGGACTACTTCGTCGAACACCTGATGGGCGCCGCGCCGCCCGCCGACTACAAGATCGTACAGCCGTAGCCCATTCCCGCGGGGATGCCCGGCCTCCGCCGAGGGGCCGGGCGAACCGCTTGTCAGTCTTCCTCGTCCGCCGCACGTTCAGCCGGACAGAACCGACCCCTATCCGGAGGACTCCATGCGCCGCGCCCCCGATCGAACGTTCGTGACGCACCTCTGCTGTGCGCTTTCCATCTCCCTGTTCGGCCTTCTGGCCTGCGCGCCGGAGGACGGCGGCGAAGGGGAGATGGGGTCCGCACAGGAGGTACCGCCCGGCGACGGGTCCGACGAGAGCCTGATCGCGCGCGGGGAAGCGCTCGAGCTGCCGACCGAGTGGGATCCGCCCCCGGGCGAGCCCATCGTGCACCATACGGCGGGCTTCGCGAAGACGCTCTGCTCCGGGACGTTCATCACCGGACTCGACTGGCGCGACGCGGCCGCCAACGTGGGCGGCTTCACGGCGCCATTCCAGCATCGCGGCGCGGTCGTCGACACCGTCGTGGACATGGAGGCGCAGACCGTGAGCCTCACCCTCGGCTCGGGCATCACGCGCACGGCCAAGCTGTACGGCAGCCAGGGCTGCATTACCCAGCCGCTGGGCCGGGACTCGATCTACTTCACCCCGTCCGTGGTCGAACCCATGACGCCGGATCCGGCCACCACACCGTGGCCCATGGGAGACGTGCTCCCGGACGAGCCGTACCCGCCCGAGATCGACATGGAGAAGGTCGGGCAGGCGGTCGAGATCGCGATGGACCAGGAAGGGATGACGCTTGGCTTCGTCGTCACCTACAAGGGGCGGATCATCGGGGAGGACTACGGCCCGGGCGTCGACATGCACACCCCGTTCGAGAGCTGGTCGAAGGGGAAGTCGCTCACCGGGACGCTGATGGCCGTCCTCATCCAACAGGGCGTGTACGGCCTGTGGCAGCGCGCCCCGATCCCCGAATGGCAGGATGACGCGAGGAAGAACATCCGCATCGCGGACATCATGCGCATGTCGAGCGGGATCCGGATCGTCGCGCCGCAGGATCCGGACTACACGGAGGAGATGGGATATCCCGACCACCTCTATCTCTACACGGGCGAGAACGCGTTCGAGTGGGCGGCGACCCGCCCGCAGCAGTGGGAGCCGAACACGGTGGGGCGGTACCGGAATACCGACCCGGCGCTCACGAACTACCTGGTCCGCCTCGGCGTGGAAGGCCGCGGCGATGACTATCACGCCTTCCCGCAGCGGAACCTGTTCGACAAGCTCGGGATCCGGAACTTCATCATGGAGACGGACCCGAACGGGAACTTCCTCACGCAGGGCTACGAGTTCGGCTCCGCGCGCGACTGGGCGCGGCTCGGCAACCTCTACCTGCAGGACGGCGTGTGGGAGGGCGAGCGCATCCTCCCCGAGGGCTACGTCGACTACGCGATGGAAATCGCCCCGGCCTGGATCGCGGACGGACGGCCGACGTACGGCGGCGGTTTCGTGTGGAAGGACCTCGGGTTCCCGATCGAGGACGACTATGGCGGGTTCGCGGGCGCGGGCGGCCAGTACACGGTGTTCATCCCCGCGCGCGGCCTCGTCATCACGCGCCTCGGCAAGTACACGGGTCAGGGGCCGGGCGGAGAGAACCTGCGAGCCGCGATCGCGCTGCTCATGGAGGCAGTGCCGCTGATCAGCGACTAGGCGGACGGCTCCCGGCGCGCCGCGGCGAGGCGGTCCGCGCGGGAGGGCAGGTCCGGGGCGTCGAGGATCGTGGCGACGAGGTCGAAGTCGTCGCGGGGGCCCGTCCACTCGAGGTCATCGACGCTCGCTGAGACCGGGGCGTCGAGGATGAGGGTAGCGAGGCGGCGGAAGAGGATCGCGTCGTCCAGCCCGGTGCGCAGGGTTTGGGCGAGGCGTTCGGGACCGCGCACGGAGATGTCCCAGTCTCGTCCGTCCGAGGGAATGTCCTCGATGCGGCCATAGCGCGCGAGCACCGCGGCGGCCGTTTTGGCGCCGAAGCCGCGGATGCCGGGGAATCCGTCCGCCGAGTCTCCCACCAGGGCCAACCAGTCGGGGATCGCGGCGGGACGTACGCCGAACTTCTCGATGACGCCGGCCTCGTCGCGCAGCAGCCGCTGCCGGCGGTCGAACTGCACGATGCGGTCGCCCTCCACGCACTGGGCGAGGTCCTTGTCCGGCGTACAGATGAAGACGCGCTCCACGCGCGGGTCCGCGGCGGCCATGGCGGCGCCGGCGGCCATCCCGTCGTCCGCCTCGTGCTCCACCATCGGCCACACGACGAACCCCGCCGAGGCGAGCGCCTCCTCGACGAGCGGGAACTGCGAGTAGAGCGCCGGATCGATGCCGGAGCCGTCCTTGTAGCCGGGCCACAGGTCGTTGCGGAAGGACTCGATGACGCGGTCGGTGGCGATCGCGACGTGCGTGGCGCCGCCCTCGAGGAGGCCGAACATCGAAGCCACGACCCCGCGCGCCGCCCCTACCTCGTGGCCCCCGGCGTTCTTCGCCGAGGGCGCTCCGTAGAAGTGCCGGAACAACTCGTAGGTGCCGTCGATGAGGTGGACCTGCACGCGAACTCCGCCTTCCGTTGACGCCCCGCCGCGACTCCCCGCCCCGTCCCGCTCCCGTCTCCGAAGCGTCGTGCGTCGCAGCGCGGCGTGCAACGGCCCGCTCCGGGGACTGGTGCCGAAGGGGCACCCGTGTACCTTTGGTGGCCTTCCGCCGGCCCCCGCGGCCGGCTGTGGGTCCCGGTCCCGCTGTGAGGCGTTCGACGTGAGCCAGCTCCAGCCAATTTCGACCCCCGAGGGCGACGCTCCCGCGCCGACGGTCACGCGCGAGGCGATCGCGACGGCCGACCGGGTCGTCCTCAAGGTGGGGACGGGTGTCGTCACGCACGACGATGGGACGATCGCCCTCTCTCGCCTCTTCCGCGTCGTCGAGAGCGCGAGCCGCCTGCGGCGGGAGGGCCGGGAGGTCCTCATCGTGACTTCGGGAGCGGTAGGCCTGGGACGAGTGGCTCTCCAGCTCCCCGAGCCGCCCGAGACGGCCGAACTGAAGCAGACGTGCGCCGCCATCGGCCAGAGCCGGCTCATGGAACTCTACCAGCAGGGGTTCGCCCGGCTCGGCGTCACCTGCGCGCAGATCCTCATCACGTGGACGGACTTCGATGACCGGGTTCGCTACCTGAACCTGCACGAGACGCTCCAGAGTCTCTTCCGGCTCGGCGTCGTCCCCGTCGTGAACGAAAACGACGCCATCTCGCTGAACGATCGCGTGTACCGGGGGACCGGAAAGCGGCCGATCTTCGACGACAACGACCGGCTGGGAGCGCTGGTCGCGAGCGAACTGGCGGCGGATCTGATCGTGCTCCTCACGGATGTGCCCGGGGTCATGACGGCGGATCCCAGGCGCGACCCGGAGGCGAGGCTCGTCGGTCGGATCGACCGGCCCGACGAGCACGGGCTCGACGTGGACGGGCGCTCCGGGCTCGGCCGGGGCGGGATGGCGAGCAAGCTGGAGGCGGCCCGGGTCGCGTCGCGCGGGGGCTGCCACACCGTCATCGCGTCGGGCGTCGATCCGGGCGCGCTCGACCGCGTTCTGGCCGGCGAGGAGGAGGGGACGTGGATCCCGCCTCGCGCCGCCCTCTCTTCGCGCAGCCGCTGGATCGCCTACTGTTCACACCCGCGCGGGATGCTGGTCGTGGCGGAGGGCGGGGCCGAACGTCTCCAGGGCGGTGAGTCGCTGAGAGCCGCGGATGTCGCGCGGGCGGAAGGCGCGTTCCGGCGCGGCGATGTGGTCGAGGTTCGGGCGCTCGACGGATCCCTGGTCGGACGGGGCGTCGTCGCGCTCGACTCGCGGCTCGTCCTCCAGGCGATCTCCCACGGGGCGGGAGCCGGCGTCGAGGTCGTGGGACGGGAGCATCTCATCCTCAAGGAATCCTGATGGAAGCAACGACACTGAAGCGGGAAGCGACGGAAACGCTGAGGGAGCGGGCGGCCGGAGTACGGACGGCGCAACGCACCATCGGAAGCGCCCCGGCCGAGCGCCGGACGGCGGCGCTGCGCGCGCTGAAAGCCGTGTTGATCCGGTCGCGGGCCGAGATCTCGCGGGCGAACGACGAGGACTTGGCGCGCGCGGCGGAGGAAGGGCTCTCCGGGTCCCTCCTGCACCGGCTGGGGCTCCCCGATGCGAAGTTCGAAAGCCTGCTCGAGGGGATCGACGCGCTGGTCGAGGGCGAGGACCCGATCGACCGCGTCCTCACGCGCACGGAACTCGACGAGGGTCTCGTGCTCGAGCGGGTGCGCAGCCCGCTCGGCGTCCTGCTCATCATCTTCGAGAGCCGGCCCGACGCGGTGATCCAGATCGGGTCCCTCGCCATCCGCTCCGGGAACGGCGTCATCATGAAGGGCGGTCGCGAGGCGGCCCGCTCGAACGAAGTGCTCGTCGGCTGTCTGCAGCGGGCGCTGGAGGAGGCGGATCTCGATCCCCGGGGCGTTCTCGGCGTCTCGGACCGGCGGGACGTCGACGAACTGCTCGCGCTCGACGACCTCATCGATCTCGTGATCCCGCGGGGGTCGGGTGCGCTCGTGCGCTCGATCCAGGAGCGGAGCCGGATCCCAGTACTCGGGCACGCGGAGGGCGTGTGCCACCTCTACGTGGACGCGTCGGCGGATCCGG
This sequence comes from Gemmatimonadota bacterium, assembly GCA_965207805.1. Classification (GTDB taxonomy): domain Bacteria; phylum Gemmatimonadota; class Gemmatimonadetes; order Palauibacterales; family Palauibacteraceae; genus Palauibacter. Next base: position 863,338 of record OZ242312.1, read on the forward strand.
AGATGGCGGTGCGGCTCGCCGTGGATGGAAAGTGCGATTACCCGGCGGCGTGCAACGCGACCGAGACGCTGCTCGTGCACGAGTCGTTCCTGCCGCGGCTGGGGCCGATCGGAGAGGCGCTCCGCGAGCGCGGGGTCCAACTCCGGTGTGACGAGCCCTCCCGCCGGGTCCTGCCGTGGGCGGAGGCCGCATCCGAGGGGGATTGGGGGGTCGAGTTCGGCGACCTCACGCTGGCGGTGCGGACCGTGGCGGGCCTGGAGGAAGCCGTCGACTTCATTCACACCTACGGGAGCAGCCACACGGACGCGATCGTGGCCGGGGACCCGGCCGTCGCGGAGCGATTCCTGAAGGCGGTGGACGCCGCGAGTGTGTTCCACAACGCGAGCACCCGCTTCGCGGACGGCTTCCGCTACGGGCTCGGGGCGGAGGTGGGGATCAGCACGGCCCGCATCCACGCCCGTGGCCCGGTCGGCGTCGAGGGCCTCCTCACGACGCGCTGGCTGTTGCGTGGCGAAGGGCAGGGCGCCGCGGACTACGGTCCCGGCAAGCGCAGCTTCACCCACCGCCCCCTCGACGCGAACGGCTGACGACGGAGGGGGCCGGTCCGGCCGCTACTGGATGCGGCGGACGCGGAGGTTGCGGTACCAGACGGGGTCGCCGTGGTCCTGGATGCCGAGGTGGCCCTCGTGGTGTCGGCCGTAGTCGGGCCACTCCACGAACTTGCTCCCCGCCACCAGCGCCTCCCATTCGGGCGAGGCGATCTCGTACTCGACGACCTGGACGCCGTTCAGCCAGTGGACGACCTGGTTTCCGTGGCGGACGATCCGGACTTCGTTCCATTCGCCGACCGGGCGCGTGACGTCCTCCGGAGGCGCGTGCAGGCCGTAGTTCGACCCCGCCGAGGTGAGCGGATTGCCGCCGTCGTAGTGCCCCGCGTTGTCGAGGACCTGCATCTCGGGTCCCGACTCGAACGCGCGCTCGGTGTTCTCGGAGATGCCGAAGAAGATCCCGCTGTTGCCGCCCTCGCCGACCTTCCACTCGAGGCGCAGGTCGAAGTCCGTGTAGGTGTCGCGCGTGATGAGCGTCCCGCCCCCGACGCCGGGCGTGAAGGCGAGCGCGCCCTCCTTTGCGCTCCAGCCCGCGGGGACGTCATCCATCCGGAACCCGCGCCACGCGTCGAGCGACTCCCCGTCGAAGAGGAGTTCGAAGCCGTCGGCGACCTCCTCCACGGAGAGTTGGTTGGCGGCCGCCTGCGTCTCGACGTCCTCGTCCTCGGCGACGGCTCCCTCCGTCTGTGACCCGGCCTCCGCCTGCCCGCACCCCGACACGGCGCCCGCCCCGAAGGCCACGAGGGCCCACTTCGCCGGGGACGACAGCTTGAACGAATCGATACGTCGCTTCACGTCTGCACTCCGGTTTCGGGTCAGAGTCGGGCGGCCGGTCTCACGGTAGATCCGGCGCTTGACGGCCACAACCGCGGACGTCCGTCTCCTAGCGGCGGCCGCCGGCGATGCGGGCGGCCTCGGGGCGGCGGCGGAGGGCGAGCATGCTCCAGGTGCCGAGGGCCGGGCCGATGGCGAGGGGCGCGAAGGCCCACTCCCATCCGAACCATGACTCCCACACCGGGATGAGGCGGATCGTGGCGATCGTGAGCAGGAAGCCGATCGCAGTCTGCAGCGTGAGCGCGGTGCCCACGTACTCCGGTTCGGCGAGTTCGCTAACACAGGCGGAGAACTGCGCGGAGTCGGCGACGATCGCGAACCCCCACACGAGACAGACCGCCGCGACCGGCCAGACGGGGCCACCGAACAGGGGCCCGATGACGAGACAGCAGGCGCCGCTCACTACCATGCTCCAGCTCGTCACGGCGGTCCGGCCCACGCGGTCGGCGAGGATGCCCGCGGCGGCGGCGCCCAGCCCTCCGGCGGCGATCGTCCCGAACGCCAGGTACGAGGCGAGGGAGCGGGTCGTGCCCGCGCTCGAGTCCGCTGCGAAGCTCGCCGCCAGGAAGGCCGGGATCCACGTCCACATCGCGAAGAGTTCCCACATGTGCCCGAAATAGCCGCCGTTGGCGAGCATCGTCGCCCGGTCGGCGAACATGCGCCGCACGGCGCGGGGATCGAAGGGCGCCGCCGGCGCCTGGTGGGGCCCCGCGCGGAGCCCCGCCGCCGCGAGCACGGCCGCCACGACCGCAAAGCCCGAGGCGAGCAGGAGTACGGGCCGCCAGGCGCCGATCCCTCCGAGCGGCCGGAGCAGATGGGGCATCGCGCTCCCGACGGCGAGGGCGCCGATGAGGACTCCGATCGCCATTCCGCGCCCGGCGCGGAACCACCCGGCGACCATTTTCATCCCGGGCGGATAGACGCCCGCGAGGGCCACCCCCGTCACGAATCGGAGGAAGACGGTGAGGGCGAGTCCGTCCGCGAAAACGGCGATCGCGGCCGTGGCGGTCGCGCCGACGAGGGCGGACCCGGCGATGAGCCGACGCGGGTCCCACAGGTCGGAGAGCGTGAGCAGCGCCGAGAGGACCGCGCCCGTGGCGAAGCCGAGTTGAACGGAGGTCGTGAGCCAGGCCGCCCCGGCGTCGTCGAGTCCCCACGCCTCGCGCAGCTCCGGCACGACCGCGCTGGCCGAGAACCAGAGGCTCATCGCAAGCAGGTCGACCAGCGCAAGCAGCCCGAGCTGTCCCGCTGCCCGCGCGCCGGTGTCCGGCGAGCGCGGGCTCATGAGCGTCGGCGGCTGCAGGCGCGCGATAGCGTAGTCAGCTCCTCCGGGCTAGCCCTCGCTGTCGGCGAATTTCTGCTGCAAGCTTCGCACCACGGCGGGGTCCGCAAGCGTCGTCGTATCGCCCAGCGCCCGTCCCTCCGCCACGTCGCGCAGGAGGCGCCGCATGATCTTCCCGCTCCGCGTCTTCGGCAGCTCGGCGGCGAAGATGAGGTCGGCCGGCCGCGCGATTGCGCCGATCTGCGCCGCGACGTGCCCCCGCAGTTCCTGGCGCAGCGCCTCGGAGGTCTCCGTCCCCTCCACCACGCTCACGAACGCGGCCACCGCCTGTCCCTTGATCTCGTCCGAACGCCCCACGACCGCGGCCTCCGCCACCGCCTCGTGGTCGACGAGCGCGGACTCCACCTCCATCGTCCCGATCCGGTGCCCGGCCACGTTCAGCACGTCGTCCACGCGGCCCATGATCCAGTAGTAGCCGTCCTCGTCCACCCGCGCCCCGTCACCGGGGAAGTAGATGTCGGGCCACTTCGACCAGTACGTCTCGCGGTAGCGCTCCTCGTCGCCCCAGATCCCCCGGAGCATCCCCGGCCACGGCGAGGTGATCGCCAGATAGCCGGATTCCGCCGGATTCCCCTCCTCGTCGAGGATCGCCGCCTCGATGCCGGGGAAGGGGACCGTCGCCGTCCCGGGTTTCGTGGTGATCGCCCCCGGGAGCGGCGTGATCATGATCCCGCCCGTCTCCGTCTGCCACCACGTGTCGACGATCGGGCAGCGGCCGCCGCCGATGTGGCGGTCGTACCAGACCCACGCCTCCGGGTTGATGGGTTCGCCCACCGTCCCGAGCAGGCGGAGCTTCGAGAGGTCGTAGCCCGCCGGCCAGTCGTCCCCCCACCTCATGAAGGCGCGGATCGCCGTCGGCGCCGTGTAGAACACCGTCACCGCGTAGCGCTCGCACAGGTCCCAGAAGCGGCCCCGGTCCGGCCAGTCGGGCGACCCCTCGTACATCACCACCGTCGCGCCGTTCGCGAGCGGGCCGTAGACGATGTAGGAGTGGCCCGTGACCCACCCCACGTCCGCCGTGCACCAGTAGATGTCGTCCTCCCGGAGATCGAACACCCACTTGGAGGTCGCGGTCACCTGCGTCATGTAGCCGCCGGTCGTGTGCATCACGCCCTTCGGCTTCCCCGTCGTCCCGGAGGTGTAGAGGATGTAGAGCAGATCCTCCGAATCCATCGGTTCGGCGGGGCAGTCGGCGTCCGCCGCGGCGATCAACTCGTGGTACCAGTGATCCCGGCCTTCGGTCATGTCGCACGACGGCGTGTCGACCCCGTCTCCGTGGGGCGCGGCCTCAGGGTCGGTCACGGCGGAGCGCTGGACGACGACGACGCTCTTCACATAGTCGAGACCCTCGATCGCGGTGTCCGTGCTCGCCTTGAGAGGGATGATCCCGCCGCGGCGATATCCTCCGTCCGCCGTGATCACGCACGTCGCGTGGGCGTCCTCGATCCGATCGCGAAGGGACTGCGGCGAGAAGCCTCCGAAGACGACGGAATGCGGGGCGCCGATGCGCGCGCAGGCGAGCATGGCGACGGCGGCCTCCGGGACCATGGGGAGATAGATCGCGACCCGGTCGCCCCTACCGATGCCGAGCCCCTTGAGCGCGTTCGCGAAGCGGCACACCTCCTCGTGCAACTCGCGATAGGTGTAGCGGCGCACGTCTCCCGGCTCGCCCTCCCAGATGAGGGCTGTCTTCGAACCGCGCGCCTCCAGGTGGCGGTCGAGGCAGTTGTGCGCGGCGTTGAGCGTGCCGCCGACGAACCACTTCGAGAAGGGAGGGTCCCACTCCAGCACCGTGTCCCAGGGCGTGAACCAGTCGAGCCGGCGCGCCCACGCCTCCCAGTACGCCTCGCGGTCCCGGTCGGCCTCGTCGTAGGGGCCGCGATCGCCTACGTGAGCGGCCGCGACGAAGTGTGCCGGCGGCTCGAAAGTCCTCTGTTCGTCCAGCAGGACGTCGATCTCCCGGTGCTGTTCGGTCATGGAATCGCTCGAATCGGAGGGCAGAAACGGACGGGCGCGCTTGTCACGGAGCCGCCGGGGGCACCATTTAGCGGGCCGGCCGGGGGCCGCACGGCGTGACAGTAGACGACGCCCGGCGGCGCAGGCAAGCACCCGGCGCCCCGTCGCGACGAAGCACGGAGTTTGATGACCGAAGACACGCTGGCCTGGATCCTGATCATCGCCGGATCCCTGGGCGCCCTCCTCGCCCTCGCCTTCGGCATCTGGGTGGGGCTCGGCTCTCCCGGGCTCTACGACAAGTACGCGCCGACGGGAAGGGCGCCGCGCACGTCGCCCTGGCGCTGGCTGCTGGAAGGCCGGCAGCGCGCCCGTGCGAGCCGCTTCGACGCGGTGATGCGGGATACGGAAGCCGAAGAGGGAGAAGACGAGGGGGAGGAGCCGGAGCGGTACTCGTCGAAACCGGACTTCAGCCGGGGGCGTCGCTTCAGGCGATGAGTCCGGGGCGGTGACTTCGCCGGCCGACCGCAACGCACGGGTGCGCCGCATACTCCTGTGGGTGCTGCTCGCGAACGTGGCGGTGATCGCGGCGAAGTTGATCGTGGGGCTGCGCACGGGATCGATCGCCGTCCTGGGCGACGCGGCCCACTCGGGCGTCGATGCGATCAACAACGTTGTGGGCCTCGCCGCGATGCGACTCGCGGCCGCCCCGCCGGACGCCGAACATCCCTACGGACACGGCAAGTTCGAGACGCTCGCGGCACTCGCCGTGGCGGCGTTCCTCTCGGTCACCTGCTTCGAACTCGTTCAGAGCGCGCTTGAGCGCCTCATCCGCGGCGGCGCTCCGCCGGATATCGAACCGGCGATGCTGGGCGTGCTCGGCGCGGCCCTCGTGGTGAATGCCGCCGTCGCGCTGGGCGAAGCGAGGGCGGGCCGGAAGTTGTCGAGCGAGATCCTCGCGGCCGACGCGCGGCACACCGCGTCCGATGTCCTGGTTACGGCGGGAGTTCTGATCGGGCTGGCGGTCACCGCCTGGACCGGCTGGGCGCCGGCCGATGCATGGCTCGCCCTCGCCGTGGCGCTCGTCGTGGCGCGCTCCGGATATAAGATCTTCCGCGAGACCATCCCCGTCCTCGTCGACGAACGGGCCGTCGATCCGCGGGAGATCGAAGGCGTGGCGAGCCGGGTGCCCGGCGTGCGTGCTGTCACCGGGGTTCGTTCGCGCGGCAAGTCGGTCGGGCGCTTTGCGGAACTCACGATCCGGGTCGCGCCCGGCGAGACGGTGGTCAGCGCCCACGAAATCGCCGATGAAGTGGAGCGGAGGGTCGCCGCCCGGATCGGATTCACCGACGTGACGGTGCACGTCGAACCGCACGATTAGCCCGGGGTCGACTCGACGACCCAGAGGCAGCGATCCGCCCCGTTGGCTTCGCACTGCGGGTGCGAGACGCCGCCTCCCCCTCCCCGATACGTCCGAAACGACTCGTCGATGATCCCCGACAGGATCTCGCAGCCGCGTCCGCCCTTGTCGGCTGTGGCCAGAACCGGGAGGCCGCGTTCCACCGTGAACCCGTTCATCCCCTTCACAGTCCGGATCTTCGAGGCGGGGCTGAGGCGGCGGGCGATTTTCTTCACTCGCCCCCAGGCGAGCATCCGGCGGAGACCGGGAGGGATCAGCCGCCACCCGAAGCGCAGGAACACGCGTGCGCCGGGGCCGAACGCCTCGTGCGTGACCCGGCGTCCCGTGGCCGCGAAGATCTCTGGAGCATCGATCCGTTTCGCGACGAGTTCGAACAGGCTCGCGACTTCGGCGGCGCGCACATCCCCGCCATCCTCCTCGTAGCGGCGAATCTGCTTGAGCACGACGCTCGACAGCCCCAGCCGCCGACGCAGGTTCAGGGAGAGGTCCATTTCCTCAAGTTCCCGCGGATCTTCGGGCGTGTCGAGGTCCCTGAGGGTCAGCAGGAGGGCGAGCGGAATGTGAACGGGTATTTCGCCCTCGAACTCCCCGTCTTGTGCGCGCGGAGAATCAACCGGCATCATGGGTCGCAAGGCTACGGCGGCACTTCCGGGCCTGCAAGCGGCGCGGACGCCGGAGCCCCCCTTAATGGGAGGCGTCATGAATGCACCCGTCTCGAAGGAAACCACCCACGCCGTGCTCCGGGTCACCGCCGGCCTGATGCTGTGGCAGCACGGAGCCCAGAAGCTCCTCGGCATGTTCGGCGCAACCGCCGTCGAGTCCTGGTTCGCGTGGCCGCGCGGCATCGCGGGACTCATCGAGTTCTTCCTGCCGATCCTCATCATCCTCGGGGTCCGGACGCGCTGGGTCGCCTTCATCCTCACGGGGCACTTCGCGGTGGTCTACTGGTGGCGCCACTTCTTCGCCCGCGAGATGGAGTTCTGGCCGATCGTGAACGGCGGAGAACTCGCCATCCTGTACTGCGCCATCTTCCTCTTCCTGTGGACGACGGGCAACGGGAAGTTCAGCCTGGACCACATGGTCCCCGGTCCCGGCCGGGAAGACTAGCCTCAAGTTGTTCGGTCGCCGTTCCGGCCCCATCTTGTGCGGCCGGACGGCGGCCGCCGCAGGGTGCCGCCGTCTCGGCTTTTGCACGGGCTGCTAGAGCATCTCCCCGGCGTGATCCCGTAGACGGAGCGGACCCGCGACCCATGTACGACCCGAGCGCCATCGAATCCCGATGGCAGGCCTGGTGGGAGGAGAACGGGACGAACGAGCCCGACCTCGACGCTGCCGAGCGTCCGTTCTTCAACCTCATGATGTATCCGTATCCGTCGGCCGAGGGGCTCCATGTCGGGAACCTGTACGCCTTCACGGGGGCCGACATCTACGGGCGTTTCCGGCGCCTTCGGGGCGATGACGTCTTCGAGCCCATCGGATACGACGCGTTCGGTATCCACTCGGAGAACCACGCGCTCAAAGTCGACACGCACCCGATGGAGTTGATCCCCTCGAACATCCGGAACTTCGAGCGGATGCTGAGGGCGGCGGGGCTCATGACGGACTGGTCCCGCACGGTCGATACGACGGATCCGCGCTACTACAGGTGGACGCAGTGGATCTTCATCCAGCTCTTCAAGGCGGGCCTGGCCGAGAAGAAGGAAGCCGCGGTCAACTGGTGCCCGGCGTGCCAGACGGTCCTCGCGAACGAACAGGTGATCGCCGGCCTGTGCGAACGATGCGACACCGCGGTCGAGCAGCGGATGCTGAGCCAGTGGTTCTTCCGGATCACGGACTACGCGCAGCGGCTGCTGGACAACCTGGACTGGATCGACTGGTCCGAGACGACGAAGACGGCCCAGCGCAACTGGATCGGACGCTCCGAGGGCGCGCGGCTGCACTTCCCGCTCTCGGGCGCCGCGGGGGGCTCGGGCGCCGCGCCCGCCTCCGGCACCGAGGCGGCCGACGAGACGGATCGGATCGAGGTGTTCACGACCCGCGCCGATACGCTCTTCGGCGCGACGTTCATGGTGCTGGCACCGGAGCATCCCCTCGTCGAGCGGCTCACGACGGACGAGCGGCGCGCCGACGTGGAGGCCTACATGCGCGCGGCCGCGGCCGTCGACCTCGTGGAACGGCAGAAGACGGACGAGCGCGAGAAGACCGGCGTATTCACCGGCGGGTATGCGCGGAACCCGGCCACCGGGGAGGACATCCCCGTGTGGGTCGCCGACTACGTCCTCATGGACTACGGCACCGGCGCGATCATGGCCGTGCCCGGACACGATCAGCGGGACTTCGATTTCGCGCGCCAGTTCGGGTTGCCCATCGTCCAGGTCGTGTGCTCCCGCGCGGCGCTCCCGGAGGGGGCGGATCCCGCGGAGATCGGTGGGGGCGAGGCGGAGGCCGCCTTCGTCGAGCACACCGCCGATGAGATTCTCGTGAACTCCGGGCGCTTCAGCGGGATGGAGGCCGACGCGGGCGGGCGCGCGATCACCGAGTGGCTGGCGGAGCGCGGGCTCGCGGCGGCGGAGGTCAACTACCGGCTGCACGACTGGTGCATCTCCCGGCAGCGGTACTGGGGACCGCCGATCCCCATCATCTACTGCGACGACTGCGGCCCTCAGGCGGTGCCGGAGGAGGACCTCCCCGTCGTCCTCCCCTTCGTCGAGGATTTCCGCCCCACGGCGACGGGCGTGAGCCCGCTCGCACGCGACCCGTCCTTCCACGCGGCGGCGTGTCCGGCGTGCGGCGCGGAGGCCCGGCGCGAGACGGATGTCTCCGACACCTTCCTCGATTCGGGCTGGTACTTCCTGCGCTATCCCTCGACCGAGTTCGACGACCGTCCGTTCGACCCCGCGCGGACGCGGAAGTGGCTACCCGTCAGCAGCTACATCGGAGGCGAGGAACACTCCGTCCTCCACCTCCTCTACTCCCGGTTCCTCACGATGGTGCTGCACGACCTCGGGCACCTCGAGTTCGAGGAGCCGTACGACCGCTTCCGCAAACACGGCCTCCTCATCAGGGACGGCGCCAAGATCTCGAAGTCGCGCGGCAACGTGATCCTTCCGGACGAGTACATCGCGCGGTTCGGCGCGGACACGTTCCGCATGTACCTCATGTTCCTCGGCCCCTTCCAGCGGGGCGGGGACTTCCGCGACAGTGGCCTCGCCGGGCCCGAACGCTTCCTGAAGAAGGTGTGGGACAGCGTGACGGCCGCGGCGGAAGCGGGCCGCACGGGATTCGAGGATCCCGGCGTGGAGCGGGCGCTGCACGCCACGATCCGGCAGATCTCGGAGGACCTCGAGGCGCTGAGTTACAACACGGCGATCGCCGCCGCGATGGACTACCTGAACACGCTGCGCTCCGGCGGGCGCACGGCCTCGGTCGACGAGGTGCGGCCGCTGGTGATCATGATCGCGCCGGTCGCGCCCCACATTGCCGAGGAGTTGTGGGCCCGGCTGGGGGGCGAGTCCAGCATCTTCGATCACGCCGAGTGGCTGGCCTGGGACGAGAGCAAGCTGGTGGTCGACGAGGTCGAACTTCCGGTGCAGGTGAACGGCCGGCTGCGGGCGACGATCCGGGTCGCGCGCGGAGCCCCGGAAGACGTCGTGCGCGAGGCGGCGCTGGCCGAGGCGAACGTGATCCGGCGCCTCGACGGGGTCGCGATTCGCAAGGTGATCCACGTCCCGGACCGCATGCTCAACCTCGTCGTCTCCTAGCGCGGCGTCAGCGTCGAGCGGGACGCCGGGGAGTCCGTCACCTGCCTCCTACCACTCGACGGAGCCTTCCGCGCCGGTGTCGATGGGGGCGGCGGTGCCCTCCTCGCCGAAGAGGTGGATCCGGAGGTTCGTGTAAAGAAACTCGCGCGCCGCGGCTTCGTGGAGCTTCAGCCCGTAGTGGTTGATGAGGAGCATCTGCCGCTCCTTCCACTCCTCCCAGCACGCCGCGCAGATCTCCGCCACGATCCGCTCGCCGAGTGCGCTCGGGAACGGGAGGCGCTCGATCCGGCCCTGGTCGTCGCGGTCGCAGCGCACGCAGGCGAACGGTTCCGTCATCTCGATCCTTCCGTGGTCTCGGCGTCGTCCGTGTCGCCGGGGCCTGTGTCCGCGGGACCCACCAGACGCGTAAGGGCCTTCCACGGGTCGCCGGCCGCGGCCTCCCGCATCAGCGCTTCGACGGCGGGCACCAGCGCGCCGTGCGACTCGTACACGCGCTCGAAGTCATCCAGTCTCGTGTAGTAGAGCAGGCGCGAGATCATCCACGCGTTGTCGAGACCGTCCGGGTCGATCGAGCCGTACTGCGCATGCAGCCGCGGCTTGTACTCCGTCTCGAAACGTTGGGCCGCCGCCTCGAACACCTCGCGTTTGGCCGCCCGCTTCGCGTCGTCGGGCAGGGCGGAGGCGTACACCTCCTCCAACGGCGCGAGGATGGAATGGAAGAAGTGGCCGAATACGCGCGTGTCCTCCCACCTCCACTGCGCCCGCACGCAGGCGCTCTCGTCCGCCACCGCCTCGCAGAAGAATTCGATGGCGCCGCGGTACCCGACGAAGTTCGCGAAGCTCTCGTTGAAATCCGCCTGTCCGGTGGGGAAGTACGTGCTGTGCGTGATCTCGTGGATCACCGTCTCGACGATCCCCAGGCTGTCGAGGCGCAGCGTCGTCGACATGATGGGGTCCGGGAACCATCCCAGCGTCGAGAAGGCGGAGACGGGCCGGACCGAGACATCATAGCCCTCCTCGGCCAGGCCGGCGGCCTCCGCTCGGGCGTCGTCGAAGTCGAAGTATCCCTTGTAGGGGACGTGGCCGACGATGGGGAACCACCACGTCTTCCAGCGCAGATCGAACTCCGGGGCGGCGAGCACGATCAGGACCAGCGTGTCGCGGTGGAGTTGCGTGAACGACTCGTAGCTCGCCCCCGCGCGCAGCCCCAGGTCGCGTTCCGCGAAGTCTCTCGCGTCGAGGACGAGCCGCAGCTTGTCGCGGGTCTCGCGGGCCACGGTCGTGTCGTGGATCACGGCTCGGATGGGGCGGCGCGCCGAGAGGATGCGGGCCTCCTCCCAGCCGGCGCGCAGGACGTACGCCGGCGAGCAGCCACCCGCGCACAGCAGGAGCATGACGAGCGCGGCGCGCGCCGTGCTCACGAGCACCTCACGTAGTGGAGGTGTTCCCGCACGTCGTCGCGCAGGTAGCTCCGGCCCGGGCCGTCGGCGTCGCTCCGGTAGCGGCGGTACGGCCGGTCGTGGAACTCGTAGGTGTCGGGCAGGCCGCGTTCGCGCAGCGCCCCTTCGATGGTGGCGCGGTCCAGAAGCCCCTCGTCGTTGTAGCTGAACAGGATGTGGCGTCCGTCCGCTGCCTCCAGTACCTCCCGCAGCGCCTCCGGAGCCCGGTGCTTCCGGCACCAGTCCGAGCGCTGCGCCTCGTCGGGGATGAGTCCCGTCTTCCCCCGAATCTCAGGCGGTGTGGTCCAGCCGAGCGCGAGGAGTTCCGGGATGTGATAATACGCGGGATACTGCCGGCCGTTGTAAGGGGGGTCGAGATAGACGAGATCGACAGGACCGACGGATGCCAGGAGGCGGGCGGCGGGTCCGCGAAACGCGCTGCAGGCGCCGGCTCCTTCCCGGCGCGGCGTCGGTTCGATGGGGCGGAGTTCGAGCGGGCGCAGGGCGTTCGGCTGCATGGTTTTTACGAAGGAGGCATAGACGCCCGTGGTGTTCGCCACGCGATCGGCGGCCTCGATGAGCGTCGCGATGAGGAGTTGGGCCGCGGCTTCGCTGTGGGACGGCCCGCGCGTCCAGCGTTCGATCCGCGTGCGGACCGCGTCGATCCTGCGTCCGTTCTCGGGGGAGAAGTACATGCGCCCGTGCTCCCGGCCGGCGGCTCCGTCGCGCGTGTAGTGTTCCGCGATGAACCCGCGGCGGTCCGGCCCCTCCCCGTCCCGGAGATCGCCGGGATCGCCGGGATCATCGAGTTCGGCCAGCCTCTCGAGCAGGGCGCGGTAGCCGATCTCCCGCTTCCCGTTGCGGGCCGCCGCCGGGAGGAACGAAGCCGGGTACCGCGGGGGCGCGTCGAGCTGGACTCGCGCGACCTGGAGGGCGTAGGACGACGCCATCAGGTCGCCCGCATGGACCTGCCAGCCCTTTTCCTTGAGCGCCGCGGACACGCTGGCGGTGCCGGCAAACGGGTCGCAGGCGACGCCGGGCGCCGCCTGGCACCGGTCCACGGTCTCCAGCAGGAAGGGGACGAGCTTCGTTTTGTTCCCGAGATAGCGCACGCGGCAGAATATGGAGACGGGATGCGGGCGAAAAGCTCCGGGTCGCCGTCGTGAACGCCGGGGCGCGCCTCACGGACGCGGCCGCCGGCGTCGCGCTCGCGGCGGCGCCCCTGCTTCGCCGCGCCCGGCCGGACATCGCGCGGGCGGTCGCTGCCCGGCGGCGCGCCGCCGCGGAGCTGGCCGCCTGGGGACAGGGTCGAGAGCCTGGGCCGCTCGTGTGGCTCCACGGGGCTTCCGCCGGCGAACTGCTCGGTGCGGCGCCGGCGATCCGGCGTCTGCGCGGCTCACGGTCCGGATCGCGCTCCGGCGCGCGGGCGCAGCTCGTCGTCACGCACGGCTCGCCATCGGGCCGGGCGGCGCTCGCGTGGCTGGATCCGGATCATTCGGGCCCGCCGCCGCTCGACCGCGCGCGCGACTGCGACGCGGCGCTCGCCGCCGTGCGGCCCCGCCTGCTCGTGTTCGCGAAGCTGGACGTGTGGCCGGGACTCGTGGCGGCGGCCGCACGGGCCGGGGTGCCCGCCACGCTCATCAACGGCACCGTCCGCGACGGGAGCCGGCGCTCCGGCGCCCTCGCTCGCCGGCTCTTCCGCGCGTCGTATGCGCGGCTGGACGCGGTCGGCGCCGCGACCCCGGCGGACGCGCGGCGACTCGAAGCGCTCGGCGTCCGGCCGGGGGTGCTGGCGGTAACGGGAGACGCGGCGTTCGACCTGGCGCTCGAACGGGCGGACCGCGCTCGGGCGGACGGTTCGGAGGCGTCTTTCCGCGCCGCGTTGGGAGCCGCGGACGGGGCGGCCCCGCGCCTCGTCGCCGGCTCGACGTGGCCTGCTGACGAACGCGCACTGCTCGATGCCGCGGCGGCCGTTCGACGTGACGGCGGCCCGGGCTGGCAGCTCGTGATCGCGCCGCACGAGCCGACCGCCGCGCACGTCGACGCCCTCGTCGCGTCGTGCACGGCCCGCGGGGAACGCGTCATCCGCTGGAGCGAGATCGGCGATTCCGCCGCGGACCCCGACGCGTCCGTCATCGTGTTCGACGAGGTCGGCCGGCTCGCGGAGCTGTACGCGGCGGGCGATGTGGCCTATGTCGGCGGCGGCCTCGGGGGCACCGGGCTCCACAACGTCCTCGAGCCCGCCGCGGCCGGGCTGCCCGTCGTCTTCGGCCCGCGTCACGACCGGGCGGACGCCCGCGCCCTCGCGTCGGCCGGCGGCGGGCTCGTCTCCCCGGCCGGCGCGCTCGCGGACACCCTGACCGGGCTGGCCCACCCGCCTCGCCGTCGGCGCCACGCCCGCGCCGCCCGCGCGTTCGTCGAGGCGGGTGCCGGCGCCGCCGCCCGCACGGCGGATCTGTTGCGCCCGCTCTGGCCTTAGCGCCTCTCCGCCCAGAGCTTCGGGCCGAACACGAACCAGAGCACGCTGCCGACGATGGGGCAGAGGAAGATCACCGCGACCCACAGCACCTTTTCTCGCCTCGGCGCGTTCGAAAGCGCGGTGATGCCCGTCGCCCAGAGGTTCAGGGCCACGAGAAGGGCAAGGAGCACGAGGCGCGGGTCCAGCGCCGCCGCCCAGTCCAGCACGGCATTCATGCGGCGGCCGTCGGCTTCTGGAACTGGAGGCGGTGGAGCTGTGCATAGAGGCCGCCGCGCTCAAGCAGCGTGTCGTGCGTGCCGGACTCGCTGATGCGCCCGTGATGGAGCACGAGGATGCGGTCGGCCCCCTGGATGGTAGAGAGCCGGTGCGCGATGACGAGGCTCGTCCGTCCCGCCATCAGGCGCTCCAGCGCCGCCTGGATCTCCGCCTCGATCTCCGAGTCCACCGAACTCGTCGCCTCGTCCAGAAGCAGGATGGGCGGGTCTCCCGCGAGCGCGCGGGCGAAGGACACCAGCTGGCGCTCGCCGACCGACAGGTTCCCGCCCCGCTCGCTCAGCGGCTCGTCGTACTTCTTCGGCAGCCGCGCGAGGTGCCGGTCGACCCCGACCTGACGGGCCGCCGCCCGGATCTCATCCCGCCCCACCGCCTTGCGATCGAGCGCGATGTTGTTCGCCGCGGAGCCCGAGAAGAGATAGACGTCCTGCAGCACGAGGCCCATCTGGTGCCGAAGGTCGGCGAGCCGGAGTTCCCGGATGTCGACCCCGTCGAGAGTGATGCGCCCGCGTTGCGGCTCGTAGAAGCGCATGAGGAGGCTGAACAGCGTCGTCTTGCCCGCTCCGGTCGCTCCAACGACCGCGAGCCGCAGTCCCGGCTCCGCCGTGAAGCTGATGCCGCGCAGCACCCAGCCGTCGTCCGGCGCGTCCTCGTCGAGCCGCCCCTCCGCCCCTTCCCAGGCCGCGGCGTGGGCCAGTGCGGGCGTCGTGACCCCCGCCGCGTCCTCCTCCGGCGACAGATACCGGAACCAGACGTCCTCGAACTCGATGCGGCCCTTCACGCCCGCCGGAAGATCCGTCGGGTCCACCGGGTCCTCGATCCCCGGCGCCTCGTCCAGGAGCCGGAAGATCCGCTCCGAACTCGCCATCGCGCCCTGCAGGATGTTGTACTTCTCGGACAGATCCTGGATCGGACGGAAAAACCGCCTCGCGTACTGCAGGAAGGCCGCGATGACCCCGATCGTGAGCGTCCCCTCGAGGGCCTGGTTGCCTCCGTACCAGATGATGAGCGCGAGCGCGACCGACGCGAGCACCTCGACGACGGGGAAGAAGAGCGCGTAGTAGGTGATCGAGCGCAGGTGGGCCTCGAGGTAGTCGTCGTTGATGTCGCCGAACCAGCGCGTCGCCGCCCGCTCCTGACGGAACAGCTGCACGACGCGCACACCCGTGATCCGCTCCTGCAGGAAGGCGTTGATGCGCGCGAGCCGGATCCGGATGTCGCGGTACGCCTCGCGCACCTTCTTCCGGAACAGCCACGCGGCCAGGAACACGAGGGGGAGGACCGCGAACGTCACGAGGGCGAGCCGCCAGTCCATGACGAGCATGGCGATCATGATGAAGGCGACCGTGAACACGTCCCCGAAGATCGTGACGACCCCGGAGGTGAACATCTCGTTCAGGACCTCGACGTCGCTCGTGAGCCGCGTCATCAGCCGTCCGACCGGGTTGCGGTCGAAGTACGCGAGCCGGAGGCGCTGCAGGTGCCGGAAGATCTCCTGCCGCAGGTCGAGCATCACATTCTGCCCGATCCACGTGGTCAGCATCGTGCGCCCGTACTCCAGCAGTCCCGAGAGGAGGAGCGAGACGAAGAAGAGGATCGACAGGTTGCGGATGGCGCGGAAATCGGCGTCCGGGATCGCGTGGTCGATGACCTCCATCGTCAGCCAGGGGCCGACGAGCGCGAGACCCGAGGCGGCCACGAGCATCAGCACGGCGATCGCGACTCTGCCCCGGTACGGTCGCAGGTACGCGAGCAGGCGCTTCATGAGACGGGCGTCGTACGCCTTCCCGAGCGCTTCTTCTTCCTGGAGGGGACCGTCAGGCGCTTGCATGCCCCATAGTACGAACTCCCCGGCTCCGGTCCAATCAGGTTGGCGCGCCCCGTCGCCGCCGGCCATCATGCTCCCATGAGCGACCGGATCCGGGTCCGAGGCGCCCGGCAGCACAACCTCAAGGGCATCGACATCGACATCGAGCGTGGGGCCCTCACCGTCCTCACGGGGCCTTCCGGCTCGGGAAAATCCAGCCTCGCCTTCGACACGATCTATGCCGAAGGACAGCGGCGGTACATCGAGTCGCTCTCCACCTACGCCAAGCAGTTCCTCGAACGGATGCCGAAGCCCGCCGTCGATCTGGTCGAGGGCGTGAGTCCCTCCGTCGCCATCGACCAGAGCAACCGGGTGCAGTCGAGCCGCTCCACCGTCGGCACGATCACGGAGGTCTACGACTACCTGAGACTCCTGTGGGCGCGCGTGGGGACAACCGTGTGTCCGGAGTGCGGCCGTTCCGTGGTGCCGGACACCGTGACGTCGGCCACCGACGCGCTCCTCGATTCCGGTCCCGATACGCGGCTCGCCATCGCCTTCCCCATCCCCCGCGAAGAACGCCTGGACGGCGCGAGGGTGGTGCAGAACCTCAGGGCGCGGGGGTACGTCCGCGTCCTCGCCGACGGCCGCGAACTCTACCTGCCGGATATCGACCTGGAAGCGGAGGAAGAAGGGGGAGGGGGGGACGAGACGCGCGTGTTGACGCGGGCGCGGGAGGCGCTCGTGATCGTGGATCGGGTCGCAGCCCGCGCGGAGGACCGCGAACGGATCGCGGATTCGCTGGCGGCCGCCTTCGCCGAGGGCAGGGGCGCTGCCGTCGCGCTCGGCTGGCGGGGCGGCGCCCCGAAGCCCGAGCGCCGCGACTTCGAAGAGGCCCATCGCTGCGGAGTCTGCGGCTTGGCGTTTCCGCGGCCCACCCCCCAGTTGTTCAGCTTCAACAGCCCCGCCGGAGCGTGCGACACCTGCACAGGCTTCGGCGCCGTGCTCGAGTACTCCCCCGAACTCATCGTGCCCGACCCGGGCCGTTCGCTGGAAGAGGGGGCCCTCGATCCATGGTCGAAGCCCCGCTACCGGCGCGAGCGCAGGCGCCTGAGAGAGTTCGCCGCCGCCACCGGGCTCGACGCGACCCTCCCCTGGGAGGCGCTTCCCGGCGAAGGCCGCGACGTGCTGCTGAACGGAGGAAGGTATGCGGGGGAACGCTTCAGGGGCGTCATTTCATTTCTCCGCTCGAAGGAAAAGAAGCGGTACAAGGCGTACATCCGCGTCTTTCTGCGCCAGTATCAGCTTCCCGAGCTGTGTTCCGGCTGCGAAGGCTACCGCCTGAAGCCGGAGGCGCTGAACGTGCGCGTCGGGGGGAGGCACATCGCCGAAGTCGCCCGGTGGACCGTAAAGGAGATCTCCGGCTGGCTCGCGGGAGAACTCGACCTCACGCCCTTTCAGCGTCACGTGGCGTCGACGATCCTTCGCGAACTCGAGCACCGGACCTCGTTTCTCGCGGAAGTCGGGCTCGGGTACCTGACGCTGGACCGGCAGGCCCGATCCCTCTCCGGGGGGGAGATGCAGAGGATCCGCCTCGCCAGCTGTCTCGGAAGCCGGCTGGTCGGCACGCTCTACGTCCTCGACGAACCCACGATCGGTCTTCACCCGCACGACATCGACGCCTTCACCGGCGTCCTCGAGCGGCTCGCGGGCCGCGGGAACACCGTCCTCGTCGTCGAGCACGAGCCCGCGGTGCTGCAGCGGGCCGACCGCATCGTGGAGCTGGGTCCCCGGGCCGGGGAACAGGGCGGCGAGATCGTGTTCGAGGGCGGCTGGGGCGACCTCCTCGCGGCGGAGACCGGAACGGGACAGGCCCTCGCGCGGAGGGCGGCCGCCGCCGGGCAGGGCGGTGCGCGGCGGGACGGTTCGCAGAGGGGCGGAGGTCCCCGGCTCGTCCTGCGCGGCGCCCGCCTGCACAACGTTCGGGACGTGGACGTGGCGATTCCGCTCGGGTCGCTCACGCTCGTCACCGGCGTCTCCGGCTCCGGGAAGTCGACGCTCATCCGCGGGGTGCTGTACCACGCCCTCGAGCGGGGAATCACGGACCGCTCCTCCGCCAAACCGCATCTGGGCGAGCCCGCCGGCTCCTGGGACCGGCTCGAAGGCGCGGAACTCCTTGAGGACGTCGTGCTCGTCGACCAGCGGCCGATCGGCCGCACCCCGCGCTCGAATCCCGCGACCTACATCGGAGCCTTCACCCCGCTGAGGAATGCATACGCCGCTCTCCCGGAAGCGCGCTCCCGCGGATACGAGGCGGGGTATTTCTCCTTCAACCGACCGGGCGGGCGCTGCGAGCAATGCAAGGGCGCCGGGGAGGAGACCGTGGAAATGGTCTTCCTGGCCGACGTCTCCGTGCCCTGCGAGGCGTGCGGGGGATCGCGCTATCGTGCGGAGGTGCTGGAGATCGGGATCCGCGGCCGCTCGATCCGTGACGCCCTCGACATGACCGTGGACGAGGCGATCCGCTTCTTCATCCGGCACGACCGCCTCGGCGCCCGGCTGTGGCAGTTGCAACGGGTGGGTCTCGGGTATCTTCGGCTCGGCCAGCCGGCCACGACGCTCTCCGGCGGCGAAGCGCAGCGCCTCAAGATCGCCCGGGAACTCGCGCGCCGGGGAGGCGCGGGCCACAGGCTGTACATCCTCGACGAGCCGACCGTCGGCCTCGGGGTGGCGGAGGTCGGCACGCTCGTCACCGTGCTGCGGGAACTCGTGAAGGAAGGGCACGCCGTCGTCGTCGTCGAACACAACCTCGATGTCGTCGCGGAAGCCGACTGGGTCATCGACATGGGGCCCGGGGCTGCGGAGGACGGCGGCCGCATTGTGGCGGCGGGCCCGCCCGCCGAGATCGCGGAGTCCGAGGCCTCGCTCACGGGCCTCTTCCTCCGCGCCCGGACGGAGCGGCTCGGGCTCGATGCGGCCGTGGCCGGAGCGGAGTCGGCGTGACCGAAGCGGGCGAGCCGCGCGTCTCCATCCTTCTGCCGTGCCGGGACGCCGAACCCTTCCTGGGCGCGTGCATCGAGAGCCTCGCCGCCCAGTCCGAGCCGCGTTTCGAGGTACTCGCGCTCGACGACGGTTCGAGAGACGGCACCGGGCCGCTGCTTCGGGCGTGGGCGGAACGGGAGCCCCGCGTCCGCCTCGTCGATCGCGACGGTTCCGGGATCGTCGCGGCGCTGCGCCGGCTTTCGGGCGAGGCACGGTCGCCGCTCCTCGCCCGCATGGACGCCGACGACGTCGCCCGCCCCGATCGGCTGACCGCACAACTTCGCCTCCTCGCCCGCCGCCCGGATATCGCCGCGTGCGGCACGGGCGTTCGCTACTTTCCGCGGCCCCGGCGCGGCTCAGGCTACCTCCGCTACGAGGGCTGGATCAACGGGCTCACCGAGCCCGCCGCGCTCGAGCGGGACCTCTTCGTCGAATGTCCGATCGCCCACCCCACTCTGATGGTGCGGCGCGACGCCTTCGAGGCGGTCGGCGGCTATCGCGACGACGGGGGACCGGAGGACTACGACCTCATCCTGCGGCTGTCCGCGGCGGGCTGCCGCATGACGAACGTGCCGCGGGTCCTCCACGAGTGGCGCCTGGGTCCGCACCGGCTGTCGGAGCGGTCCGACCGCTACGGCCCCGACGCGTTCCGGCGGCTGAAGGTCGCACACCTCGCGAACGGCCTCATACCGGCGGGACGGCCGCTCGTGATCTGGGGCGCCGGCAAGGTCGGAAAGGCCTTCGCGCGCGGCTGGCTCGCACAGGTCGGCGCCCGGAGCCCCATTCGCCCGGTGGAGGCATTCGTGGATCTGGACCCCCGCAAGATCGGGCAGAGCATCCACGGCGCCGTCGTCCTTCGCCCGGAGGATCTCCCGGCGTTCGGCGCGCCCGCCCGCCCATACATGCTCCTTGCGGTGGGGACGCCGGGCGCGCGCCGCGAGATCCGCGAGGCGCTGCAGGCTCTGGGTTTTCGGGAGATCGAGGACTACCGGGCCGTCGCCTGATCGCCGAGCACTTCCCACGTCACTCCATCGAACTCGCGCAGCAGGTCCGCGCCGTACGCGGAGGACGGGGTCTGGTAGCCCGCCTTGACGTCGCCGGCCATCGCGCGTGCCGCGATGGCGACGGCCACGGTCGCGGTGAAGCCATAGGGGTCCGGCGTCCGCACGCGCGCCGTTGCCCGCCTCCCCTCCGCGTCTTCGATCTCCGCGACCAGAATCGCATGCGCCGTCCTGCGCGCCGATTCGCTAGGCCCTTCGGGCCCGCGGTCGAGCAGGCGGTTCAGCAGCGCCTGTCCCGTCCGTGCGGCCAGCAGTGGGCCAAAGCCACGCAGGATCCGCGTGAGGCGCGTAAAGCTCCGGGTTGCCTGCAGGTACGTCTCGATATTCGGTATTCCCGTGGAATGGAAGGCCGTCGTCACATCTCCCAGCACGCCGACGAGCGCGGCGTCCGGCGGGGGTCCGAAATCGAACGTGTGATGCAGTTGACCGGGTCGCACGGTCGCGATCGCGCCATCGCGCCGGATCCGAAACTGCCCGATCGCCTGGGCGACCGTGCGCATCGTGCCGCGGGAGGCGCCGCTGCGGGCCGCGAGGCCCAGCCTCAGAGTGCGGCCGCCGGGGTGTCGCGCGGCGAGGTCCGCGATGAGGCAGTCGCTCGGGACGACGTCGAACCCGACGCCCGGCAGGACCATGATGCCCGCCGCGGCGGCCTCCGCCCCGCGCGCGGCCAGCGCCTCGAACACGTCGACCTCCCCGGTGATGTCGAGATAGTGCGTGCCCGTCCCCAGGCAGGCGTCGTACATCGGGAGGGCCGTGCGCGAGAACGGTCCCGCGCAATGGAGGACGACCGAGACGTTCTCCAGCCCGCGGGAAAGCGCATCCGGATCGTCCAGCCCGAAGGCCCGAGTTTCCAGACGCCCCGCCCCGGATGTCGCCGACGCCAGCGCCGCGAGCTTCTCCGGGTCCCGGCCGGCGGCGACGGGCCTCAGCCCGCACCGAAGCGCCTCCGCGACCGCGAGCCGTCCGGTATATCCCGTGGCCCCGTAGATGAGCAGTTTCGATTCACGCATGTCCCCAAACTACGGAGCGACTCGCCATGCGTCTGCTGCTGTTCAGCGACCTTCACACCGATCTCGCGGCCGCCGCGTCGATCGTCGAACGGGCCGCCGGCTTCGACGCGGTCGTCGGGGCGGGCGATTTCGCGGTGAAGCGGCGCGGTCTGGCCGCGATCGTCGAAGTCCTGGCCGCGATCGATACCCCCGCCGTCCTCGTGCCCGGAAACGGCGAATCCGCCGAGGAACTCTCCGCCGCGTGCCGTGGCTGGCCGGCGGCTCACGTCCTGCACGGAGAGGGCGTCGACATCGGCGGCGTGCCCTTCTTCGGACTCGGCGGCGGCGTGCCGGTGACCCCGTTCGGCCCCTGGAGCTACGACTTCACGGAAGACGAGGCGCGGGACCTCCTCGCGCCGTGCCCCGAGGGCGCCGTGCTCGTGTCCCACTCCCCCCCGCTCGGCCACGCCGACGCCGACGCGTCGGGTCGGCACATGGGCAGTAAAGCCGTCCTCGAGACTATCGAACGGACCCGTCCCCGCCTCGTCGTCTGCGGCCACATCCACGGCTCATGGGGCGTCCGCTCCCGGGCCGGCGACACGCCGATCGTGAACGCCGGTCCCGGAGGTGTGGAGTGGCACCTGAAAAGTCGCGGAATGCCCGAAAATCCGGTAGATTAGAGGGTCTCACCGAGTGCGGCCGGGCTCCCTCGGCCGCCGCATCCTCGAGGATCTCGAAAACGCCAGTTTCCACGGGAATCCATGACCACCGAGAGCATAGAACGCGTCGAGCAGAGACCGCTCGAAGAAGAGATGCGCGAATCGTTCATCGACTACTCGATGAGCGTCATCGTGCAGCGTGCCCTGCCGGACGTGCGCGACGGGCTGAAGCCGGTTCACCGGCGGATCCTGTACGCGATGCACGAGGCCGGCCTTGGCCCCACCCGACCCTATAGAAAGAGCGCCACCGTCGTCGGCGACGTAATCGGCAAGTACCACCCGCACGGCGACTCGGCCGTCTACGATTCGCTCGTGCGGATGGCGCAGGAGTTTTCGCTCCGCTATCCGCTCGTGGACGGGCAGGGGAACTTCGGGTCCGTGGACGGCGACTCCGCCGCGGCCTACCGGTACACGGAGGCCCGGCTCGCCGGCTTCGCGAGCGAGCTTCTCGGCGACATCGACAAGGATACCGTCGACCACACGCCGAACTTCGACGATCGGCTGCAGGAGCCGACCGTCCTGCCCTCCGCGCTCCCCAACCTCCTCGTCAACGGCTCGTCCGGCATCGCGGTAGGCATGGCCACGAACATTCCCCCGCACAACCTCCGAGAGGTGGCCGCCGCCTGTCACCGCCTCATCGAGGCGCCCGACACGACGCTCGACGAGTTGATGGAGATCATTCGCGGGCCCGATTTCCCCACCGGGGGCACGATCTTCGGCGGGGCCGGGATCCGCGAAGCCTACCGGCAGGGCCGCGGCAGGGTCGTGATGCGCGCGAAGGCGGATATCGAGGAGGGACGGGACGGGCGCGACCGCATCATCGTCCGCGAGATCCCCTTCATGGTGAACAAGACCCGTCTCATCGAGCAGATCGCGGGTCTCGTGCGCGACAAGAAGGTCACGGACATCTCCGACCTCCGCGACGAGTCCGACCGCGACGGAATCCGGGTCGTCATCGAACTGAAACGCGATGCGGTGCCGCAGATCGTCCTGAACCAGCTCTTCAAGGGCACGCAGCTTCAATCCACGTTCGGCGTCATCATGCTCGCGCTCGTCAACGGCGAGCCGCAGGTGATGGACCTCAAGACGATGCTCGGGCACTTCCTCGAGCACCGGCACGAGGTCGTGGAGCGGCGGACGCGCTTCGAGTACGGCGTGGCGAAGGACCGGGAACACGTCCTCGAGGGGCTCAAGGTCGCGGTCGACAACATCGACGAGGTCATCCGCATCATCCGTGCCTCGCCCGAGACGGAGGTCGCGAGCGCGGAACTCCGGTCGGCCTTCGATCTCAGCGAACGCCAGGCCGACGCGATCCTCAACATGCGGCTCGCGCGCCTCACGGGTCTCGAGATCGAGAAACTCGAGGACGAACTGGAGAAGGTCCGCGCGCGCCGCCAGGAACTCGAGGCCATCCTCGCCTCGCGCGACCTGCGGATGGAGATCGTCGGAGAGGAGTTGACGACCCTCGTCGACAAGTTCGGTGACGAGCGCCGGACCGAGATCGTGCCGGACACCTCGGACCTCACGGATGAGGACCTCATCGCCGAAGAGCGGATGGTCATCACCGTCTCGCACTCCGGCTACATCAAGCGCATCGAGCCCCAGGTGTACCGGGCGCAGCGGCGCGGCGGGCGCGGGATCGCGGGCATGGGCACGAAGGAAGAGGACTGGGTGGAGCACCTCTTCCTCGCCTCGACCCACGACTACCTCCTCATCTTCACGACCGCGGGCCGGATGTACTGGCTCAAGGTGTACCAGATCCCCCCCGCCCGGCGGACCGCGCGCGGGAAGCCGATCGTGAACCTGCTCCAGATGGCGAAGGACGAGAAAATCGCTTCCATCGTCAGGGCGCGGGAGTTTGCCGACGACCGCTTCCTCATTTTCGCCACCCGCCGAGGCCTCGTGAAGAAGACAAGCCTCGCCGCATACCGGAACGTGCGCGCGCCGGGTCTTCGCGCAATCAACATCCTCGAGGACGACCGGCTCATCGACGTCAAGGTCAGCGATGGCTCGAACGATGTCGTCCTGGCGACCCGGCGGGGGAGGGCGATCCGGTTCTCCGAAGGGGACGTGCGGGAGGTTGGGCGTGTCGCCCAGGGTGTGCGCGGCATCAGGCTACAGAGGGGGGACACCGTCGTCGGAATGGTGGTCGCGCGGCGGGGCGGCTCCCTCTTGACCGCGACGGATCTGGGGATCGGCAAGCGGAGCCACGTAGACGACTACCGGCTCACGAGACGCGCCGGACAGGGAGTGATCAACCTGAAGGTCACCGAGAGGTCGGGCGAGGTGGCGGCGGTCCGGGAAGTGACGGACGACGATGAGTTGATGTTTGTCACCCGCAACGGCGTCATCAACCGGCAACGGGCCGAGGAGATCCGCGTGATCGGCCGCAACACGCAGGGCGTGCGGCTCGTCTCCCTCGACGACGGGGACGAGCTCGTGGACGTGGCCGGTCTGATCGATCCGATCGGAACGGATCCGGCGGCGGACGATGGTACGGAGGCCGACGCTTTCGACGGCGCCGAGGTCGAGGCCGGCGACGTCGAGGAAACCGAGTGACCGGCGCGACCGCGACCCTCGTTTCACTCGCCGACGTCGAGGCCGCGCACGAGCGAATTCGCGGAGCGGTTCGGCGCACGCCCCTGATCCGCGCCCCGTCCCCGCGGGCCGGCGGGCGCGGAGCGACCGATGCGCCGGACGGCGTATGGCTGAAGTGCGAGAACCTCCAGCGCGTCTCCGCCTTCAAGGCGCGTGGCGCGTACAACTACGTGAGCCGGCTCTCGCCGGAAGAGCGGGCCGCCGGGCTTCTCACCTACTCGTCGGGCAATCACGCGCAGGCCGTGGCGTGGACCGCCCGCGCGTTCGGCGTACCCGCGCGGATCGTGATGCCTGTCGATGCGCCCGACGTGAAGCGCGAGGCGACGATCGCCCTCGGGGCCGAGGTCGAACTCGAGGGCACGACGTCGGCCGAGCGCAAGGCGCGCGCCGAGGAGATCCAGCGGGAGTTCGGCGGGACGATGGTGCCGCCGTTCGACGACCCCGACATCATCGCGGGACAGGGGACCGTGGCGCTCGAGATCGTCGAGCAACTCGGCTCTCGCGAACCGGGGATGGTGCTGGCTCCGATCGGCGGCGGCGGGCAACTGTCGGGCGTCGCGGCGGTGGTGCGGCGCCGGTGCCCGGAGGCCGAGGTGATCGGCGTCGAACCCGCGGGGGCGGCCTCGATGCTGCGCTCGCTCGAGCACGGCGCGCCCGTCACGCTCGATCGCGTGTCCACCGTCGCCGATGGCCTCAAGCCGGTCCGCCCCGGCGACCTCACCTTCGCCCACTGCCGCGACCTCGTGGACCGCGTCATCACGGTCGACGACGGGGCGATCCGCGACGCCGTACGCTGGCTCTTCGGTCTGCGGCTCGTCGTGGAGCCTTCCGGAGCGGCCACGGTGGCCGCGCTGCTCAACGGCACGGTGACGCCCGCGGCGCGAGGGGAGACCGTGGCGATCCTGTCCGGCGGCAACATCGAACCCGCGCTCCTCGCCGACTGGATCGGCGGTTGATGGTCTCAAACGGAGTCGGGGCTGCCAACCTTGTACTGTTCGACATCGACGGAACGCTGCTGCACGCGGCGGGGGTCGGCCGCGCGGCCATCGAGGGGGCGATGATCGAGGTGTACGGGACACCCGGCCCCATCGACGATCTTCCCTTCGACGGGATGACCGACCCGCAGATCGTGCGCACGCTTCTCCGCGCCGAGGGTCTGTCCGAAGCCGAGATCGCGCCGGGGTTCGACCGGCTGTGGCCCGCGTACGCGGCCCGGCTGGAAGACGAGATCGACGAGCGGCGCGAACGGATGCGCCCGACGCCGGGCGTCCCCGAAATCCTCGATGCGCTCGAAGCGGAGGGAGCGGCGCTCGGACTTCTGACGGGCAACATCGTCGCCGGCGCCGAGGGCAAACTTTCCGCGGTCGGGCTCTGGGGCCGCTTTCCGTTCGGTGCCTTCGGGTGCGACGACGCGGACCGGAACCGCCTGCCGCCCATCGCGCTCGAGCGGGCCTTCCGCCATACGGGGACGCGGTACGGCCCCGGCCGCACCTGGATCATCGGGGACACCCCGCACGACATCGAGTGTGCCCGCGGGTCCGGCCTGTCCGTGCTCGGCGTGGCCACCGGACGCTTCTCCGTTGACGACCTTCGCCGGGCCGGCGCCGATGAAGCGCTTCCTTCGCTCCGGGATACCCGCCGTGTGATGTCGACCCTCGCAGGCCCATGAATCGGAGCCCGAAACGCGACCCGAAGGCGTATCGATTCGATGTCCACCTCGCGGGCGAGCGGGTGCGACGACAGGTCTCGGTCGTCTGTACGCCGGCCGGGGTTCACTTCGAGGACCGGCAGATCCCGCTCGCATCCGTCTTCTGGGTCTCGAGACGGGCCGGCCTCATCCTCGTCTTCGCCCGGCGGCAAACCGTCGCCTTCTTCGGGGACAGCGGAGATCTGGAGGATTTCGCCCGCAACGTGGAACGCGGTAGCGATGTGGCGGGCCGGCGATCCCTCCTCCGGCCACTGGCCGCGGACGTCGTCGTGTGTACCGCCGGCACCGAGATCACAGGGAGGATCGGCGACGCGCCCCTCGAGGGACTCTATCTCGCGGTGTTTACGAGGCGAGGGCTGCATCTCTTCGCCGAAGAACACGAGTACACCCTGCGCTGGCCGACCGAGCACGCGGCCGAGACAGCCGCCGACGCTCATGGCGATGGCCGCCCCGTCCTCGAACTGGCGAAGGGGGACGCGTCCTTCGAGATGCGATATCTCTTCCCGGAGGAAATCCGTGCCGTCCTCGATGTTGCCGGCACCGATCCGGCGCCTCCGGATACCGACGACGCCCTGGAGATGTTCGACAAAGGGGAGGTCGCGCGCCCGTTACGGGCACGATTGCCCGATTTCTCCGTGGGCGCGGACACGCTGCAGCGGGTGTGCGAGGCGGCGGTCGACCGCGTGCGGATCGACCCTTCGATCGGCGAAAGCTTTGATCGACGCTACTTCGAGCGGCACTTCCGGACGCTCGGCGAGATCGCGCTGGGCCCGCTCATGCTGCGGCGCTCCGCCGCGCTCGAAGCCGACTCCGTCGCCGGCGCCGTTCAGGCCATGGATGCGGAGCAGATGCGGCAGGACGCGATCGCCGCGTTTCGCGGTGTCGCGGAAGAGTTGGTGCGACTGTATGCGGCTGAAGTAGAGGCGGTCGTCAGGACTCGTCGTCTCGACCGGGACAAGGGCGAGAAGGCGCGGTCCGCGGCGGAGGAACCTGCCCTGCGGAAGGCGATGTCGAAGCACATCGATGCGCTGAACCCGGCGTTCGACGCCACGCTGGCCCGGCAGCAGCTCCTCCTGCAGCAGTTGCATGCGCGCGATCTCGCCCCGCCGGAGGCGGAGGAAGCGAGCGCCGAAGAGGCGATCCGGGCCTGGACGGACGAGGTGACGAAACTCGACAGGGCGTACGTGTCGGCGGCCGCCGCGGCGCTCCTCGACATCGGGGGCCTGTGGTCCGATCGCATGATCCCCGGCCTGCGGGCGCTGGCAGCCCTTCGCGCCCGACGCTTGTCGAAGCGGGGCCGATGGGCGATTCTCGCGATAGTGGCGTTCTTCGTCGCCGCGGCGCTGGCCTGGCTGGCCCGGGACCTGATCCCTGGCCGGCCCGGGATCTGATCCAAGACCGAGGGTACGACAGATGGCAAGGAAGATGGCACAGCAGACGAGCGCTCCCGCGCGCAAGAACCGGTGGTTCCCGATCGCCCTGGTCGTCATCGTGGCCGCCGGCGGGTACTGGCTCTTTGTGGGGGGTGGACAGGGCGGCTCCGGTCCGCCCGCGACACACCCGGACCTTCTCGAGGTCCTGGCTGAGGCGGAGCCAGACCCCTCCGTCGGCGTCGCGATCGGGCCCGAGTCCGCGCCGATCACGATCGAGGAATTCTACGACCCCTCCTGCCCCCACTGCGCGACGTTTGCGGGCTTCGCCGGCAAGCTGCTGCGCCAGAACTACGTCGAGAACGCGAACGCTCCCGTGCGCTGGGTCTCGTACGACTACATGGTCGGTTTCCCCAACTCCGTCGCGGCCTCGCTGGCCGCGCGCTGCGCGGGTGAGCAGGGACTCTACTGGCCGGTGCACGACCTCATCCTCGCTCGTCAGACGCGCTGGTATCAGCTCGCCGACCCGGGCGGCGCCATCGCGGAGATCGCGGGTCAGGCCGGCGTCGATGCCGATGCCTGGAACGCCTGCATGCGCGAGCGCCGCCCGCTCGTGGATATCGCCAAGTCCCACCAGTTCGGGGTGTCGCGCGGCGTGAACTCCACACCCACTCTCTTTGTCGACGGAGTGCTGGTCGACCTCGCGGGCGTGGAGCCCTATACGCACATCGAGGGCCTCATCCAGGCCCGGCTCGAGGCGCTCGCCTCCGGGAGCGATGCCTCGGAGAGCGGTCAGGGAGCGCCGTAACCCATGAGCGAACTGAACCGGCGCCGGGGGATCGCGCTCCTGGCGCTGGCCGGTGTGTTCCTCTCCACGTACCTCTTCCTCTACGCGCTCGGCTACTACGGCGAGCTTGCGTGCGGCGCGGGCGGCGGCTGCGATCTCGTGCAGGGATCGCGCTGGGCCCGCTTCCTCGGATTCCCCGTGGCCGGCTGGGGCGTGGGCTGGTACGTAGCGGTGTTCGGCGTCTCGATGCTGGGGACCCGGGACGGGATCGGCGCCGCCGGCTGGATCCCGCGTCTGCTGGCCCTGCTCGCCCTGGGCGGACTCGCCTTCACGATCTACTTGACGGCGCTCGAACTCTGGGTCATCCACGCCATCTGCCGCTGGTGCGTGGGAAGCGCCGTGATCACTCTCGGAATCTTCCTCCTCGCCCTCCCCGAGTTCCGCGTGCTCCGCCGCCCGGGCTGACGCGCCCGAGCCGGATCAGGAACCGAAGGGGCGCAGTTCGTTCCAACGCTCGATGAACGCCACGGCGGCATCGACGAACACCTCCGTCGCGATGCGGCCGCGTTCCACGGTGGCCCCGGCCGGATCGCGCGTGCCCCACACGCCCGTGGACGACATCTCCGCGGACGAGGTGCCCTTGCCGGTCGACTCGTCCTTTAGTCCCTCGGCGAGGAACACGGCGAGCGCCGTAGGGTCGCCGGCCAGCACGTCCGGGAGCATCGCCTCCAGGTGGGCCGGCATCGTGACCTCCGCCGGCACCGCCGCGTCGATGTCCACCAGCGTCGGCATGAGATAGAGCGAACTCGAGGTCTCGGGCGTCCCGCCGTGACGGTCGAGTTCGTCGGGCGGCGGCGTCGGGACGGAGGCCATCCGGTCCCGATCGCGGAAGCGCCCCGACACGGCGCCCAGGTCCACCGCGATCCCCGCCGTCTCCTGGTTGATGCGGTCCACGATGAACGTCGTGATGGCGCGGTTCCCCCCGTGCGCGTTCATGATCAGGAAGCGCTTGAAGCCGTGCGCGATGAGACTCTTCACCGCCTCGACGTAGACCTCCTGAATCAGCGTGGAGGGCAGCGTGATCGTCCCCTCGAACCCCATGCGATACGGCGACTGCCCCGGGAGCAGGATCGGAGCCACGAGGACGTCCGCCCGCTGCGCCACGAGCTTTGCCTGTTCGACGCCATTCAGGTAGTCGGTGCCGATCGGAAGGTGGTTGCCGTGCTGTTCCAGCGCGGCGACCGGGATCAGGACCATATCGCTGCGCGCGAGAAAGTCCCGCACCTCCGGCACCGTCATGTGCGGCAGGTAGTTCTTCACCTTCTCCTGCGTCCACAGCGGGTTCGTCTGCGCGGACGCCGCCGGAGCGAGGAAAAAGAGGAAAACCAGCGAAAGCGGCGAGACGGGCAGGGATCGTCGCATGGGACCGGCTCCTGTCGTTCTGGTAGGCCCCCCGGAGGGGTCTCAGGCGGTGGCGCGCCAGAACCCTTCCAGCGCCTCTCCGTCCGGCGAGGCGCGCAGCTTGTCGAAGGCCCGGTTCCGGATCTGCCGGATGCGCTCGCGGGTCACGCCGAGGAGCGAACCGATCTCCTCCAGCGTCATCTCCTCGCCGTCGTCGAGGCCGTAGTAGAGGACGAGGATCTTCCGCTCGCGCTCGGTGAGATAGCGCTCGAACATCTTCTCGAGGAACTCCCGGCGGGCCTGGTCCTCGACATCCTCCTCGATGTCCGCGTCGTCCATGCCCGAGAAGCGCTCCCCGAAGGACGCGCTGTCGCGGTCCGACTTGTCGAGCGGCGCGTCGAGGCTGAGTTCGGCGGAGGCCACGCGCCGCAAGGCGCGCACCGTCTCCACCGGCTCCTCCATCTCCTCGGCGATCTCACGGTCCGTCGGCGAACGTCCCAGCTTCTGCGTGAGCGCGGTCTCCGTCCGGGAGAGCTTGACGAGATTGGAGTTCTGGTTCAGCGGGATGCGCACGGAGCGGGTCTGCTCGGCCAAGGCCTGCAGCACCGTCTGCCGAATCCACCACACGGCGTAGGAGATGAACTTCACGCCCTTGTCGGGATCGAACTTCTTGACGGCCTTGAGCAGACCCTCGTTCCCGATGCAGACGAGTTCGGCCAGGTTGAGCCCACGGCCCTGGTACTTCTTCACATACGAAATCACGAAGCGGAGGTTCGCCGTGACCAAGCGCTCCGCCGCGTGACGGTCGCCGGCCCGCGCCTTCCGCGCGATCTCCCGCTCGATCTGCGGGTTCTCGATGAGCGGATAGCGCTCCACGTCCTGCAGATACTGGTCGAACGAGTCGAGCGCGTGCGTGTCGAAGAACATGCGTCGGCTGGTAGCCGTCTTCGCCATATGAAATCCGAATCCTGACCCGGGTCGGTTGTTGAAAACCATCGCCGCGGGGTGGGCCAACCGGAACTCCGCCCCGCCACGGTTCGATCCGATCGCTCTTGATACAAACTTGAAATGATAGAGAAAATCGGAGCGAACCGCACGTTTTCCCGACTGCTTCTACCCCGGACCCCTCGCTCCGGCTCCCTCGCCGCCCCGGCCCGAAGCTGCGGCCGCCATGCGTTCCCGGCGTTGCAGGCGGAGGAGATACCAGAAGAGTGTGACCCAGGTGATGCCGTATCCGGCGCCTATGAACAGCCAGTGATCGTTCATACCCGGTTCACCCCTCCTCCGGTCCCGACAGTTCGAGTTCGAGTTCCGTTGCAGCCAGCCGGTAGCGCCGCAGCCACAGGTAGGCGAACGCGAGCGTGTACGCGACGAATCCGAGCAGCATCACGAGGCCGTACGCGCTCCACATCGACTGCGGGGACGACGGGGGCTGGTGCAGGCTCCGCCACCAGAACACCGACAGGTACACGATCGGGACCTGGACGAACGCGATGAGACCGATCACGGCCGCCCAGCGCGCGCGCCGGTCCGGATCCTCCGTCATCGATCGCACAACGAGGTATCCCGTGTAGATCGGTACGAGGAGCGCCGTGGTCGTGATTCGCGGGTCCCACGCCCACCAGATCCCCCAGGTGGGCCGACCCCACAGGGTGCCGAGGATGAGGGTGAGGACGGCGGCGATCACCCCGAGTTCCGCGGCGGAAGCCGCCAGCAGGTCCCATTTCAACCGGCGCTGCACGAGATAGAGGATGCTCATGAGGAAGACGACGAAGAACGCGAGCATCATCACCCACGCGACCGGCACGTGGACGTAGAGGAGGCGCTGGACCTCGCCCTGCAGCGCATCGGCGGGCAGGACGACGAGTCCGAGCACGCTGCCGACGGCGATGAGGGCGATCGCAAGCCACCCGAGCATGGTCAGTCTATTCATTGAACCCGCATCACTCCTCGAGGACGACGGGGAAGATCCAGACACAGACGACGAACAATATCACGTCGTACGACGCGAGTAACCTCAGCCATCCTCCCGCCCGTCCGAGCGGGTCGCCGGCCAGGAACGCTTCCGTGGCGCCGACGCTCCCGAGGACGACGGGGACGAGGGCGGGGAAGAGGAGGAGCGGCAGCAGGAGTTCGCGCGCCCGGAGGTGGACCGTGAGGGCGGAGAAGAAGGTCCCGATGACGGAGAAGCCGAAGGTGCCGAGCGCGGCCACGAGGAGGAGCGGGCCGGCCTGCGCGGTGAAATCGACCCGGTACAGGATCGCGGCGGCGGGGAAGAGGACGATCTCGAGCGCGGCGAGCACGACGAGGTTGCCGGCCAGCTTGCCCAGGTAGATCGCGCGCACGTCGCCGGGATAGAGCCGCAGGAGGTGAGTGCCGCCCGCGAGCTCCTCGTTCTGGAAGGTCCGGCCGAGGGAAAGGGTGCCGGTGAAGACGATCGCGACCCAGAGGAGGCCGCCCGCGAGCCGTCCGAGCAGGTCGTTGTCCACCCCGATGGCGAAGCCGAACATGAAGAGGACGAGCGCGGCGAAGGAGAGCATCGCCGTGAAGCCCTGCCGCGTGCGGGTCTCCGAGAGGATGTCCTTCCACAGGATGGCGGCGGCTCGCCGCGCGAGGGCGCTCATGCGGTTTCGGCGGCCACCCGGCCGGCCGCCAGCCGCACGACGTCGTCGGCGTGCCGGGTCGCATCCTCCACCCGGTGAGAGGCGATGACCACGGCGGCGCCGGCCTCGCGCCACCCGCGGACCGCCTCGTGCACAAGGCCCACGCCGTCCTCGTCCAGGCTCACGAAGGGCTCGTCGAGCAGCACGAGTTCCAGCGGACGGAGCCCGAGCCGCGCCAGCTCGAAGCGCTTGCGCATCCCGGACGACCAGGCCCGCACGGGGACGTCCGCCGCACCCCCGAGATCGACCGCGGCGAGCGCGTCCCGAAGGTCGTCGTCCGCGGCCACCGTCCCGGACATGCGGGCCGCGAAGCGCAGGTTCTCGACCCCGGTCAGCTCCTCGTAGGCGTGCCCGCCGGCCGTCATGAACGCGGTGCGCGCCCGGATCTCGTCCCCGCCTGCGGGCAAGGCGTGCTCCAGGACCTCCACCCGACCCGCCGTCGGCCTGAGCAACGTCGAGATTACGCGAAGCAGCGTCGTCTTCCCCGTCCCGTTGGCGCCGAGCAGCGCAAGGACCGTCCCCCGCGGCACGGCGAGATCGACCCCGCGTAGCGCCCAACGCCGCCCGAAGCGCCGGGTGACGCCCTCCGCGGCGACCGCGAGACTCACCGGCCCACCCGCCGGCAGTCCGCCGCCGAGCGCCTCGCCGCCGGCCCGTTCATTGCTGGCCCACTGCCGGGGCCGCTCATACGTTCCGCCGCATGGAACTCGACCGGATCGTCCGTCTCGCCGGGGGCGGCGGGGGCAAGGTGCTGCTCTACGTACTCGACGGGCTGGGCGGGCTGCCTCGCGAGCCCGGGGGGCCGACCGAACTGGAGGCCGCCCGCACCCCGCACCTGGACGAACTCGCGCGCGCCGGGACGTGCGGCCTCCACGACCCGGTTGCGCCGGGCATCACCCCGGGCAGCGGCCCCGGCCACCTGGCCCTGTTCGGCTACGATCCCCTCGTGTACGAGACCGGCCGCGGCGTGCTCGAAGCCCTCGGCATCGAATTCCCGCTCGGACCGGGCGACATCGCCGTGCGCGCCAACTTCTGCACCCTCGACGCCCACGGCCGGGTGGCCGATCGCCGCGCGGGCCGCATCCCGTGCGAGGAAGCCGCCCCCCTGACCGCTCAGCTCAACGGCATCGAACTGGACGGCGCCCGCTGTACCGTGCGTCACGTCAAGGAACACCGCTTCGTCCTCGTCCTGCACCCCGACGCCCCCGCGGGCGACGCCGTGAACGACACCGATCCCGGCGTGACCGGCCGACCGCCCAAAGCCCCGGAGGTGCGGAACGCGGCATCCGAGCCGACCGCACGGCTCCTCGCCGCGTGGCTCGAAGCCGCCGCCGAACGGCTCGCCGACCGGCTGCGGGCGAACATGGCGCTCCTGCGCGGCGTCTCCAGCCAGCCCGGCTGGCCCCGCTTCAGCGACGTGTTCGGCATGCGGGCCACCGCGGCCGCTGCGTACCCCATGTACCGCGGCGTCGCGCGCCTCGTCGGCATGGACGCGCACACGGTACCCGCGGGCGCCCCCCCGCTCGTCGACGCCCTCAGGGCGCGGTTCGCCGAGCACGATTTCTTCTTCCTCCACTTCAAGCCTCCCGACAAGGCCGGAGAAGACGGCGACTTCGACCGCAAGGTAGCCGCCATCGAGGAAGCGGACGCCATCGTGCCGGCACTCGTCGATGCGGGCCCCGACGTCATCCTCGTGACCGGCGACCACTCCACGCCCTCGATCATGCGCAGCCACAGTTGGCACCCCGTGCCCTTCCTCCTCCACGGCGGCCCCGCCCGCAGCGACGCCGCCACGACGTTCGGCGAGACCTCCTGCCGCGTCGGAGCCCACGGCCGCGTCCGAGGCTGCGACCTCATGCGCCTCGCCGCCGCCAGCGCCGGCCGCCTCGCGAAGTTCGGAGCCTAGCCGAGTCGGATGGCTCCGTAGGCTGGCCACGACTTCCCGCCGTGCCCCGGGCCAGTTGAGAAGGAGGGGTCAGGCGGTGCTGGGGGCCTCGTCGGAGTGTTCGATCCCCGCTCCGCCCATCGCGGCGCCGGTGCCCACGGTGATGACGCCGAACATGAGGTCGTTGAAAAAGGCCTGCGCGTTGGCAAGATACCCGTGGATGAAGGGCGACAGCATGCTGTAGGCGCCGAGGGCGATGAGGCCCCAGCCGCTGATCCGGTTGATGCCGAGGTTGAAGGTGATGGTGACGACGAGGATGGAACCGCCGAGCACCACGCTGTGCCACCACAGGAAACCGAACGGATATCCCCAGATGAACGGGGCGCCCAGGAACCAGAGTCCCAGCGCGAGACCGACCCAGCGTGAGGCCATCGAACCTCTCTCGGAAGAAACCGGATGAACCGTCGAACCGGCGCCTATGATGCGCGCCGGCAGGGGCAAAGGCAACGTCGGGTTACGCGCTGCGAGGCTCCTGCCACGGGCTGCTAAAGCCGCGCGCGACGCAGGCGGTTCGCGTTCGTGACGACGGAGATCGAACTCAGCGCCATCGCGGCCTCCGCGATGATGGGGTGGAGGAGGCCGAGGAAGGCGACCGGGATCGCGACGACGTTGTAGACGTAGGCCCAGAAGAGGTTCTCGCGGATCTTGCGGAAGGTGGCGCGGGCGAGCTTCGTCGCGCGCAGCACGGAGCGCAGATCTCCCTGCACGAGGGTGATGTCCGCGGCCTCGATCGCGATGTCGGTGCCGGTCCCCACGGCGATGCCGACGTCCGCCGCCTTGAGCGCGGGGGCGTCGTTGATCCCGTCGCCGACGAAGGCCACGGTGTGGCCGTCGGCGCGGAGTTGCCGCACGGCCTCGACCTTGTCGGCGGGGAGCAGCCCGGCCCGGAAGTCGTCGATGCCGAGATGCTCGGCGACGGCGGCCGCCACGGCTTCGTGATCGCCGGTGAGCATCACGGTCCGGAAGCCGCGGCGGCTCAGCTCGTGGAGGGTTTCCCGCGCGTCTTCCTTCACCGGGTCGGCGATCGCGATCGCGCCGAGCAGCCGCCCGCCGGCGGCCACCCAGGCGACCGTACGCGCGTCGTCGCCGAAACGCCGCTCTACCCGGGCGATGTCCTCCTCCGGGATGCCTTCCTCGCGCAGCAGCCGCGCGCTGCCCACGGAGACCCGCTGGCCATCGACCTGTCCGACGATGCCCATCCCGACCCGGGCCTCCACGCCGCCCGCGCGGGAGAAGGGGCTGCCGCGCCGGCGCGCCTCTTCGACGACGGCGCGGGCGAGCGGATGCTCCGACGCGTCCTCCACCGCGGCCGCGAGCGCGAGTACGCGCCCCTCGGCTGCTTCGCCGGCCGCGAAGATCTCGACCACCCGGGGGGCGCCCTGGGTCAGGGTGCCCGTCTTGTCGAAGACGAGCGTGTCCGCCCGGTCCAGCGTCTGGACGGCGGCCCCGTCCCGGATGAGGACGCCACGCGTCGCGCCGAGGCCGGTCCCGACCATGAGCGCCGTGGGCGTGGCGAGCCCGAGCGCGCAGGGGCAGGCGATGACGAGCACCGCGACCGCGGCGTAGAGCGCGAGCGACAAGCGGCCCAGTTCCGGGTTCACCCACGGGATGAACCCCGAGGCCCAGCGCGCGGCCTCCGTGAAGAGTCCGGGGACGACGAACCAGCCCGCGAAGGCCGCCAGCGCGACGACGAGGATGACGGGCACGAAGATGGCGGTCACCCGGTCCGCGAACTCCTGGATCGGGACCTTGCTCGCCTGCGCCTCCTCCACGAGACGGATGACGTTGGAGAGGAAGGTGTCCTCGCCCACGCCCGTCGCCCGCACCCGAAGCGCGCCGGAGTGGTTGACCGTCGAACCGAGGACGGCGGACCCCGGTTCCTTCTCGACCGGAATCGACTCGCCCGTCGCGAGCGACTCATCGACCGCGCTCCGCCCCTCGAGGACGACGCCGTCCGTCGGAATCTTCTCGCCCGGGCGGATGATCATCACGTCGCCCACCGCCACATCACGGGTAGGGACCTCGAGTTCAGTGCCGTCCCGCTCGACGCGGGCCGTGGGCGCCTCGAGCGAGAGCAGGGCCTGGATCGCGGACGAGGAACGGCCGCGCGCCTTCGCCTCGACGTAGCGGCCCGTCAGGTGGATGGCGGCGATCATCGCGCCCACCGGAGCGAAGTTCATGATCATCGGGGCGAACCCGAGGACGTGAAGGACCGCCCACACCCCCGTGAGCACGGAGACGCCGGCCCCGAGCGCGATGAGGACGTCCATGTTCGGCGTGCGGCCCCGCGCCGAACGCCACGCGCTGCGCAGCGTCGCCCCCCCCGGCCCGACGAGGACGGCCGCCCCGAGCGCCGTGACGCCCAGGTCGAAGACGAGAGGCGACGGCCAGCGCACCCCGGCGATCATCTCCGGCAGCATCCACACCATGGCCGGGATCGTGAGCGCCCACGCGGTCCACATCGTTTTCCACGCCTCACGTGAGCGGGCTTCCGCCTCCGCAAGGCGCGAGCGCTCGGCCTCTCCGCGGTCCACGTCCGCGATGGGTTCGATCTCGTAGCCGGCCCCCTCGACGGCCGCAGCGAGTTCCTCGAAGTCCACGTCGCGGGTGAGCGTCAGCGTCGCGGACTCGGCGGGCAGGCTCACGGACGCCTCCACGCCGTCGACCGCGTTGAGGCTCTTCTCCACGGAGCCCACACAGGCCGAGCAGTGCATGCCGGCGATCCGATAGGTCTTCCTGGCCGAGGTCGGCGTCGGGGTCGAGGTGTCCATCGTCATCCTTCCGGTCACTATTTGGCCGCGAAGCGCATGAAGAGATCCGCGATCTCCGCGCGCACCCGCGCGGCGTCGTCGCCGCCTGCCTCGATGGCGTGGGTGGCGCAGCGCTCGAGGTGGTTCAGCAAGAGTTCCTTCTCGGCCGCGCGAAGCGCGGAGTGAACGGCGGCGAACTGCTGCAGGATGTCCGGGCAGTACCGTTCATCCTCCACCATGCGGGCGATGCCCCCGACCTGTCCCCGGATACGGGCCAACCGACGGCCGAGGTCGTGTTTCGTCCCCTCCGCGATCCCCATCGCATGCGGCCCCGCGTGGCTCACCGCCATTCCCTCCACGCTCGCGTCCATCATCCACTTGATGATCCGAGTCGACCCTTCGGTCGTCCTCGCTCAAAATATACTATACAGGAGTATTGTATTTATCGCAAGCCGTGAGGCCCCGTGCGAACCGCGGTGCGAGATCGGGACGCAAGCGGTGGCGGTGTTTCGCCGGGGGCTGCTAAACTCAGGGCCATGTTCAGAAAGCTGAGGCAGATGGTCGACGAGGCGCTCGACCGCATGGAAGCGAAGCAGCCCGGCGCGACCGAGGACGACATCGACCGCGTCATCCGCGCCATGCGCCAGGAACTCGTCGATACGCGGGCACGGATCTCCGAACTCGAGGATCTCCTCGAATCGCAGGTGCGTCAGGCCGACAAGGAAAAGGAGGCGGCCGGCGTCGCCGAGCGGCGGGCAGCGAAGGCCGCGGAGATCGGGGATGCTGAGACGGTCGAGGTCGCGAACCGGTTCGCGGCGCGGCATCGCCAGCGGCTCGAGGTGCTCGTCCTCAAGGCCGAGGGGACGCAGGCCGAACTCCAGCAGCAGAAGGCCGAGGCCGTGCAGGGCGCGGAACAGTTGAAGAGCGCCATGGCGCGGCGGGATTCGCTCAGCGTGCAGCAACGGCGCGCGCAGGCGATCCAGCACTCCACCGACCGGCTCGACTCGGTGGATGCATTCGACCGCATGGCCGAGAAGATGGAGGGGAAAAGCGACCTCGACGACGCCCGCCGACAGGTGGACGAAGCGCTCGACCCGATGGCCGGCGCGCCGCAGCGCGACTTCGCGGCCGAGCGGGACCTGCGGGAGGCGCGGGCGGACGCGATGCTCGAGGAGCTGAAGCGCCGCATGTCGAAAGGGGAATAGCGGATGGACCTGCTGACGATCGCCGTCTTCGGTTACCCGCTCGTCCTCATCGGGATCGGCGTGTGGCGCTCCAGGCAGATCAAGAGCCACGCGGACTTCATGGTGGCGGGCCGGAACGTCCCGGTGGCGCTCCTCGTCGGGACTCTCATCTGCACCTGGATCGGATCGGGCTCGCTCTTCGGCGGGGCCGGGCTGGCCTACCGCACGGGGATCGCGGAGCTGTGGTTCTCCTTCGGCGCCTGGGTCGGGCTCCTGGTCGCCTTCTACCTGGCGCCCCGCGTGCGCTCGATCGCGAAGTACACCGTCCCGGACCTCCTCGAACAGCGCTACAACGCGGCGGCGCGGGTCCTCGGCACGGTCGCGATCATCCTGGCCTACGTCACGATCGCCGCCTACCAGTTCCGGGGTGGCGGCTGGATCCTGAGCATCGTCACCGACGGCGCGATCTCTCCGACGACCGGGATGATCATCACCTGCGTCACGATCGTCGCGTTCACGGCGCTCGCCGGGATGGTGTCGATCGTCTCCGTCGATCTCCTGAACGGGATCATCATCACCCTCGGCATCATCATCGGTCTCCCCTATCTCGTCCTCTCCAACGGCGGCGTGGGCGCCATCGCGGCCGGGCTGCCGGAGCAGCACCTCACGGTGCTCGGGGGGCACAACGTCCTCTGGGTCATCGGCGTCGCGATGCCCACCTTCCTGCTCATCCTGGGCGAGAGCGGGATGTACCAGAAGTTCTTCTCCGCCAAGGACGCGGGGTCGGCCAAGAAGGCCGTGGTCGGCATGTTCATTGGGGTCGTCTTCATCGAGACGACGCTGGCCCTGATCGCGATCGTGGGGCGGGCGGTCTTCCCGGAACTCGCCGACCCGGAGCAGGTGTCGCTGGTCGGTCGCGCCGCGTCGGAGACGATCATCCTTCACATCGCCGCCAACGGCCTGCCGATCATCGGGGGCGCGATTCTCCTCGCCGCAGCGGTCGCGATCGTGCTCTCGACCGGGAACACCTTCCTGCTCGTGCCCTCGACCAACGTGAGCCGGGATCTCTACGAACGCTTCGTGGATCCGGACGCGAGCGAAGGGCGGAAGCTGGCGTTGCAGCGCCTCTGCGTCGTCCTGTTCGGCGGGTTGGGACTCGTGCTGCTGACGCAGTTCGACACGGTACTCGCGATGGCGCTCTACGCGTACTCGCTCGTCGGCGCGAGCCTCACGCCGGCGCTCCTGGCGGCCTTCCTCTGGCGCCGCGTGACGCCGCAGGGAGGGGTGGCGTGTATCGCGGGCGGACTCGGGAGCATCGTGGGGATCGCGCTCCTGTCGCGGTTCGGCGTGAACTTCACGGCCACGATCGGGGGGACCGCGTTCGACTTCGCTTCGAGCGACTACATCGTGATCCCCGGCGTCCTCATCTCGCTCGGACTTCTGATCGTCGTGAGCCTCCTCACACCGCCGTCGCCCGAGGAGAAGTGGCGGCCCTTCTTCCAGGAGAATCCCGGGAGGCTCTGAGCCTCGCGCTCCCGGGCGGCTGCGCGTCGCCCACGCCGGGCTCCGCTTCGGAGGTCAGCTCAGGACGTCGCGCAGTTCGTCGAAGCTGGACCGAGGTCCGAGCACCACGAGATCGTCGCCGGCCCGCAGCTTCTCGTTGGGCCCCGGGTTGTAGACGAACCCCTCGGCGTCGCCGCCCCGTTCCCTTCCGCGCTGGATCGCGACGACGAGCAGGCCGGTTCTGGCCTGGATCTTCGCCTCGGCGAGGGTGAGTCCGGCGACCTCGGAGGACTCCGGCACGGACACCTGCTCCAGGAGAAGCCCGATGCCGCCGGCGTCGCCGGGGGTGTCGAAGTCGACGAAGAGCGTGAGGTCGGGCCGCAGGACGAGCGAGGCCATCTGGATGCCGCCCGTCGAGTTGGGGGTGACGACGCGGTCGGCGCCGGCCTTCTTGAGCTTGCTCACCGCGTCCTCGGAACGCGCCCGCCCCACGATCGTCAAGTCCGGGTTCAGTTCGCGCGCCACCAGACACACGAATGCGTTGTCGGTGTCCGCGCTCAGCGAGGCGATGAGTCCGCGCGCCCGCTCGATCCCCGCCGCCACGAGCGCGTCGTCAGCGGTGGCATCCCCTTCGATGACGAGCGCGTCGGGGTCGATCCGGCGTGCCTCCTCGATCTGCGCGGGGTCGCTTTCGATGGCGACGTACGGGGTTCCGCGCGTGGCGAGCCTCTTCAGCGCGGCCAGGCCTGTGCGGCCCGCCCCGCACAGGATCACATGGTCCCTGCGGCGGTCGATCCTCTTCATCGTTCTTCGTCTCTTGAGTGACTGGGTCAGGTCCATCTCGACGAGGGTGGCGGTGATGAGGGCGAACCAGATCGCGAGCGTGACGATGCCGCCCGCGATCATGAAACTCGCGAAGATGCGGCCGCCGTCCGTGAGCGTCCGGATTTCGCCGTACCCGACCGCCGAGACCGTGATCACGGTCATGAAGAATGCGTCCGACAGGCTGTATTCGGGCATGAGGGCGAAGCCGACCGTCCCGATGATCGTGAGACTCACCGTGAAGACGACGGCCCCGAGGAGGCGGCCTTCGAACCGGCTGAAGTCGAACAGGTGCCGGATGAGACTCATCCGGCTCATCGCGCCCCGCGGTCCAGGCGCGCGACGACCTGGCGCCCCTTGATCCGGCTGCCGTCGAGGCCGCGGACCACGGCGTCGGCCGCCAGCGAATCGATGTCGACGAGCGTGAAGTTCTGCCGGATGTCGATGCGCCCGATCTGTCCGCCGGCAACGGAAGTTTCGCCCGTGATCGCGCCGACGAGGTCGCCGGGGCCCGCGCCGTCGCGCTTCCCGACGCCGACGAAGACCTTGGTCCAGGTGGGGCGAGTCGCGCGCCGGGCGCTCCTGTCGGGGTGTGCGGCCGCGGTTTCGCTCGGCGGCGCGTCGCCGGGTGCGGCCTCCCGCACCCGGGCGGCCGGCCGGTCCGCCGCCCGGAGGAGTCCGGCGAGGGCGGCGGCGACGCGCGCGGCGCCGTGTTCCTGCATGAGAGGGGCCAGGAGGAGCGCGCCGGCCGCGAGGTCCTGCTGCTCCAGCGCGCTGGAGACGCGGGCCCGGAAGGCGGCCACGTCGTCCAGGAGCGCGGGATCGGCGGACTCGGCCAGCGGTGCGACCCGCAGCCCGGCCCGCGACGCCGTCAGTTCGAGCTGCCGTTCGTGCAGGGAGTCGACGATGGCGTAGCAGCGCTCGGCGGCGGCGGCCGCGCGGGCGAGGGGCTCCGGCGTCGGCGGCAGTTCGAACGCGACGGCATGGGCACCGGCGTCGACCTCGCCCCACGCCCCGACCCGCACCGTCGTGCCGTCGTCGGTTTCGGCCGCGCCGCCATCGCCTTCGGTCGGGCCGCCGTCGGCTTCGGCCCCGGCGACGCGCAGCCCGGCGAGCGAGAGCGCGGCGCTCACGTCCGCGACGGCTGCGGGGGCCGTCTCGACGCTGGCGCCGGCCGCCGCGCCGGCCCGCGTGATGTCGTGAAGCAATTCGGCCAGGCGGGCCAGCCGGCCCTCGCGCGTCGCCCGGCTCGCGACGGCGATCGGACCGCCCGCCGCGCGGCCGGCCTCCGGCTCCCCGGCCCGCGGCTCGGCAAACAGTTCGTTCGGCCACCGGCGCGCGCGAGGCAGCCAGCGCTCGATCAGCTCGTCGAACGCCGCATCCCTGGCGTGGGTCGTCGCGATCCGACGGGCCCCATCGCCTGAGGCCTGCACCACGGCCTCGACGGCGGCCCACGCCGGCTCGAGCGCACGCACGTCGTCGAGGACCAGAGTGCACAGCGCCCCCGCCGGGATGTCGCCCCTTCTCACGCCTTCCAGCAGGACGGCCGGAGGCCCGACGAGGATCGGGGCCCGCCCAATCGCCCCGGCGGCGGCGCCCGGCGCGACGACGACCTCGTGCCCGCCCGCCCGCACGGCGGCGTGCATGCGCGACGCGCAGCGCCGCGCGCGGTCCACGGTTGCGGTAAGCACGAAGGCGCGTCCCCCCGCCTCGCCGGCGGCAAGATCCCGCACGGCGGCGGCCGCGTAGAGCGGGGCGAGGCCCGCACCCTCGGCGGCGATGAGCGCGAGGTGGCGCCCGCGCTCGATCGCGCCCGAGAGGCTCTCGAGCGCTTCCGGCGGCGACGGGGCCGTGCCCGCCGCGGGCTCCGACTGGTTCTGGTTCAAGCGCGGGATCCCGAAGAAC
This sequence comes from Gemmatimonadota bacterium, assembly GCA_965207805.1. GTDB lineage: Bacteria > Gemmatimonadota > Gemmatimonadetes > Palauibacterales > Palauibacteraceae > Palauibacter. The sequence goes on from OZ242312.1 coordinate 905,698, forward strand.
GAAATTGGACAAGGGGTCGTGCGCGGGCCTTCGCCCAGCGGTGGGAAGGTACGCAAGCCGTCCGCCCGTCCAAAGTGGACCCGGCCCCCAGGCTCCCGCGGCGGTCGTGTCACGTTGACGGCGGCTCGGAGGCGCGTCTAACGTCACCACCAGTTCGCCGTGGCCGTCCGGCGCGCTCTCCCCCGATGACCTCCAGTACGAGGTGACAGCAATTTCTGCAGTCGGAGCCCTGGAGGCGATTCAGGCCTGGGTATGGGGCGTGCCCCTCATCATCCTTCTCCTCACCACCGGCCTCGTCTACACGCTGCTGCTGCGCGGCCTCCAGTTCCGCCGCTTGGGGCACGCGCTCTGGCTGGCGCTCGTCAAGCGCCGCGAACCGGAGGGCGAGGGCGACATCTCGCATTTCCAGGCGCTCATGACCGCGCTGGCCGCAACGGTCGGCACGGGGAACATCGTGGGGGTCGCGACGGCCATCGGCGCGGGCGGCCCGGGCGCGCTCTTCTGGATGTGGGTGACGGGCCTCCTCGGGATGGCGACGAAGTACGCAGAAGCCGTGCTCGGTGTTCGCTACCGGGAGACGGACGCCCGGGGCGAGAAGGCGGGCGGCCCCATGTACTACCTCGAGCACGGTCTCGGCCGGGGTCCGCTCGGCCGGGGCCTGGCGATCGCCTTCGCTCTCTTCGCGACCCTCGCGGCCTTCGGGATCGGCAACGGCGTCCAGTCACAGGCCGTCGCGGACGCGATGAACGAGTCGTTCAACGTGCCGCACTGGGTCATGGGACTCGTCACGGCGGCGGCCGTCGGCCTCGTCATCATCGGGGGGATCCGGTCCATCGGGCGCGTAGCGAGCGTCATCGTGCCCGCGATGATCGTCCTCTACATGGGGGTCGCCGGTCTCGTCCTCATCTCCAACGCGGCCGAGATCCCCGCTGCTTTCCGGCTCGTATTCGAGCACGCATTCGGGGGGCGCGCGGTGGCTGGCGGAGCCCTCGGCTACACCGTGCTCCAGGCGATGCGCTTCGGCGTCGCGCGGGGGATCTTCTCCAACGAATCCGGGCTCGGGACGGGCGCCATCGCCGCCGCGGCGGCGCAGACGCGCGAACCGGTGCGGCAGGCCCTCGTCTCCATGACGCAGACGTTCATCGACACCATCGTCGTCTGCACCCTGACGGGACTCGCGATCCTCACGACGGGGGCGTGGCAGTCGGGGGCCGAGGGCGCGAACATGACGCAACTGGCCTTCGACACGAGCCTGCTCGCGGGCGCCGGGGACATCGTGGTCGCCCTCGGCCTCGCGACCTTCGCCTTCAGCACGATGCTCGGGTGGTCCTACTACGGAGAACGGAGCTTCGCCTACCTCTTCGGCGAACGCGTGATCCGTCCCTATCGACTGGTGTTCGTGCTCGTGGTCGGGCTCGCGGCCGTCGTGCAACTGGATATCGTGTGGCTGATCTCCGACATCCTCAACGGACTCATGGCGGCGCCGAACCTGGTGGGACTCCTGCTCCTGTCAGGCGTCGTCTGGCGAGAGACGCGGAGCTACTTCAACCGCTAGCGTAGCGTCCCCCGGCGGGCTGCTAGCCGCGGAAGGGGGGGTAGTGGCCGAGGTCGTAGGCCCGGATCGAGAGGACGCCGTGCGACCCGATCCCCACATCGGCGAGCGTGCGCGTCTCATCGCGGATGCGGCGCTCGGCGAACTCCGTGTAGAAGTCGGCGGGGTCGTCCGACGAGCGCTGGAGCATGGCGCGGATGCCGAAGGCCTTGGCGTCGGCGACGGTCGTGTCGGCCGGCAGTTCGGCCACGTGCTCGAGCCAGCGGTCGGGCATGATGAGGCGAACCGTGATGGCGTTCATGCGGCTCCCCGTGACGGCTTCAGCGCCGGCTTCAGTGGTCACCCTCAGTGGACGTTGCGGAGGGTGTAGAGGAAACGCTTCGCGAGGTCGGTGACGTCGAGGCCCACGACGCGGTCGGTCTCCACGCGGACGTTCGTGTGGCCGCCCGCCCGGTCGACCGCAAGGCGGGCCCGACCGATCTCCCCGGCGAAGGTAACGGATGCGTCGGTCTCCTCGTGAACCTGAAGCCTGGAGTGCTCGCCGAAGAAGCTCTTCGCGCGGTCGAGGACATCTTCCGGGGACAGGTCGGTGATCGTGACGTATCGCATGTGGATTCCGGTTCGGCCAGCGGGTCCGGGGACGGCTCCGGCGATGCGGAACGTCCTCGAGCGGGGCGCAAGATCTTGCGCCTCCAGCGGTCCGTCAACCGAAGGCGGCGCGAGCCTCCCGCGAACGATTGGCGACAGGCCTCCGGGAGCGATACCATCTCCCGCCATGAACCCGCCAATCTCGTTCGGCCGCTTCTTTCTGCCCGGCCCGACCGAAGTTCCCCCGGATCTGTTCGACGCCATGCGGCGACCCGTCGTCGGACACCGGAGCGCCGAGGTCTCGGGCCTGATCGAAGCGATGCAGCCGTCCGCGTCGCGACTCTTTCGGACGTCGCGTCCGGTGTATCTCTCGACCTCGTCCGCCACCGGCATGATGGAAGCGGCGATCACGAACCTCACGCGCCGCCGCGTGCTCTGCCTCACGAACGGGTCGTTCAGCAAGCGGTTCCACGCGATCGCCGAAGCGACGGGGCGCCCCGCAGACGCGCTCGAAGCGGAGTGGGGCGAGCCGAACCTGCCGGAGCGGCTGCACAACGCGCTCGCCGCGGCGCCCGGCCGGTACGACCTCGTGACCGTCGTCCACTCGGAGAGTTCGACCGGCGTCCTCAATCCGCTGGAGGAACTCGCCGCCGTCGTCCACGAGTTCGACGACGTGCTGATCGCCGTCGATACGGTCTCGTCCCTGGCAGGGGCGCCGGTGAAGACGGACGAGTGGGGACTCGACTTCGTCCTCACGGGGTCGCAGAAGGCGGTGGCGCTGCCGCCGGGCCTCGCGCTGGCCGTCGCGTCCGAGCGGGCGCTCGCCCGCGCGAGGGAGGTCGAACACCGCGGCTTCTACTTCGACATCCTCAAGTTCGAGAAGAACCTCGAGCGCTGGCAGACGCCGAATACTCCGGCGGTCTCGCTCCTCTTCGCTCTCGCACGGCAGTTGGACCGGATGATGGAGGAAGGGCTGGAGGCGCGCTGGGCGCGTCACGATGCCATGGCGCGCCGGACGTACGAATGGGTGGACCAAACAGCCGCGCGAACGGGCCGGCCGTGGCGCGTGCTCGCGCCGGAAGGCTACCGTTCGCCCTGCGTAACGGTCATCATGCTTCCGGATGGTCTGACGGGTCCGGAAGTCGTCTCCCGCGCGCTGACGCACGGATACACGGTGGCGGCGGGCTACGGACCCTTGAAACAGCCGTCGTTCCGGATCGGACACATGGGCGAACACACGCTCGACGAACTGGAAGCGCTTCTCGCCGTCCTCGACGAAGTCCTGTAAGCGAGACGCCGTGAGCGATTCGGCCGGGGACGTCCAGCGCCTTCTGATTGCGGACCCTCTTCTTCCGGAGGGGATCGAGACGTTGCGCTCCGCGCCGGGGATCGCGGTCGAAGACCACAGCGAAGGGGACCGCGAGGGGCTCCTGCGCGCGCTGCCAGGCGCGTCGGCGCTGATCGTGCGCAGCCGCACCAAGGTGGATGCGGAGATCATCGAAGCCGGCGATTCGCTCCGGGTCATCGGCCGCGCGGGCGTCGGCGTCGACAACATCGATATCCCCGCCGCGACCCGCCGCGGGATCGCGGTGCTGAACGCCCCGGCCGCGAATACCCAGTCGACCGCCGAGTTGGCGTTCGCGCTTCTCCTGGCCGCGGCCCGCCGGATTCCCGAGGCGGATGCGAGCATCCGCGCGGGGGAGTGGAGGCGGAAGGAACTGCGGGGCATCCAGCTCAGCGGCAAGACGCTGGGGGTGATCGGGCTCGGCCGGATCGGCGCGGAGGTCGTCTGGCGCGCGCGGGCCTTCGGGATGCGGGTGATCGCGCACGATCCGTTCGTGAGTGCCGAGCGGGCGAGCGACCTGGGGGTCGAACTCGCGGACCTCGACGCACTTCTGCCTGCGTGCCACGCGATCACCCTCCACGTCCCGCTCTCCGCCGAGAACCGCGGTTTCATCGGCCGCAGGGAGCTCGCGGCCATGCGGCCGGGCGCGATTCTGATCAACGCGGCGCGTGGCGGGCTCATCGACGAGGCCGCGCTTGCCGACGCGCTGCGGAGCGGCCACCTGGGGGCGGCCGGACTCGATGTGTTCGCGACGGAGCCGCTCCCCGCCGACAGTCCGCTGCGCGACGCGCCGCAACTCGTATGCAGTCCCCATCTCGGAGCCTCGACCTTCGAAGCCCAGCGGCAGGTTTCCAGGCAGATCGCGATCTCCGTGCGCAACGCGCTGATCGAGGGCGATTTCAGCGCCGCGCTCAACGCCCCGTTCGAGGCCGAGGATCGTGACGGGGCCGGGCCCATCATGCACCTCGGCCGCTGCCTCGGCCGCCTGCTGGCCGGACTCGACGACGCGGCGCCGAGCCGGATCGAAGTCCGCTACGGCGGGTCGCGGGATGGCGTCCTCGGACCCCTCGCGGCGAGCGTGGCGGTGGGCTTTCTCGAACGCCGGGTCGACCCGCCGCTCAACGTTGTGAACGCTCTGTCGATCGCGGGCGAGCGGGGTCTGGAGATCGTGCGCGTCCGCACGCAGGCCGAGGGGGACTACACGAACTACGTCGAACTCGGGGTGCGGTACGGCAGGCGAGAGACGGAAGTCGTGGGCGGGGCGCTGATGGGCGCCCGGATGGAGCCACGGATCGTGCGCGTGGGGACGTTTCGCGTCGACACGCAGCCGCTTGGCACCTGCCTCTTCATCCGCAATCGCGACCGGCCGGGTGTGATCGGCGCCGTGGGCACCGTGCTCGGCGAGGCGAACGCGAACATCGCCGAGTACCACCTCGCGCGGCGCCGCGGCGGAGGCCGTTCCCTCGGCGTGGTGCGGATCGACGGCGAAGTTCCGCCGGACGTGCTGCGCGGCCTGACCGAACTCGACGGGATCGACGAAGTCCGCCAGATCCACTTCGACTGACCCCCGCAGTTCGCGTTTCCGGGTGAGCCTCCGATGTGGCGCGCGCCCATGACGAGTTCCTCACCGATGCAGAGATCGCCTCGTGGTCTTCCGATAAGAGCGATGCAGCCTTCAGGCGGGAGGACTCCACGCGGCGGCGACGGATGGATCCGGAGCCGCGACGCGATCCGGATGGAGCAGGCCGCCGAGGATTTCGACGCCGGTGACGAAGCGGGGGCCCGAGCGGTTGAAGTAGGAGGAGGCGTCGACGACCCAGGCGCGTCCCTCGGCGATCGCGCGCGGAGCAACCTCCCCGAGACGTTCGGCGTGCGCGTCGGCATCCCGCCGGGCTGCTTCGAGGCCGTAGCCGCAGGGCATGAGGAGGAGCGCGTCGGGATCGAGATCCCTCATCTCCTCCCACGACACCTCCCGGGAAGGCTGCCCCGCTTCGCCGGCCAGGTTCCTGCCGCCGGCGAGTTCGACCATCTCGGGCACCCAGTGGCCGGGCGCGAACGGCGGATCGAACCACTCGATCCCGAGCACCCCCGGCAGGTCCGCCTCCCCCACGGCCGCGCGCACCGCGTCGAGTCGCCTCCGGAGCGATCCCCCTGCATCCAGGGCGACGTCCGGGTGGCCGGCGGCGCGCGCCACCTGCGTGAGCGAGGCGAGGATGTCCTCGATCGTATGCGCGTCGAGCGACACGACCTCGGCCTCGATCCCGCGTGTCCCGAGCGCCTCGCGCACCCCGTCGGTCGGCACGGCGCACACGTCGCACACGGCCTGGGTGAGGATGATGTCCGGGTCGAGTTCCTCGAGGACGGCCCCGTCGATCTCGTACACGCTGCCGTGTTCGACCATGGCCTGCCGCACGGCGGCGTCGATCTCCCCGCTCGTGAGGCCCTCCGGGTCGAAGCGGGGGCGGCTGACGCGGGGACGGTCGAGGAGATGCGGCGGGTGGTCGCACTCGTGCGAGATGCCGACGAGGCTTTCGCCGAGGCCGAGGGCGTCGACGATCTCGGTCCCCGACGCGAGGAGCGAGACGATCCGGGGAGCGGCGGCCGTCACGGGTTCAGGCCCCCATCAGTACTGCGGCATCGCAGGGTCGATCTCCTCGGCCCACGCGAGGATCCCCCCCGCGAGGTTCACGGCGTGATCGAACCCGACCGCGCGCAGGTACTCGACGGCGCGGTCGCCGCGGGGGCCCGAGCGGCAATGGATGATGAGCGGCTCCGACGCGTTCAGGCTCTCCACGGCCTGCGGTAGCGTCGCGAGCGGCACGAGCCGCGCCCCCGCCTCCTCCAGGTTACAGATCGCCCACTCGTAGTCCTCGCGTACGTCGATGAGCTGGAAGTGCTCGCCGGCGTCGATCCGGCGCTTCAGTTCGTGTACGTCGATGTCGAAGTCGTCCATCGCACTCTCCGCTTCCGCCGCGCCGTCCGCCGCCACACCGCAGAAGCGCTCGTAGTCGATGAGTTCCGTCACCGTCGGCTCAGGGCCGCAAACCACGCACTCGGGGTCCGCGGCGATCTCCAGCGAGCGGAACTCCATGCGGAGCGCGTCGATGAGGAGCAGGCGTCCCGCGAGGGTCTCACCGATCCCCGTCAGACACTTGATCGCCTCGTTCGCCTGGATCGACCCCACGATCCCGGGCAGGACGCCCAGGACCCCGGCTTCGGCGCAGTTGGGCACGAGATCCGGAGGCGGAGGATCTCGAAACAGGCAGCGATAGCAGGGGCCGTCGGAGGCGGCGAACACCGCCGCCTGGCCCTCGAAGCGAAGGATGGCCCCGTACGCGAAGGGCGTCCCGAGCATCACGCAGGCGTCGTTCACGAGATACCGGGTCGGGAAGTTGTCGCTCCCGTCGACGACGAAGTCCCACCCCTCGAGGATCTCGAGCGCGTTCCCGGAATCCAGACGCGTCTCGAAGGTCTCGACGGCGACGTCCGGGTTCAGGCCCGCGAGCCGCGCCCGGGCGGAGGCGAGCTTCGACGTCCCGACCGAGTCCGTATCGTAGAGCACTTGGCGCTGCAGGTTGGAGAGTTCCACGCGGTCGTGGTCCACGAGTCCGAGCCGTCCCACCCCCGCGGCGGCCAGGTAGAGCGCGGCGGGAGAGCCGAGACCCCCGGCGCCCACGATCAGCACGCTCGAAGCCAGCAGGCGTCGCTGGCCCTCCACCCCCACCTCGGGGATGCTGACGTGACGTCCGTAGCGGACGAGTTCGTCGCGGGAAAGGCCGCCGTTCATCCCGTCCTCAGCCGTAGGGCGCGAGCGCGTCGCGCAGTGCCGCCATGTTCGCGGCGATGCCGGGCGCCCACCGGAAGACCGAGGAACCGGCGACGAACACGGACGCCCCCGCCGCGGCGCACGCGGGCGCGGACGCGGGATCGATCCCTCCGTCCACCTGGATGGCCGGCGGAGCCAGCCCGCGATCCGCGGCCATCCGCAGCACCGTGGAGATCTTCGGCACCGCCTCGGCGATGAACTTCTGTCCCCCGAACCCCGGGTTCACGGTCATCACGAGGACGAGGTCCACGTAGTCCAGGACTTCCGACAGCGTCTCCGCCGGCGTGGCCGGGTTGAGCGCGACCCCGGCGTAGCAGCCCAGTTCCCGGATCCGGTGCAGGTCGCCGTGCAGGTGGGCCGACACCTCCTGGTGGACCGTGAGCATGTCGGCGCCCGCCGCCGCGAAAGGCTCGAGGAACTCGCCGGGGTTGTCGATCATCAGGTGCACGTCAAGGAACGAGTCGGAGACCGCGCGCAACGACTCCAGCACCGGCAGCCCGATCGTGAGGTTGGGGACGAAGTGCCCGTCCATGACGTCCAGCTGGAACCACTCCGCGCCCGCCGCCTCCGCCTCGGCCACCTCCGCGCCCAGCCGCGCGTAGTCTGCGGCGAGGATCGACGGGGCGATGACCATCCCCCCGGGCAACTCCCGATTCAGTCCGCGCTCAGTCACGATTTCATGCTCCCTCGCGATCCCATGCTTCCTGCGGTCTCCGCGGCGCCAAAGGCGTCAGATCAGGTGGAGCCGCTCGCCCACCTTCTTCAGGGCGGCGAGGGCGGCGTCGATGTGCTCGCGCTCGTGCGCGGCCGACAGCTGGCAGCGGATCCGGGCCTCGCCGCGCGGGACCACCGGATACCCGAACCCGATGACGAACACGCCCTCGCGCAGCAGTTCGCGGCTGAGCCGGATCGCATCCGCCGTCTTTCCGATGATGACGGGGACGATGGGCGTGCCGCCGGGAATCGGCTTGTATCCGAGTTCGATCAATCCTTCGCGGTAGTATTCCGTGTTGTCGCGGAGCCGGGCGACGAGTTCCGGATGCGTCTCCAGGTGCTCGATCGCGGCCATGGCCCCGGCCGCCGAATGGCAGGGCAGGGCGTTCGTGAACAACTGTGTGCGCGACGCCTGAACGAGATAGTCGATCACCGCTTCGGAACTGGCCGTGAACCCGCCCGCCATGCCTCCGAGCGCTTTGCCGAGCGTCGACGTGACGATGTCCACCTCGCCGTGCATGCCGAAGTGCTCGGGCGTGCCGCGCCCCGTGTCGCCCAGAACTCCCGTCGCATGCGAGTCGTCCACGGCCATGATCGCGTCGTAGCGGTCGCACAGTTCGCGGATCTCCGGAAGCGGCGCGATCTCCCCCTCCATCGAGAAGATGCCGTCCGTGATGACGAGGCGGTGGCGCGCGTCGCGGCTCGCTTCGAGGGCGTCGCGCAGCGAGCCCATGTCCATGTGATCGTAGATGAAGCGGCGCGCCTTGCAGAGGCGGATCCCGTCGATGATGCAGGCGTGGTTGAGGCGGTCCGAAATCAGGGCGTCGTCCGCACCCAGCAACGGCGCGAAGAGGCCCTCGTTCGCGTTCCACGCGGACGTGTACGTGAGGGAGGCCGGCGTCTCGAGAAAATCCGCGATCCTCGCCTCGAGTTGGTGGTGAATGTCGAACGTCCCGCAGATGAAGCGCACCGAGGAGGTCCCCGCGCCGTACTTGTCCACTCCGTCCTTCACCGCCCGCATCACGGAGGGTTCGTCGCACAGGCCCAGGTAGTTGTTCGAGCACATGTTGATGGTCTCGCCCAGACCGGCGATGTCCACGACGGGAGCCTGCCGCCCCATGATGTGCAGCAGCTCCTTGTGAACCCCGTTCTCCTTCATCTCCAGGAGTTCGGAGACGAGGCGGTGCTCGAGGCCCCGGTTCACATTCGACGTCATCACATCCCGCTCCTCATACAATGTCATGGTCGCGCCGTCCCGGACTCGCGTCGCTCAGGGGTAGAGATCGCCGACCCGCTTGTCGGTGGCCCATGCGGTATCCACGCGGATTCTGGGACGCGACCCCCAGTTGCCGCACGAGATGAAGCCTCGCAGCCGCCCGCGAACGTGAAGGACGCGGTCGGTCCCCGCCTCGCGAAGCTCGGGATTCAGGCCGTCGAGCGCGAATACCCGCTGGCCGCCGATCCACCCCGGCCCGAACAGCCAGCACCCGGCCGCCTCGCGGATCGTCCCCTCGCCCCAGGTGCGGATGCCGGAGAATCCTCCGCTGTCCGTCGCGATGAGCGTACCGAGATCGATGTCCGTCGCGGCGCGGATCCGGTAGCGGCCGGGCGCATCGAGCGTGATCGGCCGCGCCTCGTAGTAGCTGACGTGCTGGGGCGCGCACACGGCCCGGAACGTTGTGCGGCGCGCCGCGAGTTCGATCGACGAGTCCGTGACGGCAAGGGTAGCGGTGTCCAACCGTCCGCAGGCGTCCTCGGACACGGGCCCGCCGAACTCGAAGGAAAACGGCGCCCCCACCTCGACCGTCTCGGGATACGCGACCCAGGTGACGAGCGCTTCGCTGGAGGTGCCATCCCCGAGGCGCCAGCATCCGGCCGTCAGCAGCACGGCGGCGGCGAGGGCCGGGACCACGGGGGCGACGGCGCGCGACACTAGTCCAGCATGAGGACGACCTTCGCCGCCTCGCCGGAATGCATGGAGTCGAACCCTTCCTCGAAGCGGTCGAAGGGGAGCCGGTGCGTGATCACCGGCTTCACATCGAGACGTCCCGCCGCCAGGAAGTCCCGCATCTCGATCCACGTCCGGTACATGAGCCGCCCCACCACGCCGTACAGGTGAAGGCCCTTGAAGATGACGTCGCGCGCGAGGTCGACCTCCACCGGGTCCTTCGGCAGCCCCAGCAGGCGGACGTGGCCTCCGTTGCGGCACATGCGGAACGCGGAACGCACGCCCTCGGGGTGTCCGCTCATCTCGCACACCACGTGCGCCCCGTAGCCGTGCGTGAGGTCGGCGATCCGCGCCTCCACGTTCCCGTCCGCCGGGTCGAGGCAGTCGTGCGCTCCCATCCGCGCCGCGAGTTCCCGCCGCCCCTCGTGCGGCTCGACGGCGATGACCCTGGAGGCTCCCGCGGCGCGCGCGATCCCGACCGCGAACAGGCCGATCGGGCCGCATCCGACCACGGCGACGACCCGTCCCGCCACGTCCGTGTGCAGAACCGTGTGGAAAGCGTTGCCGAGCGGGTCGAACACCGCCGCCAGATCGTCGTCGATGGAATCGGGGATGTGGATGATGTTCGCCGCCGGGATGGAGACGTACTCGGCGAACGCGCCATCCCGGTCAATGCCTATGATCCGGGTGTCCCGGCACACGTGCGCCTGCTCGGTGCCGCAGTACTCGCAGTGTCCGCAGACCAGGTGCCCTTCCGCCGAGACGCGGTCGCCGATTTCGATGTTCCGGACCAGCCTGCCGGTCTCGACGACCTCTCCCATGAATTCGTGGCCGAGGGTAACGGGCGGATTCACGCGATGCCGCGACCAGCGGTCCCACTGGTGAATGTGCAGATCCGTGCCGCAGATCCCCGCCCGCCGCACCTTGATCAGCACGTCGCGGGAGCGAATCTCGGGCACCGGTGCGTCGCACAGCTCGAGGCCGGGGGCCGGGCCGGGTTTGCGGATCGCTTTCATGGAGACGGAAGATGACTCCTGGTGTGGTGTTCGGGTGGCGCACAATGTGCCGGAGGATCTGACCGGGCGGCAAGCTCCGGGAACCCGGAACGGCGGCGTTCCGTAGGATATTTCAGCGGGATGCCGCTCACCGCCGCGTGACGCCGTCCCGACGGCCTCGGGACCATTTTGGAGTCGGATCGGACCTGTGCGCACGACGACAAGGAAACGGCCGGACTGGCGATACCGGGTCGCGTCATCGCGCTCCCGCGGCCGGGAGCGGGCCGTGTGGTTGGGGGGTATGCTCGCCTCTGCCCTCCTGCACGCGTTCCTCCTCTTCGCGTGGGTGCGCCCGGCGCCCGAGTTCGAGCAGGCGGCCCGGCCCGGCGTGGATCCGGACCTCCCCGCCGGCGGGGGTGGCCTGAGGGCGCTCAGGGTTTCCATGCCCCGCAGGATCGAGATCCCTCCTCCGCCGCGGCCCACCCTCGCCGTCGACATGCCCGAGATCGAGATCCGGGAGACGGAGATCCAGGTGGCCTCCGAACTGCTCCCCGTCGGCGCGCCGGCGCCATCGCCCGGGCGCGGGGCCGGGTTCGGTCCCGGGGACGAAGGAGCGGGCGGGGGCGAGGGCGACGGATACGTGTCGCCCGTGCCGAGGTCCGTCGTGCCGCACTGGGATCCTCCGAGCGCGGTCCGCGGCATGGAGGTGACGGTGCGCGTCTTCGTCGACGCCACCGGGCGTCCCGGCCTCGTCGAACTGGATCCACCGACCCCGGACGAAGACTTCAACCGCGACATCATGCGCCAGGTGCGGGCGTGGGAGTACCGCCCCGCGCTCCGCCACGGGACCCCGGTCGACGGCTGGGCCGAGATCACCTTCATCTTCTAGCCGCCACGAAACGCCAGCCGCGATCCGCCCACCGCCGCGGGCCCTCAGCGGTGTTGACGGCTCGTTGATCGCGCGCCCGATCCTCCGGTCACAATCCGTTTGACCAGGGAGGTGTGGGGGTGTGGGATCTGAATCGCGCGGAACGCAAAGCGCTGGGCGCGTCGCTGGTACTCGTGGGAGTGAGCCTTGTCGCTCGCACCCTCCTCGCGCCCGAGCCCGGTCGGGTAGACGGTCTCGAAGCGATCGACCCCGCGACGGATCTGGAGGGCATCGAGGGCGAGGTCGTCGCCGCCCTGACCCGGGAGCAGCGGGCACAGACCCCACTCGCCGATGGCGAGCAGATCGATGTGAATCGCGCCCCGGCCGACGAGCTGCGCCGGCTGCCGGGCGTCGGACCGCGTCTGGCCGCGGCCCTCATCGAGGAGCGGGAACGCGCTCCGTTCCGACGAACCGCCGATTTGGAGCGGGTCCCTGGAGTGGGGGAGGTCACCGCACGCCGCCTCGCGCCGCATCTCCGTTTCGAGCCCGGGGCGCCCCGGCCGGCTGCCGCTCCCGTTGCGTCGGTGTCGACGGGATGTCCGCCCGGAGGGGCACGGATCGATCTCAATCGAGCCAGCCGCGCACAACTCGAGAGCCTCTCCGGCATCGGTCCCGCCCTCGCGGCCCGCATCATCGAAAATCGAAGCGAGAACGGGCCGTTCGAGACGCCGGAAGCCGTCACCCGCGTCCGGGGCATCGGGGCACGCTCCTTCGCCCGCTTCCGGGAACGGGTATGCACGGGGGTGCGGTGACGCCTTCGCCAGCCACGGACACACCAGCCCCGAGGCGGAAGGGGCTGGCGTCGGATCCCAGGGTCCTCCGTCTCATCCCGGCGGAATTCGCGAGCCGGCATCTCGTGCTCCCGTTGCGGCGCGCCGGACGGACGCTCTCCGTGGCCATGGCGGACCCGTCCGACGCGGCGCTCATCGACGACCTGAAGTTCCTCACGCAGTTCGAGATCGACGCTGTCAGAGCGGGGGAACACACGCTCCGCCAACGGATCGACCGGAGCTACGAGGCGGCCACGCCGCGCAACGGCGGGCGCACGGAGGAGGCGGGGGAGGCATCGCCGGCCGAGGCCGGTTCGGCCGAAGCCGGCGAGGAACCGGCCGTCCGGCTCATCGACGACATCCTCGGCGATGCGGTACATCGCGGCGCTTCGGACATTCACTTCGAGCCGTACGAAAGCGAACTCCGCGTCCGCTATCGCCTCGATGGGAGACTGCGCGAAATCATGCGTCCTCCCTTCCGGATGGCGGCCGCCCTGACGTCTCGCGTCAAGATCCTGGCGGACCTGAACATCGCGGAACGCCGGATACCCCAGGATGGTCGGATCCGCATGCCGGTCGCCGACAGGATCATCGACTTCCGGGTCTCGACGCTTCCCACGCTGTTCGGTGAAAAGGTCGTCCTTCGAATCCTCGACAGGGAGCGGCAGGCATTCGACCTCGAATCCTTCGGGATGGAGGCGCGCGCGGAGCGCACGCTGCTCGCGGCGATCGCGCAAACGTCAGGCATGGTTCTGGTCACAGGTCCCACGGGATCGGGGAAGACCACCACGCTTTACAGCGCACTGGCGAGACTCAACACGCCCGAGGCGAACATCATGACTGCCGAGGATCCGGTCGAGTACAGCATCGAGGGCATCAATCAGGTCCAGATTCGTCCGAAGATCGGCCTTACCTTCGCCACCACGCTTCGCGCCTTCCTGCGGCAGGATCCCGACATCCTCATGGTGGGCGAAGTCCGTGACCGCGAGACGGGCGGCATCGCCGTGAAGGCTGCGCTCACCGGCCATCTCGTGCTCTCCACCCTCCACACCAATGACGCCGCCTCGACCGCGACGCGACTGGTGGACATGGGGATCGAAGCGTTCAACGTGGCCGTCGCCGTCAAGGTCATCACCGCCCAGCGGCTCGTCGGTCGGATCTGCCCGGACTGCCGGGTCGAGACGAGCTACGCACCCGAGATTTTGAGTTCGGTCGGACTGGAAGGGGGCGGACACGGCAAGGGCGGCTTCTACCGCGGCGCAGGCTGCGATTCGTGCGGCGGATCGGGGTATTCGGGTCGGCAGGGCCTGTATGAAGTCCTTCCGATGTCTCCCGCGATCCGCCGGCTGGTCCTGGCGGGCGCCTCCTCGGAGGAGATCGAGCGCTGCGCCGTCGACGAAGGGATGATCACCCTGCGGCAGGATGGGTTCGCCAAGGCGAGAAGGGGGATCGCGACACTCGAAGACGTGCTCAGGGAGACGCCGGCGTAGGCCGGGCCGCATGGACGCACGTCTGGTTGAACTGCTGAGCGAGATGGTCGAACGGGGGGCGTCCGACCTGCACCTTACGGCGGGCGAACGTCCGAAGCTCCGGATCGACGGCGATCTCGCGGACAGTCGCGCGGAGGGCGTGCTGCACCCGGAGGATACCGCGGCTCTCGGCCGTTCGATGCTCTCGAGCGACCAGCGCGCGCGTTTCGCCGGTGAACCCGACTTCGATTTCGGTTTCGCGATTCCCGGGCTCTCCCGCTTTCGCGCAAACCTGTTCCGCCAGCGGGGGAGCGTGGCGTGCGCCATCCGCCGGGTGCCGGTCGAGATCCCGAGCCTGCGCGAACTCGGCGTCCCATCGGTCGTCGGCCGGCTGGCGGACAAGCCACGCGGGCTCGTGCTGGTGACGGGCCCCACCGGCTCGGGCAAATCGACGACGCTGGCGGCGATGGTCGACCGCATCAACATGGCCCGCGCGGGCCACATCGTGACGATCGAGGATCCGATCGAATTCGTACATCCGCACAAACGCTGCATCGTGAACCAGCGCGAGATCGGGCAGGACACGCCCGACTTCGCCAGCGCCCTCCGCTACACGCTGCGCCAGGACCCCGACGTGATCCTCATCGGCGAGTTGCGGGATCCCGAGACGATTCAGGCCGCGCTCACGGTCGCGGAGACCGGACACCTCGCGCTCGGCACGCTGCACACGCGTTCCGCGGCGGAGTCCATCCACCGGATCATCGATGCATTCCCGGCGCACCGGCAGGAGCAGGTGCGCGCGCAGTTCGCCCACGTCTTCGAGGGCGTCATCACCCAGACGCTCCTTCGCCGGGCGCAGGGCAGCGGACGCGTCGTCGCCTGCGAGATTCTGGTCGCGACGCCCGCGGTCAGGGCTCTGATTCGGGAAGCGAAGGTCCATCAGATCCACTCCGCGATGCAGGCCGCGCGCAGGTTCGGCATGCGGACGCTCAACGATGCGCTCCACCGGCTCTATGTCCGGCGGCAGGTGGACTTCGACGAATGCCTCCGGATCACCTCCGATCCCGCTGAATTCCGTCGCATGACAAGTACATCCGCGCCGGACGAGTCCCCACGGTGACGGAGTCGATGTGACGAGAGCGATAGCGACCGGCCGCCGGCGACGGCGTGGGGTGGATGATGTGGGGGCTGGCGGTCGGTCCACCCCTCTCCGGGACGAGAGCCGGTGACGTCTGTGTTGGCGAACATGGGCCGGCGCGTGCGGCGCCGTGTCTTTGCACCGTCGGCCCGGGTGACAACCCGGGATCTCGTACTCTTCACGCGACAGTTCTCTGTGATGATCAGCGCCGGGCTGCCGCTCACCCGGACGCTCGAGACCCTCGCCGTACAGGCGGAGAACTCCGCGCTTCGGCAGGTGGCCCGCGACACGCTTCGCGATGTCGAGGCCGGGAACACGCTGGCCGGCGCGCTCGGCAGGCACCCCCGCGTTTTCACGCAGCTCTATGTGAACATGGTCCACGCGGGGGAGTCGGGGAGCAGGTTGGACGGGATCCTCGACCGCCTGGCCACCTTCCTCGAAAAGAGCGAGGAGATCCGTCGCAAGGTGAAGGGCGCCATGCTCTATCCCGCCGTCGTGCTCGCGGTGGCCATGGCAGTGGTCGCGACGCTCCTCCTCTTTGTGATCCCCACGTTCGAGACCGTGTTCGCGAGTTTTGATGCGACGCTCCCGCTCCCGACACGCGTGGTCATCAGTCTCTCGGGGATCGTCCAGAACTGGTGGTGGGCGCTGCTCGCCGTGGCGGGCGGCGCGGTGCTACTACTGCGCCGCTGGACCGCAACCGATGCGGGCCGGCGGCACTTCGACCGTACACTGCTGCAACTGCCGGTTCTCGGCTCGCTGACCCGGAAGGCTGCGGTATCCCGCGTCACGCGGACTTTGGGAACGCTGCTCTCGTCAGGCATTCCGATTCTCGAGGGACTCGAGATCACGGCGCGGACCGCGGGGAACCGCGTGATCGAGGACGCGATACAGGCGAGTCGGGTCGCGATCCGGCGGGGTGACTCCATCGCGCGCCCACTGCGCGAAACCGGGGCCTTCCCACCCATGGTGGCCCGAATGATCCATGTCGGAGAAGAGACCGGGGACCTCGATGGGATGCTGGCCCGGATCGCCGATTTCTACGACGACGAAGTCGATTCCGGCGCCGAGAGTCTGCTGAGAATACTGGAGCCTGTCCTCATCGTGATCCTCGGAGGCCTCGTCGGCGGGATGATCATCGCCATGTACCTCCCCATCTTCGAACTCATCAACGCGATCCAGTGACGCCACCGGGGCCCCTGCGGACGCGAGTCCTCGCGGCTTGCGGGGTTTCCCCCCGTTCCTCTTCTTGGCGCATGTCCGCGAGCGCAAACGACGAAGGGAAGATCCACCGCGGGAGGGCTCCCCGCGTGCAAGGCCTCCTCGGCCAGTCGGTCGATGCGGCCTTCGAGCGGTACGGACGCGCGGCGGCGGACCGGAGGGTCGGGGAGGACCGGTGGCTGCGCTTCGAGGCTCCGGACTGGACGCTGCGTCTGCGGGCCAGGCCGGACGGGACCGGCGGTCCGGCTCTCGTCCGGTCGTGGACGGCCGCCTTCGCGGAAGGGTTCGACACCGTCCCGGAGGCTCTGCGCGCGCTGGGGTTGCCGCCTCCCGAGCCGTCGGCCGGGACCGAGGAACTCCGCCGGCCGCTGCCAGACGCGGCCGGACGAGTGCATTCGCTGACCCTGTCGGAGCGAAATGGCCGAATCCGGGCCGCCACCGGCTTCGATGAACCGCCGGACTGGGACGTTGAGACCCCGTTGCTGGACGATGACTAATTGTGGGGTAACCGTCCGCGGTCGCCGGCGCGCCGCCGGAACCGCGGCCCGCGCAGCCCCACCGGAGGTGCTGCCGAAGATCCAACCCGGGCGGAAGTGAGGAGAGGGATGAGAAGCACGACAAAGAGTGGTGCGGAGGGGTTTACGCTGATCGAGCTGCTGATCGTGGTCGTCATCATCGGCATTCTCGCGGCCATCGCGATTCCGCAGTTCACGAGCACGAAGGAAAAGGCGTTCGATGCCGCCGTCCAGAGCGACATTCGCAACTTGATGACGGCCGAGGAAGCGTACTTTTTCAACCACCAGGCGTATGCCGCGATCGCCGTGGCGGCGGGAGGAGCGGGCGACCTGGACGGCGATGGCACGCCGGATTTTCAGGCCAGCACGAACGTCGCGCTGACGGTGACGGCCTATCGGGACGGCTACAAGATCACGGCGAAACACGCATCGTCGCCGAACACGTGGTGCGTGAACTCGTCTGCCGGCAACGCTGCGGGAGCCGTCGGCCAGATCATCGAGGCCACCACTTGCTAGCAGCAAACCGGCTGTTGATTCGCCGTTGACACGGGGGACGATTCTTACGGACAGAATCGGAAACGCTTATTCGAGGAAAGGAGCACCCCGTGCAGCATGGCCGATCGCATGGATCGCGAACAGGGCGGAGTGGGTTCAGTCTGGTGGAGGTCGCGGTCGCGCTGGCGGTCACGGGATTGGCCGCCACCTTCATCATCTCTCGCGAACCCTTGGACCGTTTCAGCCTGGCGCGAGCCGCCCGGGTGGCGGAGTCGCAACTCACACTGGCACGTCTCCACGCCGTGGCAACCCATGTGCCGACCGCGCTGACGCTTGCGGGGACCCGGCTCGAAGTGTCGCGGCGTGGAGGGTCCCTGCTGTCTCGCGTCGACCTCGGGAGGCACACCCTGGGTCGGCTCGACTCGCTGCGGTTGCAGCCCTCCACGCTCCGTTTCAACGCGCGCGGACACGGATCCCCCGGTAGCGTCTACCTTTATCGCGGCGAGCGAGGCATTCGACTGGTGTCGAACTTCGTGGGCCAAGTTCGCGCGGTACCTTTTCGACATTGAAGACCGCCGGCTTCAGTCTGGTCGAGGTCCTGCTGGCCATCGTCGTGACGTCCGTCGGGGTCCTTGGAGCGGCGGGCGTAGCGCTCGGGATCGGTTCGCAGGCGCTCCGGGCGGCGTGGGACACGGAGCACGCCCTCGCGGGTCGAAACGCCGTGGAGTCGCTTGTCCGGGACGGATATGCCACCGCGGCTTCGCACGCGAGCGCCGTCGACATCGCCGGACGTCGCTTTGACGTGTCGCTCGATGTGACCGCCGGGTCGCCACGGCTCAAGCACGCCCGCGTGACGGTGTCGCTGCCGCCGGCCCCGGAGGCGGAACTCGAGATCGTTCTCTCGCGGCCCCGCCCCCTGCCCGCGGCGCCATGAGCGTTCCACGCCGCCTCGCGCCCGCCGGAACCCGCCGCCAGGAAGGGTTCACGCTCGCCGAGATGCTCGTCGCGCTGGCCGGCGCCGGCCTGCTCGTCGGCTTGCTCATCGGCATGCTCGCGAGTCAGAGCCGCTTTCATCTGCGGAATGAGGATGCCATCCAGGCCTCGCAGATTGCACGCGCCCTGTCCGACGGCATGGGAGCGGAGATCCGAAGTGCCGGGTCGGGCGACCTGCTCCTTGCGACGCCCGACACGGTGTCCATCCGCGTAGACGTGCTGAAGGCGGTCGTATGTGGTGCGGCAAGCGGCGGCTCCATCGATCTCTTCGTCTACGATTCCATCGCCGCGAACCTTCATTCCGGATGGCGCGGCACGGCGCTTTTCGGGCCGTACGCGGCGGCCTGGGTATACGCGGACGGGTTTACGCCCGCTTCCAGTGTCTCGGCGGCAGCGGAGACCGCCTGCAGGGCTGCCGGAGCGGATCGGGCGAATCGGATGTCGAACCGGTGGTTCCGTCACACAGGCGGCTGGAGCGGAGGCTTTGCCGCGATGCCCGCGCCCGGCTCGCTCGCTCGCGTTTATGGAAGGCTCACCTACGTCATCCGCCCATCCGATTCCGAGCCGGGAACGGTGTCCATCCGGCGCAACGGTCAGGAGTTCGTATCCCCGCTCGAATCCGGGACGGCGTTCGAGTACCGGTTGTCGAGCGGCGCCACTCAGGCTGGCGTAGCGCCCGGAGATCTCTTCCGCGTGCGCGAAGTCCGGCTGACCGGTACGGCCATCGGCCGAAACGGGCGTGCCGTGGGTCGGCGGGTCGTTTACGCGATGTCGTTCCGTAACTGAGACATGAGGGGATTCGGATTGCGGCGCCGGAAGACGACCGTCGGAGTCGATATCGGCAGCGGCTTCAGCAAGGCCGCGGTGATCGACCATGGCGAGAACGGCCCACGCCTGACAGGGCTCGCGACCGCTCCGAACGAGGCGGACACGGTGCGCGGCGGGACGATCAGGGATCCGGAGCGAGTCGCCGACACGCTTTCCGCGCTGTTCAGGCGGGAGCGCATCAAGCCGCGCAACGTGGCCATCGGCATCGGGGGGCGCGATGTCCTGAGCAAGGTGATCGAAATCGACCGGATGGATGATGCGGAAGCCCGCGCCGTGATGCCGTGGGAAGCGGAGCAGCACGTCCCCTTCGACATGAAGAATACGGAACTGGATTTCGCGATCATCGATCCGCACGGAGAAGGATCGACGATGACCGTGCTGCTGGCGGCCGCGAAGCGCGATGTGATCGAGGCACGCATCGCGCTCCTGCGGCGGGCGGATCTGAACCCGACGACGGTCGACGTGGAAGCTCTGGCCCTCCGCAACGCGCTGGAGGCGAACTATCCGACCGCGATGAAGGATGTGACCGTGCTGGCCGACATCGGGGCCCATTCGACCGCCATCCACCTGCTTCGGAACGGACTTCCGCTGCTGACCCGCGAACTGGCCGTCGGCGCCCCGGCCGCAGACGAATTGGAGGAGTGCAGCCGCCGGATCGCGCGCGGCATCGACCGGACGGGGGCGCTGGTCGAAACGGGGCCCGGGATCGCACGCGTCTACCTGTGCGGGGGAGGGGCCACGGCGTCCGGACTGGTCGAGGTCCTCGCGGAATCAACGGGTGTGGAGACGCGCCTCGCGAGTGCGTTCGAACGGATCGCCGTCGCGCCCGATGTTGCGGACCGGACAGATCTGGGCTCAATGGCGCCAATGCTCATGCTCTCGGTCGGACTGGCTCTTCGGTCCCCGGCCCGGGGCGGCTGAACGTGGAGGCGCCTGTACGATCATGATCGAGATCAATCTTCTACCCGAATCCCTGCGCGCCCGGCAAGGGATCGCGACCAACGGGCACGCCGGAGGCGGTCTCCACATCGATTTCTGGGGTGTCGCACTGCTGATTTCGGCACTGACCATCCCGCCGGGCACGGTCGCGCTGTGGTGGTCGCAACGGTCCGAAGCCCTCGAACTCGGGGTGCGCCTTGAAGCGGCCATGGCGGACTCGGCGCGGCTCGCCGAACTCCACGCGGCAAGCGACAGTCTGTCGGAGCGGTCTCGCGAGATCCGCGAGCGCGTCGCCCTGGTCGAAAGACTGGACCGGGACCGGTTCGCGTGGCCGCACATGATGGACGAAATCAGCCGCGCGCTCCCGCCGCCGGCGTGGCTGATTTCCCTGCGTCAACTGTCGCCGCCGCCCGACCTCACCGTCGAACTCCAGGGGGTTGCGGGCAATCCGCTCGCGATCACCGAATTCGTCCGTAGCCTGGGGACCTCGGACTACATCGCCGATGTGAAAATCATCGGCAGCCAGCAGCAGCAGGGGTCCGATCCCGAGCAGGTCTCGCGGCAGGCCTTCACCCTCGTCCTTCGGTTCGCCCAGGCGTCCGCGTCACGGCGGGTCGGCCCCGCTTGACCGTGCTGCCCAGGGATTCGCGCGCGCAGTACCGGATGCTCGGGCTCGTACTCCTGCTGGGCGGCGGGACGGCCTTCCATCTGCACTTCGGGAACCCGCGCAGGGTGGAGCTGGGCGAGTTGGCGGATCGGGTCGAGCGGGCGGAGCGAGTCAACGCCCTCGCCGAGCTGCCCGCCGGCAACCTGGATGCGATACATGAGAGTCTCGTGCTCGGTGAACGACAACTCGCCGCGCTGAAACGGATCGTGCCGCGAGAGGGTGAAGTCGAGGCCATCTACGAAGCCATCGCGGCCGAAACACAGTCGCTCGGTCTCGATCTCGTCCACGCCCTGCCCGCCGACCCCGTGGCCGACTCCACCGGCTACTTCGTGCGGCAACAGTGGGCGCTTCAGGTGGAAGGGGCATACCACGACGTCGGGACGCTCCTGACGCGAATCGCGGGCTTCGCCCGAATCGTGCGGCCCGAGGTCGATGAAATCGTACCCTCCCGGATCACCAACTCGGGTCGGCAACTCGTTCACGCGCGCTTCAGCCTCGAAACCTTCGTGCTTCCGCCGGAGGACGACGCTTCGCCGGAGGAAGGATGATTCGTCTGATCTTCACTGTCGTGCTCGCCGCTGCGGTCCGGACCGGGCCATCGGAGGTGGCGGCGCAGACACGGCCGCCCCCCGTCCATGAGCGGGAGGTCTTCACCTACCCCGTCTTCGACCGGCGCGACCCGTTCCAGCCGCTTCACCTCGATACGCAGGCGGGGCCCCGTTTCGGAGACCTTACGCTGGTCGGCGTGCTGTACAACTCGCGACTCGGAAGCGTGGCGATTCTGACCGATCGATCGACGGGCCGGCGATACCGAGCCCGCGAACGCGACATCATCGGCACCGCCCGCGTCGTGCGGATTCGCATGGAGGAGGTGGATTTCGTGATCACGAGCTTTGGGGTCAGCCGTCAGGAGACGCTCCGGGCAAGGCGTGAAAGGGGGACAGGCGGATGATCTCGCGGGCCTTTCTGGCGTTCGCCGTGGCGGTCGCTACGGCGTCCCCAACCGAGATGCGGGAAGTGAGGATCGCTTCCGAGGGGACGGAAACCGAGATCACGGTGGTCGTCGGCGGACCGGCCACGCCCCGTCATATGATGCTCGCCAATCCTCCGAGGCTGCTTCTGGACATAAAGGGAGTGGATCGCGGACTGGCCCGCCGCCACTACGATCGAATCGACCGCGGCGGAGTTCTCGGCATGCGTTCGACCCAGTTCCGGCCCGGGACGGTGCGGCTCGTGTTCGACCTCGATCGGGAAACCGCCTACCGCGTGACCGCGGACTCCGGTGCGGTTCGCGTGACCTTCCAGAACCCCGGGCCGCCTTTTCCTCCCTGGTCCACGACGGATGCCCAGGCGGCTGCTGCGACGGATGCTCGGGGGGCTGCCGCGACGGAGACCCGAGGAGATGCCGCGCCGTTGCCCGCAGTCCAGGAGACCGAACCGCGCATCTCGGTGGTGTACGACAGCGCCAGCATGCTCGACGTCCTCGCCGGTTTCTCGGAGTTCGCGGACATCTCGGTGGTCCCGAACGGCGAGGTCGCGTCCGTCGTCGTTCGAGGCATCGACATCCGGGATCAGCCGTGGGATGTGGCGCTGAACGCGATCCTGTCGGCTCAGAATCTCGGCTGGCACAGGACCGAAAGCGGGATCATCGTCGTCGACTGGCTGGAGAACCTGCAGGCGCGGGATCAACTGCTCAGCGAAACACGCGTGATCCGGGTCAACTATGCGCGTGCGGATTCGGTAGCCGAGACGCTCCGACACCTGGCCACGCCCGACCGCGGCCAGGTGGTGTCGTTCTCCGGCAGCAACACCGTCATCGTGACCGACGCGCCGTCTGTCGTCGCGCGGATGGACACGATCATCGCGGCGCTGGACCGGCGTCTCCCCCAGGTCGCGATCGAGGCGAAGATCGTGTTCGTCGATCGGACGGACGTGCAGCAACTGGGGATTGTGTACGACCTGAAGGAACGGAACGGCGGTTTCGTCGAGCAGGGACTCAACGACTTGATCGCCGCCCCCGACCCTGATCAGCCGCCCCAGCTCGTCGATCTGAACGGCGACGGCACGCCCGACGAAGCCTTTGTGCGGCGGACGAACGAAACGCTCGTGAATCTGGGGGGCTCCGCGGTCGCGGCGCTGGCGAACGCGAACGATCGGCCGATCGGGCCGGCGCTTCAGATACTGACGGCGGTCGCGTTCGGCGATTTTTCCCTCTTCGCCTTCCTCGAGGCGCTCGAATCCCACCAGCTATCGGACGTGCAGGCGGCGCCCTCCATCCAGGTCGTGGATCATGCTCATGCGCGGATCCAGGTGGGCGAACGCACGCCCATCCGGGTTCTCGAGCCGGGCGCCCAGACCGAGAACGCGCGCGTCAACGTCGAGTTCGAGGACACCGGCATCATCCTCGACGTCGTACCGCACGTTACGAACAACGACCAGATCCGCCTGGAACTGATGGCGGAGCGGTCCGGACTGAAGCTCGGTCTGTCGGATGTGGGCTTCGTGTTCGAGAAACAGATCGGAGAGACGACCCTCCTGCTCGAGGATGGAGAGACGGCCGTAATCGGAGGGCTTACGCTGAGCGAAGTGAGTCGGAGTCGGAGCGGCATCCCCGGCCTCATGAACCTTCCACTGCTCGGGGCCCTGTTCCGGAGCACGAAGGAGAACGAAGTGAAGCAGGACCTCATCATCCTCGTCACTCCTCACATCATTCGGTCCGGCCCTGATGGGTCGTAGAAGGGCGCGTGGTTGCGGCTCCCGCCCTCGGCGCATCCTTTTCCCGCCGTTGGAACGACTGCTTGATGAGGAGAGAGTCCACGCGATGCTGACAGAATGCTGAGATGTCTGAGGTTGACCACGGCGGGCGAAACACACGGTCCGGCCGTGGTCGCTCTGCTGGAGGGAATCCCCGCCGGATTGGCGCTCGAACCCGACGATATCGCGCGGGAACTGGCGCGCCGGCAGGGCGGGCACGGCCGCGGGGGCCGCATGAAGATCGAGAAGGATGTGGGCGAGATCTTCGGCGGTGTGCGCCTCGGAGAGACGCTGGGGTCTCCAGTGGCGGTCCGGATCCCCAACCGCGACTTCAGAAACTGGAGCGCGGCGATGGCGATCGAAGCGCCGGAGGTGGACGAAGACGAACTCCTGCGCCGGGTGTACCTGCCGCGACCGGGCCACGCCGACCTCGCGGGGATGCTCAAGTACGGGCGACAGGACGCCCGCGACATCCTCGAACGTGCAAGCGCCCGCGAGACCGCCGCGCGCGTTGCCGCCGGGGCCGTCGCCAAGCGGCTGCTGGACGAGTTCGGCGTGCGCGTCGAGAGTCACGTGGTGTCGATCGGTCCGGTGGAGGTGCCGCCTGGGCTGCCGCTGCCGGAGGATCTTCTCTCGGTGGCCGACGCCTCGCCCGTGCGCTGCATCGACGCCGATGCGACCGCCGCGATGATCGACGCGATCGATGCCGCGCGTCGGGCGGGCGATTCGCTGGGAGGCGTGTTCGAGGTCGTCGCGCGTGGTGTTCCCGTGGGGCTCGGGAGCCACGTCACCTGGGAGACCCGCCTCGGTGGCCGGATCGGCGGCGCGATGATGTCGATCCACGCGATGAAGGGCGTAGAGATCGGCATGGGATTCGAAGCCGCGCGTCGCCGGGGGTCCGATGTCCACGACGAGATCGAGCGGGATCCGGCGCGTCGCGAGAGCGGTGGCTACCGGCGGCGGCGGAACAACGCGGGAGGCCTGGAAGGGGGGATGACGACGGGCGGCGACATCGTCGCTCGCGTGGCGATGAAGCCGCTCAGTTCGCTGCGCCGCCCTCTGGACAGCGTGGACACCCGGACCGGAGAACCCGCCAAGGCGGTCCGCGAGCGCAGCGACGTGTGTGCGGTGCCGGCCGCCGGGATCGTCGGGGAGGCGATGATGGCGCTGGTGCTGGCGGACGCGTGGATCGAGAAGTTCGGCGGCGACAGCCTCGCGGAAATGCGTTCCAACGTGGAAAGCTACCTCGCCCGGATCGGGACGTGACGTGTCGAGCGTGCCCCGAAGGATCTGGCTCGTCGGGCTCTCCGGGGCGGGGAAGAGCACCATAGGTCCTCTGCTCGCGCAGCGGCTGGGGTATCGCTATGTGGATCTCGACCGTGAAGTCGAGGAACTGGCGGGGGAGACGATCCCTCACCTGTTCCGCGTCGGCGGGGAAGCGGAGTTCCGGCGGCTCGAGGCCAGGGCCGCGTCCCGGACGGCGCGGGCGACGGATGTCGTCGTGGCGACCGGGGGCGGGTGGATGGCGCGCCGGGACATCGACCGTACGTCGGGCGGCCGGGTACGCGTCTGGTTGCGCGTGCGTCCCGAGACCGCGATCCATCGCCTCTCCCGGGAGGGTGCCGAGGCCCGGCCGCTGCTGGCCGGACCCGACCCCGCGACCGCGCTCGCCACGCTGCTCGCGGCGCGGGAGGCCGCCTACGCGGAAGCCGAGGTGGTGCTGGAGACGGATGGACGGGAACCGGAAGATGTCGTGGAGGTAGCGCTGAGACGTCTGCGGAGTTTCGCCGCCCGCCCGCAGGCGGACAGGGAAGGACAAACGGAAGGACAACAGGAGAGTTGAGAGACCGCCCGTGAATCTCGTCATCGTGGAGTCGCCCGCGAAGGCCCGCACCCTGGAATCGTATCTCGGGGCCGGCTTCAGCGTGCAGGCATCCGTCGGCCACGTCCGGGACCTTCCCCGGAGCGGCCTCGGCGTCGACGTCGAAAATGGGTTCGAGCCGGAGTACGTCACGATCGAGGGAAAGGAACCCGTCCTCCGGAAGCTGCGCGCGGCGGCGGCGAAAGCGGATTCCATCCTTCTCGCCACGGACCCCGACCGGGAGGGCGAGGCGATCGCCTACCATATCGTGGAGGCCCTGACCGCGCGGAAGCGCGCGCTTCGAGAGCGGTTCCGCCGCATTACGTTCAACGAGATCACCAGGAGTGCCGTACTCGAGGCGCTCGAGCGGCCGGGAGAGATCGACCTCCCCCGCATCGAGGCCCAGCAGGCGCGCAGGATTCTGGATCGTCTCGTCGGGTACAGGGTCTCTCCGCTTCTGTGGAAGAAGATCAAACCCGGACTCTCCGCGGGCCGCGTCCAGTCGGTCGCCGTCCGCCTGCTGGTGGAGCGCGAACGGGAGCGGCGCGCGTTCCGGAGCGGCGCCTGGTGGCGTTTGCGCGCGCACCTCGCCGCGGACGGTGGCGCCTTCACGGCCGATCTGGCCGCACTCGACGGCGTGGGGATCGCGACGGGCCGGGATTTCGATGAGCGCACCGGCACTCTCAAGTCCGGCCGCAAGGTCGTCCTGCTGGACCGGGAACGCGCCGAGGCGCTCCGCGCGCGATTGGCCGACGCGACCTTCACCGTCGTCAGCCTGCAGGAGAAGCGGTCGAAGCGGAGCCCGTATCCTCCGTTCACGACGGCGACCCTCCAGCAGGAGGCCAACCGCAAGCTGAACCTCGGGGCCCGGGAGACGATGCGGATCGCCCAGGCGCTCTACGAGGCCGGCCGCATCACCTACATGAGGACCGATTCGGTTACGCTCTCCGAAGCCGCGATCACGGCGATTCGCAGCCGCGTCGCGACCCGGTATGGGAAGGAGTATCTGAGCCCGGCCCCACGGCGCTACAAGACGAAGTCCCGCTCGGCGCAGGAGGCCCACGAGGCGATTCGCCCGGCCGGCACCGACATGCGGACCGCCAATGAACTCGGACTCACCGGCCGGCAGAAGGCGCTTTACGAACTGATCTGGAGACGCGCGGTCGCGACGCAGATGGCGGATGCCCGGCTGCGGCACCTGAAGGTGCACGTGGATGCGGAGGAGGCGCGCTTCCGCGCCGCGGGGAAAGTAATCGAGTTCCCCGGCTTCTTCCGCGCCTACGTCGAAGGCTCCGATGACCCGGACGCGGCGCTGGAGAACCAGGAAACCGTTCTCCCCGACATGCGGGAAGGTCAGACGCTCGAGAACCGCAAGCTGGAGAGTCGGAAGCACGAGACGAAGCCGCCCCCCCGCTTCACGGACGCGGCGCTCGTGAAGGAACTGGAGGCGGACGGCATCGGGCGTCCCTCCACGTACGCCGCCATCATCTCGACCGTCGTCGATCGAGGGTACGCGGTGCGGCAGAACAAGCAGCTCGTCCCCACCTTCATCGCGTTCGCGGTGACCGGCCTGCTGGAGGATCACTTCCCGAACCTCGTCGACACCGGGTTCACGTCCGAGATGGAGGAGGCGCTGGACGAAATCGCTCGCGGCAACGTGGACTGGCGCGCCTACCTCGGGGACTTCTACAGCGGGGGAGAGGGTCTCGAGGCGCGACTTGTCGAGCGCGAAGCGGCCATCGACCCGCGCGAGGCCTCGACCGTGCGGCTCCAGGACCTCACTCCCCGCGTGCGGATCGGCCGCTACGGGCCCTTCCTCGAACTCGAGAAGAACGGCGACCGGCTCACCGCGTCCCTCCCCGACGACGTGGCCCCGGCCGACCTCAGCGAGGAACAGGCGATCGATCTCCTCCGGAAGCGGGCGGAGGGTCCGGATCGTCTCGGGGAGGACCCCGATTCCGGAGAGACCATCTACCTCATGGAGGGGCGCTTCGGCCCTTACGTACAGCGGGGCGAGAGGGAGGACGGGAGGAAGCCGAAACGTGCCTCTCTCCCGAAGAACGTTCGGCCCGAGGACGTGTCGCTGGCGACGGCGCTCAAACTGCTCGCCATGCCGGCCCCGCTGGGCTCCCACCCGGAAAGCGGGGACCCGGTAAAGGTGGGGATCGGGCGCTACGGCCCGTACGTCGTCCACCAGTCGGACTATCGTTCACTGACGGAGAACGACGATCCGCTCGAGATCACGTTTGAGCGCGCCATGGAACTGCTCTCCGCGCCCAAGACGCGGGGCCGCCGGGCGAGCGCCACACCGCTGCGCGAAGTCGGCGCGCACCCGGATGACGGCGAGTCGATCGCCATCTTCAAGGGTCGCTACGGCCCCTATGTGAAACACGGCAAGACGAACGCTTCGCTGCCCAAAGGGACCGAGCCCGATGAGGTCACGCTGGACGTGGCGCTGGATCTGCTGAGGAAGCGGAAGGAGCGCGAAGCGACCAGAAAGGCGGGGGGGCGGCGCGGCGGCCCCCGCAAGAAGTCGTCGAGAAAATGACCCGGACGTCGGCGCCCGCCGATGCGCGAGCGCGAGCCCGGCGCGCATGGGTCGACGACTTCCTTCGCTACGCCCGCGCCGAGCGCCGACTGTCCCCCAGCACCGTGTCCGCATACCGTCGCGACCTCGTCCAGTTCGAGGCCTTCGTGAGCGCGTACGAGGGGACGCACGACTGGGGCTGGGCGGACGTCCATCGGGTGTCCATCCGTTCCTTCATGGGAGACCTCGAGCTGCGCGGGCTGAAACGTTCCTCCATCGCCCGCAAGCTCGCCGCCGTGCGCGCCTTCTTCGCCTTCCTCCAGCGCACGGACCGGGTGGAGGCCAGCCCGGCCCGGCTCGTCCGCACCCCCCGCCGGGACCGGACGCTGCCGGCCTTCCTGAGCGAAGAGGACGCCCGCGAGCTGCTCGACACCGCCGGCGCGGCGGCGCGGCGGGACGGATCCGCGGTGGCGCTTCGGCGCTGGGCGGTCCTCGAGTTGCTTTATTCGTGCGGACTGCGGCTGGCGGAGGTGCACGGCCTCGACGTGACCGCCGTGGACCGCCACACCGGGCAGGTCCGCGCGCTCGGCAAGGGCGGGAAGGAGCGTGTGATCCCTCTCGGCCGGCGCGCATCGGAAGCGCTCGGCGCCTATTTCGGAAAACGGGGGGAGAGCGCCTCCCGCGCCGCGTTCCTCTCCGTTCGCGGCACCCGCCTCTCGCGGCGGCAGATCCAGCGCGACGTGACGGCCCAACTCGCGCGAGTCGCGGACGGCGACCGGCTGACCGCACATTCGCTGCGCCACTCCTTCGCGACCCACCTTCTGGACCGGGGGGCGGACCTCGTCTCGGTGAAGGAGATGCTGGGACACGCGAGCCTGAGCACCACCCGGATCTACACGCACACATCCGTCGACCGCCTCAAGCGCGTACACTCCCGGGCCCATCCACGCGGAGGAGAATGAAGAGCATGATACGAGCCACGACGATCCTCTGCGTTCGGGTCGGAGGGGAGGTCGCGATGGCGGGGGATGGCCAGGTGACCATGGGAGAAACCGTCGTCAAGGCGAAGGCGAGCAAGCTCCGCACGATGCGCGATGGCCGGATCCTGGCGGGCTTCGCCGGCGGTGTCGCCGATGCCCTCACCCTGTTCGAGAAGTTCGAGGCGCAACTCGAACGCTACCCTCGCCACCTCACCCGCGCGGCGGTCGAACTCGCGAAGGAGTGGCGGAGCGACCGCTATCTTCGGCGGCTCGAGGCGCTCCTCGCCGTCGCCGACCGGGAGACGAGCCTGCTCATCGCCGGCACGGGAGAGGTCATCGAACCGGACGACGGCATTCTCGCGCTCGGCTCCGGCGGGCCGCACGCGCTCGCCGCGGCGCGGGCCCTCGCACGCCGGACGGAGTTGCCGGCCGCGGAAGTGGCTCGGCAGGCCCTCGAGATCGCGGCGGAGATCTGCGTGTACACGAACCGGGAGATCACGGTACTTGAGCTCTCGAGCGACGACGCCAACGGGAACGAGCCATGACGATCGATATCAGCCCCGCCCCGGATCCCGGTGACCCCGGCATCGCGGCGGCGCTCACCCCGCGACAGATCGTCGAGGAACTCGACCAGTACATCATCGGACAGGACGAGGCGAAAAAGGCCGTCGCGATCGCGCTCCGCAACCGCTGGCGCCGGCAGAACGTCGACGAAGGGATGCGCGAGGAAATCCTCCCCAACAACATCATCCTCATCGGCCCGACCGGCGTGGGGAAGACCGAGATCGCCCGCCGCCTCTCCCGGCTCGCCGGGGCCCCGTTCATCAAGGTCGAGGCTTCGAAGTTCACCGAAGTCGGCTACGTCGGCCGTGATGTGGAGTCGATGATCCGGGATCTCGTCGAGATCGCCATCAAGCTCGTTCGCGAGGAGCAGGAGGCCCGGCACGGGGAGATCGCCGACCGGAGGGTCGAGGAGCGGCTCCTCGACCTTCTTCTCCCTCCCGTGGCGGAGGGTGAGTCCGCGGCCGGTCCCGGCGGGGGCGCGCAGCGGCAGTTCGTCGTGTCGCTCGCGGGACAGGCATCCGAGACCCGCTCCGACGAGCCTTCCGAGCAGCGCAAGCAGCGCACGCGAGAGAAGCTCCGCGGCCTGCTGCGCGACGGCATGCTCGATGAGCGGGAGGTCGAAGTCGAGGTCAGTGAAAGCGCGGTCCCGATGCTGGATGTGGGGGGCGGCATGGAAAGCCTGGACTTCAACGTCGGGGAAGTCCTCAAGGGCGTTCTGCCGAAGAAGACACGCCGCCGCCGGGTCACGGTAGCGGACGCCCGCCGGATCCTCCGCTCCGAGGAACTCGCGAACCTGGTGGACATGGAAGAGGTCACGGAGCAGGCGCTTCGCCGGACCGAGAGCATGGGGATCGTCTTCCTCGACGAGATCGACAAGGTCGCCGGGAAGCACGGCGGAACCGGACCCGACGTGTCCCGCGAGGGCGTGCAGCGCGACCTCCTGCCCATCGTCGAGGGGTCCACGGTCCAGACGCGGTACGGGATGGTGCGCACGGACCATATCCTGTTCATCGCCGCCGGGGCCTTCCACATCGCGAAGCCCTCGGATCTCATCCCCGAACTCCAGGGCCGGTTCCCGATCCGCGTGGAACTCGAGAGCCTGGATGCGGAGGCGTTCACCCGCATCCTCCAGGAGCCTCGCTACGCCCTCCTTGCACAGTACCAGGCACTCGTGGAGACCGAGTCCGCCCGGCTCGAGTTCGAGGAGAGCGCGGTCCGCGAGATCGCCCGCATCGCGAGCCATGTGAACGAAAGGACGGAGAACATCGGCGCCCGGCGTCTCCATACCGTGCTCAGCACGCTCCTGGAGAAGATCCTCTTCGATCTGCCGGAAGCGCGGGCGAACGAGACGATCGCCATCGACGCCGACTTCGTGCAGGATCGTCTGTCGCGGATCGCGGACGACGAAGATCTGCGACGGTATATCCTCTGAACGGAGACCCGAGGACTCACGAAGCCATGGACCGGACCCGACACTTTCTCTCGATCGCCGACTGGTCGCCCGAGCGGCTGCGCGAGGCCCTCGGTCTCGCGGAGCGCCTCAAGGCCGACCCGGACGCGGCGGGCCGTCCCCTCGCCGGGAAGACGCTCGCCATGATCTTCACCAAGAGTTCGACTCGCACCCGGGTTTCCTTCGAGGTGGGAACGCACCAACTGGGCGGGCAGGCGCTCTTCCTGTCCGCGCGCGACATCCAGATCGGGCGTGGCGAACCGCTCTCCGATACGGCCCGGGTCCTGTCGCGCTACGTGCACGGGATCATGATCCGCACCTTCGCGCAGTCCGACGTCGAGGCGCTGGCCGAGCACGGTTCGATTCCCGTCATCAACGGGCTCACGGATCTGCTGCACCCCTGCCAGATCATGGCGGATCTACAGACCGCGCGCGCCGAGTTCGGCCCCGACCTCTCGGGCCGGACCGTCGCCTGGATCGGCGACGGCAACAACGTCGCGAACTCGTGGTTGAACGCGGCGGCGAAACTCGGCTTCCGGCTCCGTCTCGCCTGCCCCGAAGGCTACGATCCGGACCCCGCGATCCTCTCCGCCGCGGGGCGCGCGACGCAGATCGACCTGTCCCGGGCGCCTGCGGAGGCGGCCGAGGGCGCGCACGTCGTGACGACGGACGTTTGGGCCTCGATGGGACAGGAGGAAGAAGCCGCGGAACGCGAGCGGGCCTTCGAGGGATACCATGTGGGCGCGGAGATCATGGCCCGCGCCGCCGACGATGCGATCTTCCTCCACTGCCTGCCCGCGCACCGCGGCGAGGAGGTCGCCGCCGACGTCATCGACGGGCCGGCGTCGCGCGTGTGGGACGAGGCGGAGAACCGGCTCCACTCGCAGAAGGCGATCCTCGCCATGCTCATGGGAGCGGCATCGTGAAGGACCTGAAAGAGACCCCGCTGTTCGAAGAACACGTCCGGCTGGGCGGTAAGATCGTCCCCTTCGCCGGGTACGCGATGCCCGTGCAGTATCCGACCGGCATCAGGGCCGAACACCATGCCGTGCGCGAGAAGGCGGGCCTGTTCGACGTCTCCCACATGGGAGAGTTCCGCGTGCGCGGTGAGGGCGCGCGGGCGTTCGTAGCCTACGCGACGACGAACGACCCCTCGCGCCTGGAGCCGGGAGACGCCCAGTACAGCGCGATGTGCCACGAGACCGGCGGTGTCATCGACGACCTCATCGTCTACTGCATGGGCGAGGCGGATTATCGGCTCGTCGTGAACGCGGCCAACATGGCCAAGGACTGGGCGCATCTCAGCGGCCTCGCGCGCGGCTTCGACGTGGAAATGACGGACGAGAGCGATGAGATCGCCCTCCTTGCCCTCCAGGGGCCGCTGGCCGAGGTGACGCTCGGACCGCTGACCGACCAGCCGCTGGCGGAGATCGACTACTACCGGTTCGTGCACGGCGACGTCGCGGGCGCGCCATGCGTCATCAGCCGGACCGGGTACACGGGGGAGATCGGGTTCGAACTCTACATGCCGAATGCGTACGCGGTGCCGACGTGGCGAGCGCTCGTCGCGGCCGGCGCTGTTCCCACCGGTCTCGGAGCCCGCGACTCGCTCCGGCTCGAGATGGGCTACGCGCTCTACGGCAACGACGTGGACGACGAGACGACCGCGCTCGAGGCCGGACTCGGGTGGCTCGTGAAGCACGCCAAAGGCGACTTCATGGGCGCGGAAGCCCTCGCCGCGCAGCGCGCCGCCGGCCTCACGCGAAAGCTGCGCTTCCTGAAACTGCTTGAGCGGGGCTTCCCGCGGCCGGGCTACGACGTCCGATTCGAGGGGGAGGCCGTCGGCGTAGTCCGCAGCGGCACCGTGAGTCCTTCCATGGGGCACGGGATCGCGACGGTCTATCTCCCGGCCGCCGCCGGGTTCGGCGACGCGGTCGAAGTCATGATCCGGGGGAAGGCGATCGCGGCCGAGGTCGTGCGTCCGCCCTTCTACCCGCGTGGCTCGCTGCACCGGATCGCGCCGCGGATCGCGGTCATGACGATCTCCGACGGCGTACACGCCGGCGAGCGGGAAGATGGTTCCGGGGCCCTCATCAGGACGTGGATTCGGGGGCGTGCCTACTCGCTGTCCGGCGCCGACGTCGTGCCCGACGAGAGCGCCGCCATCGCCGCCCGCCTGCTGCACTGGTGCGACGTACGGGGGGTCGACGTCGTTCTCACGACGGGCGGGACCGGGCTCGCGGTGCGCGACGTGACGCCCGAGGCGACGCGCACTGTCGTCGAGCGCGAGGCGCCGGGGATCGCAGAGATGCTGCGCCGCGCCGGCGCCGAGTCCACGCCGCACGCCGCGCTGGGCCGCGGACTGGCGGGAATCCGCGGCGAGACGCTCGTGATCAATCTGCCCGGGAGCCCGGGCGGCGTCTCCGACAGCCTCGCCGCGCTCGAGTCCGTGATCGACCACGCGGTCGATCTGCTACGCGGCGATACCGTGCACGAGTCTCCGGGCGGCTGATGGCGCGCGTCTTCGTCGACGGACGCGCTGTGGAAGCCGCCATCGCCGTCCGCCAGGCCGTGCAAGCGGACGGGCACGAGGTGGAGTTCGTCGAATCCGTGCGCGAACTCGAGGGACGGCTCGGTGGTGCGGCCGAGGTCGCCCTCATCCTCACGGGTCCTCCCGACGAATCGCGCGCCGCAGCCATGCGTGGCCTGTTCGAAGCGGAGATTCCGCGCCCTCCCGTGCTCGGACTCACGGAGGAGACCCACCCGGACGCGCGCCGGCAGCTCGCACGGTCGTTCGATCTCGACGAGGCGCTGTCGCTTCCCGTCGATCCCGACGAGATGAGGGTCGTCCTGCAGGCTCACCTCGACCGCTACGACCTCCAGCGACAGACGGGGATCATCGGACGCACCGAGGCCGTGCGAGAGATCCTCGAGCGGGTGCACATGATCGCCCCCGTGATGAGCACCGTCCTCCTCACGGGCGAGAGCGGGACCGGAAAGGAACTCGTGGCGCGCGCCTTCCACCGCCTGTCCCCGAGGCGCGCCAAGGCCTTCATCGCGGTGAACTGCGCGGCCCTCCCCGAGTCGCTGCTCGAATCCGAACTGTTCGGGCACGAGAAGGGCGCCTTCACCGGAGCGACGTCCCTGCGGCGGGGGATGTTCGAACTCGCCGATGGGGGCACGCTCCTCCTCGACGAGATCGCGGAGATGCCGCTCCCCACTCAGACGCGCCTGCTGAGGGTTCTCGAGAGCCGCCGTTTCATGAGGGTGGGCGGGGATCACGAGATCCAGGTCAGCGAGCGCGTCGTCGCCGCCACCAACCGCGACCTCAGGCAGGCGGTCGAGACAGGGGAGTTCCGCCGCGACCTTTACTACCGCCTGAACGTCCTCAACGTCCACGTCTCCCCGCTCCGGGAACGCCGCCGCGACATCCCCGTCCTCATCCGCCGCTTCATCTCGGAGTTCAGCCGCCAGCGCGACCGGGAATTCCGCGGACTCGCACCCGAGGCGCTCCAGATCCTCCTCGACTACGACTGGCCGGGGAACGTCCGGGAACTCCGCAACCTGATCGAGTCCATGGTCGTGCTCGCGCCCGGCTCGGTCATCCGTCCGGAGGACATCCCGCCCGAGATCCGATCCGGCGGCGTGAGCCTCGTGCCGTCTCCCACACGCATCGCGCCGCCGGTCGACGCGGGCGCCGGGTCCATCCCGAGCTCACCGCAACTCGCTTTCGTCTTCCGCACTCTCGTCGACCTCAAGGTGGACATCGATGACCTCAAGCGGGAGTTCGAAGCCTACAGGCTGGGAGCCCGCCAACTCCCTCCGGCCCCCTCCGGGAGCGGGGTGGGGGAGGAGATCGAGGACGCGATCGAGATCGACATCACCGACGCGGTCGACGCGATCGATGCGACCCCGGCCGAAATCGCCCCACCCGCCGACGACAGCCCTGGCCCGGAGGACGCGGACGTGATCGCGATCCGGCCCGGAATGACGATGGAGGAGATCGAGCGCGAGGCGATCATCGCCGTGCTCCGCCAGGCCGGAGGCAATCGGCGCAAGGCGGCGGAGGCGCTCGGCATCGGCGAGCGTACGATCTACCGCAAGATCCGGAAGTACGGCATCGAACACTAGCGTCAGGTTCCCGGAGCGGACTTCGTCACTCCGCCGAACCGGCCTCGGCGCGCGCCTTCAGCCCTCGCGCCACGTCGTTGAACCCGCGGCGCACGAACCCGCCGAAGAGCAGCATCACGAGCGGGATGAGGAGGCCGGAGAAAGCATCCGACGTCCGGTAACGGCAGCGCCCCTCTCCCACGGCTTCCAGCCGCTGCTCCCTCAGGGCCGAGATCAGGAAGCGGTGGCCCATCGTCGTGCTCCAGGCGATGAGGTGCGGCGGCTCGACGGCCTCGATCCGTTCGACCTGCCTCAGCCTCCAGGGTCCCATCCGGACGAACAACTCGACCGGCGAGCCGATCTCGAAGTCCGTGGCGACCGAGGGCGTGAACGGATTCCATTCGCCGTAGCGCGCGAAGTCGGTGAGGACGTCCCACGCCCGTTCGATCGGCGCGTCGATTTCCACGGTTTCCGAACGCACATGCCCCCTGAACAAGGCGACGCCCTTCCGCTGTGACTTCACTCTGACTCACTCGCCGCGAACCCGCGCCCAACCTCTTCGCCGGGTCGCCGGTGTCGCGCCAGCAGCCCCTCGCTTTCCCGCCACAGTCGCGCTCCGGCGGAGGCCTCCATGGCCGGCGCGGACATCTCCTTCTCCCGCATCAGGTGCAGATAGACCCCGCTGCGCCGACCCATGTCCTCGGCGCAGCACGCATAGGTCACGGGCGCCACCGCCTTGTGGGGCGCCGCGAACAGCAGGCGTTTCGCCGGGTGGAGCAGCGGCTTCAGCCACCATGGCGCTTCCCGCATCAGGTCGGAGTCGACCGCCCCCGGACACAGCGAGTTCACGGCGATCCGAACCTCTCCCTCCGGGTTCAGCCGGCGCGACAGTTCCTGCGCATAGGTGCACAGGTGCAGTTTGCTCAACGCATAGTACTTCAGGCCGTCCTTCAGCCCGTAGTCGGTAAAGGCGCCGAACCCGCCGAAGTCGATCGAATCGGCGGCCCGATGCGTTTCGGACACGATGAAGACGATTCTTGGGACCTCTCCATCACGACCGCCCGGCCGAAGGATGCCGTCCGCCAGCAGTCGGTCGATGAGAACGCGGTTGGCCAGGAAATGAACCGCGAACATCAACTCGTAACCCTGGACCGACCTTCGTGCCCTCGCCGGCATCACGCCGGCGTTGAGGACGAGGATGTCCACTTCGCGGCGCTCGCGTTCAAGTCGGTCGCACAGCGCGTGCACGGAGTCCAGGTCGGCCAGGTCCACGCGAAGCATGCCGACCGCGTCGGAACCGGCGAGCCGTCCGACGTCCTCCCCGGCCTCCGGATGTCCGCCGCGGCAGGCCATGAGCACTTCCGCGCCGCGTCTCGCCAGATCGACCGCCACCGCCTTGCCGAGCCCCCGGTTGGCCCCCGTCACGAGGCACACCCTGCCATCGAGGCGGACGTGCTCCGGGACAGGGCTCAGCCCGGGGCGTTGGGAGAAACGATCGACGACCCCGCTGGCGAAGGCGCTCAACTTCCGGTTGTAGTTCACGTGACGACCTCGTCCGGTATCCGGTATTCGCGCCGGTACGCAGCGGAGTGTCCGTCTATGGTCTCCTCGTCGAGACCGAAGCTGGCCGGCGAGTAGACGTGCCTCCCGTACCGGTTCTGCCCGCTGCGTTCGGAGACGATGCTCGCCGCGTCCGCGGCTTCCTGCGTGAATTCGATCCCCGCGGCTCCGTAGACCCTGCGCAACTCGCCGACCGGATCCGCGATCAGGTCGTAGTACGATACATCGATGAACGCACCCTCGTCTGCGTCTCGCCGCACGCTCATGGAGCGCTCCATCATCCGGCGGATCTTCCGCATCCAGTGCGCCCCGATCTCCACCGGATCCACATGGTTGCTGAAAATGCCGCGTCCATGTGCGACCATGCTGCAGAACGACGGCACCGATTTCTTCGGGTCGCGATGCGTCTGGATCACGCACACGTCGGGGAAGACATCGAGGATGACGTCGAGATGTTCCATGTGATGCGGCGTCTTCAGCACCCAGCGGTCGCCCGGCCGTTGCCAGCCCAGAATCTTCAGCATCGTGAGCAGGTATTCGTAGCCCTTCGTGTGGTCCTGCGCTTCGAGCCAGCGCGAGTAGCGGGGCACGTGCATCGCCGCTTCCGGCGCCTGGCTCATGAACGACAGATCGAGCAGAAGGACGTCCTCCTCAGGCGCGTCCCAGGCCATGGGGTGAACGGCGCGGAAATCCGGCGCCAGGAACCCGATCGCTCGCGCGGCGCGTTTCGCCTGCCGCATCCGGCGGCGCGGAGCGCCCATCCCTTCGTTCCGGAGAGGCACGGGGCTGAGGACTTCCCACGCACTCAGGGCGCGAGTCCCGGGGTCGGCGGCAAGCAACCGATGCAGCGTCGTCGTCGCGGTGCGCTGCAGGCCCGCGATGAGGAGGATGCGCCCCGGATCCCGCTCGAGAATCTCCGGGTGCTCCCTAAGCAACCGTTCCGCCCGCAATCGAATCGCCAGCGCCGAGACGATCCGGGAGCGCTGAATCATCGCACCGAGCGGCGTCAGTCGCGCTTCGTCGTTGATCGATTCGACGAGAACCTCGAGGGGTTCCAGAAACCACTCATCGCCGAAGTCGGAGAGGCCCGTCCTTCGCTTCGCGACGGCGATCATGCGGTCAACGTCGAGGGCGCCACCGAAACCGCACCTCCGGGCCACCCGCCCCACCCGGTTGAAGAGGGAGACGGCCAGGGGGCGGTACGGCCTGCGGTACTCCGTCGATGTCCGCACCGGGCTGCCGTCCGCCTCGCCTAGGACTCGCGAAGCGCGCGCAGCTCCGAGAGCTTCACGAGCCGCGTCTGCGGCTGCGGATGTTCCTTCGCCCGGATCCAGCGAAAGCACATCGTCCCGGACGTATGGCCCGCCGTCTCCAGCCAGTTCGGGAGCCCGGGATCCTCATGGGAGACGACGAGGCGTACGGAACCGTCCTCCTCATGGTGCGCGAGGTGCCTGTTCGTGTGGATGGTGTGATGGCGGTAGTCCAGCGACTCCATCCAGTAGTTGTTCAACTGAAAGTTCCAGTGCTCGCACTCGGGCGGCATCGCTTCGATGACGAGCGCTTCGTCGTCGGCTACGGCCCAGTGACTGTGGTAGTAGACGATGTTCGGGTCGCCCCCCGCCTGGAGCGACACGTCCGGATCGAACATGGGCAGCGTGTTCGAGTGTTTCTTGAAGCCTCGGGCCCAGTTCGCGAACAGCATCGCCGCCCCCGCCACCAGCGTGCCGGCGGACTTCAGCCCCTCGTCGATCTGCTCCGGCGTGAGCGGACGGGGCCGCTTCTCGTCGTCCGCGCACCCGATGCGCTCGATGTGAAGTTCGGCCGGCACCTCGGTCTCCCGGTCGAGGAAGGTCTGGCGCACGATCAGCGTGCGGCTCTCCGCCGTCATCGGCAGCCAGTTCCGCTCATGGCGCCGACTGCTGACGATGAGGTCGAAGGTCCCATCATCTCCGATCTCGATCTCGCCGGCCTCGATGTAGCCGGTGGGGGGCAGGCCGCCGCTCTGCCCGTAGTGGCCGGCCTGCGTGCCAAAGCCGAGGTAGGTCACGGTGTTCCGCCGTCCGGAGATCCGGTACTCGTAGTCGCCGTGAATCGCGGCGGTCTGGTAGTAGTTATCGGGGTTGTCGCTCCCCAGCTTCACGGTCTCGTGGGCCACGCGATGCAGCACGGGCGCCCGCGGGTCGGCGTGTTCCACGAAAGCCATGAGCCCCCCGCGGACGAGGCGGCTGAGATACCGGTATCCTTCCGCCTGGTTGAACGGGTCGCGGGGCGCTCCGGGGAAGGTCAGCGCGGCCCCCGCCGCCTTCAGCGTGTCGCAGAATTCGTCCCACGCCTTGCCGCTGACTACGCGCTGCGCCGCGGTATCCGCAGGCGTCCGGCCCCGCAGTTTTTGCGCTGCGAGCGAGAGGCGCCGAAAGAGCCCGATCAGTCCGATGACGAGCTTTCTCATCGTGTCTCCTCTCCAGCCGGGACCGCGGCCCCAATGCGCCGTGCTTCGGGCGACGAGTCGGATCGGCTAGCCGGTCTCCGCCTCGGCGATGAGGGCGGCGATGCTCTCGCGCAGCGTGTCGACGCCGGCGCCGGTGCGCGCGGACGTCTCGACCAGCTGATCCGCGTCGAGTTCGAGCGCCTCGCGCAGCTTCTTCGTCGCCCGCCGGCGCCCGGACCGGTTCAGCTTGTCCGTCTTCGTGAGCGCGAAAAGCGTCGGCGTCCCGGTCGCCCCCAGGAACTCGATCATCCGCTCATCGTCGTCCGTGAGTCCGCGGCGCGCGTCCACGAGCAGCACGAGTCCGAGCAGCTTCGGCGTCCGGCGCA
Source organism: Gemmatimonadota bacterium (assembly GCA_965207805.1). Classification (GTDB taxonomy): domain Bacteria; phylum Gemmatimonadota; class Gemmatimonadetes; order Palauibacterales; family Palauibacteraceae; genus Palauibacter. The sequence goes on from OZ242312.1 coordinate 945,249, forward strand.
GATACCCGTCGATCAGCCGTCCCCACTTCTCCCGCACGGTCTTCGGCGCCTTCGCGAATCCGTAGCCCGGCAGGTCGACGAGCATATAGCGGTCGTCGACGAGGAAGAAGTTGATCTCGCGCGTGCGCCCGGGCTGCTTCGAGGTTCGCGCGAGGCTCTTCCGCCCCACGAGCCGGTTGAGCAGCGAGGACTTCCCGACATTCGATCGCCCGGCGATCGCGATCTGGGGGAGATCGCGCGGCGGCTTCTGGCCGGCCGCGCCGACCGCGCCGACGAACTCGACCGTCCTGACGCGTGTGACGACCCTGTCAGCCGGCGGCAAGGTCCGTTACGCCTCCCTGCGCTTCGCCTCGGGCTCGAGGATGAGGAGCGGCTGGTTGCTCTCCTCGACGGTTTCCCGCGTGACGACGACCTCGCGGATGTCCATCCGCCCCGGCAGGTCGAACATCACGTCGAGCATGATGGACTCCATCACGGCGCGCAGTCCGCGGGCGCCCGTCCCGCGGTCGATCGTCTTGCGCGCGATCGCGCGCAGCGCCTCCGGGTCGAGCGTGAGGCCCACGCCCTCGAGTTCGAACATCTTCGTGTACTGCTTGAGCAACGCGTTCTTGGGACGCTGCAGGATCTCGACCAGCGCATCCTCGTCGAGGTCGTGCAGCGCAACGAGCACCGGCAGCCGCCCGACGAGTTCGGGGATGAGCCCGTAGCGGAGCATGTCCTCGGGTTCGACGCACGCGAGAAGGTTGTCCTCGTCGTTCGGCGCCACCCCACCGGCGATGAAGTCATCCCGGAACCCGATCTGCCGCCGTCCCTGCCGTTCCTGGATGATCTCCTCGAGTCCGTCGAAGGCGCCGCCGCAGACGAAGAGGATGTTCCGGGTGTCGATCTGGATGTACTCCTGCTGCGGATGCTTGCGCCCGCCCTGGGGCGGCACGGACGCCACCGTTCCCTCGAGGATCTTCAGCAGCGCCTGCTGCACGCCCTCGCCGGAGACGTCGCGCGTGATCGACGGGTTGTCCGATTTGCGCGCGATCTTGTCGATCTCGTCGATGTAGACGATGCCGCGCTCGCACTCCGCCACGTTGTATTCGCCCGCCTGCAGGAGCCGGACGAGGATGTTCTCGACGTCCTCTCCCACGTACCCCGCCTCGGTGAGCGTCGTCGCGTCCGCGATCGTAAACGGGACCTGGAGAATCCGTGCCAGCGTCTGCGCGAGCAGCGTCTTCCCCACGCCGGTGGGACCGAGCAGCAGGATGTTCGACTTCTCGATCTCGACATCGTCGACGAGACTGCGGTGGTTGATCCGTTTGTAGTGATTGTAGACGGCGACCGAGAGCGTCTTCTTCGCCATCTCCTGCCCGATCACGTACTCGTCGAGCGTTGCCTTGATCTCCGACGGTGTCGGGATCTCCGTGAAGCGCCCGCACTGTTCGCGTTCCTCTTCTTCAGCGAGGATCTCGTTACAGAGCGCGATACACTCGTTGCAGATATAGACGTTGGGTCCGGAGATGAACTTCTGGACGGCATCCTTGGACTTGCCGCAGAAGGAGCAGCGCAGGTGCTTGTCGCTCGGCATCGTCGCCTCCCCTCGGTCCCTCGGGTTGCTCCGGTGCTACTTTGCGACGGTGGGGCCGGGTCGGCCGTTCTTACCGTCAACCTCCGCCTCACGCGCGACCACGAGGTCGATGAGCCCGTAATCCTTTGCTTCCTCGGGGGACATGAAGCGGTCGCGGTCGACATCCTCGGCGATCCGCTCGAGATCCTGCCCCGTGTGTTCGGCGAGAATCCGGTTCAGCCGCTCGCGGGCGTTGAGGATTTCCTTCGCCTGAATCTCGATGTCAGCCGCCGTCCCGTAGGAGCCGCCGGAAGGCTGGTGGATCATGATCCGCGCGTTCGGCAGCGAACGCCGCCTGCCGGGCGTGCCGGCGGCGAGCAGGAACGCTCCCATCGACGCAGCCATCCCCATGCACATCGTTGCCACGGGCGCGTTCAGGAATTGCATCGTGTCGTAGATCGCGAGTCCCGCCTGCACGCTTCCCCCCGGCGAGTTGATGTAGATGTTGATCTCGCGTTCCGGGTTGTCCGCCTCCAGGAAGAGCAACTGGGCGATCACCACATTCGCCACATCGTCGTTGATCGGAGCCCCGAGGAAGACGATCCGGTCCATAAGGAGACGCGAGAAGATGTCGTACGTGCGTTCCCCGCGGCTCGACCGTTCGATGACGTACGGTGCGAATATCGTGCTCAAATCAGTTCCTCACGTGGTTTGCGGCCAATCAGTTCACGTCCGAGCCATCGATCAGAAACCGGAACGCCTTGTCGATGGCAAAACGGCGGCGGAGCGGGTCGAGCTGCTTCTCCTTCGCGAGCTGCCGGCGTATCTCCACCAGGCTCTTGCCCCGCGCGTTCCCCAGTTCCGACAGGCGCTCGTCGAATTCCTCGCTCGACAGATCGAGTCCCTGATCCTCGATGAGTCGCTCGAGCACCAGATCCCGCTTGATCTGACGCTCCACCTGGGGGGCCACGGACCTGCGGGCCTCCTCGACCTGCTCGGGATCCGCTCCCTCGGGGGCGTCGATCACCCGGTCAAGATAACGCGACGTGAGACTCGGCGGCACCTCGAAGGCGTTTGCTTCGATCACCGCGTCGAGGAGTTGTTCGCCGACTTCCTCGTCCGCCTGACGTTCGCCCCGCGCCAGGAGTTCCTTTTCGACCGCTTCGCGAAGCTCCGCCAGCGTCCCGAAATTTCCGATCTCGCTCGCGAACTCGTCCGTGAGGTCCGGAAGCTCGCTCGCACGGACCTCGTCGAGACGGATCTGCAGCGACCGCGTGGTTCCCGCGAGTTCCGCGGCCCCGAAGTCGTCCGGGTAGGAGACCGTGAACGTGCCTTCCTCGCCGGGCGCCAGCGCGAGGATCGCGTCCTCGACATCCGGAATCGCGTACCCCGCGCCCAGCTCGAACCGATACGGCTTCTCCGCGGCGCCGTCGCCCCCCTCGCGTTCCCCGATGGCCACGGCGACGACGTCTCCGTTCCGCGGCGCCCGGTCCACGGGCTGGAGCACGGCGTTTTCCTTGCGGATGTTCTCGATGACCTCGTCGATGTCCGCATCCTCGACGGCCACCTCACGCCGCTTGACCCGGAACCCTCCGATCCGCGCAAGCTCGATCGCCGGCATCACCTCCACGTCAATGCGAAACGAGAGCCGCTCCCCGGGCCGGTAATCCAGTTCGCTGACCACGGGTTCCCCAACGGTGGAGAGATCGTGCCGCTGCACGGCGTTCCGAAACGCCCGGTTGACGAGCGCGTCGACCGTCCGTTCGTCGATGAGGGGACCGTAGCGCTCCTCGACGATCCGCACCGGGACCTTCCCCTTCCGGAATCCCTTGATGCGGGTCGTCTTCCGGAGCTTGGCGGCTTCCCGGCGGCGCGTCGCCGCCACCTGCGCGGGGTCCACGGACACGTCGAGGCGCCGCAGGTAGTCGTTCTCCCGCTTGATCTCGACGTCGAACGGATCTGTCGCGGCGGCTTGTGAATCGGCTGCGCTCAAGGTCGTATGGCTCCCGCTCGTGTGTTCGTGTCCCCGCACGGGCCAACGGCAGTCTCACGGCACGAAGTGCGAAAGGGGGGACTCGAACCCCCACGGCCAAGGGCCACCAGCTCCTAAGGCTGGCGCGTCTGCCAATTCCGCCACTTTCGCGCGAACCCGCCAGGTCGAACGCAGCGCCGGGATCGGCCGGGAATCTCGGCACCGGCTGGAACGTGGGCAAGCAGAACCCCGCTCCGCCGGCGCCCCGCGGTTCAGCGTTCCGGGATCACGACGCTCCGGAACGCGTTCTGTCGACTGCCGTCGCCCAGCAGGAGATCGAGATGCACGCTCAGCGCATCGCCGGGCCCCAGTCCGGAGATGATGCGCTCGTAGTCGGCCCGCCCCTCAATCTCCTCGCCGTTGATGTCGACGATGAGGGTCCCCTCGGGAAGGCGCAGCCGCCCGACCGCGCCCCTCCGATCTCCGCCGACGATGACGACGCCCTTGAAACCGGGGTCGATCCTGTACCGCGCGTGTTCCCGGGCTTCGACTTCGGCGTCATCCTTTACCGCGAGACCGAGGACATCGCCGGTCGCCTCGGTCGGCTCGGAGCGTGCCGCGACCTGCGGCGGCGAGTCGTCGTCCGCCGAGATGAGGCGGACACGCGCCCGGTCGCGCTCCAGCGTGGAGCGGCGCACGACGTCCAGTTCCACGGTTTCCCCCGGCTCGAAAGCCCGGATCCGCCGCTGCAGTTCCGAAACGCCGGAGACGGATTGTCCCGCCACGCCCACGATGACATCGCCGCCTTCGAGCCCGGCAAGCATGGCGGGACTGTCGTCGAAGGAGAAAGTCTGGATCTTCGCGCCCTCGACGCGCTCCAGACCGTAGAACGCGGCGTCCGCGGCATCGACATCGGTAATCGAGACACCGATGAGCGCCCGCCGCACCTCGCCGAATTCGATCAGGTCGTCGACGACCTCGCGGGCGAGTTCGATCGGGACCGCGAAGCCGTACCCCTGGTAGCTTCCCGTCGTAGACAGGATCGCCGTGTTGATTCCGATCACCTCACCCGCCGCATTCACGAGCGGCCCGCCCGAGTTGCCCCGGTTGATGACCGCATCCGTCTGGATGAAGTCCTCGATCGCGAGCGGACTGCGCTGCCGGAGGATGGAGATGTTGCGCCCCTTGGCGGAGACGATCCCCGCCGTCACGGACGACAGCAGCGGTCCGGGCGCCGTGCGGAAGCCGGGGCTTCCGATGGCGAGTACCCACTCGCCTACGGCGGTCTCGTCACTGGAGCCGATGGGAAGGACGGCGATGTCGTCCACCTCGAGCCTCAGCAGCGCCACGTCGGTTTGCGGATCGCGGCCCACGAGCTCCACATCGTCGAAAACTCGTCCGTCGTGGAGTTCGATGTCGATGCGTTCCGCGCCCGCGACCACGTGGTTGTTCGTCACTACGTAGCCGGCCTCCGAGACGATGAAGCCGGATCCGCTCCACTCGACGGTCTGCGGCCGCCGCTCTTCCTCTCGGTCCTGTTCGGAATCGGGCGGGAACTCGAACCCGGGCGGGAACTCGAACCCGGGCGGTGGCTCGAACCCCGGCGGGAACGGGGACGCGTTCGGAGAGGTCTCCCGCTCCGCCGTCAGGTAGATCGTTACGACCGCGGGAGCCACGCGCTGCGCCACGTTGGCGAAGCCGTCCTCCATCGTCATCTCCGCGCCCGCGGGGGCTCCGTCCACCCACCCCGCGTCCCGGTTGCTGTCCGCCGCGATCGAAACCGGGGTCAGGTCCAGAACCGAAGCCAGCCCTACGCCGAACGCGAACGCGATCGCCGTCGCGATCAGCAGGTTCAGTCGAGTACGCAGCGAGTCGCTCATCCCTCTATCTCCCTCTCCCGGCCGTATCACCTGACGGCCGAAGTACGAATATAGCAGACCGAATCGGCGTTTCTCCAACTCAGGCCAATGACGGTGACCACACCGGGTCCGTCACGCCCGAACGCCGAACCATGGGATGAACGGCGCGCGACCCGGGGTTGCCCGCGGTGCGGGCTCCCGGGTCGCGCGGTGAGACGTTGCCGGCGGCAGGCTACTTGTCGTCGGACTCCTCGACGATCTCGTAATCCGCCTCGACGACCTCCTCTTCCTCGGCGTCGTCCGCTTCCACCTCGACTTCGGCCTCTTCGTCGCCGTCGCCCGGCATGTCGCCCGGCGAGGCGTCGGCCCCCATCCCGGCCGCGGCGTACATCTTCTGCGCCGCCGCGCCGACCGCTTCCTGAATGGCCGTGGTCGCCGCCGCCACTTCCTCCGTGTCGTCCTGCTTGAGGGCGGCCCGTCCCCGCTCCAGCGTCTCCTCGATCGCGGACCGGTCCGCGTCGTCGAGCGACTCCTTCCAGTCCTCGAGGTTCTTCTCCGTCTGGTACACGAGGGAGTCGAGCCGGTTGCGGGACTCGACGGTCTCGCGCCGCTCCTGGTCCTCCGCCGCGTGCGATTCCGCGTCCCTCACCATGCTCTCGATCTCGGCGTCGGAGAGCCCCGAAGACGCCTCGATGCGAATCTTCTGCTCCTTGCCCGTCGCCTTGTCCCTCGCGCTCACGTGCAGAATGCCGTTCGCGTCGATGTCGAAGGTGACCTCGACCTGGGGCACGCCGCGCGGTGCGGGCGGAATACCCGTGAGCTGGAAGCGGCCGATCGTCTTGTTGCCGCTCGCCATCTTCCGCTCGCCCTGCAGCACGTGGATGTCGACCGTGTTCTGGTTGTCCTCCGCGGTCGAGAAGATCTCCGACTTCTTCGTGGGGATCGTCGTGTTGCGCTCGATGAGCGACGTCATGACCCCGCCCAGCGTCTCGATCCCGAGGGAGAGCGGCGTGACGTCGAGGAGGAGGACGTCCTTTACGTCGCCGCCGAGCACGCCACCCTGGATCGCGGCCCCGATGCCCACGACCTCGTCCGGGTTCACGCCCTTGTGTGGGTCCTGACCGAAGAAATCCTTCACGACTTCCTGGATCTTGGGGATCCGGGTCGAGCCGCCGACCAGGATGACTTCGTCGATCTCATCGACCGACAGACCGGCGTCGGCCAGCGCCTTCTCCATCGGCGGAATCGTGCGCTGGATCAGGTCGTCGACCAGCTGCTCGAACTTCGCCCGCGAAAGGGCGAGGTTGAGGTGCTTGGGCCCCGACGCGTCGGCCGTGATGAAGGGGAGGTTGATGTCGGTCTGCATCGTCGAGCTGAGCTCGATCTTCGCCTTCTCCGCCGCCTCCTTGAGCCGCTGCAGGGCCATCGGGTCGGCCGAGAGATCGATCCCCTGGTCCTTCTTGAACTCGTCGACGAGCCAGTTGATGAGGCGCTGGTCGAAGTCGTCCCCGCCGAGGTGCGTGTCGCCGTTGGTGGCCTTCACCTCGAACACGCCGTCCCCGAGTTCGAGCACGGAGATGTCGTAGGTGCCGCCGCCGAGGTCGAACACCGCGATCTTCTCGTCCGACTTCTTGTCGAGCCCGTAGGCGAGCGCGGCGGCCGTCGGCTCGTTGATGATCCGCCGGACCGTGAGACCGGCCACGCGGCCCGCGTCCTTCGTCGCCTGGCGCTGGGCGTCGTTGAAGTAGGCCGGCACCGTGATCACGGCCTCCGTCACCTCCTGGCCCAGGTAGTCCTCGGCCGTCTGCTTCATCTTCTGTAGCACCATGGCCGAGAGTTCGGGCGGCGTGAAGGTCTTGTCCGCGTGCGCAATCCGCACCTGGACGCGGTCCTGGTTGTCACCCTGGATGTCGTAGGTGACGAGCTTCATCTCCTCGCCCACCTCGGACCGCTTGCGGCCCATGAAGCGCTTGATCGAGGCGACGGTGTTGAGCGGGTTCGTGACGGCCTGCCGCTTGGCGACCTGCCCGACGAGCCGCTCTCCCTCCTTCGTGAAGGCGACCACCGAGGGCGTGGTGCGTGCGCCCTCCGCGCTCGGGATGACGACGGGGTCTCCACCTTCCATTACGGCGACGACCGAGTTCGTCGTCCCGAGATCGATTCCGATGATCTTGCCCATTGCTTTTCCTTGGCTTGTGCTTTTTCGCTGTTTCCGCTGTTTCCGTCCCAGGCCCCAATCGCGCGGGCGCCGCCTCGTTCCGGCGCGCCCGCGAACGAAGACACACGTTGCAATCGCCGTGCCGCACCGCTGGCTACCCGTACGCCATCTTTTCCGACAAAATGGCACTTGGGGGAGCCGCGCTCCGACATGGGGTGCCAAAGTGGCATGAAAAGGGGCACGGTTGTGGCGCGGATCACGGGACGGGGTATGTTCCCCGGACTCCCGTCGCCCCGAACCCTCAGCCGGAGTGCGCCGATGTCCCAGCTTTGGCAATGAGATTGCCAACTGTTTTGATCCGTGAGGGTTACGGGATTGTCCGGTCGGACTCCCGGCGTTCGGTTCCCGCTGGTCGGCTCAGACCGCGGCTCTGCGGCGGTCTTCGAGCGCGGTCCTGAGTTGCGCTTCGTCGGCCTGCTGATAACAGCGCAGCACGGTCTTGGCCGACTTCCAGCCACCGAGTTCGCAGAGCACCTTGAGCGGCTGATGCATGAGATCGGACGCGAACTTGCGCCTGAGCGAGTGCCAGCCTCTCCCGCGCTTGGGCTCCAGTCCGGCGAGCGTCTCGGCCCTCTCCCACCAGGCGCGGACCAACGAGCTTTTGACGCAGATCGCGGGATCCCTCGGCGACGGCATGACCGGGGCGTTTCCACCCTTCGCGCTCTCGCGCCGCGCCATTTCCAAGACTTCGACCGCCTCGGCGGTCACGGGCGTGCGGTGCTCGTAACCCGTCTTTTCGTGCTCGGCGCGCCACCGGATGGTCCTGCCCTCGAAGTCGATGTCCGACCAGCGAAGCTGCCGGACGGCCCCGATGCGGTGTCCGGTTTCGTGCGCGAGCACGAGCGCGACGCGGAACCGCCAGTTGACCTGCTTGGACGCCTTCAGCAGCGCCTGGTATTCGGTCTCGGAGAGCACGACCCGGGTGGGGTTCTTCTCCGTGGGGATCTTGAGCCCCCTGAACGGGTTCGCCACGAGGAGCGGGCGGCCGCGCTCGTCCTTGGACTTGGCCGCCCAGTTGAAGACCGCGATCAGGAACCTGAGGTCGCATTCGATCATGCGGTCCGACACGGGCCTTCCGCTCGGTCCGATCCTGCCCGTGCGCCGCGCGAGTATGAACCGGTCCCAGTCTCGCTGCGAGAGTGTCGCGGGATCGCGGTTCCGTCCGTAGAGCCCGAGGAACATCTTCATCGCGGCCCTGTCGTGGCGCTGCGAGTGAGTCCCCTTGGTGGGCGTCACCTCTTCACCGTAGATGTCAAAAAGCGTCTCCAGGTTGAGCGGCCCGGGGTCGGCCTCCTGCTTGCCGTTCGGCTCCGGCTTCGCGAACCCGGCGGCGGCCTCGTCGGCCTGCCGCTTCGCGCGCCTCCAGTCGCGGTGTTTGAGCGACCGGGTGAGCCTCCGCCCGTCTTCTCGCCACTCTATCTGGTAGAGACCGGTCTTCGGGTCCGGAAAGACCCTGACCCGGTTGCGGCCCCATTCTCCGGCGCTGTAGGAGCGCCTGTCACGTTTCGTGCGTGCCATCTTCCATTCCTCTCCGGATGATGGACTGCACGATCTGCTCGTTGGAAACATCGCGGCGGGCGGCGCTGTCCGCCAGTCGCGGGCCGGACGGCGCCTTGAGGGGCAGGTGCCGGCGCAAGATCCTGGGCGCGTTGGGTCTTCCGGCGTTGGGGATCTTGCCTTCCCGCACGAGGCGGCCCAGATGGTCCTTCGAGTATCCGCTCTCGTGAGCGGCTTCGACGAGCGAGAACGTGGTCTCGTCCTGCTCGCGCATCGTGGCTTCGAGGTCGTCGGCGCACCGCTCGATCGCCGTGGCCGGGGTCTCGCCGCCGTAGCGGCGGAGCGCCTTGGCCTGCTTGCGCCAGTCGGCGGGCAGGCCCTCGACGGACGCGGGCTCGTTCTTCTTTCGGCGCCTGCGGGTCATTTCCATTCTCCTTGCCTATCCTGATGGAGCGCGTCGGCGAGGCCGGGATCGCCCTCGCCGCGCCGGACGGACCGTTCGGCGAGATCGACGCGGCGGCCGAGGTCGGCGAGCCCGGTGGTGCGGGCGACGGCATATATGGCGGCCGCGATGGTTGTGAGGGCGAGCGCGGCGTGCAGCGCGAGCGCGACGCCGTGTTCGGCGAGGATCCTTGGCCAGTGGTGCGAGAGGTATTCGAGGCGGGCACCGCCGAGCAGGAACGCGGATCCGGCGAGTGCGGCGGTGAGTCCCGCGCTGATCTTCCAGGGCTGCATGTTGGTTCTCCTTCTCTTCAGAGTTCGACTGTGGCGGGGTCGCGGTCGGCCGGGCCGCGGAGCCAGGAGCCTTTCTCACTGCCGAGGCCCAGCCTGCGAAGAAGCCCCGCAGCCGCCGGTCCGTTGGCGTGCATGGCGAACCCGGCGGCGGCCTTGGCGCGGACGGCCGCCTCGCGGTAGCTGCCGGAGACGGCCTCGACGTTGACGCGCCCGGTCCGTCCGTCCGCGTCCTCGTACTCGATCTGGGCGTCCGGGTAGAGCACCCGCCCTTCTTCGTCGATGGGGAGCCCGAGTTCGCGCGCGATCCGGTGGCGCTCGGCGTCGGCGGCCCGCCTGCCGCGCTTCCGCGCGGCCTCGCTGGCGCGCGCGATCCTGCTCTTGAGTTCGGTGTCGAGGCGGACGCGCCGCACGGTGGCGCCCCTTGCTTCGAGCCGCTTCCGCTCGATCCGGCAGGCGCGGTGGATGGCGGTGTCGTGTGCCGCTTCGGCGGGCCTGACGCGGGCGAGCCGGATCTCCTGCCGAGGATCCATGCCGCGCTCGGCGGCGAGCTTCCGGGCCTCGGCCACGCCCTTGGGGGTGAGCGAGAGAATCTTGAACGGGTTGCCCTTCGGTCCGGTGGCCCGGTGTTCCTCGACCAAGCCGTCCCGGATCCAGGCGTTCACGGCGCGCCGGGTGGTGAACGGATGGCCGCCGAAGTGTACCTCGGCCAAGTCGCGGTAGGAGACCGCGCCGTGGACGCCGATGTCGGTCAGCGCCCCGGCGCACCGGTCGGGGAAGGAGATGGACCCGCCGTCCCGGCCCGCGGCGTATTCTCGGCGATGGCCGTTCCGCATCCGAGCTCGATGGCTCGCGCGGCTGGGTGGCGCGGCGGAACGGGGGTCCGGTTCGGCCTCGCGGCCGAACATCTCTCTTCCTCTCACGGCTCAGCGGCTCGGCCCGAAGCCGCGCTCGGGGACCGGGATCCTCGGCACGGGGACAACGATCCTCTGCGGTCCCTGCGCGGGCGTCCGGACCGCCGCGACGGCCACGGGGTCGCGTGCGGCGACGCGCTCGCGGTGCCGGTCGAGCACGAAGTCGGAGATCTTCTGCGCGTCCGCGGCCGCGCGCCGGATCTCGCGCGGGTCCTCCTCGAGCGCCTGGATCCAGCCCTCGACATAGGCCGCGCCCCGGCTCGGGTCGTGCCCGACCCCGACGCGCTCGCCCGTCATCATCGCGCTGATCTCGGCCCTGAGTTCCTCGCGGGCGTACTGGGGCGAGCCGAACCCGCCGTCGATCCCCTCGATGAGGGTCTCGCGCTTCATCCGGCTCTCGTGGCCGGTGCTGTGGCCCAGCTCGTGAAGCGCGGTCTGGTAGTAGTGGTTCGCCGACGGGAACTGCCCCCGCTCGGGCAGCACGATCTCGTCGCGCTTCATGTGGTAGTAGGCGCGGTCGCCCTGGACGTGGCGGACCGGGACGCCAACGTCCTGCATGACCCGCTCGGCCTCCTGGTGCACCTTCCAGAGCGGCTCGGGCGTGGGGTTCGCGCGCTCCGGCAGCCCGTCGGCCTGCTCGGCGTTGAACACGGTGTACTGGCGCACGAACGGCGCCTTGAGCTTCTCGTAGCGGTAGACCTTCTTGCCCTCGGCGTCCCGCCTGGGCTTGCCCTGCGCGTCGGTCACGGCGATCCTCTTCTTGTCCTGGAAGGAGAGGATGCGGGTGCCGCGCTCGCCCTTCCTGACCTGCCCGCCTCGGTTCTGGATCTGGCGGTAGGTGCCCCAGCGCACGTCGCCGTAGCCCACCTCCTGCTGGACGGAGGCGAGGTGCAGGCTGTTGCCGCCCCGGTAGGAGCGGTCGGTATCCACGTTCATGGGCATCACGCGCTCGCCCGGCGCCCACGGCTTCTGCCACGGCGCGGTCCCTTGGCGGATCTGCTGGATGATCGCGTCGGCGAACCTGCGGTGGTATTCGTCGTGGTTCATGCGTCCACCTCCTCGCCGGCGGCGCCGTGCGGGTCGTCCCAGGCGGCGGCGATCTCGTCCTCGTCGCCTACGTCCTCAGGGAAGAGGCCGTACTGCTCGGCCAGGAAGGCGTCGACTTCGAGCGTGTCGCCGCTGTCGCGGGCGAGTTCGTGGTCGAAGTCCTCGAACGTCTTGACTCGGATGGTCTGGTCGTCGCACTTCATGCGTTCACCTCCTTCGGTGGTTGAGTGGTCCATGTCGGTTCCGTGATCCAGCGGCCGGTGGCCGCGTCGTAGCCCCGTACTTCGAGCGCCTCCTCGACGAACCGCCGGCCGTCCCGGCGCGCCACGTGCAGCACGAGCGCGATGCCGTCCACGACGCCCCGGCAGGTGACTTCCCAGGGCAGCGCGTCTCCGGCCTGCATGGCGCAACTCGCGAGGCGGGACAGCGCGGAGCGGGCGTTGTTGGCGTGGATGGTCGTGAGCGATCCGCCGTGCCCGGTGTTGAGTGCCTGGAGCAGGTCGGCGGCCTCGCCGCCCCGGACCTCGCCGACGACGATGTGGTCGGGCCGGTGGCGGAGCGCGTGGCGCACCAGGTCGCGGATCGAGACGGGCGTGTCGTGGGTGGTTCCCGCCTCGAACCGGAGGCAGTTGGCGCGGTCGATCCTGAGTTCGAGCGTGTCCTCGATGGCGACGATCCGCTCGTCTTCGGGCAGGAGTTCGATCAACGCGTTCAGGAGCGTCGTCTTGCCTGAGCCCGTGCCGCCCGAGACGAGGACGTTGCGGCGGGCCGCGAGCGTGTCCCGGGCGGCATGGAGCGCCTGTTCCGGCAGCGAGCCCATGCGCACGAGATCCTCGGCGGAGAATGCCCGGCCTCCGAACCGGCGTATTGTGATGGCGACCTCGGGACTCGCGGGCGGAGTGCAGATCGCGACCCGCGACCCGTCTCCGAGCCGCGCGTCCAGGACCGGCTTCGTGGCGGGGTCGAGCCCGAGCGGCCGGGCGATGTGGATCGCCGCGCGGTGGAGCCAGGCGCCGGTGAGTCCGGGCGCCTCGTGGGGCTCCAGCTTCCCGGCCCGCTCGACCCAGACGTTCGCGGGTCCGTTGATCATGATCTCGGAGACCTCCGGGTCTTCGAGCAGGGATTCCAGGCCCGGAAGGAACGGGACGAGGTGGCCGACGCCGCTCGCGCGCTTCATATCCGGCCCTCCTCGCGGAGCCGCCAGTAGCCCGTCTCCCTCGGCAGGTAGTGGGGCTTCAGGTAGACGCGGGTGGCCGGAAGCGACTTCACGCCGTCGTACGGAAGACAGACGGCCTGGTAGTTGGCGAGCAGGGCGAACTCGCGGGGCGTGAACACCGGCTCGCTCTGGCGGCGGAACGACTTGCTCGCGCCGATGGAGCCGCGCCCGCCCCCGGCTCGGCCCGACAGGAGTGAGAACTCGGGCCTGCCCGTGGTCTCGGTGAACGTGTAGGAGGCCCGCGTCTTCATGACGGATCCGCACATCTCGGACGCGATCCGTGCCGACGCCTCGTCGGAGAGCGACAGGAAGATCCGCGTGCGGAGCGTCTGGACGAGCGTGCGCCACGCCTCGCCCGAGGGCAGCACGGAGCGGAGCGACGAGAGCGACTGCGTGGCGACGATGGGGACGCAGCGGCACTGCCGGGTCAGCGCGAACGCCTTCTCGTCGCCCGCCGGGTCGTCCTGTCCGACCGTGGCGAACGCTTGATATTCGTCACAAATGAACACGGCGGGCCGCATGTAGCGGGCGGGTCGCCGCGCGGCCTCGGCGGGCCTCCGGAGCAGCGCCTGCATCCACGCGTTCTTGAGGAGCACGCCGATGGCGCGGGCAAGCGCCGGGTTCGCCCCGGCGGGCATGTTGAGCGCCAAGACCTTGCCGCCCTCGATCAACTCGGAGAGCGGGGGCAGCCGCCTGCGGAGCCCCGGCATGGGCGGGACCCGCGCCGTGCGGTCCTCTTCGGCTTCCCCGCTGCTCTTGGGTTCCGGTTCGGAGACCGTCGGGGGCGGCGGGCAGAACACGGCCGCCACGTCCGGCTGGTCGAAGAGCGACAGGAAGACGGAGATCCCCTCGACGATCGAGGTGCGGAGCTTGGCGTCCAGCTTGGACCAGTCCTTGTCGTACCACCGCTCGACGGCCTCGACCCGTTCGCGGAGTTCGCTTCCGGCGGCTCCCTCGGGCTCCGTGGCGTAGGCGACCTTCAGTTCGGCGAGCCGCTCGCGGAGCGCGGGATCGAGCCGGTGGGCCGCCTTCCCCTCCTCGGGCATCGCCCGCCAGTCCCAGTCCCCGAGCGCCTTGCGGTGCTTCGCGAGATCCTTCCTCGCGATGACGGCGCGCAGCGGGCACGCGCGGTCGGCGAGCGCCCTGGCCTCGCCGATCTTCGCGGCAAGGAGGTCGCCGTCCACCGTGCAGCGGTACACGTCCTGGAGCGTGACCCAGCCCCCCGGCAGGAGCCGGTGGAGTTCCATGATCCACCGCACCAGGTTGGTGTACGCCTGTTGCCAGAAGGGATCCCTGCCCTTGCCGAAGAGCTGGTTGATGAGGGACGCCACGCCGTAGGCGAGCGAATAGGAGTCGAGCAGCGGATCGTCGAGCGGGTTCCACCGCCACGAGCCGCCGAGCCCGATTTCGAGGTAGTCGTCCGCGCGCCCGGCGTCTTCGAGGATGCTCCGCACCTGATGGCAGAAGTCCCCTTTGACCTCCAGCACGAGCGCGCCCGCTCTGCGCTTGGAATCGTCAGCCCGCCAGTGGAGCAGCTGGCGGGCGAACGGGTACATGCAGGCCGTCGTCTTGCCGGTGCCGACCGCCCCGACGACGAGGACGCCGGTGTAGAGTCCCTTCTCGGGGACGACGAGCCAGGACGGCCGCTCGCTCTCCCGCGCAACGGTCGGATGGTGCAGTTCGCCGACCACGACCGAGGGCGCATCGTCTGCTGGCGAGTTGGGCCAGTCGGGCAGCCTGCCCCGTCTCTTGAACCGGAAGAGCGGCTGGAACCAGACCCGCCAGACCGAGAGCGCGAGCGAGCCCGCGAGCACGACCAGGACGGCGGGCCACGCGTAGTGCCAGAAGCGGAGAACGGCGTGCAGGCCCGGATCGTGCCATGCGATCAGGTCGAGGTACGGGTTCGCGTCCGGGACCGGAAACGGCGCCTTGAGCGCCCGCGCGCCGACCGCGCCGACGGCGGCCCCGATGACGGCGAGGGTACTCGGCTTCATCGGTCGGACCTCCTTCCTGAAAGGATCGCTGGCTGGGAGCGACCCCGTGCGGGGCGGAGGGGCGGGGTGTGAATCCACACCTCGGCTCGAACCCGCACCAGGCCCCGCGGGCCTGGGGTCGCTCCCAGCCCCGCCGAAGCGGCCCGACCGGCAGCGCCCAGCCGGGGCGCGGCGGCGCAAGACGTTACGGCGTCTGCGGATGGCCGCCCACGTCCTTGTGAATCGCCGGACGCCTCGACTGTGAATCGGCCCCCCGCGTCGATTTCACGCCTCGGTGCGGCCCCAACTCGCCTGGCGGTCATCGGTAGCGGGCTCCTTGGAGGCGGATCGTCCGCCACGTGGCGGCGCGGCTCACCGATGCGCGCCCAGGTCCACGGCGCGCGCGGTTCTCCAGCGCGACGCTCCGCTTCATGGCGGCCTGGAGGCCGCCGAACTCTTCGAGCACGTGGACCGCACCCTCGATGATCGCCCGCTCGATCCGGGCCAGCTCCTCGACCGTCCGGGCGTCCGGCTCGGCGGGGCCGGACCCCGCCTCGGCCCACCTGCGGATCACCCGCCCGGCCCGGTCGATCTCCTCCATCGTCCGCGCCGCCGCGACGATCTCGACGGCGCGGCCCTGCTTCCCGAGCGCGTCCCAGAGCCCCCGGTGCGCGGCGCCCCAAGAGCGGAGCGCGGTCGCGGTCTCGTGGCCCGGCTCCGCGTAGACGAACACGGCGCGCGTCGAGTCGAGCGCCACGGGCAGCTTGACGGGGAAGAAGCGGCGCGTGTCCCCGGCCGCGCCCCGGTAGAGCCGCGACGGCAGCAGCGCGCGCCCGATGCCGAGCGCCTCGAACGCGGCGACCTTCTCGGGCTCGGTCGGGAGCCACGGCAGGTCCGCGTGCTCGACCACGTAGTCGAGCGAGAGCAGCCGCCTGAGCAGCACCTCGTTCGCGGCGGCGCGGCGGTGCCGGACGTGCTCGGCGCCGAGCGCCCGATAGACGCGCCGGGAGTAGATCCGGCACACGCGGCCGATGCCCCGGAGGCCGGGCACCGTCTCCTCTGCGGCGAGCCCCTGGGCGATCAGCGCGTGGACGACGCGCCGCACCTGTTCCGGGTGCGCGCCCAGGAACCGCGCGCACTGCGCGCGGGTGAACACGCCGCTGTGGAGGCACACGAGCGCGATCCACTCGGCCTTGGCCCCCGTCCAGCCGAACGGTTCGAGCGCCTTCTCCCGTCCCTTGAGGTGGTGGAGGGTCATCGCTCCTCCCCGGTGACGAGCGCCCGGTCGGCCCGGAGATAGGTGACGAGCAGTCCCATCGGATTGTGGACGACGAGTTCGTTCGGAATGCTGTCCAGGAACTCGAACCGGAGCGTGAGCGACCAGCGCTCGCGGCGGATCTCCCGCTCGCCGTCGAGGTGGACCACGTCGAAGTCGGCCGTCGCGCCGTGCGGCGGCTCGGGCGCGGGGTGGATGCGGAGCACGACCTGCTCGACCTCGGTCTCGGTGTCGGCGGTCCCCGCCGCCACGCTCGCGACCTCCGCGCCGTCCCTCTGGAACGCCGCGTTCGCGAGGTCCGTCGACAGGAACCGGAGGCTGCGGGTCCAGTGCTCCTCGACGGTCGCGCGGCGGCGCGAGTGGAAGTCGTGGACGAACCGGTTCAGGAAGTATTTTGTTGTCGGATCGAGCGGATCGGCCTGGGCGGTCGCGGCCTCGTAGGCCAGCGCCTCGGCCCGGCCCACCTCATCCACGCGGACGACGATGGGCTTGGGCGGCTCCGCGCCAGCGATGCGCAGCAGCACGAGGACGCCGAGCACGATGCTCGCGGAAAGGAAGATCAGGATCGTCCTGAGCTTCCGGTTCGCTTGGACCGCCTCGCCCCAGATCTCGGCGTACTCGCGGCCCGCGTCACGGTCTCGTTTCATCATCGGGTCTCCTTCCGGGTCAGACGGGGGGCTTGGCGGGGACGGCCGCGCCGCCCGCTCCGCGCATGACGAGGGCCATGAACCCGGACCCGGACGAGCCGGAGCCCGAGACGAGCATCGAGGCGAGTTCGCCGACCTTGAGTCCGGCCATGAGGCCGCAGACGACGAGCGGCATGAGCACCACGGCCCAGAGCCAGAGTTCCATTGGATCGGCGGTCCCGGTGCCCATGAGGGCATCGGCGTAGGTCGTGATGTAGCCCATGCCGACGCCCATGAAGACGCGGAGAATGGCACCGGCCACGACGCCGTAGAGCGTGTAGACCATCATGGTCCGGAACCATCCCCAGAACAGGAACGCGAGCGGCTCGAACAGGAGGAACGGGATCAACACCGGACCGAGCAGGATCGCGATGGCGAGGGCGACCTGCGCCCAGATCACCTGCGCGTAGGTGACGCAGAAGAGCGCCAGCAGGCTCAGCACCAGCGACGCGCCCATCACGAGCGACACGAGCGAGGAGAAGATCACGGTCACCCCCGCCGTCACGACCGACAGCAGGTTGCCGCTCGACCACGCCGCGCCCAGGTGCGCGCCGTAGGCCTGGACGAGCGCGGTCATCTCCGAATACCCGGCCGACACCACGTCGGAAAGGAACAGGTTCTGGAGCCAGATCCCGCCCCCGGCGATCATCGCCGGGAACGTGAACCCGACGCCGGGGATCGGGACGGCGTAGTAGTGGAGCAGCGTGCGGGGGATCGCGATCCCGATCACGAGGCGCACGATCTCCCAGGGCTGGAACGTGCCGCTGAACGCGATCTTGAGACCCGTCCAGGCGACCATCACGGCGGCGAGCCCGCCCCAGAGCTGGAGCCCGACGGTCTGAATGTCGGGCGCGGCCCCGCCGACGACGGAGTCGAGCACGATGTCCAGGAAGCTCTTGAAGTCCTGAAGCCGGTCGGCCGGGATCTGCGCCGGAACGTTCGGGTCGATGGACTGCGGGGGCAGTTGCATGGCCGTCGCGCCCCTACCGGTAGAACGAGGGAACGCGGAACAGCAGCCCGCCCTTGAGCGCGGCCCGGTTCAGCGAGGCCGCGTCCCGCATCGTCACCGCCAGCGCGTTCGCGCGCGTCCGGCCGTCGCGCCACTCGGAGAGCCATTCGAGGCGGGCGAGTTCGGCCTGCCGCGCCCGGCCCGCCTCGGCGGCGGCACGGTGGGCGAACACCTGCCCGGTGGCGGCGTCGATCCTGCCCTGGCTCAGCGCGGCGGCCACTCGGGCCTGCTGTAGTGCCGTGTTCGACAGGTTCCGGTTCGCGGTGAGGCCGGCGAACGAGCCTTGCGCGCTCTCGACCGTCTCCGCGAGCGCGGCCGCCGCGTCCAGGGCAGCGTAGTCGAGCACCCGCTGCCGGTCTGCGGCTTGCCTGGCGCGGCGATAGTCCTGCGCGGCACGCGTCGCCGTTTGGGCAGGGAGGTTCCGGTACAGGGCGAGGATGTCGGCCTCGCTCACCCGGTCGGCCGTCCCGTGCGCGGCGCGCCACAGTTCGGTGAACGAGCCGCCGCGTCCGAAGCGCCGGACGGCATCGACCGTCCCTTGGGCGGTGCCCGTGAAGTCGGATCGCCACGAGATGCCGTTCCGCACCAGGCCGACCGGATCGGCGGCAAGGTCGGAGAACGGCCGGAGGAGCGCGTCGATCTCGCCCTTGGCGGCGCGCTCCATGTGGTCGAGCTGGTCTTCGAGTTCCGTGAGCTGGCGGGCCATCGAGCGGATCTGCGTGACCTGGTGCGAGATCTGCGTGATCTGGTTCGCGATGATCGTGGCCCGCTGGAACCAGCTCCCGAAGTCGAACTGCGCGCTCGCGGGACGGGCACCCGCGAGCAGCAGGACAGGGACGAGAAGCGCGGGGGCGAGGATGCGGTGAAGCATGAGGGAGTCCTTTCGTGTCATCGGTGTGTCGGAGGGATCGGGACGAGGACATCGGCGGTGAACCAGACGCGGAGCCGGTGGCCCGCGCGGATCGTGATCTCGGGCAGACGGTTCAGATACCGGTCCAGCATCGAGGTGGCGCTGCCCCCGAGGCCCTGGCCGACGCCCGCTCGAAGTCCGTATGGGGAGGCTCCGGCCAGCGTGAGACCGCTCAGCACGCCGACAGCTCCGGCAGCGGCGAACGTCGAGAGGTAGCGCCGGCTCACCTGGTCCCTGAGCGCGCTCTCGCCCACTTGGTTCAGGCCCGCGAACTCAAGGTCCACCCAGCTTCCATCGGGCAGCAGCAGCCGGTGAAATGAGACGGCGAGACGGCTCTGGTCCCGGGTCTCGACGGCCCGCGCCGTGCCGACGACGCGCGACCCGCGCGGGATCAGGACCCGCCGCCGGTCGGCCGAATAGAGCGGCATCGAGACCATTGCCAGCACCGGGCCGGGGAACTCGCCCGACAACTGGGTGACGAGCACCGCTTCGAGGAACGAGCCCTCGCGGATGCGCTCCCAGCCGGGCGGGTCGAGCGGGCGGACGAGCAGCGCGGGTTGCGGCGTGCCGGACCCGCGCGCGGCACTCGACGATGAAGCGATAGGAGAGCCGGGCGGGAGTTGTTGGGTCGCCAAACCGGCTGCGATCTCGTTCTCAAGTGCCGCCAGCGACCGCTCGAAGGAGTCGAGCGTCCCTCCCAGCGCCGCCTCCACGAGGTCCGCGTCCGGGTCGACGGTGCCGGACGCGCCGCCAACGACCCGGGCGTCCAGATCACGGTGCGACTGCGCAACGGCCGGCGAGCGGAGAGACCGCGACCGGCGCTCGATCTCCTCCAAGCGGAGCACCTCGCGAAGCTCGAACTCGGCCCGGCCCATGCCGGTGATCCGAACGCGTCCACCGGCATCCGCCCCTGCGGAACCTGTTCCCGCGGATCCCGCGCCCGAGGCGGGTCCGCCCTCCCGGTCCGCCGGATCGTCGCGCGACTCGGCGGCGGCCCGTTGCGTCTCGCGCGCCGTCTCGTCGCGGATGCCCTCGTCGAGCGACCGGCCCTCGCGGTCGTTCAACGCCCGCGGCTGCGCCGGTGCTCCTGGGGCGGCCTCGTCTTCGCCGGGACCCGCGAGCGACGACGAGAACAGCAGTCCGGCGACGAACACGGCGATCAGGACGATCCCCGCCTTCGTGACCATGCCGCCCGGAAGCGCGCCCTTCGGCTCCTTCACCACCTGCTTCCAGCGGATCATTTCGAGCCCTCCTGGGGCTCGAACCGCCACCTCGCCTGCTTGTCGCCGATCCGGAGCCAGCCGTCGCCCAGAACGCGACGGGCGACGTAGAGTCCGTCCTCGGTGAGATCGAACGCGACCAGGCTCGGCTCGCCGTCCCGGAGTTCGTAGAGTGCCGGCGACTCCTGCGCGTGCGAGCGCATGTAGGTGAAGAGCCCGTCGTGCCACATCGCCTCGACCCGGAACGGCCGCTCGGACGCATCACGGTCCAGCCGGTACTCGAACCGGAGCCGCTCGGGGTAGGACGCGCGGAACGCCTCGATCTCCGTCTCGGCCCGGCGTCCGGCCTCGGCGATCGCCGCCTCGGCTTCCTCGCGCGCGGTTCCCGCGGCCGCGACCGCTTCGGCCGCCATCCGCCGGTAGGCGGAGACTTCGCTCCGGGCGACGAACCCGGGCGCGCCGGACAGGGCCGCCGCCTCCGCGCCCGCCTCGACGCGAACCACGAGATGCGGTGGCTTCTCGCCACTTTCCGATACGAGGAACGAGTAGATGCGACCGGACTCGCAGACGAGCGCCAGGTTCGTCGCCGCGTCTTCGGCCAGCGGCTTCAGGTACGCGACGTTCGCCGCGCCGGTCAGGTGCCAGTACTCGGAGTCGCCGGCCACGAAGTCGAGGATCCGCTCCCCGGCCGGAAGCACGATGACCGTGGTATGGCGAACCCGGGTGTGGAGCCGGGGGATCCGCTCTTCGCCTTCCTCCGGCACCGGCACCCGCAGATAGGCGGCATCGGCGCTCGCTTGCTGCGCGGCGGCATCGCAGGGAACGACGGCCAGAAGCAGCGTCAGCAGTACGACGACGATCCCCAGCAGGATCGCTGCGGTTGGTGTTGCCTTCATGGTGTTCATGTCCTCTCGGTTGGTGGGGTGGGGTGGGTTCGGCCCGCGAGCGCTTCGAGCGCCCGGGCCAGGCCGTGCCTCGCCACGGCTTCGGCGCGCCTCTCGGCGTCCAGGGGCGAGGAGGTGTAGAGCCAGTAGCTCTCCGGATCGACTTCGAGCCGCAGAACCGCCGCCTCGTCCGGGCGGCGGAGGTACAGTTCGCGCTTGGGCGTCAGCGCCCGGATGCGGGCGATCTCCGACTCGTTCAGCCGGAACAGCGCTCCGGCTTCGTCCGGTAGCTCGGCGTTCGCGAGGAACAGCTTGGTGGGGATCGATTCGAGGAGCGCCGAAGCCCCCGGCGTTCCCGTCACGTCCACGGCGGACTGCGTGGCGAGCACGAGCGCGGCGTTCTTCTTCCGCCACGTCTTGGCCGCCTCGGCCAGGTAGTGCAGCACGGCGGGGTCCTGCATGTAGCGCCACGCCTCGTCCACGACCATCAGCTTGAGCCGCGCGGTCTCCGCCGGGTCCTCGATCTCAAGCCGCATGCGTTCCAGCAGGTACGAGAGTGCCGCCTCGCACAGGTCCGCGTGCTCCGCCGCCCCCGCCAGGTCGATCACCTGCCAGTCCCGGAACTCGATGTCGGTCGCACCCGATGGCGCGTTATCGAAGAACGCGCCCCACGCGCCGCCCTCCGTCCAGCGGCTCAGCGAGGGCCACATTGCGGACGGGAGCGAACCGGTCAGCACGGTGAGCGTCCGGCGCTCCGTCCCGAGCGCGTAGAGGTCTTCGATCCGCGCCCGGATCTCGCTCGTGTCCGCGCCGTCGGCCTCGTATCCGCCCAGCTTCAGGAGCCGGAGCACCCAGCCCGTAAGGAACTGGAACGTCCTCGTGGTAGCGGGCAGCGCGAAGGGCGTGAGCCGGAGCGTCGGCTCCGCCTCGCCGGGCGCGAGCTCCAGATACCGGCCCCCGAGGAACCTGGTCAGCCAGCGGTAGGAGCCGCCCAGGTCGAGGATCAGGATGCGCGGATCGTACTTGAGCGCCTCGACCAAGAGGAAGTTGAGCGTAAAGCTCTTGCCCGATCCCGTGGCTCCCAGGATCAGCGTGTGGCCCACATCGCCCGCGAACAGGTCGTAGCGGTACGCCGTGCGCCACGGCGTCTCGAACACCGCCAGCGGCTCGCGGTCGAGATGGCGGCTCCTCCGGTTCCCCCTCGGCGGCCCGAACACGGGCGCGAGGCACGCGGCGACGCCCGCCGACACGAACACCTTCCGCACCTGCCGCTTGCGCGGCTGCGCCGGGAGCCGGGCGAACCACGCGGGCATCTGGCCGTAGCCCTCCCGGATGACCTTCGCGTCGTGCGCGGCGAACAGCCGCCGCACATCGCCGTCAAGCCGCTCGATTCCGTCGAGTTCGCCGTGGAGCGCGACGGTCAGCGACGCCTCGCCGTAGGCCACGCCGTCGGCTTCGAGTTCGACGAGCGCGGCTCCCAAGCGATCCGATTCCGCTGCGGCCGCCGAATCGACCATCGCCGCCGCCGTGCCCTGGGCGTCCTGCGCGTGCGCCATCATCGAGTAGCGGCGCGAGAAGTAGTGGCGCTGCGCGCTCCGGATCCGGCGCCGCGCCACCTCCACCGTCCACGGCCGCCATTCGAGCGACACGGTCGTCACCGCGTCCAGGCAGTAGAGGTCCCTGAGCAGGTTCGCGTGCGCCTGGCCGGGCGGCGACAGGAGCGAGTACAGGATCACCGGCTCGCCGTCCAGCCGGAGATGCGACCGCTCCGCTTCAAGCTCCGAGAGCGCGAGCCGCCAGTTCATGCCGCTCCCCGTCGCGCCGTCCCAGAACGTGCCGGGTCGGTTGATGAGTTCGGAGAGAAGCCGGGACGCTTCCAAGGCTCCCAGCATCTCGACGGGCGTGTGCTCGGCCACGAGCGAGCGGCCCGCGTCGATCATCGCGCGGAACCGGCCCGCGGCCGCCTCGATCTCCGAGGCCAGGTAGGATGTGGCCGTCTTGCCGCCGCGCTTTCGGAGCCGCTTGAACCGCGACAGCGGTCCCGGCCCCGAACCCCCGCCCGCCGGGCGGAGGCCCGGGTCGTGTGACCAGACCACGAAGGCTTCGAGCCGCTGGACGCGCCCGGCGAGGAACGCGCTTCGCTTGCGGCCCGACAGGGACGCGATGTCCGAGCCGCCGTCGTCAGGACCCTCGGCGAGGCCGGGGCGGCGGAGCATGTGGAACTGGAGCCGCGTGTCGGAACTCAGGCCCGACATCAACCGCTGCCAAAGACCGAGCACGCGGTCGATCTGTTCGGGCGTGCGCCCGTCCACCGCGGCGGGCCGGATCCGGCCCGCCGCCACCAATTCGCCCGAACGGGTCAGGCAGGTGCGGCCATCGTCGAGCCAGCCCCAGTAGGGCAGCTCCTCGGCCAGCGAGCCCGCCGCCTCGTAGGCCCGGCGTTCCTCCGCGACTCTCACTTCGAGTCCGTCCGAATGCGGAGATGCCAGGGTTCGTCGGCCCACTTGCCCGGATCGATCCGCGCCGGATAACGGGCGGCGGTCCTCAGCACGGCCAGCATGGCCGGGTCCCTCCGGCCCGCGAGCCAGCCCGCGCCGTAGCAACCCGCGAACACTAGGCCGCCCGCCACCAGCGAGGCCGTCGCGTTCCACACCGCGACCGCGAGCGTCGCGCCCAGCAGGAACAGCCGCCGCTCCACGCCCAGCACCGTCAGCGGACGGTTGAGCGCGCCGTAGCCCGCCCAGCGCGTCAGACCCCGCATCAGAACAGCCAGCCCAGGAAGTTCACCGCGCCCACGGCCATCCCGATCCCGAAGATGATCCCGGCCAGCGTGCGCTTGCTCCCGCCCTCGCCGAACGCGAACATCAGCCCGCCGACCACGATCGCGATCAGCGACAGGCCGCGCGCGATCGGTCCGGTGAACTGCGTCTGTAGCTCGTTTACCGCGTCCACCCACGGACTCGTGCCCTGCGCGTTGAGCGCACCGGGCGTCAGCATGAGCAGCACGGCCCACGCAGCTCCCCGCATCGTCGTCAGCAACGTTCTCATGTCTTCTTCTCCCTGGTCTCCCGGTTTCCGTTGTCGCCGGGACGACCCCGTCCCGGCTCGACCGATGGATCCCCCGAAGAACGGTCCCCTCCGTTGGCGCGCTCCCAGTCCGCCATGAACGCCAGAGCCCGGTCCACCGTCGCCAGCCGCGGCGAACGGCCCCGCCTCAGGTCGCCCCAGAAGCTCCGGTCGCCGACCGCGCGCTGTCCGAACTCGGACGGCGACATCGCCGCGTCCCGAATGAACGCCGAAATACGCCGCTCGAACCACCTCGTCAGGTTCTCCATTGCGCGACCACGAAATAGGATATTGTCAAGTCGTGCAAGATGGTAGGAAATCGGATACTTCCCACGTCGTTGACGCACAACGAGTTACGGAATCGGGTTTTCGGCGCCCGCTGCCAGCGGGGCGGAAAGCGCCCCTGTACCTCCCCTCGGAGAGCCCGGACCAAGACGTTGCGGGTCGGATGAGGCGAGGGCTCTGGAAGTGTCGGAATCGACGGAGTCGAACGCCGGAGGGTTTCCGGACGAGTGCGCGCCTTCCGTAGCGGTTACTGCCGCACAGCTAGGCTCCGGTTGAGGGAGTCCCGTTGCGTTCGCGGCGGATGGTAGGTAATTTCCGACTTATGGGACGAAGAAAGAAGGAAGGCGCTCAACTGGACCCGGTGCGCCGGAGGCTGCTCAGGATGGTGGCCGACAGTGACACGAACCTGCGCACCGCCTCGCTCGCCATCGAGCGCAACGCCGCGTACCTGCACCAGTTCGTCCACCGGGGCACGCCCAAGGTGCTGGCCGAGGACGACCGAGAGGCGCTGGCCGAGCACCTGGGGTGCAGCCCCGACCTCCTCAAGCACGGCCGGGGCTTCGGGCGCCGGGCACGGCCGAACCCGAAGCCGTCGCCTGCGCGAGCGAGCCCCTACGCGGCCCCGAGGGGCTACAGCGCCGTGCCCGAGATCGATGTGCGCGCCTCGGCGGGTCCGGGCGCGTGGAACGAGGAGTTCGAGCAGACGAGCGACATGTGGATCTTCGCCGATCCGCTCATCCGCCACGAGTTCCGGGCCAAGCCGGAGGATCTGCAAATGATCACCGTGGACGGCGACTCGATGGCGCCGGTGCTCTCAAGCGGCGACCGCGTCCTCATCGACGTGAGCCGCAAGGTGCCGGTCCCGCCCGGCATCTTCGTCATCTGGGACGGCATGGGGCTCGTCGCCAAGAGGATCGAGCACGTCCCCAACTCCGACCCGCCCAGGATCGTGCTCAAGTCGCTCAACCCCGAGTACGACAGCTACGAGCGCCTCGCCGAGGAGGTCCGCGTCGTCGGACGCGCCGTCTGGGTCTCCAGAAGGCTGTAGCGCGGCACCCATCGACCCGGATCGGCCGCGCCGGGAGATGGTCCGTTTGCTCCAAGGGCATCGGAGCGGGCATCTTTCGGGCGCTTGAGTTGGTCGCCAGTCCCGGAACGCAACGGCACTCCCCGCGTTCCGGGTACGCCCGGATTGCCAAGGCCGATGCCCACGAAGACCTCCACAGCCGAAGCGGACCGAGACCCGCCGGACCCGCGCGCGCGCCTGCGCGTAGAGCATAAAGGTCGCGCGAGGGCATTGAGCTTGGCCGCCGCGCTGCTCCTGGCGGCGATGGGGTCGTGCGATTCGGATCCGGTGGTCGAGCCCGAGCCGTCGCTTGAGATCGTGCCGGACTCCGTGAGCCTGACGCACATCGGACACCAGTTCACGTTCTCGGTTCGGGGCGGCGGCGCGGTCCAGTGGAACAGCCGGGACCTGGCGGTCTTCACCGTGGACGCGAAAGGCACGGTGACCGCGCGCGGCAACGGCGAGGCGCGCGTGCAGGCCTGGACTCCCCAGTCGTCCGACCATGCGCTGGTCCGTGTGCGTCAAGTGGCGTCCGAGTTGGAGCCGTTCGGCGAGGGGCAGCGGGCGGGCCTTGGGCTGTCGCTGACCGAGCCTGTCGGCGTTCGCGTCCTGGACAAGGGAGGCGTGACGGTGTCCGGGGTGGCGGTGCGGTTCGAGCCGGGCGCGGGCCATGGCAGCATCGAGCCCGGAGAAGTGTCCAGCGACGAAGAGGGGCTGGCGGCGGCCAGATGGACGCTCGGGCCGGAGTCGGGAACGCAGACGCTGGCGGTCTCGGTGGAGGGCGCGGCGAGCGTGATCATCGCGGCCACGGCCTTGGACCCGGATGACGCGGTGGCATCGTTCGAAGTGCTTTCGGGACGGGACCAGTGGGCGTGGAACGGACGTGCCTTGGCCGAAGCCATCGCCGTGCGGGCTCTCGACGAAGCCGGCCGGTCGATTTCCGCTGCGACGATCCGGTTCCAGCCGGACGCGGGCGGCCGCGCCGACCCCCAGACGGCGGTGAGCGACAGTGCGGGAGTGGTTTCGACGGCCTGGACCCTTGGGACGGTCCCCGGACCTCAGACGCTCGCGGTCTCCACCGGGGGCGACGCGAGCGCCGAGGTCATCGCGACGGCGCGGGACCCCGACGAAGCGGTGGCATCCGTCGAGATAGTCTCCGGAGACGATCAGTGGGCGGTGGCCCGGCACGCGCTGCCGGATTCCGTCACGGTACACGTCTCCGACGAGACCGGCCGGCCGATCTGGGGCGCGGCGGTGACGTTCGAACCGGAGGCGGGGAGCGGGCGGGCGAATCCGGGCGGGGCGGAGACGGACAGCCTCGGGCTTGCGTCGGCTGTGTGGACCCTCGGGCAGCAGCTTGGCGTCCAGCGGCTTGCGGCATCGGCGGGCGGGCTAGCGGTGGGGTTCGACGCCACGGCCGTGTCGGCTGAAGGAGTGTGCAACCGGACCCCGGCGGTGAGCGCGGAGATCACACGCCAAGCCTTCCGTGTCAGGAGTTGCTCCGAGGTGACGGAGGCGACGCTCGGAGGCATACGTCGCCTCGTACTCGTAGGCAAGGGCATCAGACGGCTTCGGGATGGAGACTTTGCCGGGCTGGCCGGGCTGGAAGAATTGAATCTCGCCGACAATCTGTTGATGGACCTGCCACCAGGAATCTTCAGCGGACTTTCCCGCTTGCGGCGGCTGGTCTTGGCGTCGAACGAGTTGACGCAGTTGACGCAAGAGGTGCTCTCGGATCTCCCGGCCTTGCAAGAGCTGAACTCTTGGCATAATCAAATCACCGAGTTGGCACCGGGGACGTTTGCGAATATGCTCGGACTGGAGCGTCTCCGGTTCGATCACAACGAACTGACGGAACTGCCGCCGGGTCTCTTCGGCAGGCTTCCGAACCTGCGGTTGTTGACCATGCGGGGGAACCAACTGGCCTCGCTGCCGGAGGGTATTTTCAGCTCGCTGTCGCGCCTCCAACATCTGGCCGTCGGGGATAACCTACTGACAGAACTGCCACCGAGTTTGTTCTCGGAGACGGTCCAGCTTGAGCGGATCAACGTGGACGGGAATCGGCTCGCCGAATTGCCCCCCGGGCTGTTTGCAAACACGCCAGCCCTCCGACAACTACGTTTGGAGCGGAACCGGTTGGAGATTCTTCCGCCGGGCATCTTCGGCGGTTTACAGGAACTGGCGAGGCTGGACCTGAGCAGCAACGATCTGGCCGAACTGCCCTTGGGCGTTTTCGCCGGGACGCCAAAGCTCGCGCAACTGAGCCTTCAGCACAACGAGCTTGCCCAGCTGCCGCCGGGCTTGTTCGCGGGGCTGACCGCACTCGAATGGGTCACACTCCAAGCCAACCCGGGGGCGCCCTTCCCCATCCGGCCTGAGTTCGTGCGGCTCGATGGCAACCCGCTGTCGCCTAGTCCGGCGCGGGTGGCGTTGCGGGTACCCCCGGGCGCTCCCTTCGCGTTCACGGTTCCGGTGTCGGTGCAGCGCGGATCAATCTCGCGCGACGCCGTCTCGCTGCTACTCGGCGACACCGTCAGTACCACCTTCGAGGTGTCGGCCAATGCGAAGGGCGGTGCGGTGCATCTCGGGTTCCCGCCGCTAACGGACGTGCGATCGGATGGCTACGAAGGTCTGGAAGTGGTGCGGGGCGAAGAGTTGGTGCTTTTCGCGGAGACCGACAACCGGAGCCCGGTGGCGCGTTCGCCGATTCCAGCTCACCGGCTTCAGGCCGGGGGTCCCTCTGCCGACCTGAAGCTCGCCCAATACTTCGACGATCCTGACGGTGACTCGCTGGCCTTCGCCGTTGCGATGACCGAGCCCGGAGTGGTGGCCGCGCGGATCGAAGACGGGGTGCTGTGGCTGGATCCGCAGTCGGTGGATACGACCGTGGTGCAGGTACAGGCAACCGACCCCGAAGGTCTGGGTGCGACCCATCGTTTCCGGGCGTGGGTGGTTCCGGCACCGGATCCCGAGGCGTTCAACATCGAACTGTACTTCGATCCGGGGTTCACGGTCGAGGAGGAAGCGGCGGTACGGCGGGCTGCGGACCGGTGGATGGAGGTGGTGACAGGCGACCTGCCGGACGTGCCGGTGCGGGATTCGTTGGTCGGCTCATGCGCCAATGAACCCTCCCCGCCGCGCGTGGTGGGCGTCATCGACGACTTGCTAATCCGAATGAGATTCGTCGCACTACAGGGTAATGCATCGGCAACCGCCACTATCTGCGGTAAGCGCGAAGAATCCGGGCAAGCTTTTCTGGGCATGAACGCATTCTCACTTTGGTACGTTCGCCGTCCAGATTCGGACGTTGATCGGCTGTATCGGAGCGCACTCCACGAGATCGGTCACGTGCTGGGATTCGGAGATTGGACCACCGGTCCGGACCTGGATGCCTGGAAGGCGATGTACCGGGGCGTGGGCACGGATCCACACTTCGCCGGGCCGCTGGCGACGGCGGCGTTCGACGCCGCAGGCGGCTTGGCGTATCCGGGCGGCAAGGTGCCGCTGGAGGACAAGATACCCCTCGTGGGCATCCACTGGCGGCTACGTGTGATCCCCGACGACATCATGACACCGGGCGGCGGGGCGTTGCTGACGGCGATCACGATCCAGACGTTGGCGGATCTTGGATACGAAGTAGACGTTAGCAAGGCGGATCCGTACACCCTGCGGGGGGCGGCGCAGGGCGATGCTCAGGGCGGCGGTGCGGACGCGGAAGGCTCGGTTGCGGAGTTGTTCGCCGACGACGTGATTCAAGGTCCCGTGGTCGTGGTGGACACGGACGGCAGGGTGGTGAGGGTCATCCGGCCCTGACCGGGCAACCCACCATTTCGGACGTGTTGGGCTGCCGTCAGTTCTTACGCGTGGCACCCGATTTCCTCCGCACCCCTTGCATGTTCTGGATTTCCTTGTAGCCTTTCGAGCTTCCAATTCCGGGCCGTGTCGGGCCACAACCCCTCTTCCGCCTCATGTCCAAGGGCACCCTTGCGCAATGACCACCCTCAATTCGCTACGTTCAACCTTTTCCGATATCCAGCAGCCTCGTCCCAAGTCGGGTACGGAGACTCCGCACCCAGTCCGTAGGACGGCTCGAAGACTCTTCACGGCGGCCGCCTGCGGCCTTTTTCTGGCCGCTGCATCTCCGGCCGGGGTGCATGCGTTCTTCGATCCATCAGCGGCGTCCGATACGCTCCGGGTGACGCTCTCCGCGCCCGAGGGCGGCACGGTGGCCGAGGGCTCAACCGGCCACTTCGAGGTGTCGGTGGCGGGGAGCACCGCCGCCGGGCAGGTGACGATCCGGTACTCGGTCTCCGGCACGGCGGTGGCCGGCGAGGACTACACGGCGCTGTCGGGCGAGGCGACGGTGTCCCAGGGCGAGAACACCGCCCGGATCGCGCTCGAAGCACTCAAGGACGGCATCCTCGACAAGGGCGAGACGGTGGTGCTCGCGCTGACCGGCGCGACCGGTCCAGGGACGGTGCTCGTCGATCAGACGGCGGCCACGGCAACCATCGCGGACAACGGAACGGTGTCCGTCGAGCTCGCGGCGGTGTCGGACACCATCGGGGAAGGATCGACGTGGAACTCGTCGGTGATCATGTCGATGCCCGTGGCGGATCGGATCTCGCTGCGCTGGCGGACGCAGGACGGTACGGCCCTGGCGGGCCGGGACTACAAGGCGGCCGACGAGGTCGTCACGTTCCAGCCGGGCGAGACGGTGAAGCCGATCAGCGTGGAGACGCTTGAGGACGACAACACGGAGGCCGTCGAGGTCTTCTACGTCTCGCTGGGTCTGGCCGTCGACGCGGCGCGGGCGGGGACCGAAGGCGCCTTCAAGGTCGATTCAAAACCGCAGTCCGCGTTCATCGAGTGCAGCGTCGCCTTTCCGCCCAATGTGAAGACCATGTTCGAGCTCGTCGCGCCCGTGCCCGCCGACACCGTGTTCGGCACGGTGGCGGCCAACACGACGGACGGCATCCCGTACTACGAACTCGACGACGGAGGCGAGAACAAGTTCACGATCAACTCCCTGACGGCGCAGATCTCGACCACGGCAGCCTTGGATCCGGGCTTGTACGAGTTGGAAGTGACGGTGCACGACGAATGCGGGGCTCAGGCGAGCATCGACGTGAGCGTCAACGTCACGCAGCCCAACCGGCCACCGGTGGTGGACGATGAGATCGAGGACATGACGCTGCATGTGGGTGACGAGAAGGAGATCGACCTCTCGAAGGTGTTCAGCGATCCAGACGAGGATGTTCTCAGCTACGAGGCGGTCTCCTCGAAGCCGGCCGTGGCGACCGCCGTGGTGAGCGGAACGACGCTCACGGTGACCGCGAAGGGGCAAGGCGAGGCGACGGTGACCGTGACCGCGAAGGACCCTGACGATCTGGAGGTCACGGATGCCTTCAAGGTCACGGTTCCGAACCGGGCGCCGAAGCCGGTCGGGACGATCACGGATCGGACGGTCGAGGTCGACGAGAGCGAGTCGGTGACCGTGTCGTCGTATTTCAACGATCCGGACAGGGACAAGCTTACGTACAGCGCCGAGTCGTCGGACGCGACCAAGGTGGGTGTCAGCGTCCAAGGCACCGAGGTCACGTACACGGGAAAGTCGGCGGGGAGCGCGACGGTGACCGTGACCGCCAACGATGGGCACAGCGGGACGGCGCAACAGGCATTCCGTGTGACGGTGCCAGAGCCAAATGAAGCGCCTGTGGTTGACAATCCGATCAGCGACTTGACGCTGTACGTGGGTGACGGGCCGAACGAGAAGGTGATCGACCTCTCGAAGGTCTTCCGCGATCCCGACGGGGATGATCTCAGCTACGAAGCGATCTCCTCGGACCCGGATGTCGCGACCGCGACATGGACGGGGAGCACGCTGACGGTCACGGCGAAGGGCAAGGGCGATGCGACGGTTACCGTCACGGCGAATGATGGCGATCTGGAGGCCAAAGACGAGTTTGATGTCGAGGTTCCGAATCGCGCTCCGGTGGTTGTCAATCGGATCAATGACCTAACGCTGTACGTGGGCGAGGGTACGACCCAGCAGGTGATCGACCTCTCCAACGTGTTCCGCGATCCCGACGGGGATGATCTCAGCTACGAGGCCGTCTCCTCGGACGCGGACGTGGCGACCGCGACGGTGAGTGGAAACACGCTGACGGTAACGGCGAAGGGCAAGGGTGAGACGACCGTGACTGTGACGGCAACGGATCCGGGCGATCTGGCGATCGTCGACGAATTCGATGTCGAGGTCCCGAACCGAGCGCCCAAGGTCGAGAACGCGCTGCCCGACCTGACGCTGTACGTGGGGGAGGGGACGAACGAGAAGGAGATCGATCTAGCCGACGTGTTCAGCGATCCCGACAGGGATGATCTCGATTACAAGGTGGAGTCGTCGGACACGGATGTGGCGACCGCCGTGCTGCGCGGAACGAGACTGACGGTTGAGGCCACGGGAAAAGGGGAGACGACGGTAACGCTGACGGCGGACGACGGGATGGGTGGGACGGAGGAGGACGTTTTCGTGGTACGGGTTCCGAACCGGAAGCCAACCGCCAAGGGGACGATATCGGATCGCGGGGTGGACGTTGGTGATAGCGGGTCGGTGACGGTGTCGTCGTACTTCAGCGATCCGGACAAAGACGAGTTGGACTATACCGCCACCTCGTCCAGGTCCAGCGTTGTGGAGGTGAGCATCGACGGCAGCAGGGTGACGTACAAGGGGCTGAAGAAGGGCACCGCGACAGTAACGGTCACCGCGGAAGACACCGGGAACCTAACGGCAAGGCAGCAGTTCGAGGTTGAGGTGTACGAGCCGAATCCGGACTGCAAGATCGAGGTGTCGGCGGCCCAATTGTCGGTGCGCGAGGATGCGGGCGTGGGGGACGAGGTGGACGGCGAGGTCGGGGTCAGCGCGAATGCGGATTGCGGGACGCTGCGCTATGCGCTGACGGGCACGGGGTCGGGTGACTTTTCGGTGGCGGGGGCGAGCGACGACGACGGGGTGATCAAGGTAAAGCGTGGGCTGAACCACGAGGGCAGGGACTCTTACGATCTGACGCTGACGGTGAGTTGGGGCTCGGTGAGCCACGCGGCCGACGTGGACATCACGGTGACGGACGTGAACGAGGCGCCGAGGAGTGTTGGCGCTATCCGTGCGCGGACGGTCCGGGTCGGGCAGCCCGTTTCGCTGAACGTGACGGGCTACTTCACGGACGAGGACGCGGGGGACCGGCTGACGTTCACCTCGGAGTCGTCGGCGACGGGCAGGCTGACGGTGAACGCGAGCGGGAGCCCGGTGACGCTGACGGGCCGCGCGGCGGGAGGCGCGACGGTCACGGTGACGGCGCGGGACCGCGGGGGTCTGACGGCGACTCAGACGTTTTCGGTGACGGTGGAGCCGGCGCCGCAGCCGTGCGGGATCACGGTGTCGGACGCGTCCCTTTCGGTGCCGGAGGACGCGGGCGTGGGCACCGAGGTGAGCGGCGTCGTCGGGGTGACAACGACGGGGGATTGCGGGGCGCTGCGCTATGCGCTGACGGGCACGGGTTCCGGCGACTTCTCGGTGGCGGCGGCGGGCGCGAACGACGACGACGGGAAGATCGAGGTGAAGCGCGGACTGAACCACGAGGGCCGGGACTCGTACGACCTGACGCTGACGGTGAGCGAGGCGGGCGGCACGGCGACCGGCGCGGGCGACGTGGACATCTCGGTGACGGACGTGAACGAGGCGCCGAGGGCGAAGGGCTCGATCGGCACGCGGACGATCCGGGTCGGACATCCGGAGTCGGTGGACGTGACGGGCTACTTCACGGACGAGGACGCCGGGGACCGGCTGACGTTTACGTCTGAGTCCTCGGCGACGGGCCGGCTGACGGTGAACGCGAGCGGAAGCCCGGTGAAGCTGACGGGCGTGGCCGCGGGAAGCGCGGCGGTCACGGTCACGGCGCGGGACGGCGGGGGTCTGACGGCGACGCAGGTGTTTTCGGTGAAGGTGGATCCGGCGCCGAAGGAGCCGTGCGAGATCACGGTGTCGGACGGGGCTCTTTCGGTTCCCGAGGACGCGGATGTGGGGGACGGCCTGGGCGGCTCGGTGGGGGTGGCGACCAAGGGGGATTGCGGCACGCTGAGCTATGCGCTCTCGGGCACGGGTTCCGGCGACTTCTCGGTGGCGGCGGCGGGCGCGGGCGACGCCGACGCGAAGATCGGGGTCGCGAGGGCGCTGGACCACGAAGCGAAGGCTTCGTACGCGCTGACGTTGACGGTGCGTTGGGGTTCGGCGAGCGACACGGGCGCGGTGGCCATCTCGGTGACGGACGTGAACGAGGCGCCGGAGGTGGCGAGCGCGATTCCGGCCGTCAAGCTCCACGCGGGCGAATCGAAGGTGGTGGACGTGTCGGCGCACTTCCGCGATCCGGACGGCGACGCGCTGACCTACGGGGCCGGGTCGTCGAAGGAGGCGGTTGCGACGGCCGCGGCGGTTGGGAGCAAGGTCACGGTGACGGGTGTGTCCCCCGGCGTATCGCGGGTGACGGTCGCGGCGAGCGACGGGCGGGGCGGGTCGGTCGATCAGGCGTTCGCGGTGACGGTGGAGAACCGGGCGCCGGAGGCGGCGAGCGCGATACCGGCGCTGACGGTCGCCGCGACGAAGTCGAAGGTGGTGGACGTTTCGGCGCACTTCACCGATCCGGACGGCGACGCGCTGACCTACGAGGCCGTGTCGTCGAAGGAGGGGGTGGCGACGGTCGCGGCGGTCGGGAGCGAGGTGACGGTGACGGGCGTGTTGGAGGGCGAGTCCGAGGTGACGGTGACGGCCCGCGACCCGCACGGCGGAACGGTGTCCCAGGCGTTCGCGG
This sequence comes from Gemmatimonadota bacterium, assembly GCA_965207805.1. Taxonomy (GTDB): domain Bacteria; phylum Gemmatimonadota; class Gemmatimonadetes; order Palauibacterales; family Palauibacteraceae; genus Palauibacter. Next base: position 979,498 of record OZ242312.1, read on the forward strand.
TGACGGTCGGACCCGAGAACGCCGCGCCGGAGGTGGCGGGCGCGATACCGGCGCTGACGGTGGCGGCGGGCGAGACGGCGGTGGTGGACGTGTCGGGCCGCTTCCGGGATCCGGACGGGGACACGCTGAGCTACGAGGCGGAGTCTTCGGCGGAGGCGGTGGCGACGGTCGCCGCGGTTGGGAGCGAAGTGACGGTGACGGGGGTCTCGCGCGGCGAGTCGCGGGTGACGGTGACGGCGAGCGACGGCCGGGGCGGCTCGGCGAGCCAAGACTTCGCGGTGACGGTTCCGAACCGGCCTCCGGTGACGGTGGGTTCGCTGGGCCGGGTGCGCGTGCACGTGGGCTCGTGGGCGACGGTCGAGGTGTCGGGCGCGTTCAGCGATCCGGACGGGGACGGTCTCACGTACCGGGCGGCGCCGTCGGACTGGAGCGTGGTCGCGGTGGAGGTGAGCGGGAGCCGGGTGAGGCTCCGCGGCAGGTCGCCCAAGGTCACGAAGGTGACCGTGACGGCGGACGACGGACACGGTGGGACGGCCGTGCAGGTGTTCGAGGTCGAGGTTCCGAACAGAGCGCCGGTGCGCATCGGCTCGATCAAGGCGCGGAAGCTCGCGCCGGGGGAACGGTTCACGGTGACGCTGGCGGACTATTTTCGGGACACCGACGGCGACCCGCTCACGTACACGGGGGCCTCCTCGGACACCACGGTGGCGGCCGTGTCGCTGGAGGGCGCGAAGCTCACGGTTCTGGGCGTGGCGCGGGGGCGCACCCAAGTGGTGGGGCGGGCGCACGACGGGCGCGGCGGGACGGGGGAGCAGTGGTTCTGGGTGACGGTGACGAACGGGGCGCCGTCGTTCGCCGAGGAAGCGTACGACCGGTCGGTGCCGGAGAACTCGGCGGCCGGGACGGCGGTGGGCGATCCGGTGGCGGCGACGGACGGCGACGGGGACGCGGTGACGCACGGCTTCGCGGCGGGCGGGGACGAGGCGCTGTTCGGGATCGACGCGGCGACGGGCCGGATCACGGTGGCCCCGGGCGCGGTGCTGGACTACGAGAGCGGGGACACGGTCTACGCGGTGAGCGTGGAGGCGAGCGACGGGGCGCTCGCGGACACGGTGGGCGTGACGATCCGGGTGACGGACGTTCCCGCGCCGGGCAAGCCGGACGCGCCGGGCGTGGTTGGCGGCACCGGCGAGGTGTCGGTGTCGTGGAGCGCGCCGGATAACGAGGGTCCGGCGATCACGGGCTACGAACTGCGATACCGGGCGATGTCGGACAGCGACTGGACGGAGGTGTCCGTTGCGGGATCGGTGCTGGCGCACACGATCACCAGACTCGAAGCAGGCACCACGTACGAGGCACAGGTGCGCGCGAAGAGTTCGGAGGGCGCGGGGGAGTGGTCGGATCCGGGCGAGGGGACGACGGAGGCGGCCAACCGGGCACCGTCGTTCGACGAGGACGCCTACGAGCGGGAGGTGGCGGAGAACTCGGCGGCGGGCACGGCGGTCGGCGATCCGGTGACAGCCACCGACGCCGACGATGACGACCTGACGTACAGCCTCTTGGCCGGAAGCAACCTGCCGTTCGCGATCGACGCCGGAACGGGCCGGATCGAGGTGGCGGCGGATGCGGCGCTGGACCACGAGGGCGAACCCAACTCCTACGCGGTGCAGGTGGAGGCGAGCGACGGGACGCTCGCGGACACGGTTGGGGTGACGATCCGGGTGACGGACGTTCCGCCTCCGGGCAAGCCGGATGCGCCGGTCGTGACGGGCGGCATGGAGGAGGTAAGCGTGTCGTGGAGCGCGCCGGAGAACGAGGGACCGGAGATCACGAGCTACGATCTCCGCTACCGGGCGCAGGGGAACAGTGACTGGACGGAGGTTTCGCTTGCGGGATCGGTGTTGGCGCACACGATCACCGGGCTGGAGGCGGAAGCGACATACTCGGTGCAGGTGCGCGCGGAGAGTTCGGAGGGCGTGGGGGAGTGGTCGGAGCCGGGCGAGGGGACGACGGTGGCGGCCAACCGGGTGCCATCGTTCGATGCTGAAACCTACGAGCGCGAGGTGGCGGAGAACTCGCCGGCGGGCACCGCGGTGGGCGAGCCCGTGACGGCCACCGACGCCGACGACCTGACGTACAGCTTCATCCCGGGCGAGGGCGAAGTCCCGTTCGAGATCGGCTCGGCGAGCGGTCGGATCACGGTTGCCGGGGATGCGGCCTTGAACTACGAAAGCGCGGACACGCTGTTCACGGTGCGTGTCGAGGCGAGCGACGGCGAGCTTGCGGACACGGCCTCGGTGACGATCCGCGTGACGAACGCGGACGATCCGGGCAAGGTCACGCTTGACCCGGAGGTGGCGCGCGTGGGCGTCGAGATGACCGCGACCCTGACGGACGAGGACGGCGTGCGCGGCGGGGGAACGAGCCGAAAGTGGCAGCGCTCGGCCAACGGCAGCGCCTGGAACGATGTCGGCAGGGGCCGGATGTACAACCCGGTGACGAGCGACGCGGGCAGGTGGCTGCGCGTGGTGTTCACCTACTCCGACCGCCATGGGCCGGGCAAGCGGGCCGTGAGCGCGGCGTTGAAGGTGCAGCCCGGAAACGCGGCGCCGTCGTTCGCCGAGGACGCCTACGAGCGCGAGGTACCGGAGAACTCGCCGGGCGGCACGGCGGTGGGCGAGCCCGTGACGGCCACCGACGGCGACAACGACGACCTGACGTATGCGTTCGTCCCCGGCGGAGCCGAGGTCCCGTTCGAGATCGACGGGGAGACTGGCCGGATCGCGGTGGCCGAGGACGTGGCGCTGAACTACGAGAGCGGCGACACGCTCCACGCGGTGCGCGTCGAGGCGAGCGATGGGACACTGGCGGACACCGCCACGGTGACGATCCGCGTGACGAACGCGGACGACCCCGGCACGGTCACGCTTGACCCGGAGGTGGCGCGGGTGGGCGTCGAGATGACCGCGACGCTGACGGACGAGGACGGCGTGCGCAACGCGGGCAGGCAGCGCCGATGGCAGCGTTCGCGCGCCGGCAACTCGTGGAACGAGGTCGGCAGGGGCCGGCTGTACAACCCGGTGACGGCCGACGAGGGCAAGTGGCTGCGGCTGGTGATCACCTATTCGGACGGCCACGGACCGGGCAAGCGGGCGGTGAGCGCGGCGGTGAAGGTGCTGCCCGCGAACGCGAGGCCCTCGTTCGGCGCGGCGTACGAGCGCGAGGTGCCGGAGAACTCGCCGGGCGGCACGAACGTCGGCGCGCCGGTCGCGGCGACCGACCCGGACAGTCCTTCCCTGTCCTACAGCTTCGCCGAAGGCGGCGACGAGGCGCTGTTCGGGATCGTGGAGGCGACCGGCCAGATCACGGTGGGACCGGGCGCGGCGCTGGACTACGAGAGCGGCGACACGCTCTACACGGTGAGTGTCGAAGCCAGCGACGGCGAGCTTGCCGACACCGCCTCCGTCAAGATCCGGGTGACGAACGCGGACGATCCGGGCAAGATCGCGCTGAGCGCGGACGTGGCGCGGGTGGGCGTCCGGCTGACCGCGACGCTGATGGACCAGGACCGCTCGATCGAGCGGAGCAAGATGCGAACCTGGCAGCGTTCGCCCGACGGCGCCGCGTGGACGATGGTGGTGCAGGGCGCGGCGAGACGCTTCTACACCCCGACCGAAGCCGACGAGGGCAAGTACCTGCGCGCCGTGTTCACCTACACCGACGGCCACGGGCCAGGCAAGCGGGCCGAGAGCCCGGCCGTGATGGTCGTCGGCGCGACCACGCCGGTCGTCTCGTTCGGAGCGGAGAGCTACACGGCCGCGCCGGGCGGATCCGCCGATGTCGCCGTGCTCCTGTCGCCCTCCGCCTCCTCGGCGCTCGCCATCGAGGTCGTTGCCGGAGACGGCAGGCACACCGTCACGTTCCAGACCGGAGCGGGTACGGCCACCTTGGCCGTCAGCACCGCCGGCCTCTCGGCCTCCGACACCGTCGCGATCCGGTTCGGCGAGTTGCCCGAGGGGGTGGCGGTCGGCGTACCGGCCACCACGCGGGTCGTCGTCGCGGCGGCCGCCGGAGACCGTGTCTCCCGATCCGTGGTCGAGGACGGTTCACGGACCGAGCTTGAGGTCGAGTACGCTCAAGCTGAATACTCGGCGGTCGCGGGCGGGCCGGGGACCGAGATCGTGCTGCGGGTGAGTCCCGCCGCCGACCGGCGGGTGGCCGTGCCCCTGACAGCGTCACATGCCGTCTCCTCGGAACCGGCGTTGCCGGACTCCGTCGTGTTCGAACCCGGCGACTCGCTCGCGGCGTTCATGCTCGATGTTCCGGCCGATACCGGGGCCGGCCTCCTCGCACTCGGGTTCGGCGCGCTGCCCGAAGCCGTGAGCGCGGGCGCCGTCTCGTCCGCGACGGTCGATGTCGCGGACCACGACCCCGGACCGCTCCGGGACGAGGCGTTCGAGGTCGGACTCGCCGTCTTCGGGCGCGCCGTGGCCGAGGGCGCGCGGCAAGCCGTCGGAGCGCGCATCGACGCCGTCATGCAACCGACGAGAAGCAGTTCCGGCAGCGGCGTGCCCGGATCGGCGGCGGAGTGGGCCGGACGCGCCGCCGGCACGCTCGCTTCGCTCACCGGCGCGCCCTTGGGTGCTTCCTCGGCGGCCGACATGGCCCGCCGATCCGGATCGGTGGATCCACCGACCGGACGGGAGGCCGTCCGGCGCCTGTTGCCCAACGTATCGTTCGCCACCGCGCTCGGGCCGCAGTCCGCCCAAGAGCGGCCCAGGATCGGGCTCTGGGCCGAAGGGTCCGCGCAGTCGTTCCGCGGCGATCCCGGCATCGACTACGACGGCGGGCTCCGCGCGCTCACGGTCGGGGCCGACGCGCGCATCGGCTCCTCCGCGCTGCTCGGGGTGTCGCTCATGCGCAGCGACGGCGACCTCGACTACGAGCACCGATCCACCCAAGGCTCGCTCGGACACGCCATGAACAGCGTGCATCCCTACCTGTTCGTCCAGCCTTCTCCCGGAATCGGACTCTGGGCCATGGCCGGGTACGGGAGCGGGGATGTCCGGGACGACGACCTGCACGGCGACACGGGCGCGTCGCTGCGCATGCTCTCGGGAGGCGTCAGGGTGCCGCTCGCCCGCAACGGCGCGTTCGGACTTGCGCTCAACGGCGACGCGTTCACGGTCGGCATGAGCGCCGAAGACGGCCAGCGCGAAGGAGCGGCCGCGCGCGCACGCGCCCTCCTCGAAGCGTCATGGACGACCGGAGGACTGAAGCTCGCCACGCAGGCCGGGGCGCGCTACGACGGCGGGGACGCCGACACGGGCGGCGGCGCCGAGACCGGAGCCTTGATCGGCTACGCGGGCCATGGGCTCGACCTCGACCTCAGGGGCAGGCTCGGCCTCGGGTCCGGCCGGCACCGCGAATGGGGTGCCGCGCTGCGGCTCGCGTTCGATCCCGGAACACGCGGCGAAGGGTTCCGGCTCGCGGTCAGCCCCCGGCACGGACACGACCAAAACGGCATCCACGGGCTCATGGACGGCGGAAGGTTCCACGCAGTGACGCCCGACACGGGCCCGAACTGGCGGCTCGACGCAGAAGCCGGCTACGGGCTCAAGAACTCCGGTATGGCAGGCGCGCTCGACAGCTACACCCGGCTCTCGGCGGATGGCCGGAACCGTTCATGGTCGTTCGGAAGCCGGTACAGCGTCAGCCAGACCCTCCGGCTCGGCGTCGAGGGATCGCGCAGCCAACTGCCCGGCCAAGACCCCAACCTCGGAGTCAGATTTGCGCTCGACCTCACGTTCTGATCGACACGGCATTCTCCCGTCAATTGACGCCGACAATCCCGCGATTGCGGCGCCACGGCCCCAAGTGTCGTTCAAAGACAAGGATGGCAGATCGTGCAGTCCCTATTGAACTTAGACGATTCCTTACCTTGATACTCTTGGTTCACGGAGCGCTGTCCCAGCGTCGCGACCCTTGCCGCTCCGCCGCCGCGGCACTTTCGGCGATGCCGCGGGGGAGGTGCCTGCTCCTGACCGTGGTCACCGTGCTGTGCGTCGGCCTGGCTGCGGCCGCGACGCCCCTCGCCGCGCAGGGACTCGAAGGGGTGGGCGGCGCCATCGACGAACCGTTCTTCTCCCGCCTGGCGCGGGGTCTGCTCGGGATTGCGTTCCTGCTCACGACCGTGTGGCTCTGCTCCGCGCACCGGAAGTCGATCTCGTGGCCCCTCGTTGCGAAGGGACTCGGGCTTCAGATCGCCTTCGCGCTTCTCGTCCTCAAGACGGGCGTCGGCCACACCTTCTTCAGCGCCGTCAACGACGTGTTCGTCGCGCTCATCGGGTACACGAACGCGGGATCGCGCTTCGTGTTCGGGTCGCTCGTGGACTACGGGACTCCGGTCGACGGGGGCGCGGGCGGCGTCGTGAACATCGGGGCGAACTTCGCCTTCAGCGTCCTGCCCACGATCATCTTCTTCTCTTCTCTCATGGCCCTCGCGTATCACCTCGGGTTCATGCAGCGGATCGTGCGAGGCGTCGCGTGGGCGATGCAGCGCACCCTGGGGACGAGCGGCGCGGAAACGACCTCGGCCGCCGGCAACATCTTTGTCGGCCAGACGGAGGCGCCCCTCCTCATACGGCCCTTCGTGGACCGGATGACGATGTCCGAACTCAATACGGTGATGACGGGGGGCTTCGCGACCGTGGCGGGCGGCGCCCTCGCCGCGTACGTGGCGATCCTCGTGGGCGTGTTCCCGGGCATTGCGGGGCACTTGCTGGCGGCGAGCATCATGGCGGCGCCGGCGGGGATCGTGGTGAGCAAGATGCTGATGCCCGAGACGGAAGTGCCCGAGACGCGCGGCACGCTCGACATCGACCCGCCGCAGGCGCACGCGAACGTGATCGACGCGGCGGCCGGAGGGGCGGGAGACGGGCTGAAGCTCGCCCTGAACGTGGGGGCGATGCTCCTCGCCTTCCTCGCCATCATCGCCCTGGGGAACGGCGTCATCGGCTGGGTGACCGGGCTGTTCGGCGTGGACGGAATCACGCTCGAGCGGATCTTCGGCTGGGTTTTCGCCCCGGTGGCCTGGCTCATCGGGGTGCCGTGGGCGGACGCGGTCGAGGTCGGAACGCTGTTCGGCGTGAAGATGGTCGCGAACGAGTTCCTCGCCTTCACGAACCTCGGGGCCGGGCTCGCCGGCGACCTTCAGCTCTCGAACAAGTCGCTCATCATGTGCACGTACGCGCTGACGGGCTTCGCGAACTTCAGCTCCATCGCGATCCAGATCGGGGGCATCGGCGGGATCGCCCCCGGCCGCCGCGAGGATCTGTCGAAGCTCGGCCTGCGGGCGATGCTCGGGGGGACCGTGGCAACCTGGATGACGGCGACGCTGGCCGGAGTCCTCGCGTGACCCGCGCGGCCGCGGACATCCAGGCCGGCGTCGACGCGGCGGCCGCGGCGCTGCGAGCCCGCATTGGGGACCGGTTGGACGGCGATGTGCCGCACGTCGCGATCACGATGGGTTCGGGGCTCGGCGGGCTCGGGGAAGAGATCGAGGATCCGGTGCGGGTGCCGTACGAGGATCTTCCCGGCTGGCCTCGCCCCACGGTCATCGGCCACGCCGGCCACGCGCTCATCGGGATTCTCGGCGGTCGGCCCGTCCTGGGCCTGAGCGGACGCGTCCACCTCTACGAGGGCGGCCCAGCGGACCGAGTCGTCTTCTACGTGCGCGTCGCGGCGGCGCTGGACATCCCCGTTCTCTTCCTGTCGAACGCGGCCGGGGCGATCCGCGAAGGCTGGCACCCAGGCGAACTCATGCTGATCTCCGACCACCTCAACCTGACCGGCACGAGCCCCCTCATCGGCCCGGTGGTGGGGGCGGAGAGTCGTTTCCCCGACCTGACCTTCGCCTACGACCGGGAGCTACGGGCGATCGTGCGCGAGACCGCATCCGAGCTGGGGCAGACGCTGCACGAGGGCGTTTACGCCGCGATGCACGGCCCCGCCTTCGAGACCCCGGCCGAAATCCGCATGCTCCGTGGGCTGGGCGCCGACGCCGTCGGCATGTCCACCGTGCCCGAGGTCATCGCGGCGCGCGCCCTCGGCATCCGCTGCGTCGCCATCTCCTGCCTCACCAACTACGCGGCCGGCGTCCTCGACGAACCGCTGAATCACGAGGAAGTCCTCGAGACGACGAAACTCGCCCAGGCCGACTTCCAGCGCCTCGTCAAGCTCTCCGCCGCCCGCTTTCCCGGGCCTGCGGCCCCGACGCGCTAGTGCGGTCGCCGCGACGCTGCGATCAGGCGAGATCGTAGCGGTCGAGGTTCATCACCTTGTTCCAGGCGGCGACGAAGTCGCGCACGAAGGCCTCCTGCCCGTCGTCGCACCCATAGACTTCCGCTAGAGCCCTGAGTTCGGAGTTCGAGCCGAACACCAAGTCCGCCTCGGTGGCGGTCCACCGGATGTCGCCGGTTGCGTCGCGGCCCTCGAAGGCGCCATCGGAGGACGCCTGCCACTCCGTGCTCATGTCGAGCAGGTTCACGAAGAAGTCGTTCGTCAGCGCTCCAGGCCGGTCCGTGAACACGCCGTGGGAGGACCCCCCGGTGTTCGCGTTCAGGACGCGCATGCCGCCGACCAGCGCCGTCATCTCAGGCGCGGTCAGCGTGAGCAGGCAGGCCCGCTCCACGAGCTGCTCGGCCGCGGACGCTCCGTTTCCGTCCTTGGCGTAGTTGCGGAACCCGTCCGCGGCGGGCTCCAGCACGGCGAACGATTCCGCGTCCGTCCACTCCTCCGACGCGTCCGTGCGCCCCGGCGCGAACGGCACCTGTACGTCGTGCCCGGCATCGCGCGCCGCCTGCTCGACGCCCGCGCACCCGGCGAGGACGATGAGGTCCGCGAGGGAGACCCGCTTGCCGCCGCTCTGCGCGGCGTTGAACTCCGCCCGGATCCCCTCCAGCGTTCGCAGCGCCCCCGCCAGCTCGGCCGGATCGTTCGCTTCCCAGTCCTTCTGCGGCGCGAGGCGGATGCGGGCGCCGTTCGCGCCGCCGCGCTTGTCGGTGCCGCGGAACGAGGCCGCCGACGCCCACGCCGTCGCAACCAGCCGGGAAACCGACAGGCCGGAGGCGAGAACTCTGGCCTTGAGGTCCGCGATGTCCCGCTCATCGATCAGCTCGTGGTCGACATCGGGCACGGGATCCTGCCACAACTGCGGCTCCGCCGGGACCAGCGGTCCGAGATACCGGCTGCGCGGTCCCATGTCGCGGTGGAGCAGCTTGAACCAGGCCCTGGCGAAGGCGTCCTCGAGATCCGCCGGGTTTTCGAGGAAGCGCTTCGCGATCGGCGCGTAGGCCGGATCAACGCGCAGCGAAAGGTCCGTCGTGAGCATCATGGGCGCGTGCTTCTTCGAGGGGTCGTGCGCATCCGGCACGGTGGCCACCTCGGAGGCGTTGACCGGGGTGTACTGCGACTTGCCGGCGGGGCTCTTCGTCAGCTCCCACTCGTGGTCGTGCAGGTTCTCCATGAAGTTGTTGTCCCACCGCGTGGGCTCGGTCGTCCAGGCGCCCTCCAGCCCGCTCGTGATCGTATCCCCGGCCTTGCCGCTGCCGTGGCTGCTGTGCCAGCCGAAGCCCTGCGCCTCGAGGCCGGCCCCCTCCGGTTCGGTGCCGACATGCGACTCGGGGCCGGCGCCGTGCGCCTTGCCGAAGGTGTGGCCGCCTGCGATGAGCGCGACCGTCTCCTCATCGTTCATCGCCATGCGGGCGAAGGTCGTGCGGATGAACTTCGCCGCCGCCGCGGGGTCCGGCTTTCCGCCCGGCCCCTCCGGGTTCACGTAGATGAGCCCCATGTGGTCGGCGCCGAGCCCTTCCTGGAGCTCCCCGTCGTCGTCGTGGCGTTCGTCCCCGAGCCACTCCGTCTCCGATCCCCAGTCCGTCTCGTCGGCCTCCCACACGTCCGGGCGGCCGAAGGCGAACCCGTACGTCCGGAACCCCATCGACTCCAGGGCGCAGTTGCCGGCGAAGATGATGAGGTCGGCCCACGACAAGTTGCGGCCGTACTTCTGCTTGACCGGCCACAGGAGGCGGCGCGCCTTGTCCAGGTTCCCGTTGTCCGGCCAGCTGTTCAGCGGGGCGAAACGCTGGTAGCCCGAGCCGCCGCCGCCGCGGCCGTCGGTGATGCGATAGGTGCCCGCCGCGTGCCACGTCATGCGGATGAAGAGCGGCCCGTAGTGGCCGTAGTCCGCCGGCCACCAGTCCTGGGAGGTCGTCATCACCTCCTCGACATCCCGCTTCAGTTCCTCGACGTCGACGTTCTTGAACGCCTCCGCGTAGTCGAAGTCTCCGCCCATCGGATCCGATGCGGGGGAGTTCTGCCGAAGAGCCTTCAGGCTCAGCTGATTCGGCCACCAGGTTTCATTTGTCGTCATGGGATCTCTCCAAGAAGGTCAGCGTCACGTCGTAGTTCGTCACGGTAGCGGGCCACAGGCTGCGGAATAAGGCGGCGTCCGGCCGCAGGCAAGAGCCTGGTCTCCCCTCAGATTGTCGGCGCCACGTAGCGCTCGACATCGATCTGGTCCTCCCGTGCCCGTGCCCGCGCCACGTCGAAGGCGGCCTGCAGTCGAATCCAGGTCTCCGTCGTGGAGCCGAAAGCCTTCGCGAGCCGCACTGCCATGTCGGTTGAGATGCGCGCGTGGCCGTTGACGAGGTTCGAAAGCGCCTGCCGGCTCACGCCGAGGACTCGAGCGCCTTCGGTCACGGTAAGGCCGAGGGGTTCGAGGCAGGACACGCGAACCACCTTGCCGGGGTGGGGCGGGTTCTTCATCGGCATCGTGGCCCTCCATTTGTCAGTGGTAATCGATCAATTCCACGTCGTAAGCATCGCCGCCCTCGAAGCGGAAGATGATGCGCCAGTTCGCCCGAACGGTCACCGACCAATAGCCTCGCAGCTGCCCCTTGAGGGCATGTAGCCGATACCCGGGAAGGCGCATGGCTTCCGGCGAGTCGGCGACATCGAGCTGGGCGAGCATCGCCTCCACCCTGTTGCGCAGAGCAGGGGCGATCAGGCTGCGGTCGTCGCGTTCGTAGAAGCGCTTCAGGCCGCGATGCCGGAAGCTCCGAATCATCGCCGGTAGTGTAAAGTGTCTAGCGACACTGGGCAATCCATTCTGAAAGTACATTCGCCTGAGTCCGGCGTCCGAACGATATTCTACCAATGGACCTCTTCCAGCGATCATCGGAACCCGTGGACGAATCATGACGAGAGCGACGAAACGCGGTGTCACGCCCGAAGAGGCCGCTTCGTCGACCCGTCGAGTCTTCGCCGGGGCGCATGCCGATGTCGTTCCCATGCGGGGGCGCAATGCCGGGACGCCGCTCGACCTCGATCTGATCCGGGGGCAGGCCGCGAACCGCAGTGCGATCGAGCGCCGGGCCGCCACGCTGGGGAAGCGCCGCAGCGTCAAGAAGGAGTGGCAGGCCGCCTGGCTCCTCCGCGCCGTCACGATGATCGACCTCACGACGCTCGCCGGCGACGACACCCCGGGGCGGGTCGCCCGTCTCGCCGCCAAGGCCCGCCAGCCCGTGCGTCCCGACCTCCTCCGCGAGCTGGGGGCGGAAGATCTTGGCCTGCGGGTGGCCTCCGTTTGCGTGTATCCGACCATGGTGCCGGCCGTCGTGGAAGCGCTCGCCGGCGACGACATCCCGGTATGCGCGGTCGCCGCGGGCTTCCCCGCCGGGCTCACGCCGTTCGGCCAGCGGGTCGAGGAGATCCACGAAGCGGTGAAGGCCGGGGCGCGCGAGATCGACATCGTCATCACCCGCCGCCACGTGCTCACCGGCGACTGGGAGGCGCTGTACGACGAGGTCCGTGCCTTTCGCGAGGCCTGCGGCGACGCCCACCTGAAGACGATCATGGCCACGGGTGAACTCGGGAGCCTGCGCAACGTCGCCCGCGCGAGCTGGACCTGCATGATGGCCGGAGCCGACTTCATCAAGACCTCGACCGGCAAGGAGAAGGTCAACGCGACGCTCCCGGTCGGACTCGTGATGGCGCGCGCGATCCGCGCCTACCGGCAACTCTCCGGCTTCCAGGTGGGCCTCAAGCCGGCCGGCGGAGTGGGAAAGACGAAGCAGGCGCTGGAGTGGCTGATTCTCGTGAAGGAAGAACTGGGCGGGGCATGGCTCGACCGCTCGCTGTTCCGCTTCGGCGCGAGTTCGCTGCTCGCGGACATCGAACGCCAGTTGGAGCACCGGGCGACGGGGCGGTATTCCGCCTACCACCGGCACCCGCTGGGGTGAGGGGTCGGGTTGAGGTCGAGAGGGGGTTGAGGGAGATGCCGAAGATCGCGGAACTGTTCGAGACGATGGAGTACGGTCCCGCCCCGGAGGTCGCGGACGAGGCGCGGGCGTGGATCGCCGAACGGGGTCCCCGCTTCGGCCACTACATCGGCGGAGACTGGCGCGAACCGGCCGACGGCGAGTTCTTCGCGACCCTCGATCCGAGCACCGAAGAACAACTGGGCGAGATCGCGCAGGGCAGTCCCGGCGACGTGGACCGCGCCGTGGCGGCGGCACGGGCGGCCCAGGCGGCCTGGCGGGACCTCGGGGGACACGGCCGGGCGCGCTACCTGTACGCGATCGCCCGCCACCTGCAGAAGCACTCCCGGCTCTTCGCGACGCTCGAGACGCTCGACAACGGGAAGCCCATCCGCGAATCGCGCGACATCGATATTCCGCTCGTCGCGCGGCACTTCTATCACCACGCGGGCTGGGCCCAGCTCATGGAAACCGAACTCGCCGACTGCGAGCCGTTCGGCGTCGCGGGCCAGATCATCCCATGGAACTTCCCGCTGCTCATGCTCGCGTGGAAGATCGCGCCCGCCCTCGCGACCGGGAACACCGTCGTCCTCAAACCCGCCGAGTTCACGTCGCTGACCGCGCTCCGCTTCGCGGAACTCTGCCATGAGATCGATCTCCCGCCGGGCGTCGTGAACATCGTGACGGGCGATGGCGGCACGGGCGCCGCGATCGTCGAACATCCGGACGTCGACAAGATCGCCTTTACCGGCTCGACGGAGGTCGGACGCCTCATCCGCGAGGCGACGGCGGGGACCGGCAAGAAGATTTCGCTGGAACTCGGCGGGAAATCGCCCTTCCTCGTTTTCGACGACGCGGACCTCGACAGCGTGGTCGAGGGCGTCGTCGACGCCATCTGGTTCAACCAGGGCCAGGTGTGCTGCGCCGGCTCCCGGATCCTCGCCCACGAAGGGATCGCCGACGCGCTTGCCGACCGCCTGCGCGCCCGCATGGAGACGCTCCGCATGGGCGCCCCGCTCGACAAGGGCGTCGACATCGGCGCGATCATCGCGCCGGTCCAGTTGAAGAAGATCGAGTCGCTCGTCGAGGAGGGCCGCGAGGAGGGCGCCGCGATCTGGCAGCCGTCCTGGAGCGTCCCCCGGGACGGCTGGTTCTACCCGCCCACCCTGTGCACCGACGTGTCGCCGGCCGCGCGCATCGCCCAGGTCGAGATCTTCGGCCCCGTCGTGGTTCAGATGACGTTCCGCACCCCCGCGGAGGCGGTCGCGCTCGCGAACAACACGCGCTACGGCCTCGCGGCCAGCGTATGGACCGAAAACGTGAACCTCGCCCTCGACATCGCCTCGCAGGTCAAGGCCGGGACGGTGTGGATCAACTGCACGAACGTGTTCGACGCCGCGTCCGGGTTCGGCGGCTACCGCGAGAGCGGATTCGGCCGCGAGGGCGGTCGGGAGGGGCTCTGGGAGTATGTGCGCCAGCGCCCCGCGCCCGCGGGGCCGGTCCCCGGAGAGGAGTCGCAGACGGCGGAGCGCGACGAGCGGGGAGAAGCCCGCGAGAACGCCGACGCGCCCGCGCGGCTGCCCGCGGTCGACCGGACGGCGAAGCTCTACATCGGTGGCCGGCAGGCCCGGCCGGACGGCGGCTATAGTCTCGAGGTCCTGGACCACACGGGCCGCGCCGCGGGGGAAGTCGCCCGCGGAAACCGGAAGGACGCGCGCAACGCGGTGGAGGCGGCGCTCGCCACGGACTGGGCGCGAACGACGGCACACCTGAGGGCGCAGATCCTGTACTACGCGGGCGAGAATCTCGACGCGCGCCGGGAGGCCTTCGAGGACCGGCTGCGCGCGCTCACGGGCTGCGATGAGGGGGCGGCGGCGCGCGAGGTGGAAGCGTCCGTGCGGCGCCTCTTCACCTACGCGGCGTGGGCGGACAAGTGGGACGGGGCCGTCCACCGGACGCCCTTCCGCAACGTCACGCTCGCCATGCCCGAGCCGCTGGGCGTGATGGCGGTGATCTGTCCGCCGGAACCCGCGCTTCTCGGTTTCATCTCCAGCGTGATTCCGTCCGTCGCCCTCGGGAACTCCGTCGTTGCGGTCGCCTCGGAGCGTTGGCCGCTCCTCGCCACCGACTTCTACCAGGTGCTCGAGACGTCGGATGTGCCGCCGGGCGTCATCAACATCCTTACGGGCCTCGAGGAGGAACTGCGGCCCACCCTCGCCGGCCACGATGCGGTGGACGGGATGTGGTACTTCGGGACGGACGACGGAGCCGCCGACGTGGAGCGCCGTTCCGCCTCCAATCTGAAGCGCACCTGGACGAAGGCCGCTCGGGGGCGGAATTGGTTCGGTCCCGGCGGGGAGGGGCGCGAGTTCCTCCGGCGCGCCTCCCAGATCAAGAACATCTGGGTCCCGTACGGCGAATAGCCTTCAGTTGGGGGAACGGTCTCCGGGATCGGCCCAGTGATTCAGGGGACCGCGGCCGGAACCGAGGCCCGGCGCGGCCGCGATGGCGGCGTGAGTGAAGGCGAGTCCACGCTCGATCGCCGGCTCGAGAGTGAGCCCCGAGGCCAGCCCCGCCGCGATCGCGGCCGAGAGCGTGCAGCCGGTCCCATGCGTTTCCGTCGTCCGGATGCGCGGCGCCCGCCACAGGCGCTCGCCGTTTCCGTCCCGGAACAGGTCAACGACTTCCTCGCCGTCCAGGTGTCCGCCCTTGACGAGCACGGCCCCGGCTCCCCGCGCGAGGATGGCGCTCGCGGCCGCGGACATGTCGGCTTCGGTGCGCACGGTCCGTCCAGCGAGGATCTCGGCCTCGGGCACGTTCGGCGTGACGAGGGCGGCGATAGGCAGAAGTTCCTCCAGGATGGCGGCCACCGCGACCGGGTCGAGGAGCCGGTCGCCGCTCGTCGCCACCATCACCGGGTCGACCACGAGCGGCGCTTCGAAGCCCTGCAGGCCCGCGACGACGGCCCGCACGATGTCCCTGTTGGCGAGCATCCCGGTCTTCGCGGCTCGCGGCGACAGATCCGTGCGGACCGATTCGATCTGGCGCCGCACGATCGGCGGGTCGAGCGCCCGCACTGCCTGGACCCCCACGGTATTCTGCGCGGTCACGGCGGTGACGGCGCTCGTTCCGAACACGCCGAACGCATGAAACGTCTTCAGGTCGGCCTGGATGCCGGCTCCGCCCCCCGAATCGCTTCCCGCGATCGTGAGGGCCGTCGCCCGCGCTGTTTTCTTCGGGTTCACGCTCGATTCCGTTCAGGTCCGCTCAGGTCCGCACACGGTCGACCGACTCGTGCCCGCTCCGTGCGCCGCGATGACAGTGCGTTGAGCCGCAACGTAAAATAAGGGCATGCCGACGCGCGCGGAGGTCAAGGCCTGGCGGTCGCTGCACCGTGGAAAGGGACGCCGGGAAACCGGCTGTTTCCTGGCCGAGGGGCGGCGGCTCGTCGGCGAGATGCTCGAGTGGCCGGGCCGCACGGTTGCCGTGCTCCACGCCGATGCGGCGGGGGCCGAGCCGGAACTGGAGGCGTTGCTGGCGCGCGCGGTCACGCTGGGCGTGCGGACGGAGGCGGTGCCCGAAGCGACCATTCAAACGCTGGCGGATGCCGCCACGCCCCAGCCCGTCCTCGCGATCGGCGAGGTGCCGGCGTACGGCTGGGACGATGTGGGCGACGGCGCGATCGTGCTGCTCGACCGCGTGCAGGATCCGGGCAACGTCGGCACCCTCGTGCGCACCGCGCTCGCGCTGGAGGCGACCGCCGTGGTCGGCGTCGGGGAGACCGCCGATCCCTGGGGGCCGAAAGCGCTGCGGGCCTCGGCGGGAGCTTCATTCCGCGGCCCCGTCTTTCGCACGGACACCCGGGACGCCGTGGAGCGGCTCGCCCGGCGGCGGATCCCGATCTGGGTCGCCGCGGCCGATGCTCCGCCGCTCGAGGAACCGCCCGCCGGACCGGTTGCACTTGCGCTGGGGAGCGAGGCTCACGGCGTCTCCGCCTCGCTCCGCTCCGCCGCCGCCCGCGTCGTCTCCGTGCCGCTCGCCCGCGGCGTGGAGTCGCTGAACGTGGCGTCGGCCGGCGCCATCCTGCTCGACCGGCTGCGGACGGGGCGCCCGCTTGGCTGATCCCGCGATCATCGGGGTCGCGGTACTGCTCGGTGCGGCCGTGGGCTCCTTCCTCAACGTGTGCGTCACCCGCATGCCCACCGGAGACAGCGTCCTGCGTCCGCGGAGCCGTTGCCCGTCATGCCATGCGCCGATCCGCTGGCGCGACAACCTCCCCGTCCTCTCCTGGATCTTCCTGCGGGCGCGGTGTCGCGACTGCGGCGGCCGCATCTCCTGGCGCTACCCGGCGATCGAACTGGCAGCGGCCCTCGCCTGGGGCGGCATGGCGTGGCTGTACGGCGCATCGGTCGCCGCCCTCACCGGTGCAGTCCTGTTCACTCTCCTCCTCGCGATCGCGGTCATCGACGCACGCCACTACGTCATCCCCGATACCCTCTCACTCGGCGGGTGCGCCGCGGGCCTCACCCTCTCGGCACTCCCGGGATCGACCCCGCCGCTCGCGGCGATCACCGGAGCCGTGCTCGGGTTCGGGCTTCTCTACCTGGCCGGGTGGCTGGGCGAGAAGGCGCTCCGGAAGCCGGCGCTCGGCGGCGGCGATGTGAAGATGATGGCGATGGTGGGGGCTTTCCTCGGTCCCGGCGGCGCCTTGCTCACGGTCTTCCTGGGCGCGCTCGCCGGGTCCCTCGTCTACGGTCCCGTCTCGCTCCGGACGGGAAGGCCCGTGCCGTTCGGGACCTTCCTCGCGCTCGGCGCGACCGTCGCATTCCTGTTCGGAGATCCGTTGTTCGACTGGTATCTGCGCTCGGCTGCCGCAGGCCCGGTCGCGGAGCTGCCGCAGGCACGGCACTAACAGCCCGTGGCAAGGCCGTGCGTCAGCGCCGGGAGGTGGTGAGGCGCTCGCCTAGCCCCGGCGAATCCGGGCGCGCGTTACGTGCGTGTCGGTGCTCGCGACGACCTGTATCCGCACGTCGCCGTGCTCGACCACTTCCCCCGCCGCGGGCACCCGGCCGAGCTCGTCGAGGAGGAAGCCGTTCAGCGACCGGTACTCGGCCACCGGGAACGAGGTCCCGAAGAAGTCGTTGATCTCCCGCAGTTCCGCGCCGCCGTCCACGGCGATCTCGTTCCGTCTCAGCCGGATGATGGGTTCGGTCGGCAGGTCGGTTTCGTCCACGATATCGCCGACCAGTTCCTCGAGGATGTCCTCGAGCGTCACAAGTCCGTCGAGCCCGCCGTGCTCATCCACGACGAGCCCCATGTGCACACGGCGCGCCCGGAACTGCTCGAGCAGCTCGATGAGAGTGATCGTATCCGGCACGAAGTAGGGTTCGCGCGCGATGCTCGAGAGCGCCACGTCCTGCCGGCCGCCGAGCAGCGCCCGGTACGCCTCGGTGCGGTACAGCACGCCGGTCACGTCATCGAGCGATTCGCCATACACGGGGATTCGGCTGAAGCGTACGTCGGCGAGTTCGTCGGCGATGTCTTCGAGGCTGCGGGAGTCCTCCCAGGCAAGGATCTCGACCCGTGGGGTCATGATCTCCCTTGCGCGCAGGCGGTCCAGGGTGAACACGCGGTCGATGAACTGGCGCTCGTGCGCTTCGATGTCGCCCGACTGGTGCCCGAGGCGCGCCATGGAGCGGATCTCCGACTCGCTCACGTGCGTCCCGCCGCCGGAGTCGGGCAGCACCCGTCGCGCCAGCCATTCGAGCGGGACGACGACCGGCAGGAGCAGGCGCCCCAGGCCCGCAAGAAACGGGGCGGCCAACAGCGACAACCGGTCCGCGTTGCGCGCCGCGAAGCTCCGCGGCGTGATCTCTCCGAAGCAGAGAATGAGGAGGGTCATGACGCCCGTGGCGAGCCCCACCCCCGCGGAGCCCAACAGTTCGGTCGCCGTATGGGTCGCGACCGCCGCGGCCCCGATGTTGGCGACGTTGTTCCCGATCATGATGATGATGAGCAGGCGCTCGGGGTTTCGCTTCAGCTTCTCGAGTGCGCGCGCGCCCGGACGCCCGTCGCGCACAAGGGCCCTGACCCGGGGTTCCGCAAGCGAAAAGAACGCGATCTCGGCGCCGGAGAAGAACCCGGAGAGGATGAGAAGGAAGATGAGCAGCGCGAAGGTGCCGGTCATGGACGGGGCACTCCCGCCTGAAGCTCACGGCCCGCCCGAACTGTGGGCCAGCGCTGCGTACTGTCGGTTTCGTCCAACGTCTACCAGTTACGGCTGTGTTCGATCAACTCCGCGACGATGTCGTCCGCGGTCTTCCCTTCGGCCTCCGCCTCGAAACCCGGAACCACCCGGTGCCGGAGCACGGCGGGCGCAACTGCCCGTACGTCGTCGAGATTGGGGGCCGGACGGCCATCGAGCGCCGCCCGCGCCTTCGCCGCCAGCACCGTATGCTGCGAGGCCCGCGGCCCGGCGCCCCAGCTCACCATCCGACGCACGAATTCCGGCGAGGATGCTTCGCGCGGCCGGGTGGCACGCGCCAGCCGCACCGCGTAGCCGACCACCGATGCCGAGGCCGGAACCCTCTGCACGAGCGCCTGATACTCGAGGAGTTGGCCCGCGGTCACGACGGGGTTCACCTGGGCGGGCGGTCCGCTCGCCGCCATGTCCGCGATGACCGACTCCTCCTCCGCCGTCGGATACCCGATCCGAAGCTCGAACATGAAGCGGTCGAGCTGGGCCTCGGGAAGAGGATACGTTCCCTCCTGCTCGATCGGGTTCTGCGTCGCGAGGACGAAGAAGGGGCGGCCGAGCGGGAACGTCTCGCTGCCGACCGTGACCTCCCCCTCCTGCATCGCCTGCAGAAGGGCGGCCTGCGTCTTGGGCGGCGTCCGGTTGATCTCGTCCGCCAGGATCACATCCGCGAAGATCGGCCCCCGGACGAAGGCGAAACGGCGCTCCCCCGTGCGCTGGTCATCCTGGAGCACCTCCGTCCCGGTGATGTCGGACGGCATGAGGTCCGGCGTGAACTGGATCCGGCTGAATTCCAGGTGCAGAGCTTCGGCGAGCGTCGAGACGAGCAGCGTCTTCGCGAGGCCGGGGACGCCGACCAGGAGCGCATGCCCATCGGCGAGCAGCGTGATGAGCAACTTCTCGACGATCTCCCGCTGCCCGATGATCCGCTTCCCGACTTCCTCCTCGATCCGGAGCCGGGTGTGACCCAGTTCCTCGAGCAGCCGAACGTCATCCGTCTCGACCTTTCGACCGGCTTCCAAGACTCAATCGGCTCCAGGCGTGAGGGGGGCCGCGGGAATGCGAGACCCGGGCGTCGGCGAGGCCATTTCGGAGTTGACCAGAGGCCTTCAATATGGTGGCAGCAACCTAGGCCTTCAGCGCCCAGCGTCAAGCGAAACCGGCATTGCGAAATTTTTCACAAGCGGACAGATTGGGCTTGGGAAATTTTTCACAAGCGGTCGGCGCGGGGCTCCCGGACGGAGATGTCTCCCCATGCCGCAACCACATCCCGGTTCGACGAACCGGCCGAAACCTGAGGAACCCGAGGGGCATGCCGGCCGCCTGCACGCGAAGGCGGCGGGCACGGAATTCGCGAGTCTCGGTATCGCGATGGGTCTTGCGATCGCGCTCCTCGCGGTCGGCGGCAACTGGCTCGACGACCGTCTCGGGACCGCGCCGCTCTTCGTCCTCCTCGGCGTGTTCGCGGGGTTCGCGGGGGGCTGCTACAGCATGTACGGCAGGCTGGCGGCACGGCGCGAAAGCTCCGCGGCCGACGAGACCGACCGGGAGACGGATCGCAGGAAGTGAAAGGTGTTCCCACCGGCTGGATGCGGCGTACGCCGACCTATGCGCTGGCTACGTTGGGGCTGGCGGTGGCGGCTGCCGCGTGGTTGCGGGATGGCGAGCGCACGTGGGGGATCGCGGCGGCCTGGTTGATTCAGGTGGTCGCGGTCTGGCCGCTGAACCGGGCGCTCCTGGCGGGACGGCGGGCGACCCGGCCCTGGTTGGGCGGGATCGGCCTCCGGATGGGAGGGCTCGTCGTGACGGGCGGACTCGCATGGACGGGATCGGCGACGCGCGACCTGCCCATCGCGTACGGACTCGCCATGCTGGTGCTGTTGTGGACAGAAGCCTTGTGGCTCGCGCTCGCGCGCGCGAAGACCAAGAAGACTAACTCGACACGGAACGCACGACCGGATGAACCGGGTGCTCGATAGATCGATGGCCTCCCTGCGGAGTCTTGCGGAGCGGGTGCAGGAGCACGCCGCGCCCGCGGCTGCTGCCGCCCAGGAACACCACGGCGAAGCCGCGGCCGGGGAGCACGCCGAGGAGTGGGGCACCGAAGTCATGATGCACCACGTCGTGGACTCGAACATCTGGGAGTTCGGACCCTTCGGCGAGATCCATCTCCCGGAAATCCCGGCCTTCAATATCGGCGGCCTCGAGATCGACCTCTCGATCACGAAGCACGTGCTGTTTCTGATGTTCGCGGCCGTTTTCACGATCGTGACGATGTTCATCGCCGCGCGGTCGACGGAGCGGCTCAGGGGGGGCGAGAAGGCGCCCGGCGGAGTCCTCAACGGGATCGAGGCCTTCTATCTGTACCTGAGGGATGACGTCGTAATGGCCAACATCGGCCGTGGAGGAGAGAGGTTCGTCCCGCTCGTCATCACGCTCTTCTTCTTCATCCTCTATGCGAACCTGCTCGGCCTGATCCCGTTCGGCGCGACGGCCACGGGGAACATCATGGTCACGGCCGCGCTCGCGATCATCGCGCTCGTCGTGATCGAGACGGCGGGGTTCATCGCCCTCGGCCCGCTGGGCTACGCGAAAACCGTCTTCTTCCTCCCGCCCGGGCTGCCCGGACCGCTGAAGCCGATCACGCTGCTCATCATGGCCCCGGTGGAACTGATCGCGAAATTCTCGAAGATCATGGCGCTCGCGATCCGGCTCTTCGCCAACATGACGGCGGGACACTTCGTGATCCTCGCCTTCATGGGTCTCATACTCACCTACGGCTCGATGGTCGGTCACGGCGTTTTCGGGACGACGGTCGGAGCCGCGACGATTCTGGGGTCCATGGCCCTCGCGCTGTTCGTGATGATGCTCGAGATCTTCATCGCGCTTCTTCAGGCGTACATCTTCGCGATGCTGGTCTCGGTGTTCATCGGATTGATTCGCCACGCGCACTGACCCGGGAGGGTCCGCGGGCAACTTCCGCGCCGGGGAGGCGCGGACGGAACGGGGGGTGACGTCCGAACCCCCGACAGAGAAAGGAAGCTGGAGCAAACGATGCTGAACATGTTGACGCTGCTGCAGGGCATGTCGACGGGAGACGGCCTCGCGATCGGTCTCGCCATCGTCGGTGGCGGGCTCTCCGTGCTCGGAGCCGGTATCGGAATCGGTCTCATCGGCGGGCGCATGACGGAAGCGATGGCCCGCCAGCCCGAGGAAGCGCAGACCATCCAGACGGCCGCGATCGTGCTCGCCGTGTTCATCGAGGGTGTGGCGCTGTTCGGACTCGTGATCGCCGGCTTCATCCGCGGCGGCCTCTGATGCGTCTGGCCGGTCTCGGCGCGCTCTGGGGTTTCGCGGCGCCAGTGAAGCTGGCCGCCCAGGCGGAGACGGGGATCTTCTCGCTCAATCTGGGACTCGTCGTGTGGACCTGGATTCTGTTTGTGCTCACGCTCGTCGTTCTGGCGAAGTGGGTCTTCCCGCTCATCGCGGGCGGACTCGAGCAGAGGCACGCGAAAATCCAGGGCGCGATCGACGACGCCCTCTCCGCGCGCGACGAGGCGAAGGGGCTGCTCTCGCAGCAGGAGGCCGCGCTCGAAGCGGCCCGCAGCGAAGCTCGCGAGATGCTCGAGAACGCCCGGCAACACGCCGACGGTCTGCGCAAGGAGATGCTGGAGGAGGCGCGGGCGCAGCAGTCGCAGATGCTCGATGACGCGCGCCGCGAGATCGGTCACGAACGGGACCGGCTGCGTGAGGAGATCCGGCGTGATGCCGTGGACCTCGCGTTGGCGGCCTCCGAGCGGCTGATCCGGGCGCGGCTGGACGCCGAGGAGAACCGGCGGCTGGTCCACGAGTTCGTGTCGGACGTCTAGTGTCGGTGACGGACTCATGAGCGCGTCGGCGGTGGCCCGCAACTACGCGGCGACTCTCTTCGAACTCGCGGCGCGGGACGGGAAGGAGGCGGAGTACGGGCGGCTGATCGAGGAGATCGGGGACCTGTACACCCACGTCCCGGACTTTCAGCGCTTCCTGGAAGTGCCCGCCGTGTCGCTGTTCGAGAAGAAGGAGGCGATCCAGGCGGCCCTCTCCGGGAGGGCGCCGGATCTCTTCGTCCGCTTTCTGCTCGTCATCCTGGATCGCCACCGGCAGCGGGCCCTTCCGGGGATCGCGCGCGCCTACCGCGATCTTCTGGACGAGAAGGCGGGACGGGTCCGCGCCACGGTGACGCTGCCCTTCGAGGCGGATGACCGCGTCCGGAACGAGGTGGTTTCGGCGCTGGAGCGGCGCTTCGAGCGGGAAGTCGTCCCCGAGTTCCACGAGGACCCGAAGATTCTGGGTGGCGTGATCATCCGCGTCGGCGACGAGTTGCTGGACGCCTCGCTGCGGCGGCAGCTCGAGCAGATGCGGCGCGAACTGTACTGAGACGGTCGGTAACGAGAACATAGAGAAGAGAAGACGATGACAGGTTTCGACAGCTCCCTTCGAGCGAGCGAGATCAAGAAGGCCCTGCTCGAGCAGATCGACCGCTACGAGGAGGAACTCCGGGTCGAAGAGGTCGGTGAGGTCCTCGAGGTGAAGGACGGCGTGGCCCGCATCTGGGGTCTTTCGACGTGCGTCGCCAACGAGATGCTCGAGATCACGTCCCGCGACACCGGGGTCTCCGTGATCGGTCTCGCCTCGAACCTCGAGGAAGACAACATCGGTGCCGTGATCCTGGGCGATTACCTGGCCCTCAAGGAGGGAGATCCGGTGCGCCGCACCGGTCGCGTCCTCTCCGTGCCCGTCGGTCCGGAGATTCTCGGCCGCGTCGTGGACACGCTGGGGCAGCCGCGCGATGGCCGCGGTCCGATCGAGACCGTGACCTACATGAAAGTCGACCGGAAGGCGCCCGGCATCGTGTACCGCCAGCCGGTGAACGAGCCGCTCCAGACGGGCCTCAAGGCGATCGACTCCATGATTCCCATCGGCCGCGGCCAGCGGGAACTCATCATCGGAGACCGTGGCACGGGCAAAACGGCTGTGGCGATCGACGCCATCATCAACCAGAAGGGCGAGGACGTCGTCTGCGTCTACTGCGCGATCGGACAGAAGGGCTCGACGGTCGCCGGCATCGTCGAACGGCTCCGCGAAGAGGGCGCGCTCGACTACACGGTCGTCGTGGCCGCGAACGCGTCGGAGCCCGCGCCGATGCAGTTCATGGCGCCCTACGCCGCGTGCGCGATCGGCGAATACTTCATGTACGAGGAAGGGAAGGCCGTCCTCGTCATCTACGACGACCTCACGAAGCAGGCGGATGCCTACCGCGAGGCGTCGCTCATCCTGCGGCGTCCCCCGGGCCGCGAAGCGTACCCGGGCGACGTCTTCTACCTGCACAGCCGCCTGCTCGAGCGGGCGGCCAAGATCAGCAACGATCCCGAAGCGATCGCCGGCCACCCGGATATCAGGAAGCCCGGCGGTTCGCTGACCGCGCTCCCGATCATCCAGACCGCCGCCGGCGACGTGTCCGCCTATATCCCGACGAACGTGATCTCGATCACCGACGGTCAGATCTTCCTCGAAACCGACCTTTTCTACTCGGGCGTGCGCCCGGCGGTGAACGTGGGGATCTCGGTCTCGCGCGTGGGCGGAAACGCGCAGATCAAGGCGATGAAGAAGGTGGCGGGGCGCCTGCGGCTGGACCTGGCGCAGTTCCGTGAGATCGAGGCTTTCGCGCAGTTCGGCACGGAGCTGGACGCCGCGACGCAGCGGCAGCTGGACCGGGGCCGGCGCACCGTCGAGATCCTGAAGCAGGGCCAGTACGAGCCGATGCCGGTCGAGGAGCAGGTGATGGTGATCTTCGCGGCCACCCAGGGGTTCCTGGACGACCTCGAGGTGTCGCGCATCCGCGGCTGGGAAGTCGGATTCCTGGAGTACATGGGGACGAACCATCCGGAGGTCGGAGAGGCGATCCGGAAGGAGAGCGTGATGTCGGACGAAACCGAGGCCGCGCTCCGCGAGGCGATCGAGTCCTATTCCGGCACCTTCGTCCATGACGACGCCTCCAGAGGGGACGCTTCGGACGCCGCGGCATGAGCAAGTCGAGGGACATCTATCGGCGGATGAAATCCGTCGACAGCACGAAGAAGATCACGCGCACCATGGAGATGGTCGCGACCGCCAAGCTCGCGCAGGCGCAGGGGCGGGTGATCCGCGCGCGTCCCTACTCGGCGGAACTCATGGACATGATCGCGCGCCTCGCCACGCCGGACCTGGCGGAATCCCAGCCGTTGCTGCGCCAGCCGGACCGCATCGAGCGGGCCGCGCTCGTGCTCGTGACGAGCAATCGAGGGCTGTGCGGCGCCTTCAACGCGAATCTCATTCGCACCGCGCAGGCGCAGCTCGCCGAGCTGGAGGAAGCCGGAGCCCGGGTCGAGTTCCACGTCTACGGGAACAAGGGGATCTCGTACTTCCGGTTCCGCGGCGTGGAGATGGCGCACACGCGCAACGACCTCGGGGATCCTCCGACGACGGCTGACGCGCGCGGGCTCATCGACGATCTGGCCGCCCGCTTCGTGGCCGGCGAACTCGACGCGGTGCGGCTCGTGTTCGCGGAATTCCGGAACATGGTGAGCACGCCCCCGTCGGTCCGGCAGGTTCTTCCGGTCGGCGTAGGCGAGGCTCGCAAGGGCCCGCAGCCCTTCTATATCCTGGACCCGTCGGAGGAGGGGATCCTCGATCATCTCCTGCCGCTGTACGTGACGAACTCGACGTACAGCGCGCTCCTGGAGACGGCGGCGGCGGAGCAGGCCGCCCGCCGGACGGCGATGAAGTCGGCGACGGACAATGCCAATGACTTCCTCGACAACCTGCGACGGACGTACAACCGCGCCCGCCAAGCCGAGATCACGAATCAGATCGCGGAGATCATCGGCGGCGCGGACGCGTTGGACGGATAACGGACGTACAGTGCACGGGGCGGCGGCGCCCCCGAGAACCGATAGCCATGAGGCTGACATATGTCTGAAGGATCGACCGAACGAGGCACCGGCAAGGTCGTGCAGGTCATCGGACCCACGATCGACGCGGAGTTCGAGCCCGAGCATTTGCCGGAGATCTACAACGCGCTCTCCGTGTCCTGGAAGGACGATGACGGGACCGTGCACGATCTCGTTTGTGAGGTAGCGCAGCACATCGGCCGCAACCAGGTGCGCGCCGTCGCGATGGACGCGACGGACGGCGTGACGCGCGGGATGGAGGTCGTGGACACGGGACACCCCATCTCGGCGCCCGTCGGCGAGGCGTCGCTGGGCCGCATCCTCAACGTCCTCGGTGAGCCCGTGGACGAGATGGGTCCGGTCGAGGCGACGGAGCGGTGGCCGATCCACCGCAAGTCGCCCACCCTCCAGAACCTCGAGCCGAAAACGGAGATCTTCGTCACCGGGATCAAGGTCGTGGATCTAATCGCCCCCTACGTGAAGGGCGGCAAGACGGGACTCTTCGGCGGGGCCGGCGTCGGCAAGACCGTCATCATCATGGAGCTCATCAACAACATCGCGCAGGAGCACGGCGGCCGCTCCGTCTTCTGCGGCGTGGGCGAGCGCACCCGGGAGGGGAACGACCTCTGGCTCGAGATGAAGGAGTCGGGCGTCATCGACTCGACGGCGCTCATCTACGGACAGATGAACGAGCCGCCGGGCGCCCGCCTGCGCGTGGGGCTCACCGGCCTCACCGTGGCGGAGTACTTCCGCGAGGTGGAAGGACTCGATGTCCTCCTCTTCATCGACAACATCTTCCGCTTCAGCCAGGCCGGGTCCGAGGTGTCCGCGCTGCTCGGCCGCATGCCGAGCGCGGTGGGTTACCAGCCGACGCTCGCCACGGAAATGGGCAACCTCCAGGAGCGCATCACGTCGACGACCCGGGGCTCGATCACCTCGGTGCAGGCGATCTACGTGCCGGCCGACGACCTCACGGACCCGGCGCCGGCCGCGGCCTTCACGCACCTCGACTCCCAGACCGTTCTCTCGCGGCAGATCGCCGAACTCGGCATCTACCCGGCCGTGGACCCGCTCGACTCCAGCAGCCGCATCCTCAGCGAGCAGTTCCTGGGCGAGCGGCACTACCGCGTGGCGACCGCGGTGCAGCGCACGCTGCAGCGCTACAAGGATCTGCAGGACATCATCGCGATCCTCGGGATGGATGAGCTCTCCGAGGAGGACAAGGTCATCGTGAACCGGGCCCGGCGGATCCAGAAGTTCCTGTCGCAGCCCTTCCACGTGGCCGAACAGTTCACCGGCATCCCGGGTCGCTACGTTCCGCTGGAGACGACCATCGAGTCGTTCGAACGGGTCGTCGAGGGCGAGTTCGACCACCTGCCGGAACAGGCGTTCTACATGGTCGGCGGGATCGAGGAAGCGATCGAGCAGGCCAGGAAGCTGGAGGCGGAGGCCGCATGACGACCGCGTCCGCCGACCGGCGACTGAGCGTCACGGTGATCTCGCCGTCGGCCGCCGCCTTCTCCGGTGCCGCGACGTCGATCATCGCCCCCGCGCACGACGGCGAATTGGGGATTCTGTACGGCCACGCCCCGATGGTCGTCCTGCTGGGCGAGGGCCTGCTTCGCATCCGCACGGACGACGGCCCGCGTCGTTTCCGGGTCGCCCGGGGCTTCCTGCAGGTCCTGGACAACACGGTCGCCGTCCTCGCGGAAGAGGTGGAGCCGGCCGCGGAGAACTGACCCGTCACGGGTCCGCGGAAGGAGCTTGACGCTCCTCCGAACCGACCCTATTTTACCCGTCTTCCCTGCGAGCGCCTTGGGGCGTCTTGCGGGTCCGCTTTTTTGACAATTTGGTAGCGAGTGAGAGTGCTGGGCGCCGAGTGCGTCTGAGGTGCTTGATGCCGTCAACGAAGATGGATCAAGCGATCAAGGGCACAGGGTGGATGTCTAGGCACGGACTGGCGATGAAGGACGTGGCAAGCTGCGATAAGCCAGGGGTAGCTGCAAGCAAGCGTTAATCCCTGGATTTCCGAATGGGGAAACCCGGCCGGGGTGATGCCCGGTCATCCCTTCGCTGAATACATAGGCGATGGGAAGCGAACCGAGGGAACTGAAACATCTAAGTACCTCGAGGAAGAGAAAACAACCGTGATTCCCTCAGTAGCGGCGAGCGAACGGGGAAGAGCCCAAACCATGGAGGTGTCAAGGCGGCAGCCGTTGCTTCCGTGGGGTAGCAGGGTGGTTCGTGAGAGTCTGCCGGCTCTCGGAGCGTCGCGCGGCGGTGAGTCGAATCCGTCTGGAAAGCCAAGCCATAGAGGGTGACAGCCCCGTAGGCGAAGCCGACGTCGCGATCTCTGGACCATTCCTGAGTAGGTCGGGACACGTGAAATCCCGATTGAATCCGGCAGGACCACCTGCCAAGGCTAAATACACGTCCGTGACCGATAGCGAACGAGTACCGTGAGGGAAAGATGAAAAGTACGCCGGGAGGCGGGTGAAACAGATCCTGAAACCGTGTGCCTACAAGCGGTGGGAGCTCGACCCTCTCTTCGTGAGAGACGTCGGGTGACCGCGTG
Organism: Gemmatimonadota bacterium; assembly: GCA_965207805.1. Classification (GTDB taxonomy): domain Bacteria; phylum Gemmatimonadota; class Gemmatimonadetes; order Palauibacterales; family Palauibacteraceae; genus Palauibacter. The sequence goes on from OZ242312.1 coordinate 1,007,617, forward strand.
CCTTTTGCATTATGATCCGGCGAGTTGTTCCTCAGTAGCGAGGTTAAGCCGTTCAGCGGCGGAGCCGAAGCGAAAGCGAGTCTTAACTGGGCGTAAAGTTGCTGGGGACAGACCCGAAACCAGAGTGATCTATCCATGGCCAGGTTGAAGCGAGGGTAATGCTTCGTGGAGGACCGAACCGTTGTGGGTTGAAAACTGCTCGGATGAGCTGTGGATAGGGGTGAAAGGCCAATCAAACCTGGAGATAGCTGGTTCTCCCCGAAAGATATTTAGGTATCGCCTCTGAGTGTAGACTGCGGGAGGTAGAGCACTGGAAGAGCTAGGGCCCTAAACCGGGTACCAACCCCTACTAAACTCCGAATGCCCGTTAGTTGGTCTCAGGGAGGAAGTGCACGTGCGATAATGTTCGTGCGCGAGAGGGAAAGAGCCCAGACCTTCAGCTAAGGTCCCCAAGTGCTAGCTAAGTGACAAAGGTGGTGGATTTGCGGAGACAACTGGGAGGTTGGCTTAGAAGCAGCCATCCTTGAAAGAGTGCGTAATAGCTCACCAGTCAAGCGGATCTGCGCCGATAATGGTCGGGACTCAAGTTAGCCACCGAAGCTAAGGCTGCGCGCATCTGCGCGCGGGGTAGGGGAGCGTTGCCTGAGCCGTGAAGCGGGGCCGGAAGGCTACCGGTGGAGCGCAGGCAAGTGAGAATGCCGGAATGAGTACGCGAGAAACAAGGTGAGAACCCTTGTCGCCGTAAGCCCAAGGTTTCCTGAGCCATGCCAATCAGCTCAGGGTTAGTCGGCCCCTAAGGTGAGGCCGAAAGGCGTAGCCGATGGAAAACGGGTCAACATTCCCGTACCACACGATACTGCGCTTGAGTCTGCGGAGGGACGCAGAGGTGAAAGGTCCGTCGTTTCCATGGACATGAACGATGTAAGGAGGTAGGCGTTTCCGGGTAGGCAAATCCGCCCGGTGAAGCCGAGATCCGATGCCGAAGGAGTCTTCGGACTTCGTTAAGGGACCGTAATCGTACTGCCAAGAAAAGCTTCGTGGACGAGGAGTACGTGTGACCGTACCGCAAACCGACACAGGTGGGCGAGGCGAGTAGCCTCAGGCGCTCGAGTGAGTCTTGGTTAAGGAACTCGGCAAAATGTCCCCGTAACTTAGGGAGAAGGGGAGCCGGCAGTAGGTGACCCTGCCTCGCGCAGGAGAGCCGAAACCGGCCGCAGAGAATCGGCCCAAGCGACTGTTTAGTAAAAACATAGGTGTCTGCAAAGTCGTCAAGACGACGTATAGGCACTGACGCCTGCCCGGTGCCGGAAGGTTAAATGGAAGGGTTAGCTTCGGCGAAGCTCTGAAATGAAGCCCCGGTAAACGGCGGCCGTAACTATAACGGTCCTAAGGTAGCGAAATTCCTTGTCGGGTAAGTTCCGACCTGCACGAATGGCGTAACGACTTGGGCACTGTCTCAACCAAGAGCTCGGCGAAATTGGAGTCTCGGTGAGGATACCGAGTACCCGCGGCAGGACAAAAAGACCCCGTGCACCTTTACTACAACCTGATATTGGGTTCGGGCACCGTCTGTGTAGGATAGGTGGGAGGCATTGAAGCAGGGCCGCCAGGTTCTGTGGAGCCATCGGTGAAATACCACCCTTGCGATGTCTGGATTCTAACCTGGGGCCGTGAATCCGGTCTGGGGACAGTGTCAGGCGGGTAGTTTGACTGGGGCGGTCGCCTCCCAAAAGGTAACGGAGGCGCGCAAAGGTTCCCTCAGCGCGGTCGGCAATCGCGCGAAGAGTGCAAAGGCATAAGGGAGCTTAACTGCGAGACCGACAGGTCGAGCAGATGCGAAAGCAGGCCTTAGTGATCCGGCGGTTCTGTGTGGAAAGGCCGTCGCTCAACGGATAAAAGGTACGCCGGGGATAACAGGCTTATCGCCCCCGATAGTTCACATAGACGGGGCGGTTTGGCACCTCGATGTCGGCTCATCGCATCCTGGGGCCGGAGAAGGTCCCAAGGGTCGGGCTGTTCGCCCGTTAAAGCGGTACGCGAGCTGGGTTTAGAACGTCGTGAGACAGTTCGGTCTGTATCCGCCGTGGGCGTTGGAGATTTGAGGAGAGCCGCTCCTAGTACGAGAGGACCGGAGTGGAGTGACCGCTGGTGTACCTGTTGTCCCGCCAGGGGCATCGCAGGGTAGCTATGTCGCGAAGGGATAACCGCTGAAAGCATCTAAGTGGGAAGCCTACTTCAAGATGAGATCTCCCGCACCGCAAGGTGCCTGAAGGACCGCAGGAGACGACTGCGTAGATAGGCGGCAGGTGTAAGGCGTGCGAGCGCCTCAGCCGAGCCGTACTAATCGTCCGTGAGGCTTGATCCATATCTTCATATGAGGTCGATAAGCGCTTCAGCGCGCTCGATCGCCCTGCACTCGACTCGTTAGCCAGATCCCGGATTGCCGGCGGCTTTAGCGAGGGGGAAACACCTGGTCCCATCCCGAACCCAGCAGTTAAGCCCCTCAGCGCCGATGGTACTTGGGCGGGGACGCCCTGGGAGAGTAGGTCGCTGCCGGCGACTTTTTCGGAAACGCCTCGTGTCCGTTGCGGATGCGAGGCGTTTTTTTGCATCGGGGTGGGGGTGGGAGAGGGGAGGGTGGGCGGTGGCTTGCTGGTGAACGCCGCGTCCACGCTGAACGGCCGGGGTGCTTGATCGTCGCGGGCCGGCGGTCCGCAGGTCGGGCGAGGCGGCAGGCGTTCAAGGCTGGCGCCACCGCCCACCCTCCCCTCTCCCACCCCGTCGCCGATGAGATGGGATGGGATGGCGGATGGCCGTGCGGGCGTGCGTGGGGGCTGGCGAGCTTGCGGTAGCGCGATCGTTTCGGGTCATGCGGTGGAGGAGGGGGGTGTCGGCGCTGGCGCCAGCCTTGAACGCCCGCGGATTGGCGCCCGTGCGTACGGGCCGCCCCGCGACCGGCTGCCCCCCGGCCGTACAGCGTGGACGCGGCGTTCACCAGCAAGCGAGCGCCGACACCCTCCTCCTCCGCCGGCGATGTGCTCCTCGACCGTGCTGCGGTACCGCGGCGTCACCAGCCAGCTAGCGCCGACACCCTCCTCCGCCGGCGAGGCGAAGAAGCTCTCGCACGACTGCTGCGGGGTCGGAGGCGGACATTACAGCGGAAAGGACGGCGATGCCGGCGCCGGTCTCGAGCACCTCGGAGGCGTTTTCGAGCGTGATGCCGCCGATTCCGAGACAGGGGAGACCGCTGGCCTCCCGGACGAGCCGGACTCGGTCACGGCCGATCGCTTCGTCGGCGAGGCCGGGCTTGGAGCGCGTACCGAACACGGCTCCGACGCCCAGGTAGTCCGCCCCGGTAGCCGCGGCGCGGCGAGCTTCCTCGGGATCATCGGTGGAATAGCCGATGATGAAGTCCCGCGGGGCGATGCCACGGGCCGCCGGGACGGTGAGATCGTCCGGACCGAGATGGACGCCGTCCGCGCCGGCGGCGAGGGCAACGTCGAGACGATCGTTCACGATCAGGGCGGCCCCCGCGGACTTCGTGATTGCGAGGAGCCGCTCGGCGGTCGAGGTGAGCCCGCGGCTGTCCGCCGTCTTGTCCCGAAGTTGAATCGCAGGCACCCCGGCGCCCACGCATTCCGCCACGACCCGCTCGAGAGGACGGCCGCAGGCGGGCTGCGGGTGGGTGATGACCATGAGAGGCCAGCCATCCGGCGTGGGCGAGCCGGGCACGGTCCTTGCCGTGCTAGCGTTCCGCCGACTCGCGGCCGACGCGGATCCGGTCTATCGCGTTGTTGTGCTCGCGCAGGGTCCGCGTGAATTCGTGCGAGCCGTCGTTTCGCGCCACAAAGAAGATGTACTCGTGGTCGGCGGGCTGGAGGGCGGCCCGCAGCGATGCCTCGCCCGGCGAAGCGATGGGGCCGGGCGGCAGTCCCTGCTGCGTATAGGTGTTGTAAGGGTGATCCGCGACGGCGTCGATGTCACGGTAGAGCAAACGTGCGCGCGGTTCGCCGAGGGCGTACTGAACCGTGGGATCCGCCTGCAGAAGCATGTCGCGCTGAAGGCGGTTCCAGTAGACCCCCGCGACCACCGGACGCTCCTCGTCCCACCGGACTTCCTTCTCCACAATGCTCGCGAGCGTCACGATCTCTCTCTCGTCGAGGCTGAGCGCGGCGGCTTGAGCCCGCTCCTCGACCCCCCAGAAAGCCCTGTATCGTCCGACGATCGCCTGGACGATGACCGGGACTCCGACCCCATCGGCGAATCGATACGTCTCCGGGAACAGGTACCCTTCCAGCGTGGGGCCGGGCACACCCAACTCAGCCGCCCGCTCCGGATCCGTCAGGTAAGCAAGGACGGCGGCGGTCGAATCGCCGACGTAGGCGGCCAGGCGTTCCGCCACCTGGGAGATCCGAAGACCCTCGGGGATCGTGAGCGGCGTCGTCACGACGGCTCCGGTTCGGAGCACCTTGAGCAGGTATGTGTATGAGGCGCCGCGCGGAATCTCGTACCGGCCGGCCTTCAGCTGCCGCCCTTGACCCTTCAGGCGCACGTACGCGTCGAAGATCCGGGGATGGAAGATCAGTTCCTGCGCGCGGAGCACGTCGGCGACCTCGAGCGACGCGGCGCCATCGGGGACGACGACCTCGACCACCGACCCGTCGGGGAAGCCGCGTCCCCGGAACTCGGCGGAGAAGAACCCGTACGCCACGGGCGCCAGGGCGGCGAGAGCGGCGAGGAGCAGGCGAACGCCCGTCCCTTTCGGCAGGAGTTTCATGGGCTTCGGCGGACGCCGGCACCGGCGGGGGCGCTGCGCAGATAAGCGGAGAGCATCAGCGCCGCGGCCATTTCATCCGTCCGGCCCTTCCGCCGCCGTCGGCCTCGAGGCAGGTCCATGCTGAGTATCTCTCGTTCCGCGCGGGCAGTCGACAGCCGCTCATCCCACTCGATCGTTCGTACTCCCGTCGCTTCCTCCAACGCCCGGGCGAAGGCCCGTGCCTCCTCGGCCATCTCGCCCGCGGTCCCATCCATCGAGAACGGAATACCCACGAGGATGGCGGCGGGGTCCAATTCCGCCACGAGTGCGGCCAGCGCGCCCGGGATCGCGGTCCCCGGAGCCCGCCGGTTCGATCTCTCCACCACGCCGCGGGGCGCCGCGATCGTGCGGGTCGGATCGGTGACGGCCACCCCGATGCGTCGTCGGCCGTAGTCGAGCGCCATCAAACGACCGCCGGACATGCTCAGTGCTCCCGGCCCCCGGCTCGCGATTGGCCGCCGGTACGCAGCCGTTGGATCGCCTCCACGGATCCGAACACGAACCAGCATGGCTCCGCGGCGCCGCCACACTGGACTTCGGCGACCTCAACAGCGCGGTCCGCCAGGCGGCTCAGAACGCCCCGGAGCAGCGCAGTCGCGAAGTGGCAGCGGACGTTCCCGGCCGCCATGGCTTCCGCCGAGTCACGCCAGGCGATGGCGGCGGAGGCTCCGCCCCCGGGCTTGAACGATATCGATCCGAGGCCCGCCTTCCGGAGGATCTCGTCGAGGAAAGCCCAGAACTCCTCTGCGTCCAGCGCGTCCGGCGAGTCGCCCAGCAGAGCGACGGCCTCCGCGCCGGTACGATCCCCCGCCTCGTTCAACGCCGCAATGCCCGCATCGCCCAGGCTCGCGCAGCGGTGAAAGAGATCCGCGAGGACCGACCTCGGCAGGATCACGGGAGGGGCCTGCGTGGGGGAGATCATCGCGAAAAAAGCTAGACATGGGGCCGGGGCCGGACAAGGTTGGCGCCTCATGCTCCCGACCCGGATCATCGAGAAAAAGCGAGACGGCGGCCGGCTCTCGTCCGATGAGCTCGCGGCCTTCCTGCGTGCGTATCTCGAAGGAAACGTCGCCGAGTATCAGATGTCCGCCTTCCTCATGGCCGCGTTCATCCGCGGGCTGGATCCCGCCGAGCTGTCCGTGCTTCTGCGAGAGATCATCGAGTCCGGAGCGCGACTGCGGTTCGCGGACGACGGTCCGCCGGCGGTCGACAAGCACTCCACCGGCGGCGTCGGCGACAAGGTCTCGCTCATCCTTGCGCCTCTCCTGGCCGAAGCCGGACTTCGCGTCCCCATGATGTCGGGTCGCGGCCTCGGACATACCGGGGGGACGCTGGACAAGCTCGAGGCGATCCCCGGCTTCAACGTGTCCGTGGATCTGGCAAGGTTCCAGGCCATTCTCGATGAGATCGGGTGCGCGATGATCGGCCAGACGAAGGAAATCGCGCCGCTCGACGGACGTCTCTACGCGCTCCGGGATGTGACGGGGACCGTTCCTTCCCCAGCCCTGATCGCGGCCTCAATCGTTTCGAAGAAAGTGGCGGAGGGGATCGGGGCGCTAGTACTCGACGTGAAGTGTGGGCGTGGCGCCTTCATTACCGACCGTGACCAGGCACGTGGGTTGGCGCGCACCATGGTCGACCTCGCGACAGCCGAGGGGGTGCGGACGAGTGCACTCCTGACCGCGATGGATGCCCCGCTGGGCCGCACCGTCGGCAACGCGCTGGAAGTGCGCGAGGCGATCGAGACCTTGAGAGGCGGAGGACCCGCGGATCTGCGCGAAGTCACCCTGGCGCTGAGCGCCGAGTTGCTCGTCTCCGTCGGTCACGCCCCCGACGCTGAAGAGGCCGCGGCGGAACTTGGCGCGATCCTGGATGGCGGGGCCGCGCTCGAGCGCTTCGCGCGGCTCATCGAGGTCCAGGGAGGGGACCCGGGGGTGGCCGACGACCCCGGGCGCCTCCCCACGGCCCCGATCCGCGAACCCTTCCCATCGCCCGGCTCCGGTTGGCTCGATGTCGACGCTCGCAGGGTGGGTGTCGCCTCGGTGGAACTTGGGGCCGGCCGCCGCCGCGTCGAGGATGCGGTCGATCCGAGAGTGGGGTTCGAGCTTCACCGCAACGCGGGCGACCGAGTTTCCGAAGGGGAACCCCTCCTCACCGTACATGCAGCGGACGCGGCTACCGCCGCGACGGCGGCCCACCGGCTCACGGACGCGATTCGGATCTCTCCCGAACCCCCCGCGTCGCAACCGCTGATCCTGGAGCGGATCGTCGGCTAGGAGGCCGCAGCAAAGCCCGAAAGCCTGCTAGTGTGGCGTGGAATTCCCCCGGACGGGGACCTGCGCGCTCCACGGACCATGCGCGTCGCACATCTCGGTCGGTTCCGTCCCCTCGAGGTAGATCTCGACGTAACGGACGTCGAGCGGACACCAGCGCGTGGACAGCAGTCCCGTGGTCTCGCTCACCGTCCGCTCGATGAGGCCGGGCGGCCGCTCCCACTCGTCGGGGTGTTCGTGCGTCTCGTAGTAGTGCGCGAGCACCGCGGCTCCCACGGGTGCCGCCGTGCCTCCGCCCGTGGCGCCCGGATAGATGCGCCGGGGCCGGTCGAGCCCGATCCACGTCGTCGTCACGAGGTCCGGCGTGAATCCGACGAACCACGTATTGGTCGCATCGTTCGTCGTTCCCGTTTTGCCCGCTACCGGTATGGAGAAGGGAATCGCATAGCGAGACCTCACCGCCCGCGTCCCGGTCCCCTGGTCCACCGCATCCCGCAGCATGGACTGGGCGATCCAGGCGATGTCCGGCTCCAGCACCCGCTCACGCTGGACCCGGCTCTCAAAGAGCACGCGGCCGTCCTTGCTCTCCACGCGGAGAATCGAGCGGGGAGAGACCCGGACGCCGAGGTTCGCGAAGGTGCTGTAGGCGCTGGCAATCTCGATCGGACGAACGTCCATCGAGCCGATCGCGGCGGACGGCACCCGCGGGACATTCGATGCGACCCCCATGCGCTCGGCCATCTGCGCGAACGACTCCTCGCCGACGCGCTGTCCCAGCTTGACCGCCACAATGTTGATGGACCGGGCCAGCGCACGCCGCAGGGTCATCGGGCCCTTGAAGTCGTTCTCGAAGTTGCGCGGTGCGTAGGGATCGCCGCCGATGTTCTCCAGGTAGTACGGCTGGTCGTAGATGATCTCCGACGCGGGGATGCCGGCTGCGATCGCCGTCGCGTAGACGAAGGGCTTGAACACGGACCCCGGCTGCCGGATGGCCTGGGTCGCGCGGTTGAACTCGGAGTCGCCGAAATCGCGCCCGCCGACCATCGCCCGCACGTCGCCGGTCGCCGCGTCCAGCGCGACGAACATCCCCTGCACGTACGGCATCTCCGCGCCTCCGCGGCTCACCTGGTACAGGCTGTCGGGCGGCCACGCCCGCACTTCCTCGAAGGTGACGCCGCTATAGGCCGGGTGGCGGTCCACCCACTCCAGCTGGGCGAGAAGCGCGGAATCCGCGACCGCCTGGAGATCCGGGTCGAGCGTCGTGTAGACGCGGAACCCCTTCTCGTAGATGTCGGTACCGTACCGATCATAGAGCCGCTGGCGCACCCACTCCACGAAGTAGGGCGCGTCCTGCTCGATGCGGGCTCCCCTCGCGAGTTCCAGCGGGTAGGCCTTTGCGGCCTCGGCGTCCTCGATGCTCACGAGGCCCTGCGCCGCCATCAACTGAAGGACGAGATTGCGCCGTCCGACGGCCCGCTCGGGGCGGCGGATCGGGTTGTACCCCGCCGGATTCCGCGGGATGGCCGCGAGAAGCGCCGCCTCCGGCAGATTCAGCTGCGCAGCGGTCTTTCCGAAGTAGCGCTCCGCCGCGGCCTGGACCCCGAACACCCCGTCGAAATTGATCTGGTTCAGGTAGGCCTCGAGGATCTCCCACTTGGTGTATGCGCGCTCGAGATCGATCGCGACCCGCATCTCGCGCAACTTCCTCCGGATGCTGATGTCCCGCCGGTTCACGGAGCTCTCGAACATGTTGCCCGCGAGCTGTTGCGTGATCGAACTGCCGCCCGCGGCCCCGTACCCCCTCAGCAGGAAATCGAAGAAGGCCCGCGTCGTCCGCAGCAGATCCACCCCCGCGTGCCCCCAGAAGCGCTTGTCCTCGACGGCGATGAAGGCGTTGTAGACGTGGCGCGGAAGCGCTTCCATTCGGATGGGCGTCCGCCGCTCGATGGCGAGTTCCGCGAGGAGCGATCCATCCGCCGCGAAGAGTTTCGTCGCTTCCTTGGGTTCGAAGGCGTAGATCTGGGCGATCGAAGGGCAGTCGTCGCACAGGTGTGTCCACCCGCGCCACGCCACGCCTCCGCCCAGGCCGCCGCCGACCAGAACGGCGAACAGCAGAAGCCGGCGCACGTTTCTCCGCTTCGCGGGCGTCCGCTTCTTCGCGCCCCGCGGCCGCCGCGCGCCTCGTCGTCGACGGATCATCCCCGTTCCCCCCATCCGATCTCCCGGCCGTTCACGCTTTCCTCCGGACCTCACCCCTCGCATCGAACCGCCGACGGCCCGATTCTATCGTCACGCTGCCCCCGGCGGGAGCGACCCGCGACGGGGCCGATAGGGAATATACCGACACCAGGCGCAGATGTTTCTCCCTGTAGACGAACAGATCCGCCGGATCCGGGCGGGAGCCGAGTCCATCGTCCCCGAAGACGAACTCGTGGCCAAGCTCGAGCGTTCGGCACGCGAGGATCGGCCCCTCCTTATTAAACAGGGGTTCGATCCGACCCGGCCCGATCTCCACATCGGCCACGGCGTATCGATCCACAAGCTGCGGACATTCCAGGAACTCGGCCACCGTGTGGTCTTCGTGATGGGCGACTTCACGGCCCGCGTGGGCGACCCGAGCGGAAGGGACGAGACGCGGCCGATGCTGTCCGAGGAGGAGATCGAATCGAACCTGGCCACCTACGAGGACCAGGTTTTCCGCATCCTCGATCCGGCGGCGACCGAGATCCGGAAGAACAGCGAATGGCTCGCCGGCCTCGCGCTGGCGGACATCCTGCGGCTGACCTCGCAGTACACGGTCGCCCGCATGCTCGAGCGCGACGACTTCGCCGCGCGCCACCGGGAGGGACGTCCCATCAGCCTCGTCGAATTCCTCTATCCGATGATGCAGGCGTACGATTCCGTCGCGTTGCGGGCCGACGTCGAACTCGGGGGCACCGATCAACGGTTCAACCTGCTGCTGGGGAGAACGCTTCAGGAGCGCGCGGGCCAGGAGCCGCAGGTGTGCCTCATCATGCCGCTTCTGCGCGGGACCGACGGGCAGCGGAAGATGTCCAAGAGCTACGGCAACTACGTCGGTATCGCGATGGAGGCGAGCGAGACGTTCGGGCGAGTGATGTCGATTCCGGACACGTTGCTCGACGAGTGGCTCGTGCTCGTATCGAGCGCCTCCGGCGAGGCGCTCGCCTCGCGCCGCGCGCAGGCGGGGACCGATCCGCTCGCGGCCAAGCGGTGGCTGGCCGGGGATGTTGTGGCCCGCTACCACGGCGAGGCGGCGGCCGGCGAGGCTCGCGAAGCTTTCGACCGCCTGCACCGGCGCCGGGAGGTGCCGGAGGATGTCCCCGCCGTGTCGCTCTCGCTTGGAAAGCAGGAGACGCTCTGGATCGCGCACATCCTTCGCGATTCGGGGCTTGCGGCTTCCTCCTCGGAGGCGGGTCGCCTCATACGCCAGGGAGCGGTGCGGGTGGACGGGAGCGTGATCCGGGAGGGCGACCTCCACCTGGGAGAAGGCGAGTATCTCGTGCAGCGGGGCAAGCGAACGTTCGCGCGCGTTTCTCTCCGGTCCTGAGGTCCCCGGTTTCCGGACCCCGAACGGCGGCGCACACGGTCCCGCAGCGGTCCCTTCGAGGGTCTTGCACGGGCCGAAGTTGGCGCTCATGTTGCCCGGTCCCGTTCGTCGGGGAAGTTGCGGGTGTGCGCCGAACGGCCGCACGCCCACGGGTGGGAATCGTCGAGCTTCGGAGTGTGGCGGGGAGCGTGGTTTCGGCTCGCTGCGGGCCGCGCATCCGATGTCGCCGCGTCCGGTGCGTCGCAAAACGGTTCCGCCAATCGTTGTAGAGGGAGTAGCGACACGACACGACGTGCATTTTTGATCGGTCTCGACGCGGTGTACTGACCCGGCTGCGTCGGGCGAGGGTTCGGCCCTCGAACAGGTTCGGGTCGTAGAGGATCCCACTGCCACAGGAGGGAGATCCATGTTGTTTCACTTGTCAGGGCGGCGGAGGCGCGCGAGCGCGCTGGCCGCTACAGCAGTGAGCGCCTGGCTCTTTATCGGCGCGGCCCCGCTGCTCGCTCAGGGAGCGATCTCGGGGACGGTGACCGATGCGGAGTCGCTGGCCCCGGTGGCCGGCGCGCAGGTGTTCGTTGCGGGAACGGTGATCGGTACGCTGTCGGGTCCGGAGGGCACGTACCGGTTGGACGGCGTACCGGCGGGCGAGCAGACCGTGACGGTCCGCCTGATCGGCTATCGGGAGCTGTCGCAGACAGTGACGGTGGCGTCGGGTCAGGTCGCGACGGCGGACTTCTCCGTGGTGCAGACGGCGCTTCGCCTGCAGGACATCGTCGTAACGGGAGTGGTGGGCGAGACGCCCCAGGTGAAGCTCCCGTTCACGGTGGAGCGGCTGTCGGCGCAGGACCTTCCGGTCCCGGCGGCGGACGCTTCCTCGCTGTTGGCGGGTAAGGCCGCGGGCGTATCGGTCATCTCCGCTTCTGGCCAGCCGGGCTCTGAGGCCACGATCACGCTGCGCGGCCCGACGTCGATCAACACGTCCGGCCGGAGCATGTCACCGCTGATCGTGATCGACGGCGTGATCCAGGCCGAGGGCGCGTCGCTTTCGGACGTGGGCGCGCTGGACATCGACCACGTGGAGATCGTGAAGGGTGCGGCGGCGGCGTCGCTGTACGGTTCGCGGGCGCAGAACGGCGTGATCGAGATCACGACGAAGCGCGGCACAGGCCTGCAGACGAACTCGCTGAACATCACGGGCCGCGGCGAGTACGGCTTCGGCCAGCTCGTCGGTGATGTTGGCTTGGTGCGTTCGCATCCGTACGAGATGAACGCGTCCGGTTCGAAGTTCATCGACACCGAGGGCAATGAGGTCGACTTCCGTGACCTGAACCGCCCCGGCTTCGGCTCTGCCCGGCTCTACAACCAGATCGCTCCGGGCGAGCAGCCGTCACCGCAGACGGCGTTCGCGAACCAGGCGTTCCCGAACGAACTGTTCGACCACATGGACACGTTCTTCGATCCCGGCGAGACGATGGACATCTACGGCGCCGTGACGGGCCGTTTCGGCGAGTCGAGCTTCCGGGTGAGCGTGAACCAGTTCCGCGAATCCGGCGTCGTCAGTTGCTCCGTCTGCATCGACAACCTGGCCACGCTCAACGCGGATCGCGTTGCGCAGGGCCTGTCGGCCTACGACGTGGGACTCCCGAACGACGAAGGTTACGAGCGGCAGAACGTGCGCCTGAACGTCGACACGCGCTTCGGCGATCTCGACATCGCGGCGAGCGGCTTCTACTCGCGCTCCGACCAGGATGACAAGGCGGTCTCGACCGGCGCCTTCTCCCGGCTGACCTTCATGTCGCCCGCGATCGACCTCACGCGGATCGATCCGACCGACGGATATCCCGAGATCGGCGCGGACCCGCAGTCGATCGAGGAGAACCCGCTCTATCTGCTGGCCACGAACGACAGCCGGGACGAGCGGACGCGGACGATGGGATCCGTGGACCTCAACTTCTCGCCCGCGGCCATCGACTGGCTGACGCTCGAGGCGAACGCCTCGTTCGACCGGACGGACTTCAGCGACTACACGATCCGGCCCAAGAACGAGCGTAGCCTGGGTGGCGGCGGTGTAGGCGACTTCACCGGCGGCAGCCTCCGCGAATTCAACTCCACCAACGAAGCGGTCAACGCTTCGGTGACGCTCGGTGGGAGCCAGGCGTTCATGGACGGCGACCTCACCGTGCGTGCGAAGGCCCGCTACCTGATCGAGGACCAGAGCTACGAGTCGAACGGCGTGTTCGGCAGCCGGTTCTCGGTGCAGGACGTGCCGAACTTCGGCGCGATCATCGGCGAGACGTCGGGGAACAACTTCACCAGCGCCATCAAGTCGGAAGGGCTGTTCGGGATTGCAAGCGCCGACTACCGCGGCCGCTACATCGTTGACGGCCTCATTCGGCGCGACGGTTCCTCGCTGTTCGGACCCGATGAGCGGTGGCAGACCTACTACCGCGGCTCGGTCGCGTGGCGGGTCTCTCAGGAAGATTTCTGGAACATCGATGCGATCGATGAGCTGAAGCTGCGCTTCTCGCTGGGGACGGCGGGCGGACGACCGAACTTCGCCGCCCAGTACGAGACGTTCGGCGTCTCGGCCGGCGCGATTTTCCCGATCAACCTCGGGAACCGCGCGTTGAAGCCGGAGTTCACGTCCGAGAAAGAGGCGGGATTGAACTTCGTGTTCTTCGACAATCTGGGTCTCGATCTGACCTATGCGTGGCAGACGACGGACCAGCAGCTCCTGCAGGTTCCGCAGCCGGCGTTCGTGGGCTTCTCGAGCCAGTGGCAGAACGCGGGCGAGATCGCGGCGGAGACGTACGAGGTGTCACTGCGCTACGCGGCGATCGACGAGCAGGACATGGGCCTCCAGTTCCGGCTGAACTGGGACCGGACCCAGCAGGAGATCACGCGCCTGGACGTGCCCGACTTCACGCAGGGCGGCAACTTCTTCGTCTCCGAGGGTCGTCCGCTGGGCGAGCTGTGGGGCGAAGTGTGGGCCACCAGTTGCGCGGATCTGGCGCCGATCGGCGTGTCGGCTTCCGACTGCAACGCCAACTTCCAGGTGAACGATGACGGCCTCCTCGTCCCGACGGGCGGCGCGGCCTTCACGGAAGGCTTCAGCAAGAAGCTGTGGGGGACCCAGGTCGAGGTCGCCACGGCGGACGGCTCCAACTCGTACCACTGGGGTCTCCCGATCAAGGTTCAGGATTACTCGCCGGCGTGCGTGGCGAAGAATCCTGGCGACTACGAAGAGAAGTGCACCCTGACCGAGTTCCTGCCGTTCGGGAACACGACGCCGGACTTCAACCTGTCGTTCGCGACGAATTTCCGGTATCACGGTCTCAGCTTGAACACGCTCGTGGAGACCTCGCAGGGCCAGTCGATCTACAACGGCACGGCGCAGTGGGCGCTTCGCGAGCTGCGGGGCGAGGACACGGACCAGACGGGCAAGCCGCTGGAGCACAACAAGCCCGTGGGCTACGCCTCCGCGATCTACTCGGTCAACGCCGACAACTCCTGGTTCCGCGAGGACGGCAGTTGGATCAAGCTGCGTGAGCTTTCGCTTGGCTACACGCTGCCCCAGAACATGGTCGAGAGTCTGTTCAGCGGTGTCTTCGATCGGGTTACGCTCAATGTGATCGGCCGCAATCTGATCACGATCACGGACTACCGCGGCTACGACCCCGAGGTCGGCCGCGGGAGCGGCTCGCTTCAGAGTGCAGCGCTGAACCGGGTGGATAGCTTCGGTTATCCGAACTTCCGGACCTTCACCTTCTCAGCCGAACTGGTATTCTGATTCCTTGCCCGTGGCAGTGGTGGGGGCGCCCTCTCCGGAGGGCGGCCCCCGCCCGATGATCCGCAACGGAAGGGACCGGGAGATACCGATTGAACAACGGAGAGACCATGAATAGGAAGCTGACGCTACCGGCCTTTGCGCTGGCGCTGACGGTCGGCTTTTCGGGTTGTGACCTGCAGGTCGACAACCCGAACCAGCCGGACCGCGCTCGCGCCCTGGCCGGCCCGGACGATGTGGAGACGCTCATCGCGAGCTCCTTCCTCAAGGTCTGGGAAATCGGACATTATTGGAACAACGCGAACTTCGCGTTCGGCCACATGTCGAGCCGACACACGGCGACCTGGGGCAACATGGGGATGAACGACCTCGGTCGTGAGCCCCGCGAGGCCCTGCCGAACTCGCCTTCGTATCGCTGGGCCTACGTCTTCGAGGCCAACTGGGGTGACGCCTACGGCGGAATCTCGGGGGCATCGGACGGGATCCGGGCCATCGAAGCGGGTCTTGAGATCGGGCCCGGCGGCGAGCGGAACGCGCGTGCTCTCGCTTTCGCCGCGGGTAACCAGGCGATCCTCTCGTGCCTGCTCGCCCTGTGGTACGACCAGGCCTTCATCGTCGACGAGACGACCGACCTCGGAGGCGAACTCGAGACGGTCGACTACAACGGCATGTTCAGCTACGCGATGGGCAAGCTGGATGCGGCGGAGTCACAGGCCCGGGCGAGTTCCTTCTCGCTGAACGATACGTGGCTCAACGGAAATCCGTGGGACAACAACCAGTGGGCCGACTATCTCGTAGGCTGGAAGGCTCGCTGCGCGGCGAACATGCCGCGGACGGATGCCGACGCCGCCGGTGCGAACTGGAGCCAGATCATTGCCAACTCCCAGAACGGCATCCGGGACGTCGTGATCACGGGTGAAGACTCCTCGTCCGACAGCCCGTGGTTCGACGGCCTCAAGTCGCTCATGCAGGAGAACAACACCTGGCACCGGATGCACATGGACTGGGTGGGCATGGCCGACCAGAGCGGCGAATACCAGGACTGGCTTTCGATCGCCACGCCGCAGCGCACAGCGCGCAAGATGGCGTTCGGGGACGACATGCGTTTTCCGCCGGTCAATGAGAACGGTGCGAAGTCGGAGGTCGTGAGTCCGTCGGCTGCCTCCGACGGTCCGCGGTCGAAGTACAATTCGACGATCATCTTCCGGCCGGAGCGCGGTACGTACCGCCAGTCGCACTACGGCGACATTCGGTACGACGCTTATACGCTGAGCTGCAGCTTCTGCTTCTTCGGCCCGATGGAGCACATGACGGCCCAGGAGATGGATCACTACATCGCCGAGGGCCACTACCGCATGGGCAACTTTGCAGGCGCCGCGGAGATCGTGAACAAGACGCGGATGGAGGCAGGGCTGCCTCCGGCGCCGTCGAACCCGACGGATGCCGTCCCGTCCAACGGCGCGGGCGAGTGCACGCCGCGGAAGCGGTACGACGTGCAGGGCCGCTGCGGAAATCTGCGAGACGCGATGTGGTTCGAGCACTTCGAAAACGTGTTCAACGTGTTTGGCGGACTCGAGTTCTGGCACGGGCGTCGTAACGACCTCCTGCCGGCGGGTACGGCGCTGCAGTTGCCGCTGCCGGCCGCCGACCTCGAAGTGCTTCAGCGCGACATCTACACGTTCGGCGGTGGCGGAGCGAGTTCGGCCGGCGATCCCACGCCGACGATCGTCCCCGGCAGTCTGGACGCGGCGCTGGAGCGGGCCGCCTACACGCTGGAGCGGATCAAGGCCAGCCAGGCAGCTGACCGCAAGGCACGGGATCTGGTCGTCAGGTAGACCGCAGCAACCCGGCAAGGCCCGGGTCGGGGATGGTTCTCCCCGAAGATTATGAACCAGGAAGGCGGTTGGTTGGATAGACAGCCTTTCCAGGGAGTGTGGACGCCTCCCGGCGCCGTCAGTGACGGTTCCGGGAGGCGTGCGCTTAACAACGCTATGAGCGGCTGCAAAGCGACGATCGGAGGCCGCGGTCCTGCGGCCCCCGATCGTTTTCTGTTTTGGGGCACGGGAGAGGGTTCGGGGCGCAGGAGGTCTCACGCTAGAGGAAGGGTGATCCATGTTGCATAGGTCGTCAGGACGGCGGAAGCGCGCGAGCGCGCTGGCCGCCACGGCAGTGAGCGTCTGGCTCTTTATCGGCGCGGCCCCGCTGATCGCTCAGGGAGCGGTCTCGGGGACGGTGACCGACGCGGAGTCGCTGGCCCCTGTGGCCGGTGCGCAGGTGTTCGTTGCGGGAACGGTGATCGGTACGCTGTCGGGTCCGGAGGGCACGTACCGGTTGGAAGGCGTGCCGGCGGGCGAGCAGACCGTGACGGTCCGCCTGATCGGCTACCACGAACTGTCGCAGACGGTGACGGTGGCGTCGGGTCAGGTGGCGACGGCGGACTTCTCCGTGGTGCAGACGGCGCTTCGCCTCCAGGACATCGTCGTGACGGGGGTGGTGGGCGAGACGCCGCAGGTGAAACTCCCGTTCACGGTGGAGCGGCTGTCGGCGCAGAATTTCCCCGTGCCGGCGGCCGACGTCTCCGCATTGTTGACGGCGAAGGCGGCCGGCGTATCGGTCGTTTCCGGTTCCGGCCAGCCCGGAGCGGAGGCCTCGATCATGCTGCGCGGCCCAACGTCCATCAACTCCTCCGGACGCTCCCTGTCGCCGCTGATCGTGATCGACGGGGTGATCCAGTCGGAGTCGGCCTCGCTGTCCGACATCGGATCGCTGGACATCGACCACGTGGAGATCGTGAAGGGTGCGGCGGCGGCGTCGCTGTACGGTTCGCGGGCGCAGAACGGCGTGATCGAGATCTCGACGAAGCGCGGCACGGGCCTGCAGACCAATACTCTCAACATCCTCGCACGCGGCGAATACGGCATTGCCCAACTGGTGGGGGACGTTGGCCTGACGCGGTCCCATCCGTACCAGATGAACGCGGCGGGAACGCTCTTCATCGATACCGACGGGAACGAGGTCGCTTTCACCGACTTGAGCCGCGGCGGATTCGGTGCTCCGGTCCTCGCGAACCAGATCAATCCGGACGAGCCCGGCGATTCCTTCACGTCGTTCGCCAACCAGGCGTTCCCGCATGAGCTGTTCGATCACATGAACACGTTCTTCGATCCCGGCGAAACGATCGATGCCTACGCCGCGGTGACGGGCCGGTTTGGCGAGTCGAGCTTCCGGGTGAGCGTGGACCAGTTCAGGGAAGGCGGCATCGTGCGTTGCACGCCGTGTATCGACAACCTTGCCACGTTGAACGCGGACCGGGTCGCCCAGGGCTTGACGGCCTTCAACGCCGGGCTGCCGGACGACGACGGGTACGAGCGACAGAACGTGCGCCTGAACGTCGACACCCGGTTCGGGGACCTGGACATCGCGGCGAGCGGGTTCTACTCGCGCGCCAACCAGGACGACAAGGCGCTCGAGAACGGCGCGTTCAGCCAGTTGACGTTCGCCTCGCCGGCCGTCGACCTGGCACAGATCGACCCGGTGGACGGCTATCCGAGGATCGATGCGGACTCGCAGTCCATCTCCAACAACCCGCTCTACCTCCTGGCGATCGTAGACAGTCGGGACAAGCGGACGCGGACCATGGGCTCGGTCGACCTCAACTTCTCGCCGGCAGCCCTCGACTGGCTGACCCTCGAGGCGAACGCGTCCTTCGACCGGACGGACTTCTACGACTACGAACTGTATCCGAAGAACGAGAAGACCCGTGAGGGTCCCACCGGCGGCAGCCTGCGCGAAGGCAACTTCGAGGACGAGGCGATCAACGCATCGGTGACGCTCGGCGCGAGCGAGACGTTCATGGACGGCGACCTCACCGTGCGCGGCAAGGCCCGCTACCTGATCGAGGACCAGCGGTTCGAGTCGAACGGCGTGTTCGGAAGCCAGTTTTCGGTGCAGGACGTCCCGAACTTCGGCGCCATCACCGGATCCACGACGGGCAGCAACTCCGTCCGGGCGATCAAGGCGGAAGGACTCTTCGGGATCGCGAGCGTGGACTACCAGGGCCGCTACATCCTCGACGGTCTGATCCGGCGCGACGGTTCGTCCCTCTTCGGGCCTGACGAGCGGTGGCAGACCTACTACCGAGGCTCGTTTGCCTGGCGGGTGACGCAGGAGGATTTCTGGAACATCGACGCGATCGATGAACTGAAGCTGCGTTTCTCGCTGGGGACGGCCGGCGGCCGGCCGAACTTCCAGGCGCAGTACGAGACCTTCGGCATTTCGGGCGGCGCGATCTTCCCCGTCAACCTCGGGAACACGGCACTCAAGCCGGAGTTCACGACCGAGCGCGAAGCGGGGATCAACTTCGTCTTCTTCGACAACCTGGGTCTCGACCTGACGTACGCATGGCAGACGACCGACGACCAGCTGCTGCGCGTTCCGCAGCCGGCGTTCGTGGGTTTCTCGAGCCAGTGGCAGAATGCGGGTGAGATCTCGGCGAAGACGTATGAGATCTCCATGCGCTACGCTCCGATCGACACGGAGGACATGGGCCTGCAGTTCCGGCTGAACTGGGATCGGACGCGTCAGGAGATCACGCGACTGGACGTTCCCGCCTACCGCCAGGGGACGTTCTTTGTCTCGGAGGGTCGTCCGCTGGGCGAGATGTGGGGCCACGTGCTGGCGCGAACGTGCTCGGATCTGGAACCCGTCGGCATCGCGGCTGCGGACTGCAACGCGAACTTCCGGGTGAATGACGACGGCATCCTCGTGTGGACGGGAGGCGCCGACTTCACCGAAGGGTTCAGCAAGAGGCTCTGGGGGACGGACGGGACCGTGCCCACGACCGATGGCGGCGAGAACACGTATCTCTGGGGCATTCCGATCAAGGTTGTGGACTACTCGCCGGCCTGCGTGGCGAAGAACCCGGGCAACTACATGGAGAAGTGCCAGCTCACGGATGTGCTTCCGTTCGGGAACACGACGCCGGACTTCAACGTGTCGTTCGGGTCCAACTTCCGTTACAGGAACCTCGCCGTGAACGCGCTCGTCGAGTCGTCGATGGGTCACTCCATCTACAACAACACGGCGCAGTGGGCGCTCCGGGATGACCGGGGCGAGGACGTGGACCAGACGGGGAAACCCCTCGAGTTCACCAAGTCCATCGGTTACGTGGCGGGGGTGTATCTCTCGAACAACGACAACGACTGGTTCCGCGAGGACGGCGACTGGATCAAGATCCGCGAATTGTCGATCGGGTACACGCTGCCGGACGGGATGCGGCAGAGCCTCTTCGGCGAAATGTTCGACCGGATTACGCTCAACGCGATTGGCCGTAACCTGCTGACGATCACGGATTATCGCGGATACGATCCAGAAGTCGGCCGGAGCGGCGGCGAACTCACGAACGCGGGCCTGCAGAGGTACGACAGCTTCGGCTATCCGAACTTCCGCTCGTTCACGTTCTCGGCTGAACTGGTCTTCTGACACTCCCTCCGCGAAACGGAGGTCGGACGGAAATTGATCGAGTTAACGGAGGGGTCATGAAAAAGAAGCTGACACTGCCGGCCATCACGCTGGCTCTGGGAGTCGGCTTTTCGGGCTGCGACCTTCAGGTCAGCAATCCGAACGAGCCGGACCGGGCCCGCGCCCTGGCCAGCCCGGATGACGTCGAGTCGCTCATCGCGAGTTCCTATCAGCAGGTGTGGGCGATGGGCCACTACTGGAACAACGCGAACTTCGCGTTCAACCACATGTCGAGCCGGCACACGGCGACGTGGGGCAACAACGGCCAGAACGATCTTGGTCGGGAGCCCCGCGAGCCGATGCCGAACTCGACCTCCTATCGCTGGTCGTATGTGTTCTCCGAACACTGGAACGACGCCTATGGAGGGATCGCGGCGGCGTCCGATGGGGTCCGCGCCATCGACGAGGGTCTGGAAATCGGGCCGGGTGGCGAGCGGAACGCCCGGGCCCGCGCCTTCGCCCTTTCCAGCCAGGCGATGCTGAGTTGCCTCCTCGCGCTGTGGTACGATCAGGCCTTCATCGTCGACGAAACGACGGATCTCACCGGCGAGCTCGAGACGGTTGATTACAACAGCATGTTCAGCTACGCGATGGGCAAGCTGAACGAGGCGGAATCCGCCGTGCGGGCGACGTCGTTCTCGCTCCCGGACACCTGGATCAATGGGAACGCCTGGGACAACAACCAGTTCGCCGACTATCTCGTGGGGTGGAAGGCGCGCTGCGCGGCGAACCTGCCGCGGACGGATGCCGAGGCGGCCGGCGCGAACTGGAGCCAGATCATCTCCGACGCGCGGGCCGGCATCCAGGATGTTGTCGTGGTCGGCGAAGACCGTTCGTCGGACACGGCGTGGTACGACGACATGAAGGCCAAAGCGCAGCAGAACGGCACCTGGCACCGGATGCACATGGACTGGGCCGGCATGGCGGACCAGAGCGGGCAGTACCAGGACTGGCTCTCCTTCGAGACCTCGAAGCGGACGGCGCGCAAGATGGAGTTCGGGGATGACCGGCGGTACCCCGCCGTGAACGAGAACGGGACGCTCGGAGAGAGCGTGAGTCCCACGGCCGCGTCCACGGGTCCCGTCCACCGTTACAACGCGAACATCATCTTCATCGCCTCGCGCGGGACGTACCGGCAGTCGCACTACGGAGATGCGCGGTACGACCACTACACCCTGAGCTGCAACTTCTGCGAGTCCGGGGAGATGGAGGAGATGACGGGCCAGGAGATGGACCACTACGTCGCGGAAGGCCTGTACCGGATGGGCGACTTCGCGGGAGCCGCGGACATCATCAATGTGACGCGGATGCAGGCCGGATTGCCTCCCGCCCCGTCGAATCCGACGGATGCGGTGCCCTCGAACGGGAGCGGCGAATGCACGCCGCGCAAGCGGTACGATCTGCAGGGGCGTTGCGGCAACCTGCGGGACGCGATGTGGTTCGAGCATTTCGAGAACGTGTTCAACGTGTTCGGCGGGCTCGAGCACTGGCACGGTCGACGCAACGACATCCTGCCGGCGGGCACGGCGCTCCACCTGCCGATGCCGGCAGCGGATCTCGAGGTTCTGCAGCGGGACATCTACACGTTCGGCGGGAGCGCGGGCGGAGCGGCCGGCAATCCGACGCCGCCGTCCATCGTTCCGGGCAGCCTTGACTCGGCGCTGGAGAGGGCGGCGTTCACGCTGCATCGCCTCCAGCGGCACCAGAAGGCCGCGCGCGCCAGCGAGGATCTGGTCGTGCGCTGACGGTTGAGGTGAAATGACCGGGGGGCGCCAGCGGGCGCCCACCGGTCTGACTTCAGATAAAGGACGGTCGCATAACGAAGCACCAACGGATCTCACTGCTACAAGGAGAGTGATCCATGTTGTTCAGGTTGTCAGGACGGCGGAAGCGCGCGAGCGCGCTGGCCGCCACGGCAGTGAGCGCCTGGCTCTTTATCGGCGCGGCCCCGCTGCTCGCTCAGGGAGCGATCTCGGGGACGGTGACCGACGCGGAGTCGCTGGCCCCGGTGGCCGGCGCGCAGGTGTTCGTTGCGGGAACGGTGATCGGGACGCTGTCGGGTCTGGAGGGCACGTACCGGTTGGACGGTGTACCGGCGGGCGAGCAGACCGTAACGGTCCGCCTGATCGGCTATCGGGAGCTGTCGCAGACAGTGACGGTGGCGTCGGGTCAGGTGGCGACGGCGGATTTCTCCGTGGAGCAGACGGCGCTTCGCCTTCAGGACATTGTCGTAACGGGAGTGGTGGGCGAGACGCCGCAGGTGAAGCTCCCGTTCACGGTGGAGCGGCTGTCGGCGCAGGACCTTCCGGTCCCGGCGGCGGACGCTTCCTCGCTGTTGGCGGGTAAGGCCGCGGGCGTATCGGTCGTCTCCGCTTCTGGCCAGCCGGGCCAGCCGGCGTCGATCATGCTGCGCGGACCGACGTCGATCAACGCCTCCGGCCGGAGCACGTCACCGCTGATCGTGATCGACGGCGTGATTCAGTCCGAAGGCGCGTCGCTTTCGGACGTAGGCGCGCTGGACATCGACCACGTGGAGATCGTGAAGGGTGCGGCGGCGGCGTCGCTGTACGGTTCGCGGGCGCAGAACGGCGTGATCGAGATCACGACGAAGCGCGGCACGGGCCTGCAGACGAACTCGCTGAACGTCCTCGCCCGCGGCGAGTACGGCCTGGGCCAACTGGTCGGTGACATCGGCCTGGTGCGTTCGCATCCGTACACGATGAACGCGTCCGGTTCGAAGTTCATCGATTCGCAGGGCAATGAGGTCGACTTCCGCGACCTCAACCGACAGGGTTTCGGCTCGGCGCTGCTCTACAACCAGATCAATCCCGGCGATCCGGGCACCACGGCCACCGCGTTCGCGAACCAGGCGTTCCCGGGCGAACTGTTCGACCACATGGACACGTTCTTCGATCCCGGCGAGACGATGGACCTCTACGGCGCCGTGACGGGCCGTTTCGGCGAGTCGAGCTTCCGGGTGAGCGTCGACCAGTTCCGCGAGGCAGGGGTCGTGAGCTGCTCGCAGTGCATCGACAACCTGGCCACGCTGAACGCCGACCGCGTCGCACAGGGGCTTGCGGCCTTTGACGTCGGGGTTCCCGACGACGAAGGCTTCGAGCGGCAGAACGTGCGTCTGAACGTCGACACGCGCTTCGGCGATCTCGACATCGCGGCGAGCGGCTTCTACTCGCGTTCCAATCAGGACGACAAGGCGGTCACGACCGGCGCTTTCTCCCGGCTGACCTTCATGTCGCCCGCGATCGAACTGACGGGCGTTTCGGCGTTCGACGGGTACCCCGATATCGACGCGGATCCGCAGTCGATCGAGGCGAACCCGCTCTACCTGCTTGCGGTGAACGACAGTCGCGACAAGCGCACGCGGTCGATGGGGTCGGTGGACCTCAACTTCTCGCCCGCGGCCATCGACTGGCTGACGCTGGAGGCGAACGCGTCGTTCGACCGGACGGACTTCCGGGATTACACGATCCGGCCCAAGAACGAGCGGACGTCAAGCGCCAGCGGAACGGGCGAACTCACCGGCGGCAGCCTGCGCGAGTTCAACTTCACCGATGAGGCGATCAATGCCTCCGTGACGCTCGGCGGGAGTCAGACGTTCATGGACGGCGACGTCACCGTCCGCGCTAAGGCCCGCTACCTGATCGAGGACCAGAGCTTCAAGTCGAACGGCGTGTTCGGCAGCCGGTTCTCCGTGCAGGACGTGCCGAACTTCGGCGCGATCATCGGCGAGACGAGCGGAAACAACCAGGTTCGCTCGATCAAGGCGGAGGGGCTGTTCGGGATCGCGAGCGTCGACTACCAGGGCCGCTACATCCTCGACGGCCTGATCCGTCGCGACGGCTCCTCGCTGTTCGGACCCGATGAGCGGTGGCAGACCTACTACCGCGGCTCGGTCGCGTGGCGAATCTCTCAGGAGGACTTCTGGAACATCGACGCGATCGATGAACTGAAGCTGCGCTTCTCGCTGGGGACGGCGGGCGGCCGCCCGAACTTCTATGCCCAGTATGAGACGTTCGGCGTTGCACAGGGCGCGATCTTCCCGATCAACCTCGGGAACCGCGCGCTGAAGCCGGAGTTCACGACCGAGCGCGAAGCGGGGCTCAATTTCGTGTTCTTCGAAAACCTCGGTCTCGACCTGACGTACGCCTGGCAGACGACCGACGACCAGCTGCTGCAGGTTCCGCAGGCGGCGTTCGTGGGCTTCTCGAACCAGTGGCAGAACGCGGGCGAGATCTCGGCGGAGACGTATGAAGTGTCGCTGCGTTACGCGGCGATCGACGAGCAGGACATGGGCCTCCAGTTCCGGCTGAACTGGGACCGGACGCGGCAGGAGATCACGCGTCTCGACGTTCCCGACTACACGGTGTCGACCTACTACGTCTCCGAGGGTCGTCCGCTGGGCGAGATGTGGGGCGAAGTCCTGGCCACGAGTTGTGCGGACCTGGCGCCGGTCGGCGTGTCGGCTTCCGACTGCAACGCCAACTTCCAGGTGAACGACGACGGACTTCTCGTCTACACCGGCGGTGCGAACCACACCGAAGGGTTCAGCAAGAAGCTGTGGGGCACGGAAGGCCAGGTGGCCACGGCCGATGGTGGAATGCGGAACTACAAGTGGGGACATCCCTTCATGGTGGAGGATTACTCGCCGGCCTGCGTCGCCAAGAATCCGGGCGACTACATGGAGAAGTGCCGGCTGACCGACTTCCTGCCGTTCGGGAACACGACGCCGGACTTCAGCGCTTCGTTCGCGACGAACTTCCGATACAGGAACCTCAGCCTGAACGCGCTCCTCGAGTCGTCGGTGGGTCACTCGATCTACAACAACACGGCGCAGTGGGCGCTTCGCGAACTGCGCGGCGAGGACGTGGATCAGACGGGCAAGCCGCTCGAGTTGAACAAGCCGACGGGCTACGCCTCGGTCATCTACAACGTCGGGTCGGACAACTCCTGGTTCCGCGAAGACGGCGACTGGCTCAAGGTCCGCGAGCTCTCACTCGGCTACACGCTGCCGGAATCGCTCACGTCATCCGTGTTCGGGGACGTGTTCGACCGGGTCACGCTGAACGCCATCGGACGCAACCTGTTCACCTTCACCGCATACCGCGGGTACGATCCCGAAGTCGGCCGAGACGGCGGGGAGGTCGGGAGCGCGACCTTGAACCGCTACGACAGCTTCGGTTACCCGAATTTCCGAACGTTCACCTTCTCGGCGGAACTCGTCTTCTGACGCCCCTCCGGGAACGGGGGTCGCACGGACATGGATTTGAGTAATGGAGGGGTCATGAAAAGGAAGCTGACACTGCCTGCCATTGCGCTGGCGCTTATGGTCGGCTTTACGGGTTGCGACCTGCAGGTCGACAACCCGAACGAGCCGGACAGGGCGCGTGCGCTGGCGGGCCCGGACGATGTGGAGACGCTCATCGCGAGCTCCTTCCTCAAGGTCTGGGAAATCGGGCACTACTGGAACAACGCGAACTTCGCGTTCAACCACATGTCGAGCCGCCACACGGCGACGTGGGGCAACATGGGGATGAACGACCTCGGTCGTGAACCCCGCGAACCGCTGCCGAACTCGGCCGCGTACAGTCCGTCGTACATCTTCGAGGCGAACTGGGGTGACGCCTACGGCGGCATCTCGGCGGCGTCGGACGGGATCCGGGCCCTCGACGAGGGTCTGGAGATCGGCCCCGGAGGCGAGCGCAATGTGCGTGCGCGCACGTTCGCGATGGCGAGCCAGGCCATACTGAACTGCCTGCTCTCGCTGTGGTACGATCAGGCGTTCATCGTCGACGAGACGGTGGACCTGACGGGCGAGCTGGACACGGTCGACTACAACGCCGTCTACCAGTACGCGGTGAACAAGCTGAATGAGGCGGAGTCCGCCGCCCGCTCGTCCTCGTTCACGCTACCGGAAACGTGGATCAACGGGAATCCCTGGGACAACAACCAGCTCGCCGATTACCTGGTGAGCTGGAAGGCACGCTGTGCCGCCAACCTGCCGCGGACGGATGCCGAGGCCGCGGGCGTGAACTGGGGCAGCATCATCTCGGATGCCGAGAACGGCATTCGCGAACTCGTGGCCATCGGCGAGGACCGGTCTTCCGGCACTCCATGGTGGAGCGGCATCAAGATCTTCATGCAGGAGAACCGGACCTGGCACCGCATGCACATGGACTGGGTCGGCATGGCGGATCAGAGCGGCCAGTACCAGGACTGGCTGACGTTCCCCACGGAGCAGCGGACGGCGCGCGAGATGACGTTCGGGGATGACAAGCGGTTCCCTGCGGTCAACGAGCACGGTACGCTCGGGGAGCCCGTGAGCCCCTCGGCGGCCTCGTATGGCCCGCGTCACCGGTACAACGCGACGATCATCTTCCGGCCGGAGCGCGGAACGTACCGGCAGTCGCACTACGGCGACTCGCGATACGACGACTACACGCTGAGTTGCAGCCGCTGCGAGTTCGGCGCGATGGAGTCCATGACGCACCAGGAAATGGACACCTACGTCGCCGAGGCTCACTACCGGATGGGCAACTTCTCGGCTGCCGCGGACATCGTGAACAAGACGCGCGCGGAGGCGGGGCTGCCCCCGGCGCCGTCGAACCCGACGGACGCGGTGCCATCGAACGCGGCGGGCGAGTGCACGCCGCGGAAGCGGTACGACGTGCAGGGCCGTTGCGGGAACCTGCGCGACGCGATGTGGTTCGAGCACTTCGAAAACGTGTTCAACGTGTTCGGCGGACTCGAGTTCTGGCACGGACGTCGCAACGACATCCTGCCGGCGGGGAGTGCGCTGCAATTGCCGATCCCGGCCGCCGATCTCGAGGTGCTGCAGCGGGACATCTACACCTTCGGCGGGGGAGAGGCGAGTTCCGCCGGGAATCCCATCCCGCCCTCGATCGTGCCGGGCAGTCTCGACGCTGCGCTGCAGCGTGCGGCGTACTCGCTGGAGCGTATCCAGAGGAGTCTCGCGGCCGAGGGTCGGGCGGCAAACGCCGATCTCGTAGTGCGTTAGCATTTCCTCTGCGGAGGATCCCGTGCGGGGGCGCCTGAGGGCGTCCTCGAGTTGGCGGCGGAGGCCACCGGGTTTCGTTCCGGTGGCCTCCGCGCATCCGGGGACCCGACGTGTCAGAAAAGGCGGACTTCGGACGTTTCCTCGTTGTGCGGCGGTCGTCCGCCGCACTAGCTTTCGGCTACGGAGACGATCCCGAGCAAGAGTACAGAGGCATACATGAGACTGAGAGCCACGCACTTCCTGGCGACATGCGCGCTCCTGATCGGCTTGGCCGGCGTGTCCGCGACCGGGTGTTTGGACCTCACCGTCGGGCCCACGGTTCCGGCCGTCGATTCGACGGAAGACACCGCGCTCGATGAGCCGGGCAACACGAATCCGGGCAGCAGCATCGTCCCGGCCCTCCCGGAGAGCCGCTAGCGATTCGGCGGCCGGCGCGCCTTGACGGGGTCCGGTCGGCCATCCTCCGGTATTGACGCCTCGCTGCGGGCCGTCGCCCTCGGGATGGGATCGAATCTGGGTTCTCGCATCGACCATCTGCGCGCCGCCGCGCGACACCTGGCGAAGAAAGTGCTGGTCGAGCCGCGGTTCTCCAGGGTCTATGAGACGGCGCCCGCGTACGGCCTGGACCAACCCGCCTACCTGAACGCCTGCTGCGTCGGTTGGACCCGTCTCGAGCCCGGCGCTCTGCTTGTCTCGCTCAAGGGTCTCGAATCGAACGCGGGACGCGACCCGGATGCGCCGCGATTTTCCTCCCGGCCTCTCGATCTCGACATCCTTCTCTACGCGAACGAAGTTGTCGAGACGCCGCATCTGGCGATTCCACACGCGGCCCTCGCGGATCGGGCCTTCGTTCTCCTCCCGCTGGCGGAGGTTGCCGGAGCTTGGCGACATCCCGCTCTCGGGCGCTCGATCTCCGAGTTGGCGGCCGCGATCGACCCGGAGGGTGTCGCGGTCACGGATCTGCGACTGACGGGTGCTTCCGATGGAGGCTTCATGAGCCGTAGGACTCTGGATGTGCGGGTCACCGGGGGCGGGAGCTACCCGATTCACATCGAACCGGGCCTGCTCGACGAAGCGGCGTCGATCTGCCGGCGACACGCGCCGGCGCACCGATACGCCGTGATCGCGGATTCGCAGGTCGCACGGCTCTTTGGCGCCGGGATCGTCTCCCGCCTGGAGGATGCCGGTCTCGCCGCCGATCTGTTCCCGTTCCCGGCGGGCGAGTGGAACAAGAGCCGGGAGCAGTGGGCCGCCCTGAGCGATCGCATGCTTCACGCGCGGTTCGGCCGCGACTCCGCCGTCGTCGCGCTGGGAGGCGGGGTCGCGGGCGATCTGGCGGGTTTCGTCGCGGCCACGTACATGCGCGGGGTTCCCGTCATTCAGATTCCCACGACGCTTCTGGCCATGCTGGACAGTTCGGTAGGAGGGAAGACGGGGGTCGATACGGAAGCCGGCAAGAATCTGATCGGAGCGTTCCATCACCCATCGGCCGTGCTCATCGATCCCACCGTACTGGAGACGCTGCCACGGCACCAGCGCAGCGCCGGGCTGGCGGAGGCCGTGAAGACGGCGGCGATTCTCGATGTGGAACTCTGGGACTGGATGACGCGCGGCTCTGCGACGCTATCGAGCGGCGACCCCGACGCATCCGCGGAACTCATCGAGCGCGTCGTACGGCACAAGGCGGCCGTGGTGGGCGACGATCCGCTGGAGCGCGGCCGCCGCGAGATTCTGAATTTCGGACACACCGTGGGCCACGCGCTGGAGGCGCTCGAGGGTTACAAACTCCTCCACGGCGAGGCCGTCGCCGCGGGGATGCGCGTCGAGTCCCGTCTCGGAGAACTGCTCGGGATTACGGAGCACGGCACCTCCGAACGGCTCGCCGCGCTGCTGGAGGCGTGCGGGCTCGGCGGCGACTGGGAAACCGACCGCGAGCCAACCGAGATTCGGGATGCGATGTCGAAGGACAAGAAGGCGCGTCAGGATCGGATCCGCTGCGTATTCCTTTCGCAACTCGGCGAGGTGGCCACGGACACGGACGGACGACACAGCTTCGGGCTCGGCGAGGAAGATCTCGGAGAACCGCTCGCGACGGCTTTACGGCCGGCCCCGGGGGGTTGAGATTGTCGGAAGTGATCCCAGCCGAACCGTCACCGACCTCCGCGCTCAGCGTCGCCGATCTCTTCGCCCGATACGCGGAGTTGAGCCCGCACGCGCCCTGCATACGGGCGCGGGACGGGTCGTGGAGCTATTCCCGCGTCGCGGCGCAGGCGCGCGCCCTGGCCGTGGGGCTTCACAACCTGGGAGTCGAACCCGGCGACCGCGTCGCGGTCCAGTTGCCCAACTGGCCGGAATTCGTGGTCTCCACCCTCGCGGTCGCGGAAGCCGGCGCCGTCCTTGTGCCCATCAGTCCGAACTGTTCCGCGCGCGAGCTGCGTTTCACGCTGCGGAATTCCGAGGCTGCGGTCGCGATCTCGGCCGAGAACTGGGACGGCGTGGACTATCTCCAGCGGTTCGAGAGCCTCCTCACCCGTCTGCCGGACCTTCAGTACGTGGTGACGGTCGGAGAGGAAGATCTCTGGTACGACGACCGGATCTTCCAGTTCGAGGACCTCATAGCGAGCGGCCGTGGCCGGGAAATCCCGCCGACGGATGTGGACCTGCAGCGGGATCCCTGTGCGATTCTGTACACGCCCGGAACGACGGGGGCTCCGAAGGGGGTCGTCCTCACGCACGACAACCTGGTGCGCACCGCCCTCGCGACGGCCGCGCGGCTGGAGCTGGACGGCGACGATCGAACGCTGTGCATCGTCCCTCTGCCGAACATCTTCGGGCTCACCGCCCTGCTCACGACGCTCGGCACCGGAGGGGCGCTCGTGCTGCA
Organism: Gemmatimonadota bacterium; assembly: GCA_965207805.1. Taxonomy (GTDB): domain Bacteria; phylum Gemmatimonadota; class Gemmatimonadetes; order Palauibacterales; family Palauibacteraceae; genus Palauibacter. The sequence continues at coordinate 1,037,498 of OZ242312.1, forward strand.
GGAGACGTTCGACGCGGCCGGCGCGCTCGCGCTCGCGCGGGAGCACGAGGCCACGGTCGTGCACGGTGTCCCGACCATGTTCGTGATGCTGCTGCGGGCGCTGGAACGCGGCGGGGCCCGGCCCGACTCCCTGCGCACCGGGGTCATCGCGGGGGCCCCGATCGGCGACGACCTGGTACGCGACGCGCGCCGTCGTTTGATCCCCGATCTCGAGAGCGCCTACGGCCTCACAGAGACCTCCCCGACGGTCTCGATCACGACCCGGTCCGACCCCGAATCGAAGCGGGCCCACACGGTGGGGCGCCCGCTCGAGGGCGTCGAGCTCAAGGTGCTTGACGAGGACGGCGGGGAGCTCCCCACCGAGTCCGTGGGCGAACTCGCCGTGCGGGGTTTCAACGTGATGCGCGGCTACTTCCACCAGCCCGGCCAGACCCGAAAAACCATGACGGAAGACGGTTTCCTGAAGACCGGCGACCTTGCGATGGTCGACCCCGAGGGTTACCTGCATATCGTCGGCCGCTTGAGCGACGTGATTCTTCGCGGGGGTAACAGCGTACACCCCGCCGAAATCGAAGCGCAGCTCAGATCCCACCCTGCGGTGGAAGAAGCGGTGGCTCTCGGGATCCCCAACGACGTGCTGGGTGAACTCATCTGCGCCTGCGTGGTCACTGCCGAAGGGGCCCTGATCACGGCCGACGAAATCCGCGATTTCTGCCACGAGTCTCTGGCAGAGCACAGAGTGCCGGATCTCATTCACTTTCTGGATGAGCTTCCGGAGGCCTCCAGCGCACAAGCGCGCCGCGTGAGTCTGGCCCGCATCATACGCGCGGAGGCCAACTAGACCGAGAACGCGAACGGTTGTCCGTAGACCCCTCTCACCATCCCCCCCGCCACCGGGGGCGAGGCGGAGGGGCCTCGTCGGGCCGTTCGCGACAACGAACGGAACAAGAGGGACATGAACGACATGTACACGCGGGCGCCTCACCGGCGCCCATCCGCCGATATGGCAGACGCCGCGGCGCTTCTCATCGACTTCGACAACGTGACCATGGGGATCCGGTCCAACCTGGGACAGGAACTCCGAAACTTCCTCGAATCGGACATCATCCGCGGCAAGGTGGCCGTCCAGCGAGCGTACGCGGACTGGCGACGCTATCCCCAATACATCGTGCCGCTCTCCGAGTCCTCCATCGATCTCATCTTCGCGCCCGCCTACGGGTCGTCGAAGAAGAACGCTACCGACATCCGGCTCGCCATCGACGCGCTCGAACTGGTGTTCACGCGCCCCGAGATCGGAACCTTCATCCTCCTCTCGGGGGACTCCGACTTTTCGAGCCTCGTGCTGAAACTGAAGGAGTACGGGAAGTATGTGATCGGCGTGGGACTCCAGGAATCCACCTCGGACATCCTCGTCCAGAACTGCGACGAGTACTACAGCTACAACCGGCTGTCCGGGCTCACGTCGGCCGACGAAATCCAGACGGAGAAGCACGACCCGTGGGAGTTGACGAGCAGGGCCGTCGCGCGCATGGCCGAGCGCGGCGATGTCATGCGGTCGGATCGCCTGAAGCAGGTGATGCTGGAGATGGACCCCGGCTTCGACGAAAAGACGGCCGGTTTCTCCCGATTCAATCGATTTCTGAATGAAGCGGCCAAGCGCGATCGAATCGTGCTGCAGAAGCGGGAAAACGGCCAGTACGACGTCGGCCTGCCGTCCGGGGCGGCGTCGGCGGCAGCGGCGGGCGGCGACGCGGTGTCCTCCGGGGGGGAGGCCGCGACGGCGAGGAGCCGCGGTCGGCGCGGCCGACGCGGAGGCTCCGGCCGCAGCCGCGCGTCCGCCCCGAAAGCTTCGGAAGAGCGCGCACCCGCGAAGGCCGGGAAACCGTCGGCGAAACCGACGGCGAAGAGGACGGACGCTTCGGCCGCCGTCGAAGGTGCCTACGAGGCGCTCAAGCGCGCGGTGGCCGAGCTCTCGCGAGACGGAGCCCCGGTCCGCGATTCCATGGCCAAGCGCAAGCTCCTGCAGTACGACAGCACCTTCGATGAAGGCGTCTTCGGCTTCAGCAAGTTCAGTCTGTTCCTGCGAGCCGCGCACGACGCCGGCGTCGTCCGGATGTCGCGGCATGAGGACGGCAATCACTATCTGACCGTGGTGGACGCGCCGGCCTCCCCTGCGGGCAAGGCGGAGTCGGCGCCTGCCGGGAGCCCGGACGAGGTGGGTGGGCTTTCCCCGCTGTCCGCTGCGGCGAGGGCGGCGCGCAAGACGCTCGGCCGCCTCCGGCGCGGGCCGGCGACCCGTGGCGAGCCGGCGTCGCCGAGTAAGCAGGCGCCCCCGCGCAAGCCGCCGGCCCGTAGCGAGGAGGCGTCTCCGAGCAAGCCGGCAGCCCGCAGCGAGACAGCGCCCCCGAGCAAGTCCGCGCCTCGGAGCAAGTCCGCGCCCCCGCGCAAGCCGGCGCCCCGGCGTACGCCATCGTCGCGGGCGGCGAGTGCGGACACGCCAGGTCAGCGGAAAAAGCCGGCTCAGCAGCGGAAGTCGGAGCCGTCTCGATCCGAACGCGGCGGGAAGGACCCATCCGGCGCTCGGGGCGCAAAGACAACCGCGAAGGGCCGGGCGGATCGGGGTCGGCCCGATGAGCGGGGTGGCAGGACTGCCGAGCGCCGCGGCCAGCCGAAGGCGCGGCAACCGCGTGCCTCGGAGCCGAGTCGTGAGAAGGCGACGCCAAAGAGCGAGCCCGCGGCGTCGGCACCGAAGCCCGAGCCGAAAGCCGGCGACAGCCAGCCGAGCGGCAGCGAGACGACGCCTTCCCGGCGAACGCTGGGGCGCTACCGGTCGGGGTCCCGCGGGCGGACGGCCGCGCCGGGCGCGGCGAAAAAGGCGGGTGCGCCCCGTATCGGGCCGGTCGCCGATGAGGAACCCGCCGCGCGGGCCGCGAAGGAAGCTGCGCCGCGCGCGGACGTTCCGGCTCGCGACAGGCCGGCGGCCAACAAGGCCGGGGGGGCCGACAAGTCGTCCCGTGGAACCGCGAAGTCGGCGGCGAAGCCGGCCGCGAAGCCCGCCGGAGGACCCATCGGACACATGGTCCGGAACTACGCGGGCGTCGGGAAGCGGACCGCGGAGGTGCTTTTCGACCACTTCGGCGACCGGGTGTTCGAGGTCATCGACTCCGAGCCGGCGCGCTTGACCGAAGTGCTCTCGGAAGGCCGGGCGAAGGTGGTTCGCGAAGCCCGGCGCGCAGAGCTGGAGAGCTGAACCACGCGGCCGGTCCGGGCCTCGGGTCCGGACCGATCGACGCCGACTTTCTTTCTCGCCCCGCCGTCGAGGTGGCCCGGGCGCTGCTCGGCTGCACGGTGTACTCCGACTGCGCCGGCAAACGGACGGCCGGCCGGATCGTCGAGACGGAAGCCTACACCGGACCCGAGGACGACGCCTGCCACGCGGCCGAGCGGATCGGCCGCACCGCGCGGAACGCGCCGCTGTTCGGACCTCCGGGCACCGCGTACATCCACCGCAACTACGGCATCCACTGGCTCCTGAACGTCGTCACGGGACCGCAGGACTTCCCGGCCGGCGTCCTCCTGCGAGCCATCGAGCCAACCGAAGGTCTCGATGTCATGCGCCGCCGCCGCGGTCGCGCCGAGCTCACCAACGGCCCGGCGCGGCTCACGCAGGCGCTCGGAGTAGGCCCCGAAATGCAGGGGCACCGGCTCGACGAGCCTCCGCTCTCCCTGCATTGGGGAGAGTCCGTGCCGGAGGCCGCCGTGCAGGTCACGACGCGGATCGGGATCTCGCGCGCGGCGGACCGACCCCTCAGGTTCTACGATCGACGGAGCCTCTGGGTCTCGAAGCGCTGAGTCGCCGCCGCGGGCTGCTACACTCCGGGAGGATGTGAATGGCCGAAATCGCTCTGCAGGAAGTCGGTACGTACGGCTTCGCCTCGCTTCTCCCCCCGTTGCTGGCCATTGGCCTCGCGATCTACACCCGCCAGGTCTTTCTCTCCCTCGCGGCCGGCATCTGGCTCGGGCACACGATTCTCTCCGGCTGGAACCCGGCCGCGGGCGCCGCGGGCGCGATCGACGGCGCGATCGGCGTACTCGGCGACGCGGGCAACGCGCGGGTCATCGTCTTCACCTTCCTCATCGGCGCCCTCATCGCCACGGTGGAGGCGAACGGCGGCATGCGGGGCTTCGTGCGCTGGGTCGAGGAGGCCCGGTGGGTGACGAACGCCCGGCGCGCCCAGATCATGGCCTGGCTGATCGGAATCGTCGTCTTCATCGAATCGAATCTCACGATCCTCGTCGCGGGCTCGGTGTCGCGGCCCCTCTTCGACCGCTTCCGGATCTCGCGGGAGAAGCTGGCCTACATCGTCGACTCGACCTCGGCCCCCGTCTGCATCCTGATCCCGTTCAACGCGTGGGGTGCGCTGGTTCTCGGAATCCTGACCGAGCAGGGCGTGGCCAATCCGCTCGGCGTCTTTCTCATCGCGATTCCGCTCAACCTTTACGCCGTCGCGGCCCTCATCCTCGCGGGCCTGACCGCCTTCCGGGGCTGGAACTGGGGCCCGATGAAGAAGGCCGAGGCACGCACGCGGGACGGGAGTCTCCACTGGGACCACGCCGTGGCACTCGCGGACCCGGAGGAAATCGCGCCGCCGCCGGCCGAGGGCGTCGTCCTAAAGCCTCGCAACATGCTCATCCCGATCGCGGCCATGGTCGTCTCCATGCCCGTGTTCATGTGGGTGACGGGTGGCGGCGACATCAGGGAAGGCTCCGGCTCGACGAGCGTGTTGTGGGCGGTGATCGTCGGGTTGGGGCTCGCCTGGGTCCTCGCGCTCGCGCACCGCTCCCTCAATCTGGAGAGCCTGAGCCGGGTCGGACTGAAGGGGGCGGGGGCGCTCACCGGAATGGCGGTCGTGCTCTGGCTCGCGCTGTCGCTCGGTGACGTGACGAGATCGCTGGGGACGGGTCTCTATGCGGCCGGCATCGTCGGAGACGCCTTCCCGCTCATGGCGCTGCTGCCGCTGGTGTTCGTCGTCACGGGCGCGATCGCCTTCGCCACCGGGAGCAGCTGGGGGACGTTCGCGATCATGCTCGCGGTGGCCATACCGCTCGCGAACGCCCTCGGCCTGCCGCCCGCGCCGTTCGTGGCAGCGGTGCTGTCGGGCGGCATCTTCGGTGACCACTGCAGCCCGATCAGCGATACGACGATCATCGCCTCGCTCGCGTCGGCCACCGATCACATCGAGCACGTCCGCACGCAGATTCCGTACGCGCTCGTCGCGGGAGGGATCGCGACCGCGGGCTTCGCGGTCGTCGGGGCGCTGATGTGAAACACGTTCTCCCCGTTTCCTGGATGGAAGCCGACGGGCGCGGGCGCGTCGGCGGAGTGGCCCTGACGGAACTCGCCGCCCGGTTCGGGACGCCGCTGGTGGTCGTCGACGAAAGCCACCTGGAGGACCGCCTCGCCCGCTTTCGCGCCGCTTTCGGAGCGGACGCCGGACTGACATACGCCGGCAAGGCCTTCCTGTGCGGGGCCCTCGTGCGGCTCCTGGACCGGGAGGGCTGGATGGTGGACGTCGTCTCCGGCGGAGAACTCGAACTCGTGCGGCGGGCCGGCTTCCCGGGGCGGAACGTCATCCTGCACGGGAACGCGAAGTCCGCCTCCGAGTTGGAACGAGCCATCGTGTACGGCGTGGGACGGATCGTCATCGACCATCCGGACGAGGTCGATGACCTCCGGGCGGCGGCGGCCGCCGTCGGATCCGCCCACCGTCCGGACCTGCTCCTGCGACTGAACGTGGATCTGGACCCGGCGACCCACGAGAAGGTGCGAACGGTTGGGCCGGGCACGCATTTCGGGATGTCGCCGTCCGTCGCTGCGTCGGTCGCGCGCCGGATCGCGGGTGCAGGAGAATGGCGCCTGACCGGGGTCCACATCCACGCGGGCAGCCAGATTCGGGATCCCGCGCTCTTCTCCCGGGTCGCGGAGGCGGCGGTGGATTTCGTGGCGCCGCTTCGACTCTGTTTTCCCGCGACGGTCGATCTGGATCTCGGGGGAGGGCTCGCCGCGCCCTATCGCGCCGGTGAAGAGGTCCCCTCGCCCCGGGAGTATGCCGAGGCGCTGGAGGCCGGCCTGGACCGGTCCGACGCGGAGGCCCGGCTCGGCGCATACCGGCTCATCGTCGAACCGGGCCGGTCCGTGATCGCGAACGCCGGGCTCACCCTCTACACGATCCACGCGCGCAAGCGCCTCGATGGGGCCGGGGAGGCGCTGGCCGTGGACGGCGGGCTCTCCGACAATCCGCGCCCGTCGCTGTACGGGGCGAGCTACGAGGTGCTCAACGCATCGCGCGGGCGCGGCGACGCCCCGCGGTCGTTTCGCGTCGTGGGAAGGCACTGCGAGTCGGGCGATGTGATCGCGCCGGCGGTGACGCTGCCCGGCGACACGGCGGTGGGCGACGTGCTCGCCATCCCGGGCACGGGCGCCTACGTGTTCGCGATGTCGAGCCGGTACAACGGGGTCGGACGCCCCGCCGTCGTCTTCGTGCGGGACGGCGCGGCGCGGGAGGTGGTTCGCCGCGAAACGGACGACGATCTCCTGGCGTGCGACCTCTCGCTGCGCAGCCCGGAGCTGGCCCGCGAGAGCAGCCGGGTCAGCGCCGCCGCAATGCGGCCGTCGCGAGCACGCTGACGTCGGGGTCGAAGCGCACACCCCCGGCCCGCCGGAATCCGCGGCGGGCGCGGTCCCTCCGGGGCCGGACGACAGCCGGCCGACAGACCCGGCAGCAGGCACACCGCGAGCGCGGCGAGGGGGAATATCGGCCGCGCAGGCCCCCCTCCGCCTTGCGAAGCGACTTCCCGCGCCCCACCGTGGCGGCGCATGCTCCGTCGGGCGAGGACCCGACATCTGTTCGATTCCATGGCGAAACGAAGTCTGGTCATCCTGCCCGCTCCCGAAGAAACGCTCGCCGGTCCGGCTGTCGGCCCGTTGCGCCCCGCGACTCATGAGACGGTACGCACGTGAGTGACGAAGGGCACCCCTTCGCTCAACTCGGTCTCTCCCCCGATCTCGTCGAGGCGGTGGCGAGGGCGGGCTACGTCGAGCCCACCGGGATTCAGCGCCAGGCGATCCCCGCCATCCTCGCCGGCCGTGACGTTCTCGGCACCGCCCATACCGGAACCGGCAAGACGGCGGCCTTCACCCTGCCAGCCGTACAACGGCTGGCGGCCACGGAGCCGTCCACCGCCCCGCGGGGTCTCGTCATCACGCCGACACGCGAACTGGCGCAGCAGGTCGGGGCGGCGGTCACGACCTACGGCGCGGCGTCTTCCATCGAATCCGTCATCGTCCACGGCGGCACCCCGCTGGGGCCCGAGAGGGCGGAACTCTCGTTCGGGTGCGACGTGCTCGTTGCCACGCCGGGCCGGTTGCTCGACCACATCAAGCGCGGAAACGCGGACCTGTCCCGCGTCGAGGTTCTCGTGCTCGACGAAGCCGACCGCATGCTCGACATGGGGTTCATCGACGACGTGAAGGAGATCGTTCGCCACACGCCGGACGACCGGCAGACGCTCCTCTTCTCGGCGACGATGCCGAACGGCGTTCGCTGGCTCGCCCATCAACTGATGACCGACCCGGAAGAAGTACAGGTGGGTCGGGAGACCGCGGCGGAGGGGATCCGCCAGGTCCTCCACCCGGTGGACTGGTCACAGAAGCATGCCCTCCTGCACCACCTGCTCGGCGAGTGGCCGGAGGGACAGGTGCTCGTCTTCACGCGCACGCGGGTCACGGCGACCTACCTCGCCGACTATCTGCGGTCGCACGACGTCGCGGTGGCGGGGCTGCACGGCGGCAAGCACCAGGACCAGCGCGACAAGGCGCTCCGCCGCTTCCGCGAAGGCTCGATCCGGGTCCTCGTCGCCACCAACGTGGCCGCGCGAGGTCTGGACATCCGCGGCATCCGCCATGTCGTGAACTTCGACGTGCCCGAAGACCCCAGGGACTACGTGCACCGCGTCGGCCGCACCGCGCGCGGCGACGACACCGGCGACGCGATCACGCTCATGGCCTCGAGCGACTGGGTCGAGATCAGAGCCATCGAACGCCTCCTGGGCGACACGATCGAGCGCCGCGTCGTCCCCGGCTTCGAACCCGAGGTGGAGCCGCCGCCCCCGGAGGAGTCGGAGGTCGAGCGTCCCGAGCCCACCGCTCTGAGGCGCGGGATCCGACGCCGACGCTAGCCGCCCGACCCGCCAGCTTCGGCCCGGCTTTCGCCACGCGCATGGCGGGGTCCATATTCGGCTGTCGGCTCGCTCGGTCCCTACCCGGAGGATTCCATGAAGTCTGTCGCTTTCGGCTCCCGCTCTCCCCGCCACGTCGCGACGCCCCGCGTCGCGCTCGCGGCCCTGCTGTTCCTGGCTCTGCCCCCGCTCGTCGAAGCCCAGCGCACGGCCAAGCCGGTCCTGCACGGGCGCCACTGGATGGCGATCACCGGCAAGCCGCTCGGCGCCACCGCCGGGGCGCGCATGTTCCACCAGGGCGGAAACGCGGTCGACGCGGCCGCCGCCATGCTCGCCGCGACGTCCACCATGTGGGACGTGCTCTCATGGGGAGGTGAGACGCAGGCGCTCATCTATCATCCGGGAGAAGGGCGCGTCATCGGCGTCAACGCGCTCGGCTCGGCGCCGACCGGCGCGACCCCCGACCACTACCGCGCGGAGGGCCACGACAACTTCCCGCCCGAGACCGGCCCGCTGTCGGCCGTGACCCCCGGCACGCCCGGCGGGCTCATGACGATGCTCGCCGAATGGGGCCGGCTGAGCCTCGCCGACGTGCTTCAGCCCTCGATCGAGATGGCGGGCGGATACCCGATCGAAGCGGACGCGGCGCGGCGCATCCGGAATACGGTGGACGAGATTCGGCAGTGGCCGTCGTCCGTAGAGGTCTACTTCACCAACCCGGACGACGCGGAGAACCCGGGCCCGCGGGAGGGCGAGATCTTCCGGCAGCCCGGCCTGAAGCGGACGCTCGAACGCCTCGTGGAAGCCGAAGCCGCGGCGCTGGCGGGAGGCGCCAGCCGCAAGGAGGCGATCTACGCCGCCTACGACGCCTTTTACCGGGGCGACATCGCGGCGGACTTCGTCGCGGGCGCTCAGGCGGCCGGCGCGCTCATCACGATGGAGGACATGGCGAACTGGCAGGTCTACCTGGAGGAACCCGTCACCGCCAACTACAAGGGGATCGACGTCTACAAGCTCACGACCTGGGTTCAGGGCCCCGTCATGCTGCAGGCGCTCAACATGGCCGAGCAGCTCGACCTCAAGGCCATGGGATACAACAGCGCGAACTATCTCCACGCCCTCTATCAGGTGATGAACCTCTCCTTCGCCGACCGCGACTTCTACTACGGGGACCCGTATTTCCCGCCCGCGGAACCGATCGAGGGACTCCTCTCGAAGGACTACGCCCGAGCCCGGCTCGAGACCATCGACTGGGACCGGAACGATCCGAACGCGGGGCCCGGCGATCCCTATCCCTTCCAGGGGGAGGAGAACCCCTTCGCCGACCTGCTCGAGCGCTGGGGGACGCGGGCCGAAGTCACGACGGAACAGGACGTCGAACTGTCGCTGGATGACCACGCGGCGCTCGACGAAGACTTCTATCTGGGCACGACCTCCGTGCAGGCGGCGGATGCCGAGGGCTGGGTCGTCTCCATCACGCCCTCCGGCGGCTGGATCCCCGCCGTCGTCGCCGGGGAGACCGGGATCGGGCTCTCGCAGCGGGCCCAGAGCTTTGTCCTCGACGAGGCGGACAACCCGTACAACGTCATCGAGCCCGGAAAGCGCCCGCGCGCCACGCTCACGCCGGGCATGGCGCTCAAGGACGGCCGTCCCTTCCTCTCCTTCGCGGTCCAGGGTGGCGACGGACAGGACCAGAATCTGCTCCAGTTCTTCCTCAACGTGGTCGAGTGGGACATGAACGTGCAGCAGGCGGTCGAGGCGCCGAACATGAACAGCTACCAGATGCGCGGTTCGTTCGGCCAGCACGAGACGCGCCCGGGACGGATGCTGCTGCAGGACGCGACGCCGCCCTGGATCCGCTCCGCCCTGGAGTCGATGGGGTACGAACTGACCTTCGCGGAGCGCACGTCGGGGCCGATCAACGCGATCTTCTTCGACTGGGAGAACGACGCCTTCTGGGGCGGCTCGAGCCACCACGGCGACGATTACGGCATCGCGTGGTGACCGCCGGCTAGTGTGGCACTATTCGCCGCGCTCCATCACGTCGAACAGGTCGTATCGCCCCGGTGAACGGATCCGGCCACCCCGGCCGCCGGGTCCGTCGCGCCGGCCGTCCCCATCCCCTTCGGCGGGCGGGAGTTCGCCGGGGTCCGCGGGACGCCGCAGGTGCCAGTCCGTCCCGCGCTGGTACGCCGCGATGACGGCGAGCAGGTGGTGCTCGGCGTAGGGTTCCGCGCCGAACATGCCCCCGATGGGTCTCGGGTATCCGGTCGACTCGGTCTCGAACCCGATCGGGAACCCGATGAGCGGCAGCCCCACCATGTCGAAGGGGTAGGGCGCGGTCTGCGTCACCAGGTCGCAGCGGCCGAACACGTCGTCGAGGATCTCCCGCAGGAGGACGAGCCGGGCCCGCGAGCCCCGCACGTACTCCGCCGCGGGCAGGAGCAGCCCATTGATCCATGGCGCGAGCGAGACGCCGAACTTCCTCACGTCATCCCGAAGGTGTTCGAGGAAGATCTCGGAGCGCTCCGGGAGCCGCACGTTGTTGAAGTTGAAGCTCGTCAGCGTCTCCCAGTCGGTCGGGAAGTCGAGTTCGACGATCTCCGCTCCCATCTCCTCGAGGGTCGTGAGCATGCGCCGCCGGGCCTCCACCGTCGCCACTTCGCGACGGTACGCCGCCTGCGACCGCTCCCGCCGCGGGAACGAACTCCCGATGCGGTCGATGTCGGGGTCCGGGTCGGGCCCGGGATCCTCCGGCGGCTCGGGCTCGTCGAGAAAGCCCGGCAGGACGCCGATTCGCACCACCCCTCCGCGCTCCGGATGCGTGAGCGCGCCGTCATCCCCGCTTACCGCCCCCAGGTAGTCCGGGACCGGCGGGAGGCCGAGGGATCGGGGGTCCGCTGGGTCGGGCCCCGCCATGATCTGCAGCATCAGCGCGGCATCGACCGCATCCCTGGCCAGGGGACCCGGGTGATCTCGTGTGTAGGTGAGAGGGAGGATCCCGTGCAGCGAGACCCGGCCCATCGTCGGCTTGATGCCCGTCAGGCCCTGTGCGTTCGAGGGGTTCGTGATCGAGCCGCCCGTCTGCGTCCCGGTGCTCGACGCGGCCATGCGCGCCGCCACCGCCGTCGCCGATCCGCTGGATGACCCGCCCGGGCTCACGTTGTCGTGGTGCGGAGCCCACGCGTTCGCCGTCGTGCGCTCTCCGGTGGGGGTCGAGGCGGCCGTCGTCGCGAGCGGTCCCATCTGGGTCTTGCCGAGCAGGATCGCGCCCGCATCGCGAAGCCGGGCCCACGAGGTCGCGTCGAAGTCCGGCACGAAGTCCTCGAAGATGAACGAGTTGGCCGTCGTGCGGACCCCGGCCGTGAAATAGTTGTCCTTGATCGCGAGCGGCACCCCCGTCAGCGGCGCCCGGCCGCGCGTCCGGTCGGCGGTCCGGGCCGCCTCGAGCGCGGTCTGCGAAACCACGGTGTTGAACGCCTGGTAGCGGGGGTCCCACCGCCCGATCCGCGCGAGATACGCCTCCACGAGCTCGACCGCGCCCACGTCGCCGTCACGAAGGAGCCGCGCCGCCTCCGCGAGCGTGAGTTCGGTCGGGTCCGCGGGTTGCGGACGGCCCGCCGGCGGGAGGTTCAGTTGGCCGAGGCGTCCGGCCACGGTCCGGCCGGCCGCTCCGGTCCCTCCGCGGGGTCGCATCCCGACCCCGGACCCCGCGTTGGAAATCGCGCCCAGGGTCGCGGGGGTGGCCATGGCCGTCGCGGTCAGCGCCGTCATCCGCTCGAGGAAGCGGCGCCGGTTCAGTTCACCCACGGTTCCACGCGGTCACTTCGGCGGGATAGATGGCCGGCGCCGGCCCCATCGGGTCGAACTCGAAGTCGGCGATCGCCCCGGGCGTCGACCTCAGGAAGCGCCGCGCGGACGCCAGGATGCGGCGTTGATCCGCCGGCGCATCCTCATCGTCGGCGGGAAGCACGGAGAGATCGACGCCCGCGAGCGCGAGGCGCGTGCGGATGTACGCGTCGAGCTGCTCGTCCGTCACCTCCTGTAACGACGCGACGGAACGTGGCGGCGAGGGTCGGCGGGCCATGGCGCCTCCGTTGGGGAGATGTTCGGAAGCATCATGGTGCCGGCGATCGCCGCGCGCCACCGGGGCCCTCCGTTCGGCGTGCGCCACAGGGGTTTGCCGCGAACCCGAAGCCGCACTAACGTTCACGGAGACGGATGCAAGGCCATATTTCTTGAGCCAACAATTGCCCATAGAGTCTCCGATCCGGAGGCGGACGTCATGCCCTGCGGGGACGGCGGAAACCGATGGGAGGGGCCGAACCGTGTTGCGGAGGGCTTCAAGAAATCCCCTTGCATCTGATTTCTACAGGGGGGGTGACCCACGGGTCGCCCCTTTTGCATCCCGGGCGGGGTGCGGCAACGCCCCACGGCCGTCGGAGGAAATCCCGCAGCACTCCTGGAGGAGATCGTGAGCGAAGAGCGTCTGTCGCGTCTCGTCCGTGAACAGCTGGAACTGCTCGGCGAGGACCCCGGCCGCGAGGGGCTCGTCCGGACGCCGGCGCGCGTGGCCGACGCCCTCGAGTTTCTGACCCGCGGCTACGGCCAGACCGTCAACGAGGTCATCGGGACGGCGATCTTCGAGGAAGCCCACGATTCGATGGTCATGGTCAAGGACATCGAAGTCTATTCGCTGTGCGAGCACCACATGCTCCCCTTCTTCGGCAAGGCGCACATCGCCTACGTCCCTAACGGACGCATCATCGGGATCTCCAAGTTCCCCCGCATCGTCGACGTGTTCGCCCGCCGGCTTCAGCTTCAGGAGCGCCTGACCGAGGAGATCGCGCAGGCGATCGAGGACGCGCTCAACCCGCAGGGTGTCGGGGTTGTCGTGGAGGCCATTCACCTCTGCATGATGATGAGGGGTGTCGAGAAGCAGAACTCGAAGACGATCACGAGTGCGGTGCGCGGCCTGTTCCGGCGGGATCACCGGACGCGCGAGGAATTCCTCCGCCTGGCACACTCGCTCTAGCAGCCCCGTGAGGCTGTGCAGGGCGGCGGGGGACGGTACGAGGCGGCGGCATGTTTCTCGAACTGGCTGAGGTCCTGGACTGTCCCGACTGTGGGTCGTCGGCCGGGCTCGTCGCCTTCGTCGACCGGGCGGAGTCGCGTCGCGTGGTCGAGGGACGGCTGGGCTGCCCCCTGTGCGAGATCGAGGTGCCCATCCGCCGCGGGACGATGCGGTTCGATCTTTCCGATGCCGCGCGACGCGCCACGCCGAGCACCGGGACCGCGCGCCCCGCCGGGGAGGCCGCTCCGGAGGCGGCATTGCGCCTCGCGGCCCTGCTGGGCGTGAGCGACCGGGCCGGCATGGTGGTGCTCCTTGGCCCGCGGCTTGCCGCGCACGCCCCTGCCATCGCCCGCCTCGGAGACCGTCTCGAGGTACTCGTCTGGCTGGCCGACCCCGGCGACGGTTCCCCCCCGGCCTCCCTTGCCGTCGAGGATCTCGTTGCCGGCGTCGATCCTCTCCTGGGCGCCGCGCCCCACCGCTGGCCGATCCGCACCGGCGCACTGCACGGCATCGCGCTCGCCGCTCCCATGGCGCTCCAACTGTCCGAGATCACGCGCTGCGCGCGGCCCGGCGCGCGCCTCGTCGTGGAGAATCCGACCCCCGCGGACCTCGACTCGCTCGCCACTTCGGAGTTCGCGGAAGTCGCCTCCGACGCCACCATCTGGGTCGGTGAACGCAGTCCGAAATTTGCCTCAGCTTGACAAGACGCTATAATTCCCCGTTGTCGCCAGATGTGTCGGGGTGTGTGTGGAAGATGGTTGAGTGAGACGTAAGATCCAGCTCGCTCGGGGGGAGGTGGCATGGTGTGGTGGAAGATCTGGGACAGTGACGGACGGCGCCGACGGAGACAGCCGGACTTCTATGAGGAAGGCGTGGAGTTGGTTCGGCAGGAGCTCTACCATGAGGCGCTCATCTCGTTTCGTCTCTCCTTGAAGTACAACCCGCGGCATCCGGCCACGCTGGAACAGATGGCCGTGGTGTACACGCACATTGGACTGACCGATGATGCGGTTCGCGCCTACGGGGCCGCCCTCGAGGAGCGCCCGCGCAGCACCGCGGCGCACTACGGCCTGGCTTTCCTCCTGTTGAAGAAGGGCGCCGAGCGGGACGCCTCGCGGCACCTTCAGGAGTTCCTGGCCTATGCGGGCGGGGACCGGGAAGAGCCGAGGCATCTCGAGCATGCCCGGCGCACGCTGCAGCGACTGGGTGTGCCGGTCGCGGAATCGGTCGCCCACTAGCGGCGCGCGCACCAGCAGCGTGCAGGTCTCGAGCCCGCTCCCGGACGACTATCGCCCCGGCACATTACCGGAACTCTTCCTCGACGGGCTCTCGCGGCCCCGAGATGACGCGGCGCGAACCCGGGGAGCCGACGGCGTCTGGGTTTCGACTTCCACCGATGAGATCGGACGCCGCGCCCGCGCCATCGCGCTCGGGCTCCGGACAAGGGGGTTTGGGCCGGGCGACCGCATCGCGATTCTCTCGCAGACTCGCCTCGAGTGGGCCCTGGCGGACTGGGGCATCGTAATGGCGGGGCTCGCCTCCGTCCCTGTCTACCCGGTGCTTCCCGCCGACCAGGTGCGCTACATCCTCGCGGACTCCGGCGCGCGAGCCGTATTCGTGGAAGACCAGGAGCAACTGGACAAGATCGCGGAGGTCGAAGCCGATCTTCCCGCGCTGGAACTGGCGATCGCCTTCGGGCCCGTGACGGCTCCCGAGGGGTACTCGCTCGCCACGATGCAGCTGGACGCCCTCTCCGACCTCGGCGAGGCCGCGCCCGAAGCGCTTGCGGCGACGTACGAAACACACGCCCGAAAGACGCGCCCGGCAGACCTGGCGACGCTCATCTACACCTCGGGCACGACCGGCGACCCGAAGGGGGTGATGCTCACGCACGCCAACTTCCATTCGAACGCGGACATGGCGCTGCGGGTCTTCCCGATCGACTCCACCCACGTGGCCCTCGCGCTCCTGCCGCTCGCCCACGTGTTCGAGCGCACCGTCGGCCACTACATCATGTGGCGGGCGGGAGTCACCGTCGCGTACGCGGAGTCCCCCAACACGGTGGCCCGCGATCTGGGCGAAGTCTCGCCCACCTTCATGGCCGCCGTTCCGCGCGTGTTCGAGAAGGTGCTGGAGAGGGCCGAAGCCACCGCCCGGGAGGCGGGTGGCGCGAAGCAGGGGATCTTCAACTGGGCGCGTCGCGTCGGCGAAGCGCGCGCGATGGCTGAACTCGAGGGACGCCGGGTCGGGCCGGGTCTCCGTCTCCAGTCCGCGCTCGCCGACCGCCTCGTTTTCTCGAAGCTGCGCGCCCGCACGGGAGGGCAGGTCCGCTACTTCGTGAGCGGTGGAGCTCCCCTCTCGCCCGCCGTGGCCCGCTTCTTCTTCGCCGCGCACCTGCGCATCGTCGAAGGTTACGGGCTCACGGAGACCTCGCCCGCCGTCAGCTTCAATCCGATCGAGGCCATCCGCCTCGGCACGGTCGGGAAACCGATCCCCGGCACCGAAATCCGGATCGCCGAGGACGGGGAGATCCTCGTCCGAGGGCCGCAGATCATGGCGGGCTACTACAACAAGCCCGAAGCGACGGCCGAGGCCATCGACGAGGACGGCTGGTTCCACACGGGCGACGTGGGCGAGATCGACGAGGACGGATACCTCCGGATCACGGACCGCAAGAAGGACCTCATCATCACCGCCTACGGAAAGAACATCGCCCCTCAGCCCGTCGAGGCGGCGATCAAGCTGCACCCGATGGTGGCGGAAGCCGTGATGCTCGGCGACGGGCGAAAGTTCCCGATCGTCATCGTCGTGCCCGAATTCGAGGCCGTCCGTCCGGAACTGCACGGAGTCGAAGAAGCGGCGGACGCCTACCTCGTCACGGACGCCCGGACGCGCGAAATGGTCGAACGGGCCGTAGGGGAATGCTGCCGCGACTTCGCCCACTACGAGCGGCCGCGCGACGTGCTTCTCGTCCCTGGGCCGTTCACCGTCGAGGGCGGGGAATTGACGCCGACGCTGAAGGTCAAGCGTCGCGTGATCGAGACCCGTTTCGCCGATGCGATCGAAGCGCTTTACGAGCGGGCCGAGGACGCCATGAGCGGGCGGGAGAAAGAGCGGGATCGCCCGTGAGCGACCTCGTGGTCGGGCTCGTCACGGGGCCTGACCGCGAACAACTCGTGCGGCTCGGACGAACCCTCGTCGACGAACGGCTCATCGCCTGCCTGAACGTGGTGACCGGTGTGACCTCGATCTATCGCTGGGAGGGTGAGGTGTGCGAGGAAGCGGAAGCCCTCGGCATCCTCAAGACGGCCGCGGCCCGCAGCGATGATGTCGAGCGCCGTATCCGCGAACTCCACCCCTACGATGTCCCCGAGGTCCTCTTCATTCCCGTGGCCGCCGGCTCCCCACCCTACGTGGACTGGGTCTCCGAACAGGTGAGCGACTAGCCGCCGGCGTCGTTCTCCGCGCGGTACCAGAACCAGAAAATGACGCCCGCCGCGGTCCACAGGATCGTGCCTCCGCCGATCCGCATGATCAGCCCGGCCAGCCGCTGGTCTTCACCCGCCGAGAGCGTGCCCACCGGAGGCGCGAGTTCGTACGTCGCGTAGAACGGGAGTTCCGCGAACGTCAAGAAGACATACGGCAGCGTCATCAACACCGTGCTCGCGATCAGATAGCAGATTCTCACGCCGAGCGGGAAACGCGGCCGGTGCGGAATCGAACTCACGACGGGCCACCAGAAGACGAGTCCGCCGCCCAGCCAGGCCATGTCGAGCGCGAGCGAGCCCGCCTGCGAGGCCATCAGCCCGTCCACAACCTCCGGCCAGTGCGTCGCGATGACGACCGCGTTGAACAGAAGCAGCGCGATGAGCGGCCGCGTGACGAACCCGAGGACGGAGGTCGTCCTGCCGCGGCGCACTCGCTCCAGCGCCGCACGCGGAAGCCCCGCGATGAGGAGAGGCGGGGCGAGCAGCGCGATGAGGAGGAACTGCACCATGTGCACCGAAGCCAGGTATCCCGAACCGAGTGCGCCCACCGGCCAGTCCAGCGCGACCCAGAGCGTGAGCGCGCCGCCGGCGAAGCGGGCGATCTCCAGCCGCGAAGGCGCGGCGCCACGGGTGAAGGCGCGGTAGGCGAGGCACAGGAGCGCGATGAAGAGCCAGACGCCCGGATACGGGCGCCACGACCAGTCCCACGGGATGCTCTGGGCCGCACACCACCATTGCATCGCGTGGCCTCAGTCGTCGCCCGTGCCCGCTTCGCCCGCCGGCTGCGAAACCGACCGGTTGAGACGCAGGAGCAGGGGAAGGTCGTGCCGCCAGTCGGTTTGCCGCACGCCGCTCGGGTACAGCGCCCGCACTACGCCGTCGCCCGTCACGGCGACGACAGGCGTCGCGTGTCCCACGAAATAAGGTTCTCCCGCGCCCGGCGGGGGCGAGGTTTCTTCGATCTGCGCGGGCGGAAGGTGGAATCCGGCCTGGATCTCGTTCACGGTCTCGACCTCCCCGCTCAGGCCGACGAAGGAGGCGTCGAAGAGGTCGAGCCAGCTCCGCAGCCGCTCCGGTGTGTCGCGCGCGGGGTCCGTCGTCACGAAGACGACTTCGATCTCGCGGCGGTCCGCGTACGAAAGATCGTCGAGAGCCGCTCCGAGCACGGCCATCTGCACCGGACAGATGTCGGGGCAATGCGTATAACCGAAGAAGAGCAGCGTGAGCGACCCCGCGGTCTCCGGCCGGAAGTCGAATCGGCGCCCCCGGGAGTCCGTGAGGGTGAACTCCGGCGCCGCGAACGGCTGTTCGACCGCCAACCCGCGCAGCTCCCCCGTGCCCTCCGTTCGGTCGATCGCCGTGTCGGGCGAGGCGCAGCCGAACACGGCGAGACCGATGCCGCACACGACGACGGCGGCGGCGCGCGCGGGCCTCATCCGAACAGTCCCCGGATGAATTCGAGCACCGGGAGGGAATCGAGAATCACGAGTCCGGTGCCGATGCCGGCGCCGAGCAGGTAGCCGAGCCGCACAATGAGGTCGAATTCACGCTGGCTGATATCGCGAACAAGGTGTTCGATCCGCTCGATGGAGAAGTTCTCGATCTTCGTCGAGATACGTTCGGCGATCCGGATTCGCCCCGCCACCTCGGGCACCCGGTTGACGATCCAGTCCCACGAGGGCGCGGCCAGCGTATCGGCCAGCCGTACCGCGGCGTCCTCGCGCAGGAAACGCCCGAGCCGCCCGATCGGCGTGTGAAGGAGCCGGTCCGCCATCGGCTCGGCGATCGAGTCGAAGAGGGCACGTCCCGCATCGGACCGGAATCCAGCGGCAAGCGAAGCCGCCACACGGTCGGCCGGAACGGCACGGAGCACGTCCGCCCAGCTCCTCTCCCCGAAGCGCTCGAGCAGTCCCTCGAGTCGGTCGAGCAGGAAGGCGCGCGAACCCGGATCCCGCGCCGCCTTCACGAGCCACTCCGCCAACGCATCGAGCGCGCTCTCGACCTGGGGATCGCCCGCGCCGCCGATGACCTCCGAAGGAGGGTGCCGGAGGAACTCGACGACGCCATCGTTGACGTGCCGCGCGATCGCCGTTTGGACCTCGGGTTCGCGCAGCACGCCGCCGAGGCGGTCGGCGCCTTCCTCGCGGAGGGTATCGAGCGCGTGCGTCACCGTTTCCTCGGTGACGATGAAGCGGGCCACGACGCGCTGGTGGAAGCGGAGGTCCTGCATGAAGCGGTCGAACAGTTCCCCGAGCACATGCTCGATCCGCTCCCTCGCGTCCGGGTCGTCCAGCAGTCGGCTCAAACGCTCGATCGCGACCGGAAGGTAGTCCTTGATCGCGTGCTCCAGCGCGGCCACGAGCCCCGCGGGAATCAGCTGCTCGAATGTCCGGTGCGGCCTGAGCAGTTGCCGCGCGGCCTCGTCTAGGTGGCGGCGTACCGTCATCTCGAAGGCTGACGAATCGACGAGCCGCGCGAGCCAGCCGTCCATCGTTTCGCGAATCGCGGCGATCCGTTCCGGCTCCAGCGTCTGCGCGAGCGATTCGTCGCTCAGCGACTCCCGGATCGACTCCAGGAGGCGGCCGGATTCATCCCCGAAATCCGGGGAATCGAGCGTCCCGGCCAGGAACTCCCGGCCCTGCCCGAGAATCTGCGTGAGGATGTCACGAACCTCTGCGAGCGCGGCCTCCGGCAGGAGATCGGCCAGCGCGGGCTGCTCGCCCTCGCTGAGTTCGATCGCCAGTTCCCGCAGGCGCTCGCGAAAGGCGGACTCGAGTTCCCGCAGTTCGGCGGTGATGTCTTCCGGCGTGAGGAGCGCCCCGCCGACGACGCCGCCGACCGAATCCGCCAGCCGCTTCTGATTCTTCGGCACCGCGCCCTGCAACCAGCGCACGGGGCGGCCCATAATCTTCGGTGGGCGGTAGGGATGGAAGATCATCCAGACGGCGATCCGGTTCGTAATCCCGCCCGCCAGGGCGCCGAAGGCCACCGTGACGAGGGCGCGCAGCCAGTCGAATTCCATCAGGGAGAAGGCAGCGTGGCCGCAAACCCGTTGAAGTCAAGCACCTCCGTTCCGACGTAGACGATGGCCTCCATGCGGATGAGCGTCCCATCGCCGGGGTCCTCGCCGAGCAGCGGCCGAAAACTCCCACGGACCGTCGTACCGGAGATCTCGAACCGCCAGGCGGAGGCCGAGCCGCCGGTCCCGCCCGGATCCGGCGGCTCGAGCGTCACGTCGCCCCAGGCCGCGTCGACGCCGTGCAGCCAGGTGTGGGCGACGGCCGGCTGGCCGACGGTGCCCGCGTGGACGACGAGACCGTTCCCGAGCGAGTCGGCGAACACGAACGTTTGACCATCCGTCACCGCGACGGGGATGCTCAGCGCCCGGGCGGCGCGACGAAAAAAGAGGATGCCGGGCACGGCCCTGTCGCTCATCTCCAGCGCCGCGATCCCAAGCGACTCCCGCTGGCCCGTGGGTCCGGTCCAGACGGACACTTCCTCACCCGCCACGAGACGCACCGCATCCGTGCCTTCACCCTCGGGTTCGCTGAACAGAAGGCTCACGATCTGTCCGGCATCGCCGACACGCACCGCCATCGCCGGCGTCGGCAGGAGGCGCCACGCCGCCCGGGCCACGGGCACCGTGTCGCGGGTCAGAACGAGGGGCTGCCACGCGTCTCCGTCCGCGAGCCGCACGTCGTAGTCAACGCGCAGATCCTCGCCCTCGGCCGTCTGATCGAACGAGCCGATGAACACCGTCCCGTCGTCGGCCGCGAAGAGCAGGTGCGTCAGATAGCGTGCGTCGACCGCCGGCGTGAGCGGCTCGCCGGCGATTTCTCCGCGAGCCTCCGTCGTTCCGTCCGGCGGGGGCCCCGCACAGGCGAAGAGGACCAGGGCGGCACCCGCCGCCCCGGGCAGCCATCGCCCGATCACGTCTCCCCCGGCGCGTCCCGCGCGTCCCCGCCTGGAGCGGGGTCGGGCAGCCTGGCTCGCGGCCCCAGGGCCCTGTCGAGCGACTTCAGCATGCGCCGGATCCTTCGCCGGTTCATGCCGAGATCGAAATTTCGCCGTCGCGCGCGCGAGAACGCCTCGACCCGCGTGAGCCCGTTCGAATCCAGGGCAACCCAGATCGTCAGGTCATCCACCCACCGCAGGAGCGGGACCACGCACCGCACGGAGATGAGTCCGAGGTCTTCGTCACGGTGGGCGAGCGTCCACCACCAGCGCCGTCTGACGTACTTCAGCAGTTGGTCCCAGACGCGGGAGAAGGCCACCTCGTAGAGGCGCGGTTCGGGCCCGCCCGGCGCGCGGGTATCCGCCGAATTCTGGTGAAACCAGCGGGAGAGCCCGCCGGCCTGCCCGCCGTCGGGAGATGCCTCCGTCACCCCGAAAATCCTCTTTCCGCGGTTGCCCGCGTCCGCCGCGGACGGATAGCTTTGCGGTCCGCGGGGCCCGGTTGGCCCGGGCTCCCGGCCCCCGCAGACAGCAGGACCACTCTCCCGAAACTCTGACGGATTAACATGCAGGCCATAATACCGTTGGCGGGAATGGGTACAAGGGTCCGTCCCCACACCCACAGCCGTCCCAAACCCTTACTCCGCGTGGCCAATCGGCCCGTGCTTTCCTACGTTGTCGAGCAACTCAGAGCCGAGGGCGTCGACGAGTTCATCTGCATCACCGGCCACCTCGCCGGCCAGATCCGGTCCTTCATGGCGGAGGAGTTCCCGGGCCTCTCCGTCACCTACGTGGAGCAGGCCACCCAGCGGGGGACGGCCGACGCGATTGCGCTGGCGGAACCCTACGTGACCGGGCCGGTCATCATCGTCTTCGTGGACACGCTCTTCGATGCCGACTTCGGCGTGCTGCACCGCCACGCGTCCGCATCCGGCATCATCTGGGCCAAGGAAGTCGAGGACTACCAGCGGTTCGGCGTCATCCTCACCGATGAAGCGGGATACATGAAGCGGATCATCGAGAAGCCATCGGAACCCGTATCGAAGCTCGCGAACATCGGCGTCTACTACGTGAAGGATCATGAGCTGCTGTTCGAGGGGGTTCGGCATGTGATGGATCTGGATCCCCAGCTTGGCGAGTATTTCCTCACGGACGCGTTCCAGTACATGATCGACCGTGGCGCACGCCTCCATACGGCGGAAGTGGGCGGCTGGTTTGACTGCGGGAAGCCGGAGACGCTGCTCGAGACGAACCGGATCATGCTCGAACGCGGACACGGAGGGGATCCGGATCTCCCGGACTCCGTCGCCGTCGACGGGGCGATTGCGGTCGCGGCGGATGCGATCGTCGAGACGTCCGAGGTCGGCCCGAACGTGAGCGTCGCATCCGGATGCCGGGTCCGGGGTTCGCGCCTCCGCCACACCATCGTCGGCGCGGACAGCGTCATCGAAGACTGCGATCTCGTAGATTCGCTCGTCGGGGACCGTGTGACGCTGCGCGGCGTGCGCGGGAGAGTGAACGTGGGAGACGACGGCGTCGTCGAAGGCGAGCGGACGTGAGCCAGGACGAACTCATATACGACTGGAACGCGCTTCCGGGGAGCCACGACTACGCGGCGACCCGGGTCGAACTGGACGACGAAACGCTGCGCGACGGCCTCCAGAATCCGTCTGTCAAGGACCCGCCCATCGGGAAGAAGATCGAACTCCTCCACCTCATGGTGGACCTCGGCATCCACGCGGTCGACATCGGCCTTCCGGGCGCCGGTCCCCGCGCCTACGAAGCGTGCCTCGCGCTGGCTCGGGAGATCGCCGATTGCGAACTCCCGATCGAGGCCAACGCGGCCGCCCGCACGGTCAAGGCCGACATCGAGCCCGTGGCGCGCGTCCAGCAGGCGACCGGCCTGAACATCGAGGTCGCCACCTTCATCGGAAGCTCGCCGATCCGCCAGTACGCCGAGAACTGGGATGTGGACCAGATCCTCTCTTCGACGCGCGACGCCATCGGGTTCGCGATCGGCGAGGGACTCGATGTCATGTACGTGACGGAGGACACGACACGGTCGCGGCCCAGGACGCTCGCCCGGCTCTTCTCGGCCGCGGTCGAGGCGGGGGCCCGGCGGATCTGCCTGGCGGACACCGTCGGCCACTCGACGCCCCACGGCGTGCGGCGACTCGTGCGTTTCGCGAAGGACATCGTGGCCGGCACCGGAGAATCCGTGAAGATCGACTGGCACGGACACCGGGACCGCGGCTTCGGGCTGGCGAACGCGCTGGCGGCGATCGAGGAAGGGGTCGATCGGGTGCATGCCACCGCGCTCGGGATCGGCGAGCGGATCGGCAACGTCGAGATGGATCTGCTGCTCGTGAACCTCCACCTGCTCGGGACGCACGATCACCCGATCGACCGGCTGTCGGACTACTGCCGCCTCACGGCGGAGATGTGCGGCGTCGAGGTGCCCCACAACTATCCGGTCATCGGGGACGACGCCTTCCGGACCGGGACCGGCGTACACGCGGCCGCGATCATCAAGGCCATGCAGAAGGGGGACGGCTGGCTGGAGGACCGCGTCTACAGCGGCGTCCCGGCGTCGATCGTGGGGCGGAGACAGACCATCGAGATCTCTCCGGTGTCCGGTCTCAGCAACGTCCGCTTCTGGCTGAGCCAGCACGGATACGACGGGGGGGACGAGGCCCTGTGCGAGGCGCTGTTCGGACTCGCCAAGAAGTGCGACCACACGCTTTCCCAGGCGGAAATCGAGGCCGAGATCGCACGCGTCGAGGCGGCGCGGGCATGAGACGCCGGACAGCGTTGTCCTGCGTGCTCGCCCTTCTCTCCGCGGGGACGCTGGCGGCGCAGCAGCCTCCGGCCGGCAACCCTCCGGCGGTGCCCGCGGGTGTGCCGGTCGTCGTCCTTCCCGTGCAGTCCGCCCTGCCGGATCCCGGAGGGACGTGGGTCGGAGGGACGGGGAGCGCGCGGCGCACGATCGACCTCCTCAACGCCGAGATCGAGTTCGCGTTCGGCGAGGAAGAGGGGGCCGCACATTGGGCTCTCGCGCCCGCCGTGGAGTCCCGCCTCGCCCGCAACCCGATGATCGGCGTCGACCCGGGGCGGCTCGCCTACCAGGGCCTGCTCACCGCGCCGGATTCCCGGGCGCAACTCTACGAACCGCTCCACACGCAGCTCCGCCAGGTGGCCGCCCTGTTCGGGGCCCGTCTCGTCGTCCTGCCGCTCGCGGTCTCGTATCGGGAGAGCCGAGCCGTGCTGCAACTCGCCGTCATCGACGTGCGGCGCAGCGCCGTGCTCTGGCACGGCCCCGTCGCGGGGGCGGTCGCGGAGGCCGCGTCCCCATTCGCGCTCACCACGCTCGCGTTGCGCGTGGCCGACCAACTCGCACCTTCGTGACCATGAAGCCGCTACACGACGTCGTGTTGATCCCGGGTGACGGCATCGGCCCGGAGATATCCGAAGCCACCGTTGCGATCCTGGAGGCTGCCGGCGCGCCCATCCGGTGGCGCGAGTGCCTCGGCGGCGTCACCGCGATGGAAGCGGTCGGAGAGCCGCTTCCGCAGCCGACTCTCGAAGCGATCGAGGCGACGGGGGTCGCCCTCAAGGGACCGCTCACGACCCCCATCGGTTCCGGCTTCCGGTCGGTGAACGTCGCGCTCCGCAAGCACTTCGACCTCTACGCGAACGTCCGGCCCGCGGTCACCCTGCTCCCGGCCGCCCGCTATCAGGACGTGGACCTCGTCATCGTGCGGGAGAATACGGAGGGCCTCTACGCCGGGATCGAGCACTTCATCGGGATGGAGAACGATCCGCGCGCCGTCGCCGAATCCGTCATGCTCATTACGCGCTACGGGTCTCGCCGCATCGTGCGCTTCGCGTTCGAGTACGCCCTCGCCCACGGCCGGCGTCTCGTGACCCTCGTCCACAAGGCGAATATCCTCAAGTACACGCAGGGTCTCTTCCTCGAAGTCGGGCGCAACGTCGCGGCCGAATACGAGGGAAGGGTGGAATTCGACGAGAAGATCGTGGATGCCACGGCGATGCAACTGGCACTGGATCCGCACCGCTTCGACGTGATCGTCACCGAGAACATGTTCGGTGACATCCTCTCGGATCAGGTCGCCGGACTCATCGGCGGGCTCGGCTTCGCGCCGGGCGCGAACCTGGGCGAGCGGGCGGCGATCTTCGAGGCGGTGCATGGATCGGCGCCGGATATTGCGGGGAAGGGGATCGCGAACCCTACCTCCCTCCTGCTCGCGGGCTGCCTCCTGCTCGACCATCTCGATGAACCCGACGTGGCCGCGCGCATCCGCGCCGCCCTGCACCGGACCCTGCAGGAGCGCGCCGGCTATACGCCGGACCTCGGCGGTTCCGCGAGCACGGCGGAGTTCGCCGGCGCGGTCATCGAGCGACTGGATGCCGCCGGTGAATGACCGGCGCGGAAGGACCGGCACGGAGCGCGAGCGGATGGAAGAGCTTCATTTCAAGGGCGTGATGTGCGGCGCATGCGGCCAGATGTTTCCCAAGGGACTGTTGGACAGCGACGACTGGTGCGAAGCCTGCGGGCCCCGCATGCAGCGGCGCATGCGGCTGTGGCGGCACGTGGTTGCCGCGTGCATCACGCTGCCGTTCGCGGTCTGGGTCGTCATCTGGCTCCGCTCCTCCCCCGACCTCGGTTTCCTGCCCGCGTACGCGTGGGGGCTGCCGCTTGTGGCCGCGTACTATCTGGGTTTCCGCATCGGCCGCGAGGTCGTGAAGGGCTACACCCGATGGCGGCTCGGCCGCTAGGCGTCCGGCCCGGCAAGCGCGCCGGCATCCGGACGGTGCTGGGGCTTCCGGCAGCGGCGCTCGCCACCATGGTCGGGATCGTCCTCGTCATCAACGCGCACGTGTACGGCTGGCCGGGGGTCGCCGCGGGCATCCTCCTCGCCGCGGCCGGCGTCGCGCTCGGCGTCCATTGTTTCCGCGCGGATTCGTCCGCCGTCCCTCATCCCGCAGCCAAGGGCTGCCCGGAATCCGGAGAAATTCACGAATGACTTTCGAGGGTGTCGACTACTTCAATCTCGATGCGCTCCTGCACGAAGAGGAGATCGCGATTCGGGATCTGGTGCGCGAGTGGGTGGACCAGGAAGTCCTGCCCATCATCGGCCACCACTACATCGAACGCACGTTCCCGCGGGAACTCATCCCCCAGATGGGAGAACTCGGCTTCTTCGGGGCGAACCTCCCCGAGGAGTACGGCTGCGCGGGCCTGAACAACGTGGCCTATGGCCTCATCATGCAGGAACTCGAGCGGGCGGACTCGGGCATCCGCTCCTTCGTCTCGGTGCAGGGCGCCCTCGTCATGTACCCGATCTTCGCCTTTGGGTCGGAGGAGCAGAAGCGCGAGTGGCTTCCGCGGCTGGCGAGCGGCGAGTCCATCGGGTGCTTCGGCCTCACCGAGCCCGACTTCGGCTCCAACCCCGGCGGGATGATCACGCGCGCCGTGGAGGACGGGGACGAGTGGGTCCTCAACGGCGCCAAGATGTGGATCACGAACGGGTCGATGTCCGACGTGGCGGTGATCTGGGCCAAGACCGGGGACCTGGACGACGCCGGCGCGATCCGCGGCTTCATCGTCGAGACCGGGCGCGACGGTTTCTCCGCCAGCGACCAGAAGGGGAAACTCTCCCTCCTCGCCTCCGACACCTCCGAACTCGTCCTGCAGGATGTGCGGGTGCCGCGCACGAACCTCCTCCCGGGCAGCGGCGGGCTCAAGAGCCCCTTGAAGTGTCTCACGCAGGCGCGCTACGGGATCTCGTGGGGGGCCGTCGGCGCCGCCATGGCCTGCTATCGCGAGTCGGTCGACTACGCGAAGAACCGCGTCCAGTTCGACGGCACGCCGATCGCGCAGACGCAGATCCAGCAGGTCCGGATCGCGGACATGCTCACCGAGATCACGAAGGCGCAGCTTCTCTGCCTCCGGCTCGGCCGGATGAAGGATGAGGGCACGATGCGGCCGCAGCACGTCTCCCTCGCGAAGCGAAACAACGTGAACATGGCCTGCGAGTGCGCGCGCGAGTCGCGGCGACTGCTCGGCGCGAACGGGATCCTCGCCGAGTACGCCTCGATGCGTCACATGGCGAACCTCGAGTCGGTCTATACGTACGAGGGCACGCACGACATCCATTCCCTCATCCTCGGACACGACGCGACCGGACTCCCGGCCTACAACTGACGAGCGGGATGAGAACGACATGAGGAGAATCACCGCCATCTTCCTGCCCGCCCTTCTGGCGGCATGTGCCGCCGAACCCGGCACCGACGACGCCGGAGGAGAAGCGCCCGACCGCGTGTCGGAGTTCGGCCGCTACGGGGGGTACAGCGAGCCCCGGTACGACGGCTGGGTCACAACCTCCCGTTACGTCGAGATGCGCGACGGCGTGCGGTTGGCGGTCGAGGTCACCCGCCCGGCGCTTGCGGGCGTGCCGGAGAGCGAGCCCCTGCCGGTCGTGTGGACGCATTCCCGCTACCACCGCAATCCAGGCCAGATCATCCGCGTGATCGCGCCGGATCTGGACCCGAGCCCGGACATCCGCTCCCAGGTCGACGCGAACGAGGATCTCCAGCGCCTCGTCCTCCACGGCTACGTGGTGGCGGCGGCCGGTGTGCGGGGGAGCGGGGCCTCCTTCGGCCGCTACGAGGGGCTGTTCTCGGAGTCGGAGACGACCGATGCGGTCGAACTCATCGAGTGGCTCGCCTCGCAGCCCTGGTCGGACGGCAACGTCGGCATGTACGGCGGTTCCTACCTGGGGATCACGCAGTACATGGCCGCGTCCCGCAACCCGCCGGCGCTCAAGGCGATCTTCCCGGATGTCGCGGCCCTCGACATGTACGATCTCATGTATCCCGGCGGCGTGTACCGTGATGACCTCATCGGGCACTGGGGTGGCCTGACCCGCGAGTTCGACGTCTCCATTCCGGCCCCGGCGGTGGACGAGGACGTCGAGGGGGTGCTCCTGCGGCAGGCGATGGAGGAGCACGAGGACAATTGGGACGTGCTCGAACAGTACGGCGCGGGGCGCTATCGCGATCATGCGGCGCCCGAGCTGGCGTGGGAGCGCCACGGACCCAGCGGCGTGCTCGAAGACGTGCTCGAGGCGGGGGTTCCGGCGTACCACTGGAACGGCTGGTACGACATCTTCGTCACCGACGCCACGCTCTGGTTCGCGAACTACCGCGGGCCGCAGAAGCTGGGCATCGGGGCCTGGCCTCACTCCGGCATGCCCGACCCCGCGTTGATGGCCGAACGCATCGAGCTGTACGCGGTGGAGCAGCACCGCTGGTTCGACTACTGGCTCAAGGGCATCGACAACGGCGTGCTCGACGAGGCGCCGATCCACTACGCCATCATGAACGACCCCGGCGACTGGCGCTGGGTGTCGTCCGACGTGTGGCCGCCGGAAACGACGAGCCAACGCCTCTTCCTCGCGCCCGGGGCGAGCGGGAGCGTCGCATCGGTCAACGACGGCGGGCTCTCGCCCGACGCACCCACGGCCGAGGCCGCGTTCGACGAGTATCTGGTCGATCTCTCGACGACCACCGGGACTTCCAGCCGCTGGGACAACGCCGTCGGGGCGGCGCCGGAGATGGTGTACCCGGACCTGCGCGACACCGATGCGAAGTCGCTGACCTACACGACTCCGCCGCTGGCGTCCGACCTCACGGTCACGGGCCATCCGGTCGTGACGCTGT
This sequence comes from Gemmatimonadota bacterium, assembly GCA_965207805.1. Taxonomy (GTDB): domain Bacteria; phylum Gemmatimonadota; class Gemmatimonadetes; order Palauibacterales; family Palauibacteraceae; genus Palauibacter. Next base: position 1,065,995 of record OZ242312.1, read on the forward strand.
GGGTGACCTCGTCGACGCGGGACGCCGACTTCTTCGTGCTGCTCGAGGAAGTGGACGCGGAGGGATCCTCCCGCTACGTGACCGAGGGCGTGCTTCGCGCCTCGCATCGCGCGCTCGCGGACGCGCCGTGGGACAACCTCGGCCTCCCCTTCCAGCGCAGCTACGCGAGCGACGTCGAACCGCTTCCGGACGAGCCGGCCGAACTGCGGCTCGATCTGCACCCGACCTCGACCGTCTTCAACGCGGGCCACCGGCTGCGCGTAACGGTCATGGGCGCCGACCGCGACAACGCGGAAGAGGTGTCGGAGGACCCGCCGACCGTGCGCGTGTACCGCTCCGCGACCCATCCGTCGAGCGTCGAACTTCCCGTCGCGACGGGTTCCTAGCGGCGACAGGAGCCGCCGGCCGAGCCCCCGCCCCGTCTCCGGTCCCGCGGGCTCTGGCCCGCATTCGTCCGGGGCCGCACGTTTCCTCGCTCAAACGACCCGTTTCACGAGGCAGAGAGCCATGTCTAACGTTCGCCGTTTCTCCATCAGTCTCGCCCTCACCCTCGCGGCCGCCGCGCCGCTGGCGGCCCAGCAACTCACGCCCGAGCAATACGAGGGACTGCGGGCGCGCCACATCGGACCCGTCGGCAACCGCGTCTCCTCGGTCGCGGGCGTCCCCGGGGACCGCAACACGTACTTCGCCGGCGCCGCCACGGGCGGGATCTGGAAGACGGACGACGCCGGGCTGCACTGGCGGCCCGTGTTCGACGACCAGCCCGTGCATTCGATCGGCGCCCTCGCCGTCGCCCCGAGCGACCATGCGGTCGTGTGGGCGGGGACCGGCGAAACCTCGATCCGCTCGAACGTCTCGATCGGGAACGGCGTCTGGAAGTCGACGGATGGCGGCGAGACCTGGGCCCACATGGGACTGGAGGGGACCGGCCGCGTGGGCCGCATCCTGATCCATCCCACGGACGCGGACGTCGTGTACGTGGCGGCGCTCGGCCACGCCTACTCGGAGTCCGATGAGCGCGGCGTGTACCGGACCACGGACGGCGGCGCCTCGTGGGACAAGATCCTGTTCGTGGACCCCGGGACGGGCGCCTACGACATGGTCATGGACCCGGCGAACCCGCGGAAGATCTTCGCCACGATGTGGGACATCGATCTCAAGACGTGGAAGCGCGACAGCGGCGGACCGGGGAGCGGGCTCCACCTGACGATGGACGGTGGCGACACGTGGACCGAACTCCAGGGGAACGGGCTTCCGACCGGCACGCTCGGCAAGATCGCCGTCTGCATGTCCGATTCGGACTCGGACCGCGTCTACGCCCTCATCGAAACGAGCGACGGCGTCCCCATGGAGGGGTACGAGACCGACACGGGCGAGCTGTGGAGCAGCGATAACGGCGGCCGCACGTGGCGGCTCGTGAACTACAGCCACGACCTCGCGACGCGGCAGGCCTACTACACCCGTTGCGGCGTCTCCTCCGACGACCGCGACGAGCTCTACTTCCTCTCGTCCAGCTTCAGCGTGAGCCGTGACGGGGGCGCGACGTACGAGATGTTCAACTTCCTCGGCGGCGGCCCCCCGGGCGGCGACCCGGCGGCCCCGGGGTGGGATCTGCACGACATCTGGGTCGATCCGACCAACGCGGACCGGGTCTTCATCGGCGGCGACAGCGGCGTCGCGATCACGGAGAACCGGATGAGGTCCTGGTCCCGCATGCAGCTGCCGATCGCGCAGATGTACCACGTCACGGTGGACAACGAGATCCCCTACAACGTGATGGGGAACCGGCAGGACGGGCCCTCCTACCACGGGCCGTCGAACACCCGGTACACCGGCTTCTGGGCGCGAGGACTCATCCCGCGTGGCGACTGGACGACTGTGGGCGGCGGCGAGAGCGGCTTCGCGACGCCCGACCCCACCGACCCGAACATCGTGTGGTCGAGCGCATCCGGGGCCGGCGCGGTCGGCGGCATCGTCGTGCGCCACGACCGGGAGCGCGGCCAGTTCCGCGACGTCGAGGTATGGCCCGAGTCCACCATGGGATATCCGGCGGAGGAGATCCGCTACCGCTTCCAGTGGACCTTCCCCCTCCTCATCTCCCCGCACGACAACGAGACGATCTACGTCACGAGCCAGCACGTGCACCGCACGCGCAACCGGGGCCAGAGCTGGGAGGTCGTCAGCCCCGACCTCTCCACGAACAACCGGGAGCGGATGACGATCTCCGGGGGGCTCACGCCGGACAACATCGGCGTGGAGTTCTGCTGCGTGATCTACGCCTTCGACGAGTCGCCCATCGAACAGGGCGTGTTCTGGGCCGGCACGAACGACGGCCTCGTCCAGGTGAGTCGCGACGACGGCGCGACGTGGACGAACGTCACGGAGAACATCCCGAACCTGCCCCCCGACGGCATCGTGCGGAGCGTCGACGCCTCCCGCTTCGACGTGGCCAAGGCGTACATCACGATTGAGCACCACCAGGTCGGCGACTTCGACGCGCGCGCCTACAGGACGGACGACTTCGGGGAGACGTGGACGCAGATCACGAACGGCGTCGACAACTACCCGGTCGACTACACCCGCTACCTGCTCGAGGACCCGGTGCGGCCGGGCCTCCTCTACCTCGGCACCGAGACGAACGTCTACATCAGCTACGACGACGGGGAGAGCTGGCAGCTCTTCATGCCGAACCTCCCGCCGACGCCGTACTACGGACTCATCATCCAGGAGCACTTCAACGACTTCGTGGCCGGGACGTACGGACGCGGCTACTGGATTCTGGACGACCTGAGCGGGGTGCAGCAGCTCACGCCCGAAATCGCGGCCTCCGACGCGCACCTGTTCGCGCCGCGCGACGCGTACCGCTTCAACGACATCTCCGAACCCCAGGTGATGTACGAGGACTGGTCCGTGGGCGAGAACCCGCCCAACGGGGCGTCGATCAACTACTGGCTCGGCGACGGCGAGGGGCGCGAGGTGCAGGTCCGCGTCGAGAACGCCGAGGGCGACACGCTCGCCACGCTCGACGGCTCCAGCCACGACGGCTTCAATCGCGTGTGGTGGAACTTCCGGGGCCCCGATGCGAAGCCGATCCAGTACCGCACGAAGCCGCAGTTTGCCGACTGGATGCCGATGCCGGAGGTCGCCCGCCAGGCCGGCGGCGGCTTCTTCGGCTTCGGCGGCGGGCCGCGCGAGCCCCCGGGCACGTACACCGTCGCGCTCGTCGTGGACGGAGAGGATGTGGGGTCCGAGGAGCTGACGGTTCTCCAGGACCCGAGTTCCGAGGGTTCGATGGCGGACATCCTGGCCCAGAAGGCGCTGCTCGACGAGATCGTCGATGACCGGAACCGGCTTGCCGACCTCGTCAACCAGATCGAACTCCTGCGCCGCCAGATCCACGACCTGCGCCCCGTGCTCGAAGACGCGGGCGACGCGGAAGATGTGATCGAGGCGGGAGAGGCGCTCGACGAGTCGCTCATCGAAGTGGAGGGCGATCTCGTGCAGCTCAAGAACACCGGGCCCGACGGGGTTCGCTGGCCCTCGATGATCGGCGGCCGTCTGACCTATCTCCAGAGCGCCGTCGGCACGGCCGATTTCCCGCCCACCGACCAGCACGCCGAGGTGGCGCAGCTCCTGAGCGACCAGATCGACGAGGTGGAAGTGCGGCTGCAGGCGGTGCTGGCCGACGAACTCGCGGAGTTCAACCAGATGCTCCAGGCGAGGGTGGGCCGCGTCATTACCACGGAGCAGGACTAGCGCAGTGCGCCGGGCGATCCTCCGGCTGGCGGCCGCGGGGGCGCTGGCCGGGGGCACGCTCGCCTGCGCGCCCGGTGGCGACTCGGCCCCCGAATTGCGCGGCGCGACGGCGGGGTTCTGCTCGAACGTGCCCCGCTCGCAGTACGCCGACCTCGAGCGCGTCGGGGTCACGGATGACTGGTTCGAGGTCTATCGCGTCGCCGCGGGCGTGTACGCGATCTACGAGCCATTCCAGTTCCAGGAGGTCATCTCCTACCTGATCCTCGGCGAGGAGGGCGCCCTCCTGTTCGACACGGGGATGGGGATCGGCCGCATCCGCGCCGTGGTGGACGAGCTCACGACGCTGCCCGTGACCGTCCTCAACTCGCACACGCACATGGACCACGTCGGGGGCAACGCAGAGTTCGAGCGCGTGCTCGCCATGGACACGGAGTTCACCCGCACGCGCGCCCGTGGCCGCGCGAACGCCGAAGTGCGGGGAGAGGTGGACGCGAGCGCGCTCTGCCGGGCCCTGCCCGCGGGGATCACCGAGGACACGTACCACACGCCCGCCTTCGAGATCGACGCCTTCGTCGACGACGGACACCGGATCGACCTGGGGGGACGCACGCTCGAAGTCGTCGCCGTCCCGGGCCACACGCCCGACGCGATCGCTCTCCTCGACCGTGAGGCCGGCTTCCTCTGGACCGGGGATTCCTTCTACGAGGGTCCGATCTGGCTCTTCGCGCCCGAGACGGACCTGGAGGCGTACCGGGCCTCGGTCGCCCGGCTCGCCGAACTCGCTCCCGAGCTGACAACGCTGTTCACGGGGCACAACACGCCCGTTGCGCAGCCCTCGCGGCTGCTCGAGCTGAACGATGCGGTGGAGGCCATGTTCGAGGGCATCGCCGTCGGCAACCGGCTCCAGGACGGCGGGGTCGAGTTCGTGTTCGAGGCGTTCTCGATCATACTCCGCCCGGACCAGCTTTGACCGACCCGATCCGCGACTTCATCGAGCGGGAGGGCTTTCTCGTTCTCGATGGGGGGCTGGCGACGGAACTCGAAACGCTCGGCTGCGACCTCGACGATCCTCTGTGGTCCGCCCGCGCCCTCATCGATGACCCCGAGGCGATCCGCACCGCGCACCGCCGGTTCCTCGAGGCGGGCGCCGGCTGTATCGCCACCGCGACCTACCAGGCGACGTTCGAGGGCTTCCGGGCCCGGGGTCTGGATGCAGCCGACACGGCTCGCCTGCTCGAGCGGGCCGTCCGGCTCGCCGTCTCCGCGCGCGACGAGTTCGTGGCCGACCGCGCCATCAAGCCGGTCGGCCGCACGCGACCGCTCGTGGCCGCGAGCGTCGGCCCGTACGGCGCCTATCTCGCCGACGGGTCGGAGTACACGGGCGACTACGGACTCTCCGCCGCCGAACTGTACGACTTCCACGCCCGGCGCTGGGAGGTCCTCGCCGAGACCGAGGCCGATGTCCTCGCGTGCGAGACGACCCCGTCCGCGGAGGAGACGCGCGCCTACTGCCGGCTCGCCGCCGTGTCCCACCGCCCTACGTGGATCAGCTTCCAGTGTCGCGACGGCGCCCACCTCGCGGACGGAACGGCACTGGAGGCCGCCGTCGCGACGTGCGACGCCGAACCGCACGTCGTGGCGGTCGGCGTCAATTGCACGGATCCGGGCTTCACCGTGTCTCTCATCGGGGAAGCGCGCCGCGCGACCGCGAAACCGATCCTCGTCTACCCCAACTCGGGGGAGGTATGGGACGCCGGGACGAAGCGCTGGACCGGACCGGCGACCCCGATGGACTGGGCCCGGAGCGCTACCGAGTGGCGCGTCGCGGGCGCCGACGGCATTGGCGGTTGCTGCCGCGTCGGCCCCGCCGACATCGCCGCGATCCGGCAGGAGACTGGATGACCGCTCCCGGTGCGTAGCTCGATGCGGCCGGGCACCGGGCTGTATATCGTGTGGAACAACCTGACCGGGTAGCCCGGCGAGCGGGCCCCGGCGCAAGAGAGGTCAACTTTCATGTGGCACGAGGACATCCTGGGCACGATCGGCGGCACGCCGCTGGTGCGCGTAAACCGCCTCGCCGCGCACCTGCCCGGCACCGTCCTCGCGAAGCTCGAGTACTTCAACCCCGGCGGCTCCGTCAAGGACCGGATCGGGATTTCGATGCTCGACGACGCCGAGGCGCGGGGTGAGATCGAACCCGGCGGCACGATCGTCGAGGGCACGAGCGGCAACACCGGCGTCGGCCTCGCGCTCGCCGCCATCGCGCGCGGCTACACGTGCATCTTCGCGACGACGGACAAGCAGAGCCCCGAGAAGATCGCCATCCTGCGGGCGCTGGGGGCGGAGGTCATCGTCTGCCCCACCGCGGTGGACCCCGAGGATCCGCGCTCCTACTACCAGGTTTCGCGCCGGCTCGCGGAGGAAACCCCCAATTCCTTCTACATGAACCAGTACGACAACCCCGCCAACACGCTCGCCCACCTGCGGACGACGGGTCCGGAACTGTGGGAGGGGACCGAGGGGAGGATCACGCACCTCTTCGTCGGCTCCGGCACCGGCGGCACGATCTCGGGCTCCGCCGCCTACCTCAAGGAACGGAACCCCGACGTGCGGATCATCGGCGTGGACCCGTACGGCTCCGTTTACTGGAAGTACTTCCACACCGGCGAGTTCGACGAGGACGAAATCTATCCCTACGTCACCGAAGGGGTGGGAGAGGACATCCTCGCGGGCAACATGAACTTCGACATCGTGGACGACTACGTGCGCGTCACGGACCGCGAGTCGATGCTCATGACGCGGCGTCTCGCGCGCGAGGAGGGGATGTTCCTCGGCGGCTCGTGCGGCATGGCGATGGCGGGTGCGCTCCAGTGGATGGAGGCGAACCGCGACGCGATCTCCGACGAGGATGTGCTCGTCGTGATCATGCCGGACGGCGGCTACCGCGCGCTCGGCAAGGTCTACAACGACGTCTGGATGCAGGAGCACGGCTTCCTCGAGGAGGGCGAGACCCTCACCGCGGGAGCGCTCGTCGCGCGCCGTTCGACCGAGAGGCCGCTGGTGTCGGCCCCGGTCGACATGTCCCTGGAGGATGCGATCGCGTCCATGCGTGAGCATGCGATTTCGCAGCTGCCGGTGATGGAGGGAGGAGAAGTCGTCGGGAGCCTCGTCGAGCAGAACATCCTGCGCTTCCTCATGGGGGATCCCGACGCGCGGGGACGCCTCGTGCGCGACCTCATGGGCCCGCCCTTCCCGGTCGTCGACGCCTCGAGCCCCGTGCACGCCTTCGCGAACGCGCTCAGTGGAGACCAGCCCGCCGTGCTCGTGCGGCGGGAAGACGGCACGCTGGGCATCCTCACCCGCTCCGACCTGATCTCCGCCCTCGGCGCGTAGAAGAGTCCGACGCGCCCGGGAGACGTTCCCGCGGGAACGTGTTTGCTTGCGAAATGATGTCGTTTATGTCAAAATGATGTCATGAGCGTGCAAATCACGATTCGAGACGTTCCCGAGGAAGTGCGTGACCGGCTGAAAGTGCGCGCGGCTTCTCGCGGCCAGTCGATGCAGCGGTATCTGCGCGGCGAACTCACGCGGTTGGTAGCGAAACCGACCGTTGAGGAGTGGGTCGAGAGCGTTCGCGCCCGCAAGCGGCTGTCGACCAATCGGGTGACCACCGAGAGCATCCTGCAGGCGCGAGACGCCGACCGGCGGTGACGGTCGTCGTTGATGCCTCGGTCCTCGCGGCGGCGGTAGCCGACCTCGGGACGGAGGGCGCCTGGTCGGAAGCTGCCATAGCGGAGGCGACTCGCGAAGGCCGTGCCCTGGCGGGCCCACAGATCGCCCTCGCGGAAGCGAGCAACGTTCTTCGCCGGCTGGAGCTTGCCGAGCGGCTGGAGACCTCCGAGGCCAATCTCGCCCGTCGCGATCTGCTGACGCTCGGTATCGAGCCGTTCCCGTTCGAACCTCTAGCCGATCGCGTCTGGGAACTGCGCCACAACGTCAGCGTTTACGATGGCTGGTACGTGGCGCTCGCCGAAGCGCTTTCCTGCCCCTTGCTGACGCTTGATTGCCGACTTGCGCGGGCTCGCGGGCCCGCCTGCCGCATCATCACTCCGCCCGCCTCGCAAGTCGTCCACGAGCGGGCCGTCGCGCGCCCCGCGGAGTAGCGCCGCGCCGCTAGCCTTCGCCGGGGAGGGAGTAGAGGTGGGCGGTGACGAGGGCGGCGACGAGCAGGAGGAGGGCGACGACCCAGAGTTGTCCGGCGGCGAACACGGCCGAGACGAGGATCGCGCTCCACAGGAAGATGGTCGCGCCGCGCCGTACGCGGGTGGAAATCACGCCGCGCTCCCGGTAGGCGGCGAGGTAGCGGCCGAAGAGGCGGTTCTCGTACAGCCAGCGCTCGGCGCGAGGGGAGCTGCGCGCGAAGCACCACGCGGCGAGCAGGAGGAAACAGGTCGTGGGCCATAGCGGCACCACGATGCCGATGATGCCGGCGCTCACGCTGAGGCTCCCCACGCCCAGGAAGACGGCCCGTCGCACGGGGCCGGGCAATGACCGCGCGGCGCGCTCCGCCGCCGCGTGATCGATCGGACACCGGGCGGCCGGCGAAGGGATCGCGGGCCGGCTGTGTCGCGTGTCTGGACTCGATTTCATGTCTGCGGAGTCACCGGAATCGAATGAGTCGCTGGCGTCATCGACCGGGGGATCATGCGCCCGGGAGGACTCGAACCCCCAGCCTTCTGATCCGAAGTCAGACGCTCTATCCAATTGAGCTACGGGCGCAGGTGGCGCGAGCGAAAAACGGTAGAACCGGCCCGCGTCCGATGCAACCGGGACCGCTCGCGGGGTTCCGAGACAGCACGCTAGATTCGTGGACGCCAACCACCTCACCCGGAGCTGACCGATGCGACGACTGCGTACACTCTTCCTCCTCGGCGCGCTGACCGCCGGCCCACTGGCGCTCGCGACGCCCGCCCCCTCCCTCGCCCAGAGCCGCGCGAACGTGGCCATGGCGGAGAGCTGGCCGGAGGCCGATCCCGACGACGTGGAGTCGGTCGACAGCATCCTGACCGCCCTCTACGACGTGATCTCGGGCCCGGCCGGGCAGGCGCGCGACTGGGACCGCTTCCGCTCCCTGTTCATCCCGGAGGCCCGCCTCATTCCCACGGGCCGGTCCCCCGAGGGAGAACACGGCTACCAGGTGTGGAGCCCGGGCGAATACGCGGAACAGGCGGGCGGCTTCCTCGAACAGAACGGATTCTTCGAGCGGGAGATCGCCCGCACCGAGGAGCGCTTCGGCCCCGTGGTGCACGCGTTCTCGACCTACGACTCGAAGCGCACGGCGGACGACCCCGAGCCGTTCGCCCGCGGCATCAACTCGATCCAGCTCATGCACGACGGCGGCCGCTGGTACGTCGTCACGATCTACTGGGCCGCGGAACGGCCGGATCTGCCGATCCCGGGACCGTATCTGCCGTCCGGGAACGGAGGAGGTACCCCGTGAAGTTCTCCCCGAAGCTCCGCCCCCCCGCCGCCCGGCCCGCCGTCTCGTGGCGCGTCGCCGCGTGGACCGCCACGGCCGCCGTCGCGCTGGCGGCCGCACCACCGCTCCAGGCGCAGAACCTCGCCGGCTTCGAGCCCGCCCCCGCGCGCGACAACGCCTTCGCGCTCACGCTCGAGTCCATCATGCGGGGCTCCGAGCACGTCGGGCAGGCGCCCGTCGGCGTGAGCTGGTCCGACGACGGCGAGTGGATCTACTTCCGCTGGCTCCCCGGCGGCGCCGAATGGCACGAGCCGCGCGCCCTCTACCGCGTCCGTTCGACCGGCGGCACGCCCGAACGCGTCGATGACGAGGAAGAGCTTCGCCTCGGTCCCATCCTGGCGCAGGGCGACGTCTCCCCGGACGGCCGCTGGCGCGTGACGTCCTCCGACGGAGATCTCTATCTCATCGAACGGGACGGCGCCGCGACACGCCGGCTGACCCACACGCAGGACTTCGAGGCAGGACCCGTCTTCTCCGGCGACGGCGCCTCCATCTTCTTCCGCCGCGGGAACAACCTCTTCGCGTTCGACATCGACGACGGCGAGATCCGGCAACTCACTTCGATCGGCGGCCCGGAACAGCCCGAGGACCCGGAGGCCGAGGGGCACAAGGCCTTCCTCGAGGAGCAGCAGCGAGAGCTGTTCGAGCACGTCCGCGTCCAGGACATTCGGGAGGAGCGGGCCGACGAGCGGCGCGAACTCCGGGAGGCCGGGCAACGCGAAACCCTCCACCTCGCGCAGGGCGAGCGCGCGCAGTTCTTCGTCGCCGACCCCACGGGAAGCCACGTCGCGGTCACCGTCACCCGCGGCGATTTCAACCAGGGTGGCCGACGCACGGATATTCCTCTCTGGATCACGCAGTCCGGCTATACCGAGAACACCGAGATGCGCCCCAAGGTCGGCGACGAGCAGGGCGTCTCCAGGCTCGCCGTCGTGGACACGGATTCGGGCGAGGCGACGTGGCTCGACCTCACCGCGGACGGCTCGGACGCGGACCCGGAGGAGACGGAACCGGAAGACGCGGAGGCCGACGGCGACGAAGCCGAGTCGGACGAGGCGGCATCCGACGACCGGCTTGCCGTCGCGAGCTTCGCGGGCTGGAACGACGCGGGCACGCACGGGCTCGTGTTCGCCGTGGACTTCGACTACAAGACGTGGCGCCTCTACGCCTACGAAGCGGCGAGCGGCTCGCTGACGTTGCTCGACACGCATCACGACGAGGCGTGGGTCGGCGGCCCCTGCTTCGGCTTCCAGGGCGCGGGCTGCATCGGCTGGCTCCCGGCGGAGACGGCGGGCGAGATGCCGCGCGCCTGGTACGTGAGCGAGGAGACGGGTTACTCGCATCTGTACGCGATCGACGCCGATGGCGGGAACCGGGAGGCGCTCACGGCCGGCGACTGGGAAGTTCTCGGAGCGACGATCCCCGATGGGTGGGACACGTTCCTCCTCCAGACGAGCGAACTCTCCCCCTTCGACCAGCATCCGTGGCGCATGGATTTCGACGGCTCGGACCGGGTCCAGCTCCTCGAGGGTGAGGGCTCGTTCACCGTCACGCCGTCGCCCGACGGGCGCCGCTTCGCGGTCCTCCATTCGCGCGCGAACCGGCCGCCCGAACTCTACGTCGCCGACGCCGCCCCGGGCGCCGCCATGACCCAGGTCACGACCTCGCCCACCGAGACGTGGCTCGGCTTCCCCTGGCTCAAGCCCGAGATCGTGCACTTCGAGGCCCGCGACGGGACGCCGGTGCCCGCCCGCATCTACCGGCCCGCCGACTTCGGCGTCGAACCCAACGGGGCCGGCGTCATCTTCGTCCACGGGGCGGGGTACCTGCACAACGTCCACAACTGGTGGTCGAACTATTACCGCGAATTCATGTTCCACCACTTCCTGGCGGCCCAGGGCTACACGGTGCTCGATATCGACTACCGCGGCTCCGCCGGGTACGGGCGCGACTGGCGCACGGCGATCTACCGGCACATGGGCGGCTGGGACCTCTCCGACCAGGTGGACGGCGCCGCGTACCTCGTTCGCGAAGAAGGCGTCGACCCCGACCGCATGGGGATCTACGGCGGATCCTACGGTGGCTTCATCACGCTGATGGCGCTCTTCACGGCGCCCGAGTCCTTCGCGGCGGGCGGCGCGCTCCGCGCCGTGACCGACTGGGCGCACTACAACCACTGGTACACGAGCCGCATCCTCAACCTCCCGCACGAGGACGAGGAGGCGTACCGCCAGTCCTCCCCCATCTACTTCGCCGAGGGGTTCGAGGGACACCTCCTCATCGCGCATGGGATGTACGACACGAACGTGCATTTCTCCGACGTCGTGCGCCTCGCCCAGCGTCTCATAGAACTGGGGAAGGAGAACTGGGAGATGGCCGTGTACCCGGTGGAGAACCACGGTTTCGCGGAGCCCTCGTCGTGGACCGACGAATACCGGCGCATCTACGAGTTGTTCGAGCGCGTGATCGGCGGCGGCCGCGGGGGGTGATGATGCGGCCGGCCCGCGCGCGGCCGGTTCTGGCGCTGGCCCTCGTCGCCTCGGCCTGCGGGGCGCCGGACCCCGGACCCTGGGTCGAGGCGGACGGATACCGCTGGCGGGAGCTGCGGCCGCGGGGCTCGGGCGGCTTCCGGCCGCTCGACGGTTCCGACCGCGGCGTGTCCTTCCTGTACGACGTGGACGAGGAAACGCGCCTTCGCAACCGGGTGCTCGCGGAAGGGCAGGGCGTCGCGATCGGGGACGTCGACGGCGACGGCCTGGCGGACCTCTTCCTCGCCGGCTTCGGCCGCGCGAGCGCCCTCTACCGCAACCTCGGCGGCTGGCGCTTCGAGGAGATCACGCCGCCCGCCCTCGCGCTCGCGGACGTGCTCGCGAGAGGCGCCGCGCTCGTCGACGTCGATGGAGATGATGACCTCGATCTCGTGATCGCGGTCCACGGGGGCCGGAACCGGATCTTCCTCGGCGACGGCGCGGGCGGCTTCGCCGAACTCGAGGACGCGGGTTTCGCCGGGGCGTGGGGGAGCACGACGTCCACGCTGGCCGACGCCGATGGCGACGGCGACCTGGACCTCTACATCGCCAACTACAAGACGCGGCAGGTCGACGACCTCTATCCGCCGGACGTTCTCGACATCAACCACCTGCAGCGCGGCGACGACGGAAATCTCGTCATCCCACCGGAACTGCGGGAACTCTACGACGAGCACTACCGCGTGGAGTTCGATGGCCGCTTCGTGCGCCGGTTCGAGCTTGGAGAGCCGGACGAGTATTACACCGGACTCGGGGACGGACGCTTTGTGCCCGCAGCCCCCGGCGCGCCGCTCACGCGTTCCCGCGGGAACGTCTCGACGCCGGCTCGCGACTGGGGACTCGCGGCGAGGTTCAGCGACTGGGACGAGGACGGCGACCCGGATCTCTACGTGGCGAACGACTTCAACAGCGAGGACGGAATCTGGATCAACCGCGGCGACGGGACGTTCGCGCCCGCTCCGGCGGAGGCCGTCCGCACGACGAGCCTCTCCTCGATGGCCGTCGATGTCGGAGATCTCGATCGCGACGGAGACCTCGATCTCCTCACCACCGACATGCTTGCCCGGGACGCGGAGGAGCGCCTCGCCCAGACGCCGAGCTACGAGGCCGTCCCCGAGCGGCCGGGCGTCACGGACACGAGAGTCCAGGTGAACCGGAACGCGGTGCAGCTTAACCGCGGCGACGGCACGTTCGCCGAGGCCGCGTGGGAGCTCGGGCTCGCCGCCTCCGACTGGACGTGGGGCGCGCTCATCATGGACGCGGACCTGGACGGCTGGAACGACATCCTCGTGACGACGGGACACGCGTGGGACCAGTTGGACGGCGATGCGAACGCCCGCGTGGCCGCGATCCCCGGGCTGCCGGCAGATCAGGCTCTGCGCATGTTCCCGTCGCTCCCGCAGCCGAACGTCGCCTACCGCGGAGGGTCGGACGGCTTCACGGATGTGAGCGAGAGTTGGCGCTGGGGACACGAGGCCGACATCTCGCACGGTCTCGCGGCGGGCGATCTCGACCGCGACGGCGACCTCGACGTCGTCGTGACCCGGCTCGGCGCGCCCCCCGTCCTGTACCGGAACGACGCTCCGGCGCCCCGCATCCTGGTGCGTCTGCGGGGGTCGGGCCCGAACACGCGCGGAATCGGCGCCCGGATCCGCCTCGAGGGGTCCGACGGGGTTCCCGCCCAGGTGCGGGAGATCACCGCGGGCGGCGCCTATCTCTCCTCTTCGGAACCCGCCGCCAGCTTCGCCGCGGAGTCGGACGGGGAGATGGTCCTCACCGTCGACTGGCCGGACGGCCGCCGTACGCGGCTGGAAGGCGTCGTCACGAACCGGGAATACGTGATCGATGCTGCCGCTGCGGAGCCGGTGGCTCCCGACCCGGACGGCCACGCCGCGGCGGCGACAGCCGAGGCCGGCGCCCACTTCGTGGACATTTCGGAGCGGCTCGGGCACCGGCACGTCGAATCGCCCTTCGACGACCGGCTCCGGCAGCCGCTCCTGCCCCACTCGCTCGATCGCCTCGGCCCGGGCGTATCGTGGATCGACGTGGAGGACGATGGCGACGCGGATCTCGTGGTCGGGAGCGGCCGGGGGGGCAGCCCGGTCGTGATTCGGAACGAGGGCGACGGGTTCGCCGCCCCGCGCGCCCTCGTGCCCGCGCTGGCGTGGGACGCGACCGCCGTGCTGCCGCATCGCGCGGCCGACGGTCGCGTCGCGCTGCTCATCGGCACGAGCGCGTACGAGGCGGGCTCGCCCGCGGAGGCCGCGGCCGTGCCCGCGGTCATCGCGGCGCCGCTCGGCGCCTCCGCGCCGGCGCCCCCGCTCATCGAAGCTCCCGGCACCTCGCCCGGGCAGCTCCCCGCCGCGACCGGCCCCCTCGCCCAGGCCGACATCGACGGCGACGGCGACCTCGACCTCTTCGTGGGCGGACGCGTCGCCCCCGGCGCCTACCCCATTGCGGTCGACTCCCGCCTGCTGATCCACGATGGCGACGCCCTGCGCGTCGATGCGGAGCGCTCTCTCCCCTTCGCGCGTCTCGGGCTCGTCTCCGCCGCGCTCTTCACGGACTACGACCTCGATGGCGACCCCGACCTCGCGCTCGCCCTGGATTGGGGCAGCGTCCGCCTCTTCCGCAACGAGGAGGGCCGTTTCACCGACGTGAGCGACGCGCTCGGGCTCACGCGTCTCAGGGGACGCTGGAACGGCCTCGCCGCCGCGGACTTCGATGAGGACGGCCGGCCCGACCTCGTCGCCACCGGCTGGGGCGCGAATCTCGACGTCCCGCCCGCCTACTCGCTCATCTACGGCGACATGAACCGCGACGGCATCGTCGATCTCGTCGAGGCCCGGATGGAATCCGGCACGTGGCGTCCGCTACGGGGAAGAGATGCGCTCGCCGTCCCCGGCGGACTCTCGGCGCTCCTCCGCGTGACGTACGAGCGATTCGCGAACACGCCTCTGACCGACGTCATCGGCGGCCTGGACCCTGAGCGCCGGCTGGACGTCAACGAACTGCGCCACACCGTGTGGCTCAACCGCCCTTCCGGCTTCGAGAGCGCCCCGCTGCCCGCGGCGGCCCAGCGCGCGCCCGCGTTCGGGGTCGCCGGCGCCGACCTCGACGGGGACGGCCACGAAGATCTCGTGCTCGCGCAGAACTTCTACGCCGGCCGGCCGGGCGCGCCGCGCCACGACGCGGGGCGCGGGCTCTGGCTGAGAGGGGACGGCGAGGGAGGCTTCGAGCCCGTGCCGGGATCCCGGTCCGGGATCGCGGTCTACGGGGACGCGCGGGCCATCGCGCTCGCGGACCACGACCGCGACGGACGGGTGGATGTGGCCTTCGGCGTCAACGGCGGCGAGACCCGGCTCTATCGCAACGTCGGTGCGACGCCCGGTCTGAGGGTCACGCTCGAAGGCCCACCCGCGAACCCGCGGGCCATCGGCGCCCGCCTCCGGCTCGAATACGCGGACGGCACGTTCGGTCCGGCGCGGGAGGTCCGGTCGGGGGAGGGTTACCTGGCCCGCCACGAATCGACGCAGACGCTGGGCATGGCGGGTGCGGCCGACACGGCTCCCGCGCCCGCGACGCTGCATGTCGTGTGGCCGGATGGCGAGGAGACGTCCGTTTCGATCGCGCCCGGGACTCTGGAAGTGCGCGTCCCGCCCGCCGGGACGGGAGGCTCGTCCGGCCTCTGACCCGCGGAACTAACGGAAGCGGTAGCCGAAGCCGATCGTGACGCCGATGTCGTTCTGCAGCTTCGACGCGTCCGTCGCGGCGGAGATGTAGTAGGACGCCATGTCCCGGAGTTCGCCCCGGAACCAGAGCGCTGACATCAGTTGCACCCGGACCCCGATCGCGGCCGTCGCCATCGGATCCGTCGCGCTGAGTTTCGGCACTTCGGCACCGTAGAACTTCAACTGCCGGAGCCCGCCGCCCATCGTGAAGTAGGGTTCGAGCGCGCCCGCCGAGCCCGACGACCGAAGCCGGAACGTCAGGTTCACCGTGCCCGCCAGGTACTCCATTTCGCCGAGCGTTCCGGGACCCCGTCCGGGTCCGCCGCCGACGCCTTCGAGCGTCGCCGGGGAATAGAGACCCATGACGCCGATCCCGACCGCGCGCGAAGCCCAGTAGGTCAGCTCGCCCCCCATCATCACGTCCGGCGGCATCACGGTGCCGTACGCGCCGGTGTTGTCCGTGAGGTTGTTGAGGGGCTGGATGACGCCGGCGAGTCCGAACAACTCCGGACCGGTATCATCGCCGAACGGGGCCGCGGGAGCCATCTGGGCCGTCAGGTTCGACGCTCCGGGAGCGAGCCCCCACAGAAGGAAAACGAGAAAGAGAAGAACGCCGGACGGGCGTCTCATTTGGTCCTCACGATCGTGATTAGCGGTTCCGCGGTCTCACCCGCCGGGGTTCCTCCCGCCGTTTCCAGCGACAGCGACAGGCCCGGCGCGCCGGGAGCCGAGGCGAGTGAGAAGTACTGTACGCTCGACGGCCCTACGTCGAGGCTCAGCACCCGGGTTTCAAACCCCAGCGGCTCGGCCCGCAGCGCGATCGCGGTCGGAAGACCCGACCGGGCGTCCGCATCCTGATTCAACGATCGGAACACGTCCGTGGCGTCCCACGTTGCCGCGGCAAGCGGCGGCGCCTCCTCCGGCCCCGCCTCCGGCGCGTCGAGGTCCTCCTCCGCGGGATCCTCCGACCCGTCCTCCAGCGTTCCCGCGCCGAGCGCCAGCGAGACCGACACGTCCGCCAGAATGTTCGCCCACTCCCTTCCCGTGACCCGCTCCAGGTTCGCGATCCCGCGTCCGTAGTTCTGTCCGCCCCCGACGACGGATCGGAAGAAGGCCCGTTCATCCCCCCCCGCCTGGTCCGCGAGCCGTCGCAGGAGGAACCAGCCGAATCCCCGCATCTGCAACCCGCCGACGCCGTCCGGGTCGTCCGTCGAGACGGTGGGAGCTCCGGGGAGTCCGAGCATGTACAGGCCGAGGTTGCGGAAGTTGGTCAGCATGTAGGCATTGAAGGTGTCGAGTGCCTCGGGCGTCGCGGATACGCGATCGAAGGTGAGGCGGTCGCCCACCGGGAGCCCCAGCGCGGCGAGCCCCGCCACCTCCTCGGCCAGACTCGAAAGCGCCTCATCCAGCCAGACTTCCTCCGCCGCCCCGAAACCCGCCGAAGAAACCGGCACCCGGCGCCCGGCGCTGACGATATGCTGGACTTCATGCGCCACGAGCGCGGGCGTCTCGCGCAGCAGATCCTCCGTCGAGATGGCGCGGCCGAGCGTCGCATCGGGGTCCGCGCTCACGCTGTAGACGATCTCTGCCTCGTTGCTCGCCGGGCAGATCCCGCCGTCCGGGTCCGACAGCTCGCCGTCGCCCCGTCCCGATGCGGCAAGATCCTGGGGGAGGGAGAACCCGCCGACGCCCGCCTCGCCGTCGCCGAGCCGGTTCACGGCGGGCGTGAACAGGATGACGACGCGGCCGTTCCGGTCGATGTCTTCTGGGGGACCGAAATAGGAGGTCACGGCCGGAAGCACCGTCCCGTCCAGTTCCTGCGCGAGCCCGAGCCACTCTTCCTCCGTCGGGCCTCCGGCGGGTGCGGTGAGATCCTCCACCAGGACCACGCCGTCGCCCACGGCTCGCACCGTTCCGCGTACCGTGCTCATGGGGTCGACGCAGGTGGCCGCCAGCTCCGGGCCGACGGAGAAGAAGTACTCGAGCGTGTCTCCCGGGACCGGCGCGGAAACCGCTGTCGATCCGTCGGACCGAAGGGGCGAGACCCTGGCCTGAACAAGTCGGGCAAGCGTGCGTGCGCGAATCCCGATGTCCCTGCGCGTGCCGGAGAGCGCGGCCTCCGCGACCTGAGGGTCGATCGTCCCGCGGCCCACCGCGGTCGCCGGGCCATCGCCCGACATGTCGGCAGGCGTCCGCAGCGTGAGCCGGAGCGGGAGTTCGCTCGAAGCGGTCCGCCCCGTATTGCCGATGACGATTCGATACTCCCGCGTCTCGGGCTCGATGTCTTCCGGCGCCCCCGGTTCTCCCGCCTCGCCCGCATCCACGGGCGCTCCGGGCCGGAACTGGACGCATTCGACCTCGACGGGTCCGCGCAGCGTGATCGATTCGCCGACGTCGAGACCTACGCGCAGGTTCGCCGGTTCGATCGGCAGCAGAAGACCGTTGCTGGCGTCGGAACCCACGAGCACCCGCACGCCGACCTCGCGCTCGGGCAGGCACGTGCGGGCGAAGGCCGGCACTTCCACCGTGAGTTCCGTCTCCGTGGCGCTCACCACCGTCGCCGCCGTGCCTTCGATCCAGACCTCGTTGTCGGCCGGAACCGAGCGGAAGCCGCTGCCGTAGAGAAGCGCCCGCGTGCCCGCGGCAAGTCTTCCGTTCCCGATCGAGTCGAGTTGTACGGCCCCGCCCGGCGCTGCGAGCGCCGTGGCCGAAAAGGAGAGCGTGTCCGAGTACACGCCGCCCGAAGCGAAGACGCGGATCCGGTAGTCGCCCGGCCGCGAGCCCAGCGTGAAGACGGCGCCGCCCCGTCCGTCCGCGTCCGTCATCACGATGTCGTGCGTGAGGGCGCCTGCGCTTTCCGGCGTCTCCTCCGGCGCAGGCGGTTCCCCCGGCTCCGCCACGGCCATCGTATCCGCCGCCTCCGGCAGTCCCGGCGTGTCCTCCGCTTCCGCCCCGTCCGGGGTGTCCTCCGGCACCGTCCATTCGAAGGCGAGGCGGACGCCGCCGGCCGGAGCGCCGCTCGTCGTCTCCGCCCGGATGGAGAACGGGAGCGGCAGCTGGCTTCCCGCCTCCGCCCGCTGGCCGTCTCCCTCCACGATGCTGAGAAGGACCGTGTCCGCGGCCTCGGCGAGGACGAGGAAGCGGAGCGGCGGGACGTTCGCGGCGCTCGGGATGTCCGCCTGGATCTCCGCCTCGCCCGGCGTGGGCCCCGCGCGGTAGACCGATTCCGCGACGCCGTTCTGCCCCGCGACGGCGACCCCCGGCGACAGCTCCCCCTCGCCCCGCACGATGACGAAGCGGACCGGGGCCCCTTCGACCGCGTTCCCGAGCGCATCCTCGACCCGGACCGCGATCGGGGGGTCCGTGGCCTCACCCGTCACGATCGTGTCCACGGCGGCGGAGACGGGGACGAGCGTCGTCGGCGGAGAGCCGACCTCCGTGCTGCCACCGTCCCCGCACCCGATCGCGAGCACGCCCGCGAGCATGGCCAGCGCGCCGCGCCTCACCGCGGCTCCACCTTCCAGAAGGCGATGCCGCCCGCCTGCTTGCCCACGTCCACGCTCGCCGCCCGGACCCCGTCCCGGAGGTCGATCACGTCCACCGTTCCGGGCTCGCCGCCCACGCCCTCCACGCTCACGAAGGCGTACCGCGAGTCCGGAGAGATTGCGATCCCGTGCGGCAGCGTCCGCGTGTTCGGAACCCGGGCCACCTCCGTGCCGCCGGCCAGATCCCAGACGCCGGTCGCCTGCCCGCCCTTGTACGTCACGACGAGGTAGGCGCCGTCCGGAGACACATCGAGATTGTACGGACCTTCGCCCGTCTCGAACCGCCGCGTCACCCGCCACGACTGCACATCGATCTCCAGCACCTCCGCGTTCCGGTTGCACGCGACGTACACATGGCGTCCGTCCACGGCCGGGTGCGCCCACGTCGGGCTGCACGCGGCCGCTCCCACGGGCTGTGTCGGGAGCCAGTCGTACGGCCAGGCCTGCTCCGAGCCCGGGGAGAGGAGAAAGCGCTGCGTGACCTCGAGCCGGTGCGCGTCGACCTCCACGAGCATCTCATCCATCATGCACACCGAGTAGTGCAGCGCCCCGTCCGCCGTGAGTCGCGAGCCGTGCGGCATCGTGCAGGTCGGGATCTGCGCGACCTCGATCATCGCGCCGACGTCCACGACGGACACCGAACTCGGCTCGTGTTCGCCGTGCAGGTTGAAGTTCGCCGCGAAGAGCAGGCCCGCCGGCGTCACCTGCATGGTGGCGGGGAAGAGCCCCAGTTCGGCGCTCCCCAGCGGACGGTTCGTCTCCGTGGAATAGGCGACGACCGTGCCGAAGGGATTCCCGTGCGCGAGCGTCACGTACCACCGTTCCCCGCTCGGATCGACCGCCAGGCCGTGCGGCCCGTCGATTTCCGTCGGGAAGCGGCCCACGAAGACGGAATCCAGCACCGACGCACCGGTGCCATCGAACCGGACGAGATCGACGCGATCCTCCGATTCCGCCGCCACGTAGACGTAATACGACGACTGGCCGTCGGGGCTGTTTTCCTGGGCGGCCGCGGGCGGAACCGCCGCGACCGTCATTCCCAGCGCCCACAAGGCCATCGCCATGCGGGGTGTTGTAGACTCGGCTGGCATACGATTTACGCGCGTTCGCGACTCCTTCTCCGAGAAGACTCCGGGCCCGGCAAACGGCTCCGCCGGACACTCCACCACCTACCCTTAGAGTAGACAATTCCTCAAGGGGTTGCCAATCGGTTAGGTTGTCGTCGGCGGAGGGAGAAGAGGTCGCGGACGGGTGCTCCGCACGCCGTTCGAGGAAAGTCCGGGCTCCGCAGGGCACGGCGCCGGGTAACGCCCGGGCGTCGCAAGGCGACGGAAAGTGCCACAGAGAGCAGACCGCCGATGGCGGCTTAGGCCGCACAGGCAAGGGTGAAAGGGTGGGGTAAGGGCCCACCGCGTTTCCTGGTAACAGGAGACGGCACGGCAAACCCCGCCGGGAGCAAGGCCAAGCAGGAACGAGCGGCGGCCCGTCGCGTTCGAGTTCCGGGTAGGCCGCACGAGGCCTCGGGAAACCGCAGGCCCCAGATAGATGACCTCGCCGCGGGCCTGGCCCGCCGGTAACAGAACCCGGCTTATCTCCCTCCGCCTCACTTCAATGAAAGGGAAGGGTCCTTGGCTTCAACGTCCTCCGCCGCGATGAGGTTCGACATTCGCGAGCACGTGCTCGACAACGGGTTGAGAGTCGTCCTGCAGCCGGATGCGTCGGCTCCCCTCGTCGCCGTTCACGTCATGTACCACGTGGGATCGAAGAACGAGCGCGCCGGCCGCACCGGCTTCGCGCACCTCTTCGAGCATCTCCTCTTCCAGGGCTCCGAGCACGTACCGCGCGAGCACCACTTCAAGCTCGTCCAGGATGCCGGCGGCACGCTCAACGGGACGACGTGGTTCGACCGCACGAACTACTTCGAGACGCTGCCCGCGAACGAACTGGATCTCGGCCTGTGGCTGGAGTCCGACCGCATGGGGTTCTTCAAGCCGGGGATTACACAGGAGAAGCTCGACAACCAGCGCGAGGTCGTGAAGAACGAGCGGCGGCAGTCGTACGAGAACCGCCCCTACGGCCTTGCGTTCGAGGCCCTGCTCGAGCGCGCCTATGACGAGGGACACCCCTACCGTCATCCGACCATCGGCTACATGCCCGACATCGACGCGGCCCGGCTCGAGGACGTACACGAGTTCTTCGACCTCCACTACGGACCCAACAACGCGACCCTCGTCCTGGTCGGCGATTTCGACCCGGCTGCGGCGCTGGCGCGCGTCGAGGCCTGGTTCGGGGAGATTCCTCCGCGACCCGTGGCGCCGCGCCCGGACGTACCCCTCCCGGTGCGCGGCGGCGAGCGGCGCACCCTCCTTCGAGACCGCGTCCAGATGCCCCGCGTGTACCTCATGTATCATTCGCCGCGCTACGCGGACCCCGATTTCGAGGCCGTCGTCATCCTCAACTACCTGCTCGCCGACGGGAACAGTTCCCGCTTCGAGAAGACGCTCGTGTATGAAAAGCGGATGGCGGCGGACGTGACCTCCTTCACCTGGCCGACCGAGAGTGCCGGGATGTGCTTCGTCGTCGCGACCGCCCGCCCCGGCGTCGCCGCCGCCGACCTCGAGACCGAGGTGAGGGACGTCCTCGATGACCTGCTTCGCGGCGGCGTCGAGGAGGAAGAGTTGGAGGGGGCGCGCAACCGGGCGCGGCGCGGGCTCCTGAACGGACGCGCCGGCTTCGGCGACCGCGCGGACGCGATCGCGCACGCCGCCGTGTTGCGGGGCGACGCCGGCTACGTGAACGACGCCTTCACGCGCTACGGAGCCGTCGGCCGCCCGGACGTGGAGCGCGTGGCCCGCGCCGTGCTCGACCCGGGCGGGCTCACGGTCCTCCACGTCGTTCCCGAGGAGGAGACGTCTTGACCCCCGACCGCGCGGTGCGCCCGGCACCGGCGGCCCCGCGCGCGCTCGCGCTCCCGCGCTTCGAGCGGCACACGCTCGACAACGGCCTCCGGGTCGAATACGCCGAACGACGCGGTCTGCCCGAGGTGTCGCTCCACCTCGTCCTCGAATGCGGCGCGGGCGCCGAACCGCCGCATCTCGGTGGTCTCAGCGAGCTGACCGCCCGGCTCCTCACCGCCGGCACTCCGGGGCGGGACGCCATCGAGATGGCACGCTGGCTCGACCGCCTCGGCGTCGGCTACCGCGCCACGGTGGGCTACGCCGTCGGGGCCGTCTCCATGCACTTCCTGTCGGAGGTGTTCGAGGAAGCGCTCGATTTCCTCGCCGCGACCATCCTCGATTCCGACTTCCCCGAGCACGAAGTCGAACGCATCCGCGGAGAGCGCATCGACGAAATCGAACGCCAGGCGGACGATCCGGCGACCGTCGCGGGGCTCGCCACCATCGCCGAACTCTACGGCGACCGCCTGTACGGTCGGCCGGTCGCCGGCACCGCCGCCACCGTGTCGGAGATCGGCCCCGAAGCGGTACGGGAGTTCCACGACGCGCGCCATCGCCCCGGCGGCGCACTCCTCATCGCGTGCGGCGACCTCGACCGCGACCGTCTCATGTCCGCCACGGAGGCGCGTTTCGGCGCCTGGAGCGGCGAGGCCGCCCCGGTCCCGCCCCCGGAAACGCCGGAGCCGCGGGGGGGCGATGTCATCCTCATCGACCGTCCCGGCAGCGCCCAGAGCGAGATCCGCGTCGCGACGGTGGGCGTGCCCTATAACACCGAGGACCATCACGCGATCATCGTGGCCAACGCGATCCTCGGCGGTCTCTTCAACTCCCGGATCAACCTCAATCTGCGCGAGGAGAAGGGGTGGACCTACGGGGCGAGATCGAGTTTCCGGTTCCGCCGGGGCGCGGGACCCTTCGTCGCGCGCACGGCCGTCGAGACCGGCCGGACCGGCCCCGCGTTCGAGGAGATCCTGCGCGAGATCGAGACCATGCGCGCGACGCCCGTCACCGACGATGAAATGAAACTGGCCCGCAACGCCCTCACGCTCTCGCTCCCGCTCCAGTTCGAGACCGCGGTGCAGATCTGCGGAAAGGTGAGCCGTCAGCGCGTATTCGGCCTCGCCGACGACTACTGGGAGACGTACCGCTCCCGCATCGAGGCCGTGACGCCGGACGAGGTGCGGGAGGTCTGCCGCACGTACCTCGACCCCGACCGCCTCACGCTCCTCGCCGTGGGCGACGCGGCGACGGCCGCGCCCACGCTGGACGGCCTCGGGCCCGTGGACGTCCGGCCGGTCGCGTGACGACGCCGTGACCGACGGCGCGCGCGAAGACGCCGGGCGCGGCGGCTCGACGGGCCGCGTGGACGGAGAGCGCGTCTACTCCGGCCGCAGGATCCATGTCGACGTGGATCGCGTGCGGTTCCCGGACGGATCCATCGGGCGGCTCGAACTCATCCGCCACCCCGGCGCCGCCGCGGTCGTCGCGCTGGACCTGCCCGACCCTCCCGGCAAAGCCGCGGCCCCGCCCTCGCGCGAACCCGTCGTCACGCTCGTGCGTCAATACAGGTACGCCGCCGGCGGATTCATCTGGGAGGTGCCGGCCGGGAACCTGGAGCCCGGCGAGCCTCCCGAAGCGTGCGCGCTCCGCGAACTGGAAGAGGAGGCGGGCCTGCGGGCCGGACGTCTGGAGCGGCTGGCCTCCGTGCGCACGACGCCGGGTTTCACGGACGAGGTCATCCACCTCTTCGCGGCGTGGGATCTCGAGGCGGGGGAGACGCGTCACGAGGCGAGCGAGTTCATGGATGTGCATCGGCTGCCCCTGCGCCGTACCATCGAGATGATCGATGCGGGAGAGATCAGCGACGGCAAGACGATCTGCGCGCTGACCCTCGCGGCGCGCTGGGTGGCCCGACGGATGGATCGAATCGGCGGCACCGGGGTTTAACGCGTCGAATCGCCTGCAATGGAAGCGGCAAAGGGAGCGGCATGGACACGAAGCCGAACCTCGAAGTGACGAGTCAATACGCGACGCCCGGTGAGATGGAAAAGCTCGGGCGCGGGGAGTTGAAGCGTCTCGAGGATGCGGAACTCGTCACTCATTACCTGGGCGGACAGCGCTTCGCGTTCAACGAAATCGCCGACCGCTATCAGGACCGCCTGCTGAATTTCATCTACCGGACCATCGGAGACCGGGACCGTGCCGAGGATCTCGTGCAGGAGACCTTCGTGCGCGTCTACCGGCACCTCCATCGGTTCGATCCCTCGCGGAAGTTCTCGACCTGGATCTATACGATCGCCAGCAACCTGGCGAAGAACGAACTGCGGAACCGGGCGCGCAACCCGCTCGTGCTCTTCCATTCGCTCCGGAAGAGTTGGGAAGCCGACCACCGGCCGCTTGAATTCGAGGACACGGCCTACCGGCCCGACGATCTGTTCCGCAAGCGGCGCGTGCGCGAACAGGTCGAGGCCGCAGTCGCGGAACTTCCCGAGCATCACCGTGTCGTATTCGTGCTGCGCGAACTGGAAGGGAAGAGCTACGAGGAGATTTCGGAGATCACGGGAGTGACGCTGGGCACCGTCAAGTCGCGCCTGAATCGGGCGCGGAACCGCTTCGCCTGCATCATCGCCCCGATGCTCGATTGAACCCTGGCGCCCGCTGGAAGGAACCCTGGCACGCGATTCAGAGTAGATGAGCCCGAATGGACGTTTTTCGTGATGGTGCAATGATGGTTTGCAAAGAGTTTATCGAGCGACACACCGAATACCATGACGGTGCGCTTGCCGCAGGCGAGCGCCGTCGTTTCGACGCGCATCTGAAGGAATGCCGGTCGTGTCGGCGTTATCAGCGGGTCCTGACTCGCGGGCTCGCTGCATGGCGGGCTCTCCCTCGCGTCACCGCCTCTCCGGATTTCCTTCCCCGCCTGCAGCATCGCCTCTACCACGTCGACGAGTCTCCGAAGCGGTCCTGGCGCGGCCAGTTGGGCCGAGCCGCGGCCATCGCCGTGGCGTCGGCGGGACTCTTCACGCTCGGCGTGTCGAACGGAAGCCAGCCCCTGCTCGTCGAAGTGCAGCTTCCGCCGGTGATGGCGGACGTGCCCGCGGAAGCCGTGGCCGAGAGCCAGGGGAGCCGGTTCGCCGACGACCCGTATGTGCCCGACTGGTTCCTCGTCCCGTTCGCTCCCGCGCTCGATGACGGAGGCGGACTGTTCGGTCAGACGTACGCGGTGCCGATCGCGACGAGGGACTCCATTTCCCTGCCGGTCGAGCGACGCTCCGGCCAACTCGACGAGTCTCGCTGACCCACCGCCGCGGCCCGCGGCACGGGTCTCTCCCGGGGCCGTGAGCGCGCCCCTCGACCCGCGGCTCTCGCGAGTCCTGGGCCAAGGTCCCCCCACCGGCGCGTGGTTCCTGCACGGAGACGCGATCCGCCTGCGGGACGAAGCCGCGCACCAACTCGTCGAGGCCGCCGTCGACCCGGCCACGCGCGACTTCAACTACGACCAGTTCCACGCCGAGGACGTGACGGACGAGCAGCTCGCCGCCACCCTGGCCATGCCCCCGATGATGGCGGAACGCCGTGTCGTCTTCGTGCGCGATGTGGAGCGGCTGGGGACGAAGGCCCGCGCGGTCCTGCAGCGGGCCGCGGCGGCGGCCCCCCCCGACCTCGCCCTCATCGTCACGGCGCGCATCCCCAAGGGGTCGCGCGCGGCATTCTACCGCGACCTGAGGAAGGTCTGCCGCACGCTGGAGTGGAATACGCCGCGGGCGGCGGAGATCCCCGGATGGATCCACGACCGGGCGCGGAGCCGCTGGAAGCTCGACCTGTCGACGGCGGCGGCCCAGTGGATCGCCGGGGCCGTCGGGTCGGACCTCTCGACGCTGGACGCCGAGCTCGAAAAGCTCGCCTCGCTTCCCGCCGACCGCCGGACCGACGCGGACATCCGCGACATCGTTCCCCGGACGCATCGGATCGATCGCTGGAGCTGGCTCGATCTCGTGGCCTCGCGCGACTACGCGCGCGCCTTGCGCGAGTTGGAAAACGTGCTCACTTCGGAACGGGGGGTTGGGCTGGTTGCCGGACTCGTGGAACAGCACCTTCTGCTTGGTCTGGCCCTCGAAGCGGGACCCGCCGGCTTGCGCGCCGCTCTTTCGGAAACCGGGCGCGGCTATCTCTCCTGGAAGGCGAACGCCTACGCGAAGCAGGCGAGGGGATGGACCGTACACGAACTCGATCATGCGCTGCGGGTGCTCCACCGCGCCGACCGGCACCTCAAATCGGGGCGCGGAGACCAGGCGGCGCTCGCCGAGATGCTCCTGGAACTGGGGCAGGCGAAACACGCCGGGAGATGACCCCGCGCCGCCGAAGCCGCGGGAGGCGCCTCCCGGGCCGTAGAAGCTGCCGCGCATGGATGCTGGCGCTTCTCGCCGGCGCGCCGTGCTGGGGACTTTCCGTTCCCTCCGCCGCGCAAGCCGCGCAAGCCGGCGCTTCCGTGGATCTCGACGTTCTCGAGGCGCGGATCGAGGCCGGGAGGTTCGAGGGCGCCGCAGAGGCGATCGAGAACTGGTTCGCCGCGGAGGCGCGGGACGCGGCTCGCGCCGACGTGCTGCGTGCGCGGTATCTACGGGCGCGCCTCCTCGCCGACCCCGACTCCGCGCGCGCGGAACTCCTCTCGGTCGCCATGGACGGTAGCTCGCGCCATGGATCCCGGGCATGGCTGCGGCTCGCGCAACTGGACCTGGCGCTCGACGAGCCCTCCCGCGCGGCGGCCGATCTCGAGCGCCTGCGGGCGGACCATCCGCGGAGCGCGGAGGCCATCGAGTCCTGGTACTGGACGGCGCGGACGTTCGAGGACCGGGGCCTGATCGATCGGGCGTGCGAGGCGTGGCAGCGGGCCGCCGCGGAGGGCCGGCGCGTCGGCGCCACGGAGACCGAGCGTCTCGCGGAGGTCGCATCGCTCGGCTGCGCGCCGGGCGCCCCTCGCTTCGCGATACAGGTCGGGGCGTTCTCGCGCCGGGATCCGGCGGAGGAGATGCGCGGACAGTTGGAAGCCGCCGGCTTCTTCTCCCGCGTCGTCGAGTACGACGGCCTTCACCGCGTTCGACTGGGCCGCTTCGCCCGCCGGGAGGCGGCGGAGAGCCTCGCGCGCCGACTCCGCGACGCGGGCTTCGAGCCGGCCGTCATCCCCGTCGTCTCGTGAGACGCTGATGGCCGCGACGACCACGGGCCCGGAGGCGTACTCGCCGCTCATCCGGCAGTACCTCGACATCAAGTCGCGCCACCCCGATTCGCTCCTCTTCTTCCGGGTCGGCGACTTCTACGAGATGTTCTTCGAGGATGCGGAGGAGGGGAGCGGCCTGCTGGGACTCACGCTCACCGCGCGCAACAACGGCGGAAAACGGGACGTTCCTCTCGCGGGCGTCCCCGTAAAGGCCGTGGACGAGTATGTCTCGCGCCTGCTCGAGATGGGCCGCCGCGTGGCGATCTGCGAGCAGCTCGAGGACCCGGCCGAGGCCCGGGGAATCGTGCAGCGGGACGTCGTCGAGATCATCACTCCCGGCACCGTCCTCGAGGACAGGCTGCTCGCGGCGCGCCGCAACAACTACGTGCTCGCGATCGCCGGGGACGCCCCGTTCGGGCTCGCTGCCGTCGACCTCTCGACCGGCGAGTTCGAGCTTCGCGAGGTGGCCGCCGCGGATCTCAACGACGAACTCGGGCGGATCGAGCCCGCCGAGATCGTGATCCCCGAGGAGACGGAGGCGCCGGCCGGCCCCTGGCACCTGACCGCGCGGCCCGCCTGGCGCTTCGACGCTTCGCTCGGGGACGAGCGGCTCCGGGAGTGGTTCGGGGTCGCCTCCTCCACCGGCTTCGGCCTCGACGCCGCGCGCGACCCGCTTCTCCTCGCGGCGAGCGGCGCCCTCCTCGGCTACCTGGAGGAGGTGCGGCCGGCCGGCCTCGACCACCTGCGCCCGCCGCGCGTGGATCGGGCCGGCCGCGTCATGTACCTCGACGAGATGACCCGGCGGAACCTCGAACTCGTGGAACCCCTGCGGCCGGGCGAGGGGGCGTCGCTTCTCGCCCTCCTCGACCGCACGCGGACGCCGATGGGGGCGCGTCTGCTGCGCCGGCGCCTGCTGCGGCCGCTCGTCGTCCGCGGCGAAATCGCGGCGCGCCTCGACGCCGTGCAGGAACTCGTCGAGCGGGCGGAGGCACGCAAGCGCATCCGAAGCGCGCTCCGTCCGATCCGCGACCTGGAGCGGCTCGCCGCCCGCGTCTCCACCGGTCGGGCGGCGCCCCGGGAACTCCTCGGTCTCGGCCTCTCGCTCGACGCGCTGCCGGGGTTGGCGGCCGCCGTCGAGCGGCTGGAGGCCGGCCGGCTCGCCGAGCTTCGTTCCGGCTTCGACGCGCTCCCCGACGTCGCGGCCCGCATCGAAGAAGCCATCGACCCCGAGTCCCCCCACGCCCTCAAGGACGGGGGCGTGATTCGAGAGGGCTTCTCCGCCGACCTCGACGAGCTGCGCGGCATGCGCGGCAGCGCCGTCGAGTTCATCGCCGGAATGCAGGTGAGGGAGCGCGAGCGCACCGGCATCGACACGCTGAAGATCGGGTTCAACAAGGTGTTCGGGTACTATCTCGAGGTCACGCGCTCCAAGGTCGACCGCGTTCCGGAGGAGTGGACCCGCAGGCAGACGCTCACCAACGCCGAGCGCTATCTCACGCCGGAACTCAAGGAGTGGGAGGCGAAGGTCCTCGGGGCCGACGACCAGATCGCGACGCTCGAGGCGCGTCTCTTCCACTCGGTGCGCGATGCCGTCGCCGCCGAGGTCGGGCGGATCCAGGCGGCCGCCGCCCACGTCGCCGAGATCGACTTCCTCGCCTGCCTCGCCGAGGTCGCCGCCGCCGAGGACTACGTGCGGCCGCGGCTCAGCGACGACATCGTCTTCGATATCGAGGAAGGCCGGCACCCCGTCGTCGAGACCACGGTCGCGAGGGACACGTTCATCCCGAACGACATGCGGCTGGACGACGAACGCCGGACGCTGATCGTCACCGGTCCGAACATGGCGGGGAAGTCCACGGTGCTGCGCCAGGCGGGGCTCATCGCGCTCCTGGCGCACATCGGTTCCTTCGTCCCGGCTCGTCGCGCACACATCGGGGTATGCGACCGCGTGTTCACGCGGGTGGGCGCCAGCGACAACCTCGCGGCGGGGCAGAGCACCTTCATGGTGGAGATGACGGAAACCGCGACCATCCTGCACAGCGCCACGGAGCGCTCACTCGTCCTCCTCGACGAGATCGGGCGGGGCACGTCGACGTACGACGGCCTCTCGATCGCGTGGGCGGTGACGGAGCGGCTGCACGAACTCGGCGCGCGCACGGTGTTCGCCACCCATTACCACGAACTCGTCGGCCTCGCGGAATCACTGCCGCGCGCGGCCGCATTCAACGTCGCCGTGCGGGAGACGGGTGAGGACATCGTCTTCCTCTACCGGCTGCAGCCGGGGGGCTCGGATCGTTCCTACGGCGTACACGTCGCGCGGCTGGCCGGGTTGCCCCCCGACGTCGTGGGGCGCGCCGCCCGCATCCTCCACGTGCTCGAGAGCGGCCCGTGGGGCGCGGGCGGCCGCAGAGCCGCGCTCGCCGAAGCGGGGATGGGGCAACTCTCCCTCTTCGAGGCCGCCGCCCCCGGCCCGGAGGGCGGCCCGGCGCCGTCCGAAGCGCCGGGGCACGCCGACAGCGCGGACATCGCGGCCGCGCGGGAGGTGCTCGAGAAGCTGGCCGGGCTCGAACTCGATGGGATGACGCCGCTCGAAGCGCTGAACACGCTCGCCGAATGGAAGGCGTTCGGCGATGCATAACGGGCCTTCGTCGGGGGCGGCCGGGTCCGGCGTCCTTGCGGTTCTCGTCGTCCTCGCCGGCGCAGCGTCCACCGGATGCGCGGACGAACCGGGCCCCGAGGTCGGCGCGCTGCGCGTCGACCAGCTTCGCGAGGGGGGCCTCGTGATGCCCGTCCTCGAGTCCCGGTCCTCTTCCGCGTTCCCCTACCCGGCCGAGGCCCTGGAAGAGGGCGCGGGCGGCGAGACCCTCCTCCGCATTCGGATCTCCGACGCCGGAAGCGTCGACTCGGTCGCCGTGGTGACCTCGTCGGGACATGCCGTCCTCGATTCGGCCGCGGTGGAAGGCGCCCGCCTCCTCCGCTACCGGCCGGCGCGGCACCGCGGTGCCCCCACCGCCATCTGGGCGCGGCTCGAAATCCGCTACCCCGTGCCGGCGTCCGGTGGCTGACCCCCGTCGGCGCGTCGGCGTTCTCTTCGGAGGCGAGTCGCCGGAGCACGAGGTATCGCTCCGCTCGGCGAAGAACGTCATCGAGGCGATCGACCGGGAGCGCTACGACATCGTGCTCATCGGCATCGACCGCCGCGGCCGCTGGCATCTCGCCGACGAATCCCGCTTCCTGCGGCACGCCTCGGATCCGCGGCGCATTCGTCTCCCCCACGCCCCGGTCAGGCTCGCCCTGACCCCCGGCCGCCGCCCCCGGATCGTACCTGTAGGCCCGACCGGCTCGGAAGATCCCGGCGAGGGCCCGGAGCCGGCCGAGCTGCCGGAGCTGGACGTCGTCTTTCCCGTCCTGCACGGCCCCTTCGGCGAGGACGGCACCGTCCAGGGGCTACTGCGGCTCGCGCACCTGCCGTTCGTCGGGCCCGGGATCCTCGGCTCGGCCGTATGCATGGACAAGGACGTGGCCAAGCGGCTGCTGCGCGACGCGGGCATCCCCGTCGCGCCCTTCATCACGGTCCTGTCCCGGGCCGAAGCCCCCCCCTGGGACGAGGCCGTGGCCGCGCTCGACGCCCCCATCTTCGTGAAGCCGGCGAACATGGGCTCTTCCGTCGGCGTGTCGAAGGTCGAGACGGACGCCGACTACCGGCGGGCGCTCGACGAGGCCTTCTCCTTCGACACCAAGGTGCTCCTCGAGCGGACGATCCGGGGCCGTGAGATCGAGATCTCCGTGCTCGGGAACGAGACCCCCGAAGCCTCGATTCCCGGGGAGATCGCCCCTACGCACGCCTTCTACTCCTACGAGGCCAAGTACCTGGATCACGACGGCGCGGACCTGCTCATTCCCGCGGACCTCGATGCCGAGACCACCGCGCGGGCCCGGGATATCGCCGTCCGCGCCTTCCGCACGCTATGCTGCGAGGGGATGGCGCGAGTCGACCTCTTCCTTGCGACGAGAGCCTGCGGCGCGTTGCCGGCGGGTTCGCTGGTGGTGAACGAGATCAACACTCTTCCGGGCTTCACGCGGATCAGCATGTACCCCAAGCTCTGGGATGCGACCGGCGTGTCCTACCCGGAACTCATCAACCGCCTCATCGGGCTCGCGATCGAGCGCGCGGAGCGCGACGAGCGGCTCGCCTCCGCGATCGACCTCCAGGGCGACGGATGATGAGACGGCCCGCGTACCAGACCGGCGGGGTCCGCTTCGGCCACGGCTTCCCGATGAGTCGCTGGGTCCTGCGGCTCATGGTCGCGAACTTCGCGATCTTCCTCCTGATGGCGACGCGGCTCCTGCCCGCGGCGGCGATCGACTGGCTCGGCTTCGCCGTGCCCGGCTTCCTCACGCGCCCGTGGACCCTCGTCACCTACATGTTCGTGCATGGCGGCTTCATGCACCTGTTCATGAACATGCTCGCCCTCTTCTTCTTCGGTCCGCCGCTGGAGCAGAAGTGGGGCAGCCGTTTCTTCCTCCGCTTCTATCTCGCGACCGGGCTCGGCGGGGCCGCGTTCTCCGTGCTCCTCTACTCGCTCACCGGGCCGACGATCATGGTGGGCGCCTCCGGGGCGATCTTCGGCCTCCTCGTGGCCTTCGCCCTCAACTGGCCGGACGCGAAGATCTTCCTCTACTTCGTCTTCCCCGTGCCCGCGAAATGGTTCGTGGCCGCGCTCGGCGCCTTCACCCTCCTCTCGACCGTACAGGGGTCGGCGGACGGCGTGGCGCACTGGGCGCACCTCGGCGGACTCGTGACCGGGTTCGTCTATCTCCGATACGGAGAACGCATCGGTCGCCTCGCCAACAGGATGCTCTACAAGGAGCGGCCGGCGCCCAGGCCGCGGAGGACGAAGCGTCCCGCGCCGCCCCCGCCCTCACCCCGCCGGCGACGCCGGGTGGACGGGGACTCCCTCGATGAAGTGGACCGGATCCTCGACAAGATCCGCGCGGACGGCATGGACTCCCTCTCGGCGCGCGAGCGCGCCTTCCTCGACGAGGTGAGTCGGCAGTACAAGCAGACACAGGGGACGGAGAAGAAGACCCGCACCCACTAGGCGTTCGGCGGCCGGGTCCGGCGGCCGAGCCCGGCGGCTGGAGTTTTTCGCCGCCGGTTTCTACAATGTCCGCCCCGCGCGAGCCCCCGGCCGGGAGCGTCGCGCACGGAACGGCCCGTGGCCGGAGCAAGCGCCTGTCGCGGGTCGCCGGCCCCGGTTCCATCCCTGGAGGAGTACATGGCGCCTGCCGCCTCGGAATATCAAACGCCGAACCTTCGTAACGTCGTCTTCTTCGGGCACGGCGGGGCGGGGAAGACGACGCTCGTGGACTCCATGTGCTACATCGCCGGCGGAGCCACGCGGAAGGGCGATGTCCAGAAGGGGAACGCGCTCACCGACTTCACGCCGGAAGAGACCGGCCACAAGATCTCGATCAACCTCGCCGTCGCCCACGCCGTCCGGAACGACGTGCGGATCAACCTCATCGACACTCCCGGTTACCTGGATTTCCTGGGCGAAGTCATGGCGGGGATCCGCGTGGCGGACGCGGGCATCTGCGTCGTCGATGCGATCTCCGGCGTCGAAGTGGGGACAGAAAAGACCTGGGCCGCCGCGGAGGCCGCGAGCCTGCCGCGCGCCGTCTTCGTCTCGATGATGGACCGGGACAACGCGGACTTCCGCAACACGCTCGGCCAGATCCGGGACGAACTCACGTCCGCCGCGATGCCGGTCCACGTCCCGGTCGGGGCGGGCCCCGACTTCAGCGGCTTCGTCGACCTCCTCGCGATGAAGGCCCACACCTTCAAGGGAGGGGACAAGGGGGCGGCCGGGGTCACCGACGCGCCCGAGGACGTCGCCTCGGAGGTGGAGGACCTCAGGGAGGAACTCATCGAGGCGATCGTGTCGGGGGATGACGACCTGCTCGAAGCCTATTTCGAGGGAGAGGACCTCGATCCCGGCCGACTCGGCGAGGTGTTCGCGGAGGCGATCCGTTCCGGCGACATCGTCCCGGTGTTCTGCGGTTCATGCCAGACGAGCGCGGGAGT
The DNA here is from genome assembly GCA_965207805.1 of Gemmatimonadota bacterium. GTDB lineage: Bacteria > Gemmatimonadota > Gemmatimonadetes > Palauibacterales > Palauibacteraceae > Palauibacter. Next base: position 1,099,360 of record OZ242312.1, read on the forward strand.
GCCGGCCCTCATGGACCGCATCGTGGAGCTCTTCCCCTCGCCCGACCGCGCCGCGTCCCAGACCGCGCATGACGGGAACGGCGAAGTGTCGCTGGAGCCGGGAGCCGGGGCGCCCGTCGCGGCGCTCGTCTTCAAGACGACATCGGAACCCCACGTCGGCGACCTGAGCTATTTCCGCGTCTTCTCCGGCCGGATCACGAACGGCGTCACGCTCGCGAACCCCGACCGTTCCGCGAGCGAGCGCATCGCGCACCTCGCGATTCCGCACGGGGCGCGCCGCATCGACGTCGACGCGCTGAACCCCGGCGACATCGGGGTCGTGACGAAACTCAAGGACACGCACACCGGGGACACGCTCTGCGACAGCGGGAGCCGGCTCTCGTTCGGCGGGATCGAGTGGCCCCAACCCGATCTTTCCCTCGCCGTCACCGCCCGCACGCGGGCCGACGAGGACAAGATCGGCAGCGGCCTCGCGAAGCTGCACGAGGAAGATCCGACCTTCTCCTCCGGCTACGATCCCGAGCGGGGACAGACGATCATCCGCGGTCTGGGGGAGATCCACCTCAACATCTCGCTGGAGAAGATGACCCGGAAGTACGGGGTCAACGTGGACACGCACCAGCCGAACATCGCCTACCGCGAGACGATCACGAAGACCGCGGAGGGGCAGGGGCGCCACAAGAAGCAGTCGGGCGGGCGCGGGCAGTTCGGCGACTGCCACATCCGGCTCAGCCCGTTGCCGCGCGGAGAAGGGTACAAGTTCGTCGACTCGATCAAGGGCGGCGTGATCCCGACCAAGTTCGTCCCGGCCGTGGGGAAAGGGATCGGGGAGGCCTCGAACAGGGGGGTCCTCGCCGGCTACCCGCTCGTCGACTTCCAGGCCGAGTGCTACGACGGTTCGCATCACTCCGTGGACAGCTCGGACATCGCCTTCCAGATCGCGGGGTCCATCGCGTTCCAGAAAGTCGCGCGGGACGCGAACCCCGTGATCCTCGAGCCGATCATGGAGGTCGAGGTCGAGACGCCCGAGGAGTACATGGGCGAGGTGATGGGAGACCTCAACCAGCGGCGCGGCCGCGTGCTCGGCATGGATTCCAAGGGGCGGCGGCAGGTCGTGAAGGCCCACGTCCCCCAGGCGGAACTCTACAAGTACTCCGCCGCGCTGCGCTCCCTGACGCACGGAAAGGCGACGCACACGCGCAGCCTGGCTGCGTACGAGCAGGTTCCTCCGCATGTTCAGGAGAAGGTGATCGCCGAGTCGCAGCGCGACGACGACTAGCAAACGAGGACCAGGACACGAGCGGGCGGTAGCCGGTGGCGGGCCATTCGAAGTGGTCGAAGATCAAGCGCCAGAAGGCGGTAACCGACAAGGCGAAGGGGAAGCTCTTCTCCAAGCTCGGTCGCGAAATCGCCGTGGCGGCGCGGGAGGGCGGAGGAGATCCGGACTTCAATCCGCGCCTGCGGACCGCGATCGACAACGCGAAGAGCCAGCGCATGCCCGCCGACAACATCGATCGCGCGGTGCGGCGCGGGACGGGCGACCTGCCGGGCGCGAGCTTCGAAGAGGTCACGCACGAGGGCTACGCGCCGGGCGGCGCGGCGCTCTACCTCGAGTGCCTGACGGACAACCCCCGGCGCACGCTGGCCGAACTCCGGCACCTGCTCGACAAGCGGGGCGGCAACCTGGGCCAGAGCGGCTCCGTCGCGTGGATGTTCGAGCGCAAGGGCCAGATCCTCGTACCCGCCGACGAGTGGGACGAGGACGCGGCGCTCGACGCGGCGCTCGAGGCGGGGGCGGAGAACTTCGAGTCCGAGGACGGGATGTACGTCGTGACGACGACGGCGCCGGACTTCCACGACGTGCTGGGTGCGCTGCGCGACGCCGGTGTCCCGGTGGAGGAGGCGGAACTCGCGATGGTGCCCAACAACACGGTGAAACTCGAGGGGCGCGACGCGGAGAAGGTGCTCGCCGTCCTGCACGCGCTCGACGAGCACGACGACGTGCTGAAGGTGAATACGAACGTGGATCTGGAGGAGGCGGAGGGGGCGGACTGGGAAGCCCCCTGAAGGTGCTCGGCGTCGACCCGGGCACGCGGGCGACCGGATACGGCTTCGTCGAAGGGCGCCGTCCGGGAGGGCCCGCGTATCGCCTCATCGAGTGCGGCGTCGTGCGGCCGCGCGGCGAGAACCTCACGGAGCGCCTCGTGGACATCCACACCGCGGCGCTCGAACTCATCGACCGGCTCGAGCCGACGTGCGTCGCGATCGAAAGCGCCTTTCACGGACGGAACGCGCGCACCGCGCTCGTGCTCGGTCACGCGCGCGGCGTCCTCGTGCTCGCGGCCGGGCTGCGGGAACTGCCGGTGCACGAGTACGCGCCGCGCGAAATCAAGAAGCGCGTCGTGGGGACGGGCGCCGCGAGCAAGGAGCAGGTCGGCTTCATGGTCAAGCACCATCTGCGGCTCGGCGAGCCGCCGCGTCCGGCGGATGCGGCGGACGGCTGCGCGGTCGCGCTCTGCCACCTCCTCGGCGGGCCGATCCGGTGATCCGGCGTCTCCGGGGCGAACTCGTCGGGCGCGAGGAGGGCGTCGTCGAGGTCCTCACGGGCGACGGCGTCGGCTACGAGATCGGCGTGCCGCTCGGGCTCGCCGGACGCCTGCCGCCCGAGGGCTCCGAGGTCGAACTGCACACCGTCCTCGTCGTGCGCGACGACGCCTTCGAGCTGTTCGGGTTCGAGACCCCGCGCGACCGCGAACTCTTCCAGCGGCTCCGCGTCCCGAGCGGCGTGGGCCCCCGGCTCGCGCTCGCGATCCTGGGTGCGCTGCGGCCCGAGCGCGTCGTGCAGGCGATCCGGGCCAAGGACCACCGCACGCTCCAGACCGTGAGCGGCGTCGGCAAGAAGACCGCCGAGCGCATCGTGATCGAACTCGCGGACAAGCTCGACGACCTCGGCGACATGGGCGACGACCCGGTGCCGGGCGGCGGGGTCGCCGCGGCGGCCGTACAGGCGCTGCGCGGCCTCGGCTACCCGCGCTCCCAGAGCGAGAACGCCGTCAGCCGGGCCCTGCAGGGGCTCGCGCAGGCGGGCGGGGACCCCGACGTCGCCGTCGAGGAACTCGTGCGCCGCGCGCTTCAGCACGTATGACCGCGCCGGGGCCGCCGGGCCGACCCGGCGACACGCGGAACCCGGGCGACGCCGGCGCCGGAGACGAGGCCCGTCCGCGCACGGAGATCACGACGCCCGAGGTGCTCGAAGGCGACGAGCGTCCGGACGCCTCGCTGCGCCCGCGGCGGCTCGACGAGTTCATCGGGCAGGCGCGGGTCAAGGAGAGCCTCTCCGTCTTCGTGGAGGCGGCGCTCGGTCGCGAGGAAGCCCTCGACCACACCCTCTTCTACGGCCCTCCGGGCCTCGGGAAGACGACGCTCGCCCTCCTCCTCGCGGAGGAACTCGGCGTCGGGATCAAGCTCACCTCCGGCCCCGTGCTCGAGAAGCCGGGCGACCTCGCCGGGCTGCTCACGAACCTCCCGCCGCGCGGGATCCTCTTCATCGACGAGATCCACCGCCTTCGGCCCGTGATCGAGGAGTTCCTCTATCCCGCGATGGAGGACTATCGCATCGAGATCCGACTCGGCGACGGACCTCGCGTGGAGACGTTCTCGATGAAGCTCGAGCGCTTCACGCTCGTGGGCGCGACGACCCGTTTCGGGCTCCTGACGGCCCCGATGCGCGCACGCTTCGGCGTCATCGAGCGCCTCGGCTACTACCCGCCGGATGAACTCGCGCGCATCGTCACCCGCTCCTCGAGCCTCCTCGACATCCCGATCACGCCCGGAGGGGCCGGCGAGATCGCCCGCCGCGCGCGCGGCACCCCCCGCATCGCGAACCGCCTCCTGCGCCGCGTGCGCGACTACGCGCAGGTGCGGAGCGACGGCACGATCGATTCCGAGACGGCCGAGAAAGGCCTCACGCTGCTCAACGTCGACGAGTACGGCCTCGACGAGATGGACGGGCGCGTGCTGAAGGCGATCATCGAAACCTTCGACGGGGGGCCGGTGGGGCTCGCCTCCCTCGCGGTCGCCGTGGGCGAGGACGCGGGGACGCTCGAGGAGGTGTACGAGCCGTACCTGATCCAGAACGGGTACATGCAGCGCACGTCACGCGGCCGCGTGGCCACCCGGAAGGCGTACGCGCGCTTCGGTTACGCCCTCCCGAGCGACGGGGAGGGGTCGGAGGGCGGGGCACAGGGTGCGCTGTTCGGCGATGGCGGATGAGCGGGCGGGCCGGACGGAGGCGTACGACTACGAGTTGCCGGCCGAGCTGATCGCGGCCCGCCCGGCCGCGCGGCGCGATGCGAGCCGCCTCCTCGTGCTGGACCGGGCGCGCGGCCGCTGCACGGACGCGGCCTTTCCCGCGCTGCTCGAGCGCCTCTCCGCCGGCGATGCGGTCGTCGTCAACGACAGCCGCGTCTTCCCGGCCCGGCTGCTGGGCCGCAAGCCGACCGGCGCCCGCGCCGAGATCCTCCTCGTCCGCCCGGAATCCGACGCGCTCCGGCCGTTCGCCCCTTTCGACGAAACGGACACCCGCCTCTGGCGCGCCATGGTCCGCCCCGGCGGCAAGCTCAAGCCCGGCCGCACCGTGGACGTCGCGGACGGGTTCGCGGTCGAGATCCTCGACTCCGCCTCCGACGGCACTCGCCTCGTCCGGCTGGCCGGCGACGACGACCCGTGGAGCCTGATCCAGCGCCACGGCCGCGTCCCCCTCCCCCCGTACATCGTCCGCGACGAACCGGGCGGCGAGCGGCGCGCGTACGACGATGCCGAGGACCGGGAGCGCTATCAGACCGTGTACGCGGCTCCGTCCGGCAGCGTCGCCGCCCCGACGGCGGGACTTCACTTCACCCGGGAGATGCTCGCCGCGATCGAGGCCCGCGGCGTCCGTCTCGTGTCCCTCACGCTCCATGTCGGGTTCGGCACCTTCCGTCCCGTGACCGCGGACCGGATCGACGAGCACGAGGTCGCCCCCGAGGCGTACAGCTTCTCCTCCGCGGCGGCGGACGCGCTGAACGCGACGCGGACGAGGGGCGGGCGCGTATTCGCCGTCGGCACGACCTCCTGCCGCGTGCTGGAGACGGTCGCCGCGGGCGCCGGCGCCGGTGCCGCGGCGGGCGGCCCCTTCCAGCCGGGGCGGGGATGGACGAACCTCTTCATCCGTCCCCCGTACGCCTTTCGCGCCGTAGACGCTCTCGTGACGAACTTCCACCTGCCGCGCTCCAGCCTGCTCATGCTCGTCGCGGCATTCGCGGGCCGGGAACTCACGCTCGAGGCCTACGCGCACGCGATCCGCGCGAAGTACCGCTTCTATTCCTACGGCGACGCGATGCTCATCACATGAAACTCATCACATGAGAACGATCCCGTGACCGGACCCGCGGACGGCGGACGTTTCGACGTCGAGGGCACGAGCGGGCGGGCGCGCGCCGCGACGCTCCGCCTGTCGCGCGGCACGATCCACACGCCGTGCTTCATGCCCGTCGGGACGCTGGGGACGGTGAAGTCGCTCACCCCCGGCGAACTCCGCGACGCCGGGGTGGAGGTGCTGCTCGGGAACGCCTATCACCTCTACCTGAGGCCGGGCACGCGCGTGATCGAGGAACTCGGCGGACTCCACCGGTTCATGGGATGGGACGGTCCCATCCTCACCGATTCGGGCGGATTCCAGGTCTTCTCGCTCGCCCGCATCAACCGGATCGACGACGAGGGCGTCACCTTCCGCAGCCACCTGGATGGGAGCCTGCACCGGCTCACGCCGGAACTCTCGATGGAAATCCAGGCCGCGATCGGCTCCGACATCCGCATGGCCTTCGACGAGTGTCCCCCCGGCGAATCCTCCCCCGAGGCCGCTCGGACCGCGGTCGAACGCACGCTCGCCTGGCTGGCGCGGTGCCGGGCGAGCCACGAGGCGCTCGCGGATGCGCACCCCGAAGGGGACGGGCTCCTCTTTCCCATCGTCCAGGGCGCCTCCTACGACGACCTTCGCCTAGAATCCGTCGAACGCACGCTCGCCCTGGGCGAGTGGCCGGGCGTCGGGATCGGCGGACTCTCCGTGGGCGAGGAGAAGGAGGTGACGCACCGCGTGCTCGACGCCATCGAACCCGCCCTCCCCCCAGACCGGCCCCGCTACCTGATGGGCGTCGGCTATCCCGACGACGTCATCGAGGCGGTGCGGCGCGGCGTGGACATGTTCGACTGCGTGGCCCCGACCCGGAACGGGCGCAACGGCACCGCCTTCACGGCCGAGGGCCGCCTCAACATCAAGGGCGCGCGCTTCGCATCCGATCCCGCGCCGCTCGACGAGACGTGCGACGGCCCCTGCTGCGCCGGCTACAGCCGCGCCTACCTGCGGCACCTCTTCGTGAGCGGCGAACTGCTCGGCCTGCGGCTCCTCTCCCTGCACAACGTGCGCTTCCTGATCCGATTGACTTCCCGGGCGCGCGCGGCGATCCTCCGGGGCGAATACGACCGCTGGGCCGACGACTGGCTCGCCACCTACCGGCGCGGCTCCCCGCGCCCCGCGACCGAACACGAAGGTGAGGACGGACGATGCTGATGCTGAACCTCATGGGCGCCCCCGAGGGAGGGACGGCGAATCCGGCCGCCACCATGATGATGATGTTCGGATTCATCGCCATCTTCTACTTCATCTTCTTCCGTCCGCAGCGAAAGCAGCAGAAAGAGCACGCGGAACTGGTCAAGAACCTGAAGCGGGGGGACAAGGTCTCGACGATCGGCGGCATCGTGGGCGAGATCGTCCACCTCACGAACGACATCGTCACGATCAGGAGCGGCGACACCCGAATCGAGGTCGAGCGCTCCAAGATCGGAAGAGTCAACCCGTAGACCCCACTCTCCGTGTTCGACGCGTGGTCCGGCCGTGATCCTCGACATCCGCATCTTTGGAGACCCCGTCCTGCGGGAGAAGTGCGCCCCCGTGACGGAGATCGACGATGAGGTCCGCCGGCTGGCCGCCGACATGCAGGAGACGATGTACGACGCGGACGGGATCGGTCTCGCGGCGCCCCAGGTGGGGGTGCCGATCCGTCTCTTCGTTTACGACGTGCGGGAAGAGGGGGTCTCGCCGGGCGTCCTCGTGAACCCCGAGATCGTCGAGGAGGAGGGCGCGGTCAAGGAGGAAGAGGGGTGTTTGAGCATCCCCGGGCTGTCGGAGACCGTCGAACGGAGCGAGTCCATCGTCGCGCGCGGCCTCGGCCTGGATGGAGAGCCGGTGGAGATCCGCGCCGACGGCATTCTGAGCCGCTGCATCCAGCACGAGAGGGACCACCTCGACGGGATCCTCTTCCTGGACCGCGTGAGTCCGCTCAAGCGCAAGATCCTGCTCGCGAAGTGGCGGAAACAGGAGCGGGACTGAAGCGGCTGCGGGCGGCATGAGGGTCCTCTTCTGGGGTACGCCGGAGTTCGGACTCCCCTCGCTGGAAGCGATGCGGGGGGCGGGGCACGACATCGCGGGCGTCGTCACGAACCCGGACCGGCCGGCCGGCCGGGGGAGGCGTCCGCGCACGAGTCCGGTGAAGGCGTGGGCGCTCGAGGCCGGGCTCCCCGTGCTCCAGCCCGAACGTCCCGGCGAGGAGGCCTTCCTCGCCGCCGCCCGCCGCCTGCGCCCCGACATCTCCGTCGTCGCGGCGTACGGCCGTCTTCTCCCGATGGTGGCGCTCGACCTGCCTCCGCTCGGATCGCTGAACGTGCACGCGTCGCTGCTGCCCGCGCTGCGCGGCGCGGCCCCCATCAACTGGGCCATCATCCGGGGACACCGCGAGTCCGGGATCAGCATCCAGCGCATGGTCGCGGCACTCGATGCCGGCCCCGTGCTCGGACAGACGCGGATCCCCATCCCGGCGACGATGACGGCCGGGGAACTCTACGCGGAGGCCGCGGCGGCGGGGGGCGCCCGGCTCGTCGCGGTGCTCGACGACCTGGCGTCCGGGCGTGCGGTGGAGCGGGCCCAGGACGACGCGCGCGCGACGTGGGCGCCGAAGCTCGACCGCGAGGCGGCGCGCATCGACTGGTCGCGCCCCGCGGCCGAAGTCGCGAACTGGCTCCGCGGCTGCGACCCGTGGCCCGCCGCCTGGACGTCGCTCGCCGCGCCCGCCGCCCTCGCCGGGAGAACCCTGCAGTGCTTCGAACCGGGCGTCGACGGTCCCCCCGCGGAGGGCGCCGACGCCGGAAGCACCGGCTCGGCGACGGCGCCCGGCACGGTCGTGCGGGCGGATCCCGTTCGGGGACTGCGCGTCGCGACGGGGTCGGGCACGGTCACCGTCGGCGCCGTGAAACCGGCCGGCCGCCGCCGCATGAGCGCGGCCGAGTGGGTGCGGGGCCTCCCGGATCCGAAGGAGGTCCGCTTCGACTGAATCACGACTCCCGCGATTGCACGTCCTCGTCTCCGAGCGGGAGCTGGGCGACCCGCGCGGCCCGGGCGGGCTGGCGGCGGTCGAGCGCGTGCTGGAGCGCGCGGCCCCGCTCGCGATCCACCTGCGGGCCCGGATCAGCGCCCGGCGGCTGTTCGACGTCGCGGCCCGGCTCGCTCCCATCGCGTCCCGCGCCGGGAGTTGGCTCGTCGTGAACGGGCGGCCCGATGTGGCGCTGGCGGCGGGTGCGCGGGCCGTACAACTTGGGCGCGCGGCGCTTGGAGTGGAGGAGACACGCCGGGTGGTCCAGGCGTGCGGGAGACGCCTCGCGATCGGGGCTTCCGTGCACGATGCGGAGGGGGCGTTGCGAGCGGTCCGGGAGGGCGCCGACTACCTCGTGCTCGGCACGATCTACGCGACGCCCTCGCACCCGGGGGTCGAGGGAAGCGGTCCCGCCGCAGTGTCCGCGGTCCGCCGCCGACTGACCGCCCACCGGCTCGCCGTCCATCGGCCGTCCGCCCGGCGTCCGCCTCCCATCCTCGCGATCGGAGGCGTCGACGCGGATCGGATCGAGGAGGTGACGGGGGCCGGGGCGCACGGCATCGTAGTGGGGCGGGCCGTGTGGTCCGCACGCGACCCGGCGCGAGCCGCGCGCGACCTCCGCGGACAGCTCGACCGGCTGGACCGGCTGGACCGGCGGGATCGTTGACCGGATGCGAACGCACCGCCGGACGGACGGCGAACCGGATACGGACTTCATGGAGATCATGCAGATACAGGTGAACGGACGGGAGCGAGACATTCCCGCGGGAACGTCCGTCGCGGCGTTGCTCCGCGACCTCGGACTCGATGGACGCACGCTCGTCGTCGAACTCAACCGGCGGATCGTCCGGCCGCCCGAGGTCGAGAGCGTGCGACTGGAGGCGGGGGACCGCGTCGAACTCGTCCATTTCGTGGGAGGCGGATGAGATGGCCCCCCTCGAAATCGCCGGCCGCACGTTCGCGTCGCGGCTCATCGTCGGAACCGGGAAATACCCGAGTCCAGAGATCATGCTCGAAGCGATCCGGGCCTCCGGCGCCGACATGGTCACCGTCGCCGTGCGCCGGGTCGACATCGAGAACCCGGATCGCGACGACATCCTCCGTACGCTGAGCCCGGACGAGTTCAGCCTCCTGCCGAACACCGCCGCCTGCTACAGCGCCGAGGAGGCGATCCGCGCGGCGCGGCTGGGGCGGGCGGCGGGCATGAGCGACTGGGTGAAGCTCGAAGTCATCGGTGACTCCGACACGCTCCTCCCCCATACCGAGGAGCTGATCGAGGCCACGCGCGTACTCGTCGCGGAGGGGTTCGTCGTGCTCCCGTACACGAACGACGATCTCATCACGGCGTTGCGGCTCGAGGAGGCCGGGGCCGCCGCCGTGATGCCGCTCGCCTCGCCGATCGGGAGCGGCCTGGGACTCCTCAACCCGCTCAACATCCGCATCATCAAGTCCCGCCTGTCCGTGCCCGTCATCGTCGACGCCGGTGTGGGCACGGCATCGGACGCGTGCGCGACGATGGAGCAGGGCGTCGACGGGATCCTCATGAACACGGCGATCGCGGAGGCGGAGGATCCGGTGGAGATGGCCGGCGCCATGCGGCTGGCGGTGGAAGCCGGACGGCGCGCCTACGTCGCCGGCCGCATGCCGCGGCGTGAATGGGCGGTGCCTTCGAGCCCGCTCGAGGGCGTGCCGCCGCCGGCTTGAACCCCCGCGCGGCGGCCCACCGGATTCTGGGCGAGGTACGGCGCGGGGCGCTCTCGGACCGCGCGGCATCCCGCATCCTTCCGGCGGTGGACCCGGCCGACCGCGGACTCGCGCTGGACATCGCGTTCGGCTGCCTCCGCCTGCGCGCCCGCCTCGATGCCTGGATCCGGGCCTGCGCGGACCGGCCGCCGTCCCGCATGGACCGGGCCGTGCGCGACTGGCTTCGCATCGGCGCGTACCAGTTGACGGAGTTGCGGACGCCGGACCACGCGGCGGTGGGCGAAACCGTCGGCGCGGCGCGTGCCGCCCTGGGGCGCCGACGCGCGGGGTACGTGAACGCCGTCCTCCGGGCGCTCGCGAGGCGCCGAGGCGCCGCTTCCGGCGACGGTGCGGAGGCGCTTGCCGGTGACGATCCGTTTCCCGATCCGGACGTGGATCCGGTGGGGCACCTGTGCTCGTGGGGTTCGCACCCGGAGTGGCTCGTCCGGCGGTGGCTCGCGCGCTGGGAGCTGGCGGACGTGCGGCGGCTCGTGGAACAGCAGAACCGGCCGCCGGATGTCGTCGTACGCATGCTGACCGGGGAAGATCCGGCCCCGCCCGACGGCGTGGAACTCGAGCCGGTGCCCGGTTGGCCGCGCTCCTTCCGGCTCGAGAGGGGACTGCCGGAGACGGCGCTCTCCGGCCTGCGGGCCGTGATTCAGGACCCTGCGGCCTCCGCCGTGGTAGATTACGCAGGGGACGGGCTCGCGGAGCCCGTGCTCGACGTGTGCGCGGCGCCGGGAACGAAGACCCTCGGGCTCGCCGCGGAGTACGGGGTGCGGGTCGTGGCGCTCGACATCTCGCACCGGCGGCTGGCCCGCCTCGGCGCGCCGGCCCGACGGCTCGGGCTGCCGGTGAGCGCGGCCGTCGCCGACGCGCGTCGGCTTCCGGTCGCCGAGGCCGGGACCGTGCTGGCCGACGTGCCCTGCACGGGCACCGGAGTGCTGCGGCGGCGGGCCGACGCCCGCTGGCGGCTCGGACAACAGGGCCTCGACGACCTCGTGGCGCTGCAGCGCGAGATCGTGGACGCGTGCGCCGCGGCCGTGAGGCCGGGCGGGCTGCTCGTATACAGCACGTGTTCGCTCGAACGCGAGGAGAACGAAGAACAGGTGGACGCCTTCCTGGACCGCAGGCCCGACTACCGGCGCGAGCCGCCCGGCGCGGACGCGCGCAGCGATTGCGTGACGCCGCGCGGCGACCTCTTCGTGCGCCCGTGGCTCACCGGCACGGACGGCGCCTACGCCGCTCGTCTGCGGCGGATCGCGTGAGCGTCCCGTGAAACTCCTGCGCGCGGTCCTTCTCTTCGCCGTCCTGTTCGGCGCCGGCTACCTGTACGCCGCGGTCCGGCTCTTCCCGGCGGCGGAAGATCCGACCGACGTGGACTTCACCGAGATCCCGGACCTCACGGGCGTATCCCTGGCCGAGGCCGGCGAACGCCTCTCCGCGCTGGGGCTCGTCTCCGCCGAACAGGGCCGTCTCCATCACGGCGAGATTCCCGCCGGCGCCGTCGTCGCCCAGCGACCGCTCCCCGGCCAGCTCGCCCGCGCCGGGGACACGATCGTGCTCACGGCGAGCGCCGGCATCGAAACGCGCCGCGTGCCCGATCTCGCCGGACTACCGGGCGGCGAGGCCGCGACCCTCCTCACCCGTCTCGGCTTCGAGATCGATATCGAGGAGACGGACGAGAGCGCCGTCGCCGGCGCGATCCGGACCGAGCCCGCCGCGGGGACGAGCCTCCCTCTCCCCGCCCGCGTCCGCCTCTTCGTCAGCCAGGGGAAGGCGATCGTCTCCGTTCCCGATCTTCAGGGCCGCCACGTGGACGACCTCGAGCTTCTCCTCGAGGAGGTCGACCTGCGGCTCGGCGCCGTCCGCTACCAGGTCGAGGCCCCGGAGGTGCAGGGCCGCGTCATCTTTCAGAGTCCGGCCCCCGGCTCCGCCCTGCGGGGGGAGGGGCTCGTCTCCGTGATCGTGGCCGGGACGCCGCCCGACTCGGCCTCCGCGGATCTCGCGAGGGACGCCGCCCGCGACACGGTTCCCGCGGCCCCCGGCGATCGGGAGGGCCAGGTGGAGGGTTAGATGGACTTCAAGAGCGCGTTCACGAAGAACTGGCCCTACAAGCTCGCGGCGATCGTGCTGTCGGTCCTGCTCTGGCTCAGCGTGTCGGCCGAGGCCGAGATCGCCGAGCAGCCGGTGTCGACGCTGCTCGAGATCCAGGTGAGCGATTCCGCGTGGAGTCTGCGCGAGGTCCGGCCCGCCGAGATCACGACGACGTTCCGCGGCCGCCGGAACCAGATGTTCGCCGCCCGCTTCGAGCGACCCGTGATCCGGAAGGTTCTCGACCAGATCGAGGACACCGTGGTCCAGGTTCCGCTCTCGACCTCGGAGGTCATCTACGACCGCGAACTCGGACTCGATCCCGTGGGAGTCTCTCCGGGAGCCGTCACCGTGTATCTCGAGGAGCGGGTGACGAAGCGGGTCGCGGTCTCCGGCCGAACGGATGCGAGGGCGGCGGCGGGCGTGCTCGTCGTCGGCATGCAGGTCGCCCCCGACAGCGTGTGGCTCCAGGGGCCCGCGTCCTTCGTCAACCAGATCTCCGAGGTGACGACGGCCACGCTCCAGGTCGGCGCCGTCTCCACGCGCGTGACCCAGCAGCTCGAGATCGCGCTGCCACCGGACCTCGCGGGACTCTCGGTCGAGCCCGCCACCGTGATCGCGACCGTCGACGTCGACTCTCTCCGCACCCGCCTGTTCGCGAGCGAAGTCGTCACCACGGGCCCGCGGGCCCTCATGGCTGCGGTGGATCCGCCCACGGTCACCGTGGCCGTCACCGGACCCGCGGCCATCGTGGACGGACTCGATCCGGCGGATGTGCGCGTGACGGTCGACATCCCCATTTCCTTCGAATCGACGGGCTCCTATCCCGTGCGCGCCCAATTGCCCGACGCCGTGGCCGGCACGGTGACCATCGACCTCATTCCGGAGCGGGTGAGCGCGGGCATCGCCTCCGACCCGCCCGACCGATAGACACCCCGGCCGCGCCGGGCGCCGCCCCGCGCCCCGATGCGCCCGCCGCCGGCTTCCGGGACGGGCCGGTGCTCGGAATCGAGACCTCGTGCGACGAGACCTCGGCCGCCGTCGTGGACGAGAACGGGATCCGGGGTCTCGCGATCGCCTCGCAGGACGCGCACGCCGCGTTCGGGGGCGTCGTGCCGGAGATCGCCGCCCGCGAGCACATCCGCTCGCTCGACGTGATGGTGCGGCACGCCATGAGCGAGGCGGAGGTCGACCACGCGGACATCGCCGGGGTCGGCGTGACGGCGGGGCCCGGACTCGTCGGCGCCCTGCTCGCGGGCGTGAACTGGGCCAAGGCCTATGCCTTCGCGCGCGGGCTTCCTCTCCTCGGCGTCCACCACATGGAGGGACACCTGTTCGGCACCGCGCTCGAGCACGAAGATGCGCATCCGCCCTTCATCGGCCTCCTCGTATCGGGCGGACACACGCTCCTGCTCGAGGCGCGCGCGTGGGGGCGCTACCGCCTCCTGGGCCAGACGCGGGACGACGCCGCGGGCGAAGCGTTCGACAAGGTCGCGCGGCGGCTCGGGTTGCCGTATCCGGGCGGGCCCGAGATCCAGCGCGCGGCGGAGAGGAGCGCGGCGGCGGGCGGCGCGGCGGGACGCTTCCGGCTCCCGCGCCCGATGCTGAGCCGACGCGACCTGCCCGGCGATCCCGCGTACTACGACATGTCCTTTTCCGGCCTGAAGACCGCCGTGGCGCGGATCGCCGAACAACTGGAGGCGGAGGGCGCCCTCGCCGACGCCGTCGACGATCTCGCGGCGGACTTTCAGGAGGCCGTCGTCGACGTCCTCGCCGAGAAGACGCGACGCGCGGTGGAACAGACGGGCTGCCGGCGGGTCGTGCTGGGCGGGGGAGTGGCGCGGAACTCCCGTCTTCGTGAAGGTTTAGCCGAGCGTCTGGGCTCGTCCGGGGAGTTGTACGCCCCTTCCCCACGCCTCGCGACGGACAACGCGGCGATGATCGCCGCGGCCGCGCGGTTCCGCCTGGCGAGAGGGGAACGCAGCCCGTGGTCGCTCAACGCCGAAGCGGCGCTCGCCTTCCCCGGTCTCGCGTAACGGCGGGCGCGGAAGCCGGGACCGCCAACGAGCAGCACAGCAGCCAACGAGGAGCGTGCGAGACGTGTATCCCGAACTCTTCACACTGACGCTGCCGGTTCTCGGCGAATTCACGATCACCAGCTTCGGCGTCATGATGGCGCTCGCCTTTCTGTGCGGGTACCTGGTGCTGCGCGCGGAAACGGCGCGTCTCGGCGCGGGGCGCGACCTGGCGGCGGACATGCTCATGGCGGCGCTGATCGGCGGCATCGTCGGGGCGAAGATCTATTATGTGCTCCTCTACTGGGACCGGACGGTGCTCGATCCGCTGGGGATGATCTTCTCGCGCAGCGGGCTCGTCTGGTACGGCGGGTTCATCGGCGGGTTCATCGGAGTCATGTGGGTGCTGTACCGGCGCCCCGTCACCCCCGGGCTCGGGGTGGACGCGATCGCCCCCGCGCTCCCGCTCGCCTACGGGATCGGCCGCATCGGCTGTTTCCTCGTCGGCGACGACTACGGAGGCCCGACGGAGTCGTGGGTCGGCATCGCCTTCCCCAACGGCCTTCCGCCCACGACGGCCGGTAATTTGAGGGGTTTCGGGGCGGAGGTGGACCCCGCGATCCCGGACACGGAGGTCCTCGCCGTCCACCCCACGCAGCTCTACGAGACGGGACTCTCGTTCATCATCTTCTTCCTCCTGTGGCGGCTGCGGCGGCACCCGCACGTCCAGGGGTGGCTGTTCGGCTTGTGGCTCGCGATGGCCGGGGCCGAGCGCTTCATCATCGAGGTCTTCCGCGCCAAGGACGACCGCTTCTTCGGAGGCTTCACGCTCGCCCAGGTGATCTCGGTCCTGCTGGTCGCGGGGGGCATCGCGCTCGTCCTCAGGTTGCGCCGCCGGGCCGCAGAGGCGGCGGTGTGAAACGCGCGGCTCTGGCCGGGCTGGCGCTGGCCGTCAACCTCGCCGGGCCGCCTTCGTTCGCCGGGCCGTCTTCGCTTCTTGGGCCGGCTCCACTCAGCGGGCAGGCAGCCGGAGAGGCGGGACCGCGCCGCGCCGAAGTGACGTCCCTCCGCTTCCGCGGCAACGAGACGATCTCGGACGGTGAGTTGCGCACGGTGATCCGCACGCGCAGCACCGAGTGCACAAGCCTCCTGCTGTCGCCTTTCTGCCTGCTGACGAACTGGGGGTTCGCGCACCGCCGGGCCTATCTCGACACGCTCGACGTCAGGATCGACGCCGACCGGCTCCGCCTGTACTACAACTTCCGCGGCCATTTCGAGGCGGAGGTCGAGCACGTCGTCCGCACGAACGGCGTCGACGCCAGCGTCTCGTTCATCATCGCGGAAGGTCCGGCGACCCTCATCGACGAGTTCTCCATCGAGGGGCTGCCCGGGGCCCTCGGCGCGGAGGAGGCCGCGGCCCTCGTCGACATCGGCGTCGGCG
Organism: Gemmatimonadota bacterium; assembly: GCA_965207805.1. GTDB lineage: Bacteria > Gemmatimonadota > Gemmatimonadetes > Palauibacterales > Palauibacteraceae > Palauibacter. The sequence continues at coordinate 1,115,115 of OZ242312.1, forward strand.
ACCCCTTCGATCGCAACCGGCTCCAGGCCGGCGTGGACAGTCTCATAGGGTCGCTGCGCCGGCAGGGCTACGTCTACGCCATGGCGCTGGAAGACTACCAGCGCAGCCGCGACGGGACCGCGCAGGTGGCGCTCGATGTCCGCCCCGGCGCCCGCTATCGCCTGGGGGAGATCCGGATCGAGGGCGGCGAAGCGATCGGCGAGGACGTGATCCGCGACCTCCTCCCCCTGCGCACGGGAGACTACTACAACCAGGAGGCCGAGCAGGAGGGGCAGCGGAACCTCTTCGGCCTCGAGGCCGTCCGCTTCGCCTCGATCCTCCGGGAATCGCCCGGCCCCGAGGCCGCCACCGCCGATTCGACCCTGGATCTCGTCGTCCAGGTCACGCCCGCCTCGCCGCAGGCGGCCCGACTCGGCGTCGGATGGAGCACCGACCAGTGTCTCCGGACCGAGACGCGGTTGACGCACCGCAACTTCTTCGGCGGGGCCCGGCGGCTGCAGATCACCGGCCAGCTCGGGAACATCTTCGCGGACCAGCTCGACGGGTCCTTCCCGTGCTCCCAGGTGGGCACCGACCCCGACTTCCGGAAGCTGAACTACCTGCTCCAGGCGGAAGTGCTCCTCCCCGTCGCCTTTTCGGCCGAGAACACCTTCAGCGCCCGGGTCTTCCTCGAGCGGGAGACGATTCCCGACGTCTTCATCCAGGAGGGCTTCGGGGCCGAGATCGGCCTGACGCGCCGACTCGGGCGCAGGGCCTCCGCCACCCTCTCGTACTCTCCGGGCTACACCGGTTTCGGCGAGCAGTCCGCGGACATCTTCTTCTGTGTCAACTTCGGTTTCTGCGAGCCCGAGGACATCGTCACCGTGACGAGATCGCGCTGGTTGGCGCCCCTCACCCTCGCCTGGCTCTACAACGAGACGGACGACGCGCTCCGTCCCACCCGCGGCCACTACCTGACGGCGGAGGGGGAGGTCGCCCACGAGACGACGGGATCGCACTACCGGTACGCGCGCATCGTGGCGGAAGCCGCGCTCTTCCGGGAACTCGAACCGGGTCTCGTGCTCGCGGCGCGTGCGCGCGTCGGGGCGGTCCGCTTCCCGGGCACCCGCATCTTCACTCCCGGCGCGCCCCGCACCGACCGGCTCATCCATCCATCCCGACGCTTCTTCGTCGGCGGCTCGCAGAGCGTCCGCGGCGTCGGCCAGAACCTCCTCGGCCCCCGCGTGCTCGTGGCCGATCAGGTGGAGGACTGCCCGGCGGGAGATTTCGAGGCGTGCGTGCAACGGCTCGCGACGCAGAACCCCGGCGCCTTCGACGAGCGGCCCCGCGGCGGCGATGCCCAGCTGGAACTGAGTATCGAGCTGCGCCGGTACCTCAGCGAGCGCTGGAGCCTGGTCTTCTTCGGGGACGCGGGAAGCGTCTCGCAGCGCATCACGGACCTTCGCGAGATCCAGTGGACGCCCGGCATGGGACTCCGGTACGCGAGCCCGATCGGTTCCATCCGGCTCGATATAGGGTACAATACGACATTCGCGACCGAGTTACCGGCAATTGTATCGATGGAGGACGGAACCTTGGTCCAGATGCCGCAGCCGGTGATGTTCGACCCCTTTCGGTTCGACGATCCGCACCCCCTGCTCGAACTCTGGCGCCGCGTGCAGATCCACGTGTCCATCGGAGAAGCGTTTTGAACGCGTCCGGGTCGGACGGGTCCGCGCTCGAGTCCGGCGAGTCCGGCGGGACGGAGTCCGCGCCGCCGCGGCGCCGGCGCCGGATCGCCCTGCCGCTGGCCGTCGTCGCGAGCGTGCTCGTGTTCGCGGTCTTCATCGTGGTCACACAGACCGCCAGGGGCCGGGACGCCGCGCTTTCGCTGCTCGAGAGCGCCATTGCGCGCAGCGTGAACGGGGAGGTGCGCATCGGCCACGCCATCTCCGGCAATCTCCTCAACGACCTCACCGTCTCCCGCTTCGAGATCGTCGACGCGGACGGGGAACTGTTTCTGGCGCTCGACACCGTCACGATCGAACACGACCCGGTGGCCCTCCTGCGGCAGCGACTCGATGTGGGCCGACTCCACGCCCGCGGCCTGGACCTCCGTCTCCGGCAGTATCCGGACGGCCGCTGGAACTACGACCGCGTCTTCGAACCGCCCCCGCAGCCGGAGCCGCCACCGCCGTCCGTGACGGCCTCGCTCCTCCAGGGACCGCAGGTGTCCGGAGCGCCGGACGCCGCGCTCGGCATCCTCCTGCATGACGCGACGGTCGCCTCCGGCCGCATCGAGATCCGTACGCCGTGGACAGAGACGATGACCGGAGCGGCAAGGGCGGAGGCGTTGCGCGAGGCGCGGGCGGGGGAGTCGCCGTGGGCCCTGCAGGAGACCGCGGACGGCGAATTCGAGCGCGTGGTCGAACTCACGAATCTCAGCGGCCGGTTCCCGGTCGCCCGGGTGACGGATCCCGAGGCCCCCTTCATGATCGAGGTCGAGGAGGCGACCGCCACGCTCCTCGCCGTGAACCAGCCGCTGGAACTCTCGAGCCTGCGGATGCATCTGACGATCGGGGACACCGCCCTCATCGACGTAGAGAGATTCGAGACGGATCAGTCGACGATCCGCGGGGAAGGGTGGATGGCCTCGAACGGCGTCGACTTCGAGTTCGCGCTCGAAGCCGACCCGCTCGACGTCCGGGACCTCCGCTGGCTGCCCATCGACCTGCCCGAGACCGGCGGCGGCCCCATGTCCATCGACCTCAGCGGCCGCGGCGGAAATACGGTCGTGGACGTCACGAACGGAGACTTCCGGACGGGCGACACCCGCATGACCGGAGGGTTCGCGCTCACCGTCGAGCGGCGTCCCAGGTTCCGCCGCATCGGCGTCACGCTGGATCCCTTCGAACTCGCGCACCTGGGCCTCCTCCTCGGACGCGACACCCTGCCCGGCCCGGCTGCCGCCGCGGCGCCGGAGACGATGCCGGGGGAGATACGCGGCACGCTGCGCGGCTCGGGCTATGTCGATGACCTGACGGTCGTCGCCGATCTCACCCTGCACGACCCCGATCCGGACATCCCGCCGTCCAGCCTGCAGGCGCGCGGCGGCGTCGGCATCGGCGAGGAGTTCCTGAGCCTCCGTCGCCTCGGCGTGGACGTCGACGCCTTCGAGTCCCGCTGGACCCGTCTCATCGGCATGGACCTGGGGATCGACGGGCGCTTCCAGGGGACGCTCACCCTCGACCGCGAGCAGGACAGCGGCGTCGCGTTCGAGGGCGCCGTCGAGCATCTGACGCCGGCCGGCGATCGCTCGCGCTTCTCGGGTTCCGGGTTCCTGAACCTCGCCCGGTCGCAGGTCGATGCGGCGATCGACGCGAACCCGCTGGCGCTCGCGCTGCTGCGCCCGTGGGCCCCCGGAATCGAACTGGCCGGCGCGGTGACCGGTCCCATTCGGGCGCGCGGGAGTCTCGAGGCGCTGGCCCTCGAGGCGGAACTCGAATCGGAACGCGGCCGACTCGTCCTGAACGGAGACTTCGACCTCGCCTCCGAGGAACTGCGCTACGACACGGAGATCGAGGGCACGGATCTTTCGCTGGACCAGTGGGTCGAAGGCGCTCCGGCGTCGCGGCTCGCCGTCCGGGGGCGCGTGCAGGGAGAGGGAATCGACCCCGCGACGCTCGAGGCGACGTTCGACCTCGAAGTCCTCGCCTCCCGGGTGGACCAGGCCGAGATCTTCGACAGCCGCGTGCGGCTGCGGGTGGCCGACGGCGTGGCGACGATCGACAGCGCGTTCCTCGCCTCCGACGTCGGGACGCTTTCGGTGCTGGGCGACTTCGGACTCGCGGAGGGCCGGAGCGGGCAGATCGCCTTCGAGGCCGAAGCCGCCGACCTCTCCGACTGGGACCGCTGGTTCGTGGATGAGATTCCGGGCGGCGCGGAGGCCGAGGCCGGCGAAGCGCTGTTCGAAAGCGTCGAGGAGTTGCTCGGCCGCGGCCAGCGGACGCGGCGGCCGACCGAGGGGCTGGACGGCCGGCTGGAGGCGCGGGGGACCGCCACGGGCCGCTGGGGGGACTTCACGCTCGACGCCCGCATCGAGGCCTCGGACGCGCGTTTCCGGGGCTACCGCGCCGGAGACTTCTCGGCCCGCGTCGAACTGTTCGACCCGCCGCGCATCGGCGACCTGCGGTCCCGGTTCACCGCGACGAACGTCGAGTTGGATGGACGCCGGGTGGATTCGCTCACGGTGCTGCTGGCCCGCTCAGGTGCCGGCGAGCCCGGCGCCGACGCGCTGGACGCCGAATTCTACGCGCAGCGCGACTCCAGCCTCGAGGTCTCGGGTCGCGGCGTCGTGGTCGGCGGCGACGTCTGGAGCGCGGGCCTGACGGACCTCCGCCTCCGCCTCGGCAAACTCGAGTCCACGCTCGTGACGCCCGCCCGGCTCGTCTACTCCGACTCGGCGCTGCTCGTCGAGGGCCTCTACCTGAACGGTCAACTCGGCCGGCTCGAAGCCGACGGCCTCATCCCCGCCGCCGGCGAGGGATCGCTCGACGTGGAGATCTTCGGCGTCCGCGTGGACCAGTTCGGCTACCTGCTCTCGGAGCAACCGATCCTCGGAGGCACCCTCGGGGGAGAAGTGAGAGCGACGGGCACGCTGGCCGAACCCCTCGTCACGGCGGAATTCGAGGTCCTCGATCCGTCCCTCCAGCACCAGGCCTACGACGCGCTTAACGCGCGGGTCGGCTACGCCGGCCGCGAACTCGCGGGCGAGATCGACCTCTTCGACGGCGGCGCCCTCCTGGGGCGGCTCGGCGGCGCCGTGGCGACGGACCTCGCGATCCTCCCCGTGGAGCGCCGCCTCCTCGACGACCCGTTCGACCTCGACCTGACCGGCGACCGCCTCCCGCTGGCGCTCGTCGAACTCGTGCTGCCGACCTTCGAGGAGGTGACCGGCACCGCCGAGACCGACCTCTCGATTCGCGGCGCCCCCGGCGCCCTCCGCTACGATGGCGCCCTGCGCATCGTGGACGGGCGGGGCTGGGTGCCGGACCTCGGCGTCTGGCTCACCGATACCGGCGCCCGCGTCGCCTTCCGGGGCTCCTCGCTCGCTTTCGTCGATTCGGCCTACGTGGGGTCGGACCTCGGCGGTTCGCTGCGGACGCGCGGCACCGTGGACATCGCCCGGATCACCAACCCCGTCTTCGCCCTCGATTTCGAGGCGAACGAGTTCCACGGCATCGTGCGCAACGACATGGCGTTCGCCGTGAGCGGCCAGGCGCGGCTCGACAGCGCCTACGCGAGACCCTGGGTGAGCGGCGACGTCGTCCTCTCCGACGGATACCTGGAGCAGGACGAGTTCCTCCGCGGACTCGAGGTCTTTAATCCCGGCGACATGGAAGCCTTCGACTTTCTCGGCGCCTCCGCGGAAGGCGTGCTGGCGCAGTTCCGGAACCCGTTCCTCGACAACCTCGTCCTCAACGCGAACGTCGATCTCGGCTCCGGCCTCTCGCTGCGGTCGGCGCGGCTCGATGCGGAGGTCGTGGGGGAGGGGATTTCCGTCCACATGGACCGCCGCTTCGACGTGCTCGACATCAGCGGAAGCGCGGAGATGCCGCGGGGCACATACCTCTTCGACCAGGTGCCGCCCTATGTCCGGCCCCTCCGAATCACCGCGGGAAGCATGCAGTTCGCGGGGGGCAACGGCTTTAATCCGATCATCGACATCACCGCCGAATACCGGGACCGCACCGTCGACGGCCCCGTGTTCGTCGAGGCCCGGATCACCGGCACCGCCATCGAGCCGCAGGTCCTCCTGACGAGCAACCCGCCCATGAGCGACACCGACCAGTACTGCCTGCTCGCCGTCGGCACGCCATGCTACCGCTCCGCCGACCCGCAACTGGGCCAGAGGATCGGGCAGCAGCTCCTCTTCGGTCCGCTGAGTTCCGGGCTCACGTCCGCTCTCGGAGCGACCGGCATCTCCTACCTCAACCTGACGTCGATCGCGGCCGGGCGCGGGGCCGGAGGCATCGCGGCGAACCGGAGCCTGTTCGAGCGCACGGCGCTGGAAGTCGGGTGGTATGCGAACAGCGCGCTCTTCCTCTCCTCCTGGCTGCCGCTGGGCGGCGGACCTCCGCGGGCGGCGCTGGAGTGGGCGTTCCTCCCCGGCTGGTCCGTCGAAGCCGGCACCGCGAGCCGGTTCGACGAGCGGCTGTTCGGTCTCAGCGTGGGCACGAACGTCGCCAACGACCGCACCTACAGCCTCTTCCTCTTCCGCGAGTGGGAGTTCGGCGAGGGCAGCGGCAGCGGCGGCGATTCCGAAGAGGACTCCGGCTCCGGCTCCGGCAACGGCTCCGGCAGCGGTTCCCGGTAACGGCGCCTAGTTTCCCTCCATGTCCGGTGCGCACCTCTATCCCGATTCGGAGCGGTTCCTCGTGCTCCTCAACCCCGGCGCGGGCGGCGGAACCGCCGAGCCCGAGACGCTGCGCCGTCGGCTGGGAGGCGCCTTCGCCGCGAGGGGTGTCCCCTTCGACATCGTCGAGGCCGCGAATTCCGAGGAAGGCCTGGACGTCACCCGCACGGCCGCGGAACGGGGATACCGGGCCATCGTCGCCGCGGGGGGCGACGGCACCGTGAGCGTGGCCCTGCGCGGCGTCGCCGGCACGTCCGTGCCCGTCGCGATCGTCCCCTTCGGCACCGCCAACCAGCTCGCCCTCAACTTCGACATCCCCACGTCGCTGGAGGACAGCGTGCGGGTCGCCGTCGAGGGGAAGGTGACCAGTATCGACCTCGCGGAGGCGAACGGAGAGACGTTCGCGCTCATGGCCGGCGCGGGCCTCGACGCGCAGGTGATGGCCGACGCCACCGCCGAACTCAAGAGCCGCCTCGGCTTCGGGGCCTACATCTACAGCGGACTCAAGAACGTCATCAACCGCCCCGGCGCCGACTTCCGGATCACCGCCGACGACCAGGAAGTGAAGGTGAAGGCGTCGATGGTGCTCGTCGCGAACGCGGGCCAACTCGGGGCCGGTCCGCTTCCCGTGGAGTTCCGGATGGCGCCCGGGGCCTCGTTCCAGGACGGCCTCATCGACGTGTGCATCTACGCCCCCAGCAACCTCCCGGAGGTCGCCCGCATCATCTGGCGCGTCACGCGAAACCGGTTCTCGGGGGACGACAAGATCATCTACTTCCAGGCCCGCAGCGTCCGGATCGAGGCCGACCCGCCGGTCGCCATAGAAATCGACGGCGACCCGCGCGGCGAGACGCCGATGGAGGCGAAGGTCTCGCCGATGGCCGCCCGGATCATCGTCCCCCGGTAGCCGCCGCGTTCCCGCGGGAACGTCCGTCGCTCCGGCCGCCCGCCGTGCCGCGGGTCAGCGGGCGTAGAGCAGGTAGGGGCGGCGGAGCGCCTCGAAGGCGGCGACATCAGCCGCCCATTCCGACGTGATTTCGTCGAGCGGGGCGCCGCGGTCGATGGCGAGCCGGAGCCGGTCCGAGCCCGCGAGACGGTCGAAGTGCCGCACCCTCCACTCCCACGCGTCGCCGGAGAGCCGGCGCGCGGCGAGCAGCGCCGCCACCGCGGTCCGCACCGGATCGTAGGCCGACCGGTCCGTGACCGTGAGGCGGATCCCCGAGATCTCCTCCCCCCCGAACCTTCCGTCGCTCGGCGACTCCGGCGTGAAGGTGATCGCCCGGATCTCGACCCCCGGCAGCGATGGGGCCACGGCCCCGATCTCGGCCACCCAGGCCTCGCCGTCCAGCCACGGCGCGCCGAGCACCTGGAACGCGGTCGGCGTCCCGCGGCCGACGGAGAGGTTCGTCCCCTCGAACAGACAGGTGCCGGGATAGTGCGTGGCGCTCTCCAGCGAAGGCATGTTGAGCGACGGCGCGATCCAGGGAAGGCTCGTCTCATCGAACCAGCGGTCCGCGGACCAGCCCGCCGCCGGGACCACGTGCAACTCCACCTCCACGCCGAACGCCCCCCGATACAGGCGCGCGAGTTCTCCCGCCGTGAGTCCGTGCCGCGTCGGCACCGGGTACAGGCCAACGAAGGTCGCGTAGGCGGGGTCCAGCACCGGGCCCTGCGTGAGGCCGCCGATGGGATTCGGGCGATCGAGAACAATCATGGGGATGCCCGCGCCCCCGGCCGCCTCCATCGCGAGCGCCATCGTCGACACGTAGGTGTAGTAGCGCGAGCCGATGTCCTGGATATCGAACGCGAGCACGTCGATCGAAGCGAGCATTTCCGGCGTGGGCGACCGCGTCTCGCCGTACAGCGAGTAGATCGGCAGCCCCGTCCCTTCGTCCGTCGCGTCGTCGATCGCGGAGCCCTCCGCCTCCGTGCCCCGGATCCCGTGCTCGGGCGCGAAGAGCGCCGCGAGTTCCGCGCCCGCGTAGCCGTGCAGGAGGTCGATGGAACTCGTGCCGTCGCGCCCCACGCCGCTCCGGTTCGTGATCAGCCCCACCCGCCGCCCGTCGATGAGATGCGAGGAGTCGGCGAGCAGCACATCGATCCCGGGCCGCACCGCCGATACCGGCGCGTCCGCCGCAGCGGGTCCCCCCTCCGCCTCGCCGCCCGCCGCTCTCGCCCCCGCCGCGTCGGCTCCCGCTTCCGGCCCCCCGCACGCGGCGACAGTAAGAAGGAAAAGAAGAGAGAGGAAACCGGCGAGCGGATTCATCTCGCCCTTCGTAGGTTCGGGGCAGCGAGCGCGACACGCGGGGCGGGCGGAGGTCGACATGGTGCGGAGACTAGAGACGTCGGACGACCCCCGAAAGCGGGACGCGAGGGGGCGGGGGATGGCGCGGGGGCGGATGGCCGCCCCGAGGCCGGCGGTTGCCACGGGGCGGACGGTCGTCGCCCTCGGGCTGGTCGCGCTCCTGGCCCTCGGCTCGTTCGCCTGCCGCTCCTCCTCCGCTCCCGCCGCTTCGGGTCCCGGCGGCCCGGGTCTCGCCGCCTCGGGCGCCGCCGGTGCGGGTCCCGCCGGGGTGGGCGCCGCGAATGCCGCCCCCTCCGCCCCCGGTGCCGCCTCCGATCCCGCTGCGACCGGAGTCGCCGCCGCCGATCCCGCCGGTTCGGGCCCCTCCGCCCCCGGCGGCCGTCCGGTCGAGTCCGTCCTTTCCGCCGACGCACGGGCCTGGGTGGAGGAGACGCTCGCCGGCCTCAGCCTGCGGGAGCGGGTCGCGCAGCTCGTGATGGTGTGGATGAGCGGCGGCTACGCCCCGAGCGACGACGAAGAGTTCACGCGGATCCAGTCCCTCGTACGGGACGACGCGATCGGCGGGATCGTGATCTCGCTCGGGACCCCCCTCGGATACGCGGCGCGGTTGAACCGGCTGCAGGCTTCCGCCGATGTGCCCCTGCTCGTCGGCGCGGACTTCGAGTCCGGCGCCGGGTTCCGCGTGAGCGGCGTGTTCGCGCTGCCGAACATGCTCGAGATGCCCGGCGCGACGGTCCTCCCCCCCGCGATGGCGCTCGGCGCGGCGGACGACGAGGACTACGCCTACTCCGCGGGCCGGATCACCGGCATCGAGGCCCGGGCCCTCGGCGTCCACATCACCTTTTCGCCCGTGCTCGACGTCAACAACAACCCCGCCAACCCCATCATCAACACCCGCTCCTTCGGGGAGGATCCGCAGCGCGTGGCGGCGCTGGGCGCGGCGTTCATCCGGGGCGCGCGCGACGTCGGCCTCCTCGCCACCGCCAAGCACTTCCCCGGCCACGGAGACACCGGGACGGATTCCCACGTCGCCCTCCCCATCATTCCCGGCGACCGCGCCCGCCTCGACAGCCTCGAACTCGTCCCCTTCCGCCGCGCGATCGCGGAGGGCGTCGACGCGGTGATGACGGCCCACGTCGCGGCCCCCGGCATCCTCGGCGCCGGCGCCCCGCCCGCCACGCTCTCGCCGTACTTCATGACGGACATGCTGCGCGACGACCTGGGCTTCGACGGCGTCCTCTTCACCGACGCACTCGACATGGCCGCGATCGCGGACGACTACGGGGCCAGCGAAGCCGCGATCCGCTCGCTGGAGGCCGGGAGCGACGTCCTGCTCATGCCGCGCGAGCCGCTGCGGGCGATCGCGGCCGTCGTCGGCGCCGTCCGTTCCGGCCGGCTCACCGCCGAGCGCATCGACGCCTCCGCCCGGCGCGTGCTGGAGTTGAAGGCGCGGGCCCGCCTGCACGAAGGCGCCGAGGTCGACCCCGACGCCATCCCGCGGCTCGTCGGCACCCAGTGGCACGAGTCCTTCGCCCGCGGGGTCGCCGCGCGCTCCATCACCCTCGTCCGCAACGAGGCCGACGTCGTGCCCCTCGAGTCGCGCTCCGTGCTGTCCGTGACCTTCGCCGGATCGAACGACCTCGCCGCGGGACGCGTCTTCAACCGCGAACTCGGCCGCGCCATGCGGGTCCGCCGCGCCCGGATCGGGTTCGACACCCACTCCGCCGTCTACGACTCGCTCCTCCGGCGCGCCCGCTCCGTCGACGCCGTGATCTTTTCCGCCTACGTCCGGCCGGGCGCCGCCAGCGATTCCACCGACCTCCCGGACGAGGTCCGTGGCTTCTTCGACCGCCTCGACGCCGCCGGCCGCACCTCCATGCTCGTCTCCTTCGGCAGCCCCTACCTCCTCACGTCCGTGCCGGAGGCGAAGACGTACCTCATCGCGTGGGGCGGGGCGGACGCCTCGCAGGGAGCCGCCGCGCTCGCGCTCCTCGGCGCGCCGATTTCCGGCCGCCTGCCGATCTCTCTCCCGCCACGCCACGCGCTCGGCGATGGCCTGGTCAGCGGGAGCCCGGAAGCGGAAGCGGGACCGGGGCCCATCAACACGCAGGGTCCCCCGCTCGAGGGCGGACGCATGCGGCTGGCGTGGGAGGAGTGGCCCGTCAATGTGGGGATGGATGGAGATTCCCTCGCCCGCGTGGACCGGATCATCGATGCGGCGATCCGCGACGGGGCTGCGCCCGGCGCGGTGCTCGCGGTGGGGCGGGGAGACCGCGTCGTCCGGCTGCGCGGCTACGGAAACCTGGATTGGGCGTCTTCCGCCACGCTCCCGCCCGGGACCGCCGCGACCGATTCGAGCCTGTACGACCTCGCGTCGCTCACGAAGGTCGTCGCGACGACGACGGGCGTGATGCAGCTCATCGACAGCGGCCGTCTCTCCCTCGACACCCGCATCGGCGAGCACCTGCCGGAGTGGTCGCGGGGCTGGAAGCGCGACGTCACCGTCCGCCACCTGCTGACGCACCAGGGGGGCCTGCCGCCCTTCCTTCCCTTCTGGCGCACCCTCCGTGGAGAAGAGGCCTACCGCGAGGCATTCGCCGCCCTCGACCCCGATTACGAACCGGGGGAACGGACGGTCTACTCCGACATCGGGTTCATGACGCTGGGGTTCCTGATCGAGGAGATCACGGGACAGCCCCTGGACTACTACCTGAACGAGTCCGTCTTCCGTCCGCTGCGGATGACGGAGACCTGGTTCGATCCGCCCCGCTCGCTGTACCGCCGCACGGCGCCGACCGAGGTGGATACCGTCTACCGGCACCGGCACGTGCACGGGGAGGTGCACGACGAGAACGCCCACGCGCTGGCCGGCGTGGCGGGGCACGCGGGACTCTTCTCATCGGCCCGGGACCTCTCGAAGTTCGCCGCCTGGATCCTCGCCGCCGCGCGCGAAGGCCGGAATCTCGCCGCCGCCGCCCGCCCCGCGCCCGGGCCGTATACGCGTTCCTTCTCCGCCCGTCTCGACTCGCCCTCGCCGGAGACCGTCGCGCGGTTCACGGCGCGGGCCGCTCCCGCCTCGAGCCGGGCGCTGGGCTGGGACACCCCCTCGGGGCGCTCGTCGGCGGGGGACTACTTCGGTGAAGGCGCATTCGGGCACACCGGCTTCACCGGCACGAGCTTCTGGGTGGATCCGGAACTGGACCTCTTCGTCGTCCTGCTCACGAACCGCGTGAATCCGACCCGGGACAACCGGAAACACATCGCGCTGCGGCGCGCGGTGCACGACGCCGTCGCGACCTCGATCCGCGACCAGCCGGTACGCCCCCGCGATCCGGGTGGCGCGGGCGGCCCGGCGCCCGAGGGACGCGACCGCTGACCTCTCTCGACCTCGCGATCCTCGTCGTCTACCTCGGCGGGATCACCGCCTGGGGAGCGTGGCTCGGCAGGGGCGCGCGCGGGGGCGAGGAGTATTTTCTGGGCCGGCGCGACCTGCCGTGGGTCGTCGTCCTCCTGTCCGTCGTGGCGACGGAAACGAGCACGCTCACCTTCCTCTCGATCCCCGGCATCGCGTACGGAGGGTCGCTCGCCTTCGTGCAGATCGCGGCGGGCTACGTGCTCGGACGGATCGCCGTCGCCGCCTGGCTGCTGCCGGCGTATCGCGAGGGGCGGCTGCGGACGGCCTACGAACTGCTGGAGGCCCGTTTCGGGACGGAGACCCGACGGCTGACCTCCGGCATCTTCATGATCACGCGCCTCCTCGCGGATTCCGTGCGGCTCTTCGCGACGGCGATTCCGCTCACGCTCGTCACGGGGTGGCCGCTCATCGCCTCCGTGCTCGTGATCGGGGCCGTCACCTTCATCTATACCTTCATCGGCGGCATCCGCGCGGTCGTCTGGGTCGACGCCTCGCAGATGGCGCTCTACCTGGCCGGCGGGCTCATCGCGCTCGTCGTCCTCGGCGGCGCCGTGCCCGGCGGATGGCCCGAGATCCTCGCCCGCGCCGGGGAGGCCGGGAAGCTCACCGTCATCGACCCGTCGCTCGACTTCGGGCGACCCTACACGCTGTGGGCCGGACTCCTCGGCGGCGCCTTCCTCTCCATGGGTTCGCACGGCGCGGACCAGCTCATCGTCCAGCGCCTTCTCGCCTGCCGCGACCTCGCCGCGAGCCGCCGCGCCCTCGTCGGCAGCGGCTTCGCCGTCCTCCTCCAGTTCACCCTTTTCCTCTTCGTTGGCTTGGGCCTCTGGGCGTGGTACGACGGAGCCGCCTTCGTGCGCGCCGACGAGATCTTCGCCGGGTTCATCGTTGAAGCGCTCCCGGCCGGCGTCCGCGGCCTGCTCATCGCGGGCGTGTTCGCGGCCGCCATGTCTACGCTCTCCAGTTCGATCAACGCGCTCTCATCGGCGGCGGCCTACGACTTCTGGGCGGCGTCCCGTCCGGAGGCGGACGAGCGGCGGATCCTGCGCGTAGGGCGGATCTGGGCCGTGGTGTGGACGGCCCTGCTCGTGGCGGCGGCGATAGGGTTCATCCCCCTGAGCGAGGAGAGCACCGCGGTGGAGGTGTCGCTGGGGATCGCGTCGCTCGTCTACGGCGGGCTGCTGGGCGCGTTCGCGCTCGCCCGCTTCTCGCGCCGGGCCACGAGCCGCTCGACCCGGCTCGGGATCGTGTTCGGGATCGGATCCGTCACCGCGATATGGATCGGGGCGCGGGCCGCGGTCGCCTGGCCGTGGTTCGTCCTCATCGGCACGGCGGTCACGGTGGCGGTCGGCCTCCTCGCCGGCTCCCGCCGCGGTTCGCCCGCGTCGGAATGAAGTCGCGGGAAGTCGCGGGGATGAGGTCGCGGCGGGCGAAGTCGCGGGGAGCACGCCTGCTGGCGGCGACCGCCGTCCTCTGGGCCGCCGCCTGCGGCGATGGGGAGCCGGACGTCATGGGACCCGCCCCCGTGCCGAATCGCGCGCCGGAGGCGGTGGGGACGATCCCCGGGCGGACGCTGCCCGTCGGCGAGGCGGCGACGGTGGACGTGTCGGCCCACTTCCGCGACCCCGATGGCGACGCCCTTTCCTTCACGGCGGCATCGTCGAACGCGGATTTCGTCGGCGTTTCCCTGTCCGGCAGTACCGTCACCATCACCGCCGCCGCCCGGGGCGTGGCCACGATCACGGTGACCGCCAGCGATCCACGGGGTCTCGCCGCCCAGCAGCGCTTCGAGGTCACGGTGCCGAACCGGGCGCCCGAGGCCGGGGACGCGATCCCGGCGCAGACCCTGTTCGTCGGCGAGACGGCAACCGTGGACGCGTCCGCCCACTTCGGAGACCCGGACGGCGACGCGCTCACCTACGCGGCGACCTCGTCGAACGCCGAGATCGCGACAGTCACGGTCTCCGGGGCCACGCTGACGATCCAGGCCATCGCCGCCGGCGCCGCGACGGTCACCGTGACCGCGAGCGATCCCGACGGCGCCGGGGCGGAGCAGCGCTTCGAGGTGACGGTGCCGAACCGCGAGCCGGAGGCCATCGGGACGTTGCCCCCGCGGACGCTCGCAGTGGGCGAGACGGAATCCGTCGTCGTGTCCGCGTTCTTCCGCGACCCGGACGGAGACTCGCTCGCCTACACGGCGGCCTCGTCGAATGCCGAGGTCGCCACCGTCTCCGTGTCGGGCGACTCGGTGGCGGTCACGGCGCTCGCGAAGGGCCTGGCGACGATCACCGTGACGGCCACCGACGGAGAAGGCCTGGCCGCGGAGCAGCGCTTCGAAGTCACGGTGCCGAACCGCGCGCCCGAGGCCGTCGGGACGCCGCCGCATCGGACGCTCGAGGTGGGCAAGACGGCATCCGTGGTCGTGTCCCCGTTCTTTGGCGACCCGGACGGAGACGCCCTCACCTACGCGGCGGCCTCGTCCAATGCCGAGATCGCCGCCGTCGCCGTGTCGGGCGACTCGGTGGCGGTCACGGCGGTCGCGAAGGGCCTGGCGACGATCACGGTGACGGCCCGCGACGAAGAGGGCCTGGCCGCGGAGGTGCGCTTCGAGGTCACGGTGCCGAACCGCGCCCCGGAGACCGGGGACGCCATCCCGGCCCAAACGCTGTTCGAGGGCGACACGGCATCCGTGGACGCGTCCGCCCACTTTCGGGACCCGGACGGCGACCCGCTCACCTACGCGGCCAACTCGTCCAGTCCCGATGTCGCGACGGTCGAGGTCTCCGGCGATACGCTGACGATCCGCGCGGCCGCCGCGGGCGTCGCGCTGGTGACGGTGACCGCGACCGATCCGGAGGAGGCCGCCGTCGCCACATCGTTCTCGGTGACCGTCGTGCCTCCCGCGACCCCATTCGAGATCGAACTCGTGTTCGCGTCGTCCATGACCCGGGCGCAGGAGGCCGCGTTCCAACGGGCGGCGGAGCGTTGGATGGCGATCCTGGCGCCGACGGACCTCCCCGACGTGCGGCTGAACCGGACGCTGGGCTGCCCGGGCGATCCGTTCGAGCAGCATGTCGACACGGTCGACGACCTGATGATCGTGGTCTCGGTGGCCGAAATCGACGGTCCGCTCGGGACCCTGGGACGCGCCGGGCCCTGCTGGGTCCGGACCGCGACATCGCTGCCCCTCTACGGCCGGATCCTGATGGACGCCGCCGACCTCGACCGGCTCGAGACCCGCGACCTGGAGGAGGTGATCCTGCACGAAATGGGGCATGTGCTCGGCATCGGCCTCATCTGGGATCGTCTCGACCTGCTCCGGAACCCCGCCTCGGCAACGTCGACACCGGACACGCACTTCGCGGGCCCGCTGGCCATCGCGGCGTTCGACGAGGCGGGCGGCACGGGCTACCCCGGCGCCAAGGTGCCCGTGCACAACGAGGACGGTCAGGGATCGCGGAACAGCCACTGGAGGGAAGCCGTCTTGACGCTGGAACTCATGACCCCGTTCCAGCACCTCGGGGTGGCCGACCCGCTGAGCGCGATCACCATCCAGTCGCTCGCGGATCTCGGCTACGAAGTCGACCCGACACTGGCCGACCCCTTCCGGCTGCCGGGCGCGGACCTCGCGCGCGCCATCGAGGCCGCGCCCAGAATCCCCTACGGCGACGACATCTGGACCGGCCCCCTGATCTTCGTCGACCCCAACGGCCGCATCACCCGCGTGATCCCCAGGTAAGAGGACGACGCCGGCGTCAGGAAGGGTCCGGCTTGCCGAACCCGTGTACCACTGTCTCGGAGAGGGTGGCGAACTGCGCGGCGGCCTCCGTGGCCATCGAGTCGAGTCGCGCCTCGAACCCATCCATCCGCGCGTTGACGTTCTCATGCAGACGGACGACGTGCTCGCGGACATCGGCGTGGCCAACCCGCAGTTTGGACATCTCGTCGGCGAGAGCGACGAACCGGCCCTCCCACTTCACGTCCAGCGCTCCGAAGCGGTTGCCGATGGCCTCGAAACGAAGGTCCATCTGCTTGAAGCGGCGATCCACCGCCTCGAAGCGGTTGTCGAAAGCCTCGAAGCGGCGGTCGATGGCTTCAAAGCGGCGGTCGATGGCCTCGAAGCGCGGCTCGAGCGCCCGCACGATGGTGGCCGCCAGGGCGGCGTCGCGCCCGTTACGTGTGAATCTGCGGATCAACGATGTCCTCCTCGCACCCGGGAGTTGCATGACGCCCGAAACATGCCCGGCGCCATCAACGGGCCATCAACCGGATGCCGCTCCCCGCTGGTCGCCACGGTCGGCGGCCGGAGCGCCGGCCGGCTCGCCCCGCCGGAGCGCGGCGACCTCCCTGGTCAACTCGTACAGCTTCCTGTTCAGCCGGAACAGTTGGTCCTGTACGTATTCGTGCAGATTGAGGACCTCCCACCGCACGGCGACCACGTCGTTGCGCAGTTCGCCGTTCCTGAGCCCCGAGTCCAGGTTCATCCTTTCGAGCTTGCGGTCGAGCGCGTCGAACTTCGACTCCAACCCCTTCGCGGCCGTCGTGCCGCTTGCCTCTTCGTGTAAATCGCTGGTGGTCAACAATTATCCCCCCATCCCCCGGGTAACGTCTGTTCCGCCCGGCGGCCTCTCGCTTCGCCGACGGCCCGCCTCACCAACGTAGCCGGTCCGGCCCTCGGGCGCGCACCGCACCCGCAAGCTGGCGCGGGGGCGGCGGGCGCGTCTACGATCCCCGGCTATGGAAGACTCGAACGCTCTCATCGTGCGGGGGGCGCGGGAGCACAACCTCCGCGACGTCGACGTCGAACTGCCGCGCGACCGGCTCATCGTCGTCACCGGGCTCTCCGGCTCCGGCAAGTCCTCGCTCGCCTTCGACACCATCTACGCGGAGGGGCAGCGCCGCTACGTCGAATCCCTCTCCGCCTACGCCCGGCAGTTCCTCGGCGTCATGGAGAAGCCCGACGTCGACGTCATCGAGGGACTCTCGCCCGCCATCGCGATCGAGCAGCGCACCGCGGGCGGCAACCCCCGCTCCACCGTCGGCACCGTCACCGAGATCTACGACTACCTCCGGCTCCTGTGGGCCCGCGCCGGCACCCCCCACTGTCCCTCGTGCGGCAGCCCCGTGCGCCCGCAGTCCCCGTCGGAGATCGCGCAGCAGATTCTCGGCTGGCCCGCCGGTGCCCGCATCGAGGTCCGAGCCCCGCTCGTCAGGGGACGGAAGGGGGAGTTCCGCGACCTGTTCGAGCGCACGCTCAGTGAAGGCTTCGTGCGCGCGCGCGTGGACGGCGAACTCATCGACCTCTCCGACCCGCCCCTCCTGAACCGGCGCCGCAACCACGACATCTCCGTCGTCGTGGACCGGCTCCTCGTGCGCGCCTCCGACCGCGAGCGGCTGGCCGACTCCGTGGCGACCGCCCTCCGCATGGCCGACGGCGTCGTCGAGGTCGCCCTCCACACGGGCGACGGGGAGGCCACCGAGGGGGGGGCGAACGGAAAAAGGGAGACGCGGCACCTGTTCAGCGAGCGCTACGCCTGCCCGGGCTGCGGGCTCGGCATGCCGGAGCTCGAGCCCCGGCAGTTCTCCTTCAACTCGCCCTTCGGCGCCTGCCCGGAGTGCGACGGGCTCGGCTCCCAGCGCGTCCCCAACGCCGACCTCATCGTGGGCGGCGACCGGATCTCCATCCTCGAAGGCGTCCTCCTTCCCCTGGGGACGCCGAGCTTCGGCACCCGCCGCCACGCCCTCGCGCGGCTCGCCCGCAAGCTCGACTTCGACCTCAACACCGTCTGGGGCGAGCTGAACGCGGACCAGCAGGAGGCGATCCTCTACGGCGACACCGACGTGGGCTGGGAGGGCGCGGTCGCCGCCACCCTGCGCCGCTACCACGAGACGACGAGCGAGCGCGTGCGCCTCTCGCTCGAGGAGTACATGACGCTCTCCACCTGTCTCGCCTGCGAGGGCGGCCGCCTGCGCCCCGAGAGCCGGGCCGTCACGCTGGAGGGGCTCTCCCTCCCCGCGCTCACCGCGCAGTCCGTGGCCGAACTCCGCCCGCTCCTCGGCGGTTGGCTCGAAGCCGCCCGCGCCGCCGGCGGCCAGGCGGCCGAGATCCGCGTCCCCATCCTGAAGGAGGTCGTCGAGCGCCTCGAGTTCCTCGACCACGTGGGGCTCGGCTACCTCACCCTGGCGCGCTCCGCCGGCACCCTCTCGGGCGGCGAGGCCCAGCGCATCCGCCTCGCGACCCAGATCGGGAGCCGCCTCGTCGGCGTCCTCTACGTGCTCGACGAACCGAGCATCGGCCTCCACCCGCGCGACAACCGCAAGCTGCTGCGGACGCTCGGCGCCCTGCGCGACCTCGGGAACACCGTCCTCGTCGTCGAGCACGACGAACTCACCATCCGCCGCGCCGACCACATCGTCGACATGGGGCCGGGCGCGGGGCGCGAGGGCGGGGAAGTCGTCGTCTCCGGCGACATCGACCGGCTTCTCGCGGACGAACGTTCCCTCACCGCCGCCTACCTGCGCGGAGAGCGCGAGATCCCCGTCCCCGAACGCCGCCGCCCCCCGGACCACGGCCGCCTCGTCGTGCGCGGCGCCCGCGAGCACAACCTGCGGGCGATCGACGTCGAGTTCCCGCTCGGGACCTTCATCTGCGTCACCGGCGTGTCCGGCTCCGGCAAGTCCACCCTCGTCGAGCAGATCCTCTACCGCCGCCTAGCGCGCGAGATCTACCGCTCGAAGCTCGTGCCCGGCGCGCACGACGCGATCGAGGGCCTTGAACTTTTCGACAAGGTTATCGACGTCGACCAGAGCCCCATCGGCCGCACGCCGCGCTCGAACCCGGCCACCTACACCGGCCTCTTCACCCCCATCCGTGAACTCTTCGCCCGCCTCCCGGAGTCGAACATCCGCGGCTACGCGCCCGGGCGGTTCAGCTTCAACGTGAAGGGCGGGCGCTGCGAACCCTGCCGCGGCGACGGCCTCGTGAAGATCGAGATGCACTTCCTGCCCGACGTGTACGTGCCCTGCGACATCTGCCGCGGACGCCGCTACAACCGCGAGACGCTCGAGGTCCTGTACCGCGGGCGGAGCATCGCCGACGTGCTCGCGATGAGCGTGGACGAGGCGCTCGAGTTCTTCGACGCCGTGCCGTCCGTGAAGCGCCGCCTGGGCACCCTCTCCGACGTCGGCCTCGGCTACGTGACGCTGGGCCAGCCCGCCACCACCCTCTCCGGCGGCGAGGCCCAGCGCGTGAAGCTCGCCACCGAACTCGCGAAGACGAGCACCGGCCGCACCGTCTACATCCTCGACGAGCCCACCACCGGCCTCCACTTCGAGGACGTGCGCCTCCTCCTTCGCGTCCTCCACCGCCTCGCCGACCGCGGCAACACGATCATCGTCATCGAGCACCACATGGACGTCGTGAAGACGGCGGACTGGGTCATCGACATGGGGCCGGAGGGAGGGGCGGGAGGCGGCCTCGTCGTCGCCGCGGGCCCCCCGGAACTCGTGGCCGCGACCCCGGGCAGCCACACGGGCCGCCACCTCGCCTCGCTCCTGCCCGAACCGAGGCCGGAGTCGAGCCGGGAATCGAGCGGAACCCCGGCCATAGGATCGGTGTAGGGGCCCGTATCAGCGCGCGGTCCGGCGCAGCAACACTTGGCGGAATACTTGACGGCAGGTGACGATCGGTGCCATACTCCAGGTTACGCGGGGGAGTGGGTGGTGGAGAGTGTGGATGGGCCTGCCTTGATTCCCCCCGAAAAAACGTGATCCGAAGCGATGGTTTCACGGACTTGCACGACCGAAGGAAACATCGACGAAAACAAGGCGGTTTTGCGGCTTCCGGCGCTCTTGCCACCCTGTGAGAGCGTTGGTATGTTCAGCCCGATTTACGGGCTGGGGTGTGGTGCATCGTTCGTCGGCGGTGGTATGTTGATGGATCGAGTGGGAACTACATACCTGGGTTGAAGCAAAGGGGACCGCAAGGCATGCACGGAGAACAAAGAGAACTGGCTCGGCCGACCGCACCGAAACGTCGGTGCCGGCTGGTCGCTGACCGGCGCGGGAGAGGCCCGCATCCTTTTCATCTAGTGGGGCGAGATGCCCTGGGAGGGGTTGAATGAAGAAGGCTACGAAGAAAGGCTTGCTGGCAACAGGATTTGCAGCTGTTGCCATCGGGGCCTGCGGCGACACCGTGGAGGTGGTGACGCCGCCGTTCCCGGACATTCCGCCGATCACCATTCCACCGCCGGTAATTCCGCCGCCGCCTCCGCCACCGCCGCCTCCTCCGCCTCCTCCGCCGCCGCCTCCGGTGGCGAACCGGGCGCCCGTGGCAGTCGGTACGATTCCGGCGCACAGCGTCGACGTGGGTGGCACGGCCACCGTGCCCGTCGCGGGCTACTTCAGCGACGCCGATGGCGACGCGCTGACGTACACCGGTACTTCGTCCAACCCCGCCGCCGCGACGGTCAGCCTTGATGGCGCGACCGCGACCGTGACGGGTGTGGCGCGCGGAAGCGCGGTCGTCACTATCACAGCGGCCGACCCTGCGGGCCTCCAGGCCAACCAGGGCTTCAATGTCACGGTGGGCCAGAGCGGGATCAAACAGGCCACGGTCGCGATCTTCGGCCTGAGGCAGGTCGAGGACCGGTCGAAGTCGATCGACCCGACCAACGTGGCGGGCAACATCTCGGTCATCCTCGACGTGCAGCCGAACGACGAGACGGTGACGGGGATCGCGCTCACGCTGGGCGAGGAGACGATCCAGTGCCGGGGCTCGTCGGCCGACGCGTCGGACCCGATGGCGGGTCTTGCGGAGTCGGGCGGACAGATCGAGGTGGACTGCTTCCTGGACACGGACGCCGTCAACGGCGAGTGCGTGGGGATGCAGCTCGATCCCAAGTACGCCAACGGCGACTATGCTCTGGGCGCGTTCCTGACGACGGACGAGGGCGCGACGCGCAGCGTGGTGGCGACGCAGCCGATCACGCTGAAGAACAGCGGGTTCGTGATGATCGCCCACGATGCGGGTGCGAATTCCGTGGTGTCGAACACGACCAAGGGTCTGATGTTCTACGGCGGGCCTCCGGGCGAGGACGACGAAAACCGGAACAGCTTCCACGCCTGCCCGGTGTCCTACATGGGCACGACGGTCGGCTCGCTGGCGCTCGGCAGCATCCACACGAACACGGCGCGTCCGGATCCGGTGGCAACGGATCCACAGCCCGCTTACGGCGAAGGTCTGCTGAGCTTCAGGCGGTCTCGCTCCGGGTCGCACGCTCCGACTGACGACGAGGCGCCGTTCACATGGCCGATCAGCACGGCTTCCTGGACGGGGAACAGCGCCGTGGAGAACACGCCGGGCGAGAACGAGTTCTGGATCGAGAACCGGGGTCTCATCAAGAACGCCGACGGGCTTGACGTGAGCGCCGAGTTCCGCAAGGACGGCAATGCGGCGAATACGCACAAGGAAGGTCCGTTCCAGTTCGACTTCAACGCGCCGCGCTTGAACGACGACGACGGCGAATCGGAAGTCGCGATCAGCTACGTCTCGGCGGGGCGTCGTATCACCCGGGCCATCGTCGCGGGCGAGTTCTTCTCCCCCGGCTCGAGTTCGTCTCCCGCGCGCCTGGTCGTATCGGACGTCGCGGAGGCCGGCGTGGGCGGTGTGAACGAGGTTATCGCGGTCGGCGACTGCACGATCTCGGCCAACACCGACTCCCGGTCGAGCACCGACTTCGTGGCCGGTGACGGGATGGACGACATACGGAACATCGCTGAGCTGCCCGAGGACGACGGGGTGGCCAATCCCGGCGACGAGGGCGGACTCGACTGCTACACCGCCGAGTTGCAGGAGCTGACGGACGCGATCGGTAACTCGAGGTGGCTCGGGAACGTCCGGATCCAGTCGGCCGCGGCGTTCGGCGTCGATAAGACGTCACCGGTGGTCACCGACGTCGAACCGGAAGGGACTATCGTGTTCAATCCCGCTACAACCACTGACGGGACTCAGCGGGTCTACTTCGACGCCAACGATCCGGACCTGGCGACGGGCGATGAGTCCAGCGGGTGCTGCCTCGTCACGCCCCAGCGGTACTACAGCGGAGGGTACCGATCGACCAACGCGCGCTGGGCACTTGCCGGCAGGATCGGTGACGATACGTACGTCGGTAACGTCGCGGGTCTGACCGACGACGGGGCCTATCGCCTGCGCGCGATCGTGTGGGACCGCAGCGAGCCGGGCAACTACGAGCTCGTGTACTACAATTTCACCAAGGACACGAAGGCGCCGACGTTCAGCTTGGGCGCGAGCCCCGGTGGCGCCATCAACGCGGGCTCTTCCTCGTCCATCACGGTGGTGGTGAGCGGCACGATCAAGGACGCGAACCCGGTCGAGGAAGCCCTGCTGACCGTGATGATGCAAGGGACGGGCGACGGCAGCTCGAACGACATCTGCGGCGGTGACGACACGACCGATACCGAGCTGCCGCGGTCGCGGGCTCGCAAGTACGACCTGGAGAACGACACCAAGACGATCGAGTTCAGCCAGTCGGTCACGATCGGGCGGGCGCCGGGCGGCGGCATGGAGAACCTCTGCTTCAACCTCAAGCTGACGGACTCGGCCGTCGACCATGAGGGCGACGACAACGGCAACGAGTCGATGTACTCGGCCGGCAACTTCTCGGTGAACTGGGGCCTCGGAGTCAACGTGACCGAGGATAAGTTGTCCGTACCGGAAGGCGGCGAAGCCACCTATGGGGTGAGCCTGCAGTCCGCGCCGGTCGGAGACGTCACTGTGACGCCGCGCACGAGCAACTCGCACGTAACGTTTACTCCTGCGACCCTCACGTTCACCACCACCGACTTCGGGACTGCCCAGACGGTCACGGTGTCGGCCGTCGAGGATACTGATGCGGTGAACGAGGCGACGACGATCTCCCACAGCGCCTCGGGCGGGGGCTACAGCAACGTGAGCATAGCCTCGGTCGCGGTGACTCAAGCGGACAACGACGCCACGCTGGCGGTGGATGTGGACTCGATCGACGAGGGCGTAATCGACACGGTGACGGTGACCGTGGAGTTGGCGACCGCAGCGACGGCCGAAACGACCGTTACGCTCACGTTGACCGACAACGTCCCCGACGATGACAACAACGAGGATCCGGTGATCGCCAAAGTCGGCCCGGGCGAGAACCCGACCGCCACCGATCGGACCATCACGATCGCGTCCGGCGCAAAGAAGGGAACGATCGAGCTCGAGATCGAGGTTGGCGAACTCGACGGGACACGGGATCGTAGGATCACGGTGACGGGCACGTTCACTCACATCAGCGGTACCAACGTCACCGACCCGGACGAGGTGCGCATCACGCTCGTCAACGACGATTCATGATGGCGCTCCGGTGAGGCTGGCGGCTTGAAGGGTTGAGCCGCGTAAGCCGAACCGAGGGCAAACGGGAGCCCCTCGCGGATTCGCGGGGGGCTCCTTTTTTCTTAGGGAAGAGTTTCCTTTCACCCGACTTGTTGGGCCGTCGGGTCTGTCGGGAGAAGAGCCGGGAGGGCTGACCGAATGAACGGAAAAACGAATCGCTACCGCACCCTGGGCTTCGCGAGCGCACTCGTTGCGGCTCTCATCGGCGGTGTCTCCTGCGGCGGAGACGGGACGACGGATCCGCCCCCGCCGCCTCCGCCACCGCCTCCGGCGCCTGTGGCTCCGGTGGCGGTCGGGTCGATCCCGGCCCAGGTCATGACCGTGGGGCAGACGGTGACGGTGGACGTGACGCCGTTCTTCCGCGATCCCGACGGGGGCGCCCTGACGTATACGGCCGCATCGTCGGCCACGGCCGTGCTCACCGTGTCGCTGACCGGCAGTAACCTGACGCTGACGGCGGTGGCGCCGGGGACGGCGACCGTGACCGTGACGGCCACCGATCCTGGCGGCCTGACGGCCACGCAGAGCGCGGGGGTGACGGTCGAGGCGGCCAACGAGGCGCCGGAGGCGGTGGGCACGATTCCCGCGCAGGCGATGACCGTGGGCCAGACGGCGACCGTGGACGTGGCGGCCTTCTTCAGCGACCCGGACGGCGACGCGCTGACGTACACGGCAGGGTCGAGCAATGAGGCGGCGGTCACGGCCGGGCTCGAGGGCAGCAGCCTGACGCTGACGGCCGTGGCCGTGGGCACGGCGACGGTGACGGTGACCGCCGCCGACCCGGACGGTCTGACGGCCTTGCAGAGCGCGGAGGTGACGGTCGAGGCGGCCAACCAGGCACCGGAGGCCGTGAGCGCGATCCCGGCGCAGACGTTGTCCGCCGGTGATACGGTGACGGTGGACGTGTCCGCCTACTTCACCGATCCGGACGGGGACGGATTGAGCTACGAGGCGGAATCGAGCGACGCGGACGCCCTCGCGGCCGGGATCGAGGGCAGCAGCCTGACGCTCGCGGCGGTGGCGCCGGGGACGGCGACGGTGACCGTGACGGCCACCGACCCGGGCGGCCTGAGCGCGACGCAGAGTGCGGAGGTGACGGTCGAGGCGGCCAACCAGGCACCGGAGCCGGTGGGCGCGATCCCGGCGCAGACGATGACAGCGGGGCAGACGGCTGAAGTGGACATATCGATTTTCTTCACCGATCCGGACGGCGATGACCTGTCGTACGGGGCGGAGTCGGGCGATGCGGGCGTGGTCTCGGTCGCCCTGTCGGGCAGCACGCTGACGCTGACGGCGGTGTCAGCCGGGACGGCGACGGTGACGGCGACGGCGACGGATCCGGGCGGTCTTTCGGCGACTCAGAGCGCCGAGGTCACGGTGGCGGCGAGCGCCGGATTCCGGGACGACTTCGATTCGGCCGCCAGCCTGGACGACTGGGAGATATTGAACGCCGACGCCTCCGTCGCGGATGGTCTCCTGCGCTTGACCAACACCACGGATGGTTTGCTCGGAATCGCGGAACGCGAGGTCGACCCGGTGCTTACGGACTGGACGATCCGGGTCAGGATGGGCCGGGCCGCGGACGATGGAACCGTGCGGATGTATTGGTTCACGGAGCACCCGCGCTATCAGGCCTTTGGCGTATCGCTTGGCCCGCAAAGTCAAGGGCACAACTACAGGTTCCTTCTCTGGGACGATGATGAGTCGGCCTGGTTTTTTCTCGGAGACCAGAGCGGTAACTCGGATGCGATTCGAGATGCGCCGGGCGAGTTCACGGACGTCACGATTGGGTGGGACGGCGATGAGTTCTTCCTGATGGCGGGAGACACCGAACTCTGGAGATTAACTCCGAACGCGACGTTTCGTGCAGCCTTTGGCAGCGTGACCGATATCTGGTTGGCGGGGAGCGGAGACAGCGGCGCCGCACAACGCTTCGATTGGTTCGAGGTCACAGGCACGGAGAGCAGCGCGGCGATGTCGAGTAGGGCGAGAGCCGCTCGCGATCTTGTGAAACAAGCCGCTGACGCGACGGAGCGTGGATTGGACCGCGCCGGCAGCAAGCAGTGAACCGGAAAGCCTCCCGCCGCGACGGAGCGGCGTCCGCTCGCGCGGCGCGGAGATGTGTACGCGGACTCCGGACCGCGGTCGTATCGATCGCCGGCGCATGGGCTGCGGCCTGCGGCGACGGGAACCAGGTTACGGAGCCGGCCCCTCAGCCGAACCGGGGACCACGGGCCGTAGGCACGATTCCCGCCATGACGGTGTCGGTCGGCGAGTCGGCCAGCGTTGACGTGTCTCCGTACTTCAGCGACCCGGACGGAGACGCCCTTTCCTACGCGGCAAGTTCGTCGAACGATGCGGCTGCGGCCGCATCGGTGTCGGGCGCTTCGGTCGTGGTCGCCGCACACGCGAGGGGCGTTGTGACGGTCACGGTGGAGGCGCGCGATCCACGTGGCCTGATCGCGCAGCAGACGTTCCAGGTGACCGTGCCGAACCGGGGGCCGGAAGCGGCGGACGAGATCCCGGTCCAGACCGTGTTCGCGGGACGGACCGCGACGGTGGATGCATCGGCCTACTTTCGCGACCCCGACGGCGACGCTCTGCGCTACACCGCCACGTCGTCGAGAACCGAGGTTGCAACGGTCGCCGTGTCGGAAGCGGAGATCGCGATCCGGGCCCTGGCCCCGGGGGTCGCGATGGTCACTGTGCGCGCGAGCGATGCGGATGGCGCGAGCGCGGAGCGGGTGTTTTCGGTGACCGTGCCGAATCGGGCCCCGGAGGGTGTGGGGACGATCTCGCCCTTGAAGCTGGCTGTGGGCGACACGGTGACCGTGAACGTGTCCGCCTACTTCACGGATCCGGACGGAGAGAGCCTTTCCTTCACGGCCGCTTCGTCGAACGCCGCCGTGGCCGGCGTCTCGGCGGCGGGAGATTCCGTCACGGTAGCGGCGGTTGCGAAGGGGCTCGTGACCGTGACGGTCACGGCGCGCGACCCGCAGGGCGAGGCGGCGCAGCAGACGTTCCGGGTCACCGTGCCCAACCGGGCGCCGGAGCGGGTCGGGACGATCCCGTCACAGACGCTGCCCGCCGGCGAGACGGCGGAGGTGGATGCCTCCCCATACTTTACCGACGCCGACGGCGACGCGCTTTCCTACTCGGCGGCCTCGTCGAACGCCGGCGTGGCCGCGGTCTCCGCGTCCGGCAGCGTCGTGACCGTGCGGGCGGTCGCGCCGGGCGACGCCACCGTGACGATCACGGCCAGCGACCCAGGAGGCCTGAGCGCCTCCTCCGCGTTCGGCGTGAGTGTGGCAAGCGTCCCCTCCGGGTTCCAGATCGAACTCGTGTTCGCGACGTCGGTGACCGCAACCCAGGAGGCAGCCTTCCGCAGGGCTGCCGAGCGCTGGATGAAGATTCTGGCGCCGACGGACCTCCCGGACATTGCGCTGAACCGAACCCTGGGCTGCGGCGGCGATCCGAAATTCGAGCGCTACGTCGAGACGATCGACGACCTGATGATCGTGGCGGCGATCGAAGAAATCGATGGTTCGCGCGGGACGCTGGCGCGAGCCGGCCCCTGCCGGGTGCGGACCGGGAGCCTGCTGCCCCTGTACGGTCGGATGACGTTCGACGTCGCCGACCTCGAGCGGCTCGAGCGCGGCGGCGAGCTGGAGGACGTGGTCCTCCACGAAATGGGGCATGTGCTGGGCATCGGAACCATCTGGCGACCGCTCGGATTGCTCCAGAACCCCGCATCCGAAGACGACGAGCCCGACACGCACTTCACGGGCCGGCGGACCATCGAGGCGTTCGACGAAGCCGGCGGCGCCAACTACACGGGCGCCAAGGTGCCCGTCGAGAACACCGGCGGCCTGGGCACCCGGAACGGCCACTGGCGGGAAGTCGTGCTCGTCACCGAACTCATGACCGGATACCTGGATCGCGGTCCCGAGCCCTTGAGTGCGATCACCGTTCAGTCCCTGGCGGACCTCGGCTACTCCGTCGATCTCGCGGCGGCTGATTCCTACCGGCTTCCCGACGCGGACGCCGCCCGCGCGGTCGAGGAGGACGAGCGGATCCCGTACGGAGACGACATCTGGAGAGGGCCCGTCGTCGTGGTCGACGATGCGGGGCGGATCGTCCGAATCATCAGACCCCACTAGGCTTTACTCGAATCGGGGAGCGCCAGCCATGACCAAGCCTGAAACCGAAGCCAACCGGCCTCCGGCTGCGACCGAACCCCCGCCGGACCCGAAGGAGTTCGACCCGGTTGCCGTGAACCCGTTCTACCGGGGACTTCGCTTCTCGGAGGTGGTCCGCATCCTCCTCACGCCCACGGACCCGGAAGTGCGCGAGCGGATCAGGCGTAGGGCACGGCGGGGTAGCGGGCCGCGCCCCGGCCGTACACCAGATCCCGATAGGTGAGGCGCTTGCCCGCCATGTGAACCACGACCTCCCGCATCCTCTCCATGGTCCCGAGCGCCCGGAGGTTGTGCTTGCCCGCCAGCTCGTCCACGTACCGCTGAAGATGCTTCCGGCTCAGCACGTGGAACGTCCCCGTGTAGGCCCGCTTGAGCAGCGCCCAGAAGCTCTCCATGCCGTTGGTGTGCGCGTCGCCCCGCACCCACTCCCCCGCCGAGTGCTTCGCCGACCCGTGCCGGTAGCTCGGCGCCAGCCGTCTGTACGTCGGGTACTCGTCGGTGTAGATCACCGAGCCCGGACCCGCGTGCGCCGTGATGATCCGCCATAGCGTTCTCGCATCCGTGCTTCCCACCACGTAGGCCGACACCCGGTTCGTGGCACGGTCCTTGAGCCCCACCACCGGGATCTTCCCCGCGAACCCGCCCTCCTGGCGAAGCCGCTTGTCCACGTGCTTGTTGTGTTCCTTCCCCCCGATGTACGCCTCGTCCACCTCCACCGGCCCCTCGAACCGCGCCGGGCGGTCCCGGACGAAGATCTGCCGGATCCGGTGCTGCATGAACCACGCCGTCTTCTGCGTCACCCCGATGTCGTGCGCGAGCTTCGTCGACGCCACCCCCTTCGGGCTGCTCATGTTCAGGTGGATCGCGTAGGCCCATTTCCTCAAGGGGAGCGGGGAGCCCGCCATCGGCGTCCCCGTCTTGACCGAGAAGTACTTCCCGCAGTCCCGGCACCGGTACGGCATCTTCGCGTGCCTGCAACGGTAGGTCCCCAGACTCCCGCACCGGGGGCAGTGCCGGTTCCCGTCCGGCCACACGATCTGCTCGAACCACCTCCGTGCCGCCGCTTCCGTCGGGAACTTCTCCGCCAACTCCAACAGGCTCAACCCTTTGACCTGCATCGATGCTCCCTCCCGATCGCTCTCTGACTCAACCCAGGTATGTAAGTCCCGATCGAGTCAGCCATACACCCGAAGGACTTCATCCTGAGGAGGAGTGAAGAATGAGAAAGGGTACCAAAAGGCTGTTGACGGTCGGGGCGGTCCTGACCATCGGCGCTTGCGGAGACACCGTAGAGGTCGTCACGCCGCCGTTTCCGGACATTCCGCCCATCACCATTCCACCGCCGGTAATTCCGCCGCCGCCACCTCCACCGCCGCCGCCTCCGCCGCCGCCTCCGCCTGTTAACCAGGCTCCGCAGGCGACCGGGCAGATGCCGGCGCATGAGGTCGCTGTCGGTGGGACCTCCAGCCAGAACGTGGCCGGCTTCTTCTCGGATCCGGACGGGGATGCGCTCACGTACGGCGCCTCGTCCTCGAACGAGAGTGTCGTGACGGTCAACGTTGACGGCACAGTGGTCACGATGACCGGTGTGGCCGACGGCCGGGCGTCCGTTACGGTGACGGCGTCGGACCCATCCGGCGCGTCGGCGGCGCACGCGATCGCGGTCACCGTCGGTGACGGCGACAGCTCGAACGCCGGTCCTGTGGCGACGTCCGACATTCCCGACCACAGCGTGAAGATGGGCGGGGCGGTCACGGTCGACGCTTCGAACTACTTCAGCGATCCGGACGGCGATGAGCTGACCTTCACCGCTTCGTCCTCGGCTCCCGAGGTGGCCAGCGTGGCCGTCGAGGGTTCCACGGCGACGATCACGGGTGTGGCGGTCGGCTCGGCGGTCGTGACGGTCACGGCGAGCGACGGCCAGGCCGACGCTTCGCAGGGCTTCGGCGTCACGGTCACCGAGGAGAGTTCGGTCCGTCCGGCGACGGTGACGATCTTCGGTCTGCGTGAAGTCGACGACCGGACCCAGGCGGTGGATCCGTCCAACGTCTCCGGCAACATCTCCGTCCTGCTCGACGTGCAGTACAACGACGAGACGGTGACGAACGTCGATCTCACGCTGGGCGAGGAGGTCATCTCCTGCCGCGGCGCGTCGAGCGATGCGGCTTCGCCGATCGGTCTGGCGAGCGCGGGCGCGCAGGTCGAGCTCGAGTGCTTCTTTGACACCGACCAGGTGAGCGGCGAGTGCACGGGCATGCAGATGGCGCCTCGGTTCGCCAACGGCGAGCATGAGTTGGGCGCGCGGATCACGACGTCCGACGGGACGATGCGCGACGCGCTGGCGACGCAGATGATCACGTTGAAGAACTCCAACTACGTGATGATCGACCACAACCCCGGGAGCGTGTCGAGGGTCGTGCAGGGCGTGACGTTCTACGGTGGCCCGACGACGGAAGACAACGTGAACACGTTCGACGTGTGCCCGGTCGCGTTCGACGGGACCATGGTCGGGGCGATCAGTCTGCGCGCCATGACCGACACGAAAGCGGCGGATGGTTCGGCGGGGACTTCGCTGTCCTTCCGTGCGCATCGGCGGGCTTCGCTCTACGGGGAGTTCTGGGGCGATCCGCGCAGGGATGACGAGGCTCCGTTCACGTTCACGGCCCACTCGGCCTGGAACGGGCGCAACGGACTGTCGTCCAGCTTCGGGAACGACGGCGGGGTCGAGGACATCGCCAACGAAGAGAATGGCGGCCACTGGATTATCCAGGACGGCGCCATCAGCGATCCGGACGGGGTCGACGTCTCGTCGAAGTTCATCCCCAACGATCCGGACAACAACCTGACCAAGATCGGCCCGATCTACTTCGACTTCAACGCTCCGAGGGTGACCGACGCTTCGCAGGTCACGATCGAGGGCGCCGCCATTCAGGAGGCGTTCTACTCGGGCAAGAGGAACACGTATGATGGCCGGTCGCAGCGGATCTGGATCTCGAATGTCTCCGAGGCGGGTTCGGGTGGTAGGTTCGCCAGCAGGACGGAAGTCGTCGCGGTAGGTGACTGCTCGATCTCCGCCAACACGGACGGGGGTCAGCGCGGCGCGGGCACGGCGTTCCAGGCTCTGGTCGAGGACGCCAACGCGATCGGCGACCTTCCCGAAGACGATCCGTACAGCGACGATCTCAGCGATGATGGCGGCGTGCAGTGCTACACCGCCGAGCTGCAGTCGATCACGGACCCGATCGGGAACGCCCGGGCTCTCAACAACGTCCGGATCCAGTCGGTGAACAACTTCGGTGTGGACCGCACGCCTCCGGAGATCGACAACCTCGTGCCGGACGAGGAGCTGGTGCTGATGGCCGGCGCCACGCTCACGTTCGAAGTGGACGATCCCGAGATCGAGACGGGCGAGGATGGCAGCGGACTCAACGCGACCAGCCCCGATGCGTACTGGGGTCCCAACGCCAGTTGGTCCCAGCGCTATTTCTACAGCGAGCAGACGGGCGCTCCCGCCGGCGTCGTATCGGACGTCGAGGACGGTGTCGTCACGATCATGACGAACACCGGCGATGATGAGGCGGACAAGCAGCGGCGCTACGTGGTGACGGCGGAGGTTCGGGACAACGCCCTGCCGCCCAACTTCAGCAACGCCAGCTTCGCCTACACGCGCGACTCGCAGCCGCCGGCCGTCTCGCTGTCGAAGAGCCAGTCCGACATCGGCAACATCAACACGGGGACCGTCACGGTCGGCGTCGGTGGGACGATCTCCGACGGGAACGTGATCAAGACGGCCGAGTTGAGCATCCGCGAGGTCGACGGTACCTGTGCGGCCTCCGAAGATCTGTCGCAGGGCCGGACGGGTCGCGTGGTCCGCAACAAGCGGGACCTCGAGAACGACACGGACAAGATCGAGTTCGACGAGACGTTCACGATCCGGAAGCCGACGGGTACCGGTGCGGGCCCGGAGACGTACTGCTTCTGGCTGGCCACGGCCGACGTCGCGGTCAACTCCAATGGCCGAGGCACCGGTAACATGCCCGAGGACGGCGGTTACGAACTCGGACGCTTCAGCGTGGGCTGGCCTGCAGGACCGCCGCCGGCACCGACGTACGAGCTCGTCTTCACGGATGCCGACGACATGGCGCTGACGATGTTGGAGGTGAACGAGGGCTCGATGGCGACATACAAGGTCGCCCTGTCCGAGGAGCCAACGGCAGACGTCACCGTCGCGATCGCGGTCGCGGAGGCCAACCGCGCGGTGTATGCGGATCTCAGCACGGATGAACTGACGTTCACGCCGGCCAACTACGAGACCGCGCAGGAAGTGACGGTTACCACGCTCCCGCACGACGCTAACGCGGTCGCGGAGACGTTCACCTTGACACACGATGCGAGCGACGGCGGGTACGACAACGCTGACGCGGACCTCTCGGGCACGGTGAACGATGACGAGGTCACCCTGATGGCGTCGCTGATGAGCTTGGGCGAGAACGACGACACCACGGCGGTGACGGTGTCCGTCTCGACCGGCGTGGCGGATGCTGGCGCGGGCGACAACTCCCTCGACAAGAGCATCACGGTAACGCTGGGTGGCACCGCCGCTGGCGAGGCCGCGGAAGGCACCGACTTCGGTGTGTTGGATGCCGACAAGGCTGCCATATCGGACGGATCGTTCAGCATCGTCCTGGCAGAGGGTGAGACGAGCAAGGACACGATGCTCTATATCGTGCCGACCGATGACGCGACCGAAGAGGACGACGAGGTCATCCCCGTCACGGGTTCCATGACAGGCGGCAGAACGCTGACGGCTCCGGTAGTGAGCAGTCTGGTGGCTGACGACGAGATCGATCTGGAGGATAACGATCCCGACGTGATGATCAGCACCGACGTCACCGAGGTGGCCGAAGATGCTGCCGACCCGGTGGAGGTCACGGTTACGGTGACCGCTCAGGATAGGCGAAATGTCGACCGGACATTCACCGTGGCAGTTGCCACCGATCCCGCCACCAGGGCCGCAGCTGTGACAAACTTCACGATCACGATCGCCCCCGGCGAGTTGAGCAACACCGGGACGTTCGACTTGGCTCCGGCCGATAATACCGACGACGATGGTAATGCCACCGTTACGGTCAGCATCGAGTCGGTGACTCCTGCGAACAAGGCGAACGCAGTCGCTTACACGTTCGGCACTGCGGAGATCGAAATCGTCGATGATGACGAAGCAAGCAGCTGACCTGAACCGGCAGTTGTGGCCGGCGTAGCCAAGCCGGCACGGCAGGACGGACGGGCCCCGCGGAATCTCTGCGGGGGCCCGTTCTTTTTACATTCCCGCTGCGTTCTGTCAGATCAACTCCAACGTCCGTCCATGATCTTCGCCCTTGGTCTCAGGAATCGTCTGTCTGGAGTCCCAAATGAGCCTTCGTCGAGTGGTCGTTCTCGGAGCTGTCCTCTCGGGTCCGGGCTGGCTGGCGGGTTGCGGTGATTCGACGACCGATCCAGTGCCCCCGCCTCCTCCACCTCCGGATCCGCCACGAGCGACGACGGTCACGGTCAGCCCGGCTGCGGCCGAGTTGACCGCGCTGGGCGCGACGGTGCAACTCGCGGCGGAGGTACGCGACCAGAACGGGCAGGTGATGGCGGGGACCGCGGTGACCTGGACCTCCAGCAGCCCCGGAGTGGCAACGGTCAACGCGTCGGCTCTTGTGACGGCGGCGAGCAACGGGACGGCGACGATCACCGCTACGGGGGGCTCCGCGTCGGGGAGCGCGACGGTCACGGTGGCCCAGATGGCCGGGTCGGTCACGGTGTCGCCGGCCGAGGCCGCGATCGCGCTGGGCGACACGCTGCGCCTGGCGGCGGAGGCCCTGGATGCGAACGGTCACGCGGTGGAGAACGCCGAGTTCTCGTGGGCATCGCGCGACGAGGCAACGGCGACGGTGGACGGCTCCGGGCTTGCGACGGGAGTGGCGGCGGGCGAGGCGGAGATTACGGCCACTTCCTCCGGTGTGACGGGCCGCGCGGCACTGACGGTGCTGGCCCCGGTCCCGGCCGAACTCACAGTGACTCCCGACACCGTGGCGTTCATGGCGTTGGGAGAGACCGCGCAACTGGCGGCCGAGGTGCTCGACCAGTTCGGGCGGCCGATGGAGGCGGCGACCGTATCGTGGACGAGCGCGGACACGGTGGTGGCCACGGTGGATGCGGATGGCCTGGTGACGGCGGCGGGAAACGGCGCGACCGTCGTGACTGCGACGGTCGGCGACGTTTCGCACGAAGCCGCGGTGAGCGTGATGCAAACGGTAGGTTCGGTCACGGTGTCGCCGGCGGAGGCCGAAATCGCGCTTGGCGACACGCTGCGCCTGACGGCCGAAGCGCTGGATGCGAACGGTCACCCGGTGGAGAACGCCGAGTTCTCCTGGGCGTCGAGCGACGAGTCCGTAGCGACGGTGGACGCGTCCGGCCTGGTGACGGGGATCGCCGCAGGCGCGGCGACGATGACCGCGTCATCGGGGCCCGTGTCGGGAACGGCCGAGGTCGCGGTGGTCGACGCGGACCGGGATGTGCTCGTCGCGCTCTACGAAGCCACCAACGGTGCCGGCTGGCTCGAGAACGGGGGCTGGCTGTCGGACCGGCCGATCGGAGAATGGCACGGCGTGACGGTCGGACCGGACGGCCGCGTCACCGCCGTGCGGCTCTCGGCAAGCAACCTCGTCGGGTCGATCCCGCCGGAACTACGTGGTCATTTGTAAACTACGATATATCAATATTTTACGTCACTTCCTGTCGGCGATGTACCACTTGGGATATGTAGAAATGAGCGGGAATACCTGCTACGCCATGGGACGCCGCTGGATCGAGAATGGATGGATCCTCCGTCTCCTCGATCTCGAAACTCCTTGGCGGCTCAAAGCGAGGTTGCATGCGCGTCGACCCCCTGCCCGAGGTCGCACCCCCGGCTGCTGAGGCGATAGAGTTCGCGCTTGCGGTCGACCTTCATGGCCCAGCCCGAGTCGATCAACTGGTCGATGGTGAGCTTGGCGCGCCGGTGGCTGCAATCCAGCAGGTCGGCCACACCGCGGAGGCCGAAGCGCGATCCGTCGCACCAACGACTAAGCACCCTCTTGGCATCGTTCGTCAAGCTACCTGCCCACCGTCTTTGGTCTGGGGCGGCCCTTCTTGGTCTTGTCCTCACGATTCTTGTTCGACGTCGGGCCGTCCGCCGCTGTATTGGATGTGGTCTTGCCCAAGCGAAGGTGGCCCTCGAACTGAGCGCCCTCGTCCACTTTCATCCGCTCGGTCCGGATATCCCCCTTGATCCGGCCGGTCTCCCGCAGTTCCACGCGCCTCGCGCCAACGATGCTCCCCATGACGGTGCCCGCAACCACGACTTCGACCGCCTCGACATCGCCATCAATCCGTCCGCGCTTGCCCACGACGACCGGACCCGACGTTTGCACGGGGCCTCCGATCTTGCCTTGAACGCGGATCGTCCCTTCGCATTTGACTCCGCCGAGTATTTCCATGTCCGGGCCGACGACCGAGACATCCTTGTTCGGCTCACGACCAAGTGCTCCTCCAGCCATGTCGCCCATCCCCTATCTCGCCCGTTTTCGCGGGAAGCTCAACTACGCCCAACCGCCTCCCGCCGACGCCAAGAAACACCGATTCACCAACCCATGGATGAGATCACACTCACTCGCGGTCGGCAAGGCGCGCGGATCGCCTTCAGCGCGGCAGGCCGAGTTTCGGTCCCGCAACCGAAGGTGCGGCGCGACAAGAATGCGCCAGTTCGTCGCCGAGGCATTAGCAGAAGAACACCTTCCGGCCTCGGAAGCCCCGTCATTAGATT
The DNA here is from genome assembly GCA_965207805.1 of Gemmatimonadota bacterium. Classification (GTDB taxonomy): domain Bacteria; phylum Gemmatimonadota; class Gemmatimonadetes; order Palauibacterales; family Palauibacteraceae; genus Palauibacter. Next base: position 1,150,708 of record OZ242312.1, read on the forward strand.
GGAGATAGCGACCTCGGACGGCCCCGAGCCAAGGAGACGGAACATGGAAACCGTAGAAGCTGCACTGAACGTGGGTCCCGCGATCCACACCGCTCGTGAAGCCGACCGCTCCGACCTGGGCTTCAAGGTGTTGACGTTCACCTTGGCCATGATGGCTGCGGGACTCTCCTGGGTGGCCCCGGTGTCGGCTCAGCAGACGGGCACCATCACGGGCACCGTGGCAGACGCGGAGACCGGCGAGCCGCTGGCCAGTGCGCAGATCAGCGTGCCCGCGCTCGGAATCGGAGTGCTCTCCAGCGGAAACGGGCGGTTCGCCCTGCCGGGCGTTCCCGTCGGCACGCACGAACTCCGTGCCGAGAGGCTGGGCTATGCGGTCCTGTCGATGAGCGTCACCGTGAACGCGGATGCGGCTGCGACCGTCGAACTCAGGCTGACAACAACCGTCCTGGGCATCGCGGAACTGGTGGTGACGGGCACCGCGTTCTCGGAGTCGCTCGTGCAATTGCCCTACGCGGTGGCCGTTTCGAGCCGGAGGACGCTGGCGGAGCAGGGGTCTCCACAGGCGGTGGACTTCTTCCGCAACCTCGGATCGAGCGCCGGGGTCCTCGGAGACCGCCAGGGTTGGTACAATACCCGGCCCCCTGCGGCGGTGTCGGAGACGGTCGCCAGCGTCAACCTCAGGGGGATCGGGCCGTCCCGCACCCTCGTGCTGCTCAATGGGCGGCGCCAAGTGTACCTGCCCGCGCGGCTGTCCGGCGGGAGGTTCGTGGATGTGAACGCCTTTCCGTCGATCGCGCTGGACCGGATCGAGGTGGTGAAGGAGGGCGCGTCGGCGGTCTACGGCTCGGACGCCGTGGCGGGCGTGGCCAACTTTCTGACCCGCAGCGGTTTTGAAGGGCTGGAGGTGTCGGGCTCGCACGAGTACTTCGCCGGGTCCGGGGAGACGCACGCGGGAGCGATTTGGGGCAAGCGGCTCGGAGACGGCGCGCACGCCGTCGTTTCCGCCGAGGCGCTGGTCGGGCAGGAGTTGCATCCCGAGGATCGCGATTGGGCGCTGCGTCCCTTCACGTCCGGCGGCGGAGCTTGGTCCTATACGGGCAACCCCGGCGCGTTCCTCTTCCCGAGGTTGACGGGCGACGAGACGATCGAAGAGTTCACCGCGGCCCTTTCGGACGCGCAGTTCGGAGGCTGGGGCGGCGTCTTCGTGGATCCCCGCTGCACGGACTTCGGGGGGCACCGCGAGGGCGAGACCTGCCGCTTCCGCTACCAGCCGTGGGACAATCTCCTCCAGGCGTCCCGCCAGTTCCGGGGCTTTGCCGAGGTCAACGGCGACATGGGGGACCGTTCGAGCTACCACGTCGAGGCGCTTTGGGCCGAGGCCACGACTCCCGAGTGGTTCACGACCCCGTCCTATCCGCCGATCTCTCCGTACAACGGAGCCCAGGTGATCGAACCCGGAAACCCGGGCAGGCAGGCGTTCTGCGGGACCCATGGACAGAGCGCCGGTTTCGCGAGCCAACAGGCCTGTCTGGAGGACAACTGGTACTTCTACGGGCGGCTCGTCGGCAACTCGGGACCCGGGCGGACGCTGGAGCGCGCGTCCCGCACTCAGCGGATCGCCGCCTCGCTGGAGCGCGGCATCGAGTCGCTGGGCGGGGGGGCCATCGAGTTGTCCGCCAGCTATTCCCGGGCTTCCGGCAACGCGAACCTTCCGGCCGAGTACGCCTACCGGAAGTTTCTGGCGTTCCGCGGCTTCGGAGGCCCGGACTGCGGAGTGACGGTCGTGGTCGACCCGTCGAGTCCGTCCGGGATGGCGCTCGGTTCCCTCAACGGCGCGGTGGCGGGCCAGGGCAACTGCCGGTACTACAACCCGTTCAGCAACGCGCATCGGATATCGGCGCAGCCGGGCGCGCTCTACCGGGACCGGCCGAACCCGGACCACATGCCCGGGCTAGAGAACAGCGCGGAACTGATCGACTGGATCAACGAGGAGGTGAATCTGGACAGTTCGGCGGACCTGTTCGTCGCCGACGCGATGCTCAAGGGGGCCGTCACGGAGGGGCTCGACTACGCCGTCGGGTATCAGTTCCGCAGGTTCGGCGTTTCCGCGACCCCCAACCAGCCGGGCGACCTGTCGATCAACCCGTGCCCCGTGCCGGGAGACCGCAGCTGCCTCGAGAAGGCCGGGGCGTTCACCTTCACCACCGGGCACTACGAGTACCAGGACGCCCAGATGGTGAACCGGTTCTTCGCGGAGAGCCGCTTCACACTCGGCGACAGGGTGGAGGGCCAGGCCGCCGCCAACTACGAGTTCCACGGGTCGGTGAGCAGCTTCGATCCCAAGCTGGCCGTCCGCGTGGCGTTGGCCGACCCGCTGGCGCTGCGCGCCTCGCTCCAGACGACCTTCCGCACGCCCTCGGTGGACGACCTGAACGAAGACCGCAGCACCGGGCTCGAATACGTGTCCGAGGCGGGCATCTACAAGGCGGTGGACGCGTTCGGGAACAGCCAACTCGTGCCCGAGCGCGCGTTGACCTACAACGTGGGGCTGACCTTGCAGCTTCCACGGTTTCGCGCCACGGCCGACTTCTGGAGCTACGACTTCCGCGACGTGATCGACCAGGTGCCCTTCGGAGGCGTGACCCGGCTGTACGCGGCGGGCGGGGCGTCGCGGGCCGCCGTGCAGGAGTTCGTGACCTGCCCAGACGGACCGGGGACGGGAACCTGCCACGTGTCGGCCGTGGAACGGATCAGGGTGACGAACGTGAACTGGCCGGGCATCCGGATGTCGGGAATCGACCTGCACGCGAGCACGCGCCTGCCCGCCGGCGAGGGCATCCTCTCGCTGGGGGCCGACGGCACCTACACCCGGGAGTTCTTCGTCAAGGCGCTCGAACTCAACGGGGCCGAGGTATTCGCCGCGCAGGACGCGGCGGGCCAGCTCAACTGGGGCAATCCGATCGCTCCCCCGCTGCCGCAGTGGAAACTCCGCTTCTCGGCCGGATACCATTGGGGCGACTACAGCGTGGTGAACTACCTCAACACCGTCTCCGGGTACACCAACGAAGTGTTCGCCGACACGGAGTTCGAGCACATCGATCGGTTTGTGGGCTGGGACCTCAGTCTGCTGCGGCGCACGTCGAGCACGACCGATGTCGCGCTGTCGGTGATCAACCTTCTCGACGCCGATCCGCCACTGGTCAACTGGGAACAGTCCTACGACGCCTTCACCCACAGCCCCAAGGGCAGGCGCATCAAGCTCTCTGTGACCTACCGCCCCGGGAACTGAAGGAGGAGCCCGTCATCCGCGACCGGGCTGCCGTTGGCATCGCCTACGATCCATTGCCGGGGACGGATGGACGCTCGGCAGGCCGTCGGTCAAGTGTTTAGATTGGTGCGCGATCCGGCGGGACCACGCTACGGTCCCTCGGTCACCTAGACCCAACCAAAGTGAGAATGCCTGCTATGCGAACGCTCGTTGTGTTGGCCGGTCTTGCGCTGATCGCGGCCCCTGCGACCGCTCAGACCACCCTGGGTTTGAAGGGCGGAGTCGGTTTCGGCACCGTCTCCATCGAGCAGGAGGGAGTCGAGGAGGAATCCGTTTCCGGCTTCGTCGCGGGGATGGAACTCGGTGTTCCGGTGTCCAACGCGTTGAGCCTGAGGTTCGGCGGGGCGTACGCGCAGAAGGGCGGCAGCGGCAACGTCGAGGGTGGCAAGATCACGCTCGGCTTCGACTACGTCCAACTCTCGGCCTTGGCGAGGGTCGGCACGTCCGGCGGCGGGGTTTCCATCGGCGTGATGGCCGGCCCATGGGCGGCCTATCGCCTCTCGTGCGAAGTGGAGGGCACTCTGGAGGGGTTGAGCGTCGTCACGCCTTGCGTCGATCCGCCCTTCGCGGACTTCGACATCAAGACCTTGGACTTCGGGGTGGCATTCGGCGGAGGCGTCGAGTTTCCTCTCGCCGGCAGCGTCCGGCTGGGGCTCGACGCCCTCTACTCGCTCGGCCTCGCCTCGATAGACGAGGACGACTCCAAGACGCGGCACCTGACCATTCAGAGCGGCTTCGTCATCCCGGTCGGCTAACAAGCAGGTCCGCGAGCACGCTATCCCGGCCGGGGAACAGGCGGCAGCGCTGTCCCGCGTCGCGCCGTTCTTTCGCCTCTTATGGACCAACTGATCGGGTCATCCGAAAGTGCGGCGCAATACGGATTCGTAGATGCCGTCGCCGAACCACTTGCGGATGAACATCAGGGGTCGCGCCGTCGCACCCTTCACGTACCGCCGCCGAGGCCGGGCGGCGGTCGCCGCCTCGACAAACACGCGGGCGAGCACCTTGGCGTCGGTCCCGCGACTCGCGGCCTTGGGGTCGGACGCCATCGCGAAGAGCCGGTCCAGACCGACCTTGTAGGCGCTTTCGGCATAGTACTTCTGAAGGCTCCCTCCCACCACATCGCCGAACTCGGTCTGGATGAGACCGGGCTGGATCAGCACGACCTGAATGTTGAAGGGGGCGGTCTCGATGCGGAGGCAGTCCGACCAGCCTTCGAGCGCGTGCTTGGTCGCGTGATACCAGGCCCCGAAGGGCGTGAAGATCCGGCCGCCCATCGAGGAGGTGTTGACGATGCGGCCCGCGCCCTGCGCCCTCATTTGCGGCAGGACGAGCTGGGTGAGGTGGGCGAGGCCGAACAGGTTCACCTCGAACTGGTATCTGGCGTCTTCGAGCGGAATGTCCTCGACCGTCCCGTAGAGGCCGAAGCCCGCGTTGTTGATCAGAACGTCGATGCGTCCGTCGGCATCGATGATCCGGCGCACGGCCCGCTCGTTGTCCTCGCCCTTCGAGACATCCATCTCGACCGGGGTGATGCCGTGTTCGGACAGATCCTCCATGCGATCCGCCCGGCGCGCGCCAGCGTAGACGGTGTGGCCCCCGCGGGCCAGCAGGATCGCCGCCTCCCGGCCCATGCCGGAGGAAGCTCCTGTTATCAGTATGACCTTGCCCAAGGCGCTGCTCCTTCTGCTTGGTGTTGGCTGAGGGAACGGTCGGAGACGCGGATTGAGGCCGGGGCCATACCTGCGCAAGCGGCCGCCGCGTCCGTGTCCCGACTAGGTGGTCCAGCAATCTAATGGCAACGGACACCCAGGGCTGCATACTGCCACGGGTGATCGCCAAGCCATGCACAGCCGGGCGAAGCTCCGCTGACGGTGCTCGCTCCCTTGATCCTCAACGGCTCGGTCCGGAATCGCGATCCGGCCCAGGCCGCCGAATCCTTTCCAGCAGCCTCCTCGTCATCTCCACCTGCTCCCTGGCCCTGCGCCGTACATCCCGGAGTATCCGGTCAAGTCCGTCACCCGCGCGCTCAGCCGCTCGACTTGCCGCTGCAAGGCTTCGACCTGTTCTCGCAACGCTCCGATCTGCCCGGAGTGCCGCCGCTGTTCCGTTTCGTACTGCCCGGACAACCTTTCCAAGGCGGCCGTCAGGCGGAGCACCGGAGATCTGAATCCCGGCAGGAAATCACGTAAGTCTAATCAGGGCTGCACGATCTGCGTTTCCTGCCGTTTCTCTGGACCTTGCTGGACCGACCCGCGAGGGCGGGAAAATCGGAGCTGAATGGCGGGACTCCCGCGCCCGCGCCGCCTCTTCGCCGAAGGTTCCCGCGGCCCGTGTCGCCCATGTTGCGGAAAGCGTCGGATCGTTCGGGGGCACGGGTGCCACCGCGACGGACTCGGAGCCCGCCTACGGGGCTTTCGGAGGCGTTTCAGGCGTCCTGAGCCGGTCGTGGAGTCGCGGGCAAGCGAAGATCTCCGACCTCCGAGGGGTAGGAGGGGCAGTGACCCGGCGGCGGCCAGAGAGCGCCGCCGTGCCGGGCTGGCATGACGGAAGTATCGCAAATCAAGGCAAGAAGTCACGTAAGTTCAATGGGGACTGCACGATCTGCCCTTCTTGCCCAAGGATTTGCATCTGAGTCCACCGCGCTGAAATGACCGGAACACCGTGTAAGAATGGCGGGAGTCCAGGCCGCCGAGCCTCAGGCTGAACACGCTGGAGACGGGAACACCGAATTCCACACCCGCGACGATACCGGCAACGGACTGTTCCTCGCCCTCGGCCTCCGCAATGGAAACGGTGGCGAAGCCAACCCCGCCTTGCAGTCCTAAATGTGGTCTGAGCGGTTGTGGGGCTTGCGGTAGGCATGAACTCGGCCAACCAAAGTGATCCGTGCGGGCATGGACTGTGTTATTGAAGTCCAGTGAACCGTAGGACCGAACGCCCCGGTCCTCCGACCAAGATAGCAAGATAGCTTGTATCGGGCCTACCCGAATAGCGATGCGAGCGTGCACCGCCGATTACAGGTCGGACTCTACATTTCGATCGCGGCGCGCCCGGCGGCGTCCCGCAAGGCCAGCAGCGTCGAGCGCCTCGCGGTGCTGCCGCGTTCGGCCATCACGGCCAGGCTCTTGATGGGAGGCCTGCGGATGTACGAACCGGAGAAGTTGACGGTGGCCGCCCGTCCTTCGGTGTCGATGCTCGCGGTGACGGAGGTGCGGTGGAAGCGCGCGTCCGCCGGATAGTTGCTGATGGTGATGGTGTGAATGCCGGTTTCCACGTTATCGAACCGGAACGCGCCCCCGCCGCTCGTTGCGGTTGCGGTTCGGCCGTCCAGTGCGACGGTCACGCCGTCGGCTCCCCGTCCCCCGATCAGCACCTGTCCCACGATGGCGTTGCGGATATCGGTGGCGGGAGGGTTGTCGTTTCGCCCGGTCGCGGCGGACACCAGCACCGCGACGGACAGCAGCACGGACGCTGCCACGATCATGTAGGTTGCGTACCTGTTCCTTCGAGTTCGCCTCTGGTACGGAGTCATCCGGTACAGGTCCCTCGGGGAGGCTCCGGCGCGAACGCGGAGTGGCGGCAGACTGTCTCCTTTCGACCTTGCGACGAGCGCCGGGGCACCGGTCATCACCGCGAAGACTCTCGACCCCCTTCGCAAGCAGGTCACGGAGCGGTACTCGCCGCTCCGCACGGCCATCTCGATACGCTGGGCGAACCGCGTCTTGGCCCTCAACCCCTTACGGATGTCCACCGTCCAAGTCGTCTTGCCCGAGCCCTTCGTCGAGGGCGGTCCCTCGCCGGATCGTCCGTTGACGGCGATCCGCCTGACCGCGATGCCGTTCTCCGTGCCGTTGGCGCTTGGGTCGATGCGCAGCAACTCGTCCCGTCCGAGCAAGGACAGATGATCGAGGATCCGCCGCCAGGGCATGGGCCGGATCACCTCTTGGTGGCCGGTCACGTAACCCTGCGCGGCCCAATGCAGAGTGTCCATGACGGCCTCGTAGCTTGGGATCTCCCGCTGCATGGTTCCCGGCTCCTTGCTTCGGGTGACACGCCCCCGGTTCGCTCCAGGGTGCCTTATGGCAAATATGCGGAACCGCGCCTACGGACCGTCAGAGGAGAATTCCCCGAATTATGGGGGGAGAAACCCGCAACCGTCCTGACGGGAGATTCCCGTCATCACTGTGCGGAACGGGGGAAACCCGGCGGGATTGCGGAGTGCCGCTACTCCTCCGCTTCGGGCCGCAGCAGCCCGGTTTCCAGCGCGAAGCGCACGATGTCGCGCCGGTTCGCTAGGCCTAGCTTGGACTTGGCGCGGGCGATGTAGCCCTCGACGGTCTTGCGGCTGAGGTGCATCTCCCGGCCCGCCTCCGCGGCGGAGAACCCCCGAGCGGTCAACTCGATCGCGGTCCGCTCGCGATCCGAGAGCGCCTCGGCCTCCGGTTCGCGGCCCGCGCCGTGCCGTCGCGCCTTCTGGCGTGCGATGAGCGCGGCCGCGCGCCTGGGCAGATAGGAGTGGCCGCGCACGACCGCCTCGATGGCGCCCATGAGATCGGTGTCGGCGGCCGACTTGTTCAGAAAACCATCCGCGCCGGCGTCGAGCGCGGGCACCAGGTACTCGTCCTCGTCGTGGATCGTGAGCACCAGAACCTTCGTGTCGATGCCGAGAGCAGCGATGCGACGGGTCGCTTCAACTCCGTCCATGCCCGGCATGGCAAGGTCCATGACGACGATGTCCGGCTTCAGGCTCCGGGCCTTCGCCACCCCCTCCTCCCCCGACGACGCCTCGCCCACGACCTCCGCCCTTCCGGACGCTTCGAGCAATGCGCGGAGCCCAGCGCGCACCACCGAGTGGTCGTCGACCAGAAGCGCCCTCACCATTGCGGGAGATCCCTCATTCGTGCCGTGCGCCCGCACTCCGGACGGGAATGGAGGCGCGGACAGTCGTTCCCCCGCCCGGCGAGGTCCGCACGACGACGGATCCTCCGACGAGAGCGGCCCTCTCGCGCATCCCGGCCAGGCCCACGCAGCCGTCGCCCGGCAGCCCTTCCGCGTCGGGCAGCTCGAACCCGCAGCCCTCGTCCCGGATGGTGGCCGTGACCGCGCCGTTCGCCGATTCGAACGTCACGGTCGCCTCGTTCACCCCCGCGTGCCTCACCGCATTGCCCACCGCCTCCTGCACGATCCGGTACAGCGCGAGCGCGGCGATCTCGTCCAATTGGCCGTCCACCCGGCCCAAGCTGGCGTGGACCGTGAACCCGTACACGTCCTCGATGTCGCGGAAGACGGAGCCCAGAGCGGAGGAAAGCCCTTGGCGGTCCAACTCCGGTGGCAGGAGTCCCCGGATCATCCGCTTCACCCCGAGGATCGTACCCCCGATGTCTTCGGCGACCCTCGCCCGCGCGCGCTCCCTCTCCCCGTCGTCCTTCTCGTCGGCCAGGAGCTTCACCCGGATCTTCAGCGCCACGAGGTTCTGGAGGAACTCGTCGTGCAGTTCGCGCGAAAGATGCTTCCGCTCCTGTTCGGCAGCCGCGATCATCATGCCCGACATGCGCCGCATGCGCTTCCAATTGGAAATGTCGCGTACCGCGCAGATCACGTGTTCCCGGCCCCGCCCCAGCTTCGAGGGACTCAGGCTGATCTCGACCGGGATGGTCGTGCCGTCCTTGCGCAAGGCTTCGAGTTCGAGTCCCTCGCCCATCGGGCGGGGCTTCGGCGACTCGCCGTAGCGCCGGCGGTGCCGGCGGTGCCGGCCGCAGCTCGCGTCGGGAATCAATCGCTCGACTTCGCTGCCTTCCAGTTCCTCGCGGCTCCACCCGAACATCGCGACGGCCTGCCGGTTAAGGTCGTGGATCACCCCGTCCGCATCCACGACGAGCATCGCGTCCGGCGAGGCGTCGAACACGGCGGTGTAGTCCCTCTGGTTGAGCACTCCCGGCTCCGTCCTTGTCGTTCGGGCGGGCGAGCCTGTCGCAACCGCGACGCTGCTCCCGTGTACCGACCCACTCTCAACCACGAGATGCGCCCGGCCGGGGATTGTCAATGGGAACCGGCACCCTCATCAAATCAACCCCGCGCGCCTCAGCCGGTCCAGCGGGTCGCCGTTGCGGGCTGCGTAAAGAGCGACGCGACGAGCCTGTCCCACCCGGGTGCCCTTCCGCCCGGACGGCCGAACGATGCGAGCGAGCCGGTCTTGGAGCCGGTTGTCTCCAGAGCGCCTTGTGCCGTTGCCGGCGACCGCGCCAAATCCGGGAGCCGTTCCGTTCATGGTGGTTCCTTCCTTTCGTCGTTCAACGGGGCCGGATCCCCGCGAACCGGGTTGAGGTTGGGTTGGCTGCGTTTCGGGAACCGACGGCCAGCGTCCCTGCGGCGCGGGGGACCACCAGAACGGTCCCGATCCGCATGCGCCGAGGCTCCACATCCGGATTGACCGTCCGCAAGGCGTTCAGCGGAACCCCGTACCGTCGTGCAATGCGCACCAGGGTTTCCCCCGGGGCGACGGTGTGTTCACGAAGCGTGGAGCGCTCTCCGGCCGGGATCCTGGCAAAGCGGGCGAGGAACGTTTCGCCCGCGCCGACGGGGACGCGCAGCCGCGTCGACCTGCCCGCCGGGGCCAGACCGATGCGGAGGTGCGGGTTCAGGGTCCTGATTTCGTCTTCGGAGATGCCCGCGGCATCGGCGAGGACATCCGCCGACGCCGCTCCCGCGACCCGGACGACATCGAAGCGCTCGGGCGGATCCTTTTCCGGTGCCGCTTGCCCGATGAGCGAGAGGTCGCCAGCCAGACGAACGCTCGCGAGGAACTTGGGAATGAAGTCCCGGGTCTCGTTGGGCAGCAGGTCGCGGATATGCCCGAAAAGGGCGTCGTTGCGCGGCCGGGCTCCACCGTGCCGCCGGATCACCCGCTCGATCCGCGTCGGTCCCGCGTTGTAGGCCGCCAGAGCGAGAAACCAGCACTCGAACCGGTCATGGAGGGCAACCAGGTAGTCCAGCGCGGCCTCGGTGGCCGCGTACGCGTCAAAGCGCTGGTCCACGAGCGAGTTGACCTCAAGCCCAAGCCACCGGGCGGTCTCGGGCATCAGTTGCCAAAGCCCGGCCGCCCCCGCCGGAGAAACGGCCAGGTGGTGGTAGTCCGCCTCGATCAAGGGGAGGTAGCGAAGCGAGGGCGGCAGGTCCCGAGCCGCCAGTTCGGCGGCTATGTAGTCCTCGTACCTGCCCATTCGCTTCAGACCGCGCTGGACCGAACCCCGGCCCTTGCCTCCCCAATGATCCAGCCACCGGGCAACCGCCTCCTCGATCAACCCGTCACGGGCCGCCGGTGATCCGACCTCCTCGTATTCGTTGCACGGACGACCGTCCCAGCCACCGCAGGTCGGCTCGGTCCGCACCACGCGATCATCGCTCTGGCGGAGGGAACGGCCAAAGACGGAATCCGCGTCCCGGATGTTCAACTTGACGGGCATCATCGCCAGAATCACGGCCGGGACGGCGAGGACGAAACGCGTTAGCCACTTGTTCATGAGAGTCTCCTCTCGGATGGTGTGGTCCCTGCCCCCCATGCGGTTCTCGTGATACAACACGGCGGTGTGTCCAATAATGGGCAACTCGAATCAGCGCTCCCAGAGGAAAAACCCTTGACTTTTGACGGGAGAATTCCGGGTGAGCCGTGGGGGGAGAATCCCCTCAAGGCCGTTCCGCGGCGAACAGGCCGTGGTAAGCGGCGGGCTGCCCGAGATGCCGCAAGAGCGACGTAGACCCAATGTTCGATGCCGCCGGGGCGTTTGGGGCGGGGCGCTGGCGCCCCTGATGCAAGGGGCTGGCGAAGCGTTACACTCGCCCGCAACGCTCCGCCGCAGCGGGAAAGACTCGGGGGGGGGGGGCGAACGGGGGCCGAGCCGGCCCCTCCGCCAAGAGCCTCCGAGTTCCAACACAAAGCCGGCCGCGAAGCGAAACCGGGCGGTCGCCCGCCGTCGTGTGCGGCCACCGACCCAGCGGCGGAGAAGACCTGGACTTCCATGGTCACCGCTTCCAACTTCGGAGGAATTCCGTGAAGATTCGGTGTTCGAGGGGCTGTGTGCGGCGGTGCCGTGGCCCAGCCTCTCTCGGTCGGCATGGAAGATGCCACGGGAATGTAGCTACCGGGCTCATCCCGCCAATTCAGGTTCGCACCAAGGAGTGGTATGAGAAAGTACTTTGAAGCGTGCAGCGGAACGCTGGCGCTTTGGGCCACCATGGTCTCCTCCGTTGTTCTTCTCGTGGTGGCGTTTCCGGCCCTGCCGATCGGTGGCGAGATGCTCGATGTCCGGGGCGGCTACACGTATCCTGAGGCTCTTGCCGCGCTGGAGGGCTACGGCGAATCGGGGCGGCGCGCCTATGCGTGGGCCAGCGCGACATTGGACACGTTGTTCCCGGTCCTCTACGCCAGCTTTCTGGCTGGACTCGTGTATCGGTTCCGGCCTGCGGAGCGTTGGTGGAGGCTGGCCTACCTGCCGCTTGCGGTAGCGCTGATCGATCTGGGCGAGAACGTCCAGATCGTGCTGATGCTGACGCGCTACCCCGACATTTCCACGGGGCAGGTTGCCGCCGCCTCCCTGTTCACGTCGCTCAAGGGAGTCGCTTTCCTGCTCTGCCTGGCGCTGGCGATTTCGCTGGCGGTCATTACGTGGATCCGCCGTGCGCGATAGGGGTCGGCTGCACGGGAGCGACAGCTTGTCGAGCTGCGATGGGGAGCGCCCATCCGGCAGCCATCATGCTCCGGGTGCTGCCAGCCTCCCGCCGAGTCTCGTGTGGGAGCCGAGTCTCGTGTGGGAATAGCGAAGCGGTGCCTAGCCGACCTGGTCTCTCGTCTGCCCCTCGTCCGGGTGCTGGCGGCGGCAATGGTTGTCGCGTGTTCTGCTGGCGACCCGCCCGTCCAAGACCGGCATGCCGCCGATCTGGTTCATCAGGGAGTTGCCGGCCCGGCGGCGTCCGGTAACTGTCGCATCTTGTTGCATTGGTTGTGGTTGCATGCGTGGAGGGGTCTGACTCCCGCTGGTTGATTCCCGCTCCTTGCTACTTCAGGTGCGCGCCCGGCGGCGGGCGTCCAGCGCCTTCCGAAGCTGTCCCTCGTCGGCTCGCTGATAGCAACGCAGGACCGTCTTTGCCGACTTCCAGCCGCCGAGTTGGCAGAGCACCTTCAGCGGCTGGTCCATCAGGTCGGTCGCGAACTTCCGCCTCAGCGAGTGCCAGCCCCTGCCGCGTTTGGGTTCCAGCCCCGCGAGCCTCTGGGCCTTGGACCACCACGAGCGCAACCGCGACGAGCCAACGGATACCGAAGGATTCCCGGGCGCGGGCAGAACCGGAGCGTCGCCGCCCCGGACCTTCCTTCCTCGCGCCTCGGCGAGTGCGGTCAGCGCTTCGGCGGTAACGGGCGTCGTGTGCTCGTAACCCGTCTTCTCGTGCTCGGCCCTCCACCGGACGACTCCGGCATCAAGGTCGATGTCGCTCCAGCGGAGCTTTCGGATCGCCCCGATCCGGTGTCCGGTTTCGTGCGCGAGCACGAGCGCGGCGTGGAACCGCCAGTCCACCTCGCGGGAAACCGTCAGCAGCGCTTGGTACTCGTCCTCGTCGAGGACCACCCGGGTCGGGTTCTTTTCGCTGGGCGTCCTCAGCCCCCGGAGCGGATTCCTGTCGAGCAGCAGACTCCCCCGCTCGTCCCGGGACTTCGCAGCCCAGTTGAAGATCGCGATCAGGAGCTTGAGGTCGTATTCGACCGTCCGGTCGGACACCGGCCTTCCGCTCGGGCCGACCCGGCCCTCCCTCCGCGCCCGGATGAACCGGTCCCAGTCCCTTTGCGACAGCGTCGCCGGATCGCGGTCCCGTCCGAGGAACCGGAGGAACATCTCCATCGTGGTCCGGTCGTGCTGCCGGGTGTGCCCGCCCTTCGTAGGCGTCACCTCTTCGCCGTAGATTTCAAAAAGCCGTTCCAGCGTGAGCGGCTCGGGCTCGACGTCCTTCTTGCCGTTGGGCTCATGAACCGCGAGCCCTGCGGCGGCCTCGTCCGCCTGCCGCTTCGCGCGAGTCCAATCGCGGTGCTTCAGCGACCGACTCCGCCTGCGCCCGTTCTCGCGCCACTCGATCTGGAACATGCCGGTCTTCGGGTCCGGGAAGATCCTGACCCGGTTCCGGCCCCATTCGCCGGCGCCGTACGAGCGCCGACTTCGTTTCGTGCGTGCCATCGTTCGATTCCTTTCGTTCGATGGACCGCACGATCTGCGCGAACGAAAGTTCGCTGCGGGAGGCTGTCCGCGCCAGATTTCCCGTTCATCAGCGGCTCGGACCGAAATCGCGCCGGAAGCGCGCCGCCCACCGGCGGTGCCGGACAGCCCGCCCGCCAGCCGGTCGGCGAACTGGTGCTCCGCCGCTTCGAAGCTGCGCTCGAATCGCCTTCCCGCGCAGGGATCGTTGGTCCGGGAGCGACCCCGGGCTTCGGGGCAGGGGTGCGCAAACGCGCACGGCCCCGAACCCGTAGCAGGCCCTCGGACTGCGGGGTCGCTCCCAGCCCCGCCCCCCGCGTTCCCTGCGACCCGGCGTTGCGGGCGGCGGAGCCGCAAGACGTTGCCGCGCCACCGGATGAACGGGTGGTCCGGTGCGCATCGCCGGAGGCAAGAAGTGCGCATCGGCCCCCCACGTCGTTTGCGCAGGCGGGAACGGCCATAAACGGGAGCGCCGGAGCACCGGCGAACGCCCCGTGGTCCAACATCAGGCCGACCGGAGGAATCCGACCCTTGGGGCGAGGCAGTCGGTGCCCCGCCCTCCGCCCGCGCCGACACCGGCGCGGAAAACCAAGGGGGGCCGAGGGGGGTGGAGCCTCCCCTGCCAGCCGCGACGTTCAACGGAGCGTCGGCTGGCTCCCGGCCACTACCGGGACGGGAGCCAGCCCTGCGGACGCATTCGAAGCGTCCGCCTACATAGCCCCGGAGCCGTGGTCGAGGGCGGCCTCATCCGGCGGCCGGATATGCTTGCCGCCTAAAACGCACCGGGACACTCCTCAGGGCGTGAAGCTCGGAGCGGAGGAGCCATGCCCACACGTGGCGACGGCCCCACCGCCTTCATGGTCGCGCATCCCGGTTCAACGACGCCATTCGCGCGCGTCGGGGATCCCTCGGCTGAACAGCGCGTCAAGGCCGCGCTCCAACGCCAACGCACCGCCACCCGCCGCGGCTCCTTGGAACAGCACAGGAGGCGCGTGACGCAAGAAGGCCCTGACTTGCCCGCTTCGTGGGTTGCGCAGGATGGTCATCGGCCGGTCGGTCCCGTGGTCCAGTGTCACGGTGCCGCCGGGACCGCTGAGCGTGATGGATCCCAGTACAGGAGCCCACGATGTCTCTGCGGGAAGGGCGAACGCGAAGGCGGCACGTCCTTCGCCGTCGGCGATCTCCAGCATGTCGAAGCTCAGCGAGAACAGTACGCCGCCATCGTCCGCTCGCCCCATGAGTTCGTAGGCCCCTCCAAGTGCGGGAAGCGCTTCGGAAGCGTCCACAACGAAGGCCGGTTGGAGGAAGGGTACGCTGTCCGCGCTCGCACCGCCCCAAAGGAGAAGCGACTGGACGGGACGGACATCCCCGGCGCTTGCCGCTCCGGGGGTTTCCTCGTCGACCAGCCGGAAGCGGAACGCCTTGGAGAAGTGGTAGTCACTGATCCATTGCGGGTGGCAATAGGACATCAGATCGGCGGTAGCGGGTGGAACTAGGCGACCGCCCCCTCGGAAGTCGTATCCCCACACGCCGATGCTTCCGCCTTCGTGAGGGTAGCTGACAGGCCCCAACACGTTACACGGAGCGTGACGGAGCGACATATTGTGCCCGATTTCGTGCGCGATCGTGGAGGCGCGGGCCAGCGAAAAGCTCGACCTTCCTGGCCGGAAGGCGGCTCCAATGACGCCTTGCCTGTCGTCGTCGGGTAGCATGCCCATGTAGTGATTCGTCGAACCCTCCATGACGCGGATAACCTCAGTCTCGTAGACCAGCTCGACGATGTCGTTGCTCGAACTCATGACCGGCTCGTGTGCCATCACGCTCATGCCGCCGACTGGCAGTAGCGTGCGCGTCGCCCAGAGCAACTCGTGCCCGTCGGGGTCGGCCGCCATGGCCTCGACCGTCTTCACGATCGACGAATCGGGTGCCTCGCTCCACAGGAAGGGGATTAGCGTGAGGTCCAAATCCGGCACGTCCCGCACGTCCACCTCCACTCGACCGGTGTCCGGGATCCTCCGGGCGATCCCAAGCGCAGCGGGCACGGTCCGATCCGGGTCGACGTCGATCACCATCTCCAGTCCCGGACGGATGATCTTTCCCGGGATCTCGGCATTCGCCGACGCGGTCAGGTCGCTCTCGTCCAATTGTGTCGGGATGGCCACGCTCTGAGCCGGGATCTCGACGACGTGCGCCTCCAATCCGTTCAGGTAGAAGGTGACGCGCACGGGCGGGATCCCCAGCGACGTGGCCCGCGCCGCGGTCACGAATACTCGCAGCAACGCACGCTCACCGCCGACCAGCCCCACACCGGAAGTCTGAGGCTCTGCGGCCTGCGTCAAGTACGCGATCGCCTCCCGTTCACCCGGAGGACAAGCGGGCACGTACCCGTCCGCGAGGCCCTCCAGCCAAGTCCGAAAACGATGGTCCGGCGGCGCACAGAGTGCCGTCTCGTTCACGAACAAGGTCTCGATTCGATCAATCCCTGCCAACTCTGACGGAAGGGGGCCTGAAAGCGAGGGGTTGTCAGCCAGGTGCATGTGGATGAGCTGACCAAGCCCGCCCAACTCGGGCGGGACCGAGCCCGTCAGTTGGTTGCTCCTCACGTTGAAGGTTTCTAGGCTGCCGAGTTCACCGAACTCAGGCGGGATCGGTCCGGACAGCTGATTAAACCCAAGGTCCAGTTTAGTAAGGTTCTGGAGGTTCCCGAATTCTGGCGGGAGCGTGTCTGAAAGGCGATTACCAGAGAAATCTAGATCGGCGAGATTCTGGAGTTTTCCGAGTTCCGGCGGGATGGCGCCCGTCAGTCCGTTACCGAACAGGTCCAACTCCCGCAGGCTTCCCAGCTTCCCGATTTCGGGAGGGATCGCACCCGTCAGCCCGTTGGCCCACAACTCCAGATCTCGCAACTTGGCCAGCTTCCCGATTTCGGGAGGGATGGGGCCAGTCAGGTCGTTCGCCCCCAGTAGCAACATTTCTAGGTTGGCAAGCTTGCCTAATGCTGCCGGGATCGTGCCCGTCAGTTCGTTCGATCCCAACCCCAACCATTCCAAGTTGGCAAGTTCGCCGAGTTCGGGCGGGACGGGGCCGGTTAGATCGTTGCCCCACAAGTTCAACATCCCCAGCTTGGTCAAGCTCCCGAGCTCTGCGGGAATCAAGCCCTTCAGTTCATTGAGCCGCAAGTTCAACACCCTCAACTCGTCCAAGCCTCCGAGCTCCGGTGGGACTACACCAGTCAGGTTATTCTTACCGAGGCGGAGTTCGATGACGCGGTCGTCACCGTCGACCGCAACGCCATGCCACCGGTCAATCGGAACGTCCGTCAGCCAATTGTCGCTGGCCTTCCATCGCGGTCCTCCGGTCGCCTCGTAAAGAGCGACGAGTATGTCTCGATCCGAGAGGGCGCCGCAGGTCATCCCCGTGCCTTCATGCACTGGTAGACGGTCTAGCCAAGCCGCTAACGAAGCGTCGGGAGGGATGCACAATTCAGTGTCGGAGTAGCGGAATTCCCGGAGTGGCAGTTCGGTCAGCCCTGTCGGCAATTGGCCCGCGAGCGCGTTGTCATCGATCCGAAGCGCATTGAGGTGGGCAAGCTGGCTAAGCGTCGAGGGCAGTCTTCCCGCAAGCCCGTTCCCGGCCAAGTTCAGGGTCCGCACGTGACCGAGCGAGTCGGCGACGACGCCATGCCATTCGCCAACCGCGCCTTCGTCAAGCCAACCCTCCGATCTGGTCCAGCCGGCGCCCCCCGTCGCCTCGAAGAACGCGATCAAACCGGCCCTGTCCAACTCGTTGCAGAGCGGTCCCGCGTGCGCTTCGATATCCGCCATCCAAGCGACGAAGGCGGGAGTTCCAGGCGCGCAGGCACCGTCGTTCTCGTAGAAGAACAGGTGATCCAACTCACGCAGCAGGAGGAGACTTCGGGGTAGGTGACCCGAGAACCAGTTCGAGGCTACCCAGAGCTTCTGGAGGCCGACGAGCTTGCCGAGCGCCGCCGGGATCAGGCCCGTAAGCTCGTTCGACCACAAGTGCAACTCCCGCAGGCTGGCCAGGCCCCCGAGGTCGGACGGGATCTTCCCGGTGAGCCGGTTGGCGTTGAGGTTCAAGACCTCCAGCCCCGCGAGTCTCCCCAGATGGGGCGGGATGGAGCCCGTCAGCTCGTTGCTGTTGAGGTTCAAAATCTCCAGCTTGGCGAGGTTGCCGAGGTCGGACGGGATCGAACCCGTGAGGGAGTTCCCGGCGAGTTCCAGGCGCTCCAGCTTGGTTAGGCTGCCGATTTCGGGGGGTATCGAGCCCGTCAGGGAGTTCACTTCGAGTCTCAGTCGCTCCAGCTTTGCGAGCCGTCCCAGTTCCGAAGGAATCGAGCCCGTCAGCTCGTTTCGATCGAGGTATAACCGCGTGAGGTTATCAAGTCTTCCGAGTTCCGCCGGAATGGGGCCAGTCAACTCGTTCGCACTGAGATACATATGCGTGACCTTGTCCAGCCGTCCGAGTTCTCTTGGGATGGAGCCTGTCAACCGGTTGTAATCCAATTCAATCCGCTCAAGGTTGCCTAGACTGCCGAGTTCTGCGGGGATCGATCCGGTGAGTTGGTTGAAGTCGAGTCTCAGTCGCTCCAACTGCGCAATTTCTCCGAGTTCGGGGGGTATCGGACCTGCGAGTCGGTTCCTCGTCAGAACCAACTCGGTGAGGGTGCTGAGATGGCCCAGTTCCGCTGGTATGCGACCGCCAACGTTGTTGTTGTCGAGGTTCAGCCGTGAGACCCGGCCGCCGCCATCCACCTGAACGCCGTACCACATCGCGAGCGGGGCATCGGTGAGCCAGTTGTCCCGCTGGGACCAGTTCGGCCCGTCGGTCGCCTTGTAGAAGGCCACGAGCGTCGCCCGGTCCGGGTTGCCCACCGCGACCTTGGAGGTGCCTCTCGCGTATCCCGCTTGCGCGGTGATCGTGGCAACACCGTCGGCGATGCCCATGACGACTCCCGTGCCGTCAACCGTCGCCGCCGCCGGGTCGCTTGATGTCCAAGAGAACTCTGTGTCCGTGACCGACCGGCCGTTCCAATCGAACGCTTCCGCCTCCAGGCGAACCATGGCACGCGGCGCTATTGCGGCTGAGGCGGGTGCCACGACGATGGAACTGGCGATCTGCGTCACCAAGACCACGGCGGCTCCGGAGGCCGCACCCGACGACGCGGTGATGTTCGTCGTGCCCTCGTCGGCGGAAGTCACGAGTCCGTCTCGGTCCACGGTCGCCACGGTCTCGTCGCTGCTCGACCATGAGACTGCGGCATCCTCGACCACGCGTCCGAACTGATCCAGAACTTCGGCGGCCAGCCTAACGGTGTCTCCCAACGCTCCGAACTCGACCGTGTCCGGCGTCAGGTTGATCTCGGTCGCAGCCGGTATAACGACGAGGATCGTCATGCGTCCTGTCGCACTGCCCGAAGTTGCGAGGATGTCCGCCACGCCCGGGCTCACGGCCTTCACCAACCCCAAGGTGTCCACCGTTGCCACCGCCGGGTCGCTGGACGACCAGGAAAGCAGCGGCTTCTCGATCTCGTGTCCGTTGGCATCGAACGCCGCAGACGCCAGCCTCAGCGTGTCGCCCGGCGCGAGGGTATCCGCCGCGGGTGACACAGTCACGGACCCAGCGACCTGCATCACCGATACCACCGCCCTACCCGAACTCTCCTCCGACCTGGCGGTCACGCCTGTCATGCCCACGCCCGCCGCCGTGACGAGTCCGGCGGAATCCACGGTCACGACCGCTTCGTCGAGACTCGACCATGAGACCACCGCACGCTTGATCACCCGTCCCACTTGATCGCGGACCTCGGCCGCGAGCCGGACCGTGTCGCCCAACGCGCCCAGCGCCACCATGGCCGGTGTGACGTCAATCGCTGTGGGCACGCGCGGAAGAACGACCAGTTCACTTTGCCCGACGGCGTCTCCCGAAACCGCCGAAACGACCGCTTCGCCCGGGCTGAGCGCCGTCACTATTCCCACGGTGTCCACTGTCGCCACCGCGGAATCGCTCGAAGACCAAGAGAACACGGCTCCCTGCACCGCGTGCCCGTTCGCGTCCAAGGCCTCGAACGCGAGCCGGAGTGTATCGCCCGCGACCAAGGTGTCGGCGTAGGGAGACAAGGACACCGTGCTTGCCACCTGCCTAACCGTGATAGCGGCCGTACCCGAAGCCGTACCCGCCAACGCCGTGATGGCCGCCTCCCCGTTGCCAACGGCTCGCGCGAGCCCGGTGGTGCTGACGACCGCTACCGAGTCGGCACTGCTTGTCCATTCCACCATCGCCCCGGACATCGGGTTGCCGTCTTGGTCGCGTACCTCGACCGTAAGTTGCACCGTCGCGTCCAGCGCCAGCAGCGTTGCCGACGCCGGCGAAACCCGGACTGACGCTGGGCGATGGGCTTCCAGAGGCGACAGGGTGGGTCCGGCAGCGTCGCCCCCACATGAGAGCAAGACGATCGAGATCAGCAGAAGGAGCAGCGCCGCAAGCGAGAAGATCGGTCGCCTGTCCGTTCTCCCGGCAGATGATCGAGGGGCGTCTTTAGGCGACATGCGCGCGACCGCACGCCTTCCGAAGTCGGCGAGCAAGCACAGGATGTGAACCTTGAGAGAATGAATGCATCAACGCCGCCCAGTCGCGTCACGCGTGAACCAACTCGCAAAGATACCGACGGCTCAGTCGCGGCGTTAGGTTTGGGAGGTGATCGAGCCCTGCGTTCGCGAGCGCGTCCACCGTGCGAAGCGGTTCCGGTTCGGGTGGTCCGCAGTCCGAGAGGTCTGCCGGAGGCGAACGGAATCCTGTTCAGGATTTCGTGCTTCGGGGCACGGGCAAGGTGGGAGGGCGCGACCTTCGGCCAAAGAGGTGGTGCGGGGGCGGGGAGTCCCGCCATTCAGACCCGTTTATCTCGCTTTCGCGGCTCGGTCCAGCAAGATCCAGTACAGAAGCACGAAACGCAGATCGTGCAGTCCTGTATGACTTTACATGATTTCCCGTCGTGATTCAGACCATCCCCGCCCCGCCGGCCCGGCACTGGGCCAGCGTCGATGCGCCGAGGTTGAGCTGCGCGCAGGCGGTGGCCAGCGCCTCCCGCAACGCCTCCTCGCGCGATTCTCCCGAGCCCGTGCCGCTGCCCGATCCGGACGGCGAGGACATCGAGCCGAAAGTCGAGGGAACGAGCGTCAGGGTCACGCTGCACATCCACGCCTCGCTCGCGACGATGCTCTCGCATGCCACGGCGGCAGAAAGTGCGAACAGCACGCTTCTCAAGTTAGCCAACACGGAATCCTCCTTGCTGCGGTAGTCTTGTCCAACGGCAAATGAGCCTGAACGCGGGGCCGGTTTCCAGCGGGAAGTGAGCCTGAAGGCCGGGGCGAAGAGATCATTGGAGGATGATCGTGACACTTCGCACCGAACGCATCCGCACCCTCGAACAGGTCCGGGCCTTCCTGGACGGCAATGAACCGGCGGACTTCGAGCTCGCCGACCGCACCTCGGCCTACGCCTTCGTGCGCCGCACGCTGGTCCGCTTCGAGTACCACGGCCTCGGGCGACCCGACAAGGGACTGGTGAAGCGGTTCATCGAGAAGGTGACGGGCTTCTCCCGCGCCCAGGTCACCCCGCCTCGTCCGACAGCACCGCCGGACCGGGAGCATCCGCGATCACCGCCGCAAGCCCCCGGCCAACGCCTTCCAGCGCCGCTACACGCCCCACGACGCCGCGCTGCTCGCCGAGGTCGACGAAGCCTTCGGCCAGCCCTCCGGACCCGCCACCAAGGTGGTCCTGCAACGCATGCACGAGGTCTACGGCGACGAACGCTTCGCGCGCCTCGCCTCGATCTCCAACGGCCACATCTACAACCTCCGCAAGACCCGTGCGTACCGGACCGGCCGCCTCACCTTCCGCAAGACCCGGCCCACCCCGGTCCCCATCGGGGTCCGCCGCAAGCCGCGGCCGGACGGCAAGCCCGGCCATCTCCGCGTCGACACCGTCCACCTCGGCGACCGCGAGAGGCGCAAGGGCATCTACCTCATCAACGTGGTCGACGAAGTCACGCAGTTCCAACACCTTGGAGCCGTGCCGCGCATCACCCACCACTTCCTCGTCCCGCGCCTCGAAGCCCTGCTGTCCGCCTTCCCCTTCGCCATCCACGCCTTCCACGCCGACAACGGCAGCGAATACGTCAACGGCCGCGTGGCCGCGCTGCTCAACCAGCTCCACGTCGGCGTCTTCACCAAGTCCCGGCCCCGCCACCCCAACGACAACGCGCTGGTCGAGACGAAGAACGGCAGCGTCGTCCGCAAGTGGCTCGGCCACGTCCACGTCCCCCACGCCCTCGTCCCCCGGGTCAACGCCTTCCTCCACGACCACCTCTGCCCGTTCCTCAACTTCCACCGGCCCTGCCTCTTCCCCACCGAAGTCGTCAGCCCCACCGGACGAGTCAGGCGGCGCTACCGGCAACAGGACGTGACCACGCCCCACGAGCGCTTCAAGGCCCTGCCCGGCGCCGAAGCCTTCCTCCGGCCCGGCGTCACCCTCGGCGCTCTCGACCGACTCGCCGCCGCAACCACCGAC
Organism: Gemmatimonadota bacterium; assembly: GCA_965207805.1. Classification (GTDB taxonomy): domain Bacteria; phylum Gemmatimonadota; class Gemmatimonadetes; order Palauibacterales; family Palauibacteraceae; genus Palauibacter. The sequence continues at coordinate 1,172,863 of OZ242312.1, forward strand.
CTCGCCGCCGCCCAAGCCGTCCGCCGCGCCCGCGACGAACTCTTCCGCGCCATCGGAAAAGCCGGCAACTCCGCCGCGTGATCCGACTCGCGCCGACCGCTGGCTCGCCGGAGACCCTCCTGCTTCCCGGACATCCTCCGGATCGCCGGTTGCCTCTCTCCAACGTTCAGGGAGATAATGAAACTCCATCAACTGCCACCTGCTCCGGGCTCCGGCCTCACCTCTCGCGCCTCTCCCGGTTCAGGCTCATCTCCGTATTGGAAAAGACTGCGGTCCAGGGTTGTTCGGCTTGTCTATTTCGTCACTTCGTTCTCGCTCTTGTACTTGTCGCGGACGTCGGCGATCGTCATGTCGCCCACCGCGCGATACTTGCCTGACGGGGCAGAACCCAGGTCGTAGCCGCACAGCCTGCCCGTCTTCTTCGTTCCCGCCAACTCCTGCCAGCCGGAGCCGGTGTCGCGTTCCCACCACGTCTCGTGGTAGCCGTACTTCCTGCCATTCAGCGTGAAGCTGCTGGCGACAATGCATCCGTCCTTGCCGACCACGTTGGTGAGGCCGCCGAGTCGAAGGGTCAGGCCACCGTCGTCGCGCACCCTGAATCCGGCGAGCGTCTTGTAGTCGCCGCCGGTGTCGTCCGCGACCGTGACGCTGAACGCCTGCTCGGCGGTGAGGCCACCGGGGTCTCTCGCCGTAACGCGAATCGTCGCGCTGCCATCGGCCACCGCCTTGACAGTCACGATGTCTCCCGAGGCGGACACCGTCGCGACGCTCGCGCTGGAGGAACTGGCCGTGTAGGTGAGCGCGTCGCCGTCCGGGTCGCGGAAGTAGTCCGAGGCATCTACGGTCGTGCTGTCGCCCGGCTTCAGCGTCTTCGCGGATATGGATCCCACTGTCCGAGGCCGCTGATTGCCGCTGTCGCCGCCCACGGTCACTTCGTTCTCGCTCTTGTACTTGCCGCGAACGCCGCCCACGGTGAACTCGCCCGCGAACCGGTACACGCCGGCCTGCGCGTTCGCGAGACGGTATCCGCAAAGCTGCCCGTTCCTCCGGGTGCCGGAGACCTGAGCCCAGGCGGAACCGGCGGCGTTGTCCTTCCTCTGCCATTCGGTCCAGTGAACCTCGTAATCCACGCCGTTGATGGTGACCCGGCTGGCTCCCACGCATCCGCTGTTCGTGAAGTTGCCCCACTTGAGAGCGCCCGATTGCGTGATCGTCAGCCCGCCGATCGTCTTGTAGTCGCCGCCTGTGTCGCCCGCCACCGTGACGCCGAACGCCTGCTCGGCGGTGAGTCCGCCGGGGTCTCTGGCCGTCACTCGAATCGTCGCGCTGCCATCGGCCACCGCCATGACGGTTACCGTGTTTCCTGAGACGGACACCGTCGCAACGCTCGCGTTCGAGGAACGGGCCGAGTAGGTGAGCGCGTCGCGGTCCGGGTCGCGGAAGTAGTCGGAAGCGTCCACCGTTCCGCGGTCGCCGGGCTTCAGCGTGACGTCATCGGGGGTGCCCACCCTGACTGGGGATCGGTTGCCGGATTCCGAATCGCAGACCGGCCCTCCGCTGTAGTTGTCCCCCTCATCCGAGGGAATTGAGGCGAGCCACGCCTGAAACGATGGGTCGGGTGGAGAACACAGGCCGGTGCCGCCCCAGTAGAACCCGCTGAAGAGCAGAGACTGCAACGCCAGCGGGAGCGGTCCCGCCAAGCCAGCATTGCTGCTGATCGCCAAGTTGTACAGGGCGGTGTTCCCGAGCTCGGCGGGGACCAGCCCGCTCAGTTCATTATCGTGCAGCCACAGCACCCGCAGGTTCTCCCATGCGCCATAGGAGTCCGGCGTGGGAATGGGGCCCGTCAGCTGATTGTCGTAGAGCCACAACGCCTCGATATCCCGAAGGTCGGCCAGTTCGGGCGGGATCTCGCCGGTCAGCTTGTTGCCGCTGACGGAAAGGTACAGGAGGTCGTACCGAAGCTTTCCAAGTTCCATTGGGATCGAGCCCGTCAGTTCGTTCCCCCACAGGCGCAAATCAACCAGATTGTTCAATGAACCCAACTCCGGCGGAATCTTCCCCGTGAGCCTGTTGCCGCCCAGGTTGACGCGCTCAAGCCAGTGAATGGACCCCAGCTCCGGCGGAATCTCGCCGGAGAGCTGGTTGCGCCACATGTACAATCGCTCAAGCGAACGCATCCCCCCGACTTCCGGCGGAATCTCGCCGGTCAGTTGGTTGTCCTGCAGGTACAGCCGCTCCAAGTCTGTCATCGAGCCCATCTCCGGCGGAATCTCGCCGCTCAGGTTATTGCGGCCGAGAGACAACACCTCGATGTCGTCCAACGCTCCCAACTCCGGCGGGAGCGATCCGTCCAGCCCGCGGTTGTGCAGGTAGAGTCTCTCCACGCCGAAGGTGCCGAGGAACACGCCGTCCCACTCCGTCATCACGGTTGCGGTGTCCCAGTTCAGAGCGACCGTCCCACGCAATTGGTCCATCGCGGCGAGCAGCGCGTCGCAATCGTCGTCGAAGAAGATCCAACCGCGTTCGAAGTCGAGCGCCGGGGAATCGCGGTGACAGACCTCGGGAATGTCCAAGTCCAGACTCCGCGCGAAGTCGCTCGCCGCGTCGCTGCCGTTGTCAAGCCTCGCGGGGCTGCGAGCAAGCTCGCGGGGGCGTGTGGAGTCCGCGACACCGGACGCCGGATTGTCCATTTCGTCGTCACGGGGCCACGGCCCGGTCCCGGGGATTTGCTCGCCGGTCGAGGAGGGATGACCGAGCTGCGCCTCCCGCTCCAATCGATCGAGTTCGGCTTGGTCGATCCCGCGGAAAACACGGTCAGAACTGGCCGGCACATGAAGCCGGGCGCCATCGAGATCGGGTGCCATCGGCTGGTCGACGCACGCGGCCAGCGTCGCGATGACCAAGGCGACCGCGACAAGGGGTTCCTTCGCCAGGGGCTTGGGGTTGCAGTCGAACATCGAGTGTCTCCGATTGGATGCGGGTTGTACGGTGCGGTGGCTCCGCGATCGAGTTGGTGTCTCGTGGGCTCGCCGGGGCATGGTCATCGTTCGTTCCCACGGTTCGGGATTCCCCGGCTGAAGAGGATCTGGAGGTCTTGGCCGTCCGCCGCGACGGCCGCGGCCGTGCCCGGGGCCGCCGGTTGCGGCACTCCGTCGAGGATGCCCCGGATCCGGCCGGTCGCCGGGTCGCGCAGGACGGTCATGGGCAGGTCGGTGTCGCGGTCGAGGGTGGCCGAGCCTTCGGGGCCTTGCAGCGCAATCTCTGCCAACTCCTCCGTCCATGTGACCGGCACGGCGAACGAGAACCCGGCACGCCCGTCGTCGGTGTCGGTGAACTCGGACATGGCGAAGGACAGCGAGAACAGCACGGTGCCCGCGCCGTCCGTCCCGGTGAGCGACCAGGGGCCGTCGGCCTCCGGCAACGCGGGCGGGGCGTCGATGAAAAAGGAGGGCCTGAGGCGCGGCGCGCCTTCGCCGTCCAGGCCGCCCCACAGGAGCAGGGCGCGGGCGGAGGCGGCCTGTGCGACATCGGCGGTGGCGATCAGGATCGAGCCGGTTTCGGTTTCGAGACGGTAGCGGACGGCGTTGGTGAACTGGTAGTCGCTCGTCCAGGTGGGCTCGCAGTAGGACATGAAGTCCGGCTGGCCCGGGGGCACGAGTTCGTCGGAGCCGAAGTCGTAGCCCCACGCGCCGATGTTGCCCTCCCCGTAGGGATAGTACCGGTCTGGACCGCCCGCTCCTCCGCACGGCGCGTGGTACAGGTTGCGGTTGTGCCCGAACTCGTGCGCGATGGTTTCGGCGTCCAGGACCGAGAAACTGGACCAGCTTCCGATGTCGTTCGCCACACCGAGGAGACCACCCGGCGTCGTCGGGGGCGCCATGACCGCCAGGTAGTGGCCGCGCCCGCCCTCGGCGATCCGGATCATCTCGACCTCATGGAGGAGTTCGAATCCGTCGTTGGTGGACGTTGCCACGGGCGGGTGCGCCGTCGCGTCGATCTCGGAGATCGGCAACAGCAGGTGCGTGCGCTCGAACAGTTCGTGGCCCTCCGGGTTGGCGGCCATGGCGGCAACCGTCTCGATGATTGAGGAATCGGGGTTTTCCTCCCAAAGGAACGGCACAAGCGTCACCTCGAAGACCGGCATCGCGCGCACGTCTACCGCCATGCGGCCCACGGCGGGGATGCGCCTGACCACGCCCAGCACCGGATCGAGCGTCCCCTCCGGGTCCGGCTCGATCACGACCTCCAGGCCGGGCTGGATCACCCGACCGGGGATCTCCGCGTTCGCGGAGCCAGAGAGGGAGCCTTCGTTGACCGCCGCCGGAATGGGATCGGACGTTCCGAGAATCTCCGCCCTATGGATGACGGCTCCGTCCATGTAGAAGGTGGCTCGAACCGGCGGCATGCGCGCCCCGGCGGCGCCTTGGGCGGTCACGAACACGCGCAGCAACGCCGGCTCGCCCGCGACCAGCGGCACCGGAAACTCAAGGGACTGGACGGCTTGCGTCAGGTAGGCGGCCGCGCCTCCGGCCGCGGCGCAGAGCGCGACCCGCTGCCGCGTCACGCCATCGAGCCAATCGAGGAGCTCCGGGTCCGCCGGGGCGCAGAGCCCGGTCCCGGTCGTGTGCAGGTCATCGAGGCGCTCCAGCGCCGTCAGGCCCAGGGGAAGGGGACCGGACAGGCCGGAGTTGCCGGCGAGGCCCAGACTCGCGATGCCCGTGAATTCGAGCAGCCCCGCCGGCAGCGGACCGCTCAGCTCGTTGGACGAGAGATCGAGGACATCGAGACTCGGAAAGACACCGGTGCGCGTCCGCGCGTCCGGTGACGACCGGGTTGCACCGGATGCCGCCCTGGACCGCTTCCGAAAGCTATCTCTCGCGACCAGTCCTTCATCGGGATCCAGCCGCCAGGGATCGTACGATTCGCTCCACCTCTCGGATTGAGCCGATGCTTGGACGGCTTGGGAGAAGTCGAGCCGTGTCGCACCGGTCGCGCTGCCCAGTCCAGAGGGAATGTGCGTCAGGCGGTTCCCGTCGAGCTCCAGCACTCTGAGGTTGCCCAGTCCGCTTAGCTCCCCAGGAAAGGACGTGAATTCGTTCGAGGAGAGATCCAGAATCTCAAGGCTTGCGAACCCCCCCGACCGATGCGGGATGGAGGCCAGGCGGTTCCCCTCCAGCGCCAGCCACCGCAACCGCTCCAAAGCGCTCAGTTCCGCCGGGATGGCCGTCAACTCGTTTGACTTCAGCTCCAGGATCCCAAGGTTCTCCAACCGAGCCAATTCCGGCGGGATGGAGGCGAGTTGGTTCTCATCGAGGTCGAGTAGCTCCAGATTGGCTAGGCGGCCCAGTTCCAGAGGGATGGAAGCGAGCCGGTTGAGTGAAAGGAGCAAGTCCTGCAACCGCTGCAATCGGCCCAGGGTTGCCGGGATCGTTGCCAACTCGTTCGCTTCGAGCGATAGGACCCGGAGGTTGGCAAGGCGGCCGAGTTCCGAGGGCGCGGACGTCAACTGGTTGCAACAAAGATACAGTTCCTCCAAAGCCGCGAGCCCGCCCAACTCCGGCGGCAGGGATTCCAATTGGTTGAAGGACACCGCAAGCACCTTCAAACTGGCTAGCCGACCCAACTCGGGCGGCACGGAAGTCAACCGGTTACGATGGAGGAACAACTGCTCCAGTTCGGTCAACTCGCCCAACTCCGGGGGAATCGGCCCCCCAAGGTCGTTCCCCCACAGGCTCAGCGTGTCCAGTTCGGTCAACCCGCCCAACTCGGGAGGGATCGGCCCGCGCAGTCCGTTCCCCTTGAGATCCAGGCTCACGACCCGTCCGTCCGCGTTGGTCTCCACGCCGTGCCACTCCGCAAGCGGAGCGTCGGTGACCCAGTTGCCGGATTCCTCCCAGTTGGCCCCATCGGTCGTCTCGTACAGCGCCGTCAGGATATCGCGGTCGGACGGCGGAGGGCATTGCACCCCCGTACCCTCGTGCCGCCCAACGGTGCCGAGCCACTCTTGGAACCACGCCTCTACCGGAGCGCACAGGCCCGTGTTCGCGTAGAGCAACTCTTCGAGCGGCGTGCGGGACAGCGAGTTTGGCAACCGCCCGGACAGATCGGGATTGTCGCCGATCCGGAGACGGATCATCGAAACAAGGTTGCCCAAGCTCGCGGGCAGGCGGCCATCCAAGCCGTTTTGTGTCAGGTCCAGTTCCCTCACGCGACCGAGGGAATCGGCAACGACCCCGTACCACTCCTCCAGTGCGGGAGTATCGAGCCAGCCATCGGAGTGCGTCCAGCGTGAGCCGCCGGCTGCCCCGTATAGGGATTCGAGCGCCTTGGCGTCCAACTCGTTGCAGTACGGGCCTGTGACACCCCGGATGCCCTGAAGCCAGGAGACGAACGGCAGGGTGCCCGGGGAGCATAGGCCGGCATTGCGGGAAAACGTGAACCAAGCGAGGTCACTTAGCTTCAGAAAGCTCTCAGGAATCGGGCCCGTTAGCCGGTTGCCGTCGAGGAAAAGCTCCTCCAATACCGCAAGGTTGCCGAGTTCGCTCGGGATCGTTCCCGTCAGATGGTTGTCCTGGAGTTGCGCGAACCCCAAGCTGACCATGCTACCCAGTTCCGCCGGGATGGTGCCCGATAGTCGGTTGTTTGCGAGACTCATCTGGAAGACGTTGGCCAAGTCTCCCAAGTTCGGCGGGATGGGACCCGTCAACTCATTACGGGCCAGCCAAAGAGTTCCCAAGTTGGCCAGCCGACCCAGTTCGGCGGGGATGGAACCGGACAGTCGGTTGTCCGCAAGGTCTAGCCTGTTGAGTTTGGCCAACCCGCCCACATCGGGCGGGATACTGCCCGACAACCCATTCTCCTCAAGGGTCAATCCGGTAACCCGTCCGGTCGCATCCACGCGAACGCCGTGCCAGTCCCCCAGCGGCGCATCCGTCAGCCAGTTCTCGGAATTGGTCCAGTTTGGTCCGGTGGCGTTGTAGAACGCGACGAGGATGTCCCGGTCGCTGGCCTGCGCGGCCGCCAGCGCCGCCCTCGGCTCGGACGCCGCGGCGGGGGCCGTTGGGAGATCGACTACCGACTCGTCTCCGCAGGCCACGGTCGTGGCGATCACCAGCAGCACGGCCGGTCGCACCGAGCTGGGTTGCTGCGCTTGGCGTCTTCTTCTCATCTCGTTCCGTCCTTTACGGATCTTCGTCGGGCATTCCGGTCGGCGGGCGAGACGCCCGGATCCGGATGGCCGACCGGTTGCCAGCGACCAGCCCGCGCCCGGCCGAGGGCGCGGCGATCGTCAGCCGAGCGCCGTCGGAGCAGTTGTTGCGCGTGTTGGATTCCTCGGTGACGGCATCGACGCACATGCCGATGTATACGGTGCCCGCGGCACTGCCCGCGTCGACCGAGATCGTGAGCGGAAACGTGCGTTCCTGCTTCGCGCCCAACGCCGCGAGCGGATACGCCCCGATCTCCGTGTCGCGACCGCTGATGATCGGATTCGGGGACCGCATTGCGCGGATCGTGGTCGCGCCTGACACGATGGTTCCCTGGTTGCGGATGGCGAACGTGAAGGTCGCCGATCTGCCCGGCGCGAGCGTAGCGGAGGCCGGCGACACGCCCGTGAACGTGAGATCCGGTCCAGGGGCCATGACGGTGGCCTCGAAGGTCTGGGCGGCCGTGAGCCCTCCCGGATCGGAGGCGGAGACCGTGATCGTGGCGGAGCCGGTTGCGAGCGCGGCGACGGCGACCGACGAGCCCGACACCGAGACGGCGGCCACCGAGGGGTTCGACGACGACGCGCCGTAGGTCAGCGCGTCCCCGTCGGGGTCGGTGAAGCGGGCAGCCGCGTCCAGCGTCGCCGTGTCGCCGACATGCACCGCAAGGTCCGGTATCGAGCCGACCGGCTCCGGCGCGCGATTGGGTACGGTGGCCTCGAAGGTCTGGGCGGCCGTGAGCCCTCCCGGATCGGAGGCGGAGACCGTGATCGTGGCGGAGCCGGTTGCGAGCGCGGCGACGGCGACCGACGAGCCCGACACCGAGACGGCGGCCACCGAGGGGTTCGACGACGACGCGCCGTAGGTCAGCGCGTCCCCGTCGGGGTCGGCGAAGCGGGCAGCCGCGTCCAGCGTCGCCGTGTCGCCGACATGCACCGCAAGGTCCGGTATCGAGCCGACCGGCTCCGGCGCGCGATTGGGTACGGTGGCCTCGAAGGTCTGGGCGGCCGTGAGCCCTCCCGGATCGGAGGCGGAGACCGTGATCGTGGCGGAGCCGGTTGCGAGCGCGGCGACGGCGACCGACGAGCCCGACACCGAGACGGCGGCCACCGAGGGGTTCGACGACGACGCGCCGTAGGTCAGCGCGTCCCCGTCGGGGTCGGTGAAGCGGGCAGCCGCGTCCAGCGTCGCCGTGTCGCCGACATGCACCGCAAGGTCCGGTATCGAGCCGACCGGCTCCGGCGCGCGATTGGGTACGGTGGCCTCGAAGGTCTGGGCGGCCGTGAGCCCTCCCGGATCGGAGGCGGAGACCGTGATCGTGGCGGAGCCGGTTGCGAGCGCGGCGACGGCGACCGACGAGCCCGACACCGAGACGGCGGCCACCGAGGGGTTCGACGACGACGCGCCGTAGGTCAGCGCGTCCCCGTCGGGGTCGGCGAAGCGGGCAGCCGCGTCCAGCGTCGCCGTGTCGCCGACATGCACCGCAAGGTCCGGTATCGAGCCGACCGGCTCCGGCGCGCGGTTGCTAGCGGCCGGCAGTGCCGCTGGCCCATCGCCGCAGGCCACCGTCAGGACTGTCGCCAATAGCGCGATGCCGACGCGGTTGCCTTGCGGTCTCATTGCCCGTCGCCAGCCTTGGCCGCGACTCCTAACCGATCAGCGCCACTGAATGGCGGCGAATGCGCACGATAGCGTTGCTGACGTGGCCCGCAAGTGCCGCGAGGAAAAGAAGGACGGAAGGCGGAAACTGAAAGCGCCGATGCGCGGGGAATCGCGCCTCCGGCTGGAGTGTTGGCCGGATGCTCGGGCTCGGCTCGGCTCGGCTCGGCTCGGCTCGGCTCGGCTCGGCTCGGCTCGGCTCGGCTCGGCTCGGCTCGGCTCGGCTCGGCTCGGCTCGGCTCGGCTCGGCTCGGCTCGGCTCGGACGATGGAGTGACGACCCTTCCTCATAATGTCAAGCCCTTCAGACCGACTCTCTCCGCGAAGGAATCTCATCTCCTAAATTTAGGCGGCCATCATCAGGACTGGTCAAGGTCAGTGACCGAAAGCGCAACGCGGTTTTTCAGGACCGAAGGCGAAGTCGGCGTGCTTCGTGCCACCCTTGCAGGAAGCCTTCATCCGCAGGGATAGCAGGGATGCTTGTCCGAGCCGCTGGCGGCGGCTTCTCACGCGCCGGAAGCGTTGCGGAACGTCCTGAAACGTCCCCGGACTGTAGGTCGTTTCCTACAGCTTGACGGGCCTCCGAAGATCCCTTCAGCGTTCGGAGATGGAGACGCTGCAAGAGTACTTCAGCACACGGGTTAGCACATTCCTCGACCGCACGGGCGTGAGCCGGACGAGGTTCGGGAGGATGGCGCTGGGCGACCCGAACCTGATGCGCCAGATCGACGGCGGCCGCTCGCTGACGCTTCGCACCGCGGACCGGGTTCTGGCTTTCATCTCCGGGTTCGGCCGGGAGCCGGGCGGCGCTCGTGAGCCGCCCCGCCGCCCCCGGCACCCGAAGCCTACATCGGGAACGAAGAGAACGACGACGAGCAGAGCGATGAGCGAACAACGGTCAGAACAGAAGGCGATCCCACCGATCCGCTTCGTGCGGCTGCATGAGGTGATGGCCCGCACGGGCGTGTCGCGGAGCACGATCTATGTCTGGGTGGCCGAGGGCCGGTTCCCCAAGCCGGTCCCGCTGGGCGAGCGGTCCGTGGGCTGGATCGAGTCCGAACTGGAGGAGTGGTTGCGCGACCGGATCGCGAAGCGATGACCGCCTCTCTCGAAGAACGGGCGGAGGCCCTGAAGCCGTTCGGCTGGCAGGGCCGCAAGGCCGAGTGGATAGCGCTCGTGTGCCTCCACAGCGGGGTGTTCACCCGCACGCAGGCGACGGCGTTCCTGAAGACGCACCACGAACGGGCGCGGCGCATGGTTCACGCGCTGATCGCGCAGGGTCTGGCGGCCGAGGAGACCGTGCCCCGCGTCCGGGGGATCGGGCGGGTCTGCCGGATCTACGCCCGGAGCCTTTACCGCGCGCTGGGCGCGGAGCACATCCGCCACCGCAGGACCGCCTCTCCCCGGTCGTCCTCATGCGCCGCCTGCTGTCGCTCGAACACGTGATCGAGCACCCGGACCTGCCGTGGCTTCCGACCGAGGCCGAGAAGGTCGCCGCCTTCGACGCACTCGGGATCGACCGGGAGCTCCTGCCCGTCCGGGTGTACCGGGGCAAGGCCGGAATCACGCGGCGGTACTTCCACGTCAAGCTGCCCGTCGCGCTGGACTCCGAGCGCGCCGTGTTCGTCTACGCCGACCCCGGCCACGACACCGCGACGGCGCTCCGGTCGTGGGGCAGAGCGCACCGGAAGCTCTGGCGGGCGCTGGGGACTCTGGGCCGGTCCGTCGAGGCAGTGGTGGTCGCCCGCACGTCGCGCCAGACCCAGCGGGCCAAGAAGGTGATGCGCTACTGGACGGAAGCCTCCGGTACCGCCGAGGCCGACCCGATGGTGGCCATCGAACTTGCCCGGATCGAACGCGCGATCATCGAGGGTTCGGTCGAGATCCTTGACAAGTACGGCGGGCTGCAAGCCGCCATGCAGAAGAGCGTGGCGCTGGAGAAGGAGGCGCGGCGGGGGCGTCGAATCGCCACGATCCACCGCGCCAGCGCTTGGCGGACCGTTCGCCTTCAGGGAGTGCGCTACCTGTGACCGGAGGGCGTCCCACGACCGTACACGACCGCGCAATCGACACGGGGGTCCGATGCGCACTTCGGCTCTCCGGCGATGCGCGGAGCGGCCACGGCGGAAGCCTCCGCCCTGCAACGTCTTGCGGCTTCGCGGCCCGGGTCCCCAGTGGCACGCGGGCCGCTCTTGCCGTGGCGGTAGCGACCCCCCTCGCCGAGGGCTCGGTACGGGCTCGGGGCGAGGTGGAAACTCACACCTCGCCCCCCGCCCTCCACGGGTCGCTCCCGCACCATCGGTCCCTGGCGGGAAGGCCCGTCGAGCGCCGCTTCGAGGCGCTGGACCACACACTCGCCGTACAACCCCTCCGGTCCAACGCGACCGGGCGTTCCATTCGCTTCTGTACTACGTTGAACCCGACGTTTCGGTTTCGCCGTTTCGGCCTCGACGGGCCGATTCACTCTCAACCGGGGGACCCGGCCATCGCGATGAGAAAGCTGTTGTTGCTGGGTCTGGCGCTCTTGCCCGCGCAGGTCGAGGCGCAGGAGAGGCCCGGCCGGATGATGCTCGAAGCGGGACTCGTCGGCGGCAGCGGCGACGCCTGCCCGGGAAGGTACGTCGGCATCAAGGGACGGCTCGCCGGGCCGGTGTCCCTGTACGGCATGGTCGAGACCTACCGCTGTGCCGATTTCGCGGGCTCCGCCAACCGCATCGGGACGTCCGTCCGGCTCGGACGCGACCGCTGGTTCGTTCGCCCGGCGCTGCGGGCGGGCATCGAGTACGACGGCGGAGACGTTTCCCCGACCGCCGGGGCGAGCCTGACGTTCGGACGGCGCTACGGCGCGCGCTTCATCCTCCACCTCGGTGAGGCCTCCGGGGGCACCCTGACGCTCTTCCAGATGGGCGGTTACATCTCGTTCTGAGCGCGAGACGACATGGCCGATGGCGGCCCCGGCTTTCAAGCTGGATCCCATCGGTCGGAGCGACGCGCCGTTGGCCTTCCCGCACGGGATTGCTGGGCCGGTAGCGACCCATGGCGGAGGTCGGGATGGAGTGCACATCCCAACCTCCGCCGATGCCACGACAGGCATCGAAACACATGGGTCGCTACCGGCATCGGCCCTGAAGGCTGACACGGCATAGGCGCCCCGGTCAACGGATCGCAAGCCCAACAGCGCCAGCAGCTTGGGGAATCGGTGCTGTGCACGGCCAGGATGCTTTTTCGTGCACAACGACCCCCGCGTCACATGTGCACCTCTGGATCGGCATCGGGAGTGCCGAGAACCACCTCCACGTCATCGCTTCCCGCCCGAAGACCGGGAAGCTCCGGCACGACCGATAGACGGCTGTGTTTCCGGCCCGATTTCGCGGAGGATGCCACGCGCTTCGAGCACTTCTTCTGGCGGAGAACGCTGCTCTCCGCGATACTTCGTTGCGCAGATCGTGCAGTCCATCAATCGAGAGAGGAATCGAAAGATGGCACGCACGAAACGAAGTCGGCGCTCGTACGGCGCCGGCGAATGGGGCCGGAACCGGGTCCGGGTGTTCCCGGACGCCAAGACCGGCCTGTATCAGTTGGAGTGGCGCGAGAACGGGCGCAGGCTCACCCGGTCGCTCAGGCACCGCGACTGGAGGCGCGCGAAGCGGCAGGCGGACGAGTTCGCCGCAGGGTTCGTCGGCCCGGAGATCGGGGGCGGGGCGGTAGCCAAGCCCGAGCCGCTCACGCTGGGAAGGCTCTTTGACATCTACGGTGAGGAGGTGACGCCCACCAAGGGCGCGCACACGCGGGGGCACGACCGGGCCGCCATGCGGATGTTCCTCCGGTTCTTCGGACGGAGCCGCGACCCGGCCACCCTGTCCCAAAGAGACTGGGACCGGTTCATCCGGGAACGGCGAGCGGGCAGGATCGGACCGAGCGGCAGGCCCGTGTCGGACCGCACGGTCGAATACGACCTGAAGTTCCTGATCGCCGTCCTGAATTGGGCGGAGAGGTCGAGAGACGAGCAGGGCCGGTTGCTGCTCGACCGGAACCCGTTCAAGGGCCTCAGGAAGCCCGCTGAGAAGAACCCGACGCGGGTGGTGCTCGCCGAGGAGGAGTACCGGGCGCTGCTGGAGGTGTCGCGCCGGGTGGACTGGCGGTTTCGAATCGCGCTCGTGCTCGCGCACGAAACCGGGCACCGCATCGGTGCCATCCGCCAGCTTCGCTGGCCTGACATCGACTTCGAGGGTCGGACGATCCGCTGGCGGGCCGAGCACGACAAATCGGGATCCGAACACGTCACGCCCGTCACGGTCGAGGCACTCGACGCGCTGAAGGAGGCGCGAAGCCCGATTCCCTCGGTCGGGGATGCCCCGGTGCTGCCCGCGCCCAGGAATCCCTCGGTCTGCATGGGAGCCGCGTTGGCGCAGGGTTGGTGGGACAGGGCCGAGAAGCTCGCGGGTCTGGAGCCGAAGCCCGGAAGAGGCTGGCACTCGCTGCGGCGGAAGTTCGCCAGCGACCTGATGGACCAGCCGCTGAAGGTCCTCTGCGAGCTGGGCGGCTGGAAGACGGCGAAGACGGTTCTTCAGTGCTATCAGCGCGCGGACGAAGGACAGCTTCGGACGGCTCTGGAAGCTCGTAGAAGACTCCGCGGCTAGATCCGCAATCGGCGGGAGTCAAACGGCTGGAATCCGACCGGCCAATTCCGTAAGTTCAACGTCCATGAGCAGATGCGAATCCACGACCGACTGCCGGGCTGGCAGGTCGAGGCGCACCCATCGTCCTCGTCGTTCTCCGGCGAGAAGGGGTACGGGTGAAGCGTAACTCCCGTTTGGTCTTGCCCTTGCGCTCCGTTCGCGAGCCCCATTAAAGTTCGAGTCCTGCCTCTCCGCCCCTGGGCCGGCACCGGAAGCCTTCCGGCTTCGGTGTTTTTTCGGGGGGGGGGGGGGGTGAAAGTGAAGGTTCTTCTTCAACACCCCCCATCCCAAGGAGAGAAACCAATGAAGAAGACGATCCTCTGTGCCCTGGCCGTGCTGGCCGTCTCCTCGTGCGGCGAGGTCCCGACCGAGGCGGTCCCCGCCGACGCGGTGCCGGTCGAGGGCGAGACCCTCGCCGGGACGGAAGCCGAGATGCAGGCCGCCGCCGACGGCGGAAACGGCGTCTGCGAAGTGGAATACGATGACGATGTCACCATAGCCAGCGGCAGCTTATTCGGCACCTTGACCGTCACGGTTCCGTGGCACGTGCACGGCACGCATCCCTACCGTGTGAGCTTCAATGCCATATCGTGGGGCCCCGGCTGGACAAGACAGGAACTCGGCATTATCCCTCCGGATATTGCGGGATGCCACGATCCCTTCGCACGGTTCTACGGCGGAAGGAACTACTTCTGCTACGCCAACGCCGGGGTCCCTTCCTTTGGGCCGTGGCGATACGACAGCGAGACCGGCAAGAGCTCGTCTTCGTTCATATACGTTCGAATCAGGCCAGGCACCGAAGGCTACCCCAATGTCACGGAGATCTCCTTCCGGGGTGCGGGCGGCCGCGGCAAGGGCTGCAACTTCAGGGGCAGGGTGAAGGCGTAGGCCCGCTTGCCCGAAGACGCGGGCGCGGCGGAGGGGCCGCGCCCGCGCGATTCCCTCCCAAGGGTGTTGACGGCCACGGCTGAACGCGAATGCGGCGAGCACCTCGTCATGCCTCTGCGAGACGATGCGCCCGCCGCTGGGCTTCGGGATCAAGAAGCTGAAACGCCGCCGCCGACAGGTCTTTTGGCCCGGATCGGGAGCCGTCTCCGCCGGAGCCGGGCAACCGCGCTTGGGAGGCACTCCAAGGCTGGCTCACGACCGTTAGTGGTCGCGAGCCAGCATACCCTCGGTATAACCGCGGGCTGGCGAGGGGGTGCTCCGCCCCCTTCGATCCCCAGGACAAACCCCCGCTCCGGCAGCGTTCGCGGTTCGGGCGTCCGAAGGTTCCCCCCGGCGGCCCGTCACCGGATGTTCCGCCGTCGGCTTCGCGGCTGAGTCCGCAGAGTGACCGGCGAGGCGGCGTCGGCGGCGTTGCCACCGCTTCGGCGCCGGTCCCCCCGGCCTCCGGCACGGACTCCGTCCGTTCCTTCAGCCGGGGTCGAGTCCCTTCCCACCCCGGACGGAAGGAATCCCGTCCAAACGTCCCGGTCGGAGGGACGGGCTCCGCCCGCCCCGGAGACGGGGAGGACCGGCGGGCGCAGGGCTGGAGCGGGCCGGGGAGGCCGGTCCGCCGGTCTGGTCCCGCGAGCACGCCGATGGCGCGGCTTACGAAGTCCGGCCTCGGGCTTCCGGGACCGGGCCATGTCGGGCGGCCTCTTCTGGTGGCGCACGAAAGGTCGTGTCGGGGGTCTGGGGGCATCCCCCAGCCAGAGTTTTTGTGAAACAAAAGCGCATCTGGCTCCTCCGAAACCCCGCAAACGCGGGGCCGCTACGGAACCGCCGCGTCGAGCCCCTGAGCGGCGACTGCGACCGCCCGCGAGCCTCGGTCGCAATCACGCCATCGCGACCGGGTCCGCGAGTGGCGCAGAAGCCTCCTCTCCGCGATACTTCGTCGCGCAGATCGTGCAGTCCATCGAGAGAGGAATCGAACGATGGCACGCACGAAACGAAGCCGCCGGAGCTACGGCGCCGGCGAATGGGGCCGGAACCGGGTCAGGGTGTTCCCCGATCCCAAGACCGGCCTCTTCCAAGTCGAGTGGCGCGAGAACGGACGAAGGCGGAGCCGGTCCTTGGGTCACCGCGACTGGGCGAGGGCGAAGAAGCAGGCGGACGAGGTCGCCGCCGGATTCGCAAGCCCGAACCTGAAGGGCGAGGCGGAAGCCGAGCCCGAGCCTCTCGACCTTGGGACGCTATTTGACATCTACGGTGAGGAGGTGACGCCCACCAAAGGCGCACGGGCGCGGCGGCACGACCGGGCCGCTACGCACATGTTCCTCCGGCTATTCGGAAGGAACCGCAACCCGGCCACCCTGTCCCAAAGGGACTGGGACCGCTTCATCCGGGCACGGCGCGCGGGCAGAATCGGGGCGAGCGGCAAGCCCGTGGGCGATCGGATGGTCGAACACGACCTGAAGTTCCTGATCGCGGTTCTGAACTGGGCCGCGAGGTCGAGGGACGACCGGGGCCGCCTGCTCCTCGACAGGAACCCGCTGAAGGGCCTCAAGAAGCCGACGGAAAGGAACCCGAACCGGGTCGTCCTCACCGAGGACGAATACCAAGCGATGCTGAAGGTGTCGCGGCGGGTCGGGTGGCGGTTCCATGTCGCCCTCGTGCTCGCGCACGAGACGGGGCACCGGATCGGCGCGATTCGCAACCTCAGGTGGGAGGACATCGACTTCGAGGGCCGGGCGATCCTTTGGCGGGCCGAGCACGACAAGTCGGGACACGAGCATGTCACGCCCGTAACCGCCGAGACGCTCGAAGTTCTGGAGAGGGCGCGGAGGAATAACCCCGGACCCGCGGAAGCTCCGGTGCTGCCCGCGCACCGCAATCCCTCGAAGTGCATGGGACCTGCGGTGGCCCAGGGGTGGTGGGTCCGGGCCGAGAGGCTGGCGGGGCTGGAGCCCAAGCGCGGAAGGGGCTGGCACTCGCTGCGGCGGAAGTTTGCCAGCGACCTGATGGATCAGCCGCTCAAGGTGCTCTGCGAACTCGGAGGCTGGAAGGAGTCCCGAACGGTACTGCAATGCTATCAGCACGCCGACGAGGGACAGCTTCGGAAGGCTCTGGAAGCCCGCGGAAGGTCTCGCGGCCAGATCCGCAATCGGCGGGACTCAAACGGCTGGAATCCGCCCGGCTAATCTCGTAACATCAACGACCGCAACAAGATGTAAATCCATCAACGTCCGCCCGTCAGCCGCCGCTCCAAATCGGTCACGCAGCTCCCTCCTCACTCTCTCGACAGCTTCAAGTAGGGCCGCCCCTTCATGGTGAAGGCCGGACGGACGGTCGTCCCGGCGGGCAGCGACACGTACCGGTCCCCGCTGCTCTCCAGCAACTCGACGCCCCAGGTCGTCTCCTCGATCTCGGCCAGCATCGCGCGCGCCCACCCGGTCCGCGTGTCCAGCTCGTCCAAGGTCTCGATCCGGTCGTGGATGATCCTCGACAGCCAATGCATCGTCCCCAAGCTTCCGAAGCAGATACCCAGGAAGAGGCTCATGCCGACCACCAGCGGCCGGAGCCAAGCCCTCATCAGCAACTCGCGCATCTTCCCGGTCGCCTCGGCCGTATCGGCCTCGATGGAACGCAGCGCGCCGCTTGCGACGGCGCTCAAGTTCTCGCCGAGCCGCGCGAGCTCGCGCGCGGCTTCGTCCTCGATCCGTCGCCGGTCGGCCTCCAGCCTGCTCCTCAGCCGGGACGTCAAGTCGCCCGGGCTCGAAGTCTCGTTCATACAGTTCTCCCTTCAGCCGCCACCGCTTCCCGCTGTCGGGATCGCGGGCGGTGATGTAGTCCCTCCCTTGGCGGGTCACGTCGAGGCCAACGTCCTCCAGCGCGGAGACCACTTCGGCTCGGTCCTTGACCGCGCCGTGCTCGACGCGCTGCACGAGGTAGTCGCGGATCAGGGTGCGCGGATCCGCTTCGTGTTCGAGCCCGGCCCTGAGCTTCGACGCCTCGATGTAGGCCACGTGGCCCGGCCGCTGCGCCCTGGCCCGCGCCGGGTCGTCCGGTCGGCTCCAGCCGTGCTCGTGGTTGAAGGCGTCGCGCAGCGGATCGAACGTTCGCTGCCAACCGGGCGGGGCAATGTTGAGGCTGCGGCCCGTCTGTAGGTCGCACTGCGCGGCCAGAATGTGTACGTGGACGCCGCCGCCGCGCTCGCGGTGCAGCACCGCCGTCCACGAGTAGCGGTCCGGCTCCAGTCCGGCCCACGCCGTCTTCTCGAACTCGTCGAGGACGGCTTCGATCTGTTCGTCGGTGGGCCGGTCCTCCGGCGCCCATGCGATCACGGCCGATCTGTATTTCCGCTCGAAGTCGAGCGAGTCGGCGACGGCGGCCACCATGTCTGGATTGCCGCGCCACACTTCGACGCCCTCGCGCTCCCGTCCCTCGGCGTCCAACTCGCCGACGAGATACTTGGCCGCCGCCTTGGCCGAGCCCTTCCCGTGAGACAGGAACCTAACCAGCATCGTCGGCCTCCCCGCCGATGCGGGCGACACGGATCAGCGAGTGCTCGAACGATACGAGGTGCGCGATCACCGAGACGGCTTCAGCCGCCGAGGCGTGGGTGTTCGCCCAGCGCGCCAGCTGGTTCAGGTTGTTGCCGATGCGCGCGATCTGGCGGGTGCGCTCGCGCTCGACGGCCCGCGCCGACGCGGTCCACGTATGCGTCCGCGCCATCGCCTCGCGAAGCAGCGCGGAGGGGGACACGCCCGCCGCGGCCGCCTTCTCCCGCCAGGCGGCGTGCTCGGCGGGCGTGACGCGCGCGGCGACCATCACGGTGCGATGCTCGGACGGTTGTTTAGGTCACAACTCTATGTGGTGCGTGGTTTTACGTCGCCATACGCCGTCCGCCGATCACCCTCGCAATCACCCTTTCCGAGCCGGGTAGCGTCACCCCATTGACCGGCGCCGATCCCCCGTTCCCGTTTGGTCGTCCGACGAAAGCCCGATTGATCCGATATGGTTCTCTCTCGGTGCCAGCGGCCGACCGGTGGCTACGTCCGCACCCGACGATGACAGTCTCCCATCGCTCTACCCGGCCAACTCAGCGAGCTGCGGATCCGTGAGGTACAGGCCGCTCTTGGCGCAGAGCAACCAGATGGCGTTGTCTACCAAGACGACAGGCACATCGGCAGCCTCGGCGATTCTCTGTACCGCTTCCATCGCGTCAAGGTCCGACACATCCTCGGGCGGCCCTCGGTGGTTGTCTTTACCCAACGACCCGAAATCGAACAGGCCGAACGAAGCCACGGACCGCTTGAGGTGCCGGTCGGGTTTGGCCAAGTCGAAGCCAAGGTTTTTCAGGGTCTCGGCTGCCAATGGCACTCCCAAGGCGGGAAGCTTGTATACTCCCGGAGTGCCCAACCGCAACGCCGCGAGCTTGGGATCGTTGTGATTCTGACGGACCAGCGAGACGAAGTAGGTTTCCGCCGAACCGTGAACGCGGCTGTACTCCATGAGCCTTCGCGCGGTGTGAACCAGATTGCAGAGGTCCCTCTTCAAGTTCCTGGACCCTGCCCTGCGCTCAACGAACCAAGAATTGATGCGACCGATGTCGTGTTCTGAGAGCTTGGCATAACGCCTCAAGCTAAACTCCGAAAACACCTCCCGGAGGTCCGGAAGAATCCCTTCGATCTTGGACCAGTCCCTGTCGCTGGACAACACGGCCAGCAGGATTGCCTCGAAGGTCTCGGCATCGCTCCACTCCTGACCGGCCAACCTTCTCTTCACCGCATTCGTCTGGCCGAACCCGTCAACGCGACCGCGCCAGCCCTCGTACGACGAATCCAAGCGGGACTCGATCTTCTCCCAAAGCAAGGATAGGGTCTCCAACGATGGCTCCACTCGCAACGCAGTCCTTCCCGGATTGATTCGACCACAACGGATGGGTCACTGTCGGCAAACGTATCTGGCGGTCAGCGCGGTCGCTATTTCGTCCGGCCGCACCGGGCCTAGGATGCAGCCTCGGTTGCTCGACGGTTCAGACGACGTTTGCGGCTGGCTTGAGCCACTCTTCCGGGCTCAAGCCAGTCTACCCCAAGTAATACACTTGGGGCTGGCGAGGGGCGTGCCCCTTCGATCCCCGGAAGTCCGTCCTGCGGCGGAGTGCGCGACTGGCTCGCTCCCGTTCCCGTGCGCCCCGTGAGGAACATGCAGGTCGGGTACATGGCGCCTCAGCGGTCGTCACCGTGGCGGTCGAAGAACGCGTCGGTGTCGGCGGGCAGGAGGAAGCTGTCCGCGATTGCTGCGATCTCTTCGGCTTCCTTCCATGCCTGTTCCAGGATCCAGAGTTCACCTTCGATTGCCCGCCGCTCCTGCTCTTCGTGGAGGGACATTTCGAGGGCGAGCCGGACGGGTACGGGCATTCTGCCCAGATTCCCGGGTTCCCGGTTAGCGATTTCGGTGAGGAAGCGATTGGGGTGACCCGCAGTCTCGATCTCCTTGACGGCGCGCTGAACCGAACGCCGTGAGCCACCCTGTCTATTCAGTCGCGGAACCAGCGCTGCGGCTACGCGGCGGGCGTCCTCTCCCCGGAACGCGGCCGTGCGTATGCCTCTTTTCAACTCGACCATGAATCCCCGTTCATCCTCGTCGGGCAGCAGCCGCATCGAACGCAGTGCGCGGAGCCTGAAGACGGCGACATCTTCAGGGGTCACCGGACCGCCATCGGAACCTCCGCCACCTACTCGAACCTTGGCCAGAGGGCGCAAGCGGCTCCAAGCGATCCACGCCCAAGAGCCGGCCATGGCGAGCCCGGTCGGGAATGCTACGGGCAACGTGGTGATCGCCAAGGCGAACCCGACCGACCCCACGCCGCCGAGCGCGGCCAAGCGATACCTGCTCCTGAACTGATCCCCATAGCGCCACGCCGCGAACTCGCCGCGCGGCGGCTTGCCAATGCGCACCAGATCAAGGCCCGCGCGGTGGCGAGCAATCCCGATATTCTCGGTCGACGACCGCAGCGGCGTTTCCCGGAACAAGCGCTCGCAGGCCTCGACCGCCTCCCATCGCTCTTCCAGCGGCGTGAGGTTCCATCGCTGGCACTTGGTGCAAACGACCCAAAGCCGCCCCTTGGCTGCGTCGAAGGCCAGACGGCGGCCGACCGGGAAGGTCTCCAGCACTTCGTTCGAGCCGAGGGGCTTCTTGCAGAACATGCAGGTCGTGTACACGGCGGTTGCGAACCATTGGATTCAGAGGAGCAGCTCCGGCGAGTCTTCATATTCGCCCATCCCGTTCTGCAACGGCAACGGTTCACCGCGGCAACGGTCCGCCCACATTCGACGGTGGGAGGCCGCGCATCCAATTCCGGACGCCGGCGGATGGCACCCCTCCATCTGGACACCAAAGAGGGTCCCGCCAAGATCCGCCGCGCCAACGGGCAATCGGCGCGGAAATCCGGGGGGTCAAAGGGGGGCGGAGCACTCCCCTTGCCAGTCCGCCACGTTCAACGTGGCGTGGGCTGGCTGACGGCCACTAATGGTCTCCAGCCAGCCCCAGCGGACACCTCCGAAACGCCGCTCCGGGCATCGCCCGGAACAGTATCGACCGGGCCGTCGCGGGCCAGCTCTCCGGCCTCGTGAACATCGACCTCACGGACGGTGAGTCGCTTCCGATTCTCACCAAAGCCGTCCATGCTACCGCCTCCAAGAAGCTACGTCCGGCATCCCGCGGCTAAACAGCAAGTCGAGTCCGGAGCCTCCAGCATCCGCTTGCACTCCCGCCGCCGGAGAGACGTTTCTTAGTATGCCCCTGACCTGCCCATTCGAGAGGCTGCGCAGGATCGTCATCGGACGGTCGGTGTCGCGGTCAAGAGAAGCAGATCCTTCCGGCCCCGACAGCGTGATGTCCGCAAGATCCACGGACCAATCCGTTTCGACGGGAACCGTGAAGGCGAACAACTTCTTCCCGTTGGCATCGGCCACTTCCTGCATCTCGAACTGAATCGAAAACAGTTCGGAGCCGCTGGCGTCACGTCCGTCCAGCCGGTAGGCTCCGCCGCTACGGGGCAGCGTAGGCGGCGCATCCATGACGAAAGCCGGTTCCAAGTACGGAATTCCATCCTCGCCGACGCCCCCCCAAAGCAAGAGGGATCGAATTGCGGCGGATCTCGAAGCCCCGGTGTTGGCCTGCTCGGCCAAGCGATGGCGGAGCGCGTTCCCGAAGTGGTAATCGCTGATCCATCTGGGTCTACAGTAAGACATCAGGTCGGGCGTGTCCGGCGCGACCAACACCTGCCGTCGGAAGTCGTAGCCCCAAGCGCCAATCGATCCGTTGGCGTGCGGAAAGGCCGTATCCACCCACGAAGCGCCACCGCAAGGCGCATGAAAGAGACCCATGTTGTGTCCCAGCTCGTGAGCGATGGTGGAGGAACTGGTTATCGAGGCACTCTCCGAACCGCCTCCCAGAGTGGCCACCCCCGTTACTCCCCCTTCCACCGGCGGCGCAATCAAGCCAATCCAATTCCCGCTTCCGCCTTCGATGGTCCGGATCGCGACGGTCTGGTCGAGAAGCGTGGAAACATTGTTTGATGATGTCACGACCGGAGCGTGCGCCGTCACGTCCAAATGGCCGATGGGCAGCAAGCCTGTGGTGTGCTCCAGCAGAGCATGGCCAGTCGGGTCCGCCTCCATGCCCAACGCCGAGGCAACCACCGACGAATCCGATGTTTCGCTCCAGACGAACGGAATCACGGTCAGGGAGAAGGGGGGCATCTCCGCCACGTTGACCACGATCCGTCCGGTCTCGGGTATTCGGCTTCTCACACCCAGCGCCGGGTCCAGCGTGCCCGCCGGATCGATTTCGACCACCATCTCCAACCCGGGTTGGACGGCCGAACCCGGAATCAAGGCTTGGGACGACCGAGAAAGCGAACCCTCATCGATCTCGGGCGGGATCGAGGTCGTCTTCGCGGCGATGTCCGCCACGTGGATCTCCGAGTCGCCCAAGAAGAAGCGTGCGCGAACAGCCGGTATGCGCTCGCTGGTGGGGCGCGGCGCCGTGACGAACACGCGGAGAAGCGCCTCCCTGCCAGCAACCAACGGAACGGGAAACTCGTTCGATTGGATGGCCTGTGTCAGGTACACACTCAAATCGGTCGGGCCGCAGAGTTTGACGCGCTGCGAGGGCACGGAATTCAGCCAAGCCAGGAAGGCCGCGTCTCGGGGCGCGCACAGGTCGGTGTCGTCCGAATAGAATCGGACGAGCTCACGCAACGAGACGAAGCCGCTCGGAAAGGCCCCGGAGAGTCCGGGGTTTTTTCGGAACGACATCACCCACAGTTTCGTGAGGCTCGCCAGCTCCTGCGGGACTCCTCCGGTCAAACCGTTCTCGTAAAGGTAAAGCGCCTCCAGATCCGTCAGGTTGCCCAGCTCCGGGGGGATCGGACCGGTCAGCCGGTTCCTTCCGAGGTGCAACTGCTTCAAGTTGGTCAAGTTGCCCAGTTCCGGAGGAATCTCACCGGTCAATTCGTTGCCGCGCAGCCAGAGGCGCGTAAGCTCGTTCAGGCCGCCGAGTTCGCGCGGTATCCCTCCTGTCAGAGAGTTCTCGTTCAGCTGCAATCTTGTCAGGTGGGCAGCTTTGCCCAATTCCGACGGAACCGTTCCCGTCAAACGGTTATGGTCGAGGTGCAGTCGTTTCAGATTGTCGAGGTTGCCGAGTTCGGCCGGGATGGGGCCAACCAGCCTGTTCCAGTCCAGATGCAATCGCTCCAACTTGGCCAGTTTACCGAGTTCCCCCGGGATCTCGCCGGTCAATTCGTTGTTCCTCAGCCATAGCAGCTTGAGTGCGCGCAGGTCGCCGAGTTCACCGGGTATCACGCCCGTCAGGGAGTTGTCGTATAGCTCTAGTACCTCAAGGGACGCCAGTTTACCAAGCGCGGGCGGTATCCCCGTCAACAGGTTGCTGCCGAGCCGTAGTTCCTTCAGGGCTTGGAGGTTGCCGAGTGCTGCGGGGATCGATCCGGTGAGTCTGTTCCGTCCTAGCTCCAAGTACTCCAGGCTTGCCAAGTTTCCGAGTTCTGGTGGGATGCTACCGGTTAGCGAGTCGCCAAGGTCCAAGGATTCCAGTCTGTCCAGTTTTCCGAGCTCCGCTGGGATCTCTCCCGTCAGGGAGCCGCTGAGGACCAAGGATTCCAGATTGGCAAGGTTTCCGAGTTCTGGTGGGATGATACCGGTAAGGCGGCTGCCAAGAAGCAAGTATTCCAAGTTGGCCAAGCTTCCGAGCGCCGCTGGGATCTCGCCGATCAGGTTGCGACTCGCTATTTCCAAGTGCCTCAGTTCGCTGAGTTCGCCTATCTCGCTTGGAAGTGCTCCGTTGATCTGCCCGCTCCGGAATCGAAGCCGAGTCACGCGATCGAATTCGTTAGTGTCGATTCCGGCCCATGTGTCGAGGGGGGCGTCCGTCAACCAGTTCGTATCCCACTCCCAATTCGGCCCGTCGGTCTGCTCATAGAAGGCCACCAAGGCAGCTCGGTCCGGGTTGGACACGGTGATCTGTGCCGTGCCCTGCGTACTCCCCGTCCGGGCCGAGATTGTGGCCGTGCCCTGCGCGACACCGCGTACCAGGCCGGACGCGTCCACCCTCGCCACGGAAGCGTCGCTTGACGACCAGTCGAAGGTCGCCCCGACCACAGAATGGCCGTTCTCGTCCAACGCTCTTGCCGACAGGCGCAGCGTGTCGCCCGAGGCGATCGCGTCGGCGCCTGGGGTCACGATGACCGAGCCCGCCGACTGCATCACCAGCGCGACCGCATGGCCCGAAGCCTCGCCCGCGCCCGCAGTGATCGTGGCCGTGCCGTTGCCCACGGCGGTTACCGACCCGGTCGAGTCCACCACCGCGACCGTCGTGTCACCGCTCGTCCACGACACGACCGCGTCCCTCATGACGCGTCCCGCCTGATCGCGCACTTCGGCTCCGAAACGTGCACTCCGTCCCAAGGCCGTTAGCGTCATTGTGTCAGGCGTCACGGCCACCGTCGTCGGGACCGGGGCCATTACGCTCAATGCCGCGCGGCTCGTTGCGCCCGACGATGTCACCGTGACTTCCACCTCTCCCGCACCCACCGCCGTCACGAGCCCGGTCGAATCGACGGTCGCGATCGCAGAGTCGCCGGACTCCCACGCGAACTCGGCCTCTTCCACCGCGTGGCCGTTCGCGTCCGTCGCCTCGGCGGACACACGCACGGTGTCTCCCACCAGAAGCGTGTCGACCGCCGGAGACACCGCCAAGGCGGAGACGACTTGATCCACCGTAATCGCCGCAGTTCCCGACGCTTCACCCGCAGTCGCGGTAATCGTGGCCGTCCCGTTGCCCACTGCTGTCACCAGTCCCGAGGCGCTGATCTCGGCGACCGCCGTTTCGCTGATGGACCAACTCAGCGACGTACCCGCCAGTGCCTGCCCGTTCTGGTCGCTCACGCTGGCGGAAAACTGTACCGTTTCGCCGAAGGCGGCCATCTCGGCGGCGGCCGGATTCACCGTGACCACGGCCGGACGGGGCGGGTCGGGTGGAGGCCCAGTGGCTCCGTCACCGCAGGCCGAAGCCCAGCCGACCGCCGTCAGCGCGGCACCGGTCCACGGAACAAGGCGCGTCCGCAGAGTCCGTCGAGGCCCCGAGACCACCGGGCAGCGATCTTCTCCGCCGAGTCGGCCTCGGTCATCCTTCAGGTGGTGGCGGCCTCGCGTATTGCGCATCCGGGGATACCCTCTGGCATGGCATGCATCCTGTTGCCCGCGGCATTCATCGCCGACTGCGGCGTGGAGAAGAGGAGTGATCGTTCTCTCAGCGAACAGGACCGAAAGGTGTTGGCGAGAGACGCTCGCTACAAGGATAGCGCCGGACGCTGTGGACACCGACGACCGAAGCGAAACGCAATGGCCGTCCGCCGAGCCCGAAGGGCAAACGGCGACGCGGCAGACGTCGATGCAGGCTGAGCGGCGTACTCTCTACAAGCTCCGAGCATGGCAAGGTTCTGGATGGCCGTGCCGCTGGCCGGCTACCGCGCCTGAATCCCGTTGGCCAGATACTCCGCCCACTGCTCCATGAGGACGCGACGGCGCTCGAAGAGGTCCGAGCGGGCATACGCCGCCTCCACCTTGTTGCGGACCGCGTGCGCCAGCGCCGCCTCCATGACCGCGTGGGGTGCGTCCGTGCATTCCGCCGCCCAGTCGCGGAAGCTCGAACGGAACCCGTGCGGCACGGCCGGGATCCCCAAGTCCCTGAAAAGAGCGCTGAGGGGCGTGGGTTGCAGCTGCACTCCTCTCGCGGACGGGAACACCAACTCCGACCGGGGCGCGTTCGCTTTCGCCTCGGCCAGGACCTCCAGCGCCCGCCGCGACAGCGGCACCCGGTGCTCGCGGCGGCTCTTCATCCGCTCCGCCGGAATCGTCCACACCCCGGCGTCCGGATCGATCTCCGTCCAGCGCGTCCCACGCACCTCCCCGGATCGGCAAGCCGTCAGCGCCAAGAACTCAAGGGCCAGCTTTACCGATGCCCGCGCCCCGGATCTCCGGATCGTCTCGATGGCCCCGGCGACCTCCCCGTGGGGCAGCGCCTTGAGGTGCTTCTGGACATGGCCGGGCTTGGGCAGCGCCGCCCTGATCGCCTCGCCCGCCGGGTTGTCCACCCGGTAGCCCTGCGCGATTGCCCACTTCATTACCGTCCCGATCCGCTCCCGAATCCGCTTGGCCGTCGTGTGCTTTTCGGTCCAGATCGGCATCAGCACGCCCATGACGTCCGCCGACGTGATCCGGTCCACCCGCTTCCCTCCGATCCTCGGGTGCGCGTACATCCGGAGCGTCGAAGCCCACTGGACCGCGTGCTTGTCGGTCCACGTCGTCCGGTGCATGGCGAAGACCTTCGCCGCCGCCTGCTCGAAGGTGGGAACCGAGCGCCGCCGCGTCTTCCTCGGGTCGCCGCCCGCGCGGGCCACCTTTCGGTTGGCCAGCGCCGCGTCCCGCGCCTCGGCCAGCGTCACGAGGCGGACGGAACCGAGCCCCAACTCCCGGCGCTTGCCGTGGATGAACAGCCGCTGGATCCACTGCTTGTACCCGGACGGCTTGACCCGCAGCACGAGGCCGTGCTCGTCCCAGTACAGACCCGGTTCGTGGACGCTCCGCACGAAGGCGGCGGTGAGTTTTCTGCCATGTTTGCCCATGTGGTCACCCTTTTGCGATCACCCTGCTGGTCACCCTTTCGGTACTGGAACGTACCGAACGCCTTGACACGGCAGTATAACATAAGTAACTCAATCACAACAACTTCACTTACCATATTGGATTTCTCAAGACCACACTAGATCATGCAATCGCGGAGCGATGCTCCGCCATCAGCGCACCGGAGGTGGGGTTCGGGGGCGTCGCTCCCGCGCGGCCGCCGCTCCGCGAGCGGCGCAAAATGCCAGGGGGTCGCAGGGGGGCGGAGCGCTCCCCTCGCCAGCCTCCGTGTTCAACACGGAGTCGGCTGGCTGACCGACCTTAAGGCCGTCAGCCAGCCCTCGGGGAAGCGCGCCAGTCAGCCTGCGCTGGCGGAAATCTCGGGTCGGCGGGGTCTCCATACCATACACGGAGAAGCCCGATTCCGACCGTGTCAACCGCCCGAATCAAGGCGGTTTCCCAAGGGGTCCAACGCCGTCCCGGAGCCGTATCCACCTCCGCCAGCGGCACCCCCATCGCCGGTCGGCGCTTCGCGCAACCGACGAGCTGCCTTACCCTTTCGCGGCGCCCCTACAGCCTTCTGGAGGCCCAGACGGCGCGTCCGACGATGCGGATCTCCTCGGCGAGGCGTTCGTAGCTGTCGTACTCCGGGTTGAAGGACTTGAGCACGACCCTGGGCGGATCGGAGTGGGGAACGTGCTCGATCCGCTTGGCAACGAGCCCCATGCCGTCCCAGATGACGAAGATGCCGGGCGGGACCGGCACCTTGAGGCTCACGTCGATGAGGATGCGGTCGCCGCTTGACAGCACCGGCTCCATCGAGTCGCCGTCCACGGTGATCATCCGCAGATCCTCCGGCCTCGCCCGGAACTCGTGGCGGATGAGCGGATCGGCGAACAGCCACGATTCGGCGGCCTCCTCGAACTCGTCGTTCCACGCCCCCGGCCCCGCCGAGGCGCGCACATCGATCTCCGGCACCGCGCTGTAGCCCCGCGGGGCCGCGTAGGGGCTCGCGCGCGCCGGTGCCGGCTTCGGGTTGGGGCGTGCCCGGCGCCCGAAGCCCCGGCCGTGTTTGAGCATGTCGGGACTGCACCCGAGATGCTCCGCCAGGGCTCGCGGTCGTCCTCGGCCAGCACCTTGGGCGTGCCCCGGTGGACGAACTGGTGCAGGTACGCGGCGTTGCGGTCGATGGCGAGCGAGGCGGTGCGCAGGTTCGTGTCGCTGTCGGCCACCATCCTTAGCAGCCTCCGGCGCACCGGGTCCAGTTGACCGGTTTCCTTCTTTCTTCGTCCCATAAGTCGGAAATTACCTACTGCCTCCCGCGAAGGCAACGGGACTCCTTCACCCGGAGCTTCGTCGGGCGGCGCAGGTAACCGTTCGATTCCGACGCTCCCAACGCCCTCACCCCAGCTGATCCTGATTGCGTTGTTTTCGAGTCTTTCGAGGCGAGAACGGGGGCGTTTTCCGCCCCGCTGGCAGCGCGGGCCGAAATCCCGATTCCGTAACTTGTTGAACGTCAACGAGGTGGGAAGTATCCGATTTCCTACCATCTTGCACGGCTTGACAATATCCTATTTCGTGGTCGCGCAATGGAGAACCTGACGAGGTGGTTCGAGCGGATGATTTCGGCGTTCCTTCGGGACACGGGGATGTCGCCTTCGGAACTCGGGAAGCGCGCGGTCGGCGACCCGAGCTTCTGGGGCGACTTGAGGCGGGGCCGTTCGCCGAGGCTGGTGACGGTCGAACGGATTCTGGCGTTCATGGCGGCTTGGGACCGGGATCACGGATCTGGTGGTTCCGGGGAGTGATCATTGAGAGAAGGAGGTAGGAAGCGATGACGAAGGTGATCGAACTGGAAGGGCCGGTGCGCGTGCGCATCCTGCGTCTGCCGGAGGTGCAGCGGCGCACCGGCTTGTCCCGCAGCACCATCTACGTGCGGCTGGACCAGGGGCGCTTTCCGAAGCCGGTGTCGCTGGGTGCTCGCGCCGTGGGTTGGATCGAGTCCGAGGTGGACGAGTGGATCCGCGAACGGATAGCGGAAAGCCGGGGTGACTCGATGGCGGCGTCGACCGGCTACGGAGAGACCCGGCGTTAGAGAATGTAGTCGCCCCACCCCTGCATGACTTCGGCGCGTCGCGCCAGCAGGTCGGAGCGCTGGTAGGCCTGAACGATCTGGCTCTTGGGAACGTGGGCGAGGCAAGCTTCCGCGACCTCCGCAGGTACGCCGGTCTCCGCCATCCACGACCGGGCGCTCGACCGGAACCCGTGCAGCGTCGAATCGACCCCGGCACGCCGAAGCACCCGGAGCGGAGCCTTCGACGGAAGCGGCCCGCCGGTCCGCGAGGGGAACACCAGCGGCGACTCGCCCGACAGCTTGCGCGCCCGTTCGAGCACGTCGAGCGCGCCCGTGCTCAGCGGGACGGCGAACTCGCGGCCCGCCTTCATCCTCGAAGCGGGGATCGTCCACACGCCCGCGTCCATGTCGATCTCGTCCCAGCGCGCCCCGCGCGCCTCTCCGGGCCGAACCGCCGTCAGCACGATCAACTCGACGCACGGAACCGCCGAAGGGTGCGTGTCGGTGGTCCCGCGAACCGCGCGAAGCGCGGCCCCGACCTCGGCGTGCGGGAGCGCGCGGTGGTGGCTTGTGGTGTTCCCGTTGACCTTGGGCA
Organism: Gemmatimonadota bacterium; assembly: GCA_965207805.1. Lineage (GTDB taxonomy): Bacteria > Gemmatimonadota > Gemmatimonadetes > Palauibacterales > Palauibacteraceae > Palauibacter. Next base: position 1,202,210 of record OZ242312.1, read on the forward strand.
ACGCTTCGACCGCCCGGTCGACCGGGTTGTCCGGGCGGTAGTTCCGACCGATACACCAGCGGAACACGGCGGCGATCCGGTGCCGGGCCTTCCGCGCGGCGGCGGGCTTCGAGTTCCAGATCGGCGACAGGCAGCGCAGCACGTCCGCGCTCTCGATCCGGTCCACCCGCTTGTCGAGGAGCGGGGCGGCATGGAGGCGGAAGGTGGACTCCCACTGCTCGGGAAGCGGGCTCCCCTCCTTCCACGCCTCGCGGTGAAGCTCGATGGTCCGCTCGGCGGCCTCGGCGAAGGTCGGGACGCCGCGTCCGCGCGGGTCCTGGCCCAAGAGAACGCCCCGGCTGTTGTCCAGCGCCTTCTGGCGGGCCTCGGCGAGCGTCACCTCGGGATACGGCCCGAGTCCGATCGAGGTGAGCCGCCCCTCGATCCTGACGCGTTGCCGCCATGTCTTGGTGATCCGTCCATCCAGTGTCCGGTGTACGCGAAGGCTCAGTCCGCGACCGCCCCGCCCGTCGCCGTAGACCCCGGGCCTGTTGACCGTTCGTACGAACGCGGCGCTCAGCGTTCTCGGTCGCTTCGTCATGGTGCTTCCTTCCTTGTGGTGTATCACTCATTGCAGCACTACACCGGGAAGAATACACGGGATGGCGATGGACTGCAAGAGACGACCGGACGCTGCCTATCCTACTGAACACATTGTCCAATAACGTGTTATGGCCCATTTGATGAACCTTGGTGGATTACTTGGGAACACTCGCGATCAGTTCCGCCGGAACTCGGCAGTCTGACGCGTCTGGAGACGCTCGATTTCGAGCGCAACGAACTGGCGGGGCCGATTCCGCCCGAACTCGGCACACATCTTCCCGTGTAGTCCACCAAGGTCTACCATATAGGCCATAACACGTTATTGAACAACGTGTTCTGTGGTTTCCACGGCGATCTACTGTCCCTTGCGGTCCATCGCCATCCGGTGTATTCTTCCCGGTGTAGTGCTGCAATGAGTGATACACCACAAGGAAGGAACCCCACGATGAAGCGACCGAGAACACTCTCCGCCGCGTTCGTGCGGACGGTCAACCGGCCCGGAGTCTACGGCGACGGACGGGGCGGGCGCGGGCTGAGCCTTCGCGTCCACCGGACGCGGGATGGCCGGATCACCAAGACATGGCGTCAGCGCGTCAGGATCGAGGGTCGCCTGACCTCGATCGGACTCGGACCGTATCCCGAGGTGACGCTCGCCGAGGCCCGGCAGAAGGCGTTGGACAACAGCCGGGGCGTTCTCTTGGGCCAAGACCCGCGCGGGCGTGGCGTTCCGACGTTCGCCGAGGCCGCCGAGCGGACCATCAAGCTCCACCGGGAGTCTTGGAAGGCCGGGAGTCCGCTCCCCGAGCAGTGGGAGTCCACGTTCCGCCTTCACGCCGCCCCGCTCCTCGACAAGCGGGTGGACCGGATCGAGAGCGCGGACGTGCTCGCGTGTCTCGCGCCGATCTGGAACTCGAAGCCCGCAGCGGCGCGGAAGGCCCAGCACCGGATCACCGCCGTCTTCCGCTGGTGCATCGGTCGAAACTACCGGGCGGACAACCCGGTAGACCGGGCGGTCGTTGCGCTGCCGAAGGCGAACGGCCACACGACAACGCACCACCGGGCGCTCCCGCACGGAGAGGTCGCCGCCGCGCTCCGAGCGGTTCGCCGGACCACCGACACGCACCCTTCGGCGGCCCTGTGCGTCGAACTGATCGTCCTCACCGCCGTTCGACCGGGCGAGGCGAGGGGCGCGCTCTGGGAAGAGATCGACGTGGACGCGGCGACGTGGACGATACCGGCATCCCGGATGAAGGCGGGCCGCGAGTTCACGGTCCCGCTCGGCACCGCCGCCCTTGACGTTCTGGAGCGGGCGCGAAAGCTGTCGGGCGAGTCGCCGCTGGTGTTTCCGTCGCGGACCGGCGGACCGCTTCCGCCGAAGGCGCCGCTCAGGGTGCTTCGGAGGGCCGGGGTCGCCTCGACACTGCACGGATTCCGGTCGAGCGCCCGGTCGTGGATGGCCGAGTCGGGCGTCCCGGCGGAGGTCGCGGAGGCCTGCCTTGCCCACGTCCCGAGAAGCCAAGTCGTTCAGGCGTATCAGCGGTCCGACCTGCTGACGCGACGCGCCGAAGTCATGCAGGCATGGGGCGAGTACCTCGGGTAGCTGCGCGCCGACCCCAACCCCGATGCGCACAGCCCTTCCTCTTCCGTAGCGCATTCCGCGGGCGACGGCGTTGCCGCCAACCACGGCGGCAGATCGAGCCGCACCGGCCTTGCCGGACCGGACTCCACGCCTCTGGACGATCATCCTTCGGTTCGCCAAGGGGGCGTCCCGCCGCGCCGCTGGCGGAGCTCTTCCGAGGCTCTGACACGTTATGACACAACATGATACGTCATAAGCACTTAGGTAATTTCCTAGGGGGTTGACGTTCTTGCGGACGTTCGTCCAGCGTTCGGGCATGGAGACGCTGGAAGGACAGTTCATCTCGCGCGTCAGCGCGTTTCTCGGGCGCTCGGGGCTGAGCCCGACGGCGTTCGGCCAGATGACGGTGGGTGATCCGAATCTGATGCGCCAGATCGGGCGTGGACGCTCGCCGTCGCTCAGGACGGCGGACCGGATTCTCGCGTTCATCGCCGAGCACGACGGGGCATCGGGCGGTGGACGCGATCCCCCTCGACGGCCCTGACACCGGAGACCGACGAGAACGCGGAGAACAACGACGAGGAGCAGTACGATGACCGAGAACCCGAGGAATAAAAGAACGAACCCACCGATCCGCTTCCTGCGGCTGCCCGAGGTGATGAAGCGCACGGGCCTGTCGCGGAGCACGATCTATGTCCGGCTGGCCGAGGGGCGCTTCCCCCGGCCCGTCGCCCTGGGCGGGCGCGCCGTGGGCTGGATCGAGGCCGAGATCGAGGAGTGGGTCGCCGAGCGGATCGCCGAGAGCCGATCCGTGGGCGAGCGGGCCGGTGAGCGCGTCGAGGCCGCGCACCGGATCCCCGAGGCCGGTTGGCGGGCGGCGGAGACCCGCCCGGTCCGATGATGCGGCGCGCTCGAAGCGGCCGGGGAACGGCATCTTGGGCTTGCCTTGGGGAGGCAAGCCAGCGTACCCCGTGTAGGACACGGGGGCTGGCGAGGGGATGGCGCTGCCCCCCTTCGAACCCCAACGACATCCGCGCGCCGCTGGAGCGCGCGGGCGGGGGCTCCGCCCCCCGTCCCCCGTGTCGGGCGGCCGTCCGATGAGCGGCCGCCGCCCCGCAACCGTCTCCGCCCGCGTGTCGGCGGCAGAACTCGCCGACTGGCGGGCCAAGGCCGCGGCCGCCGGCGTTCCGCTGTCGGCGCTCGTCCGGGAGGCCATGGCCCGCACGCGCACATGGACCGCCCCGGCGGCCGAGGTCGAGCGCGAGCGCACGAAGCAGGTCGCGCGCATCGGCAACAACCTCAACCAGATCGCCCGGTGGGTGAACACCCACAAGGCGGCCATCGAGGCCGTCGAGGTGAGCGTCCACCTGATCGCCGTCGAGCGGGCGCTCCGCGCGCTGGCTCCGGTCGAGAGCCCGGACGCCGATGCTCGTTAAGTTCCTCGCGCACGGAACCGGGTCGGCCCGCAAGGCGGCCAGGTACCTCCTCGGGGAGCTTGACGCAGCCGGGAAGGAGCGTGAGGGCGTCGAGGTGCTCAGGGGAGACCCCCACCAAGTGGCCGCCGTGGCCGATACGCTCCCCTTCGACCACAAGTACACCTCCGGCGTGATCGCGTGGGCGCCGGAGGACGAGCCGACCGAAGAACAGATCGAAGCCGTCCTCGACGAGTTCGAGAAGACGGCGTGGGCGGGGCTCGAACCCGACCGCTACGCATGGGCGGCGGTGCTGCACCGCGAGAAGGACGGCGGAGCGCACGTTCATGTCCTTGCCGCCCGATGCGACTTGGAGACCGGCCGGAGCCTGAACATCGCCCCGCCCGGCTGGGAGAAGACGTTCGGCGCGCTTCAGGACGCCTTCAACCACGAACACGGCTGGAGCCGACCGGACGATCCGGCGCGGGCCAGGGTGCAGCAGCCCGGACACCGCGCCTACGTCGAGGCCGCCCAGCTGAGGGCCGGGCTCCGGCTCGAAGCCTCCCCCCGCGACCTGATCCGCGACTACCTGCTCCAGCGCGTCGAGCAAGGCGCGGTGCGCGATCGCCACGAGGTCGTCGCCGCGCTCCGGGAGGCGGGGCTTGAAGTGCCCCGCCAAGGCATGGACTACCTGACCGCCATGGACCCCGAGACGGGGAAGCGGTGGCGGCTGAAAGGAGAACTGTACGGAGTTGATTTCCAACGCGAACGACTTGACCGAGCGGCTGCGGAAGAAGTTGGAGACCGAGCGCAGGGAGATCGAGGAGCTGACCGCCGACGAGCTCGAACGGCTCGCCGGGAACTCGCGGCGCGCCGTGAGCTACGCGCTGCGTACCATCAGGCGCGATACGGAGGTGGCGACAGGGCGGATGCGCGAGTTGCTGATGAAGGGTTGGATGAGGCCCCTGATCGTCGGCCTGAGCCTCTCGCTCGGCACCTTCGGCGGAAGCTGGGCGACGATGCGCTGGCTGTCGGGGAGCATCCACACCCGGATCGAGAACCGCGCCGAACTGGGCCGGGACATCGAGGACGCCCGGCGGACGCTCGCCCAACTGGAGGTGGACACGTGGGGGCTCGTGTTCCACGAGATCAAGGGCGAGCGGTTCGTCGTGGTGCCGGACGGGGTGCTCGACCGTCCGCCGTGGCGGGTGGACGACCGTCCGGCCTTGAAGCTGTCGAACGAGTGAGGAGGCTTTATGAGCGCGTTAGAGGGGCAGTTGACGAGGGCCTTGCGGAGGTTGTCCGAGCAGTACGAGCGGGAACAGCGGCGGCACTCCGAACAGGTCGAGGCCTTGCGGCGGCAAGTCGAGCGGCAGACCGGGGAGAACGCCACCTTGAGGCGGCGAATCGAGCGGCTCGACGAGCAAGTGACAGGCTTGACCGAGTACTACGGGACATCTGGCGCCGCGAGACCGCGCGGACACGGCTGGTGACAAGGCCGCCGACGCGCGGGCCTGACCGCGATGCTGGACCGAGCCGCTGAGGGGGCTGATGCCGGTGCCGCGAAGCCTATAAGTCGTTATTTAGCAACGACATAACGCACAGCAGTCCGTTGATTTTCGGCTAGGCCCTTGACGACCCGAGCGACTTTGTTTAGCCTTCTCGCCGTTAACGGATTTCACGCCGCTAACGTCCTGATTCTCACTCCACACATTTCACAGGAAGTAGACTCGATGAACCACCAACGCCGCCGTATCCTCACGCCCGTCAACATCGTGTTTTTCTCGGTGCTGGCGCTTCTCGCATCGTCCACCATCCTCCACGCCCAAGCAAGCCCCACGCCCAGCGACGAGTTCGACGCGTGCATCGAGAACGCGGTCGAGCGCGCCGACGAGCGGGCGACCAACAACGAGGGGAGCAAGCTGGGCCGCTTCATCAAGTTCTCGATGGACGTGGCTCACTGCACGGCGGACTACATCAGTCCCTTCGGCTAGGAGCAGGCCCCCTTCGGATACCAGAGTTTCGTCGCAGCATGTGGAATCGAGACCGACCCGCTTCGCGGAGCGGAGTCCGATGGGGCTTGGCCGGGTGGGTCGGCGCGCTCGTCGCTGTGGTCGTCGTCGCTGCGCTCGTCTGGAGCGTGGTGCAGATCGCAGCCGAGCGCGCCGACCCAGGAGTTGCGCGCTCGCCGTCAGTGCCGACTCCTGATGGAGTACCGCTGCTTGCCGAGGTCTGGTCCGTGACGGATGCGGTCTGGAACGCGGGAAGCTGGTTTGTCCTTGATCGCAGCGCTGCCCAAGTCCACCGCATTGATCCGCGGGGATCCCGACTCTACAGTTTCGGGCGCGAGGGGTTGGGTCCCGGCGAGTTCCGGAATCCGCAAGCCCTCGTCGTCCGTGGAGACAGCGTGATCGTGGCCGAGCGATCCGGCCTGCTCCACGTGTACGGGCTAGATGGTGACCATATCGCGGATCGCCCCGTGGACCTACGCGACTGCACCGGGTCTGGAGTGGAGGATCTCATCGCCACCGCCCGCGCGTTGGTTGTCGTCGCCGTTTGCTTGAAACCGGACTTGGCCTTGGAGGCGAGGCTTCTCGCTGAGAGCGATGGGGATTGGCGAGTTATCAGCCGTAGCTCGCCGAGTCACAACGGTGACCGGCGAGTGAATCCGTACTGGGCTCCGGTGCTGACTTCGTTCGGTCCGGCGCTCGCCTTTGGCCTAGTGGCCGAGGATTGCTTGGCGATCCTTGATTTCAATGGCCTTGGAGAACGTCGTGTCTGCCACGATGACCTCCAACGGCTACCCGTTTCGCGTGAGGACGCCCGGTCGCTGCGGGATCTGGCGCGGCAAGGACAGAGCACAGGGTTCCGTGTCGAGACTCCGTCAGCCCTGCCACCGTTCGACGCCGTGTTCGATGGTGGCGACGGCACACTGCTTTACCGAGCGCCGTCGCCCGCTGGAAACGACGCTAAGCAATTGGTTAGGTTGGGGAACGACGGGCAGGAGGAGGTGCTGGACCTTCCTCCTGCCCCCTATGTGTTCGTGTCTGGGCGTCAGGCACTCCTTGCTTGGGATGCTGCGGAGGGCTCGCACCTTCAGTTCCAACCACTAGAAGCGATTCAGGACTGACGGGTGCCCAACTCAGAAGCTGCCATCGTCGCTGAGGGTCTTAGTGTCTCGTATCGACGCCGTTTCCAGAGCCATGTTGTCCTCGACGGTCTCGACCTTGAGGTGTCTTCCGGGGCGGTCGCCGCCATCGTCGGCAGAAACGGGGAAGGGAAAACCACACTCTTCCGCGCACTGGTCGGGCTACATCCAATCGACCGCGGGCGGATACGAATAGGGGGTTTTGCCCCTGGAACGGCTCGTGACGCGCGACGAATCGGATTCATGCCGGAACTCGTAACCTATCCGCCCTCGTGGACCGTTGCGGACGTGCTGGGGTTCGGTGTTGATCTCGCCGTGTCGCCGGAGCATCACAGGGAGGCGTTCACCACCGCCGTCGCTCGGGGGCGCTTTGAAGACCATATCTTGTCGAAGCGGGCCAATCGTTGCTCGAAGGGGTATCGGCAACGGCTGAGTCTGGCTTTCGCACTGATCGGGGAACCTGCCGTAGTGTTCTTGGATGAGCCGTTCTCGGGGCTTGACCCGCCCTCTCGGGTGGCAATGCGAAGCGAGATCGAAGCCATGGCGGCGCGGAGTGCTACCGTCGTGCTGTCGAGCCACGATCTCGCGGAGGTTGGAAGACTGGCCACGGATGTCTTTGTTCTGGACGGCGGCAAACTGCGGGCGAGCCCCATGGCGCATGGGGCGGCAGACGCCGCCGAGGCATTGGAGGCAATGGTGACCAAGGAGTCGCCATGAGGGCGCGCATGGTTGGGTTTCCGAGGCGCGTTTGGCTGCGTCTGCACGCGAAATCGACTTCCCTGGTAGTCTTGACCATCGTTACGGCGGCGATAGCCGCCTTGTTGGCCGCCACGACGCCCGAGTCCGAGTTTACTCGCTTGAATTCCAGCGTTTTCGTATTGGCTGTCGGCGTCCCAATCATCCTCGCAGGGAGCTTGATTTCCGAGGACTTCCGTGGCGGGGCGATCCAGCTCTGGATTCAGCGAACTACCGATCCGGTGGGGTTCTATTTGACTCGCCTCGGTGAAGCCCTTGTCGGCGGAGCGATCTTCATCATTCTCGCCGCGACGATCGAACTGGGACTGTTCGTCTCCTTTTCCGACTCGACCGTTGCGGACCGGCTCATCGAAATGCCGAGTCTGCTACTTCTCGCCGCATGCGTGTCAATCGTAGGGTTCGGCCTTACGGCATGGTTGAACCACGGGGTAGCAATCGCGATGCTTGCCGTGTACATCACTGGCTACATCGAACGCGATTTCCTGATTCCGGGTGGTCCTTTTGGTGGCTGGACTCCCGTGCTCCAAGCTGTGGCCTTCCCGCTCTCCGCCCTCAGGGACATCGACGCCATGGTGGCAGGCGATGTCGCCGTGGCACCTTTGGTGTCATTAGCGCGGATCGCTTGGTTCGCCATACTTTGGCTCGCCGTGGGTGTCGTCGGCATCCGTTGGTCGCTTCGCACAGGCAGGCTTGCCAAGGCGCAGGCACCATAGAGGGGGTCGAGAGCGGAGGGAGCAGCGGGACCGGCGCAGCCTCCGGCCTCGGACGCTGTTGACGGACGGGTAGTCCGTATCGCCTTGTCTCCGGAAGGCCGTTGGAGGGTCCGGGGAGTCCGGCGGTCGGGGTCCGAAGACCTCCAATGCGGTCGAGTGCATTCCGGTTCAGGTCGGTGTAATGCAAGTGGTACACGAGTTTCGTGAGTGCGCCTAACATATTGCAGCACCGTCGCTTACGGTCACACACTCTTACTTCCGCCCGAACTGGGCGGCCTTTCCAGCCTCGCGGCGCTGGAGCTCCCGTTCAACGACCTGACCGGGCCGATCCCGCCGGAACTGGGCGGCCTCTCCAACCTGGTCGTGCTGAGCCTCAGCTCCAACGAGCTGACGGGGCCGCTTCCGCCCGAACTGGGCGGCCTGTCCAGCCTGACGAACGCGTGGCTCGACCGCAACGACCTGACGGGGCCGATTCCGCCCGAACTGGGCGGCCTGTCCCGACTCTCCCGGCTATCCCTCTACGACAACGACCTGACGGGGCCGATCCCCCCCGAACTGGGCCGCCTTTCCGGCCTCACGGCGCTATACCTCTACAACAACGAGCTGACGGGGCCGATCCCGCCGCAACTCGGCTCCCTCTCCCGGCTGCGCTGGCTGTGGGTCGTCGGGAACCGGTTGACTGGCCCGCTGCCGGCGGAACTGGGCGATCTTGCCTCGCTCCAACAGCTCCACCTGACGAACAACCCGGGACTGTCCGGGCCGCTGCCCGGGAGCTTGACGGCTCTGACCCGGCTGCAGGAACTCCTGCTGAACGGCACGGAGCTGTGCGCGCTCGACGACGCCGATTTCCAGGACTGGCTGTCCCGGCTTCCGCTTGCACAGGTGCGGCGGTGCGAGGCGGCGCGCGGCGCGGGGGCGTACCTGACGCAGGCCGTGCAGTCGCAGGCGTTTCCCGTTCCCCTCGTCGCGGACGAAGCGGCGCTGCTGCGCGTCTTCGTGACGGCCTCGCGCAGTACGAGCGAGGGCATCCCGCCGATGAAGGCGACGCTCTACGTCGACGGCGCTGTGACCTACGTCGCCGATATGCCCGGCTCTGAGACCCCGATCCCCACCGGCGTGGAGGACGCCGAAGGCGCGCTCAAGAAATCAGCGAACACCGAGATCCCGGGCTCCGTCATACAGCCGGGATTGGAGTTCGTCGTCGAGGTCGACCCCGCCAACCAACTGGATCCCGCGCTGGGCGTGACACGGCGGATCCCCGAGACGGGCCGTGCCAGGGTCCGCGTGGAGGCCGTGCCCGCGCTCGACCTCACGGTGGTGCCCTTCGTGTGGGCCGAGGGTTCCGATCTGTCCATCGTCGACATGGCCGAGGGCATGGCCGCGGATCCGCAGGGACACGAACTGCTCTGGCATACGCGGACGCTGCTCCCGGTCCGGGACCTCGACGTGAAGGCCCACGAGCCCATCCTGACCTCGACCACGGACGTCTTCACCCTCTACCGAGAAACCGCCCTCGCCTGGACTCTGGAGGGCAGAATGGGCCGGTACATGGGCATCATGCCCGAATACGTCATCGGCGGGCAGTCGGGGATCGCCAGCATCGGCGGTGGCTACAACTTCAGCGTGGCCGACCCCTTCGTGATCGGCCACGAAATCGGGCACAACCTGAGTCTCCGCCACGCACCGTGCGGCGGCGCCGGCGGTCCGGATCCGGCGTTTCCGCAGCCGGATGGGACGGTCGGCGACCGGGGATACGATGTCCGCGGCGGCGGGGCCCTCGTATCGCCTCACGCGGCGGACATCATGTCCTACTGCGGGCCTCCGCGCTGGATCAGCGGCTACGGGTTCACGAAGGCAATGAACTATCGACTCGGGACCGAGACGGGCGCGAGCGCGTCCGCCGTGGCGTCCACCGCGGCCGCCCGCGCTCCCGCTCCCGCGGAAGCTTCCACGAGGACGCTCCTGTTGTGGGGCGGCGTCGACGCCGGGGGCGAGCCCTTCCTCGCCCACCGCGATGCGTCGAGAGCCGACTGTAGGTGTCGAGCGACCCGCCGCCGAACGCCGCGAACCCATAGCCCGCCTCGGCGTCGAATCGTTGAGCCTGATCCAGACTTCGGCCGCCGTGCCCAGGCGTCGCGTAGGTGCCTTCCAGAAGCCGCCGCATGCTGCTCCGGTCCTGTCCGCTGGCCGGGCTGATCGCAAACCGGAACCCACGGTCCCTGACGCCGGGGTCCCAAGCCAGTCTGAGCGCGACGCCCCACTCCCTGTGGCCGGACGAACCGAACGCCATCCGGCCGTTCACCGTCAGATCGACTGCGCTACCCGCATAGCCCACCGACGCGCCCGTCTCCACCCCGGCGCCGGTGTCGGCGTCGCCACCGTCGTAGCGTCCGCCCGCCTCCGCGCCGAGCCGGAGCCCGTTCGCCGTGTACGTGGCCTCCAGAAGCGCGCGCCCTCGCGTCGCGGCGCCCTCGGCCCCGTCCTCGCCCACGCTCATGCGCACCCCGAACACGTCGCCGGTGAGACCGAGCCCGAACCCGCCGTGCCGTACGAGCGGCAGGCTAGCGCCACCGGAGACCATGTTGAGTGTGGCATCCATCGCGGGCGCCCCCGCATCGGTCTCCAACTGCCCTGTTCCGTAACCGGCCATGGCCCACAGTCCGAGCCAGGCGGAGGGCCGGAAGAACAGGTACGGGTGCACTGTGGTCATCCCGTGGTCCAGAGTGCCTTCGATCGACCCGTTCATGTAGTCGAACTCCCCGCCCGTGCGCATCACGGACACGCCCAGGCGGGCCGCCGAACCCACCTGCGCGTCGGCACCGACGGTGAGCGCCCGCATGCCGCCTTCATAGGAGAGTCGGCCGGGCTCGCCACGGAACCCCTGCGCAGCGCCCTCGCCCCACACGCTGAACCGAGAGCTGGTTCCGTCCTGCGCGAGGCCCATGTTCGCGGAAAACGAGAGCTGCGGTAGCAGTCGCTCTACGGCTTCCTTTCCTGTCGGCCGCGCGTGGCGACCAACCGCCGCGCCAGCGTCCGGCCGCGGCCCCGCCAGCGACGTAAGCGCGCGGGCCGCCCACGCTCCGGCCGATCCCGTGGTGGATGTGCGCGTCGATCCACCACGCATGGCGGCCTCCATCCGACCGCTGATCGCCCGGCGTGCACCCTCGGCCACCGAACGGCCGAGGACCGCGAGACCGACCTCCAGCGACTCGTCCAACCGCGCCGCGTCCGCGGCTCCGTTGACGATGTCGATCACGCTGGCGGCGATGGCGCCCGCTTTCACCGACTGCGGCAACTCGCCGAAGCCGAGTGTGTACTGCCCGACGCGCACTTCGGCGGGCGCCTCGAAGGTGAACGTCTGCATCGAGTCGCCTGGCGCGAACCGAAGGGTGGCAGGAACGCCGAGGTCGGCTATGCCGGCAGTGGTACCCGCGACCGTGACCGGCACGACGACTTCGCGGTCCGCCGCGGGTGACATCCGAACGGTCACTCCGGCGCTCGGCCCGCCGGCCGACGCCGTGTAGGAGGGCTCGGCGTACTCGACGGAGAGCGCTGCCCGCCGGGACTTCTCCGACATATCGGCCCCGATCTCGCTTACGACCACAAACGCCTCCGAGGGCGCAACCCCCACGGCACCGGACGGCAGCGTCCCGAACGAGAGCGTCACCGTGTCGCCTGCCGCGAGGCCGACGGCACTCACCGACAGCGTCTGACCGGTGTCGCCCGGCTCGAACGTCACCGTCCGGGTCGCTGTCGCCGCGCTCCCGCCAATCGCGACCGGGATCGAGAGCGTCGCCGTGGCGGCCGGCGACAGCCCGACGGCGACATCGACCGAACCGCCCGCCGTCACCGAGTACGTCTCGGCACCGAAGGAAACCACCGGCGTTGTCGCGCCCACCGCCGGCACCGTGCGGCTCACCGCGCGCTTGTTCGGTCCGTGTCCGTCTGCATACGTAAACACGGCACGCAGCCACATACCCTCGTCTGCCGCGACCGGTGTGTAGAACCGCGTGTTCGCGCCCGAGATGTTCGTCCACGGCACACCGCCGGAGGCCGACCGCTGCCACTTGCGCTTCTTGCCCGCGTTCCGGGAACCATCTTGATCGGTCAGCACTGCGGACAGCTGTGAGCCCACCCGCGCCACGGCCTTGTCCAGCGTCACGACCCCCGGGTCGTCCGCGTTCGTCACGGAGATTGTCACGGTCGCCGTATCTGCCAGCGTGCCGTCGCTCGCCACCACCTGCACCGTGAACGATGTGTTCCCGCTCTCGTAATCGAGCGTCACGCCACTCCCGACCGTGATCTGGCCCGTCGATCCGTCGATCTCGAACGACGATGCGTCACCGCCCACCGCGAGACTGTACGCCAGGACGTCGTCGTTGCCGTCGCTCGCCGTCACCGGACCTCCGACATCGGTCCCTGCCGCCGAGTTCTCGGCCACCGCCCGCTCCACCGCCGCCGGGCTGTACACCGGCGCCACGTTCGGCCCCGTCACGCCTACCGCGTTACTCTCCGCGAGCTTGCCCGCCCCATGGCCGTCGGTGTAGCTGAACGCCGCCCGCAGCCTTGTTCCCTTATCGCTTGCAGTCGGCGTGTAGGACTTCGCGGTTGCCCCCGCGATATCCGTCCAGGTCGTACCCCCGTCGGCCGAACTCTGCCAGGCGATCGTCGTGGCTTGCGCGTCCGGTACATCCTCGTCGGAGAGGGTCGCCGTGATCGCCGTTCCGACCCGGGCCACGGCCGCGTCCAGCGTTACGGTGCCCGGCTCATCCTCGTTCGTCACGGAAATCGTCACCGTCGCCGTGTCGGCCAGCGTTCCGTCGCTCGCTACCGCCTGCACCGTGAACGACGTGTTCCCGCCCTCGTAGTCCAGCACCGTCCCGCTCCCGACCGTGATCTGCCCCGTCGATCCATCGATCTCGAACGACGCCCCGTCCCCGCCCGCCGCGAAACTGTACGCCAGCGCGTCGTTGTTGCCGTCGCTTGCCGTCACCGGCGCCCCGACATCGGTCCCTGTCGCCGAGTTCTCAGCCACCGATCGGGTGAGGGCGTCTGAACTGAACGCAGGTGCCACGTTCGCCGCCGTCACCCGCACCGCCGAGCTCTCCGCCTGCTTGTTCGGCCCATGGCCGTCCGTGTACGTGAACACGGCCTTCAGCCACATCCCCTCATCGCTCGCCACCGGCGTGTAGAACCGCGTGGTTGCACCCGAGATGTCCGCCCAGCCCGTGCTGCCGTCGGCCGACCGCTGCCACTTGCGCGTCTTGCCCGCGTTCTGGGAACCGTCCTGATCGGAGAGCGTTGCCGACAGACGCACACCCACGCGCGCCACGCTGGCGTCCAGCGTCACGACCCCCGGGTCATCCGCGTCCGTTACACTGATCGTCACCGTCGCCGTGTCGGCCAGCATCCCATCGCTTGCCACGACCTGAACCGTCAGCGACGTGCTCCCGCTCTCGTAGTCGAGATCCGCGGAGCTCCCTACCGTGATCTGACCCGTTGATCCTTCGATCGCGAACGACGATTCGTTCCCGCCCGATCCGAAGCTGTAGTTCAGAGCATCGTCATTGCCGTCGGTCGCGGTCACCGGTGCCCCCACGTCCGTCCCGGCCGCGGAGTTCTCCGGTATCGTTCGCTGCACTGTGGCCGGGAACACCGGCGCCTCGTTCGCCGCCGTCACGCGTAGCGCCGCACTCTCCGCACGCTTGTTCGGTCCGTGGCCGTCCGTGTACGCGAACACGGCCTTCAGCCACATCCCCTCGTCGCCCGCCACAGGTGTGTAGAACCGGGTCGTTGCGCCCGAGATGTCCGCCCACCCCCTGCTGCCGTCGGCCGACCGCTGCCACTTGCGCGTCTTGCCCGCTTCCTGCGAGCCATCCTGGTCCGTGAGCGTTGCCGTCAACTGGACGCCCACCCGAGCGACGCTCGCGTCCAGCGTGACGGCCCCGGGGTCGTCCGCGTTCGTCACGCCGATCGTCACCGTCGCCGTATCGGCCAGCGTCCCATCGCTCGCCACGACCTGCACCGTGAACGACGTGTTTCCGCTCTCGTAGTCCAGATCCGCCGAACTCCCGACCGTGATCTGGCCTGTCGACCCGTCGATTTCGAACGATGACTCATCGCCGCCGGTCGCGAAGCTGTAGGCCAGTGCGTTGTTGTCCGCGTCGGTCGCCGTCACCGGCGCCCCCACGTTCGTCCCCGCGGCGGAGTTCTCCGCCACCGTCCTCTGGAGGGCGGCCGGACTAAACGCCGGAGCCCGGCTGGAGGACGCCACCGTCACCGCAAACAGCTGGTCCGCGCTGCCTTCGTGACCGTCCGCGGCCGTCACCGTCACATCGGCACTGCCGAGTGCGTCACCTGTGAACTCCACGACGCTTCCGGTCACGCTGGCCGTTATGACGGACGAATCCGACCAGACTACCGTGTACGTCAGGGCGTCCCCGTCGGCATCCGAGAAGTAGGTGGCCACGTTCACGCTGCTGCTGCCGCCGACGGTCACGGACTGGTCCGCGATGCTGCCGACGAGTGCGGGAATCTGATTGGGAACCGTCACGGTGAACGCCTGTTTGGCCGTCCCGCCGTGACCGTCGGAGGCCGTAACGGCCACCGTGGCGCTACCGCGGGCATCGCCGCTGAACTCGACCGCGTTCCCGTTCACGCTCACGGTGACCACCGTCGAGTCTGTCCACTCGACCGTGTAGCTCAACGGATCGGAGTCCGCATCGGTGAAGTGTCCCGACACGTCCACGCTGCCGCTGCCGCCGACGGTCACGGACTGGTCGGCGATGCTGCCGACCGCTGTCGGCACCTGATTCGCCACCGTCACGGCGAACGCCTGTCCGGCCGTCCCGCCGTGGCCATCGGAGGCTGTGACGGTCACCGTGGCGCTGCTGCGGGCATCGCCGCTGAACTCCACCGCGTTCCCGTTCACGCTCACCGTGACCACCGTGGAGTCCGTCCACTCGACCGTGTAGCTCAACGGGTCGGAGTCCGCGTCCGTGAAGTGTCCCGACACGTCCACGCTACCGCTGCCGCCCACCGTTACGGACTGGTTCGCGATGCTCCCCACCGCCGTCGGCACCCGGTTCGCCACCGTCACCTTGAACGCTTGTTCGGCCGCCCCGCCGTGGCCGTCGGAAGCGGTAACGGTCACCGTGGCGCTGCCTTGGGCATCGCCGCTGAACTCTACCGCGTTCCCGTTCATGCTCGCGGTGACCGCCGTGGAGTCGGTCCACTCGACCGTGTAGCTCAACGGGTCGGAGTCCGCGTCCGTAAAATACTCCGACACGTCCACACTGCCGCTGCCGCCAACCGTCACGGACTGGTTGGCGACGCTGCCGACCGGCGTCGGCACCCGGTTCGTCACCGTCACCTTGAACGCCTGTTCGGCCGTGCCGCCGTGACCGTCGGAGGCGGTAACGGTCACGGTGGCGCTGCCGCGGACATCGCCCTCGAACTCCACCACGCTGCCCGTCACGCTCACCGTCAGCGCCGAGGAATCCGACCAAGCTACCGCGTAGGCCAAGGCGTCTCCGTCGGCGTCCGAAAAGTAGGGCGCTACGTTCACGCTCCCGCTCCCGCCGAGGGTTACCGACTGGTCCGCGACGCTGCCGACGCCCGCGGGAGGCCGGTTGGGGACCGTCACCGTAAACGTCTGCTCCGCCGTCGCACCATGCCCGTCGGAGGCCGTTACCGTCACGTCTGCACTGCCGCGGGTCACCCCCCGAAACTGGACGCGGCTCCCGCTCACGCTAACCGTCACAACCGAGGAGTCCGTCCATACGACGGCGTAACTCAGCTGATCCGAGTCCGCGTCCGTGAAATAACTCGACATGTTCACACTCCGACTAATGCCGAGGAACACCGACAGGCCCGTGATGCTCCGAGAGGGCTTCGGTGGGCTGTTCCCCACGGTCACCGTGAACTGCTGACTTGCTGTTCCGCCGTCTCCGTCATCCGCCGTGACCGTCAGCACTCCCGTACCGCGGGACCGGCCCCTAAACGTCACTTCGCTTCCCGTCGCGCTCCCGGTCACCACCGATGAGTTTGACGAGGAAACCGTGTACGTAAGTGGATCGCGGTCGGGATCTCTGAAGTTCGATGACACGTCCACGCTACCGCTACTGCCGCCTGCCACCGACTGGGTACTTATCGTCCCTCGTGCCGCCGGCGCACGGTTCGTCACGGTCACTGTGAAACTCTGAGAAGTACCTTCCTCTACCTCCGCCTCTATAGACGTCACGGTTATTGTGGCGCTTCCACTCCGCACTCCGGTGAACGCGATGTTCGCGTAGTAGATCCCGTCGTTCTCGTACTCGTACCAATTCACCTTAGTGGTTACCACCGAAGTGTCGGATGAGGATGCCGTGAAGCCCGCTGAGTCGGTAGCTGCGAAGTACAAATACGGGTTTATGCTGCCGGTCCCACGTCGAAATATGTTCTGTGCTGGTATGGTGCCCCAAGCCTCGACGCCCCGATTCAGATCCGATTCGGAGATCGCTAGGGTGTCAGCCGGCGAGTGAATCAGACCATCGTCGGCCACAGTTTCGAGTGCGAGTCCGCGGTTGGCACCAGATACGGATGAGGCGCCCGTTAGCAGCAGCCCGAAAACGGCCGCAATCCGAACCATGGTTCGCGTGACCGAATGGGAATAGTTGCGGGCGGGGCCGCACGAAGGCCGAGCAGAACAGGTCGATGGCATGGGGTGTATCCTCGCAACGGGAATCGAGCGTAGGCGTAAGGTGTGGTACGGATACGTCTGAAGAAGAGCGGCGCGAACGTAGCGACCACACCTTTAGTGGGCAAGCAAATCTGATGCAGGGACTCGACGAACATAATGTGACACAAAAAAAGGGGGGTCGCGAATCCTTCGCCCCCCCTTCTTACGTCCGTCAATAGTGACGAGACGTCGCATGCGCCTGTGACGGATCGGGGCTACCTAGCCGTGATTCGTCACGGTCGTCCTCTCATGGCGGTCGGGTCGCGGGGAGGCCGAAGAAGGAGCAAGACGAGTGCAACGCCGCCGAGTCCGAGGTCGCGCCGCAGCCGCCGTCTTCATGACCTGTTGATCTCTTCCGCGATCTTTGTGTGACCGTGCCGACACGGCTAACGTTCACATGGCGGAACAGGGAGAAGACACCATTGGCGACCCGGGGAAACGCACAGGAAGAGAGGGCCGCGACCGTGGCCGAGTTGCGAAACGCCGTCGAGACGATCCTCAGCGGCGTGGATCTACGGCTGAACCGTGTCGAGACCCGCTTGGACGAGCGCTACACCGAATTGCGAGAGTCCGTCCTGGCCATGCGAGAACGCGCGGCCGACGACCGCGGCCACTACGACGACATGTTCAGCGCGGTCCATCGGCGCTTCGACCGGGTCGAGATACGCCTGGACGAGATCGACCGCCGCCCCCCGAGGATCGGTTTCGGCGGTGGCGGCGAGGCCGGTCAACCCACCTGAGGGTGCGGGGGGCGGGCAACGGGCGCTCGACGGAGGAGGAGGCGGCGTGAGCGGAGAAACCTATACCCCTTGGGACAGCGCCGAGTTTCTCGTTGATGACGAAGTGCGCATCGATTATCTGAAGGCCGCGCTGGCGGAGAACGATCCGGAGTTTTTCGCGAAGGCGGTCGGCAACGTCGCCCGCGCCATGGGCATGACTACGGTCGCCAAGGGAGCGCGACTGGGCCGTCCGAGCCTGTACAAGTCACTATCCGGCGAGCGCGATCCGCGGCTCGGTACGGTGATGAGGGTTCTTGACGCGTTGGGCGTTCGCCTCACCGTCGCCCCCGGACCGGTCTGACGCCAACAGCGGGGCGGTTGATGCCCCGTTGATGGCCGACGCCACCTTTGAGCAGAGACCGGAGGGAACTACGTTTCGATAACGAGTTGCGATATGAGGAGGAGGGTGCCGCGTGAACTGGGAATCGGTCCTGCCGATGATGACCGTGTTCGCCATGCTGGTGGGCTCGGTCTGGACGATGACGAAACTGTTCGCGCAACCGCTCGAGCGGCACCTGGACCGGCTCGGCCGGCGCATCGATCGGCTGGAGGGCAGGATGAACGAGGGGTTTGCGCGACGCAGCGAAGACATTCGCGCCCTCGGCACGCCACCGCCCCCGGAACCGCCCCGGACGACCCGCTGACCCTTCGTCTGCGGGTTACGTGGCGGGTGTTCCGGCGTTATCATGGCCCGCCGCCGGCGGTCTGCGCGGCCGTGCGCGGGGAAACTCCGGTACGGGCGGCCTCGTAGGTTCGTTTCGCCGATGGTGGCCGGTTCCGGGTGGTACCAGTTGCGGCAAGGACGGCGATGAGCGTCTTCGTCTTCATCATCATCATCGTGGCGCTCGTCACGTTCGGGGAAGTGGCCCAGAAGTGGTTCGCGGCCCGCCCCTCGCCCACGCCGGTGGAACCCGGCCGGGACGACGAGATCGAGCGTCTGCGCGAACATGTTGCGCTGCTGGCGAACCAGGTGGACCAGTTGACGGAGGAGCAGCGCTTCATGACCCGCCTCCTCGAGGGCGGCGGGCTCGCGGGCGGGGCGCCATCGGATGAGTCTCGCCCGGAAGGGCGACCCGATTCACGACTGCGGGGACCGAGCTGATGCTGAACAGAGAGGACATAGAGAGCTTCCTCATCCGCGCGGAAGCGCACTATCAGGAACTCGACGAAGGGCTGTGGATCGTCCACCCCAACGGTGAGAGCGCGGAGCGGCAGCCGAGGATCCTGGTGAACTACCAGCCGCCCGTCCTCGTGTGCCGCGCGGACATCCGCGACCTCCCGATCGACGACGAAGACCAGCTTGCGCTCTACCGCAGGCTCCTGGAGTTGAACGCGGTGGACCTCATCCACGGGGCCTACGGCCTCGAGGACGGAGAGGTCATCCTGAGCGATACGCTGGAGCTTGAGAACCTCGACTTCTCCGAGTTCCGCGCCACGCTCGAGAGCCTCACGCTCGCGCTGACCTCCCATTGGGACAGCCTCACCGCCGACATGTCGACCGACTGAAGAGCAAGCACAGGAAACGAGCATACACCATGGGTGTCCTGGACCGTCTTTCCCGGCTGATTCGATCGAACCTCAACGACCTCATCGCTCGGGCCGAAAACCCCGAGAAGATGCTCACCACGATCATCGAGGACATGCGCCGCCAGCTCGCCCAGGCGAAGCAGGAGGTCGCGGTCGCGATCGCCGACGAGCGCAAGCTGCGGGCCCAGTTCGAGGAGTCGCGCTCCACGGCGCAGGAGTGGGAGCGGCGGGCGCGGCTCGCGATCCGCGAGGGCCGCGACGACCTGGCGCGCCAGGCGCTCGTGCGCGGGCAGGAGCACGCGGAGCACGCGCGTGAGCTGGAGGCGCAGTGGCAGAACCACCGCAACGAGACGGAGAAGCTCAAGGACTCGCTGCGCCAGCTGAACGCGAAGATCGAGGAGGCGAAGCGCAAGAAGAACCTCCTCATCGCGAAGCAAAAGCGCGCGGAGGCCCAGAAGCGCATCCACGACACGATGCAGGGGCTCCACGACAAGAGCGCCTTCCGCGCCTTCGACCAGATGACCGAGAAGATCGAGCAGGCGGAGCGCCAGGCGCTCGCGAGCGCGGAGGTCACGGAGGAACTCACCGGCGACACGCTCCTCAGCGAGTTCAAGGCGCTGGAGGCGGGCGGCGACGCCGCCGTGGAGGACAAGCTGCTGGAGATGAAGGCCTCCATGGGTCTCCTCCCCTCCGCCGAGCCCGAGGAGGTGAAGGCGCTCGGCTCGGGCGAGGACGCCGAGGCGGATGCCGGGTCGGACGCCGATGACGCCGCCGGCGGGGATGACGTGGAAGAGATCCCCGAGGCGGAACTCCTCGAGCTGCTGGGCGAGTCCGGCGAGACGGAGCGGGCCGAGAGCGAATGAGCCCGGGCCCGGGGCGGAAGCGGCTTTCCTCCTCTCGGCTCGCGATCCTCGCGGAGGGGGCCTTCGGGGTCGAGACGGCGAAGACCGCCTCGTCCGCCGTGCGCTACCAGCCGGAGCGGGTGAGTGCCGTCATCGACTCCCGCTTTGCCGGCGGCACCGTGGGGGAGACGCTGGGCTTCGGCGGCGACATCCCCATCGTCGCGACCTTCGCCGAAGCGCTCGCGACGGAACCCCGCCCTGAAGCCCTTCTCGTGGGGATCGCGCCCCAGGGAGGGCAGCTTCCCGAGGCGTGGCGGGCCGTGCTCGTGGCCGCGCTCGAGGAGGGACTCGACATCATCAGCGGCCTGCACTTCTTCCTCTGTAACGATCCCGAACTGGCGGCGCTGGCGGAGCGGCACGGCTGTACGCTGTTCGACCTCCGCAAACCGCCCGCGGACCTGCCGGTGGGGGCGGGCCGGGCCATGGGGACGGACGCGTTCCGGGTGCTCACGGTCGGCACGGACTGCAACACGGGGAAGATGACGGTCTCGCTCGAACTGCAGCGCGCCCTGCAGGCGCGGGGGGTGCGCGCCGGCTTCGCCGCCACGGGCCAGACGGGGATCCTCATCGCCGGCACGGGCATCGCCGTCGACGCGGTGGTGTCGGACTTCATCTCCGGCGCCGCCGAGCGCCTCACGCTCGAGGCGGCGCGGGGCGAGGACGGCGAGGGCGTCGACATCGTCCTCGTCGAAGGCCAGGGGTCGCTCATGCACCCCGGCTACTCCGGCGTCACGCACGGCCTCCTGCACGGCACGCTGCCGCACGCGATGATCCTCACCTGGATGCCGAGCCGCCCGTGCATCTACGGCGGCAACCATAGTTGGGTCGTGCTCCCGGAACTGGACGAGGTGATCCGCCGCTACGAGGACGCGCTCGCCTGGGCCTGCCCCGACGTCCCCGGCCGCGTGATCGGCGTCTCCCTCGCGACGTACGACATCTCCGAGGATGAAGCCCGCGCCGCCGTCCGCCACGCGCGCGACGTCACCGGCCTCCCCGCCACCGACCCCATCCGCTTCGGCCCCGATCCCCTGGTCGAAGCCATCCTCCAAGCCCACGACGCCCAGGCCGCCAACGGCTGACCTGTCGTTGATGCGCCGTTGATGGACGCCCTTATCTTCTGTGTGACTCGGTATCGCGAGATCGATGCCACCCGATGAGCTAGCTTGCTCCCCTTCGGAACGGAGGGGGCTTGCCACTGACAGGAGCAAAGCCGATGCGACAGCGCGGCATCGCAGGTAGTGACGATCGGTCGCGGGTATCGCAAGTCAAGCCGGAAGGCGCTTCGCGAATCGCCGGAGCCGTCCATCAGGCCATAGCGGAGACGTTCAACCCAACGCCTAGAACGCCGCCGCCAGGCTTCCCCGTTCAGCAGTTCATGCAGACCGTACTCGCTGCAGCCGATGAACTCGACGTCGAACTTTCCCGAGCGGAGATTCTCGAGATCCTCGAGATGGCATTGCGACGGCACGCGAGCATGGTCATCGGCGATCAGATCCGGGACGTCGTCGGTGAGCCATTCAAGCTGCACGGCTCCTTCTCCGCCCAACTCGCAACCCCGTGAGCGACGAGTCCGGAAGGAACGACGATGCCGTAAGCTCGTCCCCCGGCCATGAGATCGAAGCGACCGGCGCAAGGAGCATGTCCTCGAACGGCGACCGGCTCGACGAACTGTTCAAGTTCGTTCAGCGTACGCCACCGCCACACCACCCTCAGGTGCCCGACATCTCCGGCGTCCTGGAGCCCGAGCACATCGAGCAGTCGATCGAACTGACGGACAGGACGAACGCGCGATTCTACGATGATCGTCGTGATCGACGCCGTGTCTGGGGGCGGTTCGGAGGCTTGACACTCGTCTCCGTCGTCGCCGTGATTCTCGTGCTGGTCTTCACGAACAATACGGACCTTATCCGGTACCTTTTCGAAGAGATCGTTCCCATCGCTACGGGTGTGATCGGTGGCGGAGGAGGGCTTGCCCTCATCATCAATTGGAACAAGCTGCGCGAAAGCTAGCAGGCGTCGCCGGCACGAGTTACGCGTGACACGTCGACGGGTTACGTTCACCGGATGAACGGGATCACGATAACACGCTGGAACCTGTGCTTTTCGCTCGCCCTCGCGCTCACGGTCGCGATGGGAGCCGTCTATCTCCTGTGGGACCGGGCGAACACCCTTCACGCGACGCAGCTCGAACTCGTCGAGCGGGTGTCCCGCGTCGAAGCGCAGGTCACGGTCCTCCAGGAGGATGTCACAGCCCTTCGCGGGGAAGTGCGTGACGGCGTGGCGGGGCTTCGTGAAGAGATTCGGGCTCTGGGCGACCTGACTCGCGCGCGAGAGACCTCGGGCGTCGGTACGCCATGACCGACCAGGCCCCTTCGGGGCCGCGCAAGCGCGTGTTCAGCGGGATTCAGCCTACGGGGCATGCGCATCTCGGGAACTATCTCGGGGTGTTCCAGCGCTGGGCGCGGATGGTGGACCAGTACGAGTGCTACTACTGCATCGTCGATCTGCACGCGATCACCCGCGAGTACGAGCGCGAGGATCTGCTGCGGCGCGTGTTCGATCTCACGGTGTCGCTCGTGGCCTCGGGGATCGACCCGGAACGTTGCACGCTCTTCGCGCAGTCGCACGTGCCCTACCACAGCGAACTCCAGTGGCTGTTCAACACGGTCACGCCGGTGGGCGACCTGGGGCGGATGACGCAGTTCAAGGAAAAGTCGCAGGGCCGGGAGTCGGTGAACGCGGGCCTCCTCAACTATCCGGTGCTGCAGGCGGCCGACATCCTGCTGTACCGGGCGCACTTCGTGCCGGTGGGAGAGGACCAGCGCCAGCACCTGGAACTGTCGCGGGAGGTCGCGCGGCGCTGGAACGGGCGCTTCGGGGATTTCTTCCCGGAACCGGAGACGCTGGTGGGGGCGGGGGCGCGCGTCCGCGGCCTCGACGGCGTGGCGAAGATGTCGAAGTCGAAGGACAACACGGTGCGGATGGTGGCCGAGCCGGACGAACTGTGGGAACGGCTGCGCACGGCGGTCACGGACCCGGCGCGGGTGCGGAAGGACGATCCCGGCAACCCGCACGTGTGCAACGTCTTCGCCCTGCACGAGTTCTTCACGGATCCGGCGGACCGTGCCGAGATCGAGATCCTCTGCCAGACGGCGGGGATCGGCTGCGTCGCCTGCAAGCGGCAGCTCACGGACAACGTGGCCGAGGAGCTTGCGCCGGTGCGCGAGCGCGCGGCGGAACTGCGCGCGCACCCGGAGCGGGTGATCGAGATCCTGGCGGCGGGGGCAGAGCGGGCCCGAGCCGAGGCCGCCCGCACGATGGAAGTCGTGCGCGAGCGGATGGGCGTCGGCCCCCGCACGCTGGACGCCGACCTGCCCAGCCTCGCCGCGGGGGTCCGCAACGGCGCGCCGGCCACCCCGTCGGGCGGCGGCTAGCCAACGGAGTCGCCTTGCGCCGCTTCGTGATCTGGATGTACGCGCCGGAGACCCCCCACTGGTCGATGCCGGAGTGGTCGTTCGAACGCATCCGCGGGGCGCTGGACCCGGAGTGGGAGATCGAGTCAGTCCGCGTCGCGCTCGAGGCGACGGGCGACGGCGTGCGCGTGACGCCGCCAGAGTTGCTGGAAGCGGTGGCCGACGCGGAGGTCTACTGCGGATGGGGGATCCGGCGGGACGTCTTCCTCGCCGCCCGCAAGCTGCGCTGGTTCCACTCGGGCGCGGCCGGGGCGCGGAACTCGCTCTTCGAGGAAATGCGGGAGAGCGACGTCATCTTCACGAACTCGGCGGGCATGTACGCGGACTCGCTGGCGGACCACGCCATGGCCGGCATCCTGTACTTCGTCCGCGGCCTGGACCTCGCGGTGCGGGCGCAGCGCGAGCGCGAGTGGGTCCAGTCCGCGCTGAACTCGCCCCGGAGTCCCCTGCACGCCGCGCCCGCGGCCGGCGAGGTGGCCGGGGCCTCGCTCGGCATCATCGGCTACGGCGGCATCGGATCGGCGCTCGGCCGCCGCGCGCACGCCCTCGGCATGCGAGTTCAGGCCATTCGCCGCACCGTGGGCGCCAAGCCCCCCGAGCTCCACCGCCTCAAGGGGCCGGACCATCTGCCCGAACTCCTGGCGTCCGCGGATTTCGTCGCCCTCACGGCCCCCGAGACGCCGGAGACCGAGGGCCTGCTGGGCGCCGCGGAGTTGGCGCGCATGAAGCCGGGCGCCGTCCTCATCAACCTCGCCCGCAGCACGCTCGTGGATGAGGCCGCCCTCGTCCGGGCCTTGAAGATAGGGCACCTGCGCGGTGCCATGCTGGACGTGTTCGAGACCGAGCCCCTCCCGGCCGACCACCCGCTGTGGAGACTCGAGAACGTCCTCGTCACCCCGCACGTGGGCGGCACCTCCGCCCGCTTCTGGGAGCGCGAAACGGACCTCATCGTCCACAACATCGCCCGCTACCAGCGCGGCGCCCCCCTCGAAAACCAGGTCGACAAGACGCACGGCTACTGACCCCGACCCCGGCGGACGTCCCCGCAGGAGCGCTGGGTTTGGATGTCGCTAGCGTCACGGTCTGAGCGCCCCGCACCCCACGGGCGAGCGGGGCATCGAGGCCGGTAGACGTTGCCCGGCCAGCGGATGAGCGGGACAGCCGGTGCGCATCGCCGAACGGCGAAAGCGCGCCCCGGCCTTCGTTGAGCGGCTTCGCCGCCCTGCGTAGAATCAGAACACAACCGCAAGGATTCTACGTAATACCCTTCGGAAGGACGGCGAATGACCACGCAGGGTGTGTTCGAGCGCACGTTGCTGCTGTTATACGAAGCGGCGCTGACGGATGATAAGTGGGTCGCGGCGGCTGCTTCGATCAACGATGTGATCCGGACGAACGGCCACAGCCTGTCCTACGCGAATCCGAGTCCGCCGGCCAATCCTAAGGTTCTCCTGAGCCGGTTCTTCGTAGGCGCGGAACGTCGCGACGATATGGAGGACCTTTATTTTTCCGACTACTACGGGCGCGATGAAGCGATTCCGCGACTCCACGGACTCCGCGACGGAGAGTTGGCCTACAGATCGGATCTCTATACGGACCAGGAAAAGAAGACTTCCGTCGTGTACAACGAATTCCGGTGTACCTACGGAACACAGCATGGCCTTTACGTGGGGTTGGATGGGCTGGATGGGGGCGCGGTCGTCCTTTCCCTGGGCAACTCCACCGAGGGTGGAAGCTGGGGGCACGGTCAGATCCGGACCATCAAGCGTCTCGCGCCTCACCTGCGCCAGTTCGCGCGCGTCCGGCACGCAATGGCACAAGCCAGGGCTCTGAGCGCGTCGCTCACCGAGCTGCTCGAGAACGGACGGTCGGGCTTCATTCAGCTGGACCATCGCGGACGGATTCTCGAGGCGAACGACCGAGCGCGTGAGATCCTGCTGGAACGCGACGGGCTCCGGGACTCGGGAGGCGTGCTGGCCGCCGGCATTCCGGCGGAGAACGCGGAACTGCAGCGCCTGCTCACCACGGCCCTGCCCGCATACGGCGGTCAGGCCGCCGGCGGGTCGATGAAGATCACGCGCACGAAGACTCCTACACCGCTGGTCCTCGAGGTCTGCCCCGTACGGACGGGGAGTGCCGACCGTCGGATGGGCGATGTCGCCGCGCTCGTGCTGCTCGTCGATCCGGCGGCCCGACCTCGGATCGATCCGGCGTTTGCGGCCAGGGTTCTGGGCCTGTCGCCGGCGGAGAGTCGGGTGGCAGTGGACCTGGCGGCCGGCCAGACGATCACCGGCATCGCGGCGGAGCTGGGCTGTGCGGAGAGCACCGTCCGCACGCACGTCCGGCGGGCCTACCGCAAGCTGTCGGTGCGTAAGCAGACCGAACTCGTACGGATGATCATGTCGCTCGAAGCTCTGACGGGATCCCTGCGCTAACGGGAACTCCGCGGCGCAGACCGACAGCACCCCGGCCCGGCGAATCTCGCGGTGTCCACAAAATTGGGGACACTGGTCCACCGGTGTCTCGCCTACCTTTACCACTGACTTTCTCCGGGCTTCGTGGAGACGAACCCGGCGGCACGCCCACGACCGGAAGGCAGCGGACCGAACATGATCGCCCAACGGACAGTCATCGCGGCCGTTCCTCTCCGGCCGGCCCTCACCCGATCGCTGCTGCTGGTGCTCGTTGCCGGGGTCGCGTCTTGTGGAGGAGACGGAACCACGCTTCCAGAAGTGCCTCCCCCGCCGCCTCCCCCACCACCGGTGGCCCCCGTGCAGGTCGGTACGATACCGAATCAGGCGGTCGCGACCGGACAATCCGCCACGCTGGAGGTGTCGACGTATTTCCGCGACCCCGATGGCGGTGCGCTGACGTATACCGCTGCATCGTCCGCCGCCGGGGTCGTCTCCGTGTCGCTGTCGGGCAGCACCCTAACGATGGTGGGTGTGGCGGATGGAACCGCGACGGTGACGGTGACGGCGCGAGATCCTGACGGACTCACCGCCGCTCAAAGTTTCCAGGTGACGGTGGAAACGCCGAACCGGGCACCGGAGGCGGTGGGGACGATTCCGAACGCGACGGTAGCGACGGGATCCGCGGAGACACTGAACGTGTCGTCGTACTTCCGGGATCCGGATGGGGACGCCCTGACCTATGCGGCCGCATCGTCCGCCGCCGCAGTCATCTCGGTGTCTCTGTCAGGGAGTACCTTGACGATGGTGGGCGTGGCGGACGGGACCGGGACGGTCACGGTGACCGCCAGGGACCCGGACGGCCTGGCGGCTGCGCAGAATTTCCAGGTGACGGTGGAGACGCCGAACCGGGCACCTGAGGCGGTCGGGACGATCCCCAACCAGACGGTGGCTACTGGAGGGCGGGCGACGGTGGACGTGTCGTCGAACTTCAGGGACCCGGACGGGGACCGTTTGACCTACACG
The DNA here is from genome assembly GCA_965207805.1 of Gemmatimonadota bacterium. GTDB lineage: Bacteria > Gemmatimonadota > Gemmatimonadetes > Palauibacterales > Palauibacteraceae > Palauibacter. The sequence continues at coordinate 1,229,237 of OZ242312.1, forward strand.
GCGGCTTCGAGCAACGCGGCCGTGGCGACCGCGGCAGTGTCCGGCAGCAGTGTGACGATCTCGGCGGTGGCGGCGGGTACGGCGACGGTGACGGTGAAGGTGTGATGTAATGGTATAAACCGCTGTGATAAAACAGCTTACACAATCGGTGGCTGTACGGTTACCTCATTGCATCCCTCTTCCCGAACGGGAATCCAATCGACCGTACCGGATGCCTTCGGCGTTCGCCGATCTCTTTCCTTAGGTAGCCACAGCAAGCGTTCCACCCCCCCTCCTTGAGGCGAGAGTTCAGGTCATCGCCGCCGAGAATCATCGCTTCCAGTCGCCAAGGCTCGCGAACACGCGCGCTTCCCGAGTCGGTCCCAACGTACCGTCACTCCTTCTCACGGCGACACCTCGATCAGCAGACGGCAATGGTCGCTGGCACCCCACTCGGCAGGCTCGTTCAATGCTCGGACAGCGATGGCATCGGAGAAGCCGCGAGACGCGAAGGCATGGTCCAGCTGGCCGGATGGGCGCTCGGGCGATCCGCGGCTCGAATGGTACGTCGGACCGTCGTGCGGCCCTAGGTATTCGAAGCCGAGTGCCTCCATGCGCGTCCACACCGTCCGTTCGCGCTGGCTCCAGTATTCCTCGCCTTCCGGCCATGCGTAGGGATTCATGTTGAGGTCTCCGGCCACGAGGATGCGGTGCGATCCGGGGTTCTCGTGGCCGATGAAGGCCGACAGGTCCGAGATGGCGCGGTGCGCCGACCCATCGGGGAAGCCGACACTCCACTTGCTCCGAGTCGTGGGATGGGGCCGCATCCACCGGGCGTACAGCGAAACTGCGATGAACGGCTCCCCGGCTTCGGGAAAGATGCGCGCGGCCGCGTTGATACCTATGCCGCTCACCGGCATCTGATCGGACTCCGCCACGCTGATGGGGTCGATCTGCGTAAACTGCTCGACCCGCACGCGGTCAGAGAGGCGAACTACGCGACACCAGCGGTCAAACTGGTGCTTGAGCCACGGCTCTCCCTCGACCTCCACATCCGGGGCGACATCCGGAGGTGGGTTCCTTGCCTCTTGGAGGAGCGCTACGTCGGCACCCATCTTGAGCAGTTGCCGCCAAGGCTCCCGCCGACCCGCGACATTCCAACCCACGACCCGTATCATCTTCCAGCTGCCCCTTCCGTGTCGCGGTATGCGGGGAGACACCGGTACCCAACCCCGAAGCAGGCAAGCAGTCGAAGGAGCCTCAACCAAACCCGGCCGCGGCGGAGAGACGCAAACCGGGCGGACCCGGGGGCCGTCGGCGTCACCGTCGTTCCCCCTCCAGCGGTACCGCTACGGGCATGTCGGGCCACCGCTCTGGTTGGCGATGGTCGCCAGCCACTCTTGGAACGCGTCGTCGCGTGGAGAGCAGAGCCCCGTGTTGATCCAAGTAAACGTCTTGAGCTTCAGGTTCGTCAATTCGATGGGCAGCGAACCGGTGAGTCCGGGATTCCCGGCTATCGAGAGTCTGGTAAGCTTGGAGAGTTCACCCAGTTCCGGGGCCACCGAACCAACCAGATCATTGCCCCAAACAAACAACTCTTCGAGGTTCTTGAGACCACCCAATTCCGGTGGAATCGGGCCGGAGAGGTCGTTTGCGGAAAGCGCGAGGTGGGTGAGATTCTGGAGCCTGCCAAGATCCTTCGGAATGGGGCCGGACAACTGGTTGAAGTCGAGCCTCAGATACTCAAGGTCCGCAAGGTCGCCCAGCGACGCCGGGATGGGGCCGGACAACTGGTTCTGGTGGAGTTGCAGCATCTCAAGGTCCGCAAGGTCACCCAGTGAGGACGGAATTGGACCGGTCAGGGTGTTCTCGGAAAGGAGAAGTTCCGTTAGGCTGTGAAGTCCACCGAGTTCCGGGGGAATCGGACCGGACAACTGGTTGTCGTCAAGCCTGAGATGCACGAGGTTGGAGAGGTTCCCCAGTTCGGGTGGAATGGGGCCGGTCAAATCGTTTGAGGACAACAACAGCGCACGGAGCTTCGTAAGCGTGCCCAGTTCATGGGGTATGGGGCCGCTGAAACCGTTTTCCCAAGCCCAAAGCGTCCGCAGATTGGTCAGTTTCCCCATATCAGCCGGAATCGGGCCAGTCAGTTGATTCGAGAAGATGTTCAGGTCTTGGAGTCTGGGCAGCCCGTCCCACCCCGATGTTGGGAGTCGGCCCTTTAGGAGGTTGCGATCGAGAGCGAGTCGTATCAGCTCTCCCATCTGCAGTGCCGAGGCCGGGAAAGCGCCCTCTAGGTTGTTGTCTTCGAGATACAATTGCTGAACTCTGGGGTAGGCGCCGAGGCCCGACGTCAAAACACCGTAACCAGCGCCAGATAGGTGCTTCGGACAGCCATCTGCCCGACCCATGCCATTGCGGCCCGTTCGTATCGCGGTACAGCCGCTCAAGATGGGCTCGATCATTGGGCACCGAGAGTCCGCCTGGGCGTACGCCTGGGCCTACCTCTGTTGGCTGCTCGCAGGCGAGCAGGAGCAAAAGCGTAGACGGCACGAGGACGAAGAGAAGCCGTAATCGTTGATGCGCCAACAGTTTTTCCCGATCCGGATACGAGCCTGCCCCCGGCGAGGGATGTAGCCCCATGCCGAGGAAGCGGCGCTAGCTGCTAAAAGAGCCTTCACGATACCTGAGCGCGGCGGAGAGAAGCAAACCGGCGGACGCAGTGGCCGCAGGCGTCACCGTTCGGCCGGAGCTTCGCTTGGCTCGAAGAGCCGGCAGCGGATCGCGGCCACAATCGAGTTCCCGATGCCGAACGAGCGGTGTGCATGTGACATCGGTGTCCGTGTGCACGCAATCCGCTCGTGCGATGCGCACCTCGCCGGTGCCGCATGTGGCTGGCCGCCCTGATGTTGCGCCACGGCCGCCGAACCGCCGGTGCCGATCCGGGCCATCGGGCCGTGGATGGGAGCGACCCGTCGGTTTCGATGCCCGGTGCGGGCATCGCGGGCGGTGGGGATGCGCACACCCCCACCCGCCGCCTCGGGTCGCTCCCATTCCAGCAATCCCTTGCGGGAAGGCCATGAGCGCCGCCGCGAGGGCGGCGGATGACCGTAGCGTCCATGCCCGACGCCGAATCGAGCCCAAGGGGACGGCGGACCCTCCCCCGCGCGGCGACGAGGGCCGGCGCCTCGCCCGGCAGGGCGGTCGCCTGCAACCCGCGAACCTTGTTCGGAGCGCGGACCTTTTTTTGGGGGGGGTCGGAGGGGGGGCAGCGCCACCCCTCGCCAGCCGCGAATGTTGAACATCGCGGGGGCTGGCTTACGAACCAAAAGGCCGTCAGCCAGCCCCGCGGGACACCCGCAAAAACGTCCCACCGGGCATCGCCCGGAACAGCCTCGACCAGGCCGTCGCGGGCAAGCTCCCCGGCCTCCTCGTCGCCAGCCTCAAGGACGGGAAGGGCGACCGACCCGGTTCCTCGACTCCTCGGGACTGCGCCACGCTCTGCCGAGCGCCCGGTCTTCGGCCTACCCGTACCCCTCGGAGACCCGAGATCGTCGATCCTGGGCCGTTCTGTGGCCCGTAGGTTCCCCGAAAAGCCCTTGGATCGGCCAGAAACGGCTTCGGAGCGCTGAGCGCGGGGTCAGGTAGCGGTGCCCGCTCTCCCCGCCAGATACTCGGCCCAATCGTCCATGAGCCGCCGCCTCCGCTCGAACAGGTCGGTGCGCCGGTACGCCGCTTCCACCTTGTTCTGGACCACATGGGCAAGCGCAGCCTCGACAACCTCCCGGGGATGGTCCGTTTCCTCGGCGGCCCAATCCCGGAACGACGACCGGAACCCGTGCGGCACCGCCGCGATCCGGTGCCTGCGGATCAACTGGCGCAACCGCTGTTCGATGAGGGGCCGCCCGTTCGACCGAGTGAACACCAACCGGCTGTCCTCGCCGCCCAGCCTGCGCACCTCGTCAAGGATCTCCAGCGCCCGCCCGCAGAGCGGCACCCGATGCTCCCGCTTCGCCTTCATGCGCGTGGCGGGCACCGTCCACACTCTCTCGGCCAAATCGATCTCGGACCATTCGGCCCAGCGCACCTCGCTCCACCTCGCCGCCGTCAGCACCAGAAACTCGAAGGCCAGCCGGGCCACCGGCATTTCGTCCGTCGTCCGTACCTTCCCGATTGCCGCTCCAACCTCCCGGTGAGGAAGCGCCTTCATGTGCTTCACGACCCGGTTCTGCGGCCCGAGCACCGACCGGACCCGGTCGCAGGGGTTGTCGGTCCGGTACTCCATCGCCACCGCCCACTCGAACACCGAGCGCATGCGCTGATGCACCGACTGCGCCGTGGACCCCTTCGAGTGCCAGATCGGGGTCAGGATCTCCAGCACGTCGGCCGTCGCCACCTCCGAAACCGCCATGTCGCCGATCCGGGGGAAGGCGTAGCGCCGCAGGGTCGATAGCCAGTCCTTCCCGTGCTGCTTGCTGCGCCATCCGGCCTGCTTCTGCTTCAGGACGCGCCCGGTCGCCTCGGCGAAGCTGGGAATACCCCTTGCCCGCCGTCTCTCGGCGAGCGGGTCGCCGCCCTCGCGGGCGAGCTTCCGGTTGGCCCTCGCCTTCTCGCGGGCCTCGGCCAGCGACACCAGCGCGGCGCTGCCGAGTCCGAAGTCGCGGCGGCGGCCGCGAATGACGAGCCGCTGCACCCAACTGCGGGCACCGCTAGGCTGAACGTAGAGATAGAGTCCATTGCCGTCGCAATGCCTCCCGGGACGTGCGGAGCGCACGAAGGCAGCCGAGAGCCGCTTGTGGGGGTGGCGGCCCTTCGGCTTGGTTTTCCGGGTCGGGTCGGGCGTGCGGGTTACGTCATCCATTACCTCATAATATGTGGGATCGGATCGGATGTCAAGGAACGTGGCGGGAGCCCGAGCGCGGATATGTGTAGCTATAAACCCATGAATAACAACGATATAAGATACTGCCTGGAACATCCTTGGACGCTACTGGATGCTGTCATGCTACAGTGACGGTGACGGCGCGTGATCCGGACGGACTCACGGCCGCGCAGGGGTTCGAGGTGACGGTGGAGACGCCGAACCGGGCTCCCGAGGCGGTCGGCTCGATTCCGGTCCAGGCGGTCCAGATCGACGAAACGGTTGCGCTCGATGTTTCGCCCTACTTCACGGACGCCGACGGCGATGACCTGACGTACGCGGCGGTCAGTTCCAACACCTCCGTCGCCGCCGTTTCCGTCTCCGGCGCCGCAGTCAGAATCCAGGGTGTCGGGGTCGGCAGCGTCACGCTAACTGTGACCGCACATGACCCGTCCGGCGACGGCGCGACGCAGGAGACCAGCGTGGAAGTCACGGTTCCAGCGCCGGACTTGGCGTTCACGGGCGTGTCGCCGGCCTCCGCAACGCTGACACCGGGCGACTCGGCAACGTTCACGTTCCGCATCCGCAATCAAGGCACGATCGCTTCGACCGCCACGACGATCCGCGCCATGAGGTCGGCGAATCCGACCATCAGCCCCCGCGACACCGAGTTGGAGTCGTATTCGCTTTCGTCGCTGGCCCCCGCGCAGGATCGCTCGTTTCCCGTCACGATCGCGGTCGACGAAAACAGCGCACCGGGAACGATCTACATCGGCATGTGCGTCGATGCCGTGACCGAGGAATCGAACACGCGCAACAACTGTTCGGAGGGTGCCCGCCTGACGGTCGTCAGGTCGTCGAGTGCCCAGGAATCCGCAGACCGACCCGCGTCAGTCCGGATCCGGGTCTCTCGTCCGCCTGAGTCGAGGCCGGCGGCGCCCTTGCAAGGAACCGAGTCGACATGACCTACATGAGAAAGCAGACGCCCGTGCTCGACCGGTCGACGAGGGCCGGTCGGTTCAAGCGCCGCCGCGGGAGCGCGATTCTCTTTGCGGTCGCACTCGTTGTAGCCTGCGACGGAGAGCGGGTGACCGCGCCCCCGGCAACAGTCGCGCCTGCTTCGGAATCGACGGGGTCGCTGTCGACGGGGGGAACGAGCGACCGGGACATCCTCATTGCCCTCTATAAGGCTACCGACGGGGCGAACTGGATCAACAACGACAACTGGCTGACCGACGCGCCCCTCGGGCAATGGTATGGAGTGGAGACGGACGCTTCCGGGCGGGTCGTCCAGATCGACCTCTCAGGCCACTGGGACTCGGACTCCAGAGCGTACGTGAGACACGGTCTCTCGGGCCCGATCCCGCCGGAAGTGGGCAATCTCTCCAACCTCACGCGGCTCTCGCTCTCCGTGAACCGCCTCTCGGGCCCGATTCCGCCGGAACCATATATTCTCTTGTAAAGCACTCTATGCCAATGGTTTACATTGCATTACGTTGTCTACGTATCACTTAAGATATGCAGAAATGAGCGGGATTGCACGCGACGGCATCGGAAGTCGGCGGACGGTTTTCAGGCTGTCCGACGGTGGCCGGGCCGGACAAGCGTGGGGGTCTCAGCCAGCCTCGTTTCTTCGTTTCGTCTCCACGAGTCCTTGCCGAGGTCCGGAACTCGCCGCCCCATCGGCTGCGGCGTTGCCCACGCGAAGGTGGCCCTCGAACCGAGCGCCCTGATCCATCTTCATCCGCCCGGCCCGGATATCGCCCTTGATCCGACCGGTCTCGCGAAGTTCCAAGCGTTGCTCGACGACGATGTTTCCGAGGACGGTGCCCGCCACCGCGACTTCACGGCCCTCGACGTCGCCCATCATCCGTCCGCCCTTGCCGACGACGATGGAGGCCGACATGCGGACGGGGCCTTCCACCTTGCCGTAAACGCGAACCGTCTCCTCGCAGTTGAGGCCGCCGAGTATCTGCGTCCCCGGCCCTATGACCGAGACATTGTCGTTCTGCTCACCGCCACGGACCGCCCGTGGACTTGATACAGCCGTCTTGCCCATACGCACCTTCTTCCGTCTCACGAGCAACACTCTTTGAGTGCGGCGGTTCTGCGCCGCGTTTCCGATTGCGTCGAGCAGGAGCAGGATCCGGCCATGGAAGAGACCGGACTCAACCGCCGCAGGCAAGGAGCGGATTCCGGACTGCCCGCCGCGGGGGCGTTCCTCAACGTCTCCAGGCACCCGGATCCGGGATCCCCCGGCTGAAGAGCACGCGGGGCGCGGGTCCGGCCCCGGTGTCGGCGTCCGCCGCGGCGGTTGCAGCTGGCGCGTCGCGGAGGAAGCCGGTGACCTGGCCGGTGGCCCGGTCGCGGAGAATGACCGTGGGCCGGTCCTGGTTCGCGTCGAGGGTGAACGATCCGCCCGGTCCCGACAGCGTGATGCTGGCCAGATCTCCGGCCCAAGCAACCGGCGCGGGCACCGCAAAGGCAAAGCTCGATCCTCCATCGCCGTCCTCGGCCCGGGGCATGGCGAAGCTCATGGAGAAGAGTTCGCCGCCGTCGCGCGATCGCCCCGTGATCCGGTGGCTGCCGGATGCTTCCGGCATCGCGGGCGGGGCTTCGAGCACGAACGCGGGTTCGAGGTAGGGCGCCGCAAGGGAGTCCACGCCGCCCCAGACGAGGAGCGAAGTGGCGGGCCGCGCGGCCCGCGTCGCGTTGAGCAGGCCCTCGCTGTGCAGGCGGTAGCGGAGCGCCTTTTCGAAGCTGAAGTCGCTGATCCAGTAGGGCGAGCAGTAGGACATCAGGTCCTTGTACTCGTCCGGCGGCACCAGCCGTCCGCCCCCGCTGAAGTCGTACCCCCAGATCCCGGGCGAGGCACCGGGGTACGGATACGCGGGATCCACGCCCATCGGTCGGCCGCACGGCGTATGCTGGAGCGACAGGTTGTGTCCGAACTCGTGCGCGATGACCGAGGAACTGGTGACCGAGTAGGCGGTCCTTCGGCCCAGGTTGCCGATGCCCGCCGCTCCCGAGAACTCTCCCGACAACAGGCCCATGTAGTAGCCGCTCCCGCCCTCGATGGCGCGGATCGCCTGGACCTGCCCGATCAGGTTGCTCGCTTCGTTGCTTGAACTCACGACGGGAGCGTGGGCCGTCACCACGAGGTCTCCCACGGGAAGAAGCGTTCGCGTCGGCCCCAGCATCGGGTGGCCCGCAGGATCGGCCTCCATGCCGGCGGTGAGCGCGATGACGGCGGAGTCCGGATCCGCCTCCCACAGGAAGGGGATGAAGGTGATGTCGAACAGCGGCATCTCCCGCACCTCGACCGCCAGCCTTCCCGTCTCCGGGATCCGCCGCGCGACCTCGAGATCCGCGTCGAGCGTGCCCTCCGGGTCGATCTCGATCACCATCTCAAGCCCCGGCTGGACGATCTCCGCGGGAACCGGCGCGTTGGCCGAACGGGCCAGCGACCCCTCGTACACCTCGGTCGGGATCGGACCCGGCTTGCCGGGAATGTCCACCGAATGGACGAGCGATCCGTCGAGATGGAAGGCGGCGCGCACGCCCGGAATGCGCTCGGAGTTGGCGCGCGCCGCCGTCGGGAAGACGCGCAGCAGGGCCTCCTCGCCCGCAACCAGCGCGACGGGAAGCTCGATGAACTGGGCCGCTTGGGTAAGGTAGGCCGCCGCAGCCACGGAATCGCATCGCCGTACCCGCCGGGTGAGCAGCGCGTCCAGCCAGGCGAGCAGCACCTCGTCCGGGGGCGCGCAAAGCTCCGTGCCGGTCGCGTGGAAGTGGGACAACTCGCGGAGATTGGCGAGGCTGGCCGGAAGCGGCCCAGACATCTCCGCGTTGCCCGTCAGGGCGAGCGAACGCAGCCGCGCGAGGTCGCCGAAGCCCGGTGGGACGGGACCCGACAGGCGGTTGCTGCCCAGGAACAACTCGGTCAGGCTCGCGATTCGGGCAAGCTCCGGCGGGACGGGACCGGAAAGTTCGTTGTAGGAGAGGTTCAGGTATTCGAGCTTGGCGAAACCCCCGAAAGCGGCCGGAATCGACTCCGAGAAGGCGTTGCCGGACAGATCCAGAATCCACAACTTGGGGAGGTCGGCGAGCCCGACCGGCAGCGGCCCCGACAGCCCGTTGCCTTCAAGGTGGAGTTCTTCCAGGCGGGAGAGTTCGGCGAGCCCCGCTGGAATCGGCCCGGTCAGACCGTTGTGGGACAGGTCCAAGTGCATCAACTCTGTCAAGTCGGCGAGCGTCGACGGAATCCCGTCGGTGAGCTTGTTGCCCGAGATACGCAACTCCCGCAGCCGGGCGAGATTGCCAAGCTCGGCGGGTATCGCGCCCGGCGCGAGTATGCCGGAGAGACCCAGAAATTCCAGGTCGGCCAGTCCCCCCAATTCGGGTGGGATCGGTCCATCCGAAAGATCGTTGCCCGAGAGATTGAGCGACGCCAGCGCGTCAAGATCGACGATGTCGGGCGGGATGGCGCCGCGCAGGCCGTTGTGGGAAAGGTCCAAGCCGACGACCCGCTCCTGGCCGTCGGCATCCACGCCGTGCCACTCACGCAGTGGGGCATCGGTGAACCAGTTCCGGGTGTCGAACCACCGCTCTCCGCCCAGCGCGTCGTAGAGCCTCCGGAGCACCTCCCGATCCGCCGTGGGCGCGCAGTCCTCAGCCGTGCCCTCGTGCACCTCCAGGCCGTCGAGCCAGCGGCGGAAAAACGTCTCCGTCGGCACGCAGAGATCCGTTCCCGGGTAGCGCAACTCCCTGAGCGCCGAGAGGCGCGGCAGCGTGTGCGGGAGGAACCCCGAAAGGCCGGGATTGCCGCCGAGCCGCAGCGACGCCAGAAGTGCCAGATCGCCCACGTCGAGCGGTAGCTCGCCGGAGAGCCCGTTGTCGGCGAGGTCGACTTCGGTCACTCGCCCGAGCGAATCTTCCGCCGAGATCCCGTGCCACCGGCCCAGCGCGGGGACGGGCAACCGGTCCGACCCGGCCTCTTCGCCCTCGAACCAGCCGTTCGAGCGCGTCCAAACGTCGCCGCCCGCCGCGCGGTACAGGGACTCCAGCGCCGCCCGGTCCTGCCCGTTGCAGTAGTCGTCCCATTGACTGCCCCCCCGGTGCACCTCGATGCCGGCAACCCAGTCGGCGAAGGACGGGGTTCCGGGCATGCATAGACCCTCGTAGCTGTCCCACCCGAAGTATCTCAGCGGCAGCCCGATCAACGTCGGAGGGACGATCCCGACAAGATCGGTATCGATCAGATCCAGCCACGTGAGCTTCTTGAGGTTGCCGAGCTCGGGCGGGATGGACCCCGAGAAGTCTCCCAGGAAGAGGCTCAGGTGGGTCAGGTTGGCGAGATCGCCAAGCTCGGGTGGAATGCGGCCGGTGAGTTGATTTCCGCCCAACCACAACGCCTCCAGCTTGGCGAGGCTCGCGAGTTGGGGCGGAATCGCTCCCTCCAGCGAGTTCCACGAAAGGTCCACAACCTTCAGGCTCTCAAGGCTTCCCAGTTCGGGGGGCATGGGACCCGCAAGCGCATTCCGGTGCAAGTCGATGGCGACGACCCCGCCATGCCGGTCTGTCTCGACCCCGTGCCATTCTCCGAGCGGCAGGTCGCTCAGCCAGTTGGTGTTGTCGGTCCAGTTGTCGCCGCCGGTGGACTCGTACAGCGCTACGAGCGCATCGCGATCCGCCCCCTCGGAGCGCGACTCCACGCGCACCGTGGCCTGTCCGGCGACGGAGCCGGAAGCCGCCGTCACTTGAGCCGTGCCGTTCCCAATCGCCGCAACGAGGCCGTTGGCGTTGACCGTGGCCACGCCGGCGTCGGAGCTTGCCCACGTCACTTGGGGGTCGGCGATGACGTGGTTCGAGGCGTCGTGGACCGTTGCCGCGAGCGTCGCCGTATCGCCGAGCGCGGAGAACGTCAGTTCGCTCGGGGAAACCACCACCGAGGCGGGAATCTGATCGACCGTCACCCTCGCGGAACCCGAGACCGAGCCCGCCGTCGCGGTGATGGACGTGGAGCCGTTTCCGACGGCCGCAACGAGGCCGTTCGCGGCGACCGTGGCCACGCCGGGGTCGGAGCTTGCCCAAGTGACTTCCGCGTTGGCGATGATGTTGCCGGCGGCGTCGTAGGCCGTCGCCGCGAGCGTTGCCGTATCGCCCAAAGCGGAGAACGTCAGTTCGCTCGGGGAAACCACCACCGAAGCGGGGATCCGATCGACCGTCGCCATCGCCGAGCCCGAGATCGAGCCCGCGGTCGCGGTGATGGATGCGGAGCCGTTGCCGACGGCCGCAACGAGGCCGTTCGCGGTGACCGTGGCCACGCCGGGGTCGGAGCTTGCCCAAGTGACTTCCGCGTTGGCGATGATGTTGCCGGCGGCGTCGTAGACCGTCGCCGCGAGCGTCGCCGTATCGCCCAAAGCGGAGAACGTCAGTTCGCTCGGGGAGACCACCACAGAGGCCGGGGGCTGCCCAAGGTCCGGCGGGTTGGGGGAGGTTGAGTTGTCCGAGCAGCCCCACAGGGCGACGATCGCCAGTAGCGCGCTGCTGGCACTCTTGCGGAGATGCGTCGATCCGAGCGAGTGGGGGCCTTGAACGTCCATGCTGTCCAATAATATCCAAGAACAGGATTGTTTGCCCCTCCCCTCGCTCCCTTGGACCGGTCACATAGTGGGCATCCCATTTCCCCGGGGTGTTACCCTGGTCGGCATGTAACCGCTTTCGACCACGACAGCTCGGAGGTTCCCCTTGGAATCCGCAGCCGAAGGCTTCCGACGATTCCCGAACACACTTGGCGTCACAGCCTTGATCGGGATGCTGCTGGGCTGCGGGGAGACGGGGCCGGAGGATCCCACGCTGACGGGAAGCTGGTTCGGGGTCGAGAGCAGCGGCGAAGCCGCCACCAACTGGAGCGCCGACCTTTCGGAGTCCTCGACGGGTGCCATTACCGGGACCTTCAGCCTTCAATGGGAGTCGCTTTCTGCAACCGGAACGGTAAGCGGCACCCACTCCTTCCCGCAGGTAAACCTGATGCTCCTGTGGACGTTTTGTGGAGAGTCGATAACCGGCAGCTTCTTCGGGAATCTTGTGACTGCGGACCTACTGCGAGGCACGATTACGATAGCTGAGGACCCGCCGTTTACGTTGGACCTCGAACGAGTCCGCTAGCTCAGCTCAGCTAGCACGACCGCGGAAGATCAGCGGCTAGGCCCGGAATCCCGATCCGGCCCGCGCGGCCTAATCCTTTCCAGCAGCCTCTTCGTCATCTCCATCTGCGCCCTGGCCCTGCGCCGTACGTCCCGGAGTATCCGGTCAAGTCCGTCACCCGCGCGCTCAGCCGCTCGACTTGCCGCTGCAAGGCTTCGACCCGTTCTCGCAACGCTTCGATCCGTCCGGATTGCCGCCGCTGTTCCGTTTCGTACTGCTCGGACAACCTTTCCAATGCGGCCGTCAGCCGCCGCTCCAAATCGGTCACGCAGCTCCCTCCTCACTCCCTCGACAGCTTCAAGTAGGGCCGCTCGTCCATCGTGAACGCCGGACGGCCCGACGTGCGTGCGGGCAGCGCCACGTACCGCTCCCCGTTGATCTCCATCAACTCGACGCCCCAAGTCGTCTCTTGCATCTCCGCCAGCGTCTCGCGCGCCCGGTGAATCCGTATGTTCACCTCCGTCAAGGTCTCGAACCGGGAGTCGATGATCCTCGACAGCCAGTGCATCGTCGCCCAGCTGCCGCCGCAGATACCGAGAAAAAGGCTCATGCCGACCACCAGCGGCCGGAGCCAGGCCTTCATCAGCAACTCGCGCATCCGCGCGGTCGCCTCCGCCGTATCGGCCTCGATGGAACGCAGCGCGCCGCTTGCGACGGCGCTCAAGCTCTCGCCGAGCCGCGCGAGCTCGCGCGCGGCTTCGTCCTCGATCCGCCTCCGGTCGGCCTCCAGCCTGCTCCTCAGCCGGGAGGTCAAGTCGCCCGGGCTCGAAGTCTCGTTCATACAGTTCTCCCTTCAGCCGCCACCGCTTCCCGCTGTCGGGATCGCGGGCGGTGATGTAGTCCTTGCCTTGGCGCGGCACCTCCAGTCCCACATCCTCCAGCGCGGAGACCACGTCGGCTCGGTCCTTGACCGCGCCGTGCTCGACGCGCTGCACGAGGTAGTCGCGGATCAGCGTGCGCGGGTCCGCTTCGTGTTCGAGTCCGGCGCGCAGCTTCGACGCCTCGATGTAGGCCACGTGGCCCGGCCGCTGCGCTCGCGCGCGCCTCGGGTCGTCCGGTCGGCTCCAGCCGTGCTCGTGGTTGAAGGCGTCGCGAAGCGGATCGAAGGTCTTCTCCCAGCCGGGGGGCGCGATGTTCAAGCTGCGGCCCGTCTGTAGGTCGCACTGCGCGGCCAGAATGTGGACGTGGACGCCGCCTCCGCGCTCGCGGTGCAGAACCGCCGTCCACGAGTAGCGGTCCGGCTCCAGTCCGGCCCACGCCGTCTTCTCGAATTCGTCGAGGACCGCTTCGATCTGCTCATCGGTGGGCCGGTCCTCCGGCGCCCATGCGATCACGGCCGACCTGTATTTCCGCTCGAAGTCGAGCGAGTCGGCGACGGCGGCCACCATGTCTGGATTGCCGCGCCACACTTCGACGCCCTCGCGCTCCCGTCCCTCGGCGTCCAACTCGCCGACGAGATACTTGGCCGCCGCCTTGGCCGAGCCCTTCCCGTGAGACAGGAACCTAACCAGCATCGTCGGCCTCCCCGCCGATGCGGGCGACACGGATCAGCGAGTGCTCGAACGATACGAGGTGCGCGATCACCGAGACGGCTTCAGCCGCCGAGGCGTGGGTGTTCGCCCAGCGCGCCAGCTGGTTCAGGTTGTTGCCGATGCGCGCGATCTGGCGGGTGCGCTCGCGCTCGACGGCCCGCGCCGACGCGGTCCACGTATGCGTCCGCGCCATCGCCTCGCGAAGCAGCGCGGAGGGGGACACGCCCGCCGCGGCCGCCTTCTCCCGCCAGGCGGCGTGCTCGGCGGGCGTGACGCGCGCGGCGACCATCACGGTGCGATGCTCCGCCATCAGCGCACCGGAGGTGGGGTTCGGGGGCGTCGCTCCCGCGCGGCCGCCGCTCCGCGAGCGGCGCAAAATGCCAGGGGGTCGCAGGGGGGCGGAGCGCTCCCCTCGCCAGCCTCCGTGTTCAACACGGAGTCGGCGGATTGGTAAGGGCCTGAATCCCGGCAGGAAATCACGTAAAATCTTACAGGGCTGCACGATCTGCGTTTTCTGCCGTTGTACTGGACCCTGCTGGACTGTACCGCGAAAGCGAGAAGGTCGGACGTGAATGGCGGGAGTGTCGCGGCCACGCGTGCCCTTTCTCCGAAGGTCTCTGAAACCGACATTTTCGGCCACGTCCCCAGAGGCTTGGTCGTCCGGGCGCATTAGCGGGCCGACCTGTTGGATCGCCGCGCCCGAAGTACTCCACGCAACCTACGTCATGCAGCGACCAACCGCCGTTGGTCGCCATCTACAAGCGCTGGCGATGATGGACGAGGGCGCTCGGCTGCCGTTTTCGGGCGGTCCACGCACATTTCAGGGTAGATACGGGTCGTAGAATCGCCCCAGATCGACGATCGCCGGTCTCCGAGGGGTAAGGGTAGGGGGAAAAGGCGGTGCGCGGCAGCGCACGCACCGCCACCAAAGAGTGACGGGCCACTCGTTGCCGTCGCCGTCTTCGAGGCAGACGGCCAATGAGGCCGGGGAGGCGGTGAGGATGATTCGCTTGGATCAGGTCGTCGCCAGCGTCCGCAGAGCAAGCCGCACGCTCCTCCGAGACCTCTCGGGCGAGGCAACGTCGAATGGCAGGCCGACGATCTTCAGACCATCGAAGAACCGAGCGGTGACCGGATTGGTGAAGTCTCCGCTTTGCGGGTAGACCAGCGCCACGGCCCAGCAGTCGTACCGCTTGCCGTAGGCGTAGAGCTGATACAGGTCGGAGCTGGCAATGTCGCGGATCGGGTCGGATCCTCCCTTGCCGATGTGCTTCCACTTGGCGTCGAGGATGAACCGGACGGCGCCGCGTGGCTTTCGGAGTGAAATGTCCGGCTTCGTCGCGAAGACGCGCTTGCCGCCGGTCGAGGCCATGTGTTTCCGGGGCGCTTGGGGGACCACTTGGAACTCGGCTTGGTAGCGGCGAAAGCTGTCGGTCACGAAGTCCTCGTACACCTCCTCCATGGGGAAGAGCAGCGACTGATTGACATGCCGGCCGGACCAGGTCGCGAGCCCCCGGTTGAAGAGGAAAACCTCGACCCACTGCATGACCCTGCCGTAGTGCCGCATGGAGCGATCTATGCTGTGGCTGCGCCAGTCCGCGCGCGGGTCTCGCGTCGCCGGCACCGCGCTGAACGCCGGTTCTATGTCCGCAAGTAGCCGCCGGTTGCGCTCGTTTCGAACGAAGGGCCTGAGCCTGTCGAGAGTCGTGCGGATGAGCCGGTTGGCGGGGCGGTTGGGGCTCAATTCGTCGTGTTCGACGTAGAAGCGCGAACGGTCGATCTGGTTCTCGCGCAGGTGATCCCGGAAGGCGATGCGCCCGCGCAGGAAGGGAAGATTCTCCTCGGTCGCCACATACTGTCGCCCGAGGCCGCCTCGAACCAGCACGCCGACGTTATCCAGGAAGAGTCGGACAAAGACCTCAAGCATGGGGAAGCGCCGCAGCGCTCGGATGGCTCCCGGGGTGAGGTTCGCGGCCCTCGTCAGGCCGCGGTAGGCTCGCAGCATCGTGAGGAATGCCTCGCGAGTCTGACCGTGGTCCGCGTGCGCGGCCCCGCCAAGGTCGATCTTGGGCAGGATCTCGACGACCGAGCCGCGCTTCGTTGTGATCGTGCCAACGTAGTTGCCCGCTTGGAGCTTGCCGCTCCGGCCGAACTGAAGGACTGGGAGGTGTCCGTGCTCCTGAAACGCACGTGCGTTGTCGTGGGCGAAGGCTCTCAGATCCTCCAGATCGCGCTTGTCGAGTCCGTGACCGACGCGGAACTGTTCGTACTCCCGAATCGTGTAGACACCTGACATCGGTTCAAGACTGACCGTCGCCAATGTCGGGACTCTCGTCCTCCCGCTGGTCGCCACCGGATGAGACGCTCTCGTCGTATATTCGCCGGTACTGGACCGGATCCAGCCACTCCTCCGCCGTCGCGGGAAGCACCTCGTGGATCGCGGTGTCCGGATCCAGCAAGCCCTCGTCCTCCAAGCCTGACCCGTGGTCGCCGGGCGGCATCGCGACGACGAAAGGCGCGCCGCCCAGCACATGCCGGATCTTCGACCAGTCGTCGTAGAAGTACTCCGCCAAGAGGGGGAGGATGGCCGTCCGGAACTTGGCGGCCAGCGCTTCGATGTCGGTTACGTTGAAGAGGTAGGTGTGGCCGATCTGGCGTTCGCGGTCCATGAGCAGCGAGATGCGCGCGTTGATCGCCTTGAGCATCTTGCGAAGGTCGATTCCGGCGATCGTGTCCGCGATGAGCGGATGGTCCGGGTCGGGCAACATCTCCACATGATCGAACCTGCGGCGTAGCGCGGTGTCGAGAGGAAGAATGGAGCGGTCGGCAGTGTTCATCGTGCCGACGATGTGCAGGTTGCCCGGAACTCCGAACGTGTCGCCGGAATAGGGCAGCGTGACGGTCGTCTCTTCTTGTTGGCCGAGGCGGCGGGACGGTTCGATCAGCGTAATGAGTTCGCCGAGGATCTTGGGGACGTTGCCCCGGTTGATCTCGTCGATGATGAGAACGTAGGGGCGGTCGGGATCGGCCAGTGCCGCGTCCGCGATCCTCCTGAAGAGGCCGGGCCGGAGCTCGTAGCCGATGTCGCCACCCTCGGCGAGCCGGGGCCGGATGCCCTCCACGAAGTCCTCGTAGGAGAAGTTCTGGTGGAAGGTGACCATGGCGATCCGGCCCGTGTCGGTCGTCGGATCGAAGCGGAGACTGCGGAATTCGGTGCTGTGTTCCTCGGTGACTTCGTCCACTTCGATCCCCTTCACGATGGCCACGGCGCAGGTGGTCGCGTGATAGGTCTTGCCGGTGCCGGGAGGGCCGTAGAGGATCTGGTTGAGTTGGTAGCCTTTGGCTGTCTCCGGATGGACTGTCTCGCCCCTTTTCTGGGGCTTCGGGGTCACCGGGCCTTGCCAGAGTTCTTTGACCGGGGACCGATAGAAGTGGAGTTCCTGGTTGGGATGCTCGGATTCGAGACGCCGACGGACCGAAAGGACAGCCCGGTCGATGGAAACCGCATCGGTGACTTCCGACCAGTTGGCATAGAGGCTCATGACGATCTTGGCCTTGTCCTTACCGGTCGAGATCGGTTCGAACTCGTCTGGACAGAGAAGGAAGAGCAGTATGTGGCGGAACATCCGATTCTCCACGAACTCTCCGGCATCCAGCCATGAAGCGAATTCCCATGGGTGATCGAGGAAGGATTCGCGCTCGTCAATCTCCAGCGAGAACCATCGAAGCATGGCGGACGCGAAGAAGCGGAGTTCTTTCCACGCGAATATGTTGTACGCGGCGCCCGGGTTGGTGACGCCCGCTCCGAGCACGGCGTCGCTCAAGAGGTCGTGGTCTTCTGGAAGGTCTCGCCCCGACCAATTCCAGATCTCTCCGACCCGGGCACGCTTCTTGGCCGCCCCCATAGACAGCGAGTGGTGGATTAGGCGGTACACCCATGTCATTTCGGCCCAAAGACAGTGGGCGTCCGGTGAGCCGGGCTTGATCGTGCGCTCAAGTTCACCAAGGAACGAGGACGCGGGCAAACCGTCTTCGATGCGCTCCACATACAGTCTGCGCAGTTCGTCAAAGCCCTCGCGAGTCCACAGGGACCGCTCCGTGAACAGTGACTTCTCGCCCAAGAGGCACTGCCGCTTCCAGCGTTCGGCCGCGGCCAAGATGGGCTCGGCGTCCTTGAATCGGCTCAATGGCGGTCTCCCGTCGGCTCCCGAATCGGAGTCTTGGATGCGAGATGGAGGTGGAAGACGATAAGGCCGTTGCGCGCTTGCGATCAACCGGACACGGGGCAAACGCGGGCTGTCGGAGTTCAGACCCCTTGTCGCGTCAGTGATCGCTCGCCTGTCTGGCGACCATCGAGCACCGCGTAAGGCCGACGATCATGAGGCCGTGGAGCTTGCCCGCGACGGCCCGGTGGACGCTGTTCCGGGCAGTGCCCGGAGAGGTGTTTCAGAGGCGTCCCAGGACTGGCTTGACGCGGGCTAAGGGCGTCAAGCCAGCCTACCCATTGTGGGTACAACGGGGCTGGCGAGGGGCTCTGCCCCTTCGATCCCCGAAAGCGCGACCGAGGTGGTCGCAAAGGCGTAGCGCGCCCCCCAACCGCCTCTCGGGCGGGCGCCCGGGGGCGCGACGCTCTGTCCGGCACCGACCTCCGCTCGGGGGCGGCGAGATGCGCACGGCTGACCGCGAGTACCGGCTTACTTCGCTTCCTCCGCACCGGCCTCGGCAACCGCCTCGGGGGGTCGAAACGCCAGGCACCGGAAGTAGTCGTTGATGCGCGTGTAGTCCGAATCCTCCGCGTCCAGGAATTCGTCCACGGCCTGCCGCACGGCCTCCGTGACCGCGGCGGTTGACTTGCCCGAGAGGATTTCGTCGGCGACGAGTTCGTGGCGGTAGAAGTCGAAGTAGTTGAATGCCCCGGCTTTCATCGGGTATCTGTCGCGACGGCGCCGGTCCACCGGAACCTCGCGCATGCAGGCTACGATCCGATCCACCGCATCCCGACGGCCAGGGTAGGCTTGCAGCTTCACGACGACGCTGCGGAGCGTGAATTGGACGACCCAATAGATGTGCCCGCCAGTCCCGCCAAGCCCAAGCTCCTGAGCTTCTTGCAGGTCCCAGCTCAGCCACAGCCAGGCTTTCCCTTTGCTGGCGGTCTTCGTCGCCTTTATTCCGCGACTCGTCAGCAGGTCTCGAACTTCCGACCGCAACCTCTCCGGCTCCTGGCCGAAATCCTTCACCAACCGCACCACGGTGTCCTGGTAGTGTGCGTGACGCTCCGGCACCAACGCCCGGATCTCTTGCTCTCCCCCCTCGTCGCCAAGCACGCCGAACATGTACTTCAGCAGGGAATGGTGGTCGTCCAGCAGCTTCCTGAAGTAGTCCGCGTCCCTCTCCTCCGGGCCGATCAGGCGGCCGACCGCCACGAGGTATTGCCGAATGAAGGCGGCCACTTCTTCGTGCCCGAAGGAGTCCGTGTCGTGCATCGTCTCGATCTGCGCGCCCACATCCCGCCAGCTCACATGCGCGATCTCGTCCTCCCCATCGATTCCCTCCCGCGACGTGGAGAGCAGCACGCAGTGGATGTCGTGGCCCGAGTACTTGGGGCGCAAGCGCTCTAGGTGTGCTCGCACCTGCTCGTAATGCTCCGGCAAAGCCCACTCCGGCTTGTTCTCGATCGCGACAATGTGCCGACCCTGATCGCTCTCCAGAAAGATTACCACGTCCACGTAGTACAGCTCCCGCTCCACCCGCACCGTCTGCCCACCGTCCCCGCGGACGATCTCTCCGGGCAACTTCCCGGGCAACCTCGCCTGGCCCAGAAACCACTCCAGAAAATCTCGACCAAGCTCGTGGGTCTCATTCGGGTTCAACAGCCAGGCCAGCACGTTGCTGTGGCGAATCTCGTACTCCGAGTAGCGCAGCACGTCGAAGGCGTTGAACTCGCGCCGCTTCACAAACTCCTCGTGATACCGCAGGAATCCCGAGTCCCCGACAAGCCTGTCCAGCTCCTGGTCCCGTGTCATCTCGTCCGTTGCCTCCCGTCCATCGTCGCTCCGTGGTCGTTGTTTCTGATGTGATCGCCCTTCGGCTTCGTTCCAACAGCCAGTCATGATACGCCGGAGGCCAGCCCCCTCGCACCATTCGGCGCGGCGAAACGGAAGGCTGGACAGTCCTCCGCATGTGGCCGACATGGCTGCCGCCGGGATGGGATGGGAGGCGGCCTCCGACCGCGAACTCCGGCACGGCGCAGACATCAGGGCGTTCCGGGGGGCACAGCCCCCTTGCCCGCGGGTTTTCGTGAAGCGAAAACACATCTCTCTCCGCGGAAACCCCGCAAGAAACGGGGCCGCTACGGAACTGCCGCGGCAAGCCCCCTGAGCGGCGACGACCGCCGCCAGCCAGCCGCCACCGCGTCCTCCCGCGCAAACCGGACCGCGAGTGGCGGAGAAGCCTCCTCTCCGCGATACTTCGTTCGCGCAGATCGTGCAGTCCATCGAATCGAGAGAGGAATCGAACGATGGCACGCACGAAACGAAGTCGGCGCTCGTACGGCGCCGGCGAATGGGGCCGGAACCGGGTCAGGATCTTCCCGGACCCGAAGACCGGCAACTTCCAGATTGAGTGGCGCGAGAACGGTCGAAGGCTCACCCGGTCGCTGGGTCACCGCGATTGGGTGAGGGCGAAGCGGCAGGCGGACGAGTTCGCTGCCGGGTTCGTCGGTCCCGAGATCGGGGGCAAGGCGCAAGCCGAGCCCGAGCCGCTCACGCTGGGGACGCAGATTGGATCGGGCGTGAATCACGGCAGGGAATCGTCTAACTACTTACAGGGCCGTACGATCTGCGCTCTCTGCCCTTCAACGGCGTCGGCTCCCGTCTCCCGGAAAAAGCGGCGAAGCCGCCTCAAATCGCGGGAGTTTTTCCTACCCTTCCAGCAGACCGTCAGATCAGATTGCCGCTATAACGAGGTCGCGTCCCGTGACGGTCAGACGATCGAGATCCCCCAGACGGAACGCCAACGGTCCGAATCCGAGCAGGAAATTGCCTCTCGGTTCGTGGCTCCCACGCATGCGGTCCCTTGATGGCACCGGCACCGCACGTTTGATTCGCGGCGTTCCTGATCGACGCTGCGACAGCGCAACCACCCCCAAATTTGTGGGGGGGCAGAATTGATCCTCCTACAACCAATCGAATGGTGCCCTTCCGTCGCAACATCTCAATTCACTCTATAGAAAGCGTATTGCCAAGAGCGCCAACTCCAGAACTATGATTGGCACTATGAGTGCGAATACCGTTTCGGACCATGGGAGGTCGGACGCACGCGCCATGGCCCGAGTGAGCACAGCGATGCCCCACGAGACCGACGTCAGATAGATGCTCTGAAAGAGGATCGGCAAGTCGGCTGCCCACAACAGCAAGATCACGAGTTTGCCAACAAGCGGAAATGCAAAGAAGATGCCCGTAAGTCGGGTGAGTCTCGCCAGACTGACAACCTTGACCGTAAGCGATAGTGTGAGGAAGGCACCGACCGTCAGATAGAGCCACAATACCAAACCAGCGCCCAGAGCAAGAATGACACCGAGAACAATTCCCAACCTCCACGCCCAAGCGAATCCCTGTTCGATCTGAGGTAGTTCGATGCCCAGCAGAGCGACACCCAAGTTTACGACAGCGAATGTTCCCACCATGACCATTGCAACTGCCAGTCCGCCTGAATGGTCGGCCATTCTGTGAAGCCACTTGGCGGGATTCTCGACCAATACACGAAGCACGGTCATCACAGTCTCGCGTTTCACCCGCCCAACGGCAGCATGAAACTGGCTACAACCGGAGTCACGAGAGATTCCAACGCGGCCGCTATGACGGTCAGCACCCCGGCCACCACAGCCCATTTGACCGCAGGTCGCCACTGCATCGGTCGGTCATGAGCGACTCGACCTACGACTTGACGCCCAAGCTCCAAGCCCGACACAGTAGCCGCAAACTGGCCAGTCAATTCCGGTACAGCATGCACAAGCAGAAATGCCCACATGTTGGGTGTCGTTCCCGCAAACAGCGCACCCGTGATGAACCCATTCCAGAATGCCGTCGGAATAGTAGGAATCCCCAACAGGAATCCCCCGGCTACAAGAATCGCGATGATTCGCAAATTGTGGAGCGCAGTATCCAGCAGGGGAACGACGACCACTTCGGTCGCATCTGCAAAGGAAACGGGGTTTACTAACCACCCTGACGTCATGGCAACCAAGAAAAGGCCCACAGCAGCGGCTACCGTCCACTGCGGAACGGTACTCTCGGAGCGGCGGCGGCGCATGTCCCGGCCCCTTCTGCCATCTCTGCTACATAATCGACTTATGGACTTGAGCGGTCCCCAGCGTTTTCCAGCAGTCGACACAAAACAAGATAGCCAGCACCCTGAAACCCCGCCTGTGT
Organism: Gemmatimonadota bacterium; assembly: GCA_965207805.1. GTDB lineage: Bacteria > Gemmatimonadota > Gemmatimonadetes > Palauibacterales > Palauibacteraceae > Palauibacter. The sequence continues at coordinate 1,251,247 of OZ242312.1, forward strand.
TCCAATCCATAGCCCAAAATTGGATTCATACAGGAGGACCGTGATCAGAATCACGCCCAAGGCGATGACGGCCACCCCGGATGCGAAGAGGGCCGGTGCGGCGCGGATTGCTGTCCACACCCTAAGCACCTCCGACAATGGCCCCAATTCCGGCCCCGAGGTCCTTTCCTCCCAACCCGCCGATGTAGGTGCCGGGTCCTGGAGCAACGGTATTGCCGATCACTGCCCCGAGGAGCATGCCGCCGATGCCTCCGATGATGCCTCCCGCCGCGCCTCCCCACACACCCCACTTGGAGCCGAAAGCCGCGCCCACCTCGGCAGTCGCCGGCGGAGTCACCAAGCTGTGCGCTCCGGGTGCCGACAACGGCGCGAGCGCGAGGGCTGACGCCAGCAGCATCGGGAGTAACTTCTTCCTCATGATTGCCTCCTTGAAAGGGATCCGAGCGATTCGACCGCACTGTGCGGACGGATCAGTCATGGAATAATGGAGGGTAGGATCATCGCGCGTCAAGTCGTTCCCGTCCGATGAGGCCGCAGGCGACCGGGCAACACGGGTTCCGGGCGGCACAGCGGACGGCGTCGACCCCCTTCATTCCGCCGTCCCCGCCCGCAGCCATCGCCACGTCTGTTGTCTTCGACGACACTTGAGAGGCGTCGGGACGCCGGCGCGCTGGACCACGCTCCGACCGTGGGCGCGTGGGTAAAGGACGACCGTCTCGGCGTCGAGGTGTTCGACGTCCATCGCGTGGCGCGGAAGTACCGCCGGAGTCCCTTATCCGGCTCAAGTCGGGCGACATCTTGGTGCTGGAAACGAAGGGCCGTTACCAAGCGAGCAGGATCGGACCGAATGGGTAGACGCCGTCAACGGGCACGGCGGAGTCGGAAGCTGGTATGGGATGTCGCGCTGAATGTCGGCAAATCCACGTGCATCCTCGCCCGCCACTCTCGGGCTGACGACTGACGCGGTCCCGGCGACTCGGTTGGACTCCCCCGCGGGTCCGCTTTCCGGGTTCGGCCGCAACCGCCCATCCTGTGGACTCAGAACATCCCTGATCCCCAAGTCGGTGTTCCCATCAGCCCTTGGATACCCGAAGCCGGACGGTGCTTCCGAGGATACGGGGGCGTCTTTCCGCCCCGTTGGCGACGACCTCCTCCGTCTGCTTCACGTTATTGAACATCCTCGAACGTTATTGGACAATAGGAGATTCCCGACCGGTTGACTTGGGTGCGGATCGCTCTTCAGCGTTCGAGGCATGGAGACATCGAAGCAGTTGTTCGACGCCCGGTAAACGTTGTTTCCCGGCGACACGACCTCACGTTCCCGACGGCCTTCGGGATGAAGCCTCCGATCTGGCCCCCGACGACGGCCCCGCCCGAAAGGCCTCCTGAGATCGGCGCGGAGCAGTGGCAGCTTTCGTCCTCGATGGCCGGATTGAAACCATTTACCGCAGGAATCCGTAGTATGCCGCCCTTCGGGTTACCGAAGCGTGAAGGGCAGCACGAGCAAGCATCGAGCCGAAACACCGGAGGAGTCGCAAGTAGTCAGGTTGATCCACCCCAAGGCGGAACCGGTGCCCATGGTCAGCAACATGGGCGCGGGCGAGATCGTTCGCCGCTCCAGCTTCCGGAGCGCTTGGACGGCCCGGCACCGCTGGCCTTCGTCCCACCGCCGACCGCGCCTCGCGAGGTGCGTCTGAACGGGTTCCCCGGAGCGCTCGCGGAGGTATCCCGCCACAGCTTCGGCGGCGGCGGGTGCCGGGTCCGGGGCGCGGCGCCCACGGGGATTTCGGACGCGACTAATGCCGGAGAGTATCCATCTCGCAAGCGGACGCCCGTTTTTCGCGAAGCAACCTGCCTCGCAGCGCCCCTTTGCGACGCTTCCGCTTCGGTGCCCGTTCCTGCCCGGTTCGATCATCCGTGAACGCTCCCCGCCGGGCTGGGCGTCGGGAAGGCCGGACAGGAGTATTCGCGCGGCGGCCGCGCCGTCCACGTTCGGTCCTGCTGCACCAGGGCGTTGGCAAGGACGAGGAGCTTCCGCATCACGGCCGTCAGGGCGACCTTCGACGGCTTGCCCCGTGCCACGAGCGCCTCGTACTTGCGCTTGAGGTCGGGATTGTGCTGGACCGCGACCACCGCGGGCATGTAGAGCAGCGTGCGGACCCGGTGCCTGCCGCCCTGGATGAAGCTGTGTCCCTTCCAGTTTCCGGACTCCCGGGTGACCGGGGCGAGTCCGGCGAGGCTGGCGGCCCCCGACCGGGTGAGCATGCCCAGCTCCGGCAAGTGAACGATCAGTCCCGCGGCGGTGATGTCCGAGATGCCCGGGATCGAGGTCAGGATCTCGGCCCGGCGCTCCATCTCCTTCTCCTCCCCGATCCGCTGCCGGATCTCGGCATCGATGAGCTTCAGCTGGCGGTCGATCTGCCGCAGCCTCTGCTTGGTGACCCGCTTGCCCACGGGAGTGCGCAAGTTCCTGCCCCGGTTGGTGGTTGCGGTCCGATCCCTGACCAGCGCGTCGCGGATCAGCTGGAGTTCGGCAAGGTCGCGCTGCCCCTCCGATCTCGCCTCGGTCGGACGCAGGTCCTCGATGGCCGAAGCCATGATGGCCAGCAGCCGGGCGTCCACCGCGTCGGTCTTGGCGCGCCGTCCGATGGAGCGGGCGAAGGACCGGACCTGGAAGGGGTTGATCGCGTACAGGGGGAGCCCGGCCTTCAGGAGGGTGTCCTCGAAGTCGCGGTGGAAGGCTCCGGTGGGTTCGTACGCGATCCGGTCGATCCCGGAGCCGATCCAGACGATCAGCTTCCGGAAGCCGGCGCTGTCGTTGGGGAACCGGGATGCTCTCCCCTCGGGCGCGGCGAAGGCGTCGAGCCAGTCCTTGGAGATGTCGATCCCGACGGTGCGGAGGATGCTGCTCATGCGTTCTTCCCTTCTCCTGTGCTTGTCATGCGAGCCTCGATGCTCGTGTATCCATTCAGGACATTGGGAAGGACGGTGGCGATCACACTGACCTCGGCCCCTTTACGGCCTGCCAGCACATCGATCCGACCACCGTCCCTGTTGAGCGCCCGCTCCGGCTCGCTGCGCTCGCCTCTGCGGGCGCTCAACAGCCCGGGCCTTCCCCGTGACCCGGTCGTGCAAATCAAGCGGGAATCTGCATGATTATGGGAGACAAGCCAGCATACCCTCGGTATAACCGCGGGGCTGGCGAGGGACTCCGCCCCTTCGATCCCCAACTGACCCGCGCTCCGGTGGATTGCGCGGGCGGGGGCGTCGCCCCCCTTCCCCCGGTTGCGGCGCGGCCGGATGGCTAGAAGCCGCCCGATCCTCGTCGCCGTCCGCCTAACGCCGGACGAGTCCGCCGACTGGCGGGCCAAGGCGAAGTGCGCCGGTGTGCCGCTCTCGGCGTTGATCCGCCGGGCGATGGCGCGCACGCGGACATGGACGGTGCCCGCAGCCGAGGTCGAGCGCGAGCGCACGCGGCAGGTCTCCCGAATCGGGAATAACCTCAACCAGATCGCTCGGTGGGCGAACACCCACAAGGGGGCGGTCGAGGCCGTCGAGGTGATCGGCCACCTCATCGCCATCAAGCGGGAGGTCTCGTCGCTGACTCTCACGGAGCGCACGGACGCGGATGCTGGTTAGGTTCCTCGCCCACGGGACCGGATCGGCGCGGGGCGCGGCCAAATACCTCCTCGGGGAGCGGGACGCGGCTGGGAAGCCGCGCGAAGGCGTCGAGGTTCTGAGGGGAGATCCGAACGACGTGGCCGCCCTCGCCGACACGCTGGAGTTCGAGCACAGGTACACGTCCGGCGTGATCGCGTGGGCACCCGAGGACCACCCGACCGACGAGCAGATCGAAGCCGTCCTCGACGAGTTCGAGAAGACGGCTTGGGCCGGACTGCAACCCGACCGCTACGCTTGGGCGGCGGTGCTCCACCGGGAGGAGGGCGGAAGCGCTCACGTCCATGTCCTCGCCGCGCGATGCGACTTGGAGACCGGCCGGAGCCTCAACATCGCGCCGCCGGGCTGGGAGAAGACCTTCGGCCCGCTTCGGGACGCCTTCAACCACGAACACGGCTGGGCTCGACCGGACGACCCGGCGCGGGCCAGGGTGGAGCAACCCGGCCACCGCGCCTACATCGAGGCTGCACGGCTCCGGGCCGGGCTCCGGCTCGAAGCCTCACCGCGCGACCTGATTCGGGACTACCTGCTCCAGCGCGTCGAGCACGGCATGGTGCGGAATCGCGCCGATGTCGTCTCCGCGCTTCGGGAGGCGGGCCTCGAAGTGCCACGCCAGGGCGAGCACTACCTCACCGCGCTCGATCCCGAGACCGGGGACCGCTGGCGGCTGAAAGGAGGGCTGTATGGAAAGAACTTCGACCGCGAACGATTTGAGCGACCGGCTGCGGAAGCGGCTGGAGAGCGAACGCAGGGAGATCGAGGAGTTGACCGCGAGCGAGCTGAAGCGGCTCGCGGAGAACTCGCGGCGCGTCGCGAGGAACGCGCTGCGTACAATCGAGCGCGATACGGAGGAGGCGACCGGGCGGGTGCGCGACTTGCTCGTCAAGGCGTGGCTCCGGCCACTGATCGTCGGCCTGAGTCTTTGGCTGGGTTTCTTCGGCGGAAGCTGGGCGACGATGCGCTGGTTGGGGTGGAGCATTCACGACCGGATCGAGATGCTGGCGAGCGCGAACGCGCGAATCGAGGAGACGCACGAGACGCTGGCGGAACTGGAGGCGGACACTTGGGGGATCGCGCTCCGGGAGATCGAGGGGGAACGATACGTGGTGCTGCCATTCGGGACACTGGCGGACCCGGGCTGGGAGGTGCGCGACCGTCCGGCAGTGAAGCTGTCGAGAGAGTGAGGGATCTGAATGAGCGAGTTGGAACGGCAGTTGACGGAGGCCTTGAAGAGGTTGTCCGAGCAGTACGAGCGGGAACAGCGGCGGCACTCCGGGCAGATCGAAGCCTTGCACGAGTACGCCGAAGTCTTGCGAGAATACGTCGAAGCCTTGAGGCAGCACGCCGAGCGGCAGAGCGGGGAGAGCGAAGCCTTGCGGACGCGGATCGAACGGCTGGACGGGCAAGTGGAACACTTGGCCGAGTGCTACGGCACGCTCGCATCAATCTTGCGCTGATGGTGACGAGATTGCGCCTGCGCACGGATCGCGATCGCGGCCGCGATCATGGGCCGAGCCGCTGATGGCTTCCGTAAAGGCTGGATCTGGATCTGGCGCGGGCGATGCCGCTCCGCGAACTTTCGTTCGCGCAGATCGTGCGGCCCATCACGAGAGGAATCGAATGATGGGAAGCACGAAGCGGGACCGGCGCAGCTACAGCGCCGGAGAGTGGGGCCGGAACCGGGTGAGGGTGTTCGCCGATCCCAAGACCGGCATCTTCCAGATTGAGTGGCGGGAGAACGGACGCAGGCTCACCCGGTCTCTGAAGCACCGGGATTGGGCGCGGGCCAAGCGGCAGGCCGACGAGGTCGCCGCCGGCCTCGCCGGGCCGGACCTGAATGGCAAGGCGAAAGCCGAGCCCGAGCCGCCGACACTGGGAGTGCTTTTTGACATCTACGGTGAGGAGGTGACGCCCACCAAGACGCCGCAGTCCCGGCGTCGGGACCGGGCCACGATGGCGATGTTCCTCAAGTGCTTCGGCAGGGACCGAAGGCCGGAGACCCTCTCGCAACGCGACTGGGACCGCTTCATCCGGGAGCGCCGGTCGGGAAGGATCGGTCCGAGAGGCAAGCCTGTGGGCAACCGGATGATCGAATGCGACCTGACGCTACTGATGGCGGTGCTGAACTGGGCGGCGCGGTCGAGGGACGACCACGGTCGGCTGCTCTTGGACAGGAATCCGCTGAAGGGCCTCCGCAAGCCCATCGCGAAGAACCCCACGCGGGTCGTTCTGACCGAGGAGGAGTACCGGGCGATGCTCGGGGTGTCGCGGCAGGTCGATTGGCGATTTCATGTCGCGCTCGTGCTCGCGCACGAAACCGGACACAGGATCGGCGCGATTCGCAACCTCCGGTGGGAGGACATCGACTTCGAGGGCCGGGAGGTGCGGTGGCGGGCGGAACACGAGAAGACGGGCTATGAACACACCACGCCGCTTACCGACGATGCGTTGGCCGCGCTTGAAGACGCGCGGCGGGTGAACCCCGGAAGCGGGAACGATCCGGTGCTGCCCGCACCGAAACAGCCCTCGCAGTGTCTCGGTCGCTACATGGCGCTGAGATGGTGGTACAAGGCCGCGAAACTCGCGGGCCTCGAACCGAAGCGGGGCCGGGGCTGGCACTCGCTCAGGCGCAAGTTCGCTTCGGACCTTATGGACCAGCCGCTAAAGGTGCTCTGCGAACTGGGAGGCTGGAAGGAACCCAGGACCGTGCTGCGTTGCTACCAGCAGGCCAACCCGAGACAACTTCGGAAGGCTCTGGATGGCCGCCGGAGGGTTAGCACCTGAAATCCCCCAAAGGGCGGGAGTCAATCGGCGGGAGTCGGGGCTTCTACGTCCACAAATCGCACGATCACAACAAGATGCGCGTCCAGCGGCACTAGCTGGGGACGCTCTTTGACATCTACGGTGAGGAGGTCACCCCGACGAAGGGGAAGCGGACCCGCGAGCGCGACAGGGTCGCAACCGCGATGTTCCTCGACTTTTTCGGACGGGACCGGGACCCCGCCACCTTCTCCCAGCGCGATTGGGACCGCTTCATCCAAGCGCGGCGGGCGGGCAGGGCCGGACGTTCGGGCAAGCCCGTGGGCGACCGGACGATCGAGTGGGACCTGACGTTCCTCGTGGCGGTGTTCAACTGGGCAGAGAGGTCGAAGGATGAGGGAGGGCGACTGCTGCTCGACAGGAACCCGCTGAAGGGCTTGAGGAAGCCCAGGGAGAAGAACCCCGCCCGGGTCGTTCTCACGGAGGACGAGTACCGGGCGCTCCTGAAGGTGTCGCGGCAGGTCGGCTGGCGGTTCCACGTCGCCCTCGTGCTCGCGCACGAGACAGGCCACCGCATCGGAGCCATTCGCAAGCTCCGTTGGAACGACATCGACTTCGAGGGCCGTGAGGTGCGGTGGCGGGCGGAACACGAGAAGACGGGCTACGAGCACGTCACGCCGCTGACCGACGAGGCGGTCAGCGCCTTGGAGGAGGCATGCAGGATGAGCGACGGGAGCGAGGATGCCCCGGTGCTGCCGGGCTCGGGCGATGCCACGAAGTGCATGAGCCGCGTTTGCGCGTTTCAGTGGTGGAAGAAAGCTCAGACGCTCGCGGGACTGGAGCCGAAGGCTCGGCGGGGCTGGCACTCGCTGAGGCGGAAGTTCGCGAGCGACCTGATGGACCTGCCGCTCAAGGTGCTCTGCGAGCTTGGCGGGTGGAAAGATGCTCAGACGGTGCTCAGGTGCTACCAGAGACCGGACGCTGGACAACTCAGGACGGCGCTGGAAGGCCGCAACAGGGTTCGGGGCTGAAATCCCGACCAGCGGGAATCATTCAGCGGGAGTCTGGCCCGCAAAACTCCTAAGTTACTTGGCTGCAAACAGTTGTAGAATCCATACAACTTGCGGAGTCGGCTGGCTGACCGACCTTAAGGCCGTCAGCCAGCCCTCGGGGAAGCGCGCCAGTCAGCCTGCGCTGGCGGAAATCTCGGGTCGGCGGGGTCTCCATACCATACACGGAGAAGCCCGATTCCGACCGTGTCAACCGCCCGAATCAAGGCGGTTTCCCAAGGGGTCCAACGCCGTCCCGGAGCCGTATCCACCTCCGCCAGCGGCACCCCCATCGCCGGTCGGCGCTTCGCGCAACCGACGAGCTGCCTTACCCTTTCGCGGCGCCCCTACAGCCTTCTGGAGGCCCAGACGGCGCGTCCGACGATGCGGATCTCCTCGGCGAGGCGTTCGTAGCTGTCGTACTCCGGGTTGAAGGACTTGAGCACGACCCTGGGCGGATCGGAGTGGGGAACGTGCTCGATCCGCTTGGCAACGAGCCCCATGCCGTCCCAGATGACGAAGATGCCGGGCGGGACCGGCACCTTGAGGCTCACGTCGATGAGGATGCGGTCGCCGCTTGACAGCACCGGCTCCATCGAGTCGCCGTCCACGGTGATCATCCGCAGATCCTCCGGCCTCGCCCGGAACTCGTGGCGGATGAGCGGATCGGCGAACAGCCACGATTCGGCGGCCTCCTCGAACTCGTCGTTCCACGCCCCCGGCCCCGCCGAGGCGCGCACATCGATCTCCGGCACCGCGCTGTAGCCCCGCGGGGCCGCGTAGGGGCTCGCGCGCGCCGGTGCCGGCTTCGGGTTGGGGCGTGCCCGGCGCCCGAAGCCCCGGCCGTGTTTGAGCATGTCGGGACTGCACCCGAGATGCTCCGCCAGGGCCTCGCGGTCGTCCTCGGCCAGCACCTTGGGCGTGCCCCGGTGGACGAACTGGTGCAGGTACGCGGCGTTGCGGTCGATGGCGAGCGAGGCGGTGCGCAGGTTCGTGTCGCTGTCGGCCACCATCCTTAGCAGCCTCCGGCGCACCGGGTCCAGTTGACCGGTTTCCTTCTTTCTTCGTCCCATAAGTCGGAAATTACCTACTGCCTCCCGCGAAGGCAACGGGACTCCTTCACCCGGAGCTTCGTCGGGCGGCGCAGGTAACCGTTCGATTCCGACGCTCCCAACGCCCTCACCCCAGCTGATCCTGATTGCGTTGTTTTCGAGTCTTTCGAGGCGAGAACGGGGGCGTTTTCCGCCCCGCTGGCAGCGCGGGCCGAAATCCCGATTCCGTAACTTGTTGAACGTCAACGAGGTGGGAAGTATCCGATTTCCTACCATCTTGCACGGCTTGACAATATCCTATTTCGTGGTCGCGCAATGGAGAACCTGACGAGGTGGTTCGAGCGGATGATTTCGGCGTTCCTTCGGGACACGGGGATGTCGCCTTCGGAACTCGGGAAGCGCGCGGTCGGCGACCCGAGCTTCTGGGGCGACTTGAGGCGGGGCCGTTCGCCGAGGCTGGTGACGGTCGAACGGATTCTGGCGTTCATGGCGGCTTGGGACCGGGATCACGGATCTGGTGGTTCCGGGGAGTGATCATTGAGAGAAGGAGGTAGGAAGCGATGACGAAGGTGATCGAACTGGAAGGGCCGGTGCGCGTGCGCATCCTGCGTCTGCCGGAGGTGCAGCGGCGCACCGGCTTGTCCCGCAGCACCATCTACGTGCGGCTGGACCAGGGGCGCTTTCCGAAGCCGGTGTCGCTGGGTGCTCGCGCCGTGGGTTGGATCGAGTCCGAGGTGGACGAGTGGATCCGCGAACGGATAGCGGAAAGCCGGGGTGACTCGATGGCGGCGTCGACCGGCTACGGAGAGACCCGGCGTTAGAGAATGTAGTCGCCCCACCCCTGCATGACTTCGGCGCGTCGCGCCAGCAGGTCGGAGCGCTGGTAGGCCTGAACGATCTGGCTCTTGGGAACGTGGGCGAGGCAAGCTTCCGCGACCTCCGCAGGTACGCCGGTCTCCGCCATCCACGACCGGGCGCTCGACCGGAACCCGTGCAGCGTCGAATCGACCCCGGCACGCCGAAGCACCCGGAGCGGAGCCTTCGACGGAAGCGGCCCGCCGGTCCGCGAGGGGAACACCAGCGGCGACTCGCCCGACAGCTTGCGCGCCCGTTCGAGCACGTCGAGCGCGCCCGTGCTCAGCGGGACGGCGAACTCGCGGCCCGCCTTCATCCTCGAAGCGGGGATCGTCCACACGCCCGCGTCCATGTCGATCTCGTCCCAGCGCGCCCCGCGCGCCTCTCCGGGCCGAACCGCCGTCAGCACGATCAACTCGACGCACGGAACCGCCGAAGGGTGCGTGTCGGTGGTCCCGCGAACCGCGCGAAGCGCGGCCCCGACCTCGGCGTGCGGGAGCGCGCGCGGGTGGACCGGATCGAGAGCGCGGACGTGCTCGCGTGTCTCGCGCCGATCTGGAACTCGAAGCCCGCAGCGGCGCGGAAGGCCCAGCACCGGATCACCGCCGTCTTCCGGTGGTGCAACAGTCGGGATTGGGCGTGGATCTGATTATGATCTTTGAGTTTAGGAGTCCGACAGGTCGGATTCCCGCCCAATGATTCCCGCTGATTGCGGATGTCAGGCGCGACTCCCCGAGCGGCTGTCCAAGGCCTTCCGAAGCTGTACCGAGTCGGCTTGCTGGTAGCAGCGATCCATCAGGTCGCTGGCAAACTTCCGCCTCAGCGAGTGCCAGCCCCGGCCGCGCTTCGGCTCCAGTCCCGCGAGCGCCTGCGCCTTCTTCCACCATTGAAACGCGGAAACGCGTCTCATGCATCGCATGGCGTCGCCCGACGAAGGAAGCACCGGGCCGTTACCGCTCCCGTCGCTCATCCCGCGTGCCTCCTCAAGCGCGGCGACCGCCTTTCCGGTCAGCGGCGTGACGTGCTCGTAGCCCGTCTTCTCGTGCTCCGCCCGCCAACGCACCTCACGGCCCTCGAAGTCGATATCCGGCCAGCGGAGCTTGCGAATCGCTCCGATGCGGTGACCGGTCTCGTGCGCGAGCACGAGGGCGACATGGAATCGCCACCCGATCTCCCGGGAGACCCCGAGCAGAGCCCGGTACTCCCCCTCGGTGAGAACGACCCGGGCGGGGTTCTTCTCCGTGGGCTTCCTCAGGCCCTTCAGCGGATTCCTGTCGAGAAGCGGGCGGCCCCGCTCGTCGTTGGAACGCTCTGCCCAATTCAGCACCGCCATCAGGAACGCCAGATCCCATTCGATCGTCCGATCGCCCACGGGCTTCCCCGACAGGCCGACCCTGCCCTCCCGCCGAGCCAAGATGAATCGGTCCCAGTCCCGCCGCGACAAGGTTTCGGGCCTTCGGTCCCTGCCGAAGAAACGGAGGAACATCGCGGTCGCGACCCTGTCGTGCCGCCGGGATTTCTCGCTCTTGGCGGGCGTCACCTCTTCGCCGTAGATGTCAAAAAGCATGCCCAGAGTGAGCGGCTCCGGCTCGGCTTCCTCCTTGCCGTTCAGGTCGGGGCTCGCGAACCCGGCGGCGAACTCGTCCGCCTGCTTCTTCGCTCGCGTCCAGTCCCGGTGCCCGAGCGACCGGGCGAGCCTTCGCCCGTTCTCGCGCCACTCGACTTGGAACAGGCCGGTCTTCGGATCAGGAAACACCCGGACCCGGTTCCGGCCCCATTCGCCAGCGCCGTAAGAGCGCCGGCTTCGTTTCGTGCGTGCCATCGTTCGATTCCTCTCTCGATGGACTGCACGATCTGCACGAACGAAAGCTCGCAGAGAGGCCCTTTGTCCGCCAGATGTGAAGCTCGGGTTCGTAGGATCCCACCGGCACCCGATGCGGCCGGGCTGGCCGCGCTACCCAGAGCTTGCCGACGTTCGGGGGGGGGGACCGTGACTCGGCGACGGTTCCTCGACCGCTGCCGATGTGGCGCCGCCCTCAGCCGTGCTTTGGCACCAAGATGACCGCGAATCCCGGGATTCCCCCATAGCCCTTACCGCCATGCGCGGTGACCATGCCCGCCGGAGTGTTGCCAACGTTCCCACGATTGCCAACGAACGGAAATGTCGCGGCCTCACTCGCCGCTTCGACGTACACCGCTGGTCCCTCTCGCCTCACTTCGTACTCCGAGTCGCCCAATGCGTCCAAGAGTTCTTGCAGTTGTTCTGCGTGCTGTCGGCAATGAGCAGCCGAGTCTTTCGGCTCCCCCGCGCTCACGCCTGCCAAAAACCGCCTCAAGCCTTCCGTCAAGTCCCCGGTCAGGACCTTGCAGTTACCCATTGCGAGCGCAGCGTCGCTTCCTTCCCGCTCCAACCACGCGGCTTCAAAGTCGCCGAAGGCCTCCGCATGACGTTCCAAACGGTACCTTGAATTCCCACGGTTGAACAGCACGTTCCTCTTCAACCGGGTTCCGTGCTCCAAGGCGCTGTCGTAATCGGAAATAGCTTCTGCATGGTCTCCGGTCGCCGCATGCGCGTTGCCTCGATTGTAGTAGAGTGCATGGAGCATGAACGGGCCAAAGGCTTCCCATCGTACGGTAACGTCTGGCCCGAGATCGATCGGTTGCGTGATTCTCTCGATCGCCCTCGTGTACGCGCCGATCGCGTCCTGGAAGCGTCCGAGCGCGGCGAGCGTATCCCCGACTAGGCAAAGCGGCTGGGCTACGTCGGGAAGCGCCTCTGCGTATGTCTCGTAGAGCACGAGAGCGTCTTCGTACCGTCCCGCTTGATACGCGCGGTTTCCGCGATCTCGGTAGTGCCTTGGCGGATGCGTCGGCTGGGGTCGTAGCGGCTTGTGCCTCGCGTTCGCGGTGGCAAGCCCGGGAACATCCCCGAAAAGGTTCTCCTCCGACAAACCGAGCCCCTTCAGGTATTCGGTCAAGTGACCCTTGATCTCCTTCGGTATGACCACTTCCTTTAGGTATCCCCCCGGTACTCTGGGCGGGTTGCAGATCACGAATAGACTCTGCTGCGCGACGATCCGAGGACCCAGAGATCGATCCGGCTCGTAGTACACGATCCGCTCTTCACGGAACAAGGCCTCCTCATTCAGTTCCCGTCCGTTGACCGCGACTTGATGGTCACCGATGTCCAGAACGAACACCTTCCCGTCCTCATTTGGCTTGCCTTCGCAGGCGACCCAAAGGGCCACCAGAGGACTCTCCGTGAAGTCCAGAAGTCCGGTCCCTGCCCCGTGATGCTGGAGAATGGACAGCCGCTGCAAGTCTGGCTTCCGCTCCCCGTCGATAGCCTGCATCCAGAGGATCAGATCCCTGTGGTAGTCGGAGATCAGCTTCCGAAGACCACTCTCATCGTCGAGGATATGAGCGCCACGGGCCTGCTTCAAGCGATCCACAGCCCCTGAACGCAGCGGCCAACCGGCTTTGGCCTGACCCCTGTATGCCGGTCTGGACATGCCCTTCGCCACGCCCATGACCCCTTCTACAATTTCAGACGGCTTCACCTATTGGTCCAAATTCGGGCGCGTGGAGTTTCTAAGAGCCGGTAGCTCAGCCTGCGTGTGATCGGGATCAGGCGGCCATCATCGATGCCCAAATGCGCCCGACGTGCTTGGCTGGTCATGTCGTCGCGGTCCATCACCCAACCCAGCCGAAACGCGCGGGCGGTGAGTTGAGCGAGGCTCATGTGTTCCCTCAACAGCAGGAGCGATCCGCTCTCGATTCGATTGGACTGCCCGATCAGCGCAACGGAATCTCACTCGACGAAGGCTGCTTGACCAGTGCGGCACCGTGCCGTTCGCCTCGTGCACCGCGTTCGACCACTTCACCGGGCTTCTACGGGGAGCAACTGGAGGAGCGGCTGCCGGAGGCCGTTTCGCATACGGGACGGGACCGAACAGCTTGGACCGATTGCTCGCGGACGCGGCTTGACGCGGTCCGAGGGCTCTCTCCCGATTCCAACCGGAGTGACACGGCGTGAGGAAAACAGCCCACACGCACGACCCGTCCTTCAACCACGGGAGACCGCGCTGATCGCCCATCTCAAGGGACGCGAGAAGGCTCTGGAGGCCTTCGGCTGGACCGGACGCCGGGCCGAGTGGATCGCGCTTGCCTGCCTGAACGGCGGCGTCTTCACGCGCTTGCAGTGGACGAGTTTCCTGGGTTGCCACCCGGAGAAGGTGCGGCGCGCCGTACTCGCGCTCGTCGCGCAGGACCTGGCCGTCGAGGAGGTTCCGGCGGTCGGCATCCACGGCATTGGCCGCGTGTGCCGGATTCACGCCCGCAGGGTCTACCGGGCGCTCGGGGCCGAAGAGTTCTTTCGGCGTCGCCGGATCACCTCTCGTGAGGTGCTGATGCGTCGGCTACTGGCGCTCGACTACGTCCTTGAGCATCCCCGCCTGCCGTGGCTGGCGACCGAGGCCGAGAAGGTCGCCGCGTTCGAGGCGCTCGGGATCGAGCGCCGGGTCCTTCCCCAGCGGAGCTATCGGGGCGCCGCCGGAAACCTCCGGCGCCACTTCCACCTCCGGCTGCCGCTCGCGCTGGACGCCGGGCGCGCGGTCTTCGTGTACGTCGATCCCGGCCACGAGACCGCAACGTCGCTGCGCGCCTGGGGCGCGGCGCACCGGGCGCTGTGGGGAATGCTGTGGCGTCGCGGATGCAAGATCGAGGTCGTTGCCGTCACGCGGGGCTGGGAAGAGGCGAGCCGCGCGGACACCGTGCTCGGCAACTGGGCGAGAGACCTGCGCCCGTCGGAGTACGACCCGGAGGTCGGCCGAGAGATCAAGTGGATCGAGGATGCCCTCCGCAGCGCGGACAAGAGCCCGGTCCAGGAGGCGTACGGCGACATCCGGGGCGGACTCGTGCGGCTGGCCGAACTCAGGAATCGTGCCCGCCCGCGGTCCGGCCGGGGGCTGTTGCACCGGGTGGAGGCATGGGAGACGGAGCGGCTCTTGGGGAGGGGGTTCTGATGGGGATTCCGGCACGCCCCGATGCCGAACGGGACATGTGTATTTCACTTCGGGGGCCGCCGGACACGAAATCCGCCCTCGCACGTGACACACGGCTGATGCCACAAGTCGCTGACGGCATGACAGTTGGGCCACGACCGCCCGATTCGTCGATGCCGAACCGGGCCTTCAGGCCGTGGCTGGGAGCGACCCCCATGTTTCGATGCCCAGTGCGGGCATCGGGGAGGGTTGGGATGTACACATCCCGGACACCCTCCCTCGGGGGTCGCTCCCAGTCCAGCAATCCGTGCGGGAAGGCCATCGGCGAGCCGAATCGGCACGCCGTTCCAGTCCTGTCGGCTAGCGCCATCGGGGTCCGCCCGTTTCGCCGCCGGATCCGTTTTGCCGCGTCACCCATGAGGTTCGATTGTTTCTTCGGGACGCTCGCAGTCGCGGCGGGGGCCTCCGAGCCGCGCAGGACGGGATCGTTCTCGCCGACGCCTCGGGGGCAGAGTCAATCTCCGCATCGGCACCGACCGCTGGGGCTTGTCAACGCCCCCCCCCCCGCATCGGCCGCGGCAAGGATGGCGTCCTCGCACTCGCGGTACTCTACGGACCGCTCAAGCTCCTCGGAGCGCGAGAGAGCCGAGGGGCGAGATCGTCGTGCTTCGCTAAGGCTTCCCGCAAGTGCCTCCGTCTACTTCAGCTTCAAGTTCACCATCACCGACATGCATGGACACCGCAGGCTCTCGGGATTGCCCTTTCTCGGCATGATGTAGAGCCACGACTCGCACGACTCACAACGCAGCTCCACCAGCAAGCACTTGAACGCCTCGACCACCTCCCTGAACTCCGCCTTCGTGAACTGCGCCCACTCGTTGAAATGGATGGCTCTGTTGAGGACCCACTGCTCGCCGTGGTAGGCATCCAGAGCTGCCTTCCTTGAGTCTTTCAAGGCTGCGACCGCCGCCACGGCATCCTTGTTTTTCCACTTGTCCGCTGCCTTTGCACCGAGCTTCAGGAGTTCGCTGTGGCGCCCGATGACCGCCGACATCAGATCGCCTGCGTCGTACGAGAAGTCACCCCGGAAGGGGAGCTTTGCCCGGAGTCGATCCGCCAACTCCCCACCGACATACTCCATGTGTCGGCGTAACCGGCTCGCCGCGACGGGCGTCTCACCCTTGGCGACATCGGACTCGATCTTGTCCCAAATCCCGGCTGCCTGCTCCACGATCGGTCCCGTCTCCACACTCCAGTTCTGTAGAGTCAAGCCCCCTTTCGACTCGACGAGCCCCTCCGTCTGCATCTGCTTCGCCCAGACCTTGTCGTGCGTCGTGATGATGAACTGGGTGTCCGGAAAATGAGCCTTCAGCAATCGGCAGAATTCCTTTCGGTGACCCCGGTCAACGGACATCACCACATCGTCGAGGACCGCGAATCGGAAACGGTCGCCGAGAAGATGCTTCATCAAAGCGAGGTAGAGGCACACCCCCATACCGTCTTGGTGACCCTCACTGTGGTAGGCGGCAGGAGCATGCAGGCCCGTGTCGTGGAACGCGACCTGGAGATCCAAGCCGGCTTCGGCTTGATCCAGCTTCACTTCGAATCCGCCCTCGTCCTCCGCGTTGATCTCCCGGTAGTATTTTCCGAACCTACCCTCCACAGACCGATACAACTCGCTGAGATACGCGTCCGCCACCTCGCAGTACGTCCTGTACGCAGCCCTGCCCGCTTCGACTGCGAGTTCAGCACGCATTCTTTCGCGCTGCGCACTCCGCAAAACCGAAAGGCGATCCTGAGCGCGCATCAAAAAGGTCTGCGCGGCGACCGACGCGCTCTGATCCGGTGTACTCTGGATCATCTGATGGAGAACTTCGAGCCGGCCGTTCACAGCATTGGCCGCCACGCTCCACCCGTCCTCCAGCCGACCTCGCCGCTCGGCAATCGACTCGACCGCGCCCAATCCGGTCGCGAAGGCCTTCAGATCCGAAGACCAACTCCCAAGCTCTTCGCCGAGCTCCTCAAGAGCGTAGCACTTGCCCAGAGGCTGTACCGCATCTACGAGCGTCGCAACTCGCGTCGCTTCAGCGGCGATGCTGGCACCGTTGTCCAGCAGACGTTGCCGGAGTGCATCGGCCTCGTCGGCCTTGGCGATCTTTGCGCGCAGGTGGCCCTTCAGCGCTTCCACATCCTCCCAGCTGGTGTCGCACAGCGGGCAGTCTGAGTTGTCAACAAGCCGCAGACCTGCGTCGACGAACGAGCGTCGGGTGATCGCTTCGAGGATTGCCGGGTCGCTGTCCAGTATGTCGAGGTCGCGCAACACACTCCGGACCGCCTCATGATCGGGCGTGGCCGAATCGGCGACGGCCTTCCGTAACGCTTCCACATCCCGAAGTGCGGAGTTCCTGTTGAAGCCCCCTTCGCCCGACGCTTCCAGGATGCCGGCAGTGAAATCGGTATCCGGCGCCAAGCGCGTGATCTCGCCGAGACCGAGGGTTTCTCGGTGCGGGTTGATTGCCGCGAGGATGTCCTCCGATCTCGGTGCGGCGACATCAAGATGGAGGCGAAGAGCTTCCTCCGCCCTTTCGAGGGCGCTCTGCGTTTGTCGTGCTGCAGCAGTGAGCTTATTCAAGACGGTCTTCAGCACCCCACGGGTCTGCCCGATGGACTCCAGCTTCAGAAGCTCCTGAATCTCCTTGGACCGCTGCGCGGCCTCGACGATGATGTACTTGATGATCTCTCGACGTGTCAGGGTCAGCTCGGGATGATCGGCGACCTCTTCGATGATGCCCCTCATCTCGGGGTCGTCGGGAGTGAGTACGAAGGCCTGCGGAGTCTTTACGTTCCTGGTCAGGACTGCCGATTTCTCCAGCTCAGGGACGTAGAAGCGAAGCGAAACCTCGGCAGAGGCGGGATCATGGCGGCGATCCACATGGGGACCGTGGGTCTTGACGCTCAGTCCACGCGTGCCCTTGCCGGAGAGCCGCGACATCACCCCCGTCAAGGCAAATTCAATGGCATCGACGATTCCGCTCTTGCCCGATCCATTCGGTCCGGATACGACGAAGTTCTTCCGGTCGGGCTTGACTTCCAGATCGCGGATTCCCCTGAGTTCCCGAATCGCCACCGACTCAATCTGAATCAAGGCTCGCCTCCTGCGCTGCCCTCTCGAAGATGGCCACGAAGTCGTTGGCCTTCGGCTTCTTTTCCGCCGCGAGGAGGGTACGCAGCTCCTCGACGGTTACCTCGCTCACGGTGTCCGACTCCGAGAGTTTCGTGTAGAACGATTCGAGAATCTCGTCCAGTACCTTGCCCATACGCTATTCCTCCGATTGAACTCATCGCCGGGCCATTCCGGTGTCGGATGGGAGGGTCAGCTTACCATGGACAATCGCTCCCAACCAGCAGCCCGTGCCGGAGTACCGGAAGGGTGTCGAGCACCGCTCCCAAACGGAGGAGGAGACGTTCGCTGACCGGCTGGCCGGCGGCTGGTCGGCATCCGCTACGCAAGGACCGGAGGCGGTCGCCGTAGGCGTACAATCGCCTTCCCGCGAGGGATCGCTGGCTCGGTAGCAACCAAGGGTCGGGGTCAGGGGTGCGCAAACCCGCCCACCCCCGAACCCGTACCGAGCCCTTGGCGAGGGGGGTCGCTACCGACCGCGGCCTCGCGGCCACTGTGCCACGGGCGACCGGGCGGGGCAGCCGCAAGACGTTGCTGCGGATCACGATGCGAGGGATGTACGTTGCGCACCGCCGGAGCGACGAAGCGCGCATCGGACCCCGACGTCGTTTGCGCACTCAGGTACGGCTCTAAGCGGGAGCGCCGGGACCGACGGCGACCGGTGCGACCGCAACCCGGAGCGCGGAACCGCTCCCGGAAAGCTTTTCGCCGGTAACTCGTCGAAAATCGGGGATCCGACTCGGGACGAAACCGGCTCAGACTCCTTACGCCGTCCTGCTCGATCAGGTTTCGGGCGGATCGTTGCGAACGGCTGCCGGAATCTGCGGACCGGCCTGCTTGGGCGAGGTGTACTGCCCCGCACCTCATATCATATCTTGGAAAGGGCTCCGGCAGGCCAGCGGGGCGATCCGGAACTGAAACGTGCGAGTTGAGATGCCCGCCAAGCAGACCAACAGCGGCGCCACGACCGGCTACGAAGCCGAGTTGTGGGCGATGGCCGATACCCTCCGGGGCTCGATGGACGCGGCCGAGTACAAGCACGTCGTGCTGGGCCTCATCTTCCTGAAGTACATCTCCGACGCCTTCGAGGAGCGCCACGCGGCCGTGCTCGGCAAGTGGGGAGAGGAGGCGGCGGAGGACCGGGACGAGTACATCGCGGAGAACATCTTCTGGGTGCCCCCGGAGGCCCGCTGGCCGCGCCTGAAGGCCGAGGCGCGGCAACCGACCGTCGGCCAGACCGTGGATCGGGCCATGGCCGCCATCGAGCGCGACAACCCGGCGCTCAAGGAGGTGCTGCCCAAGGACTACGCCCGGCCCGCGCTCGACAAGCAGCGCTTGGGCCAGTTAATCGACATGGTGGGCAACATCCGCGTCGGAGACGCGGAAGCCCGGTCCAAGGATGTGCTCGGGCGCGTGTACGAGTACTTCCTCTCGCAGTTCGCGAGCGCTGAGGGGAAGAGGGGCGGCGAGTTCTACACGCCGCGCTGCGTCGTCAGGCTGCTGGTTGAAATGATCGAGCCCTACCGGGGTCGGGTCTACGACCCCTGCTGCGGCTCCTCGGGCATGTTCGTGCAGTCGGTCGAGTTCATCCGCGCCCACGCCACCGGCAACGCCAACGGCGGCAAAGCGCGGGGCGACATCTCGATCTACGGTCAGGAGTCGAACTACACGACGTGGCGGGTCGCGAAGATGAACCTGGCCATCCGGGGCATCGGCGGGCAGATCGCCCACGGCGACAGCTTCCACAACGACCGCCACCCGGACCTGAAGGCGGATTTCATCCTCGCCAATCCTCCGTTCAACGTGTCGGACTGGGGAGGCGAGCGGCTGGCCGACGACAAGCGCTGGCGCTACGGCGTGCCGCCGAAGGGCAACGCGAACTTCGCTTGGGTGCAGCACATGGTCCACCACCTCGCGCCGAGGGGGATCGCCGGATTCGTACTGGCCAACGGTTCGATGTCGTCGAGCCAGTCCGGAGAGGGCGAGATCCGGAAGAACTTGATTGAGGCTGGTCTCGTGGACTGCATGGTGGCGCTGCCGGGCCAGTTGTTCTACTCCACCCAGATACCGGCGTGCCTCTGGTTCCTGGCGCGCGGGCGGCAGCGTGGTGAGATCCTGTTCATCGACGCGAGGAAGCTCGGCCGGATGGTGGACCGGACGCACCGCGAACTGACTGGCGAGGAGATCGCCCGGATCGCGGACACCTATCATGCGTGGAGGACGCACGAGGACGGCTACTCGGATGTGCCCGGTTTCTGCAAGAGCGCCGCGCTCGGTGAGGTGAGGAAGCACGGCCACGTGCTTACGCCGGGCCGGTATGTCGGCGTCGAACCCCAAGAGGATGATGGCGAACCGTTCGAGGAGAAGATGACGCGGTTGGTGGCTGAACTGCGTGAACAGCAGGCCGAGGGCGAACGGCTGGATACGGCGATCAAGGAGAACTTGGGTGCGCTGGGGTTTCCGGGGACGCCAAGCGCTTCCGCGCCGGACAAGCCGTAAGGTGAAAGAGAATCCATGAAGCTCCAACTCGACAGTCTCAGGAAATCGCTCCAAGCTCTCTCCGAAGTCGCAACCGTGAGCGGCAACGACGAGCGCATGGGGCAACTGACCGACATCGAGCGGGTGGCGATCCGTGCGGGGGTCGTTCAGCACTTCGAGATCACCTATGAACTGTGCTGGAAGCTCATGGCCCGTTGGCTCAGCGCGAACGTCAGCCCGGGTGTTGCGGACGGCGTGACGCGGCGTCAGCTGTTCCGCCTCGCCGCCGAGCGGCGGCTGATCCAGGATGTCGGTAGGTGGATGGGCCACCATGAAGGACGAAACGCGACATCGCACATCTACGACTTCGACAAGGCCGACGCGGTCTACCGGGCAACGCTGGACTTCGTGCATGACGCGCGTGCGCTGCTGCGGGCGTTGGAAGCCCGGAATGACTGACCTGAGCCGCTCCGGACGCCCGGCGTGAGTGTCGTCCCCAACTTGGACCTGCGGCCCGATCATTGGGCCATCGTCCGCGACGCCCTGCGCCGACACGTTCCGGATCGGGAGGTGCTCGCGTTCGGGTCGCGCGCAACGTGGACCGCCAAGGATTACTCGGATCTCGATCTCGCAATCATGGGTGAGGAGCCTCTCTCGCTGCGCGCTTCGTCGGCCTTGGATGAAGCCCTTGTCGAGTCGGCCCTACCGTTCCGGGTGGACATCGTGGATTGGGCGAGCACCGACGAGAGCTTCCGCAGAGTCATCCGACGGGGTGCGGTGTCCGTTCAGGCTCCGACCGTGACTCCCGACGTGGCTCAGCGAGTTGGGATCCGCTCGACGACACCAGTTGCAAGGGGGTCATCGGGACGAGATACGAAGGAAGACAACGGCGGACTGTTCAGTCCCACGTTCCCGGAGCACTGGCGCCCCAGCCCACTCTACGCCATGGCAACTTGGGTGAACGGGCTGGCCTTCAGGAAGATTCAGTTCTCGGATACCGGGCGGCCGATCATCAAGATCGCTGAACTCAAGGGCGGAATCAGCGGGCAAACGAAGTTCACGCAGCAGACGTTTGACGAGTCGGTGCGCGTTCGGCCCGGAGACCTCCTCTTCTCTTGGTCGGGTCAACCGGAGACCTCCATCGATGCCTTCTGGTGGAGGGGACCAGAGGGATGGCTGAACCAGCACGTCTTCCGGGTGACACCGGAACTCGGACTCGACGTCACATTCTTCTACTACCTCTTGCGCTACCTGAAGCCAAACTTCGTTCGGATCGCAAGAGACAAGCAGACAACCGGCTTGGGCCACGTCACGAAGCGCGATCTCAAGAACCTGCGAGTGGCTTCCCCCGCCCGCCCCGAGCAACGCGCCATCGCTTACGTCCTCGGCACGCTGGACGACAAGATCGAGTTGAACCGCCGGATGAACGAGACGCTGGAGGCGATGGCGCGGGCGCTGTTCAAGTCGTGGTTCGTCGATTTCGACCCGGTCCGGGCCAAGATGGAGGGCTGGGACGCGGGCTTGCCGCGAGACATCGCCGACCTTTTCCCCGACCGGCTCGTGGATTCGGAGTTGGGGGATATCCCGGACGGATGGAAAGTAATGCCACTGGGAGATCTGGTCGAGCTAGCGTACGGAAAGCCACTCCCTAAGAGGAAGCGGAGACCAGGGTGTGTTCCGGTATACGGATCTAACGGCCAGGTCGATTGGCACGATCAGCAACTCGTCGATGGACCAGGAGTGGTCGTAGGCCGCAAGGGGAATCCGGGCTTGGTCAGGTGGAGTCTAAAGGGATTCTTCCCTATCGACACGACGTTCTACGTAGTGCCGAAGGACGAGGGGCTAGGGATGTTCTTTCTATTCCACCTCTTGCGAACGCAAGATCTCCCGTCGATTGCCTCTGATTCCGCTGTCCCGGGCATGAATCGGAACCTCGCCTACATGAACCGAGCCGTCGTGCCGTCCAAAGATACCGTTGGCGTGTTCACCAAGACCGTGAAGGCCATTTCCGCACGTCAGTACGGATTACAGCAGGAATCCCGCCCCCTCGCTGGCCTTCGAGACACCCTCCTACCCAAGCTCATGTCAGGGGCAATCCGCGTACCGGGTGCCGAGAGGCTGGCGGAATCCGTCTCGTGACACCCACGTCGCGTTCGTTTACCGAGTCGGAGGTCGAAGCCGCCGCGCTCGAATGGCTCGAAGCTCTTGGATGGAGGGTGGCTCACGGTCCAGACATTGGGCCGCACGCAGAAGACGCGGAAAGGGCGGACTACACCGAAGTCGTGCTGGAAAAACGGCTGCGCGACGCCTTGAACCGGCTGAACCCGAGTCTGCCCGCTGAGGCTTTGGACGACGCGTTCCGCAAGGTCACCCGCTCCGAAGGCTCGACTCTGGAAGCCCGCAACCGAGTCTTTCACCGCTTGCTTGTGGATGGCGTGACGGTCGAGCACCGGACAACCGACGGTGTCCCGGCGTGGCCACATATCTCCGTCCTCGACTACCGGAACCCAGCGAACAACGATTGGCTGGCGGTCAACCAGTTCACCGTCGTCGAGGGCGAACACGAGCGCCGGCCGGATGTCGTGCTGTTCGTCAACGGTCTTCCGCTGGGCCTGATCGAACTCAAGAACCCGGCGGATGAGAAGGCCACGGTGTGGACGGCCTGGAACCAGACCCAGACCTACAAGGCCGAACTCACGGACCTGTTCGCCTTCAACGCGGTGCTCGTCGCCTCGGACGGCCTCAAGGCGCGCATGGGCACGTTCACCGCCGGACGCGAATGGTTCAAGCCGTGGCGGACGATCGAGGGCGAGACGCTGGCCGGACCGCATCTTCCCCAGTTTGCAGGTGATGCTCGAAGGGATGTGCCAGCGCGAGCGATTCCTGTCCTTGGTCCGGGACTTCATCGTCTTCGAAGACGACGGCGGCGGCAAGCTGGCCAAGAAGATGGCGGGGTATCACCAGTTCCACGCGGTGGAGACGGCGGTGGAGGAGACCGTGCGCGCAGCCGCGCTCTGGGAGGACGCGAAGCGGGCCTCCGAGGCCGGCCGGGACGAGCCGGGCCGGAAGCCCGGAGGCGCGCCGGGCGACCGGCGCATCGGAGTTGTCTGGCACACCCAGGGCTCGGGCAAGAGCCTTACCATGGCCTTCTATGCCGGGCGGATCGCCCGCGCTCCGATGATGGAGAACCCGACCATCGTGGTCCTTACGGATCGCAACGACCTCGACGACCAACTCTTCGGCACGTTCTCCCGCTGCAAGGACCTTCTCGGGCAGCCGCCGACCCAAGCCGGGAACCGGGCCGACCTGCGCGCCAAGCTGGCCGTCCAGTCGGGCGGCGTGGTGTTCACCACCATCCAGAAGTTCTTTCCCGAGGAAAAGGGCGACCGGATGCCCGAGTTGTCGGGACGCCGCAACATCGTCGTGATCGCGGACGAGGCCCACCGCAGCCAGTACGATTTCATCGACGGATACGCCCGCCACATGCGCGACGCGCTCCCCAACGCCTCGTTCATCGGCTTCACCGGTACGCCCATCGAACTGAAGGACGCCAACACGCGGGCCGTGTTCGGCGACTACATCAGCGTCTACGACATCGAGCGGGCCGTCGAGGACAAGGCAACCGTGCCGATCTACTACGAGAGCCGACTGGCGAGGCTGGCGCTGGACGAGGCCGAACGCCCCAAGATCGACCCCGACTTCGAGGAGGCGACCGAGGGCGAGGAGGTCGAGCGCAAGGAGAAGCTGAAGACCAAGTGGGCTCAACTCGAAACGGTCGTCGGATCCCCGCACCGCCTCAAGCTCATCGCCCAGGATATCGTCTCACACTTCGACCGGCGGTTCGAAGCGATCGACGGCAAGGCGATGATCGTCTGCATGAGCCGACGCATCTGCATCGACCTCTACCGGGAGTTGATTCGTCTCCGTCCCGAGTGGCACCACGAGGACGACGCAGAGGGCGAGATCAAGGTCGTGATGACCGGCAGCGCATCGGACCCTCCCGACTGGCAGCCCCACATCCGTAACAAGAAGCGCCGTGAGATTCTGGCGAAGCGGTTCCGCGATCCCGGCGATCCCCTCCGGATCGTGCTCGTGCGGGACATGTGGCTCACCGGCTTCGACGCACCGAGCCTGCACACGATGTACGTGGACAAGCCGATGCGCGGCCATGGGCTCATGCAGGCGATCGCGCGGGTGAACCGGGTCTTCCGGGACAAACCGGGCGGCCTCGTAGTGGACTACCTCGGGCTCGCGCACGAACTCAAACGCGCTCTTGCGACCTACACCGAGAGCGGCGGCACCGGCAGGACCACGTTGGACCAGTACGAAGCGGTCGCCGTGATGCTGGAGAAGTACGAGGTGTGCCGAGGCCTGTTCCACGGCTTCGACTACTCGGGGTGGATCGGCGGCACGCCCACCGAACGCACTGGTCTGCTTCCGGCGGCCCAGGAGCACATCCTCGCGCAGGAGAGCGGCAAGGAACGCTGTCTGCTGGCGGTGCGCGAACTCTCCCAGGCGTTCGCGCTCGCCGTCCCACACGAGGACGCCGTGCAAATCCGCGACGACGTGGCGTTCTTCCAAGCCGTCCGGTCCGTGCTGGCCAAGCGGGTGCCGGGGGAGACGCGCACCGAGGAAGAGTTGGACATGGCCATCCGCCAGATCGTCTCACGGGCCGTCGCCTCCGAAGGCGTCGTGGACATCTTCGCCGCAGCCGGCCTTGAGAAGCCCGACATCTCGATCCTGTCCGAGGAGTTTCTGGCCGAAGTGCGGGGCATGAAGCGGCGGAACCTCGCGGTCGAACTGCTGCGGAAGCTGCTAAAGGGAGAACTGGCGGTCCGGAGGCGGCGGAACGTCGTCCAAGCGCGATCCTTCGCCGAGATGCTCGACCGGACCCTCCGTCGCTACGCGAACCGGGCCGTCGAGGCCGCGCAGGTCATCGAGGAACTGATTCAGCTTGCCCGCGAGATGCGCGAAGCGAGCGCCAGAGGTGAGGCGCTGGGGCTCTCCGAGGACGAACTGGCCTTCTACGATGCGCTCGGGACGAACGACAGCGCCGTGCAGGTGCTCGGCGACGAGACGCTGCGAGACATCGCCCGCGAGTTGGTCGAGACTGTCCGGAACAACGTCAAGATCGACTGGACGCTCCGCGAAAACGTGCGCGCCAAGCTGCGGGTGCTGGTCAAGCGGATTCTCAGGAAGCACGGCTACCCGCCCGACAAGCAGGAAAGAACCACGCGGACGGTGCTCGAACAGGCCGAGGTGCTGTCGGAGGGGTGGGGGGCATGACCTCAGATCTGTCGGGGCAGAAGGCAAGGGATTACCTATGCAGCGTCGTGATCGGTGCGTCCCGCCATCGACGGAGCCCAGTTACGCCGGAGGACAGGCAATGGAGAGATAGCCCTGCGGAACAAGCCGGGGGCGTTAATTCCGACGATGACGGCAGGATTTGCGATGCCTGAAGCGAATGACGTGTCACACCGTGCCAAGTACGCCGAGTGCATGGAGGAGATCAAAAGGAGGATGCTGGTTGTTGACGCGTTCCTGAACGGATCGTGCAACGCCCTGTACCTGAAGACGACGGTGGAGTCCATCTACTTGCAGTTCCGAAAGATCCTGGAATTGATCGCCATGGCCTCGATCTCCGCGAGTCCCGAGTACATGGAGCGATACAAGCGGTTTCGGCGTCACTACAACGGGAAGCGCATTCTCGAAGACTTAGAGAAGGTCAACCCGCACTTCTACCCCCGGCCAACCAGACAGATCGTGGATCCGGATACCGGAAAGGTCGTGAAGGTCGTGGATGTCGAGTCCGGCTACCTCACCAAGGGTAACTATGTGGAGCTTTATGACATCTGCGGCGATCTGCTTCACGCCGAGAGTCCGTATGCCGTCGAAGAGCAGAACATCGAGTTGCGTTTTCGGGAATCGCCTGAATGGAAGAACAAGATCGTGACGTTACTCAATCATCATCAGGTTCAACTCGCCGATAGCCGAAGGCAAGTCTGGGTTCTGATGGAGGCGAGGTCGGACGGCAAAGTACATGTGTGGGACTTCGAGGCGGTGGAGCGCGCATGAGCGGTGAGTCGTGGACGATCATCTCATGTACGATCGCGCTGGCAGCCGCTTTTTTTGGTGTCCACTTCACCTACCTCGTGCCGACTCTACAGGACATGCGGCGTCACACACGGGACATCCAAGGTGAAGTCGCGCATCTCAGGGAGCGGATAGCGAGGCTGGAAGCACGGATTGAGTCTGGCGGCTCAAGACCAATCCCGCCGAGTTGGAGCCCTGGCGTCCCAGACGAACCACCAACCCGCCAGATCGGCTTCACCTCGGAAGACGAATGAAGGAAACCCGATCCGGTGGCTGCGTGCGCCGGGGCCGTCTCGCAAGAACCGCCGACACGGCAGCCGCCAAGGGCGAGTATTCCCGCCACTAGGTCCATCGTTCCGGCGATTTCGACGGAGATTCAAGCAG
This sequence comes from Gemmatimonadota bacterium, assembly GCA_965207805.1. Classification (GTDB taxonomy): domain Bacteria; phylum Gemmatimonadota; class Gemmatimonadetes; order Palauibacterales; family Palauibacteraceae; genus Palauibacter. The sequence continues at coordinate 1,277,780 of OZ242312.1, forward strand.
GTATTGGCGAACGGCAAGAGTTGCAGATCGTGCAGTCCTGATTAGACTTACGTGATCTCTTGCCGTGATTCAGACCTTGGATGATCCGCTGGTGCATCGGTCGAAACTACCGGGCGGACAACCCGGTGGACCGGGCGGTCGTTGCGCTGCCGAAGGCGAACGGCCACACGACAACCCACCACCGCGCGCTCCCGCACGGAGAGGTCGCCGCCGCACTCCGTGAGGTTCGCCGGACCACCGACACGCACGCTTCGGCGGCTCCGTGCGTTGAACTGATCGTCCTCACCGCCGTCCGTCCCGGAGAGGCGCGGGGCGCGCTTTGGGACGAGATCGACATGGAGGCGGGCGTGTGGACGATCCCGGCTTCGAGGATGAAGGCGGGCCGCGAGTTCGCCGTTCCGCTCAGCACCGCAGCTCTCGACGTGCTCGAACGGGCGCGCAAGCTGTCGGGCGGATCGCCGCTGGTGTTTCCGTCGCGTACCGGCGAGCCGCTGCCGCCGAAAGCGCCGCTCAGGGTGCTCAAGCGCGCCGGGGTCGCCTCGACGCTGCACGGGTTCCGGTCGAGCGCCCGGTCGTGGATGGCCGAGACCGGCGTTCCTGCGGAGGTCGCGGAGGCCTGCCTTGCCCACGTCCCGAGAAGCCAAGTCGTTCAGGCGTATCAGAGGTCCGACCTGCTGGAGCGCCGCGCCGAAGTCATGCAGGAGTGGAGCCGCTACGTCACTTGATTTCGAGAGGCCGCCCGAAGGGATACCTTGGTTGACAAGTAGGTGAGAGAGAGGCGGCCCAGACTGGTCGCTGATTCCATCCGGTTCGTGGGAACGCCGAAATGCAGATCAACCTGAGCGTCGAGGAGGTCCGGGAGTTTTCGAGGCGCTACAAGGAGGAGGACGGCGGGCAGCTGCTCGAATTGGACGAAGCCCTACAAGAGTCACTGAAGGATGCTCACCTTCGCGGCCACATCACGCGACGACAGTTGCTGGACGTGGCGGAGTGGAAGTCAGGCAAACGAACCCTCCATCACTGCAAGAAGAACACCCCGGAGGAAGTCAAGGAATGCTCTGCGGTTGCGTTCGGTGCTCGCACGGATCGGCTTCGCATTCATGCGCTAGTAGCACTTCAAGGGGTTTCATGGCCAACCGCAAGCGCTGTCTTGCACTTCGTGTTCCCGAGTCGATTCCCGATGTTGGATGTCCGCGTGATGCGCACCGTGGGGAGAATCCCCCCCGACTCGAATCAGCCTCCAAACTACACGATCCCGCTGTGGTCCAAGTACGCCAAGTTGTGCCGGGAGACCGCTGGAAGGTACGGCGTGACACTTCGCGACCTCGACCGGGCTCTGTGGATGTGGGACCTCTGCAATCATCCTCAGTAACGCTTCCGCATTAGCGTACAGACCGGCAAGCGACAGAACCCAAGAAGAAGAGGCGGCGGAGGTGCCGCTGGCGGCGGTCGATGCGGCTTCCGGACGGCGCTGGACGCCGTTGGACGTCGCCGTTTCGGCGGCTGTTGACACCGCCCGAAACGGTCGCCTGACTTCACGTCATGGCGACTCCGACGACCCCGGATTCCGCGCTCCGAAGGACGGTTTGGCCCGCTAATGCGGGAGAGCCAGCCCACCCTTTGGGGCCACGCTCCGCGAGTCCCCGGCAGGGGCTGGCGGGGGGCCGTGCCCCCTGTGACCCCCACAACGGAAACGGCGCGCCGTGAGCGCCGGACGCGCCGTCTGGGTGAAGGTCCGCGCCTCCGAGGCGGAGCGTGCCGAATGGCACGCCAAGGCGCGCTCGGCGGGCTTGACCCTGTCGGATCTGGTGCGCCGGTCGATCGGCCGGGTCCGCACGTGGACCGTGCCGCACGCCGAGGTCGAGCGCGGGCGCACCCGCGAACTGGCGCGCCTCGGGAACAACCTCAACCAGATCGCACGCTGGGCGAATACCCACAAGGAGGCCATCGAGGCCGTCGAGGTGATCGCCCATCTAGTCGCCATCGACCGCGCGCTCGGCGCTTTGGATCCCGCCGAGAGCCCGGAAGCCGATGCACATTAAGTTCTTGGCGCGCGGAACCGGATCGGCGCGGGCTGCGGCCAAATACCTCCTCGGGGAGCGGGACGCGGCCGGGAAACCGCGCGAAGGCGTCGAGGTCCTTCGTGGCGATCCCCACCGGGTGGCGTCGGTGGCGGACGCCCTGGGGTTCGAGCACAGGTACACCTCCGGCGTGATCGCGTGGGCGCCGGAGGACGAACCGACCGACAAACAGATCGGCGCGGTTCTGGACGCCTTCGAGGAGACGGCGTGGGCGGGGCTCGAACCGGACCGCTACGCGTGGGCGGCGGTGCTCCACCGAGAGGAGGGCGGCGGCGCCCACGTCCACGTTCTCGCCGCGCGATGCGACCTTGAGACCGGGCGCAGCCTCAACATTGCCCCTCCGGGCTGGCGGAGAACGTTCGACCCGCTCCGCGACGCCTTCAACCACGAGCACGGCTGGGGCCGTCCGGACGATCCGGCCCGAGCCAGGGTCGAGCAGCCCGGACACCGCGCGTACATCGAGGCGGCGCGACTGCGGGCCGGGCTCCGGCTCGAATCCTCCCCCCGCAACCTGATCCGGGACTACCTGATCCAGCGCGTCGAGCACGGCGCGGTGAAGGATCGCTTCGATGTCGTCGCCGCGCTGCGGGAGGCGGGCTTGGAAGTGCCGCGCCAAGGCAAGGACTACCTGACCGCGATGGACCCGGAGACTGGCGACCGTTGGCGGCTGAAGGGACGGCTGTACGCCTTTGACTTCCAGCCCGGACGATTCGACCGAGCGGCTGAGGAGGCGGCTGGAGAGCGGACGCGGGGAGACAGGGAAGTTGACCGCGAGCGAGCGCGCTCGGCGCGCCGGGAACTCGCGGCGCGCCGCGAGGAACGCGCTGCGTACCATCGGGCGCGATACCGCGGAGGCGGCCGCACGGATGCACACGTTGCCGCTGAAGGCTTGGCCAAAGCCGCTGATCTTCGGCCTGAACCGCTTGCTCGGCATCTCCGCCGGAAGCTGGGCGACGATGCGGTGGTGGTCGAGGAGCATCCAAGCCCGGATCAAGACGGTGGCCGAATTGGACTGCGATATCGCGGAGACCCGGCGGACTCTCGCGAGAATCGAGATGGTCGCTTGGAGGATCGCGCTGCCGAAGATCGAGGACGAGCAGGCCGTGGTGCGGCCGTCGGGGACGCTGGACAAACCGCGCTGGACTTGGCGCGGACGGCCTGTCTGAAGGCCATCAAGAGAGCGAGGAAACTGTATGACCGAGTTGGAGGGGCAGTTGACGGAGGCCTTGAAGAGGTTGTCCGGGCAGTCCGAAACGGAACGGCGGCGGCAATCCGAACAGGTCGAAGCCTTGCGGCGGCAAGTCGAGCGGCAGACCGAGGAGAACGCCACCTTGAGGCGGCGAATCGAGCGGCTCGACGAGCGAGTGACCGGCTTGACCGAGTATTACGAGACATCTGGCGTCGCGAGACCGCGCGGACGCGGCTGGTGACAAGGCCGCCCACGCGCGGGCCGGATCGCGATGCCGGGCCGAGCCGCTGAGGGTGCGTCGGTGGAACCGGCGGGCGGGCCGGTTCATGCTATCGTGATCGTCGAGAGGCTGTCCAGAAACGCCCACCCGATGTACGGGAGGACGGCCCCCAGCCATTCGAAAGCCTCCGGATGGCCGTCCAGCCCGTCCTGCAAGGCTCCCATCAGCCACGGACCGTCCGGAGGGTCGCGGAACTCCGCGAGGTCGCATCCCTCGATGAACCAGGCGGACGCCGCAACGGTCTCGCGCCATGCGTGCCGCGCGCCGTCGCCACCGCCTTCCGCCACCGCCACCGACACCGCAGGCCGCCCGTCCGGGGCAAGGATGCACGCCCGCAGGACGCGCGGGCCGTGCGGATGCGCGAGCACCTCCAGTTGCCACGCATCGTCCCGCGCCCGCAACGGCGCGGGAACGCCGAGCGCGCCCGCCCCCGCGATCAGCCGTCCATACGCGGGGGTCACCTCGTCGACCACCTCGGCGCGATCCGAAAGGCAGTAGTTCCCCATGTTGGCGGTCCAGTGTTCGAGCGTCACGGGTCGATTCCTCACCAAAGTGGTCTTGGACGGTCGGCTCCCCACCTCCGACCGAAGGCCCATCAACCGTAAGGTAATCTCGCGCCGCCGGGCTCAAAGGCCAGGGTCGCGCGCCGGAGAGAGACGTGGTAGGATGAACCGCCTCACCGCTTCCCGTCCCCGCCACGATGGAGGCGAAACGGGGGATGCTTCGGCGGTTGCCCCGGTCGACGTCGAGGGTGCACCCGCAGCGGTCGAGCCCACGGTTCGGTGGAAGGTTCACGTCCGCCGCCGTCCACTTCCGTCCGGTGTGTTCCGGGTCATATTTGTATATTCAAAGTGATACACAACCGAACTGGATACGACGTAAAGCAAAGTGGCGCTGCCGATTACATTTGTCGTGATTAGTCCCCGCCGAACTCGGCAACCTTGAATCCCTCGCGAAGCTGCGACTCGGACACAACAACCTGGAAGGGCGCGTCCCGCCGGAGTTGGGGCGGATGAGGAACCTGGAGTGGCTGGACCTGGCGCATAATCCGCGGCTGAGCGGTCCCCTTCCGTCGACGTTCGCGGACCTCGGGAGACTGGGGCGGTTCGAGTGGACGGGGACCGGGCTTTGCGTGCCGGAGGATCCCGTCCTGCTGGACCAGTCGAGCCGCTGGCGCATGCCGCGTTGCGACAGGAAGGCGTTGACTGGTTCGCAGGCGTACCTCACGCAGGCGGTCCAGTCGCTCGAATTCCCGGTACCGCTGATCGAAGGCAAAGCGGCGCTGCTGCGAGCGTTCGTGATCGCGCCACGGCCCACGGGCGCGGAGATCCCCGACGTGCGCGCGACGTTCTTCTACGGGGAAGAGGAGATTCACGCCGTCGATATCCCCGGGAAATCGACGCCTCTCCCCATCGATCTCGCCGAGGCGGAGGCATCGCTCGAAAAGTCGGCCAACGCCGACATTCCCGGATGGGTCGTAAGACCCGGCGTCGAATTGGAGATCGAGGTCGATCCGGCCGGAACGCTGGATCCCGGACTCGGGGTGTCGCCCCGGATTCCGGAGTCCGGCCGCCTGCGGCTGCCGGTTGAACGGATGCCCACCTTCGGCCTTACGGTGGTCCCCTTCCTGTGGAGAACCCAGCCGGATTCAACGGCGATCGACCTCGCCGCGGAGATGGCGGCGAACCCCGAAGGACACAGGCTGCTGTGGGAAACCATCGACCTCCTCCCGGTCGACGATCTGAGCGTCGAGGCGCACGAGCCCGTACTGACGTCGAGCAACGATTCGGACGCGCTTCTCGATGAAGTGGGCGCCGTCCGCGTCATGGAGGGAGGGCGGGGTTACTACATGGCGGCGCTCTCGGGCGAGGCCACTGGCGCCTGGGGGGTGGCGTGGATCCCGGGATGGACGAGCTACGTGCGTCTGGGCGTTTCGAGCCAGCCCGAGGAGGCGCTCACGATAGCGCACGAACTCGGGCACAACCTGAGTCTCTTCCACGCCCCGTGCGACGTGGGGGCTACGCTGGATCCCGCGTATCCCTTCCCCGATGGATCAACGGGCGCGTGGGGGATCGATTCGCGCTCCGGCGAGGCCGTTCTCGTGCCGGCGACGACAGCAGATTTCATGTCCTACTGCGTCCCGGCCTGGATCGGCGACTACCATTTCGGGAAGGCGGCGGCCTATCGCACCATAGCCGCGGCGTCCGATACCCCCGCACCGCCCACGGCCACCATGCTCCTCTGGGGCGGCGCGGAAGCCGATGGCACGCCGTATCTGAACCCGGCCTTCGCGGTCGACGCGCCCCCCGCGCTGCCGACCTCCGACGGCGAGCACGAGATCGTCGGACGCGCGGCCGATGGCCGCATCCTCTTCTCGTTGAGCTTCGACATGACGCCCGTCGCCGATAGCGAAGGGAGGCTGGGGTTCGCGTACGCCGTCCCCGTCCAGGGGGAGACGGCCGCCCTTCTTGCGGAGATCACGCTTTCCGGTCCGAGCGGGGCCGTAACGGTGGACCGGAACACGAACGAACCGGCCGTCATCCTGCGCGACCGGCTCAGCGGACAGGTGCGCGGCGTGCTGCGGGACCTGCCGCAGTCCATGCGAACGCTGGCCGATGCCGTGACCGGACTCGACGTCGGGCCGGACGTCGAAGTCCTGTTCAGCCGCGGGATCCCGCCCAGCGACCGCAAACCGTAAGAACAGCCCTCCGCGGGCCGGGGGTAGCGTCTACATCGCGTTGCGCGGAGTGCTTGGCGCGGAGCAAGTTGGGGGCTCCGTTCGGCGATCCTTCGACCTGCGAGCTGCCATGCGTATCGGCCCCGCTCCCGTTCTCGTTCTTTCCGTCGGCGTCATCCTCGGCTGCGAACCCGGCGACGGCGCGCCCGGCGTGGCCGGCGAGCCGGGGCTGCTCGAGTCCGCCTCGGCCCGGCCCGTAGCGCCGCTCCTCGACGAAGAGCCGCCGCCCGCGTTCGGCGCCTATCCCGGCGTGCGGCACGGCGGCAACTACATGCACAACTACTACCTGCCGCCGGCACCGGGGACGACGCCGTGGTTCCCCACCTGGTCGCCGGACGGCGAGTCGATCGCGGTGGGGATGGCCGGCTCCGTGTGGGAAGTGGACGTGGAGACGGGCGACGCCACCGAACTCACGCGCGGGGGCACGTACCACTCGTCCCCCTCCTACTCTCCCGATGGCCGCTGGATCGCGTACACGGCCGACTACGGCGGCGAGCGCATCCAGCTTGAGATCCTCGATACGGAAACGGGTGAGACGCGCGCGCTCACGGACGACCGCTTCGTGTACGCCGACCCCGTGTTCTCTCCCGACGGCGGACGCCTCGCCTACGTGTCGAGCGCGCCCAACGGGTACTTCAACGTCTACATCCGGGACGTGGCGGACGGCGACTGGGCGGGGCCCGAGATCGCGGTCACGAGCGACAACTCCTACGGCAACAACCGGCTCTACTTCGGGCCCATGGACATGTATATCTCGCCCGCATGGATGCCGGACGGCGAGGAACTCCTCCTCGTCTCGAACCGCGACGTGCCGCTGGGCTCGGGGAATGTGATCCGGGTCCCGGCGCGCGCGGACGGGATCCTGGAGGCGCAGACCGTGCTGCGGGAGCAGACGCTGTACCGCACGCGGCCCGACGTGTCGCTGCACGGCCGGCGCTTCGTCTACTCGTCGACGGCGGGGGCGGCGGACCAGTTCAACAACCTGTACGTGCAGCCGACGACGGGCGGGGAGCCGTACAAGCTCACCTTCTTCGAGCACGACGCCTTCCACCCGCGCTGGTCGCCCGATGGGGAGACGATCGCCTACATCACGAATGAGGGCGGCCTCCCCCAACTGGAACTCATCGAGACCTACGGCGGCGGCCGGCGGCGGATCGAGATCGGGGAGCGTACCTACGCGGGGCCGACGGGCATGCTCTCGGTCACGGTGCGCACGGATGCGAGCGGGCGGGACCCCGTTCCGGCGCGCGTCACCCTCCTGGGGCCGGACGGCAAGTACCACGCCCCGCCCGACGAATACGCGCGGATCGGCCAGCGCGGGCGCTATCCGGCCTTCCACACCGACGGGACGTTCACAGTCGCGCTCCCGCCGGGCGAAGCGGACCTCACCATCGTGAAAGGCTTCGAGATCGAGCCGCAGCGCATGAAGGTGGCGATCGAGGCCGGGGAGACGGTGGACCTGGCGGTCACGCTGCACCGGTTCGCGGACCTCTCGGCGGACGGCTGGCACAACGGCTCCACGCACGTCCACATGAACTACGCGGGGAACCTCCACAACTCGCTCGAGAACCTGATGTTCATGTCCGCGGCGGAGGACCAGGACATCGTGAACGAGCAGGTGGCGAACAAGGACAACCGGATCCTGGACCACCAGTTCTTCGTGCCCGGGGGCGGGGAGCACCCGGTGTCGGCGGAGATGGAGGACATGGTCGTCATCGTGGGGCAGGAGTACCGGCCGCCGTTCTACGGACACGTGTTCATGTTCGGGATGCGCGACCACCTCATCTCGCCCTTCACGACGGGATACGAGGGGACGGCGATCGAGAGCCTGTATCCGTCGAACACGGACATGATGCGGAAGGCGAAGGACCAGGGGGCGACGACGGGCTACGTCCACCCCTACTTCGGCGACGTGGACCCGCTCACGTTCGGGCTGATGGGCGGGAAGGGGTTCATGGTCGACGCCGTGCTGGGGACGAGCGACGCGCTCGAGTGGTCCACGGCTGAGCGGGCGGGGTTCTTCCCGCTCTACGCGCTGTGGAGCAACGACGTGCGGGTCTGCGCGACCGGCGGAGAGGACTCGATCAGCAACCTGCACGCCACGCCGCTCGTGGGCGCCATGCGGACGTACGTGCGCCCGCCGGATGGGCGCCTGACGGCGGACGGATGGTTCGAGGGCCTGCGCGGCGCTGCGGCGTTTGTGACGAACGGGCCGCTCGTCGAACTCACGGTAAACGGGGAGATCCCGGGTTCCGTCCTGGATCTGGGCGCGGACGCGACGAGCGTCGAGGTGGAGGCCAACGTGCGGTCGATCGTGCCGCTGACCCGCGCCTGGCTCGTGCGCGACGGGGAGGATGTCCTCGAACTCGAACTCTCGGAGGACCGCATGTCCGCCTCGTTCTCGGGCGACATCGAGATCGACGGCAGCGGCTGGATCCACCTGCGGGCGGAGGGAGAGCCGGAGGAACGGTTCCCGCTCGACGCGGCCTATCCGCAGGGGTTCACGAACCCCGTCTGGTTCACGGTCGGAGGCGAGGCGATCCGCGACGCGGCGGGGGCGCAGTACGGCCTCGACTGGATCGACGAACTCGAACGCCAGGCGCGGGAGTGGCCCGGCTGGCGGTCGCAGTCGGAACAGGACCACGTCTACGCCCAGTTCGAGGAGGCCCGGGACGTGTACCGCCGGTTGCTGGCCGAAGCCGGCGGCGGGTGAGCGGGAGGAGCCCGTACCGCACCGACCTCACGCCGCTCGAGTTCCTGCGGCGGAGCGCGTTCGTGTACCCCGACAAGGCCGCGGTCGTGCACGGGGACCGCAGCTACTCCTACCGCGAGTTCGAGCTTCGCGTGCGGCGGCTGGCGGCGGGGCTGCTCGGGGCCGGGCTGGAGCCGGGCGACCGGGTGGCCTTCCTGTCGCCGAACACGCCGCCCATGCTCGAGGCGCACTACGGGGTGCCGGCCGCGGGCGGCGTGCTCGTCACGATCAACACGCGGCTCGGCACGGGCGAGATCGCCTACATCCTGGAGCACAGCGGCGCGCGGTACCTGTTCGTCGACCGGGCCCTCGAGAGCCTCATCGACGGGGACGCGCTGCGCGGCCGCGGAGTGACGGTCGTGCCGATCGACGATACCGGGGCGCCCAACGACCCCTACGAGGCGTTCCTCGCCGCCGGCCCCGATTCCGGTCCGGAGTCCGCTTCCGGCTCGGCCGGGCTGCCGCCGCTGCCGGCCGGCCCCGCGGACGAAGAAGCCCCGATCTCGATGAACTACACGTCGGGGACGACGGGCCGTCCCAAGGGCGTCGTCTACACGCACCGCGGCGCGTACCTGAACGCGATCGGGGAACTCATCGAGATGGAGATGACGCCGGGCGCCGTCTATCTCTGGACCCTCCCCATGTTCCACTGCAACGGGTGGTGCTTCACGTGGGCGGTGACCGCCATCGGCGGCACGCACGTGTGCCTGCGGGAGGTCGATCCCGGCCGCATCTGGGCGCTGATCGAGTCGGAGGGCGTCACGCACTACTGCGGGGCGCCGACCGTGCAGATCATGCTCGTCAACGATCCGGCGGCCCGGCCGCTGGAGCACCCCGTGCGGACGATGATCGCGGGAGCGCCGCCCTCACCGACCCTGCTGGAGCAGTTGAAGGCGCTTAACTTCCACCCGATCCACGCCTACGGCCTCACGGAGACGTACGGCCCCACGGCGACCTGCGCCTGGCACGCGGACTGGGACGGGCGCCCGCCCGCCGAGCAGGCGCGGTTGCTCGCCCGGCAGGGCCAGGGGTTCGTCACCTCCGATCTCATGCGGGTCGTTGACGAGGAGGGCGGGGACGTGCCGCGCGACGGCGCGACGATGGGCGAGGTCGTGATGCGCGGGAACATCGTCATGAAGGGCTACTACGCGCAGCCCGAGGCCACCGACGAGGCGTTCTGCGGAGGCTGGTTCCACTCGGGGGACCTCGCCGTGTGGCACCCCGACGGCTACGTGGAACTCCGCGACCGGGCCAAGGACGTCATCATCTCCGGCGGCGAGAACATCTCCACCATCGAGGTCGAGCAGACCATCGCCGGCCACCCCGCCGTGCTGGAGTGCGCCGTCATCGCCATCCCCCACGACGAATGGGGCGAACGCCCCAAGGCCTTCGTCACGCTGAAACCGGAAGCCGACGCCACGGAGGCGGAAATCATCGACTTCTGCCGGGACCGGATCGCCCACTTCAAGTGCCCCGACGCGGTCGACTTCGGCCCCCTCCCCAAGACCTCCACCGGCAAGGTCCAGAAGTACATCCTCCGCGACCGCGAATGGACCGGCCGCGACAAGCGCATCAACTGACCGCCGCCTGGAGCCCGTCCAGGACCTGAGACGTTCCCGCGGGAACGTCAGGGAGCTTGACGCCCCTCGCCCTCCGCGAAGATCATCCACGGGTTCGGGATCACGCGACTTCAACCCCTTCGAATGCCTCCCATGTTCACGCCGGCTCGGAAAAAACTCCTGCTGGCCGTGCTGGTGCTCTCATTCGGAGTCCAGACGGGGCTGGTGTATTCGGACGTGCGCAGCGAGCCGCTGTCGAAGGCGGCGCGCGAAGGACGTGCGCTCTGGCAGGCGTATGCCTGTCAAACCTGTCACCAGTTCTACGGTCAGGGGGGATTCCTCGGGCCGGATCTGACGAATGCCGCGAGCCGGGTTGATTCGACCCGGCTCGTTTCGTTGTTGACGGTGGGGAGCGGGCAGATGCCGCCGCTCGGGTTCAGCGACGGAGAGACGGCGGCGATGGCGGCCTTCCTGCGCGAGATGGACCGGCCGGAGATCGGCCGTGGCGAACTGCGGATGGGGACGCCGGGGGAGGGCGCCGGGGCGCAGGCCGCGTTCGAGCGCGCAATCGAGGCGATGCTCGGGGCGGATCAGGACCTGGCCGAAGTCGCCGCCGGGTTCGAGGCCTACCGGATCCGGCCTTGCAGCGCGTGCCACTTCCCGTTCCGCGACTCGCCCGTCGGGGCGCCGGACCTGTCGCTCGCCGCCGGGTCGCTCGCGCCCGACTCGCTTGATCAGGTTCTTGCCGAGGGCCGCCCCCTGCTGGGCATGCCGCCCCCCGTGCCACCGCTCGACGACGCGGACCGCGCCGCGCTCACCGCGTTCCTCGAGTTCCTGAGCGCGAACCGCGAGCAACTGGAGGCCGCGACGGAGGCGCTCGCGGCGGGCCGACGCCTCGACTGGGGCGCGCTGCCGTGGTGGGAGTACCCGTGAAGCCCTTCGCCGCCGGCCACCCCGCGCACCAGTTCGCCGTGCTGACCTTCCTCCGCGGCGGGCTCATTGCGATCGCGATCACGCTCGTGGGCGGCATCCTCGCCGCGTTCTACTCCGTGCCGTCGCTCGCCCCATGGTTCCAGCAGATCGGCCTCGACCTGCGCCAACTGCGGCCGATCCACACCGTCTTCGCCTCGGCCTGGGTCTTCCTCGGCGGCGTCGCGGTCGTGTACCGCTTCCTTCAGGACGAGGGTCCGCCGACGCCGGGCGACCGCTGGCGCCTCCGGGTCCAGGTCCTGACCTGGGCGGCCGCCGGCCTCGGGATCCTGATCACGCTCGGCCTCGGCATCGGATCGGGCCGCGAATACGTCGGCTTCCATCCCTTCTTCTCCCTCCTCATCCTCGCGGGCTGGATCTGCTACGCGTGGAACTTCTTCCGCCTCGCCGGGAGGCGGTTCTGGGAGCGGCCGGTGTACGTGACGATGTGGGGGGTGGGGCTGCTCTTCTTCATCGTCACCTTCGTGGAACAGCACATGTGGCTGATCCCGGGGATCTTCGGGGACCCGGTGCAGGACATGCGGATCCAGTGGAAGGCGACGGGCACCCTCGTCGGCAGCTTCAACCTGTTCGTCTACGGCTCGGTGATCTACCTGGGCGAGCGGATCTCGGGAGACCCCGCGTACGGGCGCTCGACGACCGCGTACATGCTGTTCGCGGTGGGACTGCTCAACTCGTTCACGAACTTCGCGCACCACACCTATCACCTTCCGGGGCGGGAGTCGGTGAAGTGGATCGCCTTCGTCGTGAGCATGATGGAGATCATCGTGCTCGCGCGGGCCATGTTCGACCTGTGGCGGGCGCTCCGGACGCCGAGCGACCCCGCGTTCTGCGCGGCCCGCGGCTCGTTCGCGGCGGCGAAGTGGTGGACGTGCGCGGTCCTGTTCGGTGCGATCCTCATCTCCGTTCCGCCCTTGAACGCGGTGATTCACGGGACGTATGTCGTCACGGGACACGCGATGGGGGCGATGATCGGCATCGACACGATGATCCTGCTGGGGGCCGCGATCTGGATCCTGAGCGAGCACTTCCAGGCGCGCGAGGGGGAGGACGCGTGGGATACGCTCCACACGCCGGCCATGCGCTGGAGTCTCATCGGGCTGAACCTCTCGGTGGCGGCGCTCGTGCTCTGGCTGCACGTGGTGGGGACGGCGGTCGGCGTGACGCGGGCGGTGCACGCGCCGGGCGAGACCTACGTGCCGCCGGACTGGGTGTCGGCCTGGAGCGGGATCGGGTTCGCGGTCTTCGGCACGCTGTCGCTGGTCTTCTTCGGGTGGCTCCTCGCACAGCTCATGTCGCCCGCCTTCCGCTACTTCCGGGTGTCGGAGGAACGGGCATGACGGCGTCGCGGGCGAGGAGCCAGCCGGGCGTGACGGGCGCGAGCGGGCCGCTGTGGACGCCGGATCCCGACTTTGCCGCGACGACGAACATGGCGCGCTTCACGCGCTACGCGAACGAGGCCTGCGGGGCGGCGGCCGACTCCCCGGAGGCGCTGTGGCGCTGGTCGATCCGCGAGCCGGCGGCGTTCTGGAACGCGGTGTGGGACTTCTGCGGCGTCATCGGGGAGCGGGGGGAACGCGTGGTCGTCGACTTCGACCGCCTGCCGGGGGCGCGCTGGTATCCGGATGCGCGGCTGAACTACGCGGAGAACCTGCTGCGCCGCCGCGACGACGGCCCGGCGCTCCTCTTCAGGGCCGAGGACCGCCTCCGCCGCGACCTCTCCTGGGCCGAGCTCTACGACACCACGTCCCGCCTCGCCCAGGCGCTGGACGCGCTCGGAATCGAACCGGGCGACCGCGTGGCCGGCTACGTGCCCAACATGCCGGAGTCCATCGTGTACATGCTCGCCTCGGCGAGCCTCGGAGCCACGATCTCGACCGCCTCGCCCGACTTCGGCGTGCAGGGCGTGCTCGACCGCTTCGGCCAGATCGAACCGCGCGTCCTCCTCGCGGCCGACGGCTACTTCTGGCAGGGGAAGCGGTACTCGAGCCTCGACCGCCTGCCGGAGATCGTGCGGCGCCTCCCCTCGGTGGAGCGCGTCATCATCGTCCCCCACACCGAGCCGGATCCGGACGTCTCGGCGATCCCCCACGCCGTCCTGTTCGACGACTTCATCGGCCCGTGGAGCCCGCGGGAGATCGAATTCCGGCGGCTCCCGTTCGACCATCCCCTCTACATCCTCTTCTCCTCCGGCACGACCGGGGTCCCGAAGTGCATCGTCCACGCGGCGGGCGGCATCCTCCTCACCCACCTGAAGGAGCATCAACTGCACGCGGACATCCGGCCGGGCGACCGCACCTTCTACTACACGACCTGCGGGTGGATGATGTGGAACTGGCTGTCGTCGGCGCTGGCGAGCGAGGCGACGGCGGTCCTGTACGACGGATCGCCCTTCCATCCCGGGCCGCACGTCCTGTTCGACTACGCGGACGAAGTACGCATGACCCAGCTCGGTGTGTCCGCGAAGTTCATCGACGCGCTCGGGAAGGAGGGCCTCCGGCCGCGGGAGACGCACGATCTCTCCTCGGTGCGGACGATGCTTTCCACGGGGTCTCCCCTCGTCCCGGAGGGGTTCGACTACGTGTACCGCGACGTGAAGCCCGACGTCCACCTCGCCTCGATCTCGGGCGGGACCGACCTGTGCGCCGGGTTCGTGGTGGGACACCCGCTCCTCCCCGTGTGGCGGGGCGAGATACAGGCGCCGTCGCTGGGCATGGACGTGGATGTGTGGGATGAAGAGGGGCGGTCGATGCCGACGGGGAAGGGGGAACTCGTCTGCAAGGCGCCCTTCCCGTCGGTGCCGACGGGGTTCTGGGGAGACGACGACGGGAGCCGCTTCCACGCGGCGTACTTCGACATGTATCCCAACGTCTGGCGGCACGGCGACTGGATGGAGTGGACGGAACACGGCGGCGCGGTGATCTACGGCCGCTCCGACGCGACGCTGAACGCGGGCGGCGTGCGGATCGGGACGGCGGAGATCTACCGGCTCGTGGACCGGATGCCGGAGATTCTGGAGTCCATCGTCATCGGGCAGCCGTGGGAGAACGACACGCGCGTCGTGCTCTTCGTGCGGCTCGCGGAGGGCCGGAGCCTGGACGAAGATCTGGAGGCGCGGATCCGAAGCGAGATCCGGGAGCACGCCTCGCCCCGGCACGTTCCGGCGCGGATACTGGAGGTGGCGGACATCCCGCGCACGAAGAGCGCCAAGATCTCGGAACTCGCCGTGCGGGCCGTGGTACTGGGAGAGTCGGTCAAGAACGTCGAGGCGCTCGCCAACCCCGAGGCCCTCGACGACTACCGCAACCGCCCGGAACTCCAGGCGTAGCAGGGCGACGTGGCCGGCGGATTATCGCGACCTGTCCGCCCAGGGGTTGACCACTTCGATGCCCGTGTTCCGGAAGTCCCGCTCGTTCCGTGTGACCAGGGTGAGGCCGTGACGCGCGGCCACGCCCGCCAGCATCGCGTCCGGCAGGTGGTCGTCGAGCGGTTCGCCTCGCCGCCTCTTCAATTCCATGATGCGGGCGCAGGCTCGGGCGTCGCCGAGGGTCCAGTCGAGGACTCGTTCACGGAAGAGGTCGTCCAGAAGGCCCTGAAACCGCTCGGCCAGATGGTCCCGCCGCCGGCCGGCGTCCATGCGGCCGATTCCGTTGAGGATCTCCCACACCGTGACGGACGCCAGACCGACTCCCTGGGCCCAGATCCCGTCGAGAAACCCGGCCACTCGCGCGTCGGGAGCCGGACGCATCATCTCCGAGACCACGTTCGTATCGATGAGCCAGCGGAGGGGTTGCCTCACCCTTTGCCCCCGCCTTCATCCTCAAACACGAACGGCCTGTATCCGTGGCGAGAAGGCTCAGGCAGCTCCACCCCGTACTCCGACCCGAAGTACCTCTCGAAGACTTGCGAAGGTCTCGTCTCGGCGGCGGCATTCTCCCGCTTCTCGCGAATCAGGCGGCGAACGAACTCCTCCATTGAGATGCCGGTGTAGCGGGCCTCCCGGCGGAGCCAGGCCTTGTCGCCCGGATCGATGTCCCGGACGGTAATCGTGTTGCCCATACGCTCCACTCCTCGAAACAGGTTGTCGGCAAACGGAAATTAGTGCTAGCAGATAGTGCTTGCAAGCACTGTATGTCTCTCCGACTCGCTGTCGAGTAGGGCCTTGCCGGCCGCATCCGATCCACCGTCGGGGGGGCCGTGCTACATTGTTCGCATGACATTTTCGACTGCCGGTTCCCCGGTGTCCGCCTCCCGCGGGAGGGTCTCGATTGGGCTCATCCTCGGACTTCTGGGTGCGTCGGGGTGCGGCGAGTCGGGGCTGGGGCCGGATGTGCCGGAAAACAACGTGGTTCTCGCGGGCAACGGCGATTGGGGAGACGATCCCTACGTCGCGAACTCGGCCTCGGTGGACGGACACGGATTGACGGTCGAAGTCTCATACGCGGGCGGTTGCCGGAGGCACATCTTCACGCTGGTGATCTCGGAGACGTTCCTGGAATCGGATCCGGTGCAGCTCCCGGCGGAACTCGTCCACGAAGCGAACGGCGATGCCTGCGAGGCCTGGCTGACCAACACCCGCGTCTTCGACCTCGACCTGGTCAGAACCCGCTACCGGCAGTTCTACGGACCCGGACCCGGCACGGTCGTGCTGCGGGTCGAGGGTCTGCCTGGGGAGAGCCTGGTGTATGAGTTCGCCGGATAGCATGGCGGTGAGGATGAGATCGGAGTTTGCCGGCTTGTACGTTGCGCGGGGGGTCGCGCTCGCGGCGGTCGGGGCGTTCGGCGGATTTCTCGCGGCGGGAGGGTGTGTGGCGCAGGAGACGGCGGATTCGGCGGGGGGCGGGATCACGGCAGTCGAGGGCCTCGCGCTGGGGCACTTCACTCTGGAGGAGCGGCCCACGGGCTGTACGGTCATCCTCGCCGAGGACGGCGCCGTCGCCGGCGTCGACGTGCGGGGCGGGGCGCCGGGGACGCGGGAGATCGCCCTCCTCGACCCGGTGAACAGCGTGCAGGAAGCCCACGCCATCGTGCTCTCGGGTGGGAGCGCATTCGGCCTCGACGCGGCATCGGGCGTGGTCCGGTATCTCGAGGAGCGCGGGATCGGATACCAGGCCGGGGACCATGTCGTCCCGATCGTCGCGGCGGCGATCCTGTTCGATCTCGGCATCGGCGGCGGGTCCGTTCGTCCCGGGCCGGAGTGCGGTTACGAGGCCGCCCGCGCGGCGAGCACGGCCGCGCCCGCCGAGGGCAGCGTCGGCGCGGGGGCCGGAGCGACGGTCGGGAAGCTCCGCGGCCGCGGCCGCGCGATGAAGGGCGGAATCGGCACCGCCTCGATCACCCTCGAGGACGGTCTCACGGTGGCCGCGGTCGTGGCGGTCAATGCGGTCGGAGACGTGATCGATCCGGCCACGGGGGAGGTCGTGGCCGGCGTCCGAACCGAGGACGGGACGGGCTTCGCGGACGCCCGCGCGCTGCTGCGGGAGGGCGAGGTGCGGCCTCCGGGCGACGCGCCGGGCGGCGACGCCTCCGTCGAGAACACGACGATCGGCGTCGTGGCGACGAACGCGACTCTCACGAAAGCCGAGATCACGAAGGTCGCGCAGATGGCGCACGACGGGCTCGCCCGTGCCATCTACCCGGCGCACACCCCGAGCGACGGCGACACCCTGTTCGGCCTTGCCACCGGCACGCACACGGACGACGCAGGCGTGGCGCGGATCGGCGCGCTCGCCGCCGACATGGTCGCCGAAGCGATCCTGCGCGCCGTCCGCACCGCCACCGGCCTCCCCGGCCTCCCCTCCGTGTCCGACCTGGCCGACACCGGCAACTGATTGTTGATGCAGTGATGCATGGACGTTATTCTCTTCACCATGCGAACGACGATTTCCCTCGATGATCGACTCAACAGGCAGGTGCGACGCGAAGCGGCCGCGCGAGGGATGAGTGTGAGCGCTTTCATCGCCAGAACCCTGGACGATGCGTTGAAGCGGCGCGAGGATACGGAGCCGTCGCCTTTCCGACTCGTGACGGTGCGCTCCCGACCCTGTCCCGGCGTCGATCTCGACCGGCCCAGGGCGCTGGAAACCGATGAGGATGCCGCTCGCTTCGGACGCCGCTGATTCTCCGTGCTTCTTCCTGATGTCAACGTACTGATCTACGCACACATCGACGGCTCGACGCCGGAACACGAAGCGTATGCTCAGTGGGTCACTCGCATGGCCACCGGACCGGAACCCTTCGCCTTGTCCGTTCTCGTCCTTTCCGGCTTCATCCGTATCGCAACCAACCGTCGGGTATTCGATCCTCCCTCCACCCTGGACACCGCGTTCGCCTTCGTGTCTTCGCTCACGGAGCGGCCGACTGCGAGAATCGTCGGTCCCGGACCGGAACACTTCACGATCTTCGAGCACCTGTGTCGTGCGGCGGGGGCGACCGGAAAGTTGGTCGCCGATGCCCAACACGCTGCGGTCGCACTGGAACACGGCTGCACGATGGTTTCGACCGATTCTGATTTTGCGCGTTTCCCGGACTTCCGATGGCAACACCCCCTGCGTCCTTCGAATGCCTGAACGCGGCGGCGTAGCCACACCGCTCGTGACCACATGACCGCCGGCCTCTGGGTGCTCCTGGCGTATGCTGCGGGGCTCGTTGCGCTGGGGGCGTGGATCGGGCGGCGGGTTGGCCGGGCGGGGAGCTTCTTCGTGGCGGACCGCAAGCTCGGGCCGGTGCTGCTCTTCGCCACCGTGCTTGCCGCCAACCTCGGGGCGGGCACGACGGTGGGCGCGGCGGGGCTCGGCTACCGGGACGGCCTCAGCGCGTGGTGGTGGGTCGGCTCGGCCGGCATCGGGACGATCCTGCTCGCCCTCTGGGTCGGTCCGCGCATCTGGAAGGTGGCCGCGCGCCACGGACTCCTCACCATGGGCGACTATCTGGACCTGCGCTACGGCCGCTCCGTGCGGCTGCTGATCGCCGTCCTGCTCTGGTTCGCCACGCTCACCATCGTGTCCGGTCAGCTCATCGCCATGGCCGAGATCGTCTCGGTCGTCGCCGGAACCCCCCGCTGGATCGGCGCGCTCCTGGGCGGGATCGTCGTCATCGTCTACTTCAGCGCCGGCGGCCTCGTGGCGTCGGCCTGGGTCAACCTGGTGCAACTCGTCGTGCTGCTCGCCGGGTTCGCGGTCGCGATCCCGTGGGCGCTCTCCGACATCGGCGGCTGGACCGCAATCGAGGCCGCCGCCGCGCGCACGTCGCCGGACTACCTGAATCTGTGGCAGGGCGGCGGATCCGGGTGGGTCTACATCGCCCTCCTCGCGCCCGCCTTCATCATCTCGCCGGGGCTGGTGCAGAAGGTCTACGGAGCGACGGGTCCCCGGGCGATCCGGATCGGACTCCTCGCCGCCGGCGTCGGGCTCGTCCTGTTCGCCTTCGCGCCGACGCTGCTCGGGATGATCGCCCGCGTGTACGATCCCGCGCTCGCGAGCCGAGAACAGGCGCTGCCCATGCTCCTCGCCACCGCGCTGCCGCCCGCGCTGGGGCTCCTCGGCCTCGCTGCGGTGTTCTCGGCCGAGGTGAGTTCGGCCGACGCCGGGCTGTTCATGCTCTCGACCTCTCTCTCGAAGGACCTCTACAAGGGATTCCTGAGACCGGAGGCGACGAGCCGGCAGGTGCTACGGGTGGCGCGAGGCGCCGCGATCGCCGGGGGGACGCTGGGCGTGCTGCTCGCCCTCTGGCTCGAGAGCGTGATCGCCTCGCTCACGATCTTCTACTCGATCCTCAGCGTGAGCCTCTTCGTGCCCGTGGCCGCCGGCCTGCACTCACGGCGCGCCGGCGTGCCCGAGGCGCTGGCCGCCATCGGCGCCGGCCTCGCCGCGCTGGGCGCCGTGCACATCTTCGCCCCCGCCGACGCGCCCGCCCTGCTCGACCGCACGCTCATCGGCCTCATCGTCTCCGCCGCCGCCTTCGCCCTCGTCGCCCTGGTCCGCGCTCGCCGAGGAGACGCCCGTCGCACGCTGGATATCGAGCGAGAGCAGGGCTAACCTCCCGGCCACTTGACGACGGAAAGGGCCGACCATGCCGGAAGGGGCCTTCAACAGAGCCGTACGCCCAGCCTTGATCTGCATCGCAGCGGCCGCCAGCGCCGCGGGCTGCGGGGGCGAGGGGCAGCGGACGCTCTCGATCGCCACGGGCAACACGAACGGGCTCTACTATCCGCTCGGCGGCGGCCTGGCGTCGATCTGGTCGCGGCACGTCGACGGCGTGAACATGAAAGCCGAGACGACCGCCGGCTCCGTGACGAACCTCATCCAGGTGGCCAAGGGCGAGAGCGAGGTCGGCTTCACGCAGGCCGACGCGCTCGCCGCCGCGCTGGCCGGCCGCGGGCGCTTCCCGGAGCCCATGCCGCTCGCCTCCCTCGGGAAGCTCTATCCCAACGTCGTGCACCTCGTGACGACCCGGAGCACGGGGATCGAATCGGTGCACGACCTTCGCGGACGCCGCGTGTCCGTCGGCCCGCCGGGGTCCGGGAACGCGGTCACCGCCTGGAACGTGCTCGAGGCGATGGGGATCGGGGAGTCCGACTTCACGGTGCGGCAGCTCAACTACGCGCAGATGTCGAACGGGCTCAAGGACGGGACGCTGGATGCCGGATTCATCGCGGGCGGCTTGGGGATGCCCGCCGTGGTCGAGATCGGGGTCTCCCGGGACATGATCCTCGTCCCCTTCTCGGAGGGTGAGATCGCGACGATCATCCGATCCGAGCCCGCGTACAACGGCTTCCGCGTGCCGCCCGGCGTCTACCGTGGCGTCGACGAGCCAGTGCTCACGCCGACGCTCTGGAACCTGATCGTCGTCCACCGCGCGATGGAGGCGGGGCTCGCCTACGATCTCACGCGCACGATGCTCGAGCGCCGCGAAGATCTCGAGAACATCTCCGGCGTGGCGAGCTTCATCACGCCGCCCTCCGCGCGCGACGTCGGCGACTTCCCGCTCCACCCCGGCGCCCGGCGCTACTTCGACGAAGTTCTGGACCCCGCCGCGCGTTGACGACCCCGCGGCCGCCGTGGCGGCGCATCCTCTTCGCCCTCGCGGTCGGGCTCTCCCTCTTCCAGCTCTGGCAGAGCACGACCGGCACGCTCTCGGCCACGCTCGGACGGCCCATCCACCTCGCGTGGGTCGTCGTCCTCACCTTCCTCGCCAAGCCCTCGTGGACGGGGGAGGGGCCCGCGCCGCGCTGGAGCTTGTGGCTCGACGCGTGCCTGGCCCTCGTCGCCCTCTACTGCGGGTGGGTCATCGTGGGCTTCGACTACCGCGGGGTCGACCACATCCTGTACGGGCTCACGACGCACGACCTGATCGCGGGCCTGGTGTTCGTCATCCTCCTCTTCGAGGCGACCCGCCGCGCCGTGGGCTGGGTGATGGTCGCCGTGGGCCTCGTCTTCCTCCTCTACGCGGGGTTCGGGGACCTGCTGCCCGACGTCATCGCGAATCGGGGCTTCACGCTCGAGCGCATCCTCCGCTTCCAGATCTTCACGGGGGCGGGGCTGTTCGGGACGCCGCTGGGGATCGCGGCGGGGACCGTGTTCATCTTCGTCCTCTTCGGCGCGTTCCTCGAGGTGACGGGGGCGGGGCGCTTCTTCATCGACCTCGCCTTCGCCGCCGCGGGCCGGTTCCGGGGCGGGCCCGCCAAGGCGAGCGTCATCGCCTCCGCGGCGATGGGGTCGATCTCGGGCTCGGCGATCGCGAACACGGTGACGACGGGCGCGCTCACGATCCCGATGATGAAGAAGCTCGGCTACCGCCCGGAACAGGCGGGCGGGATCGAGGCGGCCGCCTCCACCGGCGGCCAGATCATGCCGCCGATCATGGGCGCCGGCGCGTTCATCATGGCGGACTTCACGAACACGCCGTACCGGGAGATCGTGGCGCTCTCGATCGCGCCGGCGATCCTCTACTTCGGGTGCACGCTCCTCTTCGTCCACCTCATGGCCCTGAAACTGGGACTGCGGGGGATGAAGAACCCGCCGCCGGTGCGGCGCACGCTGCGCGAGGGCGTCCACTTCCTGCTTCCGCTCGGGCTCGTGGTCGCGCTCCTCCTCCTCAACTACTCGCCGCCGCTCGTGGGCGCGGTGGGCTGCCTCGCGGTCGTCGTCACGGGGATGGCGCGGAAGCGCACGCGGGTCGGCTGGCGCACGATCCTCGAGGGGCTGCGGACGGGCGCGGTGCTGGCGCTGCCGATCTCGCTCGCCTGCGCGACGGCCGGGATCGTCGTGGGCGTGATCGGCCAGACCGGGATCGGCCTCCAGTTCACCGAATCCGTCGTGCAGGCGGCGGGCGGACTGCTCTGGCTCGCGCTCATCTTCATCGCGATCGCCGCGCTCGTCCTCGGCATGGGACTGCCCGTGACGGCGGCCTACATCGTGATCTCCGTAATGGCGGCACCGGCGCTGGAGGGGCTGGGGCTCTCCCTCCTCGTCGCGCACATGATCATCTTCTGGCTCTCGCAGACCTCGAACGTAACGCCGCCCATCGCGCTGGCCGCCTTCGCGGGAGCGGGAGTGGCGGGTTCGGCGCCCATGCGGACGGCGACCCAGGCGGTGAAGCTCTCCCTCGGCTTCTTCATCGTGCCCGCGATGATGGCCTACTCGGCGCTGATCCTCGTGGACGGCACCGCCGTGACGGACTTCGTCTTCGCCATCGTCTGCACCGTGGCGCTCGTGTCGGCCGTCGCATATGCGATCGAGGGATTCGCCATCGCCCAGTGCGGCGTCGCCGAACGCGCCCTGTTCGCGCTGGCCGGGGCCCTCATCCTGGTCCCGAACGCCGCGGCCAGGATCTCGGGGGTGCTGCTGGCAGCCGCGGTCCTCGCCCTCCACGCACGGAACGCACGGAGGACACGAGGAACGACGTAACCGGGGGCGTCAGTCCCCTCGCGCCTCCGCGGCGGCGCGGCGCATGGCCTTCTTGCGCTTGATGGGGTCGAGGCTACGCTTGCGGAGGCGGATCGCGTCGGGCGTGACCTCGATCAACTCGTCGTCGTTGATGAACTCGAGGGCGAGTTCCAGCGTCAGTTCGCGCGGCGGCTCCAGGCGCACGTTCTCGTCCGCGGCGGCGGCGCGCATGTTCGTGAGCTTCTTGCCCTTCGACACGTTGACCTCGAGGTCGCCGGGGCGGACGTGCTCGCCCACGATCATCCCGCTGTAGACCTCGACGCCGGGGCCGATCAGCATCTCGGCCCGCTCCTGCAGGTTGAAGAGGGCGAAGGCCACCGACGTCCCCGGGCGGTCCGCGACGAGCACTCCCCGGCGCCGGTGTTCGAGGTGTCCGGCGCGGGGGCCGTACTCGAGGAAGCGGTGGTGCAACTGGCCCTCGCCGCGCGTGTCCGTGAGGAACTCGGAGCGGTATCCGAACAGGCCGCGCGACGGGAGCTTGAAGTCGAGGCGCACGGGACCCTGATCCGTCGGCCGCATCGAGAGGAGTTCGGCCCGCCGGCTCCCCATCTTCTCCATGACGACGCCGACCATTCCGGCCGGGATCTCGATCACGGCCTCCTCGTACGGCTCCAGGATCTCCCCGTCGGGGCCCTCGCGCAGGATGACGCGGGGGCGCGAGACGGAGAATTCGTACCCCTCCCGCCGCATCGTCTCCATGAGGATCGTGAGGTGGAGTTCGCCGCGGCCCGAAACGGAGAAGGTGTCGGGCGATTCAGTCGGCTCGACGCGAAGGGCGACGTTCCGCTCCAGTTCCCGGGAGAGTCGCTGGCGCAGTTGCCGGGTCGTGACGTACTTGCCTGTCCGCCCCGCGAAGGGGGCGTCGTTGACTCGGAAGTCCACCGCGAGCGTGGGCCGCTCGACCGCGATCCCCCGGAGACGCTCCCTGTGGCCGGGGTCCGTGATCGTCTGGCCGATCTCCACGCCTTCGAGTCCCGCCAGCGCCACGATGTCGCCGGCGCTCGCGCGGGGCGTTTCGACTCGCTTCAGTCCGTCGAAGCCGTAGATCTTGAGCACCCGGGCCGGGAGCGCCTCGTCCGCGGGCACGGCCCCGGGCGCTCCGAGCGGAAGGAGCACCACCCCGTCCCCCTCGGCCACCGCGCCCCGCTCGATGCGGCCGATCGCGATGCGCCCCACGTAACTGGAGTGATCCAGCGTGGAGGCCAGCATCTGGAACGGTCCCTCGGGGTCGCCGGCGGGGGAGGGGACCGCCGCGACGATCGTCTCGAACAACGGCTTCAGGTCTCCGCCGCGCGCCTCGCTGTCCGGCGATGCCCGGCCCTCGCGCGCACTCGCGTAGAGGAACGGGGCGTCGAGCTGGGCTTCGGTGGCCTCCAACTCCAGGAACAGCTCCAGCACATCGTCGTGCACTTCGGCGGCGCGCTGGTCGGGCCGGTCCACCTTGTTGATCACCACCACGGGCGCGAGCCCCAGCGCGAGGGCCTTCCGCGTGACGAAGCGCGTCTGCGGCATCGGCCCCTCCGCCGCGTCCACGAGGAGGAGTACGCCGTCCACCATCCGGAGGATGCGCTCGACCTCGCCGCCGAAGTCCGCATGGCCCGGCGTGTCGACGATGTTGATCCTCGTGTCGCCCCAGCGCACGGCGGTGTTCTTCGACAGGATCGTGATGCCGCGCTCGCGCTCCAGCGGGTTCGAATCCATGACGCGTTCCTCGACCCGCTCGTGCGACTGGAAAGCGCCCGCTTGCCGCAGCATGTGGTCGACGAGCGTCGTCTTCCCGTGATCGACGTGGGCGATGATCGCAATGTTCCTGATCTTCCCGGGCGGGGGTGCCAAGCCGGCCTCGACTTCCGCGTACTCGTGGTTGGGGGGAAACGGCGGGGAATCGCGGGGACATTCTACGGTCGCCGGCGCCGGACGACAAAAACTGTGCGTGGCGGCAAGGGCGACACTAGGTTGCCGCGGCGATTCTGGCAGGGCCGGAGGTGCGAGCTGAGGACGAAAAAGTGGATGGCGGTGGCCGGACTGTCGGTCGTCTTCGTGTGGGTCTCGATCTGGTTCCGATTCCGGGAGGTCGAGCCGCCGCCGCCTCCTCCCGAGCCTCCCGATCTCCGAATGTGGGATTTCCTCGGCTGCCGGCATCTCCAGTTCGACACCTGGCTCCCGGATGAGGGTGGCGATCCTCCCGAAGCCGACCCGCCCGTGGTGCGGTCGCTCATGCTGTTCGCCGACTCCGTCGACGCGTACGGGAGGGAAATGACCGCCTACAAGGCCGTCCCTCTCGAGGGCGACGGAGATCTCTCCGGCTTGGAGACGCGCTGGTTCACGCGGGCCGACACGCTCTGGGTCGTGTGGTCGAGTCCCGAGGTGCGGGGCGCCGTGGCGCTGCGCCGGGCGCGCGGAGAGATGGTCGGACGGGCGGTGGCGCGGCTACGGGGGCAGGCTGCGGCCGCGGCGGGTGACGGTTCGATGCAGGCCCGGGCGACGTCCTGGGAAGTGAACTGCCACTCCCTGCGCCCCGACCGGATCGGCCCCGTAGACCGCTAGAGGAACGAGGGGTCGAAGCCCTCGGCGGCTTTGTCGCCCTCACTCTCCTCACGGACCAGGGTGAGGATCGCGCCCTGCGGTGCGACGAGGTACTGGGTGCCCTCGAAGGTGATCTCTACGGCGGCCTTCCGGAAGAAGAGGGCGTAGTCTCCCGGCCGCGCCTGCATCGGGAGATAGCGGGCCTCGGTCGCGCCGATCTTCCACGGTTCGTCGTCGAGTTCGGCGGGCGGCCCGACCAGAGTCCCGGGGCCGACGGCCACGACCGTCCCCGCCTGCACCGCCTGCTTGTCGATGGCCGTGGGAGGGAGGTAGAGGCCGACGTTCGTGCGGTCCTCACCCTCCAGCGGCTCGATGAGCACGCGGTCGCCGACGACGATGAGTTTCTTCTCGCTCATGCGGCACGATAGGGAACCGTGGTGGCCCCGGACAGGTTCATCGGCCGGTTCGGGCTTTCAGCCGGTTCGGGCTCCCGTCGCCGGGTCGTCGTCGATCTGCGAACGTTCGCTCGCGATGAAGCTGTCCACGCTCTCGGGCACGAGGAGGCTGTCGGCGATGCGGGCGATCTCCTCCGCCTCGCGCCACCGCGCCTCGAGTTCCTTCAGCTCCCCCTCCAGCGCCTCGCGCTCCGCCTGCTCGTGCGTCGCCATCTCGATCGCCAGCCGCATGTCCACCTTGAGACCCGCGAGGGTGCCGGGAAGCGGCTTCATGAGATTCTCGATCTTCTTCGCGGGAAGATCCGCCTTTCCCGAGCCGGAGAAATCGTTCATGGCGCGTCTGGCCGCCCCCGGCAGGAACGCCTCCGGGTGTCCCGCGTCCTCGATCCGCTCGACCGCGTCGCGGATTGCCTTCCGCGCTCCGCCACTTCGATTGGCATGGGCCATGAGCTGGCCCGCGAGGCCGATCGCTTCGCTCCCGTGAACGATCATGGTGTGTCGGCGGTTCTTGCGCTTGTTCGTCCGGTCCCACTTTCCCCACCCCGGGATGTGATCCACGCGCAGGTCCCATCCCGAGGCATCCGCGCTCGGTACAAGGCGGGAGGTGTAGAGGTGCTTTCGCTGGACGCGAATGCGGTCGCCGCGCTCGTCCCTGAGGCGGAGGAGGACGCGATCCCGGTACCAGGCTTGAGCCCCCTGGAAGAGCCCCGGGAAGATGCCGCCCATCGCGAACCCGGCGATCGTGCCACCGACGACGACCGCGCCCGCCGCCGCTCCCACGGCCCCCGTGACAAGCACGGTGCGCCGCCGCCGCCGGCCGAACTGGTCGCCGTAGCGCCACGCGGCGAACTCCTGCCGGACGGGGTCGCCGACGCGGACGAGTTCGAGACCCTCCTTCAGCTTCGCGAGACCGATGTTGTCGGAGGCGACCCGCATGCGGGTGCTCTCGAAGGCGCGCTCGCAGGCTTCGATCGCCTCCCAGCGCGTCTCCAGCGGGGAGAGGTTCCAGCGCTCGCAGCGCCGGCACACGACCCACAGCCTTCCCTTGGCACCGTCGAAGGCGAGGCGGCGGCCGACCGGGAACTCCTCGATGGCCTCGTTCCGCGCGAGGTCGCCGTGGCAGAAGATGCAGGTCGTGTACATTCAGGCGTTTTTCGTCGCGCTTGCGGGTTCGTTCGCGGGTTCGACGTCGGGCCGCGCGCGCTCATCCTCGATGAAGTCCTCGATGCTGTCCGGAACGAAGAGGTTGTCGGCGATGCGGGCGATCTCCTCCGCCTCGCGCCACCGCGCCTCGAGTTCCTTCAGTTCGCCTTCGAGCGCCTCGCGTTCGGCCTCCTCGTGCGTCGCCATCTCGATCGCCAGCCGCAGACCCGGGTTGAGGCCGGCGAGGGAGCCCGGCAGGGGCTTCCGAAGCCGTTCGAGCGCCGACGCATCCGCCCGGCGACCATCCCCCCAGGAGGGAGACCGGCGGGCCACCGAGCCTGAACGCCGGATGGCCTGTTGCGCCAGTTCCGCGGCTTCCGGGAGAAATGCCTCCGGATGGCCGGCGCGCTCGATGCGGCGCACGGCACCGCGGATCTCGTCCTTCTTACCCCCGCGGCGGTTGGCCTGGGCCATCAACTGACCGGCAAGCGCGAGCGCCTCGCGTCCGTGGACGATCATCGTCCTCCGCCTGTCCCCTCCAGCATGGCCGGGAAGGTGGTCGACGTGCAGCCCCCAGCCGCGTCCCTCGTCATCCGGCACGAGATGGGATGTGTAGAGGTGTTTCCGCAGAACCCGAACCGGCCCGCCGCGCTGGTCCCGGGTCCGCAGGATCACGCGATTGCGATACCACCTCTGCGACAGCCTGGTCCCGATCCAGAGTCCGCCCAGGGAGACGAAGCCTCCCGCCCAGAGGGCCCCGACGGCGGCTGCCCCGGCGCCGGTGATGAGCATGGCCCGCTTGCGGCGCCGGCCGAACTGGTCGCCGTAGCGCCATGCCGCGAACTCCTGCCGGACGGGGTCGCCGACGCGGACGAGTTCGAGGCCCTCCTTCAGCTTCGCGAGGCCGATGTTGTCGGAGGCGACCCGCATGGGCGTGGTCTCGAACGCGCGCTCGCAGGCCTCGATCGCCTCCCAGCGCGTCTCGAGCGGCGAGAGGTTCCAGCGCTCGCAGCGCCGGCACACGACCCAGAGCCGTCCCCTCGCGCCGTCGAAGGCGAGGCGGCGGCCGACCGGGAACTCCTCGATGGCCTCGTTCCGCTTGAGGTCTGCGTGGCAAAAAATGCACGTCGTATACATTCGCCTCCAATGTCGTGGACCGGCTCGGTCGGGGATACCCGCGAACGACGCCGCTCTTCGTATACAGATTTGCGATATAAAGATGATCTTTATATCTTGTCTCAACGGCTGGCTCGCTACGGACGCGGACCCTTCGACGTGGAGATGCAGCGTGCAGGCCACTCTCTCGAAACGAATCAACGAACTACTCGTGCTCGCGGTCCTGGAGCGAGGACCCGCCCACGGCTACCAGATCGCGCTCTCCGTGGAGGAACGGACGGGGGGCGCCTTCTCGTTTCAGCACGGGACGCTCTACCCGATCCTGCACCGGCTCGAGACCGACGGGCACGTGCGCGGCAAATGGGGCGGGGAAGGCCGGCGGCGGAAGACGTACGAACTCACCGACGCCGGTCGTGCCGAGCTGGCGGCAGGGGCGGCGCAACTGGAGCGCCAGTTTCGGGTGCTGCTGGAACTCTTCGGAGGAACCCATGCGGCCTGAACATCCGCTGGCCGACGTCGAACGGAATCTTGCGGTGCCGCCGCGCCGCCGCCTCGATCTGCTGGAGGAAGTCGATGCCGACGTGGAGGCGCTGCAGGCGGAACTGGAACGTCGCGGCTACGGGCCGGCGCAGGCACGCCGCGCCGCGCTCCGCCAGGTCGTGCCCCGCACGGAGACACTTGCACAACTCGAAGCGCAGCATGCGCCGCGGCTCAGCCGCTGGGCGCGGGGCACGGGGTGGATCGACCGGGCGGAACGTCTCGGCATCGTCGTGGCCACGGGTGTGGCCGGAGCGGTCGCGTTCACGACGATCCTCCGGTCCGGCCCGCTCGGCTCGGCAGCCGTGCTGGCCTGGCTCCAGGTCATCGTGATTGCCCTGCTCGCCGCGAACTGGACCCGGGCCGCCAAGCGTCTCTGGATCGCCGGCGACCTGCGGCCGGATCTGCGACGCCGGCTGTGGGAACGGCAGATCGGGCTCGTCGTCCTCGCCGTCGCTCTCGGGGCGCTGGGCGCCGCTTGGGAGGGATACAGCGCGTACGAAGCACTCGCGGCCGAAGATTTTGCCGTGCCGGCCATCGGGGACGCGGTCCGCCGCATCGTCTCCTGCGCCGCCCTCGGGTTCGGAGCCGCCATCTTCGGGCTCTTCGGCTGGCTCGCGATCACCCCGCGCCTGATCAGCGACGAGACGATCGAGCGCCGCATCTCGACGTTCTTCGCCGGTTCACGGCTTACGTCGACCTCACCGACCCGGAGGTAAGGATGTCCTTCTTCGACTCACTCGGACTCATTCAGTATCCGATCTGGCTTGTCCTGGCGCTCATGCTGGTGCAGATCGTACGGGCCACGATCGACCTGTTCCGCCCCGGATCCCCGACGGCAGTCCTGCGTATCCACTCCATCCTGATTCTGGGCGGCCTCGCGGCGTGCCTCGGCGTCCTCGGGTCGCTGATCGGCGTCTGGATGGTGGCAGACCTCATCTCGCAAGTGAACGAGGTGAGTGCGAGCCTGACATGGAGTGGGATCCAGGTGACACTGGGATCGTCCGTCGTCGGTTTCCTGATCCTTGGCTTCGCGTCGGTCGCCTGGCTTGCTCTGCAATACGCGAGCGGACGCCGGGATCCGGCATGACGCGCTGATGCGGCTCCCGACGCTCGTCGTTGCAGGTCTTGTCTTCGGGACCGGCGCCTCTGCCCCGGGGCCGGAGGAAGGCTTCGGGGGTCTGTCGCGGCGCGACTCGGCAGGGGTGGCGATTTCCGACAACGCGTCCGCCGACGCGCAGTTCGCGGGCGGGGCGGTGCACATCGCGGATCTCATGACGCCGGACAGCGCGCTCACGGCGCTCCCCTGGGGCGTGGTCGCGGATCCGACGGCCGAGCGGGTCTACGTGGCGGACGTGACGAGCGCGCGGGTCGCCGTCTTCGACGGCACGGGGGCCTTCGTGGAAGAACTGGGCCGCGCGGGAGAGGGTCCGGGCGAGTTCCGGGGTGTGTCCGCACTGACCTTGGCGCCGGAGGGGACGCTCGTGGCGCTGGATGCGCGGCGGGGCGTGCTCAGCCGCTGGTCCCGGGACGGGGAGTTCACGGGCGAGGAACGGCTCCCGGCGAACTACTGGGGGCCCGGCTTCGCGGTCGGCGAGGGCGCGGCGGCGGACTGGTTCGCGACCGTGGGTTCGACCACGGCGGGTATGTCGATGGACCAGACGTTGGCGGTGCACACGCCGCGCGGAGCCGAACCGGTCCACGTCGTGCGGCGGGAACTGTCGCTGATGGAACTGCCGTGCGCGTCCATGCCCGCCCCGAAGGTGTTCGCGCCGGACGCGGTGTGGGCGAGCCGCGGCGACACGATCTGGTTCGCGAACGGGGACGGGTTCCGGATCGACGGCTACGCGCGGGGAGAGGTCTTCGCCAGCGTGCGCCGGGCGGCGGCCCCGGCGATCCCGGTCACGCGGGCGATGGCGATGGCGTCGCTCTCCTTCGGCCCGGGCCCGTACGGGAGCCTCATGCGGCAGTGCGGGGTGACGGCCGGGGAAGTGGTCGACGCCACCGGGTACGAAGAGGTGCTGTCTCCCATCGTCGGGCTCACGCCCGATCCGGCGGGCGGCCTGTGGGTGTCGCGACGCACGGACGGCCTTATTCCCGAGGTCATTGACATCTTCGGGGCCGGAGGCGGATACCTGGGGACGCTCGACATCCCGGCCATCCCCGTCGGGTTCGCGTCGCCGTCGCGGCTGGTGGCCGTGCGGCCGGTGATGGAGACGGGAGAGATCCGGGTGTCGCTGTATGAAGTCGGGACGAACGCGGCGGCGGTTGGGGCATCGGGCGCCCGCGACGGCCGCGGGCTCGCCGGGGGGAGCCCGCCCGGGCGGATCGGGTCGGTACTGCGCGGCGGGTCCCGACAATCGCCCTCCGCCGCGGCGGAGGGCCCTCCCCGCCGTTCCCCGGAGCCCAACCCGGCGGGCCTGCGCGAGTTCAGCGACTGCGACCTCTGTCCGGTCATGGTGGAAATGCCGCCGGGCGGGTTCGTGATGGGAAGGGCCGAGGGCGAGGACCGGCGCCTGGGGCTCGACCGGGAGCCGGATCGGCCGGAGTTCAGCCGGGAGCGGGAGCGTCCCCGCGTGCGGATCGAGTTCGGACACCGGTTCGCCATCGGAAAGTACGAGGTGACGTTCGACGAGTGGGACCGCTGCGTGGCCGCGGGAGGGTGCGACTACCGGCCCACGGACCGGGGATGGGGCCGGGGCGACCGTCCCGTGATCCACGTCTCTTACCTCGACGCCGAGATGTACCTCGCCTGGCTGACGGAGGTCACTGGCCGCCCGTACCGGCTGCCGAGCAGCGCCGAGTGGGAATACGCGGCCCGCGCCGGGACGACGACCGCCCGCTGGTGGGGGGACGAGGTCGGGCGCGGGCACGCGGTGTGCGAAGAGTGCGGGCTCGAGTGGGAGGTGGGATCGACCGCGCCCACGGGGTCGCTGCCGCCGAATCCGTGGGGCCTGCATGACATGCTCGGCAACGTGTCCGAACTCGCGGCCGACTGCTGGGTGGCCACCTACGACGAGGTGCCCACCGACGGCTCACCTGTCCGCGAAGCGTCCCGCCACTGGAGCGAGGGCCGCTGCCTGCGCCCCACCTGGAGGGGCGGCGCCTTCAGCTACTTCCGCTGGACCGTGCGCTCGGCGTGGCGCAGCGGCGGCAGCATTCTGGCCACCGCCGAAGAGCGCCACACCCACCCCCAGGTCGGCGGCGGCACAGGCTTCCGCGTCGCCCTCACGCTCGACTGAGAGCGCCCGCCCCGCGCGGCGCGACTGCGTTCACGGCATCCGCCAACGAGCGGGCGGCGGCACCGCATCGGCCGCCGCCGCCACGAGTCTTTCAATCGCGGATTCGAGCTGCCGCGCTCTTCGGCCGCGCGCAAACTGACGTGCCACATCTCTCCGGTCCGGCGTCCAACCGCGGGTCGCGATGCCGCGCGCCTGGAGCGAGTCTGCGTCGGGCACGCAATCCGGTCCGCCACACGCCGTCGCGATGTCTGACCCGGGGTCATTCTCTTGGACGTTCACGGTTACGGTTGTGGTGTCCGTCTGGCTGGCGGAGTCGGCCACGGTCAGCTTCACGGCATACGTCCCCTGAGCATCGAACACATGGTTTCGCGTGCTCACCGTGTCCACGGCCACGGAATCGCCGTCTACGTGCCACGCGTAGCTCGTGATCCCGACATCGTCCGTGGAACCGGACCCGTCGAACGTGCAGTCGAGCTCGGAGCACTTGACGACGAGGCCGGCCGTAGGCGCGTAGTCCGGAACCTTCACCGTATCGGCGGAAGTGGCGGAGGCCCACCTCCCTTGTTCGTCCTCCACGGACAGCGTGATGACATAATTGTCAGGCTTTCTGAACGTATGCCGCAACGTGTCGCTCTTGCCCGACGCGAGCACGACGCCACTGGCGTACCAAATATAGCGCGTGATGCCGCTGTCGTCGGACGATTCGGATCCGTCGAACAGACAGGTCGGGACTTCGCAGGTCACGACAAGGTGAGCTGCGGGCGGCTCGTTCGTCACCGGGGGCAGTGGCGGCGAACCGGGATCTGGGGTGTCGATACGGCTGGGGGAGGAGTCTGGAAGCGCTGGACGCTCCAGATCCGTGCTGTCCCCCAGTCGGTACAGATTACCGCGCCAAAGCCGCCGAACGTGGTTCGATGACCAAGAGAGGCTGTCCTGGTTCTGAGCCGTGGGATGGAAGTTCTGCGGCGGAACCCAGTCTTCCGGCGGATTGATGCGCTGCTCAAAATACGTGGAATCGCTCGTGATCGTCGTGTCGACGCGCGCCTCAAGACACCAGATCAAGTGATCGATGCCTGACGGTGCCGCCGTCACAGTGTCCCGCGACACGCGGCACGAAGCCATCACGTCCATTACCGTACTGATGTCCAACTCGAGCACGTCGTGCGTCTCGTTGGCCGGATCGAACAGGTCATAGAAGAAGGCCGTCACTTCCCCGTGGTACCGGCTCCCGTCAGCGCGGCCCCCGTTCGAATCGGGCTTCGGCGTGAACTCGACATACGATACGTTCCCCTCACTGTCGTACTTGACGCCTCGGTTGTTTTCGTAGTCCTCAGCGCTGTTGTAGTGGTATCCGGGAGTGTTGTACGCCGGCTCCGTTCGTAGCGCGTGGTAGTCGGCCCAGCCCTCCTGGTAGGCGCACACCATCGACTCCTCCGTGTACGCGTGATGCTCGGCGCAGTCGTCGTCGAGGTCATACAGCCCACCGAGCCGCGCGTGGTGCAAAGCATGGCCATATTCGTGGGCGAACACAAAGCTGCCCCAGCGACCCCAGAGACACTTGGGATCCCCGCCCCGGCCCTCGATGACCGTAATCTGGTCAGAGTATGGGAGGTACCAGCAACTGTTGATGTGACCGGGATGGACGGCGTCGGGATTGATCCGAACCGTGATTGCCGTGCGGGCCGGAAAGAGGCTGCGCGACTCCTCGATCGAGTACTGCGCGTTGATCCAAGTTCTGGCCTCGGCGCCCGGCACGTGCAGGTCGATCGTCCGGCCGCACAGATCGTCGCTGGCGACAAATCCCATGTCGGGCTCCGGCAAGATTTCCAGCTTGTCGTCACTCAATCCCAGCCGTCCCCGTCCTACGAACTCAGTGCCCGCGCTGCCCGGGCACGGGATCACGAAGTCGCCGGTGTCGCTCGACCTGCCCGCGTAGCTCCCGAGGATGGAACCGGAGGGGGTCTGGAGGTCCAGCTCATACGGGACGCCGGGAAGGCGCCGCTGGTCGGTGAAGTCCAAGTCATAATATTGGACTTGGAAGCAAAGCTCCCGGCTTCCGCACTCGCCGATGGCGGACGAACTCGCGAGGCCGGCAGCACCGTCCTTGGCGGGGCGGGAGGGCGGTGGGGGCGCGTTCAGGCGACGCGCGGGCCCCGGCTGCCGGCGGAATCCGGGCGGAAGCAAGGCAGGGTCGAAGTCGCGGAGAACGCGCCCGCCATCGTCGTGTACGAACAGCCAGAGATATTCGTGATTCACCCGCGCGACCCGGCCGGACGCGCCCGTGGGATGCAGGTCGGCGACGCGGGCACTCGCGTGAACCCGGTAGACGCCGGGCGCGGGAATCTCGAGCGCCGTCGTCTGCGTCTCCACCGCCCCGGCGGTAACCGCGCCGCTGGACTCCACCACCGCCGGGATCTTACGTTCCAGTGTCGTCTTGTACGTCTCGGTCCAACCGGATCGCCTGGCGAATTCGATCTCCGGGAGCGTGAGGCGGAAATCGGCCTCCGACGCCGCGAACCTCGCGGTGTACGTAACGGCCACATCGATGCGCGTGCGGGGCTTGAACGTCCCGTTCGCCTTGATCGAGATGTCGAACCAGGCCTGCGCGGCCAGGTTCTCGGTGACGCCGCGGGAGCCCGCGCGCAGCGGGGCCGAGGGCCGGTGGGCGGCATCCGGTGTCCGCGCGGCGCGCGACGCCGGTCCCGCGACCGTGTTCGAGTCGTCTGAACATCCGGCCACGATGGCCGCGACAAGGAGTGCGAACGCCGCACGATGCCCGTCTTGGATGTTTAGCGGAATACGCATACACGTCCTCTCTGGGGATGGAAAAGTGTGAGGATGGAACGAGACTATATAGTTGAGTTGCTGTCCCCCAAGCCTCCTGCAAATCGGGGATGCGATCGATCAAGCCCGAGTCGGCTTAGTGAAAAAAGACCGTACTTCCCGTTGTCATATATAATAAATCGCAACTTCAACCCTTGGTCCGCTCGTCAACTACGGCGATACGGACCTGGAAAGTTACACTCACTATATTTCACAGTACACGACAGTTATTTATATCAGTCTTGGCGTTCCTGTCGCTACGGTCACTGTAACTGCCGCGAATCGTAGTCACAGGAGAGTTTCGTCCAAAACGCTAATATACTACCGCGTGCTGTACGGCTTCCGCCCTTTCTTGATCGGACGTGTCAAGGCGTTACATCGTGGAGCGCAAGAGTATGATGCCTGAACCTGCAAGAGTCAAGCTCAAGCGTGCGGTTTTGGCTTGGAAGGCCCGGAAAAGCTATGGTCATGCTGTGATCCGGCAGGGAGTCGCCGAGTTAAGGGGGGCAGTATGATCAGGAGCGGAGGATGGGAGCTGACTCGGTTGGCGCTGCTCGTGCCGGTTCTCGCCTGCGGGGGGACGCGGCCGGCCGACCCGGAGCCCGCCGACCCGGAGCCTCCCGCCCCGCTCGTGGCCACCCGGCTGGTGGTACTGCCCGCAACGGTGATGCTGTTCGCGCTGGGGGACGAGGCGCTCTTGTCCGCGCGGGTTCTGGACCGGCAGGACAACGTGCTGGGGGGCGAGCGGGTCTCGTGGAGCACGGACGATCCGTCGGTGGCCGCCGTGGACGGGACGGGCGTGGTGACGGCGGTGGACAACGGATCGGCGACGGTGACGGCGGCCTCGGGGAGCCTTGAGGGGACCGCAGCGGTTACCGTGATGCAGCAGGCGGTGCGGGTGGAAGCGCCATCGGCACCGGACACGCTGCGCCGGTACGGCGACACGGTGCGGGTGGCGGTGCGGGCGTTCGACGCGAACGGCCATCCGGCGCCGGTGGGGGCGCTGGAGTGGACGACGAGCGACTCGTCGGTCGCGGCGGTGGACGGGACGGGCCTGGTGACGGCGGCGGGGAACGGGTCGGCGACGATCTCGGCGGTGGCCGGGCAGGACACTGCGGCCGTCGAGGTGGCAGTGTATGACCGGGAGGGGGAGGACCGCGAGGTCCTTCTGGCGCTGCGCCGGGCCATCGGACCCCGCCGGTTGGAGCGCCGGGGGTGGGATCCGTCGAAGTCGATCTCGACCTGGTGGGGCGTCACGACCGAGGAGGAGGGGCGCGCCACGCGCGTCGTGGAGCTGTCGCTGCCGGACGAGGAATTGGGGGGGGCGTTGCCGCGGGAACTCGGGCGTCTCCGCTCGCTGCGGGTCCTCCACCTGCAGGAGAACAGCATTCGGGGCGTCGTCCCGCGCGAGGTGGGGATGCTGCCGCACCTGGAGAGCCTGCGGCTGGACCGCACGTTGGTCGAGGGTCTGGAGGGCCCCTTTCCGAGTCTGAGGGTCCTGAATCTCGCCGAGACCCGGATCGGTTCCTCCTTCCTGCTCGGCCACCTGCCGAACCTCAGGTCGCTGGATCTGAGCGGGAACGACCTGCTCTTCTTTCCGGGCAACGTGTTCGAGATGCGGGATCTCGAGGTTCTGCACCTCAACTGGCACTGGTTTACCGGCCAAATCCCTCCTGAACTCGCCAACCTCGAGAACCTCAGGGTGCTGGGGCTAACCGGGAGCTACTTGCCCATCCGGAACATGTATCGTGGCATGGACAGCACCATCCCCCCCGAACTCGGCAAGCTGGCCAACCTCGAGGAGCTGTACTTGGGTCGGAACCGACTGCGTGGCACGATCCCGCCCGAACTCGGCGACCTCGCCAACCTCCGCGTGTTGAACTTGGCCTACTCCGCCGCTCCGAGGCGGGGGGACCCCGCCGGCCTCGAGGGCCCGATTCCGCCGGAGCTCGGCAACCTCGCCAACCTCGAGGAGTTGCGGCTGAGTGAAAACCGGCTAACCGGACCTATCCCGCCGGAGCTCGGCAACCTATCCAATCTCAAGGAGTTATGGTTGAACAGTAACCAGCTGACCGGTCCTGTCTTGCCCGAACTCGGACGGCTCGTGAAACTGGAGAGGCTGGAACTCAACCACACGGAGTTGAGCGGTCCGTTCCCGGAGGCGTTCGGCGACCTCACCCGCCTCGAGGTGCTGATGCTCGGCAGCACGCGCATGAGCGGACCGCTGCCCCGGGCCGCCACACGGATGACGGCGCTCAGGACTCTGTCCTTGGTGCCGACGCTCTGCGTGCCGCGCGACTCCACGTTCGACGCATGGGTGGAGGGAATCATGTGGTTCACGGGGACCCGCTGCCGCAACTGACCGCCGCAAGGCCGCCGACCCGGTTGCACCCCCCCCGCAACCCGTTCTAGACTGAATCCCCCCGGCCGACGGGCGGCCGGATGAGTCCCGTTCCGGGAGCTCCGCCGGCGCTCCCGCCGGCACAGGATCAGGAGTGGCCGCATGAAGCGCATCTCCATGACCGTGAACGGGGTTCGGCACGAGGCGGACGTCGAACCCCGCACCCTCCTCGTTCATTTCATCCGCGAACAACTCGAACTGACCGGCACCAACGTGGGCTGCGACACGTCCTCGTGCGGCGCCTGCACGATTCTGATGAACGGTCAGTCGGTGAAGTCGTGTACCGTGCTCGCCGTCCAGGCGGATGGCGCGGACGTGACCACGGTCGAGGGGCTCGCGAGCAACGGCGACTGGCACCCGGTCCAGAAGGCGTTCCACGAGAACCACGGCCTGCAGTGCGGGTTCTGCACGCCGGGCATGATGATGGCCGCGGTGGGATACCTGGATGAGAACCCGGCGCCGACGGAAGGGGAAGTCCGGCTCGCGCTGGAGGGCAACCTCTGCCGGTGCACCGGCTACCACAACATCGTCAAGGCGGTGCTCGCGGCCGCCGACGACATGGGCTCTTAGGGGAGGAGAGAGAACATGGCGACGGCTGAGAAATACGTTGGCGGCGGGGTCCCGCGGAAAGAGGATCCCAAGCTTCTCACGGGGCAGGGCCAGTTCCTGGAAGGCCTCACGCTGCCCGGCATGCTTCATGCGGCGCTCGTGCGCAGCCCGCACGGTTCGGCGCGCATCAACTCGGTGGACGTTTCCGAAGCCGAAACCGCCGAGGGCGTCGTCGCCGCGTACAGCGGGGCCGACCTCGCCGATGAATGGGCGGCGGGGCTGCCCATGGCGTGGCCCGTGACCGACGACATTCGGATCCCCGACCACTGGCCGGTGGCGCAGGATGTGGCGCGCTACGTGGGCGACGCGGTGGCGGTCGTCGTCGCGACGAGCCGCAACGCCGCTCTCGACGCAGCGGAACTGGTGGAGGTCGACTACGGGGTGCAGGAGGCGGTCGTGGACGTGGAGGCGGCGCTGGCCGACGACGCGCCACGCGTGCACGAGTCGTTCGACGACAACAAGAGCTACACCTGGGCGCTGACGAACGGCGACGTGGACGCGGCGTTCGCGAAGGCGGACGTCGTGGTCAGCGAGCGCTACACGCAGCCGCGGCTGATCCCGAACGCGATGGAGCCGCGCGCCGTCGTCGCGCAGCCGGTCCCCTCGACGGGCGACTTCACGGTGTGGTCGACGACGCAGATCCCGCACGTGGCGAAAGTCCTCTTCGCGCTCACCCTCGGAATCCCCGAGGGCCAGATCCGGGTCATCGCGCCCTCCGACGTGGGCGGCGGCTTCGGATCGAAGCTCAACGTCTATGCCGAGGAGGCGCTCTGCATCGCCCTCGCGCGCCGTCTGGGAAGGCCGGTCAAGTGGGTCGCGGGCCGGAGCGAGGGCTACCTCGCCACGATCCACGGCCGGGACCAGGTCCAGAAGATCGAGATCGCGGCGACCTCCGACGGCGACATCCTCGGATACCGCGTCAACATCGCGGCGGCCATGGGCGCCTACCTGCAGCTCGTGGCACCGGGGGTTCCGCTCCTGGGCGCCTTCCTCTACTGCGGCTGCTACGGCGGCGAAGCGTACCACTTCGAGTGCACGGGCGTGTTCACGAACACGACCCCGACGGACGCCTACCGGGGCGCGGGCCGGCCCGAGGCCACCTACGCCATCGAGCGGGCGATCGACTCGCTCGCGCGGGAGGTCGGCGTGGACCCGGCGGAAATCCGGCGCAGAAACTTCCTCCCGGCCGGCGACATGGTGCAGAGCCCGGGCGGGCTCGCCTTCGACTCGGCCGACTACGAGCCCGCGCTCGACCGCGCGCTGGAACTGCTCGACTACGACGGGTTCCGGAGCGACCAGGCGGAGCGCCGGGCGGGAGGGGGCGGCAAGCAGATTGGCGTCGGATTCTCCTCCTACGTGGAGATCTGCGGGCTCGCGCCCTCGCAGGTGCTGGCTTCGCTGAAGTACGCAGCCGGCGGCTGGGACGCGGCGACGGTGCGCATGCTGCCGACCGGAAAGGCGGAAGTCGTGACGGGCAGCTCGCCGCACGGGCAGGGGCACGTGACCTCCTGGTCCCAGATCGCGGCGGACGCGCTCGGGATTCCGTACGAGGACGTCACGGTCCTCCACGGGGACACGCACGTGGCGCCGCACGGGATGAACACCTACGGGAGCCGCAGCCTCGCGGTGGCCGGGGTCGCCGTGCACAACGCGTGCGACCGGGTGGTCGACAAGGCGAGAGGACTCGCGGCGCACCTGCTCGAGGTCGCGCCCGAGGACCTCGAGTACGAGGCGGGGACCTTCTCGGTGAAGGGGGTGCCGGACCGCACGAAGTCGATGCCGGAACTCGCCTTCGCGGCGTGGACGGCCCACAGCCTGCCGGAGGATTCCGAGCCGGGGCTCGAGGCGAGCTGCGTGTACGATCCGCCGAACTTCACCTTCCCCTTCGGCACGCACGTGGCCGTCGTCGAGGTGGATACGGAGACCGGCGCCGTGGATCTCGTCCGCTACATCGCGGTGGACGACTGCGGGCCCGTGATCAACCCCGTGATCGTGGACGGCCAGGTACACGGCGGCGTGGCGCAGGGGATCGCGGCGGCGCTGTACGAGGAAGCGACGTACGCGGAGGACGGGACGCTCGAGACGTCGTCGATGGTCAACTATCTCGTCCCGTCCGCGGCGGAGTTCCCGTCCTTCGAGACGGATCGAACGGTGACGCCGAGCACCTCGAACCCCATGGGGGTGAAGGGGATCGGCGAGGCGGGGACGATCGGGTCGGCGCCGGCGGTGATCAACGCGATCGTGGATGCGCTCTCGCACCTCGGCGTGACGGACGTCCCGATGCCGGCGAGTCCGGAACGGGTCTGGCGAGCGATTCAGGCGGCCCAGGGAGGTGAGGCATGATTCCCGCGTCTTTCGACTACGAGCGCGCGTCGTCTCTCGATGAGGCGCTGAATCTGCTCGCCGAGGGCGGCGAGGACGCGCGGCCGCTGGCCGGCGGACATTCGCTGCTTCCGCTCATGCGGCTGCGCCTCGCGCGGCCCTCGCTGCTCGTCGATATCGGCGGGCTCGAAGAACTGCGCGGCGTGCACTCCGATGGGGACTCGGTCGTCATCGGCGCGCTGACGACGCATCACGAGGTGGCCGGCGCGTCCGAACTCACGGGCGGCAGCGGCCTTCTGGCGCAGGTGGCGGAAGGGATCGGCGATCCTCAGGTGCGGCACCGCGGTACGCTCGGCGGTTCCGTCGCGCACGCGGATCCGGCCTCCGACCTGCCGGCGGCGCTGCTCGCGCTCGATGCCGAAGTCACCCTCGCGGGGCGCGGCGGCACGCGCTCGGTGGCGGCGGCGGACTTCTTCGTCGGTCCGTTCATGTCGGCCGCGGCGGATGGGGAGATCGTGACCGGCGTCCGGGTGCCGACGCGGGAGGGCTGGGGCAGCGCCTACCGGAAGTTCCAGCGCCGCGCGCAGGACTGGGCGATCGTCGGCGTGGCCGCCGTCGTGAACTGGACCGACTCCGGGATCGCGGGCGCCGCGATCGGGCTCACGAACATGGGCGGCACGCCGCTGCGGGCGCCCGGGGTCGAAGCGGCCCTGGCCGGCGCGTCCGAGAAGGCGCAGATCCTCGCCGCGGCGTCGAAGGTGTCGGAACTCGAGACGCCCCCGGCGGACGAGAACGCAAGCTCCGAGTACCGCGCCCACCTCGCGCAGGTGCTGATCGCGCGCGCGGTGGCCGAGGCCGCCGGCTGCCCCGGAATGCAGGGAGGCTAGCGGCAAGTCAACGGAGTCGAGGACCTGCCGGCCTCACCGAATCGCGTGGCCGTCCAGCCCTACGCTGGCGGCCCGGGCGTCATCGCGCGCCGCAGGGCCGCCACGCATCCCCCCTCCCGAAACGCTCCTCAGGCAAGGAGAAGCGCTTCCATCCCCCCCGATTGCGGGCTCCGTGCGGGGTGGATGTGTGCATATTGTATGTATATCGCAGTGGTTTAGTGCTAAAACGAATGGCGAATAGACAATAACGTATTGTTCATATCTGGAAATCCGAGGCCAGGTCCTCTTGTTCCTGACGGGCTCGGCTTGCGCAAAGACTGCGACGCCAAAGACGGTCCGGCGACTCGCGGCAGGAAACGCGGGCTGGCATCCTTGTCTCGCGCGACACATAATAGGCTGGTGGCTTCTTGCCCCACCTTCATCTTTGGAGGATGCCTTGGAAGACCGGGAAGGCCTCAAGTCGACCGATATTCGAGTCCGCGACGTTCCGCGCCGGTCGTTTCTCGAAACGGCGCTGTACCTGGTCGGGGCAGTTGGCCTGCTGGGTGCATGCGGCGAGACATCGACATCCGATACGGGAGATCAGGACGGCGATCCGGTCGATCTGGATCCCACCGATTCCATCGACACCGATGGTGACCCCGTGGATTCCGACTGACCGGGCACGGTGCCGTTTGCGGCCGTGACGTTCGTCTGTCGGAGTCGGCCCAGCCCGCATCTTCCCCGTGACAGCTACTCCAGGTGAATCCGCTGATCACGCACCGTCAGACCGACCTCCAACCCACCCCCTTCGATACCGCGAACCCGCTCGCGTGGATTCTCGGGTTCGACCCCGCGGAAATATCGTTCATCGAGAAAGTCATGGGCGTGCGGGTGCTGCATTGCCGTGACCTGCGCGAAGGCCGGTTCCGGAGTCTGTTGTCCTTCGAGAGTCTTGACGCCGTGCTCGGCACTTTCGGACTGAGAGCGCCTCAAATTCGTGTGGTTCGTCTTGATTCGGACATCGTACAGTCCGACTATTGCCGCGATGCTCTTGTGGACCCCGCGAAGGTCGCGCGGCTGTTCGCGGATGGGGCCACCGTCATCTTCGAGGCGCTGCACGATCGACACGAACCGCTCGGCCGGCTCTGCGGCGCCTTGACAGCGCACTCCGGAGCCAGAACTCAGACCAACATCTACCTGACACCGCCGCGGGCGCAGGGATTCAAGCCCCATTGGGACACCCACGATGTGTTCGTGCTTCAAGTAGAAGGGTCGAAACGGTGGCGCCTTTATGACGGCGGACGGCTCGCGCCGCTGAAGTCGGAACGGTTCGACCCGGCGATTCACGAACCGGGCCCCGTCCTGGCCGAGTTCAGGCTGTCGGCCGGGGATGCGCTCTACGTTCCTCGCGGAATCATGCACGCGGCCGAGTCGCTGGACGATACGTCTCTCCACATCACGCTCGGAATGATTGCCTACACATGGGCTGAATTTGCCACGCACTGCTTCGCGGAGCTTGTCGAACGGTCGCCACCGTGGCGCGAGAATCTCCCGTACGGCTTTGCCGCGGAAGAGGCAGACGGGTTCCTGGGCATCGGAGGTGCCCTTTCGGAGCGGCTCTCGACGGTCGGCAGTGAACTGGACGCGGCGACCGTCCTTTCCGCAAAACTGGACGATCTCCGGAACGGGATCGCGCGGCACGGCGCGGACTACCTGGCGCAGGCCGCGGGGGCGGAGCTCCTGACGCCGGATGACACCGTTCAAGCCCGTCCGCTTGTACATGGCAGAATCGAAATACGTGACGAGAGGGTCGTTTTCGTCGCCGCCGGCCGGGAGCTGGATTTCCCGAAGAGGGCCGAACGGACCGTGCGCCAAGCAATATCGGGGATGCCGCTGCACGTTACAGGCTTCGTCGACGATCTCGATTGGCCCGGTCGAAAAGCCGTGCTGGAGACGCTGGTCCGTGAGGGTTTCTGTTCCGTTATGCGCACCGCGTAAGTCAGCGCCCCCCGGCAGGGCTCGCGGGGCGGGGCGCCACGGCGGCGCCTTCCCAGTCGGGGTCGGCGGCCCCGATCCAGGTGCGGGTGGCGGCGTCGTACTGCAGGCCGTGGATGCGCCCGAACGCGCCCTGCCGCGGCGTGGGCGTGATCTCGAATCCCATCTCCCGGAATTCGTCCATCGAGGTCCCGGACCAGCCATCCTCGGGGCCCGCTTCCACGGAGAAGCCCGCGAGCCCGTCCGGGCCCATGTCGGGATGCACGCGGGGGGCCGCGAGGGCGGCGGGTAGCGCCAAGCCGTCATCGATGACCCGCGTCACGGCCTGGACGACCGCCGAGATGATCCGGATGCCGCCGGCGGCGCCCAGGACGAGGAACGGTTCGCCGTCATCGAGGACCATGAAGGGCGTGATGCCGGACCGCGCGCGCTCGCCCGGCTCGCTGATCCCCAGGTAACCGCCCAGCGTCACGGCGTAGAGGAAGCCGAGGCCGGGGGTCGCGACCTTCGCGCCCATGCCGGGGCCGATCGTCTGCGTGAGCGCGATGGCCATGCCGTCTCCGTCCGCGGCGGAGAGATGCGTCGTGTGGCTATCGTCCGGCGGAAGGTCCAGGCCCTCGACCGCGCCGGCGAACCATGAACTTCCGGTTCCGCTCGCCGCCCAGGGTTCCGCATCGGCCTCCATCGCCGCCTCCACGGGCACTCTCACCTGCTCGGAGAGCTCTCGGGCGAACGCCTTCGACGTCACGCGCACGGCGGAGGAGTCCGAACTCGGCCGGCGGTATTCCGTCATCGCGATGGCGAGGGACTGGGCGATGACCGAAGCCCACGCCTCGTCGCTCATGCTGCCGGGATCGAAGACCTCCGCGATTTGGAGAGCGAGGATCGCGACCGCGCCGGAGGCCGGGATGTCGGAACCCACGATCTCGAACCCGCGGTAGGATCCGCGCACGATCCGCGAGTCCTCCGCTTCGTAGGCCGCCAGCGCCTCGCGGGTCAGGAAGCCGCCGTTCGCCGCCATGTCGTCGGCGATGCGGCCGGCGATCTCCCCGCGGTAGAAGGCGTCGCCGCCGCCGAGGGAAATCGTCCTCAGCGTCGCGGCCATGTCGGACTGCACGAGCCGGTCGCCTGGGTCGTAGGGCGATCCGTCCGCCCTGAGGTAGTAGCGCCGGGCGCCTTCGGACTCCGCCACCTGGTCGCGCGATCCCGCCTGGCGGCGCGCCTCTCCCGGCAGCAGCCGGAAGCCATGCGCGGCATAGTCGATCGCCGGCGCCATGATCGTGGTCAGCGGGAGGGATCCGTACTCCTCGTGCAGGCGCATGAGGCCCGCGACCGACCCGGGCACGCCGACGGTCGGATAGCCGTAGGCGGCGCGCGGCGCCGTGGCCGGGTCGTATCCCAAGGGAACCGACGTCGTCCCGTCGATGCCCGCGACCCCGCCGTCCGGCGTCCGGATCAGGATCTGGTTGCGCCCCCCGAT
This sequence comes from Gemmatimonadota bacterium, assembly GCA_965207805.1. GTDB lineage: Bacteria > Gemmatimonadota > Gemmatimonadetes > Palauibacterales > Palauibacteraceae > Palauibacter. The sequence continues at coordinate 1,321,832 of OZ242312.1, forward strand.
GCTGTTCATGCTCGGCTCGACCACGGAGATCGCGAACGCGGCGGCGACGGCCGCATCCGCGGCGTTCCCCCCGAGCTCGAGCATCAGGGCGCCCGCGGCCGCGGCCAGCGGCTGCGCCGCCACGACGACCCCGTCCGCCGAGCGCGCGACCTGGGGTGCACTCTGCGCGCCCAGACCAAGCGGAACCGCCGCGAACGCGAGTACCGCGAGCATGGTCGTGCCGTACATCCGGATGCCTGGCTTCATGGATCCTCCGTCGGTTTTGCGGTCCCCGGCAGCCTGTAGCAAAGCCCTGCCGTTTGGGCGGCGCTGCATCTCGCCCGCGGGAAACTTGCGCCCGGTACGGGCGGTGACTAGGGTCCGGATCGTCTTGACAAGACTGTTAAACGATTTGGACAACGCGAGGATCACGAATGGTTCCGCAAGCTCCGGCCGCGACCCGGCCGCCGGATACCGAGACCCGGCCGCCGGATACCGAACAGAGGATCTTCGACGCCGCGCTCACGGTCTTCGCCCGCAAGGGACGGGACGGCGCGCGACTGCAGGAGATCGCGGATCACGCGGAGATCAATCGCGCCCTGCTGCACTACTACTTCCGCACCAAGGAACAGCTGTACGAGGCCGTGTTCGAGCACGGGTGCCGGCAGTTCATGGCCGGGCTCAGCCAGTCGCTGCAGGCGGAGGAAGGGGTCGAGGACAGCCTGCGCGCGTTCGTGTACGGCTACATCGACTACATCTACGAACATCAGGACATGGCGCGCCTCATGCTGAACGAATGCCTGTGCGGCGGCGGCGTCCTGGAGCGGCACCTCACCGCCGCGATCGCGGCGCGCGAGGAGGTGCCGGGACTCCTGCTCGAGGACCGGCTGCGCGCGGCGATCGGCGCGGGCGAGATCCGGGAGATCGACCTCCGGCACACGCTGCTCACGATCGTGTCGGCGTGCCTGTTTCCGTTCGTCGCGCTCCCGACGGTGCGCCTCTTCCACTCCCGTGCCGTGGAGGACTTCGACCGCTTCCTGCAGGAACGAAAGGCGCACATCGTCGATCTCCTGCTGGCGGGTCTGCGGCCGACCGAAGGCGTCCGGGGGGAGGCGCTCGCGTGAGCGCCGCGGCGATGGCGTCCGGGATCGGGGCGCGCCGTTTCCGTCGCGCCGGCGGGTTTCTCCTGCTCACAGTGGCCGGCGCGTGTTCGTTCGCGCCGGGTCCGCGGCTCCCGGCCACGGTGGCGGAACTGCCCGCCGCGTACGATGCGGAGGCTCCCCCCGCCGAGGCGGGGCCCGAGGCCCGCGACTGGTGGCGCGCGTTCGACGACGCGACGCTGGACCGCCTGATCGAGACGGCGCTCGTCGCCAACCTCGACCTGCACGAAGCCGTCGCGCGGCTGGAGGAACTGCGGCACCGGTACCGGATCGCGCGGGCGCCGCTCTTCCCGGCGCTGACGCTCGACGCGAACGGCAACCGGTCCAGCACGCCCGCCAACACGGGGCTCGGGTCGCAGTTCGGGGGCGACGACGGCGGCGAGAGCCCGATCCCGGGGCTCAGCTTCAATTTCCCCGACCGTTTCGAGTTCACGACGTACTCGGCCTCGCTCGGCTTCGCCTACGAACTCGACTTCTGGGGCCGGCTGCGCAACGAATCCGGGGCGGCGGTCCGCGACTTCCTCGCCTCGCGCGCGGACGCCGAGACCGTGCGGCTCACGGTCATCGCCTCCACCATCTCGACGTATCTCGAGGTCGTTTCCGCGCGCGCCCAGCTCACGATCGCCGAGGACAACGTCGATCTGCTGCGGGAGCGCGCCGAACTCACCGGGGAGCGGTATCAGGCGGGCGTCACGAACACTTTCGAACTCTACGCGATCCGGCAGCAGTACCGGACGGCCGAGTCGAACCTGCCGGGCCTGCGCACGGCCGTGGACGATGCGGAAGGACGCCTGGCCCTCCTCGTGGGACGGTACGCGGGGATGATCGAGGACCTGCTGCCGCCCGAGGTCGCGCCGGCAGTCGATACGACCCCGATTCCCGGCGGGCTGCCGGTGTCGCTGCTCGAGGACCGGCCCGACGTCATGGCCGCGTTCGAACGCGTCGAGGCGGCGCGCCGCAGGGTGGGGGCGCGCCGGGCCGAGCTCCTTCCCACGATCTCCCTGAACGGGGCCGTGGGGCGCCAGGCGGGCGAACCCGCGGATCTGCGATTCATCGACCAGTGGTTCACGAACCTCATCGGCGGCCTCGTCGCGCCGATCTTCCAGGGCGGCCGCCTGCGGGCCAACGTCGGGGCGGCCTGGGCGCAGTACGACCAGGCGCTGATCGCCTACGCCCGCACGGTGCTGGACGCCTACCGGGAGGTGCGGACGAGCCTGCGGCAGTTCGAGAACGAGCGGGAACGGTACGCGCAGGTCATGGAGCAGGTCGCCGACGCCCGGGCCTCGCTGGAGAACCAGTTGGAGCGCTACCAGAGCGGCGTGGGGGACTACGTCGAGTACCTGGACGCGAGGGTGAACCTGAACGGCGCCGAAACCACCCGGGTGCTCGCCGAACGCGGCATCGGAGAGGCGCGGCTCGCCGTACACCGCGCCCTGGGCGGCGCGTGGGTGGCGGAGGACGTCGAGGACATCGAGACAAATGAAGACCCGGGGGGCGCGGCGTCGCTCCCCGATCGGAGATAGGGCGGAGCGATGGAAGACGGAACGCGGCAGACGCCGCACGAGGCCGGGGACATGGGGGCCGTCCCCAGGCCCGCGTTCATGAAGCGGCTGGCACAGGGGGCGATCGTCATCGGCGTGGGAGTGTTCGGCTTCGCGCTCCTGTTCGGCATGCGCGCCGAACCGGCGGAGGTGGAGCCGCCGCGCGTGATTCCCACGGTCAGCACGGTGCCCGCCCGGGTGACGCAGGGCGCGATCAAGGTGCGGGGCGGCGGCACGGTCCGTCCCAGCGCGGAGGTCACGATCGCGTCCCAGGTCGGCGGGCGCGTGATCTGGACCTCGCCCGCGCTCGTGAGCGGCGGGCGCTTCGCGGAGAACGAGCCGCTACTGCGGGTGGACCCGGCCGACTACGAGAACGCCGTCGAGGCCGCCGAGGCCGACGTCGCCCAGCGTGAGGTCGCATTGCTGGAAGCCGACGAGAACGCCCGGCTGGCGCTCGACGAATGGAGGCGGCTCGCCGCGCGCGAGAACCTCGACCCGACGCCGCCGAACGCGCTCGTCACCCGGCAGCCGCAACTCGATGCGGCGGCGGCGGCCCTCCGGAGCGCCAGAGCCAGGCTGGAGGATGCGCGCCTGGCGCTGGAACGGACCTGGATCCGGGCTCCGTTCAACGGGATCGTGCGCGAGGAGACGGTCGATCCCGGACAGTTCGTCGCGGCCGGCCAGGCCGTCGGCCGTCTGTACGCGACGGACGCGGTGGAGATCGTCGTGCCGCTGAGCGACAACGAGGCCGCGCTGATCGAGCGCCTGTGGAGCGCGCGTGCGGGCGACGCCGCGACCCGCATCCCGGTCGAGATCGTGTCCGAGTACGGCGGGGTCGAGTACGCGTGGTCCGGATACGTGGACCGGGCGGAGGCGGCGCTCGACGAGCAGACGCGAACGGTCGACGTGGTCGTCACCGTCCCCGAGCCGTTCACGGCCCCGGAGGACGATCCGCGCCGCCCGCCGCTCCTCCTCGGCAGCTACGCGATGGTGGACATCGAAGGCACGAGCTTCGAGGAATACGCCGTCGTCCCGGCCGCCGCCGTCCGCGACGGCGATGTCCTGTGGACGGTGGCGGACGACACGCTGCTCATCATGACCCCCGTCGAGCCGATCCAGGAAGTGGACGATGAGGCCGTGGTGCTCGGGCCGATCCCGGACGGCACTCCGGTCATCGTCTCGATGCTCCTCTTCGTCACCGACGGCATGACGGTGCGGCCGGTTCAGTTGCTCGAGAGCGCCCAGCCGTGGGAGCGGGGCGCCAACGGCGATGAGCGGGAAGGAGACGGCTCATGAGGCGGGCGATCGGGTGGATGGCCAAACACGGAGTCGCCGCCAACCTGCTGATGGTGCTGATCATCCTGGCGGGATTCGTGAGCCTCATCAGCCTGCCCCAGGAGACGTTCCCGGAGATCTCCCTCGACACGATCCAGGTACAGGTCCAGTACCCCGGAGCGTCGCCCGACGAAGTCGAGCAGGCGATCGTGCGGCGGGTCGAGGAGCGGATCGCCGGCATCCAGGGCGTCGACCGCGTGACGAGCGCCGCGTCGGAGAACGTCGGCATCGTGCTCGCCGAACTCTCGCTGGGCACGGACGAGTCGAAGACGCTGGACGAGATCAAGTCCGCCATCGACCGGATCACGAGCTTCCCCGTCGATGCGGAGGAGCCGGAGGTCGTCGCGCTGACCGCGGAAGGCAGCGTCATGGAGATCGCGATTTTCGGCGATGTTCCGGAGCGGACCCTCAAGGAGATCGCGAACCGGGTCAAGGATGACCTCACCTCGCTGCCGACGATCTCCCTCGTCCGCGTCTCCGGCGTCCGGCAGTACGAGATCTCGATCGAAGTGTCGAAGGCGGCCCTGCGCGCCCACGGGCTGACGCTCGACGAGGTGGCCGCGGCGGTGCGGCGCGGCAGCCTCGACCTTCCCGGCGGGAGCGTCGAGACCGACCGCGAGGAGATTCTCGTTCACATCCGCGGCCAGAACTACACCCGAGCGGACTTCGCGGACGTCGTCGTGCGGGCGAACGTCGATGGGTCGATGCTCCGCCTCTCCGACATCGCGGACATCCAGGACGGGTTCGAGCACGTCGACCTCATCAACGCCTACAACGGGCAGCCGACCGCCTTCGTCCAGGTCCTGCGAACGGGCGATGAGCGTGTCCTGGAGATCTCCGACGAAGTCAGCCGCTACCTGGAAGAGGAGTTGGCCGGCACCCTCCCGCGGGGCGTCGACTACAGCATCTGGCGCAGCGAAGCCTCGTACCTGCAGAGCCGGATCGACCTCCTCATCAAGAACGGCCGGCTGGGCCTGATCCTGGTACTCATTGCGCTGGCCCTCTTCCTCGACCTGCGCCTCGCATTCTGGACCGCGGTCGGAATCTTCCTCTCCTTCGCCGGCGTGTTCGCCGTGATGGCGTGGTTCGGGATCTCCATCAACATGATGACGCTGTTCGGCTTCATCCTCGCGATCGGAATCGTCGTGGACGACGCGATCGTGGTGGGGGAGAACATCTTCGCTGAACGGGAGAAGGGAGCGGCCGCGCTGCGGGCGGCGATCAATGGCACGAGACGCGTCTCCGTTCCCGTGATCTTCGCCGTGCTCACGACCGTGGCGGCGTTCACCCCGCTCCTCTTCGTGCCCGGAAGCCTCGGGAAGTTCCTCTACGTCATCCCCGCGATCGTGATCTCCGTGCTGCTGCTGTCGCTCGTCGAGGTCCTGTTCATCCTCCCCTATCACCTCTCGCACCTCCCGGCGCCGGGCGCGAGCCGCGGGAAGGGAGGGTGGCTGGGGCCCGTGTACCGCCTGCAGGCACTCGTCCAGACGAACCTGCAGCGCTTTATCGACGGGCCGCTGGAGCGCTCCGTGCGCTTCGCGGTGCGGCGCCCGGGACTGACCGTGCTCGGAGCCGTCTCCTCGCTGATGATCGTGGGCGGGCTGGTGGCCGGACGGCATCTCCGGTTCAGCCTTCTGCCCGTGATCGAGGGGGTGGAGGTCGTCGCCTACATCGAGATGGCCGAGGGAACGACCAGCGAGCGCACCGCGGAAGTCGCCAGCTACGTGGAGCGACAGGGGTACGCGGCGATCGCCGAACTCGAGGCCGAGCTGCCGGATGACGAGCCGCCGCTGGTCGAAGCCGTCTTCACGAGCGTAGGGGAGCGCCCGTCGCAGAGGGGAGGGCCCGGCATGAACGCCGAGGCGAGCTTCATCCGGTCGAACGTCGCCGAGGTCAGCCTGCGCCTCACCGACCCGGAGATCCGGGATCTGCCGGCCATCGAGGTCGAACGGGCCTGGCGGGAGCGCGTGGGGCCGGTCGCGGGCGCCCGGGAACTCACCTTCAGCTCCATCCTCATCGATCTTGGGTCACCGGTGCAGGTGGAGCTTTCCCATCCGGATACGGCGATGCTGAACGCGGCGGTGCCGGAGTTCACGGACCGCCTCGTGCGCATCGCGGGCGTGACGGAGGTCCGTGACGACCGGGGCCGGGGCAAGCGCGAACTGGAGCTGGAGCTCAGGCCCGCCGCCCGCACCCTGGGGATCACGCTCGACGACCTCGCGCGCCAGGTCCGCGGAGCGTTCTTCGGGAACGAGGTCTACCGCCTGCAGCGCGGCCGCGACGAGGTGCGCGTCTACGTCCGGCTGCCCGAGTCGGAGCGGAACACGCTCGCCGATCTCCAGGACTACCGGATCCGCACGCCGACGGGCGGCGAAGCGCCGCTGTCGGAGGTCGCGGACGTGTCGTTCGGGATCGCCTCATCGACGATCAACCGGATCGACGGGCGCCGCATCGTGACGGTCACGGCGGATGTGGATGCCGCCGTGATCACGGGGCAGGAGGTCAACACGGAGATCACTTCGGCGATCCTGCCGGAACTGCAGGCCCGATACCCGGGCCTTCGCCACGGGTTCGGCGGAGAGCAGCGCCAGCAGACGCTCGCGTTCGAGGGGATCGCCCGCGGTTTCATGCTTGCCCTGCTCGCGATCTACGCGCTCCTCGCCATCCCCTTCCGCTCGTACCTGCAGCCGCTCGTCGTCATGGCCTCGATTCCGCTGGGGCTCGTCGGCGCCGCGATCGGGCACCTCATCATGGGTCTCGACCTCGGCATGCTCTCGATGTTCGGGCTCGTGGGCCTGTCGGGCGTGGTCGTGAACGACTCCCTCGTCCTTATCGACTTCATCAATGAACGGCACCGGGCGGGGCTTCCCATGTCGGAGGCCATCGTGCAGGGGGCCAAGGTCCGCTTCCGCCCCATCATGCTGACCTCCGTGACCACCTTCCTCGGGGTGTCGCCGATCATCCTCGAGCGCAGCGTCCAGGCGCAGTTTCTCTCCCCGATGGCGGTGAGTCTCGGGTTCGGGATCCTGTTCGCGACCTTCATCATCATGCTCGCCGTGCCCGCGCTGGCGATGATGAACTACACGTTCACGGTGCGGGCGAAGCGGGCGTTCGTTCGCTGGCGGCGGAAGCCCCGCCTCGGCCTGGCGGCGGGAGGGCTCGAGCGCTGAACGATCTCTCGGGCGCCTGGCTGGCGTCGCTGGAGTCCGAAGCGATCGAAATCCTCCGCGAGGGCGTGGCGGCGGCGTCGCGACCCGTGATGCTGTATTCGATCGGGAAGGACTCGTGCGTGCTCCTGCACCTCGCCCGGAAGGCTTTCTGGCCGGCAGCGCCGCCGTTCCCGCTGCTCCATATCGACACGACGTGGAAGTTCCGGGAGATGATCGCGTTCCGCGACCGGACGGCGGCGGAAGCGGGCGTGGAACTCCGGGTTCACACCAACGGGGACGGGCTGCGCGAGGGCGTCAATCCGTTCGACCATGGAACGGAGCGCTATACCGATGTGATGAAGACCGCGGCGCTGCGGCAGGCGCTCGACGAGGGCGAGTACGACATCATCTTCGTCGGCGCCCGGCGGGACGAGGAGAAGTCGCGCGCGAAGGAACGCGTGTTCTCGCTGCGCGATGCGGCCCACCAATGGGACCCAAGAGCGCAGCGTCCGGAGCCGTGGAACCTGTACAACACTCGCCTGGCTCCCGGCGAATCCCTGCGCGTCTCCCCGCTCTCCAACTGGACCGAGGCGGATGTCTGGCGATACATCCGCGCGGAAGAGATCCCGATCGTACCCCTCTACTACGCCGCCGAACGCCCCGTCGTCGAACGCGATGGGCGGTGGATCATGGTCGATGACGACCGAATGCCGCTGCTCCCCGGCGAGGAGCCACAGCAACGCCGCATCCGCTTCCGGACGCTGGGCTGCTACCCGCTGACCGCGGCGGTCGAGAGCGACGCGGACACGCTCGATGCGGTCATTGCCGAGACGCTCGCGTCGGACAGCTCGGAGCGACGGGGGCGTCTCATCGACCACGACCGCGACGGCTCGATGGAGCTCAAGAAGAAGCAGGGCTACTTCTGATGGCGCCGGAGACGCCGCCGACCCTTCGCTTCGTGCTCTGCGGCAGCGTCGACGACGGCAAGAGCACGGTCATCGGCCGACTGCTGCATGACTGCCGGCAGGTCTTTGCGGACGAACTCAAGCGGGTCGAACGGGATTCGGCCCGCTACGGCACGCAGGGGAAGGAGACCGACTTCGCCCTGCTCGTCGACGGCCTGCGGGACGAGCGCGAACAGGGCATTACGATCGATGTCGCGTACCGGAACTTCGAGACGCCGCGCCGCCGGTTCATTGTGGCCGACGCCCCCGGCCACGAGCAGTACACGCGCAACATGGCGACGGGCGCCTCCACCGCCGACCTGGCCGTCGTCCTCGTGGACGCCCGCAAGGGAGTGCTGCCCCAGACGGCGCGGCACACGCGGATCGCGACCATGTTCGGCGTCCGCCACGCGGTTCTCGCCGTGAACAAGATGGATCTCGTGGCGTGGGACCGGGACACCTTCGAATCGATCCGGGCCTCCTGGGGCGGGATCGCCGAGGAGATCGGTCTCGCCGCCGTCGAGGCGATTCCGGTCTCGGCGCTGACCGGGGCCAACCTCACCCGGAACGGCACGTCCGCCCCGTGGTACGAAGGCCCGACGCTTCTCGCCCATCTCGAGACGGTGGATGTCGAGGGGGCGAGCGCCGACCGACCCTTTCGGATGCCGGTCCAGTACGTGAATCGGCCCCACGCCGACTTCCGCGGATACTGCGGGCGCGTGGCGGCCGGCGCGGTGGCGGTCGGCGATGCCGTACGCGTCTCGCCCGCCGGAACCGAGAGCCGCGTGGCGTCGATCGCGGTGGGAGACGGAACCCGCGACCGCGCCGCCCGGGGCGACTCCGTGACGTTGACCCTGGCTCCCGATGTCGATGTCACCCGGGGCGACGTCGTCGTGAGCGCCGACGAACCCGGCGAGGTGGCGGACCAGTTCCAGGCGCGCCTCGTCTGGATGCACGACGAGCCTCTCGCCGTGGGCCGTCCCTACGTGATGAAGCTCCAATCGCGGGAAGTGGGTGCCGCCGTCACCCGGATCAAGCACCGGCTGGACGTGTCCAACGGCAGTGAGTTGGCCGCTTCCGTGCTGCAGTTGAACGACCTCGGCACCGTCAACCTCGCCACGAACCGTCCCGTCCCCTTCGCGCCCTTCAACGAGTCGCGCGCGCTGGGCGGCTTCATCCTGATCGATCGCGCCACGAACGCGACGGCCGCCGCCGGCACGATCCTCTTCCCGCTCATGCGGGCGGCGAACGTGACATGGCAGCATCTGGACGTGTCGAAGGACGTCCGCTCGCGGTTGAAGCTTCAGCGCGCCCAGTGCGTGTGGCTGACCGGGATGTCCGCTTCGGGCAAGTCGACGATCGCGAACCTGCTCGACCAGCGGCTGACCGTCGAGGGACGGCATACGTATCTTCTGGACGGCGACAACGTGCGCCACGGACTGTGTCGGGATCTGGGCTTCACCGAGGCGGACCGGGTGGAGAACATCCGGCGGGTGGCGGAGGTCGCTCGCCTCATGGTCGATGCGGGGCTGATCGTCATCGTCGCCTTCATCAGCCCGTTCCGGTCGGAACGTGACTACGCCCGCAGCCTGTTCGCGCCCGGCGACTTCGTCGAGGTCTTCGTGGACGCGTCGCTGGAGGCGTGCGCGGAGCGCGACCCGAAGGGACTTTACGCGAAGGCGCTCAGGGGAGAGATCAGGAATTTCACGGGAGTCGACAGTCCCTACGAACGACCCGAACATCCGGATCTGCGCCTGGACACAGAAAAACTTTCTCCGGAGGAATGCGTGGACCTGCTGACGGAGAAACTGGACCCCGAGTTCCCGACGCCGCCTTCACCCGTGACGGAGGATCGCTGATGGCGAACGGCCCCGGCCCGGACATCGCGAAGCTGCGGTTCGCGGCCGACGAACGCCCGCCGCGCGCGATGAGCCTCGTGATCGGCGCGCAGACGGCAATCCTCGTCTGCCTGCCCCTGGTGGTGGTCACGACGATCGTCGCGCGCGTCGCGGACCAGAGCGCCGAATACCTGTCCTGGGCGATCTTCGCGAGCATGGTGATCGGCGGCCTGCTCACGATCGTCCAGGCGAAGCGCTTCGCCGGCCTCGGCGGTGGAACGCTGACCGTCATGGGCGCTTCGGGGGCTTCGATCGGCGTCGGTGTGCTCGCGCTCGTCGCGGGCGGACCGGCGCTGCTGGGAGTGCTGGTCTTCGTCTCGGGGCTGTGTCAAATGGCCCTGGCGGCCCGTCTCGCGCTGCTCCGGCGCATCATCACGCCGGTCGTGTCCGGCACGCTGATAGCGCTCGTGGCCGTGACCGTCATGCCGGTGGCGTTCGCCATGCTCACGCGGGTGCCGGAGCACGCTCCGCCGGCCGCCGCCCCCTCCGTCACCGCGGTCACGATGCTGTGCGTCGTGGGCCTCATGCTGCGGGGCAAACGGTTCCTGCGCGCGTGGAACGCGGTCATCGGGATCGGCGCGGGGTGCGTGACCGCCGCGCTGTTCGGCATTCTCGACTTCGGACGCGTGGCGGAGGCCCGCTGGATCGGGATCCCCAGCCCCCCGGCATCCGGCCTCGACCTGAGCTTCGACGCGAGCTTCTGGCTGCTCCTGCCCGGGTTCCTCTTCCTCTCGTTCGTGATCGCGATCCGGCAGGTCACCGACAATGTCAGCATGCAGCGCCTCTCGCGGCGCGAGCCGCGAGCGATCGACTTCCGCCGGGTCCAGGGGTCGGTCGCCGCCTGCGGCGCGGGCACGGTCCTGTGCGGGCTGGCGGGCGTGCTGCCACCGTGGCCCTACTTCGCCGGAATCGGGATCGCGAGCGGCATCGGCGTCGCCGCCCGGAGCGTCGGCGTCGTTATCGGGGCGGGTTTCATCGCCCTCGCGTTCGTGCCGAAGATCACGGCCGTCATCCTGTCGATCCCGGCGCCGGTGCTCGGCGCCTACATCACCGTCGTCTTCGGCCTCATCTTCGTGCAGGGCATGCGGATCCTCTTCCAGGAAGGGATCGACCGGCAGTATTCCCTGATCGCGGGCCTGGCGTTCTGGATCGGCGCGGGGATCCAGTTCCAGGCGATCTTCCCCGCCTACCTCGCCACGCCCGTGGGCCGCATGCTGGCGAACGGCCTCACCGTGGGCGGGCTGTCCATCCTGCTGCTGCACCTGTTTCTGGACGTGACCGGACCCCGCCGCCACAGGGTCGAGCTGGCGCTCCGCCCGGAGAGCCTCCCGGAACTCGACAGCTTCCTCAAGAACTTCGCGGCCAGGTACAAGTGGAGCGGCAAGGCCACGGACCGCCTGAGGGCGGCGGCCGAAGAGGCGCTCCTGAGTCTCCTGCGCCAGGAAGAGGACGCACACGCCGCCGCCCCCGCGGAGCGCCGGCTGCGCGTCGTGGCCCGGAATCTCCGCTTCGGCGCCGGGCTGGAGTTCACCGCGGCAACGCACGAGGGCAACCTGGAGAACCAGATGGCCCTGCTCGGGGATCGCCCGGACCCGACGAGCGAACGGGACCTGTCGCTGGCGCTGCTCCGGCATCACGCCTCCTCCGTCAAGCATCACCAGTACCACAACGCCGATGTCCTGACCGTGCACGTGAACCGCGCCTGGTCCAAGCGGCCGGGCGATGCGAATGCAGTTGACTAAATCCGCCCGCGAGCATTCATTCTGTGGCAGGAGAATCAGAAACCTTTCCCCCAATTACCACGAGGATGAACCGGATGAGCGAGCCACGCGAGGCCCCCGCCATGAGGAACGCGGTTGATTACGCGGTCGTCGGAGACAACATCCTGGACATCGCCGACTTCGCGATCGAGAAGTACGAGTTCACGAGCGGCAAGGCGCTGTCCGATGAAGCGAAGGAGGAGGCGGTGGAGCGGGTCCGCGACGCGCTGTGGGAGATGGTGAAGGCGCTCCGGAATCAGCGGAAGAAATGGCGCAAGATGCTGTTCGACGCTGCCGACGAGGCCGTGCGAGGGGCTGTCGAGGGCTCCTGATCCGCGTGGACTGACCGGCGCATCGCGCGAGCCTCCGGTTTCGCATGCCTAACGCGCTGCTGCTCTATCCCAGGCACCCGCCGACATACTGGGGCCACAACTACGCCCTGGATATCATGGGAATCAGGGCGGCCTTTCCTCCTCTAGGCTTGCTAACCGTCGCCGCGCTGTTCCCATCGCGGTACAACCTGCGCGTGGTCGACCTCAACGTGACTTCGCTCGAGGACGCCGACCTGGAGTGGGCGGACCTGGCCTTCACGTCGAGCATGATCCCGCAACGCCCCTCGCTGGAGCAGGTCGTGGAGCGCTGCAACCGCGCGCAGGTTCCCGTCATCGCCGGCGGTCCGCATCCCACTACGTTTCATGAGGAGATGGAGGGCGTCGATCATTTCGTGCTCGATGAGGTCGAGGAGACTTTCCCGGACTTCCTTCGCGACTTGGAGAACGGCACGGCGCAGGCCGTCTATCGTGCTCCGCGCAGGCCGGATGTGACCCTCGCTCCGCTTCCCCGTTTCGACCTCATCGACTTGAACGACTACTACTCGATGTGTCTGCAGTTCTCGCGGGGATGCCCCTTCGACTGCGAGTTCTGTGACATCACGAAGCTGTACGGCCGCGTGTCCCGAACGAAATCCCCGGAACAGATGGTGGCCGAGTTCGAGCTTCTGCATGGATTGGGATGGCGGGGTCCGCTCTTTCTTGTCGACGACAACTTCATCGGCAACAAGCGCGAGGCGAAGAAGCTCCTCCCCGCGATCGCCGAATGGCAAAAGGAGCGCGACCACCCCTTCTCCCTGTTCACGGAAGCGAGCGTCAATCTCGTCCGGATGAACGACTTGATGGATGTCATGATCGAGGCCGGTTTCGACTCCGTATTCCTGGGCATTGAGACGCCCAACCCGAAGGCGCTCAAGAAGATGAAGAAACCGCAGAACATAGACACGCGCGATGACGACTACCTGTTCAAGGCTGTGCGCAAGATTCAAGGGAAGGGCATGCAGGTTCTGGGCGGCTTCATCCTCGGGCTCGACGACGACGATGACAACGCGTTCGATGCCCAGATCGATTTCATTCAGGAAACCGGGATTCCGATGGCGCTGATCGGGCTGCTGACCGCGCTCAAGGGCACGAACCTCTGGACCCGGCTGGAGCGCGAGAATCGATTGCTGGACAAACCCGTCGCAATCGACGACACCTCGCTGAATTTCAAGCCACAAATGGATCCGGGGACGCTGGTGGAGGGGTATCTCCGGGTCATCGGGACCATCTACGATTCGACGCTGGAGAACTACTTCGACCGCTGCCTTACTCTGCTGGACCACCTCAATCCCGTACCGCACCTCTACAAGCCGGTGGCCGGGCACATCCTCTATGCGGGTATCATGGGAATCCGCCGGCGCCTCACGCCGGAACAGCTCCCGCCGTTTTCGCGCTACATCGCCAAAGTGTCCAAGGACCACCCTCGATTGCTGCCGCTGGCCATCAGTCTGGCCGCCACGGGCCATCACTGCGAGAAGTTCACGCGCCAGCAGACCGTTCTCCGCGGCTTCAAGGACTACCTGAAGTCGGAGTCGGCATCGTTCCATGAAGCCGGACGGGGTCCCGGTTCGGCCGCGGGCCCGGATGAGGATGTCAGACGGAAGGCCCTGCGACGCGCGGAGGCACGCCGGAACGCCATCCCCGATGAATTCCGGTTTACCGGAGACGGTATCCGCGAGGCTCTGACGGCCTTCGAGCTTGGGTTGAGTTCGGAGCCGCGCCCCGCCGCGCCGGCGAATGCCACGCTGCCGGTCCTGGGAGCCACGACGCGCTCCCGCCAAACGGAGGCCATGTGACTTCCAGCGCAGGGACATCCGGCGATCCGATCGCCATCGTCGGCTATGCCTACCGGATGCCCGGCGGCATCCGGACGGACGACGATTTCTGGCAGCTCCTCAGCGAACGCGAGGTCGTTCAGGAACTCGTCACCGAGCGCTATGGCCGCGGCTACCAGCCCATCGGCCGGTTCTCGGGCCCCGGTCGCTTCGGCAGTCCGTACGAAGGGCTGCTCCGGGACGACCTGGAACAGCGGATGGATCCGGGCCTGTTCGGGGTCTCCCACCACGAAATGGCCTACATGGATCCGCAGATCCGGATGCTGCTGGGTTGCGCGTGGGAGAGCTGTGAACACGCCGGCTGGAGCCTGAACGCCCTCCGCAACAGTCGCACGGGCGTCTTCATCGGAGCCCAGGTCGCCTCCACCGCGAACTGGCGCGCCCTGTTCGGGACCAACGAGTTCTCCATCCTGAGCATCGACGCCTCGATGCTGGCGAACCGGATCTCCTACCATCTCAACCTCATGGGGCCGTCGATCGCGACCTCCACCGCCTGCTCGGCGTCGCTGACCGCGCTTCACACGGCGGTGAACGCGATGCGCCAGGGCGATTGCGAGCAGGCTCTGGTGGGCGCCGCCACTTACCTGGGGTCCGCCCGCTGCAGCGCCTCCTTCAACGCACTCGGCGTCATCAGTCCCGACGGCGGGTGTCATTCCTTCGACGCCGACGCCAACGGCTACATGCGGTCCGAAGGTGCGTTCGTGTTCGCAGTCAAGCCGCTGGAAGCGGCCGAGCGGGACGGAGACCACATCTTCGCGGTGATCGAAGCCACGGCGGTCAACACGGCCGGGACCGCCGATGACGCCGCCGGACTCGCTCAGGGGCGCTACATCACGGCGCCGACGCGCCATTCACAGGTCGAACTGATGCGCGAGGCCTGCGGGCGCGCGGGACTGCGGCCCGAGGACTTCGACTACGTGGAGGCACACGCCACGGGCACGGTCGTGGGTGACCGCATCGAAGGAAACGCCATTGCCGAGGCGTTCGGCGGGGTCGAGCGCGAGGTGCCGCTCCGCGTGGCCAGCGTGAAGAGCAACGTGGGGCACCTCGAGGCGGCGGCGTTCAGTTGTGCGCTGCTGAAGGTCATCCTCATGATGCGGCGGCGGACGTTCGCCCCCATCTCGAAGAACTACCTGATTCCGAATCCGGAGATCGACTTCGACCGCGGTCCGATGGAGGTGCAGACCGCCTGCGAGCCGTTCCCCGACCGCCCGGTCGTGGTCGGGATCAACTCCTTCGGGTTCGGCGGCGCGAACGGACACTGCGTCGTGCGCGAGTACCGGCCGGAAACATCCAGGCCGTGGTCGGTGCCGCTGGCGCCCGACGCCGGCTACATCGTCCCTCTCTCGGCGCGGACGCCGAAGGCGCTGGAGGAGAGCGCGCGACGCCTGCGGGAGTTTCTCGATGGGCGGGAGACCGACCTCTATACGCTGGCCGGAAACCTGGGCCGGCGCCGGGCCCGGTTTCCGGTGCGTACGGCCTTCGCCGTCCGCAGCCGCTCGGAGTTGGCCGAGGCACTGGACGCCTTCGCGGAAGACCCGTCTCCGGTCTCCACGGTGGAAGCGGGCGAGCGCCGGGTGGCCATGGTGTTCTCGGGCCAGGGCACGCAATGGGCAGGGTGCGGGCACGATCTCTACGACGCGGACCCCGTCTTCCGGCGGGTCGTCGACGCCATCGAGGAGGAGTGGCGGAAGCACTCGGACGTGTCGTTGCGCGACTCCTGTTTCTCGGCGAGCCAGGAGGAGTTGAACGAGGTCCGGCTCGCCCAGCCGGCCATCTTCATGATCCAGTGCGCCTTGGTGGAGCTGCTGGCGACATGGGGCGTCCATCCCGACTGCGTCGTGGGGCACAGTTCCGGCGAGGTCGCCGCGGCCTACGCGAGCGGGGCGCTCTCCCTCGCGGACGCGACGCGGCTCGTCTACCACCGCGCCACGCTGCAGCAGCGGGTGGCCGGCTCCGGCCGGATGCTGGCGGTCGGCCTCGACCGGCCGGGCGTGGAGGACCTGCTGGAAAACCACCGGCCCGTCGAGGTGGAGATCGCCTGCGAGAACTCGCCCGCCAACACCGTCATCTGCGGGAAGGAAGCGACGCTGCGGCCCGTGATGGCCGAACTCGACCGGCGCGGCCTGCAGAACCGGCTGATCCCCGGGAACATCGCATTCCATTCCACCGCCATGGATCCGCTGCGTGACGACGCGCTGCAGGCGCTCGCCTTCCTGAACGAATGCGACTTCGACGGCGACGTGCCCATGGTGTCCTCCGTCACCGGGGCGACGGTGCAGCGTCTGGATAACGCCTACTGGTGGTCCAACATCCGGAACCCCGTCCTCTT
The DNA here is from genome assembly GCA_965207805.1 of Gemmatimonadota bacterium. Classification (GTDB taxonomy): domain Bacteria; phylum Gemmatimonadota; class Gemmatimonadetes; order Palauibacterales; family Palauibacteraceae; genus Palauibacter. The sequence goes on from OZ242312.1 coordinate 1,338,136, forward strand.
CGGCGCGGCGATGGACACCGTGAGGCGCGAATGCCGGCCCGACGTGGTCCTGGAGATCGCCCCGCACGGCGCACTGCAGCCGCTCATCCGGCAGTGTCTGGAAGCGGCCGGCCCGGCCGCGGTCTGTCTCCCCACACTGATGAAGGATGAGGATGCGTGCCCGGGCTTCCAGGAGGCGCTGGGCAATCTCTACCGGGCCGGCGTCACGCTGGATTTCGCCTCGCAGTATCCGCGTCCGGAACCCATCGCCCATCTCCTTCCCGGCCATCCCAGGGAAGAGACCACGACCAGCGACGACCTGGTGGACGACGAGATTTTTGTCCGGCGCGGCGAGTACTCCCACGGCCCGCTCGTCGGACACCGCGTCGCCTGCGACCACATCCTGTTCGAGGCGCGGCTCTCGGAGAAGGACTTTCCCTGGCTGACCGACCACCGCGTCCACCGGGCCCCGATCATTCCGGCCGCCGGATACATCGAGCTTCTGCTGCAGGCGTTCTCCGGGGATCCCATCAACATCGAGGAGATCGAGTTCCTGCAGCACACGCCGGTGAACCCGACGCCGGTGCGGCTGCAGACGGCCCTGTTCCCCATGCCCGACGCTCCCGGCCAGTTCACGTTCACCATCTCCACCCGATCCTTCGAGGACGATGAGGCGGGAACGCTGCACTGCCGCGGACGGGTGCGGCGCGTGGACGAAAACCATGCCGTCGACGCGTTCCCGACCCTGGACGATGTCCTCGCTTCCGACTTCGATCCCTCGCCCCTCGCGACGGGAGAGGAGTTCTACGACCAGATTGAAGCGGTCGTCGGGGATGCGTTCGAGTTCGGCCCCGAGTTCCGCAGCGTCCAGCGGATCGAGATGGACTCGGATTCGACGGACCTGCTGTTCGAGATCGAGGTCGATGAGGAACTGTGGGCGTCCGGCCGCGAGGAGGGATATCTCCTCTATCCCCCGCTCACGGATGGTGGGTTGCAGATCTTTCTACGCTACCTGATGCGGCTGCCCGACTTCTTCTCCATGCCGCAGCGGGCGTGCGACATCACCTTCGTGCGCCCACCGACGGGACCGCGCATCACCTGTTTTCTCGTCGATACGGGCGACTGGTTCGACGTGGACGAGCGGGGCCAGTACAACAAGCCTCTCGGCGAGCTGTACATCGGGCGGCTCAGCTTCTACGACACCGATACAGGGCAGCTGCTCGCGCACATCGGAGAGTATCACTCCTTCAACAGCAATCCGCGCTGGAGCGATGTCCCGGACAGCAAGCACCTCATCCGCTGGCAACCGAAGTTCGTGCCTCCGGCGCCCCGGATCGAAGACGCAATCCGGGACGAAGGCGTCGATCCCGCCGCCCTCATCGCCGCCCTCGAGCAGGGTGCGGCAGGCAACCCGTACGCCTGTCACGTCATCGAGATCGCCGGCCGCCGGGAGGCGGAGCGGACCATGCTCGACCGATGCCTGGAGCATCTCTCCGGCCCCGACGCACAGAGCGAGTACTGGCTGCTAGGCGCCGACGAAGAGTCCACGCGCGCGCTCTACGACGCCTTCAATCACCGCGATGCCGCGATTCGCTTCGCGTCGCTGGACGCCACGGCGGAGGGCGCGTTCGACACGGACATGGCGACGGGTCTGCTGCGACCCGCCGCGGCCGAAATTGTCCTTCTGCACCGTGACGCGGGCGAAGACGAAGCGGCCGGGGATCGCTGGGCCGAAGCGTGGGCGCTTATCGAACGGCTGGCCGTGCCCGGGGGACTCGCGCTCATCTCGCATGCCGAGAGCGATGTCATCGAGCCGGGGAACGGCTGGACCACTCTTCATGCCGGCTCCCGCACGACGCTCCTGCAGGCTGCGCAGGAGGGTCCCGCGCCGACCGCCGCTTCGGTCGGCGCCGCCGGTCCCCGCTGGGTGATCGGCGAACCCGGCAGCCTGGCCACGGAGTGGATTGCGCAACTCGAGTCGGCCGAAGCGTATCGCGTCCCCTGGAGCGCCATCGAGGGCGGAGATTTCGCATCGCTGGAAGAGTGGCCGTCGGGTGCCGAACTCGAGGCGGTCGATTTCTTCGTCGGGGTGGACGCGGACGATCCGACGGGCGAACGAGCGGTGTGGCGCCTCGTCGCCTTCCTCCAGGCCTTGGCGCCCTTCCGGCTGGAAAGCGCGACCCGGAGTTGTCGCCTGAACGTCGTGACGGAGGGCGCCGTTTGCGGTGTGGAGACGCCCCGAGGAAGCGCGCTGTGGGGAGCGGCGCGCAGCCTGGCGCTCGAGCTTCTCGCCGAGGACACGAAGATCGACTTCCGTCTCGTGGATCTGGGCGCGGCCGGCGACCTCCAGGCACTGGCCCGGCTCGACGCGTGCGACCCGCGCGAGCGGGAGCTGGCGATCAGGGACGGACGCCTGTGGGTGCCGCGCGTCGTGAGCGTTCGGGATCGCTGGCCGCTCGTGCCTGCGGAAGCGGATCCCCCTTACCGACTACGTCTCGACAACCCCGGCCAGGTGAGCGGCCTCCAGGTTGCGACCACGGCCTTGCCCCCGCTCGGACCCTCTGACGTCGAGATCGAGATGGCCGCGGCGGCGCTGAACTTTCGGGATGTCATGGTTACGCTGGGGCTCCTCCCCGCGATGGCCTACGAGCGCTCGGCCCTGGGCCGCGAGGTCGGCATCGAGGGGAGCGGCGTCGTGCGCCGCGCCGGCCCGGAGGTGAAGCGTCTGAGCGCCGGAGACGAGGTGGCCGTTACGACGGGCGGCTGCATCGCCAACCGAATCGTCGTGAACGAGCACCTGGCATTCCTCAAGCCGTCCGGACTGAGCATGGAGGAGGCCGCGGCGTCCCTCTCCGTGACCGTGACCGCGTACTACGCGCTCATCCACCTGGCCCGTCTGAGGGAGGGGCAGCGGGTCCTCATCCACTCTGCCATGGGCGGTGTCGGGCAGGCGGCGATCGCGCTGGCGCACCACGTCGGGGCGGAGGTCTACGCGACCGCCGGCAACCGGGGCAAGCGCGAGCAGTTGCTCGAGATGGGTGTGCGCGGGGCGTTCGATTCGCACAGCCACGACTGGTACGACGACCTGATGCAGGCGACGGGGGGCGAAGGCGTCGATGTCGTGTTGAATTCGCTCGCGGGCCACCACATCGCCCTATGCCTCAAGGCCCTTGGGCCCTCGGGGTGGCACTGCGAGATCGGGAAGGTCGACATCTTCACGGACAACTCGCTCGGCATGCGGGTCTTCCGCAAGAACCTCCGCTTCGCCGCAATCGACGTCGACCGGCTGATGCTCGACGATCCGGTGCTGTCGCACATGCTATCGCAGGCCTGTCTGGACCTCATGAACGAAGGTGCAGTGCCGCCACCGCGACTCACCGCCTACGAGTACGGCGATTACGCCAGGGCCCTCCGCCTGATGACGACGGGCGGGCACCAGGGGAAACTGGTCCTGAAAGCGCCGTCCGACCCGGCGAATCGGGGGTTCCCGATCGCGGACACGCGCCCCTTCCTCGACCCCGAGGCCACCTACCTGGTCACGGGCGGGCTGGGCGGTTTCGGGCTGCGCCTGGTGCCCTACCTGATCGCGGCGGGGGCCCGGCACGTCACCCTGATGGACCGCGATCCGGAGCGTCGACGGAGCGTCGAGTGGCTCCGCCAGACGACTACGCTGTCGAAGATGACCGGCGATTACGAAATCGAGATCGTTTCGGGCGACGTGCGCGACGCGGAGGATGTGCGCCGCTGCATCGCCGGGGTGCGACGGCCGCTCAAGGGCGTTTTCCACCTTGCCGGAACGCTGGAGGACCGCTCGTTCCTCGACACCTCTCCCGACTCCCTGGAGAACGTGTTCGCGCCCAAGGCGTGCGGCGCTTTGAACCTGCACGATGCCACGACCGACTGCGCCCTCGACTACTTCGTCCTCTTCTCGTCCATCGCCTCGACGTTCGGGAACGTGGGGCAGGTCAACTACAGCAGCGCGAGCGCCTTTCTGGACGGGCTGGCGGCCTGGCGTCGCCAGCAGGGGCTGCCGGGGTTCTCGTACAACCTCGGCCCCGTCACGGAGGTCGGGATGGCGGCGCGCAGCCTCCACGTGATGCGGATGATGCGCGCGGCGGGAATGACGACGGGACGGTGAGCGCGAATTTCGCGATCGCCAATCTCGACTACGCCCTGCGCGCGATGGCGCCCGGCACGACGGAGCGCGGCACGACAGGGCACGACCATCTGGTCACCGCGCTGTTCTCCAACCCTGCGTGGACCGTCGATTCTCCGGACTACATGCGCAACGGGCGCCTGCTGAACAACCAGGCGGCGTTCGAGGTGAACGTGCGCGGCGAACTGACCCTGGAGAGCGTTGTCGCGCAGATCTCCGCCAAGGTGGCCGAGCTCTGCGGGCACGAAGAGGGCGATGTCGCCGAGCCGCTGTCGAGCTTCGGGCTTACGTCGATTTCAGTCGCCGAACTGGGAGCATTTATCCAGACACAGTACAACCATCAGGTCAGCGCCCTGGAGCTCATGACCACCGCGACGGCTCTATCCCTGGCAGAGACGATCGTCGAAGGAGCCGCCTCGGACGACGAAGCCGTCACGGTGGCCGAGGATGACGGTTCGGCCGCCGCGGCCGAGCAATTCGGACAGCGGACAACGCGCCGAAGCTCGCCGTTTGCGAACAGACTCGAGGACCACTTCCCAAAGGATGAACCCGCCCCGCTTCACGGCTTCGACGGATCCGCGCGACGAGTGATTTCGTCGACGGTGCCGAACGCCGGTTCTGTCGCGGGTGACTGATTCCGCCATGGCCACCGCATCCGCGACAAGGCACCCGGTGCCGCCACTGGGAGGGACCCTGCCGCCCGATTGCCAGCGCGATCTCACCACCCTGCGCCGATCCATTCGCGCCGCGCTAGCCGATGCAACCCCGGCTCCCGCGGTTTCGCCCGCCGACTTTTGCAATGTCCTGGTCACCGGCGCAACCGGATTCGTCGGTCGTTTCCTCGTGCGAGACCTGCTCGCTCACGAATCCGAAGTGACGGTCCATTGCGTCGTGCGAGCCGAATCGGCGGAACGCGGCTTCGAGCGACTGCGCGCCAACATGGAACACGCGGAGACCTGGGACGATGCGTTCACGTCGAGAATCCGCGTTTATGCCGGCGATGTGTCGCAGTCCCGCTTCGGGCTCTCGCACGGCGACTTCGACCGGCTGTGCCGGGAAATCGACGCTGTCTACCACCTTGCGGCCAACCCGAACCTGATCTCGTCCTACCGGTCTCTCCGCCAGGTAAACGCTCTCGGAGTGCGCGAGGTCCTCCGGCTGTGTCTGAGTGTCCGCCTCAAGCACCTGTTTCACGTATCGACGATGGGTGTGTTCCCCGAGTACGTGCACTCCTTTGCCGGCGAATACAGCGACTGCTACATCGGTGACCATGCGCAGCCCGACCTGGGTCGAATGAAGAGAGTGATGCCGCTCGGGTTGCTCGGGTATGCCTGGAGCAAGCTTGTGGCGGAACAGGCCGTCCTGTTCGCGCATCAGGCCGGCTTGCCGGTGGCCGTCTTCCGTTTCGGGCAAACCACCATGGCCTCCACCGGTTACGCCCAGTCGGACACCCCTCCACAGCTTGTCTTCGCGGCGGCGGTCCAGGTCGGAATGATTCCGCAGGGGTTCACCATGCGGGCCACCGACGATCCGGCGGATACGCTGACGCGCATGTGTACCGACATTTCCATGAATGTTAATCGGCGCTTCACTATCTACAGCTGCTGCAACAACGCGCCGTCGTACCGGGCCATGCAGCTCGCGGAGTTCGGCCTCAATTATCCGGAGGTTCCCTACACCGTTTTCAAGCGCGCCTGTCAGGCGGAGCACCGGAGATCTGAATCCCGGCAGGAAATCACGTAAGTCTAATCAGGGCTGCACGATCTGCGTTTCCTGCCGTTTCTCTGGACCTTGCTGGACCGACCGGCGAGGGCGGGAAAATCGGAGCTGAATGGCGGGACTCCCGCGCCCGCGCCGCCTCTTCGCCGAAGGTTCCCGCCGGCCCGTGTCGCCCATGTTGCGGAAAGCGTCGGATCGTTCGGGGGCACGGGTGCCGCCGCGACGGACTCGGAGCCCGCCTACGGGGCTTTCGGAGGCGTTTCAGGCGTCCTGAGCCGGTCGTGGAGTCGCGGGCAAGCGAAGATCTCCGACCTCCGAGGGGTAGCGGGGGCAGTGACCCGGCGGCGGCCAGAGAGCGCCGCCGTGCCGGGCTGGCAGGCCGAGGCGCACCCATCGTCCTCGCCGTCCTCCGGCGAGAAGGGGTACGGGTGAAGCGTAACTCCCGTTTGGTCTTGCCCTTGCGCTTCGTTCGCGAGCCCGGTTAAAGTTCGAGTCCTGCCTCTCCGCCCCCGGGCCGGCACCGGAAGCCTTCCGGCTTCGGTGTTTTTTTGGGGGGGGGGGGGGGTGAAAGTGAAGGTTCTTCTTCAACACCCCCCATCCCAAGGAGAGAAACCAATGAAGAAGACGATCCTCTGTGCCCTGGCCGTGCTGGCCGTCTCCTCGTGCGGCGAGTCCCCGACCGAGGCGGTCCCCGCCGACGCGGTGCCGGTCGAGGGCGAGACCCTCGCCGGGACGGAAGCCGAGATGCAGGCCGCCGCCGACGGCGGAAACGGCGTCTGCGAAGTGGAATACGATGACGATGTCACCATAGCCAGCGGCAGCTTATTCGGCACCTTGACCGTCACGGTTCCGTGGCACGTGCACGGCACGCATCCCTACCGTGTGAGCTTCAATGCCATATCGTGGGGCCCCGGCTGGACAAGACAGGAACTCGGCATTATCCCTCCGGATATTGCGGGATGCCACGATCCCTTCGCACGGTTCTACGGCGGAAGGAACTACTTCTGCTACGCCAACGCCGGGGTCCCTTCCTTTGGGCCGTGGCGATACGACAGCGAGACCGGCAAGAGCTCGTCTTCGTTCATATACATTCGAATCAGGCCAGGCACCGAAGGCTACCCCAATGTCACGGAGATCTCCTTCCGGGGTGCGGGCGGCCGCGGCAAGGGCTGCAACTTCAGGGGCAGGGTGAAGGCGTAGGCCCGCTTGCCCGAAGACGCGGGCGCGGCGGAGGGGCCGCGCCCGCGCGATTCCCTCCCAAGGGTGTTGACGGCCACGGCTGAACGCGAATGCGGCGAGCACCTCGTCATGCCTCTGCGAGACGATGCGCCCGCCGCTGGGCTTCGGGATCAAGAAGCTGAAACGCCGCCGCCGACAGGTCTTTTGGCCCGGATCGGGAGCCGTCTCCGCCGGAGCCGGGCAACCGCGCTTGGGAGGCACTCCAAGGCTGGCTCACGACCGTTAGTGGTCGCGAGCCAGCGTACCCTCGGTATAACCGCGGGCTGGCGAGGGGTGCTCCGCCCCCTTCGATCCCCAGGACAAACCCCCGCCCCGGCAGCGTTCGCGGTTCGGGCGTCCGAAGGTTCCCCCCGGCGGCCCGTCACCGGATGTTCCGCCGTCGGCTTCGCGGCTGAGTCCGCGGAGTGACCGGCGAGGCGGCGTCGGCGGCGTTGCCACCGCTTCGGCGCCGGTCCCCCCGGCCTCCGGCACGGACTCCGTCCGTTCCTTCAGCCGGGGTCGAGTCCCTTCCCACCCCGGACGGAAGGAATCCCGTCCAAACGTCCCGGTCGGAGGGACGGGCTCCGCCCGCCCCGGAGACGGGGAGGACCGGCGGGCGCAGGGCTGGAGCGGGCCGGGGAGGCCGGTCCGCCGGTCTGGTCCCGCGAGCACGCCGATGGCGCGGCTTACGAAGTCCGGCCTCGGGCTTCCGGGACCGGGCCATGTCGGGCGGCCTCTTCTGGTGGCGCACGAAAGGTCGTGTCGGGGGTCTGGGGGCATCCCCCAGCCAGAGTTTTTGTGAAACAAAAGCACATCTGGCTCCTCCGAAACCCCGCAAACGCGGGGCCGCTACGGAACCGCCGCGTCGAGCCCCTGAGCGGCGACTGCGACGGCCCGCGAGCCTCGGTCGCAATCACGCCATCGCGACCGGGTCCGCGAGTGGCGCAGAAGCCTCCTCTCCGCGATACTTCGTCGCGCAGATCGTGCAGTCCATCGAGAGAGGAATCGAACGATGGCACGCACGAAACGAAGCCGCCGGAGCTACGGCGCCGGCGAATGGGGCCGGAACCGGGTCAGGGTGTTCCCCGATCCCAAGACCGGCCTCTTCCAAGTCGAGTGGCGCGAGAACGGACGAAGGCGGAGCCGGTCCTTGGGTCACCGCGACTGGGCGAGGGCGAAGAAGCAGGCGGACGAGTTCGCCGCCGGATTCGCAAGCCCGAACCTGAAGGGCGAGGCGGAAGCCGAGCCCGAGCCTCTCGACCTTGGGACGCTATTTGACATCTACGGTGAGGAGGTGACGCCCACCAAAGGCGCACGGGCGCGGCGGCACGACCGGGCCGCTACGCACATGTTCCTCCGGCTATTCGGAAGGAACCGCAACCCGGCCACCCTGTCCCAAAGGGACTGGGACCGCTTCATCCGGGCACGGCGCGCGGGCAGAATCGGGGCGAGCGGCAAGCCCGTGGGCGATCGGATGGTCGAACACGACCTGAAGTTCCTGATCGCGGTTCTGAACTGGGCCGCGAGGTCGAGGGACGACCGGGGCCGCCTGCTCCTCGACAGGAACCCGCTGAAGGGCCTCAAGAAGCCGACGGAAAGGAACCCGAACCGGGTCGTCCTCACCGAGGACGAATACCAAGCGATGCTGAAGGTGTCGCGGCGGGTCGGGTGGCGGTTCCATGTCGCCCTCGTGCTCGCGCACGAGACGGGGCACCGGATCGGCGCGATTCGCAACCTCAGGTGGGAAGACATCGACTTCGAGGGCCGGGCGATCCTTTGGCGGGCCGAGCACGACAAGTCGGGACACGAGCATGTCACGCCCGTAACCGCCGAGACGCTCGAAGTTCTGGAGAGGGCGCGGAGGAATAACCCCGGACCCGCGGAAGCTCCGGTGCTGCCCGCGCCCCGCAATCCCTCGAAGTGCATGGGACCCGCGGTGGCCCAGGGGTGGTGGGTCCGGGCCGAGAGGCTGGCGGGGCTGGAGCCCAAGCGCGGAAGGGGCTGGCACTCGCTGCGGCGGAAGTTTGCCAGCGACCTGATGGATCAGCCGCTCAAGGTGCTCTGCGACCTCGGAGGCTGGAAGGAGTCCCGAACGGTACTGCAATGCTATCAGCACGCCGACGAGGGACAGCTTCGGAAGGCTCTGGAAGCCCGCGGAAGGTCTCGCGGCCAGATCCGCAATCGGCGGGACTCAAACGGCTGGAATCCGCCCGGCTAATCTCGTAACATCAACGACCGCAACAAGATGTAAATCCATCAACGTCCGCCTGTCAGGCGCACGGGGACGAGTCTCCGATGGCCCGCAGCTGGCCCCTGTTCGATCACTTCGCCCCCTATTGGTTCCGGGGCTCCGAAACGGTCCAGACGCTGCCGGTCTCCGACCGGGCCATTCGAGAGGACTGTCGTGGTGACATCAATTGGCCGGGTCCTCTCACCAGGTATGTCCGCTACAACCGCTGGGTCAGAGACCGTGAGGAAGAGTGGCCGCAGGCGATTCCGCAGCTGGGGGTCAGCCTGGACAGCGTGCTGAACCAGGCCCGACTATACGCCAGGGACAACGGCGTGTCCTTCGACACCACCTATCCCGAGTGGATGCTCGAGGGATTGGCCCGTCTCGTCGAGGGCTTCAACGCTCCCGAAGCCGGCCTGCTGGCAAAGCGGATCGGGCATTGCGTGTTCGACCTGTGCCGAATACTGCGCAACAACGCCGAACTGGCCGGAGAGCGCCTGCGGCTGCCGGAGATCGGGCGGCAGCCAATCGAACGGCCAGTGTTCATCGTGGGCATCAACAGGACGGGCACGACCTTCCTGCACCGTCTATTGGCCCGCGACCGGCGGTTCTGGGCCTTGCGGGCCTACGAATACGTCGAGCCTGTCATTCCGGACGGCGGCTACGCAACGGTCGCCGGCACTCCGCGGGATCCCCGCCGTATCAAGGCGGCGGACGTATTCGCAGCGGGGGGTATCGTAGATACTCTCGCGGGCCTTCACCATGCCGGACTCGACGAACCGGAAGAGGATATCCCGGTCCTCAGGTTGTCGCTCAAGACATGGGTGTTCGCGACTCGATATCGGCTTCCCAAGTACGAGCGCTGGCTCGAGGAGAGCGGCACCCGCGAGGCCTACCACGTGCATCGCCGCACGATGCAGCACTACAACTATCAGCGAAGGGCCTGTAACCCGGGCAGCCAGGGCCAATGGATCTTCAAGATGCCGACCCATCTAATGGAACTGGGCGCCCTGCTTGAGGCATATCCCGACGCCCTGTTCATTCAGACGCATCGCGAACCCGTCGAATTCATGGGGTCCTGGTGCAGTCTGGTGGAGCGCTTCCGGTCGGAAATCAGCGAGCCGCGCCCCCGCAAGGAGCTCGGTACCGAACAACTGAGAGCGATGAGTCGCATGCTTGACCGAGCGGTTGAGTTTCGGCGGTCGCACCCCGAACTGGAGCACCGCTGGCACGATGTGAGTTTCTACGATCTCGTCCGCGACCCCATCGGAGTTGTGGTCGGCATCTATCGTCGGTTCGGCTGGTCGATGGAGTCCGAGTCGATTGAGGCGATGAAAGCCTGGTTCTGGAAGCAGGACGAGCAACGGCGCGCAGAGCAGCGGCACAAGTACGATATCGCGGACCACGGCCTGACGCGCGAAATGATCGACGAGGCGTTCGCGCGCTATCGCGATTTCCTGTCGGACGGCGGCCGCCGGGCTTCGCTCTTGTGACACCCCGCCGGCGGTGGCCACCGCGCGGGCCGGTGCTCGTCACGGGCGCGAACGGCTATATCGCATCCTGGCTGGTGAAGAGGCTTCTGGAACTGGGTTTCGATGTCCACGGGACCGTGCGCGATCCCCGGGATCCCGGGAGAACCGGCCACCTGCGGACGATCGCCCGGGACTGTCCCGGGACGCTGTCCCTGTTTCGCGCCGACCTCCTCGATCCCAAAGGGTTCGACGAGGCGATGGCCGGCTGCCCGCTGGTCTTCCACACCGCGTCCCCGCTCATCGTGCGCGACGTCGACGATCCGGTGCGCGATCTCATCGAGCCCGCGACACGCGGCACGCGCCACGTACTGGAGGCCGCCGACCGGACGCCCGCGGTCCGGCGCGTGGTGCTGACTTCCAGCATCGTGGCGATCTACGGAGACGCGGCAGACCTCGAGCAGATCGAGGCGGACCGGTTCGACGAGAGCCACTGGAACACCACCAGCCACGAAGGCCACCAGCCCTATTCCTACTCCAAGACACTGTCGGAGCGGCTGGCCTGGAAAATGGCGGAGGAACAGTCCCGGTGGGATCTGGTGGTTGTGAATCCCGGGCTGGTCCTCGGGCCCGGCCTCAGCCGAAACACGAACGCCGAAGGGGTCCTGATCATGCGCGATCTGGGAAACGGCGCTCATCGCGTCGGCGCGCCCGAACTGGAGTTCGCCATCGTCGATGTCCGGGATGTTGCGGAGGGTCACCTGCAGGCGGGTCTCATCCCGGAGGCGGAGGGACGCCACATCCTGGTCAGCGAGACGCGCAGCCTGATCGAAATCGCCGGGATCCTGCGGGACCGCTTCGGCGATGGCTTCCCTCTGCCCCGGGGCACGGTGCCCAATGCGATGGCCATCGGGTACGCGCCGCTGGGCGGGATCCCCCGCGCCGTGGCGAAGCGCAACGTGGGGTATCTCCTGAGGTTCGAGAACGCGCGCGCCCGGACCGGTCTCGGCATCGCCTTTCGTCCCGTCGAGGAGACCATTACGAGCCACTTCCAGCAACTGCTAGACGACGGCCTCGTCTCCACGCCCCGAGGCGGCCGCCGGGACCGAACGCGAGCGTCACGCTGAAGTCAGTCGCCGACCCACACCGTCTTCACGTTCACGAACTCGCGGATCGCGTGGGGGCCGAGTTCCCGCCCGTAGCCTGAGCGTTTGACGCCGCCGAAGGGGACGCGGGGATCGGAGGCGGACATCCCGTTGATGAAGACGCCGCCGGCCTCCAGGTCGCGGACGGCCCGGGCCCGTTCCTCCGGATCGTTCGTCCAGATGGCGGAGCAGAGGCCGAACTCTGTCGCGTTCGCGCGCTCGATGGCCTCGTCGATGTCGGCGACCGGGAAGATGCTGGCCACCGGACCGAAGATCTCGTCATCCGTGGCGGGAGATCCGTCCGGGACGTCGGTGAGCACGGTGGGCTCGTAGAACCACCCGCGCCGGTCGGGTACGCGCCCGCCCGCGGCCACCCGGGCGCCGGCCGCCACGGTGGCCTCCACCTGCTCCGCGACACTGTCCCTCAGGTCGCGGCGGGCCAGCGGTCCGATTTCGACCTCGGGCTCCTTCGGATCGCCGACCCGGAGCGCCGACACGCGTTCGACGAGCCGCTCCGTGAACTCGTCGACGATCGAACTCTGCACGAGCATCCGCTTGGCGGCGATGCACGACTGGCCGTTGTTCCACATGCGGGCATCGACGGCGGTCGCGACGGCCCGGTCGAGGTCCGCGCTCTCCATGACGATGAAGGGATCGCTGCCGCCGAGTTCGAGTACGGTCGTCTTGATGCGGCGTCCCGCCTCGGCCGCGAGCGCGGAGCCGGCCGCGACGGAGCCTGTGAGCGAGGCGGCCTGCACGGTCGGGTCGTCGAGCACGCGCGGGATGTCCTCGACTTCGACGAAGACGTTCTGGAATACGCCGTCGGGGAAGCCGGCGCGCGAGAACAGTCCCTCGAGCGCGACCGCGCACTGCGGCACGTTGGGCGAATGCTTGAGCAGGAAGACGTTGCCGGCCAGCACCGTCGGCACCGCGGAGCGCATGGCCTGCCAGAACGGGAAGTTCCACGGCATGATCCCGAGCACCGCGCCCAGGGGATGGTACTCGACCCAGCAGTGTGTGCCGGTGGACTCGAAGCGCTCCGGCGCCAGGTGCACGGGCCCGTGCTCCGCGTAGTACCGGCACACCCAGGCGCACTTTTCCGCCTCGGCGACGGCGCTGGCGAGCGGCTTGCCCATCTCGCGCGTCATCAGCAGGCCGTACGCCGCCTTGCCCCGCTCGACGAGGTCCGCCAGCGCGAGGAGACGTTCGGCCCTCTCCGCTACCGGCACCCGCCGCCACAACTCGAACGCGTCCCGCGCCCGGCCGATCGCGGCGTCGACGCCGTCCCCATCCAGAGCCGGAAACGCGGCGAGCCGCTCCTCCGTGGTCGGATCTACGCTTTCGAAGGGCATCTCGTCCTCTCTCACGAGACATTACCATTAGCAGGCTGCGGCAAACCCCCGCGGCCCGCCAAGCGAAATCGTCCGGTCTGGGAGCTTGAGCCGCAAGCCCCGGCCGGAGCTGCCCAGGAGCCGTGCGTGACCGAAGCCGACGCTGTGGCCGACGCTGTGACCGACACCGCCGCTGCCGCGGATGCTTTCGAGGCGGATCTCGCTCGGGATCTGCTGGCCGCCCGCGACAGGCGTGAAACGATCCGGCCGCCGACACAGAGCAGCGAAGAGTTCGGTCTCGACCGGGCCTATCGCGTCGGTGCTGCGCTCGACCGCCGCCTTCGGGAACGCGGATACGGTCTGTTGGGCTGCAAGGTCGGGTTCACGAACCGGGCGATCTGGCCGCGCTTCGGGCTCGATGAGCCGATCCTCGGCCCCATCTACGCTCGAACGCTGCGCCTGGCGAGACCGGTGGCAGAGGTCTCGCTGGCGGCGTTCCGCGCCCCGATGATCGAAGTGGAGGTCGTCTTCGGCATCGAACCTGAACCGGACGCGCCCAACGGCGGCCGGCCGAGCTGGATCGCGCTCGGATTCGAGATCGTCGACTGTCACTACCCGGACTGGCACCTCACGCCCGCGGATTCGGTCGCCGACTTCGGGCTCCACGGCGCGCTCATCGTCGGCCGGCCGGTCAACCGGGAGATGCCGGATTTCGACGAACGGGTGGCCCGCCTCGACCGGCTCGAGGTCCGGCTCCTGCGAAACGAGACACTCGTGGCGCGCGGGCGGGGAAGCGATGTCCTCGGGCATCCGCTCGAGGCGCTGAAGGTCGTGCCGCGGCTGTGGCCGCGCTTCGGCGGTGCCGGGATCCCGGAACACGGCCTGGTCGTGAGCACGGGGACGATGACCCCGCTCGAGCCGTTGTCCGCCCGCGAGATGTGGCGGGTGGAGGCGAAGGGCGTGGACCTCCCGGGTCTCGAAATCGTGCTGACCGACTGACGGACCGGTTCAACGGGCTTGCCCGGTCCGGCGCGACGGTGGAACATAGGCCTGCCGGCAGCGCCATGTGACCGGAGACCGCCGGCCCGCGCGAGCGCGAGGCCGCGACCGCACCGACCCTCTCACGGGGAGCAGGCATGCCAGACTCCGCCGCGAACGGCGGCAGCCCGACCGGCCGCTGGGCAAAGGTCATCGATCACACGCGCTGTATCGGCTGCCACGCCTGCACGACGGCCTGCAAGTCCGAGAACGAGGTCCCGCTCGGCGTCACCCGTACCTACGTGAAGTACGCCGACGTGGGGACCTTCCCGGCGGCGCGGCGCGCCTTCCAGGTCACGCGCTGCAACCAGTGCGACGATGCGCCGTGCACGACCGCCTGCCCCACGCAGGCCATGTTCCGCCGCCCCGACGGGATCGTGGACTTCGACAAGTCGATCTGCATCGGCTGCAAGGCGTGCATCGCCGCCTGTCCCTATGACGCGATCTTCATCAACCCGGACGACCATTCGGCGGAGAAGTGCAACTTCTGCGCTCACCGCATCGACATGGGGCTGGAGCCCGCCTGCGTGACGGTATGCCCGACGGAGGCGATCATCGTCGGCGACCTCGACGACCCGGAATCGAAGGTCTCGCAGTACGTGGGGCGCGACCCGGTGAGCGTCCGGCGGCCCGAGAAGGAGACCCACCCGAAGCTGTTCTACAAGGGCGCGCACCAGGCGACGCTCGATCCGCTGGCCGCCGTTCGCCCCGGCGGCGGGCTGTACATGTGGAGCGAGCAGCCCGAGGGCCCGCACGAGGTCGGCTCGGGCCAGCCGCATCCGATGGGAACGGACGGGCGACACGGCCCGAACTCCTCGGCCGCCGCGATTCTCTCCTACGATGTCTCGCACACCGCGCCGTGGGACTGGCGCGTGAGCCTGTACACGCTCACCAAGGGGGTCTCCGCCGGCGTGTATCTCGCGGTGCTCCTTCTCTGCCTGCTGGGCGGGCTCGCGTGGCAGGGCGGGACCTGGCTCACGCTCACGCCGCTCCTCGGCCTGGCCGCGCTCGCGCTCACCGGCGGGTTGCTGATCTGGGACCTCGAGCACCCGAAGCGCTTCTTCCTCATCTTCACGAGACCCCACATGAAGAGCTGGCTCGTGCGGGGGGCGTTCGTAATCGCGGGCTACGGCGCGGCGCTGACCGCACACCTCGCGGCGGCGCTGATCGGCGGCGCCGAGGCCGCGGAGACGACGCGCTGGATGGCGTGGGCGGGGGCGCCCCTGGCCGGCATGACCGCGGTCTACACGGCCTACCTGTTCGCGCAGGCCCGGGCGCGCGATCTGTGGCAAAATCCGCTCCTGCCGCCGCACTTTCTCGTACAGGCGCTGCTGGCCGGAGGCGCGGCGCTGATGCTGTTTCCGTCGCTCGGCGGCTCCGCCGCGCTGGGCCGGCTCGTGGGGCTCACGGCCGCCGCGCACCTCCTGCTCGTGCTCGCCGAACTCACGCTCACGCACGCGACGGCCCACGCCGCCCTCGCCGCCCGGAACATGGTGCGCGGCCGCTACGCCCCGTGGTTCTGGAGCGGCATCCTGCTCGTGACGCTGGCGGCTGTCCTCACGGTGAGCCCGCTCAGCGGCGCCTGGGTCGCTCCGCTCATCGGCATCGCCGCCCTCGCGGGACTCCTCGCGCACGAGCACGCGTACGTGCAGGCCGGCCAGTCCGTGCCCCTCGCATGAGCGATCCGGGCGGCCCGGGCCGCAACGGTTCCGGCGCGGGCGGCAACGGCTCGGGCCCGGACGGCGTCACGCGACGGCTGCACGAACTCAGCGAGCGCGTGAGCGCGGCGCGCTCCGAGACCGAAGGCCGCGGCGAGACGTTCTATCCCGGCCCCAGCCGCAACCAGCTCGCCGCCTTTCCCCCGCGGGAACGCTGGGACGACTGGGTCGAACTCGACTCGAAGGCGTGGCCGAAGCGGCGCGAACGGCGCTACATGCTCGTCCCCACGACCTGCTTCAACTGCGAATCCGCGTGCGGACTCCTGGCCTACGTCGACCGCGACACGCTGCAGGTGCAAAAGTTCGAGGGGAACCCCGAGCATCCCGGCTCCCGCGGCAGGAACTGCGCCAAGGGCCCCGCCACGCTGAACCAGATCGTCGACCCCGACCGCGTCCTCTACCCGCTCAAGCGCGCGGGCAAGCGCGGGGAGGGGAAGTGGGTGCGCGTCTCGTGGGAGGAGGCGCTCAACGACATCTCGGCGCGGATCCGCACGGCCATCGACGAGGGCCGCCAGCGCGAGGTCATGTACCACGTGGGGCGCCCGGGCGAGGACGGGTTCACGGAGCGGCTGCTCGCCGCGTGGGGCGTCGACGGCCACAACTCGCACACGAACATCTGCTCCTCGAGCGCGCGCGCCGGCTACCAGTTCTGGCTCGGCATGGACCGCCCCAGCCCCGACCACGCCCGCGCGGACGTCATCCTCCTCGTGAGTTCGCACCTCGAGGCGGGGCACTACTTCAACCCCCACGCCCAGCGCATCCTGGACGGGGTCAAGAAGGGGGCGCGGCTCATCGTCTTCGATACGCGCCTCTCGAACACGGCGACGCACGCCGACCACTGGCTCCCCACCCAACCCGGCTCAGAGGCCGCCGTCCTCCTCGCGATCGCGAATCACCTGATCGCGACGGGGGCCTGGAACCGCGACTTCGTCCGGCGCTGGTTCAACTGGGAGGAGTACCTCGCCGCGGAGAAGCCGGATCTCCCGCGCACCTTCGAATCGTTCGAGGCTGTCCTCCGCGAGCTGTATGAAGCCTGCACGTTCGAGTGGGCGGCGGAGGAGTCCGGCGTGGATGCGGAGCAGATCCGCGAGGTCGCCGAACTCGTGGCCCGCGCCGGTTCGCGCCTCTCCACGCACAACTGGCGAAGCGCCGCATCGGGCAACGAAGGCGGCTGGCAGGTGGCGCGGACCCTCTTCTTCCTCAACGCCCTCACAGGTTCCATCGCGACGCCCGGCGGCACCTATCCGAGCACGTGGAACAAGTTCATCCCGAAGCCGATCCGGATGCCCCGGCACCCCGAGCACTGGAACGAACTCACCTGGCCCGACGAGTTTCCGCTGGCGATGTACGAGGTCTCCTTCCTCCTCCCGCATCTCCTCAAGGAGGGACGCGGCAAGCTGGACGTCTATTTCACGCGCGTGTACAACCCGGTGTGGACGAACCCGGACGGCTTCGCGTGGATCGAGGCGCTGACGGATGAGGAGAAGGTCGGCCTCCACGTCGCGCTGACGCCGACCTGGAACGAGTCCGCCTACTTTGCGGATTACGTGCTTCCCATGGGACACGGGCCCGAGCGGCACGACCTCCACTCCTACGAGACGCACGACGGCCAGTGGATCGGTTTCCGGCAGCCCGTGCTGCGCTCCGCCCGGGAGCGTCTCGGCGAGCGGGTGGCGGACACGCGCCACACGAACCCGGGCGAAGTGTGGGAGGAGAACGAGTTCTGGCTCGAGCTCTCCTGGCGCATCGACCCCGACGGCAGCCGCGGCATCCGCGAGTTCGTGGAGTCGAAGGAAAGTCCCGGGCAGCGTCTCACGGTGGACGAGTACTACGCCTGGATGTTCGAGCACTCCGTGCCCGGCCTGCCGGAGGCGGCGGCGGCGGAGGGCGTCTCGCCGCTGGACTACATGCGCCGCTACGGCGCGTTCGAGGTGGCGCGCGACATCGGCCCCCTTCACGAGCGGCCCGTCCCGGCCGAGGAGCTCGAGGACGCGCGGGAAGATGAGTTCGGCCGCGTCTACACGCGGGCCCCCGGCCCCGCCGCGGTGAACCTCGCTCCCATGGGCGCGCCCGACCCGGATGCGGAGGGACGGCGCCCGGTGGGCGTTCGCGTGGACGACACGATTCGGCGCGGATTCCCGACCCCGAGCGGCAAGCTGGAGTTCTACTCCCCCACGCTCGTCCGCTGGGGATGGCCGGAGTACGCCGTGCCCGCCTACATCAGGAGCCACGTGCATCCCGCCGCGATGGAGCCGGATGAGATGTGTCTCATCTCGACGTTCCGGCTCCCGGTGCAGATCCACACGCGCTCGGCGAATTCCAAGTGGCTGGACGAGATCGCCCACACGAACCCGCTCTGGCTCCATCCCTCCGACGCGGCGAAGAAAGGGGTGAAGACGGGAGATCTCGTGCGGGTCGAGACCGAGATCGGCTACTTCGTCCTCAAGGCGTGGGTGACGGAGGGGATCAAGCCGGGCGTCGTCGCGTGCAGCCACCACATGGGGCGCTGGAAGCTGGCGGACGCCGCCGGCCAGGACGCGGGCGAACCCGGGGCGGCCGGCCGCGGCGAGCGGGAGAAGGTGGCCGGCCAGCGGCAACTCATGGCGACGGTCTCCCTCACGGAGAAGGACGGCGGCTGGAAGCTGTCGCGCAGGCAGGGCGCGGCGCCGTACGAGACCGACGATCCGGACACGTCGCGGATCTGGTGGACGGATGTGGGCGTCCATCAGAACCTCACCTTCCCGGTGCACCCCGACCCGGTGTCCGGGATGCACTGCTGGCACCAGGCGGTGCGCGTGGTCAAGGCGTCGCGGCGCGACCGTCACGGGGACATTCACGTCGACACGGAGCGGTCGCACGAGGTGTACCGGCGCTGGCTCGACAAGACGCGCGGAGCCCGGCGGCATTCTCCCGACGGAACGCGCCGGCCGCACTGGCTCATCCGCCCGCTGCGGCCCGTGCGCACGGCATATGACCTGCCGGAGCCGAACGGCTCGGAGCCGCCCCCGCCGGACCCGAGGGACACGGGCGGGGCGCAACTTGACAGCAAATCGAGGCCCCCATCTACTTCGTAATGTGAAAGTGCACAGTGCCGCACGCGCTGCCGGCGCGGGACATTAGGCCATGGAGCTTTTTCGCGCCCTTGGCGCGCTTCTCGATGGTCCGTGTGGGGAGAATCGGCTCATCGGCCACCTCCTCGAGCTGGGCCCGGTGCCGGATGAGCCCACTCACAACGACCTCTTCCTCTTCCAGCTCTATCCGTACGCCTCGGCCTTTCTGGGTACGGACGGCCGCATGGGCGGGGAGGCGCGCGACCGCGTGGCCGGCTTCTGGCGCGCGCTCGGGACGACGCCCCCGGAGGATCCGGACCACCTTCGGGCGCTGCTCGGAGGTTACGCCTGGCTCGTGGAAGCCCAGCAGAAAGGGAACGGCAAGTCCGCGCAGGCCTGTCGCGACGCGCGGCACGCCTTCCTCTGGGAGCACCTGCTCTCGTGGGTCCTCCCCTTTCTCACCAAGCTGCGGCAGATCGCGCCCCCGTTCTACCGGGAGTGGGCCGACACGCTCGAGACCCTCCTCTTCAGCGAGTCGGCCCGCCTCGGGCCGCCGACGCGACGGCCGCTCGCGCTCCGCGAGGCGAAACCGGTGCCCGACCCGCGCCGGACCGATGGAGACAGCTTCTTCAACGCCCTGCTGAGCCCGGTCCGCAGCGGACTCGTCCTCACGCGCGCGGACCTCGCCAGAGCCGCCCGCGATCTCGGTCTCGGTCTCCGCGTGGGCGAACGCGCCTACATCCTGCGGTCCATGATGTCGCAGGGGCCGCGTGCGACCCTGGACTGGCTCGCGCGCGAGGCGCGGGACTGGGAGCAGCTTCACGACCGCGGGGGGGTCACGGCGCCGGAGGTCGCGGATTTCTGGACGCACCGCGTGACCGCAACGGGTCGCCTCCTCGCCGACCTGAGCGCCGACATCGGTACCGATCTCGACTCCGACCTCAGCGCCGACGCACGTAATGGCTGACGCGGGCGGGAACCCGCCCCTTCATCCGGGGCGTTTCCGCGCCATCTTCCTACTCCTTCTCGTCGTCGGGATCAGCCTCCTCTTCCTCGAGATGATCCGGACGTTCCTCACGGCGCTCTTCCTGGGGGCGATCCTCAGCGGCCTCATGCACCCGGCCTACCGGACCCTCCGCCGCTGGTTCGGCGGAAGGGAGGGGCTGGCCTCCTTCGCCGCGGTCGGCCTGTTCGTGATCCTCCTCATCGGACCCATCACCGCGTTCCTCGGCATCGTCGCGAACCAGGCCGTGCACGTCACGCAGTCGGCGGGCCCCTGGATCGAGAACCTGCAGGCGCAACTGCGGCAGCCCGGCGGGATCGACGAGCTGCTCGACCGGATCCCCTGGCTGGACTTGCTGCGGCCATACCAGGAGCAGCTCCTCCAGAAGCTGGGCGAAGTCGCCGGATCCGTCGGCGGTCGGGTCGTCGACTGGCTCGCCGACGTCACGACCGCCACCGTGCGGGTCGTCCTGCTCCTGCTGGTGATGTTGTACGCCATGTTCTTCTTCCTGAAGGACGGCCGCGGCGTGCTGCACAAGGTCCTCTACTACCTGCCGCTGTCAGACGAAGACGAGCGCCGCATGCTCGACCGCTTCGTCTCGGTGACGCGGGCGATGGTGAAAGGGACGTTTCTCATCGGCATCGTGCAGGGCGCGCTGGCCGGGCTCGCCTTCTGGGCCGTGGGGATTCCGTCCGCCGCCTTCTGGGGCACGGTCATGGCGGTCCTCTCCATTGTGCCGGGGATCGGCTCCGCGCTCGTATGGCTGCCCGCCGCGATCTACCTGCTCGCGGCCGGCCAGGTCGTCGGCGGCATCGGGTTGATCCTGTGGTGCGGCCTCGTGGTGGGGACGCTGGACAACCTCATGCGCCCCTGGCTCGTCGGGCGCGACACCCGGATGCCGGACCTGATGATCCTGCTCGGCACCCTCGGCGGGCTCATCGCCTTCGGCATGGCCGGCGTGCTCATCGGCCCCATCGTCGCGGCGCTCTTCATCACCGTGTGGGAACTCTACGGCGAATCCTTCCGGGACATCCTGCCGGCCACGGCGTTCGGCGCGCCGGCACCCGCGGAGGCCGACGCCGCGGAGCCGGCGACGGAAGCCGCGGCCGCCGAAGCCGCCGCACCGGAAGCGTCCCCGCCGGAAGCCTCCCCGCCCGAGGCGTAGCCCGATCCGCCGAACGGCATGAGGGGGAGCCCGCTCGACCGGCTGCGCGAGAGCGGTGCGGCGCTCTCCCGCGTCACGGAGCGCTGGGTGCCGGACGCGTGGGTGATCCTCATGTCGCTCACCGTGGTCGCGCTCCTCCTCGCGGTCACGGGCGGCGGCGCTTCGATCCCGGAGGCGGGGCTGGCGTGGGGCGCCGGCGTCTGGACGCTGCTGGAACTGGCGATGCAGTTCTCGATCATCATGGTGGCGGCCCACGCGTGTGCCTCGTCCCCCCCGATGTACCGGATGCTCGACCGCCTCGCGGGCCTCCCGAACCCCGAACGCCCCGTGCAGGCGGTGGCCCTCGCCGCAGGATTCTCGATGGCGGCCGGCTATCTCAACTGGGCGTTCGGGCTCGTAGGGTCCGCGCTCTTCGTCCCGTTCATCCTCAAGCGAAACCCGCGCGCCGACGTGCGCCTCGTCATCGCCGCGGCGTACATGGGCATCGGGACCGTATGGCAGAGCGGCCTCTCGAGCTCCGCCCCGCTCATCATGGCCACGCCCGGCAACCCTCTGCTCGAGCCGGGCGCCGGCGCGCCCGTCGTGGACCGTCTCTACCCGGTCACGGAGACCCTCTTCCATCCGTTCAACCTCGGGTACGCCGTTGCCATGCTGCTCGTCGGTCTCGTCGCCGCCATGGCGCTCCACCCGCACCGCGACGCCGTCACCCTCACCGAGGCGGAGGTCGATGAGATCCTCCCCGCGCCACCGCCGCCGGCGCGCGCGGGCACGACGCCGGCCGAGCGCCTCGACCGCTTCCGCGGCTGGACGCTGCTCGCCGCCGTCCTGCTCGCGTATCCCCTCATCCACTCGATGGTCACCCGCGGTTTCGGCGCGAGCTGGACGATCAACGCGTACAACACGGTCTTCCTCGCCGTGGCGCTCCTCCTCCACGGCCGCCCGACGTCGTTTCTGAGGGCCTGCCGTGCCGGAGTGGCCTCGGCGTGGGGGATCATCCTTCAGTTCCCCTTCTACGCCGGCATCTTCGGCGTCATCCAGAACACGAACCTGGGAAGCTGGCTCGGCGAGCAGTTCGCCGCGGTCGCCACGACGCGGCTCTACCCCCTCGTGGTCTACGTCTATTCGGGGATCATGAGCATGTTCATCCCGTCGGCGGGCTCCAAGTGGATGATCGAGGCGCCGTACGTGATCCCGGCCGGAGAGGCCCTCGACGTGTCCGTCATGACCGTGCTCCTCGCCTACGCGTACGGAGACTCCGCGTTCAACCTCATCCACCCGTTCTGGGCGCTCCCCATCCTCGCCGTGACGCGCCGGCGCTTCGGAGAGATCCTCGGGTACGCCTTCCTCCTCTGGCTGGCGACGATCCTCCTGGGGGTCGTGACCATGCTCGTGATCCCGATCCGCTGGTGATGCTCGTGAGGCCGGTGACCCCATGAAGACCCTGCTCATCCTCCGGCACGCGAAGTCCTCCTGGGACCATCCGGGGCTCCGCGACCACGACCGCCCCCTCAATCCGCGCGGTCGTCGCGACGCGCCCCGCATGGGGCGGTTCCTCGTGGAGCGGGACCTCGTGCCCGACCGCATCGTGAGTTCGACCGCCGTCCGCGCGCGCACGACGGCGGAACTCGCGGCGGCGGAGTTTGACCGGGAGGCGGAGATCGAGACGACGTACGACCTCTACGGCGCCACTCCCGACGGCTACATCGAGGTCGCGGAGGCGATGGGGGGAACGGCGGAGCGCCTCATGCTCGTCGGCCACAATCCGGGCATCACCTCGCTCGTCTGGCACCTGACGGGCGCGGGCGAGTACATGCCGACCGCGGCGCTCGCGGCCGTGGAGCCGGCCATCGAAGACTGGTCGGAACTGGGGTCGGCCCGCCGCGGCCGCCTGATCGGCCTCTGGCGCCCCAAGGCCCTCCCTCCCGGCTGACCGCCGTCAGCGTTCGCCCGGCTCCATCGTGACCGAGAGCGTATAGACGAGGTCGTCGAGCGGGGAGTCGTCCCCACCCCCCGAGTTCGCGGCGAGGTGGAGCACGATCGGTGTCTCCGCGTCGGGAGCCCGCCACTCGAAGGTCCAGTCCACGACGCCGTCGGTCGGCACCGAGCCGGCGCGCGTGTGCTGGACGTATTCCGTGCCGTGCTCTCCCCGCACGACGGTGACCCGGTTGTCGAGCGGCCGGATCTCGCCGGCCCCGGCGCCGCGCCGATCCCCGTCTTCGAACCGGAACGACCCCTGGAAGCCGGCGGCGAGCATGTCGAAGCTCTCGAAACGGACCGTCACGGGGTGGCGCTGGCCGGGACGGTATCCGCCTTCGAGGCCGACGACCTCCAGCGTGGCCCCGGGCTCGTTGAGCGGAGCCCCGAAGTGACAGGTGGCGCAGGTCGGTTCCCCGAAGCCCCCTGTGTGGCCCGGGGGCGGCCCCTCGAGGTGCGGTGGCGCGTGCGCCGGCGGGCTCACCGCGCCGCGCGGCCCGTTACCGGAGTCCACCGCGGCCGCCGCGGCGATCGCGAAGAGGCCCGCGGCGCACAACGCGGCCGCGGGCCCCGGAAGGGACATCAGCGCGAGCGCGGCGACACCACCGCCCGGCCGACCGTGTTCACGTCCGCCCCGAACCAGATCGAGTCCGTGGCCGGATCGTAGTACATGTGCCGGATCGTGCCGCCCCCGCTCGGCACGTCGAGCATGCCCACGAACTCCTCCGTGTCCGTGTCGAAGCCGACGAACCGGTTCGGCTGGATCCCCGTTTCGACGAGCCACACGACATCGTACTTGTCGATCGCCACCCCGTACGGCCGCGACTCCTCGCCCGCCGGCAGGTCGTATTCCCGCTGGAATCCGCCGCCCTCCTCGACGAGGCCGATCTTTCCACGGCTGTAGTCGACGTACCAGATCCGGTCCTTCGAGTCGATGACGAGACGGCGCGGCCGCGCCCCCTCGGGCAGATCGTAGCCGATGAGTTCGAACGAGGACGGCTCCACCATGCCGATCAGATTCGTGTTGAAGTGCGCGATCCAGGGCCGGTTCTCCGAGTCCAGCTTGACCCCGTACGGACGGCTCGATCCCATGCCGCGGCGCGTCTCCACCTCGGGGGCCTCCACCAGCCGCACCTCTCGCGACTCCTTGTCGAGGAAGCCGATCAGGTTCCCGCCCTGCACCGAGAACCAGATGTCCCCGTTGTCGTCCCAGATCAGCGTGTGCGGATCCCGCGCCCGCTCGTCCGGCATCATGATCTTGTCGATCTCGCCCGTGGCCGGATCGATGATGCCGATGTGGTTCGCGCGGTTGCCGGCGTAGTAGACCATCCCGTCATCGTCGACGATCAGGTTGTGCGGCCCCGTGCCGTCGTCCATGTCGTAACGCGTGAACTCGCCGGTGGCGGGGTCCAGCACGGCGGCGTAGTGCGCGGTCTGTCCCACGAACCAGACGCGGCCGTCCGGTCCGACGAACGGGTCGCGCGGACGGCTCTCGGGGTAGGGCACCGTCCATTCCTCGATGGCAAGAACGTCGGTGGCCGCGGTGTGGTCCTGCGCCGCCACTCCGGTGGAGCCGACGACGGTCGACACCGCCGCGAACCCTGCCGCTACCAGCGTCGCGACGCGAATTCGATGAATCATCTCCGTACCTCCTCGATCGCTGCTGCTGCTGCATGCCTGGCCGCCCGCACCTTGGGCGTCAGATAGATATTGGCGGTCAGGCGGCCCAGCAGAAAGCCGGTGAAGGCGGCCGTCGCGCCGACCCAGCTCAGCCCCCAGCCGACCGCGACGAACACGAGGGCCACGGCCGTGATCTCCGCTGCGGTCCCGACGATGATCGGACCCGTCGTCCGGTGCCGGATCAGCGTGCCCCGCTGGAGCGAGAGGAGGACGCCGAGGAAGGGGACGGGAGCGAGCACCCGCGCCGCCGGAATCGCGAAGGAGGCGAGTTCCGGCGTGAGACCGGACACGTGGACGAACCAGAGGCTGGAGAGCGGAGTGAACGCGAGGAGCGCGAGGATGCCGGAGAGCGTCGCGCCGAGACCGATCGCGAAGCGGCGGATCTCCTCGTAGCCCTCGTTCCTTCGGCCCAGAAGCGCGATGACCGCATCCTGGAAGCTCAGACCCACGGAGCGGAAGATGAACCCGAGCGAATGCACGACCGGGAACACGGCGAGCGACTCGACCGGCGACGCGGCGCGGCCCATGAAGAAGGTGAGCATCGGCTGGATCGCGATCCCGATCAGCGACGTGAGCATGAGCGGCACGTAGAAGCGCCCGATGTCACCGAAGCCCAGCTCGCCCCCGCCGGTCCCCGCGCCCGACGCCGGATCGGCGGTCGAGACGCCCACGCGGCCGATCTCCGCGATGTCGTGGGGGTCCGACGAGACCGTCACCGGGTCGGTCGCATCCGCCGGCCGGCCCGCCGGCACGAGCAGGGCGCGGATGGCGCCGCGGGCCATCCACCGGGCGACCGCCGCTTCCATCACCACGCCGAACGAGAGCGCGGAGGCCCCGACGGCGGCGCCGGGGAGGTCCGTGGCGACGGCGAGCGTGAGCGCGGCGACGGACATCGAGACGAGCCGCACGACCGTCCCGCCCGCCACGAGCCGCGTTCGCCCGGACCGGATGAGCACGCCCTGCCAGAAGCGCCGGTAGCCGATCGCGGCCGGCCAGGGCAGGAAGCACCACAGCGCCCCGTACGTCAGGCGCGCCAGGTCTTCCGGCAGTCCGAGCACGCCCAGCATGAGCCCCCGGTGCACCGGCGGCACGAGCACGACGAGGAGCATCAGCGTGGAGAAGGCGTTCAGCCCGTGCGCGAACGTTCGCAGCCGCCGGTAGGAGACGGCGTCCTCCACGAGCGCCGTCGAGGCGCTCAGCAGCATGATGACCGGTGCCTCCATGAGCACCGCCAGCGCGATCGCGACGCCGTAGGCCGCCAGACCCAGCGTGGGATCCGGCAGCCGCGCCACGACCGCCGCCAGATAGGGCCCCTCGACCGCCATCATCAACCATGTGGCGGCCAGCGGGGCCCAGAAGGCGAAGATCCGGCGTGCGGAAAGGCCGGGGGAGTCGGTCAGCGGAAGAGACCTTCCAGGCGTTCCAGCGACCATGTCCACCCGAGGCGGTGGCCCTCCGCGGCCTCGGTGGCGGGGAAGCCCTCATGTGAGAGGACGACCTCGGTCGACGCTCCGTCGGCGATGAACTCGACCGTGACGAGAGTCTCGCCGATCGCGGATTCCGGCTCCTCCCAGTCCCACGTATACACGAGCCGG
Organism: Gemmatimonadota bacterium; assembly: GCA_965207805.1. Taxonomy (GTDB): domain Bacteria; phylum Gemmatimonadota; class Gemmatimonadetes; order Palauibacterales; family Palauibacteraceae; genus Palauibacter. The sequence continues at coordinate 1,364,606 of OZ242312.1, forward strand.
TTCGGGGCGTCGACCTCGCGGTACACTCCGAACGCCGTATGGAGCGTCCCCTGTTCCGCCTCGATGAGAAGGCGGTACGGTCCGCCGGGTACCAGGTCGACCTGGGAGTCGCGGATCGTCCCGCCCGGAGGGCAGGACCACTGCCGGATCTGATCCGGTTCGGTCCAGGCGTGGAACACCGCCTCCGGTGGCGCGGGGATCGTTCTCGTGACGCGGCACGCTCGATCGGCGGGAGCGGTCATCCGGCTTCTCCTCGGAATTCAGGCGAAGTCTGGCGCCGTATCCGGCGTGGAATCTGGCGCGAGACGATGGGACGGGATCAGGTTGTCCCATTCGTACACGATTAACGACTCACCGGGCAAGGAGTTCCCCCGTTCGTGAGACACTCGTGAATTCGGCAAAGCTGATCGTTCCGGCAGTCGTCTTCGGGCTCCTGACGCCCGCGGCCGCGGGTGCCCAGGGATCTCCTTCGAACCGAGACCGGTTTGCCCTGTTTACGGCCTGCAGCCCCGTTCCGGCGGAGATCTTCGTCACGAACACCGGCGGTCCGGCTGACATCACGACAGCGTCCGTGGAGAACATGGCGACGAGCCGGCTGCAGGCGGCCGGGATCAATGCCCCCGGCGGCCGGCCAGGCGGGTCCACGCTCCAGCTGTCCGTCTTCGTCAGTGCACAGAGGCTCTCCGCCAACGCCGTAGTGACCGTCTACGTCATCCGTCTGCGCCTCCTGAAGCTCGTCTACGACCGCCAGAGCGATCCCGGATCGGGAGAGGCCGGGCGCGGCTCCGCCGACTCCCCGGGCGCCGCGCCGGAATGGTTGAACTGGGCGCCGACGTGGGAAACGCCGCAGCAGGGAATCGGCTTTTATCTCGGGCGCGACGGGGATCCAGTCACCAGTCTGGTCGGCAGGATGCTGGACGAGTTCGTGAGCGAGTACGTGCGCGTCAACGCGGAGGCGTGCTAGCGGTCCGCGGCCCGTAACCGATTGCCGCCGGGCGAGGCCCGCACCTAGGTTGCTCGATTCCCCGGCGCGCTCGACCCGGCTACGGGTGCACCCATTCCGAGAGGATCGCCGTTGCGCAAGCTCCGCGTAGGTATCGTGGACCTCGTATCGAAGGGACCCACGAAGGCCCTGTACGCCAAGGTGATGCACGCGAACCTCGCGAGCATCATGCCGCAGGTTCTCGGCGCGTGGTGCGAGGAAGCCGGGCACGATGTGAGCCTCGTCTGCTACACTGGCTTCGAGGACCTCGTCGAGGAACTCCCGCAGGATATCGATCTGCTCTTCGTGAGCGCGTTTTCCCAGGGAGCCCAACTCGCCTACGCGATCAGCGAGATGTTTCGCCGCCGGGGCGCCGTCACCTGTATCGGCGGTCCGCACGCCCGCTGCTATCCCCAGGACGCGCAGAAGTACTTCGACTACGTGTTCGGATTCACGGACAAGGCGGTCTTGAACGGAGTCCTGGACGACTGCCAGCCGCAGCGGCCCCTGGGCCGCCACGTGACCGCCGAGACGCAGCCGGTGTCCCTGCCCGGGGTGCGCGCGCGGTGGAAGTTCATCGAGCCGACGCTCCAGAAGGCGCCGCTGTTCAAGATCGTCCCCATGCTCGGCAGCCTCGGGTGCCCGTACACGTGCAGCTTCTGCATCGATTCGGTCATCCCCTACCAGCCGCTCGACTTCGACGAGATGCGGGACGACCTCCGCTTCCTCGCGAAGAAGATGAAGCGGCCCATCGTCGGCTGGCACGATCCCAACTTCGGGGTCCGGTTCGACGACGTATTGGGGGCCATCGAGGAGGCCGTCCCCCCCGGCACGATCGAGTTCATCGCGGAGAGCAGCCTCTCCCTGCTCGGCGAGCCGCGGCTCAAGCGACTCGCGAACGCCGGGTTCCGGGCGATCCTCCCCGGCGTCGAGTCGTGGTACATGCTGGGGAACAAGTCGAAGTCCCGGAACCGTCACGGACTCGAGAAGGTCCGCCAGGTGTCGGACCACTCCAACCTCATCACGAGCTACATCCCCTATCTCCAGACCAATTTCGTGATGGGTCTCGACTGCGACGAAGGCCCGGAGCCCTTCGAGCTCACGAAGAAGTTCCTCGACGCCTCGCCCGCCGCCTTCCCCGGCTACTCGCTGCTCACGTCGTTCGGGGAGGCGGCGCCGCTCAACCTCGAATACCAGCAGGAGGGACGGGTGCTCGGCTTCCCGTTCCACTTCCTCAACAACAATCACGCGATGAACCTGAAGCCGAAGAACTACGAGTGGATCGAGTTCTACGACCACGTCATCGACCTCACGCAGTACAGCTTCTCGAAGCGGGCCGTCTGGCGTCGGCTCAGGGCCAACCGCGGCGGCATCCCGAGACTCCTGAACGCGGTGCGCGCCCTCTCGTCGGAGGGGAACGGGAGGATCGCGTACTACACGACCGTGCGCGACAAGCTCAAGACCGACCGGAAGTTCCGGGACTACTTCGAGGGAGAGACGCAGGAGTTGCCCCAGTTCTACATCGACCGGGTGAAGCACGATCTCGGGCCGCTGTGGGAGTTCCTCCCGGAGGGCGCGCTCGAGCACGACCCCTACGCCTACATCAAGAGCACGGGCGGCGCGGCCCCGGTGCAGGCGCGCGCCGGAGCGGTCGTCCACTAGTCGGGGGATGGTCCGGCGGCCGGGGAGGCCGGTCCCGGGCCGGAGCCTCGAAGCCAGCCACGTCACGATGTCCAGAGCCTTCGTCAACGAAGACGCGACGCACGAGCCTGAGCCGCGCTACGCCCTCCCACCGCGGGACTCGCCGCGCTTCGACGCGGCCGCGGCGCGGGCCCTCCTCGAGGGTGCCCACATCGGGAACACGCAGAGCGCCGAGACCGCGACCGGCTACGCCTGGGGCGACCCCGCGCTCGTCTCGCACATCGAGGACCTGATCCGCGAAGCGGAAGCACTCGGCGACGAACGCATGGCCCGCCTCGGCCGCCGCTACCTCCGCAACGCGAGCCGCTGAGACCGCGTCCGCGGGCGGAGGCGAACACTTGGATCGGATCCCCAGGCTGATCGCCGGCATCACCGGAACCGCAGCCGCACTCTTCTATCGCGTCGACCGGCACGGGCCTCCACTCCCCGAGGGTCCGTTGATCGTGGCGGCCAACCATCCCAACAGCCTCGTCGACGCGCTGCTGATCTTCCGCTGCAGCGGGCGGACCACGCGGCCGCTGGGTCGCGCGCCGCTCTTCGACCGGCTCCTGCTGGGTCGCGTGCTGCGCGCGCTGGGCGGCATACCGGTCTACCGGAGGGAGGACGATCCCGAGGCGATGCACCGCAACGAGCGGATGTTTCGGTCTGCGGTCGACGTACTCCACGGCGGTGGTGCCATCCAGATCTATCCCGAGGGCAGGAGCCACTCCGAGCCGCACCTGGTGGAGTTCCGCACGGGCACCGCCCGGATCGCGCTGCAGGCGGAGGAGGGCGCCGACTGGGGGCTCGGGCTGTCCATCGTGCCCGTGGGGATCACCTATGCGGCCAAGGAGTTGGCCAGAACCGAGGTCGCCGTGCGCTTCGGCAAGCCGTTCGGGTGCGCGGACCTGAAGCGGGCGTTCCGGGAGGATCCCGTCGCCGCGGGGCGCAGGCTCACCGAGCGGATCGAGCGGGGGGTTCGCCGCGAGACGCTGAACTTCGGCCGCCCCCGCGACCGAATTCTCGTGGAGGTGGCGGAGCAGCTCTACGTGCGCGAATTGCGGTGGGTTCCGTGGCGGGCCCGGGAACGGCTGGGTACGCGCTTCCCCCGCCTGCAGCGCTTTGCGCGCGGGCTGGAGTGGATCCGCGGGGCGCACCCGGAGGCACACCGTCGCCTTGTGGAGAAGGTGGCGCGGTATGCCCAGCTGAGCGACGAACTCCTTGCCGGAGAAGGGGATGTGCCTCCCCGCTACAGCTTCCTGCCGGTCGCGAAATACGTCCTCGCGCGCGGAACGCTCCTGGCACTGGGCCTTCCCTTCGCGGCGGTCGGATCCCTGCTCTGGGCACCCGTCGTCCGGCTGCCCGGCTTCGTCGTGAAGCGCGTGAAACCCGAACTCGAGGTCACCGCGACGATCAAGCTGGCGACAATCCTGGCCGGCGCGTTTACGGCCTGGATCCTGGGGTTGGTGCTTGGCTATCTCGCGGGGGGATTGCCGGTGGCCGCGGTGGCGGCCGTGCTGCCCCCCGCGTGCGGTTTCGTGGCGATGCTGTGGATGGAACTCGCCCGCGAGGTACGCGAGGACACCGCCGTCTTCCTGCGCCTGCGCGGCCGCCCCGACCTCCGCGAACACTTCGCCGACCTGCGCTCCGAACTCACCGAGACCTTCCGGCAACTGGAGGAGCAGTGGATGGAGGAACGGCAGGCCAGCGCACGAGAGGGTTCGGATGAACCCGGTACCTGAGGGTCGTGCGGTACTCGTCGGGGTTGCCCGGCCCGGCCATGGTCGGACCGACGACGTTAAGCCACGCGTTCGGCTTCGAGGCGGATTGTGCGCCAGACGGCAGCGACCGCCACGATCGAGGCGAGGAGGTGGAGGGCGAGGCCGATCTGCTCGGCGGACTCCACGGCGCCGGCGCGGTCCAGGAGAAGGCGCCAGTTGTTCGAATGATCGCCGATCACGGGGAGGGCGAGGCGGTTCGCGTCGGCCATGGACTCCGCCGCGTACATGAGGCTCTCGGCCGACCACAGGGCGCCCACCGCCGCGGGGATCGCCTCCCCCCGCCGCCACAGCCGGAACGTGATGTAGAGGGGCACGGCGAGCTGAAGCGCGGGCCCCGCCAGCACGGCGAGCGTTTCGCCGCCGGCCGAGAGCCGGGCGAGCGGCGAGAAGACGACGCGGCCTGCCTCGTGGATGAGGAGGTTGATCCCGTCCACCCAGTGGTAGCGGTAGAAAAAGACGAGCCACGCCGCGTACACGCACATGACGACGAGTCCCACCCGCCGGGGCCCGATCGTCTTCCAGACCCACGAGAGGATTTTCACGCCGAGCCGCCTCCGCTTCGGCTACACGCGCTTCTGCTACACGGGCGGATCCGGGCGTCGGCGCGGGGGCGGACCCGGATGCAGGCCCGGCCCCCGCCTGCGAAAGCTCGCACCTACCCGTTCGGCGGCCAGTCCGGAAGCGCGCGGCCCGTCGTCCACGGCACGCCGGCCGCCTCCAGGCGCGCCTCCAGCGCCGGCAGATCCGTCTCGATGAGCTGGCTCATGTCCGGATACAGCGCGGTGAAGGCGTCGTTCGCGATCCGGTACTGTTCGCGGTGCGTTTGCGTGGGGCCGTGCAGGCCGTTCCAGTGGCCGCGCACGACCTGGTTCACGCGAGCCACGATCCCCGGCATATCCGGCTCGGCGCGGGAGGCCCGCGTGCGGGAGCCGTTCAGCGTCTCCTGCAGGTCGAGGAGCCGCAGCTCCAGCGCGCGGGCCTCCTGCCGGAGGGACGGGTCGGCCGACGGCCAGCGGTCCAGGGCCTGCTTCATGGCCGAGATGCGGGCCATCGCGGCCCCCGCCACACGCTGCGTCCCGGAGACGGCGCGGAGCAGCTCCCCGGTCTGTCGCTGGAAGGCGAGCACCGCCGCCCGGTCCTGGAGCGGGATCGCCGAGCCCCCCATAGGCGCGATCTCGAACGGCACCGGCCCGGCCAGATCGGTCACCTCGCCGTCCACGCGCTGCGAGAGCGACACCGTGTAGCTCCCCGGCAGCGCCATGGGCCCGTTGCCGCCCCCGCCCCCGAACCCGCCGAAGCCGAAGCCGCCGCCACCGCCGCCCCCCGTGACCGGATTGTAGCCGGGGTACCGGTAGTTCCACGTCGCCCGGCGCATGCCCTGCGAGGCCGAGCCGTTCACCGTATTCACCACGTTCCCGTCCCCGTCCCGGATCGTGAGAAACACGCGCGGCGCCTCCTCCCGGTCCTCCGCCTCCAGTTCCTCCCACGTCGGGTACGGCGTGTCCTCCCCCTGCCGCTGCAGGCGCCTCTCCTCGGCCTGCCGCGCCGCCTCCCGCGTCCGCAGCGTCTCGCCCACGTAGTACGTGAACGTGACCCCGAAAGCCGGGTTGTCCGCCGTGTAGAAGCTCGACCCGCTCGTCCCCCCGGGACTCCAGCGCAGGTACATCTCCCCGTCCTTCACGTCGAAGATGTGCCCGTCCGAGGCGAGGATCTCGTCCGACCGCGCCGCGAGTTCGCGCAGCGGCGTGTAGTCGTCGACCACGTAGAACGAGCGCCCGAAGGTCGCCGCCACGAGGTCATCCTCCCGCTTCTGGATCTCAAGTTCGCGCACGGGGATCGTCGGCAGCCCCGTCCCCAGCTCCAGCCACGACTCGCCCCCGTTCACCGACGTGAAGGCCGAGAACTCCGTCCCCAGGAACAGCAGGTTCGGCTCCACGTGGTCCTGCACGATGGAGAAGGCGGGTCCGTTCTCCGGCAGGTCCCCCGAGATCGAGGTCCACGTCACCCCGCGGTCCGTCGATTTCAGCACGTAGGGCCGGAAGTCGCCCCGCTTGAAGTTGTTGATGACGACGAACACGGTGTTCGCGTCATGCAGCGACGCCTCCACGTCGTGCACGAAGCTGGTGTCCGGCACCCCCGGGAAGCTCTCCACCGCGCGCCAATTCTCGCCCCCGTCCTCCGTCACCTGCACGAGCCCGTCGTCCGTGCCCGCGTAGATGAGCCCCTCCACGAAGGGCGACTCGGAGACGGCCACGATGTGCCCGAACACCGACGTCGAGCGGTTCTTGCCCACCGCATCCACGCTCCACACCCGCCCCATCACCTCGAGCTGGTTGCGGTCCAGGTTTCGCGTGAGGTCGCCCGAGATCGGCCGCCAGGTCGAGGCCTGGTCGTCCGACTGGAAGAGGATCTGCGCCCCGTAGTAGAGCCGGTGGTTGTCGTGCGGCGACATGTGAAGCGCCGCGTCCCAGTACCAGCGCAGCGGCGGACCGTCCGCGTCCTCCTGCGGCTGGATGTCGAGCCGTTCCTTCGACACGCGGTCGAAGCGCGACAGGACGCCGTTCTGCAGCTGCGAGTAGATGATGTCCGGGTTCTCGGGGTCGATGACGGGGTCGAAGCCGTCGCCCCCCAGCGTCACGTACCAGTCCGAGTTCCGGATCCCCGCGTTGTCCGCCGTCTGCGAGGGGCCGCCGAGCGTGTTGTTGTCCTGCGTCCCGCCGTACACGTAGTAGAACGGCTCGTCGTTCGAGGTCGCGACCTTGTAGAACTGAGTGAGCGGCAGGTTGGAGAAGAAGTGCCAGCTCTCCCCGAAGTCCCGCGTCTCGTACAGTCCACCGTCGTTGCCCAGGATGATGTGCTCCGGGTCATCCGGGTCGAACACGATCGCGTGGTGGTCCACGTGGACGCCCTGAGTGGGGAGCCGCTCCCACGTCTCCCCGCCGTCCTCCGACATCTCGACGAACGTGTCGAGCGAGTAGATGCGGTCGAAGCGGTGCGGGTCCGCGTACAGTTCGTGGTAGTACATGGCCGCGCCCGACTGGTAGCGCGACGTCCGCGACCAGTTTTCCCCCATGTTCTCCGAGCGGAAGGTGCCGCCCGCTTCGCCGCTCGCCTCCACGATCGCGTAGAGGATGTCCGGGTTCTGGGGCGAGATCGCGAACCCGATCCGTCCCTTGTCCCCCGAGGGGAGGCCGCGGTTGATCTCGCGCCACGAGTTCCCGCCGTCCGTCGACTTGTGGATGCCCGAGCCCGGCCCGCCGTCGATCATCGTCCACTGGTGGCGCCGCCGCTGCCACGAGGTCGCGTACATCACGTCCGGGTTCCGCGGGTCGAAGTAGACCTCGTTCACGCCCGTGTGCTCGTCGATCTCGAGCACACGCTCCCACGTCTCGCCCCCGTCCGTCGTCCGGTACAGCCCGCGCTCGCCGCCCGCGTTCCATAGCGGCCCCTGCGCCGCCACGAAGACGACGTCGGAATCGTCCGGGTGGATCTGGATCTTCCCGATGTGCTCGGAGGTCTCGAGCCCCACGTTCCGGAACGAGCGCCCCCCGTCGATCGACTTGTAGACGCCGTCCCCGTACCCGACCGAGCGCTGCCCGTTATTCTCCCCCGTCCCCACCCAGAGCGTGAGGTGGTCGTTGGGGTCGAGCGCGATGGCCCCGATGGAATAGGACCCGTAGTTGTCGAAGATCGGCGTCCACGTCGTCCCCGCGTTCGTCGTCTTCCACACGTTCCCGGAGGAGGCCGCCACGTACCACACGCTCCGGTCCGTGGGATCCACCGCGATGTCCGCGATCCGCCCGGAGGCCAGCGCGGGCCCGATGCTCCGCCAGCGGATGCCGGAGATGAACCCGGCGTTCAGCTCAGGCGCGCCGTCCTCGTCATCCTCGCCATCCTGTGCGGCCAGCGCCCCGGGAGCGCCGAGGACGCCGAGAGCGCCGAGACTCGCCATCCCCGCGAGGAGAAGGGTGGGGAAGCGGGAAAGGACGCCGCGGCGGGCGTACGGGTTCGCATGGAGTCTCTCGAAATCGATCATGATCGCACCTTGTGAGTTCTGGCCGTGGTCTTGAAGCCTCGCCGCCGGCGGATTTCGCGGCTTGGGAAGGTCAGTCCGAGAGTGGGACAAGGGCAAGCCGTCAGCCGGAGTCGGCTTCGGAGTCGGGCCGGGGACCTCCGAACACGTGTCCTTCGACGCGGGCGACCCGGTCGGCCGTGTCCACCCGAGTCTCCACCAGTTCGGCACGGACGGCGTCGATGCGGTTGCCCAAACGCTCGTCGACCCCGCCGATTTCGGCGCGCAGTTCCTTACGCTGATTGCGCGACAGGCCACAAAGGATGACGCAAACTCCGATCAGGGTTGCCGCCAGGACGAGGTCGGCGATTAAATCCGTTCCCATGGTGTCGCAAAGACTCCCTTGAAGGTTCGCGAGCGAGCGCTCCCGTGCCGAACCTGTGGTCGCCGGTCAACGTGCCATCATCTGGAGAGCGAATCGACCAGCAGGGAGACAGCGTTACGATCACCTCCTCGGGGACGAAGAGACACTCATGTTACAACAGTTTGACGAGCGGAACCGGGATCTCATCGTCAACGTGAGCGGGACCCTCGTTCACCGCGACGAGGCCGGCGTCAGCCCGTTCGATTCGGTGGTGCAGGGGGGCGATGCCGTCTGGGAGGGGCTGCGCCTGTACGACGGGTGCATCTTCAAGCTTAGGGAGCACCTCCACCGGCTCCGGTCCTCCGCCCGGGCGCTCGCCTTCGCCGAGATCCCCCGCGACGAGGAGATCATCGAGGAGATCCGCCGGACGCTCGCCGCGAACCGCATGCGCGAGGGGGTGCACATCCGGCTCACGTTGACGCGGGGCGTGAAGGTCACCAGCGGCATGGATCCGCGCCTCAACCAGTCGGGGCCCACGCTGATCGTGCTTGCCGAGCACAAGGCGCCGGTCTACGAGCGGTCGGGCCTCAAGCTGATCACGAGTTCGCTGCGCCGCTTCGGGCCCGACACGCTGGATCCGAAGATCCATCACGCGAACCTCCTGCAGTCGATCCTGGCCAAGATCGAGGCGAACGCGGCCGGGGCCGATGACGCGCTGATGCTCGACGCCAACGGCTTCATCGCCGAGACGAACGCGACCCACCTCTTCTTCGTGCGCGACGGCGTCGCGCTGACGAGCCGGACCGTCGCCTGCCCCGAGGGGATCACCCGCGCCACGGTGCTCGAACTCTGCGCGGAGCACGACATCCCGAGCCGGGTGAAGGACCTCTCCCTCGCCGAGGCCTACCGCGCGGACGAGGCGTTCTGCACCGGCACGATGGGGGAACTGGCAAGCGTGACCGAAATCGACGGGCGGGCGATCGGAGACGGATCGCCGGGGCCGCTCACGAAGCGGCTCAGCGGCCTCTACCGGGATCTGACGGCGCGCGAAGGCGTCGTCCTGGTCGGGTGCGATACGTAGATCCGGAGCGGTCCCGGCCCGCGTTTCGCGACACGAATCGTTGGCCCAAAGCACCAGAAAGTATTGTCTCGCTATCGGTGTACGAGGCGCGTATCATCCTGCGGAAAGGAGGGGTCCATGACGACTCCCGAATGGCGGGTTCCGGAGCCGCTCGACACCGTCGAAATCGAGGTGGCCGGCGGTGCCCGCATAATTCTCAGGCGGCACGGAGACGTGAACGGCCCGCGGCTCGTCCTCAGCCACGACAACGGGCTTGCGATCGACCTCTATTACCCCTTCTGGTCGCGCCTCGTGTCCCGCTTCGAGCTGATCGTCTACGACCTCCGCAGCCACGGCCGGAACCCGACGGCCGACCTCGCACACCACAATGTCGCGACCTTCACGGCCGACGAAGAGCGCATCCGGGCCGGCATCGACGAGCACTTCGGCGCGAAGCCCGCGGTCGGCGTGTTTCATTCGTTATCGGCGATGGTCGCCCTCAACCACGATCCGCCGGGACGCGGGTACGCGGGGCTCGTCCTCTTCGATCCGCCCATGTACCTGGCCGACGGCGACCACTACGGCATCGACACGCTCTGGCGGCGGTTGGGCATGCTCGCCCGGCATCGCGTGCCCCGGTTCGCCACGCGCGAGGAGTTCGCGGAGGAGTTCCGGCGTTCGTGGGTGTTCGAGTTCACACGGCCGGGAGTGGAGCACCTCGCGGCCGAAACGTTGCTCCGCCCCGCGTCGGACGGGGACGGGTACGAACTCCGCTGTCCGCGCGAGTTCGAGGCGCAGGTGTTCGACTACGGCTTCGCGTACGCCTTCGAGCCGGACACGACGGACTTCGCCTGTCCCGTGACGGTGATCGGCGGCGATCCGGGCGTCGAGTTCTCCTCGCTGCCCAGCGTCGATCTGGAGGGACTCATCGGGTGGGACTACGACTTCATCCCGCACACGACGCATTTCCTGCAGCTGGAAAACCCCGAGGAGTGCGTCTCGACGATGATCGCGTTCCTCGAACGGGAGGGCCTCGCGTAGACCGCGCGCCGCCGCCTGCGCCGCGAGGTCGTGTGTCGCGGACCCCTCCGGTCGTCGTCTGGTTCCGGCGGGATCTGCGCCTTCACGACAACCCCGCTCTTGCCCGGGCCGCGGAGTCGGGAAGACCCGTCGTCCCTCTGTTCGTGCTGGATGAGGAGAGCCGCGACGTTCGGCCTCTCGGCGGCGCGTCCCGCTGGTGGCTGCACGAGAGCCTGCGCTCGCTGGCAGAAGGTCTCGCGCGGACGGGGCTCTCCCTCTGCCTGCGGCGGGGCCCGGCGTCCGATGTCCTCCCGGAGGTCGTGCGCGAGACCGGCGCCGCCCGCGTGGTGTGGAACCGGTGCTACGAGCCGGCGTCCGCCGCGCGCGACGAGAAGATCGAGACGACGCTTCACGCCGCCGGCGTGGAGACGGAGAGTTACCCCGGCTCGCTCCTCATGGAGCCCTGGGAGATCGAGACCCGCCAGAAGGAGCCCTATCGTGTCTTCACCCCCTTCTGGCGGCGGCTCAGGGAGTCGTACCGGACGCCGAAACGTCACCCGGCACCCAGGGAGCCGACTCCCGGTCCCGCGACCGCCGGCGACCGTCTCGACGACTGGGGGTTACAGCCCACGGCGCCCGACTGGGCCGGGGGGCTCCGAGAGACCTGGGAGGTGGGGGAGGCCGCGGCCCGGCGCCGGCTGGCCGACTTCATCGAGGACGGCGTCGGACGATACGGAATCGACCGCGACCGGCCGGACCTGCGGGGAAGCTCACGACTCTCCCCGCACCTGCACTGGGGCGAGATCGGGCCGCACCAGGTGTGGCGCGCCGCGGCTCCCCTGATCGAGGCCGAAGCGCCCGGCGGAAGCGGCCCCGAAGCGCTCCTCCGCGAACTCGCGTGGCGCGATTTCAGCCATCATCTGCTGTTCTACTCTCCGCACATGGAAAAGGACAACTGGCGCCCCGCCTTCGACCGCTTCCCGTGGCGCGAGGATCCGAAGGCGCTCGCCAACTGGCAGGAGGGCCGCACAGGCTACCCGATCGTGGACGCGGGCATGCGCGAACTCTGGCACACCGGCTGGATGCACAACCGCGTTCGGATGATCGCCGCGTCTTTCCTGACGAAGGATCTGCTCGGCCGCTGGCAGGACGGCGAGGCTTGGTTCTGGGACACGCTGGTCGACGCCGACCTCGCCAACAACGTCGCCAACTGGCAGTGGGTCGCGGGTTCGGGCGCCGACGCCCAGCCCTTCTTCCGCATCTTCAACCCGGTCAGGCAGGCCCAAAAGTTCGATCCGGCCGGCGCCTACGTGCGCCGCTGGGTGCCGGAGATCGCGCGCCTCCCCGACCGCTGGCTCCACCAGCCGTGGGAAGCTCCACCGAACGTACTCGGCGAAGCCGGCATCGAACTCGGCCGCGACTACCCGCCCCCCATCGTCGACCACGCCGCAGCCCGCGAGCGGGCCCTGAGCGCCTACGAGACGATGCGTCGAGAATAGGGGCAACGATCGTCCGGCCGGCCTTGTTTCTAAGAGGGACACCTAACTGGTACGTTGAAGCCGCCGACAGAGACCGCGTTCGGAAGGGAAGGGTCAGCGACCGCGTGTTCGAGTTTCTCTTCAAATACCGACCCGTCGTGTTCGAACGCGGCGATCTCTCCCTTGCCGCACCCTGGTGGGGGGTGATTCTCGTCTTCCTCGGGGTCGGCGCCGTGGTCTGGTTCGCGCTCGAATACCGCCGCGTCGGACCCACGGTGGAGGCGCGAGACCGGTGGGTGCTCATGGGACTGCGGGCGACCGCGCTGGGAGTCCTCGCCTTCCTCCTGATGCGGCCCGTTCTCCTCGTCTCGACCGTCGTCCCGCGGCGGAACTTCGTGGCGGTCCTGCTCGACGACTCGCGCAGCATGCGCGTGGCGGATGAGAGCGGGGAGACGCGCGCGCAACGGATGCTCGACCTCTTCGGCGGCGAGGACGAGGATCCGGCGGACGGGACGGACGATCCGCCGACCGATCCGCTCGCCGCTGACCCCGGCGTCTCGGGTTCCGCCGCCATGGACCCCGCACCCGCGGCCCCCGCCGACGGGCAGGCGTTCGCGACGCAGCGGGGCGAAGGCGCGCTCCGGCAGGCGCTCGAGGACCGCTTCCGGCTGAGGATGTACGGGTTCGACTCCGACGCGGCCCGGATCGACGGGGCGGACGAGATGGCCTTCACGGGCGCCCGCACGAACCTCGCCGCGGGGCTCACCCGCGTGCAGCAGGAGATGGCCGGACTCCCGCTCTCTGGAATCGTCATCGTCACCGACGGCGCGGACAACGACGACGAGGCGACCCCGCCCCTGTCGGAGGCGCTGCTGTCGGCGCGCGCCGCGGGAATCCCCGTCTACACGATCGGGATGGGCTCCGAGCGCATCGCCCCCGATGTCGAGGTGCGTCGCGTGGAGGTGCCGCGCGCGGCGCTCGAGGGGACGACGATCGTGGCCGACGTCATCGTTTCGCACGCAGGGCTGGCCGGACGTACGGTGCGGCTCGACGTGGAGGACGAGGGGCGCATCGTGGGCACGCGCGATCTCACGCTCGGGCCGGACGGCGAGGAAGCCGTGCAACTCCAGTTCACGCTGGAGGAGTCGGGGCCCCGCGCGATCCGTTTCTTCGTGGACCCGCAGGAGGGGGAGGCGCTGACCGGCAACAACGAGCGCCAGGTTCTCGTGGAGGTCGGGGACATGCGCCGAAAGATCCTCTACTTCGAGGGCTCGCCGCGCCCGGAGAACAAGTTCGTGCGCCGCGCCGTGGCGGACGACGAGAACCTGCACGTCGTCACGCTCCTGAGGACGGCGGACGAGAAATACCTGCGGCTCGACGTGGAGGGGCCGGGCGAACTCGCCGGCGGGTTCCCGGACACGCGCGAGGAGTTATACGAGTACGACGGGCTGATCCTGGGAAGCGTGGAGGCGAGCTTCTTCACGCACGACCAGTTGCAGATGATGGCGGATTTCGTGGGACAGCGCGGGGGCGGACTCCTCGTGCTGGGCGGACGGCGGTCGCTGGGGGAGGGCGGCTACACGGGGACGCCGCTGGCCGACGCCCTGCCGGTGGTGCTCGGGGGAGCCGGCGAGCCGGACGTGCTCGAGGTGTCAGCGGAACTCACCCCGGCGGGCCGCCGGCACGCGGCGATGAGGATCGCGGAGGCCGCCGAGTCTTCCGCCGAGCGCTGGACGGAGCTTCCGCCCCTCACCTCCGTGAACCGCGTGTTCGAGCTGAAGCCGGGGGCCGTCGACCTGCTCCGGGGCGTGCCGGCCGAGGGCGCGCCGCGCATGCTCCTCGCGCACCAGCGGTACGGACGCGGGACATCGATCGTGTTCGCCGCGCAGGACTCGTGGCTGTGGCAGATGCACGCGAACATCCCCCTGGAGGACGAGACCCACGAGACGCTGTGGCGGCAGTTGCTCCGCTGGCTCGTGCACGATACGCCGGGGCGCGTTCGCCTCGACTCGGGCGAAGACGTCGTGCCGATGGGCGAGCCGCTGCGGATCCGGGCCGAGGTGGAGGACGAACGATACCTGCGCGTGAACGGAGCGGACGTCGTCGCTACGGTGACGGGACCGGGGGGCGTCGCGTCGGAGGTCCGGCTCGACTGGACGGTCGAGCGCGATGGCGAGTACGAAGGACGTTTCGTGCCGGCGGAGCGGGGGCTGTACAGCGTGCAGGTCCGCGCGGCGGGCGCCCGGATCGGGGGTCCCGGGGCCGGGGCCGAGACGAGCCGCGACGTCGCGGAAGAGGTGAGCTTCTTCCGGGCGGGGACGCCCCGGATCGAGGAGTTCGGGGCCGGCCGCCGCACGGAACTCCTGCGCCGGATCGCCGACGAGACGGGGGGTCGGTTCTACACGGCGGATGACGCGCAGGTGCTGGCCGACGAGATCCGCTACACGGAGAGCGGCGACACCGTGTACGAGGAGCGCTCGCTGTGGGACATGCCGATCCTCTTCCTGCTCCTGGCGGGTCTGCTGGGCGGGGAGTGGGCGTACCGGCGGCGGAAGGACCTCGCGTGATCCGCGGCGCCCGAGCCGCCGCGCTCGCCGCGACCCTGACTTGCGCGGCCCTCTCCGGCGCCCGTGGCGCTGCGGGCCTCCCGCCCGCGCCCCAGGCGGCGCCCACCGCGCCGCGGACCCATGTGCTCATCGTCACCGGCCTCGGGGGCGCGCCGGAGTACTCCGAGCAGTTCCAGGCGGAGGCGGAGTCGCTGCTCGACGCGCTCGAAAGCCGGCTCGGCGTGCGCGAAACCGTCGCCTGGCTCGCGGAGGACGAGGCCCTGTCCCCCCGAGTCGCGGGCCGGGCCACGCTGGAAGCGGTCGAGCGGGAAGTGCTCGGCATGGCGAACCGGGCGGGGCCCTCGGACGTGGCGCTCATCCTCCTGCTCGGCCACGGGAGCGGCCGTGGCCAGGAGTCGCGCTTCAGCCTTCCCGGCCCGGACCTGTCGGGGGAGGCGCTCTCGATGTGGCTCCACGCGTTTCCGACGCAGACCGTGGCGGTGGTGAACGCGGCGAGCGCCAGCGGCGGGTTCGTGCCCGCGCTCGCCGGAGAGCGGCGCATCGTCGTGACGGCCACGCGCTCCCCGCGCGAGCGCGAGCGGACCCACTTCGGCGGTTTCTTCGTCGATGCCTTCGCCCTCGACGAGGCCGATGTGGACAAGGATGAACGGGTGTCGCTGCTCGAGGCGTTCCGCTACGCGACCGGCGAGGTCCGCCGCCGCTACGAGCGGGACAACGAGATGCTGACCGAACACGCCCTCCTTGACGACGACGGGGACGGCGAGGGATCGCTGGAGCCGAGCCCGGAAGGACCCGATGGTGCGCTGGCCAACCGGTTCTTCCTCGCCGAGGCGCCGGCCGCGCTGGCGGGGGCGGCGGCCGACGACCCAGCCGTAGCCGCCCTCCTGGCGCGGAAGCGCGAGGTGGAGGACGGGATCGCCGCTCTCCGCGCGCGCCGCGACGAAATGGAGGAGGAGGATTACGACGCGCAGCTCGAGACGCTCCTCGTCGAGCTCGCCCGCCTCAACCGCGCGATCCGCGACGGGGGGAGCGACCCGTGCGGTTGACCCCCCGCCCGCCCGTCCGGTTGATCGAGCGCCCGATGCGGTTCGCGCTGCTGGCGCTCGCGCTCGTGGCGCCGCTGCCGGGCGGCGCGCAGGAGCGTTCGGCGGCGGACGAGGGCGGCGGGCCCCTGGCCGCGGCGCTCGAGGCGCACCAGACCGGCGACTACGGGCAGGCGGTCGCGGCCTACCGGTCGCTGGCGCGTTCCGGGCGCGAATTTCCGGCCTCCGCGCGCGGGTGGGCGCTCTCTCTCGCCGCGACCGGCGAGTACGAGTCCGCGCTGGACGCCCTCGACCGGGCCGCCGCGCGCGCCCCGGACGGCGCGGAAGCGGACACCGAACTCGCCCGCGCGCGCGGGCGGCAGCTGTACGCGCTCGGACGCCTCGACGAGGCCGAAGCGAGCTTCCGCCGGGCCATCGAGGGCCGGGCCGGCGACGCGCAACTCGCGCGGCTCGACCTCGGCCGCCTCCTCTTCGACCGCGGCGCACGCGAGGAAGCCCTCGCCCTGTTCGACGGGTTCATAGACTTCTACAACCGCGCCCGACGCCTCGACGCCGACGAACTGCGCGCGGTCGGCGCCGCGCTCACCTACCTCGGAGCCCGCGACCCCGATCTCTTCCACGACGCCGTGCGCGCCTACGAGGAAGCCATCGCAGCCGACCCCGGCGACCCCGAGCCGCGCATCGACCTCGGGCTCCTCTTTCTCGACAAGTACGACAGCTTCGAGGCCGGGCCGCTGATCGATGAAGCGTTGGCCCGGAACCCGGCCCACGCGCGCGCCCTCCTGGCGAAAGCGCGCCGCGCGAAGTTCGACGGCTCCTCCGAAGCGCTCGAGCTCGCCGAGCAGGCGCTGGAGACGAATCCCCGTTTCACCGAGGCCCGGGCCTTCCTGGCGCGACTCTATCTCGAGCTCGAGGACGTGGACGAGGCCGAGGCGGAGGCCAGGCGCGCGCTGGAGACGAACCCCGTCTCCCTCTCCGCGTGGACGGAGATCGCGGCCGCCGCCCACCTCCGGGGGGACGCGGCCGCCTTCGCGGAGGCGCGCGACCGCGTGCTGGGGCTGGATCCGCGGCACGCCCATCTCTACGTCGCCCTCGCCCAGGTCGCCTACCGCACGCACCGGTACGGCGATGCGGTCGCATTCGCGCGGCAGGCCGTGACTCTCGATCCCCTGTCCTGGCCCGGCATGGCGGAACTTGGCCTCAACCAGCTCCGCGTCGGCGACCTGGAGGCGGGGCGCGCGACGCTCGAGACCTCCTTCGAGGGCGACCCCTTCAACGTCTGGGTGTTCAATACGCTCGACCTTCTCGAGGAACTGGCCGGGTTCGAGACGGTGGAGAGTCCGCGCTTCGTGTTCTCCATGCACCCGGAGGAAGCCGGCGCCCTCTCCATCTACGCGACGGCGCTCGCCGAGGAAGCCTTCGACGCCATGCGCGCCCGCTACGGGTTCGAGCCGCCGACGCCGATCTCGGTCGAGGTCTACGACCGGCACGCGGACTTCTCCGTGCGCACGGTCGGACTCGCCGGCATCGGCGCCCTCGGCGTGAGCTTCGGCTCCGTCCTCGCCATGGACTCCCCCGGCGCGCGCCCCGGAGGCGCCTTCAACTGGGGCTCGACGCTGTGGCACGAGATCTCGCACGCGTTCACGCTCGGCTACACCGAGCACCGCATCCCCCGCTGGCTCTCCGAGGGGCTCGCGGTCCTCGACGAACGGCACGCGCGCGACGGGTGGGGATCCGACGTGGACCCCGGCTTCCTCGCCGCCTTCCGGGACGAGCGGCTGCCCTCGCTCGAGCGCTTCAACTACGGCTTCGTCCGGCCCGCCTACCCCGGGCAGGTGCAGCACGCCTACTACATGGCGTCCCTCCTGTGTGAGATGATCGAGACGACGCGCGGCTTCGGCGCCGTGCTCGCCATGCTCGCCGGATACCGCGACGGGCTGGAGACGCCGGAAGTCGTGGAACGGGCGCTGGGGACGACGCTCGCGGGCCTCGACCGGGAGTTGCGGGCCTACATCGAGACCCGCTTCGGTCCGACGCTACAGGCGCTGGGCACCCCGGAAGCCGGGGCGCCGCCCGGCCCGGATACCTTCGCGGGACTGCTCATGGCGGCGGCGGAGGCGCAGCGCGAGGGCCGCACGGAGGAGGCGATGCGGGCGCTGGAGAAGGCGCACGAGGTCTTCCCGGAGTACGCGGGAGCCGACGCGCCGATCCTCATTCTCGGGCACCTCCGCCGCGAAGCGGGCGACTTCGCGGGCGCCGCGGAGGCCTACCGAACGTACACCGCCCTCAACGAGAACCACTTCGAGGCGCACCTCGCCCTCGCGGACCTCGAACAGGCGCTCGGGAACGATGCGGCCGCCCGCGAGACGCTGGAGCGCGCGATCTGGATCGACCCCTTCCACCTGGACGTGCACGCGCGGCTCGCCGCCAGCCACGAAGCGGCCGAAGCGTGGCCCGAGGCGGTCCGCGAGCGGCGGGTGCTCCTGGCGCTGGCGCCCGCGGATCCGGCGGAGGCCCACTACCGGCTCGCCCTCGCGCTCCACCGGGGCGGGGATGCGCGCGGCGCTCGGAGCGCGGTCCTCGACGCGCTGGAGATCGCCCCCAACTTCGAGGCCGCGCTCGATCTCCTGCTCGAAATCCGCGGCGACCCGGAGGGCCGGCGATGACCGCATGCGTCCGATGCCTCGTGGCCCCGCCGCTCGTTGCCCGATCCCTCGCGACCGGCGGCCTGGCCGCCCTGCTCACGCTGCTTGCCGCCGCCGACCTCGAGGGCCAGCGCCGGCGCGGACGCGGGGGAGGCGGATTCGGGAACGACCTCGCCGCCTACCAGGAGTACAACACGCCCTACACCGGCGAATTCACGTTCGTCCGCCTCTACTACCACGGCGGGTGGGGCTGGAACCCGGGGTGGTCGCACGACTGGCCCGTAGCCGAGCGCAACTTCGCCGAGATCATGGACGCGCTCACGACGATCGGCCCGCGCAAGGGCGGCGGCAACGTGCTCGCCATGGACGACCCGAACCTGTTCAAGTTCCCCGTCGCGTACCTGTCGGAACCCGGCGGCTGGACGATGAACCAGGTGGAGGCCGAAAACCTGAGCAACTATCTGCGCAAGGGCGGGTTTCTCATCATCGACGACATGGGCGGCAGGCGGGACCTGGAGAGGACGAGGCAGGGGCTCCAAATCCTGCTCCCGGGACTCCGGCTCGAACGGCTCGATGACAGCCACCCGATCTTCGACTCGTTCTTCCACCTGGAGCAGGAGAACATCGAGATGCCGCATCCCTACCGGGGCGGCGTGGCGAGCTACTGGGGCGTCTTCGAGGACAACGACCCCGACGGCCGCCTTATGGTCATCGTGAATCACGACAACGACATTGGCGACTACATGGAGTGGTCGGACCGGGGGTTCGTCCCCATCGCCCTCTCCAACGAAGCGTACAAGCTGGGCGTCAACTATGTGGTATACGCCCTGACACACTGAACCCGTCACCGAACCCGGAAGGAGCCGGCATGGAAGCCGACCCCCGCTGGATCGACGCGCCGGACCGCACACCGGACCAGGCCCCGGAAGCTGCGCCCGAAGCGGCCCCCGACGACGCCGAACTCGCCGACCGCCTGCGCGAGAGCGCCGACGCCGTCCGCGCGGAGCTCAAGAAGGTCATCATCGGCCAGGACGACGTCGTCGAGCAGGTGCTGATCTCGCTCTTCGCCGGCGGCAACAGCCTCATCGTCGGCGTCCCCGGACTCGCGAAGACGCTCCTCATCCAGACGCTCTCCGACGTCCTGCACCTGAGCTTCAACCGGATCCAGTTCACGCCGGACCTCATGCCGTCGGACATCACCGGGACGGACATCATCCAGGAGGACCCGGAGACGGGACAGCGCAAGCTCGTCTTCATGAAGGGGCCGCTGTTCGCCCACGTCGTGCTCGCCGACGAGATCAACCGCACGCCGCCCAAGACGCAGGCCGCCCTGCTCGAGGCGATGGAGGAGAAGCAGGTGACGATCCAGGGCCGGACCTACGGCCTCCCCGAGCCCTTCTTCGTCCTCGCCACGCAGAACCCGATCGAGCTGGAGGGGACGTATCCGCTGCCCGAGGCGCAGCTCGACCGCTTCATGTTCCAGATCAACATCGGCTACCTGCCGGAAGACGAGGAACTCGAGGTCATTCTCCAGACGACGACGACTGCGGGCGAGCCTCCCGGGGCGGTGCTGTCGGCGGAGGCGATCGCGGGCTTCCAGCACCTCGTGCGGAAGGTGCCGATCTCCGAGCCGGTCGCGCGCTACGCCGTCCGGCTGGCCCGGCGCACCCGCCCCGGACGCGACGACGCCCCCGACTACGTGAAGCAGTACGTGGCCTACGGAGGAAGCGTGCGCGCGGCGCAGTACCTCGTGCTCGGCGGCAAGGCGCGGGCCCTGCTGCGGGGCGAGATCAACGTGTCGTTCGACGATGTCCGCGCGCTCTGTGCCCCCGTCTTCCGTCACCGCGTGCTGACGAACTTCCACGCGGAGTCCGAGCGCGTCTCGACGGACGATCTCGTCGAACGGCTCCTCGACGACGTGAAACCGCCGCAGTCGGGGATGTAGGGGGCGGGCCGGATCATGCGGGCGCGAATCGCCTCCAGGACGGTGCCGGGGACGCAGTTCCTCGATCCGGCGGTGCTCACCCGGATCGGGAACCTCGAACTCGTGGCGCGTTCGGTGGTCGAGGGCTTCATCGCCGGGGCGCATGGGTCGCCCTTCGTCGGGCTGTCGCTCGACTTCGCCGCGCACCGCCAGTACCTGCCCGGCGACGACATCCGCAAGATCGACTGGAAGGTGTACGGACGCACCGATCGCCACTACATCAAGGAATACGAGGCCGAGACCAACGCGAACATCTTCTTCGCCGTCGACGCTTCCCGTTCCATGGACTACGGCTCGCGCGGGATCACGAAGCTCGACTATGCCCGCTACCTGACGGCGTGTCTCGCCTATCTTTCAGCGAGCCAGCGCGACCGCGTGGGCGCGGCGATCTTCGATGAGAAGCTGCTCGAGTACATCCCCCCCTCGGTCCGCCACCGCCGCCTGATCCTGGCGGCGCTCGACCGCGTCCGGGCCGAGACGGCGGGCGATCTGGCGCGGCCCCTCACGCAGGTGGCCGAGAGCCTGACCCGGAAGGGAATCGTCGTTCTCGTCTCCGATCTGTACACGGAGCCGAAGACGGTCCTCGACTCGGTGGGAGCGCTGCGCAGCAAGGGACAGGACGTGATCGTGTTCCAGATTCTGGACCCCGCCGAGGTCGACTTCCCGTTCGAGGCGGCGCGGTCGTTCGAGGACCTGGAGACGGGGGAGCGGCTTCCGGTGACCCCCGACGTGATGCGCGAGGAGTACCTCTCCCTGGTGGAGGGGCACGTGGGCGAGATCTCGAAGCTCATGATCGAGCGCGCGATCGACCACGAACTCGTCGTCACCGCGACGCCGCTCGATGCGGTGCTCTTCCGTTACCTGTCGCACCGGTCGCGGCGCCTGAAGGGCAAGGACCGATGAGTTTCCTGACTCCGTGGTTTCTGGCCGGGCTCGGAGTGCTCTCCATCCCGGTCATCATCCACCTCACGCATCGCCAGCGCAGCCGGGTGACGGTGTTCCCGTCGCTGATGTTCCTCCGCAAGCTGCCCTTCAAGACGATGAACCGGCGCCGGATCCGGCATCCTCTGCTCTTCGCCCTGCGCTGCATCGCGGTCATCCTCCTCGCGCTCGCCTTCTCCCGGCCGTTCTTCGACTCGGTGGCGGAGGTGGAGGCGGGGTCGGCCCGCGACGTCGTCATCCTCCTCGACGTGTCGGCGAGCCTGGGCTACGAGGGGCGCTGGGAGGCCGCGCTCGATTCCGCGCGCGCCGTGCTCGATGGTCTCGGCGAGGGGGATCGCGTCGCGGTGGCGACGTTCGATGAACGGGCGCGGGAGCGGCTGCCGCTGACGCTCGACCTCGTCGCCGCCCGCGACGCCCTCGCGGATCTGTCGACGACCGACCTCGGGACGCGGCTCGAAGCGGGGATCCAGCTTGCGGGGCGGATCCTCGCGGAGTCGGAGGATCGGACACGCGAGGTGGCGCTCGTCTCGGATTTCCAGCGCACGGGGTGGGAGGACGGCGGCCGGGTGCGGCTTCCCGACGGGGTCTCGTTGCGGGCCGCGAGCGTCGCGCCGGAGGAGGCCGCGAACGTGGCGCTGGCGGAAGCGGCGGTGCGGGCCGCGGACGACGGGCGCGTCCGGCTCCTGGCCCGGCTTGCGAACATGGGCGACGCGCCGGTGGAGCGACTCCCGGTGTCGCTCGAGATCGCCGGGCGGACGGTGGCGACGGTCCCGGTGGACATGCCGTCGCGGGGCGTCGGCACGGCGGTGTTCGACGACCTCGCCCTCCCGGAGGGACGGAGTCGCGGGCGCCTCACGGTCCCGGGGGACGGGCTGGCCATCGACAACGAGTTCCGCTTCATGGCGGCGCCCGAAGCGGGTCTGCGCACGCTCATCCTGGAGAACAACCGCAGGGGATCGGACGGGAGCCTCTTTCTCGAGCGTGCCCTCGGCATCGGCGATGCGCCCCGCATCGAGACGTCGCGGACGCCAGCCTCGGATCTCGCTGCCGGCGCGCTCTCGTCGGTGGATTTCGCGATCCTCAACGATGCGGACCTCGCCGACGCGGGCCGGGCCGGCCGGCTGCGCGAGTGGGTGAGCGACGGCGGGGGCCTGCTCATCGTCCTGGGGCGGGATGCGAGCATGAATCGGTGGTCCGACGCCGGACTGGCACTGCTCGGCGCCGGCCCCGGCTCCCTCGTGGATGCCGCGGACGGCCGCCGGCTGTCGTGGCTCGACTACGACCACCCCGTGTTCGAGTTGTTCTCCGGTCCCCGCAGCGGGGACTTCTCGGGCGCGCGCTTCGACCGATTCTGGAGCCTGGAGCCTGCGGAGGGCACGGCCGTCGTGGCGCGCTTCGACAGCGGGGACGCCGCCCTGTTCGAACATCCGGTGGGAGAAGGCCGCGTGCTGGTCTGGACGTCGACCCTCGACCGCTTCTGGAACGACCTCGCGCTGCAGCCCGTCTTCCTGCCCTTCGTGCACCGGCTGGCGCTGCATGCCACCGGATACCGGGAGCCGGAACGCTGGATCGAAGCCGGGGGCGTGCTCGAACTCACGGCCCTCGTCGGGGCGGGCGGGGCGGGCGTCGCGGGGCTCGCCGCCGACGAGGCAGAGTGGGTCCTGGTGGATCCGGATGGCGACCGGCAGCCGGTGGAAGTCGGTGAAGGGCCGACGTGGATCGAGTTTCCGCGCGCGGGCTTCTACCAGGTGGCGCTCCGGGACGACGCCGGCCGCGCGACCACCGTGGCGGTGAACCCTCCGATCACCGAATCTGATCTGGCGCCGGTCGCGACGGAGCGCGTGGCGGAGGCCGTGGCGGGCGTCGCGCCGACGGCGGCGGGTGCCGACGGCGACGGGACGACGGCGGACGGGGAAACGGTGCCACGGCGCGCCGAACTCTGGTGGGTGCTCCTGCTGCTCGCGGGGCTCGTGCTGGGAGTGGAGAGCGTGCTCGCGAACCGTTGGACCCGCCAGCGTCCCGTGTCAGGGCTGGCGGGCGCCTGAAAGGGAGGATGACGATGCAGCGATGGGCGAAGAAGCGGAACACGGAGCACCAGCTGCTCGAGGTCGTCCGCGATGTGAGGCGCCGCTGGCGCGTACGCCAGCTCATCCAGGGCGTCGCCGTGACGCTGGGGATCGGTTTCGCCGTCTTCTTCATCGCGACCTTCGGCATCGACCGGCTGCGTTTCGACGACGGCGCCGTGCTCGCCTTCCGCATTCTGCTCTGGGCCGCCGCGGCCGGCCTCCTCGCCTGGTTCGTCGTGCGCCCGCTCCTGCGCCGGGTCTCGGATACGCAGGTCGCGCTCTACCTGGAGGAACATGAACCGTCGCTCAAGGCGGCGTTCCTCGCGGCCATCGAGCGCGCCGGGTCGCCCGGCGCCCGCTCCGGCCTCGACGCTCGTCTGCTGGAGGTCGCGGCCCGGCGCGCCCGCCGCGTGGACCGGGGGCGCCGCGTCGAGCGCGACCGGCTGCGCCGCTCCACCGCCTGGTTCGCGGGCGTCGCCACGGCCGTGCTGCTCATCGCCCTCTTCGGCCCCGCCTTCCAGGGCACGGCGGGCTCGCTCCTGCTGAGCCCCTGGAAGACCGCCGACGCCGCCAATCCCTACGCGATCTCCGTGGAGCCCGGCGACGCGCTCATCGCCCGCGGCTCGGATCAACTCGTGCGGGCGTTCCCGCAGGGGTTCGAGACCGACGAAGTGGAGATCGCCGTCCGGCGCGGCGAGTTGGAGGCATGGGAACGCTACTTCATGACGCCGGCCGCGGAGGGGGCCGCGTTCGAGATTCTTCTGTTCGACCTCGACGAGCCCACCGACTACACGGTGAGTTCCGAGGGCGTCCGGTCACAGGTCTTCACCATCGAGGTCGCGGACCTTCCCTACATGGACCGGATCGACCTCGAATACCGCTTCCCGGCCTACACCGGACTGAGCCCGCGGACCGTCGAGGACGGCGGCGACATCGCCGTACTGCGGGGGACCGAGGTCCGTCTCCGGGTGACGCCGACGATGGCGACGGAGGCGGCGCGGCTCGCGTTCGACGGCGACGAGGAGGGCGCGGCGCTCATACCCGCGGATGGCGCGTTCGAGACGAGCTTCACGGTGACCGGCGAGACCTTCTACCGCATCGAGTTCATGGGTCCGGGCAACCGCTTCGTCATCGGCTCGCCCGACTACCTCGTCGAGCCGCTCGACGATCAGCCGCCGGGGATCCGGATCTCCGAGCCCGGACGGGACACGCGCCTCACGCCGATCGAGGAACTGTATGTGGAGGTCGAAGCGGAAGACGACTTCGGACTCGGGCAGGTGGAACTCCTCTACTCGGTGAACGGTGGGGAGGAATCGTCCCGCGTGCTCCATGGCACGACCCGTGGCGGGACCACGCAGCTCTCCGGCGGACACACCTTCTTCCTTGAGGAATTCGGCCTCGCGCCGGGCGATGTCCTCTCCTACTACGCCCGCGCGACGGATCTGCGCTCCGGCGGGCCCGGCGGCGGGATCGAAAGCTCGGACATCTACTTCGTCGAAATCCGTCCCTTCGACCGGAACTACCGCCAGGCGGAGCAGGGCGGGGGAGGGGGTGGAGGCGGCGGCGGGGCCGGCATGGGCGGCGAGCTGTCCGAACAGCAGCGGCAGATCGTCGCGGCGACCTTCCGCCTGGACCGCGACGAAGACGAGTTCGACGAGGAGGAGATGTCGGAGAACCTGGCCACGCTCACGCTGTTGCAGGGGCGTCTGCGACAGCAGGTGGAAGAGCTGATCGCGCAGATGCGGCAGCGCGGTGTCGCGGGCGACCCGTCGCTCGAGACGGTGTTTCGCGAACTCCCGCAGGCGCCACCCGCCATGCTGGAAGCAGAGACGAGGCTCGGTGAGCGGCGGCTCAGCGAGGCGCTCGCGCCGGAACAGCGCGCGCTCCAGCACCTGCAGCGCGCCGAAGCCGCGTTCCGCGATGTGCAGGTGCAGCAGGGCGGCGGCGGAGGCGGCGGCGGTACGCCCGGGAGCGTGGGGGCGGGGGCCGAGGAACTCGCGGACCTGTTCGAGCTGGAACTGGACCGCTTGCGGAACCAGTACGAGACCGTTCAGCGGGGCCAGCAGCAACAGCAGGATCAGGAGGTCGACGAGGCGCTGCAGAAGCTCGAGGAACTGGCGAGGCGCCAGCAGCAGATGAACGAACGCGCGGCCGCGCAGCCGCGGGGCGCCGCGGGCGGCGGCCGGGGCCAGCAACAGCAGATGATCCAGGAGACGGAGGAGCTGGCCCGGGAACTGCAGCGCCTGGGTCGCGACGGCGACCGGGCGGACGTCGAGGAGTCCGCGCGCCGGCTGCAGCAGGCCGCGGACGAGATGCGGCGGGCGCAGGCGCAGGGTCGCCGCGGGCAGGGACAGGCGGAGGCCTCGAATGCCCTCGACCGGCTGCGCGAGGCACGCCGTCTGCTCGAGAACCGCCAGGTTGCGGCGGTGGAACGGGAGGTCGAGGACGCCGCGCGGCGGGCCGAACGCATCGCGGAGCGGCAGCGGGAACTGCAGAGCGACGTGAACGAGGATCCGACCGGCGGCGCCCCGGACCGCGTGGCCGGATTGCGCGAACGCAAGGCCGAACTTGCCGGCGAGGTGGACCGGCTGGAGACCGATCTGGACCGCCTGGCGCGCGAGGCGCGTCAGGATCAGCCGAACGCCGCCCGCCGCCTCGAGGAAGCCGCGGGCGAGATCCGCGAGAGCCGGCTGCGGGACAAACTCCTCTTCTCGCGAGGCGTCCTCGGCACCCAGACCGAGGACTATGTGCGGAACTTCGAGGAACAGATCACCCAGGACGCGGAGAACGTGCGGGCC
This sequence comes from Gemmatimonadota bacterium, assembly GCA_965207805.1. GTDB lineage: Bacteria > Gemmatimonadota > Gemmatimonadetes > Palauibacterales > Palauibacteraceae > Palauibacter. The sequence continues at coordinate 1,391,028 of OZ242312.1, forward strand.
CGCGTCCAGGCCGCGCGGGACGCGCTCGGCGAGTCGGACCCCCGCCGCCTCGGCCGACAACTGGACGAGACGCGCGATCTGGTCCGCGGCCTCGAGTCGCTCCAGGAACGCCTGCAACAGGGCGAGGATGGCCAGGGCCAGGAGGGACAGGGTCAAGAGGGGCAGGGTCAGCAGGAAGGCCAGGGTCAACAGCAGGGCCAGGAAGGGCAAGGCGGACAGCAGGGCGAGGGTCAGCAAGGCGGGGGCGAGCAAGGCGGCGAGGGCCAGCAGGGCGGCCAGCAGCAGGGCGAGGGCCAGGGCCAGGGAGGTCGTGGCGGACAGCCCGGCCAGCCGGGCGAGGCGCCTCGTGGCGGCCAGGGGTTCGCGCCCGGCGGGGGCGGGGGAGGCGGCGGCGGACCGTGGCTGTCGCCCGAAGATGTCCGGCAGTTCCAGCGCGAATTCCGCGAGCGGGGACAGGACGCCCGTCGTCTGCGCGACGAACTGGGTCAGGAGGGCGTCGACGTCGGTGACCTCGACCGCGCCATCGCCGGGCTCGACCGCCTGCGGACCATGGGGGACTTCGACGATCCCGAGGAACTCGCGGCGCTCCAGGCTGATGTGCTACGCGGGCTGAAGGACTTCGAGTTCGCCCTTCGCCGCGAGCTGGGTTCGCAGATCGAACGCTTCTTCCTCTCCGGGTCGGACGACGTCCCCGAGGAATACCGCGAACTCGTCGAGGCGTACTACCGCGCGCTGTCCGAGGACCCCCCGCCCTGAGCGATCCGCGCCTCTACCTGTTCTCCGTCCTGGCGCTCTTCACGGCCGGGCTTCTCACGGCGTGGGCGCGCGCCGCCACCGCGGCCACGCGGGCCGGACGGGAGCGTGACGGCTGGCGGGGCCGGCCCAGCGCGTTCGAACTCGCGGTGGGCTTCGGGACGAACTTCTTCGACACGCTCGGCATCGGCTCCTTTGCCCCCACGACCTCGCTGTTCAAGCTGAAGAAGGTCGTGCCCGACGAGGAGATTCCGGGAACGATGATGATCGGGCACACGCCCCCGGTCGTGATCCAGGCCTTCATCTTCATCGCGATCATCAGCGTGGAACCGACGACGCTCTTCGTCCTCATCGCGGCCGCCGTGCTCGGGGCGTGGCTCGGCGCGGGGATCGTGGCCCGGCTGCCCCGCTACCGGATCCAGGTCGGGATGGGGGTCGCGCTCCTCATCGCCGCCGCCACCTTCCTCATGGCGATCTTCGAGATCACGGCCGTGGGCGGGGAGGCGTCCGGCCTGTCGGGCGGGTCGCTCGCCCTCGCGGCGGGCTGCCTCTTCGTCCTCGGGGCGCTCATGACGATCGGGATCGGGATCTACGCCCCGACGATGATCGTCGTCAGCCTCATGGGCCTGAACCCGGCCGTCGCCTTCCCGATCATGATGGGCGCGTCGGCCTTCCTCATGCCGGTCGCGGGCCTGCGTTTTCTCAAGGCGGGACGCTACGGGCTCCGCGCGGCCCTCGGCCTCGCAGTCGGGGGAATCCCGGCCGTCCTGATCGCGGCCTTCATCGTCCGTTCGCTCCCCCTCAACGCCATGCGCTGGCTCGTCGTCGTCGTCGTTCTCTACGCCGCGATCGCGATGCTGCGCTCCGCCATCCACGAGCGCCGCTCGGGCGCCGCCGGTACCGGAGGCTGACCGAGTGACGATCCGCATTCTCTCGCGTAGCGACATCGAGCGGGCGGTGACGGCGCAGGATGCGGTGAACGCGATGCGTGTAGCCTTCGGGGAAGTTTCCGGCGGGCAGGCCGTGGTCCCCGTGCGGGGGCACGTCGAGAGCCGGCACGGGATCACGCTCCTCATGCCCGCCTTCCTCGGCGGCTCCGGGGGGCTCGGGGCCAAGATCGTCTCGGTCTTCCCCGGCAACGTCTCCGCCGGTCAGCCGCCGATTCAGGGGGCGATCATCCTGCTCGACGCGGAGACGGGACGCACCCGCGCCCTCCTCGACGGCACCTCGCTGACGGAGATCCGGACGGCGGCGGGCAGCGGGCTGGCCACGGAACTGCTCGCCGACCCCGCGGCGGACGTGCTTGCCGTATTCGGAGCCGGCGCCCAGGGGCGGGCGCATATCGAACTCCTGGCCGCGTGCCGGCCGCTGCGCGAGATCCGGATCGTCTCCGTCCCTCCCGAAGGCGCCGAGGAACTCGCCATCGCGCTCACGGCGCGGGCCTCGTCGCTCGTGCCACCGGAAGGCGGCTCTCCGCCCGGGATCCGCGCGGCCGCGACCCCGGCCGAGGCGCTCGACGGCGCCGGCCTCGTCGTGACCGCGACCACGAGCGAAGCGCCCGTCTTCTCCCCGGAACACCTCGAACCCGGAGCCCACATCAACGCGATCGGCGCCTTTCAGCCCCACACGCGGGAGATCCCCGAGGCGATCGTCGCCCGCGCGCGCGTGATCGTGGACCAGCGCGAAGCGATCTGGGAGGAGGCCGGCGACCTCATCATCCCGGTGGAGAAGGGGATCGTGGGGCGCGACGTGATCGATGCCGAACTCGGCGAGATCGTCAACGGCGGGGCCCCGGGTGGACGCGGGGATCGCGAATTCACGCTGTTCAAGTCGGTGGGGAACGCCGCGCAGGATGTCGCGATCGCGGAAGCGGCCCTGAGGCGGGCAGAGGATCTCGGCCTCGGCGCCGTCGTCCCCTTCTAGCCGGACCCCGACGCGACCGCGGCCGCGATGGACGGCGTCACGCTCCACAGCGCCCTCGTATGGGCCCTCCTCGCGCTCGCGCCGCTGACGTTCGTCGGCCTGTTTCGCCTGAAGGTTCCCTACGGCCGCCACTATTCCGGGCGCGGCTGGGGGCCGGGCCTCCCGGATCGCGTGGGGTGGATTCTGATGGAACTGCCGGCGCCGGTCTTCTTTGCCGTCGTCTATTTCACGGGACAGTCGGCCGGCGGCGCGGCGCCGCTCGTCTTTTTGGGAGTATGGCAGTGCCACTATCTGAATCGGACATTTATCTATCCTTTACGCACGCGGACCAGGGGAAAGAGCATGCCGGTCGTCGTGGCCGCCTCCGGTTTCGCCTTCAATATGGTCAATGCGTATATCAACGCGCGCTGGATCTCGGAACTCGGACAGTACGGCCCGGAGTGGCTGGGCGATCCGAGATTTCTGGCGGGCCTGGGGGTTTTTGCGGCCGGGTTCGCTCTCAACCTCCATTCCGACCACACGCTGCTGAAGCTGCGGAGGCCCGGAGAGACCAGCTACTCGATCCCGCGTGGCGGGGGCTTCCGCCACGTCTCCTGTCCCAACTACCTGGGAGAGGTGATGGAGTGGGCCGGATGGGCGCTGGCGACGTGGTCGCTGGCGGGACTCGCCTTCTTCCTGTTTACGGCGGCGAACCTCGTTCCGCGGGCGCTCAGTCACCACCGCTGGTACCGGGAACGGTTCGAGGACTATCCCAAGCAGCGGAAGGCGATCATTCCGGGATGGATCTGATCCCGGGAAGCGCGAGCAGACTGCGCGGGTCCACGCTCGTATCGCCGTAGCGCACGACCCAGTGCAGGTGGGGGCCGGTGACCCGCCCGGTGGCCCCGACCCGCCCGATCGGGGTCCCGGCCGCGACCGTGTCGCCCACGGACACGAGTGACGCGCTGAGGTGGAAGTAACCGGTGAGCAAGCCGCCGCCGTGGTTGAGATAGACGACGTTCCCCCCGAGCAGGAAGCCGTCGACGACCGCCACGACGCCGTCCGCCGCGGCCGTCACGGTCGCGCCACGGGCGCCGGCCAGGTCCAGGCCCATGTGGCGGCTCGTAATCTGTCCGTTGAACTCGCGGCCCGTGCCGAAGCCGCTCGTCACACGGGATTCACGCGGGAGACGAACGGCGCTCCACATGCGCGGCGCGGCGTGCGCCTCGCGGGCAGCCCGCGCCGCCTTCTCTCGGTCGCTCCGCAGCCGCGCCTGGTCTTCCTCGTTCAGCGGCGATCCGAAGCGTGGCGCCACGGTAAGGCGCTCGTGCTCGTATTCGCCCGCCCGCACGGGAATGCGGAGCGAGTCGATCCGTGAGCGGCCGTCCGCGTAGTCCGCCCGCACCCAGGCGTCGAGCGTGTCCACCGTCGAAATCGGCACCGCCGCCAGGCTCTCGAGCACCGGACCGACGCGCCGGAAGTGCAGCGCCTCACCGCCCGCTTCGCCGCCCGCGGAGATCACACCGGAGCCCGAGGGGGCGGCCACGCCGATGACGAAGAGGTGGCCCTGAACGGGCGCCGCCGGCGCCCACGCGACGTCCAGCGGCGGAAGGGGAGACGGTGGGGAATCGCAGGAAGCGCCGAGCGAAAACGCCAGCACGAGCGCCGCGACGCCGACGCGGCTCACATCAGGGCCGGTCGGGGACGGGGATTCCGTAGCGCTCCAGGGTCTGCTTCACCGTGGGGCGGCCCAGGCGGACGCGGTCATCGTCGAGCAGGTAGGAGAACAGGTAGCCCGCGCCGAGCATGAGGATCCCGATCAGGAAGCAGTACATGACCGCGCGGTCGGGATAGCTGTCCTTGAGGTATCCGACGTAGAGCGGACCGCAGATTCCCGCCGCGGCCCAGGCGGTGAGGATCGCCCCGTACACCTTCGACATGTTCTTCGGGCCGTACACCTCGAGGATGAACGACGGCATGGTCGCGAACCCGCCGCCGAAGCAGAGCAGCACGTAGCACACGAGCGCGGAGAAGATCCACGGGTTCGACTCGGTCATGAGGACGCCGAACACGACCATCTGGCTCGCGAGCAGGATGCGGAACACGGCCACGCGCCCGATCCGGTCGGAGAGCCAGGCCCACAGGATGCGCCCCACTCCGTTACACACGGAACTCGCCGCGATGAGCGTCGCCCCGTACTCCGCCAGCACCGCCGGCTCGACCGAGGGGTCGGCGAGTCCCCACACCTCCTGGAGGAGTTCGGACTGGAAGCTGATGACCGAGATGCCGGCCGCGATGTTGAAGAAGAAGACGATCCAGATGATGGCGAACTGGCTGGACTTCAGGTACGGGGCCACCTGCGCGGGCTGCTTCCACGGCGCCACCTGGGCGGCGGGCGGGTCGTCGATGACGAAGCTGCTGGGGATGAGGATGCAGGCGAAGACGATCCCCAGCCACAGGAAGACCTGCGGCAGATCCCCTTCCGTCTGCAGCACGAGCAGCGGTGCGAGCCCCTTGCTCAGGAGGAGCGCCCCGATCCCGAAGCCCATGACGACGATGCCGGTGACGAGCCCCTTCCGGTCCGGGAACCACTTCGCGGCCGTGGTGACGGGCGTCACGTACCCGAGTCCGATGCCGATCCCCCCGATGAGCCCGTACCCGGCGTAGAAGAGGAGGATCGAGTCCATCCGCAGCGCGAAGCTCGCGATGATGTATCCGCCCGCGAATAGCGTGCTTCCGATGAGGGCGAGACGGCGCGGCCCGACCTTGGGCAGCAACTGGCCGGCCCAGGCCGCCGCCGTTCCGAGAGAGAAGATCGCGATGCAGAAGGCCAGCGATCCCTGAGTGAACGTCCAGCCGGCCTGCCGGACCAGCATCGTCTGGAAGAAGCTCCAGGCGTAGACGGTTCCGAAGCAGACCTGCAGGACCGTGCAGAAGAAGGCGATCGCGGTCCGAGGCGCCTTCCACCCCTCGGCGGTCACGTCAGTCCGTTCCCGAACCCGGGTTCGCCGCCGCACCCGACGCCTCGCCCTTCACGGCGTGCAGCATGAGGCGCGCCATCTCTCCGATCTCGTCGTCGCGCGCCAGGACCCTGGCATCGTTCAGCGCGTCCGCGTCGCGGCGCGCCAGCCCCACCACGTAGGAGAGCAGATCCTCCAGCGGCGTGACCGCGAGCTTCACAAACCAGATCGAGCCCAGGACGCCGACGATGAGGATGATGCAGATGAGGTAGACCTGGTTGCCCGTGGCGCGCTGGATCTTGAGCCGCACGAGGTCGAGGTCCATCCCCACGTGCACCGTGCCGGCCTGGCCGGCCAGGATCGGACTCCCGACCTCGACGAAGTCTCCCATCCCCGGCAGGCTGCGCTCGATCGGTTCGGTCGCGTGCGGGTCGCTCTCGCGGATCACGTCGGGGACGCCGGGGACGAAGGTGTGTGTCAGGATCTCGCCCGTATCGCTCGTGATGTAGATGTACCGGATGCTCTGGATCTCGACGAACTGGTCGATGAGCGACTGCAGCGTGGCGAGGTTTCTGTTGAGCAGGATGTCGACGCTCGAGTCGGCGATGTTCTTTGCGATGTTCGCGCTGTTGCTCTCGTACTCCTCCGACAGCTGGCTGGAGATCGTCAGGATGGAGAGCGTGGAGGTGGAGAACACGATGGCCCCGAAGAGCACGAAGATGCCGAAGCGTGTCTTGCGGAAGAGCCTCTTGATCCTGATCTCGTGCGTTTCCGGCTGGCTCACGAGGCCTCGTCACCCGTCGCGGCCAGGCCGAACTTGGCTTCCCAGTCGGCCAGCGTGACGAAGCGGCCATCCTCGACGACCGTGTAATAGACGCTCTGGAGTCCCTGCCGCCGGTCGGGCGCGAACGACACCATCTCGCCGATCCCCAGATCGTAGTTCCGCACCGAGAAGACCGCGTCGTTCAGCTTGCCGCGCTCGGGAGTGCCGTCGATCCGGCGCAGGATTTCCGCAAGCAGCTTCGCGTCCAGGTATCCTTCGAGGCTCGTGAAGCTGTACGGGAACGGGTCGTACGGCTCCACCACCAGCTCCTCCGGCACCTGGGGATCGTAGCGGTCCATCAGGTCCCGGTACTCCGGTACGGCCGGGATCGAGGTGTCTTCGTAGCTGGGCACGACCTGTGAGTTCACGAGCCACGGAGTGTAGTAGGCCGGATCGTCGCGGCTCGCCCCTACGAGGAGCGAGAGCAGGTTCTCGCTCCCGACGAAGGAGAGGTTTGCGATGGGCACGTGCAGACCCAGGTCCATCGCGTCGCGGGCGAAGGCCGCGCACGCGGCGTAGGCGCCCACGCAGATCACGGCGTCCGGAGAAGCCTCCTGCAGAATCTCGACCTGCGGCCGCATCACGCTCGTGAACTGTGTGCCGCGCCGGTAGGTCGCTTCGCCCGCGATCGTCTCGCCGTGCCGGGCCAGCGCCGCCCTCACGCCGGCCCAGCCGCTGCGTCCGTACGCGTCGGCCTGATAGAAGACCGCGATCCGCCGCCGCCCGATGCGGACGAAGTTGTCGACCAGCCCCGCCGTCTCCTGGCCGTAGGAGGCGCGCAGGTTGAAGGCGAACTCACCGTACGGCGGCTCACGCTGCGGCTGGGCGCCCGTGAAGGGGAAGAAGATGTACATCTGCTGGTCCTGGAACTTCTTCAGCAGCGGTAGCACCCGGGTCACGGTCGGGGTGCCGACGTAGCCGAAGAGGAGGAAGACCTCGTCCTCCAGCATCAGCTTGAGCGTGTTCTCCACGCACGGGTCGGGCTGATAGCCGTCGTCGTAGAGCCTGGGGACGATCCGCCGGCCGTTGACGCCGCCCTGCTCGTTGATCTGCCCGAAACAGGACATGGCCCCGCGATACAGTTCGGTGCCCAGCCCCCGGGAAGGCCCGGAAAAGGCCGCGGACACGCCGAGGACGATCTCGTCGTCCGGCTGCGCGCCCTGCCGTCCGCTCCAGCGCAGACCGGGCGCGAGCGGTCGTGTGGAGGTGGAGGCGCCGAGCGATGTGGCGAACGGCGCGCCGAGCAGACCGGCCAGCCCGGCGCGAATCGCGGAGCGGCGCGTCAGGAGCGCGCCGCGCGGCGGTGGGATCGCCTGCGCCGGATCGCGGTCCGGAACCCGCGGTCCGTCGGAAGGGTGCGTCCCTTTTCGGCTTCCGGACAATACGCTCTCCTTGCGTGCGGCGTGGCCACCCGCGTCGCCAAGGCCGGTCCGTCATGTGGCGACCGCCCGGCATCAGAGTTTATTCGCAAGTACATTCATGTTCAACCTGACGCCCCGTTCTCCGGTCGATCCGAGGCCTCGGGTTCGATACGTTGCCCAGAGAAAACCACGCTTCGCGGTCTCGATGAGGTCCACCATGTCCAACCTTCGCCATCTCGATTCCTTCGGCGCCCGAGCTTCGCTGGATGCTCCCGGCGGCCCCGTCGCGATCCGCGACCTGCGGGCCGTCGCCTCCGCCACCGGGAGCGACCTGTCGCGCCTTCCCTTCTCGATCAAGGTCGTGCTGGAGAACCTGGTCCGACACGAGGACGGACAGTCGGTGACGGCCGACGACATCGCCGCCATAGCGGGCTGGGACGCGCAGACCACGCCGGGTCGCGAACTCTCCTTCCGCCCCGCGCGCGTGCTGCTGCAGGACTTCACCGGTGTGCCCGCCGTCGTGGATCTGGCCGCGATGCGCGACGCGATGGCGGAACTGGGCGGCGACCCCTCCTCGATCAACCCGCTCATGCCGTGCGAACTCGTCATTGACCACTCCGTGCAGGTGGACTCCTTCGGCACCGCGCGGTCGTTCCTCATCAACGCCGAGCGCGAGTTCGAGCGGAACCACGAGCGCTACGCCTTCCTCCGGTGGGGCCAGACGGCGTTCGACAACTTCAAGGTCGTCCCGCCGGGCACGGGGATCGTCCACCAGGTCAACCTCGAGTACCTGGCCCGGGTCGTGTTCGACGACGCGACGGGTGGGGAGCGCGTCGCCTATCCCGACACCGTCGTCGGCACGGACAGCCATACCACGATGATCAACGGTCTTGGCGTCCTCGGGTGGGGAGTGGGGGGCATCGAGGCCGAGGCGGCGATGCTGGGGCAGGCGCTCTCCATGCTCGTCCCGCGCGTGCTCGGCTTCCGGCTCCACGGGCGGCTCCCCGACGGCGCCACGGCGACGGATCTCGTTCTTCGTGTGACTGAAGTCCTCCGCGGGACCGGGGTCGTCGGCAAGTTCGTCGAGTTCTACGGGCCGGGTCTGGCCGGCCTCTCGCTCGCCGATCGGGCGACGCTCGGCAACATGTCGCCGGAGTTCGGCTCTACGTGCGCGATCTTCCCGATCGACGCGGAGACGCTCGCGTACCTCCGCTTCACGGGCCGCTCCGACGAGCAGGTGGCGCTCGTCGAGGCCTACGCCCGGGCGCAGAGCCTCTTCCACGACGCGAACACGCCCGCGGCGGAATACAGCGACCACGTGGAACTGGACCTGTCGACCGTCGAGCCCGCGATCGCGGGCCCGAAGCTGCCGCAGCAGCGCGTGCCGCTGACGGAGAGCAAGCCGCGGTTCCTGGAGGCGCTCGACGGGCTGAAGGGGCCGGGCGCGGGGGGCGGCGGCCTCACGCAGATGACGGGCTGGTCCGGCGGGGCGGGGGACGGCGGCGTGGCGGTGGCCGAAGCGCCGGCGGGCGTCGCCGTGCGCCTGACGGACGAACGGGGCGACGCGCACGAGTTCTCACTCCACGACGGATCGGTCGTCATCGCGGCGATCACGAGTTGCACGAACACGTCGAATCCCTCGGTGATGGTCGGGGCGGGCCTCCTCGCCCGGAAGGCCGTCGAGTCGGGCCTCAGGCAGCGTCCGTGGGTGAAGACGAGCCTCGCACCGGGCTCGATGGTCGTGACGGAGTACCTCGAGGAAGCCGGCCTCATGCCCTACTTCGAGCAGCTCGGCTTCCACGTGGTGGGCTACGGCTGCACGACCTGCATCGGGAACTCCGGACCGCTCCCGGCCGAGATATCGAGCGCGATCCGCGAGAACGATCTCGTCGCCTGCTCCGTCCTCTCCGGGAACCGGAACTTCGAGGGCCGCATCAGCCCCGATTCGCGCGCCAACTACCTCGCCTCGCCTCCCCTCGTCGTCGCGTACGCGCTCGCGGGCCGGATGGACATCGACCTGTACAGCGAGCCGCTGGGGACGAACGACCGGGGCGAGGAGATCTTCCTGCGCGACATCTGGCCCGGGCAGGACGAGATCAACGAGGCCGTCCGCACCGCCGTGAAGACGGAGATGTTCCGCGCCAAGTACGCGGAGGTGTACGCGGGGGACGAGCGCTGGAACGCGCTGGAGATCCCGATGGGCGACCGCTTCGCGTGGGACGAGGCCTCGACCTATGTGCGGCAGCCGACCTTCTTCGCCGGGATGTCGAAGGAAGCCGCCGCTCCCGCGGACATCGACGGGGCCCGCTGCCTCGCGCTCCTCGGTGACGCCGTGACGACGGACCACATCTCGCCCGCCGGCGGGATCGCGCCGACCTCGCCTGCCGCGGACTACCTCCGTTCACACGGCGTGGCCCTCCGGGACTTCAACTCGTACGGGGCACGGCGCGGAAACCATGAAGTGATGATGCGGGGGACGTTCGCGAACGTCCGGCTGCGGAACCTGATGGTGCCCGGCGTGGAGGGTGGGTTTACGGTCCACGTCCCGAGCGGCGAGCAGTTGTCGATCTTCGACGCCGCCACCCGCTATCAGGAGGAGGAGACGCCCACGATCGTCATCGGCGGTGCGCTCTACGGTTCGGGATCGAGCCGCGACTGGGCAGCCAAGGGGCCCTTCCTCCTGGGCGTGAGGGCGGCGATCGCGGTGAGTTACGAGCGCATCCACCGCTCGAACCTCATCGGGATGGGGATCCTGCCCCTCCAGTTCCGCGAGGGGGAGACGGCCGCGACGCTGGGGCTCACGGGTAACGAGACCTTCCACGTCGCGGGCATCGCGGACGGCTTGAAGCCGAAGGACGCCATCCGGGTGACGGCGGTCTCCGACGACGGATCCGAGACGCGCTTCGAGACGATCGCCCGGCTCGATACGGAGGTCGAGGTGGACTACTACCGCAACGGCGGGATCCTCCAGACGGTCCTGCGGCAGCAACTGGAAGCCTGAGCCGGATCGTGGGCCGGGACGTTCCCGCGGGAACGTCCGCCGACGCTCAGGACCCCTTGATCGCGGCCTCGATCCAGCGCCGGTCCGCCTTGCGCAAATGGTCCGGCGGCACGGCTTCGTCGCGCTCTTCCTCCTCGCGACTCCGGCCACGCCGGATGCGGCGCGCGACGAGAAACCCGCCGAGGACGAACGCCAGACCGGGGCCGGCATAGACGAAAAGGTTCATCCCCTCGGCCCGGGGCTTGAGGAGGATCCACGGACCGTAGGCCTCCACGAAGTAGGCCTCGATCTCCTCCCCGGTGCGGCCCTCCATGAGCATCGTGCGGATCACGCCCTGCATCTCGCGCGCGATGCGGGACGAGGACTCCGCGACGGATTGCTGGCGGCAGATGGGGCAGCGCAGGGTGGCGCCGATCTCCGCCGTCCGCTGGTCGATTTCGGCGGTGCGGACGGGGTCGCCTGGGGCGGCAGGCCGCTCGATGCCGTCGAGGGCTCCGTCTACCGTCTGTGCGTCGGCGGGCGCCGCCGGGAGGGCGACCCCCGTCACGGCCAGCGCGGCCGCGGCGAATGCGACGCCACGCCACGACCCTTGAACCCGCAGCCCCGGTGCGAGCCGCATCAGCTTCCCGCCGGACGGGTGGCGTCGCGGGCGACCAGCAGCGAGTCCACCTTTCGCTCGACGAGGTCCCAGGTCACGGCGAGGTCGTGCCGCAGCGCTACTACGCCGTCGGCCCCGATGAAATAGGTCTCGGGCACCCCGTACACGCCGTATTCGATCGCGGTCCGGCTCCCCGGATCCGTCACGAGCGGCCACTCCCCGCCCAGTTCCTCGATAAAGCGCATCCCGTTCTGCGGCGTGTCCTGGAAGAGGACGCCGATGAGCGCCACCTCCTCCGGATCGTACGTCTCGCGCAGCCGCACGAGCACCGGATGCTCGCTGATGCACGGGATACACCACGACGCCCAGTAGTTAAGCACGACGACCTTTCCCTCGAAGTCGTTCAGGCTCACCGAATCGCTCGGGTTATAGAGGTTCGCGAGCCGGAACGCGGGCGCCTCGCGCCCCTCGAGCGCGGAAGGAAGCCGACGCTGGTCCTGCCCCAGCCCCCAGTAGAGGAGCGCCAGGACGGGCAGCGCTGCCAGGGGCAGGGCCCACCGCCACCAGCCCTTCATGCGGCGGCCGCCGGATCGGCGAGCAGTTCGGCCCCCGCCGCCCGCACCCGGCTTCGGCCCCAGGGCCAGATCGCGATCAGCGCGCCCACGCCCATGATCATCCCCCCGATCCAGAGCCAGACGATCCCCGGGTTCACGATCGCCCGCACCGTCGCGTGCGCCCCGCTCTCCGGGTCCACGGCCATGAGCGTGAGGTAGAGGTCGCTCGTGAGCGAACTCTTCACCGCCGGCGTCGCAATGTTCTGTCCCGTCGCGGTATAGAAGTTGATCCGCGGCCGCTCCTCGCCGATCCCGCGCCCGTTGCGGTAGGCCGCGAACGTCGCCCCGATCACGAACCGGTGCGGCTCCTCCCGTCCCCACACTTCAATGAGTTCCACCTCGTAGTCCTCGATCGCGAGCCGCTCGCCCGGCCGGAGCGTCATCTCCCGCTCCGTCTTCCATGTCCACGCGACCGAGATCGCGAGCGCGATGACGATCACGCCGACGTGCACGATGTAGCCGCCGTAGCGCTGTCCCGTGCGTGTGAAGAGATCCCGCAGTGCGCCGAGGAACGAGCGCTCCGCGATCCTCCTCCGCGCCGCGATCCCCTTGCGGAACTCGTCCGCGATCGTCGTCAGCACGAAGGCGGCGAAGGCGATCGTGAGGTTGGGGAGGAAGTCCCGCATGCCGAGCGCGAAAGTGAGGAGTCCGGCTGCGGCCCCGACGATGGCCGGCCACACGAACGACCGCTTCAACTGCTCCCGCCCCGCCCGCCGCCACGGCAGCGCCGGCCCGACCCCCATCAGGAAGATGAGCGCCAGTCCGATCGGACTCGCGACCTGGTCGAAATACGGCGGTCCCACGCTGATCCGGTCGCCTCGCAGCGCCTCCACGACCAGCGGCCACATCGTGCCCAGGAGGACCGTGAACGTGAAGCCGACGAAGAGGAGGTTGTTGAGGATGAACGCGGACTCACGCGACGCGGGACTCTCCACCTGGCCCGGCGCCCGCAGCCGGTTGCTCCGCCAGCCGATAAGGGCCAGCGACGCGATCGCGACCACCGCGATGAAAGCCAGGAACACGGGTCCGACGACGCCCTCGGTGAAGGCGTGCACGGAGTCGATGACGCCCGACCGCGTGAGGAACGTCCCGAACAGGGTGAGGAGGAAGGTCCCGATCATCAGCGTGAGGTTCCACGTCTTCAGCATCCCCCGCCGCTCCTGGACCATCGCCGAGTGCAGGAAGGCGGTGGCCGTGAGCCACGGGAGGAAGGACGCGTTCTCCACCGGATCCCACGCCCAGGCCCCGCCCCAGCCCAGGACCTCGTACGACCACCAGCCGCCGCCGATGATCCCCATGGTGAGGAAGGCCCACGCCGCGACCATCCAGCGGCGGGCGTCCCTGAGCCACCGCGCCTCGACGTTGCCCCGCAGAAGCGCGGCGATCGCGAAGGCGAAGGGAACCGTCATCCCCACGAACCCGAAGTAGAGCATGGGCGGGTGCAGGCCCATGAGCGGGTGATTCTGCAGCAGGGGATTGGGTCCGGGGCCGTTGGCCGGCGCCGGATCCACGATGCCGAACGGATTCGCGGCCCCCGCGAGGAGGCCGAAGAAGAAGAGCTGGACGACGCCGATGACGCCGAGGACGAGGGGGGTCGTACGGAGGCCGTGCGCGAGTCCGCCCCCGAGCGCGGTCACCGGTTCGCCGGCGGCCTGCAGGGCCCCGAACTCGCGGCGCCGGGTGAAGGCGAAGAGCGCCCCGTAGCCGGCGAGGATCCAGCCCCAGAAGAGGATCGAGCCCTCGAGGCTGCTCCAGAGCGAGATCGCCGTGTAGTAGGTCGGCGTCTCGCGGCTCCCCACGCGCGCCACGTACTCGACGCTGAAGTCGTGCGTGAGGAGGGCGATCTCCATCACGAGCATGCCGCCCGACATCGCGAAGAAGGCGAAGTAGGCGGCGCGGCGGGCCAGCGAAGTGGACGTTTCGCCGCCGGACCGGGTCAAGCCGGCCCAGCCGCCGGCCACCGTGGCCACGATCGCGGCGAGCAGCGCCGCGATGACGGAGGCGTAGCCGAGCGTGCTCAGCATTCTAGTTTTCGAGTAGGGACTTGTAGACCTGGCCCGCGTCGCCCGCGTGCTCCGGAGGGGCGTATTCGTTCGAGTGCTTCACCATCAGGTTCGTGGCGCGGAAGACGCCATCGTTCCCGTAGGCCCCTTCGACGACGACGCCCATTCCCGGCTGGAACATGGACGGGGGCGCGCCCGTGCTCTCGACGGGGATTTCGATGTTCTCCTCGCCGATGACAAAACGCAGTTCGGCCGACTCCGGATTCCAGTCCACGCTTCCCGGCTTGACCTGGCCGCCGAGCCGGATCGGCTGGTCCACGACCTCGACTCCACGGGCCTCGAGTTCGGCAGGCGTGAGGAAGAAGACCATGTTCTCGTTCAACCCGCCCGCCGCGAGCACCGTGATCGCCACCGCGATCGCCCCGAGCCCCGCCAGCATCCAGAGTTTCCGTCTCAACGTCGCCTCGCCTTCAAAGACCATCGTGCCGAAGTCCCGCAAGATGCACGCTCCGCCCCGCGCTTGCCACAGCACCGCCGAGGCGCGAACCTCGCGGGGTAGACCCGCGCTCGCCTCGAAGAAGGAGAAGCCCCCCTCGTGATCCGCGTGACCCTCGCAGTGTTGTTCGCCGACCGGCCCCAATGAACCGGGCCGCGGCGTGTCCGCGCTGCGGGAGCCCCGCGTCGGGCAACTTCTGCGCGCAATGCGGAGCCCCGCTCGTGCAGCGCGCGGGATGTCCGGCCTGCCAGGCGCCGCTCCGGCAGGACGCACTCTACTGCGCCGCATGCGGTACGCCCGTGGGCGCTCCCCCGCGGAAGCCGCGCTCGGCCCTCCTCCCGTGGGTCCTCTCGGGCCTCGGGCTCGTGGTCTTCTCGGTGATGATCGCGGTGCTCGTCCAACGGGGAAGCGTGACGCGGGTCGGAGACATGACGATGACAGGCGGCCTCCCCGGCGAGACGGCGGGTGGCGCGGCGGCGGGCGACGCCGGGGGCGCCGGCATGCCGAGTATGGAGGAACTCGCCGCCATGGGCCCGCGCGGCGTCGCGGACCGGCTCTTCGAGCGCGTGATGCGGGAGCACGAGGGTGGCGACTTCGAGCGCGCCGCCTTCTTCATCGACATGGCGCTGCAGGCGTACGACGCGGTGCCTCCGGAAGAGATCGACGCGGATGCGCGGTTTCACGTCGGCCTCCTCCGTCTCCTCACGGGAGCGTCCGGTCTCGCCCGGGAACAGGCGGACGAGATCCTCGCCGCGCATCCGGAGCACCTGCTCGGGCTCCTGCTCGCCGCGCGCGCGGCTGACTTCGAGGAGGATGCGGAGGGGGCGGAGGCGTTCAGAGCCCGCATCCGGGCCCGGGTGGAGGAGGCCGGGGGGATTCCGGACCTCCCCGAGTACCAGGCCCATCGGACGCTGATCGAGGGAGTGCTGCAAACGGATGGCGGAGAAGGAGAGGGCGCGTGACCGGCTCCGGCGCGAACGGACGCACGCCCGCGCAGGCCGTGAGCGGCCGAATGGCCGAACTGCGCGACGAGTTTGTCGATTTCATCTCCCAACTCGTGCTCGAGGAATCCCCTTCCACCGATCCGGAGGCCCAGCGCGGCATCCGCGCGATCCTCACGGAAACCCTGAACGACCTCGGTCTGGACGTAGAGCACATCCCGGGACAGGCGAGCGGCGGCCACCTGCTGGCGCGGAGCCCCGGGGCGACCGACCGAGCACCACTTCTTGTGGGGCACATGGACACGGTGTGGCCCATCGGCACCCTGCGGGACATGCCCGTGCGGGTGTCCGACGGGCGCCTCTGCGGTCCCGGCGTCTTCGACATGAAGACGGGACTCGCGATCGGCGTGTTCGCGCTGCGGACGCTCCGGGACCTCGGGCTCGACCAGGACGTCGCACCCGTCTTCTTCATCAACTCGGACGAGGAGATCGGGAGCCCGGAATCCGAGCCGCTGATTCGCGATCTGGCGCGTAGCGCGTCCCGGGCCTTCGTCCTCGAACCCGCGCTGGGTCCCGGCGGTCGGCTCAAGACGAGGCGCAAGGGGATCGGTCAGTACCACGTCGAGGTTACGGGGCGGAGTTCGCACGCCGGACTCGCCCCGGACGAGGGGGCGTCGGCGATCCTCGAACTCGCCCATGCGATCCGGCAGATCGACCGCCTGGCGGACCCCGGGGCCGGGACGACGATGAACGTGGGACTCATCGAGGGCGGCTCGCGCCCCAACGTCGTCGCGGCGAACGCGAACTGCGAGGTGGATGTGCGCGTGTGGACGGCCGCGGAAGCGGACCGGATCCGCGAGGGGATGTTCGGACTGGAGCCCACCGTGCCCGGGACGCGGATCGAGGTCACGCAGGTGGCGGCCCGGGGGCCGCTCGAGCGCACGCCGCGCAACGTCGCTCTATGGGAGCGGGCGCTCCGGGTGGCGGGCGAGATCGGCCTCGAACTCGAGGAGGGATCGGCGGGCGGCGGCTCGGACGGTAACTTGACGAGCCAGTACACCGCGACGCTCGACGGGCTGGGGGCGGTCGGCGACGGCGCCCACGCCCGGCACGAGTTCGTGTGGATCGATCGAGCCGTGGAGCGCGTCGCGTTGCTGGCGGGGCTGATCGCGGCGCCGTAGCGGCGGCCGGCCCGCCGGAGGGCTTCGAGAGGCGGCTTCGACGAGATGTTCTTTCGACAGGTTTTCGACGACACGCTCGCGCAGTACGCGTACCTCATCGGGTGCCAGCGTACCGGAGACGCGATCCTGTTCGATCCCCAGCGCGACATCGACCGCTACGTGGATCTGGCGGCGAGCGAGGGGCTGCGCATCGTCGCCGTGGCCGAGACGCACATTCACGCCGATTTCCTTTCCGGCGCGAGGGAGTTCGCCGAACGCTGCGGGACCCGGCTCTACCTGTCGGATGAAGGTGGCCCCGACTGGCGCTACGAGTGGGCCCGCGACGGGGGCTACGACCACGTGCCGCTCCGCGACGGGACCCGCTTCGAAACCGGCGACATCGACTTTCGGGCGCTGCATACGCCGGGGCACACGCCCGAGCACATGTCGTTTCTGGTCACGGACCGCGGTGCCGGGGCCGACGAGCCGATGGGCCTCCTCTCGGGGGACTTCGTCTTCGTGGGCGACCTCGGCCGGCCCGACCTGCTCGAGACGGCGGCGCGCGTTAGCGGGGCGATGACGCCCGCCGCGCGCCGACTGTACGGCTCGGTGCGGAGCTTCCTCGACCTGCCCGACTACCTGCAGGTGTGGCCGGCCCACGGTGCCGGTTCCTCGTGCGGGAAGGCCCTCGGGGCGGTGCCGGAGACGACCGTCGGGTATGAGCGACGCTTCAGCCCGGCGATCGCGGCGGCGCTGAAGGGGGAGGACGCGTTCATCTCCCATATCCTCGAGGGTCAGCCCGAGCCGCCGATGTACTTCGCCCGCATGAAGCGGGACAACCGGGACGGCGCCCCCGTGCTGGGCGACCTTCCGCGGCCGCCTCGGATCTCTCCGCGCGAGGCGGCGTTTCGCGCCCGGGCGGGTTCGAACGCCGGGGAAGCCGGGGAAGTCGTGATCGATACTCGGCCGGACCGGTCGGCGTTCATGGCGCGGCACCTTGGAGGGTCGGTCTACATTCCGCTTACGAAATCGTTCTGCACGGCGGCGGGCTCGGTCCTGCCGGAGGGCGCCGCGGTCACGCTCGTCATCGATGAGGCTGATCTCGAGTGGGCGGTGCGGCGCCTGGTGCGGATCGGGTTCGACGACGTGAGGGGCTTTGTGGAGCACGAAACGCTCGAACAGTACTTTGACGAGGGCGGGGAGCCGGCCACGATCCCGGAGATCGACCTCGAAGCGGCGAGCCGGCTCTCGAAAGATGGGCGGGGCGACGTCCTCGACGTGAGATACGCGTCGGAGTACGCGGCGTCGCACCTGCCCGGGGCGGTCAACGCCTCCTACACTCGGCTGCCCGACTACGCGGACCGGCTGCCGTCGAACGGTTCGCTGCTCGTACATTGCCTGAGCGGCGCCCGGGCCGCGGTGGCCGCGAGCTATCTGGCCCGCGAGGGGCGCGACGTGCACTACATCAACGACCTGTTCACCGCGTATGCGGGATCGCTGAAAACCGGAGGACCCTGAATCATGGTCACAGTCATGAAGATCCGATCGTTGGCCGCCACGCTGGCCGCCTTCACTGTCCTGGTCTCGATCGTCGGTCCCGCGACGCTCGCCGCGCAGGGATTCGGCACTTCGGTGCTCGTGGCCGGGGGCGGAGTTCTGGTGGGGGAGCCCACCTCCGAGCGAGAGCCCGGAAGCGTGCGCGTCTTCCGCGACGGCCGCTGGACGGAGGTTCAGGCGCTGTACGCGCCCGACGCGGCAGCACGAGATGGCTTCGGGGCAGCGCTGGCGGCCGGCGGTCCGCACCTGTTCGTGGGCGCCCCTGGGGCGGGCGTCGTGCACGTGTTCGAGCGCGAGGGTGCCGAATGGCGGCACGCCGCGGAGATCTCCTCGCCGGGCCTGGAGGCGTTCGGGCGCTCGCTGGCCGCCGGGGACACCCACCTCCTCGTGGCGGCCGCGGACGGCGCGGGCGGGCAGGGCGTCGTCGTTGCCTACCGGCGCGTGAACGGGGGCTGGGAGGAGGAAGCGCGTCTGGCAGCGGATGGCGCGCCGGCGGGGTTTGGGGCCTCGATCGCGCTCGGCGGTGACCTTGCGCTGGTCGGCGCGCCGCTCGTCGATGAGGGTCGCGGCGAGGCGTACCTCTTCGCCTTCGAGGCGGACGCGGGCTGGCAGCGCGTCGCGCGGCTCGGCGGCGATGACGGAGACGCGGGGCGCGCCTTCGGGTCGGCGGTCGCGTTCGCGGGCGAGGAGGCGCTGGTCGGCGCGGCCGGTCAGGATGCCGGGCTCGGCGCCATCCACCGGTTCGCGAGGGACGCAGCCGGGGAGTGGCAGCTCGCGGAGACCGTGGCGCCCGACAACGCGGCCCCCACCGCGTTCGGTGCCGCGCTCGCCGTGCACGGCGCCACCGCGTGGGTCGGCGCGCCCCTGGCCGGCGGAAGGGGTCTCGTGTACCGGATGGAACGCTCCGAGGACGGCTGGACCGTTGAAGCCGGGTTCGACATGCCGGGCCGGGAACCGGTCCAGGTCGGACGAGTCGTGGCTGCGGGGAGCGGTCGGGTCGTCGCGGGTCTGCCCGCCGACGACTTCGGGGCCGGGTCCGCCGTGCTCATGGACATCCGGTCCAGCAGGTTGGTCCGGCTCGCGAGCGAGCAGGTCGGGCTCTCCTCGATCTCGGGCGGCCAGATCGACTGCGAAGAGGGGCTCGCGGAGGGCTTCGACTGCGACCGCGTGGACCTCCTCTCCTTCATCCCGCGGGAAGAACTCGGCGCCCCCCGCGGCGTCCGCCTCAACGACGTGTGGGGCTGGACCGATCCGGCGACGCGACGCGAATACGCGCTCGTGGGCCGCATGGACGGCATCGCGTTCGTAGATGTCACGGATCCGTTCAACCCGCGGTATCTCGGCAACTTCGCCAAGACGCCGGGGAGCCGGTCGAACACGTGGCGCGACATGAAGGTGTTCAGGGACCACATGTTCGTCGTCGCCGACGGGGCGGGACAGCACGGGATGCAGGTCTTCGACCTCACGCAGCTGCGCGACGTCACGGAGCCCCGGGAATGGAAGCCCACGGCGCTGTACGAGGACGTCGCCTCGGTACACAACGTCGCGATCAACGAGGAGACGGGTTTCGCGTACCTGGTGGGCGCCTCCGGCGGAGGCGAGACATGCGGCGGCGGTTCGCACATCGTCGACATCAACGACCCGCTCAATCCCGTGTTCGTCGGCTGTTTCGCCCATCCGAACACCGGGCGCCGCAACACCGGGAACTCGCACGACACGCAGTGCGTGGTCTACCGGGGCCCGGACGAGGACTACACGGGCCGCGAGATCTGCGTGAACGCGAACGAGACGGCGATTTCCATCGCCGACGTGACGGACAAGTCGAACCCCGTCGCCGTGGCACGGGCCGAATACCCGAACGTGGCCTACGCGCACCAGGGCTGGCTCACCGAAGACCACGCCTACTTCTACTCCAACGACGAACTCGACGAGGTGAGCGGGCAGGTGGACGCGACCCGGACCCTCGTGTGGGATCTGCGGGACCTGGAAGATCCACTCCTCGTCCGGGAGTACTACAGCGACACGAAGGTCACGGACCACAACCTCTACGTGCGGGGCGACCGCCTCTACATGTCGAACAACCGCGCCGGGCTGCGCGTGCTCGACATCAGCGACCCGGAGAACCCGACGGAGGCGGGGAGCTTCGATACCACGCCCTGGGGCGAGGACGCGGCGGGCTTCGACGGCACATGGAGCGTCTATCCGTACTTTGAGAGCGGGACGATCCTCCTCTCGAGCCGGCGCGAGGGACTGTTTCTCGTGAAGGCGCGGCAAGAGCGGCTTGTCCCCTGACCCATGTGTTCCGTCCTCGGCATCTTCGAGATCGAGCCCGGCGCGGCGGGCCTCCGACGCCGGGCGCTCGACCTTTCGCGGCGCCAGCGGCACCGGGGCCCGGACTGGAGCGGGATCTACACGGGCGAACGCGCGATCCTGGCGCACGAGCGGCTCTCGATCGTGGACGTGGAGAGCGGGGCGCAGCCCCTGTTCGGACCCGACCGCACGACGGTGCTCGCGGTCAACGGGGAGATCTATAACCACTCGGAGCTGGAGCAGGGCGTGGCGCGCGGCTATCCGTTCCGGACGCGCTCGGACTGCGAGGTCATCCTCGCCCTGTACGAGGGACGGCCCGACGCCCCCGCGGAGTGGCTCAATGAGCTGAGCGGGATCTTCGCCTTCGCGCTCTACGACGAGACGCGCGAGCGCTACCTGATCGCGCGCGATCCCATCGGCGTGATGCCGCTCTACACGGGCCGGGACACTGAGGGGCGCTTCTACGTGGCCTCCGAGATGAAGGCGCTCATCGACACCTGTCCGGAGATCCATGACTTCCCGCCGGGCCACATGCTCGACAGCCGTAGCGGGGACGGCCAGCCGGTGCCGTATTACCGGCCCGGATGGCGCGAGTACGACGCGGCGGCGGGCGGACCGACGGATCCCGCGCGGGTGCGCGACGCTCTTGAGGAGGCCGTACACCGGCAGCTGATGTCGGACGTCCCTTACGGCGTCCTCCTCTCGGGCGGTCTCGACTCGTCGATCATCTCGGCCCTGGCCATGAAGTTCTCGCGCCGGCGTGTGGAGACGGGGGATGCGGAGGAGGCCTGGTGGCCGCGGCTGCATTCGTTCGCCGTCGGGCTCGAGGGGGCGCCGGACGTGGCGGCGGCGCGTGCGGCGGCGGACGCGATCGGCACCGTGCATCACGAGATCGTCTATACCCTTCAGGAGGGGCTCGACGCAGTCTCCGAGGTCATCCGCCACCTGGAGACGTTCGACGTGACGACCGTGCGGGCGTCCACGCCGATGTACCTCATGGCGCGCCGCATCAAGGCGATGGGGATCAAGATGGTGCTCTCGGGCGAGGGCGCCGACGAGGTCTTCGGGGGCTATCTCTACTTCCACAAGGCCCCCGACGCGAGGGCGTTCCACGAGGAGACCGTCCGCAAGCTCGACCAGCTCCACAAGTACGACTGCCTGCGCGCGAACAAGTCGATGGCGGCCTGGGGCGTGGAGGCACGCGTCCCCTTCCTCGACCGTGAGTTCCTCGATGTCGCCATGGCCCTCGATCCGGAGTCGAAGCGGCCGGTGGACGGACGCATGGAGAAGCACATCCTGCGCGAGGCCTTCGAGGGACTCCTCCCGGACGAGATCCTGTGGCGGCAGAAGGAGCAGTTCTCCGACGGCGTGGGCTACTCCTGGATCGACAGCCTGAAGGAGATGGCCGAGGGCGAGATCGGCGACGGGCAGCTCGCGAGGGCGGCGGCGCGGTTCCCCACCAACACGCCGCTCACGAAGGAAGCGTACCTCTACCGCTCGATCTTCGCGTCGCACTTCCCGGGCGAGCCGGCCGTCCGCTGCGTCCCGGAGGGCCCGAGCATCGCGTGCAGCACGCCGGCGGCCATCGCCTGGGATCCGGCCTTCGCGGACATGGCCGATCCCTCGGGCCGCGCCGTGCAGGGCGTCCACGCCCACAGCTACTGACGGTCCATCGTTTGCGTGGCCCCTCGCGGGGCGGGCATCTTGAGGTCATCCCGGTGGATTCTCCCGACGACAAACTCCCGGATGACGAAGGTCGAACGATGAAGACCCCTGCCAGTCGTGCCGAACTCCGGTTGACCGCCCTTCTCGCACTCTGCGCTGTTGCGCTCGCGGTGAGTCCGCCCGCCGTGGCGCAGGAGGCGGTTTCGGTCGAGATCGTCCCGGGCGCGGTGTCGCTCGACGTGGGGGACGAGGTGACGCTCACGGCGCGTGTCCTGGATGCGGAGGGCAACGCGGTCGATGCCCAGGTTCTGTTCTTCCCGTCGTTCGCGGACGGACGTAGCGGGAGCGCGCGGCAGAGCATCGACGTGGACCGGGCGACGGGCCGGATCAGAGCGGTCAAGGGCGGTGAGTTTCTGATCTCCGCCATCGTCGCGACGGCGCGTGGCCTGCGCGGGGAGGCCATGGTGAGCGTGGCCTTTCCGCCGCTCGACCGGATCGATGTGACGCCTTCGGGCGGGTCGACGTATGTCGGCGTCGCGACGCGTCACCGGGCCACGCTGCTCGACACCGCGGAGGACGAGCGTGACGGCGAGATCCGCTGGTCCACCTCCGACGAGGGCGTGGCGACCGTGGACCGCTTCGGCATCCTCACGGCGCACGCGCCCGGACAGGTCGTGCTGCACGCCGAAGCGGAGGGGATCGCCGCGGAGGTCCGCTACGACGTCAGGGACAACCCCGCGGCTCGCCTCACGGTGTCGGGGAGCGCGGAGCGGGCGCGAACGGGCGACGTCGTGCGTTTCGAGGCGACGGTCGAGGATGCGATGGGCGGAGCGGTGGGCGACCTCCCGGTCACGTGGACCGTGATGTCGGATCCCTCCATCGAGGCGACGGCGGACATCCCTCCGGCCGAGATCGATGAGAAGGGCCGGTTCGTGGCCTACTTCCCCGGCGTGTACACGGTCGTCGCCAACGTGCCGGGCCGCGCCGCGCGCACCTCGCTGGAGGTCCATCCGAGGCACGCCTCGCAGGAAGTCACGTTCGTAGGGCAGGGACAAGTCAACAACGAGCGCACCTCGGACCTGTGGGTGTGGGAGGGAGTCGATCGTCGCGACTACGCGATCACCGGCACGCACGCGGCGGCGGGAGCCGTCTATTTCTGGGATGTGACGGATCCCGCGAGTCCCGTCCTCACGGACTCGGTCGTCGTCGATGCGCGCACGACGAACGACGTGAAGGTGAGCGAGGACGGGGAGATCTGCGTCATCTCGCGCGAGGGCGCCTCGAACCGGCGCAACGGGATCGTCATCCTCGACTGCCGGAACCCGCGGGACGTGACGACGATCTCCGTGTTCGACGACGAGCTTACGGGCGGCGTCCACAACCTCTTCATCCACGAGGGTCACGTGTACGCGGTGAACAACGGGCGCCGCTTCGACGTGATCAACATCGAGGATCCGGCCCGCCCGCACCGCGTGGGCCGGTTCGAGCTCGACACGCCGGGGCACGCGATCCACGACATCTGGATCGTGGACGGGATCGCGTACACGTCGAACTGGGGCGACGGGGTCGTGCTCATCGACGTCGGGGGCGGCGACCGCGGAGGCTCTCCGTCCAATCCCGTGGAGATCGCGCGCTTCCGCGACATCGGCGGGCGGACGCACGCGGCCTTCCCGTACCGGAGTCCGACCGGGCGCTTCTACGTGTTCATGGGAGACGAGGCGGGGCGCCCGGGCTTCGACGGACAGGATCCCGAGCGCACGCCGCAGTTCATGTCGGGCTACATCCACGTGGTCGACTTCACGGATCCCGGGAACCCGGAGGAAGTTGCGCGCTACGAGATCCCCGAGGCGGGGTCGCACAACATGTGGATCGAGGACGACAAGCTGTACGCGGCGTTCTACAACGGCGGGCTGCGGGTGCTCGACATCTCCGGCGAACTGAAGGGGAACCTGGGCGAGCAGGGCCGGGAGATCGCGCGCTACATGGCGTACGATCCGGACGGCGTGGTGGCGAACGCGCCCTTCACCTGGGGCCCCCAAATCCACAAGGGGAACCTCTTCTTCGCGGAGTATTTCAGCGGGCTGTGGGCGGTGAAACTCCAGCCGCGCCAGGAACTCGTCCCGTAACGGGATTGAACTCCGTGCGAATCTCCGCCCGGATCAACGGCAGCACGTGGTCCGGGGAGGTGGAGCCCCGGCTCCTCCTGTCGGACTTCCTGCGCGCCGAGGTCGGGCTCACCGGCACGCACGTGGGGTGCGAGCACGGGGTGTGCGGGGCGTGCACCGTGCAGCTGGACGGGGAACCGGTGCGGGCTTGCCTCATGTTCGCGGTGCAGATAGACGGACACGAGGTGACGACGGTCGAGGGGCTCGCCGAGGCGGCGCCCGGGGAAGCGATCTCCGTCGAACAGCTGCACCCGGTCCAGCAGGCCCTGCACGAGGCGCACGGTCTGCAGTGCGGCTTCTGCACGCCGGGGATCCTGATGACCGCGGAAGCCTTCCTGCGCGAAAATCCGGCCCCCTCGCGGGACGAGATCCGCGAGGCCGTGTCCGGGCACCTGTGCCGCTGCACGGGCTACCACAACATCGTCGAGGGGGTCGCGCTCGCGGCCGAGCGCCTCGCGGCGCGCGGCCCCGGCCTCGGCGCCGACGGAGACGACCCCTGAGCCGGGTGGGTCGCGCATGAGCCGCGTCGGCGGGGCTTGGGTCGGGGCGCGGGTGCCGCGCAACGAGGACGCGCGACTGCTGACCGGCCGCGCGCAGTTCGTGGAGGACGTCGAGCCGCCGGGCGCGCTGCACGTCGCCTTCGTGCGCAGCGACCTGCCCGCCGGGCGGCTGCGCGGGCTCGATGTGGAGCGCGCGCGGGCGCATCCCGGCGTCCACGCCGTGTTCACGGCCGCCGATCTCGGCCTGCTCCTGCGGCCCGGCGCCGTGCTCGTGCCGCCGCCGCCGCTCGAAGGGTTGGTGTTCCACGCGCGCACCGCACTCCCCCTCGTCCGCGACCGGATCCGGCACCAGGGCGAGGCGCTGGCGATGATCGTCGCGGAGAGCCGCTACGTGGCCGAGGACGCGGCCCAGCTCGTGGAGGCCGACATCGAACCGCTCGATCCCGTCGTGGATCTCGGGCGGGCGCTCGATGACGACGCACCGCGGATCCACGACGACCTTCCGTCGAACCTCGCGGCGTACGTCCGGCAGACGAAGGGGGACTACGCCGCCGCCCGCGCGCGGGCCGACCTCGTCCTCGAGCGCCGCCTCTCCTACGACCGGGGGATCGGCGGCGCGATCGAGAACCGGGCCGTCGTGGCGGAGTGGGATGCGCGGGCCGACCGGCTGCAGGTATGGGATACGACGCAGGCCCCCATCCCCGTGCGCAACGTCGTGGCCGCCGCGCTCGGCCTGTCGGAGTCGCAGGTGCGGTTCATCGCACCCTTCGTGGGGGGCGGCTTCGGCCCGAAGATCATGTTCTACGCGGAAGAGATCCTCATCCCCTGGGCCTCGATCCAGCTGGGGCGGCCCGTGAAGTGGGTCGAAGACCGGTACGAGAACTTCTTCGCCACCACCCAGGAGCGCGGGCAACTGCACGAGGCGGAGATCGCGGTCACGCGCGAGGGCCGGATTCTGGGCGTGCGGGACATCTTCATCCACGATTCGGGCGCATACGACCCCTACGGTCTCACGATCCCCATCAACACCCAGTGCACGCTTCTCGGGCCCTACCGGGTGCCGAGCTACGAGAGCGAGTTCCGGGTCGCCTTCACGAACAAGCCGATTGTCACGCCCGTGCGCGGCGCCGGCCGGCAGCACGGCGTGTTCGTCATGGAGCGCCTGCTCGACCTCGCGGCCCGGGGCCTCGGCCTCGATCCGGTCGAGATCCGCCGCCGCAACCTGATCGGCCCGGACGAGTTCCCGTACAACCACGAGATCATGTACCAGGACTTCGCTCCGCTCCGGTACGACAGCGGGAGTTACGAGGAGTCGCTGGAAGAGGCCGTCCGTCTCGTCGGCCACGAGACGTTCCCGCGGGAACGCGAGCGGGCGGACGCCGACGGACGTGTGGTCGGCGTCGGAGTCGTCAACTACGTGGAGGGGACGGGAATCGGCCCCTACGAGGGGGCCCGCATCACGGTCGAGCCAGGAGGCACGGTGCGCCTCGCGACCGGCGTGGGCACCCAGGGCCAGGGGCACTTCACCTCCTTCGCGCAGATCGTGGCCGACGCCATCGGGGTGCAGCCGTCCGACGTGCGGGTCGTGACTGGTGACACGAGCGACTTCCACTGGGGGACGGGCACGTTCGCGAGCCGCGGGGCGGTCGTGGCCGGCAACGCGATCCACGCCGCCGCGCTGTCCGTGCGGGAGAAGATCCTGCGCCACGCCGCGAAGGCGCTCGAGGTCGACCCCGATGACCTCGAACTCGCCGATGGCGCCGCCCGCGTGCGCGGTGCCCCGGACCTGTCCGTCGACCTCGGCGCGCTCGCGCTGAGCGCCAACCCGCTGCGCGGGGCCGTGGAGCCGGGGACCGAGCCGGGGCTCGAGGCGACCTCGTACTTCGGCCCGCCGTACGGCACGACGGCGAACGGAACGCATGCCGTCGTAGTGGCGGTCGATCCCGAGACGGCCATGGTCGAGATCCTGCGCTACCTCGTCGTGCACGACTGCGGGACGGTGATCAACCCGACGATCGTGGAAGGCCAGATCCACGGCGGCGTCGCGGCGGGGATCGGGAACGCCTTTTACGAGGAACTCGTGTTCGACGAGTTCGGCGGGACGAGCAACGCCTCGTTCATGGACTACCTGCTCCCGACGTCGACGGACGTGCCCGCGATCGAAACGGCACATCTGGAGACGCCTTCGACGCTGAACCCGTTGGGGACGAAGGGGGTGGGGGAGGGGGGCGCGATCCCGGTGGCCGCCGCCTTCGCGCAGGCCGTCGAGGACGCGCTGGCGGACATCGCGCCGGGACTGGAGATCCTCGACATCCCGCTGAGCCCCGGCCGCCTGTTCGAACTCCTGCAGGCGCAGCACGAGTCACGGCCGGAGTCACGTTCGGAGCCGGCGGGAGGGTCGTCGTGAAGCCTCCCGCTTTCGAGTACGTGGCGGCGGCCGACCTCGATGAGGCGCTGGAGGCGCTCGCGGAGCCGTCGCTCGAGACGCGACCTCTCGCGGGCGGGCAGAGCCTCGTTCCGATGCTCAACTTCCGTCTCGCGGCGCCGGAACGTCTCGTGGATCTGAATGGGATCGACGAGTTGTCGCGGATCGGGGAGACGGAGGACGGAGGGCTGCATCTCGGCGCCATGGCCCGGCATCGTCAACTGGAGCGCGACCCGCTCATCGCGCGGCGGGCCCCGCTCCTCGCGGAGGCGGCGCCCTTCATCGCCCACCCCCAGATCCGCTCGCGGGGCACCGTGGGGGGCTCCGTGGCGCACGCGGATCCGGCCGCGGAACTGCCCGCCGTTCTCCTCACCCTCGGGGCGCGGGTCCGGATCGCGCGCCGCTCGCGAGGCGGAGAGCCCGGCTCCAGGGTCGAGCGAACCCTGGAGCTGGACGATTTCTTCCTCGGTCCCTTCTTCTCCGCGCTCGAGCCCGATGAACTCCTCACAGCCATCGACGTGCCTCCGTCCTCCCCGGGGGAGGGGACCGCCTTCGACGAGGTGGCCCGGCGCCGGGGCGACTACGCGCTCGCCGGCGTTGCCGCGCGGGTGCGGCTGGGTTCCGGCGGGGTGTGCGAAGAAGCCGCGATCTCGCTCGTGAACGGGGGACCCACGCCCGGGCTGATGACAGAAGCCGCGCGGATGCTCGTCGGCGCGGAGCCGACGCCCGAAGCGATCGAAGCCGCCGCGGCCGCCTGCGCGGAGACCTCGGAACCCGCCGCCGACATGCATGCCAACGAGGCGTACCGCCGACACCTGATCCGCGTGCTGACGAAGCGCGTGCTGTCGCGCGCGGCGGATCGCGCCCGGACTTGACCGGCCCCGCGCTCTTCCACCCGTCTGCGGAGCGGTCGGATCGGGTCGCCGTGCTCTCGGGTGGCGCGGGCCGCACGTACGGCGAACTCGAAGCGCAATCGCGGCTGCGGGCCCGACATCTCCTTGCCGAAGCCGATGCCGCCGACCTGGACGGGGCCCGGGTCGGTTTCCTCATCGAGCCGGGATTCGAATACGTCGTCACGCAGTGGGCCATCTGGCGCGCCGGCGGGATCGCCGTCCCCCTCTGCCCGGACCATCCAGCGCCCGAGATCGAATACGTGATCGACGACGCGGACTGCGCCGCGCTCATCGGGGCCGGAGAGACGGGACGTCGGGTCGAGGGTCCGGCGCGGGAGCGCGGCATCCCGTTTCACGACGCAGCCGGCGCGACAGAGGGCCCCTCGGCGTCCGACGCGCCCGACTCCGATTCGCTGCCCTCGGTCCGGACGGATCGACCCGCGATGATCCTCTATACCAGCGGCACGACGGGACGCCCCAAGGGGGTCGTGACGACGCACGGCCAGATCGAGGCGCACATCCGGTCGCTGCTCGACGCGTGGAGGTGGGAGCGCGACGACCGCATCCTCCACGTCCTCCCCCTGCACCACACGCACGGGATCGTCAACGCGCTCTGCTGTCCGCTCTACGCGGGGGCCACGGTGGAGTTCGGCGGGCCGTTCGATCCGGCGGGCACCTGGGAGCGGCTCGCCTCAGGCGACATCAGCGTGTTCATGGCCGTGCCGACGATCTACGCCAAGCTCCTGCGCGCCTGGGATGCCGCCGATGGCTCGACGCGCCGGCGATGGTCGCGGGGCGCCGGCGCGCTCCGGCTGATGGTGTCGGGGTCGGCGGCCCTCCCGGTGCGCACGTTCGAGCGCTGGGAGGAGATCACCGGGCACCGCCTCCTCGAGCGCTACGGCATGACGGAGATCGGCATGGGGCTGTCGAATCCGTACGACGGCGAGCGGCGACCGGGCACCGTGGGCCAGCCCCTCCCCGGCGTCGGCCTGCGTCTCGTCCGCCCGGCCACGGGGCGCGTGCTCGCGGAGGGCACGGAAGCCTTGGAACCGGGCGAATCGGGCGAGATCCTGATCCGCGGCCCCATGGTGTTCTCCGAATACTGGCGGCGCCCCGAAGAGACGGCGGCCGCCTTCGTCGACGGATGGTTCCGGACCGGAGATGAGGCGGTCCTTGAGGACGGCTACTACCGCCTTTTGGGGCGCCGCTCCGTCGACATCCTCAAGAGCGGCGGCTACAAGATCTCGGCGGTCGAGATCGAGGAACTGCTGCGCACGCACCCGGCGGTGAGGGACTGCGCCGTCGTCGGCATCCCGGACGAGGACTGGGGCGAGCGGATCGCCGCCGCGGTCGTCCCCGAGTCCGCCACGGCGTCGCAATCGGACTCGCTCCCCGAGCGGCTGGATCCGTGGGTCCGGGAGCGGCTCGCGCGCTACAAAGTGCCCCGCGCCTGGCTCTGCGTCGGAGACCTGCCGCGGAACGCGATGGGCAAGGTTCGGAAACCGGCCGTGCAGGCGCTCTTCGACGCCCCGCCCCCACCGTTGTGACCCCGGCAGCCACGGGCTGCCAGCCCCGGCATTGCGTTCCCCGACCGGATGGGGGAGCGTACGGCCGTTGATCCTCGCCGCTTCAACCTCGAACCGAGTGGAGCCGATCGCTCATGAAACTCTACGATCTCTCGCAGCCCCTCAATCAGGACTGCTTCTTCTGGCCGTACTATCCCCCGTTCGAGGTCAAGTACATCAAGCGCAAGGTCGAACACGGCGTGAACGCGCAGTACATCCAGACCTCGAACCACATGGGCACGCACCTCGACGCGCCGCGCCACTTCGTGACGAACGGGATGACGATCGACGAGATCCCTCTGGAGTGGCTGTACGGCGACGGCGTCATCGTCGACCTGCGCGACGAGATGGGCGATCTCGCCGTGTACACGCCCGAGATGATCGAATCGCGGGTGGAGATCCGCGATGGAGACCTCCTGATCCTGCACACCGGCTGGGAGCGCTTCGCGCAGTTCGGCGCCGACGCGAACGAGGAGCGCTACGTCCATACGCACCCCGGCGCGCACCCGGACATGGTGCAGTGGCTCATCGACCGGAAGATCAAGGTCTGGGGCGTGGATGTGATCTCAACGGATCATCCCATGAACCTCCCCATCGGGAGATTCCTCGGGAAGGGCACGTTCGGACACTGCGACCGCGTGCGGGCGATGGCGGAAAAGGTGTTCGGCGGGGCCGCGGCCGTGGAGGAACTGTTTCCCGAGGAGCACTATCAGCTCACGCACAATGCGCTCTTTCCGCACAACTGCATGCACATAGAGAACCTCGGCGGACGGATCGCCGCTCCGGAACTGCAGAACCGGCGGCTCACCATCGGGTGCTTCCCGTGGAAGTTCAAGGGAGGAGAAGCCGCTTTCTGCCGCGTGGTGGCATTCCTCGAGGAATAGTCGGAAATGGACGGTCGGGCGGACATGAACGCCCGGGGAAGTCTTCAGACGGAGAGGTGGAACATGACGATCGCCAACCGTGCGCGGACGAACGCATTGCCGCTGCTGTCGCTCCTTCTGTCGTTCGGTTTCCTGCCGCAGGCCGCGGCTCCGCTCGAGGCGCAGAGCCTCTCGTGGGAGGGACTGCTCGACTACATGGAGCAGATCCGCAACGACAACGACCTTCCCGGGCTGTCCGTCGCAGTGGCGGTGGACGGGGAGATCGTCTTCTCCGAGGGGGTGGGCGTCGCCGAACTGGACAACCGCACGCCGGCAACGGGCCGGACCGTCCACAACGTGGGATCGGTGTCGAAGGTGCTGGCCGTGGTCGGTCTCATGCAGCTCGTCGAGCAGGGGAAGGTGGATCTGGACGCGACGCTCCAGACCTACATGCCCTGGTATCCGGAGCGGGAGTTCCCGATCACGGTGCGCCACATCCTCACGCACACCTCCGGCATCCGGCACTACGACGGCGTCGAGTTCGGCCCCCACGACCTGCTCAGCCTGCGGCACTACGACACCTTCGAGGAAGCGACGGAGCTGTGGCGCGATGACCCCCTCGCCTACGACACGGACTCCGGGTGGATGTACTCCTCGCACGCGCACAACCTCCAGCACGGGATCGTCGAGGCGGCGTCGGGGATGGACTACGAGGAATACCTCAAGCGCTACGTGTGGGAGCCGGCCGGGATGTTCGCCACCCAGTTCGACGTCCCGTCGCGGGTGGTGCAGAACCGCGGCCGCGGCTACGTGCGGGGCGAGTCCGGGCGCTTCATCAACGCCCCGCCGGAGGACCCGAGCTACAAGTACGCCGGCGGCGGCATCATCTCGAACGTGGAAGACCTCGTCCGCTTCGCGGTCGCGATCAACGACGGGCGCCTGCTCGCGCCGGAGACAGTGGCCGAGATGCACCGGCCGCAACTGGAGCCGGGGATTCGGGAGATCGATCCGTCGTCGCCGGACGGACTCGGCGATCCGATCGCGCATGAACAGGCGCTGGCGTGGTTCATCCGAACGGATCCGAAGGGACGTCGCTATCCGAGCCACACGGGCACGGTGAAGGGCACTCGGTCCTTCCTCGCGAACTTCAACGACTACGGCGTAGTCGTCGCGCTCCAGACGAACGCGCTCCCCTTCGATTCCGCCCGGTACGGGGAGGCGATCGCCCAGATGTTCCTGCCTTAGCAGCCCGTGACCGGGGAGATTCGTCCGCCGTGACGGAACACCGCGATCCGGCGCTGCTCCCCGCGCGGGAACAGGCCCGACGCATCCGCGCAGGCACGCTCGGCGCGGCCGACCTGCTCCGCGCCTGCCTGACCCGCGTCGAACGGCACAACGGGGAACTCAACGCGGTCGTCACCCTCAACCCCGCCGCGGAGGCGGAGGCGGCCGCGGTCGACGCGGCCCTCGCGGACGGCGAGAATCCGGGACCCCTCGCGGGGCTCGTTGTCGGCATCAAGGACGTGACCGAGACGGCGGACCTCCGCACGACGTACGGCTCGCCGCTGTTCGCGGACCACGTGCCCGAGGAGGATGCGCTCGTCGTGCGCCGCCTGCGCGAGGCGGGCGCCGTGATCCTCGGAAAGACGAATACGCCGGAGTTCGCGGCGGGTGGAAACACCTGGAACGAAGTGTTCGGCGTGACTCGGAATCCGTGGAATCCCGCCCTCAGCGCGGGGGGATCCACGGGAGGCGGAGCCGTCGCTCTCGCGACGGGAATGATCTCGCTCGCGCAGGGCACCGACCTCGGAGGATCGCTGCGGATCCCGGCCTCGTTCTGCGGTATCGCCGGGCTGCGCCCCACGCCGGGGCTCGTCCCGACGGTGCCGGCGGCCTACCTGTGGGATGACCTGCAGTCGACCGGCCTGATGGCACGGGACCCCGAAGACGTCGCCTTCGGGCTCCGCGCGATCTCGGGACCCGATCCGGCCTCGCCGGTCTGCGCTCCCGAGCCGCTCTGGCCGGAACCCGGCACCGCCGATCTAGCCGGAGGCCGCTGGGCGTACTGCGGCGACATCGCGCGCATCGGAATCGACAGTGGCGTGGAGGCGGCATGCCGCGAGGCGCTGGCGTCGCTTCGGTCGGCGGGCGCACAGGTCGACGAGGTGGATCTCGACCTCTCCTACGCGTGGCACGCGTTTCTCGTCCTCCGCGGGCACTGGTTCGTGTCCCATTTCGAGGCCGAACTTCACCGGCTTGACGCCTTCGGACCCAACGTGTCGGCCAACCTCCGTTCGGGACTGGCGCTGACCCCGGCCAAGATCGGGGGGGCCCAGAACGTGCGCCGCCGGGTGAGGGAAGAGCTTCTGGCCCTCCTCGACCGGTACGACGTGCTGCTCACGCCGTGCATGGCGATCCCGCCCTTCCCGGCGGAGCAGAACTATCCGGATACGGTCGGGGGGCGGCCGATGGACACGTACGTGGACTGGATCGCGCCGACCTTCCTGCTCTCGATGCCCGGTCTCCCCGTCGCCTGCGTCCCGGCGGGCCTGGATGCCGCGGGGCTGCCGGTCGGGTTGCAGGTCGTCGGGCCTCCGCGCGGCGAGGGTCAGGCGCTCGCCGTGGCGTCGGCCATCCGGGAGGCGCGGCCCATCGGCCTCCCGCCCGTGGTGGCCGACGACTGACACCACACTAGATTCCCGCGGTCGCGGCTGCCGCCAACCATTACCTGCACCCCCGAGAGCCGATCATGATGATATCAAAGGACCGCGCCGTTTCGGAGTTGCCCGGCGAGGGACTCGACGCCTGCGTCCGTTTCCTTCAGCGCCTCATCCGCACGCAGTCGATGCCCGGCGAAGAAGGCGAACTGGCGATGCTCGTCGCCGCCGAGATGCGCGCGCTCGCCTACGACGAGGTCGAGCATGACGCGGCGGGCAACGTCATCGGTCTCCTCCGGGGAACCGGCGACGCCCCCTCGGTGATGTTCAACACCCACCTCGACCATGTGGACGCCGGAGATCCGGCCGACTGGCCCCACGACCCCTACGGCGGCGAGATACACGACGGCCTGCTGTGGGGGCGGGGCGCGATCGACATCAAGGGCCCGCTGGCGGCGCAGGTGCACGGCATCGCCCGCCTCATCGCCGCCGGGCAGCGCCCTCCCGGCGACGTCTATGTGACGAGCACGGTCCAGGAGGAGGTCGGAGGACTCGGCGCCCGCTACATGGCTGAAACGCTGCGGCCCGACCTGGTTCTGATCGGCGAGCCCAGCCGGAACGAGGTCCGCCGCGGGCACCGCGGGCGGATCGAACTCCGCGTTCAGGTGCGGGGGAAGATGGCTCACGCCTCGATGACCGACATCGGTCGCAACCCGCTGACCGTGCTCGGCCGGTTC
This sequence comes from Gemmatimonadota bacterium, assembly GCA_965207805.1. Lineage (GTDB taxonomy): Bacteria > Gemmatimonadota > Gemmatimonadetes > Palauibacterales > Palauibacteraceae > Palauibacter. Next base: position 1,424,977 of record OZ242312.1, read on the forward strand.
CTCGCGGCGCTGGAAGACGTCGACCTCGCGCATGATCCCGATCTGGGCACCTGCTCGATCGCCCCGACACTCATCGGCACGGACCAGAGCAGCGGCAACGTCATCCCCGGCCTGGCGGAAGTCACGCTCGACTGCCGCACCGTGACCGGGCAGGACGCGGCCTCGCTGCAGGAACAACTCCTGCCGGTATTGCGCGCGTGCGAGATCGAGGGATCGAGCAGCGACATCTTGATCCCGCAGCACGAGCGTTCGAGCTACGCGGGATACGAGATGACGTATCCGGCCGACAACCCGGCCCTTTCGCTACCCGCCGACCATGATGCGGTCCGGACGGCGGTCGAGGTCCTGGCCGGCCCGCTCGGGGCCGAGCCGCCGGTCGACATATGGGACTTCGCGACCGATGGCGGACACTTCGGGCTCGCGGGTATGACCGTGGTCGGCTTCGGGCCCGGAGACGACCGGCTGGCCCACACCGTCAACGAGCATATCGTGATCGACGAACTGGCGACGGGCATCCGCGGCAACGCGGCCCTCGCGTTCCGCTGGCCGGCCCAGTACGCAAGTGCGGCCTGATGCTGATGCGCCGCCGAAGAATCCCGGCGCCAACGGTTTGTGACCCGCGGTCCGCCGGGGGCGTCTGGTATCCGGGTACACGCGAGTCAACCAGGAGGAGGTCTGGAATGAAGCGGCGGACAGTTGCGGGTGCGGCATTGGGGCGACGGGCTCTCACGGCTTCGGCGGCGTTCGTGGCGCTTTATGGCGTGTCGGGCGCCGGAGCGTTGGCGGCTCAGGAGTCGCACGCGTGTGAGGATCGCGCCGGGCTCCGCGTCGAAGTGCTGGACGCGACGGGAATGGTGCGGGTGAGCGGAGCCGACGTGCGGATTCGCTGGACCGATGTCGTCCGTAGTCCCGTGCACAAAGGCGCGGGCGATGACGGCCGCCTGACGTTTTGCGCTCCGAGGGATGCCACGAAGGCGACGGTGTGGGCGGAGACCCGGGACGGGTCGAGCGAGCAGGCGTCCGTCGCGCTGATCCCCGGCGAGACGAGCGCCGTCGAACTCCGCATTCTGGGGGAGGACCATCCGGGGCGCCTTGAAGGGCGGGTGTTCGACGCCGTAACGAAAGACCCGATCACCACCGCTGCCGTGACCGTGGCCGGTCGCCCTGCCGCCGTCGAGACCGATCGCTGGGGACGGTACATCCTCACCGGCGTCCCCGCGGGAGCAAAGGAATTCCAGGTCCGCCGCATGGGGTACGAACCCCTCGACTACTTCGTCACCGTCAAACCGGGACTCACCACGCAGGTGGACATTGGCCTCGTGCCCGATCCGGTCGAGATGGAGCCCCTCGTGGCAACGACGGTCCGATCGCGGACGCTCGAGAGCAAGGGGTTCTACGAGCGGCAATACTGGGGTGAGATGCTCGGTGTCGGTGAATTCCTTACGCCGGAATACCTGGAACGGTGGCGTCCGATGCGCATGCGCCAGCTGCTCGAGCAGCACACGATGCTGCGTCCGCGACTCGTAAGCGCGGGCCGGACACGCGGGCCCCTCGGTGAATGCCTCCAAGTGTATCTCGACAACATCAACGTGGGGAATCTCGACGACGGGTACGGGAGCGATTTCGCACTCAACTCGGTCGTGCTGCCCAGTGAACTCGCCGGCGTCGAAGTGTACCGGGCCTCCACGTCACTCCCGGACGGCCTGATGCGATTCGGAGTCGGGCGGTGCGCCCTCGTCCTGCTCTGGACGAGGTAGCTGCCGGGACGAACCGCCGGCAGTCCGTGGCAAGCGCCCTGCTCGCCACGGACTGCTAACGGTCCACGAATTCGGCGACGTGTGCGGGGGCGAGGCGCGCGGTATGGCGGGAGACCGCGATCATGACGATCACGTTTCCGACCATGCCGTAGATGCCGGGGTGGACGCCGGCGGTCGCGGCGGCTGAGACGAGATCCAGCCGCAGGGCCAGATCGAGGAAGAACGCGATGCCGCCGCCCGCCACGAGACCCCACAGCGCCCCCGCGCGCGTGACTCCCCGCCACAGGAAGGTCACGACCGTCAGCGGGAAGAGTTGCGCGATGAACCCGTAGCTGAGGAGCAGCAGTTCCACGAGGCTGAGTCCGGGGATCAGCGCGAGCCCGTAGCTGGCGGCGCCCACGAGGATCACCATGAGGCGGATCCAGCGCCGTTGCGCCGCGTCGTCGAGCGCGCCCGGCCGCAGGTTGCCCCAGAAGTCGCGTACAGCCACGGACCCCGCCGCATGCAGGAGCGCGTCTCCGGTGGACATCGAGGCTGCGAGCGCCCCCGCACAGAAGAGTCCCACGATGAGCGGCGGCAGCCCGATCTGCGCCGACGTCACGATCGTGGGCAGGATGGCGTCCGCCGGCTCGACGCCGGGGAAGGCGAGCACGCCGGAAAAGCCGATGAAGAGGATGGGGACGAGGAAGAGCGCGAAGGTCGGATAGTAGACGACCGTCCGCTTGAGCGTGTCCACGTCGCGGGCCGTGTAGATCTTCATGAAATAGTGCGGCCACACGCTGAAGCCGAAGGCGGAGATGGCGACGGAACTCGAGTAGGCGCCCCAGCTCCACGGCTGTCCGTCCGCCCCGAGTCCCGGACCCCGCAGCATGTCCGGGAGCCCCGCCGCGATCGCGTCGAACATGGGACCCACGCCGCCGTGCAGCTTCGCCGGCAGGTAGAGGCCGAGCCCCCACGCGAGTACCATCATGAACATCCCCTGGAAGGTGTTCGTCCAGCCGACCCCCAGGACGCCGCTCCGGAAGACGTAGACGAGGACGACCCCGTACGCGATCGCGGACCCGGCCCACTGCGGAACGCGCCCCTCCGTCACCACGTTGAAGACGTATCCCGCCCCCTTCATCTGGATCACCAGGTAGGGGACGAAGGCAAAGACGGAGAGGACCGCGAGGATGGCCGGGATCGCGCGGCTGTCGAAGCGGTGCGCGAAGAGTTCGGCCTGCGTGACGTAACCGAAACGCCGGCCGAGAGCGGCGACGCGCGGGCCGAAGAAGTACCAGGGGACGAGCCCGACGGAAGCGTAGGCGAGGATGTAGAAGGCCGCCGCCCCGCGCGAATAGGACCAGCCGGGCCCGCCCAGGAAGGCGAACGCGCTGAACACCGAAGCCCCCATGATGAAGTAGAGGACGAGGAAGTTCAGCGAGCGGTCGCCCGCAACGTAACCCTCCGTGCTGTCCGAGGCGTGGCGGCCGGAGGCGAGCCCGATCGCGAGCGAGGCGAGCAGGTATCCGATCGTGACGAGGAAGACGATCAGCCAGGCGGGCATCAGCCGCTCGAGCCGTTCGGGTCGCCGTCGACGGTCTCCCGCTTCCGTTCCCACAGGTAGTACGCGAAGAGAACGGAGAAGGAGAAGAGGAGCCCGACGACGACGTAGAAGAGCGAGAACGGCATCGCGAGTACGCGAGGCTCGATGGTGGCGAACCACGGATATATGGGCCACACCAGAGCGGCGAAGAGCAGCACGTAGAAGACCGCGACCGCGATGGCGACGGGGTTGCGGTCGGGAGGCGTGGCGCGGCGTGGTTCGTCCATCGCCGCAAAAGGCCGGCTGCGCCGGACCCGGTCAAGACTGGCGGAACGGTTGAACGGCGGGCTCGATCGAACGATCTTGCCGCATGTCCCGCATGAAGCGAAGCCGTGTGCGGTCTGCCGCCACCTCCGGCCTGCTCGTCGTCTGCCACGCGCTGGCGTTTTCGGCGTGCGGCCCGGGGGAGGCTGCATCCGGCGCCGCCGAAACCCCCGGCGCTGGCGAAACGGTGCCGTCCGCCGCGGGCACCGCGGCTGGAGGCGCCGATCTCTCCACCGGGACACACGTGGTGCTGCTGGGCACGGGGACGCCCAACCCCGAACCGGAGGCATCGGGCCCCGCCACCGCGATACTGGTGGACGGGCGGGCCTACATCGTCGACGCGGGCGTGGGCCTCGTACGACGCGCGGCGGAGGCGGCCGACCGCTACGGAGCCGAGGGCCTCACGGCGGCGCGGCTGGACATTGCCTTCCTCACTCACCTGCACAGCGATCACACGATCGGGTTGCCGGACCTGATCCACACGCCCTGGGTGGCCGAGCGCGAGGCGCCGCTGAAGCTGTTCGGCCCCGGCGGGACGGTGGAGATGGCCGCGCACCTGACGGCCGCGTGGGAGGCGGACATCGAGAATCGGCTCGGCGGTGCGCAGCCGTCGACGCCGGACGGGTGGCGTGTGGAGGCGGTCGAAATCGGCCCGGGGGTCATCTATGAGGACGACCGCGTCCGCGTGACCGCCTTCGCCGTGTCCCACACCGGGTGGCCGGAGGCATACGGCTTTCGGTTCGACGGCGGGGGGCGCTCGGTGGTCCTCTCCGGGGACACCGCTCCGACGGAGGCGATCGTCGAAATGTGCGCGGGGTGCGACGTGCTGGTGCACGAGGTGTACTCCGCCACGACGTTCCGTGACCGTCCGCCGGAATGGCAGTCGTATCACGCCCAGGCCCACACGTCGACTGTCGAACTGGCGAGTCTCGCCGTGCGGGCGCGCCCGGGGATCCTCGTCCTGCATCACCAGTTGGGCTGGGGAGTGACACCCGAGGAGATGGTCGCGGAGATTCGCGCCGCCGGCTACGACGGACCGCTCGCATACGGCCGGGATCTGGACGTGTACTGAAATGGGTCCGGGTCGGAACATCCGGACCCACGCCTCCCGCGCGACGCTTGCCTCGGCGCTCGCGGTCATCACGCTCTCGGCGCCGGCGGTCGCCACGCCCGCGCCCACGGCGCCCGGTCCCTCGCCCTCCGCTGCGGGAACAGCGCGCGCGGTCGGGGCGGAGGCGGCCCAATCCCGCGAGCCGCCCGCATCTCCCGATGCCGCCTCGGCGTTGCGGATGGCGCGCGACGCGCAGCGCGCGTTCGAGCACGTCCGGCGTCGCAATTTCCCGCGCGGCCCGCTGGTCAACCCGAGATGCGGCGAGGGGATCGGGCGCTTTTGCCTCGTCGAGGGGTGGGACGACGACGATTGGGATCCGGTCCCGGAGGAGCCGGAGGTAGTGGAGGAGCGCCACGCCCTGATAGCGGTCCTCGACAGCGCGGCCCGGGTCGTCCCCGGCGACGAGTGGCTCACAGGGCAGCGCGTAGCGTACCGGCTGGAGGCCGGCCGCGCGGAAGAAGCGCTCGCGCTGCTGAAAGCCTGCCGCGTGGAGAGTGCGTGGTGCGCCGGGTTGGCCGGATTCGTCCTCCAGGAGACCGGCCGCTATGCGGAGGCCGAGGTGGCCTTCGAGCGCGCGCTCGGTCGAATGACCGAGGAAGAGCGCTGCGGCTGGACTCAACTCGGGCCCGTACTCGACCGCCGGACGCGCGGCCGCTACGAACGCTTCGCCTGCGGAAGCTCGCCGCAGCGCGCCGTGGAGCGCTCGTTCTGGCACCTCTCCGACCCCCTGTGGCTCGTGCCGGGAATGGAGCGGCGCTCGGAACACCTCGCCCGCCGCGTCCGCGCGGCGCTCCAGGCCGACGCCGCGAGCCCGTGGGGGATGCGGTGGGGCGACGATCTCACCGAGATCACGCTGCGTTTCGGCTGGCCCGCCGGCTGGGAGCGGGCGCGCCGCCGGTTCGTCGGCTCGCGCACCGACGAGATCGTGTGGTCGCACCGCCTTCCGGGGGCGCAGAGGTTCACCGTGTCGCGCCTCGGGCCTGCGGACGACGGGCCGCTCTGGGACCTGGACGAGCCGGAGGGCCGTACAAGCTGGGCGCCGGTCTTCGGCGAGGTCGCGGACCTTCCCCACCAGGTGGCCAGCTTTCGACGAGACGGCCGGCGGCAGGTGGTCGCGGCGTTCACTTGGCCCGACTCCCTGCCGTCCTGCGACCTGGAGAGCGGGCTCTTCCTCGCCGACGCCCACGGCGTGACGGCCTCGCGCACCCGGCGGGGCAGCGGGCCGCTCGCCGTCCCGGAGCCGCGGGGGTTCGCGCCCGCCACGCTCGTCGGCGTCGAAGCGCGCTGCGACGAGGGACCCGGCGCCGCACGCGCGCGGATGCCCCTCGCCGACGGCCATCCGCTGCTGTCCGACATCCTGTTGCTCGATGCCGGCGGCCCCTCCCCCTCTACGCTCCCGGAGGCGCTCGCCCGCGCACGAGGCGCTCGCACCGCCCGGGCGGGCGAGACCCTGGCCGTCTACTGGGAGTGGTACGGCTCCCCCGCGACGGCCACCGCGCTCCAGGTGACGCTTTCGCTGGCGCGGGAGGGGAAGGGGTTCTGGCGCAGGGCGCTCGAATGGAGCGGCCTCGCCCGCGGCGACACGGAACAGGCGGGCATCCGCTGGATCGAGGCGGCGACCGCCCCCGCTGCCGAGGGCCGCACCGTCGAACTCCGCCTCCCCACGCTCGACGAGGGGCGGTATCGCCTTACGCTTCAAGTCGTTTCCCCGACACACGGGCCGGCCGAGTCCAGCGTCGAAATCGAAATCAAGGAGTAGACCCGTGATGCACGCCAGGATTTTCACAGCCGCCGTCCGCGGGGTCATTCCCGTGGTCGTTTCCGTCCTCACCGCCGCCGCACTGGTCTCGGCGTGTGGCCGGGCGGGCGAACGTGCGGAACCGGATGCTGCGGTCACCACCGGGCGCACCCCCCAGTTCGAGAACGAGCACGTGCAGGTATGGAAGAGCGTGATCGCGCCGAACCAGCCGCTCGAGATGCACCGCCACGACAACCCCCGCGCCATCATCGCGCTCAAGGGGGGGACGCTCACCGTCGTCAGCGACGCCGGGGAACGGCGCGACATGACGTGGGAGACGGGCCGGGCCTATTGGCTCGACGCAGATCCTCCGGGCGAACTCCACGGCGACGTGAACCAGGGGTCCGAACCCGTAGAGGTCATCGTCGTACAGTTGAAGGGCGTCGGCGGGACGCCGGACACGCCGTGACGGGCCCGCCCCCAGCGTGCATATTCCGCCCCCGCGCGACGACCGAATCGACTCGCAGCCGACACCGGAGGCCCCATGAACCGCCGCCCGCAACTCTCGCGACGCCTCGGCCCCGTCCTGGCCCTCGCCCTCGCCACGGCCGCGGGCTGCGCACGGGACGACTCATCCCCCGCGGCCTCGACGGCCGCGCTCGAGCCCGATCAGGTGCTCGCCGATTCGCTCATCGGCACCTGGGTCGAGGCCGCTGGCGGGATGGAGGCCTGGCATGACATCGAGTCGGCCCGCTACACGATCACCACCGTGTGGTACGACTCCGTTGGCGGAATTCGCCGCATGCGCCCGCGCCGCGTGGAGTACCGGAAGGTGGATGGCGTCGAGCAGACCCGAATCGAGCGCCCCGAGGCAGAAGGCCTCTACGTCCAGACCTTCACGGGCTCCGACATGTGGGCCACGCTCAACGAGCGCATGCTTGAACCCGGAATCCGCGCCTGGGACGAGTCCGAGTACGTGGGGCGGGACGTGGTCTACTGGTTCGGGCTCCCGTACAAGCTCTTCGACCCCGGCGTGAACCGGCGGGCCGGACCGCGGGAAGAGGGGGGATACGAGGTGCGCATCACGTTCGGCGACGGCGTCGGCCTCCAGTCCGGCGACCGCTACTTCTACTACTTCCTCGACGAGGATCCCTGGCCCGAGCAGGTCCATTACATCTCGCAGGGGAGGGGAGAGGAGAGCCGGGCGCGCATGTACTGGGACGGTTACCGGACGGTCGGAGACTTCACGTACGTCATCTCGCGGCTCTACCGCGATACGGAGATGAACCCGACGCGCGAACTCCGTCACGATGACGTGGAACTCAACCCGGCGCTGTCGGATTCCATCTTCCTGCGGCCGGGTTCGTGAAAGCCGGACCCGCGGACCCGAGCCGGGCGGTCGAAGACTACCTGAAGGCCGTCTACAAGCTCCAGCAGGCAGGCGACCCCGTGTCCACGACGGCGCTGGCCGAGGAACTCGATCGCTCCGCGGCGTCCGTCACGAACATGGTCAAGAGCCTGGCGACGCAGGGGCTCCTCCGGCACACGCCCTACCGGGGGGTGCTCCTCACGGCCGCGGGCAGGGCGGCGGCGCTGCGCATCATCCGTAGACACCGGGTGATCGAACTGTACCTGATCGAGAGGCTCGGCTTCTCCTGGGAGGACGTACACGCCGAGGCCGAGCGTCTCGAGCATGCCGCCTCGGAAGCGCTCATCGACCGCATGGCGCAGGCGCTGGGGGAACCGTCGATCGACCCGCACGGGAGTCCGATCCCGACGCGCGACGGCGAACTCGAGCACACCGAGTGGATCCCCCTCGCCGAGTTGAAGAGAGGGCGCGGCGTCGTGCGCGAGGTCTCCGACCAGAGTCCGCGGACGCTGCGGGAACTCGCCGCGCTCGGGCTCTTCCCGGGTACGCGCATACGGTGTCTGGGCGAGCGGGCCGACGGCGTCGCCCGTCTCGAAGTGGACGACCGTTCCTTCGACGTCGAGCCCGTCCTCGCGCGCGCCGTCTTCGTCGAACGCGAGTCCTAGCGGCCTCTTGCCACGGGCTGCGGGTCCAGCAGGGCCGGGAGGATCGTTCCGGCCTCCCCACGCAGCGCCGCGGCCGCGACCTCCGTGAGGGCAGTGCGCCGCACGTTGACCTCCATGATGAGCCCGCCGGCCTCGCGCGTCGCGAGCGGAAGCGCGGCGGCCGGGTAGACGACGGCGCTCGTCCCGACGACGAGACACAGATCGGCCCGCTCCGCCAGCCGGCGCGCGCGGTCCAGCAGGTCGGCGTCGAGCGTCTCGCCGAAGAGAACGACATCGGGTCGCCGGAGACCTCCACAGGCGGAACAGCGGGGGAGCGTCTCGCCGAGCGGCTCGGCGGGCCAGCGCGCCTCGCACGACTGGCAGCGGTCGCGACCCACGGCGCCGTGAAGCTCGAGCGGCAGCGCCGCATCGGCGGGATCCTCTCCCGCTTCTTCGACCGCGGCGCGCGTGTGGAGGCCGTCGACATTCTGGGTCACGAGTCCGGCCTCTCCGCGCCGCAGGAAGAAGCGCGCCAGCGCCCGGTGCCCCTCGTTGGGCCGGCAGCCGGCGAGCGCCGAGCGCCGCCAGGCGTACCATTCGAGCACGGTCCGCGGATCGCGTGCGAGCGCTTCGGGCGTGGCGAGTTCCTCGGGGCGATAGCTCTTCCACAGCCCGCCGGCGTCACGGAACGTCGGAACGCCCGATTCGGCCGAAATCCCCGCCCCCGTCAGCGCGACCACGTACCGGGCTTCACGCACGAGTCTACGCGCCTGTCGCCATTGACCCTGTTCCATCGCCTCCCGATCTTGTGATCCCGACCTCAACCTGGGCTTGCATGCCGCGCCCGAGCCCGCAGTGCCGCCCCGAAGGACGACGAACCGCATAACGGACGATGAACGCGTGAGCATGAGAATCAAGGCCGAGGGAGACGTATGGCGGGCGGAAATCGCCGACGAGGGTGGGGAGCGCGTCGTCGTGTTCTTCTGCCAGAGCACCGACCAGCGCCCCTATCGGGTGGTTCGCCTGGATCCGGATCGGTACGGCGGGAACGAAGCCCCGGAGGAGATGTCCGAGGAGGAACTCCAGAGCCTGTTCGAGGCCTCGCGTTCGATGGGAATCCCCCGCGACTATCCGACCTACAGTCGGTGACCGTTCCCATCGCCGGCCGGACGGCTCCCGGGCCCGGAACGGGTCCGTGCGTCGACCTGCACATGCACTCGACCGCCAGCGACGGAACGGTCGCGCCGGCCGACGTGGCCCGGGCCGTGGCGGACGCCGGTCTCGACGGGTTCTCTCTGACGGACCATGACACGACGCAGGGACTCGCCGAGGCGGAGACGGCGGCGCGGGCACTCGGTCTCCGTTTCCTGCCGGGGGCGGAGTTGTCGGCGAACGAACCCGGCCGGTCCGTGCACCTGCTCGCATACGGGTTCGATACGGCCAATCCCGACCTGCAGGCTTTCCTCTCCCGCTACCGTGAGGACCGGCTGCGGCGCGCACGCGACATCGTCGAGCGGCTGCAGGCAGCGGGAGCAGCCGTGACCTGGGATGATGTCGAACGCCAGGCGGGCACGGCGGCCCCGACCCGGGCCCACGTCGGCCGGGCGGTCGTGGCCTGTGGTGCGGCGTCCGACATCAACGAGGCGTTCCGGCGCTACCTGTCGCGCGGACGCCCCGCCTTCGTGGGCAAGGAACCGACGCCGCCGAGTGTCGTATTCGATTGCGTACACGCGGCGGGCGGAGTCGTCTGCCTCGCGCATCCGGGCACGATGCACGGCGAAGATGACGTCCGTCGCTGGGCGAACGAGGGTATGGATGGCGTCGAGGTCATCCATCCCGCGAATCCTCCGGCCGTGCAGAGCCGCATGAACGCTCTGGCCAGCGAACTCGGCCTGCTCCGCTGCGGCGGCTCGGACTGGCACGGACCCGACGCCGGCCGGAGGGGAGTTCCCGGGTGGGCGCATGTACCCATGCGATGGCTGGACGAGATCGGCCGGCGCTCGTGCTGGAAGGCCGATCGGCAGCCCGCCTGAGAAGCCTCTGGCGGCTGTGCTAGGGAGAAACGACGAAGTCGGTTATCTTGAGGAAGATGGACAGCGCCGGGAGTCCGACGCGCTGAGTAGCGAAGCGACGCAGGCAAGGGCGGTATGAGCGAAATAGCAGAGGCCACGCGGTCGGCCGAACCCATCGTCACGCTGACGCCCGAGGCGGCCGCCAAGGTCAGGGAGTTCCAGGCCGGGGCGGATGTCGAGACGGTCCTGAGGGTAAGCGTGATTCCGGGCGGATGCTCCGGCTTCGAATACGGGCTGGACATGGACACCTCGGTGCGCGAGGACGATTTCACCTTCGAGTCCGAGGGGGTGCCCGTCGTCATCGATCCGTTCAGTGCGCAGTACCTGGCCGGCCTTTCCATCGGATACCACAGTTCGTTTCAGGGCACCGGGTTCACGTTCGAGAATCCGAACGCGACCGGGAGTTGCGGCTGCGGGACCTCCTTCGCCGTCTAGCGCGCGGAAGCCCGGGTGCTCGGGTGAAGGGAACGATGCCGTTTCGCGTCGGACTGACCGGAACGGTGGCCGCCGGCAAGAGCACGGTGGCCGGCCATCTGGCGGAACGGGGCGCCACCGTCATCGACGCCGACGAACTCGCGCGCGAGATCGTGCGTCCCGGATCCCCGGCATACGCCCGCATCCGCGAGGCGTTCGGGAAGGGGGTCATCGCGCCCGACGGGACCATCGACCGATCCGCGCTCCGGGACGCGGCCTTCGCCGACAACCAGGCCCGTGAACGCCTCGAAGAGATCTCGCACGCCGGAATCCGTGAACTCCGGGCCCGCCGAATCGCCGAGGCAGCAGCCGCCGGCGTACGCGTGATCGTTGAAGAAGTCCCCCTCCTGTTCGAGGTCGGCCTGGAGGATGACTACGACATGATCGTCGTCGTGGATGCGCCGCGAGAGATGCGCGAGGCGCGGGCGTTGGGGTCCCGAGGCTGGACGGCGGAGGAATTCGCCGCGATCGATGCCGCGCAACTTGCGGCGTCGGAGAAACGGCGTCGGGCCGACCGCGTGCTCGACAACCGGGGCGATCCCGCAGAACTGGATGACGCCGCGCGCGGACTCTGGCGGGAGATCGTCCGGGCGGCCGGCGAGGGCGGGTCTTGACCGTATCCCCGATGTCGCCGGCTCGTGCGAAGGCGCTCGAAGCGATCCGGCGCCGCCTGCGCGACGCCTCGTCCGTCGTGCTCACGACCCATGTGAACCCCGACGGCGACGGCATCGGCAGCATGGTTGCGCTGGCATCCCGACTGCTGCGGCACGGAGCCGAGGCCACGATCGTCACGCCGAGCCGGCCGCCCGCCTCGCTGCGATTCCTCCTCAGCGACATCCCGGCGCTCGTCGAAGAGGACCCGGCGGCGGCGGACCCGCTGAACGCAGCCGACACGATCGCCATCCTCGACACCGCCGAGCCGAAGCGCCTCGGCGGGCTGCCCGAGCACGCCGAGCGGACGGGAGGCGTCCTGATCGACCATCATCCGCCCGTGGGGTCTCCGCTCGTGAGACCGGAGATCCGCGATCCCTCCGCCTGCGCGACGGGTGAACTGGTCTACGACCTGCTCTCCCTCGACGACGAGGGGCTGACGCGCACGGAAGCGGAAGCCATTTACGCCGCGATCTCGACGGATACGGGCTCATTCCGTTTCTCGAACACCTCCCCCCGCGCGCACGCGATCGCGAGCGTGCTGCTGGAGACGGGCGTGGACACCGGTGCGCTGTACCGTGAGTTGTACGGCGTGTACAGCCGGGGGCGGCTGGCCCTCCTGCGGCTGGCCCTGGAGGGTCTGGAAGTCGATCCTCGCGCCCCCATCGCGTGGATCGCGCTGGACCGCAGGGCCCTGTCGAGGACGGGCGCAAGAAGCGAGGACATGGAAGGCCTCGTCGAGTTCCCGCGCCGGCTCGCGGGCATGGAGGTCGGACTCCTCTTCCGCGGCCTCGCGCGCAATCGAACGAAGGTGTCGCTGCGTTCGAACGGGGACGTGGACGTGTCCGGTGTCGCGCAACTCCTCGGCGGCGGCGGACACGCGAAGGCGTCCGGCGTTCTCGTTGAACTCGACCTGGACGAGGCCGTGCGGGTCGTGCTGGACGCGTTGCGCCCGCTCGTGGAAGCGGCCGTCGCCTCGGAAAGGGACCGGTAGCGCCCGGCGCGTGGCGGGCTCTTCGGATTGCCTCCATCCGGGACAGCGGCGTATGTTACGAAGGTGCCGTGCGTTCGGGGCTGCCGGTAGCGGGGCCCAGGGTGGGGATTCGGCGGGGAGGGTGAGATGGACGCGAAGGTCACGAAGGATATGCCGCACGCAGGGAACGGAGTCATGGAAGATCCGGGTTCGCGCGCGGCGCGGCTCGGCGACCTCGGCCGGCGCATCCCTCCGCCCCGCATTGCCGATGTCTGGCTGTTTCCGCCGCTCCCCCAGGTCGAGGATTCCTCCGAGTTCTTCCTCTTTACCAGCATCCTCGATGACGGTGGGCGCGCCCTCTACAGCGCCCGCATGGTGCCGGCCAACGGCACGCCCTCCCACCAGGTGGTTGTGGAGCACGGACGGGCGCCGGCGAACCGCGTACCCGGTCTGGTGGCCGGACTGCAGCGGCGACTCGGACAGCCCTCGGCCGTCCGTCACGTACCGATCGAGGGGGACGGCGCGCGCTGGGAAGCGCTCCTGGAACAGTCGCGCGAGGCGGATGCCTCCGTTGATCCCGCCGCAAGGGGTCGTTAGCTTCGGCGAATGTGAGGATCGGCCGCGAAGGCCGAGCGATGGCCCGTTCCCGACGGTGTGATGGTCAAGTGAGTCCTCCCGAAGCTCCACGCCGAGGCGTGTCCCGAGAAGAATTGCGTCGCGCTCTGGAAGCCGGCGGACACCGGTTTACCACCCAGCGCGCGGCCGTGTATCGCGTGCTCTCCGGCACGTCCTCGCACCCGACCGCGGATGATGTCTTCACTTCGGTGCGCGAGCGGATTCCCGACATCAGTCTCGCCACGGTCTACAAGGCGCTCGAGGCGTTCGTAACCTGCGGGGTCGCGCGCAAACTCTCGCTCGGCGTGGGTCCGGCGCGCTACGACGGCCGAACCGATGATCACGAACATATCCGCTGTCTCTCCTGCGGCCGCGTGCAGGACATCGAAGGCCTGCGTCCGCGCGACTGGATGGAGGGTCTGGCCGAAATGACGCCGTTCAATGTCGTCGGCTACCGGCTCGAGCTGGAGGGCTACTGCCCCGACTGCCTGCACTGAACGAGGCCGATCTGCCCCGCGCTCTCGCGGAGCACGCCTGGACGGACCGCCACAACTTCCTCGATCTCCCGCCCGAACTGTGCCGTTGGGAGACGGCGGGCACCGTGATCCTCCCCATCCCCTACGAAGCGACGACAAGCTGGGGGACGGGTACGCGCGAAGGCCCGACCGCGATCATCGAGGCGTCGCGCTACATCGAATGGTATGACGAGGAGCTCGATCGCGAGCCCTACGAGGTCGGTGTGTGCACGCTCCCGTCCATCGACCTCGGCACGGCGGGGCCCGAGCCCGCGATCACGAGGCTGCGGGCCCTGTACGACGATCTGCTCGAGGCCGCGGGGGACCGGTTCGTCATCGGACTGGGCGGAGAACATTCGATTTCCAGTGCTCCGGCCATCGCGTGGGCGGAGCGACTCGATGGCGACGTCACGATTCTTCAGTTCGACGCGCACACCGACCTCAGGGATCGCCACCACGACTCTCCGTGGAATCATGCCTGTGTCATGCGCCGCGTACTCGAGCACCGGTCGAGCGGCGCGAACCGGGGGAACGCGGCGGATATCGTGGCGGTCGGGATCCGGGCGCTCACGCGGGAGGAGCGGGACGTCATCCGTGAACACGGGATCGAAGTCGTGTTCGCGCATGAGATGCGCCGGCCGGGCTGGATCGAGCGGGCGGTGGAGGCGCTGGGGGAGAACGTCTACATCACGTTCGACGTGGACTTCTTCGATCCGTCGCTGATGCCGGCCACCGGCACGCCGGAACCCGGGGGTGGAAGCTGGTGGGACGCACTGGATCTGCTCTCCCGGGTCTTCGGCGAGCGCAACGTGGTGGGCGCGGACATCGTGGAACTCGCCCCCCGGCGGGGCGAGGAGGCCTCCGCCTTCACCGCGGCGAAGCTCGCCTACAAGATGATCGGGTTCTGGTCGGAGTACCGGTAACCGGGGGTCGCCGCCCTGGTCAGGCGCTCGCGACGCGCCGTTGCTCGATGCGCTCGAGTTCCTCGGCCACGAGCTGGCGGCGAAGCAGGCGCGCGTAGACGCCGTCGGCCGCGATCAGATCTTCATGGTTGCCGCGCTCGACGAGGCGTCCGTCGTCGAGGACGAGGATCAGGTCGGCGGTGCGCACCGCCGACACGCGGTGAGAGACGATGATGGACGTGCGCCCGGACATGTATTCCCGCAGCGCCTCCAGGATCGCGGTTTCCGTCTCCGAATCCACGGCCGACAGGGCGTCGTCCAGGATGAGGACGGGCGCATCGCGGTGGACCGCCCGGGCCAACGTGGCTCGCTGTTTCTGGCCGCCGGAGAGGTTGATGCCGCGCTCGCCCAGGCGGGTGTCGACCCCGTCGGGAAGGATGGCCAGCGTCTTCTCCAGTTGCGAGACGGCGAGCGCGCTGCGGAGTGCGTCCGAGACCGGCTCTCCCGCGTCCCTCCCTCCGTGCTGGAGTTCGATGTTCATCCTCAGCCGCATGCTGAACAGGAACGGCTCCTGCGGCACGAAGGCCATCGAATCGCGTAGCGAACCCAGTTCGAGTTCCCGGATATCCACGCCATCCAGACGAATCGTCCCGGCCGTCACGTCGTAGAGACGGGGGATGAGCGCGGCCAACGTGGACTTGCCGCTCGCGGTCGCGCCGACCACGGCGACGGTCTGCCCGGGCTCGATGCGGAAGGAGACGTCCCGCAGCACATCGCGCTCCGTCCCCGGATAGCGGAAGGAAACGTCGTCGAACGCCAGCGCGCCCCGCACTGACGTGAGCGAGACCGGCGACTCCGGATCCCGAACAGCGGGAACGATATCGAACAGTTCGTTGAGGCGGCCCATCGAGGCGGCGCCGCGCTGGAAAAGGTTCGTGACCCAGCCGAGCGCGATCATGGGCCACATCAGCATCGTGAGGTAGAAGGAGAAGGCGACGAAATCGCCGAGCGTGATGGCGCCGCGGACGACCTGTCCGCCCCCGAACCACAGTACGACGACCGCGCCGACGCCCGCGAAGAACATGAGCGACGGGTGGAACAGCCCCCACACGCGGGCGAGGGAGAGATTGCGCGATTTGTAGTCGCGGTTGAGGATCTCGAAACGTCGGGTCTGAGCCTCCTCCCGCACGTACGCCTTCACGATGCGGGTTCCCGCCAGATTCTCCTGGGCGAAGTTGGAGATCTCCGAGAACTGGGCCTGGATTCTCTCGAAGCGCTCGTGAATCTGTCGGCCGAAGATGAACACGATGGGAGGGAGGACGACCATCGGGATCATCGCCCAGAGCGTGAGCATGGGATCGATCCAGATCATGAGCCCGAGCGCCAGCGTCGCGACGGTGGCCGTGTTCACGGCGTACATGATCGCGGGTCCGGCGACCATGCGGACCGCCTGGACGTCGTTCGTGGAGCGGCTCACGAGGTCGCCCGTGCGCCAGGCGTCGAAGAACTGCGGCGGGAGCCTGAGAAGGTGCGCGAAGAGGGCGCTGCGGATATCCGTCTCCATTCGGCGGCTCAGCCCGTTGAGGAGCTTCCGCATCCAGAATCTCGTCGCGCCGGCGACGACGGAAATCGCCGTGAGCACGAGAGCGTAGCGCAGGATGAGGTCGGGGCGCAGTTCCCTTTCCAGCGCGTCGACCGCCATCTTGAGCACCCACGGGCCGGCGACCGTGAACAGATTGCTCACGATCACGAGCGTAAGCCCGGCCGCGATACCCAGGCGGTACGGGCGAAAGTAGGGTAGCAGCGCTCTGAGCGATCTCAAGATGTCTCCGCGGGAGCCGGCCGGGCGTTTATTCTGCGGGGCGCACCGTTCGAAACGTATGCGCGGGTTGAAGGCCGTACAACGACACACGGGAAGGAACAGGATGGAACGGACGACGTCAGCGATGCTCGTCGCGCTCGGCGCGGTGACCTCGATCGTCTTGGGCTGCGCGCCGGAAATCGGCCCGGGAGCGGAGGGGAGCGGGGACGCGAACGAGGCGACGGCGGAGCGTGCGGCGCCCTCCTCGCCCGTGCGGCGAACGCCGGCTCCGCCCGTGGCCGGGAGGACGGTGGCCGAGCCGGGCGGCGCGCCCGAAATGACGTATACGATGGTGACGGTACAGACCGGCGCGGAGCTGGAGGTGGAACTCCTGGATCCGATCCGGCCGGCCGACCTTCGGCCCGGGGACGCCTTGAAGTTCGGCGTGACGCGGCCCCTGATCGAGAACCAGATGGTCATGGTGCCGCTGAACTCGCTGATCAATGGCGAGATCACCGCGGTCGAGGCCGCGGCTGGGGGTGGGGACGACGATGAAGCCGCCGAGGCTGGCGAACGCGTGATGGTGAAAGTCCGCTTCGTCGATGTCTTCTTCAACGGCGAAGCCTGGCCCATATCGGCGTCCGTGGTGGAGATCCTGCCGGGGCCGGGAGGCGGCGCGGCGGCCGGAGGCGTGGCCCGTACGAATCTGGGCCGCGTCCTCGCCGGTGGCCGTCAGGGCGCGGTCACGGGCGCCGCGGCAGGAGCCGTGAGGGGTTCCGCCATCCTCCTCGCCGCCGACGAGGCGGAGCCGGCATTGCCGGTCGGGACGATCCTCCGACTGCGGCTGGACGAGCCCCTGGTGTTTGGACTCCCGAACATCTGAGGACGGAAACCCGCGCCGGCGTGCGCGCCCTGTCAGACGCCGATTCTCGGACACTCGGGTTCGAGAGGGCATTCCCCGCAGCGCGGGGCTCTGGCGAGGCAGAGCGAACGGCCGAACGTGATGAGCAGCATGTGCATGCGGAAGCGCTCGGAAGGAGCGACGGTCCGCGAGAGGGCGGTGTAGGTCAGGTCGGCCGACGCTCGCGGCGGAACCCATGCGAGGCGCCGTGCGATCCGGAGGACATGCGTATCGACCGGGAGCACGGGCCGGCGGAGCGAGAAGCAGAGCACGCACGCGGCCGTTTTTACTCCGACTCCCCGAAAGGTCGTGAGATAGGCGATCGCCTCCTCGTCGCTCATCTCCTCGAGGTGGTCGAGCGTGATCCGCCCCACCTCGGCCCGGAGCCGCTCGAGAGCGGCGTGGATGGCCGGCGCCTTCTGGTTTGCGAGGCCGGCGACGCACACCGCGTCTTCCAGTTCGGTCGGCGTAGCTCGAAGCACGGCTTCCCACGAGATCGGCCCGGCCGGAGATGCTCCGTCCACCGTCTCGCCGGCTTCCTCGGCCGGATACCGCGCGGCGAGAGTTCGCCAGGCGCGATCCCGATTCGCGTCGGTCGTCGACTGGCTGAGGATCGTGAGGACGAGTTCGTCCAGAGGGGCGAGGCGAGGCTTGTCGGGGACGGGAAAGCGGTCGGAAAGACGCCCGAGGACGAGGTCGGTCCCCGGGCTCCGCGTCGTCTGGGGACCAGAACTCACGTGGCGCGCCTCTCCTTTTCGAACGGTGTGACTCCCGCCCCCCGGGCGAACCCTCTACGTTTGCGCCTGACAGTCCGTGGCAGAAACACAATACGTACCCGGACGCCGCGAACTCCAGCAACGAGCCGCAGAGCTCCCGAGGACCTGACGCTTGGATCCCCGTCTAACCGAGGGGCGCAACCCTCGTACCCGCGCCATCGATCGCGCGGACAGCGCGACGATCGTCCATACGATACAGGCGGAAGATCGCGCGGTACCGGAGGCCGTCGCCTCGCAGGCCGATGCGCTTGCACGCGTCATCGATGATGTCGTGGAGCGCTTCCGTCGCGGCGGACGTCTCGTCTACGTCGGCGCGGGGACGAGCGGCCGCCTCGGCGTGCTCGACGCGGCGGAGTGTCCGCCCACGTTCGGCGTCGACCCGGGCCTCGTGGAGGCGATCATTGCGGGGGGCTCCGGCGCGCTCGTGCGGAGCGCGGAGGGGGCGGAGGATTCCCGGCGGGGAGGAGCGGAGGCGGTGGGAGCGGTCGGCGTCTCGCCCGCGGATCTCGTGTTCGGGATCGCGACCTCGGGGACCACGCCGTACGTCCTCGGGGCGCTGGCGGAGGCAGCGTCGCGAGGAGCAGGGATCGGGTTTCTCGGCTGCACGGCACCGCCCGCGGAGGTCACGGAGGTGGCGGACCACCTCATCCTGCCGCTCGTGGGGCCCGAAGTCATCGCGGGTTCGACCCGCATGAAGGCGGGGACGGCGACGAAGCTCGTACTGAATACGATCACCACGGGGGCGATGATCCGCAGTGGCCGCGTGTTCGAGAATCTCATGGTCGACTTGCGGGCGCGATCCGCGAAGCTCGTCGATCGCGGGCTCCGCATTTTCGTCACGCTCACGGGCGCGTCGCGCGAGGAGGCCCGCCGCGCGCTGATCCGCACGGGCGGCGCGGTGAAGACGGCGCTTGCAATGCACGCGTTGCGCGTCGACCGCGCCCTGGCCGAGCGATATCTCGACTGCGCCGATGGCTCTCTGGGCCTCGCGGTCGAGCGCTTCGGCGGCCGGGAGCGTCCTTGCTACGGCGGCTACCCGGCCGCGCCGGGCTGGCCGGACGGCGCCGCGCTGCTCGCGCGGCTGAGCGCCGCGCCGGCTCGTCTCGTCGCCGCGCGCGCGGCCGGTGCCGCGGCCGAAGCGCGGGGGCAGCGGATCGCGGCGCGTCGAACCGCGTGGACGCCGGGCCAGCACGCCGCGCACCTGGCGGACTTCGAGCGGAGCGCCGTGCGGCCGCGAGTCGAGCGGTGGCTCGAGGCCGCCGACTCGAGCGGATCCCTCCCGACATTCGAAGACTGGACCGAGGACGCCCGACCGCCCGAACGCGGCTTCGAGACCGAGACCGCCGGTTTTTCCGCGGAGCGGGCCCGCACGGTGGCGGCCGTAGCCGATGACCCGGAGCCGGTCGCCGCGGTCCTCTCTCGTCGCGCCCGCGTCGGCTCCGAGACGTTGACGCTGTATCAGTTTCTCCGGGGCGTCGCGCAGCACGACGCCGCGCACGAAACGAGGCTGCGGGAGCGCGTGCACCCGGCATTGCTGGCGGAGGGGGGCGCGTGACGCTCTGGGTCGGTGTGATGTCCGGGACATCGCTGGACGGCATCGATGTCGCCGTCGTCGAGACGGCGGGTGACGGCGAGTGGCCGGCGGACTGGCGCGTCGTCGCCTTCGAGACGGAGAGCTACGACAGCGCCGCGCGCGAACGGATCGCCATGGCCATCACCGCGGGGAGCGCCGCGGCGATCTGCGCGCTCGACTTCGAGCTGGGTGAGAGGATCGGCGCGGCCGTGAACCGGACGTTGGCTTCCGCCTCGCTCCGGCCGGCGGACATCGAAGCCATCGGCAGCCACGGCCAGACGGTATGGCATGAGCCTCCCGCGGGCGACCGGAGCGGTTCGACGCTGCAACTCGGCCAGGCGGCGGTCATCGCCGAGCTCACCTCGTGTGCGGTCGTCTCGGACTTCCGCGTGCGGGACGTGGCGGCGGGCGGGGAAGGCGCGCCCCTCACGGCCTATACCGACTGGCTCCTCTTCCGCGCACCGGAATCGCGCGCGATCCAGAACATCGGTGGAATAGGCAACGTGACGGCGCTCCCGGCAGAATCCAGTGGAGCGGCGCCGCAGGCCTACGACACCGGCCCCGGGGTCGTGCTCATCGATGGCGCCGTCGAGTTTCTCACGGAAGGGCGATCCCGCTTCGATCTCGACGGGCGCATGGCGAGGCGCGGCACGGTGAGCGAAGACGCCCTCTCCGATTGGCTGGGCGATCCCTTCTTCCGTCGGCCCCCGCCCCGGTCGACGGGACGCGAGCGCTTCTCGCGGGATCGCCTGCTCGAATGGCTGCGGAGACACGCCGCGCTTTCACCCCGAGACACGATCGCCACCCTGACGGAACTCACCGCGCGCACGATCGCGGACGCCTACCGATGGATCGAGGAGCCTCCGGCAGCGTGCTATCTCTGCGGCGGCGGAGCCCGGAACCCGGTTCTCGCGTCGCGATTGGAGCGGCTGCTGGATCCCGTGCCCGTCCGCGATCTCTCCGCACTCGGCCTCGACGCGGACGCCCGCGAGGCCGTGGCCTTCGCGCTCCTGGCGAGACAGCATGTGCTCGGGTATCCCGCCAATGCCCCGTGGGCGACCGGTGCGCGCGGTCCCCGCCTGCTCGGAGTGCGGACCGCCGCGTGATCCGGCCCGACGTGGACCCGGCCCGGGTCGTCATCGAGGCGCTCCGGCTCGACCGCTGGTCGCCGGATGAGGTGGAGAGGCGCGCGGACCGGGCGCTCTCCCTCGGGGTGGGGGGGTTCATTCTGTTCGGCGGCGAAGCGGAACGCGTCGGTCGCCTGGTCGAACGGATCCGCGACGACGCGGCGCGGCCGCTCTGGATCGGGGCGGATCTCGAGCGGGGCGCGGGTCAGCAGATCCGGGGTCTGATCGAGTTGCCGCCGCCCGCGGCGCTGGCGGCGCCACCGGACCCCGGCGCAGCCGTCGCCGCAGCGGGTCGCGTGACGGCTCGGGAAGCACTGTCCGTCGGGATCAACTGGGTCATCGCACCGGTGCTCGATCTGGATGCGGAACCTGACAACCCGATCATCGCCACGCGCAGTTTTGGCGCGGACCCGCGGCGTGTCGGAGAGCTGGGCGTCCGCTGGATCGACGCCTGCCAGTCCGCCGGCGCCGCGGCGTGCGCGAAACACTTCCCGGGTCACGGAAGAACGACCGAGGACTCGCATATCGGACTTCCCTCCATCGATGCCGCCGCCGAGCTTCTCGAGGAGGATCTCGCGCCTTTCTCCGCCGCCGCGGACCGGGTCGCAAGCGTGATGGTGGCGCACGTCGCCTATCCGGCACTCGGCGGCGAGCGGGCGGCGACGGTGGAGCCGAACATCGTCTCGGGACTCCTTCGCGGACGGCTGGGCTTCGAAGGGGTCGTGACGACGGACGCCATGATCATGGGCGGCGCCGGCCCCGACGATGCGAGCGCCGCGGTCGAGGCGGTCGCCGCGGGGTGCGATCTCATCTGCTACCCCGCTGATGCCGCCGCGACCATCGCGTCGCTGGCGCGCGCCGCTCACGACGCGCGCTTTGCCGCCAGGCTCGAGGAGGCCGTGACCCGCTCGGCCCGCACCTGCCCGCCCTCCGGGCGGACGTCGCGGCCGGAGTTCGAGCCGGTCGCGTTCGCCCGGGATACGATCGTGGGGGATGCGGAGGTCCTGCGCGGCTGGACGCCTCGGGCGCCGACGCGGGTCGTCGGAGTGTCGGACGACCCCGACGTCGGGCCGCCGGCCGGCCGGGCGGGAGCGTTGGGCACGATCGTCGCCGACGAGCTGCGCGCGACCGGCTGGCGGATCACGGACCGCCCCGATTCCGGGCAATGCATCGTCGTGCTCGCCGCGACACCTCGCGGCTGGAAGGGCCGCGGCGCGCCCGCGACCGAAGTCGTCGAGGAGACGCGCGCCCTCATCCGCTCCGCGCACCGCGGCCTCGTCGTACTGCTCGGCCACCGCCGCTGGCTCGATGTGCTCGGCGTCCCCGGCATCTGCGCGTGGTCCACCGAGACGGTGATGGAACGAGCCGCCGCGGACTGGATACGCTCCGCGGTCGCCGCGGCTGCGGGGACGCGGCTCGGCAGGACGGACCGTTGAGTCCGGTCGACTGGTGGATCGTCGCGATCTACCTCGCCCTCACATTCGGCGTCGGACTGTGGCTCTCGCGCCGGGCGCGCGGGAGCATCGTGGACTTCTTCGTCGGGGGACGCGCGCTGCCATGGTGGCTCGCCGGTACGTCGATGGCCGCGACCACGTTCTCGGTGGATACGCCGCTCTACGTCTCGGCCCTCATCGCGCGCCGGGGCATCGCCGGCAACTGGGAATGGTGGTCGTTCGGCCTCTCCCACCTCCTCCTCATCTACCTCTTCGCGCGCCTGTGGCGCCGCGCCGGGATCGTCACGGACGTGGAGTTGACGGAACTTCGCTACGGCGGCCGCCCCGCCGCCGTCCTGCGGGCCACGCGCGCCTTCCTGTTCGCGGTGCCGATCAACTGCATCTCGATCGGCTTCGTGATGCTGGCCATGCGCAAGGTCGTCGAGGCTCTCGGACTTCTCCCGGATCTGTCCGGCTGGATGCCGGGAGACGAGCGTCTATGGGCCGTCGTAGCGCTCTCGATCTTTGTGCTCGCCTACGCGGGCATCGCCGGGCTGTGGGGGGTCGTCGCGACGGACTTCTTCCAGTTCTTTCTCGCCCTCTTCGGGGCCATTCTCGTGGCCGCCTTCGCCCTCGCCGAGATCGGGGGGATCGCGGAACTCAAGGCCCAGCTCGCGGCGGCGGGGCGGAGCGATGTACTGGCGATGGTCCCCCGGCCGGGGTCCGATGCCCTCCCGTTCGGGACCTTCCTCGCCTACCTCGGCATACAGTGGTGGGCGTTCCGCCGCTCCGATGGCGGGGGCGAGTTCGTGCAGCGCCTCCTCGCCTGCCGCACGGAAGCGGACGCCGAGCGCGCCGCCTGGTGGTTCGTGTGGCTTCACTACGTGGTCCGCGCGTGGCCCTGGGTGCTCGTCGGACTCGTGGCCGTCGTCGTCTTTCCGGATCTGGCCGATCCCGATCTGGGATACCCGATGCTCATGCTGCGCTACCTTCCCGCCGGCCTCCTGGGGCTCGTCGTCGCGTCGTTCTTCGCCGCCTTCATGTCGACCGTCTCGACACAGATCAACTGGGGCGCGAGCTATCTGGTGAACGACCTATATGCCCGCTTCGTCGACCCGGACGCCTCGTCCGCGAGACTCGTGTTGCTGGGCCGGCTCGCCTCGGCCGGCATCGTCGCGGCCGCGACGGCGGCGGCGTTCTTCGCCAACGACATCGGGGCGCTCTTCCGCTTCATGATCGCCATCGGCACGGGGCCCGGGGCCGTGCTCATCCTGCGCTGGTTCTGGTGGCGGGTGAACGCCTGGGCCGAACTCGCCTCCATGCTCGCCGGTTTCGCCATCGCGCTCTGCTCCTATCTGCCGGCGTTCGGCACCATGGAGTTCGGGACGCGGCTCGCAGTGACCGCCTTCGGATCGGCGGCGGTCTGGCTTCCCGTGATGTGGTTCACGCGTGCCGAGAACGAGGCGACCCTGCTGGAGTTCTATCGACGGGTGCGGCCCGCCGGGCCGGGCTGGCGCGCGATCCGCGAGCGCGCGGGCGTTTCTCCCGACCTTCCCCTCCGCGAGGCGCTGCTGCGGACCGCCGGGGCAACACTGCTCCTGTTCGGGGCGATGTTCGCCCTCGGCGCCATGCTGCTGCTCGAGCCACGGATCGCCGCCCTCTCCGCCGGCGTGGCCGCTCTGGGCGGAGGCGGGCTCTGGATCCTGCGCACCCGGCGGGCCGTCTAGCGTGGCGTCGCCGCACCAGCCGCCCGGGAGGCCGTTTCCCGGCTTGACCACAACATATGGTGTAGTTATCATTTGAAGGCCACCACATATAGCGGTACGTGTGGAAAAAACACCGGTTTTGTGTGGAAAAGCTGTGGAGTCGTGGAAAACCGCCCGACGATCCACAGCGATCGCATCGAAACAACCAGAACGATGGGCGCGGGGTAATGTCGATCTCCGCGCCCGTCAGGCTTCCCGGCCTAGGCCGGCATTCGACTCGCGCGGTCGTCGGGTCCCGGCCGAAGCCGGTTTTTTCCGCGGATTGACCTGATTTGTGGACGGTCGAGAACAGGAAGGCGGGGGCGGCAATGAATCCACCGGATGTGGCGGTGCGGGAGGGCGCGTCGACGAGCGCCCCGGTGCGGGATGAAATGCGGGTGGGATCCAATGCCAGGCCGGCCGACCTCGCCGAGCCCGGACTTGCCGAGAACGCGCGGACGGTGCTGGCGCGCCGGTATCTGAAGAAGAACGACCGCGGCGAGCCCATCGAGGGGCCGCGCGACCTCTTCTGGCGCGTGGCCGATGTCATCGCATCGCAGGATGCCCGCTACGGGGCGACGGACGAGGCAGTCCTCGAGCGCACGGAGCGCTTCTATCACCTGATGGCCGACGGCATCTTCGAGCCGAACAGCCCCACGCTCATGAACGCCGGGCGTCCGCTCGGGCAACTCTCCGCGTGCTTCGTGCTTCCCGTTCCGGACAGCCTCGACGGCATCTACGAGACGCTGCGCGACATGGCCCTCATCCATCAGAGCGGGGGCGGCACCGGGTTCGGCTTCAGCCGCCTTCGTCCTTCCGGCGACGTCGTCAAGTCGACGATGGGCGTGGCGAGCGGCCCGGTCAGCTTCATGGAGGTCTATGACGCCTCGACCGAGGCCGTGAAACAGGGCGGGACGCGACGGGGCGCGAACATGGGCATCCTGCGCGTCGATCATCCGGACATCCGCCACTTCATCGAGTGCAAGGCGGACAAGACCCGGATCACGAACTTCAACATCTCGGTCGGCGTCACCGACGCCTTCATGGCGGCGGTCCGGACGGGCTCGGACTACGATCTCATCAGCCCGCGGACCGGCGATGTCGTGGATCAGCTGAACGCCGAGGAGGTGTTCTCGAGCATCATCTCCAGCGCGTGGCGGAACGGTGAGCCCGGGGTCTTCTTCATCGACGAGGCGAACCGCTACAATCCGGTCCCGCACCTCGGCGACTACGAAGCCACGAATCCCTGCGGCGAACAGCCGCTGCTCGCCTACGACGTGTGCAATCTCGGCTCGATCAACGTCGGCTACTTCGTCGACGATCAGGGTCGTATCGACTGGGACGGGCTCGGCGAGGCCGTCCACGAATCGACCCATTTCCTCGACAACGTCATCGATGCCAACCGCTATCCGCTCCCGAAAATCGAAGATCTGTCCCAGCGGATCCGCCGCGTCGGCCTCGGGATCATGGGATGGGCCGACATGCTCGTGCGGATCGGCGAACCCTACGGTTCCGAGCGCGCCGTAGAACTCGCGCGCGAGTTGATGGAGTTCGTCGACGAGGAATGCAGGGTCGAGTCCGAACGGCTGGCCGCCGAGCGCGGCGTCTTCCCCGAGTGGGAACGATCGATCTGGGGTCCCGACGAGACGTGCGCGCGGGACGCCGACGACAATCGGATCCGCCCCGAACGCCGGCTCCGCAACTGCAACCTGACGACGGTCGCCCCCACGGGGACCATCTCGATCATTGCGGGGTGTTCAAGTGGAATCGAGCCGCTGTTCGCGGTCGCATTCATGAGGAATCAGGCAGGCGTGCTGATGCCGGATGTGAATCCGGACTTCGTGCGCCGTGCGAAGGAAGGGGGTTGGTACTCCGAGGAGTTGATGCAGCGCATCGCCGACGAGGGCCACATCCACTTCGATGAAGTGCCGGGGGATGTCCAGGGGATCTTCGTCACGGCGCACGATGTTCCGCCCGAGCAGCACATTCGCATGCAGGCGGCATTCCAGGCGCACTGCGACTCCGCCATCTCGAAGACGTGCAATTTTGCGACGACCGCCACGGAGGAGGACGTGCGCAAGATCTACGAGATGGCGTACGAGTTGCGGTGCAAGGGGGTCACCGTCTACCGCGATGGTTCGCGCGACGAGCAGGTTCTGTCGACCGGCAGCACGGCGAAGGATGTCCAACGTCAGACGAGCGAGAGCGGCTCGGCCGTTACGGCGGACGGAGTCCAGCTCGAAGCCGTCGATGTGGGGCCCGAATTCGCCGGAGATCTCGCGGACACGCTGACCCGGCTCGCCGCCGCGGAGGCGCAGAACAGCGAACTGCAGACGCACAACCGGAAGCTTGAGAATGCCGTCGAGGCGAAGCAGCGGCGGATCACCGAACTCGAGGGTTCCAGAATGCGCCGCGTCGAGAGGCGGCAACGGCCTGCCGTTCTGCGGGGCCACACCCGCCAGATCGAATCGCCGCTGGGTACGATGTACGTGACGATCAACGAGGACGATCAGGGTCGCCCGTTCGAGGTCTTCGTCGCTCTCGGCAAGACGGGAGGCGCGGCGATGGCGGATGCCGAAGCCATCGGACGGCTGTGTTCACTCGCCCTGCGCTCGGGGATCTCGCTGCGCGATGTGCACAAGCAGTTGCGCGGGATTTCTTCCGACCGGGCCGTCGGATTCGGGGCGAGCAAGGTGCTCTCGGGTCCCGACGCGATCGCTCAGGTCATCGAGCGCTACCTTGAGGAGAAGGAAGGGATTCAGCAGACGCTTCCCATCGAGGAGGTCGAGACCGCCCGGAGAAAGAACACGAACGGGGGCGCCCGGTCGGCACAGCGCCCCGTGATCGAACGTTACCAGGAGTCGGCGGCCCGGCTCTTCCTCGGAGCGTGCTCGGAGTGCGGCAGCAGCCTCGCCTTTGAGGAAGGCTGCGCGAAGTGCTACGCTTGCGGTTACAGCGAGTGCGGCTGACGCCACAGGTTCATCCACGGCAGTAGATTTGGGGGTGGACCGGGGTTGGGTCGGCGCTCGGCCACCCGCGCACCGAACCGCCGGGGGACGCCCTTGAACACTCCGTCTTCTTCGCGTCGTTCGACGAGATCCGTCGATATCGGAGGCGTCTGGGTGGGCAGCGCCCATCCCATCGTCGTCCAGTCGATGACGAACACCGATACGGCGGATGTGGCGGCCACCGCGGACCAGGTCCGGGCGCTCTACGAGGCGGGCTCGGAAATCGTCCGCATCACGGTGAATACGCCGCGGGCCGCCAGGGCGGTGCCGCGGATCGCGGAATATCTTTCCGGCCAAGGCATCGACGTACCGCTCGTCGGCGACTTCCACTTCAACGGGCACATCCTCCTGTCCGGCCACCCCGACTGCGCCGCCGCCCTCTCCAAGTTTCGCATCAACCCGGGCAACGTCGGCCGAAAACGGCGCGACGAGCAGTTCGCGACGATTGTCCGCTGCGCGATCGAGCACGACAAGCCGGTCCGCATCGGAGTCAACTGGGGCTCGCTGGATCAGATGCTCCTGACCCGGCTCATGGATGAGAACGCGCGCCGGGCGGAGCCGCTGGATGCGCACCGGGTGACCCTCGACGCAATCGTGGAGAGCGCCATGGCTTCCGCCGAAGCCGCGGAAGGCCTCGGTCTCGGGCCCGACCGGATCGTGCTCAGCGCAAAGGTGTCGCGCGTGCCGGATCTCGTGACCGTGTACCGCGAACTCGCGTCCCGTTGCGACTACCCGCTGCACCTCGGACTCACGGAAGCGGGGATGGGGCGCAAGGGCACCGTCGCGTCCTCGGCCGCCCTCGCGATCCTGCTCTCCGAAGGGATCGGCGATACGATCCGGGTGTCGTTGACGCCGGAACCCGGCGCCGACCGGACCGAGGAGGTCCGAATCGCGCAGCAGCTGCTACAGTCGCTCGAGTTGAGGAGCTTCAAGCCTCAGGTGACGGCGTGCCCCGGGTGCGGACGGACGACGAGCACCTTTTTCCAGCAGTTGGCGCTCGATGTCGAAAGCCATATCGCGGACCGTCTTGCGGCTTGGCGGGAGCACTACCCCGGCGTCGAGGATCTCTCCGTAGCCGTGATGGGGTGCGTGGTCAACGGGCCCGGCGAGTCGAAGCATGCGGATCTCGGTATCTCGTTGCCGGGAGTGGCCGAGGCGCCGACCGCGCCGGTCTATGTCGACGGAAAGCACCACTCGACGCTGCGCGGCGATGGGATCGTGGAGGAGTTCCTGCAGATTCTCGACGGGTACGTCGAACGCCGCTTTTCCTGAGACGGCGGGGAGAACTGCCGGCTGGCGGCGGGGCTTCAGCCAGCGGCGGGGTCTCCTGGCTAGCGGCGGGCCTTCTGGCGACGCCGACGCCGACGCCGACGGCGCTCCGCCGCCTTCATCTTGCGACGACGCGCCTCGCTCGGCTTCTCGTAGAACCGGTGCTTCTTGATATCCCGGAAGATCCCGGCTCGCTGGACCTTGCGGCGGAATTTCCGCAGCGCGCGGTCGAGTTCTTCGTTGTCGCGTAGCGTGTACTGCAAGTGTAAGCCTCCTGGCAGGGCAACTCTGACGGCCCGTAGACGCAACGGGGCCGAAGTTTAGCGGCCCGCGCAGCGGCGCGTCAAATATCCCGCCCGCGACCGTTCGGGGTCCGCTCCTCGTCCGGACGGTGTCCGGGGTCCGCACCCGGCGCGGAATGGGGCGGGAGGTTTGCATCGAGGGTACGTTCAAGCCTATAGTACGTTCTGGAAGCCCGAGGACCGTGCGGCTGGGATGAAGGGGAATCGTGGAGATTGTCCGACCTTCCGGCGGCACGGTCTTTTGCGTCTCTGGCTGCTACGTAAGGCGTAAGGAGGCTGAACATGGCAGGTCCCGTCGCCATCTCATCGGACGGCACCCTCGAACTCGAAGGTCACGCCTATCTGATCCCCGCCGAATTCTCCGCCCGCGAAGTCTACAGTTACCGCCGCCTCATGGAGCCGATCCCGGATATCCCCGGCGGAACGAGCCTCAACCCGGAACAGCGCCGCCGCCAGCGCGCTTACTTTCTCCGCCGCGCCGCCGCCTGTATCATCCCCGGCTTGCAGGTGAAATCCCTCGAGGGGCTCCCGCTCGGCCAGTTGCAGCACATGCACGAGTGGATCGTAGCCCACCGACCCGATCTCTCGGAGGCTGGCCGGCTGCCTGGATAGGAACCGTGGCCTCCCACGCCATTTGGGCCACGGATGAGCGCAGGCTTCCGCAGAGCGAAGATCGTCAGCACGATCGGACCCGCCTCCTGGGACCGGGACGTGCTGCACGACCTGATTGAAGCCGGCACCGACGCAGTCCGCATCAACTTCACTCATACGCCGACGGATCGCGCCGCCGGCCTGGTACGGAAGATCTCCGACGTGGCCCGTGATGTCGGCCGGCCGGTGGCGATCATCGGCGACCTTGGGGGACCGAAGATCCGGGTCGGGGACCTGCCCGGCGACCAGCTCGATATCGAGCCTGAAGGCACGTACTGGTTCTTTCCCGAAGGCGAAGACGCGCCCGCGGGCAGTTCCCCGCGCCGACAGATTCCGACCACATATCCGGAGCTGGCCGAGGAGGTGGCGCCCGGCAACCGGATCCTGCTCGACGATGGCCACTTCGAGTTCGCGGTCCGCGAAGTCTCCGATGACCCGCCGTGGGTTTCGGCCGTGGCCTTCAGTGCCGGCGTCCTCAAGTCCCAGAAGGGCATCAACCTGCCGGGCGTGCGGGTCGGGGCGCCCGCGCTGACCGAGAAGGACATCGCGGACATCGAGTTCTCCGTCGAACAGGTCATCGACTACCTGGCGCTGAGTTTCGTACGGCAGCCGGCCGACCTCGAAACGACCCGCCAGAAAATGGACCGGGGGTGTCTGCTCATAGCGAAGATCGAAAAGTCGCAGGCGCTCGAGAACCTGGCGGAGATCCTGCCCCTGAGCGACGCCGTCATGGTCGCGCGCGGAGACCTCGGGGTCGAGTTACCGTACGAGGAAGTGCCGATGATCCAGAAGCGGATCATTCGACTCGCGCAGGAACGGGCGCGGCCGGTGATTACGGCGACGCAGATGCTGGAGTCGATGATCGAGAGCCCACAGCCGACGCGGGCGGAGGTGTCTGACGTCGCGAACGCGCTGCTCGACGGCACCGACGCGGTGATGCTCTCGGCGGAGACCGCCGCGGGCGGGTATCCGGTACAGGCCGTCCTCACGATGGACCGGATCATCCGCCGTATCGAGCACGAGCGGCTGGGACGGACCGGGCGGGCCGGCACGCAGGTGGAGGGCTTCTCGAAGATCCAGCAGACGACGTCCGGAGCGATCGCGGCGTCGTCGCTCATCGCCGTCGAGCGCGTGGGTTCGCCGTTCATCGTGACGTTCACGCAGAGCGGCTATACGGCCCGCATCGTGTCGGCGCAGCGTCCCTCGGTCCCGATCCTGGCGATCACGGACCAATGGAGGACGTACAATCAGCTGGCGCTCGTGTGGGGCGTGCAGCCGATCCTCTTCCACGGCGGCATCAGCTATTCGAGCATGCTCGACAAGGCCCGTGATGTGGCCCTCGAGCTGGGCATGGGCGAGGCGGGGCAGCGTTTCGTGGTGACGGCCGGAGTCCCCTTCCACGTGCCCGGCACGACCAACATGATGCGCGTCGAAGAGTTGTGATCCGCCGCTTCCGCCGCTGACGCCCGGTCCGTGAGAGTCCGTTTTCTCGGTACCGGTACTTCCTTCGGGGTTCCGGTGATCGGCTGCGACTGCGCGACCTGCCGCTCGCCGGACCCCAGGGACCGACGCACGCGCCACGGACTCCTCATCGAAACCGGCCGGACCCGTCTCCTCGTCGACACGCCCCCGGAACTTCGGCTTCAACTGCTGCAGGCGGGCGTCGAGCGGCTGGACGCCGTCTTTCTTTCGCACGAGCACGCGGACCATACGCATGGGATCGACGATCTTCGGATCTTCTCGCTGCGTCAGCGCCGACCTGTCCCGCTCTACGTGGCGCGCGAATTCGAGGCCGGAATCCGGAGCCGGTTCTCCTATATTTGGGGTGACGCCCGTCCCCAGCCGGGATCCGCCGTCCCCCGGCTCGATCTGCTGCTCTTCGAGGACCGCGACGTCATCGCGCCCGGCGGGCTCGAGATGCAAGTCGTTGCGCTGCCGCACGGCGTGTACCGCAGCTACGGGTTTCGCGCCGACGGTCTCGGGGTCCTGATCGACGCGAAGTCCTTACCCGAGGATGCCATGGAGGTGTTCGCGGGCGTCGACGTGCTCGTCACGAACGCGCTCTGGTTCGGCGACCCGCACCCCGGACACTTCTCAATGGAAGAGGCCGCGGCGACGGCGCGTCGACTCGGGGCCGGACGCACGTACATCACGCACATCGCGCACAGGACGAGACACGAGGAGATCGAGCGCCGCCTCCCGGCCGGCGTGACGCCGGCGTACGACGGACTGGTGGTGGAGCTGTGACCGCGCCCCTGGGTACGGAGCGCATCCGGAATTTCTCCATCATCGCGCACATCGACCACGGGAAGTCGACGCTGGCCGACCGGCTGCTCGAGCGCACCGGCGCGGTGGATGCGCGCCGGATGCGGAAGCAGGTCCTCGACTCGATGGAACTCGAGCGGGAACGCGGGATCACGATCAAGCTCAACGCGATCCGCATGGCCTACGGGTACCGGGACGGGGTCGAGTATCAGCTCAACCTCATCGACACGCCGGGGCACGTCGATTTCGCCTACGAGGTGAGCCGGAGTCTCGCCGCGTGCGAAGGGGCCCTCCTCGTCGTCGACGCGACGCAGGGCATCGAGGCGCAGACGCTCGCGAACCTCTTCCTCGCGCTCGAGGCGGATCTCGAGGTCGTCCCCGTCATCAACAAGATCGACCTCCCGGCGGCCGACCCGGAACGCGTGGCGGCGGAGATTTCGGAACTGCTCGGCGTGGATCCCGCCTCGACGATCCGCACCTCGGCGAAGGAAGGGGCGGGGATCGACGAGGTTCTCGACGCCATCGTCGAGCGCGTCCCGGCTCCGGACGGAGACCCCGAGGCGCCGCTGCGGGCCCTGATCTTCGACTCGCAGTACGACCGCTACCGCGGAGCGATGCCCATGCTGCGCGTCGTGGATGGCGAACTGCGCGAGGGCATGCGCATCGGGTTCGGACGCCACGACGCCGTCTACGAGGTGGACGAGGTCGGCTTCATGCGTCTCGGGTTCGAGCGCACCGGCGCCCTCCGCTGCGGGGAGGTCGGGTACCTTACGGCCCAGATCAAGAACGTGGGCCATACCCGCGTCGGCGATACGGTGCTGGACGCCGGAGACCGCGCCGCGGAGGTCCTCCCCGGCTACCGGGAAGCGAAGCCGATGGTCTTCGCCGGCCTCTATCCGACGGACTCCGACCAGTTCGAGGAACTCCGAGAGGCGCTCGAAAAGCTCCAGTTGAACGACGCCAGCCTCCACTACGAACCGGAGACATCGGGCGCGCTCGGCTTCGGCTTCCGGTGCGGCTTTCTGGGGCTCCTCCACCTGGAGATCGTGCAGGAGCGGCTCGACCGGGAGTTCGGCGTCGACCTCATCACGACCCTGCCCAGCGTGGAGTACCAGGTGACGCTCACGAACAACGACGAGATCCAGCTCGAAAACCCGTCGAAGATGCCGGACCGCGTCCACATCAGCGAAGTGCGGGAGCCCTTCGTCCGGGTCCGCGTCGTGTCGCCGGCCGACTACATCGGCGCGATCCAGAAGATCTGCCACGACCGGCGCGGGAAGTACGTCGACCTGCAGTACCTGGATCCCACCCGGGTCGAGATCTCATATTCGATGCCCCTCGGCGAGATCGTGCTCGACTTCTACGACAGGCTGAAGTCCGTGTCTCGCGGATACGCCTCGCTCGACTACGAGGTAACGGGCCACGAGCCCTCGGACCTGGTGAAGCTGGATATCCTCCTCAACGGTGCGCCCGTGGACGCGCTGAGCGTCATCGTGCACCGGAGCCGGGCCTACGACTTCGGGCAGAAGATGGCCCGCAAGCTCAAGGAACTCATCCCGCGGCAGCTCTTCGACGTGGCGATCCAGGCCGCGATCGGGCGGGACGTGATCGCGAGGACGACGGTGAAGGCGCTGCGCAAGAACGTGACCGCCAAGTGCTACGGAGGCGACATCACGCGCAAGCGGAAGCTCCTCGAGAAGCAGAGGGAAGGGAAGCGGCGCATGAAGCAGGTCGGGAGCGTCGAGATCCCCCAGGAGGCCTTTCTCGCCGTCCTCCAAGTCGAAAGCGACTAGTCCCGTGAGACTCCACGCCGGTGCCGCGCGTGGCTGGAGCGGTGCGGCAAGCTATGATTCTCCGAAGCGCGGTCGGCGGCGGAAGATCCCACCAGCTCGAAGCGGGCAGGGGATGTGAGCGGAAGAAACCACATCATCGGTGTCGATCTCGGGGGAACCACGATCAACGTCGGCGCCGTCCCGGTGGACGGCGGCACCGTGCTCGGCATGCGTACGTTGCCCACGGACGCCCACATCGGCGCGAAATTCGTCGTGGACCGGATCGTATCGATGATCCGCGAGGTCAAGCGCGATGCCACGCGTGAGGGCGGATTCGGGGAGGATGCGATCGTCGGCGTCGGAATGGGGGCGCCCGGCCCGCTGGACCGTGATACGGGCACCGTGATCGAAACGCCGAATCTCGGGTGGCGGAACTTTCCGCTTCGCGACCTGATCGTGAAGGGAACGGGACTCGAGACCGAACTCGACAACGACGCGAACGCCGCCACGCTCGGGGAGTGGTGGCGGGGCGCGGGGCGCGGGGTCGACAACCTCGTGGGGATCACTCTGGGGACGGGGATCGGCGGCGGCATCGTACTCGACGGCGAACTCTACCACGGGGCGTCGGACGCGGCCGCCGAGATCGGACACATGACGATCGATTCCACGGGCCGGAAGTGCGCCTGCGGCAGCTACGGGTGCCTGGAAGCCTACGCCTCCGGGCCCGCGATTGCGGCCCGCGCGGTGGAAGGACTGCAGGCGGGCGCCGAGAGCATGCTTCTGGATCTTGTGGAGGGCGACCTGCGGGCGATAACGGCCGAGGCCGTATCCGATGCCATCGTGGCGGGCGACGAGTATGCCGCCGACGTGATGCGGGAGACGGCGGGATACCTCGGGACCGGCCTGGCGAACCTCATCAACATCCTCAACCCCGGGATGATCGTCGTTTCCGGGGGAGTGACGCGCGCGGGCAAGCACCTCTTCGACCCCCTGCGCCGCGAGGTCAGGAAGCGGGCGTTCCGACCGGCGGCCGAGGCGTGCCGGATCGTGCGCACCGAACTCGGCGGTCTGGCGGGAGTCATCGGCGCCGCCGCGGTGTTCCGCGTCGCGCGGCTCGGACCCCTCTGAGTCGCCGATGCCGCGACTCGGGGTCGTGGGGACGATGGTGTGGGATACGATCCGCGCACGGGATATCGGCCGCGAGGAGCCGGTCGAGGAATGGGGAGGGATCGCCTATGCGCTGGCCGCGGCGGACGCCGCCGTGGCGGAGGCCGGGGATGGCTGGACCCTGTTTCCGATTCTCAAGATCGGAAAGGACATGCGCGAGGCGGCGGATCTCTTCCTCGGGGGACTCGAGCGGGTCGATTCCCTCGATGGGGTGTGGACCGTGACGGAACCGAACAACCGGGTCGAACTCGTTTACCTCGACGATGCGCGGCGCTCCGAGAAGCTCACCGGCGGCGTGCCGGGCTGGACTCGCGAGGAACTCGTGCCCCTCGCACGCTCGTGCGACGCGATCTACGTGAATTTCATCGCGGGCTGGGAGGTGGATCTCCCCGCCGCGGCGGCCCTCCGGACGGCGGCGGAGGGTCCGGTCTACGCGGATCTGCACTCGTTGATGCTCGGTGTGGGGACGGATGGAGTGCGCTCTCCGCGTCCGCTCGACGACTGGCGCGCGTGGCTATCGTGTTTCGACGTCGTGCAGTTGAACGAGGAGGAACTCGGCACGCTGGCGGCCGGCTGGGAAGATCCCTGGGCGCTCGCCGCGGATGTCGTGGGTCCGGTCACGCGCGGCCTCCTCGTCACGCTCGGGGACCGCGGTGCGGCCTGGGTCGCGACCCGCAGCTTCTGGAAGGCGCCGACCGATCCGCGCCCGCCGCCGGGCGCCGTCGCGCCCGCGGAAGCACTGGTGAGCGGGAAGGTCGAGCCCCAAGTCCCGGTATCGGGGGGCGACCCGACCGGCTGCGGTGACGTGTGGGGAGCGACCTGCTTCGTGACGATGCTGGGCGGCGAGGATCTCGAGTCATCCGTCAGGGCGGCTACGCATGCGGCGCAACGGAACGCCGGATTCCGCGGCGCATCCGGACTCGGCGAATACCTGCGCTCCGAGACCGGCCTCCTGACCGGCAGGGCGGGGAGTCGGGTGCGGGGTTCCGCGTGAGCCGGGTCGTTCGGGTCCCCGGAAATCTGGATGAATCCTCCTTCGAGACGCTCGTCCGGCGAGTCCGCTCGGGGGGCAATCCGAAGGCGCGCCTCCTGCTCGACGCCCGGTCCGTCGGCTGGGTCTCGCCGTACGGGCTCATCGGCCTGCTGGCCATCGGTCAGGAGGCGCGCCTGCGCACGGGGCTGCCTCCACTGATCGAGCCTCCGCGAGATTCAGAGGTCCGCTCCTATATCAACCGCATGCGCTTCTGGCCCGCCGCGGCGCAGGTGTTCGACCTGAAGCAACTGCCGAAGCCGTCTCTCGAGATCTCCGACGCCCTCATCGAAGTCACGACGATCCGCTCCCACGACGACGTCCATTCGGTCGTCGAGGGTGTGCGCGACCGTGCCCAGCGCATCCTGCACGACCGTCTCGGCTACCCCCGGCCCGCCGTGATCCACTTCTCCATCATGCTGTCGGAGGTGTGCCAGAACATCCTCGAACACGCCGACTCGATCGGCTGGGTATGTGCGCAGCGGTACCGATGGCAGCGCCGCCTGGGCCGCGACGTCGTCGTGCTCGCCGTGATGGACGTGGGAGTGGGCTTCGAGGGCTCCCTGGGTGCCGAGCATGCACGCCGGTATGGAGAGCAGTGGTCGGCGGCAGCGGCCCTGGAGGCGGCCTTTCTGCGCGGCGAGTCGCGCTTCCCGGACCCCGGCCGCGGCCAGGGCCTGCAGGCGATCCGAAGCCAGATCATCAAGTGGAACGGCGCCATCCGTATCCGAAGCGGCGATGCGAGTATCGCCAGGGTGCCGGACTGGGATGAGGGCGAGCCGCTCAGCACGGATCTGCCCCGTTTCCCCGGCGCCCAGGTGCTGATCGTCCTGCCCGAGCGGGTCGAAAGAGAAAGGACGTGATCGCGTGAGGCCGGAGGTCGCTCACACGACGCTGTTCAGCTACCTGGTAACGCGCCCCACCGGCCGAACGGTGCGGGCGACGGTCGAACGCCAGATCGCGGACGCGGGCCGCACGGTCCTGGCGGTACTCGACCTGCGCCATGTCCCGGTGATCGATTTTTCGTGCGCGGACGAGATCGTCGCGAAGCTCGTCCTCCTCGCGTCAGACGCCTCCACGCGGCGGTCCTTCATCCTCTTTCGCGGGGTCGCGGAACACCACCTCGGACCGATCGACTCGGTCCTCCGGCGCCGGGGGCTCGCGGCCGCTGCCGAGAGCACCGAAGGGAAACCGCTGCTGCTGGGCGCGCTCGATCCCGGCGCCACCGCCGTGTGGCGCGAGATCTGGAGTCTCGGCCGCACCGGGGCATCGCCGCTCGCCGACCGGCTCGAACTTCCTCTCGACCGGGTGCACGGGCTGCTCGATGACCTGGTCGCCCGGGCGCTCGTGATTCGTGACGGCGAGCGCTACGTCTCGCTCCACCGCGCCCTGCTCGACGCGGGACCGCCATCTCCCGCTCCCGCCGACCGTCGGGACCCGTGAGCCTTCGGCGGCGGGCGGGCGTCGTACTGGTGGCCTGCTTTGTGGTCGTAGGGGCGCTCACCACAGTGGCGTGGTTCCATCTGCAGCGGTCCATGCAGCCGCGATCCGGCCGGCACATCCTGCCGGGCCTGGCGGATCCCGTCACGGTAACGTTCGATGAGTGGGCCATCCCGTCCATCTCCGCCAGCACGGAACTCGACGTCATGCGGGTCCAGGGCTTCATGCATGCCTCCGACCGGTTGTGGCAGATGGAGCTCTTCCAGCGGGTCGCGCGCGGACGCCTGGCCGAACTCTTCGGTCCGGTTGCCATCGGCGCGGATCGCCTCGCGCGTACGCTGGACCTGTGGTCGGCAGCGGGCCGCGAACTCGACGACATGGCGGAGACGGAGCGGGCCCTCCTCGAGGCATACACGGAAGGTGTCAACGGCCGCATCGCGAGTTGGCGGGGGCCGTGGCCCCCCGAATTCCTCATCCTCGGCATCGAGCCGCAGCCGTGGAGTCCGCAGGCGTCCCTTTCGATCGGCCGCATCATGTCGCTGGATCTCTCCGAGTGGCGGGAGGAACTGGACCGGATGACGGCGCTCGCGACGCTGGACGCGGATCATCGGCGGGCGCTGGGGGCCGGATACCCGGTCTGGGGGCCCACGATTCTCCAGGACACGCTCCCCTCGGGCACTCCGCCGGCGCGCATCGCCATCGCGGAGACTCCGATTCCTGCGGATCCGCCCGCCGCGGCTTCGTCTCCCGACCCTCTGATCTATCTCTCCCGCTTCGGCTTTCACGCCTCGAACTCGTGGGCGCTGGCGGGGTCGCGCACTGCGGATGGCGTTCCACTGCTCGCGAACGACATGCACCTCGCCCTCCGGGCACCATCCACCTGGTACCTCAACTCCATCGCGGCCGAGGATGCGGATCTGGCCGTCGCGGGCCTGTCGATCCCGGGAACCCCCGGCGTCATCGTCGGACTCAACCGGGATGTCGCATGGTCGTTCACGAACGCGGAGGTGGACGACGCGGACTTCGTGGTCGAAGGCATCAACCTCGACGGGTCGATGTATCGCGACTCCACCGACTGGCGGCCCTTCGAGACGCGGACGGAGGAGATCCGCGTGCGGGGGCGCGGCGAGCCGGAGACGTGGGTCGTGCGTTCGACGGCGCGTGGCCCGGTGATCACGGATGTCGTACCGGCCGGAGGACTCACGCTGTCGCTGCTGTGGACGGGGCTCGAACCCGGGGGTCCCTTCGCGGCTCTCCGCGAGATGAATCGGGCCTCCGACGTGGACGCGTTCGTGGCGGCGGTCGCGCGCTTTCGTTCGCCTCACCAGAACGTGGTCTATGCGGCGTCGAGCGGAGAGATCGGCTACCGCATGGCGGGGTCCGTGCCCCTGCGCCCGGCCGGGGAGGGCGCCTCCCCGATCTCCTTCGAGCGCCTGCCCGCGGGCTGGCCGGGCTTCTGGCCACCGGAAGCGATGCCGGCGCTACGAGATCCGGAGCGGGGATATCTCGTCAGCGCGAACAACCTCCAGGCGCGGTCCCTGTTCGGACGGGTAGGCGCGTACTATCCGGCGCCGTTTCGGGCCCGGCGCATCGATGACCTCGTGTCTCGCGCGTCGGGCTGGACGGTGGAGGACATGCGCGAGACGCAACTGGACAGCCACAGCCTCTGGGCCGAGCGCTACCGGCCACGCGCCGTCCGGGCCGCCCGCCGCGCGGGCCTCGATTCGCTCGCGCTCCTGCTCGAGCGCTGGGATCTGCGCACCGAAACGGAATCTCGGGGCGCCGCACCCTTCTTCACCTGGCTCTATCGACTGCGCGAACTCATCGTTGCCGACGAGTTCGAGGACGGAGACGGGTGGTTCCCCGATGTCGCGTTCATGGAGATCGTCGAAACCGGGGACAGCGCCTGGATCGACGATGCGCGCACACCGGAGGTCGAGCGCCTCGAAGCGCTGGAGGAGGCGGCGGCCCGCACGGCGGCCGTCGCACCCGGAGGCTCTTGGGGGGAAGTCCATCACGAGCGGTCGGCCCACCCGCTCGGAACCGTGGCGCTGCTCGACCGCCTGTTCGGTTTCCACGTCGGACCCTATCCGTCGCGTGGCGGACCGCACACGGTTCGCCCCGACGCCCCGTCGCTGAGATCGCGTCTCGACTCGACCGCGTGGAAGTTCCCGGTCGTGAGCGAGTACGGCCCCAGCGCGAGATTCGTCGCTCGCGCCGCGCCCGCCGACATGGCGGGCTACTTCCTGCTGCCCACGGGCCAGGCCGGCAACCCGCTCGATGCGCACTATCGGGACATGGGAGCCGTGTGGACCGAGAGTCCGCTAATCGAACTCCGCCCGGGCCGGCCGCCCACGAGGGCGGAGAGTGAGCTCCTTTTTCTGCCCGGCTCTCGTTGACCGCCGGACGGCGGAATCCTACCTTTCTCAAGCCCTCCGGAACGTCGACTTCGAGGTATCCGCGGGGCCTGGGAACGCTCCTCCGACCCGCGCCAGGATCCAGACGATTTGAGCACCGCCACCGTTGAGAGCACGCTCGACGAGATCGAGAGAGTCCTCGACGACATCCGTCCCGCGGTGCGCGCGGATGGAGGGGACATTCAGCTCGTTTCGTTCGACCCGGAGAGCGGGCGTGTCGCGGTTCGGCTCGTCGGCGCCTGCTATTGCTGTCCCATGTCGACCGCTACGCTTCGGGCCGGGATCGAACAGCACCTTTGCCACGCGCTCCCAATCGTCCATTCCGTCGAGGCCGTCGCGTAGTCGAGCGTCAACCCGTGTCCGACACGCCGACCCGCGGCCCCCGGCCGCTTCCGATCATGGATCCCGCGCCCAAACGTCCCGGGCCGCCCCCAAAGGGGAACGACGGGGACGCTGCGCGGCGCCACCCCTCGCAGGCGCCGCCGATGCCGGGCGTGGGTCGCGTCGTCGCCGTGAGTTCGGGCAAGGGTGGCGTCGGGAAATCCACGATCTCCACGAACCTCGCTGCAACCTGGACCCGTCAGGGCCATCGCGTAGGACTGCTCGATGGCGACATCTACGGCCCGGACATCCCGACGATGTTCGGCATCCAGGAGAAGCCCCGGATCGACCGCGAAGAAGTCGTGCCCCTGGAAGCGCACGGGGTAAAGCTCATGAGCATCGGCTTCCTTATCGAGGAGGACGCACCTGCGATCTGGCGCGGACCCATCATCATGGGAGTCATCCGCCAGTTCATCCAGCAGGTCGCCTGGGGGGAACTCGACTACCTCGTGATCGATCTGCCGCCCGGTACGGGCGACGCGCAGTTGTCGCTGTGCCAGCTCGTGCGGGTGGACGGAGCGGTAATGGTGACCACACCCCAGGATGTGGCGGTCGGGGGCGTGCTGCGCGGTATCCGGATGTTCGAGAAGCTCGAGGTGCCGGTCCTCGGCATTGTCGAGAACATGCGCGGCTTCGCGTGTCCCGGGTGTGGCGAGACGCACGACATCTTCGGCGCCGGCGGCGGCGAGCGGCTCGCCGGCTCGATCGACGTGCCTTTCCTGGGTGCCGTGCCGCTCGGCGTGGCAGTCCGCGAGGAGAGCGATCGGGGGGTCCCGACGTCGATTGGAAGACCGGACGCACCGGAAGCCCGTGCTTTCGCAGGCATCGCGTCCGCGGCCGTCACCCGGCTGGAGGCGGTGGAAGCCCGACGCGAGGAGGCTTAGCAGCGGGGCTTTGCCGCGGCCTCCTTAGCCGTGCTCCACGATCACGGAGCCGAGCCCGGCGACCAGCGTGACCTCGAGCCGTACGCGTGCGGTCTCCCAGTTCGGACTCAACCAGTAATCGCCAACCTTCTCGAAGTTTGCCGCGCTCAGTGAGGCAAGTCCGCTGCGCCGAACGCGGACGCCGATATGCGCCGGGACCCGCATCAGGAGTTCGCCCAGCCCCATCCTGATCTCGGCTTCGGCGCTCGATCGCCACGAGCCCGAGAAGTCCAGGACCACGTCACCGACGAAACCGTAGAACTCGAGCCGCCGGAAGCGGGCGTTGCCGAGGTTCTCGGCCATGAAGGCCGTCGCGCCCGACTTGATGGACAGCAACTCCATCGCCGCGCGGTTCTCGCGGGCGAAACCGACCTCCACATCGCTCGCGCCGGTGATGAGTTCCACCGCCGTAAGGTGGGCGCCGCCGAGGTTGAGGCGCGCTCGACCGGCGCCGATCCCCAGCCGCAGATCCGTGGGCACCGAGGAGTTCAGCGAGAGGTCCAACCTGCCGGCCGCGTCCGCGTCGCGAGGGAGGTCCTCGAGTTCGAGCTCCGGGTCGCCGAACCCCGTCGCATCGTCGGCATCGCGCCGGTCCTCGGGAGACGACGTGGTCAGCCGAAGGTGTCCCGTGCGACCGGCACGACGCCATTCGCGACGGGGCAGGGAGCGTTCGGCGTCGTAACGGAGGCGCGCGTCGTAAAGCAGTTGTGTCTCCGAGGCGGATACGTCGAGTCGCCCGCCCGCGTACATCAGCTCGATTTCGAGCGCTTCCAGGTCGCCGGGTTGCCGCGCCGTCCGGAAGTCCCGCCAGTCCTGTGCCGCTAGCGGCGTCACGCTCCCACTGAGAGCGAGGGCCAGCGAAACGAGCAGACCCGGCAGCGTCCACTCCGCGGCGCGGGCTATTCGGGCATCAGGCATCGTCCACCGGGGCGGAGGGCGGATCGGTCCCGGCTCCCGGCGTCGCACCGTCACCCGGAGCGTTGTCCGCAGACCAGTCGATCACGACGCTCCGTCCGCCGGCCCGCGTGAGCAGAACGCCCCCGAAACCGGCGGTGACGACGACCCAGGTGCCGACGCCGGCCACGAAGAGGATCAGGCCGCGCACGAAATCCGCCGCGCCGCCGAACACCCAAAGGGCGGCGCCGGCGGCGAAGGGGAGCATCAGAAGCGCGAGTCCGCTGACGACGTAGTAATAGGAGTTCGAGCGGCGGAGTCTCTCCAGCCATTCGGAGCGGAAGCGGCGTCGCGCGAACATCTCGCCACCGGCATGCGCCGCCGCGAGATATCCGAAGACCCCGGCGAGCCCCGCGGCGAGGAGGAAGAAGGGTATCACCAGCCATGTAATGACCAGCACGGTGAGGACGAGAAGCACGGGAAGGAACAGCACCTCCCCGGCGAGGCCCATCGCAAACGAGCGGGCGAACTCCAGCCGAACCGTATCCGAGACGGTTTCCAGCCGACGGCGCCCGAAATACACGAACAGGAGGCCGAGTGCGGCGAGGACCATGAACGCGCAACCCGCGGCGACCACCCCCTCGACGGCCCGTCCGAAGTTGCGCGCAAGACGGGTCCCGAGACCCGGCTGTGAGGGCCGCATGTGCATGGGGGCTTCGAACGACTCGACGCGCTGAACGGAAGGAGCGTCCGGCGCTGCCCGCGCGGAGGGTTCCGAAGGCGCCAGCCGGATGTCGGAAAGGATCTCCCCTTCGACCCTCGACGCATCTTCACCGAAGTCGACCTCGCCTCCCACCTGAAGCACGTCGCCTCGCACGCGCGCGCCGCCGTCAAGCACGAGCGCACCGTCCAGCACGAGGATGTCGCCCTCGACGCTCCCGGCGAGTCTCAGCGTGCCGTCAAGGATCGCGACGTCCCCCGGAATCGTGCTTTCGGCGAGAACCACGTAGTCGCCGTGAACGATCATGGCCAGCCCATCTTCGATGAATTCACCGGAGTCGCCCAGCTGGCCGAGCGCGTCGCGCAGACGATCCAGTTCGCCGGTGACATCGAAACCAAGTCCGCCGGGGACGATCTGCATGGGTCCGCGCTGTCCCGAGATCCCCGGCGCCGGTTCGCCCGACGTGAGGGCGGGCACCGCGCCGGCCGGCGACGGCGCGGCGAGCCCGAGAATCGCGTCGATCCGACCGGCAAGGGCCCGGGCCGCACCCCGGTCGGCGACCTCCTCCGATGAACTCCACTCCTCCAGGAACCGGCGGAAATCGACAAGGCCTCCGCGCACCGCGGCAGCATCCTCTCCCGCGTGTTCACGAAGGAAATCGCGCCAGGCGCTCTCCAGGCCTCCACGCTCCGCGTAGGATCCGATTCCGATGCCGTCCACCTCGACGGTCTCGCCTTCGAAACGAAGTCGATGCTCGGTCCCGCCCTCCAGTTCGAACCACAATTCGGCCCGACCGCTGGCGGAGAGCGTGATCGCGGCGTCGGCGATGCCGACCTCCTGCGCGCCGACCGGAAGCGCGACCGCGAGACAGCCGAGGAACGCCAGCGCCCGGGTCATGCGGCCCTCTCGATGCGAACGCGCTGCGGGACCGGCTGCCGGAACAGCCTGGCCATGAACCAGAGAGAGGCGAGTCCGACAAGACTCGACAGCGCCAGGCTGCCGAGCGCGGCGGCGGGGCTGACTCGGTCGACGATCGATCCGC
Source organism: Gemmatimonadota bacterium (assembly GCA_965207805.1). Taxonomy (GTDB): domain Bacteria; phylum Gemmatimonadota; class Gemmatimonadetes; order Palauibacterales; family Palauibacteraceae; genus Palauibacter. The sequence goes on from OZ242312.1 coordinate 1,468,285, forward strand.
CCGCGTCCACGAGTCCGAGACGGTACGCCAGACGGCCCGCCGCGAGCATGGTGTCGACAAGAACGGTTCGCGCGCCGCTGAGGGCAACGGTAAAAAGCTGACCGGGCGCGAGGCCCTGGGCACCGAACAGCCAGGCCGCGGCGCCTCCCGAGACGGTGAGCATGGCCGCGCCCGCCGTGGCCAGCGCCGCCCGGCGCCGCCGCACGAAGCGCAGGAGGCGTTCGGGCCACGGGACCGGCAATCGCACACGCGCCATCACGGCCGAAGCGAACGCCGGGGCGGGAGACCAGGTATGGAGCCTCGCGAGCGCGCGGTCGAGCGCGGGGTGAGGCAGGTCGACCTGCGCCAGTACGTCGCTGGCGAAGGAAGGTGCCGGGGACCACTCGGGCAACTGCGCCAACTGATGATCGAGCGCGGCACCGGCGACATCGACCCGCCGTGCGACGCCCTCCGCAAAACCGTCCGTCGGCCGATGCGGTGCCAGACCCTCGAGAAACGCGATGACGTCCTGGAGCGCCTCGACTTCCCTCCGGCAACGGGCGCACGCGGCCAGGTGGTCGGCCGTCGTCCCGGGCGGGGGCGACGCCGAGCTCCGGCTCGCGAATCGCTCGATTTCCTCAGGTGTAAGATGCGGCAAGTTCACTCCTGTTCTCCCTGGAGGCGCTGGCAACACTCGGCAAAAGCAGTAGCGAGCTGCTACGGCTCCGTCAGATGTACGAGAGCGGCCTTCAATTCGTTTCTCGCCCGGTGGATATAGGTCTTCACGGTCCCGAGCGGGATCTCCATCACCTGCGCGATTTCGTCGTACGCGTAACCTTCGATGTGCCGCAAGAGGATCGCGGTTCGGTATTCGGGTCGCAGCTGTCCGATGGCCGCTTCGATCTCCGATCCGAGCTCCCGGGCCTCGAGGAGTTCATCGGGTCGTTCGTCACCCGAGACCAGCGTGATTTCCGTCGCGGCCTGGCGGTCCGGCGTCACGGCATCCGGCGCCCCGTGCATGGAAACGACATCGAGTTCCTTCTTGCGCAGATGATCTATCGTCAGGTTGTAGCCGATCTTGAAGAGCCAGGAGGAAAACTTGTAGGAGGGATCGTACCGGCGAAGGTTGTTCAACGTGCGGACGAACGTTTCCTGGGCCAGATCCTCCGCCAGTTCACGGTCCCGCACCATCCGGAAGATGAGCGAGAAGACCGGACGTTCGAACCGGAGCACGATCTCGCGCGCGGCCCGCTCGTCGCCGCGGAGGCACATCTCCACCAGCGTCTGCTCGCTGTGATCCGAGTAGTTCACTCGATCCTGCCCCTCCGGGTCGCGGCGGCGCGCCGCCGCCGGCCGGGTCGCCGCGACCGACGCGGCACACCGGGTTCCGGCCCACCCTACACGGCTCCGCGACCAATATGCGCACCGAAGGCCGTTGTCGGCATGCGCCCGTCTCGTTCCGGGACGAGCGGCGCTAACGCTGGCAGCCGTCGCAGAAGAACGAACTCCGTCCGGCCTGCACGATCCGACGGATCGGTCGGGCGCACGCGGGGCACGCGGCTCCTTCGCGCTGGTAGACCTCCAGCCGCGTCTGAAAGGAGCCCGAGCGGCCGTTGACGGCGCGATAGTCCCGCAGCGTCGTCCCCGCGCTCTCGAGCGCCTCGCGCAGGACCGCCCGCACTGCGCGATGCAGTCGCCGCACCTCCTCCGCGTCGAGCGATCCCGCCGGTCGGCGCGGGTCGATCCTCGCGCGGTACAACGCCTCGCTGGCGTAGATGTTCCCCAGACCCGCGACGCGCCGCTGGTCCAGCAGCGTGTTCTTGATCGGCGCCCGCAGCGGCGCGACGATGGAAGCCAGCCGAGCGGCGGTGAACGTCCGGCGGAGAGGCTCCGGTCCGAGCTCGGCCTCCCGGGCCCTCCACGCGTCGGGCGTCAGCAGGTCGAAGCCGCCGAGTCGGCGGACATCGTCGTAGAAGAGCGTCCGGCCATCGTCGAGTTCGAGGTCGAGGCCCGGGTGCCGGAACTCCGCGGAGTCCGGACGTTCCGGGGCGAGCGCGAAACGGCCGGTCATGCGGACCTGGACGCGCATAAACCGCTCGACCGGACCGTCGATGCCGTCCACCGCATGAAGTGGGAAGAGCAGGTACTTGGCCCGGCGGCCCGCGTCTCCGAAGGTGCGCCCGAGCACGGCGCGCGAAAACGACCGCGCCGAAAGCCCTCCGAGGATCAGGTCGTCGTGATGCACCCGAGCGCGGCGGATCCGTCGGCCCCGGATGAGCGGGGCGAGATCCCGGCGCATCGTCTCGACCTCGGGAAGTTCCGGCACTAGCCGTCCGACATTTACCCGGAGGGATGGATTCGCGCCGACTCTTCCGGCACGAGCCGGCCGGGATCCAGTTCGTGCCAGCCGATGTCGGATCGCGAATGCGCGCCGTCGAATCGGATCCGGGCCGCAGCCGCGCGGCTGCGCCGCGCCGCTTCTTCGAGCGTCCCGCCGAACCCGGTGATCCCGAGCACACGCCCTCCGGCCGTGACCAGCCGCCCCTCCTTCATCGCGGTCCCGGCGTGAAACACCCTCACCTCGCCGTGGTCGAAGGCCGGAATCTCGATCGGCCGCCCGGAATCCGAGCGTTCCGGATATCCGGCGCTCGCCAGCACGGTGACGAGCGCGTGCCCGGGAGCGGCTTCCGGGCGCCAGCCGGCGAGCGAATCGCCATGCGCGACCTGGAGCATCGGCTCGAGCAGGTTCGAACTCGTGAGCGGGAGTACGACCTGCGTCTCCGGGTCTCCCATCCGACAGTTGAACTCGACGACGCGCGGACCCGTGGCGGTCAGCATGAGCCCCGCGTACAGGAAGCCCCGATACGGAGCGCCCGACTCCGCCATCGCCTCGAGCACGGGTTGCGCGATCTCGCGCCGCACCTCGTCGATAAAATCCGGATCGGCGGGAGCCGCGGGGGAGTACGCCCCCATGCCGCCGGTGTTCGGGCCGCGGTCTCCCTCCCCGACCCGCTTGTAGTCCCGGGACGTGAGCAGCGGGACGGCGCGCTCCCCGTCCGCCACGAAGAATACGGACAGTTCCACGCCGCGCATGAACTCCTCGATCACGACCCGGCCGCCCGCGTCCCCGAACTTGCGGTCGACCATCATCTCCTCGATCGCCGTACGGGCTTCACCGCGCGTTTCGCAGACGATGGCGCCCTTGCCGGCCGCCAGGCCGGAAGCTTTCACCACGAGGGGTTCCTCGTGGCCCGCGACGTAGTCCAGCGCCGCCGCGGCCTCGTCGAACGTCTCGTGATCCGCCGTCGGCACGCCGCAGTCGCGCATCAGTCGCTTGGCGAACGCCTTGGAAGCTTCGAGGCGGGCTCCCGCCCGGTCGGGACCGAACACGGGCAGACCGGCTTCGGCGAAACGGTCGGCGATGCCCGCCGCGAGAGGGGCTTCGGGGCCGACGACGGTGAGGTCGATGCGACGCGACGCCGCGAAGTCGAGCAGGCCTCGGATATCGGCGGCCTGGATGTCGACGAGTTCCGCCGTGCCGAGCATGCCCGGGTTGCCGGGGGCCGCGTAGATCGTGGCGTTCGGCGCGTCGCGGCGGAGACAGTCCGCGAAGGCGTGCTCCCGTCCGCCGCTTCCGATGATGAGGAGGTTCATGGCGGCAGGATGACGTGCCGGCCGCCCCCCGGCAACGGCTGGCGGCCCGCGATGATGCTCCCGGAAGCGTCTAGTCTTCCGTGCGTCCCCTGAAGGCGCCGGTCAGCCGGTCCCGCAGTCGATCCACCGCGGCGTCGACCTCGTCGAAGAGTTCGCGTGCGCCCTCCTGATAGCCCTTCGCCGCCTCGCGAAGGTCCTCGCGATACGGGCGGTCGTCATGCTCGTCCCGGTGCTGGTATTCGCCTGCCAGGATGCGGTCGTACGCGCCGCTCTCGATCCAGTCGCGCAGTTCGGCCACGCGGATGACGGCGAACGGATGGGTCTGGCCGAGCACGTTGAGCACCTTGTAGACGGCGTCGAGGAGATCGCCGCCGGCCCGGTACTCGTCGGACTGCGCGATGAACTCGTCGAGGTCGAGAGAGACGCCCCGCCCGCCGCCCGCAAGCTGCATCAGCGCGGACATCGCGACCTCCGGATTCTGGACCGCGAGGAGCCCGGCCCGGTCGGATGAGAGTTCGCTTTTCCGGTACCACTCCATGAGGCCCATGTAGATCGGCAGAAGTGCAAGGCCGGCGAACGTATAGCGGAGAGCGACCAGGTTGAGCACCAGGATCAGCATGGTCCGGTAGAGCACATGCCCGGATATGATGTGTCCGACTTCGTGGCCGAGGACGGCCTCGACCTCGTCCTCCGACAGGATCTCGAGCATCGAGGAGTTGAGGACGATGAACGGCTCGCCGAAACCCACCGCTCCCGCGTTCACCAGGTGCGTCTGCGAGATGTAGCACTCCGGCGGGTTCTCCACGTCGAGTACCTCGCACACACGTGCCAGGCGCGCGTGAACCCACGCGTACTGCCGCTCGGACGTGCGCACGGCGTTGGCCTTGAACGCCAGCCGGATCGCGCGCTCACCGAACAGAGCGAAGATCTTGCGCAGGAGGAGATCGAACCCGGGGATCTTGCGCAGCGTATTCAGCGCCGCCCGGTCCGCCGGGTGTTCCCACGAGACCGCAGCGATCTGTGCGAGGATCCGCCTCTGGTGTTCGTCGCCTGCCGCCATCAATCACCCCCTGCGCGTCAAATCGCGCTCATGTGAGCCGGCCGATTCGCGGGGCCGGCTTCCGCGCTTCCGGCTCTACGTCCGGCCCCGATTCCCTGTTTCAACCGTCGGGACTTCCGAAGCCCCGCCGCTCAGAGGCGGGCCAGGGCCTGCTCGATGTCCTCCGCCAGATCGTCACCGTCCTCCACGCCCACCGACAGTCGGACGAGTCCCGGCCCCAGTCCGATCTCCAGCTTCTTTTCCTCCGGCACCGAAGCGTGGGTCATCGAAGAGGGGACGCATACCAGGCTCTCGACCCCGCCGAGACTCTCGGCCAGTTGGAACACCTGCGTGAGTCCGGCGAAGCGGTTGGCCCGTTCTTCCGTACCCAGGTCGAAGCTCACCATGGAGCCGAAGTCGCGCATCTGACGTCTGGCCAGGGCATGCTGCGGATGGCTCTCGAGGCCCGGATAGCGGACGGATTCGACTTCGTCGTGCCCCTGGAGGACGTCGACGACCCGTCGCGCGTTCCGGCAGTGGGCCGGCATGCGCAGGTGCAGCGTCTTCGTGCCGCGGAGGACGAGCCAGCAGTCGAAGGGGCCCGGGACGGCCCCGCTCGTCTTCTGCTGAAAGTGAAACCCTTCGGCGAGCTCGCCGGAGTTCGTGAGCAGCGCGCCGCCGATCATGTCGCTGTGGCCGTTGAGGAACTTCGTCGTCGAGTGCATCACGACATCCGCGCCTTCGTCGAGCGGGCGCTGGAGAAAAGGCGTCGCAAACGTGTTGTCGACGGACAGAACGGCCCCCGCCTCGCGGGCGATCGCCGCGCACGCCCCGATATCCGTGATCGTCATCGTCGGGTTGCTCGGCGTTTCGACGTGGATGAGGCGCGTCTCCGGGCGGATCGCGGCGCGAACCTGATCGAGATCTCCCGTGTTCACGAAATCGAAGGCGACTCCGAACCGCTCCCACACGTGGCGCAGCATGCGATCCACGCCCCCATAGACGTCCGCGCCGCAGATGAGGTGGTCGCCCGCGTTGAGCACCGTCTTGACGATCGCTTCCGTCGCGGCGAGGCCCGAGGAGAATGCCGCGCCGTACCGCCCGTTCTCAAGCGCGGCCAGGTTCGCCTGAAGGGCTTCGCGCGTGGGGTTCCTGACCCTCGCGTAGTCGTAACCCTCGCGCGGCGCGCCAACGGCATCCTGGACGTATGTCGATGTCTGGAAGATCGGCGTCATGATCGCCCCGGTGGTGGGATCGGGGCGCTGCCCGGCGTGGATGGCCCGGGTTCCGAACCGTCGGGCGGCTGGGTCCACGTCTTCATCTCCGGCTCGGGTAGAGGCAGACGACGCGTGGCACGACGCATCGCGGGTCAAGTGCGCAAGGTATTCCCGCCGTGCGGGGAGGGCGACCGGAGTCACCGCCGCAAGCCGCGCGGACGCCCAACCATTAACATCCCGCGTCCATCTCACGGTCTGTGGAGAACAGCGTGTCAAGGTCACTCATCGTTTCTGCTTCAGGCATTCGCGGAATCGTCGGACGAGGGCTCACGCCCGAGATCGCGGTCCGCTACGGCGCCGCCTTTGCCACCCACATCGCCGCTGGGGCTCGCCGCCGGGGGCATGTCCTGATCGGCCGCGACAGCCGCGTCTCCGGGCCCGTGCTGCTCGATGCCGTATCCGCGGGAGTCCGGGCCGTCGGGCTGGATGTGTGCGACCTGGGGATCGTGGCGACGCCGACGGGCCTTCTCGCCGTGGAGGAAGATGACGCCGCGATCGGCGGACTCCTCGTTACGGCCTCCCACAACCCCGCCCCCTGGAACGGGCTCAAGCTGGTGGCGCGCGAGGGGCGGTTTCTCTCGCCGGCGGCCGGACGGGACGTGCAGCGAAGGTTCGAGGGGGAGATCGAATATGCGGAGTCTGCGCGCATGGGAGACAGAAGCGCGCGGGAAGGCGCCGGCCGCGCCCACGTCGAGCGGATTCTGTCGCTGCCGATCATCGACCGCGAACTCATCGCGTCGAACGCGTTCCACGTCGCACTCGATTGTGTGCGCGGCGCCGGGGCGCCGATCATGCTCCCGCTGCTCGAGCGTCTCGGCTGCCGGGTGAGCGGGCTCGATCTCGAACCCGACGGCCATTTCCCACGGCCCCCCGAGCCGCTGGTGGAGAATCTCGGAAGGCTCTCCGAACGCGTGACGGAAGTCGGCGCGGATGTCGGCTTCGCCGTCGACCCCGATGTCGACCGCCTCGCCCTGGTGGACGAGGACGGGCGTCCCGTGGGCGAGGACTGGACCCTCGCGCTGGCCGTAGAACTCGTGGCGGCGCGGGAGCCCGCGCCGGTCGTGACTAACCTCTCCGCCAGCCGCCTGATTCAGGACGCGGCGGATCGCGTCGGCGTACCGCTGCTCCGCACGCCGGTGGCGGAAGCCAACGTCGTCGCCCGCATGCTCGATGTGGGGAGTTCGATCGGGGGAGAGGGAAACGGCGGCGTGATCTACGGAGGACTGCACCTCACGCGGGACGCCCCGCTGGCCGCCGCCCTGATCCTGCAGTTTCTCGCGGAGAGCCGTTCCACGCTCGGCGCCGTCGTCGACGAGCGGCCTTCGTACAGGATCGTGAAGCGCACGATCTCCCGGGAGGGACTGGGCGTGGAGGATGCGCTGGCCGCGATCGCGGCCGCGGCCCCGTCCGGAGCGGAGATGGACCGGCAGGACGGGATCCGGCTCGAGTGGCCGGATGGATCGTGGATCCACGCCAGGCCGTCCGGGACCGAGCCGATCTTCCGCATCATGGCGGAGGCGTCCCGCGAAGCGCTGGCGGACGAACGCGCGGACTGGGTCGACGCCCTGGTGCGGCGCGCGGTCTGATCGCGGAATGTGCGGCATTGTCGGCTACGTCGGAACAGCGGAGGCGGCCCCCCTTCTTCTGAACGGGCTCCGCCGCCTCGAGTACCGCGGATACGACTCGGCGGGGCTCGCCGTCCACACCGGTTCCGGGCTCGATCTCCGGAAGTGTGCGGGCCGCGTCAACGACCTGGCCGACCGGATCGTCGAGATCCCGCTTTCCGGAAAGGCCGGAATCGCTCACACCCGCTGGGCGACACACGGGGCGCCCACCCGCGCGAACGCCCATCCGTTGACGGACTGCCGGGGCGAGGTGGCGGTGGTCCACAACGGCGTGATCGAGAACTGCGACGCACTGCGGACGAAGCTCTCCGAACTCGGCCACCGCTTCACGTCGGAGACCGACACCGAGGTCGTCGCGCACCTGATCGAGGAAGCGTTCGAGGGGAATCTCGAGCGCGCCGTCGCCGCCTCGCTGACCCAGGTGGAGGGCACGCTGGGGCTTGCCGTCATGAGCGTGCACGACCCCGCGCGGATCGTCGTCGCACGCCGCGGCGCCCCTCTGCTGCTCGGGATCGGGGAGAAGGACGAAGAAGGGACCTGGGTGGCTTCGGACGTGGCGGCGGTTCTCGAGCACACCCGTAACATCGTGTATCTGGAGGACGACGAGATGGCCGTCCTCACCTCTTCCGGGCACCGGACCGTCGATCTCGGGAGAAACCGCGGCCACGTCGGCTGGGAGCCCGTCCCGAAGGAAATCAGCCGCGTCGACTGGGACCTGGAGAGGATCGAGAAGGCGGGATACCCGCACTTCATGCTCCGCGAGATTCACGAACAGCCGCACACCGTTCGCGATGCGATGCGGGGTCGACTGCTGGCGGAGGAAGGCACGGCTCGGCTGGGCGGACTCGACGAATTCCGCCCGGACATCGACGCGGCCGAGCGCATCGTCCTCACCGGGTGCGGGACGAGTTGGCATGCGGCGCTCGTCGGGGAGTACCTCATCGAGTCACTCGCGCGCCTTCCGGTCGAGGTCGAGTACGCCTCCGAGTTCCGATACCGGAACCCGATCATCGCTCCGGGGACCCTGGTGGGCGGCATCTCCCAGTCGGGGGAGACCGCGGACACGCTCGCGGCCGTGCGCGAAGCCGGACGGCTCGGGGCCCCCACCTTCGGAATCGTCAACGTTGTGGGCTCGACGATCGCGCGGGAGACGCGCGCCGGAATCTACACGCACGCCGGTCCGGAGATCGGCGTCGCGTCCACGAAGGCCTTCCTGGCGCAGGTCGTTTCTCTCGCGCTCCTCGGCCTCATGATCGCGCGGCGCCGCGGGATGAGCCGCGAGGAAGGCCGCGGCTTCGTGCGCGCCCTGGACGGGCTTCCCGCGCTCATCGAAGAGGTCCTGGCGACGGAGGACCACATCCGGCGGGTGGCGGAGGAGTTCGCGCCCGCGCGCAACTTCCTCTATCTGGGGCGGGGCCCGAACTTCCCGATCGCCCTCGAGGGGGCGCTCAAGTTGAAGGAGATCTCCTACATCCATGCCGAGGGATACCCGGCGGCCGAGATGAAGCATGGGCCGATCGCGCTCATCGACGAGGACATGCCCGTCGTCTTCATGGCTCCGCGCGGCGCCGTCTACTCGAAGGTGCTCGTGAACATCGAGGAAGTGAAAACGCGCGGCGGCCGTGTCATCGCGCTCGTGACCCGCCGGGACACCGATCTCGCCGGCAAGGTGGATCACCTGATCCCGGTGCCCGCGACGCTGCCTCTCCTGCAACCGATCGTCAACGTCGTTCCGCTGCAGCTCCTCGCCTACCATATCGCGGTCCTGCGGGGCTGCGACGTGGATCGTCCGCGGAACCTCGCGAAGACCGTGACGGTCGAGTAGCCCTGCGGACGCCGGAACCCCGCCACGGCGCGGGGCGGAGGGGTTACAGCGGGAAAGAGCCGGTGGTATGTTTGGGCGTTGCGTCCGCCGCCGGGCCGTGCCCATCAGGCTGGCCGCCCGGTTGCGCGCTCCACCGGGATCGGGATTGGAAGGGGATGCCAAGCGCCTACCTCCAGGGGATGAAGGATCAGGTCGCACGATACGCCGGCACGTTGCGTGACGTCGTCATCCTCGCGCCCGTCTACGGTTTGTTGATGTTCACCCTCATGAAGGACCCGCGCCTGACTCGGCAGCAGCGGATTCTGGTGGATGCGGCCATCGCCTACCTCGTGAGTCCGGATGACGTGATCCCGGAAGATGAGGTCGGGCCATACGGTTTTCTGGACGATGTTTTTTGCTGTGCGTACGTGACGCACCGGATCGGAGAGGAGCTTGGCTGGGATGTGGTGGAGGAGCACTGGACCGGCGAGCGATCGGCGCTCGAGGTCTCGAACAACCTGCTCGCCCGCGAGCGGGAGCTGCTCGGTGGGGCAGGCGATGACGTCCTCGAATTCGCGGGACTCCTCGACCGGCGGTCGGACTCTGAAGCGGAACGCCCCCAACTCGTCCTCACGGCGGCCGGCGGGTAGCGCGGGCGGTCGACCGCGGATCACTGCGGCGCTGGCCGTACTCGCCGGATTCCTCGGCGCGGAGTCGGTTGACGCCCAGTATCGCCTGACGGCCCCTTCGGGCAGCGTCGTGGAGTTCGAGGCCGACCTCCTCCTCCGCTTCCGGGATCGTTCGGACTCCCTCATGACCGATCTCGTGGAGGATCCTCTCGTTCTCTACTTCCCGTCGTTCGGACGCGACCTCGACGAATCGGAGGCGCGGGACGCCTGGCCATGGAACGCGGTCGAAGTCGTGACGGATTCGAGCGCCGCGCTCGTGATGCCGGGGAATCTGAGGGAGGCCGGCCGGGCGTACGAGAGTTACGCAGTCCTGCGAATGCACGCCGTGCGTCAGGACCCCGACGTGGCCTGCGAGGTGCTCTTCTCACGGGAAGTCGAGGCCGTCGACGGGTTCATCGACGGATGGATCGCGGCGCGCCTCCTCTTCGGCGGGCCCGCCTACGAGCCGCTCGACGAACTCGCTTTCGCGCGGGAGGCCGGCGTCCTCGCGGGACTCATCCTCGACCGATCGGACCGCCAACTGGGTGGTTGTCTGCAGGTGTCCCGCGAACGTCTCGCGGAGGAAATCGCCGCCTACCGTGCCTGGCGAACGGAACGCTACCTCTCTCCAGGTGGGCGATGAGTCTCCGACTCTACGACTCCCTCACGCGGCGGCTCCGCACGTTCAAGACCGTTGAAGCGGGCCGCGTGCGGATGTACAACTGCGGTCCCACGGTGTACGACCGCGCGCATATCGGGAACTTCCGCGCCTTCACGTGGGAAGACCTGCTTCGCCGCTACCTCCGCTTCAAGGGCTATGACGTCTGCCAGGTCATGAACCTGACGGATGTCGACGATCGGACGATCGCGGCGGCCTCCGCCCGGGGCGTGCCGCTGGCCGACGTCACCGATCCCGTGATCGAGATGTTCCTCGAGGACTGGGACACGCTGGGGCTCGAGGAACCGGAGCATCGGCCACGGGCGACCCGCTTCGTCGATGGGATGATCCGGCTCGTCGAAGCGCTCTCTGAGCGGGGACTCACCTACGAGAGCGAGGGTTCCGTGTACTTCGCGATCGGGCGTTCCCCCGAATACGGGCGGTTGGCGGGGATCGACTCCAAGGGACTTACGGCCGCCGGCCGGGCCGCGGGGGATGAGGAGTACGACAAGGATGACCCGAGAGATTTCGTCCTCTGGAAGGGCGGCGACCGTGATGCCGATGGAGCCGTGGCGGTGTGGGATTCTCCATGGGGGCCGGGTCGGCCGGGCTGGCACCTCGAGTGCTCGGCGATGGCGATGCACCACCTGGGCGAAACGCTGGACATCCATACCGGAGGGGTCGACAACCTCTTCCCGCATCACACCAACGAGATCGCCCAGTCGGAAGGAGTGACGGGGAAGACGTTCTCGGAGTTCTGGCTCCACGCCGAGCACCTGCTCGTGGAAGGCCGGAAGATGTCGAAGTCGCTCGGCAACTGCTTTACGATCCCGGAGCTGGTCGACCGCGGATACGCGCCGTCCGCGATCCGGTATCTGCTGCTCAGCGGACATTACCGGGCCCAGCTGAACTTCACCTTCGACGGCCTGGAAGCCGCGGCGAAGGCCGTGACCCGCCTGTACGAGTTCAGGAACCGCGTGCGCGAGGCCGGCGCGGCGGAGACCGATGCGTCGGCCGATCTCGGAGACGCCGCGACGCGAGCCCGCGCTGCGTTCGAGGCGGCGATGGACGACGACCTGAACGTGAGTGAAGCGCTTTCGGCGGTGTTCGGGCTCGTTCGGGAGGCGAATCACCTGCTCGACCGCGTCCATCCTCGAGCCCTGTCGGGCGCGGAGACCGCCCTTGCCGTGATCGACGCGTTCGATCGCGTCTTCGGGGTGCTGGCCGTGCGGGACCGCGAGTCATCCGGTGGCGATGACGAGCTCATCGCCTGGGCCACGGCTCGCATCGGAGAACGTGAGCGCGCCCGCAAGAACCGGGACTTCGCGCGCGCCGACGCGATTCGCGCCGAACTCGAGGCCCGTGGCGTGATCGTAGAGGATGTGGCTGAGTTCACTCGCCTACGGATGGGGGGTCGCACGATCCAGGTGCCGCGCCCCCTCGGGGCGGCAAGATGAGGCGATGGCGCCCACGAACGGCAGCCGGATCGGGTGCCCGAAACCACCTTGACGGTCGGCCCCGCATGCCCCTATGTTAGAACGCTATTGTGCGGAAGGGTCGCTGGCGTAGCTCAACCGGTAGAGCGTCGGATTTGTAATCCGGAGGTTGTGGGTTCGAGCCCCACCGCCAGCTCGGTCGAGTCGGACGAACAGCCGCCCCGAAGCGGCGAACCCTGGAACTCATCGATCGGGCGTCGATCGGGCGCCAGGTACCGGCGGTGGGGTACCGAAGCGGCCAAACGGGGCAGACTGTAAATCTGCTGGCTTATGCCTTCGGAGGTTCGAATCCTCCCCCCACCACCTTCATGAGACCACTGACGAAACAAAGGGCGTAGCCCGCGCGCGAGCAAGAGGAGCATCCGTCGCGGAGCCGCTCCGCCGAACCCGTAGTCCGAGAGGAGAACGAGGGGCGATGGCGAAGGAAAAGTTCGAGCGAACGAAGCCGCACGTGAACGTGGGAACGATCGGTCACGTGGACCACGGGAAGACGACGCTGACGGCGGCGATCACGCAGGTGCAGGCTCAGAAGGGATACGGGGAGTACGTGGCTTTCGACCAGATCGACAAGGCTCCCGAGGAGCGCGAGCGCGGGATCACGATCGCGACGGCTCACGTGGAGTACGAGTCGGAGGGGCGTCACTACGCGCACGTGGACTGTCCGGGCCACGCGGACTACGTGAAGAACATGATCACGGGCGCGGCTCAGATGGACGGCGCGATCGTGGTGGTGTCGGCGGCGGACGGTCCGATGCCGCAGACGCGGGAGCACATTTTGCTGGCCCGGCAGGTGAACGTGCCGTACATCGTGGTGTTTTTGAACAAGGTGGACCAGGTCGATGACGAGGAGTTGCTGGACCTGGTGGAGCTGGAGGTTCGGGAACTGCTGAGCGAGTACGAGTTTCCGGGCGATGACGTGCCTGTGGTACGGGGCTCTGCGCTTCATGCGTTGGAGAGCGGGGACCCGGAGGCGGGGGAGACGGCGTGCATCGGGGAGTTGATGGAGGCGTTGGACAGCTACATCCCGGTTCCGGAGCGAGCGACGGACAAGCCGTTTTTGATGCCTGTGGAGGACGTGTTCACGATCACGGGCCGCGGGACGGTGGTGACGGGCCGGATCGAGCGGGGGGTGGTCAAGACGGGCGAGGGCGTGGAGTTGGTGGGCCTGGGCTCGGAGAAGAAGACGGTGGTGACGGGAGTGGAGATGTTCCGGAAGATCCTGGACGAGGGCCAGGCGGGAGACAACGCGGGGCTTCTGCTGCGCGGGGTGGCGAAGACGGAGGTGGAGCGCGGGATGGTGGTCGCGCACCCTCAGTCGATCACTCCTCACCGGAAGTTTTCGGCGGAGGTGTACGTGCTGACGAAGAACGAGGGGGGACGGCATACGCCGTTCTTCAACGGATACCGTCCCCAGTTCTACTTCCGGACGACGGACGTGACGGGCTCGGCGGAGCTGCCCGAAGGGGTGGAGATGGTGATGCCGGGGGACAATGTGAACATGGCGGTGGAGCTGATCGCGCCGATCGCGATGGAGGAGAACCTCCGGTTCGCGATCCGCGAGGGAGGCCGGACGGTGGGCGCCGGGGTCGTCACCGCCATCCACGACTAGGAAACGCAAATGAGGGTTCGGATTACGCTCGAATGTACGGAGTGCAAAGAGCGCAACTATTCGACGACGAAGAATCGGCGGACCCATCCGCAGCGGGCCGAACAGAAGAAGTACTGTCGCCGCTGTAACGGACACAGAACGCACAAAGAAACACGATAAGGGATTCGATTGGCCGGCATCGTCAGAAGAACCCAGGAGTTCGCGGAACAGGTACAGGTCGAGATGCGTCGGGTCACCTGGCCCGACAAGGATCAGTTGCGCGGTGCAACGATCGGCATCCTGATCTTCGTCTTCATCATGGCCATCGTCATCGGGGCCATGGATTCGGTCTTCGCGGCGTCCGTGCGTTTCGTCGTCAGGTCGTTCGGTGGTTGAGTCCCCGGGCGCGGGAGCCGCGCAGACCGGTCTTCCCGAGGACGCGCTGCGCTGGTACGCGCTGCAGACGTACTCGGGCCACGAGAAGAAGGTAAAGACGCTGCTGGAGCAGAAGATCCAGGAGTATGGGGATGAGCCTCCGATTCGTGAGGTCATCGTCCCCACGCAGGAGGTCGTCGAGATCAAGGGAGGGAAGCGCGTCAAGTCGACGAAGCGGCTCTACCCGGGCTACGTGCTGATTCAGATGCTGCTGGACCAGAACACGATGTACGTCGTCAACAACGTCCCCGGCGTCATCAAGTTCGTGGGGAGCGGGAAAGATCCCCAGCCGCTCAAGACCGAGGAGATGAACAAGATCCTCGGCATCGCGGATGAACTCGAGCAGGCGGGTCCGGAAACGGAGATCCCCTTCCGGCCGGGACAGGTCGTGGAAGTCATGGAAGGACCGTTCAGCGATTTCAGCGGAACGGTGGAGGAAGTGTTTGCGGAGAAGGGCAAGGTGCGCGTGCAGGTGAGCCTGTTCGGACGCCCGACCTCGGTTGAACTGGACTACACGCAGCTGCAGGGGTTCTGATGCCGCCGAAGAAACAGGTTACCGGATTCATCAAGCTGCAGATTCCGGGGGGGCAGGCGAATCCGGCCCCGCCCGTGGGTCCTGCCCTGGGCCAGCACGGCCTCAACATCATGGACTTCTGCAAGGCGTTCAACGCGCAGACGCAGCAGGAAGCCGGCACGATCATCCCGGTCGAGATCACGGTCTACAAGGACCGGACGTTCAGCTTCATCACCAAGACGCCACCGGCGGTGGAGTTGCTGAAGAAGGAACTCGGTCTCGAGTCGGGTTCTCCGGTTCCGAACCGCGAGAAGGTCGGCAAGGTCACCGACGACCAGCTGCGCAGGATCGCCAGGATCAAGATGAAGGATCTCAACGCGGCCGATGAAGAGGCTGCGATGCGGATGATCGCGGGCACCGCACGATCCATGGGGATCGAGCGGGCCGACTGATCGGGAGAGATCGGGAAACATGCCGAAACACGGCAAGAAATATCGCTCGGCCGTGGAGGCCGCTCCGTCGAACGGCGCCCTTGCGCCGCGCGAGGCGCTCGAGCGTGTGAAGAAATCGGCGTTCGCGAACTTCGACGAGACGGTCGAGGCCGCGGTACGCCTCGGCGTGGACCCCCGCAAGGCGGACCAGATCGTGCGCGGTACGGTCATCCTGCCTGCAGGCACGGGACGCAAGGTGCGCGTCCTCGCCCTCGTGAAGGCGGACCGGGCGGCCGAGGCGACCGAGGCCGGCGCGGACTACGTGGGCACCGACTACATCGAGCAGATTCAGGAGGGTTGGCTCGACTTCGACGTGGCGATCGCGACGCCGGATCTCATGAAGGATGTGGCCCGGCTGGGCCGGATACTCGGCCCGCGCGGCCTCATGCCCACGCCGAAGGCCGGCACGGTCACCATGGACGTGAGCCGGGCCGTTCGCGAATCGAAGGCGGGCAAGATCGAATTCCGGGTGGACCGTACCGGAAACGTGCATGCGCCGATCGGAAAAGTGAGCTTCGAACTCGACCAGCTGAGCGAGAATCTCGATGCGCTCATGGACGAGATCGTGCGGTTGAAGCCCGCCGCGTCGAAGGGCCGGTATGTGAAGAGCGTGACCGTGACCAGCACGATGGGTCTCGGTGTTTCCGTCGACGAGGACCTGTACCGATAGATCCATGAGACTCGAAGAAAAGCAGCGCGTCACGCAGGAACTCACTGCGCAGATCGAAGAGAGCGGGACGATCTACCTGACCGACTTCACCGGGCTGAACGTGAAGGCGATCACGGATTTCCGAACGCGACTCCGAGACGAGGGCCTCAGCTATCGGGTCGTGAAGAATTCCCTCATGAAGCGGGCGCTCGAGGATCTGGATCTCCCGGATCTGAGCGCCCACCTCGAGGGTCCGACGGGGCTCATCCTCAGCGACGCCGACCCGGTCGCGCCGGCCAGGGTGCTGAAGGAATTCGCGAAAGCGAACGAGGACCGGCCGGTGGTGAAGGTCGGCGTCATCAATCGGGTGGAAACGTCGCCGGAGGAAGTGGGGCGCATCGCCGATCTTCCCGCGCGCGAGGTTCTGCTCGGCAGCATCGCGGGCGGGCTCACGGCGAGCGTCGGCGGCATCGCCGGCGCTCTGAATGCGCTCTTCCGCGACATCGCAGACATGATCGAACAGGTCGGAAGGAAGAACGAGTCCGCCTGAGGTGGGGCGCATGCCCGTGACGTGCGGGCGTGCGGAATGCATACAGGATCCAGGGAACGGAAGAACATGTCCAAAATCGACGATCTTCTGCAGCAGATCGGCTCGCTGACGGTGCTCGAAGCCGCCGAGCTGAAAGACAAGATGGAGGAAACCTTCGGCGTGTCGGCCGCCGCGCCGGTCGCCGTCGCCGCCGCTCCCGGTGGCGGAGGGGACGCCGCCGAGGAGGAGCAGACGGAGTTCGATGTCGTCCTCACGGCGGTGGGCAGCAAGAAGATCCAGGTGATCAAGGTCGTACGCGAAGTGACGAGCCTGGGTCTCAAGGAGGCGAAAGCCGTCGTCGACAACGCCCCCGGACCCGTCAAGGAAGGCGTGTCCAAGGAGGAGGCGGAGGAGATCAAGGCCAAGCTCGAAGAGCAGGGCGCCACGGCGGATCTCAAGTAGCCACGCTGAAGAGCGTGGCAGGCCCCGGCGTCGATCATCCGATCGGTCCCGGACTGCGGAGATGCCGCAGCCGGGCCGATGACGCAGGGGTCCGACCTCACACCGTGCACGAACCGGCGCGACCGCCCACGGGCGGTCCCCGGCATTTGCGCATCTTCCATGTACTCGCGGGGTTCCCCGCGGGAGGTACGATTTGACGGCCAACGGCAGACCTGCGGTCTCGTTCGACAAGCTCGCCCGCCCGATGCACATGCCGCATTTCCTGGATGTGCAGCGAGAGGCGTTCGAGCGTCTGCTGCAGTCGAAGGCGATGGACGAGGAACGTCGGGACCTCGGTCTCGAGCGTGTTTTTCGGGAGATCTTCCCGATTACGGACGTCAACGAGAACTTCTCGCTGGAGTTCGTCAGCTACTCTCTCGGAGAGCCGAAGTACGAGGTCGAGGAGTGCATCGAGCGCGACATGACGTACTCCGCGCCGCTGAAGGCGCGGCTCCGGCTGGTCATCTTCGAGACGGTCGGGAAGGACGACGAAAAGCGTCCGGGCGACATCCTGGAGAAGGAAGTCTATCTCGGGGATCTGCCGCTCCTGACGGAGCAGGGAACGTTCGTCGTGAACGGAGCGGAGCGGGTCATCGTGAGCCAGCTTCATCGTTCCCCCGGCGTCGTGTTCGAAGAGACGCTGCACCCCAACGGCACGCGGCTTTTTTCGTCCCGGATCATCCCGTTCCGCGGATCCTGGGTTGAATTCACCCTCGACATCCACGACGTGATCCACGTCCACATCGACAAGAAGAAGAAATTCCCCGCCACCGCACTGCTGAGGGCGTTCGGCTATGGGCGGGACGTGGACATCCTCGAGTGTTTCTGCCGACGCCGGCTCGTGCGGATCGACCCGGAGAATGACGAGGAGTCGTCGACGCATCGCGAGGTCACGGGCACGCTGGTGGCTCGGAGCATCGCGAACCCCGACTTCGGGGAGGATCCCGAGGCGCTGGAACTGCGCGGCTACGAGCCCGCTCCGGACGCGCCGCACTGGCTGGCGGACGATCTTCCCGGCGCGGATGGCGGGGAGCCGGTTGCGGCCCTCGGCGATCGGCTCGACGCGGAGTTGATTCAGCGCATCCTCGACCAGGAGATCACGAGTGTCGAGGTGTTCGGAGAGGAAGACGCCTTCATCGTGCGCCGCGGGGAGATGTTGGGCGAGGAAGCCCTCGAACGCCTCGTGCGCGCGGGCGTGTCGGAGGTCGAGGTGTACTCGAGCGCGACGTTCGTACCGCTGCGCGGGACCTACGAGGATCTGGCGATGCGCCGCGACTGGAGTTCGAGTCCGCAACTCGCCGCCGACGTCGTGGCCGAGGACACCGGAGAAGTCCTGGCCGAGAAGGGCGCGCGCTTCGATTCGAGCCTGTTCGCGAAGCTCAAGGCGGAGAAGGCCCGCGAGGCTCTCGTGTTCACGGGTGGTCCGCGCGGGGAGTCCCCGCTGTTGCGCAATACGCTCGCGAAGGATCCGACGGCGAGCGAGGCGGCCGCGCTGCACTCCATCTATTCTCTCGTCCGGCCCGGCGAGGCGCCGAACCTGGCGACGGCCCGGGGCGCGCTCGATCGGCTCTTCTTCAACCCGAAGCGATACGACCTGGGTCGGGTGGGGCGACACAAGATCAACCACCGGCTCAAGGACGTGTACCGGCTGCTCGGCCTCGATATCCCCGCGGGCGATCTCGTGGTGCTGGACCCGTCCGACTTCGTGGCGATCGTCCGCTACCTGGTCGAACTGCACGAGGGCCGCGGATACACGGACGACATCGATCACCTGGGGAACCGCCGCGTGCGGTCCATCGGCGAACTCATCGCAAACCAGTTTTCCGTCGGACTGTCGCGCATGGCCCGCCTGGTGCGGGAGCGGATGTCGATCAACAGCGACCCCGAGAAGATCTCCATCGACGACCTCGTGAACGCGCGCACGGTAAGCGCCGTCATCCAGGCCTTCTTCGGGAGTTCGCAGCTGAGCCAGTTCATGGACCAGACGAACCCGCTCTCGGAACTCACGCACAAGCGACGCCTGAGCGCGCTGGGTCCGGGTGGGCTGACGCGGGAGCGCGCGGGCTTCGAAGTGCGGGACGTGCACTACTCGCACTACGGGCGGATGTGTCCGATCGAGACCCCGGAGGGCCCGAACATCGGCCTCATCACCTCGGTGACCACCTACTCCCGTCTGAACGAGCTGGGCTTCCTCGAAACCCCCTACCGCAGGGTGGTCAACGAGCAGGTCTCCCAGGACGAAATCGTCTGGCTCTCGGCGAGCGAGGAGGAGGAGTACTCGGTCGCGCAGGCGAACGCCGAACTCAACCCCGACGGGACGTTCGCCCGCTCGCTCGTCCTCTGTCGGCGGCGTGACGACTATCCGCTGCTGCCGCCGGACGAGATCGACTTCATGGATGTGGCGCCCGATCAGTTGGTGGCGGTGTCGCCGGCGCTCATTCCGTTCCTCGAGCACGATGACGCGAACCGGGCGCTGATGGGATCGAACATGCAGCGGCAGGCCGTGCCGCTTCTCTTCCCGGAGCGTCCGCTCGTGGGTACGGGTCTGGAGGGCAAGGTGGCCCGGGACTCCGGCGCGGTGGTGCTTGCGCGCCGCGCCGGGACGGTGACTCGGGTCACGGCGGACGAAGTCGAGGTCGACACCGGCAAGCCCCGCCGGGCGGCCGGCGAGATCCCCCTCGCCCGCCTCACGCAGTACGACTCCTATCGGCTCAGGAAGTTCTGGCGCACGAATCAGGACACGGCGATCAACCAGCGGCCGATCGTCCGGGTCGGGGACCGCGTGGAAGCGGGCGATGTGATCGCGGACGGCGCCGGCACCGACGGCGGTTCGCTCGCGCTCGGCCGCAACGCGCTCGTCGCTTTCATGCCGTGGTTCGGACACAATTTCGAGGACGCCATCGTGATCAGCGAGAAGCTGGTCAAGGGAGACGTCTACACGTCGGTCCACATCCAGGAGCTCGAACTCCACGTCCGGGACACGAAACGCGGGATGGAGGAGATCACGCGCGAGATCCCCAACGTGGCCGAGGAAGCGCTCGTCGACCTCGACGACCGGGGGATCGTCCGCATCGGCGCCGCGGTTCGCTCGGGAGACATCCTCGTCGGCAAGATCACGCCGAAGGGGGAGACAGAGCTTTCCCCGGAAGAAAAGCTGCTGACGGCGATCTTCGGAGAGAAGGCGAAGGATGTGAAGGACAGTTCGCTGCGCGTTCCCCCAGGCGTTGAAGGGACCGTGATCGACGTCAAGATCTTCTCGAGGCGAATCGACGATCCTCTGCTGGAACGGGAGCACGGCGAGCGAATCGCTGAACTGCGCGAAGGCGAGCGCGAAGAAATCGCACGGGTGATGGAGGCCCGGGACGAGGAGATCCTGGAACTGCTTCAGGGGGAGACGGTGGTGCTGTGCCTCGGCCGGGGCTCCCTCGAACCGCTGTTCGCCGAGGGCACCAAGCTGACGAAGACGAAGCTTCGGAGCATCGACCTGGGAGAGATCGACCTCTCGACGCTGAAGGTGAAGACGGAGAAGTCGAACGATCTGATCCGCCGCGTCGAGGCCGAGGCTCGCACGCGAGTGGAACGGATACGCGAGCGCACGGAAGAGGGAATCGACAAGATCTTCCAGCCCGACGAGTTGTCCCCGGGTGTCGTCCAGCTCGTGAAGGTCTACCTCGCGGAGAAGCGAAAGATCTCGGTGGGAGACAAGATGGCCGGCCGGCACGGGAATAAGGGCATCATCGCCCGCGTGGTTCCCGAAGAGGACATGCCGGTCCTCCCCGACGGTCAGTCCATCGAGATCGTACTCAACCCGCTCGGCGTACCGAGCCGGATGAACGTGGGACAGATTCTCGAGACCACGCTGGGCTGGGCGGCCCGGGCTCTCGGCTTCGAGGCGAATACGCCCGTCTTCCAGGGAGCGACCGAGCATGAGATCGGCGCCCTCCTGAAGATCGGGGGGGCCTACTGGGCGGCTCGCACGCTCGGATCGGACGTGGAACCGCCCGAACTGTCCTACGAGGGGATTCAAACGCTCGTCAACGAGATTCAGGCCCGGGCAGGAGACGATCCGGTTTCGGATGACCCGGCCAGTCTCGGACGCACGCTCGACGCCTATCTCGAGGGAGGAGGCGAGCTCGCCTCGTACCTGCGGAGCCTGGCCTCCTTCGTCCTCCGGGTCGTGCGCGATGTTTCAGGCGCGACTACGGCCGCGAAGCTGGAGTCCGAGGGCTGGCCGAAGACCGCCGCGCTCTCGGGGCGGCGCAAGATCACCTCGGGCGTGGACGCGGCCGTCGTCGAGCTCATGGAGCGCGCGGGGCTGCGTTCGAACGGCAAGATGAGGCTGCGCGACGGTCGCACGGGCGATGAGTTCGTGGCGGACATCGCGGTCGGCGAGATCTACATGATGAAGCTCTCACACCTCGTCGACGACAAGATCCACGCCCGCTCCATCGGTCCCTACAGCCTTGTCACGCAGCAGCCGCTGGCCGGCAAGGCGCAGTTCGGAGGGCAGCGCTTCGGCGAGATGGAGGTGTGGGCGCTGGAAGCCTACGGCGCGGCCCACACGCTGCAGGAGATGCTGACCGTCAAGTCGGATGACGTGACGGGACGGAGCCGGGTGTACGAGGCGATCGTGAAGGGCGACAACCTGCCCAAGCCGGGGGTGCCCGAGAGCTTCAACGTGCTCGTCAAGGAACTACAGGCGCTGGGGCTGAGCGTGACGCTCGGCGGCGACGAGTCGGAGCCGCTGTTCTAGCGAACAAGAGGGTGACAGATGATCGATTTTCCGCGAAACCGCAGTGCCGGTTCGTCCGAGTTCGACTGGATTCAGATCAAGCTCGCCTCGCCGGAGGAAATCCGTTCCTGGAGCCACGGAGAGGTCACGAAGCCGGAGACGATCAACTATCGGTCGTTCAAGCCGGAGCGCGACGGCCTGTTCTGCGAGCGCATCTTCGGACCGGTCAAGGACTGGGAGTGCCACTGCGGTAAATTCAAGCGGATCCGATACCGCGGCCACATATGTGACAAGTGCGGGGTCGAGGTCACGCTCTCCAAGGTTCGCCGCGAGCGGATGGGTCACATCGAACTCGCCGTGCCCGTGGCCCATATCTGGTTCTTCAAGACGCTTCCTTCCCAGATGGGCTACCTGCTCGGGATGAAGCTGCGGGATCTCGAAAAGGTCATCTACTACGCCGCGCACGTCGTCACCGAGCCCGGCCGACAGGAGGTCGAGTTCAAGCAGGTCCTGGAAGAGGATGAGTACTGGGAGCTGACGGACAAGGCGCGCGAGGAGGGAGATACCGAATTCCGTGCCGAAATCGGGGCGGAAGGGATCCGGACGCTGCTGGGACAGCTCGACGTCGACGAACTCGCCGAGCAGCTGCGCTACGAGGTCGTGCACGAGACCTCGAAGCACCGGAAGAAGAAGAAGCTCAAGCGACTCAAGGTCATCGACGCGATCCGCAACAGCGACGACGAAGTCTCCAAGCGCAATAGCCCTGAGCACATGATCATGGATGTGATTCCGGTGATCCCGCCGGATCTGCGTCCCCTCGTTCCGCTCGATGGCGGACGGTTCGCGACGTCGGACCTCAACGACCTCTACCGTCGCGTGATCAATCGGAACAACCGGCTCAAGAAGCTGCTGGAAATGCGCGCGCCGGAGGTGATCCTGCGCAACGAGAAGCGCATGCTCCAGGAGGCGGTGGATGCGCTGTTCGACAACGGGCGCCGCGGCAAGGCGATTCGCGGAAGGGGCAAGCGGCCGCTCAAGTCCCTGTCGGACATGCTCAAGGGCAAGCAGGGCCGGTTCCGGCAGAATCTGCTCGGAAAGCGCGTCGACTATTCCGGCCGGTCGGTCATCGTCGTGGGTCCGGAACTCCGGCTGCACCAGTGCGGGCTGCCGAAGAAGATGGCCGTCGAGCTGTTCAAGCCGTTCATCATCCATGAACTCGAGCGGCGGCTGCACGCCGAGACGGTGAAGCGGGCCAAGAAGCTCGTCGAACTCGACGACCCGACGGTCTACGAGGTCCTCGAGGACATCATCAAGGATCACCCGGTACTCCTGAACCGGGCCCCGACGCTTCACCGGCTGGGGATCCAGGCCTTCGAGCCGGTGCTCGTGGAGGGGAAGGCCATCCGCATTCACCCGCTCGTGTGCGCCGCGTTCAACGCGGACTTCGACGGCGACCAGATGGCGGTTCACGTGCCGCTGTCGTTCGAATCGCAGCTCGAGGCGCGGATCCTCATGCTGTCGAGCAACAACATCCTGAAGCCCGCAAACGGCCGGCCGATCGCGTCGCCGTCGCAGGACATGGTCCTCGGCTGCTACTACATGACGAAGGTCCGGCCGGACTTCGACGAATACGAGGCGGGAGGATCGGATCTCCCTCACTTCGCGAACGCGGCCCAGGTTGAAATGGCGCTCGAAGCGGGATATCTGCGCTCGCCGGCGGGGACGCCGGACTACCACCTGCCGATTCGGCTGCTCATCGACGAAGAGGCCGACGACGGCCAGGTCGAGCGGAGGTGGGTCGTGACCAGCGTCGGACGCGCCCTCTTCAACGCGATTCTGCCCTCCCGGGTGCCGTACGTGAACGAGACGCTGGGCAAGGGTGCGTTGGGAGACCTGGTCTTCCGGTCGTTCCGGCTCGCGGGACTCGAGGACACGACGGCGTTCCTCGATCAACTCAAGGACTTCGGTTTCCGCAACGCGACGAAGGCCGGCGTTTCCATCGGACTCGACGACATGGAAATCCCGGCCGAAAAGCAGGAGATCCTCGGAGAAGCCCAGGAGGACGTGAACCGGTTCACGAAGGCGTATCACCGGGGCGTGATCTCCTTCGGGGAACGGTACAACAAGGTGATCGATGCCTGGACCCACGCGAACAACGACGTCGCCGACGCGATGGTCCGCGGACTCCAGCAATCGAGACACGGCTTCAATCCGATCTTCATGATGTTCGATTCGGGGGCCCGGGGTTCCCGCGACCAGATCCGGCAGCTCGCGGGGATGCGGGGTCTGATGGCCAAGCCCCAGAAGAAGTTGACCGGCGGCATCGGCGAGATCATCGAGAGCCCGATCCGCTCCAACTTCAGGGAGGGCCTCAGCGTGCTCGAGTACTTCATCTCGACGCACGGCGCGCGGAAGGGGCTCGCCGACACCGCCCTCAAGACGGCGGACGCCGGCTACCTCACGCGCCGGCTCGTCGATGTGGCGCAGGATGTCACGATCATCGAGGAGGACTGCAACACGATCCTCGGGCTTGACGTCACGGCGCTCAAGGAGGGCGAGGACATCATCGAGCCGCTGTCGGATCGCGTCGCCGGCAACATCGCTGCGGAAGCCGTGATCGACCCCATCGACGACGAAGTCATCGTCGAGTCCGGGGACATGATCACGGAGGCTCGGGCACGGGCCATCGATGAGAGCGGTGTCCAGCAGGTTCGCATCCGCTCGGTCCTCACGTGCGAGTCCCGGCGGGGCATCTGTCAGCAGTGCTACGGGCGCAACCTCGCCACGATGGAACTCGTCGATCTCGGTGAGGCGGCGGGAATCCTCGCTGCGCAGTCGATCGGCGAGCCGGGGACGCAGCTCACGCTCAGAACCTTCCACATCGGAGGGACGGCGGCACGGATCGCGGCGCAGACCCAGCGGCGCTCCAAGCTCGAAGGCCGGATCGCATTCGAGCGCGTGACGACCGTCACGAGTCCGTCGGGCGATACGATCGTCACAAGCCGTGAGGGCGAACTCCTCATGAAGACGCCGGACGACCGCATCCTGTCGCGGCTCGCCATCCCCTACGGCGCGACGCTCTTCGTGGAGGACGACACCGACGTGGGGCACGGGGATCTGCTCTTCGGCTGGGACCCCTACTCCGAACCCATCGTGGCAGACAAGAAGGGGAAGATCCGGTTCACGGACATCGTGCCCGAAGAGACGGTTCGCGAGGAACTCGACGAAGCGACAGGGCGGCGTCAGCAGGTCATCATCGACGACCGGGAGAAGAAGCTCCACCCCGTCATCAACATCGTGACCGGCAAGGGCGCCAAGCTGCGCGAGTTCATCGTACCGGTCGGCACGCAGCTGCTCGTGCAGGATGGACAGGCCGTCAACGCGGGGGAGACGCTCGCCAAGATCAGCCGCGAGGCCTACAAGACTCGCGACATCACGGGTGGATTGCCACGCGTCGCCGAGCTGTTCGAGGCGCGGAGGCCGAAGGATCCCGCGACGATTACGGAAGTCGATGGGCGCGTCTCGTTCGGCGGGATCAAGCGCGGGAAGCGCGAGATCATCGTGACCATGGACGACGGCGAGGAGATGGTCTACCAGATCCCCGTCGGCAAGCACCTTCGCGTGCACGAGGGAGATCTCGTGCGTGCCGGAGACCGGCTCTCCGAGGGTCCGGTGAATCCGCACGACATCCTGCGTGTCCGGGGACCCCGAGCGGTGCAGGAGTACCTGCTCAACGAAATCCAGGAGGTCTACCGCCTGCAAGGCGTACGGATCAACGACAAGCACATCGCGGTGATCGTGCGTCAGATGCTGCAGAAGGTCCGTATCACGGATCCGGGCGGCACGGAATTCCTCGAAGGAGAGCATGTGGATCGGATGGAGTTCCGCGACGCGACGCGCGAGGTTCTCGAGGGTGGAGGCAAGCCCCCGCGGGCTGAGCCGATCCTGCTTGGGATCACGAAGTCGAGCCTCACCACGGAGTCCTTCATCAGCGCGGCCTCCTTCCAGGAGACCACGCGTGTGCTTACCGATGCCGCCGTGCGTGGAGCGAAGGACCGCCTCAGAGGGCTCAAGGAGAACATCATCATCGGGCACCTGGTTCCGGCAGGTACGGGGACGCACCGATTCTCCGACATCGAATTCCTCGTGGATGACGCGCTGAAGGCGCAGATCGACTCCATGCGACGCAGGGTCGTGCCCGAGGAGATGCCCCGGAGCCTCTTCTCGGACCTCCGGGACCAGGCTGAGGAAGACGAGGCCGCCGTGGCGGAGGAGGGCGCGGTCATGACGACCTGACGTCCGTCCGACCCCGAAGCGGGGGGTGCGTTTACGGGATCTTCGCACCCCCTCTCCGCGACGGAAGTTGCTTGACACCGAGAGGCCTCAAGACTACTCTTTCTTGTCTGTCGACCGACCGGTCGGCAGTCGCCGCGGGGGCGGTTCGGATCCGTCCCCGATTTTTTTACCCCCAACGGCCGGCCCCCGAGTTCGGTGATCGGCGCACCGGTGCGGCCGAAGGGAGCGATGGAGCGGGAATGCCGACCATCAATCAGCTGGTCCGCAAGGGCCGCAGGAAGGTCCAGAAGAAGAGCAAGGCGCCGGCGCTGGAGGGGAACCCCCAGAAGCGCGGCGTGTGCACGCGAGTGTACACCACGACGCCGAAGAAGCCGAATTCGGCGCTGCGGAAGGTCGCCCGCGTGCGACTCACGAACGGATACGAAGTCACCGCATATATCGGAGGCGAAGGCCACAACCTTCAGGAACACAGCATCGTGCTGATCCGGGGCGGACGAGTGAAGGACCTGCCGGGGGTGCGTTATCACATCATCCGCGGGACCCTCGACGCGTCGGGCGTGGACGACAGGAACCAGGGCCGGTCGAAGTACGGTTCGAAGAAGAGAAAATAGCTCGGGATCTTTCGGAAATTCGAGCGGGCCGAACACCGTTGGGCCCGGC
Organism: Gemmatimonadota bacterium; assembly: GCA_965207805.1. Classification (GTDB taxonomy): domain Bacteria; phylum Gemmatimonadota; class Gemmatimonadetes; order Palauibacterales; family Palauibacteraceae; genus Palauibacter. The sequence goes on from OZ242312.1 coordinate 1,494,880, forward strand.
CTCGGAGTCCGTGGCCGGGCTTTATTGCGAAGTCTCCGGATGAACCCGGAGCCGGATATGGCGAAACGAGATGCCACGACGAAACCGTGCCGAACAGCGTGAGGTGATTCCGGACTCCCGATACGGGAGCACGGAGGTCACGAAGTTCATCAACATGCTGATGCTGGACGGGAAGAAGTCCCTCGCCGAGAAGATCTTCTACGATGCGATGCAGAACATCGAAATGAAGACGGGACAGCCGGCGATGAACGTGTTCCGGCAGGCGCTGCAGAACGCGAAGCCCATCCTCGAGGTCCGCAGTCGGCGGGTAGGTGGCGCGACGTACCAGGTACCGATGGAAGTGTCGTACCGGCGGCGCGATTCACTCGCGCGCCGATGGCTCGTGCAGTACTCGCGTGCCCGCTCCGGCAAGACAATGGCGCAGCGGCTCGCCGGTGAACTGCTCGACGCCGCCCGCGGCGACGGGGGCGCGGTGAGGAAGAAGGAGGACGTGCACCGGATGGCGGACGCGAACAAGGCGTTTGCGCACTACCGCTGGTAATGAGTCCGTCCGGCACCCGAGGTTCGACAGATAGAGACCAATAGATCGACTCATGGAGAGAAGAACGCCGCTCGAGCGGCTTCGGAATATCGGCATCATGGCGCACATCGATGCCGGAAAGACGACGACGACCGAACGGGTGCTGTTCTACACCGGCCGGACGCATCGCCTGGGCGAAGTGCATCATGGCGACGCGACGATGGACTGGATGGAGCAGGAGCAGGAACGCGGCATCACGATCACATCGGCCGCCACCACCTGTAACTGGACGCACGACGGCGAACCCTACCGCATCAACATCATCGACACGCCGGGGCACGTCGACTTCACGGTGGAAGTCGAGCGCAGCCTTCGCGTGCTCGACGGCGCCGTGGCCCTCTTCTGCGCCGTCGGCGGCGTGGAGCCGCAGTCCGAGACGGTATGGCGGCAGGCCGACAAGTACGGTGTCCCGCGCATCGCGTTCGTCAACAAGATGGACCGCGTGGGCGCCGACTTCATGAACGTCGTCCGGATGATGCGCGACCGTCTGGGTGCGAACGCGCATCCGCTTCAGATCCCTCTCGGCGAGGGTGAACTCTATACGGGCATGGTCGACCTCATTCGCGAGGTCAAGGTCGTCTACGACGATGAATCCCTGGGCGCGCGCTGGACCGAAGGCCCCGTGCCGGACGCCCTGGTGGACGAGGTGGCGGAGTTGCGGAGCGCCCTCATCGAGGCGGCGGTCGAGTACGACGAACCCATGCTCGAGAAGTACCTCGAAGGTGAGGAGCTCACCGAGGAGGAAATCCGCGGTGCCGTGCGAAAGGCGACGCTGGCCAACGGGATCACGCCGATCCTGTGTGGCTCCGCCTTCAAGAACAAAGGCGTGCAGCGCCTGCTCGACGCCGTGATCGACTTCCTCCCCTCCCCCCTCGATGTCCCTCCCGTCACCGGCCACCTCCCGCAGCAGGATGAGACGGAGGTCGAGCGCACGGCCGACGAAGACGCGCCGTTTGCGGCCCTCGCGTTCAAGATCGCGACCGATCCGTACGTCGGACGTCTGACGTACTTCAGAGTGTATTCAGGCACCGCGAAAGCCGGCTCGAAGGCGCTGAATTCATCCAGGGGGCGAAAGGAACGCTTCGGGCGGTTGCTCCAGATGCACGCGAACAAGCGCGAGGAGCGTGACGAAGTGTTCGCGGGCGACATCGCGGCCGCCATCGGACTCAAGCATACGCGGACGGGAGATACGCTCTCGTCGGCGACCGACCCGATCGTGCTCGAGTCGATGAGCTTTCCCGAGCCCGTGATCCGGGTGGCGATCGAGCCTCGGACGAAAGCGGATCAGGAAAAGTTGTCGGGGGCTCTCGCGAAGCTTGCCGAGGAAGACCCGACGTTCCGCGTCTACACCGACGAGGAGACGGGGCAGACGATCATCAGCGGGATGGGCGAACTCCATCTCGAGATCATCGTCGACCGGCTCCAGCGCGAGTTCAGGGTCAACGCGAACGTCGGCCGTCCGCAGGTGGCCTATCGCGAGACGATCCGCAAGGCCGTCCGCAAAGTGGAAGGTCGCTTCGTGCGGCAGTCCGGCGGCCGCGGGCAGTTCGGGCACGTGATCATCAACCTTGAGCCCACGGATCCCGGCGGCGGCTTCATCTTCGACTCCGAAATCCGAGGCGGAAATGTGCCCCGCGAGTATGTGCTCTCCGTGGAACAGGGGATTCGCGAGGCGCTGGATTCCGGGATCGTCGCCGGCTACCCGATCATCGACATCAAGGCCACGCTGATCGACGGCTCGTACCATGAGGTCGATTCCAGCGAGATGGCCTTCAAGATCGCGGGCTCGATCGCGCTCAAGGAAGGTGCGCGCAAGGCGCAGCCGGTACTGCTCGAGCCTGTCATGAACGTGGAAGTCGTTACACCCGACGACTATCTCGGGGACGTGATGGGCGACCTCTCGAGTCGGCGCGGCAAGATCGGCGGCATGACGCAGCGTTCGTCGGCCCAGGTCGTCGGGGCGTCCGTGCCGCTCTCGGAGATGTTCGGCTACGCGACTTCCCTGCGCTCGATCAGCCAGGGACGCGCGGTCTACACCATGCAGTTTTCACACTACGAGGAAGTTCCGGGCTCCAAGACGGCGGAGATCGTCTCCGCCAACGGCTCGTAGCCGGCGAGGAGCCGGTCCGCGAGCAGGTCGCAGACGAGACACAGGAGAACGAGGGGCGATGGCGAAGGAAAAGTTCGAGCGAACGAAGCCGCACGTGAACGTGGGAACGATCGGTCACGTGGACCACGGGAAGACGACGCTGACGGCGGCGATCACGCAGGTGCAGGCTCAGAAGGGATACGGGGAGTACGTGGCTTTCGACCAGATCGACAAGGCTCCCGAGGAGCGCGAGCGCGGGATCACGATCGCGACGGCTCACGTGGAGTACGAGTCGGAGGGGCGTCACTACGCGCACGTGGACTGTCCGGGCCACGCGGACTACGTGAAGAACATGATCACGGGCGCGGCTCAGATGGACGGCGCGATCGTGGTGGTGTCGGCGGCGGACGGTCCGATGCCGCAGACGCGGGAGCACATTTTGCTGGCCCGGCAGGTGAACGTGCCGTACATCGTGGTGTTTTTGAACAAGGTGGACCAGGTCGATGACGAGGAGTTGCTGGACCTGGTGGAGCTGGAGGTTCGGGAACTGCTGAGCGAGTACGAGTTTCCGGGCGATGACGTGCCTGTGGTACGGGGCTCTGCGCTTCATGCGTTGGAGAGCGGGGACCCGGAGGCGGGGGAGACGGCGTGCATCGGGGAGTTGATGGAGGCGTTGGACAGCTACATCCCGGTTCCGGAGCGAGCGACGGACAAGCCGTTTTTGATGCCTGTGGAGGACGTGTTCACGATCACGGGCCGCGGGACGGTGGTGACGGGCCGGATCGAGCGGGGGGTGGTCAAGACGGGCGAGGGCGTGGAGTTGGTGGGCCTGGGCTCGGAGAAGAAGACGGTGGTGACGGGAGTGGAGATGTTCCGGAAGATCCTGGACGAGGGCCAGGCGGGAGACAACGCGGGGCTTCTGCTGCGCGGGGTGGCGAAGACGGAGGTGGAGCGCGGGATGGTGGTCGCGCACCCTCAGTCGATCACTCCTCACCGGAAGTTTTCGGCGGAGGTGTACGTGCTGACGAAGAACGAGGGGGGACGGCATACGCCGTTCTTCAACGGATACCGTCCCCAGTTCTACTTCCGGACGACGGACGTGACGGGCTCGGCGGAGCTGCCCGAAGGGGTGGAGATGGTGATGCCGGGGGACAATGTGAACATGGCGGTGGAGCTGATCGCGCCGATCGCGATGGAGGAGAACCTCCGGTTCGCGATCCGCGAGGGAGGCCGGACGGTGGGCGCCGGGGTCGTCACCGCCATCCACGACTAGCGGACAGCCCCGGAAAACGAGACGGCGCACAGATATGGCGCAGAAGATTCGGATTCGGCTGAAGGCCTTCGATCCAGCCGTGATCGACCAGACGGCGGCGGACATCGTTCGGACCGCGCAGAAGACCGGTGCGTCCGTCAGCGGGCCGATCCCGCTTCCGACGCGCCGCCAGTTGTTCACGGTCCTGCGGAGCCCGCACGTGGACAAGAAGTCGCGGGAACAGTTCGAACTGAAGACGCACAAGCGGCTCATCGATATCCATGACTCCCGTCCACAGACGATCGACGCGCTGACGAAGCTGGATCTCGCGGCCGGCGTCGATGTGGAAATCAAAGTCGAGTAGCGAGATGCCCGGGTTGATCGGCCGCAAAATCGGCATGACGCAGATCTTCGACGACGACGGGAAGGCCGTCGGTGTCACCGTGCTGGAAGTCGGACCCTGTCCGGTAGTCCAGATCAAGACCGCCGAGCGCGACGGATACGATGCCGTGCAGCTGGGCTTCGGTCGCGTGAAGGAGGGGCGCGAGCGGAAGCCGGCCGCAGGCCACGCCGCGCGCGCCGGACTCGACTACGTACCGCGCGTCCTCGCGGAGTTCGACTTCGAAGGCGAGAAGCTCGAGCTGGGCCAGGAACTCACGGTCGGCATGTTCGATGTCGGATCGCGGGTGAACGTGACGGGAACGACCAAGGGTCGCGGGTTTCAGGGCGTGGTGAAGCGGCACGGCTTCGGCGGTGGTCGCGGCTCCCACGGCGGAACGTCCATTCTCAGGTCTCCCGGCTCGATCGGGGCCGGTACGGACCCGTCCCGTGTCATCAAGGGGCGGAAGATGGCGGGCCGCATGGGGGGGACGCAGCGCATGGCGATGAGCCGGAAGATCATTCGGGTCGACGCCGAAAAGAACCTCCTGATCGTTCAGGGCTCCGTCCCGGGCGGACGAAACAACCTCGTCATGGTGAGGCCGGGCCGATGAAAGTCGCGACGTACGGTTCCGACGGCACGGCGGGGGCCGAACGGGCCCTGCCCGAGACGCCCTTCGACGGTGTGGTCAATGAGGACGTGCTCCATCAGGTCGTCACCGCCGTGCTGGCCAACCGTCGACAGGGGACTGCGTCGACGAAGACCCGCTCCACCGTTCGCGGAGGGTCGCGGAAGCCCTGGCGGCAGAAGGGGACGGGACGTGCGCGCGCCGGCTCGATCCGGTCGGCGCTGTGGCGCGGCGGCTCGGTCGTCTTCGGCCCGCAGCCGCGCTCCTATCGCGTCCGCGTGCCGCGGCGGATCCGCCGGCTGGCGATCCGTTCCGCGCTCAACACGAGAGCCATGAACGGCGATCTCGCGCTCATCGAGCCTCTCGATTTCGATCCGCCGAAGACCCGGCGCGTCGCCGCTTTGCTGGCCAGCATCGGCCGCGGTTCGGAGAACATTCTTTTCCTGACGGCGGGCCACAAACCCGACGTCCACCTGTCGGCCAGAAACCTGCCCGGCGTGCGCGTGCTCCCATGGGGAGAGGCGTCGGCGTACGACATCCTCTGGTCCGACCTGGTACTCGTCGAGTCGTCGGTCTTCGATGCGGTGGGGGACTCCGCCGGGGAAGGTGACGCATGACGCGCCCGCCGAACGAGATCATCCTGCGTCCGCTCTTCACGGAGAAGACATCCACGAGCCTCCAGTCCGAGGGGACGGACGGGGTAGGCCGGCGCCTGCAGGCACGGATCGACCTCGGCGAGGTGGAACCGCGTCCCAAATACACCTTCGAGGTGGCGCCGGACGCGAACAAGATCGAGATCCGCCGCGCCTTCGAGGCGATCTTCGAGGGAAGGCGGGTCACCTCCGTGCGCACGATGAACGTGCGGGGAAAGAAGAAGCGCATGGGGCGCACGATGGGCCGTCGGCCGCATTGGAAGAAGGCGATCATCGAAGTTGCGGATGGTCCCGTCGACGTGCTGGAGGGAGCCTGATCGATGCCGATTCGCAAATTCAAGCCGGTCACGGCAGCCTCTCGATACCGCAGCGTATCGACGTTCGAGGAGATCACCCGCAGCGAGCCGGAGAAGTCGCTGACGGAGGATCTGCCGAAGAAGTCCGGCCGCAACCATCACGGACATATCACGAGCCGGAGGCGCGGGGGCGGCCACAAGCGGCGTTACCGGCGCATCGACTTCAAGCGCAGGAAGGACGGCGTGCCGGGCGTCATCGCGGAGATCGAATACGATCCGAATCGCTCGGCCCGCATCGCGCTCATCCACTACGCGGATGGGGAGAAGCGCTACATCCTCCACCCGCGTGGTCTCGGTGTGGGTGACACCATCCTCTCCGGGTCGGGGATCGATCCGAACGTGGGTAACTGCCTTCCACTGCGGGAGGTCCCGCTCGGGACGGTCGTACACGGCGTGGAGCTCGTGCCCGGCAAGGGCGCGCAGCTCGCCCGCTCGGCCGGCGCGTCGGTCCAGGTCGTCGCGAAGGAGCGGGGGACGGTCACGTTGCGGCTCCCCAGCACCGAGATGCGCATGGTGCCGGAATCGTGCCGGGCCACGGTCGGGCAGGTCGGCAATGTCGACCACGAACTCATTCGAGCCGGGAAGGCGGGCCGCTCGAGGTGGAAGGGCCGGCGGCCCAAGGTGCGCGGCGTGGCGATGAATCCCGTGGACCATCCCCTCGGGGGTGGGGAGGGGCGCAGTTCCGGCGGCCGTCCACCCGTCTCGCCTTGGGGCAAGCCGGAGGGTCGCAAGACGAGGAAGAAGCACAAGCCGAGCGACAAGCAGATCGTGCGCGGCCGCAAGCGCGGCAGGGCCACGAAGTAGGAGCGAGAGATCCGATGCCGAGAAGCGTGAGGAAGGGACCGTACATCGATGAGAAGCTGCTGATGAAGGTGCAGCGGATGAACGATTCCGGAGACAAGTCGGTCATCAAGACGTGGGCCCGGGCTTCGACCATCAGCCCGGATTTCGTCGGACACACGCTTGCGGTGCACAACGGCAACAAGTTCATCCCGGTCTACGTGACGGAGAACATGGTGGGGCACAAGCTCGGAGAGTTCGCGACGACGCGAACATTCCGCGGGCACGCCGGTTCCGCGCGGGACCGGAGAGGCAGAGTCTGATGCAGGCGACAGCGAGGGCGAGGAACCTCGGCATGTCCGCCCGGAAGATGCGTCTGGTCATCGACCAGATTCGCGGGCGAGACGTCAACGAGGCCTACGCGATCCTGCAATTCTCCAAGAAGAAGGCGGCGCGCTCGATCGGAAAGGTGCTCCGTTCGGCCGTCGCCAATGCCGTCTACAGGGCAGACGAGGGCGGCGAAACGCTGGACGTGGACGAACTCTACGTGCGCGAAGCATACGTGGACGAAGGCAGGACGCTTCGGCGCTGGCGGGCACGCGCCTACGGAAGAGCGACCCCCCGGCTCAAGCGGAGCAGTCACGTGACAGTCGTCGTGGACACGAGAGACTAATGGGCCAGAAGACACACCCGTACGGATTCAGGCTCGGCGCGGTCAAGCCGTGGCGGTCGCGCTGGTACGCACAGGGCAAGGAGTTTCCGAAGCTCCTCGCGGAAGACGAGAAGCTGCGGAAGTACCTGAACGCGCGGCTCGGACACGCGGCGATCGCCCAGGTGGAGATCGAGCGCAAGCCGTCCAAGATTGTCGTCACGATCCACACGGGTCGTCCCGGCGTCGTCATCGGCAAGCGCGGGGCCGAGGTCGACAAGCTGCGCGATGAACTCGCTCTGCTGACGGACGCGGAAGTTTCCGTCAACGTCGAGGAAATCCGCCGCCCGGAGACCCAGGCTCAACTTGTGGCGGACAACGTGGCTCATCAGTTGACGCAGCGGATCAGCTTCCGCCGCGCGATGAAGCGGGCCGTGCAAGCGGCGATGCGAGCGGGGGCCGGCGGCATCCGCATTCAGTGCGGCGGGCGGCTCGGCGGGGCCGAGATCGCGCGCTCGGAGGGCTACCACGAAGGGCGCGTGCCGTTGCACACGCTGCGTGCGGACATCGACTACGCGGAGCGACAGGCCCGGACGACGTTCGGCACCATCGGCGTGAAAGTGTGGATCTTCCACGGCGAGATCGTGGAGGACCGTCGCGGTCAGACGTATACCGCGGGCGGGCGTCGCCGTGCGGGTCGCGGGCGAGGATAGAGACACATGCTGCAACCGAAGCGGATCAAGTACCGGAAACAGCAGAAGGGGCGCATGCGCGGCGCCGCGCATCGCGGCAACAAGGTTTCGTTCGGCGACTACGCGCTTCAGGCCGTGGAACCGGGCTGGATCACGAACCGTCAGATCGAAGCCGCTCGAGTCGCCATGACGCGGCACATCAAGCGCGGCGGAAAAGTCTGGATCCGCATCTTTCCGGACAAGCCGCTCACGCAGAAGCCCGCGGAGACCCGGATGGGGAAGGGTAAGGGGAACCCCGAGTACTGGGTCGCGCCGGTGAAGCCGGGTCGGGTGATGTTCGAACTCGAGGGAGTCGACATCGAACTCGCGCGGCGGGCGATGCAGTTGGCGGCGGCGAAGCTTCCGGTCAAGACACGCTTTCTGGAGCGGGAGGACTAGGTGCCGCTTGACGCGATGGAGATTCGCGAATTCACCGACGAGGAACTCGCCGAGGAACTCGCCCGCGCGAAGGACGAAATCGCTCGTCTGCGCTACCGGGCCGCGTTCGAGGAACTCGAGAACCCGTCGCTCCTGAAGACGTTGCGTCGCGAGATCGCGCGACTGAAGACCGTGCAGGTCGAGCGGGCGCGTAGCGAGGAGAATCAGGTTGGCTGATCAATCGGCGACGAAGGGCCGGCGCAAGGTTCGGCTCGGAACGGTCGTGAGCGACCGTATGGAAAAGACCGTCGTGGTGTCCGTCGAGCGACGGCTCGCGCACCCGCTGTACGGCAAGCAGGTGAGCCGCGGCAAACGGTACCAGGCACACGATGAAGAGAACGAATACCGGGTGGGTGACGTGGTCCGGATCGAGGAGACCCGTCCGCTCTCCAAGCTCAAGCGCTGGCGCGTGCTCGAGCTGGTCCAGCGTCCGGAGTAACGGGGGCACGACGAGATGATCCAGCAGGAATCGATGGTCCGCATCGCGGACAATTCCGGTGCCCGCCGGGCTCTCTGCATTCGGGTCCTCGGCGGGTCGCGCCGCCGGTACGCCCGCGTGGGCGATGTGATCGTCGCGACGATCAAGGACGCGACCCCGCACGGGAACGTGAAGAAGGGCCAGGTGGTCCGGGCGGTCGTCGTGCGGACGGCAAAGGAGAGCCGGCGGCGCGACGGCAGTTACATCCGCTTCGATGAGAACGCGGCGGTGATCATCAACGACGCGGGGGAGCCGACCGCGACACGTATCTTCGGGCCGGTGGCGCGTGAACTCCGCGAGAAGAAGTTCATGAAGATCGTATCGCTGGCCCCCGAAGTGATCTAGCGACGACGACGGGCCACCAGGTGTCGCACGAGGATCTGAACCAAGATGACACGTAAGAAACTGAACATGAGAGCCGGAGACACGGTCCGGGTGATCGCGGGCAACTATGCCGGCGCCCAGGGCCAGGTGCTGCGCACGATCCCTTCGCGCGGACTCGTCGTGGTGCAGGACGTGAACATGCGCAAGCATCACAAGCGTCCCGTGGCCAACGCCAAGGGCGGGATCACCGAAGGCGGCATCGTCACCTACGAAGAACCGATCAGCGCTTCGAACGTGATGCTCATGTGTCCCCAGTGCGACGAGCCTTCGCGGGTGCGCCGCCAGCGTGACGCGGACGGCACGATCGAGCGGATTTGCAAGCGTTGTGACTACCCCATCCCGACGGCGGGCTAGCAGGGAAAGATGAGTTCGAAAAACGGAAAGCCGCGGCTGCGGAAACATTACGAGGACACGGTTCGGGCGAAGCTTGCCGATACGTTCGGCTTCGAGAACCCGCACCAGATCCCGAGGCTCGAGAAGATCGTGATCAACGCCGGGCTCGGCGACGGGAAGGACAATCCCCGGCTGATCGAGTCCGCCTCGAACGAGATCGCCGTGATCAGTGGCCAGCGACCCGTCGTCACGCGGGCGCGGAACTCGATCTCGAATTTCGGTCTGCGCGAAGGCATGCCGATCGGGACGATAGTGACGCTTCGCAATGCCCGCATGTACGAGTTTCTTGACCGGTTCATCAGTACGGCCGTGCCACGTATCAGAGACTTCAGGGGGTTCCGGAGCCGGGCATTCGATGGGCGCGGCAACTATACGGTGGGGATCCGGGAGCAGATGGTCTTCGCCGAAGTCGATTACGACGAGATCGTCAAGATCCACGGTCTCAACATCACGTTCGTCACGACGACCAACCGGGACGATGAGGCGCTCGTCCTGCTTCGCGAGATGGGGATGCCGTTTCGCGATGAGGTCCCGGTCGTCATCTAGCGGGAAGGGGCTGAATGGCAAAGACGGCACTAGTCGAGAAGGCGAACCGCAAGCCGAAGTTCAGTTCGCGCACGGTGCGGCGCTGCAATCGCTGCGGCCGGCCCCGCGCCTACATGAGGAAGTTCGGTTTGTGCCGGATCTGCTTCCGGGAGCAGGCGCTCCGCGGAGAGATCCCGGGCGTTCGGAAAGCGAGTTGGTGAGATGAGCATGACCGATCCGATCGCGGACATGCTGACGCGCATCCGCAACGCCGGCCGGGCCGGACACAGGCGCGTCGACATCCCGCTCTCGAAGATCAAGATCGAGATCGCCAGGATTCTGGCGGAGAACCATTTCGTTCGCGGCTACAAGGTGCTGGACGACGATCGGCACGGCCGGTTGCGCGTGTATCTGAAGTACACGTCGGACGAGCGGCCGGTCATTCGGCTGCTCGAGCGTGTGTCGAAACCAGGCCTCAGGAAATACGTCGACGCGAACTCGATCCCCAAGGTTCGGGCCGGGATGGGGATCGCGATCATGTCGACGTCGAACGGATTGATGACGGATCGCGACGCCCGCCGGCAGCATGTCGGCGGGGAGATCATCGCGAGAATCTACTAGCGGGGCTGCCGGGCGTCGGTGCCTGCGGCCGCCCCCGCGAGGGAGCAGATAGCGTGTCGAGAATCGGAAAGCTGCCCATCCCCGTGCCGGACGGCGTCGAGGTGAGGATCGATGGCGCGCATGTGCAGGTGAAGGGCCCTCGGGGTGCGCTCGAGCGGTCGTTCGACCCCGATATGGAGATCACGCAATCCGACGGTGCGGTGTCCGTGAAGCGTGCCTCCGATGAGGCGCGGCACCGGGCTCTGCATGGGCTCACGCGATCCCTGATTGCGAACATGGTCACGGGCGTGTCCCAGGGATACGAGAAACGCCTGGAGATCCACGGCGTCGGATACCGGGCGGAACAAAAGGGCGGCAGCGTTGTGTTCAGCGTCGGGTACAGCCATACGGTGACCGTCGAGCCGCCCGAGGGCATCACGTTGGGCGTAGAGTCGCCCACGCTGGTCAAGGTGTCGGGGAACGACAAAGAGAAGGTCGGGCAGATGGCGGCGGAGATCCGCGCGATCCGACCGCCCGAACCCTACAAGGGGAAGGGAATCCGCTACGTGGGCGAGTATGTGCGCCGCAAGGCGGGCAAGGCGACGGCCACAGCCTGATCGGCGAACCAGACAGAGGGAAGACGATGGACATCAGGGGGCGGACGAAACAGAGGCACCGACTGCGGACGCGTCGGCACGCCCGGATCAAGAAGAAGATCCGCGGAACGGCCGGCCGGCCGCGTCTCGTTGTGTTCCGAAGCCTGCGGCATCTCGAGGGCCAACTGGTGGACGACGATCGCGGCGTTACGCTGCTCGGCGTCTCGACACTCGCCGGCACGGACGGCGACGCCGGGAAACGCTCGGGCAAAATCGCCGACGCTTATCTTGCGGGCAGGAAACTTGCGGAGAAGGCGGTCGCGGCCGACGTGGGCGAGATCGTATTCGACCGCGGCGGGTATCCCTATCACGGCCGCGTTCGGGCGTTTGCCGAAGGCGCCCGCGACGGCGGTCTCCGCTTCTAACGAGAGGGCTCCATGGCAAGAGGGGGGAAACGGCGCGACGACGGTGACAACTTCAAGGAGAATGTCATCTTCATCAATCGCGTCTCGAAGGTCGTAAAAGGCGGTCGCCGCTTTTCGTTCACCGCGCTCGTGGCGGTGGGTGACGGGCAGGGCCGTGTCGGTATGGCTCTCGGCAAGGCGAACGAAGTCGCCGAGGCGATCCGCAAGGGATTCGAGCAGGCGCGTCAGGCCATGGTCGTCGTGCCGATCGTGAACGGGACCATCCCGCACGAAATCCTCGGGCGCCACGGCGCGGGCCGGGTGCTGCTCAAGCCCGCCGGTCCGGGAACCGGCGTCATCGCCGGCGGTCCGGTGCGGGCGGTACTCGAGTGCGCCGGCGTGCAGGACATCCTCACGAAGAGCCTCGGCACGAACAATCCTCTCAACATCGTTCGCGCGACGATGAGCGGACTGCAGGATCTGGTCACGCCGGAGCAGGTTGCGGCCGAACGCGGAGTGGATGTCGCCACGATCCGGGAGGCCATGCGTGGGTGAGCAGCTGAAGATTCGTCAGGTAAAGAGCGGTCTCGGAGCGCAGCGCAAGCAGCGCGACACGCTGCGCGCCCTCGGCCTCAAGCACCACCAGGACCAGGTGGTGCAGCCGGACAACCGCGCGATACGCGGGATGATCCACGCGGTGGCGCATCTCGTCGAAGTCGAGGAGGTCGGACAAGATGGCTGAACGCGAGCGGATCGGGCTCGACAATCTCTCTCCGCCCCGCGGTTCGAAGTCCTCCGCAAAACGCCGCGGCCGCGGTCACGGATCCGGCTCGGGCAAGACGTCGGGACGCGGCCACAAGGGCCAGAAGTCGCGGAGTGGCGCGTCGATTCCGGCGTGGTTCGAGGGCGGCCAGATGCCGCTCTACCGGCGTACGCCCAAGCGGGGGTTCAAGCCGCACCGGCGAACCGAGTGGCACATCGTCAATCTCTCGGAACTGGATCGCGTGGAGGGAAGCGGGATCGATCCCCGGACGCTTCGGGCGAGCGGCGTCATCCGCGGTACGGACCGTCCCGTGAAGATCCTCGGGCGCGGGGACGTCGGGCGGGCGGTCGATGTGCGGGCGCATGCCTTCAGCGCCTCGGCCCGTGAGAAGATCGAGGCGGCCGGCGGCACCGCCCAGGTGATCGAGTAAGGGATGGCGAACGGCCAGAACGCGGCGGCCGCCGCGGCGAACATCTTCAAGGTGCCGGAGCTGAAGGCGAAGATCCTCTTCACTCTGCTCTGTCTCGCTCTGTATCGGCTCGGCTCCCACATCACGACGCCGGGTGTGAACGTCGTGGCCCTGCAGGCCCTCGCCGGACAGTTCCAGGGCACGATCTTCGGCATTTACGACCTCTTCGTCGGGGGCGGTCTGCAGCGCGCGACCGTCTTCGCCCTCGGCATCATGCCCTACATCTCGGCCAGCATCCTCTTCCAGCTCCTCGCCGCCGTCATGCCGGCGATCGAGAAGCTGCAGAAGGAAGGGGAAGAGGGTCGCCGCAAGCTCACGCAGTGGACGCGGTATACCACTGTGGTGCTGTGCATTGGGCAGTCCTACACCTACGCGCTCTTCCTCGAGGCTCAGCCGGGCGCGGTCCTCGATCCGGGTCTCGGGTTTCGCCTCCTCACCGTGCTCATGCTTACGACCGGGGGCGTGTTCGTCATGTGGCTCGGTGAGCAGATCACCGAGCGCGGCGTCGGCAACGGCATGTCCCTGCTTATCTTTTTCTCGATTCTGCAGGGCTTCCCCGGAGCGGTACTCAATACCTTCGAACTCTACCAGGCCGGCGGCATCTCGCTGATCAAGCTCGCAGCCCTCGCGGCGACTCTCGTGGCTATCATGGCCGCAGTCGTCGCTCTGACGATGGCCCAGCGCAAGATCCCCGTGCAGATCCCGCGGAAGGTCGTGGGCAGAGGCCGAATCCGGGAAGGGCAACGGTCGTTCATCCCCCTGCGGATCAACTCCGCCGGCGTGATGCCGATCATCTTCGCCCAGTCGATCATCATCATTCCGGGAACCCTGGCCGCGTTCATGGGCAACCCCGGACCGGGCAGCTCCGGCGCCCGGCGTTTCATCTACGAAATGAGCCAGGCGCTCCAGGTGGGGACGGCGTGGTACTACGTGCTGTACGTCGTGCTCATCGTCTACTTCACCTACTTCTACACGTCCATCATCTTCAACCCGACGGATCTGGCGGAGAATCTGAAGCGCCAGGGCGGGTTCATTCCGGGCGTCAAGCCCGGCGCGAAGACGGCGGACTACATCGATCACGTGCTTACGCGGATCACGCTGCCCGGCTCGGTCTACCTGGCACTGATCGCCGTTCTGCCCTACCTGATCTTCTCGATCTTCGATCTTCAGACCTTCTTCTTCGGCGGCACTTCGCTGCTCATCGTGGTGGGCGTCGCGCTCGATACGATGCAGCAACTGCAACAGCACCTCCTGCTGCGTCAGTACGAGGGATTCATGAAGAAGGGTCGCGTCAAGTATCGCGGCAGACAGCGCTACATGTGATGGGCGTGCGGCTGATCATCATGGGCCCTCCCGGCGTCGGGAAGGGCACTCAGGGTGAATTCCTGGCCGAACGCTTCGGCGTTCCACGCCTCTCGACCGGCGACATGATCCGCGCCGCGCTTCAGGCCGGAACTCCCCTTGGAGAAAGGGTTCGAGTCTACTACGAAGCAGGCGAACTCGTGCCGGATGAGGTCGTGCTGGGCCTCATCGCCGAGGCGTTCGACGGTTCTGAGGCGAGCGGAGGGTTCGTGCTCGACGGATTCCCGCGTACGGTGCCTCAGGCCGACGGGCTCGGCGAACTGCTGGCCGCCCGGGGCATCGAACTGGACGCGGTGCTGTCGCTCGAGGCGCCGGAAGAAGAACTCGTCGATCGCATCTCCGGGCGGCGGGTGTGCGGAGCGTGCGGCCTCGTGACTCATGTGCGCGCCGTTGGAGCGAACGCCGCCTGCCCGGACTGCCGAGACACCCTCGCGCAGCGCTCCGACGACCGCGCGGAGACCGTTCGCAATCGGCTCGCGGTCTACCGCGCCCAGACCGAGCCCCTGCTCGCCTACTACGCTCGGTCCGAGACGGGACTGACCGCGGTGGACGGCACGGGGACGCTGGAGGCGGTGCGGGATCGTCTCTTCGAGACGTTGCATATGGCGGAGATGACCGGTTGATCCGGCTGAAGTCGTCCGCCCAGATCGACGCCATCGCGGCGGCGGGAGCGATTGTGGCGGAGGTCCTCGAGATGGCGGCGGAGCAGGCGATCCCGGGACGGAGCACCGGGGAGCTGGACGACATGGCGGAGGCGATGATCCGCGACAACCCGGGCGCGACGCCCGCCTTCAAGGGGCTGTACGGGTTTCCGGCCACGCTGTGCACGAGCATCAACGAAGAGGTCGTACATGGCATTCCGTCATTCCGGCGGGAATTGAAGTCGGGCGACATCGTGAGCGTCGACGTCGGGGTCAAGCTCGACGGTCTGTTCGCGGACGCGGCCGTCACGATTCCCGTGGGAGAAGTGATGCCGGCGACCGAGCGTCTCCTGGGTGTGACCCGTACGGCGCTCGACGTGGGCATCGAGGCCGCGCGCCCCGGAGCCCAGCTCGGCGATCTGGGCTGGGCGATACAGACGCACGTCGAAGCCGAGGGCTTCAGTGTGATCAGGGAGCTTGTGGGGCATGGCGTGGGCGAGGCACCCCATGAGGAACCACAGGTTCCGAACTATGGGGCGCGCAACCGCGGGTTCCGGATGCAGGCGGGGCTCGTCATCGCCATCGAGCCGATGGTTAACGCGGGCGGGCCGGAGATCCGTACCCTCGACGATGAATGGACGGTGGTGACGGGGGACGGACGCCTCTCGGCGCACTTCGAACACACCGTGGCGGTGACGTCGGAGGGCCCGCGTGTGTTGACGCGCGTCGCGAGTCCGGCGCGAGCAGCAGGGGAGGCCTGAGTTGGCGAAGGAAGAACCGATCCAGATGACGGGGGAGGTCGCCGAGGCGCTTCCCAACGCGATGTTTCGCGTGGAGTTGGAGAACGGGCACCAGATCGTCTGCCACGTCTCCGGCAAGATTCGAATGAACTACATACGGATCCTGCCGGGAGACCGGGTTGCGGTCGAGCTGTCACCCTACGATCTGACCAGAGGACGGATCACCTACCGGTACAAGTGAACCGGGCAAGCTCCGGCTGCGGGGCTGGAGTTTGTTCGGATCGATTCGGGCTGGTATTTTGAAGGGTTGCCATCGAACCGCCACCAGAGGATGGAAGCATGAAGGTTCGTTCGAGTGTCAGGCGAATTTGCGAGCATTGCAAGGTCATCCGCAGGCGCGGCGTCGTCCGGGTGATCTGCAGTCGAGATCCGAAGCACAAGCAGCGGCAGGGATAGGCAGAAAACCATGGCACGCATAGCCGGAGTCGATCTTCCGCGGAACAAGCGGATCGAGGTGGGCCTCACGTACATCTACGGAATCGGCCACTCCACGGCGCGCAACATCCTGGCCGAAACGGGCGTGGATGGGGACGTTCGCGTCTATCAGCTGTCCGACGACGACGTCAACAAGCTGCGGCGGGTCATCGAGAACCACTACAAGGTCGAAGGTTCGCTGCGTACGGAAACCTCGATGAACGTGAAGCGTCTGATGGATATCGGATGCTATCGCGGGATGCGGCACAGGCGGAATCTGCCCGTGCGCGGCCAGCGAACACACACGAACGCCCGGACCCGGAAGGGGCCGCGGCGCGCCGTGGCCGGTAAGAAGAAGGCGCCTCGAAAGTAGACGCGACAACCACGTTCGGTCCAAACGGAGGACGCGCAGGGAATGGCAAAGCGGGTAAGAAAGAAGAAGCGCCAGGTCGATGCCGAGGGCGTCGCCCACATCAAGGCGACCTTCAACAATACGATCATCACGATCACGACTCTGACCGGGGACACGGTCGCCTGGGCCAGTGCCGGAAAGGCGGGCTTCAAGGGCTCCAAGAAGTCGACGCCCTTTGCCGCCACCATCGCGGCCGAGACCGTGGGACGCGAGGCCGCCGGCATGGGGATGCGGCGGGTCCACGTGGAAGTGCAGGGCCCGGGGTCGGGACGTGAGTCGGCGATTCAGGCGCTGCAGGCGGCCGGTCTCGCGATCCGTTCGATCAAGGACGTGACGCCGATTCCGCATAACGGATGCCGTCCGCCGAAGAAGCGGAGGGTATAGATGGCTCGCTATACGGGACCCGTTTGCCGGCTGTGCCGGCGCGAGGGAGAGAAGCTCTTCCTCAAGGGGAAGCGCTGTTTCACCGAGAAATGCGCGATCGAGCGCCGCGCGTTCCCCCCGGGACAGCATGGTGGCGGCCGCCGTCGCCGGCGCCAGTCGGAGTACGCCGTGCAGTTGCGGGAAAAGCAGAAGGTGAAGCGGATCTACGGACTCGCGGAGAAGCAGTTCCGTTCTCTCTTCAAGAAGGCTTCCCGCGTCCCGGGCGTCACAGGCGAGAACCTGCTCGTCGCGCTCGAGAGCCGACTCGACAATATCGTCTATCGTCTCGGCTTCGCGCCCTCTCGCAAGGCGGCGCGGCAGCTCATTCGGCACCGCCATGTGCGAGTCGAGGGAGCGACGGTCGACGTGCCGAGCTATTCCGTCGGACCCGGGGCGGAGGTGTCGGTGGCGCCGAAGGCGCGGAAGTTGCCGGTGGTGATCGAGGCGATCGAGGATCGCCGGTCACGCGATCAACTGTCGTGGCTGGGCGTCGACTACGATGCGGCGAGCGGGCGCATGCTCGAGCGGCCGTCCCGATCCGATATTCCGCTCGCCGTCGAAGAACAGTTGATCGTCGAACTCTACAGCAAGTAGGCCCGTGCGGCCGGGGCGTTCCCCGCATCCGGTCCGCGGAAGTCGCTGAGCAAAAACACGGAGTGAAGTGCATATGATGGTGTCGGTAGATCTGGCCGGTCTCGTGCTTCCGGAAGCGATGGAGGAACAGAAGCGGTCCCCCAACGGGTCGCGCGCGTCGTTTCTTCTCCAGCCGCTGGAGCGCGGGTTCGGACACACGATCGGCAACTCGATCCGGCGGATCATGTTGTCGTCGCTTCCCGGCGTGGCGGTTTGGGCATTCCGGGCGGACGGCGTTCAGCATGAACACCAGACGGTCGACGGGGTCGCGGAGGATGTACATCAGATCATCCAGAACCTGAAGCGCCTGGTCCTGGTGATGGACGAAGACAAAGAGGAAGCGAAGCTCTCGCTGACGGCACACAGGGCCGGTCCGGTCACCGCGAAGCAGATCGTGGAGCATGCGTCGGTTCAGGTCGTGAACCCCGACCTCGTGCTCTTCACGCTGCAGGAGGACTTGCCCGAGAACCGCCCTCTCACCTTCGACTTGTGGGTGAATCGCGGCCGCGGCTTCGTCATGGCGGAGCACCACGCGGCTCCCGAGGAGACCGAAGCCAGGCGTGACTTTCCGGTCGGGACGATCCGGATAGACGCCGTTTACAACCCCGTGACCCGCGCGAATTTCAATGTCAGGGAGACCCGCGTCGGCCAGCGCACGGACTTCGACCGGCTGGAGGTGGATGTCGAGACCAACGGTGCCCTGAATCCGGCGGAGGCGGTTTCGCAGGCGGCGGAGATTGTCCGACTGCACCTGTCGTATTTCAGTCAGATGGGGACCGTGCCCACGCTGCCGGAGGCCGTCGAGCCGGTGACCGAGGAGAGCGGAAGGGAGCCCGTCGATTCGGGACTTGTCGAGTTGCTCGAACGCTCGCTCGAGGAGTTCAGCGAGGTCTCCGCACGTTCACGGAACACGCTCGAAAAGCAGGGCGTCACGACGCTGGGCGATGTCGTCACGCGGTCGCGGGACGATATCCTGCGGCTGGAGAATTTCGGAGAGAAGTCTCTCGAGGAGCTTGCGGAGGTCCTCGGCCGACACGGACTCCGGTTCGGAATGTCGTTCCTGCGGGATGAGGACGGGAACCTCTACCTGCGGGACGATCTGGCGGGAAACGGAGCTCAGAGCGACGATGAGGCATAGAAAGAAGGGGCGCGAACTCAGTCGGACGCGCAGCCATCGGAAGGCGATGCTGCGAAACATGGCAACGAGCCTCATCCTGCACGAGCGGATCCGTACGACCGAGGCGAAGGCGAAGGAGTTGCGGCCGTTCGCCGAAAAGCTCATCACTTTGGCGAAGAGAGGCGATCTGCACAGCCGGCAGCTGGCTGGCCGGCAGATCGCGGACCGCGCCGCACTGCGGAAGCTCTTCGAGAAGATCGGCCCGCGTTTCGAACATCGACCGGGCGGATACACGAGGATTCTGAAGTTGGGCGCGCGGAAGGGTGACGGAGCGGAGTTGGCGCTCATCGAATTCACCGATCGCGAGGCGTGAGGAACCGGGAGAAGAGACATGTCCAACAAAGGTGAAGGTGGGCTCGGCGTCATCCTCAGCATCGTCGCGCTGGCGGCCATCGGAGGGTTCATGTATTGGCTGAATCTCCAGTCGCGCGACATCGAGGAAGCACGCGCCGCAGCTGAAGCGGCCGAGATCGAAGCGGCCCGTGATCTGGACGCGTCCGACCTCCTGGCTAATCCGCAGGGAGCCGTCAACCGCCGTGTGATGATCGAAGGGATCCGCGTCTCGACCGGTCTCGGGCAGGGCGCGTTTGCGATCGAGCTTGCCTCGGGCGTCGCCTATCCCGTGCTGATGGAACCCGATCCGATCCAGCTCCTCAGAATGGCCAACGTGACGATCTACGGCGGCGACAGCGTCGCCGTCTCGGGGCAGGTCTACACATTCAACGATTCGATCGCCGGAGTCTGGATCGAGTCCGGAGCGGTACAGGAGGGCATGGGCGAGCTCATTCCATCGTCCCCGACCTTCCTGCTCGCCGACTCCGTACACGTGCACTGAGCGGATACTGAGCGGGTCATGGCGAATTTTTGTTACGTCTGCGGCAAGGGACCCGGCGTCGGGAACCACGTCAGCAACGCGAACAACAAGCGCAAGCGGCGCTTCATGCCGAACCTCCAGCGGGTGAAGATCGTGGAGGATTCGGGCCGTCGCCGTGTGCGCGTCTGCACGCGGTGCATCAAGGCGGGAAAAGTCGTCAAGGCGTCCTGACGACGCGTCTCGGCGACGTTTCGAACGTAGCGGGGGCTTTGCCACGGACTGCTGACCGGCGACCGGCCGCGGGGGTCCCCGCGGCCGGTCGTCTCGCATTGGCCGTCCGGTGATTCCCCTCCCGCTCGCGGGCCAGCATGTACTGGTCACGCGGCCCGCCGGGCAGGCCGAAGGCTTCCGCACCCTCCTGGAGGCCGCGGGTGCGACCGTAACGACGGCGCCGACCATCCGGCTGATCCCTCCACCCGATCCGGGGGCGCTGGAGCGGACGGTCGCCCGGCTGGCCGAATACGACTGGGTCGTGCTGACGAGTGTGAACGCTGTCCACCGCCTTGCGGAGGCCGCGCCGGAAGCGGACTCGATCGCGCCGGCGGCGAGCCGGTTCGCAGCCGTGGGTCCGGCGACCGCGGACGCGCTTCGGGCCCTCGGAGTGGCGGAGTGCCTCGTGCCGCCGGTCTATCGCGGCGAAGCGCTCGCGGACGAGATCGTGGCGGCGACCGGTCCGGGGAGCCTCTCGGCCGCGCGGGTCCTGCTCGTGCAGGCGGAGCGGGCGCGTCCCGTGCTGCGGGAACGACTCGCCGCCGCCGGAGCGCGGGTCGATGTCGCCCCGGCTTACGCGGTGGAGGTCAACCGTGACGTGCGAGACGTTCTCCGGGAGTTCATCGAACTGGGTCGCGGGGACTGGCTGACGTTCACGGCTTCGTCCGCCGCCCGTGCCTTCGTGCAACTCGTCGGCGCGCAGACCGGCGGTGCTCTCGTCGCCGCCATCAGTCCGGTGACCGCATCGACGCTCTCCCGACTCGGTCTGCCGGTGCATGTCGTGGCGGCGACCCACTCGATGCCCGGCCTCGTGGACGCTCTGGTTGCATCCGCCGGGCGCCCCGGCCGCTTCGCGGCGACTCACGGCCATGCCTGAAGCGTCGTTTCCCGCCGCCCGGCCACGCCGCCTGCGCCGCACGGCCGCCCTGCGCGAACTGGTGCGGGAGACTCGGCTCGAGGCTTCCGATCTCATCTACCCCATGTTCATCGATGACCGGGGTCCGGCCCGGCAGCCGATCCCTTCGATGCCCGGGATCGACCGCGTGAACGTCGAGGCGGCCGTCGAAGAAGCCGGCGCGGCGTTGGACGAGGGGATACGGGCCGTCCTCCTGTTCGGTCTGCCGGCAAGCAAGGATGCGCGGGGTTCGCGCGCGGACGAGCCCGACGGCGTGATCCAGCGTTCGCTGCGGGCGCTTCGCCGCGCGCTTCCCGACCTGGTCCTGATCACGGATGTCTGCCTGTGCGAATACACGGATCACGGCCACTGCGGGATCCTCGACGGCGACCGTGTCGCGAACGACCCGACACTCGAGCGGCTCGCCGCCCAGGCCGTAAGTCACGGGGCCGCAGGGGCGGACATCGTCGCGCCGTCGGACATGATGGACGGTCGAGTCGGAGTGATTCGCGCAGCGCTCGACGAAGCGCGCCTCGAGGACGTGGCCATTCTGTCCTATGCCGCGAAGTATGCGAGCGCCTTCTACGGCCCTTTCCGTGACGCGGCGGACTCCGCACCGGCCTTCGGGGATCGGCGCGGGTATCAGATGGACGTGCGGAACGCGGATGAGGCGATCCGCGAGGTCCGTTTCGACATCGCCGAGGGGGCGGATCTCGTCATGGTGAAACCGGCGCTGCCGAATCTCGACATCCTCCGCCGGGTCAAGGATGAGTTCCGGATGCCCACCGCGGCGTATCAGGTGAGCGGGGAATACGCGATGATCGAGGCTGCTGGTGCCCGTGGTTGGCTCGACGCGGAAGCGGCCAGCCTGGAGGCGGTCCGCGCCATCCGGCGTGCGGGGGCGGACCTCGTCGTGACCTATGCCGCGCGGCGCCTCGCGCGGGCGCTCTAGTGTCTGCCGTCACCCGTCGCTCGGTCGGGTGCCTCCGGTGAGGGTCCTCGTGACGGGGGGCGACGGGTTCATCGGACAGCACCTGGTCGAGCATTTGCTGGACGGCGGATACGAGGTGACGGCGACGATGCTCGGGGAGGCATCCTGCGGCGGGACCCTTTCGGCGGCCGCCCGCGCGGCGGCCGAATGGACACGGCTCGATGTGCGGGACACCGACGCCGTCGCCTCGGTCGTGCACGCCGCCCGCCCGCGCCGAATCTTCCACCTTGCCGGGTTTTCGTCGGGCGCCGAGGCCAGCGTGCGGTCCCGCGATGCTCTCGCGGTGAACGGCGCGGGCACCTTGAGTCTGATCGAAGCGGTCGCGCGCGCCCCCGCGGACGTGCAGGCCGTGGTCGTGGCGGGTTCAGCGGATTCGTACGGCGGCGGCGGCGGTGGACCGATCCGGGAGCGCACGCCGCTTCGGCCGACGAGCATATACGGCGCGACCAAGGCCGCCCAGGATGTTCTCGCCCGCGGAGCCGGCGCGGCTCTGGGCGTGCGTGTGGTCGTCGCACGGCTCTTTCCGCTCGTCGGTCCCGGACAGCGTCCGGTGTTCGTACTCCCAAGCTTCTGCCGTCGCGCCCTCGCGATTCGGCGGGGAACGGCGGAACCGCGGCTCGCCGTGGGCAATCTGGACGTGGTGCGCGACTTCACGGACGTGCGCGACGGCGTCCGGGCGCTCGCAGGCATCTCCGACCTCGACGGGACGCCCCACATGGCGTACAACGTGTGCTCCGGGAACGCGACGAAGATCCGCCGGCTGCTCGAGTGGGTGCTCGAGAGGGCGGAGATCGAGCCCGAGATCGTGCGCGATCCGGCCCTTGTCAGGCGCGGAGAGCCCGAAGCCATTGTCGGTGACCCCACGCGGCTGCGGGCCGCGACCGGGTGGCGCGCGGAGCGCGACCTGCGGGCCTGCGTACACGCCACGATGGACTGGGTCGCGAGCTCCGGCGCGGCCTGATGGGTCGAGCCCCGACACCGAGAGCCTCTGACGAAGAGTGACGGAGAACTCAATGGACATCACCGTGATCGGCACCGGATACGTTGGACTCGTCGCAGGGTCCTGTCTGGCCGGGTCGGGGAACCGCGTCACCTGTGCCGACGTTGACGAAGAAAAGATCCGGCGTTTGAACTCCGGAGACGTCCCGTTCTACGAGCCCGGCATCGAGCGCCTGATCTCGGAGGGCCTCGCCGCCGGACGGCTTCGATTCACGACGGACGCGGCGGAGGGCGTCCGGACGGCCGACGTCATCTTCGTCGCGGTAGGTACGCCGCCCGGTCAGGACGGACTGGCGGACCTCGACTTCGTGCTGGACGCGGCCCGGGTGATCGGAGACCATCTGCGCCCCGGCGCAGTCGTCGTCATGAAGAGCACCGTACCCGTCGGGACGAACGACATCGTGCGGGAAGAGATCGCCCGACGGACCGATCTGACCTTCCACATGTGCTCGAACCCCGAGTTCCTCAAGGAAGGAGACGCGGTGGGGGACTTCCTTTACCCCGACCGGGTCGTCTGCGGCGTGGACTCGGACCACGCCCGGCGGTGCATGGAGGAGCTGTACGAACCCTTCATCCGCTCGGGGAACCCGCTGATCTTCATGGACATCGCCTCGGCGGAACTGACCAAGTACGCGGCGAACGCAATGCTCGCCGCCCGGATCGGCATGATGAACCAGTTCGCCGAACTGTGCGAACAGACCGGCGCCGACATCGAGCGCGTCCGCCGCGGCGTGGGCTCCGACCCTCGCATCGGATCGGCCTTTCTCTACGCCGGCACCGGGTATGGCGGCAGCTGCCTCCCCAAGGATGTGCGGGCGATCATCCGCTCCGCCGAGAGGCAGGGCGTCGACCTCGGCATCCTGAGGTCCGTGGCCGAAGCGAACGATCGCCAGACCACCGTCCTCGTCCGGAAAATCCGGAAGCGGTTCGGCGACGACCTCACAGGCCTGCGCTTCGCGCTGTGGGGGCTTGCGTTCAAGCCGCGCACGGATGACATGCGCGAGGCGCCCTCGCGCGCGATCGCCGAGGCGCTGCGTGAACGGGGGGCGTCGGTAGTGGCGCACGATCCCGCCGCCATGGAGCGGTCGCGCGAGTTCTATCTGGGACACGCCGTGGAATACGCGGCGAACGAGTACGAGGCGCTCGACGGCGCGGACGCGCTCGTGGTCGTGACGGAGTGGCTCCAGTACCGGCGTCCCGACTGGTCCCGCCTCGCGGAGCGCATGGCCCGCCCCATCGTGTTCGACGGGCGCAACGTGTTCGAACCGGACCGCATGGCTTCGCGAGGGTTCGAGCACTACCCGGTCGGGCGTAGGCAGACCGGTCAGGCGGAGATCGCATGAGACTGGTCGTCACCGGTGCCGCCGGCTTCCTCGGCTCGCACCTCACCGACCGCCTCCTCGCCGAGGGGCACTCGGTCGTCGGCATCGACAGCCTGATCACCGGGAAGCGGCGCAATCTCGCTCATCTGCGCGGCGAACCGAGGTTCGCGTTTCTCGAGCGGGACGTCTCGGAGCCCATCGAGATCGAGGGGGAGGTCCACGGGGTCTTCCACTTCGCTTCGCCGGCCAGCCCGGTCGACTACCTTCGGTTCCCGATCCACACGCTGAAAGCAGGAGCCCTCGGCACGCGCAACGCCCTGGGTCTGGCCAGAGCGAGGGGCTCCCGGCTGCTGCTCGCGTCCACCTCGGAAGTCTATGGAGATCCGCTCGTCCATCCTCAGCCAGAAACGTACTGGGGCAACGTGAACCCGGTCGGTCCGCGCTCCGTGTACGACGAGGCCAAGCGCTTCGCCGAGGCCATCACGATGGCCTACCACCGCGAGTACGGCGTGGATACGCGCATCGTGCGAATCTTCAACACCTACGGCCCGCGCATGCGTCCCGACGATGGCCGCGTAGTCTCGAATTTCGTCGTCCAGGCGCTGCGGGGGGAGCCGCTCACGGTCTACGGAGACGGCTCCCAGTCACGGAGTTTCTGTTACGTGTCCGACCTTGTGGAGGGGATCTGGCGTCTCTTCAACGCCGATATCCACGAGCCGGTGAACCTGGGCAATCCCGGCGAGTATACGATCCGCGAGCTGGCCGATCTCGTGCTCGCGAGCACGGACTCCGCGTCCACGACCGACGTGCGTCCGCTGCCCCAAGACGACCCGAGAAGGCGCTCTCCCGACATCTCTCTCGCTGCCGCCCGGCTCGACTGGATTCCCCGAGTCCCGCTCGAGGTCGGACTGAAGCGAACGGTCGAGTATTTTCGGGAAATGCGGCCGCCCGGGGCAGGACCCGAATGAACGCACAGGTCTCCGTGGTCATGCCCGTATACAACGAGGAAGCGACGCTCGAGGCGATCGTCCGGCGCGTAAAGGAGGTGGCCCCGGACGTGGAGCTCGTCGCGATCGACGACGGCTCGGCCGACGCATCCGCGTCGATCCTGAACCGGCTGGAAGCGGAGGGGCTGGTCGATCGGGTCCTCTCGCACGAGCGGAACCAGGGGAAGGGCGCGGCGCTTTCAACGGGGTTCAGGGGTGTCAGCGGCGATATCATCATCATCCAGGACGCGGATCTCGAATACGACCCCGCCGAGTATCCGCGCCTCCTGGAGCCGATCCTCTCCGGCAGAGCGGATGTCGTCTACGGGTCGCGATTCATGGGCGGCCAGCCGCACCGCGTCCTCTACTACTGGCACTACGTGGGGAACCGGTGGCTGACTCGGCTGTCAAACATGATGACGAACCTGAACCTCACGGACATGGAGACGTGCTACAAGTGCTTCCGCCGGGAAGTGATCGAGCAGCTCACGATCGAGGAGCGGGCCTTCGGCGTCGAACCGGAAATCACGGCGAAGATCGCCATGGGGGGCTGGCGCGTGTATGAGGTTGGGATCTCGTACGCGGGACGGACGTACGCGGAGGGCAAGAAGATCGGCTGGCGCGATGGCGTTTCCGCGCTGCGCTGTATCTTTCTGTACGGCCTCGTCCGGCGCTGGACCAGCAAGGGCGGGCCGAGCGCATCGCGCGAGGCAACGCGCGACATCCGTAGCGGCGTCGAAAGCGGGGAGACTTGAGACAATCGGGAGACGAAGGCCGGCAGGGGCGCCCATGGTGACCGTCCGTCAGTGGATCGTTCAGGGGACCGCCGGGGTCCTGGCGGCGCTTGCGCTGGCCGCGTGCGAGGACCCGGTGGACCGCTCCGTCGTGCGCGGGGATCGCTACCTGGCCGTCGGGGACGCGGAGAAGGCGATCGCCGAGTATCTCCTCGCCCGCCGCGTCAGCGGAGACACGGACGATCTCCTCCTCCGCCTCGGGCACGCCTATGCGGTGCGCGGCGACGTCGACGAGGCGCTCACCGTCTACGAGACGCTGGCGGAGCGCGACCCGCGGCTGCGGCATCAGGCCGCGGCCTCGCTTGCCGGACTCGCGTGGTCCGCGCGGGAGCGGGGCGCGGCGGAGAACATGTCCCGCGCACTCCAGCCCCTCGTCGGTTGGGGACTGGGGTATCTTCCCGCCGACCTCCAGCGCTCGCTGGCCGCCTACCATGCGGCGGAGGGTGACTACGCCCGCGCCCTTTCGCTGCGCCTCGCGCTCCTTGCCGGGGAGGGGGATCCGGAACCGGCGGTCTTGTACGATGTCGGCCTCGCATATGAACAGCTCGGCGCCTGCACTCGCGCGCTGCCTTTCTATCGGGATTTCCTCGAGGCGATGGAGGAAAGCCGCTCGAACCCGGGGGACGCCCGCTACCGCTACGGGAATTGCCTCTACGTGTCGGCCGATGAAGACCGGGCGGAGGGCCGCCCCGCCGCCGCCCTCGAGAAGCTGGCGGAAATGGTCGAACTCGGTGAGCCGCGGACGCACATGGTTGAGGCGCACTTCCTCATCGGCGAACTCCACCTGGCGCTCGGCCAGACCGACGAAGCTCTCGTCAACTACGCCCGCGTGCTGGAACTGAACCCGACACGCACACACGCGCTCGTCCGGCGCGCGGAGGAGCGGATCCGACAGATCCGCTTCGGCTTCGAATGAGGCTCCCGGCCGCGACGGCGCCTCGCGATGTGCTTCATGGGGTGCTCGCCGCCACGGTCCTGGTGCTTGCGGGCTGCTCGAGTTCCGGGCCCCCGGGCGAACTCGAGCCACCGGATCTCTTCCAGTGGGCGCAGGACCGGTTCGACGCCGAGGAGTATCGCAGGGCGGCCGAGGGCTTCCTCGCCTTCATGGTCCGCGATCCCCTGAATCCGCTCGTCGACAGCGCGCAGTACCTCGCGGCCGAGGGCCAGCTCCGGGCGGGCAACGAACTCGACGCCGTGGAGGAGTTCCGTCGCATGGCCACGAACCGGCCCAACAGTCCCCTGGCGGACGACGCGCAGTTCGGGCTGTGCCGCGCCTACCTCGCGGCGTCGCCCCGGGTGACCCTTTCACAGGAGTTCACGCGGCGTGCCCTCGAGGAATGCGAGCGGTTGCTGCAGTTCTTCCCCACGACCCCCTTCCGTGAGCGCGCCGAGGACCTGATGGCGGGAGCGCGGGCGAAGCTCGCCGAGAAGAGCTACGAAATCGGGAAGTACTATCAGGATCGCTGGAGGCTGCCGGAATCCGCGATCGTCTACTTCGAAAAGTCGCTGGCCGAGGAGCCGACCGAGGATTTCCTGCCGGACCTCCTGTTGCGACTGTATCGCAGTTACAGTGTCGTGGGATACGAGACCGAGGCCGGCGTCGTCCGGGAGCGGCTGCTGTCGGAGTTTCCCGAATCGGAGGAAACCCGGTTGCTGTTGGCGGAAGAAGACCCGGCGGCGGCGGACTCCGCGGGGGATGTCGGATCCCCCCGCTGAAGTCCCGGCGGGCGGTCGGCGGACGGGCATCCTCGGCGGGAGCTTCGATCCGCCGCACGTGGGCCACGTCTCCGTGGCGCGCGACCTTGTCGAAGCGCTGCGCCTCGACCGGCTGCTCGTGGTCCCCGCGGGGGATCCGCCGCACCGTGAAGTCACGCTCCCGGCGAAGGTCCGCCTCGACCTCACGCGCCGGGCCTTCGCGGATCTGCCCGGTATCGAGGTCAGCCCGCTGGAGATCGAGCGGGCGGGTCCCTCCTACACTGTGGACACGCTGGAAGCCCTCGCGCAGCGCTTTCCTTCCGACCGGCTCGTCCTCGCGATGGGCGCGGACCAGTTCGCGGCGATCCACCGCTGGGAACGCTGGCGCCGGCTTCCGGAGCTCGCTCGCATTGCGGTGATGCCGCGGGGCGGCCGGGAACCCGCACCCTCCCCGGAGTCGATGCCGATCGAGTATGTTGTCGCCGACGTCACACGAGTGGATATCTCGGCGAGCCGGATCCGGCAGCGCCTCGAGGAGGGGCGTTCGGTCCACCTCCTCGTTCCGGAAACGATCCGACACCATGTCAAGCGCGCCTGGGCCGGACGCCGAGCGCGCCATGTAACCCAGTGAGCCCCGGATGTTGAAGAACGTCGTAACGCAGGTCTTCGGAACGCGCTTCACGCGCGAGATGAAGCGCATGCGGCCGATCATCTCCCAGATCAAGGAACACGAGTCGCGACTCGCGGATTCCCCGGAAGAGACCCTCAAGGCGCAGACGGGGAAGTTCCGGGCGATCATCGAGGAGCGGACCGCCGAGTTCGAGCAGGCCGTCGAGGCCCTGCGGGAAAAGCGTCGCTTCACCGAGAATCCGGCGCGCCGCGCCGACCTCACCGAACGCATCGCGGCGACGGAGGGTGAGCTCAACGAGGCGCTGCAGGCCGTGCTCGATGAGATTCTGCCCGAGGCGTTCGCGACCGTGCGGGAGGCGTGCCGGCGACTCCTCGGTGCGGAGATCGAGGTCACGGGGAACGAGATGAGGTGGGACATGGTCCCCTACGATGTGCAGCTCATCGGAGGGATCGTGCTCCACGAAGGGAAGATCGCCGAGATGGCCACCGGCGAGGGGAAGACGCTCGTGGCCACGATGCCGCTGTACCTCAACGCCCTCCCCGGCCGGGGCGTCCACCTCGTCACCGTCAACGATTATCTCGCCAGGCGCGACGCGCAGTGGATGGGCACCGTCTTCGACTATCTCGGTCTATCGGTGGGTGTACTCGAAGATACGGCCCCGGGAAGCGAAGAGCGGCGGGCGGCCTACCAGGCCGACATCACCTACGGGACGAACAACGAATTCGGGTTCGACTACCTGCGCGACAACATGGTGATCGAACTCCGGCATCGCGTGCAGCGCGGACACGCGTACGCGATCATCGACGAGGTCGACTCGGTGCTCATCGACGAGGCCCGCACCCCGCTCATCATCTCCGGACCGGCCGGCCGCGATGAACGCGACGTGTATCAGAAGCACAACGCGCAGGTGGCTGCGATCGCCCGCAAGCAGACGCGGATCGTCAACCGCCTTGTGGCCGAGGGCACGAAGCTGCTCGACGATACGGAGGCCGAGGAGGATACGGAGCAGCGCCGGGACGCGGGGCTGAAGTTGCTCGCCGCGCAGCGCGGCGCGCCGAAGAACAAGCGGCTGCTCAAGCTGAAGACCCGCTCCGGCGTGAAGCAGCTCATTCAGCGGACGGAAGCCGACCTGATGCGGGAGAAGCGGCTGCCCGAGATCGACGAGATGCTCCTTTTCTCGATGGACGAGAAGGGACAGACGATCCAGATCTCCGAGCAGGGTCTCGACGTGCTCTCGCCCGACGACCCCGAGACGTTTGTCGTCCCCGACATCTCGGAAGACGTCCAGCATGTCGAGGACGACGAGTCGCTGACGACCGACGAGAAGCGTAGCGAGATCGAACGGCTCGAACGCGAATACGCGGAGAAATCCGAGAAGATCCACGTGATCCACCAGCTCGTGAAGGCGTATTCCCTGTACGAGAAGGACGTGGAGTACGTGGTGGAAAACGGCGATGTACTGATTGTCGACGAACACACCGGCCGCAAGATGCACGGGCGGCGCTGGTCGGACGGGCTCCATCAGGCGGTCGAGGCGAAGGAGAAGGTCAAGGTGCGTGGCGAGACGCAGACGCTCGCCACGATCACGATCCAGAACTACTTCCGGATGTACGACAAGGCGGCCGGCATGACCGGTACCGCCGAGACTGAGGAGGGCGAGTTCCACGCCATCTACGGTCTCGAGGTCGTCGTCATCCCCACGAACCGGCCGGTGCGGCGACTGGATCACGACGACGTGATCTTCCAGACGAAGCAGGAAAAATACGCCGCGCTGATCGAGGAGATCGAACGGATCAACGGCGAGGGTCTTCCGATCCTTGTCGGGACGACGAGCGTGGAGGTGTCGGAGGTCATCGCCCGCATGCTGAAGCGGCGGGGCCTCGCCCACGAGGTGCTGAACGCAAAGCAGCACGCCCGCGAAGCGGAGATCGTGCGCAACGCGGGCCAGCCGGGCGCGATCACGATCGCGACGAACATGGCCGGGCGCGGCACCGACATCAAACTCGCGTCCCCGTGCGTGCAGTGCGAAGTGTGCGGGATCCGTTCCGACACGCCGGCGTTCGGCCGTACCGACGAGGAGCCGGACCTGTCGCGAGCCGAGATCAAGGAGCGGGGGTGCGAGGAGGAGCCGCCCTGCGGACTCCAGATCCTGGGCACGGAGCGCCATCAGTCTCGCCGCATCGACCGCCAGCTCCGTGGCCGCTCCGGACGCCAGGGGGATCCCGGGGCCAGCCTCTTCTTCCTGTCGCTCGAAGACGACCTCATGCGGCTCTTCATGCACGAGCGCGTGGCGAAGATCATGGATCGCCTGGGCGTGCAGGAGGGCGAGGTCATCAGCCACCCGTGGATCACGAAGTCCGTCGAGCGCGCGCAGAAGCGGGTCGAGACCCAGAACTTCGACGCCCGCAAGCGACTGCTGGACTACGACGACGTGATGAACCAGCAGCGGGAGGTCGTCTACGACCTGCGCCTCTATGCGCTCGAGGGCGGGGAAGACCTCAAGGGCGAGACGTGGGAGATGGTCGAGGAGGCGATCCGCGAGGAGATGGATGCCTACGTGCCCGAGGAGAGTTCGCACGACCAGTGGAACCTCCCGGGACTGCGGGAGCACCTCCTGATCGAGTACTTCCTGCACAACGAGTTCCTCCCCCGGGCCGGAGGGGGGGAGGCGTCCGAGACGGAGAAGGAGGCGAGCGCCGACAACTGGGCGGGAACCGACGAGTTGTACGAAGCGGTGCTCGAGAGCGCCCACGAACAGTTCCGCGCCAAGCTTGAGAGTTTCGACGAACACTGGGAGCAGGTCCTGCGTTTCATCGTGCTGTCGGTTCTGGACGAGAAATGGAAGGACCACCTCTACGACCTCGACCATCTGCGCTCCTCGATCCAGTTCCGGTCGTGGGGGCAGAAGGACCCGCTCGTCGAATACAAGAAGGAAGCGTACGAGATGTTCGTGAGCCTGATCACGGACATCCGGAAGACCGTGGCGAATCGCTTCTTCCGCGTGCGTATCGAGGTCCGGCCGCCGGTCCGGCCGCCGGCGCCGCAGATCACGGGCATGAGTGGTCCGGTGGAGCCGGGCGCCGGCGCCGCGGGCGGGGTGGCTCCAGGGCGGGGAGCGGCGCCCGTGCCGGACGGCGCGTCCGGCGAGCCTCCCGCGCGCGAGCCGGCGTTCTCGGCCACCGGTGTCGCGGCCTCCGCCGCGGTGCAGGAACTGGCCCCCGATGACACCGCGGCCCGTGCGGCCCTGCGCACCGGCCAGCGGCCCCGCCGGACGGGCGCTCCGGCGACGGCCACGAAGACCCCCGGGCGGAACGAGCCGTGTCCCTGCGGCAGCGGCCGGAAGTACAAGAAGTGCTGCGGCCGCCCCGGCTGAACCCGCCGACCGCGCGGCACATCGCGCCGCCGGGCGCGTGTCGTCGCGGCATGCCCATCGCCGCCGCGATGCTTGCGTTGGGCTGCGGCGGAGAAGGGGGAGCCGCGAACGCGGCGGCCAGCCCGGCCAGTGCGGCCGCCGCACTGGAAGCGGCCGCTCCCGCCCCGGAGCGGGACCTTTCGGCCGTATACGCGGCCGAGGCGGTCGACGTGGCCCTGCTCGAGTACGCGATCGGCATGCCGTCGCGGCTGCCGGCGGGCCCCACGGTGCTCCGCCTCAGCAACCAGGGCTTCGAGATGCATAACCTGAAGCTCGTGGACCCCGCGAGCGGGGACGTGCTCTGGGAGACGGAGGCGGATGTGAACACCGGAGAGGTCCGTCTCGTCGAACTCGATCTCTCTCCCGGGAGCTACACGGTCGTGTGCGACGTCGCCGGCCACGACAGCCGAGGGATGCTCATGACGCTCACCGTGGAGGCATCGCCGGCCCCCTGACCACCAACCCCTCACCGTCCGGCCAACCCTGAGGCCTGCCTAACCGGAAGGAGCGACCGGCTTGTACCTGAGATACGTGCCCCCGATGGGGATCTACGAGACTCTCTACGCCTTCCTGGGGGCCTTCGGCACCTACATGGGGGAGCCCGGCACGAACCCGTGGAGCCAGGGATTCCCGCGGACGGTCGCCCTGCCGGGCGGGCCGGCGCTTCCATCGACCGTGACGGTGACCTCCGAGCACCGAAAATATCCCAAGGCGTGGGGGCTCCCGGCGCTTCGGGAGGCGATCGCGGCCTATTACCGGCGGTCGTACGGCGTCGAGATCACGGCGGAGAACGTGATGGTATTCGCGGGCGGGCGTCCCGCGATCGTGGCGCTTCTTCTCTTCCTCGAACCCGATATCGAGGTCCGCCTCGCGTCCACCGAATACACCCCGTACTACGACGTCCTCGAGCGGTTGCGGCGCCCCTATCACCTCGTCCACAGCGGCGTGGACAACGGGTTCCGACCGCCGGTCTCGGCCTACACGGCTCCGCGAGAGGGGCGCACCCTGATGCTGCTGAGCAATCCGTGCAATCCGACCGGTGTGACGCGGACCGGGGACGAACTCGCGGCGCTCGTCGCGGCCAGCGCGCAGGATGGCCTGGGGCTCCTCGTCGACGAGGCCTACGAGCTTCTCCACGACGAGCCGGTGAGCGCCCTCGCGCACGTGGACGACATCGAGTGCGGCAACCTGTTCGTCGTCGGCGCCGCCACGAAGGGCCTGCAGGCGCCCGGCATCCGCATCGGATGGGCCGTGGCGGCGAAGCGGCACATCGACGTGCTCGCGAACTTCTCCTCTTTCGGGATGGGCGGCGTGTCCCACCCGTCACAGTGCTACGCGGTCGAACTCCTGGACCCCGAGCGCATGCTACACGTCCGGGAAGCCGTCCCCGCCTTCTATGCCATGCAGCGCGAGCGCTACGGGCGGGCCTTCGAGGATCTCGGCCTCGACCTCTTCTCGGGCGATGGCGGCTTCTACCACTGGTGCCGACTGCCGAACGGCTGGACCGCCGAGCAGTTGAACGAGCGCCTCTTCACGCGCGGGGCCGCGATCCTCAAGGGCACCGACTGCGACATGGAGCGCCTCGGCGACGACTCGCCGCTGTCGAGCTTCTTCCGCTTCTCCTTCGGCCCGCTCGCCCCGGAGTCGTTCGAGGCGGACATCGCCCTTTTTGGCGAGACGCTAAGCGAGATGCGATCCTGAGAGCCGGCGACCGAAAACAGGAGGACGTTCGATGACGATGACGCGACGTGAATTCGCGGGGAGCTCGCTCGCCGTCGCGGGGGCGGCGGCGCTCCCGGCCGCGGGGGCCGCGGGATGCGCGGGAGAACCCCCACCCTCGACCGATTCCCCGGGGACCGCGGCCGAACGCGCAGCCCGGCCCGGGCGGCTGCTCATCCTGGGCGGCACCGGCTTCATCGGCCCGCACATGGTGCGGCACGCCCTCGCGCGGGGACACCAGGTCACGCTCTTCAACCGCGGGCGCACGAACCCCGGTCTCTTTCCCGGCGTCGAGACCCTCATCGGAGACCGCGACGGGGCGCTCGACGCGCTGCGGGGGAAGGAATGGGACTACGTCATCGACAACAGCGGCTACGTCCCGCGGCTGGTGCGCGACTCGGGCAACCTCCTGCGCGATGCCGTCGGCCGGTACCTGTTCACCTCCACCGGCTCCGTGTACGACTTCGATCAGGACGAACTGCCGGAAGATGCCCGGCTGCTCGAGGTGACGGATCCCGAGAGCGAGGATGTCGGGCGGTACTATGGGGAGTTGAAGGTGATGTGCGAGGAGGCGGTGCAGGAGATCTATGGCGAGCGCGGCACCGTCACCCGCCTGCACGTCGTCGCGGGCCCGGGAGACCCCACCGACCGCTTCACGTACTGGCCGGTCCGGATCCATCGCGGCGGCGAGGTGATCGCGCCGGGCGACATGGACAACCCCGTGCAGTTCATCGACGTGCGGGATCTGGCCGAGTTCTGCATGCACCTGCTGGAGGAGGCCACCGGCGGGATCTTCAATGTCGCCGGGCCGACGCTCGACAAGACCCGCATGGACGAGTTCCTGTACGGGATCCGCGCGACCGTCACGACACCCGTGTCGTTCACGTGGGTGGACGAGGACTTCCTCCGGAACCGGGAGCCGCCCGCACGCTTTCCGCTCTGGTACTCGCATCGCGGCCCTGCGCGGGGGCTGGCGCAGGTCCGCTCGCAGCGGGGCGTCGAGGCGGGCCTGCGTTTCCGCCCGCTCGCGGTCACGGCGCGCGAGACGCTGGACTGGTTCCTCGGCGAGCCCGAGGAACGCCGGTCGCAACTTCAGTTGAACCTCGAGCGCGATGCCGACCTGCTCGCGGAGTGGAAGAGCCTGTAGGGGCCATTCGAGGTCGTCGGTCGGCCGATCACGCTTGTTCCATATGATAGCAATTGCTATCATCGCGCGTCGGTTCCTGTCTCGATCGAACGAGAGGCAAGATGGAAAAGGTGCAGATCAACGTCCGGGTGGATGCCGCGGTGAAGAACGCGGTGGAGGGATACTGCAGACCGCGGGGCGTCGCCATGAATCACTTCGTGCAGGAAGCGCTGCTCGATCGCCTGGAAGAGCTCGAGGACATCGAGGATCTGAAGAAGATCAGGCACGAACCTACCCGTCCGTTGGCGGATGTCCTCCGAGAACTCGGTATCGATGGCTCGTTATGAGATCGAGATTTCGCGAACGGCGGAAAAACAGCTTCGCACGCTTCCCCGCTCGGATCGGCAGCGGGTGGCGCGCAAGATGTCGAGCCTGGCGCACGACCCGTACCCGCAGGGAACCAGGAAGCTCGCGGGCTACGAGGATGTCTTTCGCGTGCGCGTGGGACCCTGGCGGATTCTCTACAGCGTCGGCACGAAGACCCTGATCATCATCATCTTGAAAGTCGGACACCGCGGCGACATCTACCGTTAGCGAAGGCTGTCGCCGGCGGGAGGCGCTTCAGACACGAGGGCATTCGATGGCGATAACGGGAGCGGGACAGCCCGCGAGCGTGGACCAGTCGGACCGGGTCGTTCCCATTAACCTGCGGCAGAGCGGCCGGACGCCGGTCGAGATGCTCATCTCGACCCGGGTCCGGAAGTCGCCGTACTGGCACCTGTCGCACGAGGCGGGCTGCTGGCGGGCCACCACCTACAACCGCGTTTATCACCCGCGCGGCTACGTGAGACCCCAGGACGGGGGTGCCGCAGTGGAGCACGAGGCGCTCACCCACCGCGTCACGCTGTGGAACGTCGCCGTTGAGCGGCAGATCCGCGTCAGGGGGCCCGACGCCGAGGCCTTTACCGACTATGTGATCACGCGCGACGCGACGCGGATCGAGCCGATGCGCGCGCGGTACGTCATCCTCTGCAACGAGCGCGGCGGCATCCTCAACGACCCGGTGCTGCTGCGGCTTGCCGAGGACGAGTTCTGGTTCTCGCTCGCCGACTCCGATCTCCTCTACTGGCTCCAGGGCGTGAACGTGGGCCTCGGGATGCGGGTGGAGATCGACGAGATCGACGTCTGTCCGCTTCAGATCCAGGGGCCGAGGTCGCTCGATCTCATGGCGGATCTCGTGGGTGAGGCCGTCAGGGACATCCCCTACTACGGGCTCATGGAAGCGGAGATCGCGGGCTGTTCCGTGGTGATCTCGCAGACCGGATTCTCGGGGGAGAAGGGCTACGAAATCTATCTCCGCGACGCTACGCTGCACGCGGAGGCACTTTGGCGGGCGGTGTTGGAGGCGGGGGAAGCGCACGAGTTGATGGTCACCGCCCCGGGGCACCAGCGCCGCATCCAGGCCGGGATTCTGTCGTGGGGGCAGGACATCGACCACGAGACGAGCCCGTTCCAGTGCAACCTCGCCTACCAGGTGCCGCGCGAGAAGCAGGGCGACTACATCGGGCGGGCGGCGCTGGAGCGCCAGCGGGCCGAAACCGAGGCCGGACGTTCTCCGTTCGCCCTCGTGATGGTGGGAATGAAGCTCGGCGGCCGGCCGATCGACGACTACGCCCCCGACTTCTGGCATGTGTCACGCGCAGATGGCGGAGATCCCGTGGGATACCTCACGTCTCCGTGGTACGCACCCGAGTTGGGTGGCAACATCGCGCTTGGATACGTTCCGCCCGCCGACGCCGCCATCGGCACGGAACTCGCCGTGTGGCTCCCGGACGAGTACGCAAGCGAGCCGGGCAAGCCCGATGCGGCCCGCGTGTGCGAGGTCCCGTTCAGGCCCTCCGCGAACCCGAGCACCCGTGAAGTGGCCTTCGCAGAGGGCCGCGACGCCGCGATGTAGCCCGGTTCTCGGAGGCGGGCGGCCCGCTGCGGACCCGGCCTACGATCTCATGCGGGCGCCGGTGGGGTCGAAGAGCGCGGCGCCGCCGGCCACGGTGACCGGGAAGGGTTCGTTCATGTAGAGAACCTGGAGTTGCGTTCCGGGAGCGGCGAGTTTCGGCGGGAGGTACGCCATGAGGAGGTACTTCGCTACGGAGGGACCCATCCCGGCCGACGTCACGCGCGACTCCCGCCCGCGAGCGTCGACGATGCGCTCCCCATCGAGCCCCAGAAGCGGCTCGTTGCCTCCGGTGGGGAAGCGGGCGAGGTCCGAGGCGTCGGCGTGGTCGTCCATGGTGAGCGTGCGGAGCAGCGCCGCGGGACCCGCCTCCCGGGCCCTCAGGTAGGCGGCCCGGCCGATGAACTCCGCCGGCTTCACGAGCGGCCGTGCCAGGCCGGCCTCCACCGGCGAGTACTCCGAGGTGAGCTCGGCCCCCATGAGGGCATAGCCTTTCTCCATGCGGCCCGTCGTGCCGTAGACTCCGGCGCCCACCGGCCGCAGGCCGAACGCCCGGCCCGCCTCCCGCACGGCGTCCCACACCCGCGTCGCGAGAGTGGCCTCCACGTAGATTTCCCACCCGCTCTCGCCGACATACGAGATCCGGCACATGGTGACCGGAATCCCGTCCAGCGCGACATCGCGAACGGAGGCGTACGGGAACGCGGCCTGCGACAGGGTCGTCCCGGCGACCTGTTCCACGAGGGCCTCGGCCCCGGGGCCCCATACGCCCAGCGCGCAGATCTCCGCCGACCGATCTTCAAAGCGGACGGAGCCGTCGTCCGACAGATGTTTGCGGAACCAGGCCGCGTCCCGCGCCCCGTCGAAGGCGCCGGTGACAACGCGGAAACGGTCCGCGCCCAGCCGCTGGATCGTGAGGTCGGCCCGGAAGCCGCCGTCCGGCGTCAGCAACGGGGTGTAGATGGACGTCCCGGGCGGCCGGTCGCACGCGTTGGCCGCGATTCCCTCCAGGTAGGCGAGCGCCCCGGGGCCCGTCACATCGAAGATCTGAAACGCGCCCAGGTCGACGACGCCGACTTTCTCACGCAGGTGCAGGTGCTCCGCCTCGATGATGGGAGACCACCAGCGGCGATCCCATTCGTGCGGCCGCGCGGCGACGCCGTACCGTTCGACGAGTGCCGCGTTCGACTCGTACCACTGCGGCCGTTCCCAGCCGCGCGCCTCGTAGTACACGGCCCCCAGGGCCTCGGTGCGGGCGTGGAGCGCCGAGCGGTGCACGTCGCGGCAGGACTCCCACTGCTCGCGCGGGTGTACGATCCCGTACGTCTTGTTGAAATGCTCGCGGGCGCGGGCCCGCACATGCCGGCGCGTGCGCTCGTGCGGCTGGAAGCGGGTGACGTCCGATTCGTGCGGGTCGCAGAGGCGGGGATGGCCGTCCGTGATCCACTCGGCGAGGAGTCGCGCCGCCCCCGGACCCTCCTTGATCCAGACCGCCGCCGCGGACCACAGGTTCGCCACCTCGGCGGTCTCTCCCAGCACCGGGTGCGCGTCCGGCGTGAGGGAAAGGAGGCCGTTGATCGCGTATCCGATCTCGGCGTCCTCGAGCAGCTCTCCCATGATCTCTCGCGCCTGTGCGAGCTGGGGCGCGAAGTCGTCCGGCGTGAATGGTCTCTCCGTGGGGGAGCGTTCCGGCCCTTCGCCCGCGGGGATGTCCTCCGGGTGCACGAGGATGGGGCGGTGCGCGTACGATCCGACCTCCATCGCTTCGTATTTCTGGCGCTCATACATGAAGGCGTCCATGTCGCGCACGATGGGATAACCGATCTCATTGCCGGTCGCGCGGAGGAGGTCGACCGGGCCGAGGTCCGCCATCTGATGGACCGCCGGCGTGAGCGGAATCGATGCGCCGGCCAGCTCCGCGATGCGAGGGCTCCACACGCCGCACGCGATGACCGCGTGCTCTACCTCGATGCGGCCCCGCGCGGTGAGGACGGCCCGCAGTCGGGGGCGCCCGAAGGGTCGGGACTCGACCTCGAGTCCCGTCACCTCGGTGTGGTCCAGGATCGTGAGCACTCCCCGGGAAAGGGCCCGCTCCCGCATCATCGTTCCGGCCCGCACCGAGTCGACCACGGACACGGACGACATCCAGAAGCCGCCCAGGATGACGTCAGGATTCACGAACGGGATCCGTTCCGCCACCTCGCCCGGCGAAAGCAGCTCGGCGTCGATGCCCCACGCGCGCGCCGAGGTCATGCGCCGCCGCAGTTCCTCCATCCGCGCCTCCGTGCGGGCGACCTCGACGCCACCGCACGTCGTCTGCACCCCGAGCGCCTCGTACTGGCGCTGACTCTCCAGCGTCAGCATCGCGACCTCGCGGTTGTGGTCGGTGGGGAAGATGAAGTTCGACGCGTGGCCGGTGGAGCCGCCGGGATCGGGCAGGGGGCCCTTGTCGAGGAGGACGAGGTCGTCCCAGCCCAGCCTGGCGAGGTGCTCGACAAGGCAGCTGCCGACGATGCCGGCCCCGATGACGGCGATGCTCGCCGCCGCCGGCTGTGACGCGCGTTCGCTCACGGAGCAGAGTGCGTGCGTCTGCGACGCCTGCTAAGCGTCAGCGGCGCGGCGGGATGCGGATCGGGTCGCCAAGATCGGGCATCACACCAAGGTCGCCCAGCAGCGCCTCCAGCGCCGGCATGCTCCCGCCCAGAAGCGCGTTGATGCGCTCCGCGACCGTCGGCAGCGCCTCCCAGGCCTGACCGATCCGGTACATCTGATCCGCTGTGGGCTCGCCGGACCACCCCTCCATCTGCCCGATGCCGGCGCCTCCGGCGACGTCGCCGAGGTCGTCGCCGATCTCCTCGAGTTCGCCGGAGATCTCCTCCGCCATGGCCTCGATCCGCTCGCGGTCGGCATCCGCCATCCCGGCGTCGTCCACAAGGGCCCGGATCTCAGCCAGGCGGTCGTTCATGGCGCCGATCCTCTGGCGCGCGTCGCGCGCCGGGCCCGCCAGCGCGTGCGCCTGCAGCATCGCGTCCTGCCGCGCCACGAGGGCCGCCCGACTCGCTTCACGCCGCGGATCGAGCCGCACGCCGACGTCCGTCGTCTGGCTCTCATCTCCGACGGTGAGCCGCACCGTGTACGTCCCCGGCAGCACGCGCGGTCCCGCGCCCGGCGGCGGTCCGCGCGAGAAGCCTCCCCCGCCCCCCTCCACGTCGAAGGCCGGATCCACCCGGAAATCCCACAGCACTTCGTTCACGCCCGCCTCGCCGCCCACTTCCATCGTGCGCAGCACGTCGTCTCCGTCGAGCACTTCGAGGCTCGCCCCGCCCGCGTCCACGCCCTCGCCGACGTAGTACCGGAGCGGGATCCCGGCCGGCGGGTTGGGCGCGACGAACGTCGCCGGCTGGAACGGCCAGTCCATCCCCATCGACCACATCGTGCCGCGCCGCGCGCCGAACAGCCGGAAGTCGGAGGCCAGCACGTCCGCGGACATCTCCTCCAGCGGGGTGATGTCGTCCAGAATCCAGATGCTGCGGCCGTGCGTCCCCACGACGAGGTCGTTCTCGCGCGGGTGGATCGCGATGTCGTCCACCGCGGCCACGGGGAGGTTGTTCACCATCCGCGCCCACGACTCGCCGCGGTCGATCGACATGTAAATTCCGATCTCGTTCCCGACGAAGAGGAGGCTCGGGTTCCGCGGGTGCTCCCGGATCACGTTGACGGACCAGCCGTCGGGGAGGCCCGCCGTGATCCGCCGCCAGCTCGCGCCGTGGTCCTCGCTCACGTAGGCGTAAGGCGCGTAGTCGTCGTTCCGGTGGCCGTCGAACGTCACGTACACCCGTCCGTCTGCCGCGTACGACGTCTCGAGACGGCTCACATAGGTGCGGGGCGGGACGCCGGGCACCCGGTCGATGACGTTTGTCCACGTCGCGCCGCCATCGAGTGTCACCTGCAGGTTTCCGTCATCCGTCCCCACGTAGAGGGCGTCGGGCGAGTGTTTCGATTCGGCGAGCGCCGTGATGTTCCCGTATGAGGCGATGCCGTCGTTGTCCGACAGCGTCTCGTCCGTCACCACCCGGCCCATGATCTCCAGCGTATCGCGGTCGATCTGCTTCGTGAGGTCGGGGCTCGCCTCCTCCCAGTTCAGCCCCCGATCCCTCGAACGGAACAGGTGGTTCCCGCCCAGGTAGATCGTCGCCCGGTCGTGCCGGGAGATCGCGAACGGCGAATCCCAGTTGAACCGGTAGCGGCGTGGCTCCGCGTCCTCCGCTTCATCTCCCGTCGGGCGCGGCACCGGCCGGATCGACTGCCCCTCCCGCGTGGCCACGTCGATGCGCGCCATGTTCCCGCCCTGCGACTCCGAAAACATGATGTTCGGGTCCTCGGGATCGGAGTGGTTGTGAAACCCGTCGCCGAACCACATGTGCGTCCACTCGCGGTTGCGGACGCCCCAGGTGGACTGCGTGCGGTGCGGCGCGCACCAGTTCCCGTTGTCCTGCAGCCCGCCGCACACGTTGTACGGGTCGCTCATATCGACGTCGATCTCGTAGAACTGGCCGATCGCCATGTTCCGGATCGAGCGCCAGGTGACCGACCCGTCGCGCGAGAAGGCGAGCCCGCCGTCGTTCCCGTTGATGAGATGGTTCGAGTTGTGGGGATTGATCCACAGCGCGTGGTGGTCGGAGTGGATCTGGTCCGTCGCGTTCCCGGGCCACCAGGTGCGACCCCCATCGTCCGAGGCCGATGACTGGACGCCGCCCAGGTAGATCCGTTCCGGGTTGTTGGGGTCGATCCGGATGAGGGAGAAGTACATGGGACGCGGGTTGCGGTCGCTCATGAACTCCCACGTCTCGCCGCGGTCCGTGGAGCGGTACACGCCCTGACCCTCGTGCGCCTCGACGATCGCGTACACGAGGTTGCCGTCGCGCCGGTAGATGTCCAGCCCGATGCGGCCGAGCTCGCCCTCCGGCAGCCCCTCCTCGAGGCGGGTCCAGTTCTCCCCGCCGTCCGTCGTGCGCCAGAGGCCCGACCCGCCGCCGCCCGCCGCGAACCCGAATCCCGTGCGCTGCCTCTGATAGGTGGCGGCAAAGAGGGTGTTCGGATCGTTGTGGTCCATGACGAGGTCGATGATCCCGGTGTGCTCGTCGATGTAAAGGATGTTCTCCCACGTCTCGCCGCCATCGGTCGTCTTGTAGAGGCCGCGCTCCTCGTTCGGGCCCCACAGGTGGCCGACGGCCCCGACGTACACGACGTCGGGATCCCGCGGATCGATCTTGATCTTGCTGATGTGGCGCGTGTCCTCGAGCCCCACGTGCGTCCACGTGCCGCCCGCGTCCGTCGACTTGAACACGCCGACACCCCACGGCGAACTCTGCCGGTTCGCCGGCTCGCCCGTCCCCACCCATACGTGGTTGGGGTTCGAGGGCGCGACGCTCACGGCCCCGACGGAGGAGGTGGGCTGGTCGTCGAACACGGGGTCCCACGTCATCCCGTCATTCGTCGTCTTCCACACGCCGCCCGCGCCGAGGCCGACGTAGAAGATGCGCGGGTCGCTTTCCACGACCGCGAGGTCGGACACCCGCCCGCCCATGATGGCGGGTCCCAGTTCGCGGAACTCCAGCCCGGAGGCCGCGGCAGCCGCCCGCTCCGACGCCGTCTGGGCCGCGGCATCGGCGGGGAACAGCGCTCCGGGGGCGAGCGACAGGGGAAGAAGAAGCGTGAAGAGACCGACGACGGAGTGGCGCGAGAACCGCGCGAACCTCGACTGGGGCGCCATCTGAACCTCCGGGGTGACGGCGAATACCGCGGGAAACGGGACATCCGCACAGTGATTCCCGCGAAGCCCGCCGCGCAAGGCAATGCGGCGATGCCGCGACGCCCCACTTGTCTCGCCCTGAGGTGGCGGCTTACTTGGCCGGCATGTGCTTCGGGACCACACAAGAGCCGGCGGCAGGGCGGGGCCGGGAGCGGCTTCGCCGGGCACTTGCCGTCGCCTCCCTTGCCACGCTCCTCGCCGCGCCGGTCTTCGCGGCGGCCCCGCGGGCGCCGACGGTCGATCCGGATTCCGTTCTGCGCATCACGTTTCTCGATGTCGGGCAGGCGGATGCCATCCTCATCCAGGCGCCGGGTGGCCGGACCGCGCTCGTGGACGCGGGGCGCGACAACATCGTCCCGCTCCTGCGGCGGTTCGGCGTGAGCGAGATCGATCTGCTCGTCGCGACGCACCCCCACGCGGACCACATCGGCGGCATGGCCGGCGTCATCGCGGCGTTCCCCGTCGGCTTCTACATGGACAACGGGGAGCCGCACACGACGCAGACCTACCGGCGACTGCTCGCCGCCCTCGACGCGCGCCCGGAGATCACCTACCTGGAGGCCTCGCCCCGGACGCTCACGCTCGGCGAGGTCGAGATCGATGTCCTGCCGCTGCTCCCGCGGGGGACGACGGACCACAACGACCGCTCCGTCACCCTGCTCGTGCGGTTCGGCGAGTTCCGCGCCTTCCTCAGCGGCGATTCGGAAGTACAGCAGTTGACTCATCTGATGAACCAGGGGGCCGTCCGCGAGGTCGCGCTGCTCAAGGCGCCGCACCACGGCAGCGACAACGGCTTCACACGGGAGTTTCTGAACGCCGCCCGACCTCGGGTCGTCGTCATCTCGGTGGGCCGCGACAACCGCTACGGTCATCCGCGGCCAGCCGCCCTTCGGGCCTACGAGGCGTCCGGGGCCACCGTCTTCCGCACGGATTGGCACGGCCACGTCTCCGTGCGGGGGCGCAAGAGCGGCGACTACGACGTCTCGTTCGGCGGAAAGGGCGACTATCCCGTCGTCATCGTGTTCAACTCTTGAGCCGGTTAGTTGAGCACGTCTGGGTCGTCGACCGCGTGGAGGCGGCCATCGCCGTTCTCATCCGCGACGGCGACAAGCGCACCGAGGACGTGCCCATCGAGACGCTTCCCGCCGGGAGCCGCGAAGGGGCCGTGCTGCGCGTGCCGGAGGCGGACGGACAGCCCGACTGGGCGGCCGCCAGGCTCGATGAAGAGGCGCGCCGCGCCCGTCTCCGGGAGGCGGAAGACGTGCTCCGGCGCCTGAGACGGCGCGACCCCGGCGGCGACATCGAGTTGTAACTCGGCCATGTACCGGACCTGCATGTTCTGCAACCAGCCCCTCGGCTCCAACGAGGTCGTGGAGACCTTCCCGGTCGGCCGTCGCCTTGCCTTCGATCCGGCGAAGGGCCGGCTCTGGGTGGTTTGTCGCAACTGTGAGCGCTGGAACCTCACCCCCCTCGAAGAGCGCTGGGAGGCGGTGGAGACCTGCGAAAGACTCTTCCGCGCAACGCGGATCCGCACTTCCACGGAGAATATCGGCCTGGCCCGGCACGCCGAAGGACTCGAACTGGTCCGCATCGGCGAGCCCCTCCGTCCCGAGTTCGCTGCCTGGCGCTACGGCGACCAGTTTCGCCGTCGGCGACGCCGGTGGATCACGGCCGGGTCGGCAGGCATCGCGGCGCACTTCGCTACTTCCCTGACCCTCAACCTGGCGGCGGGCGGATTGATCGGGGCCGCCGGGGCAGGGGCACTGGGCGGCGGCGTCGGTGGGTTGGTGCTGGTGAGGGTGCAACGATTGCTGAACAGGCCGGCCAATTCAGCCCAGTTCCGGCGCGCCGACGGCACGCGCTACATGCTCGAGCGGGAACAAGCCGCCCGATTCACCCGGATACGAGCCGACGACAGCGAACCCGGCTTTCGCATCGAGATCCACACGGGACCGCTCTCACGGAAAGGCCCGTACTTGTTCGAGGGCGAAGATGCCGGGCGAGCCATCAACGCTCTCCTTCCCCTTGTCAATGGCGCAGGCGCCGCGGCTCACCACATCCGGGAAGCGGTGTCCCGGATCGAATCCCACGGTGACCCGCATCGGTTCATCGCCGATTCCGCCGAGCGAGGATCCGCTACAGGGCGCGAGTTCCCCACCGTCGATCGCCGGAGGAAGGCCCGGCTGTCCGGGCCCGGATGGGTTCGCAAGATGCCCAAACCCACGCGCCTCGCGCTGGAGATGGCGCTGCACGAAGAGCAGGAACGGCGTGCGCTTGAGGGCGAACTGGCGCAGTTGGAGCGGGCGTGGCGCGAGGCCGAAGAGATCGCGGCGATCGCCGACAACCTGCTCCTTCCCGAGCACACCGATGACTTCGTGGACCGCCACTCACGTCGAGGAACCTCGGGCGGGTCTTCGTAAAGGTCTTGAACGGGCGGCTGGCCCGGATCTAGGATCGAAGTCTGCGATCCCCCTGCCAGGAGCCTTCCGATGAAACGCCGAGACTTC
The DNA here is from genome assembly GCA_965207805.1 of Gemmatimonadota bacterium. Classification (GTDB taxonomy): domain Bacteria; phylum Gemmatimonadota; class Gemmatimonadetes; order Palauibacterales; family Palauibacteraceae; genus Palauibacter. The sequence continues at coordinate 1,539,816 of OZ242312.1, forward strand.
CTCGCCACCTCCGCCGCGGCCGCCGCCGGATCGGGCCTCGTCGCCTGCCGTCCCCCCGAGACATCCGCCGCCGCGCCCCTCACCTCCGGGCAGTGGGGCTCCGGCGACTACGCGCATGTGCCCGGCCTGGCCGGGCCCGCGCACGGCACCGTGTGGGGTCGCACGGGCGTGACGGCCTGCTCCGACTACTACGCGTCCCTTGCCGGCACACAGACCATGATGCAGGGGGGGAACGCGATCGACGCGATGGTCGCCGCGTGCGCCACGCTGAACGTGTCGGATCCGTATATGTCGGGAATCGGCGGCTTCGGCGGCTACATGCTCATCTATCTTGCCGAGGAAAACCGCGTGGTGGGACTCGATGCGCTCGGCCGCTCGCCCGCGGCCTCGTCGCCCGAGACGATGACGCTCGACGACTTCGCGATGGGGTACAAGGCGCCGATCGTTCCCGGCGCCTTCAAGGGGTGGGCCGCCGCTCTCGAGCGATACGGCACGATGAGCCTCGGCGACCTGTTCGAGCCCGCGATCCGGCTCGCCGAAGACGGCTTCGTATTCTCGAAGTTCGATGAGCGCTACACGCAGTCGAGCGCGGACAAGCTGAGCCGCTTCCCGTCGACGACGCGCGTGTTCTTCCCCAACGGCCGCCCCCCGCGCATGGGCGAGATCATCAGGCAGCCGGAGCTTGCGGCAAGCATGCGGCATCTCGCCCGAGTCGGTGCCGACGACCTCTACCAGGGCGAACTCGCGGACCGCATCGTCGCCTTCCTGGCCGAGCACGGCGGCCACCTCACGAAGGCGGATCTGGAATCGTACGAGGTCGAGTGGCGGGAGCCGATCAGGACGACCTTCCAGGGATACGATCTGCACGCGATGCCGCCGGGCTCCTGCGGGATGTCGATGTTCCAGGCGCTGAACATCATGGACGGGTTCGACCTCGCGAACATGGATCTGTACGGATCGGAGTTCGTCCACCTGTGGCTCGAGGCGATGAAGCTCGCCCTCGCCGACGACGACCGGTACAACACCGGAAAGGAAGACGTGGACATCCCGGTGGATATGATCATCTCCCGCGAATACGCGGACGAGCAGCGCGCGAAGATCGATCCCGTGCGCGTCGCCTCCTTCTCCGGGGCCCCGCTTCCGTTCTACGGGACGACGAGTCTCTCGACCGTCGACCGCTGGGGGAACGCGGTCGCCTTCACGCAGTCGCTCGTGAATGCGTACGGTAGCGGCGTGATCGCCGGCGACACCGGGATCTTCCTCAACAACGGCCACATGTTCGGTTTTGTGCTCGAAGAGGGACACGTGAACCACCTCGAGGGCGGAAAGCGGGCGAAGGGCGTGATGACGCCGTGCATCATGATGAGGGACGGCGACCTGTTCGCGGCGGTCGGGGCGCAGGGCGGCTACACGATCCCGCAGACGGTGGGTCAGGTCATCACGAAACTCGCGGTGGCGGGTATGGACATGCAGCTCGCGATCGCCTCGCCGCGCATGTGCGTGAACCGGGGCGGGGGGCGGACGCCGATCCCGGAGGACTCCGTGACCTATCTCGAGGCGGGATTCCCGCCCGCGGTGTATGAGGAACTGGCGGAGCGCGGCCACTACCTGGCGGAACCCGGCAATCTGGGCGGCGTGCAGGGCGTTCATCGCGACGCGGAAACCGGCGGACTGGCCGGCGGGTCGGACCCGCGCCGGGACGGCCACGCCATCGCCTGGTAGCCGCGCCACGGCTCCCCGGCGGGCTGTGTCCCGGCGGTTACGGATAGCGATGTCTTGAACGGCGGCCTGCGGGGGGTCTAGGATCAAGGTCTGCGATCCCCCTGCCCAGGAGCCGCCCCATGAAGCGCCGAGACTTCCTCGCCACCTCCGCCGCTGCCGCCGCCGGGTCCAGTCTCATCGGGTGCCGGCCTCCCGAAACCGCAGGCGCGGCCACGGCCGCGAGCGGGCAATGGGGCCCGGCCGGAGACTCGAACGTCCCGGGTCTGCTCGGACCCGCGCACCGGGCCGTGTGGGGAGCGCGCGGCGTGACGGCCGCCGCCGACTACTACGCCTCCCTCGCAGGCACGACGATCATGATGCAAGGCGGGAACGCGGTGGACGCGATCGTGGCCGCGTCCGCGATGCTCAACGTCTCCGAACCCTACATGTCCGGCATTGGGGGCTTCGGCGGCTTCATGCTCATCTACCTGGCCGAGGAGAACCGGGTCGTCGGACTCGACGCGCTCGGCAAATCGCCGGCCGCCTCGTCCCCGGAAACGATGACGCTCGACGACTTCGCGGCGGGCTACAAGGCGCCCATCGTACCCGGTGCCTTCAAGGGCTGGGCCGCCGCCCTCGAACGCTACGGGACGATGAGCCTGGGCGACGTGTTCGAACCCGCGATTCGGCTCGCCGAGGACGGGTTCGTCGTCTCGCGCTTCGACGAGATCCACACGAACGGCGCCGCCGCCGAGAAGCTGGGACAGTTCCCGTCGACCACACGCGTCATGTTCCCGAACGGCCGTCCCCCGCGCATGGGCGAGATCATCAGGCAGCCCGATCTCGCCGCGAGCATGCGGCGCCTCGCCCGCGAGGGCGCGGACGACTTCTACAAGGGGGAGATCGGGGAGCGCGTCGTGTCCTTCCTCGCCGAGAACGGCGGCCACATGACGATGGGGGACCTCGAGTCGTACGACGTCACCTGGAAGGAACCGATCACGACGACGTTCCAGGGGCACGACCTGTACGCGATGCCGCCGGGCTCGTGCGGAATGTCGATGTTCCAGGCGCTCAACATCATGGACGGATTCGACCTCGCGAACATGGACCTCTACAGCTCCGAGTTCGCGCACCTCTGGCTCGAGGCGTACCGGCTCGCCCTCATCGACGACGACCGCTACAACACGGGAAAGGAAGACGTCGAGATCCCCGTCGACATGATCATCTCGAAGGAATACGCGGACGACCAGCGGGCGAAGATCGACCCCACCCGCATCGCCTCCTTCTCCGGGGCCCCGCTCCCGTTCTTCGGCACGACGAGCCTCTCGTCCGCCGACCGCTGGGGGAACGCGGTCGCCTTCACGCAGTCGCTCGTGAGCGGCTACGGGAGCGGCGTGATCGCCGGTGACACCGGCATCTTCCTCAACAACGGCCACACCTTCGGCTTCGTGCTCGAGGACGGGCACGTCAATCACCTGGAGGGTGGCCAGAAGGCGAAGGGCGTCATGACGCCGTGCGTCGTGATGAAGGACGGAAACCTCGTCGCGGCCGTCGGCGCCGCGGGCGGCTATACGATCCCGCAGACGGTGGGTCAGGTGATCACGAAGCTGACGACGGGCGGAATGGACATTCAGCTCGCGATCGCCTCGCCGCGCATGTGCCTCAACCGGGGCGGAGGGCGCACGCCGATCCCCGAGGACTCGGTTACGTACCTCGAGGCGGGGTTCCCGCCCGACGTGTACGCCGAACTCGAGGACCGCGGCCACTATCTGGCCGAGCCCGGCAACCCCGGCGGCGTGCAGGGCGTGTACCGCGACGCGGAGACCGGCGCCCTTGCCGGCGGATCCGACCCTCGCCGGGACGGCCACGCCATCGCCTGGTAGGACAAACCTTTCTGCCCAGGAGTCGAGCCATGAAGCGCCGAGACTTCCTCGCCACCTCCGCCGCGGCCGCTGCCGGATCCAGCCTGATTGCGTGCCGCGCCCCCGAGACGGCCGCCGCGCCCCCCGACGGGATCGGACAATGGGGCCCGGCCGGGGATTCGAACGTTCCCGGCCTGCTCGGCCCCGCGCACGGGACCGTGTGGGGCCGCCGCGGCGTGACGGCCGCCGCGGACTACTACGCCTCGCTCGCCGGCACGACGATCATGATGCAGGGCGGAAACGCGATCGACGCCATCGTCGCCGCCTCCGCCACGCTCAACGTCTCCGAGCCCTACATGTCCGGACTCGGGGGTTTCGGCGGCTTCATGCTCATCTACCTGGCGGAGGAGAACCGGGTCGTCGGGCTCGACGCGCTCGGCCGGGCGCCCGCAGCCTCCTCGGCGAGCACGATCACGCCGGATGATGTCGAGATGGGCTACCGGGCTCCGATCGTACCCGGCGCCTTCAAGGGCTGGGCCGCCGTGCTCGAGCGCTACGGGACGATGAGCCTCGGCGACGTATTCGAGCCCGCGATCCAGCTCGCCGAAGACGGCTTCGTCATCTCGAAGTTCGACGAACTCCACACCACCGGGAGCGCGGACAAGCTCGGGAGGTTCCCGTCCAGCGCCCGCGTCATGTTCCCCAACGGCCGTCCACCACGGATGGGCGAGATCATCAGGCAGCCCGAACTCGCGGCGAGCATGCGCCGGCTTGCGCGGGAGGGCGCCGACGACTTCTACATGGGCGAGATCGGAGACCGCATCGTCGCCTTCCTCGCCGAAAACGGCGGCCACATGACGAAGGCCGATCTCGAGGGCTATGAGGTCGCATGGAGAGAGCCCATCACGACGACCTTCCAGGGGCACGACCTGTACGCCATGCCGCCGGGGTCGTGCGGGATGACGATGTTTCAGGCGCTCAACATCATGGACGGCTTCGACCTCGCGAACATGGATCTCTACAGCTCCGAGTTCGCCCACCTGTGGCTCGAGGCGAACCGGCTCGCCCTCATCGATGACGAACGGTACAACACGGGGAACGAGGACGCGGAGATCCCGGTCGACATGGTGATCTCGAAGGAATACGCGGACGAACAGCGGGCGAAGATCGATCCTGCGCGCATCGCGTCCTTCTCGGGCGCCCCGCTTCCGTTCTTCGGGACGACGAGCCTCTCTTCCGCCGACCGCTGGGGGAACGCCGTCGCCTTCACGCAGTCTCTCGTCGCCCTCTACGGGAGCGGCGTGATCGCCGGCGACACGGGGATCTTCCTCAACAACGGCCACATGTTCGGCTTTTCCCTCGAGGAGGGGCACCCCAACTACATCGCGGGGGGCCAGAAGGCGAAGGGTGTAATGACGCCGTGCGTCGTCATGAAGGACGGGAACCTCGTCGCGGCCGTCGGCGCCGCCGGCGGCTACACGATCCCGCAGACGGTGGGTCAGGTGATCACGAAGCTGACGGCAGGCGGGATGGACATGCAGCTCGCGATCGCGTCGCCCCGCATGTGTCTCAACCGGGGAGGCGGGCTCACACCGATTCCGGAGGATTCCGTCACGTACCTGGAGGCGGGTTTCCCACCGGACGTGTACGGGGAACTGGCGGACCGCGGTCATAATCTCGTCCAGCCCGGCAACCTCGGCGGTGTACAGGGCGTGTACCGGGATGCGGAGACGGGCGCCCTCGCCGGCGGATCGGATCCGCGCCGCGACGGCCACGCGATCGCCTGGTGACGCGGGGGCGGCCCGCCAGCGTGACGGTGGGGCTGACGGCGCTGGCCGGGCTGGCCTGCGGGGATGGCGCTTCCACTTCCGGTGAGCGGGAGGGAGACGCCCCGGTGAGCGCGCTCACGCGCAACCAGGCGCTTCACATCCCCATGCGCGATGGCGTCCGGATCGCCGTCGACGTGTGGCTGCCCGACGACATCCAACCCGGAGACCGGCTCCCGGCCATGATGCGGGCGACGCGTTACTGGCGCGCGCGGGGCGAGGTCGGCGTCCCGCTCGAGGAGACCTCGAATTTCGCCGAGGCGGAGCGCTGGAACCGGGCCGGATACGCCCTCGTCCTCGTCGACGGGCGGGGAAGCGGGGCCTCGTTCGGGATCCGCCGCTTCGAACTCGCCGAAGACGAGGTCACGGACTACGGGGAGGTCGCGGACTGGATTGCGGACCAGCCCTGGTCGAACGGGCGCGTGGGCGCCTACGGGGTCTCCTACGCCGGGAACACCGCCGAGATGCTCGCGGTCAACCGGAACCCCGCCGTGAAGGCGGTCGCGCCCCTCTTCAACGACTTCGACAACTTCGGCCACCTCATCTTCCCCGGCGGGGTCCTCACGGTCGGCTTCCTCGAGGACTGGTCGAACCGCACGCGCATGCAGGATCTGAACGACATCTGCGGCCTCTCCGACGCGATGGGGGCCGCCTGCGACGAGGTGCAGAGCCGGGTCACCGGAGTGAAACCGGTCGATGCGGACGTCGACGGATCGCTGCTCGCCGCCGCGGTGGCGGAACACGACGCCAATACCGTGCCCTTCGAGGCGGCGCTGGAGTACGAGTTCCGGGACGACCCGTTCGGCCCCTACGGAGAGACGAACGTCGGGCACCGGCGCAGCCCCTCCGGCCACCTCCCGCAGATCGAAGAGTCCGGCGCGGCCATGTTCGTTCGGGTCGGCTGGCAGGACGCCGGCACGGTGAACGGCACGCTCGGCCGCTACAACACGATTTCCAACCCACAGCAGGTCTTCATCGGCCCGTGGGACCACGGGGCGCGCAACGACACGGATCCGTTCAAGGCCGACGACACCCCCGTACAACCCGACGCCGACGCCCGGTTCGACGAACTCGTCGCGTTCTTTGACGCCCACCTCCGGGAGGATGGATCCGGGGAGACGCCGACGGAGATCCACTACTACACGCTGGGCGCCGACCACTGGACGCAGACGGAGCGCTGGCCGCCGGAGGGCTTCGACGACGTGACATGGTACTTCGGCGCGGACGGCACGTTATCGATGGAAGCTCCCGCCTCGGAAGCGGGAGAAGATTCCTACACCGTCGATTTCACCGCCACGACAGGGACCCGCAATCGCTGGTATACGAACGGCGGGGGCGGCGACGTCGTGTACGGCGACCGCCGGGCGGATGATGAGAAGCTGCTGACCTATACCAGCGCGCCGCTACCCGTCGACACCGAAGTCACCGGCCACCCCATCGTCACGCTGCACCTGGCGTCCACCGAGACGGACGGCGCCTTCATCGCCTATCTGGAAGACGTCGCTCCGGATGGAACCGTGAGATACATCACCGAAGGTCAACTCCGCGGTGTGATGCGCGCGGTCACGGACGACCCGCCGTTGTACCGGAAGTACGGACCGCACCGCAGCGAGTCGCGCGCGGACGCCCTCCCGCTCGTGCCGGGGGAGGTCGCGGAACTGAGCTTCGACCTGTGGGCGACGTCGGTACTGTTCAGGGCCGGCCACCGCATCCGGATCGCTCTCGCCGGCGCGGACGCGGACACCTTCCTCCGCTATCCCCGCGACGGGAGCGTCCCGGAGTGGACCGTGCGGCGCAACGCGGCCTCCCCCTCCCGGATCGTTCTCCCCACCAGAGGCGGTTGACGGCTAGGGAATCAATTCCAGCGTCGTGCTCGTCGTCATCGACGCCGGCATCCCGCCCATTGTCAAATTCAGGTTTATAACGCTGTCGTGGCCCTGGAGGCGGCTGCTGCCCGTGTCGAAGATGGCGGTTCCGGTGACGGTGCCGGAGCCCTCGATCGACATCCCACCGGTGTTGGCCGACATCGTGACGGTTCCTTCGAGCGATATCTCCGCAAGATCCCCGTCGGCACCCACGAGCGTGTAGGCGATGTCCGTTTCCATCGTCATCGTGGCTCCCATGCCGGCCGGGATATCGGCGGACGTCTGTCCCGACCAGGAGTCGCCCGGACTCACTTCCCCTTCGGGTAACTCGAAGAAGCTGGTCGCCAGCGTCGCGGAGACGGCGGCTTCCGCTTCCGGCGTGAGCGTCCCGGCGTCGGTCAACCCGGTGGGGCGCGCGCGCGCGTCCATTGCGAACGTGAAGCTCATGCCGGACAGATCGGGTCCGCCCGCCCCGGGCATGGCCTCAGTCATGGTGGTGGAGTCGACGACCGTGCGGATCTCGATGACGTCACCCGCCGCGCTGACCACCGTCTCGGTCTGGTAGCGCTTTGACGTCGACATGGTCGTACCCGCCATCGATGTCTCGGAGCCGATGAGGTACCGCGAAACCTGTCCTTCGGCCGGCATCACGCGGAGCGTCGCCTGCCCCGGAAGAGGGGCCGCATACCCCAGCGCGAGAGCCGCCACGGCCGCCGCTCTAGTCAAGGCACTGATTCTCCCTTGGTTCACTGATCCTCCCTTGAGGTTCGGGGGTTCGGGACTTCCGGTGGCCGGTTCCGCGTCAACCGTCCGGCATCAGTTCGAGCGAGGTCGTCGAATTCACCGTCATCGACATTCCGGCCACGCTCATCTCCATGCTCTGCAGGCTCGTCTGGCTCACGTGCCGGCCCTCGACGAGGTCGACGACGAGCGTTCCGGACAAGGTCCCCGAGCCGTTCATCGCCATGCCTTCGAAGTCCATGTCCATGTCCATCGGCCCCTCGAAAGAGAGGGTGGCGAGGCCGTCATCGAGACTCACGAACGTGTACGTGAATTCCATGTCCATCGACATCGTTCCGCCGGTCCCGACGGGGATCTCGATCGGAGTTTCCAGCGTCCAGGCATCCCCGGGGCTGACCTCCTCTTCAGGCAGCACGGAATGGCCGGCTCCCTGCATGAGGCTCTCGACGCTCACCCCGACGTCTTCCGGTACTCCCTCGCTCTCCACGACGCGCAAGACGCTGCCGCGCGGGTCCATGTCGACGGTGAAGGACATCTTGGAGAAGTCGGGGAAAAGGTCGTCCATCCCCGGCATCGGCATCCCGAAGTCCATCGTCGTGCTGGCCGAATCGACCGTCCCGCGGACGCGAATAACATCGTCGTCGGCGCTCAGGACCGTCTGAATCTGTTGCCACGCCATCGTGATAAGCGGGCCGCCGGTCGAAGGCATCATGGGACCCTCCATGCTCGTTTCCATGGAGAAGGCGTAGCGCGATACCTGGCCCTCGGGCGGCGCCATCCGCAGCAGGAGCGGCCCCTCGAGGGGGATGGTCCGGATTGCGGGGGACGGGCCGCACGAGGCGAGGACGGCGGCGAAGCTGAGCGTCGTGACGACCGCGAACGTGCGCCATCGTGAAGTCATGTGGTTCTCCTGACGGTAAGGAGACAGGGACTCGGGAGTTCGCGTGTTCGAATGCGCGATTCCCGCCCCGGCTCGGATGTTTCGTCCTCGGCCGCCAGGGTGTCCGCAACATGCGTGATCGGATCGGAGTGTGCCACCGGCACCCGGGACGATTTACCCTCCGCTACCCCCGAGTTGAGACGGAATTCATGGCCGCGGGGATACATGACGCATGGCTCCGAAGATCCTCGAACTCCCGGCGAGCGAACGTCCACGCGAGCGGCTGCGCCGCTTCAGCCCCGACGCGCTCTCGACGACGGAACTGCTCGCGGTCGTGCTCGGTGCGGGCGCGACGGGGCGTTCCGCAGTGGACGTCGCCGGCCGTTTGCTGGCGGACTTCGGCGGCTCGCTACGAGAGATGGGGCGGGCGGAGCCGGCCGAACTCGAGCGGACCGGGGGAGTCGGCCCCGCCCGTTCGGCCGCCGTGGCGGCGGCGCTCGCGCTTGGACGGCGGCAGGCGGCCGAGCCCGCCCGCGCCAGCGCGCGCATCCGCAGCCCGGCCGACGTGTTCGGCCGCCTCGGCCCCCTGCTGAGGGATCGTCGACAGGAAGAATTCTGGGTCATCTACCTGGATACGCAGAGCCAGGTTCTGCTCGAGCGACGACTCACGGTGGGGCTCCTGAACAGCTCGCTCGTCCACCCGCGGGAAGTATTTGCGCCCGCGATCGCGACGGCCTCGGCCTCCGTCATCCTGGCCCACAACCATCCGAGCGGCGAACCCGAACCGTCCCCCGAAGACATCGCCGTGACCTGCCAACTCGTCGAGAGCGGCCGGCTCCTCGGCATTCCGGTCCGCGACCACATCATCCTCGGCGACCGGGCCTACGTGAGCCTTCGCGAACGCGGCATCTGCTAGCTCCCTCGCCCGGCCCGCGCCGAACTCGCGCGCTACTGCTACCTTTACAGGTTGCTCGGGCCGCTGGATCGTGGCTGTTCGGGCGGTGACGTCTCGGGGACGGAGCGCGAAGCGTGGAGAGCAGCCTCAAGCGGGAAGTGGGCCGGGCCGCGCCGGGAGCGGGCCCGCGCTCGCTGCTGCCGAAGGACTTCATGAAGGCGATCGAGGGGTACGAGGCCCGCCTCGACCTCGACCTGCTCGCCCTTGCGTTCCAGTACAGCCTGGAAAAACACGAGGGCCAGAAGCGTCGCTCCGGCGAGGATTACATCCGCCACTGCGTGGAGGTGGCCAAGATCCTCATCGAGATCCGGCTCGACACGGTGAGCATCGCCGCGTCGCTCCTCCACGATGTGGTGGAGGACACGGATACGACCGTGGACGAGATCCGGACGGAGTTCGGCGAGGAGATCGCGATCATCGTGGACGGCCTCACGAAGATCTCGTTGTTCGCGTTCGGCTCCATGGCGGAACGTCAGGTCGAGACCTACCGCAAGCTCCTCCTCTCCATGGCCCGCGACGCGCGCGTGATCATGGTCAAGCTGGCGGACCGTCTCCACAACATGCGGACGCTGGAGCATATGCCGGCGGGCGCGCGGCAGCGGATCGCGCTCGAAACCCGGGAGATCTACGCGCCGCTCGCCCACCGTCTCGGAGTCGCGCGCCTGAAATGGGAGCTCGAAGACCTTGCCTTCAAGTTCCTTGAACCCGAGGGGTACAGGAAGCTCGTCAAGGAAGTCAACGCCACGCGGGGCGAACGCGAGGAACTGATCCGACGCATGGAGGAACCGCTCCGGGCCGAACTCGACGACGCCGGGATCGATTGCGAGGTCACCGGGCGCCCCAAGCACCTCTGGTCCATCTACGGCAAGATGGTGAAGCGCGACAAGCCGTACGAAGAGGTCTACGACACGCTGGCGATGCGGCTCATCGTGGATTCGGTGCGCGACTGCTACCACGCTCTCGGCATCGTGCACAACAAGTGGACGCCACTCACGGAGCGCTTCCACGACTTTATTGCCACCCCGAAGTCGAACATGTACCAGAGTCTGCACACGACGATCTTCGGCCCCGGCGGCGCGCTGTACGAGATCCAGATCCGCACGCACGAAATGCATCGCACCGCGGAGTACGGAATCGCGGCGCACTGGCGCTACAAGGAGGGCCGGTCGGGCGATGACGTCGACGATGAACTCGCGTGGTTCCGGCAGGTACTCGAGTGGCAGCAGGAAACGCGCGAGCCGGAAGAATTCATGGAGTTCCTCCGCATCGACCTGTTCCAGGATGAGATCTTCGTCTTCACCCCGGCGGGAGACGTCAAGCAGTTGCCGAAAGGGGCCACGCCCATCGACTTCGCGTTCGCCGTGCACACCGAGGTCGGGCTGCGCTGCAAGGGCGCGAAGGTGAACGAACGGATCGCCCCCCTCAGCCGTCCGCTCCGGAACGGGGACACCGTACACATCCTCACCTCCGATTCGCAGACGCCGAGCCGGGACTGGCTGGGCTTCGTGCGGAGCAGCAAGGCCCGCCACGAGATCCGGCAGTGGATCCGCGATGAGGAGCAGGAGTCCGCGCTCCAGTTGGGGAAGGACATCGTTCAGCGGGAGTGGAGACGCCGCCGCCGGGGGAAGGTGGACGAAGCGGCCCTCAAGGCGGCGTGCGAGGCGCTGGGGTACGATGGACCGGATACCCTCTATGCGGCCACCGCCCGCGGGGACGTGGGGCTCACGCGCGTGATGCGGGCGATCCTCCCCGAGGTCATCCCGGAAGTGCCCCAGAAGAGTCCGAGTCCGCTCCACAAGCTCGTGGACAAGGTCTGGGGCGGAGGCGGCCAGGGGATCCGGATCCAGGGGATGGAGAACCTCATGGTCCGGTACTCCCAGTGTTGCCAGCCGGTCCCCGGAGACCGCGTGATCGGCTATATCACCCGTGGCCGCGGCGTTTCGATCCACAGGCAGGACTGTCCGAACGTCCTGAACCTCTCCAACGCTCCCGAGCGCCGGGTGGAAATCGAGTGGCAGACGCACGGGGAGCGCCGGTTCCTGATCCGCATCGTCATGGAGGGGACGGATCGTCACGGTCTGTTCGCGGACATCGCGCGCGCGGTCAGCGACACGGGCACGAACATTCAGTCGGCCGACATCAAGGGGGTCGAGGGGGGGATGCGCGGGCAGTTCGTCGTCGAGGTCGAGAACCTGACGCATCTGGAGAAAGTCATGCGCAAGGTTCAGGGCGTAAAGGGCGTCATCTCCGTTGAACGGAAGGAGTCATTCGGGGAGAGCGGCCTCACTATCGAGTGACCGGCCGATCCGAGACCATGCCCCGCTTCGACCTTCAGCTTCCATTCGAGCCGATGGGCGACCAGCCCACCGCGATCCGTGAGTTGGCCGAGGGCGTGCGCCGCGGCGACAAATGGCAGACGCTGCTCGGCGTGACCGGCAGCGGGAAGACGGTGACGCTGGCGGCGATGATCGCGGAGGTCAATCGTCCGACGCTGGTCATGAGCCACAACAAGACGCTTGCCGCTCAGTTGTACGGAGAACTGCGGCAGTTCTTTCCCCGAAACGCCGTCGAATATTTTATCTCCTACTACGACTATTATCAACCCGAGGCCTATGTCCCCGCAACAGATACTTTCATAGAGAAAGATGCATCTATCAACGAGGATATAGATCGGCTGCGGCTTCGCGCCACGTCCGCCCTCATGGAACGGCGAGATGTGATTGTCGTCGCTTCCGTGTCCGCGATCTACGGACTCGGAGATCCGGTCGGCTACCGCGAACTCATGCTCACGCTGCGCGAAGGGCAGGAGATCTCCCGCCGGGAGATCCTCGCCGGACTCGTGCAGATCCAGTATTCGCGGAACGACCTCGATTTTGTACGCGGCACCTTCCGGGTGCGGGGCGATGTGATCGAGATCCTGCCCGCGTACGAGGAACAGGGGGTCCGGGTCGAGATGTGGGGCGACGCGATCGAACGCATCTCGAAGATCGATCCGATGACCGGCGTCACGATCACGCGCCTGCCGGAGACCTCGATCTTTCCGGCCACGCACTACGCGACGCTCGGCCATCGGTTGGAGGAGGCGCGGCACGGGATCTACGTGGAACTGGAGGAGCGGCTGCTGAACCTCCGGCAGGATGGCCGGCTACTCGAGGCGCAACGCCTGGAGCAGCGCACGCGGTTCGATCTCGAGATGCTGACGGAGGTGGGGTTCTGCCCCGGGATCGAGAACTACAGCCGACACCTGGACGGCCGGGCGCCCGGCAGCCGCCCGTACTGCCTCCTCGACTATTTCCCGGATGACTACGTGGTCGTCGTGGACGAATCCCATGTGTCGATCCCGCAGATCGGCGGCATGTACGAGGGGGACCGCAGTCGAAAGACGACGCTGGTCGAGTTCGGTTTTCGGCTCCCGTCCGCACTGGACAACCGGCCTCTGTCGTTCCGGGAATGGGAAGATCTGGTGCCGCGCGCGATCTTCGTCAGCGCGACGCCGGGCGAGTACGAGCTGCGGAAGAGCGGGGGTGTCGTCGTTGAACAGTTGATTCGGCCGACGGGGTTGCTGGATCCGGAAGTGGAGGTGCGGCCGGTCCGCGGGCAGGTGGACGACCTGCTCGGCGAGATTCGCCGGCGGACGGAACGGCGCGAGCGCGTGCTCGTGACGACGCTGACGAAGCGGATGGCGGAAGACCTTTCGGAGTTCCTCGCGGTGCGGGGCGTGCGGGTGCGCTACATGCACTCGGACATTGCGGCGATCGACCGCGTGAAGATCCTCCGCGATCTGCGGCTGGGGACGTTCGATGTCCTGGTCGGAATCAATCTGCTGCGCGAGGGCCTCGATCTGCCGGAGGTCTCCCTTGTCGCGATCCTCGACGCGGACAAGGAGGGCTTCCTCCGTTCGGATCGGTCGCTCGTGCAGACGATCGGGCGCGCGGCCCGGAATCTCGCCGGGAAGGCGATTCTGTACGCGGACAAAGTGACGGATTCGATGCGGCGCGCGATGGATGAGACGTCGAGGCGCCGCGAAGTGCAGGCGGAATACAACCGGGAGCACGGGATCGAGCCGCGCTCGATCGTAAAGTCGGTGCGGGAGATCCGGTTCTCGACCGCGGTGGCCGATGCGCGGGAGGCGCAGCCTGCCGTGCATGAACGGGAAGGTTCTTACGAGGAACTGTCGCCGGAGGCGTTGGCCGAGGTGATCGAGAAGGACATGCGCGCCGCGGCGGCTGCGCTCGACTTCGAGACGGCGGCCCGGCTGCGAGACGAACTGTTCGAGATCCGTGCCCGGATCGGTGACGGGAAGGGAACGCGGCCGCCCGGGTTGCCGATCTCCGCTGGGGATCCGGCATGAGGAGCGCCGTGCTGGACGAGGCGGGGCTCGCGCGCTGGGGGAGAGAGGTCGGCGCGATCGCCGATCGCGAGGAGGTCTTTGTCGCGCTCACCGGACCGCTCGGCGCCGGGAAGACGCGGTTCACGCAGGCGGCGTGTGCCGGAGCGGGCGTGGACGAAGCCGTGACGAGCCCGACCTACACGCTCGTCCACTGGTATGCCGGCGATCGGGGTCCGGTGGGGCACGCGGACCTGTACCGTCTCCGCGATCCGTCCGAACTCCTCGCCCTCGGTTGGGAGGAACTCGAAGCCCACTCGGGAGCGGTCTTCGTCGAGTGGGCGGAGCGAGCCGGAGAGGAGCTTCCGATGGACCGCTGGGAAGTTCGTCTCGAGTTCGCGGACGTGGCGGACGCGGCCGAAGGGGCCGCCGCGGGCGTGCTGCGGCGGGTGACGGCGCGCGGGCTGGGCCGCGTCCCGCCGGTCCCCGATCCGGGCCCGTACGCCGACGGGGCGGGGGCGTCCGCGTGCTGAGTCTGGCGCTGGAGACGAGTACGAAACTCGGCAGCATCGCGGTGGGCCACGGCGACACCCTGATTTCCGAATGCGCGCTGGCCGTCCGCGCGACACACTCGGAGACCGTGCTCGACGAAGTGGAGCGCATGCTCGCGCGGGCCCGGATCGGCGTTGACGGTATCGAACGCGTGATCATCGGGGCGGGGCCCGGCTCCTTCACCGGCGTGCGGATCGCGGCTTCGCTCGCGAAGGGCTGGTGTCACGCGAGGGGCGTGCCACTCTTCGCGTATTCGAGCCTTCGCTCCGTCGCCGCCTCCGCGGGGCGTGACCACGTTTGCGCGCTGTTCGATGCCCGGCGGGGCGAGGTGTACGGAGCCGCCTGGGCCGACGGACCGCTGGAGGCCCCGATCCGCGGGCCGACGGCGTGCGACGTCGATCGCTGGGTCGAGGGGCTCGAGGATCCCGGGTCATGGTCCTTCGCCGGGGAAGGTGCGATTCGACACCGTGCCACGATCGAGGCTCACGGCGGAAGGGTGCTCCCCCCTTTTCTCGGCGTACCGCGCGCGGGGGCGCTCCTGTGGCTGGCCGAGAGGCTCCCGGCGGGCCGCGTCGTGGACATCGACGCGTGGGAACCGCGATATGTCCGGAGTTCCGGAGCCGAACGCCAGGTCGGGCGCGGTGGCGGATCACGATAGGCGGACCCTTCGAATCCGGCCGCTCCTCGAGTCGGATCTCGGGCAGGTCACGGAGATCGAGGAGGCCTGCTTCGCGACTCCGTGGTCCGAACGGACGTTCAGGAACCTGCTGCGGCGCCCCGACGCGGTACTCCTCTCCGCCGTCTACGATGAGCGTCGCGTCGCGGGGTACGCCGCCGTGTGGTTCGTCGGGCGGGAGGCGGAACTGGGGGACCTCGCCGTGGCCCCGAACGACCGCCGGCGCGGAATCGGGGGCGAACTGGTGGACGCGGTGCTCGCGGAAGCGCGGACCCGGGGCGTCGTCCGCATCTTCCTCGAGGTGCGGGAAGGGAACCGAAGCGCGCAGGGTCTCTACCTCGGCCGCGGATTCGAGATCGTCGGACGGCGTCGCGGATACTATGCGGGTCCGAAGGAAGACGCTCTTGTCATGCGGCGCTTGCTGGTCCGTTGATCGTTTCCTGTTACCTTGATCCTCTTCATCATCACCACCACCATTGGACCTTCGAGTCGATCAGCGGGGAGGCGGGAATGGCGCGCAGTCTGAACAAGGCGACACTCATCGGAAACCTGGGCGCGGACCCGGAAGTGCGGTCGACGAACACGGGTACGCGGGTGGCGACGCTCTCCGTCGCGACCAGCCGCCGCTGGACGACTCGCGCCGGTGACCAACAGGAAAAGACGGAATGGCATCGAGTGGTCTGCTGGGACCGTCTTGCCGAGATCTGCGAGCAATACCTGCGCAAGGGCGACCGCGTCTACGTGGAGGGCCGGATCGAGTACCGGCAGTGGGAGGGGCAGGACGGCCAGACGCGGTATACAACGGAGATCCGAGCGCTCGAGATGATCATGCTCGGGAGCAGCGGGGGCGGCGGAGAGAACTATTCGGCGACGGAACCGCGGCAGGAGCGTTCCGATTTCTCCGAGTTCTCCAACCGGTCCGTCGCGGGTGAGGACGATCTCCCCTTCTGAGGCGTCCGGCGTCGCGACCGCCGGATCTCGCCACGGCATGGATCCCTCGATGCCGGAGACGATATCGCGTTCTCCCGCCGACGCGCTCGTCGCGGTTGGACTCAGCCACCGGACGGCCCCCATCGACGTTCGGGAGCGTTTCGCGCTCGGTGAACGGCGACGAGCCGAGTGGGTCGAGAATCTGACGGCCAGACCGGGCGTCTCGGAGTGCGTCGTGCTTTCCACGTGCAACCGGACGGAATGCTATCTGGCGGGAAGCGACGCAGAGACGCTGGACCGCCTCGGGCGCGAGGCGCTGTGCAGGGTTTCGGGTCTGGGGGCCGCGGGAGATTCGTACCTGGCCACGCTCGAAGGAGCGAGCGCCGTCCGGCACCTGTTCCGCGTCACCGGCGGACTGGAATCGCTCATCGTCGGCGAACCGCAGATTCAGGGCCAGGTCCGCGGAGCGTATCGGGATGGGCGTCCCATGGTGGGGCCCGTGCTGCATCGGTTGTTCCAGTCGGCCCTCGAGGTCGGCGGGCGCGTGAGGGCCGATACGTCGATCGCGAGCGGCGTGACGTCGATCCCCGGCGCGGCCGTCGGTCTCGCCCGGAAAGTGTTCGGCTCGCTCGATGACCGTAGCGTGCTCGTGCTCGGGACCGGCGACATGGGAAGACTCACGGTGCAGTGCCTGAAACGCGAGGGGGCGAGGCGGGTGTTCCTCGCGAGCCGCGATCCGGCCCAGGCCGAGCGTGTGAGCCGGCCGCTCGATGCGCTCCCGATGCGACGGAGCACGGCGCTCGAGGCACTGGGTCGCGTGGACCTCGTCGTCACCTGCACGGAGTCGGAGGCGGCCTTCCTCCGCGCGGGGCACGTCCGGGGCTCGAGGACGGGGCGCGCGCCGCTCGTGATCCTCGACATCGCCGTGCCCCGCAACGTCGATCCGCGAGTGGCCGAGATCCCCGATGTGTTCCTGTACAACATCGACGACTTGCGGCACGTCGTGGACCGGGCCCGGGCGGCGCGCGAGTACGAGCGCGAGCGGGCGGAGGCGATCATCGAGCGGCACGTCGCGAAATACCGGGCCTGGCGTCGAAGTCGTCGCGCGGACCCCGCCGTGCGGGCGCTCAGGAGCACCGCTCGCCGGCTGGTAGCCGATGCCGTCGCCGCCCGCGGCCCGGATCCGGACGACGGCGACGAAGCTCTGCGGCTGGCGAGTCAAGCGGCGCTCAACAAAGTTCTGCACGGGCCGACCCGCGCCATCCGGTGGCTCGCCGAACGGTCTGACGGCGAGGCGTGTCTTCGTCGGATGGAGCCATGGTTGGTTGGGGAAGTGAGGAGGGAGCGGATGAGCCCGGAAAGGGTGGAGGGGGGACGGACGTGATGGCGGGCATCGGGATCGGGGTCGGAGGGGGGCTGGAGATCGTGCAGGATCTTTCCGCGCGCGTCATCGACTCCCCCATCGACATGATCCTGGGCGCGACCCTCCCCACGAAGATCATCCTCACCGTGCTCGCCGCCTTCTCGCTCGTGTCCTGGGTCCTCATCATCTGGAAGTTTCGCGAGTTGCGCGCCGTGAACGCGCGGGCGGATGACTTCGTGTTCGCGATGGCCGGGGCCAACGGCCTCGTGGACCTCAACGACGCGCTGGCGGAACTCGACGATTCCGCCTTCAGGCGAGTGTTCCGGGAGGGGATCGCCTTCTTCTCCGAACTCCGTCCGGGCGCGCTCGAGACCACGCACGTCGGGGACGGGTTGAGCCCTACGCAGCTCGAAGCGCTGTGGCTGGTGCTCGAGAAGAGCCTCTCGGAGGAGAAGGATGAACTCGCGCACGGGCTGCCTTGGCTCGCGATCATCGGCTCCGTGAGCCCTCTCCTTGGCCTCATGGGAACCGTCGTGGGCGTGATGAACTCGTTCATCGGGATCACATCGCAGGGGTCCGCCAACATCGCGGCGGTCGCGCCGGGCATCGCCGAAGCGCTCACGACCACGGTCGCGGGGCTGGCCGTCGCGATTCCCGCGGTCATTGCGTACAACCACTACGCCTCCCGCCTGCGTCTGTTCGTGGGAGAACTGGAAGGATTCGCGAGCGAATTCGTGGGGACGCTCGCGCGCGAGGGTCGCCTGTGATCCGGGACCGCGGCGGCCGGAAGATGAGGAACGCGGGATGAAAAGGCGCTTTACACAGCAGGCCGACGGGATCGGCGTCGTGGCGGAGATCAACGTCACAAGCCTCGTCGATGTCGCGTTCACCCTCCTCATCATCTTCATGATCACGGCACCCATTCTCCAGGGCGGCATCGAGATCGACCTGCCGGAGGGCCTCTCTGCGCCCCTCAGCGCCTCCGATGCGCTCGTGGTGTCGATCGATGCGGACGGGCAGATCTACCTGGATGACGTGCCGGTGACGTTCGAGGAGCTCGAAGCTTCGCTCGCGCTGGCTCTCGATCGCTTCGAGTCGGACATGGTGTACCTGAAGGCGGATGGCGATCTCGCCCTTCGTGAGGCGACCCGGGTGATGGGTCCGATTCAGGACGCCGGAGGCGTGCTCAACATCGTCACCGACCCGGACCCGAGGCGTCGCCGCCCATGAACCTGCGCGGAGGGACGGAAGGTGGGCGTTGGCGCGCATGGCGGCGCGGAGGGCCGCAGCGCCACGGGCGTCCGCCCAGGCGGGCCGTGTACGGCTCGCTCTGCTTCCACGGAGGTCTCGCGGCTCTCGCCGTGTTCGGCGACGCGGTGATCCGCCCGGCCGAACTGCCCAGGACGTACCGGGTGAACATGGTCGCGTTCGCACCGGAGGATGCGCCGATCCGCCTCGATCCCTCGCCGCCCGAGGTCGCGGAGGAGGAGAACCGACCGCCTCCCCCGGAGCCGACGCCGGATCCGGTGCCGCAGGTCGAGACGCCCACGGTGGAGGCCGAGGTTCAGGTCGAACGAGAGGCGGAGCCGGAACCCGCGCGGGCCGAGGAAGTCGGCGAGGAGGTTCTCAGTATCCGGATCGCCGGCGAAGCCTCGGCCTGGCCCGAATACGGGGAGAACATCATCCGGCAGATCCAGCGCCGTTGGCGGCCTCCCGTCGGTGCCCGCGAGCTTCGGGCCGAGGTCTACTTCATCATCCACCGGGACGGGCGCGTGACGGGGTTCGAGTGGGTGGCGAGATCCGGGAGCCTGGTCTTCGACACGCAGGCGATGGGGGCCGTGGAATCGGCGGGCCGTGACCGGGCCTTCGGCCCGCTTCCCGACGACTTCCCAGCCGACGCGCTCGCCGTCTCGTTCTTCTTCGATCCGAGTGTGCGCTGAATGGGCGGATCCGGGGACTTTCGTCGACGCCGTGCGGCCGTGCCGCGCCAACGGGTCAGCGCCACGGGATTGGTGCTGGTCGCCGCCGTGGCCGGAGCGCCACTGGGGGGCCAGGAGGGCGGCGCGCTCCGTCTGGGCCTCACCTACGAAACCGGCTACGTGCCGGGCATGGTCGTCGCACCCGTCTCCGCGAGCGCCGGATTCGAGGACCTGGGCGCGGCGGTCGGCGAGATTCTTCGCACGGACCTCGACTATTCCGACCGGTTCGACATCCTCGCGGTGCCCGACACGCTCACCTTGAGCGGCCCTCCAAACTACGCGCTCTGGAACGAGCTCGGGGCCGTGTGGCTCGTCACCTCGGACATCTCCGTCGCGCCGGGGACGCAGACTCCGCTGCTCAGAGTCAGCCTGCACGATGTCGTGTACGGAAACCTCGAGAACGTCCAGGCCTTCAGTTTGCCGTCCATGGATGCGGCCGATTTTCGAATGTCGGTCCACCGGATCTCCGACCGGATCGTCTTCTGGGCGACGGGAGGCCAGCGCGGCATCGCCGCAACGCGGATCGCACTGCGCCGGAGGGATGGCGACGGGTCATCCTACCTGCTGCTCATCGACAGCGATGGCCGGAACCCGCAGCGGATCGAGACCGGAGGGCGCAACGTCTTTTCGCCCGCCTTCTCGCCGGACGCCACCCGCATCGCGTACACGATCCAGGATGAGACGGGGTACTTCTCGCTTGTGGAGATGAACCTCATCACCGGCAGCCGCCGGACGGTGAGGTCCGGCAGACTCATTCAGACGCCGAGCTGGACGCCGGAGGGGCGACTGGCCTACGCGGAAGGCATCGGCGGAACGGCGCGCATCGTGATCGAGGGCGACGGGCCGCTGACCGAAGGCCGAGTCCAGTCTCTGAACCCCAGCTTTTCGCCGGATGGAGCGTCGTTCGCGTACGAGGCCGATCCGGCCAACGAGCAGCAGGTTTACGTCCGTCTCGTCTCGGGAGGCCCGGCCCGCCGCATCAGCATCTACCACCCGCGGGAGGATACCAACGCGGCCGGCCCGGACTGGTCGCCCAGCGGCGACCGGATCGCGTATTCCGCCCTGAGCGACCGCCGCTGGCAGATCTTCACGGTGAACCCCGATGGCACCGACCGACGCATGTTGACTCGGCGCGGCGAGAGCGAGGATCCCAGCTGGGCGCCCGACGGCCGTCATCTCGTCTTTTCGTCGCTCGACGCCCAGGGCTCGACCGTCTGGATCCTCGATACCTTCACGGGGAGGTCCCGGCCCCTGACAGCGGGACGGCTCGACGGTCTCCCGGACTGGTCGCCCCCCATTCCGCCAGGCTCATGACCGGAGTCGTCTCGCGGGTTGCGACTTGACGGGTCTTTGATAGGTTACGAATCCGTGTTGAAACCGGGATCGGGTCAGCGTTTTCAGCGCCGACGTTTGCCCTGTCCTCGCCGAATTTCGTCCCGCGACTGGTAAACAAGGAGACCTCGATGCGGCTGAGCCACCGATTCGCTCCAATTCTTCTCGTTGCGCTTCTGGCGACGGCGTGTAGCGGCAACCCGGAACCGGAGCCGGTGCCCCCACCGCCCCCGCCTCCGCCGCCCCCGGCGGTGGATGACGGCGCGGAGCGCGAGGCCGCTGCGGCCCGGCTTTGCGATCAGGCGATGGCGGCCATGGAGGCGGGAGACTTCACGACCGCGCGCGAATTGCTCGAGCGGGCCGTAAGCGACTATCCCGGCACGACGTGCGCGGAGTCCGCGCCCGCGGACATCGAGCGCGCGATGGCGGGCGAGGCGATCGTTGCGCGGATTCACTTCGACTACAACGAATCCGCCATCACCGACGACGCCGCCGCGATTCTGCAGAGCAAGGCGGACGCGCTGCGGGATCGGTCCGACATCCGCCTCCGAGTCGAGGGCCATTGCGACGAGAGGGGCTCCCTCGAGTACAACCAGGCGCTCGGTCTGAGAAGGGCCCAGGCCGCGGTCGACTATCTCTCCAGCCTGGGGCTGGACGCCGACCGCTTCGATGTTGTGACGTTCGGGGAGGAGATGCCGCTGGCGCGGGGGAGCAACGAGTCGGCGTGGCGGCAGAATCGTCGCGGTGAGTTCGTCATCACGGACGGAGATATCTAGAATGCGGAATGCGGCGGTCGCCGTGCTGTTGGGCGTTGCGGCCGCCGCCTGCGCGTCCAGGGGCGATGTCGAGACGATGGGCGACGCCCTGCGGGACGACATCGCAAGTCTTGCCGAGGGACAGCTCCGGCTGGTCGAGGCGGTGCAGGCGGACCTGGAATCGTTCGAAAGTTCGAGCGAGCGCCGTGAGACGACGGGTCGGGGTGAACTCGAACGGTTGCTCGGGCGACTCGAGGGTCTCTTCGAGCAGCTCATCGAGATGTCCGCCCAGAACAACCAGCTGCTCAACGACATCTACGAGCATCAGCGCCGCCAGGGCTCCCCCTCGCCGATGGGCTTCCCCGGCCCGGCTGGCGCGGGCCCACCCGCCGCCGGGCCGGTTGCCGCCGAATCGAACCCCGACGCCTCCGCCGGGTCCGGGTCCGACGAAGCATCACAGTTCTACGCGTTGGCGCTCGATATGTACCAGCGCGGCAACCTCCAGACCGCGCGCGATGCGTTCCGCGATTTTATCGCCGTCTACGGCAGCCACGAGTTCGCGCCCGATGCGCAGTACTGGGTGGCGCGCACCTACGAGGATGCGGAGGATCCCGGCGGCGCGCTCGAGGAGTACCGTCGGCTGACGGAACTCTATCCGGATTCGAGCCGGGCTCCCGCGGCGCTCTTTCGCCGAGCGATGATCGAGGCGGGACGGGGCAACACGGCGGTGGCGAGGCGGTTGTTCGCCCAGATCGAGAGCGGTTATCCGAACAGCCCCGAGGCGCCGGAGGCCCGCCGGGAACGCGAGAAGCTGGGCGGTTAGTGACCCCAGCCGTCCGGTGACCGCAGGCAACCGTGAAGTGTCCCGGCTGTAACCACCTGGAGGCTCGGGTCGTCGACTCCCGCACGAGTCGCGGCGGTCGGGCCACTCGCCGCCGGCGCGAGTGCCTCTCCTGCGGTGAACGCTTCACGACCTACGAGCAGGTCGAGGAAGAACCTCTGCTCGTCATGAAGAAGGACGGTGGCTCGGAGACCTACGATCGCGGGAAGCTCCTCGCCTCCATCCGCGTCGCCTGCGCGAAGCGACCCGTGTCGAACCGCGACATCGAGTTTCTCGTCGATGAAGTCGAGGAACAACTGGCGGCCGCGGACCAGCGGGACGTCGCGAGCCTGCGGCTGGGAGAGCTCGTCATGGAGCGGCTCCGCGCCCTGGACCAGGTCGCGTACGTGCGCTTCGCCAGCGTGTATCGGAACTTCCAGGACACGACGGAGTTCATGGAGGAAGTGCGGGAACTGCGGGAACTGCTTCGGCGCGCGGGGCACAGCGCGGCCGGACAGGTCGATCTGTTCTCATCAGGAGGTGACCAGGGCCGATGAGGCTGCGGCGACAGACCCAGGCTGCGACCGATCAGGCGGAGATGCCCTTCCTTGATCATCTGGATGAGCTTCGCACGCGACTGATCCGCGCGCTCCTCGCGCTCCTCGTCGGCATGATCATCGGGCTCGTGGCCGTGACGCAGTGGGACGTGCTCGGCATCGTCCAGCGGCCCATCGCAGATCTCCTCCCGGGCGAGGCCCTCAACTACTCCAGTGTGACGACTCCGTTCGTCATCATCCTCAAGCTCGGCTTCATCGTGGGCCTCCTTGCGGCCTTCCCCTACCTCGCCTGGCAGGCCTGGGGGTTCCTCTCGCCAGCCCTGTACGAGAGCGAGCGCAAGTTCGCCATCCCGGCGATCGCCTCGGGAACCATCCTCTTCGTCGCCGGCATCTCGATGGCGTATTTCCTGGTCCTGCCGCTCGGGCTCAGGATCCTGCTGAACTTCTTCAGCGGGGAACTCAACCCCGTCATCATGATCAACGAGTATCTGACCTTCGCCGTCCGGTTGATCCTGGCGTTCGGGCTCATCTTCGAGTTGCCGGTCGTGCTCGTCTTCCTGTCGCTGCTCGGCATCGTGACGCCGGAAGGGCTCGCGAAGTACCGACGGCACGCGATCGTCGTAATGGCCGTCGTCTCGGCGTTCCTCACGCCCGCCGACCCTTACACGATGCTCGCGATGATGCTGCCGATGATGTTTCTCTACGAGATTTCGGTGATCATGACCCGGGTGCTTCGCCGGCGTCGCCAGGAGACGGAGCGGGCCTCGGGGGAAGGAAGCTCCGCCTGAGGCTCCGCACACTACTGGCGCTGGCGGCCCTGATCGGCGGCCTCGGCGCAACCGAAACCGCACGCGCCGCGCCCGCGGGCGCCCGGCCCCTCCAGTTCACCGCCCGGGCGGATACCGACACGGTCGTGGTCGTGGGGCGGGACTCCGTGCCGCAGGACTCGACGGCCCGGGATACGCTGGAGCTCCCGGAGGCCGACTCCGCTGCGGTCGAAGATCCCGCGGCGGCTGGCGACTCCGCCGCCGCGGTGGGTGACTCGGCTGCGGTCGGTGACTCGGCTGCCGCCACGGCGGTCCCGGCGCTTCCGGACTCGGCCGCCGCGGACACCCTCGATGCCGGTCCGACGGACCCGCCGTTCCCTCAGCAGGACGACATCTTCGGGCAACTCCTCGGGGAGCCCGGCTATCAGGTCGTCCAATACCAGGGGCGTGGGGTCGAGCTGGAGGTCGACCGGCAGCGCGTGCAGCTCAATCGAGAGGCACAGGTGATGTACGAGCAGTCCACGATCGATGCGGACACCATCACCTACGAGGCGGGTCTGCAGTTCGTGCGGGGCTGCGGCAACATCTCCCTCACCGGGGAAGGGGAGAACGTCATCTCGGACGAGTGTCTGAACTACGACGTCTCCGCCACCAAGGGCACCGTCGTCGATGCGCGAACATCCTTCGCCCAACAGGGCGCCGATTGGTTCATCAGGGGGCTCATGACCATGCGGGGCTCCGGCACCGCCTTCGTCGAGACCGGGAACTTCACGTCGTGCGATCTCGATGAACCGCACTACTACTTCCGCGCCGGACAGATCAAGGTCGTGTCGAACGACATCGTCGTGGCGTGGCCCGTGACCCTCTACATCCAGAACGTGCCCGTCGCATGGCTTCCCTTCTTCGCGCAGGACATTCGGGAGGAGCGCAGAAGCGGCTTTCTGCCGCCCCGCTTCGGATTCAACGATGTCGTCGCGTCCTCCAGCAATGCCCGCCGGAGCATCACCGACTTCGGGTATTACTTCGCGTTCAGCGATTTCATGGACGCGCAGGCGACGGCCGACTGGTTCAGCGGGCGCTTCACTCGCCTCAACGGAGCCGTCCGATACCGCTCGATCAAGAAGTTCTTCCGCGGCAACGTGATCGCGAGCTACAGCTTCGGGAACGAGAAGACGCTGCAGTTCCAGATGCGCCACAATCACGAGTTGACCCCCGTCACGGACATACGGGTCAACGCCAACTTCATCTCGAACACGACCGTCTTCGAGCGTCAGACCTTCGACCCGACGGTACAGACGCAGCGAATCGCGTCGGATGTAGGAGTCCAGCACCGATTCCCCTTCGCGTCCGTCAACCTGAGCGGAAGCCGGCGCCAGGACCTGGGGGCGCAGAAGGGGCGGACGGACCTCACGCTACCCAAGCTTCAGATGACCTTCTCGCCCCTGACCCTCTTCCGCGCGCCCAGCAACCGCAGCGGGCCGTTCAACAATATCGTCGTCAACGGCGGCTTCTCCGCTTCGCGCCTCGACCGGACCCAGGAAGAGAGCGACGGCAAGAGAACCGAAGTTGCGTCCGCGAACAGTGCCGTCCGCATCGGCTCCTTCGGAGTCAGTGGGCGGACGAACTTCAACCGGAACACGGTACTTCCGTTCCAGCCGACGCCCGGCGCCGACACCACGGCGTCCGCGGCGTCCGGGAGCGTGTCGAAACTGGACTACGGAGCGCAGGCGGAATACCAGATCGACCTCATCGGGAGCACGACGCTGCGTCCCACGCTGAGCGTGGACGCGAGCCGGTTTCAGTCGGACGACACGAACGGCGAGTTCATCACCGCGCCGACGCGTCTCCGCTTCGGAGCCGCGGTGTCCACCGATCTCTACGGGTTTTTGCCCGGCGTCGGCCCGTTCGAGCGGATCCGCCACAAGGTCTCGCCGCGCTTTCACTACGACTATTCACCGGCCGTGGAAGCCTCCGATTCCCTGCTTTCGATCCCCGGGTTCCCGGTGTCGAATTCCAAGGAGGAGAACCGGCTTCGCGTCACCCTGAACCAGACGTTTGAAGCCAAGCTGCGGGAGGAAGTCGAGCTCGATCCCGAAGCGGAGGCGCTGCTGGAGGGCCGCTCGCTCGAGGCGGACTCGACCGGCCAGGAGCCCAGCGCGGCCACGGCCGAGGCGGATTCGCTCGCGGCGGCCGCCGATTCGGCCGGGGTTCAGGCGCCGGAGGCCGAATCAGCCGAAGAGGACCCCGCCGAAGCGGGCCAGGGACCGGCCGACGCCGGGCAGGAGGCGGCGTCCGTCACCGGGCCGGACACGGGGGACCCCGATGCGCCGCGTCGCGCGCAGCCACGCCGGAACGTCGTCCTCCTGGGAATCAATTCGAGCCCGCTGACCTTCGACTGGTCCCGCGAGAACGAGTCGCCGCTGACGACGGACCGCTGGTCGCACCGGATCAACTCGGATCTGCTCAGGGGACTGTCTCTGAACATGTCTCTCGACCTGTTCGAGGGCACGGGGGAGGATCGGACCTTCGCACCCATCCTGTCGAGCCTGACAGGCAGTTTCACGTTCAGTTCGGCCAGCGGTCTCGGCGGGTTGCTCGGCCTGGGCGGCGGGGGTGGAGGGGGTGGAGCCGATCCCCAGAATCGCCTGCGCAACGCGGCGGATTCCCGATACCGGCTGCAGAGTTTCGACGAGAATCCGGATCCGGCGGACCCCGGCGTGCGAGGGGGCGGTCCGTGGACGCTTGCGTTGACCTATTCGCTTCAGCGCGGCCGGGAGGACCAGAGTTCGCAGGACCGCCAGTCGCTCAACGCGGTCCTTTCGCTCAATCCGTCACCGAGCTGGCGTCTCGCCTGGCGCACGACGTACAACCTCACCAACAAGGAATTCGGAGAGCACCTCATCACGCTCGACCGCTCCCTGCACCGTTGGATCGCGACCTTCATGTTCGCCCGCTCGCCGAACGGGAACTTCATCTTCCAGATGAGCGTCAGCCTCCAGGATGCGCCCGATCTCAAGTTCGACTACGACCAGCAGACGCAGGACGGCCAGCGCGGTTTCGGTTCCGGCGGGCTGGGCCCCGGGCGCTTTTGACAATCTTCTCGGGGCTCCCGACATTCCCGTGCACTTCATGCGCGGCTCGCGCGCCGAGGAGGGTATGCTCCCGACCACCGCCATCGATCTGGAACAAGTCCGCCTGCCCGTAGCGGATCGGCTCCTTGCCGTCGAACGGGAACTCCGCGGGATGGCGCCATCGGGATTCGAAGCCCTCGACGAAGTGGGCGACTACCTGTTTGCGCGGTCCGGGAAGCTCCTTCGGCCCACCCTGCTCCTCCTCGCCAACGGCGTTGGAGGGCGCCCCTCCACGGATGCCGTGAAACTGGGGGCCATCGTCGAACTGCTGCATGTGGCGACTCTCGTGCACGACGATGCGGTCGATCACTCCGCGAGGCGAAGAGGCCGGCCGACCGTCAACCATCGCTGGACGCACCAGGTCGCGATCATCGCGGGAGACTACCTCTATTCGCGCGCGGTCATCGAGGTCGTTGCACTCGGAAAGCTCGAGCAGGTCGCCCTCCTCGCCCACACCGCGAACCGCATGACGATCGGGGAAATGCGGCAGCTCGTACTCCACGATGGCCTCGACTTCACGCGCGAGGACTACGAGAGGCTGTGCGAACACAAGACGGCGTCTCTGATGTCCGCGGCGTGCGAACTCGGAACGCTGTCGGGAGCGCCGCAATATCGGGACGCTTTGCGCGAATACGGCCATCATCTGGGGATGGCGTTCCAGATCGTCGACGACCTCCTCGACTATTCGTCGTCGACTCGCGTGATGGGCAAGCCGCGCGGCCAGGACCTGCAGGAACACAAGGTAACGTTGCCCTTGATCGCCGCTCTGCCCAAGATGGAGTGGGGGGAGCGACGCGCTGTGGAAGAGCTTTTCGCGGACCCGGAGCCCTCCCCCGAAGCCGTGCAGGAGATCGTGGATCTCGTCGAAGCGCATGGAGGCGTGGAGGCGACTCGCGAGGAAGCACGGTCGCGGGCGGACCGGGCACGGGACCAGCTTCGGCACTTGCCGGCGAGTCCGTGCCTCGATGCATTGAGCCTGGCAGTGGACTACGTAGTCGAGAGAGTACGGTAGCAAGTGAACTTCGGAAGCAGACGCCATCGTTCCCCGATACGCCTGGTCCTCATCATCGCGGGGGGATTCGTGCTCGGGGGGCTGCTCACCGAACTCGCGACGGTTACGTTGCCCCCGTCAGCGGCGCGTCAGTTTTTTGTTACAACGGTCGCGGCTTCACTGCAGCCGCTTGCATTCGATCTCAAGGTGCTCGCATTCACGCTGGGGCCGATCGTCCTGCGCCTGAACGTGTTGAGCGTCGTCGGGGTCGTGCTCGTCGCCTGGTTCGCCCGGTCGCTTCTCTGACCGGGGGGACCGGAGATGAGCCACAACCAAGGAGTCTGAGATGTTCGGTCTGAGCCCATGGGAGTTGCTGCTCGTATTCCTCGCTATCCTGCTCCTCTTCGGCGCGAAGCGGCTTCCCGAGATCGGGAGTTCTCTAGGCCGGGGGATCCGTGAGTTCAAGGGCTCGATCAAGGAGGTCGAGGGTGATGTGCGGGCCGAGATCACGGGGGACACCGCGCCTCCATCGACCGCCTCCGCCACCCAGGAGACCGCGCAGGCCCGCCCGGCGAATACGGAAAGCTAGGCGATAACCGGGGACCCGGCGGATCGGGGCCCCGCGGTTCCGCGCCGGGTAGCGGCCCGGCGGGTCGTCAGCGCCTCGGGATCAGAAGCCCGGGATCATCGGCTGGGCCTCCTGCTGCAGGAGGAGCCTCGCGCGGTGATCCTCGACCGTGGTGTCTTCGCGAAGCGCAGCCAGCCATTTCTGCACGTACTGCTGGGAACGCTCGAAGCTCAATTGCCCCAGCACGGCATCCCTGACCTCCTCGAACCCGTCCCGCGTGGCCTCTTCACGCTCCAGAACCTCCACGACGACCACCGCGTCACCGGCGTCGAGCACGCCGCTGAACTCGCCGACGTCGGCTCCGAATCCGAAGCCGACCGCCTCCGTGCCCTGACCCAGTCCCGGGACGAAATCGCCTCGGCGGAATAGCTCGGTCTCCTCGACCGACCATCCGGGTTCCTCCGCCGCTTCGTCGAGAGAACTCCCGGCCGCGACCGCGTCGAGCAGACCGCCGGCCAGTTCCGCGGCCCGTTCCTTCTTCTTCTCCACGAGCAGTTCCGCGCGAATCCCGATTCCGGCTTCCTCTAGCGGAATCGTGCTCTCGTCCCGTCGTCCGAGAAGCTCGATCAGATGGAACCCCGACGGGTTCTCGAATGAATCGGACAGGTCCCCGATCTCGCTCTCGGGGCCGAGGGCCCACTCCCGCGCCACCCCCAGCTGGCCCGCGCCCGGAATGAAATCCACGCCGTCCAGGAGTTGCACGTCGGTGCGGATCGTCACTCCCAGGGAGTCGCCGGCGGTCGTGAGGTCCGTGCGCAGCGCAAGATCCTCCAGGTCGTCGAGGAGCGTGAAGACCGAATCCTCGGTGGCGCCGGAAATCTCGAACGGAACGTAGATCTGGCGCAGCGCCAGAGAGTCGGCCGTCCGCTCGTCGACCTGAAGGACGTGCAGCCCGAACGGCGTCTCGACCGGATCCGTGACCCGCCCAAGCGGGGCGTCCGCGGCTGCCTCGACGAGTCGCGGGTCGAAGGCGCCTGTCGGACGTTTGCCCATGAAACCACCCTCGACGCCGGAGATGGAGTCCGCGGACTCGGCCATCGCCACCTCGGCGAAATCCTCGCCTCCCCGCACGCGGTCCGCGAGGGCGGCGGCCCGTTCGCGGGCGGCGAGCGAGTCGGCGACGGAAGGTCGGAGCGAGATGCTGACCATGTTCACGCGGGCGCTGGCGGGCCGGATGAGCTCATCCACGCGTTCGTCATAGACCCGCCGGATCTCGTCCTCCGAAACGGAGACCTGCGAGTCGGCCACGGTTTGGGCAGGGTCGATCCGCACGAAGCGGACGCGGGCCTGCTCGTTCGTGTCCCGATAGAACCGCCACGCTTCTTCCTCGGACACGTAAATCCCGCTCTGGACGAGCGTCTGCAGCTTCGCGCGCGGAAGGATGGAGCGGTAGTAGCCCTCGATCTGCAGCAGTTGCGTCTCATCCGTCGCCGGGTCCGTGAAGAACCGGCGGTACTTGTCGATGTCGAACCGCCCATCCGTCTGGAACCCGGGGTAGCTCAACATCTCCTGCGGTGGCTGCGTGAGAAATGCCTGCCGAACCTCCGCATCGGTCACGCTGACCCCGAGCCGGTCCAGCTCCGCCTGGATCAGCGTCGCGCTGATCAGGCTCTCCCAGGCCCGTTCGGTCACGACGCGAACATCCTCGTCCGTCATGCCGCGATCGGCCGCGCGGCTCACCGCGAGCTGATTCTGGAGGAAGATATTCCACTCGTTGTAGCGGATGTCCTGTCCTCCGACCTGCCCCACGACGGGGTTGATCTGCCCGCCGAGGTTCCCTCCCTGCATCGCGTTGATCCCGTCGAACACCAGCCAGCCCACGAAGGCCGCGGCCATGATGCCCATCACGAGGCTCGCGCTGCCGCGCATCTTCCGCATGAACATGAGACGCCGAACCCACCTTGTCGTCTTGAATCGAGTCGCCCGAACGCGGCCGCGCCGGGGCCGGAAACGCGAGCGGTTGCCCTCGACCGCCGGTCCCGTGATTGGCCGAAAACGTACGCCGGCCCGGCGTTCCGGGCAACGAAAGGCGCGCGCCCGGTCGCTTTCCCGCGGCCTTCGTTGACAACCAAAAAAAACCGTCGGTATGTTGCCGGGAACTGGGTCGGAAGGCCCGAACCTGCCGCTTTTCTCCCTGCGAAGCCTGTGGCCGCCGACGACCAGACCGTGGAGATCGAACAACTCCTGCGCCGCGGCGAATCGGAGCCGCGAACCCACACGTTCGCGCGCCTCGCCGATCTCTACCGGCAAGCGGGGGAGCGCGAACGCGCCCTGAGTGTGATCCGAGGTGGCTTGAGGCAACACCCGTACTATCTGGACGCGCGCCTGCTCCACGCCCGCGTGCTGCTCGAACTCGGCAGCGACGAGGCCGCGCGGATCGAATTCGAGCACATCCTGACGCTCGATCCGGAGAACCCTCTCGCCTGTATGGCGCTGGGCGTCGAGCGCGTCGAAACGACAGCCGGCGGTTCGGGCGATGCCGCTTCGGCGGACGACTGGCTGGAGACGCTCGACGAAGTGTGGCGGGACGATGAAGCCGACGCACGGACCGCTTCGCGGGGCGGCGAGACGGGCGCCGCACCCGTTCCCGCGAAAGGCATCGAAACCTCGACACTGGCCGGGCTGTACGCGAGCCAGGGCCTCTTCGATCGCGCCATCGCCGTGTACGAGCAGATGCTCTCGAACCACCCGGACAACGCCGATCTCATCGCCGCGCTCGCCGATATGCATCGCCGTGCGGAAGAGGCGAAGGAACAGTCATCCCGTCGCCCTGGGGCTACGTCGACCGGAACGCCTCGGGAGGTCCTGTCCGCGCCGGACGGGGCGGAGGCGGCGGACCCGGCCTCCGTCCCCGAGTCGATCGGCGAGCAGCTTCGCCGAATCCTCGACGGCGAAGCTCCCGCGGGATCGGACTGAGCGGGTGCGCGAGCCCATCCGCATCGGCGTGCTGAACGGACCGAACCTCAATCTCCTGGGGCGCCGCGAACCCCACCATTACGGAACGCAGACACTGGCCGAGATCGAGTCGCTCCTGCGCGCGCGCGCGGGCGCGAGCGGCGTCTCGCTCATGTTCTTCCAGTCCAACGACGAAGGCGAGATCGTGGACTGGGTGCAGGCGAACAGCGGCAGGGTGGATGCGTGGCTCGTCAACGCCGCCGCCCTGACCCACACGAGCGTGGCGCTCCGCGACGCCCTCGCCGGCTCCGGCCGTCCCTTCGTCGAGGTCCACCTCTCCAACGTGTTTGCCCGCGAGCCGTTCCGGCACACGTCGCTTCTCTCCGACCTCGCGATCGGCGTCATCACCGGATTTCGGGCCTACAGCTACCTGTTCGGTCTCGAGGCGCTCATCCAGCATCTCCGCGGGAGCGCCGAGGCGGAAGCGGAGTGACGTCGCCGGGAGCCCGGCGCCTTCGGCTCGAAGCGACGACGAAGGCCGCCGGGCACCGATCGGTCCTCGTGACCGCCCGATCCAGCGTCCGCTACCTGAGCGGGTTCACGGGCTCCGCCGGGGCTCTGTGGATCCCCCTCGAGGGTCCGCCCGTGCTCGTCACGGACTTTCGTTACGAGGAGCAGGTGGACATCGAGGTGGCGGATTCGATCCGCACCCATATAAGCAGCGAGGGGTGGATCCGTGGCATCGCCGAGCTGGCGGCGGACGCCGGAGGCCCCATCGCGTTCGAGGCCGAGGGCCTCACGGTCGCCGACTACGAGTCTCTCCGCGGCATGCTCCCCGATATCGCCTTCGTCCCGCTCCGCGACCTCATCCGGACGCTGCGACAGGTGAAGACCCGCGACGAAGTGGACGCCATCGAAAGAGCGGTCGCGGTGGCCGAGAGTGCGTTCAACCGGTTGCTGTCGACCATGGACTGGTCCGCCGGTCCGAGCGAACGCGAGATCGCCACCGCGCTCGAGATGGAACTCCGCAGCGGGGGCTCCGATCCGCTTCCGTTCGACCCCATCGTCGCGACGGGAGAACGCTCCGCGCTTCCCCACGCGACACCCACGGACCGGCGCGTCGAGCCCGGCGATCTCCTCCTCATCGACTTCGGGGCGCGCGTGGACGGCTACTGTAGCGATCTCACGCGCACGTTCGTGCGGGGGACGCCCGAGCCCTGGCAGGTGACCCTTCACGAGCAGGTGCTCGAAGCTCAGACGAAGGCGCGCGAGGTGATCGGCAACGGGGTCGCGGGCCGGGACGTGGACCGGGCCGTGCGAGAGACGTTCGCGCTCCACGACATGGACGGCTTCTTCGGCCACAGCACCGGGCACGGGATCGGACTCGACGTGCACGAGGGCCCCAGCCTCTCGTTCCGCTCCGAAGATGTCCTGGAGGCGGGAAACGTGGTGACAGTCGAACCGGGCTTGTATCTTCCCGGGCGCGGCGGCGTGCGCATCGAAGACGATGTGCGGATCGGGGAGGCCGGTGCCCGCACGCTGACCCGCCTTCCACGCGCCCTCGTCCGGCTCTAGCTATCGGGTACCATGGCAGATACTTCGGATTTTCGTCGAGGGATGGTGATCGAACTCAGCGGCACCCTCTACTCGATCACCTACTTCCAGCACGTCAAGCCGGGAAAGGGCGGGGCGTTCGTCCGCACGAAGCTCAAGGACGTGATGGAGGGAGGAGTGATCGACAAGACCTTTCGCGCCGGCGAGAAGGTCAGGGAGGTACGCCTGGAGCGGAGACCCGTACAGTACACGTACACGGACGGCCACCTGTACTACTTCATGAACATGGAAACCTTCGAGCAGATTCCGATGTCGGAAGATCAGATCGGAGAGGACCAGCTCCAGTATCTGGAGGAGAACATGGAGTGTCAGAGCCTCAATCGCGACGGCGTCGTGCTCGCGGTCGAACTGCCGCAGTTCGTCGAGTTGGAGATCGTCGAGACGGACCCCGGAGTGCGGGGGGACACGGCCCAGGGCGGGACGAAGCCGGCCCGGCTGGCGGCCGGCGCCGTGATCCAGGTGCCGCTCTTCCTGGAGACCGGCGATGTCGTGCGCGTCGACAGGACGGAAAACAAGTACATCACGCGGGTGACCTGACCATGGACTTGGACTGGCTGAAGGGACTCATCGAGTTGGTCGAGGACTCCGGCGTGGACGGCCTCGACGTCGAGCTTGTCGGTTCCGACACCGGGGACCCGACCCGGGTCAGGATCCGGAAATCCCCGCGCATCGCGGCCGCGACGGCCGTACCCGCGGCGGCGGTCGGCAGCGTCGAGGTCGCGCAGGCCCCGGCCGCCGCGCCCGCCGCGCCGTCGGCGGAAGCCGCGCCCGCGTCGGGGCTGTTCGAAGTGCTCTCGCCCATGGTCGGCACCTTCTACCGGGCGCCGGCGGCCGGCGCCGACCCCTTCGTGTCCGTCGGGGACCGGGTGGAGGCCGGCCAGACGCTCTGCATCCTCGAAGCGATGAAGCTCATGAACGAGCTTCAGTCGGATGTCGCGGGCGTCGTGCGGGAGATCGCGGTCGAGAACGCCGAGCCCGTGGAGTACGGCGCGCTGCTCTTCCGCATCGAGCCCGACTGAAGCCGCGGCCGGGCCCATGTTCCGCAAGATCCTGATCGCCAACCGCGGCGAAATCGCGCTCCGCATCCTGCGCGCGTGCCGTGAACTCGATATCCGGACGGTCGCCGTGTATTCGGAGGCCGACCACGACTCGCTCCACGTCCGCTTTTCCGACGAGGACATCTGTATCGGACCACCGGTCGGGCGCGAGAGCTATCTGAATATCCCGCAGATCCTGGCCGCGGCAGAGATCACGGGCGCCGACGCCATCCACCCCGGCTACGGCTTCCTGGCGGAGAACGCAGAGTTCGCGGAAATCTGCGGACGGAGCGGTCTCGTGTTCATCGGTCCCACGCCCGATCAGATCCGCCGCATGGGAGACAAGGCCGAGGCGCGGAAGACGATGATCGCCGCGGGCGTCCCCGTCGTCCCGGGCTCGCCGGAGCCTCTCGACGACGAGAAGGAGGCGTTGGAAGAAGCCCGCCGCATCGGGTTCCCCGTCATGATCAAGGCGGCCGCCGGCGGCGGAGGGAAGGGCATGCGAGCCGCGTTCGAGGAAGCGGAATTCCCGAACCTCTTCGCCATGGCGCGAAACGAGGCCGAGGCCAACTTCGGCGACCCGACCGTGTATCTCGAGAAGCTCGTCGAGCGGCCCCGTCACGTGGAGATCCAGGTCGTCGGCGACCGTCACGGGCGCGTGATGCACCTTGGGGAACGCGACTGCTCGAGCCAGCGGCGGCACCAGAAGCTCGTCGAGGAAGCGCCGAGTCCGGCCGTCACGCCGGAGCTTCGCGAGGCGATGGGAGCGGCGGCGATCCTGGGGGCGAAAGCCATCGGGTATCAGAGCACCGGGACGGTGGAGTTCCTGCTCGCGCCGGACGGCGAGTTCTATTTCATGGAGATGAACACGCGGATCCAGGTCGAGCACCCCGTGACCGAACTCGTGACTTCCGTCGACCTCATCAAGGAACAGATCCGGATCGCGGCGGGGGAAAAGCTGACCATCCCTCAGCCCATCGAGTTCCAGGGGCATGCGATCGAGTGCCGGATCAACGCGGAGGATCCCGAGCAGGGCTTCCGTCCCTCGCCCGGCACGGTCACGGCGTTTCACGCGCCGGGGGGGCCCGGCGTGCGCGTGGACACGCACATCTACGGCGGCTACGTCGTCCCTCCGTTCTACGATTCGCTGCTCGCCAAACTCATCGTTTGGGGCCGGACGCGCGACGAGGCCCGCATCCGCGCCTACCATGCGCTCGAGGAGTTCATCCTCGAAGGCGTTCACACGACGGTTCCCTTCCTCCGCAAGGTGCTTGCCCATCCCGATTTCGTTTCGGGGAGCATCGACACGGGGTTCGTCGAGCGGTTCCTGACCCGCTCGTGAGCGGCGGTCGCCCGTGAGCGCGATCGATGTGCTGTGGCTTCCCGAAGAACTCGAGACCGATCTCGCGCGCGGACGCGCGACAATCGTCGTCGACGTGATCCGGGCGACGACGAGCATCGCAACCGCCTTTGCGGCCGGAGCCGAGCGCGTAATTCCCGTGCGGACCGTCGAGGAGGCTCGGAAGGAAGCGGCGCGAGACGGAGAGGTGCTCCTGTGCGGGGAACGCCGAGGTCTTCCGCCGCGCGGCTTCGATCTCGGAAACGCGCCGGGCGAGTTCGGACGCGGGTCGGTGGCCGGTCGCGCCCTGGTGTTCACGACGACGAACGGGACGGCGGCGATCGAAGCCGCGCGCGCCGCCGGCGTCGGCTCCCTCCGCCTGGGCTGCTTCCGGAACGCCGGGGCCGTGGCCCGAACCGCCGCGGCGGATGCGGACGCCGCCGAGCGCGGAGTCGCGATTGTGTGCGCCGGGCGGCGGGGGCGCGTGAGCATGGACGACGCATGGTGCGCGGGCCATCTTGTAGAGCGGCTGGTCCAGACGGTCGCGGAGGCCGAACTGACCGATGGCGCACGGGCCGCGCAGGCCCTCTCCGCCCGACTGGGACCGCCCACGGTGACCGGTCTTGCCGGCACCGCGGCCGGCCGGGCGCTGCACGCGATCGGCCGGGCCGCGGATCTGGCGGTTTGCGCGGGGCTGGATGATCTCGAGGTCGTGCCGGTCTGGCGAGACGGCGCCCTCGTTGGCAGTTGGGGCGGGGAGGATGCGTGATGGTGGATGAACGGCAACGGCGCGAGGTGCTGGGCGTCGCGCTGATCGTGCTCGGCCTCCTGGTGGCGTTCGCGCTGCTCTCTCCCCTGTTCGCCGGCGGGTCCAACTGGATCGGGCCGGCGGGGGAACTGCTTCACGACAACCTCGAGAGGGGGGTCGGAGCCCTTTCACCGCTCCTCGCGATCCCCGCGTTCATGTGGGGCCTGCATTTCCTCGGGTGGGGCGATCCGACCCGGGCCCTCCGCTGGTCCATCCTCTCGGTGGTGCTGCTTGCGGTCCTCCCGTCGCTGTACTGGCTCATCGCGGGGCCGGGACCCGCGAGCGTGGGCAATATCGGCTGGCTGGGGGCAACCGCCGGGGCCGGCCTCGCGCAGGTATTCGGCCGCCTGGGCGGGGTGCTCCTCGCCACGGGGGTCCTCCTGCTCACGCTGTTCGTCACCATGAGGTGGTCGCTGACGAGCGCCGTGACGGCAGGGGGCCGCTCGCTCGGCCGCGGACTCACCGCCGCCGGCGGCGCGGTTCTCGGGCTCGGCCGCTCCTTCGCCGGCCGCGCGCGGCCCTCTCGTCTCCCGCGGTCTCCCGCGAAGCCCGATCCGCCGGGCGAAGCGAAAGCGAGGACGGTGGCCAAACGGACCCGCGCGCCGAAGAAACGGACGCCCGCAGACCCGGCGAGCGCGCCGCACGAGCCGGACCCGGCGCCGGAGGACGAGACACCGCCCGTCCCGGAGCTCGAGGAAGCCGGCGATCCCGGTTCCTCCGTGGTTCCGCCCATTCAACTGTTCGACGCGCCGGTGGGGCAGGGCAGCGGCCTCGGCGTGCGCGATCTCGACCGGCTCGGCGAGATCCTCATCGAGAAGCTCGCCACCTTTCGCGTGGCGGGCGAGATCGGCGGCTGGACCACCGGCCCGGTCGTGACGCAGTTCGAGGTCGTCCCGGCGCCGGGCGTGAAGGTGGGACAGATTTCCGCCCGCGCCGATGACATCGCGCTCGCCCTGAAGGCGCCGTCCGTCCGGATCGTGGCCCCGATCCCGGGCAAGGGCGCCGTCGGCGTCGAGGTGCCGAACCCGGCTTCGGAGATGGTGCTCGTGCGCGAGATACTCGAGAGCCCGTCGTATCGCCGGGGACGCCACACGCTCCCGCTCGCACTCGGCCGCGACCTCTCCGGCAAGCCGACGTGCGCGGATCTGACACGGATGCCGCACCTTCTCATCGCGGGGCAGACCGGGTCCGGAAAGTCGGTGTGCATCAACGCCCTCATCACGAGTCTCGTGTGCCGGTACACGCCCGCCGAACTCCGCCTCCTGATGGTGGATCCGAAGATGGTGGAGCTGTCCGTCTACGGAGACCTCCCGCACCTCCGCCACCCCGTCATTACGGACAACGAAGAGGCCGCGTCCGTCCTGAAGTGGGCGGTCTACGAGATGAAGCGCCGTTTCGGACTGCTCTCGGCGAACGGGTGCCGGAACGTCGCGGAGTTCAACGGCCGGATCGCCCGCGGGCGCGAAGTCTTCCTCCCGAAGCGCGGCGTCATGGACGAGCCGGCGCTCTACGACGAGGGTCCGCTCCCGTACATCGTCCTCATCATCGACGAACTGGCGGACCTCATGATGACGGTGCAGTCCGAGGTCGAGACGCCGCTCGCCATGCTGGCCCAGAAGGCCCGGGCGGTCGGAATCCACCTCGTGCTGGCGACGCAGCGCCCCTCGGTCAACGTCCTCACCGGCCTCATCAAGGCGAACATCCCCAGCCGAATCGCGTTCCGGGTCGCGTCGAAGATCGACAGCCGCACGATCCTCGACCAGAACGGCGCGGAGAGCCTGCTCGGGAACGGGGACATGCTCTTCCTGCCGCCCGGCGAATCCGATCCAGTCCGCATCCAGGGCGCCTACATTTCGTCCGAGGAGACGGAACGCCTTCTCGACTGGTATCGGGAGCAGGCGGAGGCGCGGGCCGAGGCCGAGAGAGCCGAGGAGGAAGCCGCTTCCGAGCGCGACATCCTCGACCTGCTGAAGGAGCTGGAGGAGGAAGAGGGAGGGCCGGGGGTCTCGGACGATGGCGCCGAGGACCGCGACGCGCTGTTCCGGCAGGCCGCCGAGATCGTGATCTCGCATGCCGCGGGTTCGACAAGCCTGCTTCAGCGTCGGCTCAAGATCGGGTACGGACGCGCGGCGCGGATCATCGACCAGTTGCACGCGGCGGGGATCGTGGGACCCGCGGAGGGATCCAAGCCGCGGGAAGTGCTCGCGACGCTTGCCGATCTGGACCGCGGGGACGTCGACGAACCATGAGACCCTTCCGCCCGCAGTTGTCCCGTCCGGGGGTCGTCGGCCTTCTGGCGGCCGGCTGTCTCGTGAGTGCGTTCGCGCTGGCGTGCTCGGATGCGGATTCCGCGGAGGTCGCGGAGGCGCGTGCCCGGATCGAGGCGGAGTTCGGGCCGCGCGACGCCCCGGTGCGACCCGGGGCCGGGGGGGATGACGCGGCTGCGGGGGATGACGCGGCCGGGCAGGGCGAGCCGCAGGTCGAAGAGTCGGGAGACGTCGGGGACGCGGTGCGGAGCGAAGACCCGCCGCCCGCGCCGGCTCCGGAGCCGGAGGTTGCCGATCCGGACGAGCCCGGGACGGTGGGCGACGCGCCCCGGCTGGTGGACGACGAGCCCGGGCAGGTGGAGGTGGACTCGCTCCTCGCCCTGGCGAATTCGGCCTACGCTTCGCTCGACCGGCTCAAGGCGGCCTTCGCCCAGCGCATCGAGAACCCGCTCCTCGGCCGCACCCGCGAGGGCCGCGGAACCTGGTATCAGGCGGGCCGGAACCGGTTCCGCATGGACTTCGACGAACCGGCCGGGGACATCTATGTAGCGGACGGGTCCTGTCTCTGGCTCTACGAACCCTCGCTTCACGACCAGGTCATGGTCTCCCGCCTCGAGGAGGGCGTGGAGATCGGCTCTGTCGACATCCTCGGACGTCTGCTTTCCCAGGCGCGAACGGCCTACGACGCGGTCGACGAAGGAACCGGGGAGATCGGTGGCGTGGAGACGCGCATCGTGTCGCTCACGCCGCGGGAACTCCCGGCCAGATACGTGGAGGTCCGCCTGTGGATCGGCGTGTCCGACCGCTACGTGCGTCGATTTCGCATTCGCGAGGAGAACCAGACCCTCCGCACCGTGACGCTGACCCCGCTCGAACCCCAGGCGCCCATCGACCCCGCCGTGTTCGAGTACGCGCCCCCCAAGGGAGTCCCGGTCTTTCCCGACGACGTGCGATGCGACTAGGACTCATCAGCCTCGGTTGCGACAAGAACACCGTCGACTCCGAGCGCATGCTCGCCGAACTCGTCGGCCACGGGGCCGAGCGCACGGATGTGGATGAAGCGGAGGTCATCCTCGTCAACACGTGCGGGTTCATCGACGCCGCGAAGGAAGAGTCGATCGAGACGATCCTCGAAGCGGAGCGGCTGAAGCGCGAAGGGGCGTGCCGCAGCGTCGTGGCGGTCGGGTGCATGGTGGAGCGGTATCGGGAGGAGATGGCGGAATCGCTGCCGGAGGTCGACCTCCTGCTCGGGCTGCGGGACCTCGACCGCCTCGTCCCGGAGTTGCTGGAGCGCGGACTCCTTCCGGCACCGACGCCGGCCGGGGGTGTGCACCCGGGGGAGCGGATCCCGGTCGGGGCGCGCCATGTCCGCTACCTGAAGGTGAGCGAAGGATGCGACCACGGGTGCGCCTTCTGCGCGATCCCTCTCTGGAGGGGCAAGCACCGTTCCTTCGACCTGGAGCGTCTCGTCGCCGAGGCGCAGCGCCTCGAGGCGCAGGGTGCCGTGGAAGTGAACCTGGTCGCGCAGGACCTCGCGCACTGGGGTCGGGAGCAGCGGGATGGGACGGATATCGCGACGCTCGTGGAGGCGCTGCTGCGCGAGACGTCGATCCCGTGGTTCCGTCTCCTGTACATCTACTCCGCGGGCCTGCGCGAACCGCTCGTCGAATTGATGGCGTCCGAGACGCGGCTGCTCTCGTACATCGACATGCCGATTCAACACGCGAGCGATACGGTGCTCCACCGCATGCGCCGGCCGGAGCGGGCCGCGACGCTGCGATCGAAGGTCGCCCGGCTGCGGGAGACGATCCCCGAACTCACGCTGAGGACGACGGTGCTCGTGGGGTTCCCCGGCGAGACGGACGCGGAGTTCCGCGAACTCGTGGATTTCCTCGACGAAGTGCCGTTCGACCGGCTCGGCGCGTTCGCGTTCTCGCCGCAGGAGGGGACGCGCGCGGCCACGATGGAGGAGAGCTTTGTGCCCGCGGATCTGGCGCGGGACCGTCTCGAGGAGGTGCTGGAGGTCCAGCGCGCCGTGAGCCGCGAGCGGCTCGCCGCCGAGATCGGCCGCGAACGCGTCGCCGTCGTGGATGCGCCGGCGGCCGCGGACGAGCCGACGCTCGAACTCCTGTACGAGGATCTTCCGGGCGCGGCGCTCCTCGGCCGCATCGAGAGCCAGGCCGACGATGTGGATGGAGTGACTGTGCTTGTGGGCGGAAACGGCCTCGCCCCCGGCTCGCTGGTGCGGGTCGAGATCCAGCGGGCCGCCGACTTCGACCTCGGGGGGCGCGTCCGGGGAGTCGTGCGCCCGGCGCCCGGGCGCGGAAAGGCGGTGCCATCTCCAGCCCCGCAGCCGGGACGGGAGCTCCCCGTCCTGGGACTCGACAGCGCCTGGGGCCGGTGAGCCGCGGGCCTCGCCAGCCGTCCGCCGCCTCCGACTGGATTCGGCGGGCGCGCGACGTGATGCCGGGCGGCGTGAGTTCGCCGGTGCGGGCGTTCGGCGCCGTCGGGATGGAGCCGCTGTTCGCCGCCCGCGGCGAGGGCGCGAGGATCTTCGACGAGGCCGGGTGCGGCTATCTCGACTACGTCCTCTCCTGGGGTCCCCTCATCCTCGGCCACGCCGCCCCGCCGGTCGTGGAGGCCGTGGAACGGGCGGCCCGCGACGGGATGAGCTTCGGGGCCTGCCAGGCGCGCGAAGTCGAACTCGCGGAACGCGTCGCCGCCTGGGTGCCCGGCGTCGAGATGGTGCGCTTCGTGAACAGCGGCACCGAGGCCACGATGTCCGCCGTGCGGCTCGCCCGCGCCGCGACCGGCCGTGACCTGATCCTGAAGTTCGAGGGCTGCTATCACGGTCATGCGGACGCCTTTCTCGTCGTAGCCGGATCGGGCGTCGCCACGCTGTCGCTCCCCGATTCGCCGGGCGTGCCGGCGGCGACCTCCGGCCTGACGCTGACGGCGCCCTACAACGACCTCGAGGCGGTGGCCGCGGTGTTCGCGGAGCACGGCCCCCGGCTCGCGGCCGTCATCGTCGAGCCGGTGGCGGGCAACGCGGGCCTCATCCCGCCCCGCGAGGGTTTTCTGGAAGGCCTCCGCGACAGCTGCGATCGGGCCGGAACGCTCCTCATCTTCGACGAGGTCATGACCGGGTTCCGGGTCGCGCCGGGCGGCGCGCAGGAGCGCTACGGGGTCGGCGCGGACCTGGTCGCGCTCGGAAAGGTCCTCGGCGCGGGGATGCCGGTCGCGGCGTACGCGGGCCCCCGTGAGCTGATGCGGCGGATGGCTCCCGGAGGGGACGTGTACCAGGCCGGGACGCTGTCGGGGAACCCGCTCGGCATGGCGGCCGGCATCGCCCAACTCGACGAACTCGAGCGGACAGACCCGTTCGACGGTCTGGAGCGGCGCGCCGCGACGCTCGTCGACGGCATTGTGGCCGCCGCGAGCGCCCGGGGCATTCCGGCCTGCGGGACCGCGCTGGGCTCCATGTGGGGCGTCTTCTTCACCGAAGGTCCCGTGTTCGATTTCGCAGGCGCGCGGCGCGTGGATACGGATTTCTTCGCCCGCTACTACCGGGCGTGCTTCGAGCGCGGCGTCTTTTTTGCCCCCTCCGCCTTCGAGGCGGGTTTTCTCTCCACCGTGCACACCGACGCGGACGTGGCGGCAACGCTCAGCGTCGTGGGCGAAGCGCTGGACGCGGCGCCGAACGCGGCCCCGGAGGCCACGGGTTGAGCTGGCGCGCGCGGATCGTTCCCGAACAGGCCGGCCCCCTCCTCCTCGGCGGGGTGCTGATGGGGCTCGCCCACCCACCCTTCCATCTTCTCGTGACGTCGTTCGTCGCGCTCGTCCCCTTCATCGTCTGGCTCGAGGGACTCCCGGCGACTGCGGAGGGCCGAAAGCAGGCCCGCAAGGGGGGATTTCTCTTCGGGCTCGTCTACTACACCCTCGTCCTTTATTGGCTCTTCGTGGCGCTCGTGTTCTACACTTGGTGGGCGCTGTTTGCGTTCGTCGCTCCGATTCTGATCCTGTCGTTGTTCATGTCGTGGGTGGCCGGAGGGATACAACTCGTCCGGAGTCGGCTGGGGTGGCCCATCCATCTGGTCTTTCCCGTTTTCTGGACCGCCGGGGAGGTGCTGCGCGCCCACCTGCTCGATGTCTCTTTCCCCTGGATGCAGTTCGGGGACACGCTGTCCAACTACCCGATCCTGATCGGCGCGGCGGATCTCGTGGGCTCGCGGGGCCTCTCCTTCTGGCTCGCGCTCGCGAACGCCCTCATCGCGTCGGGGTTCCTGGCGTACCGGGCCGGGGGATGGCGCGCGCTGCGGCGACCGGCGGCCGGACTCCTGCTCGTGCTCGCCCTTCCCATCGCCTACTCGGTGGCGCGCTGGCAGACGATCGAGGTCCGCACCGCGGCCCGGGTGGGCGTCGTCCAGCCCAACGTGCCGCAGCACCTCAGGGATCTCGATCCCGTCGCTTCTACCGATAGCGCCCTGCGCTCGACCGAGACGCTGACGTCACCTTGGGTGGGCCACGAGCGTATGGACCTCGTGATCTTTCCCGAGACGATGCTGACGTCCACCGTGCTGGACCCGCTGCCATCTTATCCCCATCGCGGCTGGCCGGAGGCCCATCAGTGGGCGGAGGGGCTCGGCGCCGTGCTGGAGGCGGAGGTGCTTGTAGGCGGTCGCGGCGGCGACGACGTCGGCCCAGAGGAGTACCAGCCGTTCAACTCGGCCTACCACTTCCGCCCCGGGGACGGTCTCGTCAACCGGTACGACAAACGGTTCGTCGTACCGATGGTGGAGCGGGTTCCCTTCATCCCCCCGCAATGGCTGAGTCGCATTCCCTACACGGGTAGACTGGGCATCGGGGACTGGCAGTCGCCGATCGAGATATCGACCGGACACGGAACCGCGGCATACGGGACGATGATCTGCTACGAGTCCATCTTCTCGCCGCTCGCG
Source organism: Gemmatimonadota bacterium (assembly GCA_965207805.1). Classification (GTDB taxonomy): domain Bacteria; phylum Gemmatimonadota; class Gemmatimonadetes; order Palauibacterales; family Palauibacteraceae; genus Palauibacter. Next base: position 1,583,372 of record OZ242312.1, read on the forward strand.
CGGCACTACCGGCGGAACGGCGCGGATTTCCTCGTCAACATCACGAACGACTCGTGGTACGGTCGCGACGCGTGGTGGAGCCGTTCGAGCGCGCTGTGGCAGCACCCGGCGCACCTCGTCATGCGTTCCATCGAGACGCGGATGGGGGCGGCGCGCTCCGGGAACACGGGGATCTCCAAGATCGTGGATCCGCTGGGGCGGGTGTCGCACCGTACCGAACTCTTCGAGCCCGCGTCCTTCGTGGCGGACGTGTCGACAACGGATGAGTTGACCGTGTACGTACGCTTCGGCGACGTCGTGGGGACGCTGGCCGCGCTGGCAGCGCTTCTTGCTCTTGGCGCGTCTTTCCTGAAGGATCGCAACCGACGCGGCGGGGCGCCGCGCGGTGTTTCGGGAGAGACGGTGGAGCCGGCAAGCGGGAGCGCATGATACGGAGGATGGAACGGAAGGTCGGGCGACGGTTCGCCCCGCGTGGCGCGTGGCGGCTTCTCGCCGCATTGGCATGTCTCGCGGCGGCGGAGGATCTCGCGGCGCAGGTGCCGGACACCGTATCCCGGGATACGGTCTCCTTCCGGCTTCGCGAACTGCGCATCGAGGCGCTGCGGCCGGTCGCCAGCGTGTCGGGCGCGAGCGCGGTGCGCCTCAGTCTTCAGGCACCGCGCGTGGCCGCCGTCCCCCTTCTCGAAGAGGCGTTGCGCGAGATCCCGTTTCTGCAGGTGCGGGAGAACTCGCGCGGCGAGGCCCAGCCGACGCTCCGAGGGACCGAGTCGCGGCAGCTCTCCGTGCTTGTCGACGGGGTGCCGCTGACGCTCGGCTGGGACGCGCGCACGGACCTCTCGCTCATTCCGGTCGACGCGGCGCGCGAGATCCAGCTCTTCCGGGGCATCTCCTCGGTTCTCCACGGTCCCAACGTTCTCGGCGGCGTGGTCTCGATCGAGATCGGACACGGGAGCGTGGACGCGGACCGGCGGCTCAACGGGATGCAGGGCGGCATGGACGCGACCGGCGCGGCCTTCGGCGGGGTGCGGCTCGGCCGCACGTGGAGTTCGGGGGACGGCGGCGTGTCCGTGCAGGCGGGTGGCGCCTACCGGACGCGTGACGGCGTACCCCTGCCCGGCGGAGTAATACAGCCGGCGACGCCCGACCCGAACCGGCGTCTGAACAGCGATCTCGATCACGCGAGCGCGTTCTTCACGGGGCGGTTCGAATCCGAAGGGGGCGCCTGGGTCTCCATGTCCACGTTCGGGTATCGCGCGGAGAAAGGAATCCCGCCGGAACTCCACGTGATGAATCCGCGTCGGTGGAGGATGCCCGACACGAAGCGGGTCGTAAGCACGGTTTCGGCCGGTACCGGGTGGGGTCGCACCCCTTTCGGCACGGGAGATTTCGAGGTCAGCATCGGGGTCGACGCGGGCGACGCGCAGATCGACGAGTTCGAGACGCTGGCCTATGAGGACATCGCGGGGCAGGAGTTCGCGGACGACCGCACCCTCACCTTCCGCGGCCTGTCCGACCATGAACTCGGCGAGGGGGTCGTGCGGACGGCGCTTACAGTGGCCGAGACCCGCCACGTGGAGCGTATCGTGCCCGGCGGAGAGTCCATCTTTCGCCAGCGCCTGTTCAGTCTCGGCGGCGAGGTCGAGTTGCCGCTCGCGAGTCCCGGCGCGGGGTTCTGGTCGGGCGCCCGCGTCAACCTGGGGGCGAGTTGGGACCGCGGGGGCACGCCGGAGACCGGCGGGCGCGAAGCGCGCGAGACGATCGACGACTGGGGCGCGCGTGTCGGCGGATCCGCGCAGATCGGGCGGCGCGTTCGCCTGCACATGGGGGCGAGCCGCCGCGTCCGCTTCCCGTCGCTGCGGGAACTGTATTCCGGCGCGCTCGGCCGCTTCGAACCCAACCACGAACTCGCGCCCGAGATCCTCCGCGCGGCGGAGGGCGGCGTCACCGGGACGGTGGAGGCGTTCGGAGCGGAGGTCGAGGCGCAGGCCGTGCTCTTCGTCCAGAGTTTCTCGAATGCGATCGTGCGCACGGGGCTAGGGGACGGGAGGTTCCGCCGAGAGAACCGGCGCCGCGTGGACGCGGCGGGGATCGAACTTCTCGGCGACGCGCGGTGGGGTGGCGTCTCCCTGGGCGGCGACCTCACGTGGCAGAACGTGAACGTCACGGACCGGCGGCTCCAGGGCCGCACGCTTCGTGCGGAGTACCAGCCCGGAATCGCCGTGGGAGCGCACGTCGAGGGCCCGCTGCCCGCGGGTTTCCGGGCGCGGGCCGCGGTGGAGGCGATCGGACGCCAATACTGCGTCGATCCGGATCTCGACGCCGACGTCGACCTCGACCCGACGGCCCGCGTCGACCTCGTTGTGAGTCGGGAGTTTGCGATCGATGGGCCCTTCCGGACGCTCCAGACCTCGCTGTCGCTGGACAACCTCGCGGACGCGACGGTCTTCGATCAGTGCGGACTGCCGCAGCCCGGCCGCCTGCTGCGGCTCCAGTTCCGGCTCTTCTAGTGTCGACACCGGTGGCCGGGTCGAGACTCCGCGTCGCCTACAGCGCCGGGTATACGGTGCCGCTGCCCGAGGGCCATCGATTCCCGATGGGGAAGTTCCTCGCGCTGAGGCAGATCCTCGAACGTGACGGGATCATCGGGCGGAACGACATCGTCGAGCCGGAGCAGGCCTCATGGGAGGACTTGGCGCTCGTGCATACGCCGGAGTACCTCTACAAGCTCCGGTACGGCACGCTGGGGCGCGCGGAGGAGCGACGCCTCGGGCTCCCGTGGTCGCCGGCGCTCGTCCGCCGCTCGCGACTCGCCGTCCGGGGCACGGTCAATGCGGCCTGGATGGCGCTGGAAGATGGAGTAGCGGCGAACCTGGCCGGGGGGACGCACCATGCATTTCCGGACCACGGAGAAGGGTTCTGCGTCTTGAACGACGTGGGCGTCGCCGTCAGGGTACTGCGCCGCGGCGGGTGGATTCGCCGCGCGCTCGTCGTGGACCTCGATGTCCATCAGGGGAACGGCACCGCCGCCGTGTTCGCCGACGATCCCGACACCTTCACCTTCTCCATGCACGGGGCGGGCAACTACCCGTTCCGGCCCACTCCATCGGATCTCGATGTGGCCCTGCCCGACGGCGCGGGAGATGAGGAATACGAGGAGGCGCTGCGGCGATGCCTTCCCGAGGCCGTGTCCCGGTCGCGTCCCGATGTCGTGTTCTACCTCGGGGGTGTGGACGTCGTCGCCGGCGACCGTTTCGGACGCCTCGCGCTCACGCGCGCCGGTCTGGAGCGAAGGGATCGGCGGGTCATCGGCACGCTGCGCGGGCAGGGGATCCCGCTCACGCTCCTCCTGTCGGGCGGGTATGCGGCCACGCCCCGACAGACGGCGGAACTGCACGCGGTCGCGCACAGGACGGCGCGTGAGGTCGAAACGCGACGGCATGAGGGCGGCGGCATGAGGGCGACGGCATGAAGGCGGCGCGCCCGTCCCGCGGAAAGCGGGTGGAGGGGGCGGTCGACGCCGCGGGCGGGGCGGGTTACTTCGCCAGCGTGACCTTGCGTTTGCCGAGCATCGAGCCCGAAGCGGTGCTCGCTTCGCCGACCGTCGGCGTGCGCGGCTTCTGGCAAAGCGGCCCCCACTGGATCGCGCACGCAGGCTCCGCTGCGGAGATCGACAGCCGGGAGGGGGTGCCGGGACCCCCTCCCCGAGGTCTCATCTCCTGGATGCGGGAGCGCGCGGAGAAACTGTTCTCGGAACCGTGGGTCCTCGACCTGGATGGGGAGGCGCGGCGCCCCCGTATGCATGGCGGCTTCGCCTTCGACCCCGCGCGCCGTGCGGATCGGGAGCCCGGCTTCTGGGAGGCGTTCCCGAGTGCGCGTTTCGTGCTGCCCGCCTACGAAGTCGAGGCGGACGAACGCGGCGCGTGGTTGACGGTGACGCGCCGCTTCGCCGCCGGCACCTCCGGAGATCAGGCCATCGATCGACTCCGCCGCCGCGCGACGCGTACGCGCGAACAACTGGCCAGGCTCGAGCGCCACGGGGCGACGCCGGGGCCCGTCCCGTCCGCGACCGCCATCGAGGAACTCGTGGACCGCCGGCAATGGCGGCGCGCCGTCAACGAGATCCTCGACGAGATCCGGTCCAGTCGGGTTCGCAAGGTCGTGCTCGCGCGTTCCATCGACATCACGCTCGGAAGACCGCCGGACTCCGCGGCCGTTCTCACCGCTCTGCGCACGGCGAACCCGCTCGCGCACCTCTACCTGATGCAGTTCGCGCGCGACCGCTTCCTCGTCGGCGCCGCCCCGGAGTTGATCGGTTCGCTGCGCGGCCGGCGTTTCCGCACGATGGCCGTCGGGGGGTCGACGCCGCGCGGCGCGGATCCGGCATCGGACGCCTGGCTCGGCCGCCAGTTGATCGATAGCCGCAAGAACCGGGAGGAACATCTCGTCGTGGTCGAGGACATCGTCGAGCGGCTGCGTCAGGCCGGTGTCCGGATCGGTGCGATCCCGGAGCCCGCCCTCCTGCGGCTGCCGCGGATCCAGCACCTGCGCACGGACCTGGAGGCGGAAACTCGACCCGGGACGCATATCCTGTCGCTTGTGGAAAAGCTCCATCCCACTGCGGCCGTGTGCGGTGATCCGCGCGACAACGCGCTCGAGATGATCCGCGCGCGCGAGACGGAGAGTCGCGGGTGGTACGCGGGCCCCGTCGGCTGGTTCGACGAAGAGGGTAACGGGGAGTTCGCTCCCGCGTTGCGCGGCGGGGTAGCCAGGGGCCCGCTGTTTCGCCTCTACGCCGCCGCGGGCCTCGTGAGCAGCTCCCGGGCTCAGGCGGAATGGGACGAGACCCGGGTGAAGCTGCAGACGATGCTCGCGGCCCTCGGTGTCGCGCGGATGCGGTGAGCCGGACGCCGGCCGCGCCCAATCGGAACGCACTGTGGGCGCGGGCGCTCGTCGATGGGCTCGCCCGCCGCGGAGTGTCGCACGCCTGCATCGGTTCCGGATCCCGCTCCGCCCCCCTCGTGGAAGCGCTGACCTCGGACGACCGGTTCACGCTTCACCCGCATGTGGACGAACGGAGCGCCGCCTTCTTTGCTCTGGGCGTGGGCGCGGCGAGCGGACGGCCGGCGGCGGTCGTCACGACGTCCGGCACCGCCGCGGCCAACCTCTTTCCGGCCGTGGTGGAAGCGAGCCGGAGCGAGATCCCCTTCCTCGCGCTGACGGCCGACCGGCCGGCGGCGCTGCGGGGCACGGACGCGAACCAGACGATCGACCAGCGCGATCTCTTCGGCCGCTACGCCCGGCGATCCATCGACCTCGCGCTTCCGGAACCGACCGCCGCGGGGCTCGTCCGCCTGGGGACCGCGGTGGAGGCGGCGTGGCGCGCGGCGCTGGGGTCTCCCGCGGGACCGGCGCACCTGAACGTCCAGTTCGCGAAGCCGCTCGAGCCGGTTCACGTGCCCGGCGACGTGCCCCCCGGCCTGGAGCCGCGCCTTCCCGGCTCCACGACGCCCGGCGACCCGCCCGGAACCCTTACGCCGGACGTCGGTCGTGAACTTGCCGCCCTGCTGCAAGGCGTACGGCGACCACTCATCGTCTGCGGTCCCAACCAGCGGACCGGGATCGGCCGCGCCGCCCTGGCGCTGGCGGCCCGGCTGCGCGCTCCGCTCGTCGCCGATCCGCTCTCCGGCGCCCGTTTCGGCTCCGGCGCGGAGCGCTGGACGATGAGCAGCGCCGATCTCTCGCTCCGTGCCGATGACGTCGCCGCGGCGTTGCGCCCGGATCTGGTCGTTCGCGTCGGACGCGCGCCGACCTCCGCGGCCGTCTGTCGTTACCTGGAGCGGCACGCGGACGCGCCCCAGTTCGTTCTCGACGCCGCGCACCGCTGGCGGGATCATCTCGCCACACGCGCACGGCCACTGACCGGCGATCCCGTCGCGACCCTCGGGCGGGCGGCCGCGACCGACTCCGGACAAGTGGATGAGGCCTGGGTCGAGCGGTGGCGGGCAGTGGACCGCGCGGCGCGCCTCGCGGTCGAGCCGCCGCTGGCGGAGACCTGGTTCGAGGGCGCCGTCGCCGACGCCATGGCGAAGAGCCTCCCGGAAGGGACGCCCTGGTTTATCGGCAACTCGATGCCGATTCGCGACGTGGACGCGTTCACCCGGGCGACGGATCGACCGCTGCATACCCTCGGCCTTCGAGGCGCGAGCGGGATCGACGGCAACGTGAGCGCCGCGCTCGGCGCCGCGGCCGCGTCGGGACGACCCTCGGCCGCGCTCATGGGCGATCTCACGCTGCTCCACGACGTGGGGGCGCTGCTCGCGGATCGCCCGCCCGGCATCTCGCTGCACCTCGTCGTCATCCAGAACCGCGGCGGCGGCATCTTCCACATGCTGCCGATCCGCGAGCACGATCCGCCCTTCACGCCGTACGTGGTCATGCCCCAGTCCGTAGATCTGTGCGCGGTTGCCGCCGCCGCCGGAATCCCGCACCGTCTCGTCTCGTCGGCCGCCGAATTGCGGGAGGCCGTGATGGCGCCGGGCCCGGAATCGGAGGGCCGGGGCCTCCGCCTCACCGAGGCGTCCATCGAGCGTGAACACAACTGGCAGCAGCGCACCGCCGCGATCGAAAGCGCGAAGGAGGCGGCGCGCCGCGAGATCTGAGGGAGAACCCGCGATGGCAGAGACCTTCTCGCCCCCGGAAAGCGGTGTCGACTGGGAGCCGGCCGGCGAATACCGGGACATCACCTATCACAAGAGCGACGGGATCGCCCGCATCGCCTTCAACCGACCCGAGGTCCGCAACGCGTTCCGCCCCGACACGCTGTTCGAGATGTACGAGGCGTTTCAAGACGCGAGAGATGACGAGCGGATTGGCGTCGTCCTCCTCACGGGCAACGGACCTTCGCGAGACGGGAAGTGGGCCTTCTGCTCCGGCGGCGACCAGCGGGTGCGCGGGACGGCCGGATACGTGGGGAAGGACGGGGTCGCGCGCCTCAACGTCCTCGAGCTCCAGCGTTTCATCCGGTCGATGCCGAAGCCCGTCATCGCGCTCGTCGCCGGCTACGCGATCGGCGGTGGGCACGTGCTGCATGTCGTGTGCGATCTCACGATCGCGGCGGACAACGCCGTGTTCGGCCAGACGGGGCCGAAGGTGGGAAGCTTCGACGGGGGGTTCGGTTCCTCGTACCTGGCGCGGTCCGTGGGCCAGAAGAAGGCGCGCGAGATCTGGTACCTGTGCCGGCAGTACGGAGCGGAGGAGGCCGAGCGGATGGGGCTCGTAAACAAGGTCGTACCGCTGGCGCGGATGGAAGCGGAGGGGGTCGACTGGGCGCGCGAAATCCTTGGGAAGAGCCCGCTCGCGATCCGGTGCCTGAAGGCGGCGATGAACGCGGACTGCGATGGCCAGGCCGGGCTGCAGGAACTGGCCGGCCACGCGACGATGCTCTTCTACATGACCGAGGAAGGTCAGGAAGGGAAGAACGCTTTTCTCGAGAAGCGCGCGCCGAACTTCAGACAGTACCCTTGGCGTCCGTAACGCCCGGCAGCGCGGGCGCGTGGATCGCCGGCGCGCGCCTGCGCACGCTGCCGGCCGCGGTCGGGCCCGTGCTCGCGGGCGGCGGGTTGGCATGGAAGGACGGCGGCTTCGCCGTCGCGCCCTTTCTGGCGGCGCTCGGTGCGGCGCTGCTGATTCAGATCGGCACGAATTTCGCGAACGACTATTCCGATTTCGCGCGCGGAGCGGACACGGCCGACCGGCTCGGGACGCCGCGGGTGACGCAGACCGGTCTCCTGACTGCGGCCGCCGTCCGGCTCGGGGCGGCGGTCTCGTTCGCACTCGCGGTCGCGGTCGGCGTCTATCTCGTGGTCGTCGGTGGATGGCCGGTGCTGTGGATCGGCGTAGGCGCGATCGTGCTGGCGGTCTGCTACACGGGTGGACCGTGGCCGTACGGCTACCACGGGCTGGGCGACGTCGCCGTGCTCATCCTGTTCGGCCCGGTCGCGGTGGCAGGCACCTACTACGTGCAGCTTTCCCGCTGGGCGCCCGAGGCGCTACTCGCGGGACTCGGCGCGGGCGCGCTCGCCACGGCGATCCTGGTGGTGAACAACCTGCGCGACATCACGACGGACGCCGCGGCGGGAAAGCGCACCCTGGCCGTGCGGATCGGCCCCTCCGCGACACGGATCCAGTATTCGCTGCTCGTCGCGGCCGCCGCCGCCGTGCCGCCCGTCGGCGTCATGGCGGGATGGTGGCCCCCGGGGACACTGCTGGCGTCGGGCGCGGCTCTGTTCGTGGCCGCTCCGCTGCGCGTCGTGTGGACGTACGAGGACCCGCGGACGCTGAACCCCGCGCTCGCCGCCACGGCGCGGACGACCGGGGCCTACGGTCTCCTGTTTGCCTTCGGCTGCCTGTGGTGAGCAAACCCGCGACTCGCGCGCCGGCATCCTCCTTCGCGCTCGTGTCGCGCGACCGGGCGTGGTCCGCGGCGGAGATCCGCGACGCGGGCGACGCGGTGGCCGCGAGCCTGGAGGAGGAGGGGGTGGGGGCGGAAGCCGTCGTTGCGCACCAGTTCCCGCTGGATCCGGCCGGTGCGGCCGCCCTTGCCGCGGTCGCGCCGGAAACCGCCCCAGGGGGCGCCCGGGTGCTCGCGCCCGCGCATGCGGAGTGGACGCCGCATGAGCGGGACGCTTTCATCGCGGCGCTTCAACCGGCCGCTGCGCTCACGGGGAGGGCTGCGGCGTGGCCGACCTCCGGGTGGAGGTCACGGACGCTCGCGGTCCCCGGGGTCGGAGAAATCGTCCTGCATCTTCGGGATTCCGCCCCGCCCCATCCCACCGACCCGGCGGCGCCTCCGGTGCGGGCGGGTCTCTCCGGGACCGGCGTCATCCTCCCCACGTCCGGAACCGAAGGTCTGCCCCGTTTGGTCCTCCACGAATGGCGGTCGTTGCGCGCGAACGCCGTCGCTTCGAACGAGCGCCTCGGGTTCGGCGCGGGCGACCGGTGGCTCGCGACGCTGGCCTGGGCGCACGTCGGAGGGCTCGCCGTGCCGCTGAGGGCCGCGGCCGCGGGCGCCACGGTCGCGCTCGCGGGGCCGCGGTTCGACGCCGCCTCCGTCGCCCGGGCGCTGGGCGAACTCGCCGTGACGCACCTCTCGCTCGTGCCGGCCATGCTGCACGGGCTGCTGGCCGTCGGCGCCCGGCCGCCGGGCTCTCTGCGCGCCGTCGTGCTGGGCGGCGCGGCGACCCCGCCGGATCTGGCGGAGCGGGCCCTGTCCGCCGGCTGGCCGATCGCGCTGACGTACGGATTGACCGAGGCGGGGTCGCAGGTCACTACGGCAACTCCGACAGAAGTGCGCGCCGGCGACCGGTCGGCCGGCGTCCCGCTGACCGGCGTCGAAGTGCGGATCCGCCCGCCCGGCGACGCGGCCGAACACCCAGACGGCCCGGCCGCCCCGGGCCACATAGAGGTGCGCGGCGACACGCTGTTCCGGGGATACGTCGGAGAGCCCGCCCGGCCCGCCGGCGCCTGGTTCCCGACGGGCGACCTCGGTCGTCTCGACGAGCGGAGTCGTCTCGAGGTGACGGGGCGGCTGCGCGACCGCATCGTGAGCGGAGGAGCGAACGTCGATCCGGCCCAGGTCGAGGCGGTGCTCAAGGCCCACCCCGAGGTCGGTGAAGCCGCCGTCATCGGCATGCCCGATGGCCGATGGGGGCAGGTGGTGGTCGCCATCGTCGCCGGAGAAGATCCCGATCTTCCCACCCGTCTCGATCCGTGGTGTCGCGAACGACTGTCGGGTCCGCGGGTGCCGCGCCGCTGGGAGATGCTGGACCGTCTCCCCCGGACGGCGACCGGCAAGGTGGACCGCGCCAAACTGAAGACTGACTTGAGAGGCGGATGATGGGACGACCGAACATGGCACTCACCTGCCAGAAGAGTCGGTTCGCGCTCGACGAACGCGCACACTTCCTGAACTGTGCTTATCTCGGACCCCTCCCGCGCTCGGTCGCGGAGGCGGGGGTGGAGGGAATTCGCCGCAAAAGCTCGCCCACGCCCTTTCCGAGCGCGGCGTTCTTCACGGACTGCGATCGTGCCCGACAGCGCTTCGGGCGCCTCGTCAACGCTCCGCCGGAGCGGATCGCGCTCGCGCCTTCCGCGTCCTACGGCATCGAGGTCGCGGCCCGGAATCTCCCGCTCGAACCGGGACAGAACATCGTGGTGCTCGGTGAGCAGTTCCCGAGCAACGTCTACGCTTGGCGGCGCCAGGCGGCGGCCCACGGATGTGACGTTCGGACGGTGGATCGCCCTGGGCCGCCCCCGTCCGCCGCGCTGTGGAACGAGCGCCTGCTCGAAGCGATCGGCCCGGACACCGCCGTCGTTGCTCTCCCGCACTGCCACTGGACGGACGGTACCCGGATCGACCTCGAGGCGGCGGGGGAGCGGGCGCGCGAAGTCGGCGCCGCGCTCGTCATCGACGGCTCGCAGTCCATCGGCGCCGTACCGTTCGACGTGGAGCACTTCCAGCCCGACGCGTTGATCACCGTCGGATACAAGTGGCTCCTGGGGCCGTATTCGACCGCGTTCGGGTACTACGGTCCCCGCTTCGACGACGGCACGCCGCTCGAGGAAACATGGATCTCGCGCCGCGGTTCCGAGGACTTTCAGGGTCTTGTCGACTATACCGACGAATACAGGGGAGGGGCCGCCCGCTATGACGTCGGCCAGACATCCAATTTCATCCTCGTGCCGATGCTCGTCGAGGCGCTGGATCTGATTCTCGACTGGAACCCCGCCCGCATCCTCGACTATTGCCGCGCCCTGCTGTCCGGCCTCGCGGATGAACTGCGCGTCCGCGGCTGGGCGATCGAGGACGACGAGTGGCGCACGGGGAACATCCTCGGCGTCCGCCTGCCCGCGGGCTGCGACCTTGCCGAAGTGGACGCCCGCCTCGCCGAGGCCCGCGTCTACGCCTCCCTGCGCGGCGATGCCCTGCGCGTCTCCCCGAACGTCTACAACGAGCCGCGCGACATCGACGCCCTCCGCCAGGTACTGGCGCTCTACGGCTAGAGTGTGGTACCGGCCTCAGCCCGGGTGTCGCGGGAGGCCGCGCACGACTTCCAGCTGGTCGCCTTCCGACCGCGACGACGTCGGGAGCGTACCGGTCAGGTCGCGGACGATGCTGCGGACACGGCCGGTGAGGCGGTCGATGATCAGCGCGGCGCGACCCCCGCGAGCCCGGTCCACTGACGTCGATCCTTCCGGGCCGCTCAGCGTGAGGTGATCCAGCATCTCCGCCCAGGCGGGGTCGAAGGGGATCGCGAACGTGAACGCGCGGCTCTCATCATCGACCCCGTGCGCGACCGGAGTCGGTGTAAAGCCGAGTGAGAACAGGATCCGCCCCGCCGCATCGCGGCCCGACAAGCGATACGGGCCCGCCGACGAGGGAAGACGTGCGGCGGTCGGATACACGAAAGCGGGCTCCAGCCGCAGTTCGCCAGCGTCGACTCCGCCCCAGAGAAGGAGCATGTCGTCCCGCCCGGTTCGGCCATCCGCCACGCCTGCGGACGCCGATGTCCCGGCATTGCCGGTGCCCGTGAGGCGGAACTCGAGCATCTTGGCGAAGCTGTAGTCGCTGATCCACTGCGGGTAGCAATAGGACATCAGATCCCGGTATCCCTCCGGGCTGAACAGGTGCCCCAGGCTCGCCCCGTCGCCACCACCGTCGCCGAAATCGTGTCCCCACACGCCGATATGGCCGTCGGGCCACGGATAGTCGGGATCGACCGTCCCGGGGTCGGTGATGGGCTCGTCACACGGCGTATGCGGGCGCCCGAGGTTATGCCCCAACTCGTGCGCGAACACGAGGCGGAGACGACCTGTTCTCTGCTGGAGGCCGTCCGGACCGTGTGAGCCCGTGAGGGAGCTTCGCCCGCCGAGCATCCCGAGACCATCGATCCAGTACGCGTCCGGGTGCCGCGAGCGTGGCTTCGGCACTCCGAAAATCCCGCTGTAATGCTCCCGGGGGTCCTCGGCTTCCATCGTCCGGAGCAGTTCGATCTCCCGGATAAGGCCGACTACCCCCGCTTCCGAGGTGTCCGCCGAGGTGTGGTAGGGCTCGCGAAGCGTCACTTGCAGGTCGCCGACCGGCAGAATCGTGCGGGCGTAACGCAGCACGCTCCGGGACGCGCCCGAGCCCGCTCCCATGGCCGCCGCCGCGAGTTCGCTCGCGAACGCCGCCACGCGCGGATTCAGGTCCCGGTTTTCTTCAGAATCGTACTGCACGGGAACGAGTGTCACGCGCAGCGGCGGCATATGCCGAACATCGACATGGTGCCGGCCCTCGGCCGGAAACCGGGACCGGCTCGAGGAGGTCAGGGGGAGTGCGCGGTCCGGATCGAGTTCCACGACCATGCTCACGCCCGGCTGCAGCACCCGGCCCGGTATGACGGCGTTGAAGGACCTTTCGAGCCGGCTCTCGTCGACCGCGAGCGGGATTCCTCCGCCGGGCGGGTCCAGTTCGGTCCGATACGTTTCCACCCCGTCGTGGAAGAAGGTCGCCGTGGCTCCCGGCAGGAAGCCGTTGACTTCATCGGCGGTCGCGAAGACACGAAGGAGGGCGCGCCGGTTCGCGACCAGCGGCACGCCGCCCTCCCGGTCCTGGGTCGCCTGCGTCAGATACGCGTAGGGCACGGACATCGTGACCGACGCGGGATTGGACACGACGAGCGGATCGCCCGCGACGAGATCGAAACCATCGCAACGATCCGCGCAGGCCTCGGTAAGCGCCTCTTCCGTGCCGACCGTCACGGAGACCGGGGAATCGGCGGTGCTGCCGGGAGTGAGCGTCACGGCGGCGCTCGCCGTGGTGCCCGCCCGGACCAGGACCGAGTCGACCGAGAGCGTCCCTCCATGGGCGAGAAGGGGGAGCCGGACGTCAAACGGCGCGCCCTCCAGTATCCGGGCCTCGATCGTGGCGGGGCCCGGAGCCGTCGGGTCCTCGTGGTCTGTTCGGACGAGCCGCACCGAGAACGCGAAGGCGGTCTCGTTCCCCCCCAGAGTCAGCCGTTCCAGGCTCCGGAGGCCTGTCAGCGCGCCCGGGGGCAGGGCGCGTAGTTCGTTATCCTGCAGAAACAGTTCCCGCAGTCCGGCGAGGTCGCCGAATACGCCCGCCGGAAGCGCCTGCAGCCGATTGTCGACCAGGGAGAGCCATTCGAGCCTGCGGAGGCCCGCGAACACGCCCGGCGGCAAATCGGTGATCAGGTTTCCCGCGAGATTGAGCACCTCCAGACTGGAGAGGTCCGAGAAGGCCCCGGAAGGAAGAGCTCCCAGCCGGTAGTCCTGAAGCGAGAGCCATTCCAGGCCGGAGAGCGCGCTCAGGTCGGCCGGGCGCAATTCGCCGAGGACAGCTCCGGGTCCTGCGTCCGGGTCGGGCTCCCGCGGCCTGACCCTCAGAGAGCGCAGTTCGGCCAGCGCCTGACCATCGGGGGCGCTGCAGTCGTCGGCGCGGAGCCCGCGCACGATCGCGTCGCGCACGGCGGCCGTCCGGTCGCACACGCCCTCCCGGATGACCACCACGGTGCTCGAAGGAGGGGCGAGCACGAAGCCGCTCCCGGCCGCGGGTCGACCGAGCACGAGGGTGAGGACTTCGCGGGGCGGCTCGATCTCATCGTCGTCGGCGATCCGAATCTCGATGACGGCGCCGCTCGCGCCCGCGGGGACTTCGACCTCGCCCTCGCCCGCGTTCAGCACGTCCGCCGAATCCGCGTCATCCGTCAGCCGTGTGTCATCCACGCCCAGCGAATAGCGCACGGTCAGCGGCGATCCCGCGGCCTCGTCGAGCACGACTTCGACGCGCGCGGTGCCGCCCTCCCGCGCCTGCGCGACGCCGAGGGAGAGGGCGACACCGGCCCCGACCGTCGCCTCGAAACGCTGCGTGACCGAAAGCCCGCCGCCATCGCGGGCCGTCACCTCCACCGCCGCGGATCCGGCTCCGATCCCCTCCACCGTCACCCGACCTCCGGCAACCGTCACGCGGGCCACGCCGGCGTCGAGGGATCTCGCCGCGAACGTCAGCGCATCGCCGTCCGGGTCCCGGAACCAGGCGGCTGCGTCGATGACCGCCGGATGCCCGAGCCGTACATCGAGATCGGGAAGGGCGTCCACCGCCACCGGGCTCCGGTTTTCTCGGGGCTCAGGCGGCGTGACCTCGGTTCCGCACGCGCCCACCCACACGGCGGCGCCCGTGAGCGCGACTGCGGCGGCGCGCGTTCGGAACGGGGGCCGGCGACGAGCCACGAATAGCTAACCGCCCGCGGGCGCAGACTCCGGCCGGCCGGCGGGCCCTTCCTGGCGTCTCACCATCACCGCCCCGCCGCTCTCGCCTCGGGCGGTAAACCCCATGAGATGGAGCAGCCCGATCACCCACCGGTTGCGGGCCCAGCGCGCGACGACGACGGCATCGCTCCGCGCTGGATGCGGCCGTACGCCCGGAAGCCATGTGGCCGTGCGATCCGCACCGGCCGTCCGCAGAAGCCGGGACACCGTCAGCCACACGGGAGCGCGCTGCCGGACGATGAAGAAACCGTCGTCGCCTTGTCGCTGGTAGAGCGGGAGGAAGACGCGGCCCGCAAACGCCGTCCGAACGGGACCGGACCGGTCCGCGCCGAGTTCCCGCCCCGCCTCGACCACGTCGAAGTTCCTGAACCCCGGGTGCATCCGGAATTCGTCCTCCTCCGAGACGACGTGGCGATAGCGGACATCCAGCACGCGCGGCAAGCCTTCCGCGCGGCGAGCGAGGCGGGCCCTCCGGTCGCCCCGGCCCGGCGCGCTTCCTTCCTCGATCAGTCCGAGAGTCTCGAGCAGGATCCACACGGCTTCCTCGTGCACGTCGACGGAAGACGCGGCTGCGTGCTGCCCCGCTTCGATGCCGATGTTCGCCCAGCCCAGGCGGTCGAAGTAGTGGAGCATGGCGCCATCGATCTGCTCTTCCAGTCCCAGGACGACCGGGACGGGAAGGCGGAGTGCGAGTGCCCGGTTCTGAAGCGTGTCTCCAAGCGTCGTGAAAGGCGCGCTTTCCGATGATGTGGTATGAAGATCGAGTACGTGGATGGGCCCGCGCGCACGCCGGTCTTCCGCCTGGAAGGCGGCCAGAAGATCCCGCTGTTCCGCCAATTCGGCGCTCCCCACGATCGGCCCCCTGTCGCCCTCCTGCGCCGGCTCCCCGGAGCGGAGCGACTCCAGTACTGCGTCCACGCGCTCGCGCTGCCACACGCGATTGAGATCCTCGTCGATGAACCGCGTACCGGCTCTGCCCGCTTGAAGGTTGCCACGGAGTCCGACCAAGTCCCCACGCATCCGAAACTGGTTCGACGAGAGCACGTCCAATACCCGTTCCAGCGCCGCGATACCCGCCGGTTCGTTTCCGTGCAGCGAGGCGATGCAGATGACGAGTGGACCGGGCTCGGCGCCCCGATACGCGCCGATCCGTCGCCCGTGGGCTCCGGGCTCCTCGATGACCCTCGAGGACATCGTGTGGTTCACGCCCGCGGTCGATGCAGCGTTTCCGCCTTCGCCGCGAACACGAAATCACTCTCGGTCAGCCCGTCGATCTTGTGCGTCCAGATCCGAACGACGACCCGTCCCCAGGCGAGGAACAGGTCCGGGTGATGGTTCTGCTCCTCCGCCATCCCGCCCACGCGATTCACGAAGTCGAGTGCGGTAACGAAGTCCGGGAAGCGGTATTCCTTCTCGAGGTGATGGCCGTCCACCACCCGCCAGTCGGCCCCGAGTTCTTCCGCGAGTGCGTCGAGGGCCCCGCCCTCCAGGGGAGGAACCCCGCCTCGACAGGGGATGCACTGCTGCTGCGCGAGCGGTATCGACATCGGATCATCTCCGTGGCTGCCGTTCGTCTCTGTCCTCAGGGCGCGTCCGCAACCGCCTGCAGGAGTTCCTCATAGTCCGGTTCCACGCCCGCGTCCTCCGACACCCACGCGTACGCCACCCTGCCGTCCGTTCCGATCACGAACGCCGACCGCTTGGAGACGCCCCTGAACCCGTGAAACTCCTCGTACAGCACGCCCCAGTCACGCGAAACCGTGCGGTTGAAATCGGAGAGGATGGGGAAGGGGATGCTCTCCTCGGCCCGAAAACGGGACGTGACGAACGGGCTGTCGACGGAGATCGCGAACACGGCGGCGTCGAGCGACGCGTAGGCGTTCCACTCATCCCGGAGCCGGCACATCTCGGCCGTGCAGACCGAGGTGAAGGCGAGGGGGAAGAAGAGGAGCACGATCCGGTCGCGGCCGAGGTGGTCCCCCAGATCGATCGTTCCTCCGGCTTCGTAGGGCAGCGTGAACGGCTGCGCGCGGTCGCCGACCGAGATCTTCGCGTTGGAAGTCATGTCAGAATGCGCCTCCTCCACCTCCGCCGAAGCCGCCGCCCGAGAATCCGCCGCCCCCGGAGATCCCGCCGCCCGAGAAGCTCGAGCCCTGGGCGCTGCGCGGCGCGGATTGCATCACGCTGTGCGTCTCCGCGGACATGCTGTTCAGGTTCGAGACCAGGATGTGAGAGTTGAACGTCGAAAGAGCGTGCCCATGATACCAGTCCGGGGGTTCGCGATACAGGTCCCGGAAGGCTCGTGCCCACTGCGCCGCGACGCCCAGCGCCATGGCATACGGAAGACACTTCTCGAACATCTCCGGGCCCGTGATCTTCCGCCTGTAGCGGTCGGATTCTACGCGCGTGAGGAATTCCTCGAACCCCTTCACCTGCCGCAGCAGCTCCGTCCCCCTCTTCGTGCGCGCCGGCATGAAGAGTCCGAAGACCACGATGACGAAGGCGGAGGCGATGGCTGCCCCAAGCACGGCCCCCATCGCCAGCGGGAGTACGGCCTGGGCGAGCAGCCCGCCGAAGAAGATCACGATGCCGACCAGGAAGCCCAGCCCGACGTATTTTCCGGCGACCATGGCCGGCGACTCCGTGTACACGCCGTGCTCGATGAGCGTCGCCAGCAACGTCGACTTCAGTTCCGGGAGATCCTTGTAGAAGCGGTCCTTCAGGTCGGATAGTCGGCGGGTCCTTCGCCCCCCGAAGACCGCCCGCACGAGCGCGCTTTCGTGCGGAGCCAGATGGCCGCCCGGGAGGTCGCGCCGCTCGAAGACGTAGTCCTTCCCCGTCCCGAGCCCCAGGAGGTGCCTCTCCTCGCGTTCCTCGATGGTGAGGTGTCCCCGGACGGCGAGGTCGATCAGCGTCGCCGTGATGTCGCGCAGGTCGGCCCGGTTGTCGGCGATGACGCCGACCTCGGCGGGCGTCAGGTCGCCGGGCGGTTCGTAGCGTGGCTCGATCGACCCGATTTCGGGGTCACGCCCCCGCTCGTTCCAGCGCCGGTACATGAAGGCGAAGGCGAAGAAGGGCAGGAAGAGCGGCCAGTTCGCGAACAGGTACATGGCGGCGAGGTCGATCGCCGTGGGCCGCCGGACGACTCCGGCATTCCATCCGATCCCGATGGTCAGGCCTTCCCGGAAGCCGAGCGGCCGGTCCGTTCGCACGTCGACCCGTGTTCCCGCGACCTCGACCACCGCGTCCTGGCCCGTCGCGCCGTACCCCCCGGTGAAGGCGTGGGCGCGCACGCCCGCGACCGCCTGCGGCAGCCTCACCGTCGCGCTTGCCGTATCGATGGGGACCGGCCATTCGGTCCCCGTCACGTTCCAGTACAGTTCGTCGTACGCCTCGACGATCGCGTCTTCTCCTTCATCGTCATCCGGCTCGAAGAAGCGGAGCCCGTTCGTCACGCGATAGGAGAGCCGGACCGTGCGCACCGTGTCGACCGCCCCGGGCACCCAGATCTTCGTGTTCAGATAGTCTCCATCGCGGTTCGACTCGTAGCGCAGGGGATTCCCGTCGGCGTCCGTCACCGCGTCCACGGAAAGACGCAGCTTGCGGCGGAACAGGTTGGTCCGGTACTCGACGGGAATCGTGCGGTAGATGCCGTTGTAGCTTCCATTGAATCGGGGCCGGATCGTTTCGGTCACCTCGATGGCCCCGCTCTCCAGCACCCGGATGTCGGCGTGGAAGTTCTCGATGCGCCAGGAGCGCTCCTGCGCCGCCGCCGCGGACGAGAGGACGCCGACCAAGGCGCCCGCCAGCATGGCGGCCCCGAACGCCGCACCGGCGGCTCGTCGCGGACGCTGGCGCATCACGAGAACGCCACCCGCGGTCCCTCGCGCTGCCGCTCGTCGTCGAGCGAGAAGAACTCCCGGCGCGTGTGGCCGAAGAGCCCCGCGAGCAGATTCGTCGGGAAGACCTGCGTCTTCGTGTTGTAGTCCCGGACGACGGCGTTGTAGTAGCGTCGAGCGTTCTGCACCGCCTCTTCGATCTCATCGAGGGAGCGCTGAAAGTCCGTGAATGCCTCGACCGCCCGCAGCTGGGGATAGGCCTCCGAGAGCGCGAAGAGCCTCCCGAGCGCCCCGGCGAGGGCGCCCTCCGCCGCACCCGCCTCAGCGGGCCCCCGCGCGCCCATGGCACGGTTCCTCGCCTCGACCACGGCCTCGAGCGTCTCGCGTTCGTGGCCCGCGGATGCCTCCACCGTCTCCATGAGGTTGGGGATGAGGTCCCAGCGACGCTTGAGCTGGACGTCGATGTCGGCCCAGGCGCCGTTCACGCGTACGCGCAGCCGCACGAGACCGTTGTACATCCCGATGATGATGAACGCGACTGCCGCGAGTATGATCAGGAACCACCACATGGCTGGCCTCTGTTTCCCCTATTCTTCACGTCCCAGGCGGAGGATGATCTCGAACTCCTCCTCCGTCACCGGCATGACCGAGAGTCGCATGCCGCGCTTCATGACATTGATAGCCTCGAGACCGGCCGTTTCTTTCATCATCTGCCGCGTCACGGGCGTCGCGAAAGTCTCCACGTAGCGGAAATCGGGGCACCACCAGCGGGGATTATCACGGCTCGACTTCGGGTCGAAGTAATGGCTGTCGGGATCGAACTGGGTGGAATCCGGGTGCGCCGGACCCGCGACTTCCGCCACGCCGTACACGCCGAGCACCGAAGTGTTGGAATGATAGATGAGGACCTTCTCGCCCGGATTCATCCGGTCGCGCATGAAGTTCCGGACCTGGTAGTTTCGCACGCCGTCCCATTCCGTCTCGCCGTCCCGCGCGAAGTCTTCGATCGAGTACACGTGCGGCTCGGTCTTGGCCAGCCAGTATCCGGTGATTTCAACCGGCATGTCACGCCTTCCTTGCTCGTTTCTTCCCGCATCCCGACGGTGCACGGACGTCCCGCGCGAATGGGCGGAATCTACCGGCGCGGCCGCGCACGGTGAACCCCGGGCTCCGGGCACCGCCGCTGGCAGCCCGTGGCACACCCCTGCGTCAGCGCCGAGAGCGGCGCGACGCTATTTTGTCTGAACCGCAATGAGGCGCGGCCGCCCTGAGAGTTTCACGTCGCACGGAGAACGCATGAAGATCCCGCTGTATCAGCTCGACGCCTTCTCGGACCGGCCCTTCGAGGGCAATCCGGCCGCCGTCTGTCCGCTGGAGGCGTGGCTCGATGACGACGTCCTGCAGAAGATCGCGGCGGAGAACAACCTCTCGGAGACGGCGTTCTTCGTTCGCGACGGCGCGAGCGCCGAGGGCGCGTTCGGGCTCCGCTGGTTCACGCCCGTTTCCGAGGTCGACCTGTGCGGTCACGCGACGCTGGCCTCCGCCTGGGTCATTCTCGAGCGGCTGGCGCCCGGCCGCGAGAGCGTGCGTTTCGAGACGAGAAGCGGCGAACTCATCGTGGAACGGGGCGAGGGAGATCTCCTCGTGATGGACTTTCCTGCGCGTCCGGCGGTGTCGCGCGAAGCGCCCCGCGCGCTGGTGGAGGGATTGGGAGCGGAACCCGCGGATGTCCTGGCCTCGGACCGGGACTATCTCGTCCTCCTCGATGCCGAGGACGACGTCCGGAAGCTGAAGCCGGATTTTGCCCGGCTGCGTGGACTGGATCGCCTCGGGATCATCGTGACCGCGCCGGGAGTGAGCGCGGACTTCGTTTCCCGCTTCTTTGCACCGAGCGTCGGCGTGCCCGAAGATCCGGTCACGGGTTCCGCGCACTGCACGCTGGCGCCTTACTGGGCCGAGCGGCTCGGCCGCGGGGAGGCGCCGCTCGAGGCGCGGCAGATCAGCGCCCGCGGCGGTACCCTTATCTGTCGCCACCTCGGGGATCGCGTGACGATCGCCGGCCGCGCGGCGCTCTATCTTTCCGGCGAGATTATGCTGTGACGGATTCCGGCGTGCGGCCGTCTACGGTACAGCGGATGACAGCGGGCGCGGGACCGGACCGCCGGCCGGATGCCTCGGAGACGCGGAAGGGAACGGGACAGATGATGCGTACACGGATGCGGAGCCGGAACGTGCTCGGGGCCGGACTCGCCGCGCTGGTGACGCTGGGGGCACTGGCGCCCGCGGACGTCGCGGCGCAGGTCCCCGGCGGACGCCTCCCCGGCCAACCGTCCCGGGAGCCGGCCTCCGGCGGGAACGGCGCGCAGTGGGATCTGGGCGCCACCTTCTCCGTGATGGCGCCGCAGGGGCAGTTCGGTTCGTTCGTCGACGATGGTTTCGGCGCGGCGTTGACCGCTCTGCTCGGCTTCGAGGACTCCCCCGCCTTCCGGGTCCGGTTCGATGCCGGCTACGTGAACTACGGGTCGGAGACGCTGGGCGTCCCCCTATTCGCGGCGACGGACCGGATCCTGACCGACATCGTCACGCGCAACAACGTGGGCTATCTCGGACTCGGCCCCGAGATCCGGCTTCCGTACGGCCCCGTCCAGCCCTACGTGAACGGCTTCGCGGGGCTCGGCTATTTCTTCACGGTCAGCAGCGTCGAGCGCGGCTGGGAGCTCTACGAATCGCCCGACTACGGGACGACGGTGAACTTCGACGACGTGCGCGCCGCGTACGGCTTCGGCGGCGGGCTCGCGATCCCGATCAGCCGGTCCGCCAAGCCGGGAGTGCTGAGGCTGGAAGCCCAATACCGGAGGCACGGTCGCACGGAGTATCTCGTGCCCGGGAGCATCGTAGAGGACGGCTTCGGCGGGAGTTCGTTCTCCCCCATCGCCTCCGATGTCGACTTCCTGCTCTTCCAGGTGGGGCTGACGTTCAGAGTCTGAGCCTGACGGGCACCGGCGGCTGACGCGACCCGGCGCGGGCCCGCTACGGCTGGCGGCGCTCCAGGCGGGACACGGAGCCGGTGAGGTTCACGACATAGAGCTCGCCGGAGCCGTCGACGCCGAAGGAGGACACTGCGCCGAGGCTTCCCACGTTCCAGCGTCTCTCGTCCGCCGCCCGACCGCCGTCGAGGCGGAAGCTCCGCAGAAAGCCCGTGCAGAAATCCGAGTAGAAATAGTGCCCCGCAATCTCGGGGAGCTGTGACCCGCGGTACACGTATCCTCCGGTCACCGAGCAGACGTTGCCGTCGTGGACGTACTCGACGACGGGCAGCGTGAGACCGGACATGTCGCACCCGGAACTCTGGTAACAGGCGGACCCTTCCATCGTGCTCCAACCGTAGTTCACGCCCGCTTCGCTCGCCGGCACCGCGTTGATCTCCTCGCGTTCGTTCTGGCCCACGTCCGCCACGTAGAGGACATCGCCCGCGAAGTCGAAGGTCGAGCGCCACGGATTCCGGACGCCGATGGCCCAGATCTCGCCCCGCGCGCCCTCTTCTCCCACGAAGGGGTTGTCGTCCGGGATCGCGTACGGGTCGCCCCCGTCCACGTCGATGCGAAGGATCGACCCGTGCAGCGTCTCGGGATTCTGCCCGTTGCCGAACGGATCGCCCGCTCCGCCCTCGTCGCCGAGGAAGATGTACAGCATCCCGTCCGGCCCGAACTGCAGCATCCCGCCGTTGTGGTTCCGGCGACGCTGCGTGAGCGCGAGGATCCGCTTCGCGGAACCCGGATCGAGGCGGTCGGGGTCGCCCGAGACGGTGTAGCGCTCGACCACGGTGTCGTCTCCCGTATCGGTGTAGTAGACGAAGACCTGGCCGTTGTCCCCGTACCGAGGGTGGAAGGCCATCGTGAGGAGGCCGCCCTCGGGGGCCGTGCCCACGCGGCCCGAGAGGTCGAGGAAGGGATCCCCGAGGAGTCCGCCGTCCGCGTTCGCGATGCGGATCCGGCCCGTCTGCTCGACGACGAAGAGTCTCGAATCGCCCGGCGGGGCGGCGAGGAAGACCGGCTGGGAGAGTCCGGTCAGCACTTCGTTCGCCGTCAGTTCGAAGGCGACGGGTTCCGGCGCCGGGGGAGGCGGCGGTGGCGGAGCCGGGGTGGGGCCCGTGCCATCCGAGCATCCCCAGCCCGCCACCCCGGCCAGGAGCGCGAGCGCCGGCACCGTCAGTAGCCGGGTGGTCACTGGCGGCGGGCGGCCCGAGCGTCTCAGGGGACCAGTTCCGGCCGGCGGTATCGGAGGAAGAACACGCCCTCCTTGCCGCTGGACACGACGATCGTCCCGCTGGCGAAGAATGGGTAGTTCGACCACGAGCCGTCGAAGGTAACGGACTCGTCCCACGGCACCGTGTCGAAGAAGCCGACCTCGCGCGGATTCTCGCGGTCGCTGATGTCGAGCACGCGCAGCCCGCTCACGTAGTTCGACTGGTACATGAGATCGCCGACGATGTAGAGGTTGTGGTCGATCGTGAACGTTTCCCCGAAGTGCTCCTTGACGAGGATCGGATCGTCCAGGTCCGAGACATCCCAGATGAGCGTGCGGCTCGCCTCCATGTCGGGCTCCGTCCCCGCCTGCTGAGCCGCGCCGACGGAGGTCATCTCGTCGAGTTCGTCGTTCTGGTAGAAGTAGCGGTGGTCCTCGGTGAGCCAGCCCTGGTGCGTGTAGGCGACGGCCGGGTAATCGGCGGTCGAAAGCGTGACCGGGTTGTCCCGGTCCGTCACGTCCGCGATCACGACCGCGGTCTCGTTTGCCTTGAGGCAAATCTCCTTTCCGGCGTGCTCGGCGTCCGGGCCGTGGTAGTTCACGCACTGCGCGTCGTGCGTGTACCCGGTCCGTCCCCGGCCGGTGCCGGCTTCGGCGTGGCACCCCAGGAAGCTCGGCGCCTTCGGATCGCTGATGTCGATCATGTGGAGTCCGCCGCCGCACGTCTCGCCGCCGCCGCTCGAACCGACGGCGTATGCGGTCGCGGTCTCCTCGTTGATCACGACGTTGTGAGCGCTCGCGATCCCCTCGTACACGGTGTCGGGATCGAACTCGACCGGGGCATTGCGCACGTCGCGCAGCCGCGTGAGGTCGAACACCTGCATCCCGTGCGCGCCCGCATTGTCCGCTACAACGAAGGCGTGATCCGCATGGACCTTGATGTCGCGCCACGACTGCGTCAGCGAACCCGGCGTCTTCGGCAGGTTACCGAGGTAGACGGGGGCCGCGGGGTCGGAGATATCGATGAACGCCGTACCGTCCGTGCGCCCGACGATCGCGTACTCGCGGCCCGTCTGTGGGTCGGCCCACCCCCACACGTCGTTCGTCTCGATGCCGCGGTCCGTGCCTCCGATCGCATCGAGCGGAAGGAACGAGAGCACGTCCACCTGGTCGCAGGTGAACTGGTCGGCCATCCCGTCGTCTCCGCAGCCCACCTCGGAGAGCGCTGTCAGGGGACGTCGTTCCTCCGGGATGAAGAGCTTCGCCGTTTCGGTCCAGCGACCCTCCCGACGCTCGAACACGACGGCCGAGCCCAGCGACGCGTCGTCCCACGGCTGGCCTACCACGGCCAGGTCCCCGCTGGCGGAGACCGAGAGACCGAAGCCGTCCCCCGCGTCCGTGCCCGCCCCGGCTCCGATGCGGGTCGTCGTTCCAAAGCCGCCGGTCGCGGCATCCGACGAGAAGGCGTAGATGGCGCCAAACTGGCCCGCGCCCGGCGCGGAGATCCAAAGTTGGTCGTCGTGCGCGGTGATGGAGGCGCCGAAGCCATCGCCGGGCGCACGGTGGAACGCCGCCAGCGATCCCCGCCGCACCCAGTCCCCGGAGGGGCGGCGCTCGTAGTAGAGCACCGTGCCGGTCCCTTCGTAGGCCCCGGGAAGTCCGAGCAGCGCGTGCGCGCCGCTGACGCCGACCGCGACGGACGGAACCCGGTTCATCGCGATGGCCGCGCCCGGTTGGATGTTGTCGCCCTCATGGCCGAGCCGGGCCTCCTCCGCCCACGCCCCGCTCTCATCGCGGCCGAAGACGTAGGCGGCGCCGGGGTACTGCTGCCCGGCGATCGCCCCGACGATGACCCGCTCGCCGTCGGTGTGGACCCCCCAGCCGAAGAACTCCAGTTCGGCGGCGGGCGCCGAGGGCGTCAGGAGACCGCTCTCAACCCACCCGCCGTCGTCGCCGCGCTCGAACACCCACGCCCCGCCCGTACCCTCGTAGCCGAGCGCCGTGACGGCGAGCAGGTCGCCGCCGACCGAGGCGAAACGGCCGAAGGAAACGCCGGGGGGTACGCTTTCCGGCCGCAGATAGCTGTCGAATTCCCAGCCGTCGCCGTTCCGCCGGAAGATGAGGACGCTGCCGTCGCTCTCGCCGTCCCCATCCGGATCGAGCGCGGTGGCGCCGACCAGCAGCCGGTCGCCGTCCGCGAGCACGAAGCGGCCGAAGTAGTCCGCGCCCCCGTGTTCCGGCGCGCGCAGCGTGCCCGTGCGCTCCCAGCCTTCGCCCGCCCGCTCGTACACGTACAGGCTGCGGGGAGAGGCCGTCGACGGGTCCTGTGGATTCGCGGCGGGGTCGAGCGCTTCGCTGACGATGATGGTTCCCCCGTCGAGCACCACGGTGCCGCCGAATTCCTGGGCTTCGGTTGCGGGCACGATCAGCAGTCCGCAGACGGCCGCCGCGAAAAAGCTCCGTGTTCTATTCATCAGGTACATCCCTTTCTGCCGGATTCAACGTCCTGCCGGATTCAACGTCGTTCGAAGTAGTAGAGGCCGCCCCCGGCGGTGCCGACGACGAGGTCGAGATCGCCGTCCCCGTCCAGATCCCCGAACTCCGGCGTCGCGAACAGCGGCAGATCCGCGGCGGCGGGGAAGCCCCCATCGGCCTCGACGAAGTTCGGGGCTGCGGAACTCCCATCGTTCCGGAAGTAGCGGATCCCGTCGGACTCGGTGCCGACGATGAGGTCGAGGTCGCCGTCCCCGTCGTGGTCGAGGAGCTTGGGGAAGCTACGCCGGCCGATGTCGATCTCCGCGTACTCGTCGCTCACGAATTCGAAGCTCGGTTCCGACGCGGAGCCGACGTTCTCGTAGTAGTTCAGCGCCCCCGAGGACTCCCCGATCATGAGGTCGAGGTCACCATCCCCGTCGAGGTCGCCGAGCGCGGGCGTCGCGTTGCTCCCGCGCGTAATCTCGACGAACGCCGAGTCGACCAGTGTGAGGCGGGGCTCCATGGCAGACCCCTCGTTCCGCACGTAGCGGATCTCGTCGCGCCAGGTGCCGAGCAGCAGGTCGAGGTCGCCATCGCCGTCGAGGTCGCCGAAGGCCGGCGCGTTGTGGTAGGCGCCCGGCAGCTCGAACTCGCCCGTCCGGCGGAAGACGGGCCGCGTCCGGCTCCCTTCGTTCTCGAACAGGAAGACGCGCGAGTTCGACAGGTCCCCGGGGTCGATCTTGTTGCCGAGCAGGAGGTCGAGATCGCCGTCGCCGTCGAGGTCCGCAAGGGAGGCCACGCTCTCGCTGCCCACATCGATCTGCGAGATGAAGCGGCGCGTCCGAAGCTCGAAGCCGCCGTCGGACTCCTGCGAGAAGAGCATGAGGTTGTCGGCGGTCGTCGTGTTCGCGTTGTACGCGCCGCCGAGCACGCCCATGAGCAGGTCGAGGTCGCCGTCGCCGTCGTAGTCGCCGAAGGTCGGGGCGTTGTAGCCGCTCGTCCGGATCGGGTCGTCGAGCGGGAAGGGACGCGGCTCCACGCGGAGGTTCGGGGCCTCGCACGAGCCCGCGTTCTCGATCAGGAGGAGCCCGGCCTCGAAGAAGTCTCCCCAGAACATGTCCGTGTCGCCGTCCGCGTCGTAGTCGGCGAGCGCCATCGTGTTCGCGCCGTGCAGGGTGGGGAAGGGCCCGCCCGCGTCCGGGCCGTCGAAGGGCGGCACGCCGCCGGCCGCCGCCGGGTCGGCGACGATCTCGATGTCCTCGAAACGGTCCGTGATGTGCCGGAAGGGCGAGGCGTTCGCGCCGATCGCACCGGTTGCCTCGTAGCGGGTTACCGTCCCCACGAGGCGGCCGATGAAGAGGTCGAGGCGGCCGTCGCAGTCGATATCCGCCGCGTTGGGAATGTTCTGGCGATCCGAGAAGATCGCCTCCCCGCGGGTGTCGCGAAGGGTGTCCGCGATGAGCTCGAAGACGGCCCCGCCGGCCGTGCCCGTATTCCGATAGAGCTTCATGTAGCTGAAGGGGGACTCCGCGAGAAGGTCCCGGTCTCCGTCCGCGTCGACATCCACGAACCGGAACCACTCCCCGACCTCGAGGTCCGAGTACGCCGCCGGCCGCCAGGTGTGGCGCCGTCCGTCCTGCGTGTCCTCGCGCTCGAAGAACAGCAGGCGGTTCGTCGTCTCCTGCACGAACAGGTCGAGGTCACCGTCTCCGTCGATGTCCACCCACTGCGGGCGGGGCACGTTGAAGCCGCCGAGGAAGGGGATTTCGTAGGCGTTCCCGGATTCGTCGAACACCGGGAAGGGGGTGACGGCGCGGACGAATCCGGGTTCGCCGCCGCCCGCGCGCTCCGGCGACAACTCCCCCGGACCTGTGCCGCTCGATGCGCATCCCGCCGCGAGAAGCGCCGCGGTCAGCGCTCCCGGCGCGGCCCGCCGGCTGCGGGACCCGGCCATGCGGTTCACGTCGCCGGGGCCCTCAGTGCGGGCTGGAGGCGAGACCGATGCCCGACGCGTAGGGCGGCGTCTCGATGACGTCGATGATCTCGCGGGTCGCGGTGTCGATGACGACGACCGTACCGCCGGGGGCGTCGTATCCCATCCGGTCCGACGACGCGTAGGAGCCGGTCTCGTTCCGGTTCGCCACGTAGAGTCGGGAGCCGTCCGGCGAGAGCACGCTGCCGTGCGGTTCGGCGAGGCCTTCGCCCCGGACCACGGCGGCCACGGACCAGTCGGAGGTATCGACGAGCGTGACCTCGTTCGCGCCCAGGTTGCCGAACCAGACCCAGCGCCCGTCCGCCGACCAGCTCGGGTGCCACGGCCGCGCCCCCACGTCCAGCTCCCCCACGAGCTTCGGCGCCACCGGCTCCGTGACGTCGAACACGAGGAGCTTGGCCGTCATCTCGGCGGTCGCGACGAGCGTCTCGCCATTGGGGGAGATCGCGTACTGGACAAGGACGTGGGGCATCTCCCCGGAGCCGGGAAGCCGGAGCAGTTCGGCGTCGCCGCTCTCGGCCTCGACCGTGACGACGGAGTTCTCGCCGAGGCTGCCCGCGTAGACCCACCCGCCGTCGGGGCTCGCCAGCAGCGCGTGCGGACGCGGGATGAAGACGTCGTACTCCTCGACCTCCATCGACATCCGGTCGATGCGGCCGATGCGCTGGGGCGGGTTCACCGCCGCCATGGACCGTCCCACGAAGAGCCAGGGCTCCGAAGGGTGAAGTGCGAGGAGTCCCGGCCGCTCGAACTCGACGGAAGCGACGAGTTCGTTGTCGCGGTCGAACTTGAGCACCCGGTCGGCCGCGATGAGCGACACGTACCAGAACGACCCGTCCGGCTCGACCGCGACGTGGTGCGGCTTCGCGTTCGCCCCGTACCCCATGGCCTCCAGGTCGATGATCTCGACGACCTCGTGGGTCTCGAGGTCGATGACGGTCACGGCCGCCGCCTCCTGGTTCGCCACGTAGAGGAACGGACCGTCGGCGGAGGCCGCGGGTACGCCCTCCGCCGCGGCGGCCCGAATCGCCACGAGTCCGGCCATCCCCAGCGCGAGGAGGCCGGATCGCCAACTGCCGGTGATTCTCTCCATTACGGGACGAGTTCCGGCTTCTGGTACTTCACCATGAACAGGCCCTCGCTCCCGCTCGTCACGATGATCGTCCCGCTCGCGAAGTACGGATAGTTGCTCCACGAGCCGCCCATCGACGGCCCCTCGGCGTACGGCACGGTGTCGAGGAAGCCGACCTCGGTCGGATTCTCGGGGTCGCTCACGTTCAGGATCCGCAGTCCGCTGTTGTAGTTCGACTGATAAAGCAGGTCGCCGAGCACGTACATGTTGTGGTCGCTCGCCGTGGACTCGCCGAAGTGCTCCTTGACGAGGACGGGGTCGTCGAGGTCGGTGATGTCGAAGATCATCGTGCGCGTGCCCGAGAACTGCGTCCTCAGTTCGTCGAGTTCGTCTCCCAGGTAGAAGAAACGGTGATCCTCCGTCACCCAGCCTTGGTGGGCGTAGGCGACGTTGGCGTACGTGGCGGTCGACAGGGGGATCGGGTTCTCCTTGTCGGTGACGTCCGCGATCGAGACGTCCGTCTCGTTGGATCCGAAACAGATCTCCTTGCCGGCGTGCTCGCGGTCCGGGCCGTCGTAGATGAGGCAGAGCGCGTCGTGCGAATACCCCGTGCCCCGACGCCCGGTGCCCTCGTGACCGAAGCAGCCGACGAAACTCGGCTCGGTCGGCTCGTTGATGTCGATCATGTGGAGGCCGCCGCCGCACGTCTCCCCTCCGCCGCTCGATCCCACGCTGTAGGCGAAGCCCGTCTCCTCGTTGATCACGATGTTGTGCGCGGACGCGATCCCGTCGTAGTGGGCGTCCGCCTCGAAGGTGACCGGCTCGCTCCCCACATCGCGGAGCCGCGAGAGGTCGA
Organism: Gemmatimonadota bacterium; assembly: GCA_965207805.1. Lineage (GTDB taxonomy): Bacteria > Gemmatimonadota > Gemmatimonadetes > Palauibacterales > Palauibacteraceae > Palauibacter. The sequence continues at coordinate 1,612,180 of OZ242312.1, forward strand.
ACACCTGCATCCCGTGGTTGCCCGCCCCATCGGAAACGATGAAGGCATGATCCCTGAACACCTTGATGTCGCGCCAGACGCTGCCGCGCGCGCCCTCCGTCATCGGAAGCCGCCCGACGTAACGTGGGTTCTGCGCGTCCGTGATGTCGACGAAGGACGCCTGGTCGGTGAGCCCCACGAGGGCGTACTCGCGTCCGGTCTGCGGATCGGTCCAGCCCCACACGTCGTTGACGCGGACGCCGCGGTTCGCCCCGAGCGACTGCACCGGCATGAAGGAAAGGATGTTCACCTCGCTGCAGTCGAAGTCGGCCGATACGCCTTCCTCGCAGCCCACCTCGTGCCCGTTGATCGCCGCGTAGTTCGTCGCGTCGCTCCACACCTCGGCGGTTTCGACCCACTCGTCGCCCCGCCGCTCGAAGATGTAGGCGGTCCCCATCCCGTAATCCTTGCGGCTCGCGGCGATGACCGCGACGTCGCCCTGCGCCGCCACGCTGCCGCCGAAACCGTCGCCCGCGGTCCGGTTCGAGGCCGAGACCGCCCCCGCCAACTCGACCGCACCGTCGGGGCCGGTCGAATAGCGGAGCACCCGTCCCTCGCGGCCCGCGCCGGAGCCGGCTCCGCCGATCCAGATCTCTCCGTCCACCGCCGCAAAGGCGTTGGCGAAGTTCCCGCCGAACGACCGGCCGCCCCCGGCGACAACCGGCGGATAGAGCCGGCCTTCGGGCCTCCACGCATCGCCATCGGGAGTGAACGTGTAGGCGATGCCCACACCCCCGGCGCCGGGGGCTCCGACCACCAGCCGGAAGCCGTCCCCGGTGTCCTCGCCGTACAGCACGCTCCCGAAGCCACCGTTCTCGCCCGCTTCCGCGGCCGTGAGCGGCTCCGGCGCCGCCGTCCAGGTCCCGTCATCGCCGCGCGTGAAGAAGAAGACGGCGCCGGCGCGGTTCGCACTGCCCACGGCGGTGCCGGGAGCGCCGATCGCCGCCACCCGGCCATCCGTGATCATCGCGGCGCCGAAGCCGTCTCCGGCGGACGCCTCGGGGGATTCGACGGCGCCGGTTTCATTCCAGGAGGAGCCGTCCCACTCGAAGAAGTAGACGCGGCCCGCGCCACCGGCACCTCGGCGGCTCGCCCCACTCGCCGCGACCATCGCGATGTCGCCCGCGATCGCCCCGCCGGCCCCGAAGACGTACCCCTCCGGCAGATCGGCGGACCGCAACGTCGCGACTTCCTCCCATGCGCCGTCGCTCCGCTCGAACACGTGGGCCGCGCCGGGCGATCCGACAAGCATGCGGTCGCCATCGACCGCGAGCGAAATCCCGAACCGGCCACCCTCTTCCGCCGCGTAGGGCGCCAGTTCCGCGGAGACGGCCCAGCCAGCCGGACCCCTCTCGTATACGTAGACGGCCCCCGTGGAAGTCGGGCCGCCGCTCTCGGCGATGAGGACCTGGCCGGACGAGACGGCGACGGCGGAGCCGCGTCCGAAACCCTGTCCCGTGACTGGCGTGGCCAGGCAGGCGAAGGCGGCCGCGAGGGCCGTGACTCGAGAAAATCCGCGCATGAAATGACTCCCATCCTGAAGGCTGCGGAAAATAGTCGTACAAACCAATTAAAACACTCCGGAATCCGGATGCGTTGTCCGATGGACGGCCTGCGAGATGTAGCGGGAAACCGTCTCCTCCAGCCAGCCGGTTCGCGCGCCGGCCCGCCCATTACCGCGCCCCCGGCCCACGAACCCGAGATGTCCTCCCCGCTCCGTCAGTTCCAGGGAGAGATTCGGACGTCGCCGGATCGTTTCGACGGGTACTGAGCTCCCCGGGGCGAGCGGGTCATCGCGCGCGTGGACGAGGAGCATGGGAAGGTCCACGGGGTCCACGAAATGCTTTGCGCTGCAACGCGCGTAGTAGTCGGCGGCGTCGCGAAAGCCGTGAATCGGTGCCGTGAGCCGGTCGTCGAACTCGCGAATCGTGCGTGCCCTCGCCGCCTCGGGCGCCACGACGTCCGGGAACCTCACCGCCTTCTCGCGGGCCTTCTCCCGCAGGCTGCGGAGGAAACGCCGGCCGTACACGCGCCCCATCCCGCGCTGCAGGGCGTCGGCGCTGGATTCGAGGTCGTAGGGGACGGATACGGCGGCCGCGGCGACGAGGCCCCGGCCGCCGCCCTCGCGCCCGAGCAGGTTGAGGAGCGCGTTCCCGCCCAGCGAGAACCCGACCGCAGTCCGCGGGAGGCCCGGGAAGCGCGCTGCCATCCAGTCCAGAGCGCGCTCGATGTCGTCCGTCCGACCCGAGTGGTAGGCGCCCGGCAGACGGTTCGGCTCTCCGCTGCACGAACGGAAGTTGAGCGCTACGGCCTGGATGCCGGCGGCCGCCAGCGCCTCGCTCGTCGTCACCATGTACCCGGAGCGCGCGCTGCCCTCGAGCCCGTGGAGGAGGAGGCACAGACCCGACGGGGCTTCCGGTCCTCTCCACAGGTCGAGATCGATGAAATCGCCGTCGTCCGTGTCGAGCCGAACCCGGTCGTACCGCGGCTCCAGGCGCCGGCGCGCGATCCGCCCCACCACGGTCTGCACGTGAGGATTCCGGAACCCCCGCGCCGGCTCGAACGCCGACAGATTCTTCAAGATCCGTTACCTTTCGTTCCGTGTCTCGACCATTCCTGCATCAGTACACCGTCGCGGAGGCGGGTTCCCGGCGCTGGCTCTACGTGCTGCATGGCATCTACGGCACCGGCCGCAACTGGGCTTCATTTGCCCGCCGGCTCGTCGCCCGGCGTCCCGAATGGGGAGCCGTGCTCGTGGATCTGCGGCTGCACGGGCATTCCCCGAGCTTCGAGCCGCCGCACACGCTCGCCGCGTGCGTACACGACGTGCTCGAACTCTCGGAGTCGCTCGAACGGCCGGTGGACGCGATCCTCGGGCACTCCTTCGGCGGCAAGGTGGCGCTGATGGTGGCGGCGGCCGCGGCGCCGAGCCAGGCATGGGTGATCGACGCGACGCCCTCCCGCCGCTCGCCCGGCGGCGGAGCCGCCCGGCTGCTGGACGTCATTCGCCGGCACTCGGGGCCCTTCACGAAGAGACGTGACGCCGTGTCGGCGGTGGCGGCCGAGGGTTTTGCCTCACCCGTCGCGCACTGGTTGGCGACCAACCTTGTTCTCGTCGACGCCGGCTACCGGTGGCGCCTGGATCCCGACGCGGCCGAAGAACTGCTGGCCGACTACTTCCGCCGCGACCTCTGGGACGTCATCGAGACGCCCGTCCCCCCATCGGACATCCACGTCGTACGGGCCACACAGTCGGACATTCTCTCGGCGGACGATATCGGGCGCTTCCGGGCGGCCGCTCTGAACGGTCGCGTGCATCTCCACGAACTCCCGGGCGGCCACTGGCTGCACGTGGACAACCCGGACGGACTCCCGGACCTCGTCGCCGAGCATCTGTAGCGCCACCAGACGCTACCAGGCTTCGTACCAGGTGCCGGGAACTGCCGCCGCCGGCGCCGTCAGCCCCTCCGCGGCCGCCGCGACGGCGCACGCGCTGAAGCGCAGATCGACGCGATGGCCGCCGAAGTCGGCCGCGACGCCCAGCCCGCCCGCGAGCCCGCTCACCACGCTCCCCCGGACCGAGATGTCCCCATTCAGGATCAGGGTCCCTCCCACGAGGATGAGCCCCGTCCAGGCGAACCCGTCGTCGAGGGCCAGGTCGCCTTCCACGACCAGGGCGCCTCGTCCGCTCGAACCGGCGCCGAGCGTTTCCGACCCGGGGATCCGGATGTAGGGCGAGCCTGCGCCGGACCCGGGCCAGGGATCGGGCGGCACGGTCGCGTCGGGGATCGGCCCGAACGAAGCGAGCAACTCCGTCCACCGGATGCCGGTCTCCGCCGCCACCGACACACCGGCCGGCATCGAGCGCTCGGACGGGGCCCCCGTGATCGTCAACATCGAGTCCGGCGCCGGCGGCGGTCCGCCCCAGTACGCGACGCCCGCAACGGGTGACGGTTGCAGGGGACACGCGCCTCCGAGCGAGCCCAGTCCGCTGATCGTCCCCTCGGGTGGCGTTCCGCCCGTCCCCCCCACGAGGACGAGGGCTCCGGGAACCCGCGGAGGGCCGGCCACCCACATGAGCTGGCCCACGGACCGCTCGAAGGTCGCGTCCCCGGAGACCACCTGTCCCAGGGACTCGACGCGGTACACGGCTTCACCGGGCCGCAGTTCGAGGAGCGGCTCGAAGGAGACCGTCGCGGTCCCCACGCCCAGCGCGACCGGCGGCACGGAGGGGTTCGGCAACTCGGCGACGGCGAGCGCCGCCGCGAGTCCGCTCTCGGCCACGTAGAAGGCTTCCGTGGAGCGCGCGAAGGCGCGGGCGGACTGTCCGTCGAGCCAGGTGATCAGGAACCCGCCCGCCGCCATGAGCGAAACGAGCAGCAGGGTGAGCATGGCGGAGGGCAGCGCGAAGCCGCGCGGCTCCGCATCCGGACGCGCGACGGCCCGGAGCCGTGGGATGTTGCCGAGATAGCGCATGACGGCAACGTGCCGTGCCGCATCAACGCCCCCTCAACGTTGCGGCCGTGCAGCGGGCCTCGGCCAGGGGCTGCTAGCTGGCGGTCTCCGCGAGCCAGCGGTCGATCGCGTCGCCGAGCGCGGGAAGACTCAGGGCGCCATTCTCCAGCACGCGGTCGTGGAACTCCCCGATGGAGAACGCTTCTCCGAGCGTGGCTTCCGCCTTCGCGCGCAACCGCGAGATCTCGAGCTGCCCCAGCTTGTAGGTGAGCGCTTGGGCGGGTGACGTGATGTAACGGTCCACCTCGTTCTCGATGTTCACTTCGGCGAGCAGCGTGTTCTCGCGGACGAAGTCGATTGCCTCCTCCCGGGTCCAGCCGAAGGCGTGGATGCCCGTGTCGACGACGAGCCGGCTGGCCCGCCAGGCATCGTAGGAAGCGAGGCCGATGCGGCTCAGGTCGTCCACGTAGAGGCCCATTTCGTCAGCCAGGCGCTCCGCGTACAGCGCCCACCCCTCGACGAAGGCGACGGAGCCGAGGTGCTTCCGGAACTCGGGCAGCCCTGCGACCTCCTGGGCGATGGCTGTCTGGAGGTGGTGCCCGGGAATCGCCTCGTGGAAGCTCAGGACGTCGGCCTGGTACCGGGGCCGGATCTCGGGCCGGTACGTGTTCACGTAGTACGTGCCGGGGCGCGATCCATCCGGTGCCGGCTCCCGGTAGTACGCGAGCACGCTCTGCGGCGCTTCGTACAGCGGGATCGGACGGATCACCATCTCCGTCAGCGGCGGCGTGCCGAACCAGTCTGGCATGACGAGGGCCGCCCGCGCGTATGCCTCCTCGGCCATCTGCACGATCTCACCGGGCCAGCGGAAGAACATCTCCGGGTCCGACCGCAGCCGCTGCTGAATCTCCTGCAGGTCGGAAGCGCCGAGGACTTCCTGTCCAAGCGTCCGCAACTCGTCGTGGATCCGCTCCAGTTCCGCCAGGCCGCGCGCGTGGATCTCGGCCGGCGTCAGGTCCAGCGTCGTGAAGTTGCGGATCATCGCCTCATAGCAGGCGCTGCCGCCCGGCAGGCTGGAGAGTCCGATCGCCGCGCCCGCGCGCGAGTGCGGATAGAGTTCGTCGCGCAGGAAGTCGCGGAGTCTCGCGTAGGCCGGCCGGATGCGCTCGGAGGCGGCCTCGCGGATGCCGGCCCGGAAGTCGTGGCGCGTCCCCTCCGGCCACGCATCGAGCCGCGTCCCCGCCGGGGCGTAGATTGGCCATTCCTCCACCGGTCGTTCGAGGAGGGCCTCGAGCTGCACGATCGTCCGGTTCACCGACGCACGCGCCGCGACCCGCCCCGTCTCGAGGCCGGTGCGGAGGTTCGAGATGTAGTCGTCGATGTAATCCGCGAAGGCGTTCCAGCGCCGGATCATGCGCTCGCCGTCTACCGGCGTCTCAAGCGGCTGGGCGCCCACGATGTTGAGGAAGTCGAGCTGGAACCCTTCGCGGTGGTCCACCACCCACACCTCGAGGTCGCACGTCTGCTCGGCGACCTCCGCCGAGAGCTGATGGTCGAGCGCGAGGTACGTCAGCCGATTCCCGGGCGGCAGCGACGCAAGGTCGATGGCGGCGAGGGCGTCCGCGAGGGCGCGAACCTCGCGGCGGCGATTGTTGCGCCCGGACGGCGAGATGTCACGAACGCGGTCGCTGAGGCGGTGTTCCCCCAGGTAGGTCGCCTGCAGCGGGTTCCAGGACAGGTAGGCGTCCCAGAAGCGGTCGCTGAGCGCCGAAAGGTCGCTGGGCGGGGCGGCATCCGCCGTTTCGGCCGACCCCCGCCCGCAGGCCGCGATTCCGCCCGCCATGAGGACCAGAACCGCGGCCCGCGCCGCCGCTCCACCCGGCAAGCAGTTCCTGTGGCGGGTTGACGTCATTCTGGCCGCTCTCGATCGTTTCGTTTGCGCGTCACGCCCGAATCTCGCCGCCCGAAAATGCGGCAGGGAAGGCGGGTGCGTAAAGGAGAGCCCACGAAGGGGAACCGGAAGCACAAGGAGAACGCCGTGTCCGAGCCGTTCTACACCGCCCGCGCGCGTCTCAAAAAGGTGGAGGGAGTGCATCGCCGCGCCCGCCTCGAAGAGGGGACCGAGATCGACTTCGGCGTCCACGGACCCATCAAGTCCCACTACCGGATCGACGCGAAGGACCTGCCGCTCCCGGTCGACTACCAAGTGGCCGCGACCGGCGGCTGAATGCTGGGCACGCTCAACGGCGCACTGGAAGTGCGCGGCATCCGCCTGGCCCCCGAGGACATCACCGCCGAAGCGGAGGGCATCTTGCGCCGCCGTGACCGCATGCCGCTGCTCGAGGAGATCATCGTCCACTACCGGCTCCGCATCCCCGCCGAGGCCCGGGAGACGGTCGACCGTGCGCTCGCCGGCCACGGCGCGAAATGCCCCGCCGCCCGCTCGCTGGAGGGCGCGATCAAGGTGACGTGGACCGCCGAGATCGAGGAGACCCCCGCTCGATCGTGATTCGGGGCGAGGACATGGTCCGCGTATTCGAGGCGTGGGATGAGAGCGAATTCCTGGCGGCGAGGCTCGCCCTCGAAGCCAGCGACATCCCCTTCAGGGTCGAAGGGGAGTTCGCGCCCGTGTCGTGGGGCCCGACGGCGGCCGCGAGAGTCCTCCGCGTGCCCGCGAGCCGGCACGAAGAAGCGAGGCAGGCGCTCCGCGACTCGATAGCGTGAGACGAGCGTGACCTTCCGGCCGCTCGATGTCTGGGCGTTCGCGGGCTTTCTGTTGCTGGTCGTGGGGGTGTCGCTGTACGCCTCGCGCGGGCGGCGGGACGCGGCGGGGTACTTTCTTGCCGGACGCAACCTGCCGTGGTGGCAAGATGCATGGATCTTCCAACTATGTGCAGACGATGAACTTAGGGGTTTCGTGAGCCGGATTCCCGCCGAATGATTCCCGCTGTTCGGGATTTCAGCCGCGAACCCTGTTGCGGCCTTCCAGCGCCGTCCGGAGTTGTCCCGCGTCCGGCCTCTGGTAGCATCTTAGCACCGTCTGGGCATCCTTCCACCCGCCAAGCTCACAGAGCACCTTGAGCGGAAGGTCCATCAGGTCGCTGGCGAACTTTCGCCTGAGCGAGTGCCAGCCCCTGCCGCGCTTCGGCTCCAGTCCCGCGAGCGTCTCGGCCTGCTTCCACCACATGTGGGCGGCCGCGCGGCCCATGCACCGCGTGGCATCCCTCGACGCAGTAAGCACCAAGGCATTCCCACTCCGATCGCTCATCCTGCGTGCCTCCTTCAGCGCGGCGACCGCCTCCTCGGTCAGCGGCGTGACGTGTTCGTGGCCGGTCTTCTCGTGCTCCGCCCGCCACCGCACCTCGCGGCCCTCGAAGTCGATGTCGCTCCACCGAAGATGGCGGATGGCACCGATCCGGTGGCCGGTCTCGTGCGCGAGCACGAGCGCGACGCGGAACCTCCACCCCACCTGCCACGACGCTTTCAGCATCGCTTGGTATTCGTCCTCCGTGAGAACGACCCGGGCGGGGTTCTTCTCCGTGGGCTTTGTGAGGCCCTTGAGCGGGTTCCTGTCGAGGAGCAGGCGGCCCTGCTCGTCCCTCGACCTCTCGGCCCAATTCAGAACCGCCATCAGGAATTTGAGGTCGTACTCGACGGTCCGGTTGCCCACGGGCTTGCCCGACGGACCGGCCTTCCCCGCCTGCCGCGCTTGGATGAAGCGGTCCCAATCGCGTTGGGACAGGGTCTCCGGCCTTCGGTCCCGACCGAAGAAGTCGAGGAACATCGCGGACGCGACACGGTCGCGCTGCCCAGACTTCCGCCCCTTGGAGGGCGTCACCTCTTCACCGTAGATGTCAAAGAGCCTCTCCAGGGTGAGCGGCTCGGGCTCGGCTTCCGCCTTGCCGTTGAGGTCAGGTTCGGCGAACCCGGCCGCGAACTCGTCCGCCTGCCGTTTCGCCCTCGCCCAATCGCGGTGTCCAAGCGACCGGGTGAGCCTTCGCCCGTTCTCGCGCCACTCCACCTGGAACAGGCCGGTCTTGGGGTCTGGAAACACCCGGACCCTGTTCCGGCCCCACTCGCCGGCGCCATAGCTCCGGCGGCTTCTTCTCGTGCGTGCCATCGTTCGATTCCTCTCGTTCGATGGACTGCACGATCTGCGCGAATGAAACCTCGCGACGACGGGGTGCGTCGTCCAGAGTTGGGCGCCCCGGCCGGCTTTCGGGCGGGGGCGCCACGGGGGCGCTGGTTTCTGCGGTTTGTGGAGGAGCCAGATGTGTAAACGCTTCACGTTTACTCTGGTCGGGGGATGCCCCCGAGCCCCCGAAACGACACTTCCGCGCGCCACCCAAAGGAGGTCGCCCGAAATGGCCCGTCCCCGGAAGCCCGAGGCCGAACTTCGCAGCCGCACGATCGGCGTGCGCGTCAACACGGCGGAGGCCGCGGAGATCGCCGAGCGGGCCGGAGCGGCCCGCATGACGACGGGCGGCTACATGCGCCGCAGGGCGCTCGGGCAGCCGGTCCGCGAGGCGGTCGTTCTCCGTCTCGGCGCGGCCGAGCGGGTCGAGCTTCACCGGATCGGCGTCAATCTAAACCAGATCGCCCGCGCCTTGAACTCCGGTGCCGCTGCTCCTTCCGGGACACTGGAGGCGGTCGAGCGGGTGGGCGAGCTCGCGGCCGGTCTCCTGAGCGGGGAGGCGCTGGACCGGTGATCCCGAAGATCAACGGGCTGGGACGCTCGTTCGCCGGGGTCGCGGCGTACTGCCTCCACGACGCGCCGGAGCCGGACGACCGCCGCCCGAGGACATCGGAGCGGGTCGGGTGGGCCGACACCCGGAACCTCGCGACGTTCCGGCCGGAGCGGGCCGCGCGGCTGATGGCCGCGACCGCGAGGGCGGCCCCCGACCTCAAGCGGTTGGTGGGCGGGTCGCCGGGAGGCCGGAAGCTGGCGAAGCCGGTCCTTCACTACTCGCTCAGCTGGGCTCGCGACGAGACGCCCGACAAGGGGGAGATGAACCGGGCGGTGGACGAGAGCTTGGAGGCGCTGGGACTGGAGGGCCACGAGGCGCTGATCGTCGCGCACGAGGACACCCGGCACCCGCATGTCCACGTGATCGCGAACCGGGTCGATCCGGAAACCGGGAAGGCGGCGAAGCTCGGAAACAGCAAGCTCCGGCTGTCGCGCTGGGCCGAGGGCTACGAGCGGGAACAGGGCCGGATCCGGGTCGAGAGGCGGGTCAAGAACAACGAGCGGCGGCGGGCGGGCGAGGAGGTGCTTCGCCCCATATGGGACCGGCCGCGTCACTGGGCGCGCTTCCGGCGCGAGGGGATGCTGCCCGGTCGGGCGAGGCGGGCGAGGGGGCCGGTCGACGAGGAGCGCGTCGACATGGAGGCCTGGCGGCGTGCCGAGGAGCGGGCTTGGGAGCAGGTCGAGGACGGGCGCTGGCTGGGGTTCTGGCGCTTGGAGACCCGGGCGCGGAGGGAATGGGCCGACCTGCACAAGCGGCAGGAGGAGATGCGGCAGAGGCTCGACCGGGAGAGCCGCACCGTGCTCGGGCGGCTCCGGATCTGGCGGCTCGATCGCTCGCTCAAGGAGTTGGCCGGGGCGGTCCGGGGGCGGGAGGACCTGGTCGAGGGCTGGCGCGCGGATCTCGACCGGCACCACAGGGACGAGCGGGCCGAGTTGGGCAAGGCACACGGCGAGAGCGCCCGGGAGATCGAGCGGAAGGTGCGCGAGGGCTACCGAAGAGGGCTGCGGGAAGCGGAGCGGTGGGCGCGGGATGTCGGAGAGCGCCAACCGACGTGGGGGCGGGAGCCCGGACGGACCATCACCCGCATTGTCGTGCCGCGACCACCCCGGCCCAGAGGCCCCGAGCGTGGCGGGGGTGGGTTCGAACGGTGAGCCCTGCCTCCACGGCCATCGCCCAGCGGATCGGCCGGAACGGCCCGATCCGGCCGGCTTTCGGTGCATCTACGGGCTCTGGGATCACCCAGAATAGATGATCGCCGACCTGCGATGGGTACGGGTCGGGTGAGAATCGGGTCTCCTGCACAGCCTCGACGAGGAACTGGGGGATCCCGAAGCCGACCGCGACGGCGCAGGCTCGGGCCGACCATTTGGACCAGCTCCGGGCCGCAAAGGTCGAACACACCCAACAAAGGCACCGGAGCTTGCCTTCACATCACGGTGAATCGCCGGATTCAGGCATAAGGGAGTCCCTGTTGCGCCTGTTCAGGAACTCTCGATAGCCACCGTCTGCCAAGACACAGAGCCAGCCCGCGTACATCTTGCGAATGCCCGCCCGGTTCATGATGGATACGCTGGTTGTTCTCCCGCCGCCCGGCTTCGGTGCGACGATCGCACCCCAGTCGGACTCGGTGAGAGCGCTGGAATAGAACATGGCAGCGATCCGGGGGCGCTGTTCGACGAAGTCCCAGAGGACACCGACCAGATTGTTTGTCTCGCGATGGTGTGCTTTCCATTCGTACCCGGTCATGCAGGCGATTCGCGGGTCGCCAAGCTCTGGACGCTGTATACCTCTGGCGCGGCATACCTTAGGGCTTGGTACGCTACCGCACGTCGCCTTCACCTCGATTCCGCCGGATGCAAACGGGCTGAATGGTCCCTTTTCGTTCATCCGGTCTCGAAGCCGCTCAAGCTCCCGACGCCCCCGTCCGTCCATCAGAAGAAGATCAGGGTAGCCGTCTTGGTGCGGGTTCAATCGGAACAGACCGTCGCTCGACCGAGCGATACCTGTTGCCACCAGTTCACCCACGAAGGCGCTCAAGTTACGGAGTCCCAGCACTCGTGCGATGTCGAGGTCGGCGGCGTACATATCGTCGATGAATCCGTGCGCTAGGTCGATCGAACCTCTCAGGACGGAGATCGGGAACGGGACGAACGCGCCCCCTCCTCGGGCAAGGCCGACGCGCTCCGAGTCGCTCACGACATAATCGGCGGGGAACCGGAGCCCCGTCCGCGATGGCCCACGAAGCAGGTCTTGCACTCGTACGTCGAGGCAGTCAGCCAACTTCTCAAGAGTACCCAAGGTCGGACTCTTGAGGCCCCGTTCCAGTTGGCTGACGTAGGTACGATCGAGCCCCGCAGCAGCCGCTAGTCGTTCTTGGCTGAGACCGGTTCGATCACGGTAGTGGCGAAGGGCATCCGGGAAGATGCTTGAGGCGTGCATTTAAGCACTTATCATATTCGGTTGCCGCCCTGACATCCACGGACTATAGTCTACGGCCACCTTTGCGAGCGGCTGGGGAATTCGCTATCCTTCGGAGTTGCCGCGTGGCCTTGGCGACTAGGACCGGCGGGCGGGAGCGGACGGCTATTGGCAGAAACCGAACCGCCGTCTGCTAGCGATGGCTGCACCCACGGGAGAGCAGAAAACGGATCAAGCTGGACGAGGGAGGTGGGGGACAAGGATGGAGGACATGACCACAGCCGACGCGACGGCGATCAGCCTTTTTTCGTCCGGTGGCATCGGCGACCTCGCCTTGCGCCGGGCCGGGTTCAACATCTTGGTGTCGAACGAGATCCGTGCGGACAGACACGCGGTCTTCTCATTCAACTTCCCCGACGCCCACTCCATCACGGCTGACATATGGGACGCCGTTGACGAGGTGGAGCGACACACGCGTCGCCGAATGGGTCCGCACGGTCTGACCCTCCTCTACGCTACGCCCCCGTGCCAAGGGATGTCGAAGAACGGGCGCGGCAAGCTGCTTTCCGCGATTCGCGCGGGCCGCAAGCCAAAGTTCGACGAGCGGAACCGTCTCATCGTCCCCACCATGGAATTGGCGCGTCGACTCCGGCCGGAAATCGTGCTGCTAGAGAACGTCCCGGAGATGAAGGACACCGTGATCCTGGACGAAGACGGCGAACCGAGTGGAATCCTAGACTTCGTTTCGGAGGCTCTTGGGCCAGGGTACATGGGCGGTGGGGAGGTCGTGGAATTCGCGAACTACGGCGTGCCCCAACGACGACAGCGACTCATAACGGTGTTTTCTCGGAACGACCGTTTGAAGGACTGGTGGTCTGCTCAGCGGTCGTTCATGCCGCGCAAGACGCACACCGAAGGTGCGCTACCGGGCACCCACCCTTGGGTAACCGTCCGAGACGCGATAGCGGACGTGCCGCCGCTCGACGCGCGGTGTGCCGAGTCGGCCGTGTCCGACGTTCCCTTTCATCGCGTTCCGCTGCTGGACGAGATGAAGTACTGGTGGGTATCGAACACGCCGCCGGAACGAAGCGCTTTCGACAACCAATGTGTCGAGTGCGGATTCACCGGGAACCCCACGCACCTGGCCCGGCGTGACCGGAACGGCATCAATCGGGCGTCCCGATCCACGCCGATCCATTGCGAGCGCTGTGGAGGATTGCTTCCACGTCCGAGCGTTGAGCGAGACGGGCAGCGTCAGTTGATGCGGGGCTACACGTCCGCCTACAAGAGGATGGCGTACGACAAGCCCGCGAGTACGCTGACGCGAAACCTGTCGTATGCGTGCAGCGACAACAAGCTGCACCCCGACCAAAACCGTTGCCTCTCGCTCCACGAGGCGTTCCGGGTGCATTCCCTTGACCGGTATGACTACGAATGGGGACGGGCGGACGGGAGGACGGTGAGGGACGGTACGATCAGAGACATCATCGGCGAGAGCATCCCGCCAGCGGGCTTTCAAGCGATAGTAGATCACTTGCGGGATATCCGCGAGGGGACGGCCTTCGGCGATCAATCGTCGATGGGAGGGCTGTGGGCGTTCGTGGGCGAGCCTAGCGTAGCATCCAACGCATGAAGCGAGCCAGTCGCGATATCCTTACTGGCCCCGAGCGCAGCGAGCGTATGAGTCGAGTCCGCTCGAAGGACACGAAACCCGAGATTCGGGTGCGTCGACTCGTTCACGGAATGGGCTACCGCTACCGGCTGCACGGTACTGATCTGCCGGGCCAGCCTGATCTCGTGTTTCGACCTCGCCGCAAGGTGATTTTTGTACATGGGTGCTTCTGGCATCGGCATGACAGCTGCGCGAAGAATCGGCTCCCGAAATCGCCGGAGCGACGCGAGTACTGGAGGAACAAACTCAATGGCAACGCCCGGCGTGACCGGTTGGTTCAAGCCGCCCTGCGAGACATGGGTTGGCGCGTATTGGTTGTCTGGGAGTGCGAGACCAAGGATCTGGACCATTTGGCTGAGCGAATCGAGACGTTTCTCGGATAGGCCAGACGATTCGCGCCCACCGAGTCAACCTTACCGGCAAACGCCCTCCTGGGATGCTGACTCGATAAACCGCCCGGCCGAAGGTGTTCGACCACGCTTGAGAGTCCTGCCGATTGGCTCCGGTTTTCCTGCTCTTGAGGTAACGACCCGGCGGTGTCCAGCCCCAACGGCAGGAGTGGCAGATCTTGCAGTCCCGGTTAGACTTCAGAAGCCCACAGACGAGGAAAGAGTGAATCCGGAGTTAGCGGTCTCCACCTATCGCTCCAGTAAACCAAGCGGCCTCGGTCGGCGTCGCTACCTTCAAGGTTGAGTCTTGTGCCCCACCATCCTTCACGTTTCGGATCTGCACCGAACAGCGGGACTCTGGGCGGCTTCGTGTATCCGAATACAGTGTACAAGGATGTCCGGTAAGCCCTGGCCCACGGCAATCGATCTCTTCTCGGGCGCGGGCTCGGCGACCGCGGCTCTGAAGGCTGCCCATTTCCGAGTCCTCGCCGCAGTCGACAACGATCCGGCAGCCTGCGCCACCTACCGGCTAAACCACCCGACCGTGCGCATTTTCGAGCAGGACATCCGCCAGCTCGACCCCGCCCTCTTGAGGCGTGAGTGCCTGCGCGGAGCAGATCTCGACCTTGTTGTCATCTGCGCGCCCTGCCAGCCGTTCAGCAGCCAGAATCGTCACCGGCTCGGCGACCGGCGCTCGGACCTGCTCGTTGACGCCGCCCGCTTCGTTGCGGCATTGCGCCCCAAGGTCGTCTTCGTCGAGAACGTCCCCGGACTGGCAGCCGAGCGTCACGGTCACCTTCTCGACGCTTTCGAGGAAGCCTGCGGAACCGACTACGCCTTCACTGAACCCCTACGCGTCGACGCCGCCGACTACGCGGTCCCCCAGCGCCGCGTCCGCTGTGTCCTGATGGCGTCCCGCGGTCCCCAGCCGCCGACGCTGCCGAACGCGTTGACCCCCGCCGGGAGGCGCCGCACCGTCCGCGACGCCATCGCCCGCCTCCCCGAACTCGCCGCCGGCGAACGCGACCCTACCGACCCGTTGCACGCTGCCCGCCGCCACCAAGCGATCGCCCTGGAGCGCCTACGTGCCATCCCGAAGGACGGAGGAAGCCGCAGTTCCCTTCCCGAGTCCCTTGGCCTACGCTGTCACAAGCAGCCCAACTCCTATCCGGACGTCTACGGCCGCATGGCCTGGGACGACGTTGCGCCCACACTCACTACCGGCTGTACGGATGTCACACGCGGCAGGTTCGCCCATCCGGACCAGGACCGGGCAATCACGCCGCGGGAAGCTGCCCTTATCCAGACCTTCCCGTGGAAATACTCGTTCTTCGGCGGCTGCGGCGTCGTGGCAACGCAGATTGGCAACGCACTTCCGTTCGCGCTGATGCACGCCCTTGCCCCCGCACTCCGTACCGCCATCCGAGCCGTTCCGTGATACAGAACCTCACCGCCCCCCAGAGCGAGGCCGTCAACTTCGACTCGGGCGCCCCCTCCAACCTCCTCATACTTGCATGTGCCGGCAGCGGTAAGACCGAAACGCTGGCATGTCGAGCCGCGCGCATGGTCGAGGACGGCGTTCCTCGGGGATCCATCGTCGCGTTTACCTTCACCGAACACGCTGCCGCCGAACTCAAACACCGCATCCGGCGGCGCGTCGAGGAGGCTAACCCCGAAGAGCCCGCGCTCGGCGACATGTACGTCGGCACCATTCACGCCTACTGCTTGCAGGTCCTCCGCAAACTAGATCCCGGCCGCCGGATCTTCGAGGTCATGGACGAGACCCGTCAGGCGGCTCTCATCGCCGCCAACTTCGTGCGGTTCCGGGGCGGCGATGGCATCGGTCTCGATCGGCTCCGTACCCGAACCCGCTCCCGCACGTACGGCGAGACCCTTAACACGTTTCTTACCACGCTGAACGTGATCCACCAGCAAGAGATCGACATCGACAAGATCGGCGACCCCGTCCTCGCCGGCGCGGTGCACCGGTATCGCGAGATCGCCCATGGCTATCCGAACTACTTCTTCGACTTCAACGATATCATCGACACGATGATCGAATTCCTCCGATCCGACTCCGACGTCCTGGAGGAGATTCGGGCGGAACTCCAGCACCTCTTCGTGGATGAGTACCAAGACGTCGACGACAGGCAGGAGGAACTCATCCACCTGCTCACTAACGGCGGGCGCGGTCCCACCCTGACGGTCGTCGGAGACGACGACCAAGCCCTCTACGGTTTTCGCGGCGCAAAGGTCGACAACATCCTCGACTTCGACCACAGGTATCCAGACGTCCGTGTGGTGCGCCTCGAGGACAACTTCCGGTCCACCCATGCCATAGTCTCGATCGCCGACGAAGCCGTCCGACGGGTCTCGAATCGCATAGCCAAGGAGCCCAAGGCACGCATAAGTGCCCCCGATGGTTCGCTCCCGGAACGCTTCGCCGACCCAGGTGACATACTTCTGGAGACTTTCCCATCCGAAGAAGCCGAAGCCCGGTGGGTCGCTGATCGCATCCAAGCCATCCGCGGTACTCCGTTTCGAGAGAACGACGGGACCGAACGCGGCCTTGACTACGGCGACATGGCCATCCTCCTGCGCAGCGTTCGCGGCGCTGGCGCGCCTTTCGCCGAGGCTCTGCGCGCCCGCGGCATACCGGTCGTCGTAACCGGCACGGGCGGCCTCTTCGACAACCAGGAAGTCCGTCTCGTCCAAGCCGCCTTTTCGCTGCTCGCACGAGCCGACTTCGCCTTACCGAACGAGTCCGGAGGCGGTATCCAACTGCTGTCTACTGCCGAGACCCGCGAATTCGTGCGCCGCACCGTTTCCGCGCTCCGCGACAACGGGCGTCTCGGGCCGTCCGCCAACTCTACACACCTGCTCTCTTGGCTCGACCGCAAACGCGCGGAACTCGGTCAACGCGCCGTCGCCCGCACCGAGCGATCACGCGGCCTCGGCGCCAGGATCTACCCGCAGGAAATCTTCCAGCAAATGCTGTGGAAACTCGGTGCCAGGGCGGACTCCTGGCCGGAAGGCACGATGTTCAACCTCGGTGCCTTCAGCAATCTGCTCACCAAATTCGAGTCCGTCCACCAATGGATCACACCCGCCCGGCTGAAGAGCCTCGTCCTCTTCCTGTCCAACTGGGCTACGCGTCATGTAGACGAAGGCGGCGTCAGCGAACCGGCGGCGCTGAACTCCGTCAAGATCATGACGGTACACGCCGCCAAGGGCCTCGAGTGGCCCGTGGTCTTCCTTCCGCGCATTTCCTCACGGGTATTCCCGAGCAGCTTGCGCACCAGACCGCCAGAGACGTTCCTGCCGTCGGGATCCTATGACACCGGCCCCTACGTGGGCGGCGACGACGGCGAACGGCGGCTCTGGTACGTCGCGCTGACCCGCTGCGCCAAGTTCCTACACATCTCATCGCTAGACCGGCACCGCACCAGACCCACCCCTTACTTCCGTGAGATCGACCACCCCTGCGTCTTGCCCCCAGGGAGCGAACCGCCTGAACACACGCATATCGAGCCCACCCCTCCGGCAGATTCCAACCTGCTTCAGACCACCTACTCCGACCTGGCCGCGTTCCGGCGTTGCGAGAGGGAATATCAGTTGCGCGCGCTCATGGACTACAGCCCGGGCGTCGGTGAACAGTTCGGATACGGCCAGCGCATTCACGACATCCTTGCCGAAGTGCATAACATGGCGATCGGCGGCGAGACTATCACTACCGATGTCATCCGCGAACTCGTCGACCGACGGTTCCATCTTCGATACACACGGGGCAAGCCCTTCGATATCCTCCGCGACGCGGCCGAGGAGGCCCTGGTTCGATACGTCGAACGCGCCGACGACGCCCTCTCCCGTGTACGTGCCGCCGAAAAGCCCTTCGAACTCATCGACCAAGAATCCGACGCCCTGATCGCCGGCGTCGTCGACCTCCTCGAGCGGGCAGACGAATCTGCTCCCCCTTCCCGGCGAGAGATCATCGGGCTCGTCGACTTCAAGGCGAGCCGCATTCGCACAGTGGAGGAGTACGAAGAGACCGTGAAAGCAGCACTGGAACAGCTCCGACTCTACGCCGTCGGCGTCCGCTACGCC
This sequence comes from Gemmatimonadota bacterium, assembly GCA_965207805.1. GTDB lineage: Bacteria > Gemmatimonadota > Gemmatimonadetes > Palauibacterales > Palauibacteraceae > Palauibacter. The sequence goes on from OZ242312.1 coordinate 1,630,005, forward strand.
TTCGAAATGGAGCCCGCAGAGGCCACCGCCCGCATCCTCTCTCCCAAACCGCTTCCCGACGAACTCACGACGAGCGGCCGCGACGAGTGGATCAGGGTCCCGGTCGACCCGAAAGCGCAGCAGGAAGCCGCGGCCAGGCTCTCCGATACGGTGCGCCTACTGAGGGAGCGGTTGAACAACCACGACTTTCCTACTTCGGGCGCAATACGTGGAAAGTGCGGCCGATGCGATTTCCGCACGTTCTGCCCAGGCTACGACGCGTTCCGCGCGGCGGGCGGCTCGGCCGCGACGAACACGCCCGCCGAGGAAACGGAACACCAAACCGATCTCTTAGCTGAGGACACGGATGCCCGGGCGACACCTTAATGACGCCGAACGGCGTCTCCTGGAGTTCTGGCGCGAACCGAGCGCAACCTTTCCCCACCCGCTGCTCAAGGGCATCACGCTCGAAGGCCCGCCGCCCTTGCGAGGCATCCGGAACATCTACGCGCCCTTCGACTACCCCATTACCGCCATCTGCGGTAGGAACGGGGCGGGCAAGAGCACGTTGTTGGGCTTGGCCGCGCTTTCCGCGGCACGCCCTGACGGGTGGCGTAGGTTTCCGCGCCCTATCCCCGCCGTACGCCGCCGCTTGCGCCGCATGATCTTTGCCTGGGACGAGTTCTTCTTCCGCCGCCCCCGTGATCCGACGTCCGCCGGCCTCACGGTTCGCTTCGACTACACACTCGCGGGAGACGACCTCCAGATTGCCAGATTCAGAACAGAAAAAAGTCGGTGGGCCAACGTTCCCGATCCCGGCCGGTCCCGTGCCGTGCGGTTTCCCAAACGCGCCATCGACTTCGTCTCGCTCTCCCGTATTCTCCCTCCTGCAGAACTCGGCGCACTTCGGCGGCGTCATTCTCGCGCATCCTCCCCCCAGATCAAAGAGCTCTCTGCGCCTGCCATCGAGGCCATGTCAGCCATTCTCGGCCAGCCCTACAACTCAGTGGAAGTTCACACCGACGGCGGCATCCCCCTCGCCCACTGCCAAACCGCCGCCTCCTACACCGGCTTCGATATGGGCTCGGGCGAAGCCTCCGCCATCGCCATACTCTCCGCCCTCGAGCGTCTTCCAGCCGGCGGCCTGCTGCTGATTGAGGAGATCGAACACGGGTTCCACCCACAAGCCCAGAAACGCCTGATTCGCGAACTCACGCGTCTCATCTCCGGGAACAGAAAGCAGGTTGTCTGCACCACGCACTCGGAGTACATCCTCGACGCCCTGCCGCGTGAGGGGCGCCTGCTCGTGGAACGCGAGCCCGACGGCCATCGCGTGAGCGCGGCACCGACGACGCGCCAAGCGATGCACAGCATGACCGGAACGCCACAACCCGAACTGACCGTATACGTCGAGGACGCGTTCGCAGAGAGGCTCGTCGAGCAGGCGCTCCCAGGCGAACATCGGGCACGCGTCAGGATCGTACCGATCGGCAGCGGGGACCGTGTCGTCATGCAGCTCGCGAACCATCGCCGAGCCCGGCTCGACGGCCCGGCCATCTGCGTGCTCGATGGCGACACCACCGACAAGCAACTCTCGGACTGGTCGACCGCCCAAGACCTTGACTCCACCGAATCGTGCCTTCGGCTGCCCGGCGATTCGCCACCGGAGACCTGGGTTCTCGGTGCGCTGCTCGTCGACTCGCATCGCGACGCGCTCGCCCACTTGGCTAGCCTTGACGCAGGCCGCTTGGCCGCTACCCTGGAGCGGTTGCGTTCGACGCCCAATCACCACGACATCCCCCGCGACTTCGCCCGACAGCACGCGATCGACGAACAGTTGGCCGTCTACATGATCACGTCATCCGTGGCCGACCATCCCGACCTGCAACCCATCCGAGATCACGTGGCATCGCTCCTCAACGCCGCGTAGACGGCTCCGCTTTCCGTCATGGCCGTAACTCGACCCCCGCCTGCTCCCGTTCCCCGAGATGTTCGCCGAACTCGGCACGGACTTACCATCCAGTGCGTGATTCGATCTAACGCTGATTGTGTGACGCTGTCCTGATTCCCGCCATTCGACGCCGTTCCCCGCTATATTGACACGGTGGAGTCAGATGCGGTCTAGTAGCAAGAAGCGCAGATCGTGCAGTCCTGATTGAACTTAGACGGTTTCTTGCCGCGGTTTACGTCACCCGTGTGCCGCCTGATCCCAGCGGTAGATCGTCTGACGGCTGACCCCCAGCTCGCGAGAGATCTCCATCACGGTCAGACCTTCGTCCAGGAAGTGTTGCAAAAGCACGCGTAGCTCCCATCGGGTCACCGGCGCCCCCCCTCTCGAAGTGGAAGACGCCAAGTTCTGCGTTCCCGGACGGAGCGACCGCCCCGCCCGGCGTACGGGGAACGACCGATGTGTCACTTTTTCGCCCGCCACCGACCAACTCTCCCCAGCCCGTGAGGAGGCGTAACCGTTCGGCCAAAGCCGTGACTCAACCGCCGTCCGGTTCGCCTTCGATGGCGACCCCTCTAACAAAAGCCCCCCGGCTCGTGCAGAGAACCGGGGGGGAGGCGAGGTCTCAAATGCCTCTAGGGCTTTATCGCATACCCGCAGGCATCATCATCTCCATGATCGCTGCAGAATCCTGCACCATCCCCCAGAGCAGGATTAGATTGATCACCATGAAGATCAATGCGAGGCCGAGGCCGATGGCGATTCCCCAGACACCCGTAGCCAAGGAGCGAATTGCCCTTTCAAGCCCGACCGTCTCCGCGTTCATGCGGGGGGATCCCTGAGAATGCTGCCATCCGGGTACATCTTCTTCAGGTAACGGTCCCTAAGGATCCTTAACGCCTCTTCAGGCATAGCAGCCCTCTGGCCCCTACTGCAGGATTCGGCTAGTGCGCCGGTTGCTCCAACCGCTACAAGGCACGATCCCAAGGCGAGCCCGATCGAGATCGGCGATGGGGTCACGACCGCGGCCCGCCAACTGACGCCACATAGGATGGTCGATCCGACGGAAGCGATTCCCAACCACTTGCTGCACTGCGGCATGACGACCGAATCCACCGCTGGCGTCCTCTCCGCGACCACACCGATCGGTGCGAAGGTCTCGACGTCAATGCATGTCGCGCTGGCCGGAGTGGCCGCAGCCAGACCAAAAATCAGAACAGCACCGAGGTTTCTGTTGTCCCAGCCGGGGAGCTTCTTCGACAGAAGGTAAGTCACCCACAGGGCAGCGACAACGCCGAATCCGATCGTGAACGCCACAGCCACCAGAGGCCAGCCGATCGCATACGAACCTACGAGCGCAGCCAAGCCAGCCGAGATCAGCGATACGACGGTAGCCGACCTGGGACCGCTGCGGCGTTCGAACATCCGTTCCCACAAGCTCCAGATCCGGGTCTCTGCGGTTCCTTGCATTCTCCTGCTCCATGTTTAGGGTACGAGGAATCAACGAACAAGGCACTACAACCTAGGTTAGCGCGTCGCTTTTGACAAACATTCTAAGTTGTTGTCTTGTAGCAAGTTACGCCGACACAGATCCATCGCGCTCCAATTTGAATCGTCAGAGTAGACCGCCGGAACTGAGCCAACCAAGCGGACTCGGACGAGGACCGCCGGAGCGACGGTCGACCCCACCGCAGGCACGGCGGCAACGACTCCCCCGGTTGACGGTAGCCCCTTAGGACGTATTCGTGGGCTAAGACCTTGTTGCACCGCCTTCGACGACTCACGCGCGACATGCTGACCGGAGGATCCTGCACCAGCTACGGTGCATCGCGTTCAATACTGTGAGCAGGAGAGCATGCGTTGCGCATGTTGACGGGGTGCACCGGGGTGCATGGAGACGGGTGCAGGCGTGATCACCCGGTGACGTATCGGCGTGCCCAGAAAGGCCCAGCAGGGGAGCGGCGAGCGTCCGCTCGCCCAGGCGACTTTGGTTTCCTGGGGATGCGGGCGAGGAGGTCTTCCGGGACCTTTAGCGACGAGGCGGGGCCGGCGCGGAACTCCCGCCATTAACGTCCGCTCTTACCGCTTTCGCGGCGCGATCCCGCAGGGTCCAGTACACCGGCAATAAACGCAGATCGAGCAGCCCTGTAATCAGTTAGCCGATTTCCTGCCGGGATTCAGGCTCTTACCATTCCGCCGTGGTGGCTGATCGGCTTCTCGCTCATCGCCTCGAACATCTCGACGGAGCACTTCGTGGGGATGGCGGGCCGGGGCTACGACATCGGCCTCGCGATCGCGAGCTACGAGTGGATGGCGGCCGTCACGCTCGTCCTCGTCGGACTCTTCTTCCTGCCCCGCTTCCTCGCGGCGGGGATCTACACCATCCCCGAGTACCTCGAGTTCCGCTACGACGTGCGCACGCGCACCCTGATGGCCGGCTTCCTCCTCGCGGCGTACGTGCTCGTGGCCCTTGCGACCGTGCTGTACTCGGGGGCGCTCGCCCTCGAGTCGATCTTCGGCCTCGACGTGTCGGCCGGCATCTGGCTCATCGGCGTGCTTGCGGGCGGGTACACGATCTACGGCGGACTCAAGGCCGTCGTGTGGTCGGATCTCCTCCAGGGCGTGGCGCTTCTCCTCGGCGGCGTGCTCGTTACCGTACTCGGATTTCGGGCGATGGGCGGCATCGGCCCCTTCCTCGAGGCGGCGGACGGGAAGCTCCATACGGTCCTCCCCTTCAACCACCCGGAGATGCCGTGGCTGGCCGTGTTCATCGGCGGCCTGTGGATCCCCAACATCTTCTACTGGGGACTGAACCAGTTCATCACGCAGCGCACGCTGGCGGCGCGCAGCCTGGCGGACGGGCAGCGGGGGCTCTTCCTGGCCGGCTTCATCAAGCTGTTCATCCCGTTCATCATCATCTTTCCCGGGATCATGGCGGCCGAGCTGTTCGCCGATCAGGTCACGAATCCGGACCAGGCCTATCCGGTGATGATGCGGGAACTCCTCCCGGCGGGGCTGACGGGCCTCATGTTCGCGGCGCTGTTCGGGGCCGTGATGAGTTCGCTCGACTCGATGCTCAACTCAGCGGCGACGATCTTCAGCGTCGACCTCTACAAGCGGCACCTGCGGCCCGCGGCCTCGTCGCGGCGCCTCATGGTCGTGGGACGGGTGACGACCGGCGTGCTCGCGGTGGTCGCGTGCCTGTGGGCGCCGGTCGTGGCGCGGGCGCCGAGCGTGTTCGAGTACATCCAGATGTTCTGGGGATTCATCTCGCCGGGCATCGTGGCCGCCTTCCTGTTCGGCATCTTCGCGCCGCGCACCCCGCCGGCCGCCGCCTTCGGTGGGATGGTGCTCGGGATCCCCGTCTACGGCCTCCTCCTGTGGCTGCTGCCCGAGGTCGCGTTCCTCCACCACATGGCGATCACGTTCCTCGTGATCAGCGTGTACATCGTGGCGGTCACGGCGGCGCGCCCGCTCGATGCCCCGCGCCGGCTGCCGCGCGCCGCGGATGGTGTGGACCTGACCCCTGCTCCCCGCGCCGGGTTGTGGGCCGGAGGCGTGATCGCGGGAGCCGGCGTCCTCTACATCATCTTCTGGTAACCCGCCGGAACGTCACTCCGCCGCGCGCGGTCGGAATTGACGGTTCATCACGCACGATGTAATACTAATTTGCATAATATCGTAGTACCTCAACATGTAGTACCCATGGACAGAGAGCGGACTGGAATGAGACCCGTATCGTTGAAGATGCCGAGACACCTCGCCCGGGAGGTCTCCGAGGCCGCGCGCCGACGTGGCGTGAGCAGGTCCGCACTGATCCGCGAGGCTCTCGAGGCTTTCCTGCGCAGGGAGAGAAGCACGCCATCCGTTTCGGCGCTGTCCCGGGCCGTCGATCTCGCCGGCGCCTTCTCCGGGCCCGAGGACCTGTCGGCGAATCCGGACTACATGCGTGGCTTCGGTCGGTGAACCCCGGGACCATTCTCGATACGGGCCCGCTGATCGCCTTTCTGAACTCCCGGGACGGGCATCACCGTTGGGCGCGGGAACAATGGGCCTGCGTCGAGCCCCCGTTCCTCACCTGCGAGGCCGTCATCGCCGAGGCGTGCTTTCTCGCGCACCGTCTCGCCTCGGGGGCACCGGAAGCCGTAGTCTCGCTGGTCCAGCGGGGCGTGCTCGATGTGTCGTTCCGGCTGGCGGATGAGGCCGCCGCAGTCGCACGGATGATGAAGAAGTACGACGACGTACCGATGTCCCTGGCGGATGCGTGCCTCGTCCGGATGTCCGAGCAGCACCCCGGCAGCGTGGTTCTCACCCTGGACGGCGACTTCAGGATCTACCGCAGGAGCGGCCGCCAGCCTATCCCGACCCGGATGCCCGGCGGGTAACGCGGGGCACCGCGGCCGCCATCGGGGGACGCTCCGGCCGAGGTCCGGGACGCCTGGGCCGTGGTCAGCCGGCGGCGCCGTTGTGGGCCAGGAAGCGCTCGGCGTCCAGGGCTGCCATGCAGCCGGTGCCTGCCGCCGATACGGCCTGCCGGTAGTAGTCGTCCATCACGTCGCCCGCCGCGAATACGCCGGGCACGTTCGTCTCCGTGCGCCACGGGGTGGGCATGTCGACGTAGCCGTTATCCTTGAGGTCGACCTGGCCCCGCAGGAACGCCGTGTTGGGGATGTGGCCGATGGCCACGAACATGCCACCCACCTCGACCTCCGACTCCTCTCCCGTCAACGTGTCGCGGAGGCGGAGGCCGGTGATCGCGTCGTCGCCGAACACTTCCGCCACGGTCCGGTTCCACAGGAAGCGGATCTTGTCGCTGGCGAAGGCCCGCTCCTGCATGATCTGCGACGCCCGCAGTTCGTCGCGCCGGTGGATGAGCAGCACCTCGCTCGTGAACTTCGTGAGGTAGAGCGCTTCCTCCATCGCGCTGTCTCCGCCGCCCACGACGGCGAGGACCTGGTCCCGGAAGACGGGCAGGGCACCGTCGCACACGGCGCACGCGGACACTCCGCCGCCGCTCTGCGCGAGCCGCTCCTCGCCCGGCACGCCGAGCCAGCGCGCGTTGGCGCCCGTGGCCACGATCACCGTCTCCGCGCGTACGTCCTGACTCCCGGAGGAACGGAGCAGGAAGGGTCGCTCCGAGAAGTCGACTTCCACGATGTCCTCGGTGAACACGCGCGTGTCGAAACGCAGCGCCTGCTTCTTGAAGTCCAACATCATGTCGATGCCGCTAACCCCTTCGGGAAAACCAGGATAGTTCTCCACGTCAGTTGTGAACATGAGCTGCCCGCCGGGGATCATGGTGCGGCTCCCCGCGCCCTCGAACACGAGGGGATTCAGATTCGCCCGGGCCGCGTAAATCGCCGCCGTCCACGCGGCGGGGCCCGAGCCAATGATGACGACGTTTTCTGTACTCATCGCTCCTTGTCGGTTGTTCGGCGTTCGCTCGGAAAGGCCGGTCATTGTCAGTGACGAGATCCGTCCCGGCGGGAAGATATCACCCCTGTCGACCAGTCCGTCGGCGGAGGAGGTATCCCGGTGCGCGCGTGATCAATCTTCTTCGGTGGATGATGCCTCTTCCTCCCGCCTGGCCGCTTCCTCGCGTTGCCGAACCGCCTCCGCGCGGGTCATCGCGTCTTCCTGCGCCCGCTGCAGGGCGATCATCACATTCTTGACCGAGGGCTCTCCCTCCGGGAACCGGTCAGCGGCGTTCTTCGCATCCTCCGTCACCGTATCTCTCCTCCTCGAATAGACTCGGCCGTGCTGCGGCACTCGTTCCGATGGCTGCCGACAATCTATCGGGTCCGCTATCGCCCCGTTCGTGACGCTCATCCCGGCCCGGTCTCGTGGCGGCCGGTCTTGGTTGCGCGGCGGCGGCGCTTGCGGTTTCGTTCGGGGCATGAATGGACGTGGGCGGGAGACGGAGGAGGGGACGGACGCGCGGCGGGGGCGGCCGGTGCTGCGCTCCATCCTCGGGACCGGGCAGCGGCGCTGGCTGCGGTTCGGGCTCGGGGTCGCCGTGTTCATGCTGGCGAACACGCTCTACCTGCTCGCGAACCGGCTCGCGGACGGGCTGGGGCTCGAGTTCTTCGCGGTGGGGGAGAATTCGCTCCCCCAGCTCTTCCAGGCGATGGTGCTCACGCACACGGGCGTCGGGCTCCTGCTGGCCGCGGTCATGTTCGGGTTCCTCGTGGCGCACCTCCCGACGGTGTGGAAGCGGAAGCACCGCGCATCGATCCTGACGGGAATCGGGATGGGGCTCGTGGGCGGCGTCCTCGTTCTCACGGGACTCTTCATCCTCACCGCGGCGGCGAGCCGGGAGAACAGCTGGGCGTGGTGGGCGCACGTGGGGAGCGCCGTCCTCATCGTCTCGGCCTACGCCGGGCACCGGCTCGTGAGCTACGCGCGTCCGCCGGGCGTGCGGGCGCGCCGCTTCGCGCTCGCCACCGGCGGCGTGCTCGTCGTCCTCATCGCGTGGCACAGCCTCACGCACCGCGGGCTTCAACTCACGCCGGAGGCCGAGGCCGCGCTCGCCCAGGGCTTGAACGAGGGGCCGGGGGGCCGTGACCGGGACGTGTCGCGCTTCGTCGACGCCGACTTCGTTCCGACGGGGCTCGTGCCGCCCGAGAGTCCGTTCTTCCCGGCCGCAACGACGACGAGCACGGGGACCTACCTGCCGTCCCGAATCATCACCCGCACGGAGGCGGGGGAACTCGCCGCGCAGGCGGCCCGCGAGCGCGCGGCGCGCGTCCGCGCCGAGGTGGAAAGGCGGGGGTTCGCGGCGGACGAACTCATCGGCGCCACCCAGTGCGTACGCTGCCACCCGGACGTGACGGCGCAGTGGGCGACGTCCGCGCACCGCTTCGCCTCATTCAACAACCCCTTCTATACCGCGACGATCGAGGACATGCGGGAGGGGTCGCTGGAGGCGGGGCCGGAGGTGATCGCGCACCTGCGGGAGTTCGGGCTCGAGCCGGACGCGGCCGGCCGCGTGAAGAGCAAGTGGTGCAGCGGCTGCCACGATCCGGCGCTCATGCTGGCGGGAGCGATGGACGCACCGATCGACCCGGCCACGGTCGAGGCGCAGGCGGGGCTCACCTGTCTCGCCTGCCACGCGATCGACCGCATCCACGACAACACCGGCAACGGCAACTACAACATCGCCGACGAGCAGGAGGACCCGTATCTGTTCGCCGATGCCGAGGCCGGCACGCTCGGCGCCTACCTGCACGACGCGGCCCTCAAGGCGAAGCCCTCCGTCCACATGGGACAGCTCCTCAAGCCGGTGCATTCGACATCGGAGTTCTGCGCCACCTGCCACAAGGTGAGCCTCACGGGGCCCGTGAATAACTATCGCTGGCTGCGGGGGCAGAACGAGTACGACGCGTGGCACGACAGCGGAGTGGCGCGGAACGCCTCGCGCACCTTCTACCTGCCCGCGGCCGCGCGCGTGTGCCAGGACTGTCACATGCCGTGGGAGGAGGCGCCGCTGGGCGACGTGTCGGCGGAGAACGGGCGCGTGCGCTCGCACCGGTTCCTGGCGGTGAACACGGCGCTCCCGTTCCTGCGCGGGGACACGGCGTCGATCCGCCGCATCGAGGAGTTCCTGCGGGACGAGAAGCTGCGGGTCGACATCTTCGCCATCCGGCGCGGCCCCGGCGACGACCCCGAGATGGGGCTCGATCTCTCACCTCCGAGCGTGTCTCCGGGGGAGACGGTGATGTTCGAGGTCGTGGTCCGGAACCAGGGCGTGGGCCACACCTTCCCCGGCGGGACGAACGACTCCAACGAGGGCTGGCTCGAGTTCGAACTGGTGGATGCCGAGAGACGGCGGATCGCGATCAGCGGCGAGATCGGCGCGGACGGGCACCTCGATCCGATGGCGCACTTCTTCAAGTCGGTGATCCTCGACCGCGAGGGGCGGCCGATCCAGAAGCGGAACGCGCAGGACATCCATGTGACGGCGGCGGTGAACGTGATCGGCCCCGGGAGCGCGGACGTCGCCCACTATCGGATCACGCTGCCGCCAGACCTGCCGGAGGGGTCGCTGACGGCGCGGGCGCGCCTCCTGTGGCGGAAGTTCGACCGCGCCTACACGGAGTTCGCGTTCGGGGCCAACCCGCAGGGGTTCGCGGAGTTCGATGACGTCCCGGACCTGCCGGTGACCGAGATCGCCCGCGACGAGGTCACGATCGGCGTGGGCGGCCGCGTGGATCCGGTGGCGATCGAGGAGCAGGACGAGGAGATCTGGGTCCGCTACAACGACTACGGGATCGCGCTCCTCATGGAGGGGAACGACCGGCTCGCCGAGCGCCCCTTCGAGCGCGTGGCGGAGTTCTTCCCGGACCGCGTGGACGGACCGCTCAACCTGGCGCGCATGGCGCTCATCGCCGGCAACCTCGACGACGCCTTCGACAACCTCGAGCGGGCCGAAACCATCGAACCGGGCAACCCGCGCGTCGCGTGGGTGTGGGGCGGCGCGCACCAGGAGGACGGGGCGTACGAGGCCTCTGAGGCCGCGTACCTTGCGGTGCTCGACGCCTTCCCGGAGGATCGCGAGGCTTGGTTCCAGTTGGGACGGACGCGATACCTTGACCGCCGCTACGAGGCGGCGGTCGAGGCGTTCGACCGGACGCTGGCCATCGATCCGGAGCACCGGCAGGCGCACTACAACCGCATGCTCAGTCTGCGGGCGCTGGGACGCGACGCGGAGGCGGCACTGGGCGAGGCGGCGTTCGAGCGTTACCGGATCGACGAGGCGGCGCAGGCGATCACAAGGGCCTACAGGGCGGAGAACCCCGGCGTGAACCTGATGGCACAGGACATCCACACGCACGAACTGCGGCCGATCGCGCGGTCGGAAGCCGGGAGTTCGGCGGATCCGGCGCCCGCGGCGGGTTCGGCAGGACCCGCGCGACCGGGCGGCGGCGGAGGTCGATGAACGCTCGCCACGCCGGACCCCTCTCGATCTGCCTCCTCGCGGCGGCGACCGCCTGCGGTCCCGACGAGTCGGAAGACGCGGAGGCGCCCTCCTACACCCAGACGCGCCCGAGCTTCACGGCGCGCCAGGGCAGCGACGCGACGACCTCGATCCGATTCACGGACGTCACCGCGGCGGCGGGGATCGACTTCGTCCACGCGACGGGCGCCTTCGGAGAGAAGTGGATGCCCGAGACCATGGGCAGCGGCGTCGTCGTCCTCGACTACGACGGGGACGAGTGGCCGGATCTGTTCTTCGTGAACAGCACGGGCTGGGAGGGACGCGCGGAGGACCGGGGCGCCAGGTCCACGCTCCTGCGGAACCTCGGCGACGGGACGTTCCGCGACGTCACGTGGGAGGCGGGCCTCGACCGACCGATCTACGGCATGGGGGCGGCGGCGGCCGACTACGACGCGGACGGGGATACGGACCTCTACTTGACTGCGGTCGGGGACAATCGGCTGTACCGGAACGACGGGGGACGGTTCACCGACGCGACCTCGGAGACGGGGACGGCGGGGAACGCGCCGGGCGCGGCGGATCCCGCCTGGTCCACGGCGGTGGCTTGGTTCGATGCGGACGGGGACGGCTGGCTCGATCTCCTCGTCTGCAACTACGTCGACTGGACGCCCGAGACCGACCTCTTCTTCACCCGCGACGGCGTGAATAAATCCTATGCGACCCCCGAGGAATACAACGGCGAGTCCTGCCGCCTCCTGCGGAACGAGCCGGCTTCCGGGGGCGGCCCGGGCGCCGGCGCTCCCTCCGCGCGGCGCTTCCGGGACGTGACGGCGGAGTCCGGTCTCGAGAACCCCGAGGGGAAGTCGCTCGGCATCGTGATCGACGACTTCACCGGGAACGGCCTCCCGGACGTCGCGATCGCGAACGATACCTACCAGAACTTCCTCTATCGGAACGAGGGAGGGGGGACCTTCGTCGACGTGGCGCTCGATGCGGGGGTCGCCTTCGACGAGTTCGGCCGGGCGCGGGCCGGCATGGGGGTCGACGTCGGGGACATCCTCAATCGCGGACAGCTCTCGATCGCGATCGGCAACTTCTCGAACGAGCCGGTGTCGCTGTTCACCCAGATCCAGGAGGGGCTGTTCCAGGACCTGGCCGGGTCGGCGCGGCTCACGCGGTCGACGCTGCTCCCGCTCACGTTCGGGCTCCGCTTCGCGGACTTCGACCTCGACCGCTACGTGGATCTCGTGCTCGGGAACGGCCACATCGAGCCGGAGATCGAGGCGATCCAGGGGGACGTGACGTTCGCGCAGCCGCCGCAGTTATTCCGAAACGACGGGCGTGGGGGGTTCATCGACGCCGGCGCGATGGCGGGCGGGGGATTCGACGAGCCGATCGTGGCGCGGGGCGTGGCGACGCTCGACTTCGACCGGGACGGGGACCTCGACCTGGTCGTGTCGACGAACGGCGGGCCGGCGAAGCTCTTCCGCAACGACCTCGAGCCCGGCCCCGGATGGGTGCGCTTGCGCCTGGAGGGGGCGGCGCCGAATCTCGGCGCGGTCGGGGCGACGGTGCGGGTGTTCGTGGGAGACGTGGCGCAGCGGTTCGTGGTTTCGACCGCCTCGTCCTATCTGTCGCAGTCCGAGGCGAACCCCGTGCTCGCGGGCCTGGGCGGGGCGCCGCGGGCTGACAGCGTCGTCGTGGTCTGGCCGGGCGGCGTTCGAACCGTCACCGGACCCGTTGAGGCGGGCGCGGCACTCACAATCCGCGAGTAGCCCTCCGCCGGCGCGGCGGCGGCCGTCGCGAGGGCGATGGCATCTGGCGCGAGCGCCGTCCGAAACCGATCATTCGTCCGCCAAGACCCGCCTCCAGGAGACCGTCCGCGATGACCCCATCGAGCCCCGCGCGCCTCGCCGCCGCCCTCCGTCCCGCCACGCCGCAGCCCGCCCTGCTCTTCGTGATCGCGTGCGCCGCCGCCGTCTTCGCCGGCACTCCGGTCGCGGGCCAGTCGGGCTCGTTCGGCCACTCGGTGCTGATCCACGCAGGCGAGCTCCTCGTAGCCGAGCCGACCACCAACTTCCGCCCCGGCGCCGTGTATGTGTACACAAGAGGAGAGGAGGGGTGGATGGAGTCCGGCGTGATTCGCGGGCCGGACCCCGAGATCGCCGATGGCTTTGGCACGGTGCTGGCCGCCGCCGGCGACCATCTCTTCGTCGGCATGCGCGGGACCGGCATCCAGATCTTCGGGCGTGGCGAGGGCGGCGGATGGGTATGGCGGGACGCGATCACGGCCGATGAGGTCCGCGGTCTTTCGCCGGACTGCCGCTTCGACGGCTATTGCGGGACCGACTTCGGATTGGCGCTGGCGGCGGAGGGCGAGTGGCTGATGGTGGGCACGCCCGACCCGGCCGATGGTCCGGGCGGAGGGGGGCCGGACGTCCGGGACGATGCCGGCGCGGCGGGCACGATCCACGCGTACCGGCGCGGCGCCGACGGCCGGTGGACGAAGCGGACGGAGTTGCGCCCTTCGGGCGGCGGCCCGGGCGACCGCTTCGGAGCGGTGGTGGCCTTTACGGAACGCGGCCTGCTCGTCGGTGCTCCGGGCTGGGGTCCGCGGATCGAGGGAGGCGGCGAGGCCCGGGGCGAGAGCCGCGAGGGGACGGGCCGCGTCTACCGCTTCGACCTGAGTGGGGACGGCTGGACGGAAACCGGATCGATAGGGTCGGCGGAAGGCGCGGGCTCCGGCTTCGGTGTCGCGCTCTCCGCGGAGGGCGACCGGCTTCTGATCGGCGCGCCGGGCGCGGACGCCGATCGCGGGGCGGTCCTCGTGTACGCCTGGGAGGTCGGCTCCGGTTCGTGGGTGGCCGAGGAGCGGATAGTGCTCGAAGGCGGCGCAGAGGGCGACCGCTTCGGCGCGGCGGTCGCCTTCTCCGGACCCGACGTGTGGGTGGGCGCGCCAACGGAGCGCGAGAACGAGACCGGTGCCGTCCTCGTCTACGAGGCCGAAGCGGACGGCACCCTTCCCCGGCGGCCGCGCCGCATCGCCCTCCCTCGCGAAGAGACGGTGGAGCGCGACCGTTTCGGCGGACTGGTGGTCGCGGACGGAGCGCTCGCGGCGGTTGGAGCGCCCGGCATGCACCATCAGTCGGGCTCCGTCCACCTCTTCGAGGACAGCGGCCCCGGCTGGGCGGCGGCGGGCATGCTCGCAAGCGCCCCCGATGCCCTCGAGCCCATGGTCGGCGAGGAGCGCCGCTGCGTGGAGGGCAGCGTCGGCCCCTTCGATTGCAGCGAAGTCGAGCTGCTCGCGTTCATTCCCAACTCCATTCTGCGGGCCGAGGGCAGCGCCCGGGGCGTCCGCGCCAACGACAACTGGGGGTGGACCGACCGAGAGACCGGGCGCGAGTATGCGCTGGTGGGACGCAACGACGGCACCTCGTTCATCGACCTGTCGGATCCCACCCGTCCGGTCCTGGTCGGCGATCTGCCCAAACCCGACGGCACGCCCCCCTCGCAGCTGTGGCGCGACATCAAGACGTACAAGGACCACGCCTTCATCGTGGCCGACGGAGCGGGCGACCACGGCATGCAGGTCTTCGACCTCACCCGCCTGCGCGACGTGGCGCCCGGCGACATGCCCGCGCTCTTCGAGCCCGACGTCCACTACCGTGGGGTGGCGAGCTCGCACAACATCGTGATCAACGAGGAAACCGGGTTCGCCTACGCGGTGGGCAGCGGCGCGGGGCGCGAATCCTGCGGCGGCGGTCTTCACATGATCGACATCAACGACCCCCGGAATCCCGAGTTCGTTGGGTGCTTTCAGGAGGACGGCGGCACCCACGACGCGCAGTGCGTGCTCTACCGGGGTCCCGACGAACGATACGAGGGGCGCGAGATCTGCCTCAACTCGAACGGACGGTACTTTCAGATCGCCGACGTGACCGACAAGGAGAACCCCTACGCGGTGTCTCGCGCGACGTCGCCCAATGCCGCCTACATCCACCAGGGCTGGCTCACTCCCGATCACCGCTACTTCTATCAGGACGACGAGTCCGACGTGATCTCCGGCGCGGTCGAAACCACGCGGACATTGATTTGGGACTTGAGCGACCTGGAGGATCCGGTGCTTGTCAACCAGTTCATGGGCTCGCTTCCCGCCAGCGCCCACAATCTCTACCTGAAGGACGGCTTCGCGTATCAGGCCAACTACCGCTACGGCCTCCATGTGCTCGACATCTCCGATCCCGTGAACCCGCGCGAAGTGGGCTTCTTCGACACGGCCCCGTATCAGGAGGGTCCGGGCTTCGGCGGCGCGTGGAGCACGTATCCGTTCTTCGAGAGCGGCACCATTATCGTCACGAGCATGCGCGAGGGGCTCTTCGTGCTCAAGAAGAGGGTGCGGCCGGTGAGTTAGGGCGGTATCGGGCTTTCCGGCGGCCGTCGAGCGGCGGGGCGGTTCGTGTAATTCCATGGACGGGAGGAGTGTGCGGTGACGGAACCGAAGCGGTCTAGCCGGGGCGGCAGGAAGTCGAGCTTGGGTGGTGCCCCGATCCGAGTTCGCGGGTTGACCTTCCTCGCGCTGATCGTTGGCTGCGGGGAGGCGGGGGCGCCCGTGCCGGAGGCGTCTCTGGCGGAGATCCTCGCGACGCGCGGGACGGCGGACGCGGCGCTCCAGCAGGATCGGCTGGAGGACGCGCGGGCCGACTACCAGCGTCTCGTCGAAATGGCGCCGGCCGAGGCAGCAGGGTATGCAGGGCTTGGGCTCACGGCGCTCAAGGCGGCGGACTACGAGACGGCGGAGGAGAACCTCGTCGAGGCGCGGGAGCGGGCGCCGGACGATCCGGAGCTGGCACTGGCGCTGGCGACGCTGCGGACCGAGACGGGCGATTTCGGGGGGGCGCGGGCGCTGCTGGACGAGACGCTGGCGGCGGACCCGGGCCACGCGCGCAGCCTGTGGGGGCTGGCAGAGGTGGAGGCCCGGGCGGCCGGCCCGGACTCCGATTCCCGCGCGGACGCCCTCGCGCGCCTGGCGGCGGCCGCGCCGGGCAACCTGGCCGCATTCGCCGAACTCGCCGATGCGCAACTCGCGCGCGGCGAACTCGACGCCGCCCTCGGCACGATGGAGAGTCTGCGCCAGGTCGCCCCGGACTTCCGGCCCGGGCCGCGCGCGGCATTCGAGTCCGCCGAAGATGCCCTCCTGGATGGCGACGCATCGACGGCGATCAGCCAGTTCGCGGACTTCCGCGCCGCATTCGAGGTCACCTCGCCCTACCAGGCGAGCCTCGAAGAGCTGAGACAGCCGGGCGGCCCCCTCGCCGGGGTCGCCGCACTCGACTTCAGCTTCCTCGTCACGCTCCGCGTCCAGGAGCCGGAGGCCGTCCTCGCGGCGCTCCGCTACACGGACGCGTCCGACCTGGCCGGGCTCGCGGCGCTTGCCCCCTCGTCCGAAGCGGAGGCCGAGGCCGAGACCCCCGTAGCCGCCGCGACGGCGATCGGCGACTTCGACGGGGACGGCGACGAGGACCTGCTGTGGAGCCGGGGCGGGGAAGGGCGCGCCCTGCGGGTGGATCTCGGCCGCTACGTGGACGCCTCCGACGAGGTCGGTGCCATCGACGCCGGCGACGCCGCGGCCGCGATCTGGGTCGACTTCGACGACGACCGCCGCCTCGATGTGTGGTTCGCCGGAAGTACGCCGCGCGCCTACCGCAACGACCCGGCCGGCGGCCTTCAGGAGATCGCGCTCCCGGCTATGGCTGCGGGAGGTTCGGTTGGTGCGGCCAACGGCGTGTTCGCGGCGGACCTGGACCAGGACGGCGACCTCGACGTGTTCGAGCCGCACACGGGCGCGAACCGCCTCTTCCGCAACAACGGCGACCTCACCTTCGCCGAGATGGCGGCGGACTTCGGACTCGCGGGCCCGGCGAACGGCGATACCCGCGACGCGGCCTTCGGCGACCTCGACAACGACCGCGATCTCGACATCATCCTCGCGGACGGCGCGGGCGGCCTCCGCCTCCTGGACAACGAGCGCGCGGCCACCTTCGTCGAGCGCACGGAGCGCCTCTCCGGCGCGGCTTCCGAGGCGGCGCAGGCCGTGGCGATCGGGGATGTGAATGGGGACGGCTGGCTCGACATCGCGGCCGCCGGCGCCGACCGGGTCCGCCTGCTGCACGGCTCGGCCTCCGACGCCTTCACGCTTGCCGCCACGGTGCCGCTGAACGGTCTCATCCCGCGCGACGTGCTCTTCGTCGACTTCGACAACGACGGCCGGCTTGATCTGGCCGTGGCCGGCACGCCGGCGGCGTCGGGCACCGCGTTCGGCTCCGGGCTGAGGCTCTTCCGCAACGACGGGGAAGGGCGGCTGGCAGCGGCCGACGAGTTTCTCCCCGATCTCGGTCGAGGCGTCCGCGCCGTTCGTTCGTTCGACTACAACGAAGACGGCGATATCGATCTCCTCCTGCTCGGGGCGGACGGGAAGCCGCGCCTCCTGCGCAACGACGGCGGGAACGCGAACCACTACTTCCGACTCGACCTCGCGGGACTGGGCGAGGGCAGCCGCAAGAACAACCGCTTCGGAATCGGGGCGCGCGTCGAGGTGCGAGCCGGCGACCTCTTCCAGGTCCACACCGTCACGGACCCGACCACCCTCATCGGCCTCGACGGACGCCTGAAGGCCGACGTCGTGCGCGTGTACTGGCCGAACGGCGTCCCGCAGGACCTCTACTTCCCGGGCACGGACCAGGACCTCGTCGAGGAGCAGACGCTCAAGGGTTCCTGCCCCATGCTCTACGTGTGGGACGGCGACGGGTTCGAGTTCGTGGGCGACATGATGTGGAAGAGCGCCCTCGGCATGCCCCTCGGCATCCTCGGCGGCGGCCAGCGCGCCTACGCACCGGCCTTCCCCTCGCAGGAGTACCGGCGCCTCCCGGACGGCGTGCTCCAGCCGCTGGACGGCGAGTACGTGATGCAGATCACCGAGGAACTGTGGGAGACGATCTATGTGGACGGCGTGAGCCTCGTGGCCGTCGACCATCCCGCCGAGATCGACGTGTACGTGAACGAGGCCTTCATCCCGCCCGCTCCGATCGACCTCGAACTGTGGCGCGTCGGCGAGCGGCATGCCCCGGTCTCGGCCACGGACGAAGACGGGCGGGATCACCGCGCGGCGCTCGCCGAGCGCGACTTCGACTACGTGTCCGCGTTCCGGCCCGGCCGCTTCCAGGGGATCGCTGAGCCCCACGAACTCATCCTCGACCTCGGCCCCGCGGCCGCCTCCGGTGACGTCACCCTCTTCCTCACGGGGTGGATCTTCCCCACGGACGCGAGCATCAACGTGGCGATGGGACAGTCGGATGCCCTCGCGCCGCACTTCCCGGAACTCGACGTGATGGGTCCCGGCGGCGAGTGGCAGCCCGCGGTCCCCGGCCTCGGCTTCCCGTCGGGCAAGGACAAGACGGTCGTCGCCGACCTGCGCGGCCTCTTCCCGACCGACGACCGGAGGGTGCGGATCCGCACGAACCTCATGGTCTACTGGGACGAGGCCTTCTTCACGACCGGCGCGGCCCACCCGGCGGCGGACGAGCATCGCGTGACAGCGCTCGCTCCGCGCAACGCGGACATCCACTACCGCGGCTTCGCGCGCGAGTTCAGAAAGGGCGGCCGCTACGGCCCCCACTGGTTCGACTACGATTCCGTCACGGTCGAGCCCCGCTGGCACGACCTGTTCGGCCTCTACACCCGCTTCGGCGACGTGACCGACCTCGTGACCGAGGGCGATGACCGCTACGTGATCCAGAACGCGGGCGACGAGATCACCCTCCGCTTCGACGCCGAGGCATTCCCTGCGCTGCCCGTCGGCTGGAAGCGGACGTTCCTCATCTACTCCGACGGCTGGGTAAAGGACGGCGACCTCAACACCGCCACCGGCGACCGCGTCGTGCCGCTCCCGGCCCGAACGCTGTCCGGCTATCCACCATCCCCCGAGGAAGGCCGCACTGAAGCCCCCGACGCGGAACTCGCCGACTACCTCACGCGCGTGATCCCGCCCCCGGAGGACCGATGAGCGTGGTCAACCTGGAGGAGAAGTTCGGCCAGCTGCTGGACTACTGGCAGCCGCGCGTCGTCGCCGAACTCAACGACTACCAGTTCAAGATTGCGCGCGTGAAGGGCGAGTTCGTGTGGCACGACCACGCGGACACGGACGAGGCGTTCTTCGTCCTCGAGGGCACGCTCCGGATCGACCTCCCGGACGGGGCCGTCGAGATCGGCCCGGGCGAACTCTACGTCGTCCCCCGCGGTGTGAAGCACCGGCCGGTCGCCGAGAAGGAAGTGAAGCTGTTGCTCGTCGAACCCCGTGGCGTCGTGAACACCGGCGGCGAGCGCGGCGACCTCACCGCCGAGTCGGACGTCTGGATCTGAAGGTCAGAAGTCGCGGGCGAACACGGATTCGAGATCGATCACGCCCACTTCCTCAGTTCCGAGCCTGACCGGGAGCGCCTCAGTGAAGCGCTCGTGCAGGGGCTCCTTCCCGAACCGCCACACGTCAATGGCGTTCTCGTCCGAGTCCACGATCCAATACTCGCGAACTCCGTGACGTTCGTAGAGCCGGAGCTTGATGGTCCGGTCGCGGCTCGCCGTTGACGGGGAGAGGACCTCCACGACGAGGTCCGGGGCACCGACGATGCCAGCCGCCGCGACAATGTCGCGCCGCTCCCCGGACACGAAAACGATGTCCGGTTGGACGCCTTCCCCGGTGGCCGGGAACTCGACTCCGTACGGCGCGATGAAGACTTCGCCCAGGCCGGGTCGTTCCAGAATCCGGTCGAGGGCATACAGCAGCCGCTTGCTGACGCGCTGGTGGCGCGTGGTCGGGGCGGGAGTCACGTAGAGATCGCCCTCGATCGCCTCGTAGCGATTGCCATCGTCCGGCATCTGCTGGACGTCCTGCCAGGTGATCGAGGGAAGCGGCATGGTGGGCACATCATAGCTCCGCGCGGGAGTCGTCTCCAAGTCCGACTCCACCATGCCGAGCGTCATCATCCCGCCTTCAACGCCTCCCGCCGCGCGGGTCAGCGGTCTTGTCAGCCGGGCTTTCCCGGCGCACCGTGCGTTCCCGGCACATTTCCGGCGTCCGTCCAACTCAACCCGGCGAGGCATGACATGCGCGTCCGACCCTTCTTTGCGCTTCTCATCTTCCTGTTTCCGGCCGTCGCGCCGCTGGCGGCGCAGTCCGCTCTCGATCCGTCCGCCTACGAGACGCTTCGGTGGCGGAACATCGGCCCGGAGGGGAACCGCTTCAGCGCGGCGGCGGGGATCCCCGGCCAGCCGTACACCTACTACGTGGGCGCGGCCTCGGGCGGCATCTACAAGACAACGGACGGCGGGGTGAACTGGGACGAGATGTTCGACGACCAGCCGGTGCAGTCGATCGGCTCGCTCGCCGTCTCTCCCACGGACCCCAACATCGTCTGGACGGGGACGGGGGAAGGGAAGATCCGCAGCCACATCTCCATCGGGCAGGGCGTCTACAAGTCGACGGACGCGGGAGAGACGTGGACCCTCATGGGCCTCGAACCCACGGGACGGATCCCGCGCCTCGTCATCCATCCCACGAACCCGGATATCGTTTACGTTTGCGCGCTCGGCCACTCCTACGGACCGCAGCCGGAGCGGGGCGTCTACCGCACCACCGACGGCGGGGAGAGCTGGGAGCACGTCCTCTTCATCGACGAGGACACGGGGTGCTCGGACATCGCGATGGACCCGTCGAACCCGCGCGTCCTCTTCGCGGGCACGTGGCAGCTCGAGATCCACACCTGGGGGCGGACGAGCGGCGGCCCGGGAGGGGGCCTGCACGTGTCGCGCGACGGCGGGGACACGTGGGAGAAGCTGAACGGGCCAGACAACACGATCGGGCTGCCGAAGAAGCCGGTCGGAAAGGTGGCGGTGGCGGTCGCGCCCTCGAACACCCAGCGCGTGTACGCGATGCTGGAGACGGGGGACGGGATTCCGTGGGACGGCCAGCCCACCGAGGACGGCCAGTTGTGGCGCTCGGAGGACGGCGGCCGGACGTGGACGCTCATCACGCGCAACCGCAACGCGATGGGGCGGCCGCACTACTACTCGCGCGTCGTCATCTCGCCCGACGACGAGGACGAGGCCTACTTCCTCACCGCCTCGTTCACGGTGTCGACGGACGGTGGGCGCACGCTGGACGTGACGCCGCGCCCGCAGGCGCCCGGCGGCGACCACCACGACATGTGGATCGATCCCACGAACCCGGACCGCATGATCGTGGCGCACGACCAGGGGCTGTCGATCTCGATCAACCGCACGAAGACGTGGTTCCGGCAGCGGCTCACGAACGCGCAGATGTACCACGTGACGGTGGACAACGCGGTCCCCTACAACGTGCTCGGGAACAAACAGGATGAGCCGACCTACCGCGGCCCCAGCAACAGCCGGATCCTCGGCACCCGGCGCATCAACCACATCCCGCGCGGCATGTGGCACCACGTCGGGGGCGGCGAGAGCGGCTTCGCCACGCCGGATCCGACCGACCCCAACATCGTGTGGTCCTCGGCCTCGGGGTCCGGGATGGTGGGCGGGATCGTCGTCCGCTATGAGGAGGAGCGCCGCCAGTACCGGCCCGTCGAGGTGTGGCCGGAGCAGAGCCGGGGGCCGGCCTCCGGCGTCCGCTACCGCTTCATATGGGACGCACCGGTCCACATCTCCCCGCACGACAACGAGACGGTCTACGTGGGGAGCCAGCACGTGCACCGCACGCGGAACCGCGGACAGAGCTGGGAGGTGATCAGCCCGGACCTGACGCTGAACGACCGGAGCCGCATGGGTCTCTCGGGCGGGCTCACGGGTGACAACATCGGGGTCGAGTACGCGGGCACCGTGTTTGGCATCGCGGAGTCGCCGATCGAGGCGGGCCTCATCTGGGCCGGCACGAACGACGGCAAGCTCCACATCACGCGCGACGGCGGGGAGAACTGGACGGACGTCACGGGCAACGTCGACGGGCTGCCGGAGTGGATCGCCGTGCGCAGCATCGCGCCCTCGCGCTACGACGCGGGCACGGCCTACATCGCGGCGGACGGCCACCAGGTGAACATCCGCGACCCGCACGTCTACCGGACGCGCGACTTCGGCGCCTCGTGGGAGAAGATCACCGACGGGATCCCGCCCAGCATGCTGAGCTACACGAAGATCATCGTGGAAGACCCGGTGCGGCCGGGGATGCTCTACGTGGGCACGGAGAACGCGATCTACGTCTCCTTCAACGACGGGGACGACTGGCAGCCGCTGCAGAACAACCTGCCGGCCGCGCCCGTGTCGGGAATCGTCGTGCAGGAGCACTTCAACGACCTCGTGGTGGGCACGTACGGGCGGGGGTTCTGGATCTTCGACGACCTGTCGCCGATCCAGCAGCTCACGCCGGAGGTGACGGCCTCGGCCTCGCACCTGTTCGCGCCGCGCGATGCCTACCGCTTCCGCCCCATCACGCCGCCCTCGATCCCCTACGACGATCCCACGATCGGAGAGGATCCGCAGTACGGGGCGTCGCTCAACTACTGGCTCGCGGCGGAGGCCTCGGAGGCGCCGACGCTCGAGATCATGGACGGCGCCGGGACGGTCGTGCGCACGCTGGAGGGGCCGAACCGCGCGGGCGTGAACCGGATCCACTGGGACCTTCGGGACGAGCCCAACGAGCCGATCCGAATGCTCACGCCGCCCAGGTACGCCGAGCACATCGAGGTTGGGGACGAGGGGCGGCCGGCGCCGGGCGGGGCGCAGATCTCGATTCTGATGCCGCCCGGACAGTACACGGTGCGGCTCACGGTGGACGGGGCGACGCACGAGCAGCCGCTCACGGTCCTCAAGGACCCGCATTCGGCGGGGACGGAGGCGGACATCGCCGAGCAGCTCGCCTTCATCCGCGAGGTGCGGGAGAACGTGGTGCGGGCGGGCGAGGCCGTGCACCGCGTGGAGGCGATGCGGGTCCAGCTTCGGACGCTGTCGCGGTTCGCGGATGACGAGGATCTCGCGGCGTCGGTCGAGGATCTGAGGCAGAAGCTGATGGACCTGCAGGAGACGATGGTCGACCTGCGCCTCACGGGGCAGGGCCAGGACGGCGTGCGCTTCGAGGCCCGGCTCCTGCAGAAGCTGGGATACCTCGTCGGCGCGCTCTCCATCGCGGACTTCCGGCCCACGGACCAGGAGATGGAGGTGAAGGTCATCCTCCACGAGGCGCTCGAGGCGCACCTGGCCGAACTCGAAGAGCTGGTGCGGACCGACGTCGCGGCGCTCAACGAAACGCTGCGCGGCCTCGGTATGCTCATCATCACGGACGACGCGTTCTGACGGGCGCCCGGGACCGGCGCGGAATGCCTGGGACGTTCCCGCGGGGCTGTATTCTAGAGAACGCTTCCCTCGTGCAGCCAAGTCCCACGCCGTCCATAAACGACACGTTTTCATTGGGTTATCCCGCGATCTAAGCGCCGTTTGACATCCCGGATCGACCAGCCTCATCCCCTTGCATCTCCCACAGTGTGGCCGGTATAATGGTGGGTATGACGCTCCCCCGACGACCACCGAAACGCAAGCCGCGCCGCCGGCATCCCCACAACGCGCTCTCCTCGGCCTTCGTCCGCAACGTGCGCGAGGCCGGACGGTACTGCGACGGTAACGGCCTGTACCTCGATGTCCGCCCCTCCGGGAGCCGGGGCTGGATCCAGCGCCTCACGATCCGGGGCCGCCGCGCCGAACTCGGGCTCGGCGGATACCCACTGGTTTCCTTGAAGGAAGCTCGGGAGAAGGCGTTCGCGAACCGGAAGCTGGCGCGCGATGGCGGCGATCCGCTGTCCGAGAAGCGGCGGGCCGAGTCGATGCCCACCTTCGAGGAGACGGCCCACCGGGTCTGGAAGCAGCTCCGGCCGGGCTGGCGCTCGAACCGGCACGGGCAGGTCTGGCTGAACAGCTTGGAGCGCCACGTCTTCCCGCGCATCGGGGAGATGCCGGTCTCGGAGGTGACAAGCGCCGACGTGATCGGGATACTGGCTCCGCTGTGGCACGAGAAGCCGGCCTTGGCGAGGAAGCTGCGCCAGAGGATGCGCGCGGTCATGGAGTGGGCCGTGGCCATGGGCCTCAGGCCGGACAACCCGTGCGACCGCGTCGGCCCGGTCCTCGGAGTGCAGGGGAACCGCACGCGACACCTTCGGGCGCTGCCGCACGGCGAGGTGGCGGCGGCGATCCGGACGGTGCAGGCGTCGAAGGGACGGCCGGTCGTGAAGCTGGCCTTCGAGTTTCTGGTGCTGACGGCAACGCGCTCGAACGAGGTCCGCGGGGCGGTGTGGAAGGAGATCGACCTCGACGAAGGGGTATGGACCATCCCCGCCCGGCGCACGAAGGGGAACCGCGAGCACCGGGTTCCCCTCAGCGGCCGCGCGCTTGAGATTCTCGGGGAGGCGGGACGGATCGGTCGGGGTGACGTGCTCGTGTTCCCGGGCGTACGCGGGCAGCCGCTCGGGCGCACGGCCGTCTGGCACCTGCTCAAGACCTGCGGGGTCGAGGCCGTGCCGCACGGGTTCCGGTCGAGCTTCCGGGACTGGGCGGCCGAGGAGACGGATCATCCGCGCGAGGTGGCTGAGGCGGCGCTCGCGCACAAGGTCCGCAACCAGGTCGAGGCGGCATACCGGCGCACGGACCTGTTCGAGCGGCGGCGACGGCTCATGGATGACTGGGCGGCCTATCTCGCCGGTTGAGGACCGCTCATGGACCGCCCGCTCCGGCTTGGGTGAACGGAGGCCGGGCTGACGATCCGAAGCGCCGCCCTCGCGGCGCGCGGTGGCCTTCCCGCGAGGGACTGCTGATCGGGAGCGACCCCAGGCGGGGGTGGGGATGGGGCTGTCCGGCTCCATCCCCCCAGGCGGCAATCGAGGTCTGCCGAGATGGGGGGTCGCTCCCAGCCACGTCCGAGGAGCGCGGATCGGCATCGGCGCTCCGCCGGTCGTGGTGCAACCGCAGGCGCGGCAGCGACCTGCGCGACCGGGGCTGTGTCCGGCCGACGGCGATTTTCGTGTCCGGCGCCCCCCAAAGCGAGCCGGACACGCAGGACTTGCCACCACCGCCCGTTTCCGGCGCCACTCCATCTCTACTGACTGCCGCTCATCGTCGAAGCCAAGTCCCGCCCCCGCGGGCTGATTCCGTAGAGGTGCCTTCCGCCTCGATCCGCCGGCCGGGCCAGTCCCGCATTGACGAGAGACTGGATCGCTCGCCCCGCCCGCAGCGCTCCGCACCGCAGCAGCAGCCGAACGTCGGCCACGCCGAATGACGAAACGTCCGCGAACTCGACCAGCACCCCGCTTAGCGTCGTCGGTCATGTGCGTTCAGGCGAATCGCGCTCCTGGACGGCGAGCCGCTCGGCCTCGTCCGCCGCAGCCTTGATCGACCGGAACCCCGGGCCCGACCGGTCGGCGGCCGTCGAGACCCTCCGGGAGGCGGACACCGCGTACCAACGGTCCGCGCGGTCGTCGTCGCCTTCCATGTAATGGCCGCGTTCGAGCCGATACCCGACCGATTCGGCGCGGAACCGGTGAGCCCGCAGAATGACGCCTTGATCGAACTCGTTCATCGGCTGTACCCCACGTTCAAGAGAGCGCCCAGCGGGAAGCCGGGTCAATGGCGTGTTGCGGATCGCGGCGGCCGGGCTTCAGCCCTCGACGCAGGCGGCCGAGGAGACGGATCTCCACTGCGAGGCGGCTGAAGTTGCGCTGGCGGCCCGCTCGAAACACGGTCGAGGCCGCCTGCAGGCGCTCCGACCTGTTCGAGCGCCGGCGTCAGCTCATGGAGGATGGGGCGGGCTACGTCGCGGCGTTGCAGGAACCGCCTCCCGCAGCGCGGTGTATCTTGACATCAGGAAGCACATCAGGAGGCGGCGGCAGCGCGTCGCCAGACGCGGGGGGCCACCACACCACTACCAAACCCCCACACCTCCCCTGCCGCCCCTCCGGCTCCCGAATCGAACCTCAACCTAGGCCCTGGGAAATCGGGATGCACCCCACGTCGCTCCGAGAGGCGTTTTTCGGCTGGCTCCCGGCCCGGTAATGGCCGTGAGTATCCATGTCGTCAAGCGGACGCCCGTTTTTGCGAAGCAACCTGCCTCGCAGCGCCCCTTGCGACGCTTCCGCTTCGGGTGCCCGTTCTCGACCGGCGGGACCATCGAAGGGACCCGCGACTAACCCGGTGGGGCAGGGGGAAAGGGGCACCTTGTGGTGGCCGTCACGCTAGATTCTCACGGTCTTAATCCCGTACGATTCTCTCGTGGGCTCCAACTCCGTCGATGATCTCGTAGAAGGTGTCAAGGCAACGTTCGACAAAATCCCGGGTCATGTAAAAGAACCAAGGCTCGTTACCTGAGTGAGCAAGCGAGAAACAGTCCCCCCAGCCTGCGGAGTCGACTCGGTTGGCGAATCTGGTACGATCCTCCTCCGGCCATTCGAGGCCGCCGTGGAACATCTTGTTCCGATACTCAAAGAGAGCCCTCGCGGTCGTTTCCAAGTCGTCGGGCAGGTGCCCCCTCAAGTCGATGTCTTTGGCGATCTGCAGGAACGCGTTAACGACGCCCCGGTGTTTGCGTCGGCCGTCCTTCCACGTCTTCTCGTTCTTGAAGTACCGGACGATTCGGCCGAACAGGGACTCCATGAGTGGAGCTATCAGACCGACAGCGGCCATGCTGTGCGCGGCATCTAGAAACGTGGAGCTGTGCAGCGTGTCGACCCAGTGATCCACCATCCACGAGTCGCCACCGCGTTCCCGGATATCGGCCTCGATCTTTCTGATCTCCGTCGTGAGCTTCTCTTCGGCGTCACGATTGCGCTCAAGGACGATGCGGATCGCGATCAACTGAGACCGGAAATCCGGTTCCAGAACTCCCTCACCGATGTCTCGGTCGGTGATCTCCTCGAGGCCTGCTCCTGCATCGTCGCACATATGCTGCAGGTATTCCTCGATGGAACTCGTGGATTCGCCGCGTTCGGTCATGGGTATGCTGTCCTTAGTTCTTCGTTCATGAAGTACGAGGAGTCTGGAGGCCGCAGGTACAAACTCCGAGCAAGCATTCCATGGTCCGGTGGCAGGCCCAGCTCCGATCTTTCGCCGCTGCTTCGGCCTCGGCCCGCACGTCGGATGCAGCCTGTCCGACTCGGGGTGTCCAAGAAAACCGTGATCAACGGGACTTTCGATGGCTGGGCTGCTGCTCGGCTTGATGCCTCGGATATGCGCGACCGCGCACCCCTTAAATTCGAAAACGACCATAGCTCCTAGGCGCGGGCAAGCACCATAGCACGTTCTTCGATGGTTCCATCGCTGGAGCCTTGTCAACCGTTTACTTCACCCGCAGGACCGTCCCAGCCATTGCAGATTCGCATCGATGATCGCTTCGCCATCGTCGTCCGCGACGCCGACGACTACGAGGCCGGGGGGAATGTTCTCGACGGCCCCGTCGAGGCTGTTCCGGGCGATGCCCGGAGCGGCGTTTCGGCGGCGGCCGCGAGGGCTGGCCGACGACCTTTTGGTGGCTGTCAGCCAGCCGACGCCGCAAGAATAGTCGGATTTGCAACTACTTGCGGTCGATGAACTTGGCGGATTTAGAGGCCGAATTCCCGCCGAATGATTCCCGCCGAGTGCGGGATCAGCCCCGAACCCGCGGACGGCCTTCCAGTGCCGTCCTGAGTTGTCCGGCGTCCGGTCTCTGGTAGCACCTGAGCACCGTCTGGGCATCCCGCCAGCCGCCAAGCTCACAAAGCACCTTGAGCGGCAGGTCCATCAGGTCGCTGGCGAACTTGCGCCTCAGCGAGTGCCAGCCCCGCCGCGGCTTCGGCTCCAGTCCCGCGAGGGTCTGGGCCTTCCTCCACCACTGAAAGGCGGAGACGCGGTGTACGCACCGCGTGGCGTCCCTCGACGAGGGCAGCACCGGGGCATTCCCGGTCCCGTCGCCCCTCCGCCGCGCCTCCCCCAAGGCGGCGAGAGCCTCGTCGGTCAGCGGAGTGACGTGCTCGTGGCCCGTCTTCTCGTGTTCCGCCCGCCACCGCACCTCCCGGCCCTCGAAGTCGATGTCGGTCCACCGAAGCTGGCGGATGGCACCGATCCGGTGTCCGGTTTCGTGCGCGAGCACGAGGGCGACGTGGAATCGCCACCCGACCTGCCACGACACCTTCAGGAGCGCCCGGTACTCGTCCTCGGTGAGAACGACCCGGGCGGGGTTCTTCTCCCTGGGCTTCCTCAAGCCCTTCAGCGGGTTCCTGTCGAGCAGCGGGCGGCCCCGCTCGTCCTTGGACCTCTCGGCCCAGTTGAGGACCGCCATCAGGAACGTCAGGTCCCACTCGATCGTCCGGTTGCCCACGGGCCTACCCGAACGTCCGGCCCTGCCCGCGCGGCGCGCTTGGATGAAGCGGTCCCAATCGCGCTGTGAGAAGGTGGCGGGGTCGCGGTCCCGTCCGAAGAAGTCGAGGAACATCCGCGTCGCGACCCCGTCGCGCTCGCGGGTCCGCTTCCCCTTCGTCGGGGTGACCTCCTCTCCGTAGATTTCAAAAAGCGAGCCCAGCGTGAGCGGCTCGGGCTCGGCTTCCGCCTTGCCGTTGGGCTCGTGGACCGCAAAGCCCGCGGCGGCCTCGTCGGCCTGCTTCTTGGCCTTCACCCAATCCCGGTGTCCAAGCGACCGGGTGAGCCTGCGCCCGCTTTCGCGCCACTCCATCTGGTACAGGCCGGTCTTCGGGTCGGGAAACACCCTGACCCGGTTGCGGCCCCATTCGCCGGCGCCGTAAGAGCGCCGACTTCGTTTCGTGCGTGCCATCGTTCGATTCCTCTCTCGATGGACTGCACGATCTGCGCGAACGAAGTATCGCGGAGAGGAGGCTTCTCCGCCACTCGGGTCCCGGTCTCGTGGCGGGGCACGGCCGCAGCTCGCGGGCGGTCGCAGTCGCCGCTCAGGGGGCTCGACGCGGCGGTGTCGTAGCGGTCCCGCGTTTGCGGGGTTTCGGAGGAGCCAGATGTGCTTTTGTTTCACAAAAACTCTGGCCGGGGGAGCTATCCCCCGGACCCCCAGCACGACATCCGCGCCCGAGAGTGGGACCGCTCGAACATCGTTCGCCCTCGGGAGCCCGATGGTGCGGACCATCGTCAGGCGACTGCCGCGCGTTCCCGGCCTCGCCCGGAGGTGCCCGAGCGCTCGATGGCCAGCCGGTCGGTGAGCAGGCGCTCTGCCGTCACCGAGCGGCGCTCAACCCCTTCCCGGAGGGATCGTTGGTATGGGAGCGACCCGGCGGGGCGGGCGGCATGGGCGTGCACATGCCGAACCGCCCCTATGCCGCACCGGGCATACCGAAGGGCTGGGTCGCTCCCGTCCACGGCCCGGAGAGGCGGATCGGCACCGGCGATCCGCGGGTCGTTGCCCAACCCGAAGCCGTCCGGCGACTTGCGGAACCCGCGTTCCGCACGACCGAGCGCAATTCTCCTGCACAAGCACCCCGATGTCGAATTCACACCTCTGGATCGGCAACGGGCTCTGCCCCCGGCGCTCCAATTCGGACTCCGTCAAGATGGCTCGAACGCCATGTCGAATGGCCGTCGATCACTTCCCCAATCGACACCTCCGCACCGTCTTCATGCGTCCAGGACGCGAGGATCGGAGCAGCCCCTTCATCTCGCCGAGGCGGCGACCCGATTGCCAACAGGCCTACACCAACGCTCCTCGATCACCCCACCGGTGCACGAACCCACGCACGCGCCGACGGACTTCCTCGTCCGCATTGATGATGAAGAAGGTCCGGTTGCTTACCCGGCGCCAATAGTAAGCCATTGTCCCTTCGGGGAGCTGTGTCTTGAGCCACCGGATCTCTTCGAGATGGCCACCTGAGCGTCGGCTGTTGTGGTGGTAGATCACGGCGGCCCGTCCTTCGGCCAGCGCCTTTGCCTCGGCAATTGACATGCCCTTCGCGCTCCCCCTGGTCGTAGGCCTGAAGCGGCCGTCCGGCACGAGGCCGTTGTCAGGGTCGGCGAAGACGAGATCGCAAGCGACAAGTTGATGACGAATCCGATCGAACCACTGGCGCCGCCAGCGCTCGCGGTCGCGAACCTTGACGCCGGCGACCGCGAGGACATCGGCAGCAAAGACAGCATCGCCGAGAATGCCCGTCCGCTGAATGTTCGCTACGGATCGCCGGTCGGGGACCAGTTCTTCCAGCGCGTCGAACAGGTCAGCGTCAAGGTGCCGCCACTCGCTGGGATGTTGGAGATAGGTGGTGTGCCTACCGTCACCGGCAGGGCCAGCGTCGGGATGCAGATACCAAGCGACACCGAGGCGCTTAGTGCCCCGGATCGCCCTCAGTAGTCCGTACTTGACAAAATCTCCTAGATCGCCGACGTAACGGTCTTGCATGCGACTTCCTCAGCCGTCAATCCGTCGGCGGCTATGGAGGGTTCTCGTGCCGTGTTGGCCGTTTGCGACCGCTTCACCATCGCAGTCTCGCCGTCCATATCCTCCTGTTCGCTGAACGCGGCCAAACCCGGTCGGGCCGAAAGCGTCCGGCAACGTGACCGCCGTCGCCGTAGACGCCCTGTCCATGGTCGGAACATCGATAGGGCCAACGTCGTCACCGTCCCACCTGACATTCAGAATTCGCGAGCACACGCTCGAACGGGCGAGGGGTAAAGACCCGTACTCAAACCTTCCTGACCCGCATCAGGCTGAACTCTTGAACGGCAGGACACAACGACAGGCGGTGCCTCCCAGCCCGACTCGTCCGCTCCGAGAGCTGCTGAGGCAGCTGCGCTCAGGAGCGCAAAGGGATTGGCGTAGCTTAGGTCCACCGTGTAGCCGAGGTCGGCAAGCGCCTGTAGCGTCACCGCGCTCGTCGGGACGTGGCCGCTCCGACTCCAAGCCGCTGACATGATTTCAGATCCGAACACGCTGCTCCGCCACTGGCCATTGGAACCGTCCTGCTGCAATGGTATTTTCGGCCCCGTGTAGCTCGTACCCCCCGCGGCATCAAAGGCTTCCTCAGCGCGCGGCGAGACGACGTGGGTGTCCGGTGCCTGTTCCGACGTGCTCGGGTCCATTAGTTGGCCGCGGGGACCCCAGAGCGCCTGCCCGAATCCGAGAGCGTGCCCGAGCAGGCGGCGTGCGATGATGTCGAGCCAATGCGGATCACGAGTTACCGCCGGATCGAAATCCGCATTGCCGTCGTAAGGGATGCGATGCTGAAACATGTCGGTCAGGCCGCAGACCCCACCGCTGGTTATTTGCCCTTCGCCATATTCGACCTTCACGAGGACATCGTCGATGATGGGAGCCGGTAGGGTCCACGGCCGAACCCCGTAGCACAGCGTTTCTTCAAATCCAAAAAGGTCGGGTGCCTCCGTGTCACGCAGTATCTCCATCCAGTATTCGGCTTGCGATTCCATCGCGTCGCGGATGTCGTCGGGAGTCTTCGGGGAGAACAGCAACTGGATCTGAAAGCCCGGTTCCGTTTCGCCGCAGGCGTTGCCCATCCAGTTTTCCCTTGAGATGTACGACTCGAAATCCCCGCCGCGAGGTACACACAGGCTCGTTGCCCACGACCAAAAGTGATGCATGTTCAACGCCAGAACTTCGGGCGGGATTTCTCCCCGGAGCCCGGGGTTGACGGCAACGTTGAGTTCCTCAAGATCCTTGAGCTTACCCAACTCCACGGGGATAGGACCGGAGAGGTTGTTGTTGTTTAGGCGTAGGATCTTCAGGCTGGTGTCGCCTAGTCCAGAGGGGATCGGGCCGCTGAGATCGTTTTCGTCCAGCATTAGCCAAATTAGATCATCGAGGCCACCGAGTTCGGGCGGAATCGGGCCGCTGAGGGCGTTCTCGTCCATGACCAGCAACTCTAAATGAGTGAGGCTCCCCAAATCGGCCGGTATCGGGCCGCTGAGAGCGTTGTTGTCTAGGTACAGAGAACTCAACTGAGTGAGGTTCCCCAAGTCGGGTGGAATCCGACCGGTGAGTCCATTCCCTCTGAGGACTAGCTGCACAACTCGATTACCGGCGGACACGCCGTACCAGTCGCCGAGGGGCGCGTCGGTGAGCCAGTTCTGGCTGTTGACCCAGTTCGGCCCGTCCGTCGCTTCGTAGAGCGCGACCAGCGCCGCTCGATCCGGATTCGATACGGTAATCGCCGCGGTGCCGTGCGCGCTGCCCACTGCGGTCGAGATCGTGGCCGTCCCTTCCGCGACACCGCGTACCAGGCCGGACGAGTCCACGGTCGCCACGGACCCGTCGCTTGACGACCAACTGAAGTTCGTCCCGACTAGCGAATGGCCGTTCACGTCCCACGCCTCGGCCGAGAGGCGCAGCGTGTCGCCCAGCACCATCGAATCCGCAGCCGGGGTCAAGATGACCGAGGCCGCCGACTGCATCACGGCTACCTTCGTCTCGCCCATCGCCTCGCCCGCATTGGCGGCAACCGAAGTAGTCCCGTTTCCCACAGCCGTTACCAGTCCGGCGCTGTCCACCATGGCGACCAGCGTGTCGCCGGATTTCCACAGGAACGCGGTTCCTGCCACCATATGACCGTTAGCGTCCAACGCTTCGGCTGTCAGCCGCACTGTGTCCCCGAACGCCGCCAAAACGGTCGGTGGCGGCGACACGCTGACCTCCGCCACTTCCTGCTCCACTCGTGCCTCGGCACTCGCCGTCTGCGAGCCGACCGTGGCGGTCACGGTCGCACTGCCGTTGCCCACTGCGGTAACGAGCCCTTCGGTCACGGTGGTGACGGATGTATCGCTGCTGTTCCACGCGACAGCGACATTGGTCATGGCTTGGCCGTACTGATCGCTCACCGTGGCTATCATTCGCACGCTGTCGCCGATTGAATGGAGCGCTAGCGAGGGAGGCGCAACTGCGACCGTTGTGGGAACGGGTGGGTCCGGTGTGGCCGGCGTCATTGGCTCGTCCCCGCAGGCCGTCCCGACCCCGGCCACGGCGAGAGCGAGCATGCGAGCGCAGATACCCCAAGTCGGAGCCGCGCGGAAATCGGTGGGGTCCCTCTCTGAGAAGCAGACCTCCAGACAGGCAAGCCTTGGTCGAGAGGCGCGGGAGCGGAGAGAAGGTATCATGGGGAAGAAGTTAGCGATGGATTGCGTTCCATGCAGGGACCAAGCGCCCGGCAATCAACGGGCGTTGGCGCGCTTCTTGGAGGGGAATCGCGAGCGGTCAGGCTGATCGCGCTTGAGAGCGGCAGTTTGAGCACGGGAGTCCCGCCATTGACGTCCGGTTTTCCCGCTCTTGCGGGTCGGTCCAGCAAGATCCAGAGAAACGGCAGGAAACGCAGATCATGCAGCCCTGTAAGTAGTTAGCCGATTTCCTGCCGGTATTCAGGCCCTTACCATTCCGCCGACGCCACGTTGAACGTGGCGGTCTGGCAAAGGGGGGGGCTTCCCCCCTTTGGACCCCCATCTAGCTTGGCCGGGCCGGAGCCTGTCGCAACTTGGTGAACGCCCGCTCGCGGGCGCGCATCCACAGGGCGGACGCCGCGCAAACGAACGAGCCCGCCCAAGCCCAGTAGCCGACCGCCAGATCGCCCGAGGGGATCCAGTAGAGAAGGTTCAGCGCCGTCGCGCCGGTCACGCACCAAGTCAGCCACCGGAGCTTCGCGCGACGGACGCGACCGGTCACGAACAGTGCGAGGAGCACCAGAATGCTGCCGAGCGCGCTCAGCGCTTCGCCCGGATTTCCCCATTCGAGCGCGAGTCGAAAAGCCTCCCAGCCCGAAAGGTGCCCGGCCGCGTCACCGATGGCGGGCAGGACCCAGGACGCCGCGAACATTGCCCCGCCAGCCCGAAGCAGGTGCCGCCACCTCGGCTTGCCCGCCTTGGCGAACTCCCTCGAAAGCGTCTTCGGCTCGCCGATGCCTTGGCGGGCCAGCGCAAACGCGCGAGCGGGGGTCAGGGCGTTGTCCAACTCCAACTCCAGATCGACGTGCGCCCGCAAGTGGTCCTCCAATTCGTCCACCTCGCACGCCGACAGCCCCGCGCCGCGCTCCACGCGCGCGCTCCAGTCCCGAAACGCCGCCTCCGGATCAAACATGCGCTCCTCCCCAAGCCGCTTCGAGTGCCGTGGTCAGCGTCCGCCAACTCGCCCGGTCGCGCGACAACTGGCGCCTTCCCCGTCCGGTCAGCCGATAGTACTTCCGCCGCCGTCCCGCATCGGTCAACTGCCAGCGGCCCGCGATGAGACCGTCCCGCTCCAAGCGGTGCAGGACCGGATAGAGCATTCCGTCGGACCAGTCCACGCTTCCGCCCGATAGGATCTTCACCTGTTTGAGCATCTGGTAGCCGTAGCTCTCCCCGCCCGCGAGGATGGAGAGCACCATCGGGCGCGACGAAGCGGCGATCAGTTCCCTGTAGACCGGCCGGCCCAGCCCCTTACGCAATTCGCGCACGAGCTTCCGAGCCTCTCGCTCGGCAGATTCGCGGACAGCGGGGATGAAGGCGAGGAACTTGCCTTCGGACCGGCTCTGCCAAGGGCCGGAACAGGTCGTATCCGGTAGTGGGACTTACATACCTGGGTTGAGTCAGAGAGCGATCGGGAGGGAGCATCGATGCAGGTCAAAGGGTTGAGCCTGTTGGAGTTGGCGGAGAAGTTCCCGACGGAAGCGGCGGCACGGAGGTGGTTCGAGCAGATCGTGTGGCCGGACGGGAACCGGCACTGCCCCCGGTGCGGGAGTCTGGGGACCTACCGTTGCAGGCACGCGAAGATGCCGTACCGGTGCCGGGACTGCGGGAAGTACTTCTCGGTCAAGACGGGGACGCCGATGGCGGGCTCCCCGCTCCCCTTGAGGAAATGGGCCTACGCGATCCACCTGAACATGAGCAGCCCGAAGGGGGTGGCGTCGACGAAGCTCGCGCACGACATCGGGGTGACGCAGAAGACGGCGTGGTTCATGCAGCACCGGATCCGGCAGATCTTCGTCCGGGACCGCCCGGCGCGGTTCGAGGGGCCGGTGGAGGTGGACGAGGCGTACATCGGGGGGAAGGAACACAACAAGCACGTGGACAAGCGGCTTCGCCAGGAGGGCGGGTTCGCGGGGAAGATCCCGGTGGTGGGGCTCAAGGACCGTGCCACGAACCGGGTGTCGGCCTACGTGGTGGGAAGCACGGATGCGAGAACGCTATGGCGGATCATCACGGCGCACGCGGGTCCGGGCTCGGTGATCTACACCGACGAGTACCCGACGTACAGACGGCTGGCGCCGAGCTACCGGCACGGGTCGGCGAAGCACTCGGCGGGGGAGTGGGTGCGGGGCGACGCGCACACCAACGGCATGGAGAGCTTCTGGGCGCTGCTCAAGCGGGCCTACACGGGGACGTTCCACGTGCTGAGCCGGAAGCATCTTCAGCGGTACGTGGACGAGCTGGCGGGCAAGCACAACCTCCGGGCGCTCGGGACCATGGAGAGGATGCGGGAGGTCGTGGTTCACATGGCGGGCAAGCGCCTCACCTATCGGGATCTGGTGTACGGCCGGGGCGCGGCCCGCTACCCCGCCGTGCCCTACGCCTGATCCGCTCGCGCACTTCCGGGTCCGTGGGCGTGAGGAGGATGCGGACCACCTCCGAGAAGCGAAGTCCCCGGTAGAACGGGTTCACGGCAACCGGGTCGAACTCCTTCGGGTCCGGCGGGGGTTCGGTCGCAGCCGGAGGCCGGTTGGCTTCGGTTTCAGGCTTGGTCATGGCTGGCGCTCCCCGATTCGAGTAAAGCCTAGTGGGGTCTGATGATTCGGACGATCCGCCCCGCATCGTCGACCACGACGACGGGCCCTCTCCAGATGTCGTCTCCGTACGGGATCCGCTCGTCCTCCTCGACCGCGCGGGCGGCGTCCGCGTCGGGAAGCCGGTAGGAATCAGCCGCCGCGAGATCGACGGAGTAGCCGAGGTCCGCCAGGGACTGAACGGTGATCGCACTCAAGGGCTCGGGACCGCGATCCAGGTATCCGGTCATGAGTTCGGTGACGAGCACGACTTCCCGCCAGTGGCCGTTCCGGGTGCCCAGGCCGCCGGTGTTCTCGACGGGCACCTTGGCGCCCGTGTAGTTGGCGCCGCCGGCTTCGTCGAACGCCTCGATGGTCCGCCGGCCCGTGAAGTGCGTGTCGGGCTCGTCGTCTTCGGATGCGGGGTTCTGGAGCAATCCGAGCGGTCGCCAGATGGTTCCGATGCCCAGCACATGCCCCATTTCGTGGAGGACCACGTCCTCCAGCTCGCCGCCGCGCTCGAGCCGCTCGAGGTCGGCGACGTCGAACGTCATCCGACCGTACAGGGGCAGCAGGCTCCCGGTCCGCACCCGGCAGGGGCCGGCTCGCGCCAGCGTCCCGCGCGAACCATCGATTTCTTCGATCGCCGCCACGATCATCAGGTCGTCGATCGTCTCGACGTAGCGCTCGAATTTCGGATCGCCGCCGCAGCCCAGGGTTCGGTTCAGCGCAATGTCCGGGAGGTCCGTCGGCGCCAGAATCTTCATCCAGCGCTCGGCAGCCCTGCGGAAGGCTGCCTCCTGGGTTGCGGTCACCGACGTCGCGAACACGAGTTCGATCTGGAACCCGGAGGGGACGCTTGCCACACTCACGCCGAACGCGGAGGAGGCGCTCAGGCCTCCTGGGTCGCTGGCCGTGATCGTCACGGTGGCGTCGCCCGGCGCGACCGCCCGCACGGTCACGACGCTGCCGGACGCGGAGACCGCGGCCACGCCGGCGTTCGACGAGGCCGCCGAGTAGGAAAGCGCGTCGCCGTCGGCGTCGGTAAAGTATGGGGAGGCATCCACCTCCGCCGTCTCGCCGGCGGGCAGCGTCTGTGACGGGATCGTCCCGACCCGCTCCGGCGCCCGGTTGGGCACGGTGACCCGGAACGTCTGCTGCGCCGCCTCGCCCTGCGGGTCGCGCGCCGTGACCGTCACGGTCACGAGCCCCTTCGCAACCGCCGCTACCGTGACGGAATCTCCCGCCGCCGAGACGCCGGCCACGGCGGCGTTCGACGAAGCGGCCGTGAAGGAAAGGCTCTCTCCGTCCGGATCCGTGAAGTAGGCGGACACGTTCACGGTCACCGTGTCGCCCACAGCCAGCTTCAAGGGCGAGATCGTCCCCACACCCTCCGGGGCCCGATTCGGCACGGTCACCGAAAACACCCGCTCCGCGCTCGCGCCATCCGCATCGCTCGCGCGCACAGTGACCATCGCGACCCCCGGGGCCAGGGCCCGGATCGCGATCTCCGCTTCCGACACGGCGACCGTTGCAACCTCGGTTCTCGACGACGTGGCGGTGTAGCGCAGAGCGTCGCCGTCGGGGTCGCGAAAGTAGGCCGATGCATCCACCGTCGCGGTCCGTCCCGCGAACACGGTCTGGACCGGGATCTCGTCCGCCGCTTCCGGCCCCCGGTTCGGCACGGTCACCTGGAACGTCTGCTGCGCGATCAGGCCACGTGGATCGCGCGCCTCCACCGTGACCGTCACAACGCCCCTCGCGTGTGCGGCGACCACGACCGAAGCGCCCGACACCGATGCGGCCGCAGCCGCATCGTTCGACGAACTTGCCGCGTAG
This sequence comes from Gemmatimonadota bacterium, assembly GCA_965207805.1. Classification (GTDB taxonomy): domain Bacteria; phylum Gemmatimonadota; class Gemmatimonadetes; order Palauibacterales; family Palauibacteraceae; genus Palauibacter. Next base: position 1,667,485 of record OZ242312.1, read on the forward strand.
GAAAGGGCGTCTCCGTCCGGGTCGCTGAAGTACGGAGACACGTCAACGCTGGCCGACTCGCCGACCGACACCGTCATGGCGGGAATCGTGCCTACGGCCCGTGGTCCCCGGTTCGGCTGAGGGGCCGGCTCCGTAACCTGGTTCCCGTCGCCGCAGGCCGCAGCCCATGCGCCGGCGATCGATACGACCGCGGTCCGGAGTCCGCGTACACATCTCCGCGCCGCGCGAGCGGACGCCGCTCCGTCGCGGCGGGAGGCTTTCCGGTTCACTGCTTGCTGCCGGCGCGGTCCAATCCACGCTCCGTCGCGTCAGCGGCTTGTTTCACAAGATCGCGAGCGGCTCTCGCCCTACTCGACATCGCCGCGCTGCTCTCCGTGCCTGTGACCTCGAACCAATCGAAGCGTTGTGCGGCGCCGCTGTCTCCGCTCCCCGCCAACCAGATATCGGTCACGCTGCCAAAGGCTGCACGAAACGTCGCGTTCGGAGTTAATCTCCAGAGTTCGGTGTCTCCCGCCATCAGGAAGAACTCATCGCCGTCCCACCCAATCGTGACGTCCGTGAACTCGCCCGGCGCATCTCGAATCGCATCCGAGTTACCGCTCTGGTCTCCGAGAAAAAACCAGGCCGACTCATCATCGTCCCAGAGAAGGAACCTGTAGTTGTGCCCTTGACTTTGCGGGCCAAGCGATACGCCAAAGGCCTGATAGCGCGGGTGCTCCGTGAACCAATACATCCGCACGGTTCCATCGTCCGCGGCCCGGCCCATCCTGACCCGGATCGTCCAGTCCGTAAGCACCGGGTCGACCTCGCGTTCCGCGATTCCGAGCAAACCATCCGTGGTGTTGGTCAAGCGCAGGAGACCATCCGCGACGGAGGCGTCGGCGTTCAATATCTCCCAGTCGTCCAGGCTGGCGGCCGAATCGAAGTCGTCCCGGAATCCGGCGCTCGCCGCCACCGTGACCTCGGCGCTCTGAGTCGCCGAAAGACCGCCCGGATCCGTCGCCGTCGCCGTCACCGTCGCCGTCCCGGCTGACACCGCCGTCAGCGTCAGCGTGCTGCCCGACAGGGCGACCGAGACCACGCCCGCATCGCCCGACTCCGCCCCGTACGACAGGTCATCGCCGTCCGGATCGGTGAAGAAAATCGATATGTCCACTTCAGCCGTCTGCCCCGCTGTCATCGTCTGCGCCGGGATCGCGCCCACCGGCTCCGGTGCCTGGTTGGCCGCCTCGACCGTCACCTCCGCACTCTGCGTCGCGCTCAGGCCGCCCGGGTCGGTGGCCGTCACGGTCACCGTCGCCGTCCCCGGCGCCACCGCCGCGAGCGTCAGGCTGCTGCCCTCGATCCCGGCCGCGAGGGCGTCCGCGTCGCTCGATTCCGCCTCGTAGCTCAATCCGTCCCCGTCCGGATCGGTGAAGTAGGCGGACACGTCCACCGTCACCGTATCACCGGCGGACAACGTCTGCGCCGGGATCGCGCTCACGGCCTCCGGTGCCTGGTTGGCCGCCTCGACCGTCACCTCCGCGCTCTGCAAGGCCGTCAGACCGTCCGGGTCGGCGGCGGTCACCGTCACCGTCGCCGTGCCCACGGCCACGGCCGTCAGCGTCAGGCTGCTGCCCTCGAGCCCGGCCGTGACCGCCGCCTCATTGCTCGACCCTGCCGTGTACGTCAGCGCGTCGCCGTCCGGGTCGCTGAAGAAGGCCGCCACGTCCACGGTCGCCGTCTGGCCCACGGTCATCGCCTGCGCGGGAATCGTGCCCACCGCCTCCGGCGCCTCGTTGGCCGCCTCGACCGTCACCCCCGCGCTCTGCGTGGCCGTCAGGCCGCCAGGATCGGTGGCCGTCACGGTCACGGTCGCCGTCCCCGGCGCCACCGCCGTCAGCGTCAGGTTACTGCCGGTCAGCGACACGGTGAGCACGGCCGTGGCCGACGATGCGGCCGTATACGTCAGGGCGCCCCCGTCGGGATCGCGGAAGAACGGCGTCACGTCCACCGTCACCGTCTGCCCCACGGTCATGACCTGGGCCGGGATCGACCCGACCGCCACCGGAGCCACAGGCGCCGGAGGCGGTGGCGGAGGCGGCGGGGGCGGATCCGTCGTCCCGTCTCCGCCGCAGGAGACACCGCCGATGAGAGCCGCAACGAGTGCGCTCGCGAAGCCCAGGGTGCGGTAGCGATTCGTTTTTCCGTTCATTCGGTCAGCCCTCCCGGCTCTTCTCCCGACAGACCCGACGGCCCAACAAGTCGGGTGAAAGGAAACTCTTCCCTAAGAAAAAAGGAGCCCCCCGCGAATCCGCGAGGGGCTCCCGTTTGCCCTCGGTTCGGCTTACGCGGCTCAACCCTTCAAGCCGCCAGCCTCACCGGAGCGCCATCATGAATCGTCGTTGACGAGCGTGATGCGCACCTCGTCCGGGTCGGTGACGTTGGTACCGCTGATGTGAGTGAACGTGCCCGTCACCGTGATCCTACGATCCCGTGTCCCGTCGAGTTCGCCAACCTCGATCTCGAGCTCGATCGTTCCCTTCTTTGCGCCGGACGCGATCGTGATGGTCCGATCGGTGGCGGTCGGGTTCTCGCCCGGGCCGACTTTGGCGATCACCGGATCCTCGTTGTTGTCATCGTCGGGGACGTTGTCGGTCAACGTGAGCGTAACGGTCGTTTCGGCCGTCGCTGCGGTCGCCAACTCCACGGTCACCGTCACCGTGTCGATTACGCCCTCGTCGATCGAGTCCACATCCACCGCCAGCGTGGCGTCGTTGTCCGCTTGAGTCACCGCGACCGAGGCTATGCTCACGTTGCTGTAGCCCCCGCCCGAGGCGCTGTGGGAGATCGTCGTCGCCTCGTTCACCGCATCAGTATCCTCGACGGCCGACACCGTGACCGTCTGGGCAGTCCCGAAGTCGGTGGTGGTGAACGTGAGGGTCGCAGGAGTAAACGTTACGTGCGAGTTGCTCGTGCGCGGCGTCACAGTGACGTCTCCGACCGGCGCGGACTGCAGGCTCACCCCATAGGTGGCTTCGCCGCCTTCCGGTACGGACAACTTATCCTCGGTCACGTTGACTCCGAGGCCCCAGTTCACCGAGAAGTTGCCGGCCGAGTACATCGACTCGTTGCCGTTGTCGTCGCCCTCATGGTCGACGGCCGAGTCCGTCAGCTTGAGGTTGAAGCAGAGGTTCTCCATGCCGCCGCCCGGCGCCCGCCCGATCGTGACCGACTGGCTGAACTCGATCGTCTTGGTGTCGTTCTCCAGGTCGTACTTGCGAGCCCGCGACCGCGGCAGCTCGGTATCGGTCGTGTCGTCACCGCCGCAGATGTCGTTCGAGCTGCCGTCGCCCGTCCCTTGCATCATCACGGTCAGCAGGGCTTCCTCGACCGGGTTCGCGTCCTTGATCGTGCCGCTCACCACCACCGTGATGGACGAGGAAGAGCCCGCGTTGATGGCGCCACCGGGGCTCGCGCCCAAGCTGAACGTCGGCGCCTTCGTGTCCTTGGTGAAATTGTAGTACACGAGCTCGTAGTTGCCCGGCTCGCTGCGGTCCCACACGATCGCGCGCAGGCGATAGGCCCCGTCGTCGGTCAGACCCGCGACGTTACCGACGTACGTATCGTCACCGATCCTGCCGGCAAGTGCCCAGCGCGCGTTGGTCGATCGGTACCCTCCGCTGTAGTACCGCTGGGGCGTGACGAGGCAGCACCCGCTGGACTCATCGCCCGTCGCCAGGTCCGGATCGTTGGCGTCGAAGTAGACCCGCTGAGTCCCGTCAGTGGTTGTAGCGGGATTGAACACGATAGTCCCTTCCGGTTCGACGTCGGTGACCACCGGTGACGTCTTATCGACGCCGAACGCCGCGGCCGACTGGATCCGGACGTTCCCGAGCCACCTCGAGTTACCGATCGCGTCCGTCAGCTCCTGCAACTCGGCGGTGTAGCAGTCGAGTCCGCCCTCGTCGCCGGGATTGGCCACCCCGTCGTCCTCGGGCAGCTCAGCGATGTTCCGTATGTCGTCCATCCCGTCACCGGCCACGAAGTCGGTGCTCGACCGGGAGTCGGTGTTGGCCGAGATCGTGCAGTCGCCGACCGCGATAACCTCGTTCACACCGCCCACGCCGGCCTCCGCGACGTCCGATACGACCAGGCGCGCGGGAGACGAACTCGAGCCGGGGGAGAAGAACTCGCCCGCGACGATGGCCCGGGTGATACGACGCCCCGCCGAGACGTAGCTGATCGCGACTTCCGATTCGCCGTCGTCGTCGTTCAAGCGCGGCGCGTTGAAGTCGAACTGGAACGGACCTTCCTTGTGCGTATTCGCCGCATTGCCGTCCTTGCGGAACTCGGCGCTCACGTCAAGCCCGTCGGCGTTCTTGATGAGACCCCGGTTCTCGATCCAGAACTCGTTCTCGCCCGGCGTGTTCTCCACGGCGCTGTTCCCCGTCCAGGAAGCCGTGCTGATCGGCCATGTGAACGGCGCCTCGTCGTCAGTCGGAGCGTGCGACCCGGAGCGAGACCGCCTGAAGCTCAGCAGACCTTCGCCGTAAGCGGGCTGTGGATCCGTTGCCACCGGATCCGGACGCGCCGTGTTCGTGTGGATGCTGCCGAGCGCCAGCGAGCCGACCGTCGTGCCCATGTAGGACACCGGGCAGGCGTGGAAGCTGTTCCGGTTTTCGTCGTCCTCGCCCGGAGGCCCGCCGTAGAACATCAGACCCTTGGTCGTGTTCGACACCACGGAATTCGCACCCGCATCGTGGGCGATCATCACGAACCCGCTGTTCTTCAGCGTGATCGGCTGCGTCGCCACCACGCTGCGCGTCGCGCCCTCGTCCGTCGTCAGGAACGCGCCCAGAGCATAGTCGCCGTTGGCGTACTTGGGATCGAGCTGCATCCCCACGCACTCGCCGTTGACGGCGTCCGTGTCCAGGAAGCAGTCCACCTCGATCTGTCCGCCCGACTCCGCAAGACCCGCCATCGGGTCCGACGCGTCGGCCGACGAGCCCCGGCACTGGATCGTCTCCTCGCCCAGCGTGAGCGCGATCCCCGTCACCGTCTCGTCGTTCGGCTGCACGTCGAGGATGACCGAGATGTTGCCCGCCACGTTGGTCGGGTCGATCGACTTCGACCGGTCCTCGACCTGCCTCAGGCCGAAGATCGCGACCGTGGCCTGTTTGATCCCGCTCTGGCCCACCGTGACATTGAAGCCCTGGTTGGCCTGGAGGCCCGCAGGGTCGGCCGCTGTGATAGTGACGACCGCGCTTCCGCGCGCCACACCCGTCACGGTCGCGGTCGCGCCATCAAGGCTGACCGTCGCGGCGGCGGGGTTGGACGAAGTACCGGTGTACGTCAGCGCGTCGCCATCGGCGTCGCTGAAGTAGCCCGCGACGGGCACGGTGGCCGTGCCACCCACGTCGACGCTGTGCGCCGGAATCGTACCGACTGCCACGGGCGCCCGGTTCGCCACCGGAGGCGGCGGCGGAGGAGGCGGCGGTGGCGGAGGCGGCGGCGGAATTACCGGCGGTGGAATGGTGATCGGCGGAATGTCCGGGAACGGCGGCGTCACCACCTCCACGGTGTCGCCGCAGGCCCCGATGGCAACAGCTGCAAATCCTGTTGCCAGCAAGCCTTTCTTCGTAGCCTTCTTCATTCAACCCCTCCCAGGGCATCTCGCCCCACTAGATGAAAAGGATGCGGGCCTCTCCCGCGCCGGTCAGCGACCAGCCGGCACCGACGTTTCGGTGCGGTCGGCCGAGCCAGTTCTCTTTGTTCTCCGTGCATGCCTTGCGGTCCCCTTTGCTTCAACCCAGGTATGTAGTTCCCTTTGTAGTTTCATTAGGGGCTGCGCGCGGGAGCGGCGGTTCAGGGAGGCAGACATCGAGGGGCGGATCGCAGTACTTCGCCGCGTCGTTCGAGGTGACGGCGCACGTGTGAACCCGAGGGGACTTGGTCGGCCCGGAGAGGTCGGGTCTCCGCCACGCGGGTTGGACGCCCAGGGCACCAGCGTCCGCCGGAGCCGCCGCCAAGCATTGGTTCGGGTAGTGCAAGACAGGCAGAAAGAGGGGGCGGCATCCCCGAACGCGGGCCCATCCGGAACCGGCGCACTGCTTCGGAGGCCATCATGACCGGCCCCGGCGCGTATCGTGAGGTATCCCTCCTCGATCTGGCCGAGAAGTTCCCCACGGAGAACGCCGCCCGGGACTGGTTCGAGACCATCATCTGGCCCAAGGGCGAACGCCGGTGTCCGCGCTGCGGCAGCGTGAACACCCACGCGGCCTCGCACGCCAGGATGCCGTACCGCTGCCGGGACTGCCGCGGCTACTTCTCGGTGAAGACAGGCACCTTCATGGAAGGCTCTCCGCTCTCCCCGAGGAAGTGGGTCTTCGCGATCTGTCTGGACGCCATGAGACCGAAGGGCATTTCCTCCGTGCAACTCCACCGGGGCATCGGCGTCACGCAGAAGACCGCCTGGCTCATGCAGCGGAGAATCCGCGAGGCCTTCGCGAACGCGGTGCCCCAGGCGTTCGACGGGGCGGGGGAGGTGGACGAGACGTGCATCGGCGCTCCGGAGTGAAGCACGCCGCAAAAGAGAATCCGGATTGCTATCGGGGGCTCTTGTGTTCCAAGGTCCGGCGATGGGAACTCAGGGAGGGGGGCTCAACCACGAAGACGAAGCTCTCCGCCACCACGCTCCGGCCATCTCTGGAGGCGGTGGTCGTCCGGTCCGCCTCTGCTCTGGCACCGGCACGGGGTCAGACCTCGGTCGATGCGCCTCCGGCTCTACCGCGAGGCGGCGGCGAATACCAGCTCGTCGGGGACATAGGCGATGGCAACGAACTATTCCGCCTGCGCTTCGATATGACCGCGGTGGCCGATGGGGACGGGAGTTCGAGCTTCGCGTTCGTACTCCCCGTCGAGCCCGGGTGGGAGGGCCAACTGGCGAGCATCACACTCACCGGTCCGGGCGGATCGGTTACGCTCGACGGGGAGAGCGATCTCCCAACCGCGATCCTGCACGCCCCGCGGACGAGACAGGTGCGCGGTATCCTTCGGAAAGCCGCCGGGCACCGCAAACTTGGCAGATGCGGTCGCCGCGCTGTCGCCGGAACCCGGCTTGGAAGTGCTGTTCAGCCGCGGTATACCGGACCCCGGAGGCTGGCGGCCCTGAGAGCGGCTTGGTACGGCAAACCGGTCTCGTATCCCGTTGCCACCAACAAGGGCCAACGGAATCCAGTTCTTCCCGGCGGAAATAATGGTGGGAAAATTCCATCACCATGTCCGTAAAATACATATACCACAACGATTTACGATTACAGCCTGAACAGTCTGCGGGAACGTCTTTCTGACCAGCCGCTGACGGGAAGGGGATCGCCATGATCGATCGACGAGGCTTCATCGGGGCCAGCGTCGCCGGGGGACTCGGCGCCATGGCCGCGGCCTCCGGGTGCGCGCCGGAAGACGGGTCCGACGGTCCCGGCGCCGGTGACACGGGCGGCGCGACGGCGGTGCCGCCCTTCGACCTAGACGAGGTGACGGTCGACGAACTCCAGGCGAGCATGGCGTCGGGCGAGCGCACGGCCCGCTCGATCGCGGAACTGTACCTCGAACGCATCGAGGCGCTGGACGGGCAGGGCCTGGAACTGCGCTCGATCATCGAGACGAACCCGGACGCGCTCGCCATCGCCGACGAACTGGACGCCGAGCGCGCGGCGGGGACCGTGCGCGGGCCGCTGCACGGGATTCCGGTCGCGCTCAAGGACAACATCGACACGCACGACCGCATGACGACGACGGCGGGTTCGCTGGCGCTGGAGGGCTCGATCCCGCCGCAGGACTCGTTCGTGGCCGCCCGGCTGCGCGAGGCGGGGGCCGTCATCCTTGCCAAGGCGAACCTCAGCGAGTGGGCGTACTTCCGGGGCGTGCGCGCGACCTCCGGCTGGAGCGCGCGCGGCGGCCAGTGCCGGAACCCCTACGCGCTCGACCGGAACCCGTGCGGCTCGAGTTCCGGCTCCGGCGTCGCGGCATCGGCGAACCTGTGCGCGCTTACGGTGGGGACGGAGACGGGCGGCTCCATCATGTGTCCCTCCTCCAGCAACGGCATCGTGGGCATCAAACCGACGGTCGGACTGTGGAGCCGGGCCGGCGTCATCCCCATCTCCCACTCACAGGACACGGCGGGACCCATGTGCCGGACGGTCCGCGACGCCGCCATCCTGCTCGGCGCATGCATTGGCGTCGACCCGCGCGATGCCGCCACCACCGCGAGCGAAGGCCGGGGGCACACCGACTACACGGAGTTCCTCGACCCGGCCGGGCTTGAGGGCGCCCGCATCGGCGTCGTGCGCAGCTTCCCCGGCTTCGACCCGCGCGTGCTGGCGCTGTTCGACGAGGCGATCGAGGCGATGCGGGCGGAGGGCGCGGTCATCATCGATCCCGCCAACATGGACGCGGCGGCCTGGAACGATCCGCTGTCGCTCGTGTTGCTGGAGTACGAATTCAAGGCCGACCTCAACGCCTACCTCGCCGGGCTGGGTCCGGACGCCCCGGTGAAGAGCCTGGCCGAGGTCATCGAGTTCAACGAGCGCAACGCCGACCGGGAGATGCCGCACTTTGGCCAGGAGCGCCTGATCGCCTCGCAGGCGCGCGGGCCGCTCACGGACCCCGAATACCTGAACGCCGTCGCCACGATTCAGCGCGCGAACCGGGAGGACGGGATCGACCGGCTGGCGCGGGAGCACGACCTGGATGCGATCGTCGCGCCCACGCGTGACCTTCCGTGGCCGACCGACCACATCAAAGGGGACCGGCTCGACGGCGGATCGTCCGCCGCCCCCGCCGCGATCGCCGGCTACCCGGACATCACGGTGCCGATGGGGTTTGTGCGTGGACTCCCGGCGGGGGTCTCGTTCTTCGGACCCGCCTGGACGGAGCCCACGCTGCTGCGGATCGCCTACGCCTACGAGCAGGCCACGAACGAGCGCCGCGCCCCGACGTTCGCCTCGACGCTCGGCTGATCCGGAACCCGGTGGCGCTTCGGGCGCCCGCCCGGAGCGTCAGCCGCGGCGGACGAGGGCGATGCCGCCGTTGACCGTGCGCACCTCGATGTCCGGCCCGCCGGCGCCGATCTCCCCGGACGCGGATTTGGGACCCCAGTGGCCGCGGATCGTGAGCGGGAACTCGGTGTCGATCGAACCGTTCACCGTCTGGATTTCAACGTCCGCGTCGGTCCCGTCGGGCAGGACCAGCCGGATCGCCCCGTTCACCGTGCGAAAACTGAGATCCTCGGACGGCTGACTCGCCAGCCTCGCCTCGATGGATCCGTTGACGGTGACCGCGGACACCGCCCCACCGTCCAGTACTTCGATGGACCCGTTGACGGTTTGTGCTTCCACTTCGTCGGGGATCCCGCGCGCCTCGATCCCACCGTTCACGGTCCGAGCCTCCAGTTCGACGCCGGCCGGAACCTCGACCGTGAAGTGTACCTTCACGTCGTTGTTGCGGACGCTCATCTCGTAGTCATCGCCCCGGCCGCAGCGGTTCGGGTCGCGCCCGCGCCTCGACGGGTAAACGGCACAGATCAGGACGCCCCGCGAGTCCTCCACCACCTCGATGCGGACGGAATCGGGATCGTCGTCATCCCATTCCTTCGTGGCCCGGACCCGCACCTCGCCGCCGCTCACCGCGCTCGCCGCGATGGAGCCGTTCACGCCCCGGATCGTGACCGCGTCCCCGCGATCCACGGCCCCTTGCCATTCAAAATCCTGGGCGCGTGCGTCCGCCGCCCCCAGGCACACCAGCCATGCCGCCGCCGCGGCGAGTGGTCGCGCTGTATTTCGCATCATGCTGCTCCCGGTTTCGTGGGTTCCAGTGTCGTGCACTAACTGTCGAGGTCGGGGGTGCGCTCCCCCGGCCGAATGAGGAGGATGTCTCCGTCGAACGACTTCAGCGTCACGGCGGCCGATCCGTCGCCGACCGTGAACTCTCCGCCCCGCACGCTGCCTCCGCGGAACTGGATGGGGAACGAGGGGACGAGTTCTCCGTCGAACGTGGACACGGAGACGTGGGCGCCGGCGTTCTCCGGGACGGCGAATGTCACGTCGCCGTCGTGGGTGCTGAGCGAGTAGCTGCCGTCGCCGTGAAGGGCGCCATCGAACCAGACGTCGCCATCCACCGTGGCGGCGGAAATGGCTCGTGTGTCGGCGTTCGTCACGACGATGTCCGCGTCGATGCCGCTGACGCTCATGCTTCCCGCGACCCGATCGAGCCACACGTCGCCGTCCGTCACGCTGACCGTAGCGGATCCGGCGTTCGATACCGTCACGGAACCGTCCAGCGTGGCGACGCTGACGCCGGCGGCGCCGTCGATTTCCACGTCTCCGTCCGCCGTCCGCACGGCCACCGCGCCCCGGACGACGCCGGCTACCGTGACATCGCCTTCGTGTCCGACCACGCTTACGTCGACATCCTCCGGCAGGTAGATGAGGAAGTCCGCGCCGTCGCCGCTCGGGCTCGTACCAAGCCGAATCGTACCGCCCGAAGACTGCACGCGAATCCTGCCGTCATCGTCGTCGAGCACGACCCGCGCCTCGCGGCCGCTCGCGCCCATCACCCGGATATCTCCCTCGCGGTGTTCGATCTCGATGCGCGCGCCCTCGGGCACCGCGAACGTCGTATCGCGCGCGCCCGGACTCGTCGCGAGGAGAGCCGCCAAGACAACCGTCACCGGGGCCATCAGTCTGTCGCCGCCAGCTGCACGGCCTCAGCAAGGAACTCCGACTTGCGTCGCATCGTGTTCTCCATGTGTTGCTGGATGTAGGGGTCATCGGGCAGTTCGAGCAGCGCCGCGCGGGCGTCCTCGATCGCCCGGTCGATTGTCACGAGCGCGCGGCGGATGCGCGCCACGGTCTCCGGCGGCAGCGGCCGCTCCGCGTCGAACAGCACGCGCTCAAGCTCGGCGATCAGACGGGCGTACTCCTCGGCGCTCGAACCTCCGTCCTGAAGCGTCGAGGCGTTTTGCACGGTCGGGGGCAGGAGCGACGGGGCGCCGAGTCCCGGGGAGGTGTCCGCCGCGCCCGCGTTCGCTTGGACGTCGTCCCGCGCCACGGCTGTCCACACGAGGGCCGCGGACAGCCACACCAGCGCGATGCCGGCCGCGAGCTGCGGCGCGAAACGCGCGATGAGGCGGGCGGGCGGCCTGCGCCGGCTTGGCGCCTCCACCGTGTCGGGCGGCACCTCCGCGAGCCCGGCGGGCCGGGCGCCGATCCGCGCCGCGATGCCGGGCCAGAGGTCCTCGGCCGGTTCGCGCGGCCCGAGGCTCGCGGCCCGGTCCACCACGGCCTCGAGTTCCGCGAGCGTCCGGGCGGAGTCCTCGCAACGCTCCAAGTGCCGCTCGATCAGGACCTCCTCCTCGACGCCGAGGCCGCCGTCGAGGTACTCCGAGAGACGGTCCCGAAAGCGATCCTTCCGCCGTTCTCGATCTGTCATCGTCTCAACTACCTTTCCAGGTGCCGTCTCAGAATCATCCGCGCCCGGTGCAGCTGGGACTTGGACGTGCCGGCCGTGATGTCCAACTGTTCTGCGATCTCGCGGTGCTTGTAGCCCTCGACATCGTGCAGGACGAAGACCTCGCGCGCGCCATCCGGGAGCCGTTCGAGCGCGACCTCGAAGTCGAGGCGGATCTCGATGCTGTCGTGCCGCGCCCGGGCCACAGCCAGCGGAATCTCGTTCGCCATCTCCCGTTCCCGTTGCAGCTTCAGCGCTCGCAGCCGGCTGCACATGAGGTTCACCGCCAATCGGTACAGCCACGAACTGAAGGCCGCCTCGCCGCGGAACGTCCCGAGCTTCTCCCACGCCCGCACAAAAACATCCTGCGTGAGTTCGTCCGCCCGTTCGCTCCCGGCCATTCGGCACGCGAGCCCGTACACCCGCGACACGTGGGCGCGGTAGAGGCGTTCGAACGCCTCGGTGTCCCCGAACCTCGCCGCCCGCACGTCGGCCTCGACGCCGGCGGAGAGCTGCCCCTCCGTCCGCGCGTCCAGCCCGTGCTCCCGCGATTTGCCGTTCGGTTCGATCACGTCCTGGTCCGCGTTACCGTTTCGATCTTGGGACGCGCCCTGTGTCCGAATGGTTGGAGTGCCGCTGGTTGTGCGTGCATCAGGGGTGGCCATCGCCGAGGTCCGATCGAGGCTCGAGCCGGAGCGAGAGGACGCCGGCGAGGATGAACGCGGCGCCGAGCCACTGTCCGGCCGAGAGGCGGTCGCCGAGGACGGCGGCGGCGAGCGCGAGTGTCACGGCAGGCTCCATGGTGGCGGCGGTCGCCGCCCGGCCCGGGCCGATCCACTGGATCCCGATGAGGAAGGCCGTGATGGGGACGGCGGTCGAGAAGAGGCCGATCGCGGCCAGAAGGAGCAGCGGGGCGGGCGCGAGCGGTACGCCGATGCCCCCCGTCGCCAGCCCGGCGGCCGAGATCGCGATGGCGGTGGACGTCAGCGCCACGGCCGTCGCGGAGATGGGCGGCAGCCCGGCGAAGACGCCGTGGCTCCGTACGATCCACCACGCGAGGAACACGACCGCGAGCATGACGAGTCCCGCGCCAAGCGGATCGCCCCCTCCGAATCCGGTGCCGATGGTCAGCGCGCACCCGGCGGTCGTGAGCGCGAGCGCGGCGATGCGGCGCGGAGTGAAGCGTTCGCCGACCCAGAACCGCGCCAGGAGCACGGTCATCGCCGGATAGGTGAACAGGACGAGCGTCGCGACCGAAGCCGGCAGGCGATCGAGCCCCAGCATGTAACACACCGAGTTGACTGCGTACAGCAGACCGAGCAGGACGAGGCCGGTCCGTCGTCCGCGCGGGGGCCGGGGCCGCCCGGTGGCGACCACGAAGATCCACAGCAACCCGCTCCCGAGCAGGAAGCGCCAGGCGAGCAGCGGCAGCACCTCGACGCCCGCCGCGAGTGCGAGCTTGGCGAAGATCGGCAGGGCCCCATACCCGAGGGAGGCGAGGAATACGACGAGGAGGCCCCGAGTGATCTTGCGCATGGGCGAATCTCGCTTCGCCAACCGCGAGTCGCCACTTTCAGGGCCCGGGCGACACCCCGTGCGGACCACCGGACGACGCCCGGTGCTCAGGAGGGAAGGGAGGATCAGCATGGCGATTTCGGAGCTTTCGCGCGCGGCCGCAGCCACCCTCGTCGCGTCCGCGGCGGCGGCCTGTTCGGTCTGGGTGGAGACGCCCGGCGACACGCCGGCTGCCTCGGAGGACGCGGGCGTCGAAGCTCGGGGACCGCTCGACCTGGCGGGCTACGACCTCGTCGACCTCAGCCACGCCTTCAGCGACGAGACGGTCTACTGGCCGACGGACACCGCGGGGTTCGCGCTGCGGGAACTGGCCTTCGGCGAGACCGAGGGCGGCTACTTCTACTCCGCCTATGCCCTATCCACGGCCGAACACGGTGGCACCCACATCGATGCCCCTATCCATTTCCTTGAGGGAGGGCCCGACGTCGCGTCGATTCCGCTCCGGCGCCTCATCGGCCCGGCGGCGGTGATCGATGTGACCGCCCAGGCGGCCGCGGACGTCGACTACCGGCTGACCGTTGCCGATGTGGAGGCGCACGAGGCGGAGCACGGTCCGATCGAGCCCGGGAGCATCGTCCTCCTTCGCACGGGGTGGAGCGCGCGCTGGCCCGACGCCCTCTCCTACCTCGGGGACGACACGCCCGGGGATGCGTCGCAGCTCCACTTCCCGAGCTACGGCGAGGCCGCCGCGCGCCTCCTCGTCGAGGAGCGCGAGGCCGCCGCCCTCGGAGCCGACGTGGCTTCCATCGACTACGGGGCGTCCACCGACTTCATCGTTCATCAAATCGTCGCCGCGGCGAACGCGCCCGGTCTCGAGAATCTCACGAACCTCGACCGTCTGCCGGCCCGCGGCGCGACCGTCATCGCCCTGCCGATGAAGATCTCGGGCGGATCGGGAGGTCCCCTGCGCGCCGTGGCGCTCGTGCCGCCGGCGAATTGACGGCCCTCCCTTTCCGGCCGCGCGCATTCCGCCGACATTGCGCGCGACTGCGCGACATCCCCAGTGAAACCCCTGGAGGAGGCCCTTCAATGCCCAGGAAGCATGCGCTAATGCACCGGAAGCACGCGTTCGCGTTCGCCGCCCGAATCCTTGCCGTGTGCGTGTCCGCCAGCATGGTCGTCCTCGCGCCGCTCGCCGCCCAGTCCGGTCGCATGGCGGCACCGTCGCGGGGGGGCATGGTCGTGAGCAGTCACTACCTCGGCTCGGAAGCGGGCCAGGAGATCCTCGACAAGGGCGGGAATGCGGTCGATGCCGCCGTCGCCACGGCCTTTGCCCTGGCCGTGACGCTGCCCTCGGCCGGCAACGTGGGGGGCGGCGGGTTCCTCGTCTATCACGGGGCGGACGGGGAAGTGACGACGTTCAATTTCCGCGAGAAGGCGGCGCTCGCGGCGACGGAGCGCATGTACCTGGGCCCGGATGGCGAAGTCCGGGACAACTCGAACCACATCGGCCTGCTCGCCATCGGCGTGCCGGGCACCGTGGCCGGGATGTGGAAGGCGCACCAGCGCCTGGGCCGGCTTCGCTGGGCGGATCTCGTCGAGCCGGCGATTCGGCTGGCCGAGGACGGCATGCCCTCCACGTGGGCGATGCAGAACTGGCTCCGCTCCCTGCCCGGCCGGGCGGGGCCGCTCTATGACGCGACCCGCGCGGCCTTCCTCAAGGACGGCGTCCGCATGTACGAGCCGGGCGAGACCTTCCGGCAGCCGGACCTCGCCGAGACGCTGCGCCGCATCCAGAGCGACGGGCACGACGGCTTCTACCGCGGGGAGACCGCGAAGCTGCTCGCCGATTTCATGGCCGAGCACGGCGGCCTGATCACGGAGGAGGACTTGGCCCGCTACGAGGCGGACGAGTTGACTCCGATCCACGGCACGTACCGGGGCTACGACGTCTATTCGATGCCGCCGCCGAGTTCGGGCGGTACGGGACTCGTGGAGATGCTCAATATCCTCGAGGGATACGACCTCGCGGAGATCGGACACAACTCGGCGCTCTACCTGCACCTGCTCACCGAATCGATGCGGCGCTCGTACGCGGATCGGGCACTCCACCTCGGAGACCCGAAGTTCAACCCCGACATGCCGATCGACCGTCTGACCTCCAAGGAATACGCCGGTCGCCTCAGGGCCAGCATCGACACGGAGCGGGCCTCCAGGAGCGATTCGGCGGCCTTCAACGGGGCCTTCCTGCAGGCGAGCGAGGAGACGACGCACTACTCCGTCGTGGATTCCGACGGGAACGCGGTCGCGGTCACGTACACGCTCGAATTCGGCTACGGCTCCAGCATCGTCGTCCCCGGCGCGGGTTTTCTGCTGAACAACGAACTGGGCGACTTCAACGCGGTTCCCGGCCGCACGAATTCACGCGGCACGATCGGGACGCCGCCCAATCTCGTGGCGCCCGAGAAGCAGCCGCTGTCCAGCATGACGCCGACGATCGTCGCGCGCGACGGTCGGCCGGTGCTCGCGATCGGGAGTCCGGGGGGGCGAACGATCATCAATACCACGCTGCAGGTCGTGCTGAACGTCGTCGACCACGGGATGACCGGGTCGCAGTTCGGCCGGGCCATCGAGTCGCCTCGCATCCACCACCAGTGGCTGCCCGACGTGACCTCGTTCGAGGAGTGGGGCTTCTCGCCCGACACGAAGCGCCTCTACGAAGGTATGGGACACGTGACGCGGACCCGGGGCGGGCAGGGGCAGGCGATGGGGATCTACATCGACTGGGACACGGGACTCCGCTGGGGCGCCTCCGACAGCCGCGCCTTCGACGGCGGCGCGCGCGGAAACTAGCGCCGGGACACGACCTGGCCGGGAGCCGCGCGGCGTGCGGCGGGCCTGAACTTCCGCCGGTAGTGTCGAGTCCAGATGAAGATGGCCGGAACGCCGATCGCGGTTGGGAGCAGCCACGGCACGAGGGCGAGCGGCCCCGCGATCGCGTAGTCCCACATGCGTGGCGCGCCGAAGACGGCGAACGCGGTGTGAAACGCGATGCCCCCCGCGAGCATCGACGCCATGTGGCTGTAGAACCAGCCCATGGGCTCCCGACCAGGCTTCCTCATGAGCCGCAGCATGCGCGACCCCGTGAGGAGGCCGATCGGACTCAACCCCAGCAGGATCGGCGAAACGCTGGACCACAGCCCCAGCGCGAACGCGATGACGGTGACGCTCCCCGCGATGGATGCCCAGGCGAGGACTTCGTGGAACGGCGTCCGCAGCGTTTCCGGCACCCGTCGTGTGGCCACGGCTCTAATCGCCTGGCGCACCGCCGCGAACGTCGTCACGCCGAGATAGCCGAGAAACAGGGGGAGGCCGTAGAGGTCGGGTCGTTCCGCCACGCCGATACCCTGACTCAGATGGGACGCGAACCGTCCCGCCGCCAGAACGACAGCCGACAGCGTCACCACATAGGCGCACCAGGTGTAGACGAGCCCCGCCCGCACGTGCGCCCGGCCGCCCTTGCGGGCAAACACCGGGATCCAGAACGCGACGAGGCCGACGAAGCCGGCCGCCACGTGTATCCGGAGGAGAGCGTCGAGTAGCGCGATCATGGCGCGGGTTCCGGCGGGGAGGCGAGCCTCCGGTCGATGGCCGCCAGCGTCAGGTCGCACCAGGTCACCTTCGCACCGATGGAATCGATGCCCATGCGCAGCGTCGCGAAGCGGTGAAACCCGTCGTCGCTGTACCTGTCCGGCTGGTCGCCGTGGGCAGCGAAGATCTTCCGTTCGATCGTCCGCAGCTCCGCGAGCCGGCCCGCCAGGTGGTCGCGCAGGTCCACCATGAAGGCACGCGTCTCGCGGAGGTCGTCGGCCGCGCTCATGAAGTAGAGCTGCGCGAGGTAGGCGAACCGTTCGACTCCGACGACCGGCCCACTGCGCACCCAGCGGCGCAGTTCCGCCCGTCCCTCCCCGGTCAACGTGTAGACGCGGCGGTCCGGTCCCTTCGGGGAGGGTTCGAGCCGGCTTCGGAGCAGCCCCCGATCTTCAAGACGCTTGAGGGTGGGGTAGATCTGGCTGAGTTCGGCTGACCAGAGGTGCGCGACGGTCTCGCTGAAGGCGTCCTTCAGGTCGTACCCGCTCGCCGGCTTCTGCAGCAGGCCGAGGAGGATGTGATCGAGGCTCATGGCGGCTGTCCGGAGTACGCTATATCAATGACGACATACCTACTATATAAACTATGCTATACCATGTCAACGCCCTCGTTTCCGGACTCAGCTACGAATGATCTCCGCGCCACGAGTGTAGTTGCCACCGTACGGTGCCGCCTGCGAGGTGGGACGGGCGCGAACGCGCGTGTATCTTGCTGGTGTCGACACTGCAAACCGGCGTACCATACCGTCCGCGCGGCCCCGCCGCCCGCGGGCATTGTCTCGATTTTTTGGGAGGACGAGAATGGCTCAGTCAGTGAAATCGCTTCGCATCGGCACGGTGGCCGCCGTCGCCGGGGTTCTCTTCGTACTCATCCTGTTCGTGTTCGGCTTCAACCGCGTCGACGAGTACGAGGTGGCGGTCAAGCGGAACCCGGTCACCGGCGCCGTGGCGCCCCGCCCCTACACGCAGGGGCTATACCACAACGTCCTTCGCTCGTGGACGAACTATCCGCTGCGCGAGGTCCAGTATCCCGCGGGCGGACAGGCGGAGCGGCTGGATGCCCTCACCTCGGACCAGCTCCAGATCGCGGTCGACGCGGCCTACCGCTACCGCATCAACCCGGACAGCGCGGTCCATCTCTATCTCACGGTGGGGAACGAGAACGCGGTCGCCTCGTTCGTCTACAACACGTATCGCTCCGCCATCCGGGACGCGATCGCGGAGATCGAGGCTTCGGACATCCTGTCCACCAACCGGACGGGCATCTCCGGCCGCATCGAGGCGCTGATGACGGACCGCCTCAATCCGCGCGGCCTGGAGATCACGGATTTCTTCGTGCGCGAGGTCGTGCCGCCGGAAACGATCCGCGAGGCGATCGAGGCCAAGCTGTCGCGCGAGCAGCAGGTGCAGTCCGAGGAGTACCAGACCCAGGTCGTGGTCGAACAGGCGAACCAGCAGCGCGCGGAAGCCGAGGGGATCCGGGATGCGCAGGACATCATCGCGGAGAGTCTCGCCGGCATCTCGGGCCAGCGCTACCTGTACTGGCGCTACCTGGAGATGCTCGGTCGGATCGGCGAGGGGAGCAACAACATGGTCATCGCGCCGACCGAAGGAGGCATCCCCCTCTTCTTCGCACCGGACCGCTAGCAGTTCGCAGCCAGCTGGCAGCCTGCGGCAGGGTTCCGGCCGCGGGCTGCCGCCGTCGGGCAACCGACGCCCCTCCCCGGAGTGTCCGACCCTTCAGAAAAACGAAGGCCGAAATGACGGCCGTAGTTCACCGCTTGGGGGAACGGTCCCGAGGGAGGATACATGAAGAACTGGAGAGATTCGCTCGCCGTCGGGCTTGCGGTGGCGCTGGTTGCCGGATTGTACGCCGGTGTCGCGCCGGCCGCGGCCCAGGAGGAGGATGAGGACGAGCGGCGCGAACGGGTTCAGGTCGCCTTTTCCGGGGGTGGCGCATACCTCGGTGTGGAGATTCTGGATGTCGACGGGGAGCGCGCTTCGGAACTCGGGATGTCTCGCCCGTACGGCGTCTACATCGACGGGGTCGTGGACGGCGAACCGGCGGCGGAAGCCGGCATCGAGGCGGGCGACGTCGTCGTGGCCTGGAACGGCGAGCGCGTCGAGAGCGTCGCGGGGCTTCGGCGGCTGGTGAGCGAGACTCCGCCCGGGCGCGTCGTCGATTTGACGGTGCTCCGTGACGGAGCGGAAAGGGTAATATCCGTCGAGCTTGCTGAGCGCACCGGTATCTTCTCGGGGACCAGCGGCTTGACATTCCTGTCTCCTCCGCGGATCGACGTATCGCGGGTCTACGCCCCGTCTGCGCGCGACGCGCGGGAACGGGCGCGCGAACTGGAGGAACGGGCGCGCGAATTGGCGGTGCGGGTCCGGGAGGCGCAGGAGGGGGTCGCGGAGGGGACGGATCGCATCTTCTACCTGGCGGGGCGGCCGCGGCTCGGCGCCAATACGCAGAGCCTGGGCGACCAGCTCGCGGAGTATTTCGGTGTGGAAGGCGGCGTCCTCGTAACCTCGGTGTACGAGGATACGCCGGCGGAGGCGGGCGGCCTGCGGGCGGGCGACGTGATCGTCGGACTCGGTGACGAGGACATCGATGACCCCAACGACCTGCGCCGGGCACTCGCGGATCTCGAGTCGGGGGAAGTGTCGGTCCGCATCGTCCGCGACGGCGCGGAGCAGACGCTCACGGTTGAGTTGGAGGACCGGGAGCGTCCGTTCCGGTGGCGGCGGGGCGTAGACGGCCTCGACCGCTAGCGCCGTTGCAGCGGGGCTAGTCGAACAGGCCCAGTTGCGGGCCGGCCCGCGGCGGCCGGAAGTGTTCCGCCGTGAGGTCGTAGTCGCGCGGCTCGATTCCGTGCTTCGCACGCGCCAGTGAGAAGAGCCGCGCGACCTGTTCGGCAAACGGGCCGCGACCGCGCATCCGCTCCCCGAAGGTCGACGCATAGAGGCTCCCGCCTCTCAACTCCCGCATGCGGTTGAGCACCTTCTCGGCCCGGTCCGGACAGTTGCGCCGCAGCCAGTCCTCGAACAGGGCGGCGACCCCGAATGGGAGGCGAAGCATGATGTAGATCGCCCGCCCCGCCCCCGCCTTCGCGGCCTCCTCCAGGATAGCCGGGATCTCATGGTCCGTGAGTCCCGGAATCACGGGCGCCACGTTCACGCCCACCGGGATGCCGGCATCCGCCAGCCGCGCGATCGCGTCGAGCCGCCGCTCGGGGGTCGAGGCACGCGGCTCCAGTTTTCGCTGCAGCGAGCGGTCCAGCGACGTGATGGAGAGCTGGACCCGCACGGCGTCGTAACGCGCGAGTTCACGCAGGAGGTCGGTGTCCCGCGTTACCCGGTGGTGCTTGGTCACGATCCCGACCGGGTTCCGGGCTTCGGCCAGCACCTCGAGGCAGCGGCGAGTGATCCCGAGGCGTCGCTCCAGAGGCTGATACGGGTCCGTGACGCCGCTGAGTATGAGTACCTGGGGTTTCCACCGTGGCGAGGCCAGTTCCCGTCTGAGCAGCGCCGGGGCCTCCGGCTTCGCCAGGATCCGGCTCTCGAAGTCGAGTCCCGCGGAAAACCCGAAGTATTCGTGCGTGGGTCGCGCGTAGCAGTACGAGCAGCCCGTCTCGCAGCCGCGGTACGGGTTCAGGCTGGCGTCGAATCCGAGGTCCGGGCTGTTGTTGTATGAGATGATCGTGCGGGAGCGGTCCTCAAGAATCTCGGTTTGCGGACCCGGATCGGACGCGAGCGTCCAGGCCTCCCGCTCGACCGCGAGAGGGAGGAAGCGGTTCGCCGGGTTGTGCGCGCTTCCGCGTCCCCGGATCGAGCGCCGTGGCTCCGAAACTCCGCGCATCGTCTCCCGCTTGACGTATTTCGGTATTTATTCGGTATTCGGATGCATAATGGTGAGCCGACGGTCGAAGGGTCAAGTCCCGCGAGCCTGCGGGGCGATGCAGCGCCGGGATCGCGCCACGACGCAGGCCGCTTCGCCACGGTGTGCCGCTAGAAGCTGATGCCGAGCCGGAGGGTCAGGGCGTCGTGCCGGGGCTCTCCGTCGCCCCGGAGCACCTGGGATCCGACGGCGACATCGGATCCCATCAGCGAGCCGATGCCGAATCCGTAGCGCACTTCCGGCCACAGCCGGAAACCGAGGTCGAGTTCGACGCCGACGCCGAACTCCGCTCGAACCGGGCGTGCCGTGAGGAGGTCGTCCACGCCTGAAAAGGTGCTCGACGGGAAGGTCAGAACGGGCCCGCCCAGCACGTAGGGCTGTACGGCCGGCAGGGGGAGCCGAAGGCGGAAGTCCAGCGGGATTTCCACCATGTCGATGTCGAACCGGACCCGTTCCTCGCCCGCCCTCGCGACGAGCTGCGGCATGCGATGGTAGATGAGCGCCGGCCGGATGGAGAAGGTCGCCAGATTGAAGTTCAGGAATACGCCGACGTGATACCCGTCGGTGAAGTCCGTGAGATCGAATCCGTTCTCCGGCAGGAACTCCGCGAGCGTGTCGCGGTTGTAGCCCGCGAGGATGCCGATCTGGGCCTCGGCCGCCGTCGGAAGGGAGCAGATGAGACCCAGCGCGAGGCCGGCACCCCACCTTCCCACGTTGCGCTTTACCCCCATTGCATCGGTCCTCTCCTACCCTCGTTCGCGGAAGATCCGGGAGCGCCCGGAGCTCTGCGGGACTCCGGTGGAACGTACCGGTACGGGTTCCGGTGGGGTAGCTGGGAGGGCAGGTTCCGCGCGAGTCCTGTGCGCCACTGATGACGCGCCGCTATGATCAGCCGAACCGCTCACATCGAGGTCAGGGACACCATGATTCGACACCGCGAAGTACCGTCCGTTCTTGTCCTGCCGTTTCTCCTCTTGGCCCTCGCGGCCTGCGCGACCGACGCCGGGGATTCGGCGGAAGCGGGTCGCGCGGCGGCCGCGGATCCGCCGATGGACGTGGCTGAACTCGTGCTCACCAACGGGAAGATCGCGACCCTGGCGGGCGAGGGCGGGGAGGTGGTCAGCGCCCTCGCGTCGAGGGACGGGCGGATCGTCGCGCTCGGGGCGGACGACGAGGTCTCCGGATGGATCGGGGAAGGCACCGAGGTCATCGACCTTGGGGGCCGGCTCGCGATCCCCGGGTTCATCGAAGGCCACGGTCATTTCATGGGCCTGGGGAACGCGCGCATGATCCTCGACCTGACGACCGCCGACACCTGGGATGACATCGTCAGCCTGGTGGGAGAGGCGGCCTCGAGCGCGGAACCGGGCGCCTGGATCAGCGGCAGGGGCTGGCACCAGGAGAAGTGGAGCGAGCCACCCGATCCAATGGTCGAGGGGCAGCCGGTCCACGACGGCCTCAGCGCGGTGAGCCCCGCCAATCCGGTCATTCTGACGCATGCGAGCGGACATGCCTCCTTCGTGAACGAGAGGGCGCTCGAGTTGGCCGGGATCGACGCCGACACGCCCAACCCTCCGGGCGGCGAGATCGTACATGATGCGACGGGGCGGCCCACCGGCGTCCTGAGGGAGACTGCGCAGCGCCTGGCGCGCGCGGCGTTTGCCGAGGAAGAGGCAAACCGCTCGGAGGCCGAGCGCGAGGCGCGGGCGCGCGAACAGGTACGGCTGGCGAACCAGGAGCTGCTGCGGAAGGGAGTCACGAGCTTCCAGGACGCGGGTTCCGGATTCGGGACGGTGGACCTGCTCAAGGCGCTGGCGGACGAGGGCGCGCTGCCCGTGCGGCTCTACGTGATGCTGCAGGGCGGGATGGCGACGCTCGAGGGGCGGCTGGACGAGTACTACATGGTCGGATATGGGGGCGACCGGCTCACCGTGCGATCGATCAAACAGGTCGCGGATGGGGCGCTGGGGTCGCACGGTGCCTGGCTGCTCGAACCCTATTCGGACATGCCTTCGTCCATCGGTCTGCCGACGACGCCGCCGGAGGAGATCGAGCGCATCGCGCGGCTGGCGATCGAGCGTGGCTATCAGGTCAATACGCACGCGATCGGGGATCGGGCGAACCGTGAGGTGCTGGATCTGTACGCGCGCACCTTCGCCGACCACGCGGACATGAGCGACCTGCGATGGAGGATCGAGCACGCGCAGCACGTCAATCCGGCGGATATTCCCCGTTTCGCCGAGCTCGGCGTCATCGCCTCCATGCAGGGCGTCCACGCCTGTTCGGACGGTCCCTGGGTCATCCTCCGACTCGGCCCGGGTCGCGCGCGCTCCGGCGCGTACGTGTGGCAGGACTTCATGCGGGCCGGAGTGATCGTGACGAACGGCACGGATGTCCCGGTCGAGGACGCGGACCCTCTGGCGAGCTTCCACTGCACGGTCACGCGCGTGATCGAGGGTGGCGAGACCTTCTTCGAGGGGCAGGCGATGACGCGCGAGGAGGCGCTCCGTTCGTATACGTGGGCCAACGCGTACGCCGCGTTCGAGGAGGACCTCAAGGGGACGCTCGAAGTCGGGAAGCTGGCGGACATTACGGTCCTGTCCCGCGACATCCTCACGATTCCCGCGGACGAGATCCTGGAGACCGTGGTGGAATACACGATCATCGGTGGCCGCCCGGAGTACAGTCGGAGTAACTGAGCGGCGCGCCGCGGCGGGCCGGATGGGCGTCAGCGCCCGGCGGGCTTGCCGCCGCCTTCGTGCACGACCCCGTGTTCGATCTGACTGCGGAGGACCCATTCGTAGTCGGCGGCGAACAACGCCTGGCGGGGATTGGCGGCGGGCCAGTCCTCCAGCGGGATGAAGGCGCCGGCGATGGAACCCATGCCGCCTTCCTCGATCACCGAATCAAACGGGTTCCGGTACTCGACGGTGATCCGGTAGCGGTGCTCCGGGACGACGAGCGCCCCCACGCCGCGCCCCCGGTGCGTGAGCGCCGGGATGTCCACGACCTCCCCATCCTCATCGAGCCTGGGCCGGATGTCGTACAGCACCTCGCCCGTCGACAGGTTCTCGAAACGGAGGCGGGAGGCGTGCGCGTGGAGATGGCCGCCGAGACCGATGATGAGTCCACGGATCGCCGGACTCGCGTCCCACGTCTTGACCGAGCGGCCGGGCGGAAGGTCCCAGGCTTTCCTCGCGGAGACCTCGGGGTACATCGCGTCGAGATGAAAGGGCGCGACCGGGTAGACGGGGAGGGGGGCGAGGCGCTCGTACTCCAGCGTGAGGTGGACCGTGACGCCCTCGTAGTCCGCTTCCGTCGGATTATGCAGCATGGTGAGCGCGAGGAATCTCGAACCGCCCTTCATCGGAATGCCGAACAGCCATCCGGGAAAGCTCACGGGCCGGGTCTCATGGCTCGCGGCCAGGACCCGCAGCATGATCGGCAGGAACAGCTCCCGCCGCCCCGGATCGAGCAGATTCATGTGATGCAGGACGACGCGCGGGACCGGCTCGCCGTCGCCGTCGATGATGTGCGTGCGATAGCCGCGGATCGTCAGGTCGAAAGGGATGACGCCTTCCTGCACGGGCAACTGGGCCATGTGATGGGATGCGCGGGCGGGGAGGTCGATAGGCCCCAGGATGACCGCGAGTTCCTTGCGTTCCGGGTCATCGACGACCCGGATGCTCGCCGTCGACGTGGTCGGGCGGTCACCTTCGGGCGACGCGGCATGGCCGGCGTGGATCTCCTGCGCCCTCAAAGCGGGGACGATGCTTGCGAGCGAGACCGCAGCCAGCATCCCGGCCGCCCCGGCCCGCCTGCCCCGGCGCGTCATGAAGATCCGGTGTCGTCTCCCGGAGATTCGCGGGCTACCGGCCGCCCTCGACGTTCTGAAGATCTTCGAGCAGGTCGAGGAGCTTCTCGAGCCGCTCCTTGAGCTTGTCCCGGTCGAGGTTTACATCGACGTCCAACTGGACCTCCGCCTCGTGAAGCGCGGACCCCGCCTCCGCGGCTTTCAGGGAGAACGTCTCCCCGTGTCGCGCGGCGCGCAGCCTGATGTCCCCCTCGGACGACCCGGCCGGGGCCGTCACGGTCCGGTCGATCCAGAATCCCGCGTCTCGCGCCCGTACCGGATTTCGCGCGGCGACGCGCAACGCAGCGAGTCCCTCAAGCCGCGCGATCCGCGCGCCGGCCACATCTGATCTCGCGTCCATCCGGATCGTGATGCGGCCATTGTCGATGATGGCCACGTCGGCCTGGCTGTGGGCGGCGCGGTGCCCGAGGCGGTCCAGCCACCCCCCGATGACGCGCTCGACGCCTCCGTTGATCCGCCCGGCGGTGTGCGCCGTCCGGCGCAATTGCTCCGCTGCAAACCGGGGCGCGCGGGTTGAACCCGGCGGATCCGCCCGTTCGATGAGGTTCGCGATCCCCTCCAGGATCGCCGTACTCGCCTTCGCCGGCCCGGGCAGGCTCGTGAGGTGGGATAGGGAGGCCCAGACGCAGATCGCGAGGGCCCAGAGGGTGAAGGCGGCGGCGACTCTTCGAATGAACATCACGGCGGCTCCAGCGAGGAGGTCGAGTGTCCTTCTGACATACGCTCGGGCGCGCGGTCAGGTTCCAACCCATACGACCGGGTCCCGATCCGAAAGGTTGTCCGCCGCCGTCGCTGGCGGGCGGACCGCGGCAGACCCCTAGGGCGGGGGAGCCTCGCCGCTCGTGAGGAGCAGCGTACCGGTCACGCGGGTGGGTCGCAGCTCCCCGTCGCTGTCGCGGAGCCGCAGCAGCGTGACCTGGATGCGGGCCGTCACGTCCGCCCCGGAGACGTCGAGCCGCAGGGAGTCCGGCGGCAGTTGCACTCTTCCGGGCGCCGTCGTGGTTCCGAAGCGTCCGGCGCGCGCGATGAGTTCGGCGAAAGAGACCGTGGCGAGTTCGTCTCCACCGAGCCGGATCGTCGTCCCGAGGCTGTCCGGGGCGGCCTCGAAGGTGAGGGAGTCGCCCTCGAACGGGTAGCGTCCCCCAAGGAGGTTCCGCTCGAAGACGGCCCGATCGAAGCCGGATACGGAGACGGCCGCGTTTCGGCCCCCGGGGGGCGAGATGTCGACGAACCCGAAGGGGTCCGCGAGCAGTCCCTCCGAGGGCACCAGCCCGAGGTGGTCCGCGATGAGCGTCGCCCGGCGTCCGGCCTCCGCGACCCTCAACGAGGCCGCCATTCCATCTCCGATCGTATCCACCGTCGCCACGCCGTCCTCGAACCACTCGTCGATGGCGGACGTCCCGTGCCACGAAATCAGGTAGAGCAGGACATCGTTGATCTGCTGCCAGTCCTCGGGCGGGATCTCGACGGCGACCGGCGAGATGCGGCCATCGGCCAGAACTCCATGCGTCGAGAGCAGATCCTCGAGCCGGCCCACCTGGCTCCGTTCGGCCACGGCGTAGGCGGACCAGGGACCGACGAAGGTGACGGCGCCGATGACGGCCAGCGTCAGGGGAATCCCCTTGATCTCGCGCGACCGCGTCACCGTGTAGAAGAGGGCGGCGCCCGCCAGCCAGACGCCGAGGAGGAGCAGGAGATACCGGCGCTCGGTGATCCCGTACTGTTCGATGCGCTGCCCGATGGCGAGCAGAAGCATGACGATGGACGGGATGATGAGAATCCAGAAGATGCGGGCGTATGTGTCGATCCACGCGTGGCCTTCCCGTCCGCGCCGGGGATGCACGAGGAGGAGCGACAGGATCCCGAAGGCGGCGAGGGCGGAAACGAGAAGCCCGATCCACCCGCTCGGCCACGTCGTCGTGATGACGACGCGCCCGAGGTAGGCGGTGAGGATGATCAGGTATACGGCGACGAGCGGGAGGAGTACGTACTGGGCGAAGACGCGCAGACCCGCGGGGTAGTCGTCGCGGCGTTCCAGTTGCTCGAAATCGTCCGGCACGCCCGCGAGCACGAACCACGTCTGGAAGACGAAGCCGAGGAAGAAGAAGAGCCGGCCATAGTTCTCATCGGCGATGTCGATGTTGAAGAGGTTCTCGATGCCGAACATGGCGATGGAGAGTCCGCCGAAGAGGACACCCGTGTAGATCGCCCCGAGGCCGAACCGGAAGAAAAGCGTGCGGTTGAAGTGCCAGAAGCCGTTCGGCTCGCGGACGCCGAGATAGGCGATGAAGGCGACGAGCAGATGCAGCGTTGCGGTCAGGTGAAAATGGCGGAGGCCGGCGATGTTCTCGCCCCAGTTCGGCCACTGCCAGTAGTAGAGGGCGAGCACCCCCACGCCGAGTCCGCGCAACGCCCAGTGCCGCGGCCACGGGAGCTTCCACCGCTCCGCGAACAGGGTGAGTCCGGTAAGCAGCGGCAGGCCGAGACTGGCCGTGGCTACGAGGCGCAGCTCGAGCGCCGTTTCCGCGTTGATCGCCCGCATCGCGCCGATGGCGGCGACGACCGCACAGGTCAGGACGACGGGAAACCGCCGCGCCGTCACCCACGCCGCCGCGGCGAGCCGCTCGACGGAAGGGAGCCTCAAACTCGGGCTCTGATCGTCACGAGCCGTTCGGCGGCCTGCTCGAGCAGCGCCTCCGTCTTGCAGAACGCGAACCGCACGAGCTTGCGCCCATCCTCCGGGTTGTGGAAGAAACTGGATCCGGGGACGGGAGCCACGCCCACCGTGCGTGTGAGCCAGAACGCGAATTCGTCGTCCGGCAGATCCGAGAGATCCGAGAAGTCCGCGAGGACGTAGTACGCGCCCTCCGGCTCGAGGCATTGGAACCCGGCTTCGACGAGCGCGGGATAGAAGAGGTCCCGTTTCGCGCCGTACACATCGGCGAGCCCCTCATAGTAGGACGGCGGAAGCATCTCGAGACCGGTGGCCACGCCTTCCTGAAGGGGCGCGGCGGCTCCCACGGTGAGGAAGTCGTGAACCTTGCGGATGGCGTCCGACAACTCCGGGTGCGCCACGATCGTCCCCATCCTCCAACCGGTGACCGCGAACGTCTTCGAGGCGGCGCTGATCGTGATCGTCCGGTCCCGCATGCCGGGAAGCGTCGCCATCGGGATGTGCCGCGCGCCGTCGTAGAGGATGTGCTCGTAGACCTCGTCCGTGATCGCGTATGCGTCGAACTCCTGGCACAGGATCGCGATCTTCTCGAGTTCGTCTCGCCTGAACACGCGGCCCGTGGGGTTGTTCGGGGTGTTCACGATGATCGCGCGCGTCCGGTCGCTGAACGCGGCCCGCAGGCGGTCGAAGTCGATCTGCCACTCCGCGGTCAGCGGCACGAACACCGGCGTCGCGTCGCAGAGCGTGGTGTCCGGGCCGTAGTTCTCGTAGAACGGCTCGAAGACGATGACTTCCTCCCCCGGGTCCACGACCGCGAGGAGCACCGCCATCATCGCCTCGGTCGCTCCGCACGTGATCGTGAGGTGCGTCTCCGGATCGACGTCGAGTCCGTACCAGTCGCGATAGCTCGCGGCGAGCGCGTCCCGGTACCGTTTCGCGCCCCATGTGATCGCGTACTGGTTCACGTCGTCGTAGATCGCGCGCGCGGCGCCGATCTTCAACGTGTCGGGCGACTCGAAGTCGGGGAAACCCTGCGACAGGTTGATGGCCCCGTGTTCGTTCGAGAGGCGGGTCATCATCCGAATCACGGATTCCGTGAAGCCGTGCGTACGCCGGGCTGTGTGGATCTTCATCGACCCGAATCTGGCCCCTCGACGGGAGGTGTGCCACCGGCGCCGGGAGCGTCTTCCTCCGCCGTCTCGCCGCCGCCCTCCGCGCTCTCGACATCCGGGCGGCGGAATCCGGCTCGGGCGAGCCGCGGCTCCACGAGTTCCGCCTGCGCGCGCAGCCAGCCGAACCAGACGACATCGCCGGGCTTCAGCGTCGTGCCGCTCGACACCGGCTGTTCCCGCTTGCCGCGGCGATGGACGAGAGCGAGGGCGGGGAACCGGCGGTCGGCGAGCGCATCGATCTGGGGGATGCGCAGCCCGGCGAGGCCCTCGAAGACGAGAGGTTCGATCTCCACCCGGTCTCGCCGGAAGTCGTGCGCCCAGCGCTCGTGGTCGAGCCCGAGGCCGAACAGCACCGACGCGCCGCTCTCGTCGACCTGCTCGGGTCCGACGCCGGGTGTGAGCGGATCGATGGCCACGAGGCGGCTCACGCCCGGGCAGCGTTCCTCGACCCGCTTGGCAATGAGCAGGTTCACGCCTTCGTTCGGCGTGAGAGCGACGAGCGCGCGGCGCGATTCGACCCCCGCTTTCAGGAGAGCCCGCGGCTCGTTCGCGTTGCCGAGCACGACGCGAAAGCCGTCGCCCTCCGCCGCCCCCGCCTCCGTCGGGTTCGTGTCGATGAGGACGATGGGTGCATCCCCGCTGCGGGCGGCGCGCAGGGTTCGGGCGAGCGCGCGTCCGATGGGATTCGCCCCGACGACCGCGAACCCGTAGTTGGACGGTTTCCGTACCCCCAGCAGGCGCGCCATGAGACCGCCCGTCCCGCCGAGGACGACGACGGTGACGGCGATGACGAGGAAGACCATCGCTCGCAGTTGATTGCCTTCCGCCTCCATCCCGCTGTGTGCGAGTTCCGCCGCGAACAGCGAGGAGACGGCGAAGGCGACGATCCCGCGCGGAGCCAGCCAGGCCAGGAACGCCTGCTCGTTGCGGCTCAGGCCGGCGCCCCAGGTACAGAGGAGAACGCAGAGGGGACGGACGACGGCGACGAGGACGATGACCGTCACGATCCCGCCCGCCCCCAGCGCGCGCACGTCGCCGAGGTCCACCGCCGCCGACAGGAGGACGAAGAGGAGTCCCACGAGCAGAAACGTGAGTTGCTCCTTGAACTCGACGAGTTCGCGCGCGTGCCGGGGCCCCATGTTGCCGACGACGAGTCCGGCGATGGCCACGGTCATGATGCCGCTCTCCGGCAGGATGGCGTGCGAACCCTGGTAGAGCGCGAGGACGCACGCGAGCGTGAAGATGTTCCGGAGATCGGAAGGGACCGCGCGCCGCATCCTCAGCAATCCGCCGATGATGAACCCTCCCGCCACGCCGATGACCGAGCCGAGACCCAGGCGCGTGACGAGGCCGAGGAAGCCGGCCCCCACGTCCCCCGCCGTCGACGCGAGCGCCAACTCGAATGCGACGACCGCGAGGATCGCCCCGACCGGATCGATGAGCACGCCTTCCGCCTCGAGGATCGTCCGCAGGTTGTTTCGCAGGCGAATCCGCCGCGTGAGCGGGTTGATCACGGTCGGGCCCGTGACCGAGACGAGCGCCCCGAAGAGCAAGGCGATGCGGAGGCTCCAGCCCAGCGCGAGCATCGCCGTGACGGTGGCCCCGGCGATCGTGACCAGTGCGCCGACCGTGATCAGTCGGCGAATCGTCAGCGCCTCGCGCCGCAGCCGGTCGAGGTTGAGTTGCAGCGCGCCCTCGAACAGGATCACCGCAACCGCGAGACCGACGATGGGATTGAGGCCTTCGCCCAGCGTGCCGGGCCGCACGATGTTCGCGAACTCGGGTCCGAGGAGGATGCCGGCCGCGAGCAGGAGGAGGATGCCGGGAATGCGCGCGTGCCGCGCCAGCGACTGCGCCACGACGCCCGCCGTGATGGCGAGGGCGAAGGTGAGCGCCGGATCCTGGAGGTTCACGCGGCGGCGGTGCGCTCGGTTGCGAGGAGGAAGTTCGTGAAGCCCTCGTCGTAGTCGGAGAGGCCGTTCTGCCCCGTGAGCTTCATGCGGGCGTTGTAGGCATTCTTCATCATGGGACCCACGACGCCGCTGACCGGACCCTCCGCCGGGTGACGCACGGCGAAGGCGTCCTTCAACTCCTCCCGGAGTCCGAGGTCCGTGAGGAGGCTGTTGTATGCGGCGGCTTCCCGCTCCGCCAGCACCCAGAGCTGGCGGTCCAGGCGCTCGCAGTGGGCCGACTGCTCGAGGACGGGCTCATCCGAGCCCACGAGGGCGAGATAGCCGAGAACCTGCGCCTCGACTTCCTTCATGTATCCCTTGCGGTGGCAGAACTCGTGCGCGATGACATGGGGTTCGAAGACGCCTGTGCTCCTGAAGATCGCGACGTCCCCCGTCAGGGGGTCCGCCGCCCCGAGCGCGAAAGGGAAGACGATTTGCGCGAGCATGAACTCCCGGACCTGCGAACTCGTCTCCAGGCGCTGGCCGGTGAGTTCCGCAAGAAAATCGGTGAGGCGCAGATCGACCTGCTCCGCCAGTTCCTTCCTCGGCGTCCCCATCGGCACGTAGTTCGCGTTCAGCCGCTCCACCAGATCTTCGACATCCCGTCTCCGCTCTTCCTCCGATGCCGGGGGCGGGGAAAGCGGGTCGAAGCCGAACGCATCCTCGAAATCCACGCGGCGGGCGTCCGCACGAACCGCCCAGTCGATGAGCGCGCTGCCCGCGTACACGCTGAGCGCCGCCGCCTGCACGGCCCGCCCGGCCGGGCTCAGCCCGAAGAGAATCCGGGCCGCTACGGGGGCGGCGAGGAGCAGATCGGAAGGCGCGACCGGAAGGTACGTCGCCAGGTTGGGGATGCGGAGTCTTTCCATGGGTCCTCGTACGGGGGTCGGTGGACGAAAGTTCGGGATCGACGGGCCGGGTGCAACCGTCCGGGCCCCCGCGGCGTCCCACTCCTGTCGAAGGACGGGAGGAGATTCAGGAGGGGATTGAGACCGATGGCGGGAATGGGCGACGGAGGAGGGCATATGCGTCGAAGCGGGCCGGGATCGCTCGTTGTTCTGTTCGGGCTCGTCCTGTTCGGGACGCCACTCGCCGCGCAGGAAGTCAAGGTCGGGGGCCAAGTCACCTTCGGAGACGACGCGGACTTCGGCATCGGCCCGCGCGTGCAGATGTCGCTGCCCTGGATCGCTCCCGGGATCCGGGTTGCCGGCTCCTTCGACTACTTCTTCCCCGACTCGGGGCTCGGCGACCCCGGCGGCGACTACGACTACCGCGAACTCAACTTCAACGTCCTCGGGGATCTCTCGTTCCCCGACGTGACGAACCTCGTCCCCTATGTTGGCGGCGGGCTGAACGTGGCGTGGGAATCGGTTCCGGCGGACGGGGTGGAGGGTCCCGAAGAGCGGCTCTTCGGGATGAACCTTGTCGCGGGCTTCCGGTTTCCGCTCGACGGGTTCACGCCTTTCGTCGAGGCGAGGTACGAACTCGAGGGTGGACAGCAACTCCTCGTGGCTGGCGGCATCCTTCTACCCTAGCGGCGTCCTTCCACCCTGGAAGGTCAGCTAGAATCGTAAGCCGCCGCCGGCGCTGAAGGCCCATCTCGATCTTTCGCTATCGCCAATCCCCCCGCCGAAGCGGTAGCCGATATTGAGGTTCGTGACCTGCGCGAAGGAAGAGAGCGGGGACCCTCCGAACACGGTGACCCCGACGTTCCCGCCCATCCTCCGATCCTGGTCCGGATACCAGGCGCCTCCATAGTCGACGAACGCGCCCACGCCGAGCCCGAACAGGTTGTAGAAGTTGTCCACCAGGTAGGAGCGATGTTCCAGCGTGGCGCGCAACGTGCGGGTGCCCACGAACGCGTGCGGACCCCACAGGCGCGGCAATACCTGGAAGCCGATGTCGTGCTCGGAGCCGGGACGGGGCGATTCCTGAATCCCCGCGGACGCTTGCAGGAACGTCGTATTCCGCTCCGTCTCCCGAACCGCCGCCGTTCCCGAACCGAAGACATAGCCGGAGTCGAGGCCCGCCGAGGTGAAGAGGCCGCCGCCGTCGAGCAAACCCTTGAGAATCGCCGGGCCCGCCCGCCTTCCGGACGACAGAAGAAGACGCGCTCCGATTCCCGTTGACCTGTATCCCAGGCGTTCGTGCGCGAGCTTCACCGACACCCACACGCGGTCGCTGAGATCCTGGTCTTCCTCGGAGAATCCGTTGAAGCGTTGCACGCGCTCGAAACGGGCGCGCCGCCACTCGGCATATACGCCGATGAGTCCGTACACCGAGTCCGGCACGGTGGCGTCGAGGCTGTCCACGTTGACGCCGGGATGTTCGATCCGCAGGTGCTCTTCGTGCCGGACTTCGAGCGTTGCCCCGATGCGGAAGAACCCCTCTGGATTCGCGACCGGTGCGATCGCCCCCGTCAGGCGGTGGATCTGGGCTCGCCGCCGCCACTCGATCGTCTGGAGGTCGTCGGGGCTGTGCCGCACATACTGCGGGATCCGCCCCCGGAAGTCCCGCCCCTCGTAGTAGAACGCCGAGCGGTCCGAGAGGGAGCGGAACGGGTTCGACAGGTACCAGGCGATGACGTCGCGGTCCGACAGGTTCAGCCACGTCGCGTTGGCCGCGAGCCGGGTGGAGGCCAGTCGATTCGATGTCAGCCGGAGGTCCATTCCGTCGCGGTCGGTTTCGCGGACGTACCACACCCGCATGGCGTTTCCGCTGCCCGCGAGGTTGATCTCCGTGACCCCGAAGGTGCCGGTCAGCGTGCCGTCCGCTGCGAGCCGTCCCGTGAAGCGCGGCTGAAGGCTCCAGGCGTCGCGCGTTCTCACGCTCAGCGCGAGTTTCCCATCGACGCGCGCCGAATCCACCCGTACTCGCCGGAAGAGGCCGAGGCGGCGGAGGTTTCGTTCGCTCTCGGCGGCCAGGAGCGAGTCGTAGGGTGTTCCCGGCCCAAGGAGCAGTTCGCGGCGGATGACCCAAGGCTGCGTCGTCCCGTGCAATCCGTTGCCGAGTCGGTAGATGAAGTTTCCGGCGGCGGCGTCCTCCGGGAAGACGTCCTGCCGGCTGATGAGGATGGTGTCGATGACGGCGCCCGCGCTGTCCGCCGTCAGGCGTGAGGATGCGGACTCCTGAGCCCGCGCTGCCGATGTCGGGAAAAGCCCCAGCAGGCACAGGAGCCGGACGACGTTCGCGCCCCGGAACGGAGCAGGGCGAGTCCCCCTTTCCGGGAGGGCCGCGGACGGAATCATGGGGCGGGAAGGTACGGTTGCACCGCGTTCACGGCCACCGGACATCGTCGCGTCTCGCGAGTCCCGGTTCATCGCGGAAGCGGGCCGCGATTTCACCCAGAGTGATTCCGAGGTCGGGATGCCGGAACTCCGGCGCCACATCCGCAAGGGGCACCGCCAGATGTGCCCTCGTCGGGATCTCCGGGTCGGGGAGGCGCAACTCCTCCTGGTCGACGACGAGACCCTGCACGGCGGCGATGTCGATGTCGATGGTGCGGGGGGCGTTTGGGTCCGCGGTCCGGACACGCCCGAGGCGGCGCTCCAGCGGCCGGATGACCTCGAACTTCAGTTCTCCCGGGGAAAGATCCGTCGTGATGCGCACGGCCGCGTTGAGGAAGCGGGGCATCCCGGGGTTCCCGACCGGGTCCGCTTCGTAGATCGGCGAAGCTCCCTCAATGCCCAGCAGCTCGTCGAGCGCCTCGAGCGCCGCCACGATATGCCGCTCCGGATCGATGTTCGAACCCAGCGTGAGGAGCGTGGTTCGGGGGGACGTGTTCACGCGTAGTCCGCCGCCGTCCGTTCGACTTCGACCCCCACGGAATGCGCGTAGCGCAGGGCGCCCGGCTTCTCCACGCGGACCTTCGCCCGCTGCGCGCCGAAGTCGACGATCGCGATCCGGGCGATCTGGTGCGCGAGGGCTTCCACGAGATACGGCTCGGCGGTTTCGACGTGCGCGATGACGCGCTTCGTCAGCGTCCGGTAGTTCAGCGCATCCGCGATGTCGTCGGACGCCCCCGCGGCCCGTGCGTCCACGGACAGGGACAGGTTGATCACGATGTCCTGTCTCTTCTCGCGTTCCCAGTCGTTGACCCCGATGATTCCCCGGACGAGAAGGTCACGGATGATGACCGTATCCGACGCCATCAGATCCGCCCTCCCGTCAGCAAGTGTTCACCGCCATCCACGTAGATCGTCGCTCCCGTCACATAGTCGTTCTCGGCCAGGAACCGCGCCGCGTGCGCCACGTACTCCGGATCCCCCGTCCGCCCGAGCGGGATCCTCCGGCCTTTCTCCCGCCAGGCCGCGTCCTCCGCCGTCTCGCCGGGAGGCGGAAGAATCGGACCGGGAACGATCGCGTTCGCGCGCACCTCCGCGCCCAGTTCGCGGGCCGTCAGCGCCGTCAGGTGCAGAAGTCCCGCCTTGCTGACCCCGTGCGGCGCAAATCCCTTCCAGGCCGCGATCGCCGACATGTCCGACATGTTGATTATGACGCCGGGCGCCCGAGGTTCCCCTCGGCTTCCGCGCCGCTCGGACACGGCGCGCATTCGAGCGGCCGCCCGCTGCGTCATGAGGAAGGGGGCGCGCAGGTTGAGCGCCTGTGCGGCATCCCACTCCGCGACCGTCGCCTCGCCGAACGGAGTACGCTCGAAGCTCGCGGCGGAGTTCACCACGATGTCGAGACGCTCGAACGCCGCGTCGAACGCCCCGAACAGGTCGTCGATCCGCTCGGGGAGCGAGAGGTCCGCCTCGGCGGTCGCCGCTCGGCGCCCCAAGGCCCGCACCTCGTTCGCCGTGCGGTCGGCCGCCGCGGCCGAACTCCGGTAGTGGATGAAGACGTCGCACCCCGCCTCGGCCAGCCCCAGCGACAGCGCGCGCCCCAGCCGGCGTGCGCCCCCCGTCACGAGTGCGACGGCGCCCTCGAGTTTCACGGCAGCTCTCCGTTCACGATCGTCTCCCTGCGGCCCTGGAGCTCGGCGGCGTCCCGGGCGTTTGCTTCTCCGGCGGTCCCGTGCCGGCGAAGCCGGGAATGTACAAGGTTCGAGGATGGATGGGGCGTTGCACGCGGAGGCGGCGCGCGCCCCATTGCGGCGCACCCGCGGCGGGCGCGGGAATGTAACAGGGAGGAGGCGCGTGAAAGCGATCTGGTACGAGAAGACCGGCCCCGCGCCGGAGGTGCTCCGGTTCGGGCAGCAGGAAGCGCCCGTGCCGGGGGCCGGAGAAGTTCGGGTGCGGCTGGCCGCTTCGGGCGTGAATCCGTCGGACACCAAGCGGCGGGCCGGCTGGATCGGCCTGTCGATGCCTCACCCGCGCATCGTACCGCACTCCGATGGGGCGGGGACCATCGATGCGGTGAGGGCGGGGGCGGACCGGGCCCGCGTCGGCGAGCGCGTCTGGTTGTGGAACGCCCAGGGCGGCGGCCGTCCGTTCGGAACGGCGGCGGAGTACACGGCCGTGCCGGCGGCGCAGGCTGTGCCGTTGCCGGACAACGCGTCCTTCGCCGACGGCGCGGGCCTCGGAGTGCCGGGTTGTACGGCGCACTACGCCGTGTACGGGGACGGGCCTGTGGGCGGCAAGCGAATCCTCGTGCAGGGAGGCGCCGGGGCCGTCGGCCACCTGGCGGTGCAGCTCGCCACGCTGGGCGGCGCCGAAGTCATCGCCACGGTGAGCAGCGCCGCCAAGGCGGAGGTCGCGCTGGGGGGCGGCGCGAGGCACGCGATCGACTACCGGCGGGAGGAGGTCGCCCGCCGGGTCCTCGACCTCACCGATGGGGAGGGGGTGGACCGGGTCATCGAGGTGGATCTCGCCGCGAACCTCGAGACGGACGTCGCGGTCCTGCGGGAGAACGGGACGATCGCGTCGTACTCGTCAACCTCCGGCCCGGAACTGCCGCTCGCCTACTATCCGCTCGCCTTCAAGGACCTGCGCATCCATTTCGTGCAGGGATACCTGCTGCCGCCCGCCGCCCGCCGCGCGGCGGTCCGGGACCTCACCACCTGGCTCACGGCCGGACAACTGGACGTGCGGATCGCCGCCACCTTCCCCCTCGCGCGGACGGCGTCCGCGCACGAGGCCGTCGAGTCCGGCCGCGCGGATGGGAAGATCCTCGTCGAAATCTAGCCGCTCCTGTCAGAGCCCCGCTGTGTTCGAGCGGGTCGCGCTACTGCACCCGTTCGAAGCGCAGATCCCAGACGCGGCCCTGGCTCAAACTCGCCTGCGTGACCCGGCCGGCCTCGTCGCGCCGGAAGATGAACGTGCTGCCTCCTTGTCTGAACGCGTCGGGATAGACCGGCGTCAGCGACGGTCCGTCCCCATACCGGTCCCTCAACACGAGGCCGCCGTCTTCAACCTCGACCCAGTACGTGACTTCCGCCTCGTCGCTGTGGTAGGCGCCCACGTAGGCGGCCAGGTCCGACGCGGTGGGCTCGAACCCTTCCACGGGTTCGAGCCTCACGTCGTCCGCGACCGGCGTGTCCATGGTCGCCCCGGGCCTCGTTCCGCCCCCGGCCGGGGCGTCGAAGGCGATGGAAACGCCCGCCGGGGAGGTGAACTCGGTCTCGCTCATGGCGGCGAGGGACATCCCACCCGGCCCCATGCCCAGGCGGAGCGAGGCGCCGTCCGCTGTCAACTCCATGAACTGACCGGTGCGGGTGTCGCGGTATCCACCGGCGAACGCGGCGACGCGGCCCGGATCGACGTCCGCACCCGCCGGATCGTCCGAGGCCTCTTCGCTGACCGCGTCGCCGAGGTAGAGTTCGGCCACCGCGCGGGCGAGCCCGCCGGGGTTGGCCTCCCCCACGTTGCACATCACCGACACCGCGAGCCCGTGGTCCGGGAAGCGCGTGAGGAAGCCGCGGTACGCGGCGGTTCCGCCGGAATGCTGGACCTCGCGCACGCCCTTGTATTCGCCGACGAAGAGCCCGCCCGCGTAGCTGATCTGCCGCCCCGAGTCGAGCATCCCCTGCTCATGCATGAGCCGGATGAACTCGGGCCCGCCGACCTCGCCGGTGTCGAGGTTGCGGGTGAACCTGAGAAGATCGCCGACGGTCGTGAGCAGGCCGCCGTTCCCGTGCACGTTCTCGAACGGCATCAGCATGTGCCATTCGCCGTCGTCGCCGCGCCGGTATCCGATCGAGCGCTCCTCGACGATCTCGGTGAAATCGTCGCGCCACTGCGTCTTCGTCATGCCGAGGGGGCCGAAGATCCGCTCCTGCGAGAACTCGTCGAAGGTCTGTCCGGTCACCCGCTCCACGAGCATCGCCTGGAGGTTGTAGCCGGTGTTCGTATAGGAGTAGTAGCGGCCCGGCTCGTAGTTGAGGGCCCGCTGGCGGCTCGCGATGTCGAGCGCGTGCTTGTGCGTGTGGATCCGGGTGGTCCGCGCCCAGCCGTGGATGCCGGCGACGGACCCCCAGTCGCGGAGCCCGCTCGTGTGATGGATGAGCATCCTTACCGTGATGGGTTCGCCGTAGTCGGGCATCTCGGGGAAGTACTCCCGGATGTCGTCGTCGAGGTCGATGCTTCCGTCCAGCGCGAGCAGGATCGTGGCCGCTGCGGTGAACTGCTTCGAGACCGAGCCCGGCTCGAACACGGTCTCGGGCGTGTTCGGCAGGTCCCACTCCAAATTCGCCATGCCGTAGGCGCGGGCCATGACCTGCTGCCCATCCCGCGAGACGGCGAAGGCGCACCCGGGGCCATCCGAAGCGCTGTAGTCGGCGAAGACCGCGTCGAGCGCCCCGAGTTCGACGGTTCCCGCGGACGAATCGTCGCCGTTCATGTTCGCGCAGGCGAGTCCCGCGGAGAGGGGAAGGATGAGGGTCCAGAGTCGCGTCTTCATCGTCTTCCTCCTGACTGAATTGCCGTACTCGCCGTCTCGTCGTCGGCCGCAGCCGTCCGCACAGCCTGAAGTGCAATGTCGGTGCCCGCCCCCGCCCCGTCGAGATCCGGCGTCGAACCGCGCCCGCGCACGAGGCGAGGGCCGCCGGCCGCGGCACCCCGTCCCGGTCTAATCCACTCGTTCGAAGCGGAGATCCCAGACCCGTCCCTCGCTCAGACTTGCCTGCGAAACCCGGCCGGTCTCGTCGCGTCGGAAGATGAACGTGCGGGACGCCTGGCCGAACGCATCGGGATACAGCGGTTGAAGCGCGGCGCCGTCCCCGTACCGATCCCGAAACACGAGCCGCCCGTCCTCGACCTCGAACCAGTACGTCACCTCGGCTTCATCGCTGCGGTAGGCTCCCACGTATTCGGCCAGGTCGGCCGCCGTCGGCTCAAACGGGCCGACGGGCTCGATTCGCACTCCGTCCGCGGCGGGCATGTCCATGACGCCGGAAGGACGTTCGCCCGCGCTCGCGGGACCCTCGAATGCGATGGATACGCCCGTGGCCGAGGCAAATCCGGTCTCGCTCATGGCCGCGAGCGGCGGCCCGCCGGGTCCTCCGCTCATGAGCAGGGACGAACCGTCCGCGGTCAGCTCCAGATACTGTCCCGTTCGCGTATCCCGGTATCCGCCGGCGAATGCGGCGACGTGTGCGGGATCGACATCCGCCCCTGCCGCATCGGTCCGGGGTTCCTCGGTCATGGCGTCCGCGAGGTAGAGTTCCGCCACCTGGCGGGCGAGTCCGCCAGGGTCGGCTTCGGCCACGTTGCACATCAGGGACACTGCCACGCCGTGATCCGGATAGCGCGTGAGGAAACCCCGGTACCCAGCCGTCGAACCGCCGTGCGACACCTCGCGCACGCCTTTGTATTCGCCCACGCGCAACCCGCCCGCGTAGCCGGTCTGCCACCCCGAGTCGAGCGTGCCCGCATCGTGCATGAGACGGACGAATTCCGGTCCGCCGACGTCGCCCGTATCCAGATTGCGCGTGAAGCGGAGGAGGTCCCCCACGGTCGTGAGCAGACCGCCGTTGCCGTGGACGTTCTCGAACGGCATCCGCATGTGCCATTCCCCGTCCTCTCCGCGCCGGTAACCGACGGAGCGCTCGTCCACGATCTCGGTGAAATCGTCCCGCCACTGCGTCCTCGTCATCCCGAGGGGACGAAAGATGCGCTCCTGCGAGAACTCGTCGAAGGTCTGGCCCGTGACCCGCTCGATGAGGATCGCCTGGAGGTTGTATCCCGTATTCGTGTACGAGTAGTAGCGACCGGGCTCGTAGTTCAGGGCGCGCTGACGGCTCGCGATGTCGAGCGCGTGTTTGTGCGAGTGGACCCGGCTCCAGCGCGGCCACCCCTGGATGGCGGCGACCGAACCCCAGTCCCGAAGGCCGCTCGTGTGGTGGATCAGCATCCGCACGGTGACGGCTTCGCCGTAGTCGGGCATCTCCGGAAAATACGCCCGGATGTCGTCATCGAGATCGATCCGTCCATCGAGAGCGAGCAGGATCGTGGCCGCGGCGGTGAACTGCTTCGAAACGGAGCCGGGCTCGAACACGGTTTCCGGAGTGTTCGGGACGTGCCACTCCAGATCCGCCATCCCGTACGCGCGCGACATGACCTGCTGCCCGTCCCGCGAGACGCCGAAGGCGCACCCCGGCCCGTCGGAGCCAGCGAAATCCGCGAAGATGGCGTCGAGGGCCGTCAGTTCGGGAGCGCCCTCCGGCGGGCCTCCGGGGTTCGCGCCGGCGCAGGCGAGCCCCGCGGCGGCCGGAAGGATCAATGTCCAAAGCGGTGTCTTCATCGTTCTGCTCCTCAACGGAGGTCCTGGAGCGGCTGGATGTCAGCGCGCGACGTCGATGACTCCGGCGTTCCCTTCGATGCGCAGTGTCGTCCCCAACCCGGCCGAGCGCGCGCGGATGTCCTCGAGCAGGGTGCGGGCGGCTTCGCCTTCGAGCGGATACGGCTGGGACAGGGCGTCTCCACGCCCCGCGATGGGGAGGACATCCAGCCGCGTGACGCCCTCCGCGCCCAGGTGCAGCCGGACCGCGATGTTGTCCATCCAGTAGTCGTGCCCATGCCCGAAGATGAAGTTCCCCATCGAGTAGACGATCGGTTTGCCGTCGCGAACCTCGATCCCGCGCGGGACGTGGGGATGGTGTCCCAGGATGGCGTCAGCGCCCGCGTCGAGGACATCGTGCGCGAATTCCCGCATTCCCGGGTGTACATCCTGGCTGTTCTCGATCCCCCAGTGGAAGCTCACCGCGACGAAATCGACGCGGTCGCGGACGCGGGCGATGTCTTCCCGAATCAGGAGTGGGTCCATGGGGACGACACCCGACTGGCTCGGCGTCGCGAATGAGGACCCTCCGTCGTTCACGAACTGCGCGTACGCGAGGAACGCGACACGGAGCCCGCCGCGCTCGATGATCCAGGGTCGGCGGGCGTCGGCGAGGTCGCGTCCCGTACCGGCGTGGCCGACTCCCGCCCGGCGCAGGTGATGGATCGTGTCGAGCAGCCCCTCCCCTTCGGCGTCGAGCGAGTGGTTGTTGGCCGTCGCCACCACATCGATCCCCGCCCAGGCGAGGGCGTCGGCGAAGGCCGAGGGCGTGCGAAAGGCGCCGCTCCAGCGGGCGTCGTCCGAGAGCGGCGTCTCCAGGTTGGCGAAGGCGATGTCCGCATCGCGCAGGAGACCGGCCGTGCCGTGAAACGGGTAGCGCGCCTCTTCCTGCCCGTCCTCGAAGGAGAGGCCGTAGTGGTGGGCGCGAAGGTGGTGCGCATCTTCCGCGATCAGGGTCGTGTCGAGCGCCGCCTCGAGAACGTCGCGGGAGTCCTGCGTCGCGGCGTAGGGCACGCGGATCCAGCCGTCGCCGCGGTGCCAGAGCACGTTGCTGCGGCCCGACGGGGCCGCGTCGTAGTACATGGCCGGGGCCTTCGTTGCCCGCGACCATTCGATGTCTCCGACCGCGACGATCGTGATCTCCTGGCCGGGAAGAGGTCCGGGCATCAGGGCCGCCACGGCCAGGCCCGCCACGGCCACGCCGGCCGCCAAGGGCCTGCGAACCACGTATTCTCGGGATGCGGGCATAGGGCGTCTCCGGTTACGGGACTACTCGGTCGGCGCCGCGGCCAGAATCTCGGCGGGATCGAGGGCGCGACCGGCGCGCACGACGGTCCGGATGCTCCGCGTGTTGCGGATGTCCTCGAGCGGGTCCGCATCGAGCAGCACGAGATCGGCCTCCAGACCCGCCTCGACGGCGCCGCGGTTCTCCTCTTCCTTCAGAATCCGCGCGTTCTCGAGCGTGGCGGCGGACAGGACTTCTCGCGGCGGCATGCCCGCTTCGACGAGAAACTCCATCTCGTGGTGCAGCGAGGCGCCCGGCGCGACCTGCGGCTCCGGGGCGTCCGTCCCGACGAGCAACTGAACGCCGGCTTCACGCAGCATGCCGGTGAGCCGCAGGTATTTCTCCCACGTCTCCTCGCGCACGGAGACCGGCGTCGCGCCCCAGTCCAGGCTTCGGCGCTCCCGGTCCTTGTCCCAGAACGCCTTGAGTCGAGCCGGCATGGGGTCGTGGTCGGGGTGTCCGTAAACCTCGGGGAGGTCCATGAAGAGGAGTGTGCCCCAGAAGACCATGAGCGTCGGGTCGACGCGCGCACCGTGCTCGGCGATGACGTCGATGAGGCGGCGCGCCTCGTCCGAGTCGAGGTTGATCGAATGGCGGTCATCGGGGTCATCGAGGAGGAAGTTGGACACCGTGTAGATGTGTTCGACGCAGTCGAGCCCGTCGCGGACGGCATCCGCCGTGTGATAGTCGAGGAGGTGTCCGCTCACGACGAGACCGTGTTCGTGGCCGGCCTCGATCACGCGGCGCCCGACCTCGCGCCCGGTACCGACATAGATCTTGAGCGTCTTCACGCCCCACGCGACCATGTCCGCCACGAAGGGGTCCACGTCGGCGGGGGTCGCCAGATACCAGCCCACATCGGGATGCCAGGGTGGGTTGCCGTCGATGAGAAAGCTGCACCGGAAGACGTTCGGCGAGATCTCCGGGTGGTCCTCGGCGTAGCGCTCGATGAGGCGCTGGGCGGGGACGTTGTCTCCCGTGCTCCGGATCGAGGTGACCCCGTGCCCGAGATAGAAGGGCAGAACCTCGTCGCCGGTCATGTGCGACTGGTAGAGGATGTGGGTGACGTGGACGTGTGCGTCGATGAGTCCGGGGAGGACGAAGAGGCCGGCCCCGTCGATGCGCGTCGCGCCTGCGGAGGCGGCGGAATCCGCGTTGAGTTCGGCGCCGGGGGCGACGGCTTCGATGCGGCCGGCGCGGACGAGGACGCTTGTGTCCGGGCGCATGGCGCCGGCGCGGACGTCGAACACGCTGGCCCGGTCGATGAGCAGGGGGGGAGCCGGCCCCGCCGCGTCGCCGGTCGCCGACGCCCGTTCCGCCGGCCGGTCGTCCGCGCCGCAGCCGAGGGCGAGCCCGGCGCCGGCCAGCGCGGTGCCCCGCACGAAGTCGCGGCGGTCGACGGCGGCCACGGACGGCTACGCGGAGACGAAGCGGTACAGGAGGGTCATTCTTGAGGATCGTCCGCGGCCCGCGGCGGCGTCAAGCAGTGCACCGTTCATGCGAAGTTGATAGCGCGTTGCGTTCGCGGCGATAGGTTGTGTCCATGCCCGCTCCCTCCGCCCGCTTCATCGTCTCCCCGACCGCCGCCGTGCGCTTCGACGCCGCGCGGAAATGGCTCGAACGGCAACCCTCCACGGCGGGCGTGACGGTCGTCGGCGAGACGCTGTCGGGACCCCACGAACTGCTCCTCCGCGAGGCTCGCGCGGCGGGCGCGGCGATGGGATGGCGCCGCACCACGCTGCGCCTCCTGGCCCGCGAGGTCGCGCTCTCGCGACTCGCTTCCGATGGCAGAGCGATCGGCGATGCGGTGGCCCGGGACGCCATCGCGGCGCGGGCGTTGGCCGGGCTGGATCGGCAGAAACTCGGGCGGCTGGCGGCGGTGTCGGACACGCCCGGCTTCGTTCGCGCGGTGGGACAAGCGGTGGAGGCGCTCCGCATGGCGGGCGTCGCGCCGTCCGAAACCGCCCCCGCCGACCCGGATCTCGCCACCTTCTCCGAAGCGGTCGAGGCGGAATGGAGGACGGCGGGGCTGACGGATCGAGCCGGGGTGTTCGAGGCCGCGCTGGCGACGCTGGGCGATCCGGACGCCCGGCCGCGCGTCGTGCACGACCGTTTCCTGATTCTGGACGCGCGGATCTGGGCGGAACTGGAGGG
This sequence comes from Gemmatimonadota bacterium, assembly GCA_965207805.1. GTDB lineage: Bacteria > Gemmatimonadota > Gemmatimonadetes > Palauibacterales > Palauibacteraceae > Palauibacter. The sequence continues at coordinate 1,710,863 of OZ242312.1, forward strand.
GCGGTTCGTCGCGGCCCTCATCGCGCGGGGCTGTGAGCTGCTCGCGACTGTGCCCGAGGGGGATGACCGCACGCTGCGGGCGCTGGAAGAGGCGGGCGCGCGCCGTACCGATCCGCCCCGGATCGATGGGGCCGCCATTGGGGCGATCGGGCGCCTTCACGCACACCTCTTCGGCCCAGCGCCGACCGAATGTGCGGCGGACGATGCGGTGACCGTGTTCTCCGCGCCCGGCGAAGGCCGGGAAGCGGTGGAAATCGCCCGGAGGCTTACCTCGCTCGCCGAGGCCGGAACGCCGTTCGATCGGTGCGCGATCCTCCTCCGGCAGCCCGAAGACTATCGGCCCTATCTGGAGGAAGCTCTCAATCGTGCGGGAATCCGCCCCTGGTTCGCGCGCGGCGTGCGGCGTCCCGATCCGGCCGGCCGGGCCTTCCTGACCCTTCTGCGTTGTCGGGCGGAGGACTACTCCGCGCTTCGCTTTTCGGAGTACGTGTCGATCGGCGAGGTGCCGAACGAGGGCGAGGACGCCGAGCGGGTGCCGCGACGCTGGGAGCGGCTGCTCGTCGACGCGGCCGTCGTCTCCGGCCTGGATCGGTGGGAGCGGCGACTCGATGGTCTTGCCGCGGAACTCGAGTTCAAGCGCGCCGCGCTGGAGGCGGAGGACGCCGAACACCCGCGCCTCGCGTGGATCGACGGGATGCGCGCCAATCTCGCCTCACTCCGGGAGTACGCGCTGCCGCTGCTGTCGGAGCTGTCCGAACTGCCCGCGGAAGCCCGTTGGGAGAGCTGGCTGGCTGCGCTGAGTCCCCTCGCCACCCGCTCGCTTCGGCAGCCCGGCAACGTGCTCGCCGCGTTGGCTGATCTCGCACCGATGGGGCCTCTGGGTCCGGTGAGGCTGGACGAGGTGCTGCGCGTTCTCACGCCCCGACTTGTGGAAGTTTCCGAGCCTCCGCCAGCAAGCCGCTACGGCCGCGTGTTCATCGGACCCATCGATGCGGCACGGGGGCTCGCCTTCGATGTCGTGTTCGTCCCGGGCATGGCCGAGCGCCTGTTTCCTCCGAAGATCGGGGAAGACCCGATCCTCCTCGACGAGATGCGGCGTCGGCTGGCGCCCGGCAGTCTCCTGACGAACCGGGACCGCGTTCAGCACGAGCGACTCGCGTTCAGGCTCGCGGTCGGGGCGGCGCGGAAGCAGATCGTCCTCTCCTACCCGCGCATCGACGCCATGAAGACCCGGCCCCGGGTCCCCTCCTTTTACGCGCTCGAGGCGATGCAAGCGGCGGAGGGCCGGCTGCCCGGCCTGGAGGAACTCCGCCAGCGGGCGGAGGAGGTCTCCGACGCGCGGATCGGATGGCCCGCGCCGAAATCCCGCGCGCAGGCGATCGACGAAGCCGAGTACGACCTCGCGGTGCTCGACGAACTCGACGGGCACGATCTCCGAGGAGAACGCGCGGTGAAAGCCGCGGGTCATCTCCTTCACTCGAACCCCCACCTCGCGCGTGCCCTCCGGTTCCGCGCCTACCGGTGGGAGGTGCCGCGCTGGACGTGGGCGGACGGGCTCGTTCAACTCTCCGAGCGGGCGGCGGAAGCGCTGGCGGAGCGGTCCCCCGGCGCGCGCCCCTATTCGGCTACGGCGCTGCAGCACTTCGCGGCGTGTCCGTACCGCTTCTATCTCCAGGCGATTCAGGGCCTGCGCCCGCGCGAGGAACCGGTCGGGATCGAGGCGCTCGACCCGCTGCAGCGGGGTTCGCTCGTGCACCAGGTCCAGTTCGAGCTCCTGACCCGGCTCCAGACCGAGAGCACGAAGGAGCGGCCCCTCCTCCCGGTGGGTCCGGAGAATGCCGCGCGGGTGTCCGAACTCCTCGAGGAGGTGATCGAGAAGGTGGCGGGGGACTTCCGCGATCGTCTCGTGCCCGCGATCGACCGGGTCTGGGACGACGGCATCGAAGCGATCCGACAGGACCTGCGGGAGTGGTTGCAGCACGAACGCGACAGCAAGTCGCCGTTCGAGCCGTGGCGCTTCGAGCTTTCCTTCGGGCTCCCCAGGGATCTCAACCGCGACGCGCACTCCGTGGAGGAGCCCGTCGACCTCGCCGTCGGACTGAAGCTCCGCGGCGCCATCGACCTGATCGAGCGGAGCCCCGCCGGGGTCCTCCGGGTCACGGATCACAAGACCGGCCGCCACCGGGCAAAGGCGGGAGCCACGATCCAGGGAGGCGAACTGCTGCAGCCGGTCCTCTATGCGCTCGCCGCCCAAACGCTGTTCCCGGACCAGCGCGTGGAATCGGGCCGGCTGTACTACTGCACGGCGGATGGCGAGTTCCGGGACCACGTCGTGCCGCTCGACGACCGGGCGCTCGAGGCGGCGGGGATCCTGAGCGAGATCGTGGGCGGGGCGTTCGCGGCCGGGAGTTTTCCGGCGCTTCCGCGGGAGGACGCCTGCCGCTGGTGCGACTACCGGCAGGTCTGCGGACCCGATGAGGAACTTCGCACCCGGAGCAAGCCGCCGCCGGTCGATCTTCGGCGGCTGAGGGAATACCCGTGACCCGGCCCGGCAGACTCGCCGACCAGGACGCCCGCGACGCGATCCTGAACGATCTCGATGACACGCTCTTCGTCGAAGCGGCCGCGGGGACGGGGAAGACGACGGCGCTCACGGGCCGGATCGTCGAGGTGCTGAAACACGGCCTGGGCACGCTGGAGGACATCGTCGCGGTCACCTTCACCGAGAAGGCGGCGGGCGAAATGAAGCTTCGGCTGCGGGCAGCGATCGAGGAGGCTCGCGTGGCCGACGAGAACGGGGGAGCCCGCGAGCGTCTCTCGCGTGCGCTCGGCCATCTGGAGCTCGCTCACATCGGCACGATCCACGGCTTCTGCGCGGACCTGTTGCGCGAGCGGCCGATCGAGGCCGGCGTCGATCCGGCGTTCCGGGTCGCCGCCGAGGACGAAGCCGGCCGTCTCCTCGATGTCGCCTTCGAGGGCTGGTTCGAGGGCGCGCTGGCGGATCCCGGTCCCGGCGTGAGGAGAGCGTTGCGCCGTCACTATCCGAGGAATTCGGGCGGCCCGCGCGCGGCCCTGCGGGCGGCGGCCGGCAGTCTCGTGGACCAGCGCGACTTCGACGCGCCGTGGTCCAGACCCGAGTGGGACCGGGAGGCCGAACTCGATCGTGCGCTCGACCTCCTGCGGGAACTTGCCGCCTTCGCCCCGCTGGCCTCCCGTCCGGACGACTATCTCACGCAGAACCTGCGCCACGTCGAACGCGGCGTGCGCGAAATCGAACGGAGGGAGAAGACGCGCGGACGCGACTACGACTATCTGGAGGCGTGGCTGCGGCCCTTCGTACGCGCGCGCTGGCGCGGCTGGTTCTGGCGCGGCTTCCGCTCGCGCGATTTCGGCCGTGGACTCGCGAAGGCGGACGTCGTCGCGCGCCGCGACGAGGTCCGGGGGGAAGTCGAGGAGATCCTGCAGACGGCGGATGCGGATCTGGCGGCGCACCTCCGCGACGAACTCTGGCCCGTGACGGAGGGATACGAGAGGGCCAAGCGGCGCGACGGATGCCTCGACTTCGTGGACCTCCTGATCCGGGCGCGGGGCCTCCTGCGCGACAACGCGGAGATCCGGAGGCACTACCGGCAACGCTTCACGCGGTTCTTCGTCGACGAGTTCCAGGACACCGATCCGCTGCAGGTCGAGATCCTCCTGCTCCTGTGCGGCGAGGACCCGGAAGAGACGCGGCCGGAGCGCATCGTGCCCGCGCGCGGCAAGCTCTTCGTGGTCGGCGATCCGAAGCAGTCGATCTACCGCTTTCGCCGGGCGGACGTGATGCTGTACGAGCGGACCAAACGCCGCCTGGCGGAAGCGGGTGCCCGCGTGCTGCACCTGTCCACGAGCTTCCGGTCGCAGCCACGCCTGCAGGCCGCCGTGAACGGGGCGTTCGCGACGCGCATGAAGGCAAGCGAGGACGGCAGCCAGGCGGCTTATGTGCCGCTCGCGCCCTTCCGCGAGGATGCCGGCAGCCAGCCCGCCACCATCGCCCTGCCCGTCCCGAAACCGTACGGACGCTTCGGAAAGGTCCGGGGGATCGAGATCGAGCAATCCCTTCCCGTTGCGGTCGGGGAGATGGTGCGCTGGCTGGTCGACGAGTCGGGATGGGTGGTGACGGAACGGGAGCGCCCGGAGGATTCGGTTCCGGTCCAGGCCCGCCACATCTGCCTCCTCTTCCGTCGCTTTCAGAAGTGGGGCGAGGACGTGACGCGCCCGTACGTGCGCGCGCTTGAGGCCCGCGCCATTCCGCATGTGCTGGTCGGCGGGCGCTCGTATCACGATCGCGAGGAGGTGCTCGCCGTCCGGAACGCGCTCACGGCCATCGAGTGGCCGGACGACCGACTCGCGGTCTATGCCGCCCTCCGGGGTCCGCTTTTCTCGCTCGGCGATCGCGCGCTGTTCGAGTTCGGCGTCGACGTGGGTCCGCTGCACCCGCTCGCCGGGTGGGAGCCGAACGGCGGAAACGGCCGGAAGGAGGACGGAACGGCTCTGAAGCCTGAACTGCGGGACGTGGCGACGGTTCTCGGGCTCCTCGGAGACCTCCACCGGCACCGGAACCGGCGCCCGATTCCGGAGACGGTCCGGCGCCTGCTCTCGGCCGCGCGCGCCCACGCGGGCATTGCGATCTGGCCGACGGGCGAGCAGGCGCTCGCCAACGTCCTGCGGCTCGTCGACCGGGCGCGGGCGTTCGAGCGCGGGGGCAGCCCCTCCTTTCGGGCGTTTCTCGACCGCCTTGAAGACGAAGCCGAACGCGGGCAGTCCGAGGAGGCGCCGATCGTGGAGGAGGGGACCGAAGGCGTGAGGATGATGACGGTGCACAAGGCCAAGGGTCTCGAGTTCCCGGTCGTCATCCTGGCAGACATGACGTGCGCCGCGGCGCACGAGCCGCCATCGCGCCACATGGACGCCGCGCGGCGGCTCTGGGCCCAGCGCCTCTGCGGCGCGACGCCTCGCGACATCCTGGACAACGCCGAGGTCGAGCGGCACCGGGAGATGGCCGAGGCCGACCGGCTCGCATACGTGGCGGCCACGCGGGCGCGCGACCTGCTGGTGGTGCCGGCCCTCGGAGACGGCCGCGATGGCGGCGGCGGATTCTCCGGGGAAGACGGTGAATGGTGGCTTGAGTCATTGAATCCGGCCGTGTACCCGCCACACGGCGCGCGCCGGCGGCCGTCTTCCGCCGAGGGTCTGGGAGCTCCGGCTTTCGGCGATGAGTCGGTACTCGATCGCCCGGACGGGAAGGGCGGTCAGCGCCCCACGCCGCGCGACTCGGTCGCGCCGGGGCTGCATACGGCTGAAGCGGGAACCGACATCGTGTGGTGGGATCCCGCGGCGCTCGATCTCGACGTGGGTCCGCGCGCGGGCGATCGCCAGCGCCGACTGCTCGAGGTGGAGAGCGAGGAACAACCCACGCTGGATGTCGAGGCGGGACGTGGCGCGCACCGGGAGTGGCAGGCGGCTCGCGCGGCGAGACTGGAGGCGGGGGGACGCCGGACGATGTCGGTGACCACGGCCGGGGCGATCGCGCGCCGCGCCGCCGAAGCTGCGGATGCCGACGGCGAGTCCCGTTCCGATACGCGCGTCGCGTGGGTTGATGTACCACGTCCGGAAGCCGAGGGGCCCGACGCGGCGGGGCGCCCGGGAGGCGAGCGGTTCGGCGATCTCGTCCATCGCATACTCGCTGAAATCCCCCTCGACGCCGACTCCGGCGCGGTCGAAGGATTCGCTGAAACGCTGGGCCGGACGCTGGGAAGTCCCGAGACCGAAATCGTCGCGGCCGCGGCTCTCGCGCTGCGCGCGCTGGAACACGAGGTGTTCGACCGGGCGCGGGCCGCCCTGGCCGCCGATCCAGGCGCCGTCCATCGCGAGGTCCCGGTCTTCCACGTCGTGGACGCCGCGGCGCCGGATGCGGAGCGGGATCGGGAGCGGGGCGCCGCAATCGTCGAAGGCGTCGCGGACCTCGCCTTCCGCGAGGTCACCGGCTCCGGCCCGTGCTGGACGGTCGTCGACTACAAGACGGACCGGCGGCCCGCCGGGCGGCGCACCGACTACGAGGTCCAGGTCGCCTGCTACGTCGAGGCCATCGGGCGGGCCAGAGGGGAACCGGCGCGAGGGATCGTGCTGGCGTTGTAGGGATCAGCAGCCCGTGGCCGAAACCCTGCCGCTAGGCGTCGTACTTCCGGCGGTGGAGTTCGGCCGCCCGGTCGGACCACTCCTCAAGCCGGATCCGCGCCCCGAGCCCCTTGCCGAGAGTGTCGAGGTCTTCCGACGTCCAGCGGGCCAGATCGAGGTACGTTCGATAGCCCAGCTCGTTCAGCCGCGCCTCGAACGTGGGACCGATCCCCTTGATGCGCGTCAGGTCGTCGCTCTCGCCCGGCGCCCGCCCGCGCACCCGTCCCGCAGCCGCGGGACGCGCATTGCGCTTGCGGATGTTTCGCGTCCTGGCGAGGCGGGCGCGATGCGAGGGGTCCATCACCCTGCTCCCCTCGGGATCCAGCTTCGAGAGGCGGGAGTACAGGCGGTCCCGTTCGGCCTCGACCCTCCGGCGGGCCGCCTCGGATTCGAGCCGCGCACGCTCCAGCACCTGCCTTGCGTCGTGTTCGATGGCGGACAGGCGGTTGTCGAACCGACGCTTGAGCGTCAGTTCTCTTCCGGCGATCCGTCGGCCACGGATCCACCAGCCGACCGCAAAACCGATCAGCGCGGCCAGCGTCAGCCACGGAACGACGATCAGGGTCAGGGCGTCCATCATCTTCGAGCGGACTCCGGTCCGGCGTTCTCCCGCCGCGAGGTGACGCGGAAGGGGAGCCCAATATATCTCGGTCCGTCGGACGAAGGGAGAGTACGATCGATACGCCGCTGACAGGACGGTTCGACCGGATCATGGCGTCTGCGGACGTTCCCGCGGGTGCCGGGTATGTGCTCGGGTCGTCTCGCGAGGGACGGCCGATCCCCGGTTTTCGCTTCGGACGAGGGCCCGAGGCCGTGAGCCTGCTCGGCGGCTGCCACGCCGACGAACCGGTGGGTCCGCGCCTCCTGCGTCGTCTCGCCGGCTACCTGGCGGGACTCGACGCGGAGGATCCGATGCTCACCCGCTATCAGTGGTGGATCATCCCGCACATCAACCCCGATGGCGAGATCCGCAACGCCCCGTGGCAGGACCCCGATGCGGAGGCATACGATCTCGGCCGCTACCTGGCGGGCAAGGTGCGGGAACTGCCGGGCGACGACATCGAATTCGGCTTCCCGCGCGACGACGCCGATCCCGGAGCGCGGCCCGAGAATCGGGCGGCCCATGATTGGTGGCGCACCTGCGATCGACCGTTCGGGTTGCACGCCTCACTGCACGGCATGGGGTTCGCCGCCGGTCCCTTCTTCCTCATCGATCGCGCCTGGGAAGATCGGTGCGAAGCGCTCAAGGCCTCGTGCCGCCAGCACGCGGAAGCACTCGGCTACACGCTGCACGACGTCGAGCGTCACGGAGAGAAGGGCTTCTTCCGCTTCGAGCGGGGGTTCGCCTCGCGGCCCGACTCGAAACTCATGGCCGCGCACTTCGAAGCTCTCGGCGACTCCGCGACGGCGTCCCGTTTCTGGCCGAGTTCGATGGAAACGCTGCGCTCCCTCGGCCACGACACGCTCACCCTCGTCTCGGAGATGCCGCTCTTCCTCCTGCCCGGCGTGGGAGACAGGCCGGGTCCGCCGGATCCGGTCGCCGAACGGTGGAAGAGACGGCTCGACGGCTGGAGGAGCGAGCTGTCCGCGGGGGCCGCGCCGGACGCCATCTCGGCGGCTGCGACGAGAGCGGGGCTCGTCCCCATGCCGGTGCGCGACCAGATGATGCTGCAATGGACGTTCATCGCCGCGGGACTGCGTCAAACGCGCACTCCGGCGGTTTGACGTCGCGAAACACCGGGCGTCCGGCTTGCCCGGGGTGCGGCCGAGGAACAACGTGATCAGCGTGAACAGGCGATTACTACTCGCGACTCTCGCGGCGGCCGGTTGCAGCGACCTAGCATCGCAACCCGAGCGGGTTCCGGGATCGCTCGAGCTTCTCCCCGCCGATGCCATCGTCCTCGAAGGCGAAACCGTCCGCTATCAGTTCCGGATGCTGGACGAGAGCGGTGCGGCCTTCAGCAGGATTCCAGCCTGGGCGCCGCCGCGCTGGTCCGTGGCCGATCCGTCCGTCGCCGCGGTCGGCGCCGACGGAGAGGTCATCGGCCTCGAGGGGGGGCATGAGACGCGGGTTGCCGCGGAGGTGGCGAGCCTGCAGGCCGGCGCCTGGGTGAGGGTGAACCCCCTGAGCGTCAAGATCGAAGCGGCCGCCGTGCATCTGACGCAGGCGGTTCAGACGCTGGGGGGAGACATCCCCCTGATCGGGGGCCGGTCAGCGCTCCTTCGAGTCTTTGTCACGGGCGACAAGACGAGCTTCTATCGTCCACGCCCGCTGGCGACCTTCTACGAAGACGGGGCCCCGTTCCACTCGATGCGACTGGATCCCGCGGCAGACCGGATCCCTGTGGAGCCCGACGAGGGGAGACTCGGCCGATCGTTCAACGGGGTCGTTCCGGGGCGGGTCCTGCGACCCGGTGTCGAACTGGTCGTGGAGCTGGATCCGGATGTCCTGGTGCCGGCGGTCGAGGGAAGCGACCGGCGTGTACCGGCCGAGGGACGCCTGAAGCTCGATGTGCTGACCGTTCCGCCAATGCGTCTGACGGTGGTGCCGGTGGTGCACTCCCGGGATGCGGAGTTGGCGCGGGCGTGGGTCGACGGAATGACGGAGACAAGCGCCGGGATCGCGTTCGTGCGCTCCATACTCCCGATCGGCGAACTGGAACTGACCGTACACGAGCCCTACCACACGACAGCGGACCTCGGGACGGCGGGGGGCTGGTTGGGGCTCCTCCGCGAGATCAGCGTACTCCGGCTCACGGAGCGACGGCGGGACTACTACTACGCTGCCCTCGCGGCGCCTTCCGGATCTCCATTCAAGGGATTGGGCTACATCGGGAGGCCGATCGGCATAGGGATACTCGATATCGACACGTTCGCCCACGAGCTGGGGCACAACATGGGGCTCCGGCATGCTCCCTGCGGCCTGGCCCTGAACCCCGATCCGGATTTTCCGTACGAGGACGGCTCCATCGGAGTCTTCGGATACGAGACCCGGCGCGGGAACACGCGAATGGTCGATCCGGCCGAGTATCGGGACCTGATGACGTACTGCGATCCGAGCTGGATCAGCGACTATCACTTCGTCAAGGCGATGGAGTTCCGGCGGGAGCACGAATCGCTGATCCTGCGCAGCGTCGATCCCGAACCGACGCTGCTCCTGTGGGGGAATGCCGGTGCCGGGGATCTTCTGCTGGAGCCCGCCTTCGTCATCGACGCGCCCCCGACGCCGCCGATCGAGGAGGGGCCGTATCGCCTGGATGGGTTCGACGCGGCCGGCCGGTCGCTGTTTTCCTTCTCCTTCGCTCCGGACGAACTGGAGTACGGCGGAGGACAGTTCGCCTTCGCGATTCCGTACGAGGGCCGCTGGGACGGCCCCGATGGGCTGGATCGAATCCGGCTGTCCGGCCCGGGTGGCGCCGTCGCGGTCGAACGGTCCGGAGGTCGCGCGGCAACCCTGGTTCTGGATCCCGGCACGCGCCGTCTTCGTGGCATCCTGCGCGACGCAGGGCGGGCGCCTCGGTGGGCGGAGGGAATGGAGTTCATCGTTAGCGACGGGGTTCCGCGCGCCGGGATCTCCGGGCCCCGGCAATGAAGGGCCCGCGGCGCGGCGCCGGCTTTGTCCTCGCGGTGGGCCTGGCCGGCATGCTGGTCGCGGGAGGTGCGGCCGCGCAGACGGCGGTGGAGTTGCGGAGCGGTCTCACGGTGGGGAATCACACGTCCACCGCGGCGGGTCTCGAGTGGACTCCCGCCCTGTCGTACGAAATCCGGATTGCGAGGCGACTACACCCGCAGATCACCATCACCGGGGGGTTTGTCCGGACCGCCTTCGGTTGCAAGGACGGATTCTGCCGCGGAAGAGAGCCGACGGTCGCCGGCAGCCACGCCGCCCTCGGTGCGGAGTTGTCGCGAGGCTGGCTGTGGGGCCGGGTCGGCGTGCTCTACGGCACCATGCGCGTCGGGACGGAAGGAGAGACTCCGCAGGCGGGTCCGGGTGTCGAGGCCGGCGCCGGACTCCGCCTTCACCTCGGCCGCCTGCGTATCGGGCCGGGCCTGTCGTGGCGTCGCATGTCCGCCGACACCCCGTCGAGTGCCGACCATGCCGTGGCGCTCGGTTTCGATCTGGGCGTCGCATTCGAATTCGATTAGTGCCCGAAAGGACAGGGAAGGGGGCGGCGTGAGAGATGCGAATTGGCTTCTCGGTACCCGGTCGATCGTCTCGCTGATCCTGGTCTCGGCCGCGTGCGGGGCGCCCGATGGGGCGGCCCCCGACAGGGGTGCGCCGCCGGCACTCGACCTCACGCTCGACAACATCCACCGCAACAACACGGGCGTGCGTGGCGTCTCGATCTCGCCGGACGGCCGTCACCTCGCGGTCTCCGGCTCGGGGCCGGACGGTGCGGGGCTGTACCTGGCGGCTCGCGGCGAGGGAGGCGGCTTCGGGACGCCGCGCCTCTGGCTTCGGGGTTCAAACCCGGTCTGGGCGCCGGGCGGCGACCGGATCGCCTTCGCGGCCGGCGGCCAGATCCGCGTAGCGGACATCGGCGATGTCGAAGCGCGCCCACTGATGGACCGCATGGAGGGTGTCCGGGCGCCGGCCTTCTCCCCGGATGGGCGGACGATCGCGTTCTACTCGACGGCGAGCGGCCACCAGGACATCTGGCTCGTGCCGGCCGACGGGTCGACCCCGCCGCGCCAGTTGACCGACGCCGCCATGGCCCTCGACGATCCGCGCTTCGCGCCCGCCTGGCGGCCGGACGGCCGCGAGATCCTCTACGTGTCGAACGCCTCCGACTACTGGCACGACGATCTCTGGCTCGTCGACGTCGGGACGGGCGACCGCCGGCAGCTCACCCGCACGCTGATGGCGATGTCCACGCCCGTATGGTCGCCGGAGGGCGACCGGATCGCCGTGTTCGGCACCGCCAAGGACGAATACTGGTACGAGGACCTCTCCTACATCTACGTCATCGCGGATCCGGAAGCGGGCGCCGAGGCGTCGGAGCGCATCGTGGACATGCAGGTCTACGCGACGGACGCGGCGATGCGGCACCCCCCGTCCTGGTCGGCGGACGGCGCGTTCATCTACTTCCCCTATCTCGAACGCGGCACCGTCAACGTGTGGGCGGTGCCCGCCGCCGGCGGCGTGGCCACGCGCGTCACGCACATGGAAGGGACGATCTCCGGCGTCAGCCACACGGTGGGTGCCGGGGCCCTCGCCTTCGTCCACTCGTCGCCGACCCGGGGAGGGGAAGCGCACGCCCTCGACCTCATCGGCGGCGTGCCGGAGCGCCTCACCTCGTTCTCGCCGTCCTGGCGGTCCGTGGCGGCGCCCCGGGAGATCGCCTTCCCCAGCTTCGATGGACTCCGGATCCAGGGCTTCCTCTACCGCCCGCCGCAACTGGCGCAAGGGGCCACCTGTCCGGCGCTCGTCCAGGTCCACGGCGGCGGGACGAATTCCTACCAGCAGGGTCTGAGCCTCACCGAACAGTACCTCGCCTCGAAGGGGTTCGTGGTGCTTGCGATCAACTACCGCGGGGGATCCGGCTTCGGGCGCGAGTTCCAGGACCTCTCCGTCGAGGACTGGCTGTGGGACCAGGCGCGGGATGCGGGCGCGGCGGCCGATTTCCTGCGCACGCTCCCGTACGTGAACGGGAAGGTGGGGATCTACGGCGGCAGCTACGGCGGAAGCATGTCGCTGTCCGCCATCAGTCTCACCCCGGACAAGTTCGACGCGGCCGTCCCCATGCGCGGCGCCTACTCGAAACTGAACACGCTCGAGTACACGGACCGGCTGGGGAAGATCTTCTCGGTCACGGGCCACGGCGGCACGCCGGAGGAGCGCCCCGACACGTACGCCAAGAGCAACGTCGTGTCGCGCATCGCCGACATCACGGCTCCCGTGCTCCTCATGCACGGGGAACTCGACCGCCGCGTACCGATCCAGAACTTCGAGAACGCCGTGGCCGAATTCGAGCGGCTCGGCAAGAGCGTCGAGGTGAAGACGTATCCGGACGAAGCGCACGGTTTCCGGAACCCGGACAATCGCGTCGACACCTGGTCGCGCCTGGAGGAGTTCTTCACCCGGCACCTCGGCGGCTGCGCCACGGGCTGAGTCCCGCCGCTCCGGAAACCGCCGCCGCCGGTCCCACGTAGGATCTTGCGGCGCGGGCGGTGCCCCGCCGACTGGAAATCCGGACGATGCATGGGAGGAGATACGTGAAGAACCCGCTGACAGCCGCCGTGCTGAGCTTTCTCGTACCGGGCGTCGGCCAGTGGTACAACGGCAAGTTCCTGCGCGGACTCTTCTGGGTGCTGGTGACCCCCGGCCTGTGGCTCGGAACCGGCGGCACGCTGGGCTGGATCTGCCACATCGTGTCGGCGGTCACGGCGTACAGCTACGCGAACCGCCTGTATGTCCGCTGACCTCTGGCGGGCCGTGACAAAACCCCGCGTCGGCGCCGCCTGAACGCAGCGGGGGTTTTGCCACGGGCTGTCAGGGCACGCGTTCGAAGCGGCCGTAGTAGTCCATTTCGACGCCCGTCACGCGGGCGGTGGCGTCCAGCATGAACGAGACGCCGATCCTGACGTCGCCGAACCACATGTCGAAGCGGTCGACGTGCCAGTGCTCCAGAGGCATCTGCACCGGCCGCTCCCGGCCATCGAACTCGGCCACGAGCCGCAGTTCGCCGGCCGACTCGGCGGCCCCGTTCACCGACCCGTTACGTTCGGCGCCTGCCGACGCGCTCGCGGCCGGACGTTCGTGCACGCCCGGCGTCCCGTCCCATCGGCCCAGCCGGCCCTCGGCCGGCATGAGCGGCGGGATCGCTTCGTCCGTCAGGCGAATGCGCAGCTCGCCGGCGTAGCCGTTGTGGTAGGTCCCGACGTAGGCTTCGAGCGGCACCGACGGACCCTGGTCGAGCCGGGCCGCCTGCCGCGCCTCCTCCGCCTCGAAGGTCCGCCGGTTCCCCTCGGCGACGCTCCGTTCGAATTCCGCGTGCCAGTCACGGCTCCGGAGCTCCTCCGTGCCCACGAACCGCGCCATCGCCCACTTCGTGAGCACCCACGGGAGCTCGGAGTTCCGGTTCGTCGTCGCCCACACGCCGAAGCCCTGTTCCGGCGCCAGCGCGATCGAGCAGTTGAACCCCAGCGCGTTCCCTCCGTGGCCCACGCCCGTGACGTCCCCGAATCTCCCCGTCGACCAGCCCATCGCGTACGCGCCCGGCCCCTCGAAGGGCATCCAGCTGCTCGGGTTCCGAATCACGGTGTGCGGCATATGCATGAGCTCGACGGATGAGCGGGAGAGCGGGGGGTTCGGGTGGGTGCCGACGTGGAACCGCATCCACTCGGTGATCTCGTCCGCCGACGTGATCACGCCGCCGGAGGGCACGGTGACGTCCTCGGCGTACTGCCAGGGCACGGGCTCCAGCGGCATTCCCGTGGTCGCCGCGTTCCCGATGAACCTCCGCTCGATGATCGCGTGCGGCTCGGCGTGGTTCGGGCTCGCGTTGGCGGGCGCCATGCGCGCCGTCGTCGTCGTCATCCCCAGCGGATTCCAGAGTTTCTCCCGCGCATAGGAGTCCCAGTCCGTTCCGGAGACGGTCTCCACGAGGTGACCCGTGAGAACGAACATGTCGTTCGTGTACCCGTAGCGATCACGGAACGCGTGGTCCGGGTCGGTGTGAGGGAGTCGCATGAGATAGTCGCGCCGGTCGGTGACCAGGGGGCGCAGCGGCTGATTGCTCCCGGTTCCGACACGGTGCGTCACGATGTCCCGCACGCGGATCTCTTGCGTCGTCCACGGGTCGTGGAGACGGAACCACGGGATGTGGTCCGTGATGCGGTCGTCCCAGCGCAGTTTCCCCTCTTCGACCAGCGAGGCGATCGTCGCGGCCCCGAACGCCTTCGAGCAAGAGCCGATGCTGAACAGCGTCCCTCCGTCGACGGGCGTGTCCCGACCCAGTTCGCGCACGCCGTAGCCGGTCGAGAGATAGCTCTCGCCCTCGTACACGATGGCCAGCCCCAGCCCGGGTACCTCCCACCGCGCCATCGCGTCCTCGACCCATGCGTCGATCTCTTCGACCGCGGGGGGAGGCGGGCCGGGAGACTGCGCCTGCGCGGCAAGGCCCGGGAGCAGGAACGCTGCTCCGAGAAGCACCATGCCCCGGGAGCGGTGCCACCGCGGTGGCTGCATGGAACGACGTTTCCTGGATGTCATCACGGCCTCCTGCTCAAGTCGCCGGGCTGTCGACCGGCGTTGTCACCCAAACCGCTAGGGGAGTCCGAATACCCACAGGACGCCGCCCGCAGCGGTCGCGATCCGCTGTTCGCCGTCCACCTCGAACGACATGGGGCCGGTGCGGACGCCTGCGCCGGCCTGGAAGTCCCACAGCGCCTCTCCCGTCTCCGCGTCGAGGGCGAAGATGTTGCCCTCGTTGCTTCCGCCGAAGACGAGGCCGCCCCGCGTGGCCATCACGCCGGCCCACGGCGGGGAGAGCAGCGGGAACTCCCACTGCAATTCCCCCGTGAGCACGTCGAGCGCCTTCACGGCGCCGCTCGCGTCGTCTCCGGACAGCGCCTGCTCACCGCCGCCGAGAAACGGCTGTCCGGGCTCGTATTCGACGTCGGCCTTGTAGTAGATGGCCCCCATGATCCGGGTCGCCTGGTAGAAGAGCCCGGTGTCGGGGCTGTACGAAGGGCTGAACCAGTTCGCCGCCCCCTGGAGGCTGGGCCACACGAGGTTCCCCTCCTCCGTGGGCTCCGTACCGGGAATCACGATCGGGCGGCCGTTCTCGTCGAGGCCCTCGGCCCACGTCTGCTTCGAGTACTCCACGCCGTGCAGGAACTCGCCCGTCTCGCGGTCGAGCACGTAGTAGAAGGCGTTCCGGTTCGCGGTGACGACCAGCTTGCGGGGCTCGCCCTCCCATTCGGCGTCGACAAGCACCTGTATCTGATTCGCGTCCCAGTCGTGCGTGTCGTGCGGCGTGTACTGGAAGTACCACTGCATCTCGCCCGTGTCGGGATCGAGGGCGAGGATGGAGTTCGTATACAGGTTGTCGCCGGGCCGCAGGTCCCCGTTCCAGTCGGGGGCCGGGTTCCCGGTGGGCCAGTAGAGAAGGTCCAGTTCGGGGTCGTACGAACCGGTGAGCCACGTCGAGCCGCCGCCGTGCTCCCAGCTGTCGCCGCCCCACGTCTCGCTCCCCGGCTCGCCCGGCCGGGGGATCGTGAACGTGCGCCAGAGGCGATCTCCGGTGTCGGGGTCGTAGGCGTCGACGAAGCCGTTCGCGCCGGCCTCCGCGCCGGACACGCCGACGATGACCTTGCCGTCGAGCGCGAGCGGCGCCGTCGTGATCGAGAAGCCGAGGAAGTTGTCCGCGACGTCCACCTCCCAGCGGACGGCGCCGGACCGGGCGTCGAGCGCCACGAGGCGGGCGTCGAGCGTGCCCACGAACACCGTCTCGTCGAGGATGGCGACGCCGCGATTCACGCGCGGAAAACCGATGTTCTTCGTCGAGGCCGGGACTTCCGCGGACCAGTTCCAGAGGCGGCGCCCGGTGCGGGCGTCGAGCGCGCTCACGTTGCTCGGCGGCTCCGTCACGTACATCACGCCGTCGACGACGACGGGCGTCGTCTCGATGAGCCCGCCGCTCATCTGGTAGGCCCAGATCACCTTGAGGTCCCCGACGTTTCCGCGGTGGATCTGGTCGAGCGCGGAGAAACGGTGCGAGGCGTAGTTGCCGGAGTACGTGAACCAGTTGTGCGGCTCGTCATCCGCGTTCACGAGCCGCTCGAACGATACCTGCGCGGCCACGCCCGCGAGAACTCCGCTGCACAGCAAGGTCGCCGCCGGGAGCGCGGAGGCCGCGATAGCCTTCATGATCCCCCTCCGAGGTCGGCCAGAAAGGCGACGAGGTCGTCGATGTCCGCTTCCGTCATCTCCTCCACCGCGGGCATCAGCGAGTGATCGAACTGTTTCTCGAGTTCCACGAGGTCTTCCTTGCGAAGGGAGACGGTGCGGCCGGCGATCGACCGCAGCTGGATCGTGAAGGCGTCCTCGTTCACGCGCATGCCCGTGATGACGCGGCCCTCGCGCGTAACCGCGCGGATCGGCAGGTACCCTCTGAAGCCCCGCAGGATGCCTCGCCGGGAGACCGGCAACTCCGAATCGGGCGTCCGGAGGGACGCGTAGAGGTACTCGACGCCGCGCCGATGCCCGATGCCGGTGAGTTCAGGACCGATCCCCGTCCCGCGGCCGTCGACGACGTGGCAGGAGTAGCAGTCGCCGGCGGTGGCGAACACCTCTTGTCCTCGCGCGGCGTCCCCCGGGACCTCCACGACGGCGTCCCGCGCCAGCGTACGGACGTAGGCGGCCATGAGGTCGACCTCCAGGTCCGACACCAGGTTCGCCCTCGTCCCCGGCATGCCGGTACCGGGGATCCCGCTCCGGATCACTTCGACGAGCGATTCGTGGTCGGGTGCGCGGGGCAGGGTGGGGCGCGCCAGACTCGGCCCCTCGCCGCCCTGCCCGAGCATGCCGTGGCACCGGCCGCAGTGGGCCTGGTAGAACATCTCGCCGCGCGCGAGGCCGGCTTCGGTGACGTCGGGTTCTTCCTGGGCCGTGACCTTGCCGCTTGCCGCGAGCACGCTTGCCGCGAGCGCGAGACCGCACAGGCTCGGACGGGGTCGTCGCATGACCATCCTCCTCGGCAGGCGTCCCTTTACGTCACTAATCAACGTAGCGGCCGGCCGGGGCGTCACGGAACCAGCGCCTCCGGTTCCAGAACCCAACGCGTGAGCCACTCCACGTTTCTCGACATGAGATCTCGCTGGAGACGCGGAGATCTAACCCCATGTGGTTGATCAGGATAAAGTACGAGCGTCGTCGGCGCTTTACCGATCGCCCGGACCGCCTCGAAAAACTGGATGCTCTGTTCGGCGGGCACCCGCTCATCCCTTTCCCCCACCTGGATCAGGAGCGGTGTCGTCACGTTTTCAACATGGCGGTACGCGGAGCGCTCCTCGTAGAGATCCCAGTCCTCCCACGGTTTCGGACCCAGGTAGGTGTGGTAGAACTCGGGGATGTCCGTCTGCGAGTACATGGAGATCAGGTCGTTCGCGCCGGCGCCCGCGCTCGCCGCCCTGAAGCGGTCGGTCTGCGTGATGCCCCAGTAGGTGTGGTGCCCTCCGAAGCTCCAGCCGCTCACGGCGAGCCGGTCGGGGTCCGCGATCCCGCGTTCGACCATCGCGTCCACTCCGGAGTCGATGTCGACCCAGTCGCGGCCGGAGATGTCGCCGCGGTTGAGGCCCCTGAAACGCTCGCCGTAACCGCTCGAACCCCGGTAGTTCGGCTGCAGGACGGCGAACCCCATGCCCGCATACACCTGCACCGGATAGGCGCCCCGGGTCGCGTTGAAGCGGTCGGATGAGATGCCGGACGGGCCGCCGTGGATCACCAGGACCATCGGGACGCGGTCCCCCTCCTCGTACCCGACGGGAAGGGTGAGCACGCCTTCGATTTCCTCGCCGCCGGCGCGCGAAGGCCACGACTCGACCCGCTGTTCGCCGAGCGCCAGGTCGGCCACCTGCGGATTCAGGTCGGTCAGGCGCTCGGGGAGGAACGAGTCCATGGGGGTGATGAAGATGTCCGGCGGCGCCATGCCGTCCTCCGCGGTGAACGCGAGGAAGCTCCCGTCCGTGGCTGCCGAGGCGCCGGAGAAGTAGTGCCGACCATCGGTCAGATCGCTCGGCGGGCCCGCCGCGGCGCCGTCCGCGAGCGGGATGCGGTACACGGTAGCTCCGGTGCGTCGGGCCGCGGAGACGATGAGCCGCGAGCCGTCGACGTGGACGAGGTTCGCGTTGGCGTCGAGGCCGGCCGTGAGAGACACAGGATCCAGCGCGCCGCCGTCCGCGCCGAACGGCACCCGCCACAGCTGTCGATTGAAGGTTCCGAGGAGTTGTCCCGTCCCGGACACGACGAGGCCGACCTCGTCGTCCCACGCCACCGGATTCTCCCCGCCCGGCATCGACGTGACGCTCCGGGCCTCCGCTTCCGCGCCCTCCTGGACGTACGTCGCGCCGTAGTAGGTCGTCCTCAGCACGGGCGACGAGCGCGCGCCGAACGCGACGGCTCGCGAATCCGGGGACCACACGAAAGACACCACGTGAAGGCCGTCCGGCGACCACCTCACGCCCTCGCCGGCCACATCGTCCTCGAGTTCGGCAACGTGGAGGCGCGACCACTGGTCCGTGTACACTGAATCCCAAACCATCGGGCGGCCGCGCAGCGCCTCGAGTTCGCGGTCCGCGTCCGTCGACTGGGGGCTCGCCATGAAGCCGAGCCGCCGACCGTTGGGCGCGAAGCGGAAGCTCCCGACCGACGTCTCATGGGACGTCACCTGCCATGCCTCGCCACCGTCGGGGCGGATGCCGTAGACCTGCCTTGTCCCTTCCCGGTCGGAGGAGAAGGCGAGCCATTCTCCCGATGGGTGCCAGACCGGTGCATCGTCGGAACCGGGACGGAACGTGAGTTGGCGGGCATCGGCGGGGCCTCCCGTCGCGGGGACGACCCACACATCGGTTTCCTGGCGGTCCTCCTCCATGTCGCGTTCCGTGACGACGTAGGCCACCCATTGCCCATCCGGGCTCACGGAGATCTGCGACAGGCTCCGGAGGGCGAGGACATCCTCGACCGTCATCGGCTGGCTCTCCTGGGCCAACAATCCGGTGGAGTGGGGGACGGAAAAGATGATGGAGAGGACGGACCCCGCGGCGAGAACCCGGGAGCCGGGGAGGATGACGGCACGCATGGCACACCCCTGACGCTGGAGAAACACTTTCACTCTTCGCCGCTCACGCCCTGATAGAGCAGGATGAACGCCGCCGCCTGCACGACGTGGTACAGCGCGTTATGGTCGAACCACACCGGGTGGATCGGGATCTGAAGCTGCTGGATGGCCGCCGCCGCGAAGGTGAGCCCGAAGCCGATGAGCGCCCGCTGCCGGCTCCTGGTGGGGCGGCGGTGGTAGGCCCGCGCGAAGCGCACCGTGAGATAGATGACGGCGGGCAGATAGAAGGCGACGGCGACGGCGAAGGCCTGCCACCCGGACAGCACAACGGCGACGTAGGCGACGTAGGCGAGTCCGGCGATTCGCGTGACCCACCGCGTACCCGTCGGCCCGCCATCGACCCGCGCGCCCAGGCCCCAGGCCGCGAGCCCCGTCGCCCCCACCGTGAGGATCGTAGCCGGCCACAGAACTCGGTATCCGAGCGTCGCGTGATCCCCGAAGAAGCCGTGCACCGTACCGCCGAAGAGGGCCGCGGCGCCGGAGCCGGCGAAGAGTCCCATCGCCCACGGGCGGAGGTCGGCCCGCACGTGCGAGCGCGCAAGCCACACGAGAACGGCGCAGAGCAGGGTGAGTCCGTAGTCGGTCAGCGTGACGGCAGGTTCGGTCAAGGCGCTTCGACCTCCGGTCGCGGAATGGGTTTTTCCTTCTCTGATCGGTATTGTCGGACCATCGCCCGGGGCAATACTCACGCGAAGCAGGAGGGGCCGTGCGTCGATCCCAGCGAACTGTCCGGAAGCGCCATGTGTTGTACGCGGCCATGGGGTTCCTCGCCGCCGGCTGCTCGTCCCCCGACGGTGGAGTCGTCGACGAAGACCGGATCCCGCTCACGCTGGACAACGTCTTTACCGCCGGAGGGGGCGCGGGACGCGCGGTGCTCTCGCCCGACGGGTCCATGCTCGCCGTGGCGGGACCCGCCGAGGGCGCGGGCGGATCCGGGATTCACCTTGTGCGGAGTCCGGCCACGGCGGAATTCGCGGCCGCCGAAGGTGACGCCGCGACCTTCTGGGTCGCCGGCCGCGCGCAGACGTGGTCCCCGGAGGGAGAGCGGTTGGCCTTCATCGCCGGAGGGAATCTCCTCGTAGCCGCGCTCGGAGAACCGGGCCGCGTGCTGGCGGAGGGCGCGACCGGCCTGCGGGCCCCGTCGTGGTCGCCGGACGGGGAGACGCTCGCGTACTACTCCACGGCGTCCGGCTCCCAGGACATCTGGCTCGTCGACGCCGCCGGAGCCGCGCCGCCCTGGCAACTGACGGCCGGCGCGGCGGAGGCCGACGACAGCCGCTTCAGCCCGATGTGGTCGCCGGATGGCCGGTGGATCGCGTACATCTCGAACCGCGCCGACTGGTGGCACGACGACGTGTGGCTCGTCGCCGTGGCGTCCGGCGAAGCGCACCGGGTCTCCACTTCCCTCATGGCCTCCTCCAGCCCCGTCTGGTCGCCGGACGGATCGAGTCTGGTCCTGATGGGGACGGCCAAGGACGAATACTGGTACGAGGATCTCGCGTACCTGTACCGGATCGACCTCGATCTCGCCGGCGCCGCCCCCCGCGCCCTCCGGGAGGCGCCGCTCGACATGCAGGTCTACGCGACCGACGCGATCATGCGCTTCGACCCCTTCTGGTCCGGCGACGGCGCGCGCATCTATTTCCCGTACCAGCAGCGCGGAGCCTTCGACCTGTGGTCTGTCCCTGCCACGGGCGGCGTCGCCACGCGGGTCACGAACGTCGGCGGGTCCTGGTCGTCCCTGCACGCGACGCCGGACGGCGCCCGCGCCGTGTTCACGCGGGATGCCGCGACCGAGGGCCGGGAAGCCTGGCTCCTCGGCCTCGAGGGTGGTACCCCGGTCCGCCTGACGGACTTCTCACCGGATTTGGAGGGCATCCAGCGGCCCGCGGAGATCTCCTTCCGTTCCTTCGACGGACTGTACATCCAGGGATTCCTCTACCTGCCGCCGGCGATCCGAACCGCGCTCTCGGCCGGCTCCGACCCGCCCGCGTGCCCGGCGCTCGTCCAGGTACATGGGGGAGGGACGAACTCCTACACGCAGGGGACCAACCTCGTGGAGCAGTACCTCGCGAACGAGGGATTCGTCGTCCTCGCCATCAACTATCGCGGGGGTTCCGGCTTCGGGCGCGAGTTCCAGGACCTTTCCGTGGAGGACTGGCTGAACGACCAGTCGAAGGACCCGGGCGCCGCGGCGGACTGGCTGCGCCGCCAGCCGTACGTGAACGGGCGCGTGGGCATCTACGGCGGGAGCTACGGAGGCATGCAGTCCATGTCCGCGATCACGCGCACGCCCGACAAGTTCGACGCGGCCGTCCCCATGCGCGGCATCTACTCCGAGTCCCTGACGCTGCCC
Organism: Gemmatimonadota bacterium; assembly: GCA_965207805.1. Lineage (GTDB taxonomy): Bacteria > Gemmatimonadota > Gemmatimonadetes > Palauibacterales > Palauibacteraceae > Palauibacter. Next base: position 1,732,274 of record OZ242312.1, read on the forward strand.
TACGCGGACCGTCTGGGGAAGATCTTCACGATCACGGGGCACGGCGGGACGCCGGAGGAGCGGCCCGAGATCTACGCGAAGAGCGAAACGCTCGACCGCATGGACCGCATTACGGCGCCGGTCCTCATCATGCACGGCGAATTCGACGTAAGGGCGCCGTTCGAGAATTTCGAGCTCGCGGTGGAGCGGCTCGGGGCGCTCGGCAAGGAGTTCGAATCGAAGACCTACGCCGAGGGCCACGGCTTCCGCGACCCCTCCAATTCGATCGACATGTACGGGCGGCTCCAGGCCTTTTTTGACAAACACCTGGGAGGATGCCAAGCCGGCGACGCATCTCTAGATTAGAGGAATACCGGTACTGTTGCAGGCACACCCGGGAGCGTTGCGCGGTAGCGACTCGTCGGTCCCTCTCCGCTCGTCGGCGCTCCCCTCAAAAGACGCAAGGCAGACCCATGGCGAAGCGCACCCGCACCATCTCCGGAAGATCCGACTCCTCTCTCTCCCGTGTCTCGCGTTCCGCGACGCTCGGTTTTCTCGTCCTGGCCGTCCTCTCCTGTGGCGGGGGGGACACCTCGGGACCGCCGCCCGGGCCTCCGCCTCCGCCTCCGACCGCGACCGTGCCCGCAAGAATCACCCTGGAACCGGAAGAAGTCGCGGTCGTGGCGGGCGACACGGTTCGCGTGCGTGCGCGCGTCCTGAACGACCGGGCGCAGCCCATCTCGGATGCGGTGGTGACGTGGACCAGCACCGATCCCACGATCGCGACGGTCGATGCGACGGGGCTCGTAACCGGTCTGAAGGAGGGCAACGCGAGCCTGACCGCCACGTCGGGCCCGGTCTCGAACTCTGCGCCCGTCGCCGTGCACAGCCTGGACCGCGCGACGCTCATGGACCTCTACGAGGGCACGCGCGGGCTCGAGTGGACCTACAGCGACGGCTGGGGGACCGACGCGCCGGTCGGAAGCTGGTACGGCGTGACGGCGAACGAGCAATCCCGCGTGACCGCGATCAACCTGAGCGAGAACGGCCTGAACGGTCAGCTGCCGGAGGACCTCGGCAGCCTGGCCTTCCTCACCGAGTTGATCGTGCACGGAAATGCGGCGCTCTCCGGTCCCATCCCGGCTTCTCTCACGGAAATCGGGATACAGACGCTGCACTACGGCGGCACGATGCTGTGCACGGTGCGGGACGAGGCATTTCAGGCGTGGCTGAACGCGATTCCGACGAGCGAGGGCGAGTTCCTCGCCTGCAACGAGGAACGGTCGGACCTGATGAAGTTGTACGACGCCATGGGCGGCGAAGGCTGGGCGGAATCGGAGAACTGGGGGACCGACGACCCGCTCGATGACTGGTTCGGCATCTCGGTTGACGATTCCACGGGTCGGGTTGTTTCGATCGACCTGAACCGAAATAACCTCTCCGGTGAGATCCCTCCCGAGATCCAGTACTTCCCCAGCCTCCGCGTGCTGCGGCTGGACTACAACCGCCTCGAGGGCGAGATCCCGGCGGAGATTGGCCTCCTCACCGAACTGCGGCGGATCGACATCGACGGAAACGGGTTCCAGGGCGAGATCCCGCCCGAAATCGGGAACCTGGAGAACCTGAGAGTGCTGTGGATCGGCGGGGGCGAAAACCAGTTGTCCGGCCCCATCCCGCCCGAACTGGGCAACCTCGGGAGCCTCGAGGAAATCCACCTTTACGAGGCGCGGTTCGACGGTTCGATCCCGGAGGAGTTCGGAGACCTGACCGAACTGGAGGTGCTCCGCATCACCGAGACAAGGATCGAGGGGGGGCTGCCCGAGAGCCTGGCGGCGCTCGGGAAGCTCCGAAGGATCCTCCTCTACGACAACGAGTTGTCGAACCCCCTGCCTTCCTGGCTTGGCCAACTCGACAGCCTGCGAACCCTCTTTGTCGCCGACAACAAGATCGAGGGCCCGATCCCTGCGGAGCTGGGACAGATCGACAGCCTCGCCTTTCTCCTGGTTCACAACAACGAGCTGTCCGGCCCTCTGCCGCCGGAGTTGGGTGACGCGAGCGAACTCTACCGGATATGGGTCCAGGGTAATGCCGACCTGTCGGGTCCCTTGCCGCAAGACTTGACCGAACTCGAGGAACTCTGGGAGTTGATCGCGGACGACACCGGGCTGTGCATGCCTCAGACGCCCGTCTTCAGAAACTGGATGGAATCGGTGTATTTCAAGACCCGCATCCGGTTATGCGGCGGGGAGGCCCACGCCGAGGCCTACCTGATTCAGGCGGCGCAGTCGCGCGAGTTCCCCGTTCCGCTCGTCGCCGGCAGGGAGGCGCTCCTGCGCGTGTTCGTGGCGTCCGAACAGGAGACCGGGGCCATGCTTCCGCCCGTCCGGGCCACCTTCTTCGTGGATGGCACGGAAGTACATGTGGAGAACATCCCGGCGGGTTCGTCCGCGATCCCAACGGAAGTACAGGAAGGCGAACTCGACCTTTCGCCCCACGCCGTCATTTCGGCCGATGTGATCCAGCCCGGACTTGAGATGGTCGTGGAGATCGACCCCGACGGGACGCTGGATCCGAATCTCGGCGTGTCGAAACGCATCCCCGAGAGCGGACGGACGACGGTCGATGTAAGGGCCGTGCCCCCGCTGCTCCTGACCCTGCTCCCCATGGTCTGGACCGAGGACAACGATCGCGAGGCCGCGACGTTCGTGAGCACCGCCGACCCTGAAGACGAGTTCTTCTGGCAGACGAGGACGTATCTCCCGGTGGCGGAAATCGAGATTGCGCGCCATGCGAGCATTAGGGTCGATTCGAACAACTCCAGTGACCTCATAGCCGATGTCGGCAGGATCCGGGTCATGGAGGATGGGGTGGGACACTGGGTGGGTCTGATCCCGGATATCGGGGGTAACATCGCGGGCCGCGCGACCTTCCCCTTCTTTTCCGATGAGATCCCGTACTCCGGAAAGGTCGCAATCTCGGTCTTGAACGCGGAGACGTTCGCGCACGAACTCGGACATAACCTGAGCCTGTTCCACGTGCTGTGTTCGGGGAACGAAGGCGGCCCCGATGTGAGCTACCCCTACGAAGGCGGGGGGATCGGCATCTGGGGCTGGGACTCGCGGGACGGCGGGTCGCTGGTGGACCCGACGACCAACGTGCGGGACTTCATGACGTATTGCGATCCGACGTGGGTCAGCGACTACTACTTCACGAACATGCTGCGCTACCGGCTACAGGATACGCTCGAGGTGTGGGAAGCCCCGGCCGCCAGCCGGACGCTGCTCGTATCCGGCGGGGCGGACGCGGACGGTGCCCTCCACCTCGATCCCGCCTTTGTCGTCGACGCGCGTCCCGAACTGCCGCACGCCCCCGGGCCGTACACGCTGACCGGAAGGCGCGCCGACGGCAGCGAACTGTTCTCGCTCAGCTTCGACATGGGAGTGATCTGGGACGGGGACGGGGAGTCCGGATTCACGTTCGCGCTTCCCGTGGAGCCGGCATGGGAGACGGCGTTGGCGAGTCTCTCCCTCGACGGGCCGGGCGGCAGCGTCGAGATCGCCGAGGGGAGTGAGCCGCCGATGGCGATCCTGCGGGATCCGGCCACAGGTCAGGTCCGCGCCATCTTCCGCGATCTGCCTTCCGGTTCGCTGGCCCAGAGCGCGGCGGAAGACCTCGCTCCGGAGCCGGGGCTCGAAGTGCTGGTGAGCAGCGGGCTCCCCGGCGCGTCGGCCTGGCGGCGCTGAGCGGGGCGCGCATGCGGGCGCAGCCGGTTCCCGCGTCGCCGGTATCGTGCGGCCGAGCTCCGGTTTGCGGGGTGCTCGGCGCGATGGTCCTCGTCTTCGCGGCGGCCCCCGCGGACGGGGCGGGGCAGTGGACGAATCGCTACCCGAAGGTCGCGGGGTACGGCCACCACGTGTACCTCGAGGGCTATGAGCTGCCGACGCTCACGGCGGGGCCCATCGATCCGGCGCCGTCGCCGGACGGGGAGCGGGTGGCGTTCGCTTCGCACGGCTGGATCTGGGTCATGGACCTGTCGAGCGGCGTGGCGCGGCGGCTGACCCGTGGCGGGGGGATCGACGCGCGGCCCGCCTGGTCTCCCGACGGGCAACTCGTCGCGTTCGTGCGCGACGATACCGAAGACACGGAGATCGTCTGGGTCGCCGCGAACAGCGGAGCGGAACTCGGCCGCGTCGACAGCCCCGGCCTCGAACTCGACCCCGCGTTCTCGGCTGACGGGACGAAGATCTTCTACTCGTCGGCCGAGTCGGAAGCGGGGGCGCTGGATCTGTGGGCGGTCGACATCGAGACCGGCGTGCGGCGGCCGGTGACGGACGCGCCCGGGATCGAACTGAAGCCCCAACCCGGCGAACGCGCGCTCGTCTACCTGTGGAAGGGCGGCGGCCGCGATCGTGTCGTCGTGCGCTCCGACGATTCGCCGGAGCCGCGGACGCTCATCGAGGGGAACATTGCGTCCATGGCGCGGCCCGCCCTGAGTCCCGACGCGTCCACCGTGGCCGTCAACTGGCCGACGCAGGAGGGCTGGGATCTCCGACTCCTGAGCGTGGCGGACCCCGGGCCGTCCATCCTCCTGGCCTCGGGCGGCCTGCCGCTGACGCCCGCCTGGGATCCATCCGGCGAGTGGGTCTACTTCGCCGAGGCCGATGACCGGGAGCGGATGAATCTCAAGCGCGTGCGAGCCGCCGGTGGTCCCATCGAGACAGTGGAGGTGACGGCCTGGGACTGGGGTGCCGCGACGGCGAGCCTCCGGATTCGGACGGTGACGGAGGAGGGCGGCGCTCCGGTGGCGGCCCGGCTCGCAGTCCTCGATGGCGGCGGGCACCCGCTGGTCCCCGACGGTCCCGCGGCGCGATTCGACGGGCAGAGCGGCCGGGTCTTCTTCTATTCGCCGGGCGTGATCGAACTCACCGTCCCGGTCGGCGAGGTCACGGTCTCGGCCGTTCAGGGGCTCGCGACGCCCGAATCATCGACAACGGTACAGGTGGGCGCCGCGTCCGGCGCCGCGGAAGTTGAAGTCGTGCTGTCTCCCGTTTGGGACGCGCGGGCCGGCGGCTGGAGTTCGGGCGAACATCATTTCCACCTCAACTACGGCGGCCCGTACGACCTCGCGCCCGACGACCTGACGCCGATGATGCTGGGCGAGGCGCTGGACTTCGCCACGCCGCTCCTTGCGAACCTCCACAACCGGTTCGAGGACCAGGACCTGTGGACGTGGCGGCACTCCGGCGGCCCGCCCTTCATCCGCTTCGGACAGGAGGTCCGGTCTCACTTCCTGGGGCACCTGGGCCTGATCGAGATCGACGACCTGTTCTGGCCCTGGGTGTGGGGACCCGGCTACCAGGTCTACGGATCGGACGACCGCGCGAATGCCGAGCCGTTGCGCCATGCCCGGGCTCAGGGAGGCTTCCAGTACTACGTGCACCCCGTGAGTACCCGGGGCATGCCGCGCGCGACGCCGTGGGCCGAAGCATCGATTGCCGACCTCTACGGCGTCGTGCCGGTCGAGCTCATCCCCGACGCCGTGCTGGGGGATCTGGATGCGCTCGAAATCGTCTGCCTGTGGAGCGACGAAGTCCTCACGTCCCAGATCTGGCACCTGCTGCTGAACGCCGGCATCCCGATCGTGCCCTCGGCCGGTACCGATGTGATGAACAACTTCTACCGGACGATGGCCATCGGCACCTCGCGCGTGTACGCGCAGACGGGGACCGTGGAGAACTGGTCGACCTACATGGACGCGCTGCGAAGCGGCCGAACCTTCGTGACCAACGGGCCGTTCCTCGAGTTCAGCGTCGGGGGGGCGGGTCCCGGCCACATCGTGTCCGCCGGAGAGGTCTCGTGGTCCCTCGACGTCGCGACCGCCACGGAAGTGGATCGGGTCGAGGTGCTGGTGAACGGCGAGGTGGCGTGGAGCGGAGAGGGCCTCGACGGCCCCGGCTCGCGCCGCTTCGAGGGCGACCTGACGCTTCCGGGTGGGGGATGGATCGCCGCGCGCGCCGTCGGCGGCCCGGCCCGCTGGCCGATGATGGCGAACTACCCGTTCGCGCACACGGGGCCCGTATGGATCGGGAGCGTCGGGAGTTCCGACCCCGCCGCGCGCAGATCGGCGGTCGCCGAACTCCTCGCGATTCTGGGGGTGGCGCGCCTCCGGTTGATGGCGGGTTACGGAGGGACGGACATCCCCACTCTCGTCGGTCGCTTCGACGACGCGCGGGAACGGCTGGAGGCGCTGGCCGCACGATGATTGGCGACCGCGGCCCCCGGGGCCGCCCGTCGCGTCCCGCCATGGCCCTCGTGATCGAGGACCCGGGGACGGCCGGCGGGGCGCCCCGCTGGCTGCTCGTGCGCCGCCCCGATGACGATCCCGATCTGCCCGGTGTGTGGGGCCTCCCCGCGGGCTCGCATGCCGAAGGTGAGATGGACAAGGCTCTCGTCCGGCGCATCGGCCGCGAGAAACTCGGCGTGGAGACCGAGGACCTCGGCTGCCTGAGCGAGGGCCACCTCGACCGCCCGGGCTATCGACTCGAGATGCGCCTGCACGCGGCCCGGATCGTGGCGGGCGAGCCCCGTGTACCCCAGGCCGTCCCCGGCGTCACCCAGTATTCCGAGTGGGACTGGAAGCCGCCGGCCGAACTTCGGCGCGGAGCCGACCGGGGGTCGCTGTGCTGCCGTCTCGCCCTCGATCTCGCGCGGGACGGCCGGAGCCGCGTCAGAGCTTGATGTCGAGGCGCCCTGCCGCGGCCAGAGGCGGGGCCGCGAGGCCGCAGGCCACGTAGGCGGCGAGCGAGAGCGCCATCGCGGGGAACACCTCGTGCACGGCGTCCGCGAACGGAACCAGATCCCAGCACAGCAGCACCGTGAAGCCGGTCAGGAGCGAAGCCACGGCCCCCGCCCCGGTACCCCGCCGCCAGAGCAGGCCGAGCACGACAGCCGGGAAGAAGCAGGCCGCGTAGAGACCGCCCGAGAACGCGGTGAGGGTGACGATGCTCCCCGGCGGATTGAGCGCGAGCCAGGCCGTGATAATCGCGAACAGGGCGACCCAGAACCGCGTATGCGCCACGGCCCGTCCCTCATCCGTCTGCCCCCGGATGAGCGAGATCACGTCCCGCTCCCACGTCGACGCCATCACCAGCAGTACGCTGTCCAGCGAGGACATCGCCGCCGCGAGCATGGCAACGAGAATGAACGCCGCCGGGAGCGCCGGCAGGATCCCCGCCTCCCCGAGCAGCGTCGGCACGACGAGATCCGACTCCCCCAGCCCGCTGCCGATCACCGCGTGCGCGTAGAGCCCGATCGGGAGCAGGAGCGTGTACACGCCGAGGAAGGCGATGGTCGACACGATGAGCCCGCGGCGCACCGCGTTCGGATCGGCGAGCGCGTAGAAGCGCGAGAGCTGCCTCGGATCGACGATGAACTTCAGCGTCCCCGCCACGATGATCCCGATGAGGACGGGAAAGGGCATGGCCGCGTCCCAGCGGAAGAGTCCCGAGGTGGCCGGCGCGGCGCGGATCGCGTCGATGGCCCCCAGCCCCCCGGCGCTGTTCAGCGTGCCCCAGAAGAGGAGGACGGCGGCGATGGTCATCACGATCCCCTGCACCGCATCCGTCTTCACGACCGAGATGAACCCGCCGACCGCAGTGTAGAGGACGACGACGAGAAACACGAACCCGATCGCGCCCTTGTAGGGGATGTCGAGGAAGATCTCGAGCAGGTTCCCGATCCCCTTGAAGACCGCGATCATGTACAGGAAGCTGGCGAAGATCACGATGACCGCCGCCAGGACGCGCGCCGCCCGGCTCTCGAAGCGAAAGCCCACGTAGTCGGCGAGGGTGACCGAGTCCACCGCCCCCGTGAAGGCGCGCAGCCTCGGCGCGACCCATATCCAGGCCGAGAGCGAGAAGACGACGACGGCGGGCGTGAGCAGGAGCCAGGGTGCCCCGTAGGTATACGCCTGTCCCGAGAAACCGACGAAGCTGTTCGTGCTCGAGTACGTCGCGAAGAAGGAGAGGCCGAGCACGACGCCGCCCATGGACCGCCCGCCGACGTAGTAGTCCGCCCGTCCCTTCGTCCCGCGGCGGCCCTCGATCGCGTGCCGCACGAGCAGGGCGCCGTACACGGCGAGGAGAGCCACCGCGATCCAGTGTGTCTGCAGCCAGGCCATTCGCCTCTCGGGTCTCGAGTGCGGGGCGGTCCCATCCGGTCTCAGCGGTCCGCGGACCCGGTATCTGATCGGAGCCCGCCTCGCCAGACAAGCCCCGGGTCCGACGGCGCCCCGCACGTTGCCCGACCGATGTTGCCGTACAAGGTTGGATTCCGACGACCGGCAGCGGTCGGTGACGCGGGCGAATCCCAAGTGACACCACCGTACGACGGAGGGCAGCGAAGTGGCACAGGCAACGAGTACCCTGAGTCCCGAAGTCCGGACCCGAAAGCAGCTTCCCGAGCGGGGCATCGAGTGGGAGACGCTCAGGAGCGAACTGCTCGGCCGGAAGGCGATCGACTACGACTGGAAGAACGGTCGCGTTCCCTACCTCGTCTACTACGTGAACGAAGACCTGAAGCGGGTGCAGGACGCGTCACACGCGATCTACTCGGTGGAGAACGCCCTCTCGGGGCAGGGTTCCTTCCCCAGCGTCGGGGCCATGGAGGACGAGGTGATCCAGATGGGCCTCGACATCTTCAACGCGCCCGAGGGCGCGGGCGGGCAGTTCACCTCCGGGGGGACCGAGAGCATCTTCCAGGCCGTCAAGGTGGCGCGCGAAATGAAGCGGGAGGCGCGCCCGGACCTGGGCCGGCTCAATATCGTCGCCGCCTACAGCCGTCACCCTTCGGTGGACAAGGCCGCCCAGATCCTCGACCTCGACATGAAGTACGTGGATTGCCGGGCCGACTACCGCGCGGACGTGGACGCCATCCGCGAGGCCATCGATGAAGCTTCGATCTTCATCTACGCCGGGGCTCCCACCATCTACTACGGGCTCATCGACCCGATGCGGGAACTCGGTGAACTCGCCCTCGAGACGGGTGTCCGCCTGCACTCGGACGCCTGCTACGGCGGCTTCATCGCGCCCTTCGCGCGGGAACTCGGCTATCCGGTCCCCGACTTCGATCTCTCCGTGCCGGGCGTGTCCAGCCTTTCCGCCGACCTCCACAAGTTCGGTTTCGCGCAGAAGAGCGCTTCGCTCGTCCTCTTCGCCGACGGCAGCGACGTCGAATACGCACGGTACGTGGTCCGCGATCTCGCCGGCGGCTCCTACGCCTCGGCCACGGCCCAGGGCTCGCGCCCCGGCGGCGCGGTGGCGTGCGCCTGGAGCATGCTTCAGCACATCGGCCGCGAGGGATACCGCGAGATCGTGCGCGGGATCATGGAGACGACGTACGCCGCAATCGAAGGCGTGAGGGCGATCGACGGCCTCTACGTGTTCGAACCCGAAGGGGACACGAACCTCTTCCGCTACGATGTCGAGCCCGGAGAACCGTTCAATGTCTTCGCGGTCGCGAGACTCATGAACGAACGGGGCTGGATGATGGGACAGCACCGCAAGCCGCCCGCCATCCACCAGCCCATCACGTCCGTCCACACGCCCGTGCTCGGCGAATACCTCTCGGACCTCGAGGAGTGCGTCGCCATCGCCCGGCGCGACCGCCTCCAGGACACCTTCCTCGACGGCACCTACTAGCCACGATGCCGGCCGGACTGCTTTCGGCGCTGATCATCGCGCTCCTGGCGCTGCTCGGGATCGGTACTCGCTACTACGTCCACGGGGATCTCAACGCCATCCATGGTCTGTTCAGCCTGTTCTTCTCGACGAATCTGCTCATCTGTTACTGGGAGGCGTGCCTGTACCTGCGGCGGGATTACATCGAGAAGCGCGCCGTGTACTGGCGCGAGCGGCGGCGCGAGACCGGCCGAACCCCGGCCGTCGAGTTTCTGACCGCGAGGGTGCCACTGAGACGGATCCTGTCCCCGACGGTCTGGGCGGACGCCTGGGCCACCTACTCGATGGTGGATGAATCCTATGCGGATCGCCGTACGTTCGGGTTCACCGCAGATATCGCCAACGGCTTCTTCACAGCGGTTCCGACGCTGGTCCTCTACGGGGCCTTTACCGTCGGCTTCCTGCCGGCCGTCGTTGCCGGCATCCTCGCCGCCATGCTGTTCTGGCAGTGGGTGTACGTCTCGTCGCTGTATTGGGTCAGCTTCTTCGTGGCGGGAAGGCAGGCGCTCATCACGAAGCGCGAGTTCCTGATCTACGTCGGCGCCCCGAACGCCTTCTGGGTGCTGTGTCCCGCGTTCGGACTGTACATCTCCGTTCGCCTGATCCTGGACGGCAACTACAGCGTGCTGGGATTCTGAGCGATGTTCCATGGGGCGAGGCACGGTTGGATCGAGGTCGTCGCCGGCGTCATGTTCAGCGGCAAGTCCGAGGAGTTGATCCGGCGTGTGCGGCGCGCCCTCATCGCGGGCCGCCGCGTTCAGCTCTTCAAGTCGCACCTCGACGACCGCTACGGGGGTCAGTTCCGGATCTCGTCCCACGACGGCCGGGAGATCGACGCGGATCCCGTGTCCAGTTCCGTGCAGGTCGCCGGGAAGGTTCGCCCGTCGACGCAGGTTGTCGCCGTCAACGAGGCCCAGTTCCTGGACGACGGCATCTGCGCGGTTGTCGACGCGCTCGCCGACGCGGGGGTGCGCGTCATCGTGGCGGGCACCGACATGGATTTCCGCGGCGAGCCCTTCGGCCCCATGGGACCGCTCCTGGCGCGCGCGGAGCGAATCGACAAGCTGACGGCGATCTGCGTGGTGTGCGGCGATCCGGCGACGAGGAACCAGCGCCTGATCGACGGGGAGCCGGCGCCCGCCGAGGGACCGACCATCCACGTGGGGGGCTCCGAGTCCTACGAGCCGCGCTGCCGCCGCTGCCACGCTGTGCCGCAGCGGGATCGGGCCCAGAGAGAGTTGTTGCCGAGGGATGGCACAGAGAAATGGAAGGGGATCTAGATGAAGGCACGTGCCCGGCCGACGATCGCGCTGTTCGCCACGTTGCTGCTGCTTCTGCCTCAGGGCGCCTCCGCGGTGCAGGCAGACCCGGATCGATACCCGGATCGCCCGGCGCACCGGCCGGCGGTGCCGGGCCCGAACGGGCTGGTGACGGCCGGCCATCCCCTGGCGTCCATGGCGGGTCTCCGCACGCTGATGGCCGGGGGGAACGCCGCCGATGCCGCCGTCGCGACCCTGGCCACGCTGAACATCGTTCGCCCGCAGATGTCCGGGATGGCGGGGAACGGGTTCGTGACCCTCTACGACCGTGTCTCAGACCGCGTGTACTCGCTGGGGGCCACGGGCGCCGCGCCTCTGGCCATCGATCCCGCGAGCCGCGCGGCCGAGGAGTTGAACAAGGGAATCCACGCGGGCGTTGTCCCCGGCCTCTTCGGGGGTTGGATCGCCCTGCTGGACCGCTTCGGCACCATGAGCCTCGCCCAGGCGCTCGCCCCGGCCATCGACTACGCCGAAAACGGCCATCCCATTGAGGCGTCCGTCGTGGCGGCCATCGAATCTCACAAGGAACTGTTCGAGAGTTTTGCGTCGAGCCGGCGGATGTTCCTCCCTCGCGGCAGGGTGCCCGAGCCCGGCGAAACGTTCCGGATGCCCGATCTGGCGAACACGCTCCGCAAGGTGGTCGAGGCCGAACAGTCGGCCCTGGCCGCCGGCAAGACGCGTTCGGAGGCGCTACAGGCCGCCTTCGACCGGTTCTACCGGGGCGACATCGCCGAGGAGATGGCCCGCTTCTACCGGGAGAACGGTGGCGACTTCACGATGGAGGATTTCGCGCGCTACGAGCCGATCTGGGCGGAACCGCTCCACACCACGTACCGGGGATACGACATCTACACCAGCCCGCCGACGTCACGCGGAGGGCTTGAAGTGACGATGCAGTTGAATCTCGTGGAGGGGTTCGACCTGCGGGGCCTCGGCGCCGGGAGTGCGGAGACGATCCACCTGCTCTCGGAGGCGATCAAGGTCGCGAAGGCCGATGTCTATGCCTACGCGACATGAGGTTTCGGATTCACATGTCGTTGTGATCGTGCATCTTACGGGATTCGGCGGTCGCTTTCCCGCTGAATGATTCCCGCCGATTTGGATTTGGGTCAGGCTCGGACCCTCGGGCGGCTGTCCAGAGCCTTCCTGAGTTGTACCGAGTCGGCCTGCTGGTAGCAGCGCAACACCGTCTGAGCCTCCTTCCAGCCGCCCAGCTCGCACAGCACCTTGAGCGGCAGGTCCATCAGGTCGCTGGCAAACTTGCGCCTCAGCGAGTGCCAGCCCCGCCGCGCCTTCGGCTCCAGTCCCGCAAGCCGCTCGGCCTTGCGCCACCAAACGCCGGTCCGTCCCCTGCCGATGCTCGACGAGGGATCCTTCGTCGCGGGCAGGATCAGCTCCTCCCCGCTTCCGGGGTTCGCTTCCTGCGCTTCCTCCAACACCGCTACCGCCTCGTCGGTCATCGGCGTGACATGCTCATAACCCGTCTTCTCGTGCTCCGCCCGCCACCGCACCTCGCGGCCCTCGAAGTCGATATCGGACCACCTCAGGTTGCGGATGGCCCCGATTCGGTGCCCGGTCTCGTGGGCGAGCACGAGCGCGACGCGGAACCGCCAGTCCACCTGCCGGGACACCCCGAGCATCGCCCGGTACTCCTCCTCGGAGAGAACGACCCGGGTGGGGTTCTTCTCCTTGGGCGTCCTCAGCCCCCTTAGCGGGTTCGAGTCGAGAAGGAGCTTCCCCTCCTCGTCTCTGGACTTGGTCGCCCAGTTGAGCACCGCGAGCAGGAACTTCAGGTCCAACTCGATGGTCCGGTTGGACACGGGCTTCCCGCTCGGTCCGATCCTTCCCGCCCGGCGCTCCCGGATGAAGCGGTCCCAGTCCCTTTGCGACAGGGTCTCGGGTCGCCGGTCCCGACCGAGTAGGTCGAGGAACATCCCCGTCGCGATCCTGTCCCGGTGCTGGACCCGCCTCGTCTTCGTGGGCGTCACCTCCTCACCGTAGATGTCAAAGAGCCTCTCCAGAGTGAGCGGCTTTGGCTCGGCTTCCGCCTTGCCCACGATCTCGGGTCCGGCGAACCCGGCCGCGAACTCGTCCGCCTGCCGTTTCGCTCTCGCCCAGTCGCGGTGCCCCAGCGACCGGGTGAGCCTTCGCCCGTTCTCGCGCCACTCAATCTGGAAGTTGCCGGTCTTCGGATCCGGAAAGATCCTGACCCGGTTCCGGCCCCACTCGCCAGCGCCATACGAGCGCCGATTTCGTTTCGTGCGTGCCATCGTTCGATTCCTCTCGTTCGATGGACTGCACGATCTGCGCGAACGAAACTTCGCCCGGAGGGTGCGTCTTGACCAGTGCCGGCACACCTGGTGGCCGACACCTCCGGGAACGCGACGGCGAGGAAGGAGCTTACATTTGCACGGCCATTCCTTCGACCAAGGGAGACTGCGCTGATCGCCCATCTCAAGGGACGCGAGAAGGCGCTGGAGGCCTTCGGATGGACCGGACGCCGGGCCGAGTGGATCGCGCTTGCCTGCCTGCACGGCGGCGTCTTCACCCGCTTGCAGTGGACGAGTTTCTTGGGTTGCCACCCAGAGAAGGTGCGGCGCGCCGTCCTCGCGCTCGTCGCGCAGGGCCTGGCCGTCGAGGAGGTTCCGGCGGCCGGCATCCACGGCATTGGCCGCGTGTGCCGGATCCACGCCCGCGGGGTCTACCGGGCGCTCGGAGCCGAAGAGTTCTTTCGGCGTCGCCGGATCACCTCTCGTGAGGTGCTGATGCGTCGGCTACTGGGGCTCGACTACGTCCTTGAGCATCCCCGCCTGCCGTGGCTGGCGACCGAAGCCGAGAAGGTCGCCGCATTCGAGGCGCTCGGGATCGAGCGCCGGGTCCTTCCCCAGCGGAGCTATCGGGGCGCCGCCGGGAACCTCCGGCGCCACTTCCACCTCCGGCTGCCGCTCGCGCTGGACGCCGGGCGCGCGGTCTTCGTGTACGTCGATCCCGGCCACGAGACCGCAACCTCGCTCCGCGCCTGGGGCGCGGCGCACCGGGCGCTGTGGGGGATGCTGTGGCGTCGCGGATGCAAGATCGAGGTCGTTGCCGTCACGCGGGGCTGGGAAGAGGCGAGCCGCGCGGACACCGTGCTCGGCAACTGGGCGAGGGGCATGCGCTCGTCCGACTACGACCCGGAGATCGGCGGAGAGATCAAGTGGATCGAGGATGTCCTCCGCAGCGCGGACAAGAGCCCGGTCCAAGAGGCGTACGGCAACATCCGGGGCGGACTCGTGCGGCTGGCGGAGCTCAGGAATCGGGCTCGCCAGCAGTCCGGCCGGGGGCTGTTGCACCGGGTGGAGGCATGGGAGACGGAGCGGCTCTTGGGGAGGGGGTTCTGATGGGGAATCCGGCACCCCCGATGCTGAACGGGACATGTGTATTTGACGTAGGGGGGTGCCGGACACGAAAACCGCCCTCGGACGTGACACACGGCTGATGCCGCAAGTCGCTGACGGCATGACAGTTGGGCCACGGCCGCCCGATTCGTCGATGCCGAACCGGGCCGCAAGGCCGTGGCTGGGAGCGACCCCCCACTTTCGATGCCCAGTGCGGGCATCGGGGAGGATTGGGACGGACACGCCCGTCCCACCCTCCCGAGGGGTCGCTCCCAGTCCAGCAATCCCATGCGGGAAGGCCATCGGCGAGCCGGAGCGGGGCAGGTCCCCGGCCTGTAGGCTCGGCCCGTGTCGTGGGCCGCCAGATTTGGCCGGCGATACTCGTCGGGAGCGTAGCGAGCATCGACGATGGCGGGGTTTTTGGCACCGAACAGATCATGCCATATTCGTACCGTTAGCAGAATGCGCGCACCGATGCCGGTTAGGGCGTGCCGAGATGTCTGGACGAGCGACAGCAAGGGGCCGGACCCATGGTTGGACAAGATCGAGAACCCGTCGGGCACGAGGCCGTGGATGGCGTCGCGAACGGGGACGATGCCGAGACGTGGAAGCAACTGAACGGCGACACGCTACTTGAGGAAGCCAACGCGCTGGCGCTGTACGTCGGGCGTCACGGGAAGGGGTTGTTTGCCGAGGACGCGGACGCCCCCGATGATCCATGCGACGCCCTTCTCGCAGCGATCGCAGAGGCAACGTCAGCGCCCTCGGCGTCAAGCTGGAGGACGCTGATGCGGATGTACGCACGGGTCTCAAGCGTGACCTACGAGAAGCACGGCGTGAACGGTCGTAGCGTCCTTGATACCGCCAATGCTCGGCGTTCGGGCTCTTGGAGCGTTTCCGGGTTGAGCGAACGGTGGCGGGGCGCTCAGAGGTATCGTCCATTGGTGATCGGAATCACCTTGTTCCTAGCCGCCTTGTTCGTCCAAGCCGCACCCCACCTCAGCACCCAGCAGTCCGCTGGCTTCTCGATGAGGCTCCTGCGCGTGCTGAACCCGTTGCTCGTCCCCGCACTCTGGGGAGGTATCGGTGCCTGTACGTTTCTCGCCAAGCACCTCTCGAACAAGCTTTCCGAGCAGGCGTACGAGCGAGCACGCCAGCAGGGGGACATCGTGCGCATCTTTCTTGGCGCCATGATCGGCGTGTTCGCCGTCGTGGTCTTTACGGACTTCGGATCGTCGGTCGAAGTGTCGAGCGACACCAGCGGAGGCAGCCCGGCGTCACTCGCGATGGGAGCCGTCGTGATCGCGTTCGCTTCGGGCCTCGCCGTGAAGCCGATCTATGCCGCCATCGAGAACCTGGCCAATACCTTGGCGAGTCGGCTCAGCGACAAGTGAGCATGGCTGCAAAGCACCGACCGCTGCCACCTTCCCGGAAGGGATCGCTGGTTCGGTAGCGACCCGGAAAGGGTCGGGGGCGGGGGTGCGCAAACACCCCCGCCCCCGAACCTGTAGCAGGCTTTCGGATTGGCCGGGTCGCTCCCAGCCACGGCTTCAACGGCCGGATCGGCATCGCCGCTCCGGAGGCCGTGGTGCAACCGGAAGCGCGCCAGCGACATGGGGGAATCGGTCTCGTGCACACGGAAACGTTAACTTTCGTGCACAAACACCCCGACGTGGGATGTGCACTCACGGATCGGCATCGGCGCCCCGCGTCCGGCGCTCAAAACGGGTCTGTCCCTTCACCTCGATGAACCGGAAGGCGGGCGGGCTTGTCTCCGTATAGGCCCAACAAGCCGCCCGTCCTCCACCCCCGGCTCCACTTGGCCACGGAGTGTAGCCCCGAGGGCTGCAAGACCCACAGCAACGACGGCCGACGCCTCGACCGGCCCCGTCAGTCCCCGGCCAGCGGTACTGGCGGTGTCTCCCGATCGCAACGAAATTCGACGTGAGGCAACGCGGCGCGAGGCTCCGCGGACCCTTCGTTCCCGTCCGGCCCGCGGACGGACGCAAAGGAGAGCCCTCCTCAACCCGAGCCCCATGATCGATCGCTTACCCGAAGGGATCGTCCCGAGCGGGGCGTCTCCCATCTTCACCCAGGACACGATCCCGGATGCGTTTCTGGCGGAACACGCCTTGGCCCACGGCCATTGGGGGGTGCTCCATGTGCTGGCGGGCAGTCTGCGGTTTGTCAACCTCGCCAGCGCCGAACAGCGCATGGTCTCGGCACCGGACCTGATCACCATTCCGCCCCGGCTGCCTCACCGGGTGGCCGCCGAAGGCCCTTCGCGCTTCAGGATCGATTTCTTCAGGGAACTCGACGCCGACTTCGAGGCGCGCCCGCCCGGATGGTTCGCCGACGAGGACGTGCGCCTCAGCTTCGCCCGCTGCGAAGAGAACGGGGACTTCGCGGCGACCTTTTATGCGATTTTCGTGAACTCGTCCCCGGAGATCACGCCCCATTTCGCGCATACGGATTTCGAACGGCAGCACACGGTACTCAGGGATTCCGTCCACATGATGGTGAGCCGGGACGTGGCCGATCCCGAGTTTCGATCCCTGCTGAGCAGGCTCGGCACGGCGCACGGTCGCGACGGGCGCGATGTGCAACCGAAACTCTACGAACTCTGGCTGGACAGCATCTGCGAGGCGGCCCGGCAACTGGATCCGGACTGGAGCGACGAGCTGGAGAGGAATTGGCGCGTGCGCCTGCGGGCAGGCATGCAGGTCGTCATGGCGGCCTACTGACTCCCGGCGCGGCGGAGGCGTTCCGGGCCATGGACCCACGCTTGAGCCACCGTCAGGAGGCGTCGGACGAGCGGGACCGCGCGGAACAATCCGGCGCCGGCATGGGCGAAAAGAGAACGGACGATGTCCCGCAGCGACTGTGCGACCAAACCGTCAGGGTTCGGTCCGCGCCCCCTCCCCATCCCGCCAGACAATCGGCCCACTGCTCCATCAGGATACGGCGGCGCTTGAAGAAGTCCGAGCGGGCGTAGGCCGCCTCCGCCTTGTCCCGGACCGCGTGCGCCTTACCAACGGTGTCCCATTGACAGGGACCACTCCGACGGACGGCCGTACACCCGCTCGACGTAGGCCGCCGAGGTGTCGAAGGCGGAGTTACCGGTGACGAGGTACCGGGTGTCCGTGAGGTTGCGGCCGGAGAGCAGGAGTTCCCAACGGCCATCTGCCGTCTGCACGGACACCCGCGCGTTGAGGAGATGGTATCCCTCCTGAAAGATCCGGGACGTGTTGATCGCGTCGTGGTGCTGGGCGCCGGTGTACGTCCAGCTGACGCGGGGCGTGACGATGTAGCCGCCGCGCAACCTCGCGGCCTTGCCGACGGTGAGGCCGTGGGTGAGGCCCGGTGTCTTGGCCAACTCGTAGCCAGGCAGGAGGGGGGTTGCGTTGTCGAGCACGCTCGGACTGAGGCTTTCGTAGCGAGCTCGGATGGCTCCCAGATTGGCGCGGACATCCCACCCGGTGCCCGGAACCCAGGCCGCCTCCAGTTCCGCCCCCGCGATGTCGGCCCGCCCACCATTGAGGGTGATCGGGTTGAACGACTCGCGGATGACGACCTGAATGTCGTCGTAGTTGGCCCGGAAGAGGGCGACGTTCACGCGCGCGCGCCCTCCGGCCCAGAGCGACTTGAGCCCGACCTCGTAGCTTGCGACGGTCTCCGGCTCGAACGTGCCGGGCGCCGCGGCGGGCGAGTTGGGCTCGTGCCCGGCGGGCGGCGCGGGATAGCGGGTGTCGAAGCCGCCGCTCTTGAAGCCGTTAGAGAATCCCCCGTACGCCGTCACGCCGGCCGCGAGCCGGTATGAGAGCATCGCCGTGACGGTCGGCGCCCCGAAGTCGAGGGAGAAGTCCCTGCGCGGGAGCATCCGGTCGCCGGGCCTCATCGGACCCGCCGGAGACAGGTAAATCCCGGCGAAAGCCGGCCACGTGGGGCTGAAGATGCTGCCCGTGCCCTGCGAGGCGTCGCCGACCGCGTACACGTCCGGGATTAGCCCCTTCCGGTCCCGCGTGTAGCGGCCGCCGAGGGTGAGCGACATCGCTCCGGTGATTTCGGCGGTCACCTGCGCGAACCCCGCCCAAGACGAGTTGTCGTAGTCCCCGCCGCTGTGCAGGGCTCCGGGCGGCACGATGACCGCGGTCCGCTGGTATCCCTCCTCGCGGAAGAGGTAGAGGCCCGCCTGCCAGTGGACGCGCTCGCCCATGGCGAGACCGCTCAGTTGCAGCTCCTGGCTGACCTGCGCGTGATCCAGCCGGTCCTGCGTCGACAGGATGTTGGCCGGGGTGTTATCGGCATCGCGCGAGGTCTCCATGTTCAGCGCCCGGTAGCCGGTGAGCGAGCGCAGGGTCGCCCACCCGAGTCGCGACCAGGTCGCCTCGATGCTGCCTCCCCACACGTCCAGATCGGCGAAGGCGGGGAACGTGCCCTCGGCCACGTACTCGCCCGCGAAACTCTCCGGGCCGTAGCAGCCGGGCGCGCCTCCGGCGCCCGCACCCGGTGGCGGCAGGGAAGGCGGACCCTCGGCCGGATACCCGGGATTGATCGAGATCGCGGCGCATCCCGGCAACAGCGCGTTGCCGAACGCGCCGAACGCCATTCGGTCGTTGACGCCGCCCGACACCGCGGGGGCGCCGTTCTCCCTTCGCCGCGAGTAGTCCGCCGCGGCGAACACCTCGAAGCTCGCGCCCGGCCGCCAGACGAGCGTGCCGCGGGCGGCCCGTCCATCGTCATCCCCCATGTCCAGACCGTCGTGGACCCGCGTCACGTAGCCGTCCCGCTTGCGCAAGGCCACCGTGAGGCCGGCTGAGAGTTCGTCCGTGACGGGACCGCTTACAACGGCCGTCGCGTTGGTCATGCGATCGCTGCCGAACTCCGCGCGGACGCTGCGGCGGGGCTGACCGTCGGGCCGCCGCGAGTGCAACACCACCGCCCCGCCCACGGCATTGCGTCCGAACAGCGTGCCCTGCGGTCCGCGCAAGACCTCGGCGCGATCGAGGTTGAGCAGGTCCATCGCCGCCCCGACCGACCGGGCCATGTAGATGCCGTCAACGTACACGGCGACCCCGGGGTCCGTCCCGGGCAGGTAGTCCAACTGCCCCACGCCGCGGATGAAGACCTGCGCGGCGGATTTGGTGCCCGCGAAGGCGCCCGAGGAATTGAAGGAGAGGTTGGGCGTGAAGTAGCCCAACTGGTCCGTGGTGGCGATCTGGTGAGCCTCCAGATCCCGGCCGGAGAACGCCGAGATGGCGAGCGGAACGTCCTGCACCGACTCTCCTCTGTTCCGCGCCGTCACCACGATCTCGGGCAGGGGAGTCACGGAATCCGGAACTGGCGGCGGCGGGTCCTGGGCGGCGACGGACGCGGGCACAAGGGCGGCCAACACCATGAGGCGCTGCCGCGTAATCGCTGCCCGTCCTCGGTGTCGGGTTCCACCGGGTCCATTCCGCAAGGGCGGGCCTTCAGGCAGCGCGGTCCGTGCCTCGTCCGGCATGCCCGTCAGCGCATCTTCCCCACCCCGAGCGAACGGCGTCCGCTCCGAGCGATCTGTGCCGGTCAACCCCAGCATTCGCTCAACCCCGCATCCGCGCCGATGGACGGGATCCCTGGAATCGGTTTCTCAGGTGTGCAGTTCCGCAGGCATCACGAATCATGGCTCGCAAGTCGGGAATCGGGAAGCGCCTACCACGCCGCGGCTCTCGGAGTCCGGACGGATTGACGCCTGCTCCCCTTGATCGTGCTTGTCAACGAAGCGGAGTGCGGCGAGCATTCCTTGGCGGACGGGAGCCAGAGCGATCCGCAGGAGGGGCCAACGGCCACCTCCGCCAGCACGTGAACCGGCGGAAGGAGATTCGAAATGCGAACGCTGCTGGTGGCTTGTCTGGCCCTGCTGCCTTCGCAGGTACAGGCACAAGAAACGGATGAGACGCGGGAAGTGCCGAGCCGTTTCGTTCTCGAAGCCGGGATCGTGGGCGGCAACAGCGTCGCGTGTCCCGGCCACTACGTCGGCGTCAGCGGGCGGCTCGCCGGGCCGGTGTCGCTGTACGGAATGGTGGAGAACTACCGTTGCGCCGACCTCGCCGGGTCGGCCAACCGGATCGGCGCATCCGTCCGGCTCGGACGTTCCGGTTGGCTCGTTCGCCCGGCGTTGCGCGCGGGCATCGAATACGACGGTGGAGACGTTTCCCCTACCGCCGGTGCCAGCCTGACGTTCGGACGGCGCTACGGGGCGCGCTTCATCCTCCACGTCGGAGACGGTTCCGGCGACACGAACATCGTGCTCTTCCAGATGGGCGGCTACATTTCGTTCTGAGCGCCGGTGGTGCTCTCCGTCGCCCACGGGTTCGACGGTCGGTCGCAGCCAAGCCCCGGAAGGGGGCTGTACGGCCTTCCCGTCAGGGATTGCTGGTCCGCTAGCGACCCAGGGGGCGGAGGCAAGGTGTGCGCAAGCACACCCGGCCTCGAACCCGTACCGGGCCCTCGGACTGGTGGGTCGCTAGCGTCACGCCCCGACCGGCCCGTGCGCCACGGGCAAACGGGCGGTGGGGCCCAAAAACGTTCCCGCGCCAGCGGTTGGATGGGAAGGTCGGTGCGCATCGCTGGACGACCGAAGTGCGCATCGACCCCTCGTGTCGTTTCCGCGTTTCAGTACGGCTCCAAGTCGGGGCACCGGCTGCCGCCCAACCCGACTCCGGCGAGTTGCACCTCTTCCGGCGCTCGCCGCCATGTCCCGCCCGCCACTCCGGGATGCCAGACCTGCGTCCAAGACGAAAACAGCGCTTGCCGGCTCGAAGAGCGGCGGAAAATCCAATTGTCTCCAAGGCTGGTCGGTCAGCTCAAGCACATCATTCTAAAGCAAGTATTACGGTATCGGTGGCGATCGAGTTTCAACGGGTCGGCCGAGCGGCTTACAAGTCGATCCGCCGCATCCGGGTCTCGGCAGAGCCGACGGCAATCATCCACGACGGATCGTGCCGCGAGTCGTTAGATTGGTTTTCTTGCGGGCATGGCCGGATCCCCCTGACGCGGGAGGAGGATTCGCGACCGACTGCCGGTCGGATCCTACATTTCGATTGCGGCGCGCCCGGCGGCGTCCCGCAGAGCGAAAAGTGTCGAGTGCTTCCCGGTGCCTTCGGCCACCACAACCGGCCTTGCGATGCGAGGCCTGTGGATGTACGAACCGGAGAAGTTGACGGTGGCCGCCCGTCCTTCGGTGTCGATGCTCACGGTGGCGGAGGTTCGGTCGAAGCGTGCATCCGCCGGATAGTTGCTGATGGCGATGGTGTGGGTACCGGTCTCCACGTCACGGAACCGGAACGCGCCCCCGCCGGTCGTGGCGGTTACGGCCCGGCCGTCCAGTGCGACGGTCACGCCATCGGCTCCCCGTCCATCGACCAGGACGTGTCCCACGATGGCGTTTGCGGGCATCGGTGGCGGGGGGTTCTCGTTGCGCCCGGTCGCGGCGGACACCAGCGCCGCGACGGACAGCAGCAACGACGCGGCCGCGATCATGTACGCTGCGTACCTGTTCCTTCGAGTTCGCCTCTGGTACGAAGTCATCCGGTGCACGTCCTTGCGGGCGGTCCCGGCACTAACGCGGGACGGCGGCAGGCAGTCGCCGTTCGACCTTGCGGCGGGTGCCGGGGCAGCGGTCATCACTGCGAAGATCCTCGATCCCCTTCGCATGCAGGTCACGGAGCGGTACTGGCCGCTCCGCACGGCCATCTCGATACGCTGGGCGAACCGCGTCTTGGCCCTCAACCCCTTACGCATGTCCACCGTCCAAGTCGTATTGCCCGAGCCCTTCGTCGAGGACGGCTCCTCGCCGGTTCGTCCATTCAGGGCGATCCGCCTGACCGCGATGCCGTTCTCCGTGCCGTTGGCGCTTGGGTCGATGCGCAGCAACTCGTCCCTTCCGAGCAAGGACAGATGATCGAGTATCCGCCGCCAGGGCATGGGCCGGATCGCCTCTCGGTGGCCGGTCACGTAACCCTGCGCGGCCCAATGCAGAGTGTCGACGACGGTATCGTAGCTTGGGATCTCCCGCTGCATGGTTCCGGCTCCTCGCTTCGGGTGACACGCCCCCGGTTCGCTTCAGGGTGCCTTTACTGCAAATATGCGGAACCGCGCCTACGGGCCGTCAGAGGAGAATTCCCCGAATTATGGGGGGAGAAATCCGCAACCGTCCTGACGGGAAAATCCCGTCATCACTGTGCGGAACGGGGGAAACCCGGCGGGATTGCGGATTGCCGCTACTCCTCCGCTTCGGGCCGCAGCAGCCCGGTGTCCAGCGCGAAGCGCACGATGTCGCGCCGGTTCGCGAGGCCCAGCTTCGACTTGGCGCGGGCAATGTAGCCCTCGACGGTCTTGCGGCTGAGGTGCATCTCCCGGCCCGCCTCCGCGGCGGAGAACCCCCGAGCGGTCAACTCGATCGCGGTCCGCTCGCGATCGGAGAGCGCCTCGGCCTCCGGTTCGCGGCCCGCGCCGTGCCCTCGCGCCTTCTGGCGTGCGATGAGCGCGGTCGCGCGCCTGGGCAGATAGGAGTGGCCGCGCACGACCGCCTCGATGGCGCCCATGAGATCGGTGTCGGCGGCCGACTTGTTCAGAAAACCATCCGCGCCGGCGTCGAGCGCGGGCACCAGGTACTCGTCCTCGTCGTGGATCGTGAGCACCAGGACCTTCGTGTCGATGCCGAGAGCAGCGATGCGACGGGTCGCCTCAACTCCGTCCATGCCCGGCATGGCAAGGTCCATGACGACGATGTCCGGCTTCAGGCTCCGGGCCTTCGCCACCCCCTCCTCCCCCGACGACGCCTCGCCCACGACCTCCGCCCTTCCGGACGCTTCGAGCAATGCGCGGAGCCCAGCGCGCACCACCGAGTGGTCGTCGACCAGAAGCGCCCTCACCATTGCGGGAGATCCCTCATTCGTGCCGTGCGCCCGCACTCCGGATGGGAATGGAGGCGCGGACAGTCGTTCCCCCGCCCGGCGAGGTCCGCACGACGACGGATCCTCCGACGAGAGCGGCCCTCTCGCGCATCCCGGCCAGGCCCACGCAGCCATCGCCCGGGAGCCCTTCCGCGTCGGGCAGCTCGAACCCGCAGCCCTCGTCCCGGATGGTGGCCGTGACCGCGCCGTTCGCCGATTCGAACGTCACGGTCGCCTCGTTCACCCCCGCGTGCCTCACCGCATTGCCCACCGCCTCCTGCACGATCCGGTACAGCGCGAGCGCGGCGATCTCGTCCAATTGGCCGTCCACCCGGCCCAAGCTGGCGTGGACCGTGAACCTGTACACGTCCTCGATGTCGCGGAAGACGGAGCCCAGAGCGGAGGAAAGCCCTTGGCGGTCCAACTCCGGTGGCAGGAGTCCCCGGATCATCCGCTTCACCCCGAGGATCGTACCCCCGATGTCTTCGGCGACCCTCGCCCGCGCGCGCTCCCTCTCCCCGTCGTCCTTCTCGTCGGCCAGGAGCTTCACCCGGATCTTCAGCGCCACGAGGTTCTGGAGGAACTCGTCGTGCAGTTCGCGCGAAAGGTGCTTCCGCTCCTGTTCGGCAGCCGCGATCATCATGCCCGACATGCGCCGCATGCGCTTCCAATTGGAAATGTCGCGTACCGCGCAGATCACGTGTGTCTCGCCCGTGCCCAGCTTCGACGGACTCAGGCTGATCTCGACCGGGATGGCCGTGCCGTCCTTGCGCAAGGCTTCCAGTTCGAGTCCCTCGCCCATCGGGCGGGGCTTCGGCGACTCGCCGTAGCGCCGGCGGTGCCGGCGGTGCCGGCCGCGGCTCGCGTCGGGAATCAATCGCTCGACCTCGCCGCCCTCAAGCTCCTCGCGGCTCCATCCGAACATCGCGACGGCCTGCCGGTTGAGGTCGCGGATCACCCCGTCCGCATCCACCACGAGCATCGCGTCCGGCGAAGCATCGAACACGGCGGTGTAGTCCCTCTGGTTGAGCACTCCCGGCTCCGTCCTTGTCGTTCGGGCGGGCGAGCCTGCCGCAACCGCGACGCTGCTCCCGTGTACCGACCCGCTCTCACCCACGAGATGCGGTCGGCCGGGGATTGTCAATGGGAACCGGCACCCTCATCAGATCAACCCGGCACGCCTCAGCCGGTCCAGCGGGTCGCCGTTGCGGGCTGCGCAAAGGGCGACGCGATGAGCCTGTGCCACCCGAGCGCCCTTCCGCCCGGACCGCCGAACGATGCGAGCGATCCGGTCGTGGAGCCGGTTACCTCCAGAGCGCCTTGTGCCGTTGCCAGCGACCGCGCCAAATCCGGGAGCCGTTCTGTTCATGGTGATTCCTTCCTTTCGTCGTTCAACGGGGCCGGATCCCCGCGAAGCGGGTTGAGGTTGAATTGGCTGCTATTCGGGAACCGACGGCCAGCTTCCCTGCCGCGCGGGGGACCAACAGAACGGTCCCGATCCGCATGCGCCGAGGCTCCACTTCCGGATTGACCGTCCGCAAGGCGTTCAGCGGAACCCCGTACCGTCCTGCAATGCGCACCAGGGTTTCCCCCGGGACGACGGTGTGTTCACGAAATGTAGAGCGCTCTCCGGCCGGGATCCTGGCAAAGCGGGCGAGGAACGTCTCGCCCGCGCCGACGGGGACGCGCAACAGCGTCGACCTGCCCGCCGGGGCCAGACCGATGCGGAGGTGCGGGTTCAGGGTTCTGATTTCGTCTTCAGAGATGCCCGCGGCCTCGCCGAGGACATCCGCCGACGCCGCTCCCGCGACCCGGACGACATCGAAGCGCTCGGGCGGATCCTTTTCCGGTGCCGCTTGCCCGATGGCCGAGCGGTCGCCGGCCAGACGAACGCTCGCAAGGAACTTGGGAATGAAGTCCCGGGTCTCGTTGGGCAGCAGGTCGCGGATATGCCCGAAAAGGGCGTCGTTGCGGGGCCGAGCTCCACCGTGCCGCCGGATCGCCCGCTCGATCCGCGTCGGCCCCGCGTTGTAGGCCGCCAGAGCGAGAAACCAGCACTCGAACCGATCATGGAGGACAACCAGATAGTCCAGCGCGGCCTCGGTGGCCGCGTACACGTCGAAGCGTTGGTCCACGAGCGAGTTGACCTCAAGCCCAAGCCACCGGGCGGTCTCGGGCATCAGTTGCCAAAGCCCGGCCGCCCCCGCCGGAGAAACGGCCAGGTGGTGGTAGTCGGCCTCGATGAGGGGGAGGTAGCGAAGCGAGGGCGGCAGGTCCCGCGCCGCCAGTTCGGCCGCGATGTAGTCCTCGTACCTGCCCATTCGCTTCAGGCCGCGCCGGACCGGACCCCGCCCCTTGCCTCCCCAATGATCCAGCCACCGGGCAACCGCCTCCTCGATCAACCCGTCACGAGCCGCTGGTGACCCGACCTCGTCGTATTCGTTGCACGGACGACCGTCCCAGCCACCGCAGGTCGGCTCGCTGCTTGCCACGCGATCATCGCTCTGGCGGAGGGAACGACCAAAGACGGAATCCGCGTCCCGGGTATTCAACTTGACGGGCATCATCGCCAGAATCACGGCGGTGACGGCAAGGACGAAACGCGTCAGCCACTTGTTCATGAGAGTCTCCTCTCGGATGGTGTGGTCGCTGCCCCCCCATGCGGTTCTCGGGGCACAACACGACGGTGTGTCCAATAATGGGCAACTCGAATCGGCGCTCCCAGAGGAAAAACCCTTGACTTTTGACGGGAGAATTCCGGGTGCGTCGTGCGGGGAGAATCCCCTCAAGGCCGTGACGCAGCGACGGGCGAGCGTTCCGGAAGTGTTCGCCACCATGCGCACATGGAACCAGCGATCCGGGCGGGAAACGTCTCTTCACGGCTCGGCGCGGGCGGTTACCCGCTAAGGCTGTTCAGCAGCATGCTCGCTGGAGCCACACTCCGCATGTCCCCGGCGAGGCTGACGAGAGGGGCTCCGCCCCCTCGACCCCGGACAGGTCCGCGCTCCCGACGGGGTTCGCGGATCGCAGGCTGTCGCCCGGATGGACGACGCACTTGCCGTGCTCGCCGTGCCGGGGAAGGTTCCGCCGTTCCCACGGGGCGCGCCGGTTCCGAAACGGACGTGGCCGCTCCGGTCAATCCGACGCGCTCATGGCCTTCCCGCAAGGGATCTCTGGTTCGGGAGCGACCCCTGGAAGGCAGGGACGAGGGTGTGAATCCACACTCGTCGCTAAGCCGCAGCAAGCCCTCGGGGCGGGGGGTCGCTCCCGACCCCGCCCGAGCGGCCCGTTCGGCAACGGGCGGCCGGAAGGCCGAACCGCAAGGCGTTGCCTTGCCTGCGGATGAGTGGCAAGGCCCCTGTGAATCCCGAGAGCTCCAAAGTGTGAATCGACCCCCCGCGTCGATTTCACGCTCCAGCACGGCATAACCGGGAGCGCTGACGGCACCGAAGAACGCCTCGTGGCCCCCGATACCCGCCATCGCCTCCGTGGTCTCCCCGAAGCCTCTCGGCATGGGCCAGCCTCATCGGTCTGGCGATCCACCACGATGCACTACGCGGCCCGAGGCGTTTCGGTTTCACCCTCCTGTTCGTCGGAATTCGAAGCGCTGTTTCGACTCGGAGCTACGGCCTGCCTGTTGGGTGCCGGGCCACCACCGGATGGCCTTGGAGCACCGCGCCGAATCCTCGATCATGATCCCTCCCTCGGCGCAAGGCTGAAAGGTTCGCGCTTGAAGATCCGGCGCACCATCGGTTCGAAGAACTCCAGCGGAAGCGAATCGTAGTCGGGATCGAACGCGCACTGGTCCCAGCGGTGACAGAAGTCCACGGCATCCTGATACCAGGGATGGTCGCGGTACCGGTCGCGCGCTTTGCGGTCGCCGCCGATGTGGTGGGCGTAGTAGTAGTACTGGAACAGGCCGTGGTGCCGGACGATCCAGTGCGTTCGCTCGGTCACGAAGGGCCGCAGCAGCAGAGCGGCCAGTTCGCCGTGGCTGTGCGGGGCCAGCAGGTCGTCGATGTCGTGCAGGAGCGCCGCCACCACCATCTCCTCGTCCGCGCCGTCGCGATAGGCCCGGGTCGCGGTTTGAAGAGAATGCTCCAGCCGATCGACTTGGTAGCCTGCCAGCGAGCCGGACAGTTTACGGAGGTGCGCCAACACCCGGTCGCCGGTGCCGGCGACGAACTCCTCTTCCAGTCGATCGAGCAGTTCGTAGTCCTCGCGGGTGCCCTCGGCCATGCTGGTGAAGCTCACCTTCGGACCGTTCGGCTGACCCATATCTTCCATACTTGTCGCCTCTGTTGAATGACGGGCTCGCCGCTGAGAGCGTGGGCGAAAGCGGAACGCCATGTCAAGGAGAAGGAAGATACTCGGAAACGCGCATCCGACCCCGTTTCGCGCACGCCAGGAGTTCGGGCCGGATACCGAGTGCCTCCGGCCGGGTCTGGCCGCTTGACACGCGCGGAAAGGTCGCCCTCTGATACTTGGTAGCGCTCGACTGCGCTTCAGACTCAACGCACCATCACCCAAGTCCCTGCGGCCAACGGGGACGACCACACCGGAAATTCGAGGGAATCGTACCATGCGTCATTCGATCAGCAGCCTCACCCGGGACGCCCATGCCTTGTCCGCAGTCTGGGGCAGCGGCGAGCGGACCGAACTCCCCTACCTCTGGCTGCGCGACAATTGCAGTTGCAGCGAGTGCCGCGTCATGCAGACGACGGAGAAGCGGTTCCACCTCTTCAGGGTCCCCAAGGACCTGAAACCGCTCGAAATCGGCATCGAAGGCGGCGGATCCGGGGACGAGGCGATCTGCATGGTCTGGCCGGACGGACACCGCACCCGCTACCGGTCGAGCGAGATTCGGGGCTACCTCAGTCTGCCTCGCCTCGAGCCGCGCTACTGGGACGGCGGGTTCCAGCCGCGGCGGTTCGACTACAAGCGGTTTCTGGCGAGCGACCGCGCGGCGGCGGAACTGATCGAGGAGTTTCTGCGGACTGGGGTCTGCGTGCTCGTTGACGCTCCCACCGAGCCGGAATCGTCGGAGCAGCTCACGACCCGTTTGGGCCCGATCCGCGAGGTGCTGTTCGAGCGCATTCACAACGTCAAAGTCGATCCGAAGGGATACAACATCGCGCATACGGGTCTGGCGGTAGCACCGCACAACGACTTCACCAGCTACACGTGGCCGCCGAACGTGCAGGCGCTACACATGCTGGTGAACGCGTGCGAAGGCGGCGAATCCGTTGTCGTGGACGGGTTCGGGCTGCTCAACGAACTGCGCGGCGACCACCCGGAGAAGTTCGAGGTTCTATGCACGGTACCGGTGCCGTTCCGCATCTTCAGCGAGCAATACGAGTGCTACGCGGTCAAGCCCATGGTCGAATTGGACGGCGACTGCGAGATCACGATGATGCGCTTCAATACCGCGCAGATGCAGGCGGTTCCCCTGTCGGAGCCCCGGCTGGGAGACTTCTACGCCGCATACCATGAACTGTCCAAGCGCGTCAATGCGCCCGGCGCCCAGGTTTCGTTCCGGTTGGAGGGCGGCCAGATTCTGCTGTGCGCCGGACACCGGGTGCTGCACGGTCGCACGGCGCTGCGCTCGAAGGGGCCGCGCCACTTGCAGGACGCCTATTTCGAGCACGACAACGTGCGCAACCACCTTCGGTGGCTGCGTCTCAGCGAGCGGATCTGACGACGGCCAGCCCACACGCCATCGGTCGGGCAGCCCACGGCCGGCGATCAACCAGCCGCAGGTACCGAATGTCGCCAACTCCAGAGATCGAGGCCCGTGCCGCGCTTCTCGAATTGGCTCGGAGTGCCTCGGTCGAAGTGCCCACGAGTCAGGTGCCGCCTCCGGAAGTCCTCGCTCGGTACGTACCGAGCGAGGCCGCCGTCTACGTGCCGTTTCTGCCGAAGGGCCGATGGCCGGACACGATCGCCGCTTGCGAACGGGTGCTGGCGGCGGGCCTTGAGCCGGTGCCACACCTGTCGGCGCGCTCGGTCCGGAGCGCTGACGAACTCGGCGACTGGCTTTCGGCGCTCGTGGAGACGGGCGTGGACGCCCTGATGCTGGTGGGCGGAGACCGCCGCGTACCCGCAGGCCCCTACGCCGATACGCTGGCCCTGCTGGATTCCGGGCGGCTCGCCGAACACGGTCTCCGGCGGATCGGCGTCACATCGTATCCGGAGGGGCACCCTCTCGTCTCCCCAGGCGACCTGGACAAAGCGCTCCGGCGCAAGATGGATTACGCCCGGGCGACGGGTACAGAACTCTGGATCGTAACACAGTTCGTATTCTCGCCCTCTCCCGCGCTCGCTTGGCTGGCGCGGACGAGGGAGGCCGGCTGCACCCTGCCGGTCCGCATCGGGATGCCGGGGCCGGTCGCGCTGAGTGCGCTCATCCGCTACGCGATCCGCTCCGGAGTCGGGGCGTCCGCACGGGCGTTGAGGCGCAAGCCCGGGATCGCCCGGCTGGCAGGCAGATGGTCGCCGACCCCCATCGCTCTGGCGTTGGCCCGGTACCTGGCCGATCACGGGAACACGCCGGCCGTTGACATCCACCTGTTCACCTTCGGCGGTCTGGCGGATGCCGCCGATTGGCTGTCATCTCTGCGAACCCCAACCCGAGGGGGAACCCCGGACGGCGTCAATGAGACGTCGTGAGGCGACCGGGCGACCCTTCTCAGACCGTCGCGTCGAGGCCTTGAGCCGCCGCAACCTCGCGGGCGCTCGGGTTCACGGAGGGGCGGAAGGGAACCTTGCACACGCGCGCAGAGTCCGGTCGGCCCGGCTCGCTGGCGTATTCGTCGGGCAGCCACACCGTGAGTTCCGTGCCGACGGTCGACCTTCCGGCGGGTACGTAACCGAGCGCGATGTTGCAGCCCAATTCGGGGGTGTACCAAGGTGACGTGAGATAACCAATGGGGTCGCCGCCGTCCGCGTCCGACACGAGCCAGAAGTCCGGTGCGTAGTCGTCGATGGGCTTTCCGCCCAGCATCATCCCCGCCATGACCATCGCAAACGGGCAGCGCCCGGCATCCAGCTCGGCGCGCTGGCGCTCCAGCGCGGCGCGCCCGATGTAGTCCCCCTTCTTCTCGCGCGGCACCTGGTAGCCAAGATTGCACTGGAACGGACTCGTCTCGTGGTCGATGTCCTGTCCCCATGACAGGATTCCGGCCTGGATCCGGCGCTGATGGCCCGGAGCGATGACCATCAGGCGGTGCGCTTCCCCGGCCGCGAGCACGGCCCGCCACAGCTTCTCGGCGTGCAGGGTGGCGTCGCGAAGATAGATCTCGTACCCCTTCTCGCCCGAAAACCCGGATTGCGAAACCACCACGGAGGTGCCCGCGACCTCCGCCTCCATGAGCCCGTAGTACGGGATGTCCCGGATGCCTCCGCCCACCAGGTCGGCCATGAGGTCGAGCGACTTCGGCCCCTGGATCTGCAGCGGACAGACGTCGATTTCGTCGATCTCCACGTCCATTCGGAGCCCGACGTTCACGCCCTGCAGCCAGAAAAGAAGGTCGGAGTCGGCCAGCGAGAACCAGAACTCGTCCCCGGCAAGCCGCAGCAGCACCGGGTCGTTCAGAATGCCGCCCTTCTCGTTGCAGCAGATGACGTACTTCGCGTGCATCGGCTCGATCCGGGTCGCGTCCCGGGTGATCACGTAGTCGGTGAACCGTTCCGCATCCGGTCCCCTGACCCGGATCTGGCGCTCCACCGCGACATTCCAGACCGTGACGTCCCGGGTCAGCGCCTCGTGCTCCGCCGCCGCGCCGCCGTCCTCGGGCCGCACGTAGCCGCGGGGGTGGTAAATGCGGTTGTACACCGTGGCCCGCCAGCACCCCGCCTCATGCGACAGATGCCAGTACGGAGACTTGCGGACCCTTGTCGAAATAAGCAGTTCGACCGGCGTGCGGCCGCTCTGGCGCAGGTTGATCGGCACCATCCTGTCGGACTGATCCACGCTGGTCGGTTGATGGATCATCGCCGGGGTTCTCCAGTTGCGTCGTGGGAGTTGGAGGGGCCGCGCACGCGACCGCCGGGATCGGTTCAGCATGTTGGCTCGAACGCTGGGGAGCAAGGGGCTCGGGGCAGGCGGAGAACGCTTGCTTCCATCGGTTGACCGGACACCAACCGGACCCTTCGCCGTCCGCTACTTGAGTGCCAAGCCCGCTCCATTCGGGGCTCATTCACTCGCCCATTGTCATCGTGGCCCCTAACTTGATTGGCGACTACAACCGAACGGACCCGGAGAGTCAGCTACGCAGCCGCAGCGTCCGCAAAAGGGAGTTTCGTCGCCATGCCAGCCTTTCGGAGTAGCCCCAGCCTATTCTTCGCCGCCTTTGCCCGTGCTGCGCTTCTTTTGCTGCTGGCCGCAACGCCGGTGGCCGCGCAGTCGGACGGAACTATCAGGGGCACGGTCGTGGACGTGTTCGGCAGCGCCCTGCCCGGCGTCCGGGTGACAGCTACCGGCCCCGGCGTGGATGCGGAAGACCTCACGGATGCGGCGGGAGCGTTCGAGTTCACCGGCTTGCCGTCCGGCGACATCACGGTGACCGCCATCCTGTTCGGCTACGCGACGCGGGTGCTGCCCGTCACAATTCAGGCGGGCGCGGTCCAGACGCTCGAGATCATTTTGCAGCCCTTCTTCCAGCTCTCTCCGCTCAGCGTGGTGGCGGAGGAGCCCACGGTCTTCGCGCGCAACTTGGTCGCGGAGCCGATGATGAGGCAGCAGTCGAGCATCACGGCGGTCACGTCGGTGATCGACAACCTTCCCGGCGTCTCCGTTCAGGAGGGGGACGGATACGCCTTCGACGACTGGTCGAGCAACGTGGTCATGCGCGGGTTCCAGTCCACGATCAACGACGTGCAGATCGGCACCACCATCGACGGGTTCCCCAACGGCACGTCGGACTACTGGAGCGGCGCGAAGGCGAGCCGGTTCGTCGATCCGATGAACCTCGGCGGGGTCGAGGTGTCACAGGGGACCGCCGACATCGCCTCGCAGTCGGTCGAGGCGCTGGGCGGGACGCTCAACTTCCTGACGGCCGATCCGGCGGCGGAGGCGAGCCAGACGGCTTCGGTCACGATCGGGGAGAACGAGGGCCAGCGGTTCGCCGCGCGTGTGGAGACCGGATCGCTGTTCGGCGGCACGACGCGGGCCTGGGTCGCCGCGATCCGGCAGGAGGCGACCGACTGGATGGAGGGCTCCGCGAGGAACGAGCGGGAGCACTTCGCCGCGAAGATCGTGTCCTCGCACGGCAACTTGGACCTCACCGGCTATCTCTCCCACGACGACATCCACGAGGATGTCTACCAGCGGCTCTACAGCGATGCGGACTTCAGGGCCGACCCGCGCTGGGACCGCCTGATCGGCCACTGGCCGGGCGTGCCCTACCTGAACCAGTTCTACCGGCCCGGGTGGCAGACGCGGCGCAAGAACACGCTCGCCTACGTCAAGGCCGACTGGTCCGTGAGCGACCTGTTCTCGCTCAACGCGGGCGTCTACCGCCACCACAACTGGGGGCGGGGCGACTGGCTGCCGCCCTACATCGTCGACGTGGTGGACGACAGCGACGGGCCGGAGTCGGAACTGGCGGGCCGTGCGCCAGTGCGGGGCGGCAGCCAGCTCGGGGTGATCCGGTTCGTGGACGGCAACGGTGTCGCCGTCGGGCCGACGCCGGGATGCACGTCGTCCTACATCTTCAACTACTACGGCTCGGGCGGGCCGGAAGTCGATCCGGCGTGCCACCCGGGCGCGAGCGCGGTGCAGTCGTACCGCCACAGCCACTACGGGAAGAACCGTCTCGGTGCGAACATCGACGGTGAGTGGTCCGTGCTGTTCGGCGGCGGGCGGGGCAGCGTGCTGCGCGCGGGTATCTGGTACGAGGACTCGCGCCGCGACCTCGGCCGCGACTGGCACCGCATTCTGGACCCGGCGATCAACTTCAAGTGGGACGAGCGGGCCTACTGGCACCAGTACGAGTGGGAGTTTCCGCAGAGCGTCGTCAAGTGGTACGCCGAGGAGACGCTGTACTTCGGCCCGTTCGAGTTGACCGGCGGCGTCAAGCAGTACCTCGTCTCCGTGTCGCGCGAGGATGAGTTCGGGGTCGACCGGCCCCTCGACGTGGGTTCGGACTCAGACGTGCTGTTCTCCGGCGGTCTCACCTACGAGACGCCGGTCGAGGGCCTCGACCTGTTCGTGGGCTACGCCGAGAACTTCCGCGCCATCGGCAGCAACCTGCTCGAAGTGCCGGGCCGCAGCCTTGACCGCCTGGAACCCGAGACCGCGTCGAACGTCGATGTCGGCGTCCAGTACGCGGGCGAGCGAGTCGCCCTGAGCGCCACCCTGTATTCCATCGATTTCGACAACCGGATCTTCTACCTCGGGCCGCAGACGCCCGCGGGTCCGAACTACCTCATCCCCGGAGGCGGGGCCTACTTCAACGCGGGTGGCATCGAGACCAGCGGCATCGAGTTGGCCACCACCGTGGCGTTGTCCGACCGGACATCCCTCTACACCGCCCTCACGCTCAACGACTCGAAGTATCTCGGGACCGACGATCCGCTCGTCGACGCCAGCCAGGGCATCGTGGCAGGCGAAGACGTGACCGGCGTGCCGCCCAGGCTGTGGGTCGTCTCCCTCGACCGCGACGGGCCCTTGGGCGGCGGGCTGTCGGCGAAGTACACGGCGGGGCGCCGGGTCAGTCTGACGGCGGACTGGTACACCGACGCCTACTGGACGACGGACGCCTACGTCAGCTTCAGGGGCGAGGCGCTGAGCGACCTGTTACGGTCGACGGAGTTCTCGATCGTCGCGAACAACCTTTTTGACACCCCGTACCTGTCCGCGATCACCGAGAACGCGGCATGGCTGGGCGCGCCCCGAACCATATCCATGACCGCCACCGTATCGTTCTGACATTAGCGCGTTGCCGCGCTTCGTGAACGGTCTTCAACCGGCGGGCGGCGGGCGCGGACAGAGCCGAGGCACGGTAGGCAAAGTGCATGTACCGGTGTCGTAGGGAACGGCCCAGCCGGCGACCATGAGAAGCGGGCGGCACCGGCGAGCCACGGCGGACGCCGGGCTGTGGAAGGGGCTGAATCCCGCGATGGCGCTGGCCGCCAAGGGCGTCGTTCTGGCCTTCGTCCTCGCCATTGTCTGGGACGTGGACGCCGCTGGCGCCGTCTTCGGCCGCATCCGCGCCTGGATCGAGAGCACGCTCGGCTGGTTCTACATCCTGGTCGTAGCCGTCGCCGTGCTCACATGCGTGTTTCTGGTGTGCAGCCGGTTCGGCAGGATCCGGCTCGGCGATGACGGTTCCGTCCCCGAGTTCAAGACGTCCTCGTGGATCGCCATGCTGTTCTCGGCAGGCATCGGGATCGGACTGTTGTTCTTCTCCATCGCCGAACCGCTCTTCTACTTCGACAGCAGCCAGACCGCGGGCTATCCTAACAACCCAAGCGCCGACTTGGCGGGTGCCGTGTTGTTGGACGAGCAGCGCGCCATGCACGCCATGCGCGTCACCTACTTCCATTGGGGCATCCACGGGTGGTCCGTTTATGTCCTGGTCGGGCTGTGTCTCGCCTACTTCGGGTTCCGAAAGAAGCTGCCGCTGACGCTCCGCTCGGCTTTGCATCCGCTCATCGGCGAACGGATCTACGGCCCGGCCGGTGACTTGGTCGATCTGCTGGCCGTGTTCGGCGGAGTCTTCGGCATCGCGACCTCCTTGGGCCTCGGAGCAAGCCAGATGGCCACCGGGCTCGACATGCTGCTCGGCGTCGATCCGGGTGTCGTCACGCAGGTCGCACTCATCGCCGCCATATCGGTGGCGGCCACCCTGTCGGCGGTATCCGGCGTCAGTCGCGGGATCCGCATCCTGTCGGAGTGGAACATCCGCATGAGCTTTCTTCTTTTGGGGTGCTTCCTCTTGCTGGGGCCCTTCCAATGGCTCGCCGGATTCGTCGCGTCTTCGCTCGGCGAATACCTGTGGCGCCTGATACCGATGTCATTCTGGATCGCCGATGATCCGGGGGAAGCCGCATGGCAGAACGGCTGGACGATCTTCTACTGGGGCTGGTGGATCTCCTGGGCGCCCTTCGTCGGCACGTTCATCGCCCGCATCTCCCGCGGGCGCACGCTGCGCGAGTTCATCGTGGGCGTGATGTTCGTCCCGACCGGCTTGGTGCTGCTGTGGTTCGGAATCTTCGGCGGCAACGCCATCCATCTGGAACTCAACGCCGCGGGCGGCGTCGGAACCGCCGGGATCATGGAACTGGTGCGGGATGCGAACTACGAAGCCGCCCTCTTCGCGACCATCGACCGAATGACCGACATCGGCTGGCTCGCCTGGGCCATGTCCGCCACGGCCACCCTCCTGTTGGCGACGTGGTTCGTCACGTCCTCGGACTCCGGCACCCTTGTCATCACCACCTTTCTGAGCATGGGCGACGCTCATCCGCCCCGGCGCTTCCGCATCGTCTGGGGGCTCGGAGTGGGTGTAGTCGCCGCCGTGCTCCTGCTGGCCGATGGTCTCCAAGCCTTGCAGACCGCAGCCATAGCCGCCGCCCTGCCCGTTAGCGTCGTGCTGCTGTTCATGATCGCCGGACTGCTCAGGTCCCTTGCGCGGGAGCGGTAGAATGCATGTAGATGGCGGATACGGATCCTGCGGTTCAGCCGACTACGGATCCTATACCCCTTCCCTCGGATTCCTCCAGCACTCCCACTCCTGCGTCCACAGCGCAAGGCCCCCGAGAAGGCGCTCGGCCAGTGAGTCGAAACCGCACTCCGAATTCCCGCCGTTTCAAACCCGTTTTCCCGCTCTCGCGGCACGATCCAGCAAGGTCCAGCCCAACGGCAGGAGTGGCAGATCGTGCAGCCCCAGTTAGACTTACGTGATCTCCTGCCGGGATGTTGGCCGTTAGCCGTCCGCCTACGCGCCAAGCTCGACGCGCTGTACTTCCACCTCTACGGCGTCACGGATCGGGACGACATCCGCTACGTCTACTCCACTTTCCCCATCGTTGAACGCGACGAGAAGGCCGCCTACGGGGCCTACCGCTCCCGCGACCTTTGCCTCGCGTGGACCAGCGCACTCGGCGCTGGTCAGCCTGACGCGCAACTCGACCTGTGAGTCACTGGTCGCCCCGGTCCGCTTTTGAGGACCAACCTGCATCTAAGCTATTTGCCCACAGGACGATCCGTGCGATCCCCCCAGTCGATCCAATCGAGAGCATCAGTGGAGAATCCTTGATTCCAGACGCGTGTCTTGGCGGGATCTAGGAACGGGAAACACTTGAGCACATCCTGCCTTGAATCAGCGAGCGTGATCAGTTGAATGGGCACACGCCGATGCTCCCAGTAGGTCGCATCGCCGCCCTGCTGGTACTGGACGAAGAGGCGGCCGAGCGTCTCGTACGCATAGCTGTCGTATGGGGGCATCGAGTAGCCGATCACGACGATGGACGCATAGGAATCCTGGGTCCGATGGAGATTCTCCCACAGATCCAAGATCGGGGCGTTTCCGAGCAGCTTGTCGTAGGCCGGTGGGAGGATGAAGGGAACGACTGCTGACACACCCCTCCCCTCAATGGGGAAGTACGCTGCGTGGTTCGGGACGCGGAAGACTCTTGGGAGGATATGATTCCCAAACGCACCCTCCGTCTGGCCGCGCGAAAGAGGCTCGGACGGAACTGTAGGAGCGGGGCCGAAGATCGGATCCCGGTTGGGCACGTCGTGACCCTGTTCGGAATGCCAGCTCATGGCAGCGTCGAGGTAGAATCGATCATACCAGTCAATCGACCCGTGGAGTTTGAGGAGATCAACGAATCTTGGTTCAAATCCACCGGGGTCCGTCTTGAGCCACCACTCAGGACTGAGGGTGTACGGCTTGCCGAACTCATCAAGTGCTTGCTCCAGGAGGGTGTCGTAGTTGAACGTAAGCACGACATCGCGCGGACAAAGCCGCTGAGCAAAAGCCCGGTACAGCTTCGGGGTGTCGCTGGGCATGGCTCGAATGAGTATCCGTTGGATCGCTCGCCGCGCGAAGACTATTGATCGACTGCCGTGCTCGAAGTACTCGTCGGAACCTATGAGGCGGAGGTAGTGCTTCCGGTGGCTGTATGCGAGTACGCGCTCCAGATCGATCAACTCACCGGGATACAGCGAGGTCCATTCTCCGATCTCTTGTTCCAGAGCCCCGTCCCAGCCAGCGGTTCGAAACGAGCCTCGGACATCCTCCCGGACGTGTTCGAGGAGAGCCTTCCCCAGAGGAAGGCCCGCAGGGGCTGAGAAGCCAGCCCCGAGTACGAATAAACGGTAAGGAGGCACGCTCACGTTCTGCCTCTGCTGCGGACGGGTGTGGGAGATGGAAGTGGGTGCGGCCTCCCGGGGGCGTGCTTGAGCCGGGTCATTTGAAGAGTTCGGCGTGGGTGCCAGCGCGGACGAAGTTGATCGAGCCGCTCGGCTTCGGCGAATCATTGACTTGGTAGATCAGAAGGAAGTCCCCACCGACATGGCATTCCCGGTGATTCGCCCATGCGCCTCTGAGCGCGTGGTCCCTTCGTTCGGGACCGAGCGGGGCTTCATTGGCGATTAGGTCGAGCATGACCGCCTTGAGCCGATTCATGTCGTATCGGCCGGAACGCGAAAGCCGCTCCCAGTCCTTGAGGAAACGCCGCGTAAAGTCCACGCGGCGCGGCGGAAGCGCCCGCCTACCGACTGCTGGCTTCTTCAAGTTCGGCAAACATCTCGTCCGCGCTGGCGAATCGCGCCGCCGCCCGGTTCATCATTTCCTCCGACTCAGCCATCGCCCGTCGGGTCTCGGCGTTCGGCACCTTCAGTTCAAGGGGGAAGGCTTGATCGACCGCGATTCGGTGGAAGAACAGCCGAACCGCCTCCGAGGCCGTCAGCCCCATGGCCGCGAGTGCCGCTGTCGCCTTCCGCTTCATCTCCGTGTCCATCCGGACATGGAGCATCGAACTGTTCGTCTTCATCCGAACCTCCTGTATCGCAATTGAGATGTAGTGTGGCTCCGTTGTCGCGTCCGGTCAACCCCCCATTCGGCCCGGAGAACATCCTTCCCGCGCCGCTGCTTGCCGTTTCTGAAGAAAGGCCGCTGGGTGTTTCGCGAACGGCCGATTCGCGGCCTTGAAGGGGCAATCGACAGCAACCCTCGCCACGGCTTGACCAAACTGTTGCGTCCGGTGACTTCCGATGCTGTCGCGTGAAATCCCGCTCATTTTTGTATATCTTAAGTGATACATCCGTAAAGGTATGCGGTGTAACTCATTTTTATATCGTAGGTTAGCATTAGCTATGTAGTTCCGCCGGAACCCGTCTCGGCAGAGATGCGTCCGGCCGCCGTCCCAAGGCTTGCCGATGTTCGAGCGGAAGGCCATCATTCGGCGGCGGTTCCTGACGCTACCGATATCGATAGGCGCTCAGTTTTGCCTTCGGACCAAGATGACCGCGAACCCAATCCCACCTGGGTAGC
Organism: Gemmatimonadota bacterium; assembly: GCA_965207805.1. GTDB lineage: Bacteria > Gemmatimonadota > Gemmatimonadetes > Palauibacterales > Palauibacteraceae > Palauibacter. The sequence continues at coordinate 1,771,125 of OZ242312.1, forward strand.
CCTCCCCACCGTGCGCATTGACCATGCCCGACGGAGTATTGCCAACGTTCCCACGATTGCCGACGAACGGAAACGTGGCGACCCCACCCCCACCCGCCGCTTCGACGTACACAGCTGGTCCCTCTCGCCTCACTTCGTAGTCGGAGTCGCCCAACGCGTCCAGGAGTTCTCCCAGTCGTTGCGCGTGCTGTCGGCAATGAACAACCGAGTCTTCCGGCTCCCCGACCCTGACGCCGTCCAAGAACCGTCTCAGGCCTTCCCTCAACTCGCCGGTCAGGACCTTGCAGTTACCCATTGCAAGCGCAGCGTCGCTTCCTTCCCGCTCCAACCACGCGGCTTCAAAATCGCCGAAAGCCTCTGCATAACGTTCCAAGCTGTACCTTGAATTCCCGCGGTTGAGCAGGAGGTTCCTCTTCAACCGGGTGCCGTGCTCCAAGGCGCTGTCGTAATCGGAAATAGCTTCTGCATGGTCTCCGGTCGCCGCATGCGCGTTGCCTCGATTGTAGTAGAGTGCATGGAGCATGAACGGGCCAAAGGCTTCCCATCGTACGGTAACGTCTGGCCCGAGATCGATCGGTTGCGTGATTCTCTCGATCGCCCTCGTGTACGCGCCGATCGCATCTTGAAAGCGTCCGAGCGCGGAGAGCGTATCCCCGACTAGGCAATGCGGCTGGGCTACGTCGGGAAGTGCCTCCGCGTAGGACTGGTAGTGCAGGAGAGCGTCTTCGTACCGTTCCGCCTGATAGGCGCGGTTTCCCCAATCTCGGTAGTGCTCTGGCGGAAGCGTTAGCGCGGGTCGTAGCGGCCTGTGCCTCGCGTTCGCGGTAGCAAGCCCGGAAGCATCCCCGAAAAGGTTCTCCTCATAACCCGAGCCCCTTCAGGTATTCGGTCAACTGACCCTTGATCCCCTTCGGTATCACCACTTCCTTGCGGTATCCCTCCGGTACTCTGGGCGGGTTGCAGATCACGAATAGACTCTGCTGCGCGACGATCCGAGGACTGAGAGATCGATCCGGCTCGTAGTACACGATCCGCTCTGTGCGGAACAACGCTTCCTCATCCAGTTTCCGTCCGTTGACCGCGACTTGATGGTCGCCGATGTCCAGGACGAACACCTTCCCGTCCTCGTTTAGCTCGTCTTCGCAGGCGACCCAGAGGGCCACCAGAGGACTCTCCGTGAAATCCAATAGTCCGGTACCCGCCCCGTGATGCTGGAGAATGGACAGCCGCTGCAAGTCCCGCTTCCGCTCCCCGTCGATCGCCTGCATCCGGAAGATCAGATCCCTGTGGTAGTCGGAGATCAGCTTCCGAAGACCACTCTCATCGTCGAGGATATGAGCGCCATGGGCCTGCTTCAAGCGATCTACAGCCCCTGAACGCAGCGGCCAGCCAGCTTTGGCCTGACCCCTGTATGCCGGTCTGGACATGCTCTTGGCCACGTCCATGACCCTTTCTACGATTTCAGACGGCTTCACCTATTGGTCCAATTCGGTCGGGTAGAGTTCCTAAGAGGCGGTAGCTCAGCCTGCGTGTGATCGGATCAGGCGGCCATCCTTGATGCCTAAATGCGCCTGACGCGTCTGGCTGGTCACGCGTCGTTGCGGTCCATCACCCGACCGAGCCGAGCACACGGGCGGCGAGTTGAGCGAGGCCCATATGGTCCCTCAAAAGGACGAGCGCTCCCCTCTCGATTCGATGGATTGCACGATCTGCACGAACGAAACTTCGCCCGGAAAGTGCGTCTTGACCAGTGCCGGCACACCTGGTGGCCGACACCTCCGGGAACGCGACGGCGAGGAAGGAGCTTACATTTGCACGGCCATTCCTTCGACCAAGGGAGACTGCGCTGATCGCCCATCTCAAGGGACGCGAGAAGGCGCTGGAGGCCTTCGGATGGACCGGACGCCGGGCCGAGTGGATCGCGCTTGCCTGCCTGCACGGCGGCGTCTTCACCCGCTTGCAGTGGACGAGTTTCTTGGGTTGCCACCCAGAGAAGGTGCGGCGCGCCGTCCTCGCGCTCGTCGCGCAGGGCCTGGCCGTCGAGGAGGTCCCCGCGGCCGGCATCCACGGCATTGGCCGCGTGTGCCGGATTCACGCCCGCAGGGTCTACCGGGCGCTCGGAGCCGAAGAGTTCTTTCGGCGTCGCCGGATCACCTCTCGTGAGGTGCTGATGCGTCGGCTGCTGGCGCTCGACTACGTCCTCGAGCATCCCCGCCTGCCGTGGCTGGCGACCGAGGCCGAGAAGGTCGCCGCGTTCGAGGCGCTCGGGATCGAGCGCCGGGTCCTTCCCCAGCGGAGCTATCGGGGCGCCGCCGGGAACCTCCGGCGCCACTTCCACCTCCGGCTGCCGCTCGCGCTGGACGCCGGGCGTGCGGTCTTCGTGTACGTCGATCCCGGCCACGAGACCGCAACCTCGCTGCGCGCCTGGGGCGGGGCGCACCGGGCGCTGTGGGGAATGCTGTGGCGTCGCGGATGCAAGATCGAGGTCGTTGCCGTCACGCGGGGCTGGGAAGAGGCGAGTCGCGCGGACACCGTGCTCGGCAACTGGGCGAGGGGCATGCGCTCGTCCGACTACGACCCGGAGATCGGCCGAGAGATCAAATGGATCGAAGATGTCCTCCGCAGCGCGGACAAGAGCCCGGTCCAAGAGGCGTACGGCAACATCCGGGGCGGACTCGTGCGGCTGGCGGAACTCAGGAATCGGGCTCGCCAGCAGTCTGGCCGGGGGCTGTTGCACCGGGTGGAGGTATGGGAGACCAAGCGGCTCTTGGGGAGGGGGTTCTGATGGCGAAGCCGGCACCCCCGATGCCGAACGGGACATGTGTATTTGATGTAGGGGGGTGCCGGACACGAAAACCGCCCTCGGACGTGACACACGGCTGATGCCGCAAGTCGCTGACGGCATGACAGTTGGGCCACGACCGCCCGATTCGTCGATGCCGAACCGGGCCTCAAGGCCGTGGCTGGGAGCGACCCCCCTGTTTCGATGCCCAGTGCGGGCATCGGGGAGGGGTGGGATGTGCACGCCCATCCCACCCTCCCTCGGGGGTCGCTCCCAGTCCAACAATCCTTGCGGGAAGGCCAACCGTGCGTCGCTCCGACCGATTGGATCCGGCTTTGGGGGCCGGGGCCATCGGCCAAGTCGTCACGCGCTCAGAACGAGATGTAACCGCCCATCTGAAAGAGCGTCAGCGTGCCCCCGGAGGCCTCTCCGAGATGGACGATGAAGCGCGCGCCGTAGCGGCGGCCGAACGTCAGGCTCGCCCCGGCGGTCGGGGAAACATCTCCGCCGTCGTACTCGATGCCCGCGCGCACCGCCGGGCGAACGAACCAGCGGTCGCGTCCGAGCCGGACGGACGTTCCGATGCGGTTGGCGGAGCCCGCGAAATCGGCACAGCGGTAGGTCTCGACCATGCCGTACAGGGACACCGGCCCGCCGAGCCGTCCCTTGATGCCGACGTACCTTCCCGGGCAGGCGTCGCCGCTGCCGCCGACGAGTCCCGCTTCGAGCATCATTCGACCGGGCTTCTCCTGCGCCAAGACCTGCGCGGGTAGGAGCGCCAGACCCAGCACCAACAGTTTCCTCATCGCGATTGGCGGATCCCCCGGTTGAGAGTGAATCGGCCCGTCGAAGGCGATACGGCGGATCGGGTGCGAAACCGAAACGTCGGGACCAACGTAATGCGGCAGCGAACGGATCGCCTGATCGCTTTCGACCGAAGGGGTTGTCCGGCGAATCGAGCCGAGACGAAGTCGACCGTCGCTCCGGCGGCCGAAGGCGCGGCAAGTGTGTGGTCCGGCACCCCGAAAGCGGCGCTCGACCGGCCTTCCCGCCAGGGATCTCTGGTGCGGGAGCGACCCCAGGCAGGAGGCGGAAGGGTGTGAAAACACACTCGCCTCTATGCCGTACCGAGCCTTGGGCGAGGGGGGTCGCTCCCGCCACGGCTCCTGTGGCCCGTCCGGCAACGGGCGGTTGGGCCGCAGAGTCGCAGGACGTTGCGCGCGCGGCGAATGCGCGTCCGCCGCAATGTGAATCGCCGGGGGGCCAAAGTGTGAAATGACCCCCCGCGTCGTTTTCACTCTACAGCGCGGCGTAACCGGTCGCGCTGACGGCTCCGTTGAACCCCGCCGCCCCCGCTATCCGCCACCGTCCGCCGTGGTCCGCCCAGAGCCTCTCGGCACGGGGTCGGCCCAATCGGTCAGGCGATCCGCTCAAGACATACTACGCGTTCCGGGGCGCTGGGTTTCAGGCGGATCGCTGCCGATGACGGCACTGACCGGCGCACAGGACTGCTCAAGCGGTGTACTGCCCCGAGACACATGCCGTATCTTGGTATGGCTCCGGGTAGCCAGCGGAGCGAGCCGAGACTCAAGCGTGCGAGTGGAGATGCCCACCAAGCAGACCAACAGTGGAGCCACGACCGGCTACGAGGCCGAGTTGTGGTCGATGGCCGATACGCTCCGAGGGTCGATGGACGCCGCCGAGTACAAGCATGTCGTGCTGGGCCTCATCTTCCTGAAGTACATCTCGGACGCTTTCGAGGAGCGCCGCGCCGGGGTGCTCGCCGAGTGGGGAGAAGAGGCCGCCGAGGACCGCGACGAGTACATCGCGGAGAACATCTTCTGGGTGCCGCCGGAGGCGCGCTGGGTGCGCCTGAAGGCCGAGGCGCGGCAGCCGACAGTGGGCCAGACGGTGGATCGGGCCATGGCGGCCATCGAGCGGGACAACCCGGCGCTCAAGGAGGTACTGCCCAAGGACTACGCCCGGCCCGCGCTCGACAAGCAGCGCCTGGGCCAGTTGATCGACATGGTGGGCAACATCCGCGTCGGGGACGCCGAAGCCCGCTCGAAGGACGTGCTCGGGCGAGTGTACGAGTACTTCCTCTCGCAGTTCGCGAGCGCCGAGGGCAAGCGGGGCGGGGAGTTCTACACCCCGCGCTGCGTCGTCCGGCTGCTCGTCGAAATGCTGGAGCCCTACCGGGGGCGGGTGTACGATCCGTGCTGCGGTTCTTCGGGCATGTTCGTGCAGTCGGTCGAATTCATCCGCGCCCACGCCACCGGGAACGCCAACGGGGGCAACACGCGAGGCGACATCTCGATCTACGGTCAGGAGTCGAACTACACGACGTGGCGACTCGCGAAGATGAACTTGGCCATCCGGGGCATCGGCGGGCAGATCGCCCACGGCGACAGCTTCCACAACGACCGCCACCCGGACCTGAAAGCAGACTTCATCCTCGCCAACCCTCCGTTCAACGTGTCGGACTGGGGGGGCGAGCGGCTGGCCGAGGACAAGCGCTGGCGCTACGGCGTGCCGCCGAAGGGCAACGCGAACTTCGCTTGGGTGCAGCACATGGTCCACCACCTAGCGCCGAGGGGGATCGCCGGATTCGTGCTGGCCAACGGGTCGATGTCATCGAGCCAGTCCGGCGAGGGCGAGATCCGGAAGAATCTGATCGAAGCTGGCCTCGTCGACTGCATGGTTGCGCTGCCGGGCCAGCTCTTCTACTCGACTCAGATTCCCGCCTGCCTGTGGTTCTTGGCGCGCGGACGCAGGCGGCGTGGTGAGATGCTGTTCATCGACGCGAGGAAGCTTGGCCGCATGGTGGACCGGACGCACCGCGAACTGACCGGCGAGGAGATCGCCCGGATCGCGGAAACGTATCATGCGTGGAGGACGAACGAAGACGGCTACTCGGACGTGCCCGGCTTCTGCAAGAGCGCGGCGCTGGGCGAGGTGAGGGAGCACGGCCATGTCCTCACGCCGGGCCGGTATGTTGGCGTCGAGCCCCAAGAGGACGACGGCGAGCCGTTCGCGGAGAAGATGACGCGGTTGGTGGTTCAACTGCGTGAGCAACAGGCCGAAGGCGAACGTCTCGATGCTGCCATCACTGAGAACCTTGAGGCGCTGGGGTTTGGAGGGAGAGGGCCGTGAGCAACTCCGACGAACGGCGATGGCAGCAGCGGCTCGACAGCTTCGGGACGGCGCTCGGACAACTGACGGACGCCTGTGACCGGAAGCGGTACGACTACCTCGAATTGGCCGGGCTGATCAAGACCTTCGAGTTCAGTTTCGAGTTGTCCTGGAAGGTGCTCAAGGATCTCCTCTTCTACGAGGGCCACGACGTGAAGGCCCCGCGCGCAGTGATCCGAAAGAGCTTCGAGGTGGACTACATCGACGAGAGCGACTGCGAGACCCTGCTCGACGCGCTCGACAAGCGAAACCTCTTGAGCCACGTTTACTTGCTCGACGTGGCGCAGGAGGCGGAAACACTGATCAAGGATCGTTACCACCCTGTGCTGCGGCGACTCCACCGGGCTCTGGAAGCTAGGCGAACGCGGTGACGGACGGTCTCAAGGACGCGCACCGCGAGGCGATCATCGCCGCCCTCACTGCGAATAATCGGGTCGAACGGGCCGTGCTGTTCGGATCGAGGGCGACCGGAACGAACACCGTGACTTCCGACGTGGACATCGCGTTGTTCGGCGACCGGCTCACGCTGACGGATCAGGCCCGTCTCGCCGCGGCGGTCGACGAGATCCCCATGGCCCAGCCGGTCGATCTGATTCTGTACGACTCGGTCCGTGACCGGACGTTGCGGGAGCATATCCAGAACGACGGCGTCGAGTGGTTCACGCGCGAGCATTCGGCGGTTACGGAGGCTGTGGAAAAAGCGGCCATCCGCCGTACTGATCTCGGGAACTCGGGGAAGCGCAGCGATTGGCGAGAATCAAGTTGGGGCGACGAAATCAGCCTCGAATACGGTAAGGCGCGGCGAGGGCATGCCAATAGCACGGGCCCTTTCCGGGTCTTCGGATCGAACGGCCCTATAGGCTGGACCGACACCCCTCTCGCACCGGGACCGGGCGTGGTGCTCGGTCGCAAGGGTGCCTACCGGGGTGTCGCCTATTCGCCAGATCCGTTCTTCGTGATCGACACAGCGTACTACGTCGCATCGAAATCCAAGCACGACATGCGGTGGCTTTTCTACGCAATCAAGCACTACAAGCTGGGTGAGATCGACGACGGGTCCCCGATTCCGTCTACCACACGCGCCGCCGTCTACCCTTGCAAACTCGCCGTTCCGTCCCTCCACGAGCAACGCGCCATCGCCCATGTCCTTGGCACGTTCGACGACAAGATCGAGTTGAACCGCCGGATGAACGAGACGCTGGAGGGGGTGGCGCGGGCGCTGTTCAAGTCGTGGTTCGTCGATTTCGATCCGGTGCGGGCCAAGATGGAGGGCCGGGACACGGGCTTGCCGCGAGACATCGCCGACCTGTTCCCCGACCGGATGATGGATTCGGAGTTGGGGGATATCCCGGACGGATGGGAAGTAATGCCACTGGGAGATCTGGTCGAGCTAGCGTACGGAAAGCCACTCCCGAAGAGGAAGCGGAGACCAGGGTGTGTTCCGGTATACGGATCTAACGGCCAGGTCGATTGGCACGATCAGCAACTCGTCGATGGACCAGGAGTGGTCGTAGGCCGCAAGGGGAATCCGGGCTTGGTCAGGTGGAGTCTAAAGGGATTCTTCCCTATCGACACGACGTTTTACGTAGTGCCGAAGGACGAGGGGCTAGGGATGTTCTTTCTATTCCACCTCTTGCGAACGCAAGATCTTCCGTCGATTGCCTCTGATTCCGCTGTCCCGGGCATGAATCGGAACCTCGCCTACATGAACCGAGCCGTCGTGCCGTCCAAAGATACCGTTGGCGTGTTCACCAAGACCGTGAAGGCCATTTCCGTACGTCAGTACGGATTACAGCAGGAATCCCGCACCCTCGCTGGCCTTCGAGACACCCTCCTACCCAAGCTCATGTCGGGGGCAATCCGCGTACCGGGTGCCGAGAGGCTGGCGGAATCCGTCCCGTGACACCCGCCTCGTCTTCGTTCACCGAGTCGGAGGTCGAAGCCGCCGCGCTGGAATGGCTCGAAGCCCTTGGATGGATGGTGGCCCACGGCCCCGACATCGGGCCGCACGCGGAAGGCAGGGAGCGGGCGGACTACGCCGCGGTCGTTCTGGAACAACGGCTGCGAGACGCCTTGGACCGGATGAACCCAAGTCTGCCCGCCGAGGCCCTGGACGACGCGTTCCGCAAGATCACCCGCCCCGAAGGCTTGACGTTGGAGGCCCGCAACCGTGCGTTCCACCGCCTGCTCGTGGATGGAGTGACGGTTGAGTACCGGACTGCCGGAGGCACAGTGCGGGGTGCCCAAGTCTCCGTCCTCGACTACGACAACCCCGCGAACAACGACTGGCTCGCGGTCAACCAGTTCACCGTCGTCGAGGGCGAGCACGAGCGTCGGCCGGATGTCGTGCTGTTCGTCAACGGACTTCCGCTTGGCCTGATCGAACTCAAGAACCCGACGGACGAGAAGGCCACGGTGTGGACGGCCTGGAACCAGATCCAAACCTACAAGGCCGAACTCACGGACCTGTTCGCCTTCAATGCCGTGCTCATCGCCTCCGATGGCCTCAAGGCGCGCATGGGGACCCTGACCGCCGGACGCGAGTGGTTCAAGCCGTGGCGCACGATCGCGGGCGAGACGCTGGCCGGATCGCACCTTCCCCAGTTACAGGTGATGCTCGAAGGGATGTGCGAGCGAGCGCGGTTCCTGTCCTTGGTCCGGGACTTCATCGTGTTCGAGGACGACGGCAGCGGCAAGCTGGCCAAGAAGATGGCCGGGTATCACCAGTTCCATGCGGTGGAGACGGCGGTGGAGGAGACCGTGCGCGCAGCCGCGCTCCGGCGGAAAGCGAAGCGTGTCGCCGAGGAGGGCGAAAAGAACGAGCCGGACCGGAAGCCCGGAGGCGCGCCGGGCGACCGGCGCATCGGAGTCGTCTGGCACACCCAGGGCTCGGGCAAGAGCCTGACCATGGCCTTCTACGCCGGGCGGATCGCCCGCGACCCGCTGATGGAGAACCCGACCATCGTGGTCCTTACGGACCGCAACGACCTCGACGACCAACTCTTCGGCACGTTCTCCCGCTGCAAGGATCTTCTCGGGCAGCCCCCGACCCAAGCCGAGAACCGGGCCGACCTGTGCGCCAAGCTGGCCGTCGAGTCGGGCGGCGTGGTGTTCACTACCATCCAGAAGTTCTTTCCCGAGGAGAAGGGCGACCGGATGCCCGAGTTGTCGGGGCGCCGCAACATCGTGGTGATCGCAGACGAGGCTCACCGGAGCCAGTACGACTTCATCGACGGCTACGCCCGCCACATGCGCGATGCGCTCCCCAACGCCTCATTCATCGGCTTCACCGGCACGCCCATCGAACTGAAGGACGCCAACACGCGGGCCGTGTTCGGCGACTATATCAGCGTCTACGACATCGAGCGGGCCGTCGAGGACAAGGCCACGGTGCCGATCTACTACGAAAGCCGACTGGCGAGGCTGGCGCTGGACGAGGCCGAACGGCCGAAGATCGATCCAGACTTCGAGGAGGCGACCGAGGGCGAGGAGGTCGAGCGCAAAGAGAAGCTCAAGACCAAGTGGGCTCAACTCGAAGCAGTCGTCGGATCCCCACACCGCCTCAAGCTCATCGCCGAGGATATCGTCTCACACTTCGACCGGCGGCTCGAAGCCATCGACGGCAAGGCGATGATCGTCTGCATGAGCCGACGCATCTGCATCGACCTCTACCGGGAGTTGATCCGGCTTCGCCCCGAATGGCACCACGAGAACGACGCCGACGGCGAGATCAAGGTCGTGATGACCGGCAGCGCTTCGGACCCTCCCGACTGGCAGCCGCTCATCCGCAACAAGAAGCGCCGTGAGGTTCTGGCGAAGCGGTTCCGCGACCCCGGCGATCCCCTCCGGGTCGTGCTCGTGCGGGACATGTGGCTCACCGGTTTCGACGCCCCGAGCCTGCACACCATGTACGTGGACAAGCCGATGCGCGGCCACGGGCTCATGCAGGCCATCGCGCGGGTGAACCGGGTGTTCCGGGACAAGCCGGGCGGCCTCGTCGTGGACTACCTCGGGCTCGCGCACGAACTCAAACGCGCTCTTGCGACCTACACCGAGAGCGGCGGCACCGGCAGGACCACGTTGGACCAGTCCGAAGCGGTCGCCGTAGTGCTGGAGAAGTACGAGGTGTGCCGAGGTCTGTTCCACGGCTTCGACTACTCGGGGTGGATCGACGGCACGCCCACCGAACGTACGAGTCTGCTCCCGGCGGCCCAGGAGCACATCCTCGCGCAGGAGAACGGCAAGGAGCGCTGTCTGCTGGCCGTCCGCGAACTCTCCCAAGCCTTCGCGCTCGCGGTCCCCCACGAGGAAGCGATGCGGATCCGGGACGACGTGGCGTTCTTCCAAGCCGTCCGGTCGGTGCTGGCCAAGCGCGCGCCCGGAGGCGCGCGCACCGAGGAAGAGCTTGACATGGCCGTCCGCCAGATCGTCTCACGGGCCGTCGCGTCCGAGGGCGTCGTGGACATCTTCGCCGCGGTCGGACTTGAGACGCCAGACATCTCGATCCTGTCCGAGGAGTTCCTGGCCGAAGTGCGGGGCATGAAGCGGCGAAACCTCGCGGTCGAACTGCTGCGGAAGCTGCTAAAGGGAGAACTGGCGGTCCGGAGGCGGCGGAACGTCGTCCAAGCGCGATCCTTCGCCAAGATGCTCGACCGGACCGTCCGTCGCTACGCGAATCGCGCCATCGAAGCCGCACAGGTCATCGAGGAACTGATTCAGCTTGCCCGCGAGATGCGCGAGGCGAACGCCCGAGGTGAGACGCTGGGGCTCTCCGAGGACGAACTTGCCTTCTACGATGCTCTTGAGACCAACGACAGCGCCGTGCGGGTGCTCGGCGACGAGACGCTCCGCGACATCGCCCGCGAGTTGGTCGAGGCCGTGCGGAACAACGTCAGGATCGACTGGACGCTCCGCGAGAACGTGCGCGCCAATCTACGGCGGCTCGTCAAGCGGATTCTCAGGAAGCACGGCTACCCACCCGACAAGCAGGAGAAGGCCACGCGGACCGTCCTGGAACAGGCTGAGGCCCTTTCCGAAGGATGGGCACCATGATCCCTTTACCTGCAGGACAGCGCGAGCAGGAACGCAGGATTTGATCCTCCAATCAGTTCTTGGGTTGGCGACGGGTCACCTGGACCCAGCCCGAACCGCACCTCACCGCTATGTTCAATTCAACTTCGCTCACGCCAGTGATGGTGTGTATCACATAAGCCAACTCTGAGGTTGGATGCATGTACAGCGACCACCCCCACCTCTGGCCTCCGCCGGACGACACCGTGCTCTGGAGGTACATGGACTTCACGAGATTCGTGTCCCTGCTGGAAAAGGAGGCCCTGTTCTTCTGTCGTCCCGATCTGCTTGGCGACCCATTCGAAGGATCCTTGTCACACGTGACGCCCCCTGCATTCCCTCAAGATCTACGAGAGGGGCCGGTTTCCGTGCAGGGGTTCGATCTTCGGCAGGTCGTGCGAATGGCTCGCGTCAGTTGCTGGCACATGGGAGAATTCGAGTCCGAGGCGATGTGGCGGCTGTATGCGCGCGAGCGGGACGGAATCGCGATCAGGACAGGGTTCGCTCGGTTTAAGGATGCCTTCGTGGGGGACCAAAACATCAGTGCATCGGTGGTTCAGTATCGAGACTACCGCACCGACAGCATTCCCTTTGGGAACGCGTTGCTACCTCTGGTTCACAAGAGGATTAGCTTTCAGCATGAGCGAGAGGTCCGTGCCCTGTTTCTTCGACATCCCGATACGGTTGAGCCGCAAGAACATAGCGGATGTTACTGCGAGATCGACCTCGCGACGCTCGTAGGGCGTATCGTTGTTGCGCCTTTCGCCGAAGACTGGTTCGTCGATCTCGTGCACTCCCTCGCGGAGCGACGTGGGATAGGCGACCGCGTCCAGCGGTCGGCGTTGTCGGAGGCACCAACGTTTGCGGCTCGTCTTCTGACGCAGCCCGGCTGAGTTGCTCGACAACTCCCGCCGATTGACTCCGGTTTTCCCGCTGTCGGGGCACGATCCAGCAGTGTCCGGCCCTACCGGCAGGAGTGGCAGATCGTGCAGTCCCAGTTGGACTTACGTGATCTCCTGCCGTGATGTTGGCCGTTAGCCGTCCGCCTACGCGGCCGATCCCGCCCTGGTCGACGTGCCCGCCGAGGAGTTGCTGTCGAAGGAGTACGCGGCGGCCCGCCGATCCCTCATCGACCCGTCCCGGGTGATGGCGTACCCGGGCGCCGGAAGTCCGGTGCGGGTCGACGAATTCCAGCCGGGGTCGCGAGCCGCCGGAGAGGCGACGGGAGCAGCAGCGCCCACACCTCGGCGAGGCCATCTGGCGGAACGGACACATGCCGGGAGCACGACCAGTTTCTCCATCGCCGACCGCTTCGGCAACGTCGTCGCGGCCACGCCCACACACGGCGGCGCCTTCGGCACGGGAGTGGTGGTCGGCAACACCGGCCTGACCTTCAACAACGGATCCCGCATCGGCTCGACATCGCCCTATCCGGACCATGTGAACTACGTGCGGGGCGGGCAGATTCCGATCCTCAACAACTCCCCCATCATCGTGCTCAGGGAGGGTCGATTCCATGCGGCGCTGGGGACGCCGGGCGGCGAGACGATCGGCCAGACCCAGTTCCAGGTGCTGGTGAATCTCCTCGACTTCGGGATGCCGATCCAGCAGGCGATCGCGGCGCCCCGTTTCACCCTGAGCGGTGAGCCGAACTTCTACCTGCCCGGAGCCGAGGTCCGTTTCCGTCTGGAGGACCGCTTGCCCGACGACGTGGTCGGGATGCTCGAGGGGTTGGGATACACCGTGGAACTCGCGCCCGGCTACGCCTTCGGCAGCATGCAGGGCATCACTCTCGATGCCGCGACGGGTACGCTCATGGCAGGCGCGGATCCCCGGCGCGTCGCCTACGCCGTGGGGTGGTGAGGTCGCCGGTTCCGCCCGGCATCACTCGCCCGGGCCGGACCCGTCGGGCCGCGGAGGATGTTGATGGGGGCGAGCTCGGGGTGGCGGCAGGCGGCGAGGCGGAGGATGAACGTGTCGACGAGGGCGTGCTGCCCGGACAGGCTCGCGTGGCTCACCATGTCGGTGAGGACCATCCACGCGGAGAAGGGCGGGAAGCGGATCTCCCGCCATGTCTCGTCCCGCTCCTGGAAGGACGGCGTGTCCTTCATGTAGTTGTGGAAGCGCCGCATCAGACGGTCGTACGGACTGGAGTCCGCGAGCACCGCCTCACGTAGCCCCGCCTTCGCGATCCCCCGTAACACGCGTCCCCGGAGACGGTCCACTGGGCCCCGCTCGAGCGAGCCGCCGGTCGCCACGCCCGCCTCGGTCCCGTAGCGCGCAAACACGTCGGGGAACGTCCCCTTCGTGCACCACACGCGGTCCTCTTCGGGGTTCACGTTGACGAAGAAACGGAGGATCCGGTCTCCGTCGGTCGCCCCGTAGGCCCCGGCATCGAAGTGGATCAGTTCGTTGCTCGCGTGTGCGGAGAGGCCGCGGCCGTGCTCCTGGATCGGGCGGAAGCTCGTCGTTCCCACCGTCCATCCCTCGCTGAGCGCGGGCAGGCACTCCCGCAGGAAGGCGCGAACCCTGGCGCCGTGCGCGGTGAGCGTGTCGAGAACGGCGTCCCGCAGTCCGCCTTGCGCCGTCACGCCGCGAAGACGCCCGCTCTCCGGATGATAGCTCACGTTCTTTCCCTGCAACTGCCGCGGGAGTTCCGAGCGCAGCCGCTCGAGATCCTCCTCGGGAGGGAGTTCGACCGGACAGACGGAGAAGAGGACGATCTCCCCTCGCTCCAGCGCGTCGGCGAGATCGGGCCGGGGCCCGCGGCCGGGCCCCGCCTCGGTGACCAGATCCCGCCCCCGGCTCAGTTGCCCCGACTCAGTTGCGGGAGCCGATCGCCATCACCTCGAAGCGCGCCCCGAACAGGAGGGGCCCGGAGCCGAGGAAAGCGCGCGCCGGGAAGGTCTCCGTGAAGTAGGTCCGGTAGACCTTGTTGAAGACGTCGTAGAGATCGACATCCGAGCAGAACACCTGCACGGACACGAGGTCGTCCATCGTGATCCCCGCCTCCTCCACGGTGTTCTTGATCGCCTCCATCACGAGCCGCGCCTCCTCCTCCGCGTCGTTCGGCGGACGCCCGTCCACGAGTCCCAGCGACCCCGATACGAAGAGCAGGTCGCCCACCCAGACGGCACCGCTGAAGGGGAGGCCTTCGTCGCTGGCGTGCCGCGGGTTGATGTACTCACGCTGGGCCGAAAGATGGGGAGCCATGACCGCGAAACCTCCGGTGGCAAGAAGTGAGACCAGGATGAAGCGCTTCATGAGTCGATTCCTCTCGTTTTCGGTTTCCGTACGCGACGTCAGTTGCCGCCGCCCGCCGTCTCGTCTTCGGCCGCGAGCGTCTCGCGCGCCTGCGAAACGACGTAGGCCTGGATCAGACGTAGCTGCTCGGCGTCGAGGAGTCCCTCGTAGGACGGCATCCCCTGGGGCTCCCGGCTCCCGCCCAGGACGATGTCCTCGAAGTTGCGGTGCACGATGTCCGTCGCGCGCTGAAGGTTCGGCATCGCGCCCTCCGAGCCGCCGCCTGTCCCGTGGCAGTGTCGGCAGTACTGCCGGTAGAGGTCGCTGCCGCGCTCGAGCGAAGTTTCGTCCGCGGGCAGATCGGCGGCGACCGAGGGCACGCTGACCGGCCGCTTCCGCCGCGGCTCCGGCATCTCCCCGGTGCCGCCGAGCACGAAGGTGAAGACGCGGCCCCGCTGCTCGTAATTCGCGGCGTCGCCGTATGGCGCTCCGCTGCGGCCGCGCGAGCCGCCCCAGCCGGCCGCCACCGTCACGTGCTGGCGCCCGTCGACGAGGTACGTAACCGGACCGCCGAGGATCCCGAGGCCGGTAGCGACCTCCCACAACTGCGCGCCGTTCTCCGCGTCGTAGGCGACGAAGCGGCCGTCGCCGCCGCCCTGGAAGACGAGCCCGGTCGTCGTCGTCACGGTCCCGCCGTTCCAGTAGCCGAGGAGGGGGACCGTCCACCGGGCCTCCTGCGCCTTCGGATCCCAGGCGACGAGGAAGCCTGCGTCGTCTCGCGCTCCGTAGCGGCTCTCGTGCCCCACGTTGTTCACCCGCGGCCCGAAGCTGTGGTCCTCGATCTCGAGGTCCGTGTACACCCAGTCCGGCGGCTCGCTGCGCTCGACCCACCCCTCCTGGATCGGGAGATACATGAGCCCGGTTTCGGGGTTGAAGGACTGCGGCTGCCAGTTGTGGCCCCCGAGGGCGGCCGGCGTAATGAGGGTCCACACCTCGGCGTGCACGGCCTCGGGGCGGTCCGTCGGGCGGCCCGTCTCGAGATCGAGTCCCTCGGCCCAGTTCTGCACGATGTATTCCTGGCCGGAGAGGAACTCGCCTGTCTCCGCGTCGAGGACGTAGAAGAAGCCGTTCTTCGGCGCCTGCATGATGACGCGCCGCATCCGCCCGTCGAACTCGAGATCCGCGAGCGTCATCGGCTGGACCGCGGTATAGTCCCAGTGGTCGCCGGGCGTCGTCTGGAAGTGCCACACGTATTCGCCCGTCTGCGGCCGCAGCGCGAGAATCGAGGCGAGGAAGAGGTTGTCGCCGCCGCCGGGGCTCCGGAGGTTCCGGGACCAGGGCGACCCGTTGCCCGTCCCGACGTAGAGGAGATCGAGGTCGGGATCGTAGATGATCGAATCCCACGCCGTGCCGCCGCCTCCCGCGACCCACCACTCGCCGCTCCACGTCTCCGCCGCCATCTCCATGGCCTCGGATTCGAAGCCGTCCGCCGGGTTGCCGGGCACGGTGTAGGTGCGCCACACGAGTTCGCCGTCGTCCGCGTCGTAGGCTGAGACGTAGCCCCGGACGCCGTACTCGGCCCCTCCGTTGCCAATGATCGCAAGCCCCTGCACGACGCGAACCGCGCCCGTGATCGTGTAGGCCTCGTTCGGGTCGATCGTGAGCGCCTCCCAAACGACCTCGCCGGTCTCGGCGTCGAGCGCGATGAGTCGGCCGTCGATCGTGCCCACGATCACCTTGCCCTCGTAGAGCGCGACGCCACGGTTCACGACGCCGCAGCAGGCCAGCCGCCCGCGGATGCGCGGAACGCCCGGGTCGTGGCGCCACAGCCGCTCTCCGGTCCGGGTATCGATCGCGTGCACGACGCTCCACGGCGAACTGATGTACATGACGCCGCCCACGACGAGCGGCGTCGCCTCGACCCCGCCCCGCAATTCGATGTCGTACGTCCACGCGAGGCCGAGTTCGCCGACGTTGTCGCGCGTGATCTCTTCCAGCGTGCTGAAGCGGTCCTCCGCGTAGTTGCCGCCGTACGTGAGCCAGTTGCCGTCGGGCCGGGCAGCCTCGAGCACGGCGTCGGTCACGTCGCCGGCGCTCCGCACGGCCGACGGTCCGGGCGGCGGCGCGTCGGCTGTGCAGGCGGCGGCCGGAAGGAGGAGCAGCAGGGCCTGGAATCTCGTGCGCATAAGGCTCTCCCGATCTGACGGTTGCCGAATCAGGCGGAAAGAATAGCCCGGAAACCCGCGAACGCGACACGGGCCGCGGCTCAGGGTCTGAGGATGACCTCGCCGGGGAGCGCGTCCGTGAACTCGCCGCCGTCGACCGTGAACACGCCGTTCACCATCACGTAGTCGACGCCCTCGCTGAACAGGTCCGGTTCCAGGACAGTGGCCCGGTCCCGGAGGCGTTCGAGGTCGAACACGACGAGGTCCGCCCGGTAGCCTTCGCGCAGAAGGCCGCGGTCCTCCAGCCCTATGATGCGTGCCGGCAGCCCCGTCATTGAGCGGATCGCGAACGGAAGCGTGATCGCCTTCAGGTCCTTCACGTAGCGGGCGATCTTGCGCGTGAAGGCGCCGAAATGGCGGGGGTGCGCGCCGGGCCGCGAGGCGAACTCCGGCACGCCCTCGACCCCGCTCACGGCCGCGTCGGAGGCCGTGGCCGTGTAGTCCTGGCGGTAGTAGTTGATGACGTCCGCGTCGTGAATCCCGTACCCGCGCGTCCAGGCTCCGCCGAGGACGTCCGGGTAGCCGTTCAGCGCCATGTGGACGACGACGTGCTGGTACGTGACGTCCAGCCGGCGGCCCAGTTCCTCCAGCGTCCGGCCCACCCAGGTCGAATCGGGATAGCCCACCACGACGACGCGGTCCGGACCCCCGTTGTGATCGACGATCCACTCGATGTCGCGGGCGATTATAGCCTGGAGTTCCGGGTCCGCCCAGCGGCGCTCCAGGTGCGCCCGGGCATCGTCGAACACCCCCTCGCGGCTGTACACCGGGCTGTCCCTCCCGCCGCTCGTGTCCACGGTGTCGTGCACGAGGCTCCAGCGCGGGATCATGGGCCGCGCTCCCCCGCCGAACGTCTCGTAGGGGTAGACGTCGAGGTAGACTTCCAGCCCCTCCTCGCGCGCCCGGTTCACGACCAGCGTGTCCTGCCCGGAGCGACCGAAGCTCGAGCGGCCCCGCGCCTTGTGGTGACTCGCCACGACGCGGATCCCCGTCTCGCGGGCGACGTTCACGGTCTCCGCCAGCCCCTGGTTCCCGTCCACGGGCCAGTCGTTCACGGTGCTCGGCAGTTCCCACAGCGGCATGGCCGCCTCGCTGCGCTGGTGCGCGACGTAGAAGCCATCGTAGGGGGCCAGGGCCTCGGCGAGGGCAATGACCTCCTCCGGCGTGCTGTAGCGGGCGGGGCGGTACTCGACGCCGGCTCCCAGCCCCCACGCTCCCGACTCCATTCCCTCGCGCACGAGCGCCTGCATGCGGGCGATCTCTTCCTCCGTCGCCGCACGCCAGTAGTCGTTGCCCATCACTTCGGCGCGCACCGTGCTGTGGCCGACCATGGGGACGAAGTTCATCGCGTGTCCCAGCTCCCGGAGCGCCGCGATCTCCGCGCTGAGCGGCCACGCCTGGTTGCGGCCGTCGGGCCCGCCGATGACCGTCGTGAGCCCCTGGCTGTTCAGGCTCTTCGCCCGCCGGGCCTCGAGGTGCTCGGAGGTCATGGCGCGGTCGGCGTGCGAGTGCAGGTCGATGAAGCCCGGCGAGACGTACATCCCAGCCGCGTCCACGACCCGCCGCGCCGTCGCGTCGCCGAGCCTCCCGATCCGCACGATCCGGTCGCCGGCGATGGCGATGTCCGCCGCGAACCACGGGTTTCCGGTGCCGTCGATGACGCGCCCGTTCCGGATGAGGATGTCGTACTCCTGCCCGGAGAGCCGGAGGGGGAGGCCGCCCGCCGCGAGGGCGGCGCTTGCGGTCAGAAGGGCGGCGCATCGTGCGGTAAGCCGAATCATGTCAATTACCCCGGGGCAATCGCGCAACACTGTCGGTAGACCCTGACGAGCCGGACGATAACGCAACGGTTGCCCACAGGTCGAATCGGGGAGATATGTTTCCCGCCCTGTCCCCTGTCCGATTCCGGGAGCCGACGATGCGTGAGACGCCTGAGAAGAGCCTTTTCAAAATTCGAATGACGACGTTCGTGCTAGCCCTGCTCGCCGTTTCAGGCATGCTGGCCGCCGATCCGCTTGGCGCGCAGGACCGCTTCCAGCCGATGGATGTGTTCGAGATCGAATACGCCGCGGACCCGCGGATTTCGCCCGACGGCAGTCAGGTCATTTACGTCCGCACGTCCATGGACATCATGCGGGACGCGAAGAAGTCCGAGCTGTGGATCATGAATGCGGACGGGTCGGATCACCGGCGGATCGGGACGGGCGGTTCCCCGCGGTGGTCCCCCGACGGAACCCGCATCGCGTACACGGAGGACGGCCAGATCCATGTGCGCTGGATGGACACGGGCGAGGAAGCCACGCTCACGCAGCTCATCGAATCGCCGCGCGGGCTCCGCTGGTCGCCGGACGGGCGCTACCTCGCGTTCAACAAGCTCGTCCCCTACCCGCCGCCGAGCCTCGCCGCGCCGCCCAGGCCGCCCGCCGGGGCGGAGTGGGCCGATCCTCCCATCATGGAGGACCGCTTCAAGAACCGGCAGGACGGCGTCGGCTATCTGGATTTTGGCTTCGATCACCTCTTCATCGTCCCGGTCGAGGGCGGCACGCCCACGCAGGTCACGTCGGGTGACTTCCAGCACCAGGGCCCCGCCGCGTGGACACCGGACGGCGCGAGCCTCGTCTTCTCGTCGAACCGGAACGACGACTGGATCCACGATTACCGCAATTCCGAACTCTACATCGTTTCCGTCGCCACCGGTGAAGTGCGTCCCCTCACCGACCGCCCCGGACCCGACCGGAGTCCGGCGGTCTCTCCCGACGGGCGGCAGATCGCGTTCGTGGGGTACGAGGATCGCACGCGCACCTACCAGGTGAGCCGGCTCCAGGTGATGAACCTGGACGGGAGCGGACAGCGCGTCCTCACGGGCGGTCTCGACCGCAGCGTGTCGAATCCCGTGTGGGCTTCCGACGGGAGCGGCGTCTACTTCCAGTACGACGACGAGGGGAACTCGAAGGTCGGCTTCGCCACGCTCGACGGCGACCTCGAGGTGCTGGCGGAGGATCTGGGGGGCACCTCTTACGGGCGTCCGTATGGCGGAGGGTCGTTCAGCGTCGCCGACGACGGGAGCTTCGCGCTCAACCAGACCCGCCCCGAATTGCCGGGAGAGGTCGCCGTGGGCGCGAGGGGTCGCGGCGTGCGTCGCATCACGTCGCTGAACGAGGACCTGCTCGCGAACCGCCAACTCGGCGAGGTCGAGGAGATCTGGTGGGATTCCTCCTTCGACGACCGCCCCATCCAGGGGTGGATCGTGAAGCCGCCGGACTTCGATCCGGGCCGGCGCTATCCCCTCATCCTCGAAATCCACGGCGGGCCCGTCTCGAACTACGGAGACCGCTTCTCAGCCGAGATGCAGCTGCTCGCCGCCGCGGGCTACGTCGTTCTCTACGCGAACCCGCGCGGGAGCACGAGCTACGGCGAGGAGTTCGCGGACCTCCTCTATCACAACTACCCGGGGCAGGACTACGACGATCTCATCTCCGGGGTCGATGCCGTCATCGACCGGGGATACATCGACGAGGACAACCTCTTCGTCACCGGAGGGAGCGCCGGCGGCATCATGACGGCCTGGATCGTCGGCAAGACGGACCGCTTTCGGGCCGCCGTCGCCCAGAAACCCGTCGTCAACTGGATCAGCAAGACGCTCACGGCGGACAACTGGTACGGCTACTACCACAACCGCTACGAGGGGCTCCCGTGGGAGAACCCGGACGCGTACTGGGAGTTCTCTCCGATCTCGCTCGTGGGGAACGTGAACACGCCCACGATGATCATCACGGGGGAGGAAGACCTGCGGACGCCGCTGTCGGAGTCGTACCAGATGTTCCACGCGCTCAAGCTGCGCGGGATCGACACGGCCGTGATCCGGCTGCCGGGCGCTTCGCACGACATGAGCCGCCGCCCGAGCCAGCTCATGGCCAAGATCGCGAACATCGTGGCGTGGTTCGACAAGTACCGGACGATGCCGACGACGAGCTGACGTCCCCCTCGACCTTCACCCGATCCCTCGAACCCGGGAGATCCACCCATGACCGACTCCGGTCGGCCGTTGGCGGGCGTGCGCGTGATCGCGCTCGAACAGTACATGTCCGCCCCCTACTGCTCGCTGCTGCTCGCGGACGCGGGGGCGGAAGTCATCAAGATCGAGCGCCCGGGGCTCGGGGATCCGCGCCGGTCCATCCCTCCCTTCGTGGAGAGGAACGGCGTCCGCATGGGTGTCGGGTTCATGGCGTATAACCGGAACAAGAAGTCCCTCGCCCTCAACCTCAAGAGCGACGAGGGGCGCGATCTCTACCGCTCCCTCGTGGCGAAGTCCGACGTCGTGGTGGAGAACCTGCGGCCGGGGTCGGTCGACCGGATGGGTCTCGGCTACGAGGCGCTGGCCGAGCTGAACCCGGGACTCGTGTACGCCGCCGTGTCCGGGTTCGGGCGACTGCCCGGGCGTGAGGGCCCGTACGGCGACTGGCCCTCGTTCGACGTCGTCGCGGAGGCGATGGGGGGCGTCATGCACATGATCGGCTTCGCCGACAAGCCGCCCTCGCCCTCGATCTACGGAATGCCGGACCTGTACGCGGGGATGGCCGCGGCGCACGGCGTCTCGATGGCGCTCTACCGGCGCACAATGACGGGGAAGGGCCAGTTCATCGACTCCGCCATGTACGACGGCGTGCTGTCGCTGAACGAGCGCATGGTCTCACTCGCCGCCAACACCGGGGCGCGGCCGCGGCGGGGCGATCCGCCCGGCTTCTACCCGCGTGGACCGATGCCGGTGAGCGACGGGTACGTCGCCTTCACGATCCCCGACGACATCATGTGGCGCCGCTTCTGCCGCATGCTGGGACGCCCCGACCTGCTGGAGGATCCGCGCCTGGATTCCCCCGATGCGCGCACCAAGAACCGCGCGCTCCTCGACGAAGTCGTGCGGCCGGTCTTCGCCGAATTGACCCGCGATGAGGCGGTACGCCGGCTCCAGGAGGTGGGTGTCCCCGCGGGGCCCGTGCAGACCTCCGACGACCTGCTCGAATGCCCGCAACTCGAGGCGCGCGGCGTGCGGGTCACCGTGGACTACGACGGACTCGGGGAACTCCAGTTCGTCCGCACCCCGCTCCTCACCTCCGACGCCCCCGACGTTCCCGTGAACCCCGCGCCCACCCTGGGCCGCGACACCCGACAGATCCTCACCGGGATCCTCGAACTCTCCGACGCCGAGATCTCCCGTCTGACAGCGGATGCCGTGATCGGTACGGCAGCGGAATAGCGGAACAAACTCCGAAGGCCTTCACGCGGGAACGTCCGGAGTCGCGCCCGTCGCGTGGCTAACGGACGAGGTGCAGTTCGGTTTGCCGGCGGAGCATCCAGCGGATGTCGCCATCGAGCGTGATCTCCGCTTCCTCTTCCTGAGCCATGCGGACGGGCTGGCCGTCCCACTCGGGCACCGGCGTCGTGACCTGTAGTTCGGTCGAGAACCACATGCCCGGGATCACCGGGGGATCTCCGCGGCCGGGCACGCCCGTCTGGTAGTCCCATAGGCCGATGAGCGGCCCCGCGCCGTGGCCGTGGTCGCCGATCGGGTGGGTGTACATCGTCCCGTTGAGTCCCTCCGCCCTCATCTTCTCCAGCACCGAAGCCAGGATCTCGTTTCCGGTACGGCCGACCTTCGTCTCCTCGAGCAGGATGTCCTGTAGACGGTTCGAGTTCGCGAGCGCCTGTCTGAGCCCGGCCGGTGCTTCCGTCTCTCCTTCGCGCAGGACGTAGGCCATGTGCTGCGTGTCCGTCGCGAGTCCGAACGCGACGAGCCCGAAGTCGCAGTGGAGAACGTCGCCCCGCTCGATCACCGGCGCCGTCACGCCGCTCATGTCCGCGCCGCGCCGCTGCACCGAGACCGATGGCTGGAACCAGGAGTCGAGGCCCAGATCGTGCACGCGCTGACGCATCCACCAGACGACGTCGGCGGTCGTGGTCCGACCGGGGACGATGACCACCTCCGAGAAGGCGGTACCGATGATCTCGTGGACGACCGCCTGTATCCGGCGGTAGACGGGCGTCATGGCAGGCACCCGCATGGCGAGGTATTCGATCGCCAGCAGCGGTTCGCGGACCACGCGGCTCGCGAGATCGGCGCCGAGGGCCGCCTCCATCTGTTCCCATTCACCGGCCGAAAGCCCGTCGGCGAAGTTGTGGTCGTGCGAGATGTTGACGGCGATTCGCCCCGGGTCGCGCTCCCGCACCACGTCGGCGAAGAGGTCCCACTGGTCCGAGCCCCAGAGTTCCGCCTGCCTCCCGTCCGGCGCCGTGGCCGTGGCGCGCACAGCCTCGTACACGCCTCCCTGTGAGCTTCCTCCGAGCGCGAGGCGTTCCACGCCGTGTTCCGGCCCCCGGTCGTGGAAGACGTAGATGGTCCGCCGACGGGCCGCGAAAGTCGTGGGCGAGACGAGGGCGGGGAAGACGGGATCCTCGTTGTACTCCCGCATGGCGATGACCCACATGTCCACGCCGTGCTTCCGCATCAGCATGGGGAGGTTCTTCTCGAGCCGCTCGGCCAGCCACGCCTGCTGCGTCCGCGCCTGCTCCCGAAGCGTCCCGAACGGCCGCTCCGGCCGGTAGTCGCGCGCCTGCGCCTCCGCTGCGGTCACCGAGAGCTGGGGCATCCCGCCAAGGGAAACCGCTACGGCCGAAAGGATTGTGATCGTCTTCATCTCCTGACCTCCATCGGTATCGGGCTTACCCCATCCTCGGTCACGAGTCGTCGCGGTTCAACCGACCCCGGGTCTCTTCTTCCGAAAAGATCCCCCGTATAGTCTTCAGAACCGCGCAGGGACCGCCCGCTGTAAAGGATGGGAGGGGCACATGATCCGGAAGCTCATGAGACTCGTGACGCTGGCGGCGTTGGCGCTCGCGCTCGCGGAGGGCGCAGATCCCTCCACCGCCGAGGGTCAGTCGCTGGCCGTCACGGGAGCGACCGTCATCGATCCTCTGGCCGACGCACCGCTGGGAAACGGGGTCGTGGTGATGGTGGACGGGCGGATCGCGGCGGTGGGCCCGGCCGGGGCCGTGGACGTTCCCGCGGGAATGCCGGTCATCGATGCGGGCGGCAAGTACGTTATTCCCGGGCTGATGGACGCGAACCTACATCTCTACCTCAATCTTGATCTCGAGACCCTCATCAAGTACGAGGGCCGCTACCACGAGATCGTGCTCGAGGCGGCGCAGCTCACGCTCAAGACCGGCCAGACGACGGTGTTCGACACGTGGGGGCCGCTGGCTTCGCTGACGAAGGCGCGCGACATGATCAGTGCGGGCGAGGCTCCCGGGAGCCGGATTTACTTCGCCGGCAACATCATCGGATTCGACGGTCCTCTTTCCCGGGACTTCCGCGGCGGGGCGGCGGCCCACGTGAGCCAGGCCTTCGTGAACCGGACGAACGAAGCATGGGAGCGGGGGACGGGCCGCGACCTCATGTGGATGACCCCGGATTCCGTGCGCGCCGCGATCCGCGAGTACACGGGCACGGGCGTCGACTTCCTCAAGTACGGGTCGAGCAGCCACGTGGAGATGTACTTCATCTCCTTCTCCGAGCGCGTGCAGCGCGTGATCGTTGAGGAAGGGCACCGGGCGGGCATGACGGTCCAAACCCACACGACCTCGGTCGAGAGTCTCGACATGGCGATCGAGGCCGGGGTCGACATCATCACGCACGGCGACATCTCCGGCCCCGTCGTCCCGATCCCGATGGAGACGATGCGGAAACTTGTCGAGCGGGACATCGCGGTTTCGGTACTTCCGATCACGCAGCGGCGGCTGGAAGCGCTGCAGGAGCACAACCCGGACGGGACGCTCACGCCTTACATGGCCGTCGGCCGCGAGAACCAGGCGCGGATGATCGAGGCGGGCGTCTCGATGCTCCTCTCGACGGACGCCGGCATCAAGCATCCGGTGCTCCTCGCCGAGTCCTCGACGATCGCCTCCGACACCGTGGACCAGCGCACGAAGCTGGGCGAGGGGCACTTCAACGCACTGGCCGCGCTGGAGGAACTGGGGATGGAGCCGATGGAGATCCTTCGCTCCGCCACGAGCCACATCGCGCGCGCCTACGAACTGGACGATGAGATCGGCTCGCTACAGCCGGGGATGATCGCGGACCTCGTCATCTTGGACGCCAACCCGCTGGAGGCGGCCCGCAACTACCGGTCGATCCACGCCGTGATCAAGGATGGGAAGCGGGTCGACCTGGACGCGCTCCCCTCGGCTCCGATCATCAGCGTGCTGAAGCCGAACGATTGAACGCCTGAGAACGGATCAATCGATGGCGGTTCCGAGGCGGGCAGCCAGGTGGGTGGCGATGAGGGCGCCGTGCTCGCGGCCGTTCTCGATGAAGATCTTGTTCGCGTTGAAGCCTGCCGCGATCACGCCGGCGATGTAAACCCCCGGGATCGACGTCGCCATGGTGGCCGCATCGTGCGCGGGGATGCCCGTCTCGGGATCCGTGGGAACGCCCAGGCTGGCGAGCAGGGCGGCGTCCGGTCGCCAGCCCGTCATCGCCAACACCCAGTCGTTCGCGACCTCGGTCTCTTCGCCCGCTTCCTCATCGACGACGGTGGCCGTGCCCGCTCCGAGCCCGGCGACCCGCGAGTTCCAGTGCATCGGGATCTCCCCGGCTGCGATCCGGTTTTCGATGTCCGGGCGCACCCACGGCTTGACGCCCCGGTCCAGCGTGTCGGCGAAGTGGACCATCCGCACACGGACGCCGTTTCGGTACATGTCCAGCGCCGCCTCGACGGCGGAGTTCCCACCCCCCACGACGATGACATCCTGGTCGAAGAAGGGATACGGTTCCCTGTAGTAGTGGACGACGCGGTTGCGCGGGCCGTCTCCTTCGAACTCCAGCCGGTTCGGCTCTCCGAAACCTCCCGTGGCGATGACCACCGCCCGTGAGGCGATCCGCCGCTCGCGTCCGTCCCGTGTTCGGGTGTTGAGCGTGAAAGCGCCCGCCTCCCGGTGGATAGCTGTGACCTCCTCGTACTGGCGGACGTCGATGCCGTGGTGAGAGACGACCTTCCGGTAGTAGGCGAGCGCGTCGCGGCGGGTCGGTTTCGGCTCGGGAATCGTGAACGGCACCCCGCCGATCTCCAACAACTCTGCCGTCGAGAAGAACGTCATGTAGGACGGATAACGGGTCAGCGACTCTGTGATGCACCCGCGGTCGAGGATCGCGTACCTCAGCCCGCGCTCCTTCACGGCGACCGCGACGGCGAGCCCGCAAGGGCCGGCCCCGACGATGATCGCGTCGAGCGGTTCGGTCTCGGCGATGGAATCCGGCATTTTCCGCGCTGTCACCCGCACTCCATAGGAGAATTCGTGAGCGCGGGATGGTAATCGCTGAACCCGGAACGGGGAACCGGGACGGCGTCGCCCTGCTTGATCCGGCAAGTGGAGCTCGAGAAGTTGGTCGAGGTCCCGAGGGTCCGTTCTTCAGGAGGCAGGCGATGAGCACGGTCGAGACCGCATTCGCTCCCATTCCGTCCCCGGCGGGGGAAGGCATCGACGAAGCCGCGATCCGGCAGGCGCGCATCGACTTTGCGGCCGTGCACCGGATCATCGTGCACGAGGACATGCACGAGGGCACCTGGAACCACTTCAGCTGCAAGGTGCCGGGAAGGCCGGGGCACCTGCTCATCACGCCCGGGCAGACGCACTTCTCGCGCGTCACGGCCAGCAGCTTGGTGGAGGTGGGCCCGGACGGACGCCCGGTGGGCGGCGACGGGCGGCTCAATGTGAGCGCGTGGGCGATTCACGCGCCCGTCCAGCGCGCGCGGCCCGACATCATGTGCGCGCTCCACATTCATGCCCCATACAGCACGGCGCTTGCCTCCATCGACGGGTGGAGGCTGGATGAGCGCGGAAGCCAGAACGCGGCCGTTTTTTACGGGAACTGCGCGTACTTCGGGTACGAGGGGATCGTCACGGAGGCGGACGAGGGTGAGCGCATGGTCGAGGCCCTGGGCGACAAGCGGGTGCTCTTCCTCGCGAACCACGGGGTGCTGATGGTCGGTGACACGATCGAGAAGTCGATGCTGTGGCTCTACCAGCTCGAGCGCGCCTGCATGAACGAGATGCTCGCGCTCCAGACGGGCCGGCAGATCCGCCCGATCCCGGTCGAGGCGGCGCAACACAACGCCGACATGTCCGTCGAGTCGGCTGGCGAGGCCGGCTATCTCGAGGGCATGAAGGAAATGCTGGACGCCGAAGGCCACGACTACGCTACCTGACCCTGGTCAGAGTTGTTGGACGGCGCGCTCCGCGATGTGGCGTCCGATGGCCAGGCACGCCGTGGCCGCGGGGGAGGGGGCGTTGAGCACGTTCACCACGCCGGGCGCTTCCCGGATCACGAAGTCGTGGACGAGGGCTCCGTCCGTGTCCACGGCCTGCGCGCGGATGCCGGAGCGCCATGTCTCGAGGTCGCGCACTTCGAGTGCGGGCAGCATGGTGCGCGCCTTGCGCACGACGGAGCGCCGGTCCAGCGAGCGCCACTGCTCCTCGACGGCGGTCCGCCAGTGGGCCTGCGCCAGACGCCGGAAGCCGCGGTAGCCAAGCGCCTCCAGGGCGTCGGGGAGGCGTCCCGAAAGGCGGCCGTACGCCTCCCGGCCCCAGGCCCACACGGCGTTCGGCCCGAGTTCGACGCGCCCGTCCGCGTTGCGGGTGAAGTGGACGCCGAGATGGGGGAGCCGCGGGTCCGGCACCGGGTAGATGTGGCCCCGCACGAGCCCGGCGGCGGTCTCGGAGAGGCCCCAGTACTCGCCCCGGAAGGGCAGGACCTTGAGATCGGGTTCATGCCCTAGGATCCGCATCACGCGGTCCACGTGCAGCCCGGCGCAGTTGACTACGACGCGGGCCGCGATGTCGCCCGGGGGGCCGGCGAGCACGGTGCGGTGCCCCGAGCGGCGGGCTTTCCGCACCTCGAAGCCGGTGCGGATCGGGTGGCCGTCGCGGGAAAGATCCGCCGCGAAGGCTCGCGCCACGTCACCAAAGTCGACCGCCCCGGTGGCGGGTACGTGGAGCGCCTCGACGCCGTTCGCGTGCGGTTCGATTTCCGCGATTCCGCCGGGGCCGATCCGCTGCATGGCCACGCCGTTCGCGGTCCCGCGCCGTTCGAGTTCGGCGAGGGCGGTGAGCTGGTCGCGCGAGGTGGCAACGACGATCTTGCCGGTGCGCGTGGTCGGAATGCCTCGCTCGGCGCAGTAGCGAAACAGCCGCTCGGCGCCCTCGGTGCATAGCCGCGCCTTGAGCGACCCCGGCGCGTAGTACAACCCGGCGTGGATGACGCCGCTGTTGCGGCCCGTCTGATGCGCCGCGACCTCCGGCTCCTTCTCGAGCACCGTGAGCGAGAGGTCCGGCCGGGCCCGCCGGATCGCGTCGGCCGCGGCGAGCCCGACGATGCCGCCCCCGATGACGGCGATGTCGAGCGATTTCGTCATCGACCGCCGGTGTCAGCCTCCGCTCCGACCAGGCACTCGGGGGATTCGCCGCGGACCCAGGCAGCGAGCATCTGCCACTCGGGGTCGTCCGTCGAGTCCCAGCGACGGGGGCCTCCGTGGAAGTAGTCGCCGCCCGCCGAGGGGGCGAGGGGATGCGTGAGGAGCCGGCTCATCATCGGCTCGCCGGGTTCCACGTAGCGGCGCGTGATCGCGAAGTTGCCGCGCGACTCCTCCTGGTTCCAGAAGTCGCGGCCCTCGGGGATGTGCCGGGCGAAGCCGCGCGCCCCGGTCTCATGGCAGTGGATGCACTCCACGTCGCCCGGGCGCTTGTCGAGGTACATCTTCTGGACGCAGTCGCGGAAGAAGTCGAAGTCGAGCCGCGGCGGGGCGGGGCGCTCCATCGGGTCGGCCGCCGCGACCCAGTCCGCCATGGCCCGCCATTCCGGGTCCGATTTCGACTCGAAGAACTTCCCGCCCACGTGGAGCGGCGCGCCGCCGGCCGACACCGTGAGCGCCTTCCTCAGGAGGCGGCTGCGGTCCGGATCCCCCGGCGTGACGAGGCGCGACACGACCTCGAAGTTCCGGCGGGAATCTTCTTCCGACCAATACACCTCGCCGTCGGCCGTCTCGCGAAGCCGCTGGAGCCGGAGCGGCGTGCCCTGTTCGGCATGGCAGGTGACGCAGGGCGCCCGCCCCGGCCCCCATCCGCCGCGGTCCGCGAGGAAGATGGGTTCGATGGCCTCGCGGTAGCGCTCGAAGTTCAGCGGCTCCTGGCCCACGACCTCGCCGGGGGCGGGAACCGATGCCACAAGCGCCGCCGCGAACACGAACGCGGGCCGTCGCCGGATCCCGAGGCGGCTCACGGGAACACCACCGTCTTGTTGCGCTTCGGCGTCTGGCCGACCGGGATGCGGGCGATCTCCTTCATCTCCTTCGTGTCGACGACGGAGACATCGTTCGAGCCCGCGTTCGCCACGTACAGGTAGCGGCTGTCCGGCGTCATCGTCAGCCAGTCGGGGATGTGGCCGACCTCGACGCCGCCCAGGTACTCGAGGCCCGGCAGCGACCACGCGTAGACGTGCCCGTTGGGCTTGCTCGTGGACCAGAGCTGCCGTCCGTCCGGCGATACCGCGAGGCCGTGCCCAGGCGACCCCTGCAGCGCGTCGTTCGTCACCCGCGAGATCGGAAGGATCGGCATGTCCAGCTTCTGCACGACCCTCCGCTGCTCGAAGTCGACCACGTACACGCCGTGGTAGTTCGAGATCTGGATGAACAGCCTCCAGGTCGATCCGTCGGGGTGCGTCTCGAACGCCATCGGGCGCACGCCGCCGTCCGCGTAGCCCCCCGTCGTGCGGCCGCTGAAGTGGAGCGACCAGATCGCCTCGTCGATCGCCGTATCGATGATCGTCAGCGTGCGCGCCCCGATCATCCCCGCCGCCACGTGCCGCCCGTCCGGCGGACGCGAGTGAATTCGCATCTTCCTATGGAAGTTGAACTTACGAGATTGGATGGGCGGATTCCAGCCGTTTGACTCCCGCCGATTGCGGATCTAGCCGCGAGACCTTCTGCGGGCTTCCAGCGCCTTCCGAAGCTGTCCTTCGTCGGCCTTCTGATAGCACTGAAGAACCGTCTTGGCCGTCTTCCAACCCCCCAGCTCACACAGCACCTTGAGCGGCTGGTCCATCAGGTCGCTGGCGAACTTCCGCCGAAGCGAATGCCAGCCCCTTCCCGGCTTGGGCTCCAGCCCCGCCAGCCGCTCGGCCCTGACCCACCACCCTTGCGCCAGCGCGGCTCCCATGCACTTCGATGGACTCTTGGGCGCGGGCATCACCGGAGCTTCCCCGGGTCCGCGGCTGCGCCTCCACGCCTCTTCGAGAACTTCGAGCGCCTCGGCGGTAACGGGCGTGACGTGCTCGTGCCCCGACTTGTCGTGCTCGGCACGCCAGAGGATGGTCCCTCCCTCGAAGGAGATGTCGGTCCACCGAAGTTGGCAGATGGCACCGATCCGGTGGCCGGTTTCGTGCGCCAGCACGAGCGCGACGCGGAACCGCCAGTCCAACCGCCCGGAGACTTCCAGCAGCGCCCGGTACTCCTCCTCGGCGAGCACCACCCGGGTCGGGTTCTTCTCGGTGGGCTTTCTGAGGCCCTTGAGCGGGTTCCTGTCGAGAAGCAAGCGGCCCCGGTCGTCCCTCGACCGGGCGGCCCAATTGAGCACCGCGATCAGGAACTTGAGATCGTATTCGACCATCCGGTCGCTCACCGGCTTGCCGCTCGGTCCGATCCTGCCTGCCCGCCGCTCCCTGATGAAGCGGTCCCAGTCCCTCTGTGACAGGGTGGCCGGGTCGCGGTTCCGCCCGAAGAAACGGAGGAACATGCGCGTGGCGGTCCGGTCGTAGCGACGAGATTTCCATCCCTTGGTGGGCGTCACCTCCTCGCCGTAGATGTCAAAAAGCTCGCCCAGCTTGAGCGGCTCGGGCTCGGCTTCCGGCTTGCCGTTCAGGTCCGGGCCGACGAAGCCCGCGGCGAACTCGTCTGCCTGCTTCTTCGCCCTCACCCAGTCGCGGTGTCCGAGCGACCGGCTCCGCCTGCGCCCGTTCTCGCGCCACTCAATCTGGAAGATGCCGGTCTTGGGATCTGGAAACACCCGGACCCGGTTCCGGCCCCATTCGCCAGCGCCATAAGAGCGCCGACTTCGTTTCGTGCGTGCCATCGTTTGATTCCTCTCTCGATGGACTGCACGATCTGCGCAACGCAATCTCGCTGGACGGAGACCGCTTGACCAGTGCGGCGCCCGCGCCGTTTACTTCTCGAACCGTACGCGAGCGCCTTGGGTTTCATGGGAAGCGATGGAGGAGTGGTCGCCGGAAGTTGTTCCGTATCCGGGACCGCACCGGATCGCTCGGGACGATTGCGCGCGGACGCGGCTTGACGCCACCGAAAGCGCTCGCCCGATTCCTACCGCAAGTTCTACCGCAGCAGCGGACACCCTCATGTGCCGCGAAGTCCCCGACGGCCGACGAACGCATTGATCGACCATCTGAAAGGGCGCGAGAAGGCGCTGGAGCCCTTGGGGTTGACGGGCCGCCGCGCCGAGTGGATCGCGCTGGCGAGCCTGCACGGCGGCGTGTTCACCCGCTCGCAGCTATCGGACTGGTTAGGCATGGACCGC
This sequence comes from Gemmatimonadota bacterium, assembly GCA_965207805.1. Lineage (GTDB taxonomy): Bacteria > Gemmatimonadota > Gemmatimonadetes > Palauibacterales > Palauibacteraceae > Palauibacter. Next base: position 1,802,274 of record OZ242312.1, read on the forward strand.
TTCAAGACGCTCCGGTTCGTGCAGTTCCTGACGCGGAGAAGGCTCGCCGCCGAGGAGACGGTCGGAGACCTGAAGGTCTGCCGGATCTGCGCGCGCGGCATCTACCGGGCGCTCGGGGCCGAAGGTATCCGCCTACGGAGGATCACCGCGACGGAGGTGGCCGTGCGCCGCCTGCTCTCTTTCGACTACGTGATCGAGCATCCGGACCTGCCCTGGCTGCCAACCGAATCCGAGAAGGTCGCCGCGTTCGAGGCGCTGGGCATCGGCCGGTCGGCCATGCCCGTCCGGGTCTACCGGGGCGCCGCCGGGGGTGCGCGGCGCTACTTCCCACGCGGGATGCCCGTTGCGCTGGACACTCGCCGCGCCGTGTTCGTCCACGCCGATCCCGGCTACGACACCTCGACCGCGCTCCGTTCGTGGCGGGACCGGCACCTGAAGCTCTGGGAGGCGCTGAGGGAACTCGGCCTGTCGGTCGAGGTCGCCGGGGTCGCGTGCGCCCGGAGGCCGCTTGAGCGGGCGCGGACGATCCTCGGGAACTGGACCAATGCGGACGCGGACGCGCGTCCCGTCCAATCGCCCGGAACCGCCCTTGCGGCCCGGCGCGAGATCACGCGCATCGAGAATGCCATCCTCGGCATGGACGACGCGGCGGTCGAGGCGATGGGCGGCTTCCAAGCCTGCCTCCAGCGGATCGCCGAGATGAAGGAACTGCTCCGATCGGGCCTCCCCGGAGGAACGATCGACGGCCATTCGGTGTGGCGTTCGAGCCGCCTCGCCGGAGGCGGGATTTGACCGCCCGTGGACATGGCCCGTTGCCGATCCGGAAGTGCACATTGACATCGGGGTCGTTGTGCACGGGAAACGCGCTCGGATGTGACACGCCGCCGATGGCGCAAGTCACTGGTGCAAATGCGTTTGTGCCGCAGCCGCAGGGGCGGCGGTGACGCGCGGGCACTTGCGCCCGTTGCCGGGAGCGACCCCGGTGTTCGGCAAGCCTCACACGCCACGGCGGCGGTTGGGATGTGCACGGCCATCCCACCCTTGCCCGGGGTCGCTCCCGGACCAGCAGTCCCATGCGGGAAGGCCTACAGGCGAGCCTGAACGGGTGCGTCCCCAAACACTTGCTCGGCCATGCCCGACCGCCCGACTTGGAGCCGGTCGGCGAACGCTTGGTCCGCCTCCGCGAGGCGGCGCTGAGAGCCTTCCTGCAAGGATAGATGGAGGGGAGCGACCCCAGCAGGGAGCGGGGACGAGCGTGTGAAAACGCGCACGGCCCCGCGCCCGAACCGGGCACCTGTGGCCCTGGGGTCGCTCCCCTCCACGCCCCAAACCGCTCCCGCGCCCCGGCCGGCCGCACGGCGAAGCCGCAAGACGTTGCCGCGCCAGCGGATATGCAGGATAGCCGGTGCGCATCACCGGAGCGCCGAAACGTGCATCGACCCTCGGTGTCTCTTGCACACCTCCGGTACGGCCCAAGACATCAGGCCTCCCAGTAAAATCGAGCCCCCGCCAGCCGATCGGTCATCCATGTGGCGGCACGTTCCGTCAGGCCCCGGCCCGCACGCCTTCGCGCCCGCTTCTCAACGGCGTTGGCGCGCTTCATGGCGGCCTGCAAGCCACCGTACTCGTCGAGGGTGTGGACATCCCCCCCGAGGATGGCCTGCTCGATACGGGCGAGGTCGCGCCGGGTCTCCTCGTCGATTTCGGACGGGCGCGGATACCGCGACCAGTTGGCCAGCACCCTGCTCGTCCTCCCGTACTCCTTCCATCTCCGGACGACCGCCACCACCTCGATCTTGAGGCCGAGGTCCCAGAGCCCCTTCCAGAGATCGCCGTGCTTCACGCCCCACGAACGGATCGCCGTCGCGGTCTCGTAACCCGGTTCGGCGTAGACGAAGACGGCGCGCTCCGTGTCCAGCGCGATGGGCAGCCCGAGCGGGAAGAAGCGCCGGAGGCCCCCGCGCGCACCCCGGTAGACCCGTTGGGGAAGGAGTCCCCGCTCGATCCCGAGCGCCTCGAAGGCGGCCACCCGGTCGGCCTCGGGTCGGCAGCCACGGCAGGCGGGGATGTTCGAGCACGTAGTCCAGCCCGAGCAGGCGCCGCATCGTCACCTCCGGCGACGTGATCCTCCGGCGGCGGCGGTCCCCCAAGCCGAGCGCCTTGTAGATCGGGCGACCGTGGATCCGGCAGATCCGGCCGATGCCGTTGATGCCGGACGGCTTCTCCTCGACGGCCACGCCCTGGGCGACGAGCTTGCGGACGGCGCGGCCGACCTTTTCGCGGTGGCACCCCGAGGAAGCTCGTCCACTGCGCCCGCGTGAACACGCCGCCGTGGCAGCAGGCGAGCGCGATCCATTCGGCGCGGCGTCCCTTCCAGCCCAAGGGCTCCAGTGCCTTGGCGCGTTCCTTGAGGTGGGGGATCCCTTCGCTATCCACGGAGCCGAACTGGCGATCCGGTGTACGCATGCCCGAAACGGTGACCAGCCTTGCGCGGGCAAGTCAACCTGTCTGTGGCGGCTCGGATTCCCACGCTGTCCGATGTAGTCCGTTACGATCCGCAGTACGTTCCCCGCCGCCGCCAGCCGCACGAAAGGGTCCGAAGCAGGGACCGCGTCGGGTGCCGACCGGCACCGGGAACATCTGAGTCCGATGCGCGTTTGCTCGACGAGCCGCAGGTTGCGCATCTTTAAGCCCCTAGGATGGTGATCGAGAACCCGACTTGGAAGGACAATGCGAACCAGATTACCACCGGCTGACGCGAGCGGGGATCCATCGGATCCCTTCTTCCTTCCGTCTGCATTGGATCGAGTCCCGGAACGTCGGCTGTCGTTGCCGGTTGTCGCCTCTGTGCTGCTCGTGGCGGCGCTCGGATCCTGCGATTCCGATCCGGTCGTCGAGCCGTTGCCGTCGCTTCAGATCGTGCCGGATTCCGTGACCCTCACGCACATCGGGCAACGGTTCGCGTTCTCGGTGCGGGGCGGCGGCGGGCCGGGAGCGGACGCCGTGCGGTGGAGCAGCCGGGACACGACTGTGTTCGTGGTGGAAGCGGATGGGACGGTGACGGCGCGCGGCAACGGCTCGGCGGGGCTGCTGGTGGAGCGGGGCAGGCAGTGGAGCCAGGCGCCTGTGCGCGTGGAACAGGCCGCGGCAACCCTGCAGACGATCGGGGACGGGCAGGAAGCGGTCGTCGGGATACCGCTATGGCGACCGGTGGCGGTGCGGCTTCTGGATGCTGGCGGCACGCCGGTATCGGTGGCGACGACGGTGCGGTTCGACGCATCGGCTCACGGCGGCGCGGCGGACCCGGCGGAAGCGCTGAGCGACAGCGCCGGGATGGCGTGGACGGAGTGGACGTTGGGGGGCGTGCCGGGCTCCCAGACGTTGGTCGCGTCGTTGGCCGGGGGCGCGCGCGCGGAGATCACGGCGCTTGCGCTGCCGGACGTGGGGGTGTGCGCGCGGACGCCGGAGGTGGCCGATGAGTTGGTGAGGCGTGCGGGGGCGGCGGACTGCGCGGGGGTGACGGAAGAAGACCTTGCGGTGATCGAAGACCTTAATCTGAGCAGTCGCGGCATCACGAACCTTAGAAGCGGCGACTTCGCGGGCCTGTCGAGGATACGCGAGCTGCATCTGGATCGGAACCAGTTGACGGCGCTGCCGTCCGACATCTTCGCGGGTCTCGGGAACTTGCAGTGGCTGGTTCTGACCTTCAATCAACTGACGGCCCTGCCGCCCGACACGTTCGCACGCCTCGGCAAACTGAGAATCCTCTGGTTGCAATACAATCAGCTGGCGGCGTTGCCGCCGGGCATCTTCGATGACCTCTTGCAACTGCGGAGCTTGAATCTGAGCGACAACCAACTTGCGTCATTGCGCCCAGGGGCGTTTGAGGATTTGACGCGGCTGCAATTCTTGAGTCTGGGCGCGAACGAACTGCCGGTGCTGCCCCCCGGCATCTTCGACGATCTGAAGCGGCTTTCGACCCTGTACTTGTACCAGAACCGGCTTTCCGAACTTCCGCCGGGCATCTTCGAGGGCTTGGCGGGCCTTCAGCGCCTGAGTCTTCAAGGGTCGGCGCGTCGCAACCAGTTGGGCGAGTTGCCGCCCGGCATCTTCGACGGCCTGTCGCAACTGAGCAGCTTGAATCTGAGGGACAACGATCTGGGGTCATTGCGCCCGGGGGTGTTTGACAATCTGGAGCAGCTCGAAGTCCTGGATCTCTACACCAACCCGCTGTACGACTTGCCGTCCGGCGTGTTCGACCGGCTGCGAGCCCTGAGGGAACTGATCTTGGGCGGCACCTACTTGTCCCGGCTGAAGCCCGGCGTGTTCGGGGCGCTGCGGAGACTTGAGTACTTGGATGTGGCGGGCAACGATCTGGAAGATTTGCCGCCCGGCATCTTCGCGGGCAAGGCTCGGATCGAGCGGTTCCTTGGGCGGAGCAATCCCGGCTCGCCGTTTCCGGTCGCGGTGCAGTTCGCGCGCACGGACGCGGACGACCTGCTCGCGCCCGGTCCGGCGCGGGTGGTGATGCGGGTGCCGGACGGGGCTCCGTTCGGCTTCCGGGTACCCGTCTCGGTGCAAGACGGCACGGCGTACGAGGCTTGGTTCGAAATGGCGGCGGGCGACACGGCGAGCGCGCCATTGGTGGTCGGGCCGCCGTCCGGTGGCACCGGAGCGGTGCATGTCAGCTTCGGCCAGCCGCCCGGGCTACCCCCGCGCTACAATGGCCTTGAGTTGGTGCCGGGCGAGCAGATGGTCCTGTTCGCCGAATCCGACAACCGCTCGCCGGTGTACCGCGAGTCGGTTCCGGCGTACTGGCTTCAGGCCGGCGGCGCGCCCGAGCCGCTGCCGCTCGGTCCCTACTTTTCCGATCCCGACGGCGACTCGCTGGTCTATGCGGTCGAGGCGAGCGACGGAGCGGTAATCGGGGGACGGATCGAGGGCGGAGTGCTGTGGATGGAGCCCAAGGACGAGGGCGAAGCGGCACTCGTGGTGACGGCGTCCGACCCCGCGGGCTTGGCAGCCAGCCAGCGGTTGGCGGTGCAGGTGGCGCCACCGGCCGATCCAGACCGGTTCAACATCGATCTGATCTTCGAGCCCGGGTTCACCGAAGAGCAGAAGTCGGCGATGCGGCGCGCGGCCGACCGCTGGGAGGTGGTGGTGGTCGGCGACCTGCCGGACGTGCCGATCGACGGGTACATGGAAACGAAAGGTGTGCACGGCCCCCGCATGGCCGGCGTCATCGACGATCTGGTGGTGCACTCGCGGTGGGCGCCCGGAAACTCGATCACCTTGGCGTGGAAGGGTGGCGTGCGCGAAGGCTCGGGGCTGGCTTTCTACGGCGGGGCAAGCTACAACGTCGGCGCCGCACAATGGAGTCCCGGCACCTTTCAGGAGATCGGCCAGCATGAGATGGGGCACGTCCTGGGGCTTTTCGCGAGCGGGCAGAGGTTCCAGAAGAAGCTCGGGTCGCCGCCGGAGTGGCACTTCACCGGTCCGCTGGCCGTCGAAGCGTTCGACGCGGCGGGGGGCTCGGAATACGATGGTCCGAGGATTCCGATGAACGGATCCGGCGTCCATTGGCGGCGCAGCGTGTTCGGCCAGGAAATCATGTCTTCGAACGCCGATGTGATCAGCGCGATCACGCTTCAAGCGCTCGCGGACATCGGGTATGTGGTGGACCTGAGCAAGGCGGACGAGTACAGGTTGCCCGGGACGGGAAGCGCGGCGGGCGACGCGGCGGACGTGCCGGTTGCGGACGCGTTCGAACTTACCGACGGCATCCTACGGCTGCCGGTGGTCGTCGTGGACGAGAGCGGCAAGGTGGTGCGGGTGATCCGCGACTGAGGGACACTCCCCCGGTCCATTCCCCGGATCGTCTCCGACTGCTTCCAGCGGGTCGCGCCTGCCGCGATTCCGCGCGATGCGACTAGAAGCGGACCCGGGGGTTGTGCTTTCGCGCCTTCCCTTTACCTTCCGTCGTTCTCGCGCCGCCGGAGCGTCCGGCGGTCCATGCCAGCCTCCAACCCTCCCCCCCAGGACGCACCCGACCGATGCGCCTTTCCCCTTACATTTCTGCCTTGGCATCCGTGCGTCCCGACGCCGCTGCCGGCCCCTTTTTCTCACGCGCCGCGGTTCGGGCGCTTCCGGTTTTCCTGCTCGCCATCCTACTGCTAGCGGGAGCCGCCAACCCGTCCGCAGCCCTTCCGCGCGCGCCCAACGCACCCGCGGTCACAGACACGCTACGCGTGACGCTGGCCGCGCCGGAAGGCGGTTCGGTGGCCGAGGGCTCGGAGGGCAGCTTCGAGGTGTCGGTCGCGGGCAGCACCTCGGACGGGGCGGTGACGGTCCGGTACTCCGTGTCCGGCACGGCCACGGCGGGCACCGACTACCGGGCGCTGCCGGGCGAAGTCACGGTGGCCCAGGGGAAGAACAGCGCGCGGATCGTGCTCTCCGCGCTCGACGACGACATCCTGGACCACGGCGAGACGGTGGTGCTGGCGCTGACGGGCGCGAGCGGGGCGTCCGGCGCGTCGATGGTGGTGGATCCGGCCCCGGCGACGGCGACGATCGCCGACCACGGCACGGTGACGGTCGAGATCACCCCGATGAACGACACGCTGCCGGAGGGCGCGGCGTGGAACTCGGCGGTGACGCTGTCCTCGGCGGTGGCCGCGCGGGTGTCCGTGGGGTGGCGCACCAGCGACGGCACGGCGTTGGCGGGCTCCGACTACGAAGGAACGAAGGGCAGCGTGGTCTTCGAGCCGGGCGAGCGCTCGAAGGCGATCAGCGTGAAGACGATGGAGGACGACGAGTCCGAGCCGGTCGAGATGTTCTATATCGCGCTCGATCCGGGGGTTGCGGCTGCGGCGGCGGGCGGATCGGGAGCGTGGGCGGGCAACGGCCTTCGGATTGATTCGCAACAGCGGTTCGGGTTCATCCAGTGCACCGTCGAGTTTCCGGACGGCCCGATCGACCGCGCCGTCGACGAGAACGAGCCGAAGGGCACGCCCGTGGGCGCTCCGGTGACGGCCCCCACTGAGAGCATCGCGTACTACAAACTGCGCGGAGGGTCGGGGCGCTTCGCCATCGACGATGTCTCGGGGCAGATCGAGACCACCGAGAGCCTCGACCACGAGCAGCGGCCCTCCTACGTCGTCAGCGTGAGCGTGCACGACGACTGCGGCGCCAGCGACACCACGGACGTCACCATCAATGTCGGCAACGTGAACGAAGCGCCGACCGCCAATGCGGGGGACGACCAGACGGTCGAATCGAGCGATCCGGTGACGCTGAGCGGCACGAGCACGGACTTGGACGGCGACCACGCGACCTGGGGCACCCCGTCCCACGAGTTCGCCTGGGTGCGGACCGAGGGGCCGGCCCCGCGCGGCGGGCTGAAGAATGCGAACAGGGCGACGGCGACCTTCGAGGCACCGCTTGTGTCTCAGGACACCGCGTTGGTATTCGAACTGACAGTCAAGGATGGCGGCAAGCTCAGCCACACCGATGCCGTAACGGTCAAGGTGGAGCCGCCGGCCAACAAGGCTCCAAGGTTCCCGACCCCCCCATACGAGCGCGCCGTGGCCGAGAATTCCGAAGCACCGGCGCCGGTGGGCGCACCGGTGACGGCAATTGACGATGACAAGGACGAACTGAGCTACTCCCTGGAGGGCGAAGACGCCGCGCTGTTCGGGATCGGAGAGAAGACCGGCCAGATCACGGTTGGGGCAGGCACGGATCTGGACTACGAGAGTAACAAGAAGAGCTACACGGTAACCGTCGTGGCGAGCGACGGACCGTTGTCGGCCACGGCGACGGTGACGATCCGGGTTACGAACGTTCCGCCTCCAGACAGGCCGGCGGCACCGACCGTGACGGGCGGGGACAAGCAAGTGTCGGTGACTTGGCGGGCTCCGGCGGACCGAGGTTCGGCGATCACCCGCTACGATCTCCGCTACCGAACCGAAACGGCTTCCGGTTGGAGCGAAGTGTCGCTGAAAACCGCGCCCTCGCACACGGTGGATAAACTGTCACCGGCCACCACCTACTTGGTGCAGGTACGCGCCGTGAGCGCGGAGGGCGCGGGCGCGTGGTCGGAATCCGGCAAGGGCAAGACAGCGGAACCGGACAATCGTCCGCCGAGGTTCCCGAACCCCCCATACGAGCGCTCCGTGGCCGAGAACTCCAAAGCACCCGCGCCGGTCGGTGCACCGGTGACGGCAATTGACGATGACAAGGACGAACTGAGCTACTCCCTGGAGGGCGAAGACGCCGCGCTGTTCGGGATCGGAGAGAAGACGGGCCAGATCACGGTGGGGGCAGGCACGGATCTGGACTACGAGAGCAACAAGAAAAGCTACACGGTAACCGTCGTGGCGAGCGACGGACCGTTGTCGGCCAAGGCGACGGTGACGATCCGGGTGACGGACATTCCGCCTCCGGACAGGCCGGCGGCACCGACCGTGACGGGCGGGGACAAGCGAGTGTCGGTGACTTGGCGGGCTCCGGCGGACCGGGGTTCGACGATCACGGGCTACGACCTCCGATACCGCGCAAAGACAGCATCCGCTTGGACGGAAGTGAAGCTGGGCGTCAAGACTTCCCACACGGTGCGAAACCTCTCGGCAGCCACCCCCTATTTGGTGCAGGTGCGGGCGGTGAGCGCGGAGGGCACGGGCGAGTGGTCGCCTTCGGGCGAGGGCACGTCGGCGGAACCGGATAATGAGCCACCAGAAGCGAACGCGGGGCCGGACCAGGCGGTGTACGAGGGCGAGCGGGTGGATCTGGACGGGAGCGCGAGTTCCGACAAGGACGGGACGATCGAGGAGTACGCGTGGACGCAGCGAAGCGGTCCGGCGGTGACGCTGTACAACGCGGACGCGGCGCAGCCCCATTTCTGGGCGCCGACCGTGACTTCGACGACGGATCTGGTGTTCAGGCTGATGGTGGAGGACGACGACGAAGCAACCGACACCGACGATGTGACGATCACGGTGGAGCCTGTGCCGGAATGCGCGATCACATCGGTCGGGGACAGCACCTTCACGGTGGGAGAGAACGCGACCACGGTGGGGACGGTGCGTGTGAGGGCGAGCGACTGCGGTGCGCTCGACTACGTTTTGGCGGGCACCGGCGCGAGCGACGTTTCCGCCGCGGCGGTGAGCGCGAACAACGACGACGCGGCGATCACGGGGCGCTTCGACTTCGAGCGCAGGAGTTCATACGACCTGACGCTGACGGTGAGCGAACGCGGCGGTTCCGCGAGCAAGTCCGGGCGGGTGCGCATCACGGTGACGGACGTGAACGAGGCGCCGAGGGCGAAGGGCTCGATCGGCACGCGGACGATCCGGGTCGGACATCCGGAGTCGGTGGACGTGACGGGCTACTTCACGGACGAGGACGCCGGGGACCGGCTGACGTTCACGTCTAAGTCCTCGGCGACGGGCCGGCTGACGGTGAACGCGAGCGGAAGCCCGGTGAAGCTGACGGGCCGCGCGGCGGGTAGCGCGACGGTCACGGTGACCGCGCGGGACCGCGGGGGTCTGACGGCGACGCAGGTGTTTTCGGTGAAGGTGGATCCGGCGCCGAAGGAGCCGTGCGAGATCACGGTGTCGGACGGGGCTCTTTCGGTTCCCGAGGACGCGGATGTGGGGGACGGCCTGGGCGGCTCGGTGGGGGTGGCGACCACGGGGGATTGCGGCACGCTGAGCTATGCGCTCTCGGGCACGGGTTCCGGCGACTTCTCGGTGGCGGCGGCGGGCGCGAGCGACGCCGACGCGAAGATCGGGGTCGCGAGGGCGCTGGACCACGAGACGAAGGCTTCGTACGCGCTGACTTTGACGGTGCGTTGGGGTTCGGCGAGCGACACGGGCGCGGTGGCCATCTCGGTGACGGACGTGAACGAGGCGCCGGAGGCGGCGAGCGCGATTCCGGCCGTCAAGCTCCATGCGGGCGAATCGAAGGTGGTGGACGTGTCGGCGCACTTCACCGATCCGGACGGCGACGCGCTGACCTACGCGGCCGTGTCGTCGAAGGAGGGGGTGGCGACGGTCGCGGCGGTTGGGAGCAAGGTCACGGTGACGGGCGTGTCCCCCGGCGTATCGCAGGTGACGGTCACGGCGAGCGACGGGCGGGGCGGGTCGGTCGATCAGGCGTTCGCGGTGACGGTGGAGAACCGGGCGCCGGAGGCGGCGAGCGCGATTCCGGCGCTGACGGTCGCGGCCACGAAGTCGAAGGTGGTGGACGTGTCGGCGCACTTCACCGATCCGGACGGCGACGCGCTGACCTACGGGGCCGCGTCGTCGAAGGAGACGGTTGCGACGGTCGCGGCGGTCGGGAGCGAGGTCACGGTGACGGGCGTGTCCGAGGGCGAGTCGGAGGTGACGGTCACGGCCCGCGACCCGTACGGCGCGACGGTGTCCCAGGCGTTCGCGGTGACGGTCGGACCGGAGAACGCCGCACCGGAGGTGGCGGGCGCGATACCGGCGCTGACGGTGGAGGCGGGCGAGACGGCGGTGGTGGACGTGTCGGGCCGCTTCCGGGACCCGGACGGGGACCCGCTGAGCTACGAGGCGGAGTCTTCGGCGGAGGGGGTGGCGACGGTCGCCGCGAGCGGGAGCGAGGTGACGGTGACGGGGGTCTCGCGCGGCGAGTCGCGGGTGACGGTGACGGCGAGCGACGGCCGGGGCGGCTCGGCGAGCCAGGCGTTCGCGGTGACGGTTCCGAACCGTGCGCCGGCCTTCGGGAGCGGGACGCCGTCGCGTTCGGTCGCGGAGAACTCGGTCGCGGGCACCAGCGTGGGCGCGCCGGTGACGGCTTCCGACGCGGACGGGGACCCGCTGAGCTACTCCCTGGCGTCCGGCGGAGCCGCGTCGTCGTTCGCGGTCGGCTCGCGCACGGGCCAACTGACGGTGGCGGCGGGCGCGGTTCTGGACTACGAGGGCGGCGACACGCTGCTCGCGGTGTCGGTCGTGGCGAGCGACGGGATGCTGGCGGACACGGCGAAGGTGACGGTCCGCGTGACGGACGTGCCCGTGCCGGGACGGCCCGCGAAGCCGGCGTTGCGGGGCGGCCAGGGGGCGCTGAAGGCGTGGTGGAAGGCTCCGCCGAACGCGGGTCCCGCGATCACCGGCTACGATCTCGGCTACCGGATTGCATCCTCCTCGGGCGATTGGACCGAGGTGTCGCCGGGCGACGTGCTCGAGCACACGTTGAGGGGCTTGGCGGCGGGCACGCTCTACCGGGTGCGGGTGCGGGCGGTGAGCGCGGAGGGCGCGGGCGAGTGGTCGGAGCCGGGCAGGTCCGGGACGTCGCCGCGCTTCGACCCGTCGGCGGTGACGCGTTCGGTGCCGGAGAACTCGCCGGCGGGCGCCGAGGTGGGCGCGCCGGTGACGGCGGAGGCCGGGGACGGCGTGGCGCTGAGCTACGACCTCGCGGGCAGACCCCCGGCGGAGTTCGCGATCGACGCGTCGACCGGCCAGATCACGGTGGCCGGGGGCGCGGCGCTGGACTACGAGCGCGGCCCGAAGGTGTACAGGGTGACGGTTGCGGCGACCTACTCGGCGGGCGGCTCGGCTTTCGCGCACGCGGCGGCGGTGACGATCCGGGTGACGGACGTTCCGGCGCCGGGCAAGCCGGACGCGCCGGCGGTGGCGGGCGGCGCGGAACAGGTGAAGGTGTCGTGGAGCGCGCCGGAGAACGAGGGTCCGGCGATCAGCGGCTACGATCTGCGGTACCGGGCGAAGGGTTCGAGCGGATGGACGGAGGTGTCGGCGTCGGGAACGACGCTTGCGCACACGATCGCCGGACTGGAGGCCGGAACGGCGTACGAGGCACAGGTGCGCGCGGAGAGTTCGGAGGGCGCGGGGGAATGGTCGGATCCGGGCGAGGGGGCGACGGAGGCGGCCAACCGGGCACCGTCGTTCGACGAGGAAGCGTACGAGCGGGAGGTGGCGGAGAACTCGGCTCCTGGCACGGCGGTCGGCGATCCGGTGACGGCCACCGACGCCGACGATGACGACCTGACGTACAGCTTCGTGGCCGGAAGCAACCTGCCGTTCGCGATCGACGCCGGAACGGGCCGGATCGAGGTGGCGGCGGGTGCGGCGCTGGACCACGAGGGCGAACCCAACTCCTACGCGGTGCAGGTGGAGGCGAGCGACGGAACGCTTGCGGACACGGTCGGGGTGACGATTCGCGTGACGGACGTGCCCGCGCCGGGCAAGCCGGACGCGCCAACGGTGGCGGGCGGCACCGAAGAGGTGGCCGTGACGTGGAGCGCGCCGGCGAACGAAGGGCCGGCGATCACGGGCTACGATTATCGCTACCGCGCGGAGGGGGACAGCGACTGGCCGGACCCGGCAAGCCTGGGAGTCGTGCTCGCGCACACGATCAAGGGGCTCAAGGCGGGAACCACCTATCAGGCACAGGTGCGCGCCGTCAGTTCGGAGGGCGCGGGGGAGTGGTCGGATCCGGGCGAGGGGACGACGGAGGCGGCCAACCGGGCACCGTCGTTCGACGAGGACGCCTACGAGCGGGAGGTGGCGGAGAACTCGGCGGCGGGCACGGCGGTCGGCGATCCGGTGACGGCCACCGACGCCGACGATGACGACCTGACGTACAGCTTCGTGGCCGGAAGCAACCTGCCGTTCGCCATCGACGCCGGAACGGGCCGGATCGAGGTGGCGGCGGGTGCGGCGTTGGACCACGAGGGCGAACCCAACTCCTACGCGGTGCAAGTGGAGGCGAGCGACGGGACGCTCGCGGACACGGTTGGGGTGACGATCCGGGTGACGGACGTTCCCGCGCCCGGCAAGCCGGACGCGCCGACGGTGACGGGCGGCACCGAACAGGTGAGGGTGACGTGGAGCGCGCCGGAGAACGAGGGTCCGGCGATCGGCGGCTACGATCTGCGGTACCGGGCGACGGCTTCGAGCGGATGGACGGAGATGCCGGCGTCGGGAACGGCGCTTGAGCACACGATCGCCGGACTGGAGGCCGGAACGGCGTACCTGGTTCAGGTGCGCGCGAAGAGTTCGGAGGGCGCGGGGGAGTGGTCGGATTCGGGCGAAGGGACGACCAGGGCCAACGAGGCGCCGTCGTTCGGCGCGGACGCCTACGAGCGCGAGGTGCCGGAGAACTCGGCTCCTGGAACGGCTGTTGGCGAGCCCGTGACGGCCACCGACGACGGCGGCGAACCGGCGTACAGCTTCCTGCCCGGAGGCGACGCGCCGTTCGAGATCGACGGTGCGACGGGCCGGATCGCGGTCGCGGAGGGCGCGGCGCTGAACCACGAGAGCGCGGACACGCTGTTCACGGTGCGTGTCGAGGCGAGCGACGGCGAGCTTGCGGACACGGCATCGGTGACGATCCGCGTGACGAACGCGGACGATCCGGGCGAGGTCGCGCTGAGCCCGGAGGTCGCGCGCGTGGGCGTCGAGATGACCGCGGCCCTGACGGACGAGGACGGCGTGCGCGGCGCGGGCACGAGCCGAAAGTGGCAGCGCTCGGCCTACGGCAGCGCGTGGAACGACGTGGGCTCGCGCCCGATGTACACCCCGGCGACGAGCGACGAGGGCATGTGGCTGCGCGTGGTGTTCACCTACTCCGACGGCCACGGTCCGGGCAAGCGGGCGGTGAGCGCGGCGGCGAAGGTGCAGCCCGGGAACGCGGCGCCGTCGTTCGGCGAGGACGCGTACGAGCGGGAGGTGGCGGAGAACTCCGTGGCGGGCACGGCGGTCGGCGATCCGGTGACGGCCACCGACGATGACCAGGACGACCTGACGTACGGCTTCGTGGCCGGAAGCAACCTGCCGTTCGCGATCGACGCCGGAACGGGCCGGATCGAGGTGGCGGCGGGCGCGGTGCTGGACCACGAGGGCGAACCCAACTCCTACGCGGTGCAAGTGGAGGCGAGCGACGGAGCGCTTGCGGACACGGTGGGGGTGACGATCCGGGTGACGGACGTTCCCGCGCCCGGCAAGCCGGACGCGCCGGTCGTGACGGGCGGCACCGAAGAGGTGGCCGTGACGTGGAGCGCGCCGGACAACGAGGGTCCGGAGATCACGGGCTACGATTATCGCTACCGCGCGGAGGGGGACGACGACTGGCCGGACCCGGCAAGGCTGGAAGTCGTGCTCGCGCACACGATCACGGGGCTCAAGGCGGGAACCGCCTACCGGGTGCAGGTGCGCGCCGTCAGCTCGGAGGGCGCGGGCGCGTGGTCGGACCCGGGCGAGGGGACGACCGATGCGCCGCCCCGCCGTGCGCCCGAGTTCGACGCGGACGCGTACGGGCGCGAGGTGGCGGAGAACTCGGCGGCGGGCACGGCGGTCGGCGATCCGGTGACGGCCGCCGACGCCGACGATGACGACCTGGCGTACAGCTTCCTGCCGGGCGGGGAAGTCCCGTTCGAGATCGGCTCGGCGAGTGGCCGGATCACGGTCGCCGAGGGCGCGGCCTTGAACTACGAGAGCGCCGATACGCTCTACACGGTGCGTGTCGAGGCGAGCGACGGCGAGCTTGCCGACACGGCCTCGGTGACGATCCGCGTGACGAACGCGGACGATCCCGGCGCGGTCGTGCTGAACCCGGAGACCGCCCGCGTGGGCGTCGAGTCGACCGTCGAGTTGACGGACGAGGACGGCGTGCTCGGCGCGGGCCGGAAGCGCCGGTGGCAGCGCTCGCGCAACGGCAACTCGTGGAGCACCATCGCCACGGGCCGGATGTACAACCCCGTGACGAGCGACGCGGGCAAATGGCTGCGCGTGGTGTTCACCTACACCGACGGGCACGGTCCCGGCAAGCGGGCCGAGAGCGCCGCGGTCAAGGTGCTGGCCGCGAACCGGGCGCCCGCGTTCGGCAAGGACGCCTATGAGAGGTCCGTGCCGGAGAACTCGCCGGGCGGCACGAACGCCGGCAGGCCCGTACAGGCCGAAGACGAGGACGGCGACGAACTCGGCTACGGTCTCATTGGCGGCGGCGAGGCGCCGTTCGAGATCGACGCGGCGACGGGCCGGATCACGGTCGCGGAGGACGCGGCGCTGAATTACGAGAGCGCCGACACGCTCTACACGGTGCATGTCGAAGCGAGCGACGGAACGCTGGCGGACACGGCGTCGGTGACGATCCGCGTGAAGAACGCGGACGACCCGGGCGAGGTCGCGCTGAGTCCCGGCGTGGCGCGGGTGGGCGTCGAGTCGACCGCGACCCTGACGGACGAGGACGGCGTGCGCGAGGCGGGCACGCAGCGCCGATGGCAGCGCTCGCGCAACGGCAACTCGTGGAACGAGGTCGGCAGGGGCCGCATGTACAACCCCGTGAACGCGGACAAGGGCAGGTGGCTGCGGGCGGTGTTCACCTACTCGGATGGTCACGGGCCGGGCAAGCGGGCGGCGAGCGCGGCGGTGAAGGTGCTGCCCGCGAACGCGGCGCCCTCGTTCCCCGCGGTGTACGAGCGCGAGGTGCCGGAGAACTCTCCCGGCGGCACGAACGTCGGCGCGCCGGTGGCGGCGACCGACCCGGACGGCACCTCGCCGTCCTACAGCCTGATCCCGGGCGGAGACGAGGACCTGTTCGGGGTCAACGCGGCGACGGGCCAGATCGCGGTGGCCGACGGCGCGGCGCTCGACTACGAGAGCGGCGACACGCTGCTCGCGGTGCGCGTCGAGGCCAGCGACGGCGAGCTTGCCGACACCGCGTCGGTCAAGATCCGGGTCACGAACGCGGACGATCCGGGCACAATCGCGCTGAGCGCGGACGTGGCGCGGGTGGGCGTGCGGCTGACCGCGACGCTGACGGACCAGGACCGCTCGATCGAGCGGAGCAAGATGCGGACCTGGCAGCGTTCGCCCGACGGCGCCGCGTGGACGATGGTCGTGCGGGGCGCGGAGCGGCGCTTCTACACCCCGACCGCAGCCGACCGGGGCAAGTACCTGCGCGCCGTGTTCACCTACACCGACGGCCACGGGCCGGGCAAGCGGGCCGAGAGTCCGGCCGTGATGGTCGTCGGCGCGACCACGCCGGTCGTCTCGTTCGGAGCGGAGAGCTACACGGCCGCGCCGGGCGGATCCGCCGATGTCGCGGTGCTCCTGTCGCCCGCGGCCTCCTCGGCGCTCGCCATCGAGGTCGTGGCCGGAGACGGCAAGCACACCGTCACGTTCCAGACCGGAGCGAGTACGGGCGCCTTGGCCGTCAGCACTAGCGGTCTCTCGGCCTCCGACACCCTTGCCGTCCGGTTCGGCGACCTGCCCGAAGGGGTGGCGGTCGGCGTCCCGGCGACGACGCGGATCGTCGTGGCGGCGGTCGCGGGAGACCGGGTCTCCGGGTCCGTGGTCGAGGACGGTGTCTTGACCGAACTGGAGGTCGGGTACGCCCGGGCGGAGTACTCGGTCGTCGCGGGCGGGCCTGGGACCGAAATCACGCTCCGGGCGAGCCCCGCAGCCGACCGGCGGGTGGCCGTGCCCCTTGCGGCCACGCATGCCGCCTCCTTCGAGGCGGCGTTGCCGGACTCCGTCGTGTTCCAGCCCGGCGACTCGCTCGCGGCGTTCATGCTCGAAGTCCCGTTGGACACCGAACCCGGCCCCCTCGCGCTCGGGTTCGGGGCTCTGCCCGAAGCCGTGAGCGCCGGTGCCGTCGCCTCCGCCACCGTCGATATCGCAGACCGCGACCCCGGCCCGCTCCGGGACGAGGCGTTCGACCTCGGACTCGCCGTCTTCGGGCGCGCCGTCGCGGAGGGCGCGCGGCAAGCCGTCGGCGCGCGCATCGACGCCGTCATGCGGCCCGTGGGAGGCAGCCCCGGCACCGGCGTGCCCGGATCGGCGGCGGAGTGGGCCGGACGCGCCGCCGGCACCCTCGCCTCGCTCACCGGCGCGCCCCTAAATGCATCCTCCGCGTCCGACATGGCCCGCCGGTCCGGGTCGGTCGATCTTCCGACCGGGCGGGAGGCCGTCCGGCGCCTGTTGCCGAGCGTATCGTTCGCGACCGCGCTCGGGCCGCAGTCCGCCGAGGGGCGGCCAAGGATCGGGCTCTGGGCCGAAGGCTCAGCACAATCGTTCCGCGGCCAGCCCGGCATCGAATATGACGGCGGGCTCCGCGCGCTCACCGTCGGGGCCGACGCACGCATCGGCTCCTCCGCGCTTCTCGGGGTGTCGCTCATGCGCAGCGACGGCGACCTCGACTACGAGCACCGATCCGCCCAAGGCTCGCTCGGACACGCCATGAACAGCGTGCACCCCTACCTGTTCGTCCAGCCCTCCCCCGGAATCGGACTCTGGGCCATGGCCGGATACGGAGGCGGGGATGTCCGGGACGAGGACCTGCACGGCGACACGGGCGCGTCGCTGCAGATGCTCTCGGGCGGCGTCAGGGTGCCGCTCGCCCGCAGCGGAGCGTTCGGACTCGCGCTCAACGGCGACGCGTTCGCCGTCGGCATGAGCGCCGAAGACGGCGAGCGCGAAGGAACGGCCTCGCGCGCACGCGCAGTGCTCGAAGCGTCATGGACGGCCGGAGGACTCAAGCTCGCCACCCAGGCGGGGGCGCGCTACGACGGCGGGGACGCCGACACGGGCGGCGGCGCCGAAACCGGAGCCTCGGTCGGATACGCCGCCCAAGGGCTCGACCTCGACCTCAGGGGCAGGCTCGCCCTCGGGTCCGGCCGACACCGTGAATGGGGCGCCGCGCTAAGGCTCGCGTTCGATCCCGGAACAAGGGGCGAAGGGTTCCGGCTCGCGCTCAGCCCCCGGCACGGACACGACCGGAGCGGCGTCCACGGCTTCATGGACGGCGGAACGTTGCACGCAGTGACGCCCGCCACGGGACGGGACTGGCGGCTCGACGCCGAAGCCGGCTACGGGATCAGAAACTCCGGCACCGGAGGCGCGCTCGACAACTACACCCGGCTCTCGGCGGATGGCCGGAACCGCTCATGGTCGTTCGGAAGCCGGTACAGCGTCAGCCAAACCCTCCGGCTCGGCATCGAGGGATCGCGCAGCCAACTGCCCGGCCAAAACCCCAACTTGGGATTCAGATTTGCGCTCGACTTCACGTTCTGAACGGGGTCCGAAGGCCGATCGCGACACCCGTGACCGTAGAGGCTGGACGCCGACCATGCCTCAGGATTTGGGTCGGACAAACGGCGCGTTGTTGCTGCGGTGTTCCCGTCAATTGACGCCGGTAATCCAGCGATTCGGCCACGCGCCAACCCGATCGGCTCCCACGGCAGGAATGGCAGATCGTGCAGTCCTGATTAGACTTACGTGATTCCCTGCCGTGATTCGGGCCTCATGTGCTCCGCCCGTCCGGCGACATGAAGACGTTGTGCACGGTCCCCCGCGTGGGGATGGATTTCACGACCTCCCCCTTCTCCAGGTCCACGATGTCGACGCAACTGCAGTCCTGGATGATCGCGACGTACACCTTCCGGCCGTCCTTGCTGATCGCGACGTTGTGCGGGCGCCCCGAGAGCGGGATCCGCTCCACGACCTTCATGACGTCCGTGGGGACGATCTCCAGCGTGCGGTCGATCTCGTTGCTGAAATAGAGCGTCCCGCCATCCGGCGCCGCGGCGACCCCGTGCACCTTGGGAATCCCCTCGATCACCTGTACCACCTTGTTCGTGGCCGGATCGATGATGTGGACGTTGTCCCCCGCAGAGTTCGTCTGAACGATCCGCAGCTTCCCCTCCTGCGCCACCGCGGCGGTGGCGGAGGAGAGCGCGAGGGCGAGAAGGCCCGGGACGATGGCCGCGAGAGAGTGGGCGCGGCAGGGCCGGAAGAGGCGTTTCATCGTGAACCTCCGAAGTTCGCGAGAATCTTCCCAACGGTACGGTCCGGCAGTCGCGCCGGTCCATACCCCGAGGAACCCCGGCTCAGCCGTTCGGCGGCATGACGATGTCGTCCGCGCCGAGGAAATCGGCGAGGTCGGCGACCGCGTCGTTCAGCTCGGTCTCGAAATGCGCGGTTGGGGCGAAGTCCGGCTCGAGGTGCAGCGCGCGGATTTCGAGCACGCCGCGGTCGCGGTGCAGTTTCGGGTCGAGCCGGCCCACGAGGCGGCCCTCGTGCAGGATGGGCAGGACGTAGTAGCCGTACTTCCGCTTCGCGGCGGGAACGTAGATCTCGACGGTGTAGCGAAAGTCCAGGAGTTCGGCGGCACGCTTCCGCTGCCAGAGCAGCGAGTCGAAGGGGCAGATGAACGTCGTCCCCGCGGGCTCCGGGAGCCGGTCGATGCCGTCCAGGTGCTCGGGCAGGGCGTAGCACGGCCCCCGCAGTCCCTTCACCTCCACCTCGACGATCCGCTTCTTCCGCAGGTTGCGGGCGATCGTCCGCCGCCGCTCCGCGGCATTGAGTTCCGGTCCCGTGAAGTAGTTGACCAGGTGCCGCTCGGGGGCGATGCCGCAGCCCGAAAGCCCGATGAGGAGCCAGCTGTCGTGGTACTCGGCGAGCGTGGCGGCGGGCCCGTCGGCGTAGACGCGTTCCGCCAGGTCGTAGACGCAGCGGAAGTGACGCCGCCCGGTCACCGCGACCCGTCCATCGTGCCACAGCAGCTTCAGCGAGCGCTTGTCCTCCTTCAGGCGCCACGCGAGCGAGTCCGTCTTCTCCTCGCGTTCGGCCGGCTGCGGCTGGAAGTCGACGCTCTCCAGAGGTCCTTCCGCGCGCAGCCGCCGCAGCACGCGCCGTTTCGACGCCGTCGAGGTCGCGTATCGGTCCCACCACGCGCGTCCCGACCAGCTCGCGGGCGGGAAGCGCCGCATGCGCCGCCGTCCGAGAGGGAGATGGGAGATGGGAAGGACCGAGGCTTCGTGTCCCCAGTACTCGTAGGCGAGACGATCGCCGTACACCCACCGATCCACCCTCGAGCGGTCGTATGGGCCGAACCGGCTCCAGAGGGTCAGGTAGTGGGCCCGGTCCACGACGTTCACGCTGTCGAGCTGGAGGGCGCCCGTCCGCTCCAGGTGATCGACGAAGGCCGCGGCATCGAACGGGCTCGACCCCCGGGGCCGGTCGAGCCCCTGGCGGTGCAGCCACAATCGGGCTGCCGCCTCCCGGGTGAACGTCGGCCGACTCCGGCGGGTCCCGGTCATGCCGCCGCGGCGCGAATCCGGGTCGCGCCCCGGCGCCTCAGCGGCTCTCGTCCCCGGCCGCCACCGCTTCCGACCCCAGGTGCTTCCGGAACCAGGTCAGGATCCGCTCCGACACGTCCATGACGAACTTGGGCTCTCTCGGCCCGTGCGGCGTGCGCGGGTACACGACCATCTCCGTCGGCACGCCGCGGCGGTCGAGGGCGCGGTAGAACTCCTGCCCCTGCGTGAACGGGACCCGCAGGTCCTCGGCTCCGTGAATCACCTGCGTCGGCGTGACCACGTTCGCGATGTGGTACATCGCCGAGTGCCGCTCGTAGCGCTCGTAGTCCTCCCAGAACTCGACCCCCATGTGACCCACGAGATAGTCCTGGATGTCCGTCGTCGTCGTCATCGAAACCAGGTTCGGGAGGCCGGCCCCCATGCTCGCAGCCACGAAACGGTCCGTCTGGGTGACGGCCCACGACGTCATGTAGCCGCCGTAGCTCCAGCCCATGAGGAGGAGGCGGTCCGGGTCCGCCACCCCCATCTCGATCACATGGTCGACGCCCGACATGAGGTCCCGGAAGTCGCCGTAGCCCCAGTCCTGGAAGTTGGCGTAGCGGAAGTCCTTCCCGTAGCCGGTGGAGCCGCGGGGGTTCGGGCGCAGGATCGCGAAGCCCTCCTGGGCGAAGTACTGCAGCATGTAGGCGGCCGGGCTGCCGGTGAAGCTCTGGCTGAAGACGCCCGCCGGCCCTCCGTGCACGTTCAGGATGAGCGGCACCCGCTCGCCCTCCTCGTAGCCGACCGGATAGGTGAGGAGGCCCTCGATCTCGAACCCTTCCGTGGACGTCCACGAGACCAGCTGCGTGCGCCCCATCTCCGGGCGCGGCACGCTGGCATGGAGATCCGTCACCTGCTGGGGAGAGTACCCATTCGTGGGCGACACGAAGACGTCCCACGGTTCCTCGGTGGTCTGCCAGGTGAAGGCCATGCGGCTCGCGTCGCCGGTGAGCGCGACGGAGCCGATGACGCCGTCCCCGTAGGAGATGAAACGCATCTCGCCGCCATCGGCCGGAACGGCCAGCACGTGCCGGCGCGTGCCGAGCGATTCGAGCAGGAGCAGTTCGGAGGAGTCCCCCGACCAGCCGAGCACGGACGCGCTCCGGTTCGGCGTATCGAGTTGGCGGGCCTCGCCTCCCGCGGCCGGCATGACGTATACGTCGCCGAGTCCGATCGGCTCCGGCTGATTGCCGGTCGACACGTATGCGATCGAAGCGCCGTCGGGCGACCAGTGCGGGCTCCGTTCGATCCCCGCCCCGCCCAGGAGAAGCGCGACCTCCCCGACCGCGTCCGGATCCGCGTCCGCGCCGTCGGCCGAGTCTTCGTCCTCATCTCCCTCCGCGCCTCGCGCGGCCAGGATTTCGCCGATCCCGGCGGCGTCCGGGACCGTCGTCGTCGAGAGGTCTCCGCTCAGGCGTCCCGTGTTGATGCGGGGATCGACCTGGTGCGCGAACACGATCCGTCCCCCGTCGGGGGCCCAGCTGAAGCCGGTGACGTGGAATTCGCCGGCCGTGAGCCGCACCGGGGTCGCCGGCTCGTCCGACTCGGGGTCGATCGCGACGACGTACAGGTGAGAGAACTTGTAGTTGCGGTCCACGAGGATCACGTCCCGCTTCTCCTCCCGCGCCTTCTTCTCCTCCGCGGTCGGCGGGTCCCGCATGAGGAAGGCGATCCGCGTCCCGTCCGGCGACCAGCGGTACCCTCCCACCGACCCTTCCGCTTTCGTGATCTGCCGCGCCTCGCCGCCCGCCAGCGGCAGCGCCCACACCTGCCCGCCCGACTCGCCGTCTCCCTCGCGACCGGAAGTGAAGCTCAGCCAGGCGCCGTCGGGCGAGAACTGCGGCGACCCCGCGGACGCCTCTCCACGCGTCCACTGCGCGGCCCTCGTCCCGTCCGCGTCCGTCATCCAGATGTGACTCAGATACTCCGACTGCGGTCCTTCCATCAGCGGCTCGCGCACCACGAAGGCGATGCGGGAGCCATCGGGCGAGATCGCCGTTCCGGAGACCGCGCGGTACTGCATGCTCAGCGCCGGGGTCCACCCGGCCTCCTGCTGCGCGGCGGCGTTTGACGGCGCCACCGATGCGAGCACAAGGACGAGCGCGGCCAGCGCCGGAATCCCCGCGGATCCCGGTCGCGAGGTGCGGCCGAGGGGGGCTTGGGACAGAATGTTCGTGGGCCGGGGCATGGTCGCACCTCTCGATCAGCTGTACGTCGTCCATGTTCGCGCTTCGAACCGCGAGTTCAACATAGCAGGCAGGTATACGATGTCCGAAATGCCGTCCGAAACGCCTCGCGGCCCCGACACCGCGGTCCCCGCGAGCGGATCCGAGCGGATCCATGCGATCGACATGCTCCGCGGCTTCGCGGTGCTCGGCATCCTCATCGTCAACATCTGGCTGTTCTCGTGGGGTCCGGAGGCCTACACCGAGCCGCCCGGGGGGCCGGACGGCGCGGCCGGCGCCGTCGACCTGTGGATCTGGGGTTTCATCCATCTGTTCGCGGAGATGAAGTTCATCTCCATCTTCTCCCTGCTGTTCGGCGCGGGGGTTGCGATGATGAGCGAACGGATGGCCGCGCGCGGCATTCCGGGACGCAAACTCCACAACCGACGCCAGTTCTGGCTCCTCGTCATCGGTCTGCTCCACGCGTATCTGATCTGGGAGGGCGACATCCTCGTCATCTACGCCCTGTGTGGTCTGATCCTGTACCGCCTCCACACCCGGTCGCCCCGCCGGCTGTTGTGGATCGGCGCATCCTTCGTCGCCGTCGTCGTCGTGGTCATCGGCGTGACCGCCTGGACCCTTCCGTACTGGCCGGAGGATCTGCGGGCGGAAGCCGCGGCGGAGTGGGACCCCCCGCCCGCGGAGATCGAGGCACGGATCGAGGCCATGCGCGGCGGCTGGACCGAACAGATGCCGATTCGGGCCTCCGATGCCCTGGCTTTCGGAATCGGCGGGTTCCTCGCTTTCGGGCTTTGGCGCGCCGGCGGCCTCATGCTCGTCGGCATGGCCCTGTACAGGCTCGGCGTCCTCACGGGGAAACGGCCCGCAGGCTTCTACCGGCGCCTCGTCGCGTGGGGTTTCGGCGCCGGCCTGCCCGTCGTCGCCGCTGGCATGTGGTACAATGCCGCGGTCGGGTTTACGTGGGAGCAGGCGGGGCTCCAGGGGACACTGTTCAACTACGTCGGCTCCATCGGTGTCTTTCTGGGCTACGTGGGCGCGCTCATGCTCCTCGCCCGGAGCGGACGGCTGGAGCGCACTCAAACGCGTCTGGCCGCCGTCGGACGGATGGCGCTCACGAACTACATCGCCCAGAGCATCTTGTGTTCGCTCATCTTCTACGGTCATGGACTGGGACTGTATGCACGCGTGGGGACCGTGGGCTGCGTCGCGATCGTGGTGGGGATCTGGGCGCTTCAATTGGCGTGGTCGCCGTGGTGGCTCGCCCGGTTCCGCTTCGGACCCCTGGAGTGGCTCTGGCGTACCCTTTCCTACGGGCAGCGTCAACCGATGAGGATCGCGTGAACGAACGGACCATGAAGACGACCGGCCTGGGGCCGCGTACGTGCGCCACAGCCCTGCTTGCCGCACTGGCCGCTCTGGCCATGCCGCAGCTGCCGCATGGGTCCTCTTACGGTGCGCTGGCGGCGCAGGAAGATGAACGGGAAGCACGGGAAGCGGCGGAGGCGGCCGAACTCGCGCGCCTCGACTCCCTGCGCAGGATCTTCGATCCGGCGGGCGCCTTCGAACCCCTCGATCTCCCCGCGCCCGGCGAGTTCCGGGATGCCGCCGGCGCTCCCGGCGAGGCCTACTGGCAGCAGCGGGCCGACTACCACATCCGGGCCGCTCTCGTCGACGATCGCATCGAAGGCACGGAACGCATCACCTACACGAACCACAGTCCCGATTCGCTCACGAGCCTGTGGGTGCAACTCGACCAGAACCTCTTCCGCGAAACCAGCTACGGAGCGCTGAGAGCCGAGGAACTCGGCGGGGACGTTCGCCACGGCGGCTTCTTCAAGGACGGCGGCTTCGTGATCTCGGGCGTGCGCGCCGACTACGGGGGCGAGATGACGGTCCCGGAGTACCGGACCGAGGACACGATGATGGAAATCCTCCTCGGCGAACCCCTCCCGCCGGGCGGGAGCCAGGTCGAGGTCGAGATCGACTTCGCGTTCGAGATCCCGGAGACGGGCGGCGACCGCATGGGGCAACTCGACATCCGGGGAGGGATCATCTATCAGCTCGCGCAGTGGTATCCGCGCGTCTTCACCTACGACGACGTGAACGGATGGAACCAGTCCCCCTTCCTGGGGCAGGGCGAGTGGTACCTCGAGTACGGCGACTTCGAAGTGGAGTTGACCGTCCCGCGTGATTTCATCGTCGTCGCCACGGGAGAACTCCTCAATCCCGAGGAGGTACTCACGCCGATGCAGCGCGAGCGGCTGGCGGAGGCGCGCCTTTCGGAGGAGACCGTTCACATCATCAGGCCGGATGAAGCGGGAGAGGACTACACTCGGCCCCCGGGCGACACCCCGCTCACATGGCGTTTCCGCGCGGAGAACGTGCGCGACTTCGCGTGGGCCACGTCCGACCGCTTCGTCTGGGACGCGGCCGGCTGGGAGGACGTCCTCATCATGTCCGCCTACCCGCAGGAGAGCATCGGCGGCCCCGCGAGCAGCGGCTGGGAGCGCTCCACGGAGTATCTCCGTCACAGCGTCCGGTACTATTCCGAACAGTGGCTCCGCTATCCGTATCCCGTCGCCATCAATGTGGCCGGCCTCGCGCTCGGGATGGAGTATCCCATGATCGTCTTCTGTTCCTGGCGGTCCCGCGGCGCCTTCCTCTTCTCCGTCACGGACCACGAGATCGGGCATACGTGGTTCCCGATGATCGTAGGGTCGGACGAGCGGCGGTACGCGTGGATGGATGAAGGGTTCAACACCTTCATCAACTACTATTCCGGCATCGAATTCGCGGGTGGGGAGCCGATCCTGGGCCAACTCATGTCCCCCGCCCAGATCGCGACGGACACGCGCCTCCCGAGCCACGCGATATACACGCCGGCCGACAGCATCCCGGAGGCGGAGATCGGGGTTCTCGCCTACAACAAGCCGGCCGCGGTGCTCGTCCTCCTGCGCGAAGAGGTACTCGGACCCGAGACGTTCGACGAAGGCTTCCGGGAATACATCCGGCGCTGGGCGTACAAGCACCCGCAACCGGCCGATTTCATCCGCACGATGGAGGACGTGTCGGGGCGGGATCTCGACTGGTTCTTCAAGGGCTGGATCTACGAGGACGCGATCCTCGACCAAGCGATCGCCTCCGTCACGCGCCTGGGGGATACGACAAGGGTCGTGTTCGAGAATCGTGGAGGCATCCCGATGCCGCTCGAGGCGCGGATCCTCTTCCAGGACGGGGAAGAGCAGCGATATGAGGTGCCGGTCGACGCGTGGCAGGTAGATGGCACCTATGTGCTGGAAGTGCCCGGCGGGCCCGTGCGCAACGTCCAGATCGACCCGGACGGCGTGATGCCCGACGTGAACCGCGGGAACAACGTCTGGGGCCGGGGCATTCTCGGACGCCGGCCTCCCCGGTAGCGGCGCTCGGCGAGCAACCCGCAGCGGGACATTGCCGCGGGTTGCCGGATGGCGGCCTTCCCGTCCTCGCGAAACCACCGCGCCGCGCCTTCCGTTCTGATGCCGCATGACGCGCATGCGCAGAGGTGAGACATGGAAGAGATGATCATCGCTATCGTCGCGATCTTCTTCACGATCGGCATTCCGGTTCTCGCGATGGCGACGCACTTCGCCCTGCGGCCGCTGGTGCGGGACCTTGCGGAAGCGCTCGGGCCGCGGAAGCGGGACCGCGAGACGATCGCCCGGCTGGCGGAGCGGATCGAGCGGCTTGAAGGCGAGAGCCGGCAGCGGGGCGAACTCCTGGATCAGCTCGCGGAGGCGGAACTCTTCCGGCGGCAACTGGAGGAGCGCGCCGGCGGTGAAACGGTAAAGGACGTCACATGACGATCATTGAAACCGAAGGGCTGTCCAAGCGATACACGGCGCTCCGCGGAGGGGGGACGCTCGCCGTCGACGAGTTGTCCGTCCAGGTGGAAGCCGGGCAGGTGTACGGTTTCCTGGGGCCGAACGGAAGCGGCAAGACGACGACGATCGGGATGCTCCTCGGGATCATCAACCCGACGGGAGGTTCCTTCCGGCTGTTCGGCGGGGAGACGCCCGCGGAGCTGCACGCCGCGCGCCAGCGGATCGGCGCCACGCTCGAATACCCCAACTTCTACCCCTACCTGAGTTGCCGGGACAACCTGCGGGTCGTGGCCCGGGTGAAGGGGAGCGACGAGGCGGACATTGCCGAGGTGCTCGAGATCGTGGGTCTGGCCTCGCGCCGGAAGACGAAGTTCAAGGCGTGCTCGCTGGGCATGAAGCAGCGCCTCGCGTTGGCGGCCACGATGATCGGCGACCCGGAACTCATCATCCTCGACGAGCCGGCCAACGGGCTCGATCCGGCGGGACAGCGGGAAATCCGCGACATCATCCGCGAACTGGCCAGCCGCGGGAAGACGATCTTCCTCTCGAGCCACATGCTGCACGAGGTCGAGCGCACGTGCACGCACGTCGCGATCATCGAGACCGGCCGCCTCGTCCGCGAGGGGAGTGTGGACGAACTCACCTCCGCCCGAACCGTGGCCGCGGTCGGCGCCGACGGGGACGTCGAAACGCTTCGACAGGTCGTGTCGGAGTTCGACGGCGCGGGCCATTCACGGATCGAGGATGGCCGCGTCCTGGTGCAGATCGGAGGTGCCGGGCTCTCGGAATTGAACCGCTTTCTCGCCGGGCGGGGGATCTACGCCTCGCACCTGTCGCTGGAACGGCAATCGCTGGAGGACGCCTTCATGGAGATCACGGGCACGCCCGAGGGGTTCGGAGAGATCCAATGAAGGGCGCGCGCGCGTTCGGCGTGCTGCTGCGCAACGAGTGGTTCAAGGCGAGGAAGCGGCTCGCTTTCTGGATCGCCCTCGGCTTCTACGCGTTCTTCACGGCAATGAACCACGCACAGCCGTTCCTCGAGCGTAGCGAGGGTTTCCGGCTCCCCGACATCTGGACCGCCGTGTTCGGGGACGAATCCACCATGGTCGTGATCTTCGCCGCTCTCACGCTCGTATTGCTGTCGGCGACGGAGTTCGGCTGGCGGACCGCGCGGCAGAACGTGATCGACGGCCTCTCGAAGTCCCAGTGGTTCTGGGGCAAATTGCTCCTGCTACCCGTGGTGGGGCTCGCCTTCATCGGCGTCCACGTGTTGATCCCGACGGTGCTCGCGCTGATTCGGACCGACTTCGGGGCCGCCGACGGGCCGCTCGTCCCGCTGTCCGTATTCCAGGCGGCCGGGGGGCTCGGGCTGGCGTTCCTGAGCGTGGGCGCGCTCGCGTTCCTTCTGTCGCTCGTGATCCGCAGGACCGGAGCCGCGCTGGCGGTATGGTTCCTCTGGATCGGCCCGATCGAGTCCGGGATGCTGCCGGCCCTCGTCCGCCGCTTCTTGCCGGACTACACGGGCTGGCTCGACTACCTGCCGTTCTCGAACACCTTCCCGCTCCTCGAATTCCGCCACTATGACGCGACCGCCTACGAGCGTTACGCCGCCGCCGTCGAAGCGGCGGGCCGGACGCCGTCGGCCGCGGTCGACCCCGCGTGGCACCTCGTCACCGCCGCCGCCTGGACGGCGCTCCTTGTCGGCATCGCCTACATCTCGTTCCGCCGCCGCGACCTCTGACCCCGGGCCCTTGCGCCCGCAACACCGCAGTTCCAGCGTGGCGTCTCCAGCTTCAATGCAGGGAGGTGCCGTGATGTGGAAACCGGCGTACCGATGGAAGCGCTACAGCAATCTGACGAAGCGCGGGATACTCATCTTTTGGGTCGCGTTGGTGGGATCCGTAGTGTTCTCCGTTTGGTTCTGGATACCGAGGGCTCTCGAGGGTGCGTTTATCGGAAACTTCGCGGGATGTGTCCTCACCGGCTGGGGCATCCAGTTCGCCGCTCTCGAGCTGCTCCGTCTCTTCGGTGGTTCACGGGAGACACGTAGCGAGTCCTAACGAGAGCCGTGTACAGCACCTGCATGTTCTGCAAGAGGCCGCTGGGGTCCAACGATGTCGTCGAGACCTTTCCGGTGGGGCGTCGGCTCGCCTTCGACCCGGCCAGGGGGCGGCTGTGGGTGGTGTGCCGCAAGTGCCGGCGCTGGAACCTCACGCCGCTCGAGGAACGCTGGGAGGCCGTGGAGACGTGCGAACGCCTCTTCCGCGCCACGCCGCTCCGTGCCTCGACGGATCAGATCGGGCTCGCGCGCCATCGCGAAGGCCTGGAACTCGTCCGCATCGGGAAGCCGCCCCGCGGCGAGTTCGCCGCCTGGCGCTACGGCGATCTCTTCCGGCGTAGAATGCGGCGGTACGCCGTTATGGCTCCCGCGGGAGGGGCCGTCGGCTTGCTCATCCAGACAAGCGTACCGGCGGTCGCGTCGATCAGCCTTGTTGCGGTCTGGATGGCCTGGATGTATCGCGGCACCACGGCAAAGACGTCGGTCGGTGGACGCGAGGCCAGCGAAGGCCCGATGGATCCGGGCGCAGTCGTGAAGTTCAGTCACATGGATGTTCGGACGATCAGCATGTTCCCCACCGATGAGATGCCCGGGTTCACCGTGAAGATGAGCAAGCGGGAGCGAGAGGTGTCCTTTGCCGGCGATGATGCCCGGCGCGTCGCTTCGGTGGTCCTTCCGAAACTGAACGAGAGCGGAGGCAGGCGTCGGACCGTTCAGGCCGCCGTAGCCGAGATCGAAGCGAGGGGTCACCCGGAGCGCTACCTGGCCCATGCAGCGCAGGACAACTTGAGTCGCAACAAGCGGGACGTTTCCGGCTACGTGAAGAACATGCCGAAGCCGACGCGCCTCGCGCTGGAGATGGCGCTGCACGAGGAGCAGGAAAGGCGGGCGCTCGAGGGCGAGCTGTGGGTGCTGGAGCAGGCGTGGCGCGAGGCGGAGGAGATCGCGGCGATCGCGGACCGATTGCTGCTCCCGGCCGGCACCGATGCCTTCTTCGAGAAGTACGGCACCGATCCGGAATCCAGGTCGAGGTTGCATGATGCGTGACACGCGGACGGGACTCCACCGGCGAATCGCGCTGGAGACGCCGGAGCACGTCAAACTCGAGTACCAACTCGCGGACCTGGGGTCGCGCGCGGCCGCGCTCGCCGTCGATCTGGCCATCATCGTGGCGGCCATGCTGCTCGTGGCGCTCGTCTTCCGGTATACGGGGGGGTTCGGGCAGGCCGTGCTCTACATCGTTGGCTTCTTCGCGATGTGGGGATATTTCCTCTTCTTCGAAGCCGTGTGGGACGGACGCACGCCGGGGAAACGCGCGCTGGGGCTGCGAGTGCTGCACGACGGCGGCGAGCCGCTCTCCTTCCAGGGCTCCGTTCTCCGCAACCTGATCCGGATTGTGGATCTGCAGCCCGGGTTGGCGGGAATGGCCGGGGCCGCGTCGATCCTGCTCAACCGCCGGGCGCAGCGCCTCGGCGATCTGGTCGCCGGCACGATCGTCGTCCGGGACGCGGGAGGCGGGGAGATGTTCGGGGAGGAGCCGCAGGCGGACGGCCGCGCGGGCCGCCCGCGACTCTCCGTCGAACAGTTCGCGCTCGTGGCGGGTTACGTCGTGCGCCGGGCCGGGCTGGAACCGGACGTCCGGCGCCGGGTGGCCGCCTCGGTCTGGGATGCGGTGCGGTCGGCGGCGGGCGGGGGCAGCCTGGACCCCGAAGCGGCTCCCGACACGCACCTCGTCCGGCTGCACGCGGACGAGGCGCCAAGACACGCGGCGCGCCAGGGCGGGGCGAGCCTGCAGACCGCGGCGATGGCGCGCGAGCGGCGCGAGGCCTGGGCCGCCTACACGGACCTCGTGGAGAAAGGGCGCGCCGGCGGGCTGGACCGGTTCAGCGAGGCCGAGGTGCGCGCCTTCGGGCGCCTGTACCGCGGCGTGACGGCGGACTTGGCGCGTGCCCGAACCTACGGCGCCTCGCCGGGGTTGCTGGAGGCGGTGGAGCGGTGGGCCGGGGCCGGGCACAACCTCCTATACCGCGCGAAGGGAAGGGCGGCGGTCCCCCTCGGCCGCTGGATCGGCCGCGAACTGCCGCGGGCAGTGCGGCGTCATCACCGGCCGGTGCTCCTCGCGGCCCTGCTGCTCGTCGGACCCATGCTGGCCTCGTACGCGGCCGTCCGCGATCGTCCGGCGCTTGCGCGTTCGATCATGCCGGCGGGGATGCTGGCGAGAGCCGAGAATACCGCCCGCGGGGACATCAACGCTTCTTACATCGAAGTCGACGGCGCTGAGCGGCCCGCCCTGTCCTCCGCCCTCGTGACGAACAACGTGCAGGTGAGTTTCGTCGCATTCGCGGCCGGGCTTCTAGCCGGCGCGGGCACGGTGCTCATCCTCGTCTTCAACGGCGTCCTGCTCGGGGCCGCGTTCGGGCTGTATGCGAACAACGACGTTCTGGGGGTCATTCTCGCCTTCGTCTTCCCGCACGGCGTGATGGAACTCACAGCCATCTGCCTGGCCGGCGGGGCGGGGCTGGGACTCGGGTCGGCGCTCCTCGTACCCGGACGTCGCACCCGTCGGGAAGCGCTGCGGGAGCGAGGCCGCGCCTTCCTCTCGCTCGTCGGTGGGGCGGTGCTCCTGCTGATCGTGGCGGGTCTCGTGGAGGGGTTCTATTCTCCGTCCGGACTTCCGGCCGTGGCGAAATTCGCCTTCGGAGGCACGACCGCGCTCCTGCTCACGGCGTACTTCGGTTTCGCCGGCCGGGGTTCCGACGACGGCCCGCACGTGGAGGTCAGAGCAGCCCCCGCTCCTTGATCTCGACGTACTTGTCCAGGGTACGCACGAGCGCGTCGCCGGGCGGCGTGTCTACGACGAGGATCCCCGACTGGCGCATGACCTGAAGCGTCGTGGCGCGCGACTGCACGAGTTCCTCCGCGGCGGCGCGCTGGAAGATCGCGGCCTCATCCGCGGCGGGCTGCGTCGCGGCCGCTTCGAGCGCCGGGTTGCGGATGGCGACGGCCAGCGGGAGGTGCGCCCGACCGATCCGGGCCAGCGAGGTCACGAGCGCCTTCGAGACGGCCTCGTCGATCACATCGCAGAAGAGGATGACGAGCGACCGCTTGCGGAACGTGCGGCTCAGCGTGGCGAGCGCGAGCGGGTAGTTCGGCTCGACGGGCCGGGTCTCCACGCCGGCGAAGATCCGGGCCAGCGCGGCGGGGTCGGATCGGCGGGGCGGCGACAGATGCCGGATCTCGTCGTCGAACACCACGGTCCCGACGCGATCCCCGAAGCTCCGCGCTCGGTTGGCGAGCATCATGCCCGCCGCCAGCGCGAAGTCCACTCGTTCCCGATCCTCGAGCCGCTCGCGCATATGGCGGCCCGCGTCGATCGCGAGGACGACGTTCTGACTCCGTTCCGCCTCGTAGTTGCGCACGACGAAACGCTGGCGTTTCGCGGACGCCTTCCAGTCGACGATGCGGGGATCGTCCCCCTCGGCGTAGTCGCGCAGGCTCTCGAACTCGCGGCCGTCGCCCCACTGCCGGCTGCGGCGCGAACCGGCCGTACGGAGGCCGCGCCGAAGCGCGTGGCCGCTGCGGTCACGCAGCAGGCTCCGGATCCCGGGCTGCACCTGCAGCGCGTGCGCCGCGTCCACGGTGGAACGCCGCCAGGCGAGCCCCCATGGCGAGCGGATACGCAGGTGGATCGCGCCCATGGCGAGAAACCCGCGCGTGCGCGGGCGCACCCTGTAGTCGGTGCGCACGACGGAAGCGGGGGGGATGTCCAGTTGCACGCCCGCCTCCCACGCTTCATTCCCGTCGCTTCCGGCGAGGCGGCGGAGGGAGGGATCCAGGTCGTCCGTGAGGCGGACGGAAAGCCGACGCCTCGTCGGGTTGACCAAGTCGAGGCGGACCCCGGTGACCTCTCCGAGCGCGGCGATGCGCGGCACCGTGCGGGAGACCGACGGAGGCCGCGTCCGCCGGCCGTCGATCCAGGCCAGGAGGAGGATGACGGCGTCCGCCGCCAGGGCGCCTGTCGCCGAGAGCAGGAAGACGAACGAGGTCAGCCCCAGCAGCCAAAGAGTCCGCCCGCTCGGGACCACGGCAATGCGGACTATCGGGGTGCCTCCAGCGTTTCGAGGAGCGCCCGCAGTTCATCGTCGGAAGAACGTCCTTCGACCTCCGCCTCGGCGGTCAGCACGACGCGGTGCCGAAGCACGGGGAACGAGAGCGACTTCACGTCGTCCGGCGTGACGAAGTCCCGGCCGTGGAGGAACGCCTCCGCCCTCGCGGCCTGGAAGAGGGCCACGCCCGCGCGGGGACTCGCCCCGAGCGCGAACGCCTGGTCGTCCCGCGTCGCCCGCACGATCCCGGTCACATAGCGCCTGACCCTCTCGTCCACGTGGACGCCGTCCACCGCGCCGCGCGCCGCCAGGAGCGCCTCGCGCGTCAGCGGTTCGCCCATCGGATACGTCGTCTCGTCGTCCGCGCGGAACCCCTCCTCGTGGCGGTCGAGGATCGCCCGCTCCGCCTCCTCCGGCGGATAGTCGATCACGACTTTCATCAGGAAGCGGTCAACCTGCGCTTCAGGGAGAGGGTAGGTCCCTTCGTACTCGACGGGGTTCTGGGTCGCGAAGACCGTGAACGGCGCCGGCAGAGCCCGCGTGACGCCGTCGACGGTGACCTGGCGCTCCTCCATCGCCTCCAACAGCGCCGCCTGGGTCTTGGGCGGCGCGCGGTTGACCTCGTCGGCAAGGAGGAGGTCGGTGAACACGGGACCGGGGCGGTAGCGGAAGTTCCGCTGCGTCTCGTCCAGCACGCTGACGCCGACGAGATCCGTGGGCATGAGATCGGGCGTGAACTGGACGCGGCCGAAGTCCAGCCCCAGCCCGCGGGCGAGGGCACGGACGGACAGCGTCTTGGCCGTCCCCGGTACGCCCTCGAGGAGCGCATGGCCACGGGCGAGGAGCGTGATCATGAGCTGCCTGAGGACGGTTTCCTGGCCCAGGATTACGCGCTCGATGTCGCCCAGCAGACGCAGCGCCGCGTCGTGCGTCGTCATGGCTCCGCCCTTCGTCCGAGGTGGTCGTCGATTCCGGCGGCGACCATCGTCAGGTCCACCGGATTGGCGCGCAAGCCGCGCCGGATCCGGGCCAAAGCGGGCTGCTCTCCCGGTCGGGCCTCCAGTTCGCGGATCAGGGCCCTGGCTTCGGAGACGTCCCTCGGTGGAGGGCGCCGAACGCTCCGGGCCAGCCGCGCCATGAGGAGGACGGCGGCCGTCCGCCGGGCGCGCGCCTTCTCGTACAGGTTCCCGAGGGCGGAGACGTGTTCGAGCGGCGACCTCCGTTCGCGGTCCGGCGGCGCTACGGCCGTTGTCGGAGCGCCGAAGCGCAGCCCCGCGCACGCGAGCGCAAGAAACGCGGCGAGGAGCAGCTGGAGCAGGGTTCGCCCCTGGGCCGTGCCGAACACGAAACCCGCCCAGCGCCTCGCCGTGCTCTCATAGCCGCGGATGCCCTGGTGGAACTCGGCGAAGAAGATCGTGTCGGCGGGCGTCGTGTACGTGAGTACGGCCCGCATGACGACGAATGCCAGAGGGTCGTCGGCGATGCGGCCGTTCGAGAGCGGTGCGGCATCGCTGAGGACGATGATCCGCCCCTCTCCGAAGGGCATGAGGCCGGCGCCGGTCCACCTCCGGCCCTCGATGCTCCCCACGGCAAGCAGCCCTTGCAGGGGAGGGACGGATCGCCCGAGTTCGCCGGCCGTCATGCGGCGGAGCGCACGACGCGGCGCGGTCGGCGGCGGCAGGCCGTCGGTCAGCGAGTGGGCGACCCATTCCGGCTGTTCCAGGTCGCCCGACCGCGGCACGCGGAACGCGAGACCCAGGGAATCCATCAGCGGCGTGATCCTCAACGCGCTGGAGATAGCCGGAAACAGTCGCGGCGCGTACACGAGGGTGCCTCCGCGGCGCACTCGCTCCAGAATGGCGTGCACCTCGACAGGGCTCGGTACGACGGCGGGCGAGAGCAGCACGAGCGCACCCGGGACAGGATCGGCGTCGGCCAGGGGCGTGAGGCGGGGCGCGGTCGGTCGGCCGAATCGTTCGACCCCGCGCGCGAACGCGGCCACTCCGTCCGGCGTCGAGCGGAAGGAGCTCCGCCTCACGTCGAGCGCCGTGCGTCCCGCCGGTCGCACGAGGTACGTGGCGAGCCCCGCTGCCAGCGCGATCGCCCCGACCCACGCGACCGTCCGGAACCTGCCGACCCTGCTCACGACGCGTCCGGCTCCCCACTCGACGCGGACAGCGGGCAGCCGGAATCCCGCGCCAGATTCTCGAGGGCCGCGTAGCCTGCGGCGGTGGGCGCCTCCTGACCGAACGACAGCCCCTGGAAATGACGGATGAAGTGGCGGCCAGCGCCGGTTTCCATCTCGAGGGCGTAGTCGCCGGGCGTCTTCGAGGGGTGGAACGCCACCGTACCCTTCCTGTCCAGGGTGAGGAGGAAACCCTGATAAAGTGCGCTCGCCGCGGGCCGGAATTCCTCTTCGTGCGCGCGCGTCCGGGCGAGGCCGAACCACTCTCGCGCCGAGGCGGGCGCGCCAACGTTCTCCGGGCCCTCATCCTCTCTCTCCCGCACCCGGTGCACCCATTGCGGCCCATGACGCAGAGTCACCGCCCCCAGCGCGACGAGCGCGGCCACGACCACGAGGATGGCCAGCATCTCCATGAGCCCGCCTCCCTCGTCGAACAGGAATCGACGCAGCCAATCCCAGGCATCGGAGAGCGTGTTGGCGATCCATTCGAAGATCCGCTGTCGCGGGGGCAAGGGAGGGGATACGAAATCCGGTCCGGCGAGGATCTCTCGCAGCGCGTCGGACATCTCGTCCGGCGACGGAAGGGGTTCGGCGGCGGGCGACGGCTCCTGCCCGGCCGGGAACGCAGTGGGACCCGGGAGTCGAGTCACCGTCCGTCCGTCGCCATCGCGGCCGCGGCCGTCTCCAGATCGGCAGCTTCCAGGCGCACTCGCCGATCGTGGTAGAGCAGGAACAGGGTCGCCACCAGGAAGGGCTTGGTGAACGATCCGATCAGCAGGTCCAGGGTGTTCTGTACCGCCAGAAGGCCGGGACTCAACGTGCCCGCCGTCGCGGGCGACGTGAACATCTCGAAACCTCCGAAGAGCGCGAATATCCCGAAGGACGGACCATCGCGGATGATGGTGGCGACGAGCATGACCCCAAGGATCCGGAGCCAGGCTCCCTTGCCGAGTTTCAGCGAGCGGCGGACGGCCTCCGCTGCGGTCCGTCCCTCCATGAGCACGGCCGGGAAGATCGCGAACGAGGTACGGAACCAGATCGCCAGGGTCACGAGCAGAGCGGCGAGGACCGTAAGTCCGAAGACGCTCAGCCCCACGACGGAGTTGCCCAGGGTCGCGATCGCGGCGGCGCCCGCCACCATGACCGGGATCATGACGATCCCGCCCGCGAGGACCGCGATCAGCAGGGCGAGCAGGTGTCCTCCGGCCGCGCTCGGGAAGGGGCGGAGCGCTCCCCGGTACGCGCTCTCCAGCGAAGTCGAACGCCCTTCCAGCCGGGCGCACATCGCGACGGCGACCGCGAGCGTCCCCACCCACGAGAGCACGGCCGCAGGAAGCAGGATCGCCATGTCGAATCCGAGGTCGCCGACCGCCGGCGAGCCCGAGGGATCGAGGCCCGTACCGGGCGTCCCGACGGCCAGCTGCATGGCGTACCCCGGGAGGGCGCCCACGAGGGCGATGAGGAAGTAGAGTCCGAAGTCGCGCCGGTAGAACTGGATCGCGCCGTCCAGTATCTCGCCGAACCCCAGGGGTCTCTGTGGTATGACGGACATCCCGGCCTCCCCGGTCGGAGTCGGTGGATCGGGTCCCGGCTACTCCAGAATCCGGTCTTCGATGATGTGGGTGGCGGCCTCCCATTCGTCCAGCGGCGCGGACCACTCGCGGTCACGGATGCGGCGCAGGTAGGTGATTTGCGCCAGGTGGTAAAGATAGTGCTGGGCGATATGGAGGACGGTCGCCCCCAACCGCAAGGTCCTTTCTCCGTCCGGCGACGTACGCTCGGCCGCGAGGTCCGCGTCGCTCTCGCAGGCGTTCACCTCGGCGATGATCTGTTCCTGGATCGTACGCATGCGCGCGGCGATCTCCTCCGCCGGCCCGGGGGCGTCTTCGTGGATCACGGGCGTGATGCCGAGTTGCTTCAGGAACCAGACGTCCACGCGATACATGTGGCGGCAGATCTTCCCGATCCCGCGCATCCCGTCCGCGGGCTGCCAGTCGAGATCCTCGCGCGAGATCCCGTCGAGCACGGTGAACAGGGGTTTACGCGCGGCCTCGAAGACCTCGATGGTGTGGGCGATCCGGGTCCTCATCCTTACGGGTTTCCTTTCGGCTGCAGTGCCTGCAACATGAACTCGACCGCGCGGGGGATGGCTCCGGCCAGGGCGAGGAAGTCGTGCCCGCCTCCCTCGTAGATGAACGCCTCGAAGTCGGGAGACGTGCGGCCGAGCGCCGCCATCGTTCGCACCAGCGACTCCGCCTGGCTCACGGGCACGACGAAGTCCGCCGTGCCGTGATGCACCTGGACGGCGGGAAGATCGGCGGCAAAGAGGACGGACGACCGACGCACGAGTTCGAGGCGCGCCTCGGACGAGGACAGCGTACCCCGGACGAGCGGCTGCACGACGGTGGAATCGAGGTGGACGAGGCCGGGCAGGTCCCAGGGGCCGTCGAGCGCGGTCTTCCACGCGATGACCCTGATCCAGTCATCGAAGAAGTCCGTCGGCCCGAAGAACGCGACGATGCGATCCACGCGCTCGTCCCGCACGCCCGCGAGCAGGGCGACGCCGGCCCCCCGGCTGGCGCCGACAATGTGGATGGCGTCCGGCCGCGCTTCCGGCGTCGTTTCGAACGCGACGTTCGCAAGCGCGAGCGCGTCGTCGACATCGTAGTCCCAGTGACCCGAGGGGCCCTCCGACACCCAGCTCCGGCCCCCGTGTCGCAGCGGCTCGCTGCGGAATGAGGGGAGCACGTAGACGAAGCGACGGCTCAGCTCTCCGAGGGCGAGCGTCACGATCTGGATGTCGTCGACCGATACTCCGCCGTCGCCGCCGTGCGAGTACATGAGCAGCGGCAGCGTCTCGGGAGCGGCGCCATCCGGCACGATGATGGCGCCGAAGTGGCGGGCGCCGGCCACGACGTGCGAGACGATCCGCAGCGTGGCGGTCGACTCGCCGAGCGCGAGTTCCTCGGTGAGTTCTACCGAGACACCCGCCGCCGAAACGTCACGTTGTGCCCAGTCCGCCCGCACGGCCTCGATCTCCGCCGCCGAGGCGGGGGCGAACAGCGCAGCGAGTTCGGCATCGAGGTCGATCGCCTCGGCGCGCACGGTGGCGCCCGCCCCACCGGCTGACACCTCGAGACGCTGGGCGCCGGGAGTGGCCCCGAGCGTCCACGTCGTCGTCGCCTCGCCGCCGCCGTCCGCGACGGTCGAAACCGGATCCGTGCTCCCGTGGCCGGGCTCCGGCCGGAAGGTGACGACGCTGCCACCGACCGGACGTCCCTCGGCGTCGAGAACCCGAACCGCGATGGCTTCGGCGGGGGGGCGCGCGGGCACTCCGCGCTGATCCGCGCCCGCGAGGACCACGATGGATGCCGGACCCGTCTCGGTCGGCGCGGCGGTATCGGCTTCTCCGCAGGCGGCGGCCATGACGGCCAGGAGGACGAACCGCTGCGGATCGAGTCGTCGCCCCCGCTTCATTGCGGACCTCCGGCGCCGCTGGGGGCTGCTGCGGGCGCCAGGCTGACGTGCGCCCGGCCGACTGCGGCCGGCCACGCGATTTCGACGAGTTCCCCCTGGTCGATTTCCTCGAAGCCACGTTCGGACCGGGCCAGCGTCCCGATCCGTGTGCGCGACTCGTGCGACTCGCCCCCGGACGCCCTGGCTTCGACCCTCATTGGGTGCGCGAGCGGCAGGCGGGTGACGACCCGGCTGTCCGCGGGAAGGCCGGCCGCGCTCCAGTCGAGCGTCGCTTCGATCCTGCCATCGCCGTGAATGTCGAGCGTCTTGTCGAGGCGGGGGAGACCCGGTTCGGACTCGAGGCGGAGACGGATCCGGCCGGACTCGGCGCCGGGCTTGAGACCCGGCACGCCGGCGAGCCGGAACGGGTGGGGCCGCCAATCCACGATGACGGACCATTCCCCCAAGTCCGGGCCGTTGGGCGGTGCGAGGGCGGCCTCCTGCAGCAGGGCCAGAGGGACGCGGTCCGGCGCGGGTGCGATCGGCGCTTCGGATTCGCGGTTGTGGACCGAGGCGATGCCATGGTTCCGGTTTCGCGCCCGAGGGGTCACGCTTCCGTCTCTCTCTCGCGTCACGCCGGATTCCGTTGGATCCCTGTGGTAGGCCTCGAGGCGGCGGGAGAGGACGTCGACGTAGTTCACGCCGTCCCGGAAGACCGTGAGAATCTCGGTCGCGCCGCCGCGTGCGGGGCTGATCACGACGGAACTCCGGGCCGAATGGATCCAGATCTCGTCATGGCCGTCCAGGTCGAAGTCGAGAATCTCGCACGCGATGTCTTCTTCCTCGCGCAGCTGCTGTTCGGCGGCGGCGAGTTCGCGCCAGACCGCCCGGCGCAGGTGGGGAAGGTAGACCCCGCCGAACACGCCGTGCCAATACGCGTCGTTGCACTGCGCCCGCGCGATGGCACGGCGGGTCCGGGCGGCGTCTCCGCGATCCCGCGAGATCGCGGAGAGTCGGAGCGCCGTCTTGTGCATGCGATTCGACTCGGGGTATCGACGCAGGAATCCCTTCCAGTGTCCGCCGCGGATCAGCGGATCGTCGCCTTCTCCGCCGGACGCCGTGACGACAAGCCGCTCCAGGCGCCGGGCGGCCGGACGCGGGAGCGTCCATTCCTCCATCTCGCGGTATGCCCCTGCCGCGGGATAGATGAGCCCGCGGCTCGGTCCGGAGGCCGCCTCGCGGGTCGTGACCAACTCCAGTTCGCCCCGCCCGCGGCCCGCGTTCAGCGCCTCGAGGAACGCGTCCAGCCAGCCGCCGTACACCCAGTCGCGGGTGTCCGGCCAGCCACCGAATTTCTCGCCGTCGTCACCGAGAACGAGTTGACCGCGTCCCGCTCGGCGCCGGTCGGCGAAGAAGTCCACGATCTCCTCCACGGGCCGGAACGGGATCAGGTACCGAAGCCGTTCGTCGATCGGAAGGAGCCGGATCCGCTCACCGCCGCTCTCTGTCGTGAAGACGCCGTCCAGTTCCTCGCGCCCGAGTCCGCAGGCGAGGAAATGACGGTCGTCGAGGAGCGTGTATTCGATGCCCGCGCGCGCCAGATCCGCGGCGAGATCGGGTTCCCATACGCGCTCCGTGAGCCAGAGGCCGGTGGTCTCGATCCCGAACCGGCCGCGAAGATCCGCCCGCATCCATTCGACCTGTTCCAGGCGGTCCACCGACGGGAGCGCCGCGAGGATGGGCTCGTAGCGTCCGGAGGCGAGGAGCTCGATGTGGCCGTGCGCCGCCCGCGTCCCGAGGTCGTCGAGGAAGTCGGGTGCATGGCGCTCGATCCAGTCGAGGAGGGGGCCGGAGAGGTGAAGCGAGACCGGGTAGGCCGCGTGCCGGTGGATCGCGTCGAGGAGCGGCCGGTAC
The DNA here is from genome assembly GCA_965207805.1 of Gemmatimonadota bacterium. Lineage (GTDB taxonomy): Bacteria > Gemmatimonadota > Gemmatimonadetes > Palauibacterales > Palauibacteraceae > Palauibacter. The sequence goes on from OZ242312.1 coordinate 1,842,159, forward strand.
ACCGCCGTCAGGTGATCTTCGAACACATGGTCGAAGTTCCCCACCGGCTGATGGAGGTGAATCGCGAACGAAAAACGGAGCGGGTTCCGGCTCACGCGTCTGCTCGGGCGGGGGCGTCGGCGCTCGATTTGAACTCGCGCTCGTAAGCGATCGCCGCGTTCCCGAGGTCGGCGTCGTTCGCCGGCGCCTTCGCGAGGTCCGCGACGAAGGCGGTCTCCAGCGCCCCTGCGCGCTCCGGTGCGAGCCGGCGCAGGCGGTCGAGCGCGTGCGCGGCGTAACCGAGCACCTGCGTGGCCTCGATCCCCGCCACATCGTCGAAGAACCAGGCACACGAGGTGAACATCGCGGCCCGATCGCGGGCGAGTTCGAGGAGGGACAGCGCTTCGTCCCGGTGTTCCCCGCGGTCGGTCCCTCCGGCGACTCGGGCCGCGAAATCCTCCAGCCCCGAGGGGTCGCCGAGGACGTCTCCCAGGGCCGCCAGCGCCTGCCGGGGTTCCGACAGCCGCCCCGGCGCGAGGAGCGCGAAAGCCTCGTCGAGTCCGGCGGCAAGCGCCTCGAGCGCCTCCCGAAGCGGCCTCCGCCAGTGCTGCCGCGAATCGAGGTGAGGCGCCATCCGGCACCCGCACTCGGAGCGCCAGCGCTCCACTCCATGGGCGCAACTCCAGGAAGTCGGCTCCTCCAGGGTCACGAACGGCACGTCACCGGCGGCGGCAAGCGCCGAGGCGAAGTTCCCGATCTTCACTTCTCCGCTGCCGCGAGCGCGGGCGATGACCTGCATGAGCGCGCGGTCGGCGCCCCCGTGGTGGTGTCCGAACGTCTCGCCATCCGTTGCCAGCGCCACGAAGGGAGCCCCGTGGCCCGCGGCCGCCCGCAGCGCCTCGAACCACGCGTCACGGCCGTCGAGCAGAGCCCCGAACGCCACGCCATGCGAGAGGTCGCCGTCGTAGATGAAGACCGCAATGTCGCGGTCCCCGCCGAGGCGGACCCGCCCCACGCCGCTGCCCGGGACATCCGCGACCTGGTGCGGGGCCAGGATCGTGAAGGCCACGCCCTCCGCCGCCAGGACCTCGAGCGAGGCGATGTCGACGGCCGTCTCTGGGAGCCACATGCCCTCGGCGCGCCGCCCGAAGCGCCGCTCGAAGTCCCGCAGCCCCCAGCGCACCTCCGTCTCCTTCTCGCGGCGGGAGGCGAGCGGCAGGATGATGTGGTGGTAGGGCTGCGCGACCGCGTTGCCGTGCCCCAGCCGCTCGCGGCTCGCCCGGTCCCCGCGGACGAAGCTCTCGTGGACGTCCGGGCGCTCCCCTTCGAGCCAGCGCGCGAGCGTCGGGCCGAGGTCGAAGCTCAACCAGTCGAACGCCCCCGCGCCCGCCAGAGGTTCGTAGCATTCCGCGGCGATCCGTTCGTTCCAGTTCTCGAACGGGGCCGCGCTCGGCTCGCGACGGAGCCGGTCCGTCCACGGGTCCTCCCGCGGCGGCTGGTAGAAATGGCCGTGAAGGACAACCGTGGCGCGATCCAAGGCCGAAGAGCGGTTCAGTCGCTCGGAGCGTGCGCGGCGAGCGCCCGCCGATACACGTCCAGATAGCGGCCCGCACTGGTCGCCCAGCCGAAATCGCGGGTCATCGCCTGGACCGCGTGCTCGTTCCATGCCTCCGGACTCCCCGCATACAGCGTGGCGGCCCGCCCGAGCGCGACCTCGAGGTCTTCCGACGTGTACCCGTCGAAAAGGAAGCCCGTGACCTGATCCTCGATCGTGTCGGCCAGCCCCCCGACGCGCCGGGCGACCGGGAGCACGCCGTAAAGCTGCGCCCGCATTTGCGTGAGGCCGCAGGGTTCGTAGAGCGACGGCATCAGGAGAAGGTCGATTCCCGCCAGGAGCCGGTGCTCCTTGGGTTCCGAGAACTCGGTGTCCACGGCGATGCGGTCGGGATGTCGCCCGGCCAACTCGCGCAGCGCCGTTTCGTACCGTTCCTCTCCCTGGCCGAGAAAAATGAACTGCCCTTCGGCCCGCTCCAGCGGCCCGCCGTCGATGAGGAGGTCCAGCCCCTTCTGCCCGACGAGCCGCGCGGTCATCCCGTACAGCGGTTCGCGCGGCGCTTCGGTCAGCGAGTACTCCTGTTGCAGCGCCCGCTTGCACACGGCTTTCCCGGCCAGGTCCGTGCTCGAGAACGTCGCGGCGATCTCATCGTCCGTCTCGGGATTCCAGACTTCCAGGTCGACTCCGTTCAGGATTCCGATGAAACGGTCGCCCATCTCGATGAACGAGCCGTGGAGCCCGAACCCGCCGGTGGCGGTGCGAAGCTCGTGCGCATGCGTGGGACTCACGGTGGTCGCGTAGTCCGCGAATACGAGACCCCCCTTGAGCAGGTTCACGTGGCCGTAGAACTCCATGAGCCGCCAGTGAAACAGTTCGCGCGGAAGCCCGATCTCCTCGAGTACTTCAGGCCCCTGCAGTCCCTGGTAGCCGGCGTTGTGAATGGAAAGGACCGCCGCCATGCGGTCGTGCGCCTCGCGTCCCGCGAACCGCGTTCGCAGGAAGACGGGGGCGAGGGCCGCATGCCAGTCGTGCGCGTGGACGACGACCGGCACGTTGGCGAGTTCCGGCAGAATCCGGAGCGCCGCGAGATTGTAGAGGGCGAAGCGCAACGGGTTGTCCCCGTAGTCGGACCCGCCTTCCCCGTAGATCCCGTCCCGGTCGAAGCACCCGGGATGATCGACGAAGAGCACGCGCGGATTCCGGCGCGGGCCGGGATGCTGGAGAATCCGGACTTCCTCCACGCGACGCCCCACGCGCACCTGGAAGCTGTCCGCAATCGGCTCCAGGTCGGGAAAGGCCTCGCGCACCGATCGGTAGAGCGGCATGAAGACCGTGACAGGGGTGCCCTGGGCGGCCTGGAAGGTCGCGATGCCGCGCACCGCCTCCGCGAGGCCGCCGGTGCGGGCGTACGGCCAGTACTCGGCGACGAGATGCACGACGGCAAGTTCCTCCGGGGGCTTGATCCCGTCCGGCGGTCGTGTCGGCGCTGGCTTGGCGATTGCAGGCATGCGGCTCATACTTCGTCGCGAGGTGGCGAACGGTGTGGCTGCAAGGGACCGCGCCCGGTCCGGGAGGGACACGCAGCGCAGAGGTGGCAGATCGAACACAAAAAAACTAGCGGCCCGCCCGGACCTCTCCAAACCCCGGGGCGCGATCCTTCGTTCCCGCTGAACGCTTCCGACTTCGAGGCGTTCCGCGCGGGACGGGAGTTCGCGCTCCACGGCCTCCTCGGTGCGCACCCGTGCGAGCGCGGCGGGGACGTGGGTACGCGGTTTGCCGTATGGGCTCCGCGCGCCCGCGGCGTCAGCGTCGTGGGCTCGTTCAACGCGTGGGACGGAGAGACGCATCCCATGTCCCCGGTGGGCGACGCCGGCGTGTGGGAACGATTCCTCCCCGGCGTCGGTCCTGGAGACCTGTACAAGTTTCGGGTGCGTTCCGGGGCGGATGGCGCGCCGGGGGGACTCTCCCACGCGGTGGACAAGGCCGATCCGCTCGGCCGCTCCGCCGAAGTCAGGCCTGGCACCGCGTCGCGCGTCGTGTCGGTCGCTCCGCATGACTGGACGGATGCGGCGTGGGTCGAGACTCGCCCGGCACGGGCGGCTCCCGACGTTCCCATCTCCATCTACGAAGTCCATCCCGGTTCCTGGCGCCGGAACGCGGACGGCTCGTGGCTGGGGTATCGCGCGCTCGCCCGGGAGCTGCTGCCCTATGCCGCCGACCTGGGGTTCACGCACGTTGAACTCCTCCCCGTCATGGAGCATCCGTATGACGGAAGCTGGGGGTATCAGACGGTCGGGTACTTCGCCCCGACTTCCCGCTATGGGTCTCCGGAAGACTTCGCGCATTTCGTGGATGAGGCGCATCGCCTGGGGCTGGGCGTCGTGCTCGACTGGGTGCCGGGCCACTTCGGCCCCGACCTCCACGGCCTGCGGACGTTCGACGGCGCGCCCCTCTACGAGATGGGGGAGGAATCGCGGGCCGTCCATCCGGACTGGGGCACGCTCGCCTTCGACTTCGGCCGGTCGGAGGTCGTCTCCTTCCTCCTCTCGAGCGCGCGCTACTGGATCGAGCACTACCACGTGGACGGGCTGCGCGTCGATGCCGTGGCGTCGATGCTCCACCTCGACTATTCCCGTGACGAGGGAGAGTGGGAGCCGAACGAACTCGGGGGACGGGAGAACCTCGGCGCGATCGCCTTCCTCAAGGGGCTTTCGGAGATGGTCCACGGTGACTTTCCGGGCGTCCTCCTGTTCGCGGAGGAGAGCAGCGCGTGGCCCGGCGTGACGACGCCCGTGGCTGAGGGCGGGCTCGGCTTCGACTTCAAGTGGAACATGGGGTGGATGAACGACACACTCCGGGTACTGGCCGCTCCGCCCGAGCGGCGGCCGCACCTGCACCGGCGCCTCACGTTCTCGCTTCACTACGCGCACACGGAGATGCATCTTCTTCCCCTATCGCATGATGAAGTCGTTCACCTCAAGCGTTCTCTCGTAGATAAGATGCCGGGGACGGACGACGAGAAGTTCGCCGGCCTCCGCTTGCTCCTCGGCTACATGTGGACGCACCCCGGGGCCAAGCTCCTCTTCATGGGAGGGGAGACCGGGGAGCGGCGGGAATGGGACGAGGACGGTGCGCTGGACTGGAGTCTGCTGGAGGCGTCATCGAATCCGGCGCACCGGGCGCACCGCGGGCTCCGGCGCTGGGTGCGGGCGCTGAACCGTCTCTACGCGAGCGAACCCGCGCTGCACGCCCTGGACCACTCGCCGGAGGGGTTCGAGTGGCTGGACGTGCACGACGCGCGACGCAGCGTGCTCAGCTACGTCCGTTGGCGGCCGGAGTGGGAGGGGTCCGCCGTCGTCGTGGCGAATTTCTCCGCCACCGCGTGGCCGCGGTATCGGATCGCCCTTCCCGAGGCCGGGCCGTACCGCGTCCTGCTCGACGGCGGCAACCCGGAGTTCGGGGGGAGCGGGCGCGCCGCGATTCCCGGCCGCGCGGAGGAGGTTCCCCACCACGGCCGTCCCGCCTCCATCACGGTCGATCTCCCCCCGCTGGGTTTCCTCGTGCTCACGCGCTCGGAAGCCGCGGAGGAAGGGGACTAGTCTAGGCCGCGTAGAGTTGCAGCCGGGTCGCGAACTCGCCGGCGATCGTCTCCAGCGCCTCGAGGTCCGGGTGTCGGAGGAAGATCATCCCGTCGGAAACGAGCGTGGCCTGCCAGTTCCGCCGGGGCGACCCGACGGGGAGCAGATCCAGGCTGCACACGCGCTCGCCGTACTCCTGGAGCAGCGGGCCGAGTCCCTCGATGCGCTGGATCCGGCCCTGTCCGCGCGCCCGCTTGACGATCCAGCAGGCGTTGTACTTCCGTTCCACCGGCTGTGACCACGTCGCGTGCACGACGCCTTCGGCCCACCCGCGATAGGTGTCGATATCGCTCGCGAAGTTGATGAGGTCGACCGTCCGCACGCCGGGAGGCCTCGCGGCGATTTCGCCGAACACGGCCTCTCCGTCCGCCGTCCGGTACCACTCCATGTGCGTGTAGCCCGTCTCGAATCCGAGCGCGGCGAGCACGGCGAACCCCATCTCGCGTCCGGGGGCGAGGTCGTCCGCCTCCACGTCCCGCAGCGCATACGTGATGGGGCTGAGCCACTCGTGCGTCTTCGACTCGAGCGCGCGGGGCCAGTAGCGGCAAATGTTGTGGTGCGCGACGACGCCTCCGACCGTGACCGTGTCGAAGGTCATGTCCTCGCCCTCGATGAACTCCTCGACCGTGACCTGGGGGACGTGCCGAAGGGCGGGGAGGATCCGCTCCAGGTCCCGCGCCGAATCGACCCGGTGGGTGTCGGCGGAACCGGCGCCGGCGACGGGCTTCACGATGAGCGGGAAGCCCACGCGCTCCGCGACCTCGCGGCACTCGGCGCTGCTCGTGGCCCTCCCGTGACGCGGCGTCCGGATCCCGGCGCCGTCGAGGACGTCCTTCATCACTTCCTTGTCGCGGAAGGGGAGCGTCTGCTCGACGGTCGGCCCCGGCAGCTCCAGCATCTCCCGCAGCCGCGCCGCGAGGATCATGAAGGGTTCCCACAGACACTCCACGCGGTCGATCCGGGTTCTCGCGGCGAGCGCGGCGACCTGCCGCATCACGTCCGCCTCATCCGCAAGCGATCTGACCTGCAGATGGTTGGACACGCTCGTCCGCGCGACCTCGGGCAGCGCGGCCGCCGGCTGATCGGCGAGGCCGATGACCGTCGCGCCCACTTCCGCGAGCCCGCGCGTGAAATACGTCATCTCGGCCGGGTAGCCCGGCGAAATCATCAATACGTTCATGGTTCCGTTGAGTTGTTCCGTTACGTGGCGAGTTCCACCCGTACGCGGGTGATGATCCGCCCCAGCGCCTCCTCGACGACCTCGGTGCGCGGGTGGCGGACGATGATGTAGCCCTCTCCCTCGTAGGACGCGCTCTGCGCCTGTCCCGCGCGGGGGAGGCGCCACTCCACGCAGAGCGGCCCAAGGTCTTTCGCGATCTCCTCGATGCCGGCCACCCGTCGCACGGAGCCCCGGCCCTGTCCCCGGAGGTAGGCCGCGCCGGCCGCGTAGGGGCGGGGCGGAGGATCGAATTCGTCGAAGACCAGGAGGTGGGCCCAGGCCCGGTAGAGGTCGAAGTCGTGCGCCTGCGAGATCAGCGTGACGAACTGGGCGCCCGGCGGTCGGGCCCCGACTTCGGAGATCGCCACCGAGCCGTCGGGCCGCCGGAACCACTCCATGTGGCTCAGCCCCGTCTCCATCCCGAGCGCATCGAGCGCCGGTCCGGCGACGCGCCGGATCTCCGCGTACCGGGGCGAATCGACTTCCCGCGGAAGGAGGACACACCACTGGATCCACGGCTCGCGCAGCACCTCGAGCGGCGAAGGCAGGTAGTGGTTGATCGAATGCCAGACGAGGCGGCCGCCGATCGAGACCGCGTCGAAGGAATGCTCTTCGCCCACGACGAACTCCTCGACGAGCGTCGGCCGTTCGGCGCTCGGCCGCGACATCGCGATCGCCGCGCGCAACTGCTCCGCCGTTTCGACGCGGAACGTGCCGCGGGCGCCGGAACCGGCCGGCGGCTTCACGATCAGCGGGAAGCCCGTCGCATCCGAGAAGGCCCTCGCCTCGTCACCGTCGCGGACCAGCGCATGCCGGGCGCAGGGCAGGCCATGCGCTCGGAGCACGTCCTTCATGCGGGACTTGTCGCGGAAGTTGTTCGCGGCTCCCGCGCCCATCCCCGGGATGCCGAGCGCATGACGCAGTTCTCCGAGCGGCACCTGAAGCTCCTCGAGCGCGCCCAGCAGACGGTCGATCCCCCCGAGTTCGGCGGAGAGTCTCCGCAGCCCGACGTGGATGCCCTCCGCCGACAGCGCGTCCTCGACCCGGACGTGCGCCGCGAGGCTCCGCCGCAGGGAGGCGGGCGTTCGCTCGAGCGGTTCCTGCGTCACGACCCCGAGGCGCACGCCGGCGAGCCCCGCGGCGGCCTCCAGAAAACGCAGCGTGGTAGGGAGATAGAACGGGGCGACGAATGCGACGTTGGGCATGGATCTTCCAGGTTGCCGCGGCGCGCCGGACGGCCGCCGCCGGACGGGCTGGCGTTCGAGCGCAGGGACTGTACTATGTCGGGCCCCCAAAGTGAAGTTTTTCCCACGAGTCGCTGGCGAAGTAATGCACGTCGTATTCGTCGAACCCCTGTTTCCCGGAAACCAGAAGGACTTCGTGCGCGGCCTGCACGAAGTCGGCGCGGAGGTGTCCGCGGTGGGCGAAGCCCCGCCGGAAGCGCTCGGCTCCGACCTGCGCCGGTGGCTCACCCGCTACGAGCAGGTCGGCTCCGTGTGCGACGAGCGCGCGCTCGCGCACGCGCTCCACGAGATCCACCGGCGGCGGCCCGTGGATCGCCTCGAGGCCACGGTCGAAGCGCACATCCTCCCGGTTGCCCGCGTGCGGGAAGCCGCGGGACTGGCCGGGACGTCCGTGAGGACCGCGCACCTGTGCCGCGACAAGCCGGCGATGAAGGATGCCCTTCGCACCGCGGGGATCGCGACCGCCCAGTCCATGGGGGGAGGCGACACGGAAGAGATCGCGGGTTTCGGCCGCAGGGTCGGTTATCCGCTTATCGTCAAGCCTCGCGCCGGGGCCGGCGCCTCGGGCACGTATCGCGTCGATGATGAGGCGCAACTCGCGGCCCTGCTCCCGCGCCTCGGCGTCGGGCGCGGCGCCGAAGTCGCCGTCGAGGAGTTCGTGGACGGACACGAGGCCTTCTACGACACGCTGACGGTGGGCGGCGTGGTGGTCCACGATTTCATGACCCACTACTACCCGAACGTGCTCGAGGCCATGCGGACGCGGGAGGTGTCGCCCCAGTTCATCGCCACGAACCGGATCGATACGGCCGACGCCTATGCGGAAGTCCGGGAACTCGGACGGCGGGTCATCGATGCGCTCGAGATCGGGACCTCCGCCACCCACATGGAATGGTTCTTCGGAGAGAAGGGACTCAAGTTCTCCGAGATCGGTTGTCGCCCGCCCGGAGTGCGGGCCTGGGATCTGTACGGCGCGGCGAACGAAATGGATGTGTACCGCGAGTGGGCGGCCTGCATCGTGCACGGTCGGAAACTGCGGGATGCGTCGCGCCGGTACTCGGCGGGGATCGTGACGCTGCGGCCCGAAAACGACGGGCGCATCGAGGGGTATGAAGGTCTGGATAAGGTGGAAGCCCGCTTCGGGGAGTGGATCATCGATATGCACCTGCCGTCGCCCGGTACGCACACCCAGCCGGTGGAAGCCGGATACATGGCGAACGCCTGGCTCCGGCTGCGTCACCCGGACTACGACGAACTGCGTCGAATGCTCGACGCGGTCGGACGCTGGGTGAGAGTGCGCGCCGCATGAGGGTGTCGAGAAGGCGTCGGGCCGCCGCCGACGCCGGGTCCCGGTCGCCGCTCGTTCTTCTGGGTCCGCGCGGGGGCGGCCTCGCGCTCCGGGACGTGGTGCGGGAACTGGAGGCGGCGGGCGCGTTGTCGCCGGGCGCGCGCATCGCGGCCATCACGGCCGGGTGGCGGGACCGCGAGGCGAACGAAGGACTCATCGATCCCCGCCTCGCGGACCGCATCGTGGATCTCGAACTCTACCGGCGCTCCGACCGGATCGCCGAGGCGGACGCGGAACTCGCGCGCGCGCACCGCGAGACCCGGGGCCGGCTCGAGGCGCTGCGTCGCGCCTACAATCTGCGCCTCCACGGTCTCATCGAGGCACACCGGCGGCTGGCCGAACTACAGGGGGATGAATCGGTGCTCCGGGCCGAACGCGGCGAAGCCCTCGAGGCCATTCGGCGCCTCGATGCGCGGCACCTGGACCGCGTGATCGAGATCCGGTCGGAGTTCGAGCACCGCATGACACCCCCCGAGCGCGACGCCGCGCGACGGCAACGGCGTGAGGTGAACGCGCGGCTCGAGGGCGCGGAGGCGATCGTGCTGGAGGGCGGGCACGTCGCGAATCTGTTGAGCCGTCTGCGCCTGTTCGGGGGGCGCAAGCTCCTGGACGGACGCACCGTCATCGGCCGGTCGGCCGGCGCCATGGTGTTGACGGAGCGCGTCGTGCTCTTTCACGATCGGCCGCCGTGGGGCGAGGGCCATCCCGAGGTCTTCGACGCCGGGCTCGGCATCGCCGAAGGACTCGTCGCGCTGCCTCACGCTTCCGCACGTCTCGCGCTGGACGATCGAACGCGTGGAGCGCGGCTTGCGGCCCGCTTTTCTCCCGCCTCCTGCGTCCTCCTCGACGCAGGCCGCCGAATCGACCGGGCCGGGGATGGCTGGCGGGGCGGAGGTGGCGTCGAGCGCCTCGATGCGGCGGGCCGCCGGGTCCCCTTCCGTACGGCGGCATAGTCCGATCCATGCAATTCGATCCCCACGCCCAGGCCCACCGGCAGGAACCGTCCATGCCGCGTTCACCCGCGATCGCGGCGCTCGAGGAGCGGCTCGCGTCCGACTCCGGCGGCGTGGACGCGGTGGACGCGTTCCTCGATGCGAACGAATTCCCGCTCGCCGAGCCGCCCCTCTACACGTTCGTGTATCGGGGCCGTGCCGACGCCGTGCGGCTCCGACACTGGGTGCACGGACTCCAGACCTCGGCGCCCTTCCGCCGCGTGGACGGAACGGATCTCTGGTGCTACACGCTCGAACTCCCCGACGAGTCCCGCGTGGAATACAAGATCGAAGTGCTCGTCCACGGCCGCGCGGAGTGGATCGAAGACCCCCTTAACCCCCAGCGCGCCCGCGATCCGTTCGGCGCGAACTCCGTCGTGCAGGCGCGGGGCTACGAGATCCCCGACTGGGCCCGTGAGAGCGAGGAGGTCCGGTGCGGCGTGATGGAGGAACTCGCGGTCGAGAGCGAGGCGCTCGAATCCGCCCGGCACGTGACGGTGTACCGTCCGGCCGAATTCCGCGCCAACCGGCGCTACCCACTGCTCATCGTGCACGACGGCCGAGACTACGTCGAGTACGCCGGCCTGCGGCACGTGCTCGACCGACTGATCGATCGCTTCGAGATCCCCCGGATGATCGTCGCCCTTCTGCACCCTGGCGACCGGCTGTCGGAATACTCGGCGGACCCGGCGCACGCGCGGTTCGTCGCCGAGGAGTTGCTCCCGCGCCTCGAGCGCGACTATCCGCTCCTCCCGGATACCGAGTCGCGCGGGCTCATGGGCGCGAGTCTGGGCGCCGTCGCCTCCTTCCACGCCGCGCTCGCATACCCCGGTTGCTTCGGCCGCGTGCTGCTTCAGTCGGGCTCTTTCCTCTTCACGGACATCGGCGCCAACGAGAGTGGCCCCGTGTTCGACCGCATCGTCGACATGATGAACGCCTACCGGGCCGCGCCGACCGCCATTGCCGAGAAGGCGTTCGTCTCCGTGGGCGTGTACGAACCGCTCGTCTCGGAGAATCGAGCCCTGATCCCGGTCCTCCGCCGCGGCGGCGCGGACGTGCGCTTCGTCGAGTCGCGCGACGGCCACAACTGGGAAAACTGGCGCGACCGCCTGCGCGAGGGCCTGTCGTGGCTCTTCCCGGGTCCGCTGTGGATGGTCTACGAATGACGTCCGCGGCGACGTCTGCGGGCGGGGTCACGCGCCGCATCGGCCTCTCGCTCGGCGCGGACCTCTGCTGGCCCATTGCCTACCGTGCGATTCTCGAACGGCTGAAGCTCCGGATCCCCTCGTCCGACGGCACGATCCGGTTCCATCTCGAGGACGTCACGATCGAGCCCTTCGACCTTCAGCAGAAGAGGAAGTACGACGTCGTCATCGACCGCCTCACGCACTGGTACTTCCCGACGCGGGAGTGGATCAAGAAGTCCGTGATCATGGACGGGCTCTACGTGTTCAACAATCCGTGGAGCGTCCAGTCGATGGAGAAGCACTCCACCTACTGCGCGATGATGCGGCTGGGTCTCCCCGTTCCGCGGACGTGGCTCATCCCGCCCAAATCCTACGACCCGCAGGACGATCTGGCGGTCACCCTGAAACGCTACGCGCGGCTCTTCGATCTTCCCGCCGTGGCGCGCGACCTCGGCTATCCCGTCTTCATGAAGCCCTACGACGGGGGTGGCTGGCGCGGCGTGTCGCGGATCGGGGACGACGAGGCGCTCGGCGCCGCCTACGACGAGAGCGGCAAGTTCGTCATGCACCTCCAGCAGGGGGTGGAGCACGACCGTTTCGTTCGCTGCATCGGGCTGGGGCCCCAGACCCGTGCCGTCCTCTACGACCCCGGCGCCCCCGCCCACGACCGCTACACCGTGGAACGCGACCGCCTGGAGCCGGCGGATGCCGGCGCGATCCGGGACACGACGCTCACGATCAACGCGTTCTTCGGGTGGGACTTCAACTCGTGCGAGGTGCTTCGCAGCGGCGGCCGATGGATGCCGATCGACTTCGCGAACCCCTGTCCGGACTCGCAGGTCACGTCGCTCCACTACCACTTCCCGTGGCTCATCAAGGCGAATCTCCGCTGGTCCCTCTTCTGCGCGGCGACGCGGCGCAGAATGCGCATCAACCTCGACTGGCAGCCGTTTTTCGATGCGTGCCATCCCGGGATGTCGGTGGGCGACCGGGTTCGAGCCTGCGCCGAGATCGCGGAGGCGAGGTTCGAGACCGACCGCTTCGTGGAGTTCTGCGAGACGCATCTCGCGGAACTGGACGAAGTGGCCGACGACTTCTTCGGCAGCGAGGCGGCCCATGACGCGGTGCGCGCGAAGGTGGCCTCGCTCTACCCCGACCACGAGATCGAGGAGTTCACCGCGCTCTTCTTCGACCGCATACAGGCGGCCCGCCGTGAGGAACCCCCCGGCGCCGTGCCGATTCTCGCCTCATGAAACTCCATACCAGCTGGTGGTCGCATCGCCTCGGCCAGGAGGTCAACGTCACGCGCTGGGGCGAGGTCGGCGTGCCCTTCCTCATGTTCCCCACCGCCGGAGGAGATGCGGAGGAGATCGAGCGCTTCCTCGTCATCGACACGGTGGCGGACTACCTGACGGACGGCCGGATCAAAGTCTATTCGTGCGACAGCGTGGCGGGCCGCGTCATGCTCGGACGGGAGGGGACTCCCGAACACCGCATGGCCGTGCTCAACGGGTTTCAGGAGTTCGTCTACCGCGAGTTCGTCCCCATGATCCGGGAGGACTGCAACGATCCCGGGATCGAGATTATCGTCGCGGGCTCCTCCATCGGAGCGTTCAACGCGCTCGCCATGCTGTGCCGGTTTCCCGACGCCTTCTCGCACGCCGTGTGCATGAGCGGCACGTACGATCTCCAGCGCTTTCTGAAACACGAGACGGGGGTCGAAGCGAGAGCGACGGAAGACTTCCACCGCGCCTCGCCCGTGCACCACCTGCCACAGCTCGCGGGGGAGACGCTCGACCGGCTGCGTCAGCGCTTCGTCCTCCTCGCCTCCGGCCGCGGGCGGGCGGAGGACATCGGCGAATCCTGGCGTGCGGCCTCGCTCCTCGGGCGGAAGGGCGTGCCGAACAGGATGGATGACTGGGGCGAGGAGTGGCACCACGACTGGCCCACGTGGCGCAACATGCTCCTCCGCTACCTCGACGAACTGCTCCCCGCTCCCTAGCGGCCGCGGGGCTCCCGGGGTCGCGTCAGGCGTCCCCACGCAGCGACGGGGCGTAGAAGTCCCGTGCGTAATCCCGCACCATGCGGCCTGCCGTGAATCGCGCACCGGCCACCTCGATCGCGCGCCGCGCATGTGCAAGCCAGCCCGCGGGAGCGTCATCCCCCGAGCCTGCGCCGGGCCGATCGTAGTAGAGGGGGACGACGTCGTCCTCCAGGAGCCGGAAGAGGTGCTCGGCGTCGTGCTCGTCCACCTCTTCCTCGCTCGCCGTGGCGGACGCGGGCGGGATGATCCACCCGTTGTCTCCCTCGAACCCCTCCTCCCACCAGCCGTCCGCCGTCGCGAGCTGCGGAACGCCGTTGAGGGCGGCCTTCATCCCGCTCGTCCCGCTCGCTTCCAGCGGGATCCGGGGGAGGTTGAGCCACAGATCGACGCCCTCGACGAGACCATGCGCCGCATGGAGTCCGTAGTTCTCGAGGAAGGCGATTCTCCCCTCGAACTCCGGATCGCGGGTATGCTCGTACACGCGCTGGAGAACGCGCTTGCCGTCGTCGTCCCGCGGATGCGCCTTCCCGGCAAAGATCACCTGCACGGGCCGGGCGGGGTCCGAGAGCAGCGCGAGGAGGCGGTCGCGGTCGCGGAAGATGAGGTCCGCGCGCTTGTAGGTGGCGAAACGCCGCGCGAATCCGATCGTGAGCGGCTCGGGGCTCATCAGCGTGCCGGCTCCGGCGAGGTGCGCCGATTCCGGCCAGTGGCCGCGCCACCTGCGTCGCGCCTCGTCGCGCATCAAATCGAGGAGCCGGAGTTTGAGCCCGCGTCGCACTCGCCACAGCGCCTCGGCGGGAACGTCGCGCACCGCGCGCCACATGGCTTCGTCGCCCGGACAGTGCCGCCACTCGCTGGGCAACCACTCATCCAGGAGGTGGGCGATGTCGTCGCTCATCCACGTGGCGAGGTGGACCCCGTTCGTCACGTGCCCGATCGGTACCTCTCCGACCGCCCGGTCCTCCCAGAGGCCGCGCCAGATCTCCCGGCTCACGCGCCCGTGTCGCGCGGAAACGCCGTTGACTCGCCGCGACAGCCGGATCGCCGCCGCCGTCATGTGGAACCGGTCCTGCGCCTCGTCGTCCGGATGGAGACCGAGTCCCAGCAACTCGTCGCGGTGAGGAATCTCTTCCCAGAACGTCTCGCCGATCCATTCCCGCATCTGCGCGTGGGAGAACACGTCGTGACCCGCGGAGACGGGCGTATGGGTGGTGAAAACCGTCGACGCGCGGACCCGGGATACCGCGTCCCCGAAGGACCGGCCGTCCCGCATCAGTCGGCGCACGCGCTCCACCATCATGAACGCCGCGTGTCCCTCGTTCGCGTGCCATGCCCCGGGTTCGATCCCGAGCGCGGCGAGCACCCGCACGCCGCCGGCGCCGAGGATCGCCTCCTGCCGCAGCCGGTGGTCCGCGCCGCCCGCGTAGAGTTGGTGGGAGAGGCCCCGGTCCGCGGGGTCGTTCTCCTCGAGGTCCGTGTCGAGGAGGTACAGCGAGACGCGACCGACGCGAAGCCTCCAGACCCCGATACGGATGCGGCGCCCCCCGCCGCGGATCGAAGCGAGCCACGGGACGCCATCCGCGCCCCGCAGCCGCGCCAGCGGCGTCAGGTCGGGGTCGAGCGGGTCGTCCGCATCTTCCTGCCAGCCGTCAGACCCCAGGGTCTGATCGAAGTAACCGTGCGCATACATCAGCCCGACGCCGACGAGGGGGACCCCCAGTTCCGCCGCCGCCTTGAGATGATCCCCTGCGAGCACGCCGAGGCCCCCGGAGTAGATGGGGATGGACTCGTGCAACGCGAATTCCGCGCAGAAGTACGCCACGGGGCTCTCGGCGAACTCCGGGTAGCTCCGGACGAACCAGGTGGACGCCGGGCCCGCACCGCCGCCCCGCTGCCTGTCCAGCGCGTGACACGCCGCGTCGTACCGGCGCAGGAAGCCGTCGTCAGCGGCCAGTTCATGCAATCGCGCGTCCCCGACGGTTCGCAACAGCGCCACGGGGTTGTGCCGCGTGCGGCGCCAGAGCGGCGGATCGATGGCCCGGAAGAGGGCCGGGGCCTCCGGGTTCCACGTCCACGCGAGGTCGTTCGCGAGTTCCCACAGCCGTCCGAGGCGGTCGGGGATTCTGTCGTCTGGACCCACGTCCGTCCTTGTCTCCTTGCTTCTGCGGGGGTTCTCGTCGCTGCCGAAGGTCGGAGCGCAGCGGGGCCCTGGTGCCGTATCCCGAAGCGCGAACGAAGTTACCGCACCGGGCCGTGCGGGACACACCCGCGAGCGCCCCGTGCCCGGACCCGCGTCGGCGCACTCCGCGACGGCCACCCGTTGCAGCGTCAGCGGCTGGGGGCCAAACTCAGCCGGCCTCTCACGACACCGGCACACTCGTCGCTAACGGGGACAACGCATGGACTTCGCCACAATCGTCGACTGGGTCGACCGGAACATCGCGCAGTTCGGAATCACGATCGGGGGAGAGCGGCTGACGCTGCAGGTGCTGCTCCTCCTCGGCATCGGGACCTACCTCACCCTCCGGCTCGGCCTGCCGCAGATCCGCAAGTTCGCGCATGGCGTCGCCGTGGCCACGGGCCGATACGACGACCCGAACGATCCGGGCGACGTGTCGCACTTCCAGGCGCTGACTACCGCGCTCAGCGCCACGGTGGGCATCGGGAACATCGCCGGCGCCGCGATCGCCATTCACCTCGGGGGTCCGGGGGCGCTCTTCTGGATGTGGATGACCGCCTTCCTCGGCATGGCGACGAAGTACAGCGAGGTCACGCTGGCGCAGCAATACCGCGAGGTCGACGAGTCGTCGGCGAAATACAGCGGGACCGTGTCGGGCGGACCGATGTACTACATCGAGAAGGGACTTGGCCCGCGCTGGAAGCCGGTGGCGGCGTTCTTCGCGGTCATGCTGGGACTGACGGCCTTCATGACAGGGAACGCCAACCAGGCCAATACGGTCGCGGACGCGATGCTGGCCGAGTTCGGGATCGCCAAGTGGATCACCGGCCTCACGACCTCGACCATCGTCGCGCTCGTGATCCTGGGCGGCATCAAGCGCATCGGCCGCGTGACCAGCATCCTCGCTCCGTTCATGGCGATCGTCTACGTGACCGCCGCCATGATCATCATCATCCTGAACCTGGACCAGGTGCCGGGGACCTTCGCGCTCATCTTCCGCGAGGCCTTCAATCCCACCGCCGGCGTGGCGGGCACCGGCGTCGGCGCCTTCCTCGTCACCCTCATGTGGGGGGTGCGGCGGGGGCTGTTCTCGAACGAGGCGGGGCAGGGCTCCGCGCCGATCGCGCACGCGGCGGCGAAGACGGACGAACCGGTCTCCGAGGGCGTCGTCGCGCTGCTCGAGCCGTTCATCGACACGATCGTCATCGTCACGATGACCGCACTCGTGGTGATCATGACCGGCGCGTGGAACTCGCAGGTCCCGACCGCGATCCAGCTCGAAGGCGGGGACATCAGCTACGTGGTGCTCGACGAGGGCGGAAGCTCGGTGCCCACGGAGCCCACGGGGACGATCCGCTACACGCTCGGACGGCCGGGCGTGACGAGCGAGCCGCACCTCGCGTGGCACGAGGTCTCGGTGCCGCAGCTGTTCGAGGATGAGGCGCAGACGCAGCCGTTCAGCGGGGCCGTCGACCCGGCGCGGGCCGTCGCGATCGCCGACGACGGGCGGGAACTGGCCGTCCTCTACGGACAGGCCTACGAGACGGGCGCGCCCCTGACCCAGATGGGGTTCCAGCGCGGCCTGTCTCCGCTCGGCGACTGGGGCCACTACATCGTGATCTTCTCGGTCTTCCTGTTCGCGATCTCGACGGCGATCTCATGGAGTTATTACGGCGACCGTTGCGCGAACTACCTGTTCGGGCCGAACGCGATCATTCCGTACAAGCTCGTATTCGTCGCGATGCACTTCGTCGGAGCGGTGCTGCCACTCGCCGTGGTGTGGTCGCTGGGGGACATCTTCCTCGCCATCGTCATCATCCCGAACCTGATCGCGCTGATCTTCCTCGCGCCTCAGATCAAGGAGATGACGGAGTCCTACTTCACGCGCAGCCCGTGGGAGAGGCACCGCAAGCACTAGCACAGTGCGGGTTGGCGGCCGTGGGCGGTCAGCGCTCCGCGGCCAGCCTCCCGGCCTCGCCGTCCGAGCGCGGCGGGGCCGTGCCGCCCAGACCCTGAAGCGCGGCGCCTTCGCTTCGCAGACGCCGTACTCCCTCCACGTACTCGGAGAAGCTGATCCGGCCCGCGACGTAGCGGCGCTGGAGTCGGGCGAAGATCCGGCTCTCCGCCCTCGTCGCGGCCTCGGTCGGCGCGGCGGTATCCGCCGCGGGCGCTCCCAGGCGAGCGCGCCGGGTCCGGATGGCGCGCGGCCTTCGGACCCGGACGACGCCGGTCACGTCACGGACAAGGCTCTTCACATCGGCCGCGCACTGTCGCAGGAGACCGGGCCAGGCTTTCAACACGGCCGCCACCGCACGGCTCACCGCGCGACCCACGCCGAGGAGGATGCGGTGGAAGTCGCCCCGATTCCAGTCGCCGGCGCGCAGGCGTTTGCGGTAGATGACGGCGGCGATGCCTCCCAGGAAGACGATCTCGAACATCGCTCAACCCTCCCGTGAGGTCGCGGCCCCGGGCTCCGGCCACGCGCTCTCGATCTCGCGCGCCGCGCGGTCCAGGATCGACTTCACTCTTGCGAGCGTCTCGGGATCGCCCTGTCCGCCCGTCGCGCGCTCGAAGCTCACCTGGGCGAGGTGGATGAACGAGCGCGTCACGTCGCGCATCGCGGATCCCGTGAAGCGCTCGCCCATGTGGACGAAGCGGCCGAAGATGTCGCGGGTGCGGGAGCGGTGCTCCTGGAGGAAGTCGCGGCCGGCGGACGTCAGCCGGTAGACGCGCTTCCCGTCTTCCTGCGTCGACGACACGTATCCCTGGTCCTCGAGCAACTGCAGGGTAGGGTAGACGGAGCCCGGACTCGGCGTGTAGAGGCCGCCGGACTCCTCCTCCAGCCGCCGCATCAGTTCGTAGCCATGCATGGGTTCGTCGGAGAGGAGGCGGAGAAGGACGAACTTCAACTCCCCCTTCCGAACGACGCGCCGGTTGCCCCCTAGTCCCCCGCCGAAACGAAAAACGCCCGGGCCGGAGCAGTTTGCCCAGGCGCCGAATCCATCCTTGCTCGTGAACATCTATCCCTCCTGCTTCCGACCGGTCTCGATATATCGAAATAGTATCCGATATATCGGAACGATGCAAGGAGGCGGCTGCGGCGACGTGTTATCCCGCGTCGCGGTGGAAGTGGTGTACGCTCCCCTGGGATTTCCCGAACACGACGACGTCGGCCAGGTTGATGCGGGGCGGGGCGTTCACGACGTAGGACACGACCTCGGCGACATCCGCCCCGGTGAGCGGCTCCACGCCCTCGTACACGGCGCGCGCGCGGTCCTCGTCGCCCTTGAAGCGCACGAGCGCGAACTCGGTTTCGACGAGACCCGGATGGACGCCCGACACGCGGACGCCCGTGCCGAGGACATCGAGGTTCGTCCCCTCGGTGATCGCCTGCACGGCGTACTTCGTGGCGGCGTAGACGGCCCCGCGGGGATAGACCTGTCGGCCGGTGATGCTTCCGATGTTGACGACCTGCCCCGAATCGCGCTCGACCATCGCGGGGAGGAAGGCCCGCGTCACGTAGAGGAGTCCCTTGACGTTCGTGTCGATCATCCGGTCCCAGTCGTCGACATCGGCATCGTGAACGAGCGCCATGCCCCCGGCGAGACCGGCGTTGTTGACGAGGATGTCGGGGGCGCCGAGCGCGGCGATGAGCCGCTCCGCCTCCCTGCGGACCGCGTCCTGGTCGCGGATGTCGACGACGCCGATGTCCACGGCGACCCCGCTCTGCGCCGCGATCTCTTCCGCGAGGCGAGCGAGCCGCTCCACCCGGCGCGCCCAGAGCACGAGGTTCGCGCCGTCGCCGGCCAGGCGGCGGGCGGTGGCCTCGCCGATGCCCGAACTCGCTCCCGTGATGAGCGCGAGCTGTCCCGCGATGCGGGCGGTCACGGTCTCGCGCCTCCCGTGGCCGGGGTCCCTCGCAGGTGTGCGTCCATGAATGCGGCGGACCGCTCGAACGCGGTGACCCAGTTGCGGTGCAGGAGGAAGCCGTGGACTTCATCGGGGAAGACGAGTTGTTCGACCTCGACGCCCCGCCTTCGAAGCGACTCGATGAGGTCCACCGACTCCGAGAACGGCACGTTGCGGTCGTCGTCGCCGTGGATCAGCAGCACCGGCGAGCGCCAGCCGTCGATCCATGCCATCGGCGAGGATTCGAACGCGAGCCGGGCGAAGGCCTCGCGCGTCTCCGGCTGGTAGGACGGCACGAAGTTCCGGATGACCATGTTCCAGTCGTGGACGCCGTGAATGTCGACGCCCGCAGCGAAAAGATCCGAATTCCGCGCGAGGCCGAGCGCCGTGAGGTAGCCGCCGTACGAGCCGCCCCAGAGCCCGACGCGGGTTTCGTCCACGTCATCCCGTTCCGCGAGGAAGCGGGCCGCCGCGACGACATCGCGGTACTCGCTGGCGCCGCGAGCGCCGTAGTTCAGCGCCTCCCTGAACTCAAGCCCATAGCCGGTACCGCTGCGATAGTTCACGGAAAGGACGACGTAGCCGCGGCTCGCCAGGTATTGGTTCAGCGCGTACGCGTTGTGGTAGTACCGCATGTAGTGCCAGCCGAGGAGCATCTGCCGCCTCGATCCGCCGTGAAAGAAGACCGCCGCCGGATGGCGTCCGCCCTCCACCGATACGGGCGGAAGGAAGAGTTGCCCGTGGATCAGGATTCCATCCTCGGACTCGAACGTCACCTGCTGCGGCTCCACGAGGCTTTCGAACGGAAAGGCATCGGGCATGAATCCGTCCACGAAAGGACGCCGCTCGCCCCCCGCGTCCACCTCGGCGTGGGCCGGCGTTCGGCCGTCCGCGGCCAGGTATGCGAGCACTCCGTCGGGAGTGACCGCGGGGTTCCACTCGATGCCGTTTCCCGACGTCAGCGCCTCGGGCTCACCCTCGGCGGAGACCCGCCAGATGTGTCGGCGATCGATGTCGTCCGCATTGGAGGCGTAATAGACGGATTCTCCATCGGGGGACGGGAGCACGGACTCGACCTCGAACTCGCCCGGCGTGAGGTGCGTGGCGGGACCTCCCGCGACGGGGACCGAGTAAAGCTGGTGCCAGCCCTCGCGCTCCCACGGGAATACGAGCCGGTCCGACGCGAGCCAGATCAGCGAAGGCCCGGTCATGGCCTGGAACGCGCTCCCGCGGCCAGGTAGAGCCCGCCACACGTCGCGTGCCTCACCCGTGGCGGGGTCGGCCACCCGGATCGACCACGGCAGGGCACTGCGGAGCGGGGAGAAGGGCAACTGCGCCCCCTCGTTCGGGACGCGGATGAACGCGATGGCCGTCCCGTCCGGAGACCACGTCGGGCTGCCGTCGCGATCCAGGCTCGGATCGAGATAGCGGACCGATCCCTCGTCCAGCGAGAAGACGCCGACGAACGCGTGATCTCCGCGGTTGCTGACGAAGGCGAGCCGGCCCCCGTCCGGGGACCACGCCAGCGACCCCGCGCTCCCGCGGATGCGGAGCAGCGGACCGGGTGGCGCCGAGCCATCGAGCGTGAGCGTGAAGATCTGTCCGCGGTTGAGGAAGGCGAGCGTGCGTCCGTCCGGCGCAATGGTCGGGGAACTCCCTTCGGCGAGCGGCCGCGAGGTCCCGTCGAGCCCCGCGACCCACACCATCTGAGTCGCGGGTTCGCGGTCGGAGCGCGGGTTCGGTATCTCACCCGACCGGTTCGGCCCACCTCCGCGCACGAAGATGAGCTGACGCCCGTCCGGCGTGAACCGGAGTTGCGACAGATCCTGGCCATCGTCCTCGGTCCAGTTCGTGAGCCGACGGCCCACATACTCCGGGCCCTCCGCGACCCAGAGGTTGCGAACGCCCCGGTCGTATCGGACCCAGGCGAAGGCGGCCCCGGCCGGTGCGGCGATGAGATCCGTGGCGAAGGGCGCGGAGAGGATGTCCTCGACGGAATACGGGCTCTGGGCCGAGGCGGTGGATGGAGCAAGCGGCGCGAGGAGCCCCAGGATGCCGGCCGCCCACATGCGGCCGCGGGATGCCGAAACCGGCGGGCTCACGTCATCCGCTCCGGCGCAGGACATAGAAACACCGGTTCGCCGAGGGATTTCTGACAAGGCTCTCCACCGCATATCCCCTCCTGAGATAGGCCAGGAACGCGTCCCGCACCGTTTCGCGCCACCGAACGAGCGACCCGTCGGGTGGCAGCGATTCCACATCCGCCGGAACTTCGACGAACACCTCGTCGCCGCCGGGGAGTCCGCCGTCCGCCGTGCCGTGCTCTCCCGGCCGGGGCACGACGCAGGCCGGATCCGGAAGCGGCACGTGGAGCCGGCGGGCCGAGCGCCGGGCCCCGTCATCGAGGGCCCGGCGGGTCTCCGGGCCGTCGAGATCCCAACGCACGATGAACCGGTCGGTTTCGCCGCCGCCATGCAAGGGGCTCCCCGTATCGGCGCCGTACATGTTCGGCGCGTAGCGAAGCACCGTCGCGCCGAGCCGGTTCAGGTTCAAGTGCGCGTTGCGTGCGACCATTGGGTCGTAC
Source organism: Gemmatimonadota bacterium (assembly GCA_965207805.1). Classification (GTDB taxonomy): domain Bacteria; phylum Gemmatimonadota; class Gemmatimonadetes; order Palauibacterales; family Palauibacteraceae; genus Palauibacter. The sequence goes on from OZ242312.1 coordinate 1,864,037, forward strand.
GTCCAGAAGATGGTCCGGATGCCGTCGGACCGGACAGACTCCCGCTGAAAGAGCTTCAAGTCGCGGCCCAGGCCCCGCCCGCGCGCGGACGGTTCGACGGCCAGCATGTGCGACCAGTGGGATGGGACATCGTCGAACCGTCCCAGAAGGGAATAGACGAAGCCGATCATGCGTCCGTCCTCGAACGCCCCTCCCGTAAAGCCGCCGATCTTCTGCGAGACCTGGAGGACGGAGGCGGGAACGATGTCGGAAAACCCCTTCCCCCACGTCATCTCCTGGAGCCGAACGCACGTACGCCACTCCTCGAGTGTCGCGAGCGCGCGAAACTCCGTCACGCCGGAACGCGGACGCCGGCGATCGTCTCGCTCCGCCGCGTGAGCGCCTTCACGCGCTCGATGTCCACGTCCACGCCGAGCCCCGGCCGGTCGCGCGGCACCGTCACGAAGCCGTCCGCGCTCATCGTCCATTCAGGGGTGACGATGTCGCGTTCCCAGTAGCGGGCGCTCGGCGACAGATCGCCGGGAAGCCGGAAGTTCGGCATCGAAGCCAGCGCGACGTTGTACGCCCGCCCGATCCCGCTCTCGAGCATCCCCCCGCACCAGACCGGCACCCCGGCCCGTGCCGAGATGTCGTGGATCTCGCGGGAGTTCCGGAACCCGCCGACGCGCCCCGGCTTGATGTTCACGATCCGCCCGCTGCCGAGCGCGAGCATGTCCTCGCACGACGCCGGGTCCACGATCGATTCGTCGAGGCAGACGGGCGTCGCGAGCCGTTCCTGGAGCCGGGCGTGGCGCACGAGGTCGCCGGCCGCCAGCGGCTGCTCGATCATGATCAGGCCGAAGGCGTCGAGTTCCGCGAGGCGGTCCGAGTCGTCCAGCGTGTACGCGGCGTTCGCGTCGACGGCGAGGTCACGGTCGGGCCCCAGCGCCTCGCGCACCGCCCCGACGTACTCGATGTCCTTCTCCGGGCTGATCTTGAGCTTGACCTTGCCGTAGCCCTCGTCGACCGCCTGCCGCGCCTTCTCGACGAGCGCGGCGGGCGAAGGCTGGAGGCCGAGCGAGATGCCCGTCGCCACCCGGTCGCGGGTCCCTCCAACGAGTTCGGACAGGGGGACGCCCCTCACTTCGGCGCTCAGGCCCCAGATCCCCATCTCGATCGCCGCCTTGGCCATCGGGTGCCCTTGAACGCCTTCATCGAGGAGGGGCCTGACCGCCTCCGGGCCCTCGAGTTCCCGCCCCAGCACCCGTGGCAGGAGCCAGCGCCGCAGCGCCAGCCGCGCGGTGTCCACGGTCTCGGGAGAATAGTTCGGCTGCTCCCCGCACACGCACTCCGACCAGGCCGTGGCGCCGCTCGCGTCTCGGAGTTCGAGCAGGAGGATCCGGCGGTTCTCGACCCAGCCCGATGAGATGATAAACCGCTCCCGGAGCGGGAGTTCGATCTCCCGAAGCGTGACTTCGACCAAATGCAGGGGGCTTGTCGGCAAGGTGTTCGTCTCCGCGCGGCGGGGGAGGCGGGACGTTAGCCGTTGCGACACCGGTCGCGCCAGAATCCGGGCCGGACGGGACCGGCCGGATGGAGAGGAACCGGTCAGATGGAGAGGTAGTGGCTCACCTTGACGATGAAGACGTTCTCCGCCGGCGCCAGCCACAGCCCCTCGAGGTCCCGGTTGAGGTCGAAATCGCCGAGCAGGACGCTCTCCCGGCGGGCGTGCTGCCAGACCAGGAAGAGTTCGGACCCCGGGCGGTACTCCCAGCGGAACACCGCGTTGCCCCGCAGCGAACGGATGTTGAAATCGCGGTCGCGGGTCGAGTAGTCCAGCGTGCCGTCGCCATCGAAGTCAAAATAGCGCGAACCGTTGAAGGCGCACGTCGTTCCGTCCGTGCAGCCGATGACGTCGCCGTTGAAGCGGTAGGCCCGTCCCTCGGCGTATTCGAGGAAGTCGAACGATCCGGGAGCTTCGAGCTGCCGGTAGCCGAGATAGTCGCCCGCCGACAGGAGCGGCTGCGCGTAGAGCTGGAGGCTCAGGTCGGGCGTGAAGGACACGTTCAACCGGGTCTCCATCGAGAATCCCGTCCGCTGTAGATCGCCGAACAGGTATCGCGTGCCGTAGGTCGGCCGGTAGTCGAGCACCGTCGACCGAGTCACGTACTGCGCCCCGTCCCGCCTGTTCGTGTAGTTCGGGCCGAGCGAGAACCGCCAGTTGGGGAGCGGCCGGTAGGAGATGTTCAGGCCCGTGTTGAAGTCGTGTCCCCGGCCCTGCGCCGCGACCCGGTACGAGAAACGCGGCGACACGTGAAACGACCGGCTCCGATCCGTGTTCGCGTCCACCCGGACGTTGAACTCCGCGGGCTCGGTCATGAGCGGACCCCCGCGGGTTTGCGTGTCGGACTGGGACTCGGGCGAATACGAGAGGTTGAGGTTGAAGGCCCAGTTGTTGAGGAAGGTGAACCTGCCGCTCATCCACGCGGCGCCCGTGTCGTAGGACCGGCGGAAGTGGTCCGGCCCCCGCACCTTCTCCAGCAGAGAATGACGGAAATTGTGGTACGTGAAGAGGCTGATGTTGTAATTGCGGAACAGGCTGCCCGGTCTGATCTCCCGGTACCCGATCCGACCTCCCACGTCGAGCCGTTCGCCCGTCGTGAGGAAACCGAAGTCGTTGACCTCGAAGCCGGGGGTTTGCTGGCCCACCCAGGTGCCCCACGTCCAGTGCTCGCCCTCCTTCTCGAGCTGCACGCGCCAGTCGCTCCCGAACAGGGAGGTGACGGTGGAGTCGACGGCCAGGTAGGTGGCGTCCGGGCGCTGGAAATAGTGCGTCGGATTGCGCTGCAATCTGACGAGCGCCTCGCTCGACCCCTGGACCAGGCTGCCCGAGTAGAAGCCCCACAGGCGGTAGTCGCGGCCGCGGCGTCCCCCCCACTGGTGCTCGAAGTCGAGCCCGAAGCTGAACGCCTCCGAGGGGAGGAAATCGAACGATCCGTCCCCGGGCAGTTCCCGCTTCAGCCCGGTCCCGATGACGCCGACCTTGCTCGCGCCCCCGCGAAAGTCCTGCTGCAGCCTCACGACCGCATGCTCGGCCTGGGGTTCGGCGACGAACCGTCCCAGCGAATCGGCCTGCGCGAAGTACGCCTGCCCCAGCTCACGTCCGGTCACTGCCGCCAGCGCTCCGACGGAGAGACCGCTCCGCGTCCGGCCCGTGAGCTTCGCCGCCCCCAGGATCGACGTCAGGTGGGGCTCGGCGTGAAAGTCCGCGTTGTAGGGCCCGGACCCTCGCGGTTCCCGCCCGATCCGCCGGCTGAAGAAGAGCGCCTTGCCGCCGCCGAAGCGGCCGCCGCGCGAGCCGGCGAAGGTGAAGATCTGCGCGTCGCGCACGAAGAAGGGGCGCTTCTCCGGGAAGAAGGTCTCGAATGCCGTGAGGTTGATGACCTCCGGGTCCACCTCGACCTGGCCGAAGTCGGGGTAGACCGTCGCGTCGAGGCTGAAGGCGGAGCCGATCCCCATGCTCATGTCGAGGCCGCCGCGCGGCTCCATCTCGGTGCCGTCGAACAGCGGGTTCCCCGGGGTCGTCGGGGCGGTGTGGTACTGGGACACGGCGAAGGGCCGGACCTCGAACCTCCGGCTCGACCGGGGGAGCTGCAGTCCGTCGATCGTGCCGAACTGGCTCACCCGCCCCCGGGCCGTGCGCGACTGCAGGGCGAAGTAGTCCGTCTCGTTTGTCTCGAGCCGTCGGCGCTCGAAGTTGATCCCCCAGGTCTGCATGCCGGGGCGGGCTTCGTAGCGGATCTGTGAGAGCGGGATCCGCATCTCCACGGTCCACCCCCGGTCGTCGACCCGCACGGCGGAGTCCCAGATCGCGTCCCAGTTCGTGTCTTCCTGGGTATCGCCGAACAGGTACCGATCCGTCTCGGCCCCGGCGGCGCTGACCTCGAACTCGTAACCGGTCAGCCCGTCCCGGTTCGGATCGAGCGAGAGCTTGAAGGAATCGAAGGAGCCGCGTTCATCCCGACGGGTGAGGCGCGCCCGGATTACGCTCGGGTCGCTCTCGTACATGCGGGCGGCGACGTAGATCGCGTCGTCGTCGAACACGACCCGGACCTCGGTCGCCTCGGATGGCTCCGCGCCCTCCAGGGGCACGCCCTGGACGAAGTCGGTGATGATGGGGGCCGGCTGCCAGGCCTGATCGTCGAGGCGCCCGTCGATCGAGAGCGCGCCCTCGCGGCGCACCGCGTCCACGGTCGCCGGAGACACGCCGCCCCGGAAGACGGTCGCTTCGGGTCCTTCAGGCGGCGAGAGTCCCGCCTGCTGCCCGGACAGCCCCCACCCCGCCCCGCTTATCGCGAGAGCCGCGAGGACGAACGCCCCGCGGCCCGCTCCATGTCTGCATCCCATATCAGCCGAAACACATCCCGCCGTCACGTTGTTTAAGCGTGCGCGCGTAAAGTTTCCCATTTGTGGCGTACGCGCTAGTTTTGACCCGCCGGAGCGTACCGGACGTGGTGATTTGAGGCGGATTGCAGCCACGTAAAACAATCGCTAAAGAGCCACGCCCCGGGCGCGATTCTTTGGCGGCCGGGCTTTTTTTTGGGGTGAACCTCGTGTCCGAAGGGCGAAGACAACGGGTCGCACAGATTCGGGAGGCGCTCGAGCGGCGCATCCTCCTGATGGATGGCGGCACGGGAACGATGATCCAGCGGCTGGACCTCGATGAGGCGGCCTACCGCGCGGGTCAGCTCGCGGATCATCCCCAGCCGCTGTTCGGGAACCACGACGTGCTGTGCCTCACCCGTCCCGACGACATCGCGTCCGTGCACCGCAGCTACCTGGAGGCCGGGGCCGACTTCATCACGACGAACACCTTCAACGCCCAGGCCATCTCCCAGGCGGACTACGGCATCTCGCCCGAGCACGGCAACGGGCGGCTGATCCGCGAACTGAACGTGGCGGCCGCGCGGCTCGCACGCCGGGCCGCCGACGACTTCACGCGCGAGGACCCGACCCGTCCCCGCTTCGTACTCGGGAGCCTGGGTCCGACGAACCGCACCGCGTCCCTCTCACCGGACGTGGAGAACCCCGCCTTTCGCGCCGTCACGTTCGATGAACTGGCCGCGGCGTACCGTGTCCAGGCGGAGGGGCTGCTGGAGGGCGGCGCCGACGTGCTGCTCGTCGAGACCGTGTTCGACACGCTCAACGCGAAGGCCGCGATCTACGGCATCCTCGAACTCGGCGCGGAACTTGGCGAAGCGCTCCCCATCGCCGTGTCGGGGACGATCACGGACCTTTCGGGACGCACGCTGTCGGGGCAGACGGTCGAGGCGTTCTGGCTCTCGATCCGTCACGCGGACCCCCTCTTCGTCGGTCTCAACTGCGCGCTCGGAGCCGAGGAACTGGAGCCCTACGTCGCGGAACTCTCCGCCGTGGCCGACGTCCCCGTGGGCTGCCATCCCAATGCGGGCCTCCCGAACGAGTTCGGCGGCTACGACGACACGCCCGCCCACATGTCCGACCTGCTGGGCAATTTCGCGGACCGCGGGCTCCTCAACCTCGTCGGCGGCTGCTGCGGGACGGAGCCGGAACACATCCGGGCGATTGCGGAGCGCATGAAGGGCGTGCCGGCGCGACCGGTTCCCGCGATCGAGCGGCTGCCCCGGTTCTCGGGTCTCGAGCCGCTCGCGATCCGGCCCGATACGCTGTTCGTGAACATCGGCGAGCGCACGAACGTCACGGGTTCGGCCCGCTTCGCGCGTCTGATCCGGGAGGACGACTTCGACGAAGCGGTCGAGGTCGCGCGCGATCAGGTCGTCAACGGGGCGCAGCTCCTCGACGTGAACATGGACGAGGGTCTCCTCGACTCCGAGGCCGCGATGACCCGCTTCCTGAATCTCATCGCGGCGGAACCCGACATCGCCCGCGTCCCGACCGTTATCGACTCCTCGCGCTGGGAGGTCATCGAGGCGGGGCTGAAGTGCACGCAGGGGAGGGCGGTCGTGAACTCGATCTCGCTCAAGGAGGGGGAGGAGGCGTTTCTCGAGCAGGCAGCCCTCATCCGCCGCTACGGGGCCGGCGTCATCGTCATGGCCTTCGACGAGCGGGGGCAGGCGGACACGGTGGACCGCAAGCTGGAGATCTGCGCCCGCGCCTACCGCCTCCTGCTCGGCGCCGGCTTCCGTCCCGGGGAGATCATCTTCGATCCCAACGTCTTCGCCGTGGGGACGGGAATCGCGGAACACGACGAGTACGGGCTCGCCTTCATCGAGGCCGTCCGCCGGATCAAGGGCGAACTCCCCGGCGCGATGACGAGCGGAGGGATCAGCAACATCTCCTTCTCCTATCGGGGAAACGACGCCGTGCGGGAGGCGATGCACACGGCCTTCCTGTACCACGCGATCGCGGCCGGACTCGACATGGGGATCGTGAACGCGGGGCGGCTTCCGCTCTACGACGACATCGACCCGGAACTGCTCGAAGCGGTGGAGGACGTCCTGCTCGCCCGCCGGCCCGACGCAACGGAGCGGCTGACGGATCTTGCGGGCCGGATCCGGGACGAGGGGATCGAGACCCGGGTGGACGACGCCTGGCGCGCGGAGGGTGTCGAGGCACGGCTCGAGCACGCGCTCGTGGAAGGGATCGTCGAGCATATCGAAGAGGACGCGGAGGAGGCCCGTCTTCTGTACGGCAAGGCGCTCGAGGTCATCGAGGGGCCGCTGATGGCCGGGATGAACCGCGTCGGCGACCTGTTCGGGAGCGGCCGCATGTTCCTGCCTCAGGTCGTGAAGTCGGCGCGCGTGATGAAGCGGGCCGTCGCCTTCCTCGTCCCCCACCTGGAGGCGGAGAAGGCGGCAAACGCGACCTCGGCCGGCGTGGCCCGGAAGGGGAAGGGGACGATTCTCCTCGCGACGGTGAAGGGGGATGTGCACGACATCGGCAAGAACATCGTCGGCGTCGTCCTGCAGTGTAACGGCTACGACACCGTGGACCTGGGCGTGATGGTGCCGCCCGACCGCATCCTCTCGGAGGCCCGGACCCGCGGCGTGGACGTGATCGGTCTCAGTGGCCTCATCACGCCGTCCCTGGATGAGATGGTCCGGGTCGCGAGCGAGATGGAGCGGGAGGGATTCGAGGTGCCGCTCCTGATCGGAGGCGCGACGACCTCGCGGAAACACACTGCGGTCAAGATCGAGGAACGGTACTCCGGAGCGACCGTGCACGTGCTCGACGCCTCGCGTGCGGTCGGCGTCGTGGGGAAACTCCTGGGCGACGACGGCGGCGTGTCCTTCGTGGAGCAGACGCGAGCCGAATACCGCCGCGTGCGCGACGAGTTCGGGGACAGGCGGCGCCCGCTGGCCACGCTCGAGCGCGCCCGCGCGAACCGGCTCGCGATCGATGCGGCGGTGGCGGTGCGGTCGCCGCGGGAACCCGGCGTGCACGTGTACGATCCGTTCCCGCTGGAGGAACTGGTCGACTACATCGACTGGACCCCGTTCTTCCAGACCTGGGAGATAAAGGGGCGCTTCCCGCAGTTGCTCGATCATCCGGAGCGCGGGGAAGCCGCGCGGTCGCTGTACGACGATGCCCGCCGGCTGCTCGACGAGATCGTCCGTGACGGGTCTCTGACGGCGCGTGCGACCGCGGGGCTGTATCCGGCGAACGCGCGCGGGGACGACATCGTCCTCTTCGCTTCGGGGGACGGGCGCCGCGAGTTGCTGCGCGTGCCGCACCTCCGGCAGCAGATGGACCGTTCCTCGGGCGCGAACGTCAGTCTGGCCGACTTCGTCCTGCCGGAGACGGCCGGCGCAACCGACTGGAGCGGCGCCTTCGTCGTGACGGCGGGCGTCGGTCTGGAGGCGCTCTGTGCCCGTTTCGAGGCCGCGGCGGACGACTATCAGAGCCTGCTGGCGAAATCGCTCGCGGACCGGCTGGCTGAGGCGCTCGCCGAGCGTCTGCACGAGATCGTGCGCGTCGACCTCTGGGGATACGCGCCGGATGAGGTGCTGGACAACGAGGCCCGGATCGCGGAGCGCTACGTCGGGATACGCCCCGCGCCCGGCTATCCTGCGTGTCCCGACCACTCGCAGAAGGCGCTCCTGTTCGAACTGCTCGATGTGGAGCGTCGACTCGGGATCGCCCTCACGGAGAACTACGCCATGCACCCCGCCGCTTCGGTGTCCGGGTGGTACTTCGCGCGACCGGAGGCCCGGTACTTCGGCCTCGGCCGCATTGGGCCCGACCAGGTGGAAGACTACGCCGCACGCAGCGGAATCTCCCTCGCCGAGGCGGAGCGCCGCCTCTCGCCCAATCTGGGGTACGACCGGGATCCGGTGCTGGAGGCGACGTCGTGAGCGACCGGCTGCGGGAGTGGATCGAGGGAGACGGGGTCCACCTGATCGATGGCGCGATGGGGACCGTGCTCTATGAGAGCGGCGTGTTCGTGAACCAGTGCTACGACGAGCTGAACCTCACGGAGCCCGACCGGGTGCTGGGCGTCCACGCCGACTACGTGCGGGCCGGGGCGCAACTCATCGAGACCAACACCTTCGGCGCGAACCCCGTCAAGCTCGAGGCGTTCGGGCTCGAGCCGTCCGCGCACGAGATCAACGTGATGGCAGCGCGCTTGGCCCGGCAGGCGGCCGGCGGGCGAGCCGAAGTACTCGGGGCGATCGGCCCGCTCGGCATCCGGATCGAACCCTGGGGCCCCACGTCGGTCGACGAGGCCACCGGCCTCTTCGGGAGGCAGGTGGCCGGGCTCGCGGAAGGCGGCGTCGACGGCTTCATGCTCGAGACGTTCTCCGATCTCGACGAGCTGCTGCAGGCGGTACGGGCGGTGCGGAAGGTCGCCGGAGATGCGCCGATTTTCGCGCAGATGACGTTCGGAGACGCGGGCCACACGGAGTACGGTTCCACGATCGAAGCCGCGGCGGCGGCGCTGGAGCGGGCCGGGGCGGACGTCATCGGCCTCAACTGCTCGGTCGGCCCCTCCTCGATGTTGCTCGGCGTCGAGCGCATGGTGGCGGCCACGTCGCGGCCGGTGTCCGCGTTGCCAAACGCGGGGCTGCCCCGCGACATCGGGGACCGGAAGATCTATCTCGCGAGCCCGGAGTACATGGCCCGCTACGCCCGGCGCATGGCGGCGGTGGGCGCCCGCTTCGTGGGCGGGTGTTGCGGCACGTCGCCGGAACACACACGCCTGACGGCGACGCTGCTCGGGACCGACGGCCCCGGGCCGGCTCGCGTGTCGGTCTCCGCTCCGAGCGAGGCCGCCGGCCGGTCGGCGACCGAGCCGCCGCCGCTCGCTGGCCGCTCGGCGCTCGGACGCCGTCTAGCGCTCGGCGAGTTCGTCGGGGCGGTGGAGTTGACGCCGCCCCACGGGTGGGATCCGAGTGAACTGGTGGCGGGAGCCGGCCGGCTCCGCGACGCCGGCGTGCACGCCGTCCACATCGTCGACGGCCCCGCGCACCGGAGCCGCATCGCCTCGCTCCCCGCGGCGATCGTCATCGAGCGCGAACTCGGCATGGAGACCGTCCCGCACTACAGCTGCCGCGACCGCAACATGCTCGGCATGCTGAGCGACCTCCTCGGCGCCGCCGCGGCCGGTTTGCGCAACGTCTTCCTCCGCACCGGCGACCCGCCGCGCGGCGGCCCCTACGACACGGGCGGCGTGTACGACATCGACAGCATCGGTCTCACGAACGTCGTCCGGCAGCTCAACCTCGGCCTCGACCCGGGGGGAAGCTCGATCGGCGCCCCGACCTCCTTCGTGAAAGGGGTTGCGGTGAATCCGGGAGCCGTCGACCCGGAGGAGGAGATCCGGCGCTTCGCCTGGAAGGCCGATGCGGGCGCGGACTTCGCCGTCACGCAGCCCATCTTCGATCCTGAAAAGTTCCTCGCCTTCAGGCGCGAGATCGAGGGCTTCGGCGTACCGCTCCTCGTGAGCCTGTGGCCCCCGTCATCGCTGGAAAACGCGGAGTTCCTCGCGCACGAGGTGCCCGGAGTCGACGTGCCACTCGAGATGCTGGAACGAATGGAGCGAGCCCAGAAGCGGGGAGCCGACGCGGCCGCGCGGGAGGGTGTCGCCGTGGCCCGCGAGGTATTGGAGGCGATTCGGCCGCACGTGGCGGGTGCGCTCGTCAGCACGCCCGGAAACGATGTGGATCGAGCGGCTGCGGTGCTCGAGGAACGGTAGCCGCCCTGCGCACTCCCGGGACGGCCTGCGCACTCCGCGGGTTTCTGCATAATTTCTATGCGACACGTATACTATGGTCGATTCCGGCTGCCTCCTCCCGGGAGCCGCAACGAATTCCACACGAACGCAGGAACGACCATGCCGAATTCAGGATCAACCCGGCGGCGGATATTCCCGGCTGCGGGCATCCTCGCCGCGGCCATCCTCGCCGGGGCTTCGGGCCTTTCCGCGCAGGGCTCGCGCGGGCTCTACGTGTCCATGGGGGTGGGCTTCGTACAGGGAGCCGATACCGAGTCGACGCTGTCCGGGCCCAACAGCCCCACCCGTTGCGACCGGCTGCTGTACCCAAATCTGGCCGATGCGCCCAGGGATGCCGGCTGCCTCGCCAGCACCGACCTCGGCGGTCTTTATTCGTACGACCCGGAACCGGGACTTGGCGGCAGCATCGCCGTCGGTTACTCCCTCGGTCCGGTCAGCGTCGAAGCGGAGGCGCTGCAGCGGCACCAGATCATTCAGAACACGTTCCTGATGCTCGGTACGCAGGCCGGTTCCGCGATCACCGGAAAGGAGACGGAATGGAGCCCCGACCGGCCGCCGTGGGCGGATATCTCGGAGTTCCGAGGTCGGCAGTTCTTCGCGAACCTCTACTACTCGCTGCCGACCGGAAGCCGCCTGACGCCCTATGTCGGGGTGGGAGGGGGGCTCTCCCAGGTCGCGTACCGCCATTACCTCGGTTTCGCACGCAAGTCGATCGCGGAGGGCTACCTCGAGGTGTTCGGGGGGTCGCGCACGGACCCGGGCGCCTCGCCCGACTGGCAGCGCGCCGCCGCAGGAACCGCCAGCGAGTTGACGACGGACATCTCCAAGACAGGATTGGGTTTCCAGCTCCTGGCCGGCTTGGATTATGCCCTCTCCGACCAGGTCTCCATCGGTCTCAAGGGCCGGTGGGTGCAGACTCCCGACGTCAGCGTGGATGCGCAGTGGACGACGATCCGAAGCCACGCTCCCGTGCATGCGGACGGGGTCACGCCCTACATCTCCACGCTGGATTTTACTCGGCTCGGATACTGGGCAGTGAGCGCCGGCATGAAGTATCGGATCGAATAGCCCGAGGTATTTTCGGGACATGACACCAGTGACTCGCGGGCCCATTCGGCGTGTCGCGGCGGAGGTGCGGGGCGGCCGCCGAGGGGCACGACTCGAGGCGGACGCCGCCATCCGTCGCCACGAGGCCAGCGACATGAACGCGTACATTGCGTTCGACGCCGGCGCGCTGCGGCGGCAGGCCGCCGCCATCGATGCCGCCGCCCGCCGCGGCGAGGATCCGGGCCCCCTCGCCGGCATCACGGTATCCGTCAAGGACCTCTACGCCCTCGACGGATACCCGCTCCGCGCCGGGACGAAGCGCGCCCTGCCCGGCTGGCCCGAGGGTTTCCTCGTGAAGTCGCTTCGGCGCCTGGGCGCCATGTTCACCGGCAAGACGCACACCGTCGAGTTCGCATTCGGAGGGGTCGGGCTGAACCCCAACACGGGGACGCCGGTGAATCCGTGGGATCCCGTCGAGCACCGGGCCCCCGGCGGTTCGTCCGCAGGCGCCGGCGTAAGCCTGTGGGAAGGGTCGGCCCGGATCGCCCTCGGCACGGACACCGGGGGCTCGATCCGCATCCCCGCGTCGGCGACCGGCGTCGTGGGTCTCCGTCCCACCACGGGCCGCTGGCCGACCACGGGCGTCGTCCCCCTCAGCACGTCGCTCGACACGGTGGGGATGCTCGCCCACACCGTGGAGGACCTGCGCTACGCCTTCCGCGCCATCGACCCGCTCGCGCGAACCGGGGACGAGCCGGCCGCCCCGGTCCCGGAGAGTGTTTCGGGGCTGAGGATCGGGATCCCCGCCTGCCGTCTGTGGACGGACACGGATTCCACGATCGCGGCGGTGGTCGAGGGTGCGCTGGAAGAGCTTCGCGCCGTTGGCGCGGACGTCCTCGAGGTCGACGCTTCCGAGTTGGACGACGCGGGGGAACGCTACCTCTCCGGGCCCATCGTCCAGCCGGAGTTCGTGGAATTCCTGCAACGTGAGTTGCCCGACTGGATCCCCCTGCTGGATCCGATCATCGGGACGCGACTCGAAGCGGCGGGCGGTGTGCCGGCGCTCGAGTATATCGCCGCCCACCAGCACCGCCGCCGACTCTCGACCGGTCTTCACGCCCGGCTGGTGGCGGAACGGATCGATTTCCTCGCGGCGCCCACGCTCCCGATCTCGCCGCCGCCGCTCGCGGCTCTCGCCCGGCTGGATGCCTACCGGAAGGCCAACCGCGCCATGCTTTCCGGTACGTGCCCGGCCAGCATGCTCGACATGTGCGCGATCTCGCTTCCGGTGGGGCTGGACGGAGAGGGCATGCCCGTCGGCCTGCAGTTGATGGGACCCTCCGGCGGGGACCTCGGGCTCCTCGCGCAGGCGGCCGCCGCGGAGGGAGTCCTCGGGACGAGTCTGGCGCGATTGGGAACGCCACCGAGGGTCGCGGGATAGTCGCCCGGGACGCTTCGTGGCTGGAGCCTACGGAGCCGGGTCGGAAGCCTGCGGATAGGAACCCAGGATCTTGAAGTTCGAGGCTCGGGCCCGGATGCGGTCGAGCGCCTCCGCCACGACCGGGTCGTCCCGGTGACCCTCCATGTCGATGAGGAAGACGTACTGTCCGAGGCTGCGCTTCGCGGGCCGCGATTCGATCTTGTGCATGTTGATCCGCCGGTCCGCCAGTTCGCCGAGCACGCCGTGGAGGGTGCCGGGCCCGTCGGCGGAGAAGTCGAAACAGATCGACGTCTTGTCCCTCCCGGTCGGCCCGTCGTCCTCCGGCGCCAGCACGACGAATCGCGTGCGGTTGCCGGCGACGTCCTCGATGCGTGACGCGCGGACGGAGGCCCCGAGCACGTACGCGGCGCGGCGGCTCGAGATGGCGGCGGCGACCCTCCCTCCAGCCTGCATATCGTGGACCGCGCTCACCGTGCTCAGCGAGGCCACGGGCTCGGCGCCGGGCAGGTGGCGCCCGAGGTAGCCTCGGCATTGGGCGATCGCCTGGGGATGCGAATAGACGACCCGTATCTCCCCCAGGTCGACATCTCGCGCCGTCAGCAGGCAGTGGTGGATGGGAACCACGACTTCGCGGCGGATCCGGAGGTCCGTCCCGTGGACGAGGAGGTCGGTCGTCAGCGTGACCGCGCCTTCCGTGCTGTTCTCGAGCGGGACGATGGCCTCGTCCACTTCCCCGGCGTCCGCGGCCCGGACGACACTCGCGATGTCTCCGAATGCGACGTGATACGCCGCGGGATCGTAGTCGAGCGCCGCCTGCTCGCTGAACGTCCCCGGGGGGCCGAGGTATCCCACCCGGATGCCGTCGATAGTACTCATCCGGTAACATACGTCGGCCGCAAGGCCGGGGTGACCCATTCGCCCCCGGATCGTGTATGGAGGGATGGGAGGGGGTTCCCTTGAGGGGTGCATGACTCGAACCGCAGGGAAAGATACCGCAAGATGAACCGACTCGTCGCAACGATCATCGCCGTCTCGCTGTCCACTGGCTGCGCCAGCTACCATGCGGTCGTGAAGACCGGCGTCGAACCCGGGCCTCGAAAGGTCGAGGACAAATGGGCGGACGGTTGGGTCAACGGCCTCGTGGCGCCGGACGCCGTAGACGCCGAGTCAGGGTGCGGCGAGGGCGGCGTGGCTGTCGTCGAGACACGAATCTCCTTCCTGAACGGGCTGGTTTCGACGCTCACGCTAGGCATCTACTCGCCCATGGAGATCGTGGTGACGTGCGGAAGCGCCGATGAGACGGGCGAGACGCAGCCGGACCCCGACGAAGCTCCCCCGTCGCCTTCGTCGACTCCCGACGGATCGAAGAAACCCTCCAACGGCTCCGGCGGAGGCTGACGGGCCGCCTTCCGCTGCCCCCAAAGCGGCGTCTATCTTCGGCGGGCGATCAACCGTCGTCGTCAACTACGCCCCGGAGCCACGCCATGAACCGCATCCCGCGTCTGTTCTCTTCGCTGCTGGCACTCTCCCTCTTCATGCCACTCGCCGGTCCGGATCGTTCAAGCCCGCTGGAAGCGCAGGAAGTCGCCCCGGCGGCGGTGACGCTCGATTCCGCGTTTCTGACGGGCTACCGCTGGCGGAACCTGGGTCCCGACCGGGGCGGGCGTTCGATCGCCACGAGCGGCGTCGTGGGGCGTCCGCTGGAGGGCTACTTCGGTGCCACCGGCGGGGGACTGTGGAAGACGACGGACGGCGGCGAGAACTGGTTCCCCGTCACCGACTTCAAGGTCACGTCGGCGTCGGTCGGAGCGGTGGCCGTCTCCGAGACCGATCCGGACCTCGTCTTCATCGGCATGGGGGAAACCTGCATCCGCGGCAACATCATGCCGGGGGACGGCGTGTACCGGAGCCGGGACGCGGGCGAGACGTGGGAGCACGTCGGCTTCTCCGAATCCGACGCCATCGCGAATATCCGCATCCATCCCACGGATCCGAACATCGTCTATGTCGCGTCGTTCGGAAAATACAGCGTGCCGAGCGAGGAGCGGGGCCTCTTCCGGAGCACGGATGGGGGCGACACGTGGGAGCGCATCCTCTTCCGGGATGAGCGCACGGGCGCCGTGGACATCGCCCTCGACCGCAACAACCCCGACGTGATCTACGTGGCGCTGTGGGAGGCCTTCCGCAAGGAGTACACCATGTCCTCCGGTGGTCCCGGAAGCGGGATGTTCAAGAGCACCGACGGGGGCGACACGTGGACGGAGATCACCCGAAACCCCGGCATGCCGGAGTCGGGGGTCGTGGGGAAGATCGGGCTGGCCGTTTCGAGCGCGGACTCGGAGCGGGTGTACGCGCTGTTCGAGCACGCCGACGGGGGACTGTTCCGCAGCGACGACGGCGGCGACACGTGGGCACTGGTGAACGATGAGCGCCGCATCCGGCAGCGGGCCTTCTACTACACACACGTGTTCGCCGACCACCACGATCCCGACGTCGTATACGTGCAGAACACCTCGCTCTTCCACTCGACGGACGGCGGCGAGACGTACGAGGTCATCAACAACGGGACGCACGGCGATTTCCACGACCTCTGGATCAGCCCGGAGGATCCCGCGCACCTCATCGTGGCGAACGACGGAGGCGGGGCGGTCAGCTTCGACACGGGGCAGCACTGGACGGACCAGGAGTTCTCGACCGCGCAGTTCTACCACGGCGTGACGACGGCCCACGTCCCCTTCCACGTCTGCGGCTCGCAGCAGGACAACAGTACGCTGTGCCTGCCCTCGGCCTGGAACGCGAGCCGGTTCGGCTTCGGCCAGGCGCCCGGGTTCGGCGGGGGCCAGCCCGCGAGCATCACCGAAGGTTCGATGGAGGTCGCGTACCGCGCCGGGGGTGGGGAACCGGGCTACATCGCGCCGGACCCGAAGGATCTCGACGTCTTCTTCTCGGGGACGAACAACGGGCGCTATATCGACCGCTTCAACCGCCGCCTCGGCACGTCGCGCGAGGTGAACCCCTATCCCTGGTTCTACTCGGGCGAGCCGGCGAGCGAGATGGTCGAACGCTGGCAGTGGACGTTCCCCATCATCTTCTCCCCCATCGACCCGAACGTCCTCTACGCGTCCTCGAACCGGCTCTGGAAGACGACGAACGGGGGCGATGACTGGGAGGCGATCAGCGGCGACCTCACCCGCGCCGACCCGATGACGCTGGGTCATTCCGGCGGACCGATCACCGGGGACATGAACGGGCCGGAGGTCTACGCGACGATCTTCTCTGTCGGACCGGGGAAGGTGGACATCGACGTGATCTGGACGGGGTCGGACGATGGACTCGTGCATGTGACGCGCGACGGCGGAGCGACGTGGACGGATGTGACGCCGGCGGACATGCCGGACTTCGGCCGCGTGAGCCAGATCGACGCGTCGGCGTTCGAGGCGGGCCGGGCCTACATCTCCGTACGGAAGCCGCTCCTGAACGACCGCTCCCCCTACATCTGGAAGACGGACGACTACGGAGCGACGTGGACGAAGATCGTGCACGGGATCCGGGAAGAGGCCTACGTGCACGCGGTACGCGAGGACCCGAACCGGGAGGGGTTGTTGTACGCCGGGACGCAGCACGGCATGTACGTGTCGTACGACGACGGGGCGAACTGGCAGGAGTTGAACCCGGGGTTCCCGGACCTCCCGGTCTCGGACGTCATCGTGGAACACAACGAACTGGCGATCGCGAGCCACGGCCGCGGGTTCTGGGTGCTCGACAACCTCGCGCCGCTGCGGCAGGCGCGCCCCGGGCTGACGGACGAGGCGGTCGCGCTGTTCGATCCGGCGACCGCGTACCGCTCCGCTAACGGCGTGACGCTATCGTGGTGGTTCCGGGAGGCGCCGGAGGAGGCCCGGCTCGAAATTCTCGACGCGTCTGGCGCCGTGCTGCGCACCTACGAGCCGGCCGAGCCTCCGGACCCGGCCGCGGAAGGAGACTCGACGGCCGTGGAGGGAGAGACGACGCCGACCCCGGCCCGCGACCGCTGGGCCGGACCCGCGATGCCGGCCGAAGCGGGGCTCAACATGCTGCAGTGGGATCTTCGGACCGCGCCCGCCGCGACCTTCCCCGGAATGATCCTGTGGGGTGTGCGCACGATGTCGCCCGCCGTGCCGCCGGGAACGTACGCAGTGCGGCTGACCGCGGACGGCGAGGTGCAAACGACGGAGGTCGAGGTCGCCCGGCATCCCTGGATCGAGGACGTGACGGACGCCGACCTGCAGGAGCAGTTCGAGTTCGGGATGCGGATCCGGGCGCGGGTGGACGAGGCGAACTCGGCCGTGATCGCGATCCGGCGCGTGAAGTCGCAACTCGACGACCGGCTTGAAGCCTCGGATGACGCCGCGCTCGCGGAGGCCGCGGAGGCGCTGCGGACGGCGGCTTCCGCGGTCGAGGGCGACATTTACCAGGTGCGGAACCGCAGCAACCAGGATCCGCTGAACTTCCCGATCCGGGTGAACAACCGGCTCGCGAACCTGCTCTCGATGTCGGAGCGGGGCGATGGCCGGCCCGGGAGCGGGATGTACGAGGTGTTCGAGATCATGGTGGCCGAACTCGAGGGCTACACGACCCGGCTCGACGAGGTATGGCGCGTGGAGTTGGCCGCCGTGAACCGCGAGCTGGAACGTCTGGGACTCGCCGCGGTGGATCCGGCCGACGAGACGGTCGAACTCGTCTCCTGAAACGACTGACGGCCCGGGTCGACGTTCCCGCGGGAACGCCCTCCCGGGCCGTCAAGGTTCGAGTTGTCCGGAGCGGGTTCCTCAGTTGACGTCCGGGTCGGTCAGCCGGCCTCGGGGAGCTGGCTCACGAACTCGATCATGCGCTGCTGCTGGTCTTCGTCGGGGAGACGCCCCATCCCGCCGCCGAGATTGTCCACCATGTGCTCCGCGCGGCTCGTAGCCGGGGTCACGACGGTCACGGCGGGGTGCGCGGCGGCGAACTTGATGAAGAACTGGGCCCAGGAATGGGCGTCGAACTCGCTCGCCCACTCCGGCACCTCGCGGTCGCCCACGCGCGACCACAGACGGGAGCGTCCGAAGGGCACGTAGACGAGCACGCCGATCTTCCGCTCGGCCGCGAGCGGCAGGATCTCCTCGGCCGCGCTCACGTTGTCGACCGCGTAGTCGATGCCGATGAAGTCCAGGGGATAGTCCTGCATGGACTGAATGAGCGCTGGATACTGCCGCTTGCTCGTGGAGGTGATCCCGATGTAACGGACGCGTCCCGCCGCCTTCAGCTCCTCGAGGATCCCCACCTGCACCGGCGGATCTCCCAGGTTATGGACCTGGATGCAGTCGATGACGGGCACGCCGAAATACTCGAACGAGCGCTCGATCTGGGCCCGTGCAGCGTCCGGATCCGCGGAGCCTCCGCCCCGCCCGGCCACGTTCACCTTCGTCGCCCAGAAGATGCGGTCGGAGATCCCGAGCCTCTGGCAGATGTCTCCCGCCGCCCTCTCGGATGCCCCGCGCCCGTAGCTGGGTGCGGTGTCGAACACCGAGCCGCCGCCGTCCACCAGCGCCTGCATGACGCCTTCGATCTGCGTGTGGTCGTCGCTGAGCGCCACGCGCTGAAAGGTTGCCGAACTCCCGAGGCCGACGATCGGCAGTTCTTCCCCGGTGGAGGGGATGGGCCGCGTGATCATCTCCTGGCTCGCGAACGCGCGCAGGATGCGAGGGTTGAGAGAGAGAGCCGCGCCCGCGGCGGCGGTGGAACGGAGCCAGTCGCGTCGAGTGAACATCTTCGGGTCTTCCTCGTGCTGGAGTTGTAACCGAGGCACCAAACGTGCCCGTACCGCGCCGACGGTCGGGTAACACTTCACGCGACTCAACCGCTGTGCCGCCTCGGGCGGCGTCTGGGGCATCGCCCCGGCGATGGTTCTTCCGAAGCGAGCGGTCGACGTTTCAGCCCGGCCCGGCTTCAAGGGCGGCGACCTCCACCATGATGCGGTCGAACTGGGTGGCGGCGCGGTGCGGGGCGAGGTTGCACAGGTAGGCGTGCCGGGCCCCGAGACGCCGGAGGGCGACGATCGTCTCCGCGCAGTGCCGCTCCGGCGTGACTCCGGCTTCGAAGGCCGCAGCCACCGGGTCAACGGGCACGGGGAAGAAGCGGGACAGCCGTTCCAGTACCGTCCGGCGGCCGTTGCGGTAGTAGAAGACGCCGAACGAGCCGGGAATCCCGAGGCCCTCTCGCTCGGCGCTCTCCAGCCAGCGCTCCGCCCGCCCCAGGTCGTGGTGCGAAACCACCTGCGTGAGGTAGTAGTCCGCCTCGAACTCCGCGTCCGTGGCGAAACCGATCTGCTCGGCGACGGGGCGGTGGAGGTTGACCCAGCCGCCGAGTGACAACCCCTTCGCCCGTTCCCGAAGCTGGTGTCGAAGCATGTAGCCGTGGGGCACGCAACGGTCGGCGCCGCGCACACGGTCGCCCCCCGTCACGGTAAGACTCTCGACGCCGCGCGCCCGCGCCCGGTCGCCGTAGCGCAGGCAGTAGTCGAGCGGGTGGAGACACGTCAGGAAGGGCACCACCCGCCAGGGTTCGACCTCGTTCGCAAGGTTGGCCGTCAGGTGCTGGAGGTTCTCCTCCTCCTCCTCGCCCACGGCGCTGTCCGTGAGCATGAGGAACGCGTCGCGCGCCGCGAGCCCGCGGATGGCATGGGAGAGGTCGATCCACATGTCCATCGCGCCGCCGCGCGTGAGTCCGCTCCGCGGCGGCCGGAGTTCGACCGTCAGCGTCGGCGTTTCCCCGCGCAGCCGCCGCACGAACCGGCTGGAGTCCGGTTCCGGGGATGTGTGCTGGGGGAGTGTCGTGTCGCTCACGCCGGAAGATCTCGCCTGGTTCGTCGCCTAGCAGCCGTGGCAAAAGCCCGCGCGGGGCGGGGTTTCGAATCGAAGGAGGATGCGATTCCGGAGTTCCGTTGCAAAGGCGGCGGTCGCGGGTTCGGTTCCGACAGGTTCCATGCACCGCGACCGGAGGAGTCCGGGTGACGGAAGAAACGACGAACGAAACGATCATCGACGACAACGCGCTGACGGAGGACATCCTCACGCTCCTCGCGCGCACGCCCGGCACCGTGCGGGTGCTGCTCGAGGACCTGCCGCCGGATCTCCTGCACGCGGACGAAGGTGAGGGGACGTTCAGCGCGTTCAGCGTGCTCGGGCATCTCATCCAGGGCGAGATCGACGACTGGATTCCGCGGGCGCGGTGGATCCTGGAACACGGCCGCGAACGTGCGTTTCCTCCCTTTGATCGGTTCGCGCACGTCGAGCGAACCCGCGACCGCTCCCTGGACGAGCTGCTCACCGAATTCGAGACGCTGCGGGAGACCGGACTCGCGGCGCTGCGGGAAGTGGTCGAAGGCGAGGCCGATCTCGACGCGGGCGGACTTCACCCGGAACTGGGCGAGGTCACGCTGCGGCAGCTGCTCACCACCTGGGCCGTACACGACCTGAACCACATCGCCCAGATCGCGCGCGTCGTCGCCCATCAGTTCGAAGGCGAGGTCGGGCCGTGGAAGGCATACCTCCCCATCCTCCACCACGACCGGTAGGCACATCGCGCCGGCCGAGCCATACGCCTTCCGCGGAAGCCAGCCGTTCCAGCGGGGCGGCTACGTCGGCCGGTCCTGTCGCTCCGCTTCGGCCGCTCGGACGGCGGCGGCGAGGGAGTCCGTGTAGGGCGGGCGGTGGATGCCGCGTTCCGTCACGATGCCGGTCACGAGTTCGTGTGGCGTGATGTCGAAGGCGGGGCTGTACACCTCGGCCGCCTCCGGGGCGAGCAGGGGGCCGAAGCCGCGGCGGACCTCGTCCGGGTCGCGGTGCTCAATCGGGATGTCCGCCCCGGTGGGCGTCCCGAGGTCGACGGTCGAGGTCGGCGCGAGCACATAGAAGGGGACTTCGTGCCGCCGGGCGAGCACGGCCAGGGGGTACGTGCCGATCTTGTTCGCCACGTCGCCGTTGCCGGCGATGCGGTCGGAGCCGACGAAAGCGATGTCCGGCGGATCCGAGGCGAAGAGCGACCCGGCCATGTTGTCGGCGAGCACGGTGACTTCGATCCCGGCGCGCGAAAGCTCCCACGCCGTGAGGCGGCTTCCCTGGAGGAGGGGGCGGGTCTCGTCGGCGAACACGCGGACCCGGCGACCGGTCTCGGCCGCGACGTAGACCGGGGCGAGGGCCGTCCCTATGCCGCCCGTGGCGAGCGACCCCGCGTTGCAGTGCGTGATCACGGACTCGCCGCCCGCAAGCAGCGCCGCCGCGTGCTCGCCGATCGCGCGGCACATGCGGCGGTCCTCCTCGTGGATGGCGTCGGCCTCCGCCGCCAGCGCCGCGGCCAGTGCTCCGGCGTCGCCGGTGGCCGCCTCCAGCCGGGCGCGCAGGCGGCGGACCGCCCACGCGAGGTTGACCGCCGTCGGGCGGGCGTTCGCGAGCCGTTCGGCCCAGCCGGCGAACCGGCTCCGCAAGTTGTCCGCCGAGATCCCCTCGGCGGCGGACTGCCGCGCCAGGGCGGCCAGACCGATGGCGGCCGTGATCCCGATGAGCGGCGCGCCACGCACGCGCAGGCTCCGGATCGCCTCGATGAAGTCTTCGAGGGTCGAGAGCTCCTTCTCCTCATGGACGCCGGGAAGGAGCGTCTGGTCGAGGATCAGCGCACTCAGACCCCGGGGGGCCCAGCGGATCGTTTCCGGAACCGACAACTCGCGATCGTTCATGCCGCGCAACCTATCCGGCGGGGGGAAAGGCGCTACCTTGACTGCCACGGGACGTCCCGCAGGGATCGAATGCTGTCCAGGAGGAATCATGACGTCGTCACGAGAACACAGGGTCGTCGGCTCCGCGGTCGCTTTCCGGGTGTCGGCCGCCGCGCTCGCGCTCGCCATCGTCGCCCCCGTCGCGCCGCTTGCCGGGCAGGAGCGGGACCCGGATCACTTCGGCCCGGCGGACGTATTCGAACTCGAAGTCGCGGGCGATCCCCGGATCTCGCCCGACGGGTCCCGGGTCGTCTACGTGCGGTCCTCGATGGACATCATGACGGACCGTCAGCGAAGCAACCTGTGGATCGTCGACTACGACGGTTCGAACCACCGTCCGCTCCTCACCGGACAGACGAACTTCTCCTCTCCGCGCTGGTCGCCGGACGGCACGAAGCTGCTCTACGTCGCGAGCGATGAACACGGGAAATCGCAGCTCTACCTGCGCTGGATGGACACGGGACAGACGGCCCTGCTCACGCAGCTGGAGCGAGGCCCGGGCGGGCTCTCCTGGTCGCCCGACGGGAGCATGATCGCCTTCAGCATGTTCGTCCCGGACACGCCGCCGCCCTTCGCGCAGATGCCGGCGAAGCCGGAAGGCGCGACGTGGGCGCCGCCCGCCACGACGTACGAACGGCTCTTCTACCGCTCGGACAGCCAGGGCTTCCTTCCGGTCGGGTACTCCCACGTCTTCGTCCTTCCCGCGGAGGGAGGGACACCGCGGCAGGTCACGCACGGCCCCTACAACCACGGCGGGACGCCCGAGTGGACGCCCGATTCGCAGCACCTGCTGATCTCGGCCACCCGGCGCGACGACTGGGAGTACGTGCGGGACTCCGAGATCTTCGAGTTCTCCGTGGCGGACGGGGCAGTCCGGCAACTCACGGACCGGCGCGGGCCGGACTCGAGTCCGACGGTGTCGCCCGACGGCGGGATGATCGCCTACACCGGCTACGATGACCGCTTCCTCGGGCACCAGGTGTCGAAGCTCTACGTGATGAACCGGGACGGGTCCGGCTCGCGCCTCATCGCGGGCGACCTCGACCGCTCGATCGGGAACGTGCACTGGGCGAGCGATGGGGCGGGGCTGTTCTTCCAGTACGACACCGAGGGGAACACGCGGCTCGCCCACGTCGATCTCGACGGGACCGTGACGGATATCGTCTCCAGCGTACAGGGTCTGTCGATCGGTCGTCCCTATGGGGGCGGCACCTTCTCCACCTCGGGGAACGACCGTTTCGCCTACACCTACGGGACGCCGGACCACCCCGCGGACCTCGCGGTGACGAATCGCGGCGGCGACTGGCAGCGCCTCACGCATCTCAACGAGGACCTCTTCGCGCAGAAGGCGATCGGGGAGACGGAGGAGGTCTGGTACAAGTCCTCGCACGACGGGCTCGACATTCAGGGCTGGATCGTGAAGCCGCCGGACTTCGATCCGAGCCGCAAGTATCCGCTCCTGCTCGAGATCCACGGCGGCCCGTTCGCCAACTACGGGGACCGCTTCAGCGCCGAGGTCCAGCTCTTCGCGACGGCGGGCTACGTCGTCCTCTACACGAACCCGCGCGGCAGCACGAGCTACGGCGAGGACTTCGGGAACGAGATCCACCATGCGTATCCGAGCTACGACTTCGACGACCTGATGTCCGGGGTCGATGAGGTGATTTCGCGCGGATACATCGACGAGGACCAGCTCTTCGTCACCGGAGGGTCCGGCGGCGGGGTGCTGACGGCGTGGATCGTGACCCACACGGACCGGTTTGCGGCCGCCGCGTCGCAGAAGCCGGTCATCAACTGGTACAGCTGGGTCCTGACCGCGGACATGGGTGGCAGTGGAGGCATCAACTACTGGTTCCCGGGCGCGCCGTGGGACAACCTCGAGCACTACATGGAGCGGTCACCGGTCCACCACATCGCGAACGTGACGACACCGACGATGCTGATCACGGGCGAGGTCGACTGGCGGACGCCGATGTCGGAGTCCGAGCAGTTCTACCAGGCGCTACGGATCCGGAAGGTGCCGTCGGTGCTCGTGCGGATTCCCGAGGCGAACCACAGCATCGGCGCGCGTCCAAGCGGCCTCATCAGCAAGGTGCAGCACATCCTCGCCTGGTTCGAGCGCTACCGGACGAGCGGGACGACGACGCAGTGAGCCGCCGCAGGATCGGCGCGTCGGACAGGAAACTCGGGCTCGACCGGGAGATCACGCGCCGCGACTTCGTCCAGTTGGCGGGGGCGGGGATCGCGGGCTCCGCGCTCCTCGGGTGCGGGACCGAGGCGCCCGGTGGCGGAAGCGGCATCGCGGTCCCGGGGGTGGCGTCCGAGCCGTGGTCCGACGCGTTGGGGCCCGACTGGTACGGGCCGGGCGGAGTGGGAGACTACGCGCCCTCGCACGGGAACACGCCGGAGGTCGTCCGCTCGGCGCACTGGGTCCGCGACGGGCGGGCCCCGGGCGGGGAGGTGACGGACACCGGAGAGCGCTTCGACGTCGTGATCGTCGGGGGCGGACTCGCGGGTCTCTCGGCCGCGCACCACTTCAAGCGTCACCGGCCCGCCGGGCGCTGTCTCGTCCTCGACAATCACCCCGTGTTCGGCGGCGAGGCGAAGCGCAACGACATCATGGTCGACGGCGTGCGCCTGGCCGGGCCGCAGGGGTCCAACGACTTCGGTATACGCCCGCCTACCGGAGAGCCCGACGACTACTTCACGACGCTGGGCATCCCGCGCGAGTTCGAGTACGCCCCGGACGCGGGCCAGGTGAAGGCCCCACTCGAGAACTACGGCTTCATGCACTGGGTCCAGGACCAGTTCTCCATCGGGCACTACTTCGGCGGGACGCGCGGCGGCGGGCGCCCGGGCTGGTCGGGCGGGTCGGGAGGCTGGGTCAACGGACTCTTCGGGGACATGTCGCGCGCGCCGTGGACGCCTGAGGTGCGCGAGGGCTTCGAGCGCTGGCGGAACGCACGGGTTACGGACCATGTGCCCCCGGACGCGCCCGGGGGGCCGGACAATCCCGGACCGTGGCTCGACGGCATGACGCTCAAGGCGTACTACGAGGACGTACTCGGTCTGCCGCCCGAAGTAACGGCGTACGTGGATCCGATCCTCGCCAGCATCATCGGGCTCGGCTGCGACGCCATCTCCGCTTGGTGGGGGATGCACTTCGACCTCCCCGGCTTCGGGCTGCCGTCCCGCTACGACGGCATGACCTTCCACTCCTTCCCCGGCGGGAACGCGGGGATCGCCCGCTATTTCGTGAAGGACGTCGTGCCGGACGGAATCGCCGGCGAGCGCACGCTCGGGGACGTGCTCAACGGGGCGATCGACTTCGGCGCCCTCGACCGGCCGGACCAGCCCGTGCGGCTGCGGCTGGGGTGCACGGCGATCGACGTGCGCCACGCAGGGACGGGCGATGGCCGCGCGCGCGTCACGTACGTGCACGGGGATCGCGCGTACTCCGTCGAGGCCGATGGAGTCGTGCTCGCGAGCGGGGGGTGGATGAACCGCTACATCGCGGCCGACCTGCCGGACGCGCACCGCGCGGCCTACGAGCACTTCCGCCACGGCCCGATCCTCGTCGCGAACGTGGCGCTCCGGAACTGGCGCTTCCTCGACCGCCTCGGGATCGCCGGCTGCTTCTACGAGGGCGACCTCGGCTTCTCGTGCAACATCCGGCGGCCCATGTACGCGGGCGACTACCGGCCGGTCCATGCGCCGGACCACCCGACGATGCTGACCTTTTACATCACCTTCGAGGCACCGGGTCCATCACCGGTCGATCAAGGGATGGCGGGCCGCACGGAGATGCTGAGCACGTCCTTCACGGAGTACGAGAGACGGCTGCGGGCCCAGATGGTCGAGCTTTTCGCGGAGGGTGGCTTCGATCCGGTGGAAGATATCGCCGGCCTCGTCCTGAACCGCTGGGGGCACGCCTACGTGGCGCCGGGTCCCGGCTTCTTCTTCGGACGGGATGGGGCCCCGGCCCCGCCGGATGTGATTCGCGAGCCCTTCGGCCGCGTCGCGATCGGACATTCGGAACTGCGCGGGCACCAGAACTGGACCGGAGCGTCCGCCGAGGGTCGTCGAGCCGTCGAGACCGTCCTCGATCTGATCTGATGCCACCGCGATGCAACGGATGAAGCCGCGGGCGCGCCTCCGCGGCCTGGGGGCGCTCGCGCTCTGCGCGCTGGCGGGCTGCGCATCGCCCGCGGTTCCGTCCATCGAGTACGAGATCCTGGGGACGTTCCCGCACGATCCGGCCGCCTATACTCAGGGCCTCCTCTTCCACGACGGGGCACTCCTCGAGAGCACCGGCCGCTACGGCGAGTCGAGCGTGCGACGCGTCGACGTGCCGACGGGCGAAGTCCTGGCGAGCGTCGCGGTGGACTCCGCGCTCTTCGGGGAAGGACTCGCCCGGGTGGACTCGGAACTTGTGCAGCTCACGTGGAAGTCCGGCCGGGCCTTCGTCTACGATCTCGAGACCCTGGAGGTGCTCCGGGAGTTCACCTATGAGGGCGAGGGCTGGGGCCTCTGCTACGACGGGGAATCGCTCTGGATGTCCGACGGTTCGAGCGCGCTCGAGCGCCGGAGCCCGCAGGATTTCACGGTTCTCGCGACAATCGAGGTGACGCGCAACGGATCACGGCAGAACCGGCTGAACGAGCTCGAGTGCGTGGGCGACTGGATCTACGCGAACGTCTACCAGACCGACCTCATCGTCCGCATCGACAAGGCCACCGGCGAGGTGCTCGGCGAAATCGACCTTTCGAGCGTCCCCCTCAGCGCCCGCAAGCCCGGAGACATCGAGGCGGTACTCAACGGCATCGCCTACGTTCCCGAGACGGGCGTCTTCCTCGTCACCGGCAAACTCTGGCCCAACCTGATCGCTCTCCGGCTCGAAGACTAGCAGGGCCGGGGCACCGACCGGTCGCGCCCGGTTTCGTCTCGGCCGTATCGCTACAGGGCGCCGGCGAAGCGTTCTTCGAGGCTCTGGAGGCGAGCCACCGGTTCGTTGCTGAATACGAGGCGGAGCTGGTACTCCGCGTCCGGGCCGCCCCAGGCGTCCATCGGCGTGGCCGCGACGCCCGCCCGGACGAGCAGCCGCCCGGACAACTCGCGGGCCGTGACGCCGAGGGGCCGGGTGTCAACGAGGAGCGACCAGCCGCCCGCGGCGGGCCGGACCGGGTAGTTCCGAAGCGCCTCCAGCACCGCGTCGCGCCGGCGCTCCCAGCGCTTCACGCTCGCGGCCACGTCCTCCGCTTCGTCGGCCGCGGTGAGCGCCGCCAGCGCGCCAGGCTGCCCGATCCCGACCCCCGTCACGACGTTGTAGATGCCGACCTTGGCGACCGCGGCCATGACGGCGCCCGGCCCGACGATCCAGCCCGTCCGCCAGCCGATCATGCGGTGTTCCTTGGAAACGGAACCGACCGTGAGCGTGCGCTCCCGCATGCCCGGGAGGCCGGCCGGATGCAGGTACGAGCGGTCGTCGTAGAGGATGCGCTCCATCGCGGCGTTGTAGATGAGCCACAGGTCGTGACGCTCGCACAGTTCCGCGACGACGGCCCAGTCGCCGGCGTCGAGCACGCCGCCGGAGGGCATCGACGGGTTCATGATGAAGAGCGCCCGGGTCCGGTCGCCGACGCACCTGGCGAGGGAGTCGAGGTCGAGGCGCCAGCCCCCGGCCGCCTCGTACCGCCAGGGCGCGAGCCGGGGGAGCGCGCCCGCCAGCCGCACGCGCTGGAGCATGCCGGCGTACGTGGGGTCGGTGACGATCACCTCGTCGCCCGGGTCCACCGTGGCGAGCAGGGCGTTGAACAGGCCCTCCGTGCCTCCCGCGGTAATCACGCACTCCCGGCCGGGGTCGTAGTCCCGCCCGGAGAGCCGGCCGACATGCCGGGCGGCCGCCGCACGGAGGCCGGCCCGGCCCGTGAAGGGCAGGTAGCTGTTGGCGGCCGGCGATTCGAGCGCGGCGCGGGTGGCGGCCACGGCAGCGGCGGGCGGGCGCAGGTCCGTATCGAGGTTTTCGAGTCGGAGGATGTCGGGGTCGCCCGCCGCCGCCCGCGCCACCCCGTCGATGTCGAAGCCCGGAATTCCGGCCAGGCGCCCGGGGGAGCTGGGCGCGGGGCGCTGCGGAGCGCGCGCGGAGCCGCCGGCGGCGCTCATCCGCCCACCCTCCGCTGCAGGGCGTCGAGCGCCGCCATGAGGTCCGGCTCGTCCGACAGCAAGCCGAGTAGCGGGTCGGCGTCGAGTTCCCGAGCCCTCTCGGGCATCGTCCGAATCGTGAAATCCTCCATGGAGAGCCCCTCTCCCACCTCGGCCCACGCCAGCGGCGCCGACACGGTCGCCCCGGCTCGCGGACGGACCGAATACGGCGCCACCACGAGCCGTCCGCGGCCGTTCTGGACGTAGTCGATATAGATCTTGCCGTCTCGTCCCGCCGGGTTCCGCACGATCGTGGCCCGGTCGGGAATCTCCGCCGCCGCCGTCTTCGCGAGAAGGAGCGCAAGCGTGCGCGACTGCTCATAGTCGAGCTGCCCGCCGAGCGGGATCATCACGTGGATCCCCGAGGACCCGCTCGTCTTGGGATAACTGGGCAGCCCGATCTCCTCGCAGAGCGCACCGATCGTGCTGGCGACTTCAGTCACGTCGCCGAACGGGGCGTACACTTCCTTGCCGTCCCGCTTGTGCTTCGGATCGAGGTCGAGCAGGCACCAGTCCGGCCGGTCCAGGCTCCCGATGCGGCTGGCCCACACGTGGAGCGGAATGGCCCCGAGATTCGCGACGAACACCAGCGTGGCCGGATCGTCGGCGATGAAGTAGTGGATGTCGCGTTCGGAACCCTCGCTCCAGATCGCTTCGGTGCGCACCCACTCGGGCTGGAACCCGGGTGCGTTCTTCTGGAAGAAGGATTTTCCGTCGATCCCGTCGGGATACCGCGTCAGCACGAGAGGCCGGTCCTTCAGGAACCTCAGCAGCCACGGCGCGATGTCGTCGTAGTACGCGATCAGATCGCCCTTCGTGTATCCCTCCTCGGGCCAGAAGATCTTGTCGAGATTCGAGAGCGGCAGTTCCTCGACCGGTGGGGGCGAAGTGTCGACCCGCACCGGATCCGCGAGCGCCGCGCGGCGGTCCCGCGGAAGTCGGCAGTCCGTGGGCACGACACGCTCATTCCCCTCGCCATTCTGTCCGGCACCGTCTTCGTGGTCTTCGCCGGGGTCGTTCACGAGTCCGAGAAAGACCGAGTGCCGCAGGAGGCCCCCCTCGGTGAACTCCTTGTAACGAATCTCGGCCACGAGTTCGGGTTCCACCCAGGTGTGGTCGTCACCGGCGGGCGCCGGAGTCACGAAACCGGGGGCGTCCGACTTCAGGTCGTCGAGGCGTCGGCGGAGGTCCGTCAGGGTCCTGTCGTCGAAGCCCGTCCCTACACGGCCGATGTAGTGAAGCGCGAGCTCGCCGTCGCCGGCTGCCGTCGCCGATCCGGAGTCGGAGGGGCCGTAGGCGCCGAGGTGGAGGGCCCCGAAGCCCGTCCGCGAGCCGGCGGGACTTGTGAAACCGACGATGACGAAGCGGGCCCGGCGGGCCGCGTGGATCTTCCTCCAGTCGGAGGAGCGGCCGCCGATGTACCGGGAGTCGGAACGCTTGGCCATGATCCCCTCCAGACCCATCTCCTGCACCTGCTGGAGCAGGGCCGCCCCGCATCCCTCGAAGTGTTCGCTGAAGCGGATGGGGCCTGCCTCGGGTACCACGTCGCGCAGGTAGCGGCGCCGCTCGGAGAGCGGGAGATCACGAAGATCCCGGTCGTCGAACGCGAGCAGGTCGAAGGCATAGAAGCTCGCGGGCGCCTCGAACGAAGCGCGCCGGATATCGTGCGGACGCGAGAGCCGGGCGCGCTTCTGAAGGCGCCGGAAGCTGGGGTAGCCAGCGGCGTCGTGGACGACGACCTCGCCGTCCAGGACGATGCGCCGGAAGGGGAGCTTGCGCAGCGCGCGCGCGATATCCGGGAAAGTCGGGAGCGCGTCGTGTCCGTTCCGGGTCAGAAGGCTCCCCTCGCCGGCGACGGCGGAGGCCAGCATGCGGTAACCGTCCAGCTTGAGTTCGAAGTACCACGCGGGGTCGTCGAACGCGTCTTCGCGCGGCTGGGCGAGCATGAACTCCACCTCCGAAGGGTCGACCGGCCGCTCCGGCGCGCCAGCCGCCTCGAGCGCCGCGGCCACGTCGTCCCCCGGATACCAGCCATCCTCCCGCTCGGCCATCTGCTCGACGGTGAGCCCGGACAGGATGGAACTCTCAGGGAGCGACCCATCCTCCAGGACCGGGTGTCCACCGCGCCGCTCGCGGATGAGCAGCCATTCCTTCCCCGTTTCCCCCTTCTCGATCCGCACGAGGGTCCACACGCCCTTGAGCTTGTGGCCCCGAAGCTCGAACAGGAGTTTGCCCTTCTCGAGTCCTTCGTCCGGATCCTCGAGCATGATGCAGCGGCCGAGGTCCCACACGATCATCTCGCCCCCGCCGTACTCGCCCGCCGGAATCACACCCTCGAACTCGATGTACTCGACGGGGTGGTCCTCGACGTGAACGGCAAGCTTCTTGTCGGCGGGATCCGCGGAGATGCCCTTCGGCACCGCCCACGAGACGAGGACGCCCGCGATCTCCAGGCGCAGGTCGTAGTGCCGCCGGGTCGCCGCGTGCAGCTGGACGACGAACGCGCCAACTCCCGTCCCGGGCGCCCCGCCGAAGGGTTCCGGCGTGCGCTCCGAAGCTCGCTTGTCCCGGTATTCCTCGAGTTTTTCGCGGGGCATGCTTGCAGATGTCCCCTCTTGCTCGGTGCAACAATCCGGGCCGCAACCTATTATTCCGCCCCCCGGTCCGGCATCCGGAGGGGGACCGGCATCGCGCCGGCGGTTCGGCGCGCACACGGAGAAGGCACAGGATGGCTCCTCGACCCATCGCGACGGCGACAATCTCGTTCGGGCTCGTTTCGATCCCGTGCCAGCTCTATTCGTCCGCCGAGAACTCGCAGAAAGTCCGCTTCAACTTCCTCTCCCCCGACGGGGCCCGCGTGAAGCAGCAATACGTGGACGCGAAGACCGGGGAACTGGTCGCGCGCAGCGATCTCGTGAAGGGGTATCAGTTCGCGAAGGATCAGTATGTGACGTTCAAGCCGGAAGAACTGAAGGCGTTGGAGGCGGAGGCGACGCAGGCGATCGAGATCGTCGAGTTCGTGCCGGTGGACCAGGTCGAGCGGGCGTATATCGGGAAGACTTACTACCTCGGGCCCGCGCGAGGAGGGGACAAGGCCTACAGCCTCCTCGGCGCCGCGATGAAGAAGACGGGCTGGGCCGCGCTCGCGAAGTACGCGGCGCGCGGCAAGCAGTATCTCGTCCTCGTGCGGCCGGTCGGGGACCACCTCGTGCTGGAACAACTGCACTATGCGCACGAAGTGCGGGACATCGCCGACGTGCCGTCGGGAGAGGGTGAGGTCGTCGAAGCGGAACTCGGTCTTGCCGTGCAACTGATTGAGCAGATCGCCTCGGAGGATTTCGATCCGTCGAAGTACGAGGATGAGGTCGGACAACGGATGCTCGAAGCGGTGGAGCGGAAGGTCGCGGACGGGACCGAGATCACCGCGCCCGTCGAGGAGGAGACGACGGCGCAGGTCATCGATCTCATGGCCGCGCTGCGGGCGAGCGTCGGCGGCGCGGGCGAGGCGGAGAGCGGTGCGGAGGGCGAGTCGGAGCGGAAGAAGGCTGCCGGGTCCTAGCCGGCTGCGCGGGAATACACACCCAGAAAAGACGACCAAGGAGAATCCGATGCGGGTTCGATCCGTCGCGCTGTTCGCGTCCATCCTTCTGTTGCCGGTGTGGCGGGGTTCCGGCGACCCTCTGCCCTCCGCCCCGACCGTCAACGATCTCCTAGCGGGCCTCCCGGATCGGGTCGCCGTCTTCGAAGCGGCCGACACCGAGACGCTGCGGGTTCCCGGGCTCGAGGCCGGCGTCGAGATTCTCAAGGATCTGTGGGGCGTGAGCCACATCTACGCGGAGACGGAGCACGACCTCTTCTTCGCGCAGGGGTACAGCGCCGCGCGCGACCGCCTCTTCCAGTTCGAACTCTGGCGCCGCCAGGCCACGGGCACGGTCTCCGAAATCTTGGGTCCGCGCGAACTGGAGCGCGACCGCGGCGCGCGGCTGTTCCGCTTCCGTGGCGACCTGGAAGCGGAACTGAACCACTACCACCCGCGCGGCGCCGAGATCATCCGGGCCTTCACGGACGGGATCAACGCGTACATCGCGGAGACGGAGCGGGATCCGGACCTGCTCCCGATCGAGTTCGAGATGCTGGGGATCCGGCCGCAGCCGTGGACGCCCGACGTCGTCATCTCCCGCCACCAGGGCCTGCTCATGAACATCGGGCAGGAACTCGATCTCGGCATCGCCGTCGCGGCGGTGGGGGCGGAGAAGGTGAAAGACGTCTCCTACTTCCATCCGGGCGAGCCCGACATCGCGCTCGACCCCGCGATCGACGGATCACTCCTGCGGCGCGAGATCCTCGACGTGTACCGGGCCTTCCGCGGATCGGTCCGGTTCCAGCCCGAGGACATCGATCCCCGCTTCCGCGCCACCGCGTCCGACGCGGAGGCCTTCGCCCTGCGGACGCTCCGGGAGGAAGCCGAGGCCGAAGCGTACGAAGCGGAGCGCCTCGAGGCGGAGCGGATGGGGACGGGCAGCAACAACTGGGTTGTGGCGGGGAGCCGCACGCTGAGCGGACATGCGATCATGGCGAACGATCCGCACCGGGTACAGGCGGCGCCCTCATTGCGCTACCTGGTCCACCTCGTGGGGCCGGGGTGGAACGTGATCGGCGGGGGCGAGCCCGTCCTCCCGGGCATCTCGATCGGGCACAACGGGTACGGGGCATGGGGCCTCACCGTCTTCCAGACGGACGCGGAGGATCTCTACGTCTACCGGACGCACCCGGACGACCCGGACCGCTACTGGTATCGGGGCGACTGGGAAGAGATGCGCGTCATCGACGACGAAATCCCGGTCGAAGGGCGGGGCCCGGAGCCGGTGCGGCACAAGTACACGCGGCACGGACCCGTCGTGTACGAGGACCGCGACAACGACCTCGCCTACGCCGTGCGCGCGGGATGGATGGAGATCGGCGGCGCGCCCTACCTCGCCAGCCTGCGCATGAACCAGGCGAAGACGTGGGAGGAATTCCGGGACGCCTGCAACTACTCGAACATCCCCGGCGAGAACATGGTGTGGGCCGATGTGGACGGGAACATCGGCTGGCAGTCCGTGGGAATCGCGCCCATCCGCCGCAACTGGTCCGGTCTCGTTCCGGTACCGGGGGACGGTCGCTACGAGTGGGATGGCTACCTGGTGATCGTGCACAAACCGCACGTGTTCAACCCGGACAAGGGCTTCTGGTCGACGGCGAACCAGAACCTCGTTCCGCCGGGCTACGAGCACCGCGATGCGGTGGGCTGGAGCTGGAGCGACCCCTTCCGGAGCGCGCGCATCGACGAAGTCCTCGCGTCGGGGAAGCGCTTCACGATGGCGGAGATGATGCAGTTGGCGACGGACTACGTGTCGCTCCCGGCGCGCTCGCTGGTGCCGATGCTGCGCGGCGTCGATCTGCCCGCAGCGGCGGAGACGGCCCGGAGCGAGCTACTGAACTGGGACTTCGCGCTGGCCCCGGAGTCCCGCGAGGCCGCGATCTACGTGTCGTGGGAGCGCGAGATCCAGAGGCAGATGGTGCCGCTCGTCATCCCGCCCGAAGTCCGTGCGTCCCTGGGGCGCCTGTCGATGAAGAAGATCATCGACTGGCTCGGCTCGCCGCCCGCGTGGTTCGCGCCGCTCGGAGGCGGGGATCCCGTGGCCGGCCGCGACGTCTTCCTCGTGCGCACGCTGGCCGACGCCCTGGAGGGGCTGGAGGATCGCTTCGGCGGCGACGCCTGGCGCTACGGCGACGTGCGCTTCAAGCACGCCCGGTTCCGGCACCCGCTGTCCGGGATCGTGAACGCCGAGATGCGGGCGCGCCTCGAGGTGGGACCGCTCCCGCGCGGAGGCAACGGCTTCACCGTGAACCAGACCGGAGGCGGAGACAATCAGACGTCGGGCCCCTCCTTCCGGATCATCGCGGAAGCGGGGGACTGGGACACGGCCGTGTTCACGAACACGCCGGGGCAGGGGGGAGACCCGGACGATCCCATGTACCGGAACCTGTTCGAGGGCTGGGCGAAGGACCGCTTCTTCCCGCTCTACTACTCCCGGGAGCGCGTGGAAGCGGCCGTCGCCAACCGCCTGATGCTGACGCCGAACTAGCTCTGCTCGAGGTAGAAGCCGATGAGGCCCTGGTTCCGGGGCGGTTCGGCGCCGAGCTGGCGTAGCATCGTCGTCACTTGGCCCCGGTGGTAGGTGGCGTGGTTGACGACGTGCTGCAACATGTGCCAGAACACGGCACGCATCGGTTCGCCATCGAAGAACCGGTACTCGATCACGCGGTTGATGTCCTCGGGGCCGAGTTCCTCGACGAGTCGGCGGACGCGCGCCTCTTCTTGCAGCCAGCGCGCGCGAATGCCGCCCGCGGTCTCGAAGTCGGCGGCGGGCAGATGCGCCGTCGGGAAGGATCCCCGCCAGCGTGAACACCAGACCCATTCGGCCGATACGACGTGGGCGAGCGTGTCGCGGATGGAGCCGAAGCTGCTCCCGAGGTCCCGGCGGAAGTCTTCGGGTGCGATCCGCTCGACGGCATCGAGCGTGCCGTCGCGGGCCCAGTAGTGGAAATCGAGGAGCGTGATCAGCGAGTCGCGGGTCATGTGAGGAGTCTACTCGCCGCGAGCGCCGGCTGCATCTCCCGGACGCGCAGCCGGAAGTCCGTCTCGCGTTTGCAGCGGGTGCGACGCTTCGGCTAGATTACATGGCTGTTCCGCAGACGCCTCCACCGGAGGCCGACAACCAGCGTGTGGGGACGACATGAAGGCAGGCATACATCCGGAGTACGCACCCGCGAAGATCACCTGTGCGTGCGGCCGGGAGACGGAGACCGCTTCGACGGTGGGCGAGATCCACGTCGAGATCTGTTCGCATTGCCACCCCTTCTTCACGGGGCGGCAGAAGCTCGTCGACACGGCGGGACGCGTTGAGCGGTTCATCGCCAAGTACGGCGATCGGAACACCCGCAGCGAGGAGAAGGACGCGGTGGAGAAGGAAGAGGCCGCGGAAGAGGAGGCAGTGGCGGCGGATGCCTGAGCCGGAGGCCTCCGGCGCTCGACACCGCATTTCAAGTGACGGGGTTCCTCGCGGACCCCGTTTTCACGTAGGGAACGAATGATGTCGGATCGGGACACGCTCGAGGATCGCCTGCGCGACGCCGCCGAACGGCACGAGACGCTGGCGCGCCGGATGGCAGAGCCCGAAGTGCTGTCGGATATGGTGCTCCTGCGCGACCTGGCGCGCGAACACTCGGCGCTGGAGCCGGTGGCGCACGCGGCGACGCGCCACTTCAAGCTCCTCGACGACCTGCGCCAGGCGCGGGAAGTCGCGGCGGAATCCGACGGCGAGCTGGCCGAAATGGCCGCGGCCGAGGTCGCCGAGTTGGAGGCCGAGCGGGAGGAGGCGCGGGAAGAACTCCGCCGGCTCCTCGTTCCGAAGGACCCGCTCGACGACCGGCCCGCCGTGGTGGAGATCCGCGCCGGCACCGGGGGAGACGAAGCCGCGCTCTTCGCGGCGGACCTGTACCGGATGTACACGCGCTTCGCCGCGGAGTCCGGCTGGGACGTAGAACTCATCAGTACGAGCGAGGGCACGCTGGGCGGCCTCAAGGAGATCGTCTTCGTCGTGCGCGGATCCGACGCCTACGGCCGTCTGCGTTACGAGTCCGGCGTCCACCGCGTCCAGCGCGTTCCCGAAACCGAAAGCCAGGGCCGGCTACATACCTCCGCGGCGACGGTGGCCGTCCTCCCGGAAGCGGAGGAAGTGGACCTCGAGATCGACCCGGCCGACCTGAAGATCGACGTGTTCCGCTCCTCAGGGCCCGGTGGACAGTCCGTGAACACCACCGACTCCGCCGTTCGGATCACGCACCGGCCGACCGGGCTCGTGGTGTCGTGCCAGGACGAGAAGTCGCAGCACAAGAACAAGGCGCGGGCGCTGAAGGTGCTTCGGAGCCGGTTGCTCGACCGGCTGGTCGCCGAGCAGGAGGCGGAGCGGGCCCGCGAGCGGCGCACGCAGGTGGGGACGGGTGACCGCTCCATGAAGATCCGCACCTACAACTTCCCGCAGAACCGCGTGACGGATCACCGCATCCACTTCACGAGCCACCGGCTGGAGGCCATCCTCGCCGGCGACCTGGGAGAGGTTGTGGAGGCGCTGCGACTGGCCGGGACGGAGGAGCGGATGGCGGCGGGGGGCGGATGATCGATCCGCCGCCGGGCGGGGCGGGGCGACGCCCTGCGGGTCCGACGCGCCGAGAGATCGTGGAGGGTGTGAGGCGCGAACTCGAGTTGGCCGGACTGGAGGCGCCGCGCGTCGAGGCCGAGCGGCTTGTGGCCGCGGCGCTCTCGCTGTCCGTGAGCGAGCTTGGCGTCTCGGGCGGGGAACGCGTCGATCCCGGCGGCGCGGCGGCCGTGGCGCGCGCGGTCTTCCGCCGTCTCGAGGGGCAACCGCTACAGCACATCGAGGGCACTGTCGATTTCCGGCGCGTCCGCCTCGTGTCGGATGGCCGCGCCCTCATCCCGCGACCGGAGACCGAGCAACTCCTCGACCTCGTCGCCACTTGGTGCCGCGACCGTGGCGCAGCCGTCGATGCGCTCGATATCGGCGTCGGATCGGGCGCCATCGCGATAGCACTCCTCGACGAGGGCATCGCCGCACGCGTGGTCGGGCTCGACGTATCGGCGGACGCGCTCGACCTGGCCCGCGAGAACGCTCGCCGCGCGGACGCAGACGGACTCGAACTGCGCCTCTGCCCGCCCGACATCTGGTCCGCGCTCGAGACCGGCGAAACCTTCGACCTCATCATCTCCAACCCGCCCTACGTCACGACCTCGGAGTGGCACGGCCTCGACCCCGTCGTCCGGGACCACGAGCCCCCCGTCGCCCTGGACGGCGGAGAGGACGGACTGGACGCGATTCGAGCGGTCGTGTCCGGCGCCGCGGCCGGTCTCAGGGAAGGCGGCGCTCTCTTCCTCGAGATCGGGATGTCTCAGGGTTCCGCGGTGATGGCGCTGCTCGAGGCGGAGCCGAGTCTCGCGGACCGCCGGGTGCGCATCGATCTCGCCGGCCGACCGCGATTCGCATCGGCGCGGAAGCGCAGCTCCGGCTAGCAATGTCCCCCGGTCGTTCAAGTCGCGTCGGGGTCGGGGCCGGGTTATACTCGGGCGTCGAATCGTCTGCCCGGGCGATTCGCACCTCCGCCCGCTGCCGGCCCGACCTGTCGGCCCGGGGTGCTTCCTGATTCCGTTTCGAGCCGGAGACATGGACGAGCGAGACCGCATGCTGGAGAAGGCGCAGGAGGTAGGGCGAATCATCTCTCAGTTGCCCGAATACGCGTACCTGCGCGCGGCCCGCCGCGAGATCGACGAGGATCGCGACGCGACGGAACTGCTCAACCGGCTGCGCGACCTGCAGAGCGCGCTCATGGAAGCGGTCGGCCGCGGCGAGCAGCCGAGCGAGGAGCAGGAACGGGAGTTCGCCGAACTGCAGGAGAAGGTCCAGACGAACGCCCGCTACCAGGCCCTCATCTCCTCTCAGGCGAACTTCGAGAAGCTCATGGAGCGGGTGGATCGAGCGATCGGGGAGGGAGTCCGGAAGGGGGAGGAAAGCCGGATCATCCTCCCGACATGAAGGCGGCTCGCGACCTGGGGGAGCGCGCGCTGCGCGCGATCTTCGAGCCGGCCATGGCGTGGCTCACGAGACGCCGCGTCCACCCCAACGTCATCAGCACGCTCGGGTTCGTCATCACCTGCAGTTCGGGTTATTTCTTTCATCAGCATCATGTGAGCACGGCCGGCTTCCTCGTCCTCCTCGGCGGCGTGTTCGACCTGTTCGATGGCACGGTCGCCCGCCGCACGGGTCTGGCCTCGTCCTTCGGCGCTTTCTACGACTCGACGCTCGACCGGCTGTCCGAGATCGTCGTGTACCTGGGACTCCTCTCCCTGTACAACGACTACCGTCTCGAGCTGGGCGACGTGGGGATGATCTACTGGATCGTACTCGCGCTCGCCGGTTCGCTGATGATCAGCTACACGCGCGCCCGGGCCGAGGCGCTCGGCATCGCCTGCTACGTCGGGCTCATGCAGCGGCCGGAGCGGGTCATCCTGATCGGCTTCGCCGCGCTCATCTTCGGCGAGACGACCATGTTCGGACACCAGGGTCTCGTACTCAGGGTCGTGATCATCGTTCTCGCGATTCTCACCAACCTGACCGCTTTCCAGCGGATCTGGTGGGTGTACCGGAATACGCGGCCCGACGGCGAGCCGCCCGGGAAGTCGACCTGAACCAGACACGGAGTGAACCGGCATCGTGGATTCGGATAGATCACCTGCAACCATTGCCTCCGCGGAAGGAACGCTCGGCGTTCTTCTCGTAGGGCTCGGAGCGGTTTCGACGACCTTCATCGCGGGCGTGGAAGCGGCGCGCCGCGGGCGGAACCGGCCCATCGGATCGCTCACCCAGATGAACACGATCCGGCTCGGGAAGCGGACCGAGAATCGCACCCCGTTCATCCGCGACTTCGTGCCGCTGGCCGAACTGGACGACCTCGTCTTCGGCGCCTGGGATCCGATTCCCGACAACGCGTACGAGTCGGCCAAGGTGTGCGGCGTCCTCCGGCCGGAGGACATCGATCCGCTTGCCGACTTCATGCGGGGAATCGAACCGATGCCGGCCGCCTTCGACCGCGCCTATGTGAAGAAGCTCGACGGATCGAACGTGAAGACGGGCGCGAACAAGCGGGAGCTCGCCGAACAACTCCGGGAGGACATCCGCCGTTTCAAGGCGGAGAACGGCTGCGACCGCCTCGTGATGGTGTGGGCGGCGTCGACCGAGATCTTCATGAGAACGAGTCCGGTGCACGACAGCCCGGCTTCCTTCGAGCGCGCGATGGAGGAGAACCACCCCGACATCGCGCCCTCCATGCTCTATGCGTGGGCCGCGCTCATGGAGGGGGTGCCGTTCGCGAACGGGGCGCCGAATCTGACCTGCGACATCCCCGCGCTTCTTGCGCTCGCGGCCGAGCGGGGCGTCGCGATCGCCGGAAAGGACTTCAAGACCGGCCAGACGCTGATGAAGACGATTCTGGCTCCGGGTCTCAAGGCGCGCATGCTCGGCCTCAACGGCTGGTTCTCGACGAATATCCTCGGCAACCGGGACGGCGAGGTGCTCGACGATCCGGAGAGTTTCAAGACGAAGGAGGAGTCGAAGCTCGGGGCCCTCGAATATATCCTGCAGCCGGACATGTACCCGGACCTCTATGGAGACATGTATCACAAGGTCCGCATCAACTACTATCCGCCGCGCGGCGACAACAAGGAGGGTTGGGACAATCTCGACATATTCGGCTGGATGGGGTACGGAATGCAGATCAAGATCGATTTTCTGTGCCGCGACTCAATCCTGGCCGCGCCCATCGTTCTGGATCTGGCGCTCTTTCTCGACCTCGCGGCGCGCTCCGGACTGTCGGGAGTCCAGGAATGGCTGTCCTTCTACTTCAAAGCGCCGCAGACGGCTCCGGATCTGTATCCGGAACACGATATTTTTATCCAGCACTGGAAGCTCAAGAACACGTTGCGCTGGCTGAGGGGGGAGGAACAGATCACCCATCTCGGCGTGGAGTACTACGACTGAATGAAGGGGTGCTTCCTCGTATTCGAGGGACCCGAAGGAGCGGGGAAATCTCTCCAGATCGAACGGTTGGCCGAACGGCTGGCCGCATCCGGCGTGCCGCACACGGTGACGCGGGAACCCGGCGGCACGGCGGCCGCGGAAGCGATCCGGGGCGTGCTCCTCGACCGGCCGGAACTGCGACTCGACGGGGTCGCCGAACTCCTGCTTTTTTCGGCGTCGCGCCGTGCCCATGTCGAGGAGGTGATCCGGCCCGCGCTGGAGCGCGGCGAGTTCGTCCTGTGTGACCGCTTCGAGCTTTCCACCCGGGTCTACCAGGGCTGGGCGCGCGGAGTCGCCGCGAAGACGATCGAACAGGTCACCCGCGCCGCGACCGGCGGTCTCCTTCCGGAGCTTTACCTCGTGCTCGACGTACCGGTGAAGGTGGGGCTGGGTCGCCAATGGCAGGATCAGGAAGACCCCGGCCAATTGGCCTTCTTCGGGCCCGCTCCCGATCGAATCGAACTCGAGAAGCGATCGTTCCGCGAGCGCGTGCGGGAGGGGTACCGACAGTTCGCGGCGGAAGAGGAGAGGATCGTGCTCGTCGACGGCTCGGGGACCCCGGATGAAGTGGAGGGTCGGGTGCTGAGGCTTCTGGAGGAGAGATTCCCGGATCGTTTCTGAGCGCGAACTTTCCTCTTCGGCGGCACGGTGTGACATTGACGGTAGCGGCGGAGTGCCGCTCGAACGCGGCCCGACGCGGCCGCCACCACGGAGGATGCATGAGACTGGAGCGATCCTGGACGACGGGAGTGCTGGTCGGCGCCATCGCCCTGGCGACCGGAGGCTGGCTGATAAATCAGAGCGGGGCCGCGAGCGGTGGCGAAAGCCGCCGGCTCCTGGATGAAATCCACCGTCTGATCTCCGCCCGCTTCGTTGACGAGATCCCGCCGGAGGAGTTGTACCAGATGGCGATCGACGGGATGCTCGAGAATCTGGGCGACCCGTATACGACCTTCCTTGAACCTCGCGATTCCGAGGATCTGCGTCTCACCACCACGGGCAACTACGGTGGACTCGGCGTCCGGATCGACGTGAAGGACGACTGGATCACGGTCGTTCAGGTGCTCCCCAACTCGCCGGCGCTCCGGGAAGGACTCGAGGTCGGCGACCGCATCATCGAGGTCGAGGGCGAATCCGCCGAGGGCTGGTCGGTGGACAAGGCCGTAGACACGCTGAGGGGGGAAAAGGGGGCGCCGGCCAACATCACGATTGCGAGGGTAGGCGTGGACCTGCCGCTCGCGATTCGAATCGTGCGCGACGTCATTCAGGTGGCGCAGGCGCAGGGCTTCGTCCTGGACGACGATATCGGATACGTGACGCTGCGCGGCTTCAGCCGCGAGGCGAAGGAGGAACTGATCGCGACGCTGGACCGCCTCGTCAGTGAGGGGGCCGGCGGACTGATCCTCGACCTTCGGCGGAACCCCGGCGGCCTGCTGCCCGCGGGCATCGATGTCACGGATCTCTTTCTGGAGCGCGGCAGGCCCGTGGTGGAAACGCGTTCTCGACTGGAGGAACAGAATTACCTGTTCCGCGCCTCCACCGAGGATCGCTACGCGGATATTCCTGTCGTCGTTGTCGTGGATGGCCTGAGCGCGAGCGCGTCGGAGATCGTTGCCGGCGCCCTGCAGGATCACGACCGGGCGGTCGTGGTGGGCACGACGACGTTCGGCAAGGGTTCCGTGCAGACGCTGTACGGGCTCTCCGGGAACAACAGCATGAAGGTGACCACGGCGCGCTGGTATACTCCAGCGGGGCGCTCCATCACGAAGGACTTCGACCGCGAGAGCGCGCTTCGCAACCTGGCGGCGAGCGCCGTGGCGATTTCCGGCGAACCGATCGCGGCGCGGTCGGAGCCGGGCGACCGGGAGGAGTTTACGACGACGGGCGGCCGGACGGTGTATGGAGGCGGCGGGATTACGCCGGACCTGATCGTCTACCGCGACACGCTCTCCACCGAGGAACAGGAACTGCGGCGCCTCGCGACGCGCTCGGGGGCGATTCCGCGGAACGTCGTCTTCCGATGGGCCGTCGAGTATTCGAACGAGCACGATTTCAACGAGGGTTTCTC
The DNA here is from genome assembly GCA_965207805.1 of Gemmatimonadota bacterium. Lineage (GTDB taxonomy): Bacteria > Gemmatimonadota > Gemmatimonadetes > Palauibacterales > Palauibacteraceae > Palauibacter. The sequence continues at coordinate 1,905,488 of OZ242312.1, forward strand.
CGTCACGCAGGGGATGCGTGAAGAAGTCTGGACGGCGCTCGTGGAGGCGGGAGCCGAGGTCGAGAGGGAACTCTTCGACGAGTCGCAGACCTACGTCGACTGGCTCATCGCCGATGAGCTGGCCGGCGCGGAGTTCGGCGAGGTGCCGCAGCTCCGCAGCCGAGCGGTGCGTGACGCGCAGATAGGGGTCGCAATGGACCTTCTGAGGGAGGCGGATTCGCCGGAGGCGCTGCTCACCGTGGCGGCGCGCGTCGCCGAGGAGCGGGGTGGGGACGGCGCGGAGAGCGAGGAGTCCGGCGGGGACCGCTAGCGATTCAAAGATGTGAGGAGACGAGTTATGAGAGAGCGCACGCGACGATCGGCCGTGATTGCGACCACGATGGCTCTGATGGCGGCAATGGCGTGCGCCAGCAACCCTCGCCCCGGAACGTACACCCGGCTCATCATCACCGGCAGCGAGATCCGTGACGCCGGATATCGGTCGGCCTACGAGGCGCTCACCCATCACCGGGAGCTGATCATCTTCGAGGACCGGATCGGCTTCCGGGGCGGCAACGACAGCGCCGGTTTGTTCGGACGACAGACGCAGGACTACTACGTGCCGCTCCTGGTCGTGGATGGCGACTTCAACCTGAATGACGCGGTCACCACGCTGCGACGGATTCCCGCGGAGGAAATCGTGTCGATCCGGCTGTATCACCAGAGCATGGTTCCGCCCCGCTATCGCCGGCCGGGCGCGGAGGGCGGAGTGATCGAGGTCAACACCCGCTAGTGCGGCGTCACTAGACGGCGGGTCGGTACGCGCCTGAACCCCCGCCTCCTCGTCTTCGGCCGCCTGCCCGAGCCGGGCCACGTCAAGACGCGCCTGTACCCCGAGCTGACCGGGGAGGGGAGCGCCGTCCTGTACGAGGCGTTCCTCGATGACGCCATGAAGCTCGCGCCGGACGGAGTCGCCGTGGAGTTGTGGGTCCCCGATCGTCCCGGAGCGATGGAGCGACTGGGCTCCCGGTATCCCGCGGCTCGCGTCCGCCTGCAATCCGGAGGATCGCTGGGTGACCGGCTTGAGATGGCGTTTGCCTGCGCCTTCGACGAGGGCGCGGATCGCGCGGTTGCGATCGGAAGCGACCATCCAACCCTGCCGCCCCATTTCGTCGTGCGGGCTTTCGAGGCACTGGCGGATAGCCCGGTGGCGCTTGGCCCGAGCCTGGATGGCGGATACTACGCGATTGGATTGCACGGGTCGGCGTGGCCGGGCGCCCGCGGTCTCTTCGCCGGGGCTCCGTGGTCGACGTCGGGGCTGTTCGCCTGGACACGGGCGCGCGCCGCGTCGCTGCGGCTCGATTGCGTGGAATTGCCACCCTGGTACGATGTGGACCGTCCGGCCGACCTGGCGCGCATGGCCGGCGATTTGACCGAAGGGAGCGCGACGGCCGGCGTCTGGGCCCGGCTCGCGCCGCCGACGGCGGAACCGGAGGGGTGATGGAACCGATCCGCGTCACGGTGGATCGGGCCGGCACGCGGGAATCGTCGCACCTCGTGTACGGCATCGTCCACGAAGCCGGTTCCCCGGGTCGCCGCCATGCCTTCGGCGATCCGCAGTTGACGGCCTTCTGGCGTTCCTCGATGAAACCGCTCCAGATCCTTCCGGTGGTCCGAGACGGCGTGCTCGGGCGCCTCGGGCTCGGGGCGGAGGCGCTGGCGCTGGCTTGCGCTTCCCATCATGGCACCGCACGGCACCTGGGAGTTGTGCAGTCAGTGATCGACGCGGCGGAGCTCACGCCGGAGATGTTCGCCTGCGGGCCGCATCGGCCGTTCGACGACGGGGCGGCCCGAGGGATGGATCGGGCGGGACGCCTGCCGGGGCGGATCCACAACAACTGTTCGGGTCAGCATGCGGCGTTGCTGGCGCTGTGTGTCGCCCGCGGCTGGCCCGTGGCGGGCTACCACGAACCGGAGCACCCGCTGCAGCGGGCGATTCGGCGTGAGCTCACGGCGTGGCTGGGTGAAGACTGCGAACGCCTGCCGTGGGCGACGGATGGCTGTGGTCTGCCGACGCCGGCCCTCTCTCTGCGGGATATGGCGCGGGTGTTCGCGGAGTTCGGCGCCTCGTCCGAGGCGGCCGTGCGGTCGGTTGTGACGGCGATGACGACGCACCCGACATTGGTGTCGGGTCCCACGGCGCTCTCCGCGAACCTGATGCAGGCGAGTTCGGGCCGGATTCTCGCCAAGGAAGGAGCGGAGGGAGTTTTCTGTCTCGCGAGCGCCGACGGGGGGTGGGGTGCGGCCTTCAAGGTGATGGATGGGGCCACGCGGCCGCTGGGGCCGGCGGTGGTGCACGCGCTTGCGACGCTGTCGCTGCTGGCGCCGGCGGAGACCGGGCGGCTGGAGAGCTTCGCGCATCCGGTGGTCCGAAACACGTGCGGAAACGAGGTCGGCGTGCTGTCGGTGGAGGGGGAATCTTGTTCGTCGACGTAGCGAGAATACACGTAACCGGAGGGGCTGGCGGCGCCGGCGCCGTCGCCTTCCGGCGCGAGAAGGGCGTGCCCCGTGGGGGGCCGGCCGGCGGTCGCGGCGGAAACGGCGGCGGCGTGATCCTCGTCGCGGATCGCCGGCTCGACACGTTGCTCGACTACTCGTACCGCGAGCACTACAAGGCCGGGCGCGCCGGACACGGGGAGGGGAAGAACCGGGATGGCGCCTCGGGAGAAGACCTCCGGTTACCGGTACCCCTCGGCACGCTCGTGTGCGATGTCGAGACGGGAGAGCGGATCGGCGAACTGCTCGAGGAGGGCGATGAACTCGTCGTGGCCCGCGGCGGCCGCGGGGGAAGGGGCAATGCGAGCTTTGCTTCGCCCACGCGCCAGACGCCGCGTGAATGGGAAGCCGGGGAGTGGGGGGAGGAGCGGCACATCGAACTCGAACTCAAGCTCATCGCCGACGTGGGTCTGGTAGGGGAGCCCAACGCGGGAAAATCGACGCTCCTTGCCCGCGTAACGGCGGCGAAGCCGCGGATCGCGGACTACCCGTTCACCACGCTGACACCCAACCTGGGGGTCGTGGGGCTGAGCGGGCATCGCTCGTTCGTGATGGCGGACATCCCGGGCATCATCGAAGGAGCGCACGAGGGGCGCGGTCTGGGCACGCAGTTCCTTCGGCACATCGAACGTACGCGCACGCTCGCGCTCCTCGTGCCGGTGGACGGCGAAGATCCGCAGGCGACGTACGATCAGCTGCGCGAGGAACTGCGGGCGCATGACGCGGCGCTGGCCGGCATCTCGCACTGCGTTCTCCTGACGAAGGCCGATCTGAATCCCGCCGCGCCGGGACCGCCCGTATCGGTCGATGCTCCGGGGAGCTGGGGCCAGTTCACGATCTCGGCCGTGACAGGGGCCGGCCTCGACCGCGCCCTCGAGGGTCTCTGGACGCGTGTGCGGAGAGAGAAGGAGGCTGCGGCGGAAGAGGCCGAAGCGGACCCGTTCGGAGGCAGCGAAGCGTGGCGCCCGTGACGGAGAAGCGTTCGGCGGAGAGGCGAGCGCTGGACGGGGAACTGGCGGCGCTCGTCGTCCTGGCCCGTGCCCCCGGCATCGGGCTGCGCAGCGTCCGGCGTTTGGTCGACCGCCATGGCGGAGCGTCGGAGGCGCTCGCGGCGGCGCGGCGCGCCGCCCCGGCGGACCTGCGCGCGTTCCGGCGGGGTCAGCGGGTTCCGACCGCGAGGACGGTCCGAGCGCTCGGCCCCGACGGCGAGAAGGCGGCGCGGTCGCTGCTGCGCGAAGCGGGGGCGAAGGGGCTCCGCGTGGCGGGGTACACCGACTGCGGCGAGGCCGCATATCCCGAGGGGCTGCGCGATCTCCCCGATCCACCCCCCGTTCTCTTCAAGCGCGGCGCCGGGGCACTGGACTCCGAGCGGACGATCGCCGTCGTCGGGACGCGGGCGGCGTCGTCCTACGGGCTGCGCACGGCATACGCTCTGGGAAGGGAACTCGGACGCTGGGGCTGGACGGTGGTGAGCGGCATGGCTCGCGGCATCGATGCGGCGGCCCACGCCGGCGCCCTCGACGCCGGCGGGCAGACCATCGGCGTGCTCGGAACCGGGCACGATCGCGAATACCCCGCGGACAACCGGGAGCTGTACCGGCGGATGCGTTCGCACGGCATCCTGCTGAGCGAGTTCGAGCCGGGGGCGCCGCCGACACGTTCGGCATTCCCGCGGCGCAACAGGGTGATCGCCGCCCTCGCCCGTGGCGTCATCGTCGTGGAAGCGGGCGGAAAGAGCGGGGCTCTGAACACGGCGGACCATGCCCTGGACCTGGGACGCGAAGTCCTCGCGGTGCCCGGGCGGATCGATGATCCGGGCGCGGCCGGGTGCCTTCGCCTCCTGCGTCAGGGCGCCGGGCTCGTGGCCGGCGTGCAGGACGTGTTCGACGCCCTGGGCTGGCTGTGTCTCGAGCCGCAGGCGCCGCCATCGGCGGAAGGATCCGCCCTGACGGTGGATGAGCCCTCCGGCGACACGCGTCTGCTCGGAGCGCTTTCGCGAGGACCCCGCTCGCCGGATGAACTTGCGGTCGGTCTTGAGATGCCCGTCACGAAGGTGCTTGGCGGACTGGGGCGGCTGGAACTCGAAGGGTGGGTCGAGCGCCGGCCGGGAGGAAACTTCGCCGCTGTTCGGCGGCGTGGCGGCCGCTGATGTCCGGCGAGCGCCCGCCACGCTCCCTGTACGTACATTTTCCGTTCTGCGCCCATCGCTGCCACTACTGCGATTTCTCCGTCCAGCGCGCCTCGGACCCGCCGGTGTCCCGCTGGCTCACTGCGATCGAGGTCGAACTCGCCTGGTGGTTCGAGCGCAACGGTTGGGATCCGGGAGACACGCTCGACACGATCTTCGTGGGAGGCGGGACACCGTCACTCATGGGCTCCGCCGGCATGGAGGGGCTGGCGTCGCGGATTTCCGCCTGGTTCCGGATCGACCCCGCGCACACGGAATGGACAGCCGAGGCGAACCCGGCGTCCTTCGATGCACGTCTCGGCGCAAGCTGGCGGGCCGCGGGCGTAAACCGGCTGAGTCTCGGCGTGCAGGCCCTGGACGATGCGGTTCTGACGTGGCTGGGCCGGCTTCACGACCGGCGCCGGGCCACGGAAGCCGTCGCGGAGGCGAGGGACGCAGGGTTCGAACGCGTGAGCGTGGACCTCATCTTCGGCCTTCCCCCGGAAGTGAGGCGGGACCTCGCGGCGGAAGTGGAAGCCGCGGCCGAGCTCGACGTGTCTCACCTGAGTCTCTATGGCCTGACCGTGGAGCCTCGCACGCCGCTGGCCGAGTGGATTCGCCTTGGCCGGGTAGGAGCGCCGGACGAGGAGCGCTACGCCGACGAGTACCGGCTTCTGTCGCGCGACCTGCGCGCGGCCGGATACGAGCAGTACGAGGTGTCCAACTTCGCCCGGCCGGGAGATCAGTGCCGCCACAACTGGTCGTACTGGAACCGAACATCGTATCTTGCCCTCGGCCCGTCCGCGCATGGATTTCTCCCACCGACCCGCAGTTGGAACGTCTTCCGCTGGGACCGGTATGAACGCGCGCTACAGGCGGGCCGCGGCCCGCTCGAAGGTTGGGAACGCGTGGGGCCGGAAGAGGAAGAACTGGAACGGATCTGGCTGGGACTCCGTACGAATCGCGGATTGGCGCCCGATTTCGTGCAGAAGGTCTCGTCGGACGGACTTCGCCTCGACGATTGGATCGAGGCCGGATGGATGGAGGAGCGGAACGGGCGCTGGATGGCGACGATCGAAGGCTGGCTCCGCCTGGACGCGATCGCCGCCGAACTCGCCGGGGCTGAGAACGCATGACCCTGCCAACACTGACAGAGCGCGAACGGGCCGTCCTCGCGGCGGTCATCGACTCCTTCGTCCGCACGGCCGCCCCGGCCGGCTCGCGAAGGATCGGGAAGGAGTACGCGCTCGGCGTGTCGCCGGCGACGATCCGCAACACGATGGCGGACCTCGAGGGCAAGGGCCTCCTCACCCACCCTTACACCTCCGCCGGGCGGCTTCCCACAGACCTCGCCTACCGCTACTACGTCGATGCGCTCATGCGCTGGGGCAGCATCCGCAAGCGGGATCAGGCAAAGATCGAACGCGAGCTGGGGGACACGGACACCGGCGGTGTGGAAGACCTCATGGGCAAAGCGGCACGCGTCCTCAGCCTCCTGACGGGGGAACTCGGCCTCGCGGTGGGGCCGACGCTCGCCACGGCCACGCTCGAGCGTCTCGAACTCGTACCGCTTTCGAGCGAGAAGGTGCTCCTGGTGTTCACGATCGAGTCCGGCGTGGTTCGCACCGTATACGTGGACGTGGCGACGCGGGTACCGCGGGCGACGCTCCAGGCGGTGTCGCAGGCGCTGAACGAACGGTTGGCGGGCAGCGCCATCTCGGAGATCCAGGCGACGCTGCGGGAGCGGCTCGGCGACCTGAGTTTCGATAACCGCGGCGCCCAGGAACTGATGAACATCTTCGTGCACAGCGGTCCGGACATTTTCGAGTGGGCCCGCCGCGAGCGCGAGATCCATCTCGGGAGCGCCGCGGCGCTGACCGAACAGCCGGAGTTCACGACGAGCCGGCGTCTGCGCGAACTCCTGCTCCTTACCGAGCGCCGGGAGTTGCTGGCCTCCGTGCTGGGGGATCGCGGTGGCTCGGATGGCCCCCACGTCACGATCGGAGCCGAGCACGGCCAGCCGGAGCTCGAGGATCTGACCATCGTCACGGCCAACTATGCCGTCGGAAGCCTGCAGGGCACGGTCGGCGTGATCGGGCCGACGCGCATGCCGTACGACAAGGTCGTCTCCATCGTCGACTGGACCTCGGATCTTCTCACGCGGCTGACTCCGTGAACGGCAACCGCGACTACTACGATCTGCTCGGCGTCTCCCGGGATGCGGATGCGGACGAACTGAAGAGAGCGTACCGGCGGCTCGCCATGGAGTACCATCCGGACCGCAATTCCGCGTCCGACGCGGAGGAGCGGTTCAAGGAGGTGACGGAGGCGTGGGAAGTACTCCGCGACCCGGGGAAGCGGCAGCTGTACGATCAGTACGGCGAGGCCGGGGTGCGGCGCGGAGGTGGCGGCGAGGCGCCGTTCTCCGGGTTCAACAACTTCTCCGACGCGTTCGACGTGTTCATGCGGGAGTTCGGAGGTGGTGGCTTCGGCGACCTCTTCGGAGACGCGCGATCTCCGAACCAGCCGCGCCGCGGCTCGACCCTCAAGGTCTCCGTCACGATCACGCTGGAGGAGGCGGCGGAGGGGGCGCGGCGTTCCCTCCGCGTTTCCGCTCTGGATCGGTGCGAGCGCTGCGATGCGACGGGGGCCGAACCGGGGAGCACGGCTTCGACGTGCGGGACGTGCCAGGGCGCTGGCGAGATTCGCATGGTTCAGCGGTCGATGCTGGGACAATTCGTCTCGGTGCGTCCCTGCTCGGCCTGCGGCGGCGAGGGCACCTGGATCGCGGACGAATGCCGCGACTGCCGGCGAACCGGGCGCGTGCGCGTGGAACGGTCCGTCGACATCGAAATCCCCGCGGGAATTTCGTCCGACGACTACCTGAAGCTGCGCGGGCGCGGCAATGCGGGTCCGCGCGGCGGACCGGCGGGGGACCTCATCGTACAGATGGAGGTCGAGCCGCACGACCGCTTCGAGCGCAGGGGCGATGACCTGCTCCTCGACCTGCCCGTCACGTTCTCGCAGGCGGCGCTGGGCGACGAACTCGACGTCCCCACGATCCTTGGACAGGCCCGGCTGAAAGTGCCCGCGGGAATCCAGGCGGGGCAGATCCTGAGGCTTCGCGGCCAGGGGATGCCGCGTTTGCGGGCCGCGGGCCGCGGGGACCAGTTGGTGCGGGTACACACCTGGACGCCGAGCGAACTGTCCCGGCGTCAGCGCGACATCCTCGAGTCGCTGCGGGAGGTCGAGGATGCGCCACCCGAGCCGCGCCGGGGCGAGGATCCGAGCTTCTGGGAGCGAGTGAAGGCCGCGTTTACGGCGTAGCGGACCCTGACGCAACGGCCGCGGCGGGCTGCCGTGCCATCCGCTCCGCAAGGCTCGCGAGGAGCTGATCGAACGGGACGGCGAACTTCTCGACGCCCTCCGCCAGAAGCTGATCCGTGACCTCGTCCAGGTCGATCCCGACGGCCGCCAACTCCGCCATCGTGCGACGCGCCTCGTCGACGCCCCCGGTCAGCGTGCCGGCCGCACGCCCGTGATCCCTGAAGGCGTCGATCGTCTTCTCGGGCAGCGTGTTGACGGTCAGGTCGCCTATGAGCGGCTCAACGTACATCACGTCGGAATACGCGGGGTTCTTTGTGCTCGTGCTCGCCCACAGCATGCGCTGCGGACGGGCGCCGAGCGCTGCCAGACGGGCCCAGCGGTCGGTGGCCAGCCGCCGTTGGAAGCCGACGTACGCGAGTTTCGCGTTGGCGATCGCCGCCTTGCCGAGGAGGGCGTCGCAACGAGTGGAGTCGGCCCCCGCGGCATCGGCCAGCGCCCCGAGCTTCCGGTCCGTCAGCGCGTCGATCCGGCTCACGAAGAAGCTGGCCACCGAGGCGACGCCGTCGACGGAACGTCCGGCTTCGATCCGCTGCTCCAGCGCCTCGGAGTGCGCGTCGGCCACCGCCTCGTACGCGGCGATGGAGAAGAGGAGCGTCACGTTCACGTTCACGCCCTCGAACAGCGCCTGCCGGATGGCCGGAACTCCGGCCGGAGTCCCCGGGATCTTGATGAGGACGTTCTCCCGCGCCACCTCATCGTGGAGGCGGCGGGCCTCCCGCACCGTGCCCTCCGTATCGTTCGCCAGGTGGGGAGAGACCTCGAGGGAGACGTACCCGTCGACCCCTCCGGTACTCTCCCACACGCCCCGCAGGACATCGCAGGCGCCCTGGACGTCCGCGATCGTGAGCCGGTCGTAAACGTCTTCGACGCCGAGACCCCGGGCGGTGAAGCGGGCGATGTCTTCATCGTACTGCGCGCTGCCCGTGATGGCGTTGTGGAAGATCGCCGGGTTCGAAGTGACCCCTCTCAACCCTTCGGTCTCTACCCGGCGAGCCAGCTCTCCGTCGACCAGCATCCCGCGCGTCAGGTTGTCGAGCCAGTAGCTCTGGCCGTGCTCCTGGAGCTGAAGCAGCGCGCTCATCTCTCTCCCCTCCCCAGCGTGTGACTCAGGTGTCCGATTTCAGGTGTCGGGCTTCGATGTCCAGAACTTTCTCGAGCCGGCGTCGATGCCTCGGATCGGTCGAAAAATCGGCGGTCAGGAACGCGTCCGTAATCGCGCGGGCGAGGGCGATCCCGATCACGCGCTCCCCCAAGCAGAGGACGTTCATGTCGTCGTGATCCACCCCCTGCGCCGCCGAATACGTGTCGTGGCAGACACCCGCCCGTACCCCCGGCACCTTGTTTGCGGCGATACAGACGCCGACGGCGGATCCGCAGATGACGATGCCGCGCTCGACGTCGCCACGCGCCACCCGCTCGGCGACGGCGAAGGCGAAGTCGGGATAGTCGACGGAATCCGTGCCGTGCGTGCCGACGTCGATGATTTCGTGCCCCGCTTCGCGAAGCTCGGCGGCGAGGGTGTCCTTGTAGCCTACGCCCGCGTGGTCCGCCCCGACCGCGAGCTTCACCGCGGGCCCTCCGCCGGGAGCGCCTCGAGGACTCGCGCGACGACGGCCTCCGCGGTGAAGCCGAAGCGGGCGAAGTTGTCCGCCGCCGCCGCGGACTGGCCGAAGCGGTCGATCCCGATGACGGCGCCGTCCCGTCCCACCCATTCCGTCCACCCGAGCGTAGCCCCGGCTTCGATCGCGACCCGCGGCACGCCGGGGGGAAGGACCTCGTTCCGATAGGACGCCGGCTGCCGGCGAAAGAGTTCCCAGCTCGGGAACGAGACCACGCGGGCCGACACCCCTTCGGCCTCGAGGACTTCCGCCGCTTCGACCGCCACCTGCAGTTCCGAACCCGTCCCGAGGAGCACGACCTGAAGGGGACCGGGCTCCGGCCTGAGGACGTAGGCGCCGCGTCCAACCCCATCGCGGGCAGCCCCGGCCGCGCGGGCAAGATGGGGAACCTTCTGGCGCGTGAGCACGAGAATCGTGGGCCCCGCCCCGCGCTCGATCGCGACGCGCCACGCCTGGACGGTCTCTTCCGGGTCGGCGGGGCGCAGCACGACGACGCCGGGCATCGCCCGGAAGGAGGCGAGATGCTCGATCGGCTGGTGCGTCGGCCCGTCGGCCCCGAGGCCGATCGAGTCGTGCGTCATCACGTAGATGTTGGGCAGTCCCATCAGGGCGGCGAGTCGCATCGACGGCCGGGCGTAGTCCGTGAAGGTGAAGAAAGTGGCGATGTACGGGCGGATGCCGCCGTGGAGGACAAGTCCGTTCGCGATGGAAGCCATCGCGTGCTCGCGGACGCCCCACCGCAGGTTGCGGCCCTCGGGCGCGTCCTTCGAGAAGTTCGGCGAGTCGATCAACGTGTTGTTCGAGCCCGACAGATCCGCGCTCCCGCCGATGAGTTCGGGGAGGCGGGGAGCCAAAGCGGTCAGGATCCGGCCGGACGCGGCTCTGGTGGCGATCGGATCGTCGTCAGGGCCGAAGACCGGCAGATCCTCATCCCACGCCGCCGGCAGGTCCGACCGGACGCGGCGTTCGAGTTCCGCCGCAAGCTCCGGGTGCTCGGCGCGGTATCGCTCGAAGCGCTCCCCCCACTCCGCGGCGAGCGCTTCACCGCGTGCGACCTGCCGACCCATGTGGCCCCGGACCGCGTCCGGCACGAGAAACGGAGGTTCCGTCGGCCAGCCGTACACCTGCTTCGTGAGCCGGACCTCTTCCTCGCCCAGCGGCGCACCGTGCGCGGCGGCCGTGTCCTGCTTGTTGGGGGCGCCGTAGCCGATGTGCGAGCGGACGATGATCAGGGACGGGCGGCCCGCCTCGCTCCGCGCCTCTTCGATCGCCGCGTCGAGCGCCGCCAGGTCGTTCGCGTCCCCGACGGACTGCACGTGCCACCCCAATGACTCGAATCGCCCGCGAACATCCTCTGAAAAGGCGAGATCGATGTCGCCATCGATCGTGATCCGGTTGTCGTCGTAGAGCCAGAGGAGCTTGCCGAGGCCCAGATGTCCGGCCAGCGACGCGGCTTCGTAGGAGACACCCTCCATGAGGTCGCCGTCGCTGCAGATGACGTACGTTCGGTGATCGACGATCGCGTGGCCCGGCCGATTGAACACCGCTGCGAGATGCGCCTCGGCGATCGCCATCCCGACGGAGTTCGCGACGCCCTGGCCCAGCGGGCCGGTCGTCGTCTCGACGCCGGCGACGTGGCCGTACTCGGGGTGACCCGCGGTGCAGCTCCCCGCCCGCCGGAAATTGCGGATTTCCTTCAGGGGAAGATCGAACCCGGTGAGGTGGAGAACGGCATACTGGAGGATCGCGGCGTGGCCGGCGGAGAGCACGAACCGGTCCCGGCCGAACCAGCCGGGGTCCTGCGGGCTGTACCGCATGTGGCGCATCCAGAGGGTGTACGCCACGGGTGCGAGCGCCATCGCGGTGCCGGGATGCCCGGAGCCGGCTCGCTGGACGGCGTCCATGGCGAGCGTGCGAATCGTGTCGATGGAACGGGATTCTACGGAAGGACCCGCGCTCGGAGCGGCGGACCCGGGAACGGCTTCGGCGGTCTTTGTCTCGTTCAATAGCCCCCTCGCGCGAGTTGAATCGCCCTTGGCTGGCCCAATGCCGGGAAGCCGGAGGCCGCGCGAGACAAATCGTGATGGGCGGGCCGCTTCGGCGGAGCGAACATAAGGGTGCGAGGCCGTGCCGCAAAAGCCTTCGCCGCGAGGCGTGCGGAGGTTGGTGGCGATGGCCCGCCGACGACGGATACGTTGCCCCTCGTGAGCGATCAGATGTTCTTCGCGGACGGTCTTGCGGGCCTGGCACCCGGCGCCCGGACCGAACTCGCGAGCGACGAGGCAGGCCATGTCCGGGCCGCCCGGATCCGCCCCGGTCATCGTCTCGTGGTCATCGACGGCGCCGGAAGCCGCTGGGAGGCGGAACTCGTCGCGCTGGACCGGCGCCGCGCAAGCTGTCGGCTGCTCGTTCCCCTTCCGCCGGAACCCGCGCTCCCGCTGCACCTCTGGGCCCCCGTGGCGAATCGCGATCGTTCCCTGTGGCTCGTGGAGAAGGTCGTGGAACTGGGCGCCGCGACGATAACGTGGATGGAGTGGGAGCGGTCGCGCTCCGTGGCCGATGCCGGTCGCTCCGAGGGCTTTCTGCGGCGGGCGGAGGGCCGCGCCAGGGCGGCGCTGAAGCAATCGGGCCGCAGTTGGCTCCCTCGGCTGGAAGGCCCCGTGACGCCGGAGCAGGCGCTCGACCGCCACGACGGAGCCGGGTGGCTCGCGGACGCGGAGGGGCGGCCCCGGCTCGCCGACGAGGTCGCCCGCGGCCGGGAGAGGCGATGCGCTGGTAGCAGACTGACTGTCGCGGTCGGGCCGGAGGGCGGCCTCACGGGTCCGGAGCGGCGGCGCTGCCAGGAAGCGGGTTTCGAACTCGTTTCCCTGAGTCCGGCGACCCTGAGGTTCGAGACGGCCGCGGTGGTCGCCGTCGCGGCGGCGGCGGCCATGCTGGCGGACGAAAAAAACGAGGCAGACGACGAGAGGGCGACATGACGGACTGCGTGTTCTGTGGCATCGCTTCGGGGGCGATCCCGGCGACGATCGTCGCCGAGGCGAACGACTGGGTCGCGTTCCGGGATCTCGAACCCCAGGCGCCCGTGCACGTGCTCGTCGTCCCGCGGGCGCACGTGTCGAGCCTCGCGGCCCTGTCGGAGGGGCCGCTTGGCACGCAACTCCTTCGAGCGTGCACGGCCGTCGCCGACTCGGAGGGGATGGACGGCGGGTACCGCGTCGTCACGAATGTCGGTGAAGACGGCGGCCAGGCCGTGCCCCACCTGCACTTTCACGTGCTGGGCGGTCGCCGCATGGGCTGGCCGCCGGGGTAACCGCCGTGGATCACGCGCTCAGGGTGATCGAGTTCGACCGCGTGCTGGCTGCGGTCGGCGAATGTGCCGTGTCGGAAGCGGGCCGCTCGGCCGTGCACGGACTCCGGCCGCTCTCCGCTGCGGCATCCGCGGTCCGCGCGCTCGCGGCGGTGCATGAACTTCGGGAGCTTCTCGAGAGCGGCGACGGATGGGCGCTGGATCCGATCGCGCCGCTGGACGGCGCCCTCCGGCGGCTCGCGATCGAGGACGCAGCCCTGGAGCCGCCTCAACTGCTCGCGTGCGGGCGCGTCATGGCTGTCGCGCGCGCCGCGCGGCGGCTGGAAACGCGTCTCGATGCCGACGGCCTCCCGGCGGAGCATGTGAGCCGGTTGTGGGGGGAGGCGGCCCTCGAGAAGCGGATTGCGCGCACCTTCGATGCCACCGGCGCCGTCGCGGACGGGGCTTCCCCGGAGCTCCGGCGCATCCGCCGCGCGCTCGCGACGCGGCGCGGCCGGCTCGTCGCCGAACTCACGCGCTATGCCGGCTCGCTTCCGGAACGCGTCCGCGTGCCTGACGCCTCGGTCACCGTCCGGAACGGTCGCTACTGCATCCCGGTGCGCCGGGAGGGGAAGGGGATCGCCGGCGGTCTGGTACACGACGCTTCCGCCAGCCGCCGGACTCTGTTCGTCGAGCCGTCCCGCGCCATCGAGGCGATGAACGAGATCCGCGAGCTGGAACTCGGCGAGGCCCGCGAGGTGGACCGGATTCTGCGGGACCTATCCTCTGCCGTCCGCGCCCGCGCGCCCGAACTCGCTGCCTCGTACACCGCCCTCGTGGAACTGGACTCTCTTCGCGCCCGCGCGCTCTTCGCGGGCGAGATGGACGCGTCGCCCCCGGCCTTCGTCGAGTCGGCCTCGGAGGGGATCCGCATCCGCGGCGCCCGTCATCCTCTTCTCGCCCTCGACGGCGGCGGAGCCGTCCCGTTCGACCTCGATCTCTCGGCGGACGAGCGGGTCCTCCTCGTTTCGGGTCCGAACGCGGGTGGGAAGACAGTGTTTCTCAAGACGCTCGGCCTGCTCTCCGCGCTCTCGCAGAGCGGGATTCTGCCGCCGCTCGGCGCCGGGAGCCGGATCCCCTTCTTCCGCCGCTTCTTCGCGGTCATCGGGGACGAACAATCGATCGAAGCATCGCTGTCCACCTTCGGCGCGCAGGCGCGTAACCTGGCCGAGATTCTGCGCGAGGCGGGAGACCGGGACCTCGTCCTCTTCGACGAGATCGGCAGCGCCACGGATCCGGCCGAGGGGGGCGCGCTTGCGGCGGCAGCGCTGCGGCGGCTGGCTCGGCAGGCTCGTCTCACGGTGGCCACGACGCACCTCGGCGACCTCAAGCGCCTCGGCGACGAGAGGGCTGCGGCGGTGAACGCCTCGCTGGAATTCGATGGAGCGCGGCTAGAGCCGACGTACCGCCTCGTCCGGGACCGGCCCGGCCGCAGCTATGCGCTCGTCATCGCAGCGCGGCTGGGGGTCCCCGAAGACGTACTCGCCGATGCGCGCGACCGGCTCGGGCCGGAGCACGTCTCGGTGGACACGCTCCTCGCCCGGCTCGAGGCTGAACGGACCGAGGTCGAGGATCTCAGGACCCAACTCGAACGCCAGGCCGGGGAGACGGCCGAGCGCGAACGCGACCTCGCGTCCAGGGAGACCGCCCTGGCCGATTCGGAGCTCGCCGCCGCTCGCCGACGGGAGGAGGAGCGGCTGTCGGCGCTGCGCGAGGCGCGAGAGAGAGTGGAAGCCGCCATCTTGCGCCTCGAATCCGAATTCGCCGCGGGGGACGAAGTGCGCCGCCGGGAGGCGAAGCGGGCCGCGCGGGGGGAGGTGGAGCGGGCGCTCCGGGCGTCCTCTCGCGCGCTCCGGGCGCTGGGCGGATCCGCGGCTCCCTCGGATACACGAACGGTACGCGCCGGCGACGCCGTCCGATGGAACGCGTCCGACCGGCCGGCTCGCCTCGTCGAGATTCGGGAAGATCGCGGCGTCATCGAGGTGGGGGAACTGCGCCTGACGGTACCGCTGCGGGACCTGACTCCCCATTCTGCACCGGAGTCCCGTTCGTCCGGGCCGGCGGGGGTCCACGAAGTCGGCGGCCCCCCGCCGCGCCGACCGAATTTCGACGTCGCCGCGGAGGTCGACCTCAGGGGCCTGCGCGTCGACGAGGTGGAGGGAACGCTCAACCCGGCCGTCGATGCGGCCGTGGTCGGCGATCTCCCGTGGCTCAGGATCATCCACGGAAAGGGAACGGGCGCGCTGAGGGAGAGGGTCGGGCAACTGCTCGCCGGGGATCCCCGGATCCGGGTCTTCAGGGCCGGCGAATCGAACGAAGGGGGAACAGGCGTCACAGTCGTGGAATTCGAATGAGCGCGAGTTGCGCGGGATGCGCGGGATGATGGAGCAGGCGGGTCGCGGTTTCGGGGTGGGATCGTGGTGAGCGACGGCCTCGTCGAGGACATCCGCGCGCGGGCGGATATCCTCGAGATCGTAGGAGAGTACGTCCAGCTTCGACGATCGGGGAAGAGCTACCGCGGACCCTGCCCGCTGCACGGCGGAGACGGCCCCAACTTCGCCGTCGACCCGCAGCGCCAGATCTTCAAATGCTTCGTTTGCGGGGAGGGCGGGGACGTCTTTGGCTTCATGATGAAACACCTCGGGTTCGAGTTCCCGGAGGCGGTGCGCCATGTGGGCGCGAGGGTCGGGATAGAGGTGCCCGACCGGGAGGAGCGGCGCGAGGATCCGTATGCGCCGCTGCGCGGCGTCCTCGCCTTCGCGGCCGAGTGGTTCCAGGGCCGGCTGCGCGAACCGGCCGGCGTCGGTGCGCGCGACTATCTCCACGGGCGCGGACTTTCGTTGGAGGAAGCGCTCGACTTCGGTCTGGGCTACGCGGACGACGAATGGCGGGCGTTCCGTTCCGCCGCGGCCCGACACGGGATCGACGAGCGGATGCTGCTGGAACTCGGGCTTCTCGCGACGAGCGAGAGAGCGGAGGAGCCGTACGACCGTTTTCGCGGGCGTCTCATGTTCACGATCCATGACCTGCGTGACAGGCCGATCGGCTTCGGCGGCCGCATACTCGATGCGACGTCCGATGCGCCCAAGTACATCAACTCGCCCGAATCCCCCGTCTTCCACAAGGGGGAAGAGCTATACGGACTCAACCGGGCCCGGCACGCCATGCGACGCGAGGGCTACGCCGCGATCGCGGAAGGATTCACCGACGTCATCGCGCTGCACCGGGCCGGCCTCGGCTTCGCGGTCGCCGGGCTGGGGACGTCCTTCACGGCGGACCAGGCACGCCGCATCGGCAGATACGCGAAGCAGGCCTACCTGCTCTACGACAGCGATCTCGCCGGACTGCGCGCGACGTTCAGAACCGGCGACATCCTGTTGGCCGCCGGGGTCCATCCGATGGTCGTGTCGCTCCCATCCGGCGAAGATCCCGATTCCCTCATCCGCCGGGAGGGCCCGGCCGCCATCCGGCATCTCCTGGACGATGCGGTGGATCTTCTCGAGCGTAAGCTCCAGATCCTTCGCCGCGAGGGATACCTGGACCGCGTGGAGGGGCGGCGCCGCGCGGTGGACGGCCTGCTCAGTACCCTGAGGGCGGTCTCCGATCCGGCGCTCCGCGACATCTACGTGGACCGGGCGGTGGAAGGACTGGGGATACGGCGCGAGACACTCGTGGATGAGATCGCCCGCCTCGAACGTGCGCGGCCTCGACGCCGTTCCCCGGCCGCCGGGCCGGGACGCCCGCGTCGCGGACCATCTCCGGCCTCGCGGACGGAGCGCGATTTTCTTCTTCTGCTCGTTCGTGATCCGACGCTCACGCGGCAGGCCGTGCGCGTCGGGCTCGCGCCCGATCACATGTCCGACCCGCGGGCGCGCGAGTTGTTCGAGATCCTGTCGGCGGCATCGGACGAGGGGGTCGATTCTCCGGACTGGACGTCGGCCTCCGCCGCCTCCGCGGAACTGGCGAAGGCTCTGCGAGAGTCCGACCGGGAGCTTCCGGACGCCGCTCGGGTCTTTGACGCCGTCGTGCGTCGCCTCCTCTATCGGCGGCATCGTGAACGGATCGAGGAGATCGGCCGCGCGATCGAGCTTGCGGAGCCGGAGCAGCAACGTCGATTGTTGGGAGAGAAACAGGAGCTCGTGCGCGAACTTCGCGCCGCGGGCGAGTCCGGGGCGTTCATGCCGGCCGCCGAAGGCGAGACGCCTCCAAAACCGACTACGGCCACGCAAGGATGACAGCCGGGGAGAGTATGCAAGCGAGCGATATCGTCGAGGAATTACTCACTCTTCAGGAAATTGATCACAAGATCCTGAAGATAGAAGAGGAACTCGAGAGTCTCGGCCAGGAGGTCGCCGGACTCCGGGAAACCGTGGAGACGCTGGAGGCCCAGGTCGCGCGGATCCGAGCCGAAGCGGACGAAGCGGAAGGGCGCGTGCGGCAGTACCACCGGGCCGTGGAGGCAGGCAGAGCGACGCTCAAGCGCCTGGAGGCGCGTTCCGTCGCCGTCGCGAACATGCAGCAGCATCTTGCGGTTCGGAGTGAAACGGATACGGCCCGGCGCAACCTGCGGGCGGCGGAAGATGACCAGCTCGACGCGATGCAGGACGTGGAGACCGCGCGCGGAGCGTTGAACGCGGCAGAAGCGGAGTTGCGAGAGGCCACCGCGCAGTTGGCGGAACGGAGCACGGCCGTGGAAGAGCTGCGGGCGACGCTCGAAGGGGATCTTCAGCACTGCGGCGTCAGCCGGAGAACGCAGGAAAGCCGGCTGGACCGCCGGGCGCTGCAGCTGTACCGCACCGCGGGCGGAGGGGGGCGCCAGGCGGCGCTCGCCGAACTTACGGTCGATGGGGCGTGCGGCCGGTGCTATACGGCGATCCCGAAGCAGCGACAGGCCGAGATCCGGGCGCGGCGGCAGCTCGCCGTGTGTGAGGGTTGCGGGATCATCCTCTACCCGGGGTCTCTCGCCTGAAGCGCCCCGTCGTTTGAGGCTTCGCATCATCGCGGGAGACCTGGGCGGCCGCTACATCGACGCCCCCCGTGGACGGCGCACCCGTCCGACGGCGGAGCGGGTGCGGGAGGCCTGGTTTTCCGCGCTCGCGGGTGACGTCGATGGCGCCCGGGTCGCCGACCTCTTCGCCGGCTCCGGAGCGCTGGGTATCGAAGCGCTGTCGCGAGGTGCGGCGCACGTTCATTTTGTCGAGTCGGATCGGCGGGCGGTGGCGCTGCTGCGCCGCAATGTCGCGATGCTCGATCTCGCGGACCGATCTCGGGTCGTGCGGGACGATGCCATCGCCTGGGTCGACGGTCTCGATGAATCGGCCGACGTGGCCGGCCTGGGCGCGCCTCTCGATCTGGTCTTCGCGGATCCACCGTACGCGTCCGGCGGCGGCGCGCGGCTGGTCGAGCGCTTCCGGGCCCGTCCGTTCGCCTCGCAACTGTGGGTCGAGCACCGTCCGGACGCCGAATGGGCGACGGCGGCCGACTGGACGAGGGAATACGGTGACACCTGCGTCAGCCGGTTCCGAGCTCCGGCCGACGCGTCAACCCGAACACTCTGACGGGGAACTCGATGAACAATGCCGTCGCCGTGTACCCGGGGTCTTTCGACCCGTTGACGGTCGGACACGAGGACATCGTACACAGGAGCCTGGGGGTCGTGGACCGGCTGATCGTCGCCGTGGCGGAGACGGCCACCCAGGCAAAGTCGGGACTGTTCGAGATCGAGGAACGCGTCGATCTGATCCGCGAAGTGTTTGCCGACGAACCCCGGATCGAGGCGACATCGTTCTCCGGCCTGCTCGTGGATTTCGCCCGCTCCCGCGAGGCCCGGATCATCGTTCGCGGACTGCGGGCCGTGAGCGACTTCGAGTACGAGTTTCAGATGGCGCTCATGAACCGTTCGCTCTGGCCCGAGGTCGAGGTCCTCTTCATGGCGCCCTCCACGCGTCACACGTTCCTGAGTTCCTCGCTCGTGCGCGAAGTCGGACGTCTGGGCGGCGATGTGACGGACTTCGTGAGCCCGGCCGTGAAGGCCCGCATGGACCGCGCGTTCGGGCGCGAGCATAGGTGACGTCGCCGCCGACCCGACGCGGCTTCATCCACCGGCTGAGGACGCGGGCCGCCGCCCTCGAGCGGCGCATAGGCTTTCCGGAGGCGGACGAGACCCGCACCGCGCTCGCGATTCGCCGGCTGCGGGACGAGGGGTGGGTACGCCCTGTCGAGATCCGCGCTGGCGCCGATGGCCTCGCGAACGCCGCACAACGCCTCGCGGCGGGGGAACTGGACGGCGTCGTGGCGGGGGCCGCGCACCCAACGGCGGACGTCATCCGGGCCGGTCTGCGGGTCGTCGGTCTGGCCGACGGCGTGGAGACTGTCTCGGCCGCTTTCCACATGGTCTTCCCCGCTCCCGGCGAGCGGGTGCTCACGCTCACGGACGCCGCGGTCGTCCCGGCACCGACCCCGGCCCAGATGGCGGAGAGCGCTTCGGCGGCCTGCGGCGCGCACCGAGCCGTTACGGGGGAGGAACCGGTCGTTGCGTTTCTCTCGTATTCCACCCTCGGCTCGGCCGCGGGGCCGGCGGTCGAACATGTGCGGGAGGCCATGGACATCTTCAGCCACCGTTGGCCTGAAATCGCGGCGGACGGGGAACTGCAGGCCGATACGGCGCTCGTACCGGACGTCGCGGCGCTGAAAGCTCCCGGGTCTCCGGTCGCCGGCCGCGCGAACGTGCTCGTCTTCCCCGGCCTCGACGCCGCGAACATCGCGTACAAACTGCTCGAGCGACTCGCCGGAGCGCGCGCGCTGGGCCCTGTCCTTCAAGGGCTGCGGCGGCCGCTGAACGACCTCTCCCGCGGCGCGTCCGTCTCCGATATCGTGGATGTCGCTTGCATCACGGCCCTCATGTCACCCGGGAGCGAAGGATGACGTTTTCGATCGAAACGGTGGGAGCCGCCACCCTCGTCGCCGTGGACGGCCAGCTCACGATCAACAACCGCGGCGAATTCAAGGAGCGCGTGCTCGCGCGCCTGGCGGACGGCGACACCGACTTCGTGATCGACTTCACCGAGGCCGACTACATCGACTCCTCCGGCCTGGGGGTGCTCGTCAGCCTCTCCAAGCACATCCGCGACGCGGGGGGGCGCCTTACGCTGGCGGGGCTGAACGAGGATCTTCAGCGGCTCTTCGCCCTGACCAGACTCGACTCGCTGTTCGAGATCGCCGAGTCCCGGGCAGCCGCGCTCGGCGAGTCCTGACCGGAGCCGCGGCTCCGGCATGAAGGACGGCGACGCCGCCCGCATTCTGGTCCTTTCCAGCCGGCCGGACATCCTCCAGGCCGTGGCGGACGCCGCCGCCGAGATCGATCCGCCGCCCGAAGTGAGAGGCCTCTTCGGGCGCCCCCTGACGGTGCTCCCGACCGATCTCGTCCTCGTGGACATCGCCGAGCCGCGCGCGACGATGGCCTATCTGCACCGGCGCTTCGGCGCAACGTCGGCTCTCGTGGCGCTCATCGAGGGAGCATGGGTCGATCGCCTGGGCTCGGCGCTGGCGGAGGACTGGACCGACTACCTCTTCTATCCTCTCAACGCGGCCGAACTCGGGCTCGTGTGGCAGAAACACACCTCGCCAGCGGAAGCGCCCGACCTGAACCTGGACGTCGATGAGTCGGGGCGCATACGCGTCGTCTTTCCGTCGAGCGTGCGCTACCAGCGCGCCGTGGTGGAGAGGGTCGTCGTGGCATGCCGGCACCTCGCCGACCTGGACGGCGAGACGGCGTTCAGACTCCGGGTCACGCTCGGCGAGGCCGTGGCCAACGCGATCCTCTACGGGAGCGGGGACCGTCCCGGCGCCGTCGTGCGGGTTTCAGCGACAGCGGACGCGGACGGCCTGCGTGTGAAGGTGTCGGACGAGGGTAGCGGATTCGATCCCCATGCCGTGCCGGACCCCGTCTCGGCGGAAGGCATCGGCCGGCCCCGCGGGCGCGGCCTGTTTCTCCTGAGGCAGCTCGCGGATGACGTGACGTTCAACGAGACCGGCAACAGGGTCACGCTCTCGTTTCGGGGCGCGCCGGATCCGCTGGTGAGGATCGAACCTCTCCTGAGACGCTTCTCCGATGTCACCGGTCTCAGATTTCGGCTCGACCGGCGGTTCGAGGACGGTTTGCAGGTGCTGTTCGACAGCTGGGCGAATGACGAGGAGTCGAATGGCCAGCCGGAGGTTCGGGAGACGTGGCCGCTGGGCGATGCGGGGCGGCTGCGGCTGATCCACGAGCCGGCGAGCAGCGGCGATGCGGCCGCGACGCTGCTCGCGGGCTGGATCGGCGCCGTGGCGGAGGGCGAACAGTCACGGGAGCGGCTCCTCGCACGACGGTTGCGCCGGGAGCGGGTGCTGGCCGAGCTGGAAATCGCCCGGGACCTGCAACTGAAACTCCTGCCGCCCCCCGAGGATTTTCGCGATCTCGGACGGATCGCGGCCCGCTGCGATCCGGCGCTCTCTCTCGGCGGTGACTTCTATTACCTCGTCCGGCTCGCCCGCGGCCGTCTGGGGGTCATGCTCGGCGACGTGAGTTCGCACGGTCCCTCCGCCGCAATCATCATGGCCCGCACGCTGAGCGCCGTCGTCCTGGCGACGGGCGTGGAGACCGAGCCCGCGGCCGTCCTGGACGCCATGCACGGGCAGCTCCGGGCGGCGCTCGACGCGACCGAGATGTACATGACGCTCTTCTACGGGGTCCTCGATCCCGGGAGCGCAGAACTGCACTACGCGAACGCGGGCCACCCGTATGCGTACCTGGTCGGATCCGACGGGATACGCCGTCTCACCGCGCTGGATCCACCGGTCGGCGTGGCCGCGGTCCGGTCCTACCGGCAGACGCGGGTTCCGTCCGCCGCAGAAACGCTGTTGGCGTTCACCGATGGCCTGGCCGAACTCAGCGATCCTCTCGAAACACCGGATGCCCGGGTGCGGAGGCGTATCGACCGCGGGGACTTCGATCCCGAGGTGCTCGTCGCGGCTCTCTTCGCGGACAGCGATGACGAGATGAGACTGGACGACCGGACGGCCGTCGCGGCTTCCCTGTGACCGCCGGGAAGGCTCAACGCTCCCGGCCGAAGCGGGCGCTCGGCCAGAACTTCCTGGTCGACCCGAATATCCAGCGCAAGATCGTACGGGAACTCGATCCGCGGCCCGCGGACAGCGTGCTCGAGGTTGGACCGGGGCACGGAGAACTGAGCCAATACCTCGTCGGCCGATGCCGTCGCCTCGTCCTCATCGAAAAGGACCGCGACCTTGCCCGCGGACTCCGCGCCCGCTGGGGGGATCGGCCGGACGTGGATGTGGTGGAAGGCGACGCACTTCGCATCGGGCTCTCGGGATTCGTGGGGGACGCTACCGCGGTGCGCGTAGTGTCGAACGTCCCCTACAACATCACGTCGCCTCTCGTCTTCACCTTTCTCGAACTCGATCCGGCCGCCGTCCGTATCGTGCTCACGGTGCAGAGAGAAGTGGCGGAGCGCATCGTCGCGTCGCCGGGCATCAAGGCGTACGGCGCGCTCTCCGTCGGGGTGCAGGCGATCGCCGATGCCTCGCTTGCCTTCCGGGTGGGCCGCCAGGCGTTCCGTCCCGTCCCCGCGGTCGATTCGGCGGTCGTTCGCCTCGAACCGCGGCCGGACGCCGCCGGCGTGGACCGCACGGCACTCAGGACGCTGACGCGCGCGTGCTTCAACCGCCGCCGGAAGCAACTGCAGAAGACGCTGCGCACGGCTTCGGAACTGAGTTTCGCGGGAGATGTGGAGGCAATACTGGCGCAACTCTCGATCGATCCCGCGGTGCGGCCGGAGATGCTGGATCCTCCGACCTTCGTGCGCCTGGCGGCGGCGCTTCGGGCGGGACGGGAAGGAGGCGCGTCGCGTTGAGTTGACAACGGGCCGGCCCTATCTTGGTTTGTGAAACCTTTCACAAGGGTGGGCATGAGCGGCAGAATTTCCGATTCGACGGTCCGGCGCCTCTCCCTGTATCTCCGCATGTTGCGCGACCTCGAGCGAGCCGGCGTGGAGTTCGTGTCCAGTTCGCAGCTTGCCGAACCCTCGGGGGCCACCTCGGCCCAGGTCCGGAAAGATCTGAGCCACTTCGGCTCGTTCGGGAAACGTGGGCGCGGATACTCGGTCGAAGGGCTCGTGCGGGCGCTCGAGGAGATCCTCGGGCTTTCGCGCAGCTGGAGGCTTGCGTTGGTGGGTGTCGGCAAGATCGGGTCCGCTCTCCTGGGGTATGGCGGGCTTGCGGCGCGCGGATTCGACGTCGTCGCGGCTTTTGACGTCGACGAGACGAAGATCGGCACATGGGCCTATGGGCTCAGGATTCGTCCGATGACGGACCTCGGGCCGGGCATCGCGGAGTGCAGGGCGGAGATCGGGGTCGTCGCGACCCCCACGGAGGTGGCCGCCGAGATCGCCGCGGAACTCGAGCGTGCGGGCGTGGGTGCGATCCTCAACTTCGCGCCGATCGAACTTTCCGAGGTGAACGGCGTGCCGATCCGGACCGTGGACATCGTGCTCGAACTGGAAGGCTTGAGCTACCTGATGTCCGAGGCGGGTCGGCGTACCGGGAGCGATGCGTGACGGGCCTGCACTTCGCGCCCGACGGGGTGCTGGTGCGCAAGGCGCTGCGCCGGCTCCAGGACGGTCCCCGTTCGTCCGTGGATCTCGCCGCCGACGTTCTCGGAATGCACGGGTGTCCGCCGGCCATGGCCGGCCGGCTGGTCGCGCAGTTGCTCGAGGGGATACCGGAGGTGGCGCGCGACGGGGAGGGCGGCGATGCCTGGCGGCTGGCCGGGGAAGGGCGGCGGAACCGAAAGCCGGCGACCAAGGGGCTGCACGATCTCCGGTACGCGGTCGTGGATGTTGAGACCAACGGCGGGTTCGCCGAGGGGAACGGCCGCGTCGTGGAGATTGCGATCGTGGACGTGGATCGTGGCGCTATCGGCGGGTGCTATTCGACGCTCGTGGATGCCGGCGTGACGATTCCGCCGTGGATCACGCGCCTCACCGGCATCCGCACGGAGATGACGCACGGAGCACCGAGTTTCTCCCAGATCTGCGACCGGGTGCGCGAGCACCTCCGCGGCCGGGTTTTCGTCGCACATAACGCGGCGTACGATTGGGGTTTCCTGCGCGCCGAGATGCGGCGGGCCGGGGCCGGCCTGCCGCGCGGACCTCGTCTGTGCACGGTCCATATGGCGCGCCGGCTGTTACCGGGGCTCGAGCGTCGAGGCCTGGACTCCGTCGCCGACAACTACGGGATCGAGATCCGCGAACGTCACCGTGCGCGCGGCGACGCGGTCGCGACGGCCCGTATCCTCGTCCGCATGCTCGAGGACGCTGAGCGACGGGGCTGGACGACGTGGCCCGCGCTCCGAAAGGCGCTCGGGCCGGTTCCGCGGCGCGAGCGCGGCAAGCGGCGGGATCGGCATTCCGAACGGCAGGAACCACGCGAACGACGACATGAGTGATGGAACATGAGCGATAGCGACAGAATTCCGGTCATCGTCTCCGCCGCGCGGCTCCCCACGGGCCGCTTCATGGGCGGACTCACCTCCCTCGCGGCCCCGGATCTGGGCGGCCTCGCGATCTCGGCGGCGGTCGACCGCGCCGGCGTCGACCCGGAGGAGATCGATGATGTGATCATGGGAAATGTCGTGCAGGCGGGGGTCGGACAGGCGCCCGCCCGCCAGGCTGCGATCCGGGGGGGGGTGCCCGTGACCGTCCCGGCGGTGACCGTGAACAAGGTCTGTGGTTCCGGCCTGAAGGCCGTCATGCTGGCGGCGCAGGCGATAAAGGCGGGCGACGCCCGGGTCGTGGTGGCCGGCGGGATGGAGTCGATGTCGAACGCCCCCTATCTCCTCCGGGGACACCGGGAGGGAGTGAAGTTCGGAGACCGGTCGCTTGTCGACGGCCTCATACATGACGGTCTGTGGTGCGCCTTCGGCTCCTGCCACATGGGTGGCCACGCCGAGTACACGGCCCACAAGGCCGGGGTGAACCGGGAAGATCAGGACGCCTACGCGCTCGGCAGCCATGAGAAGGCGATCCACGCGATCGATGCCGGGGAATTCGCCGCCGAAGTCGTCCCCGTGCACCTCGAGACCCGCAAGGGAACTGTGACGATCGAGGCGGACGAGCCCCCGCGTCGCGGCACGTCGCTGGAGGCGCTCGCGAAGCTGAGGCCCGCCTTCGCCGGGGATGCGCCCCCGGAGGTGACCGAGCCCAGCGTCACGGCCGGAAACGCGCCCGGCCTCAACGACGGAGGCGCGGCCACGGTCGTCGCGTCCGAGGCGTATGCCGCGGCGAACGGCCTCCCGATTCTCGCGCGGATCCGGGCCTATTCCGTGGGGGCGACGGCGCCCCGCGATCTCTTCTTCGCGCCCGTCGCCGCCGTGCGGAAGCTCATGACGCTCGACGGCACGGTGGTCGACGACTACGGACTCGTGGAGATGAACGAGGCCTTCGCCGTGCAGTGTCTGGCGGACGCCCGCGAACTCGGACTGGATCTCGATCGCGTGAATGTCCGCGGCGGGGCGATCGCACTCGGCCACCCGATCGGGGCTTCGGGCGCGAAGATCCTCACGACCCTCCTGTACGCCATGCGGGACCGTGACGTCGAGCAGGGGATGGCCACCCTGTGTCTCGGCGGGGGCAACGCTGTCGCACTGAGCGTGGAGCGGCGATGAACGTGAAGCCCGAAGGCTGGGCCTGGGCCGGGAGGCTGGCGGCATTCGCGGGCCTTTTTGTCGCCTTCGGACTCGTGTTCGGGTTCGCGACCGCTGCCATCGCCGGCCTCCCGGATGCCGAAGCGACGGAGTCCATCGACTGGTGGAACGTCACGCCCGTGCTGCTTGCGGCGTGCGCGGCCACATGGCTGCTGGCCGTCGGCATCGACCGGCGCCCGCTGTCCGCGCTCGGGTTGAGGCCCGGACCGCCCGCCCTCGTGGAGCTCGGTTCCGGCGTGCTGGCGGGACTGGCGATCATCGGCGCCGCCATTCTTGCCCTGGCGGCACCGGGCTGGGTCTCGTGGACCGCGTCGGCCGCACCGATCCTCGCGGGCGTGAAGGTGTCGGCCCTCCTGCTGGGGGCCGCGTTCACGGAGGAACTCCTCTTTCGGGGCTATCCCTTCCGCGTCCTCCACCTCCGGTTCGGGCCCGTTCCCGCCCTCGTCGCGACCTCCGTGGCCTTCGGTCTCATGCACGGCGCCAACCCGGGGGTGACTCCGCTGGCGCTCGTCAACCTGACCCTGGCCGGCGTTCTCCTCGGCGTGGCCTACTGGCGTTCGGGCAGCCTGTGGTTCGTCACGGGGCTCCACTTCGGCTGGAACTGGGTGATGGCGGCGAGCGGTCTGCCCGTGAGCGGGCTCGACGTGTCGATCTCCGGCCTCGAAGCCGCGGTCACGGGTCCGGCACTGTGGACGGGCGGCGCCTTCGGGCCGGAGGGTGCGCTGTCGATCACGGTCGTGACCGTACTGGGAACCGTCTGGCTGTGGCGGTTCGCGGCGTCGCGAAGCCGCCCCGGTTCCGGGTTGTCGACGACGACGGGAAGCCCCGGCGACCCGCATGGGAGTCTCGATGCGGGCGGGTGAGGTGTCGCGGGTCGGCGTCGTCGGCGCGGGTACGATGGGAAGCGGCATCGCCCACGTCTTCGCGCTCGCGGGCATCGAGGTCCGCCTCGTGGACGTGGCGCCGGAGGTGCTCGACCGGGCGCGTGCCTCCATCGAGCGAAACCTCGCGCGCCAGACCCGCCGGGACCTGATCTCCACCGAAGAGGCCGAGGCGGCGCTCGGCCGGATCACGGCGGAGCGGTCGCTGACGGCGCTCGAAGACGCGGAAGTCGTCGTGGAGGCCGCGAGCGAGGATCCGGCGCTCAAGTTCCGGCTCTTCGAGGAATTGTCCGCCGTCGTGAGTCCGGAAACGCTGCTTGCGTCGAACACGAGTTCGATCTCGATCACCCGCATCGCCTCACACGCCGCCGACCCGGAGCGCGTGATCGGGATGCATTTCATGAACCCGGTGCCGGTCATGCGTCTCGTCGAGGTCATTCGGGGGCTCGAGACCTCCGACGACGCGGCCGACCTTACCCTCGGCCTCTGCAGGCGGCTCTCGAAGACGGCGGTTCTGGCGAACGACTATCCCGGCTTTGTCGCCAACCGGATCCTGATGCCGATGATCAACGAAGCCGTGTATTGTCTCATGGAGGGAGTGGCGGAGGCCGAGGCGGTGGACACCGTGATGAAGCTCGGCATGAACCATCCCATGGGACCGCTTGCGCTCGCCGACCTCATCGGACTGGACACGTGCCTCGCCATCATGCGCGTCCTGCACACGGAACTCGGCGACTCCAAGTACCGCCCCTGCCCGCTGCTCGCGAAGTACGTCGCCGCCGGAAGGCTCGGCCGGAAGACGGGTCGCGGCTTCTACGACTACTCCGCGGCATGATGACCGGCCGCCGCTCCTGGTCTGCCCTCGAACTCTCGTCCGAGGCGGAACAGATTCTCACGCTCGCCCGCCAGTTCGCCGAGGAACGGCTGCAGCCCACGGCCGAAGTCCGGGATGCGAATGAGGACCGCTTCGATGTCGAGATCCACCGGGAACTGGGCGAACTCGGCTTCCTCGCCATGCGGGTGCCGGAGCGGTACGACGGTCTCGGGCTCGATCTCGTCACGTACCTCTACGTGCTGGAGGAACTCGGGTGGGGAGATGCCGGGGTCGCGGTCTCCGTCAGCATCCACAACTCGCTCGCCGTTTCGATTCTCCTCCGCCGGGGAAGCGACGCACAGCGGGAGGAGTGGCTCCCCAGGATGGCCAGTGGACAGGTGCTCGGCGCCTTCTCTCTCTCGGAGGCCGGCGCCGGTACGGATGCCGCGGCGCTTCGGACACAGGCCGCGCCCACGGAAGGCGGCTGGATTCTCAACGGCGAGAAGATGTGGGTCACGAACGGCGCGTCCGCGGATGTCATAGTGATGTTCGCCAGGACGGATACCGTAGATGACCGGCGCGGATCGCGCGGCATCAGCGCCTTCCTCCTGCCGGCCGGGACGGACGGATTGTCGGTCGGCAGGAAGGAGAGAAAGATGGGACAGCGAGGCTCGGAGACGGTCGCTTTGTCCCTGAAGGATGTGTTTTTGCCGCAAGAACTTATGGTAGGAGAGGTGAACCGGGGCTTCAGCTACGCGCTCGAAGGTCTCGAGGCGGGCCGCCTCGGGATCGCGGCCGGGGCTCTGGGCATCGCCTCGGCCGCGGTGGACGCCGCGTTCGAATACGCGGATACGCGGCGCCAGTTCGGGCGCTCGCTGCGGGAGTTTCAGGGGATGGAATTCAAGCTCGGCGACATGGTGACCCGGCTTGAGGCCGCGCGGGGACTGCTCGAGCGTGCGGCCGCCGCCCACACATTGGGAGATCCGCGGGCGCGCCGCCTGTCCAGCGTGGCCAAGTTGTTCGCGAGCGAGACCGCGATGACGAACGCCCGCGAAGCCGTTCAGGTGTTCGGAGGCTACGGCTACTCGCGGGAATACCCCGTGGAACGTCTGTTCCGGGACGCGAAGGTCACCGAGATCTACGAGGGAGCCAACGAAGTGCACCGCAGCCTGATCGCGCGGCAACTCTACAGAGAGAGAGGATACGTGTGAGTGCGACGGCGGAACCTGTAGCCATCGGCGCCCTGGACCCACGCCCGCTCCGCGAGACGGACCCCGCGGTGGCGGCCTCCATCGACCGGGAACTCGAGAGACAGCGCACCGGTCTCGAACTGATCGCGAGCGAGAACTTCGTGTCCCGGGGGGTCCTCGAGGCGACCGGCTGCGTGATGACGAACAAGTACGCGGAGGGTTATCCCGGGCGCCGCTACTACGGCGGCTGCGAGTTCGTGGACGAGGTCGAGAACCTCGCCCGTGAACGGGCGCGCCGGCTGTTCGGGGCGGACCACAGCAACGTGCAGACGCACAGCGGCTCCGGTGCGAACATGACCGCGCTCCAGGCCCTTACCGAACCGGGAGCGACACTCCTCGGGATGGATCTCTCGCACGGGGGGCACCTGACACACGGTTCGCACGTCAACTTCTCGGGTCTCTGGTACCGCGTCGTCCCCTACGGGGTGCGAGCCTCGGATCGGACGATCGACTACGATGCCCTCCGGGCGACCGCGCTGGACGTGCGTCCTTCCGTCATCATCGCGGGGGCCAGCGCGTACCCCCGACGGATCGATTTCGGGCGTTTCGCGGAGATCGCCGCGGAATGCGGCGCCCGCGTCCTTGTGGACATGGCGCACATCGCGGGTCTTGTGGCGACGGGACACCACCCATCCCCGGTGCCGCACGCGGATGTCGTGACGACGACGACGCACAAGACGCTGCGCGGGCCG
This sequence comes from Gemmatimonadota bacterium, assembly GCA_965207805.1. Taxonomy (GTDB): domain Bacteria; phylum Gemmatimonadota; class Gemmatimonadetes; order Palauibacterales; family Palauibacteraceae; genus Palauibacter. The sequence goes on from OZ242312.1 coordinate 1,934,939, forward strand.
CGGGGAGGACTCATTCTGTGCCGTGAGGAGCACGCAAAGGCGGTTGACAAAGCCGTCTTCCCCGGACTCCAGGGCGGTCCCCTGATGCATGTGATCGCCGCGAAGGCGGTCGCGCTCGGCGAGGCCTTGCGCCCCGAGTTCGGCGAGTACTCGGATCTCGTCGTGCGCAACGCCCGCGCCCTGGGACGGCGGCTCGCCGAACACGGCTATGACCTCGTGGCGGGAGGGACGGACACGCACCTCCTCCTCGTGGACCTCCGGACGACGGATCTTACGGGCAGGGATGCGGAGGCTCTTCTGGGTCGGGCGGGCATCACCGTCAACAAGAACACCGTGCCGTTCGAGACCCGCTCGCCGTTCGTGGCGTCCGGCATGAGGATCGGGACGGCAGCGGTTTCGACCCGCTCCATGGGCGAGAACGAAATGGTGAGAATCGCCGACCTCATGGACCGCGCGCTGCGCTCGGAGGGCGATGATGCGACGCTTTCGGCGGTGGACTCCGAGGTCCGGGCGTTGTGCGCGGATTTCCCGCTCTATCCGCAGAATGACGGCGTTCGCGGCGAGGGCGTAGCTTGACGCCAACTTTTTCCCCCGTCTAACTTTGCCGTTCATGTCCTTGCGGGCAGTGCGCATTTGCCGGGGAAGGGGCCTGGTACGAGGTGAGAAGGTGGACACAGCGGCCGTTCTGACGGGCATCAGGAAGGGCAACCCCAGGTATACGGAAGCCGCATACCTGTTTTTGCTCTCCGCCCTCCAGCGCCGGCTGTCCAGCCTCGACCTGCCTCGTCACATCAGCGGCGCTGAAGTCGCCGACGCGGTCCGGGAACTCGCGCTGGAGCGGTTCGGCCCTCTGGCGCGAACCGTACTCGAGCATTGGGGCGTGCACGGCACGACGGACATCGGCGAGATCGTCTTCGCGCTGGTTGAATGTGGAGTGCTGATCAAACAACCCGACGATTCGCGAGAGGACTTCGAGGGGCTCTTCAGCTTCGACGAAGCTTTTGAGGACAGCTACCCCTGGAGCGCGTAGGGGGGGAACGGAAGGGGAGGGGTGAACGCGTGGCCGATTCGGGGTCGTTCACGGAGTGCTTGAGTTGCACGAAGGGGGTCCTGCTCCCGCTTTCGGACTACGGACGCGACGGGGCGCCGATCCGGTACAAGGCATGGGTCTGCTCGAACCCCGACTGCGGGTTCAACATCCGGATCGACAACGGTGAGATCAGCTTCGGACGCAACGTCCAGCAGTCCTACAAGTAACCTTCCCGGCGGAGACTCCGTCGATGCCGCGCGGAGCCCCGCCAGCCGGGCTCCCGCCTTCTCGTCAGCGGACTGGTGGCGTTGTGCCGCCCGGGAGGTGTGGCTACCCACCGCGGCCGAGATGGCGGAGATCGATCGCGTCGCCGTCGAATCGGGGGCGATACCCGAACGCGCGCTGATCGAAAACGCGGGTCGAGCCCTCGCGCGCCATGTGCACGAACGGTTCCCGGCCGGTCGTGTCGCGGTGCTTGCGGGAAGCGGGCACAACGGCGCCGACGCCCTCGTGGCCGGACGGACCCTTTTTGCCTGGGGCCGATCCGTCGGGTTCGTCCAGTGCGGGAGCCGCGCTCCGGATCCGGGTGTCCTCGCGGGGTGGGATCTGAATCTCGAACCGACGGCGGCGCTGGATCGGGAACTCGCCGCGGCGAACGTCGTCATCGACGGCATTCTGGGGACCGGCCTGACGACGGCGCCCCGCCCGCCCCAGGCGGAGATCATCGAGCGCGTGAACGCGTCCCGGGCCGCCGTGGTCTCCGCCGATGGTCCCAGCGGCGTGGACTTTACGACGGGCCGCCTGCCGGGTGCCGCAATTCGGGCCGACCTCACCGTCACATTCGGGTGGCCCAAGATGGGCCTGCTGAGTTTCCCGGCTCGCGAACGCATTGGCGACCTGGTCTCGGTGGAAATCGGCTTTCCGCCGCCGGAGCCGCCGCCGTCGGCCCGGGCCGTGACGGCGGCGTGGGTGGCCAGTCTGCTCGGGGTGCGGCGCGTGGACGGCCACAAGGGCGACGCGGGCTATCTCGCGATCGTCGGCGGCGAGCGGGGCATGGCCGGCGCCGTGGTGCTGGCGGCCCGTGCCGCGATCCGGGCGGGGGTCGGCATCGTGCGCGTCGTGAGCGCCCCGGAGAACCGAAAGGTCGTGCAGACCAGCGTGCCGGAGGCCGTATTCGTGGACTGGTCCGAGTCCGAGGCGGTGCAGTCGGCGCTGAGTTGGGCGGGCGCGGTCGCGGTTGGGCCGGGTCTGGGCACCGGGCCGGAGCGAGCAGCGTTGCTACAACGCGTGCTGGAGGCTGGGTCCGTCCCGCTGGTCATCGATGCCGACGCTCTGAACGTGCTCTCAGCGGCAGCAGCGGAGGCCGGGGCGCCGCTCGGTCCGCCGGCTCCGCTCCGGCCCGTCCTCCTGACGCCGCACCCCGGCGAGATGGCCCGGTTGCTCGGAACATCCGTCCGCGAGGTACGCGAGGATGCCCCGGCAGCGGCCCGGCGGCTGGCCGATGCGACGCAGGCGACCGTGCTCCTCAAGGGTGCACCGACCTGGGTGGCGGGGCCCGGGGGTGAACTGCGCGCGACCACGCTCGTGAGTCCTGCGTTCGCGAGCGGCGGCATGGGCGACGTGCTGACGGGGGTCTGCGGTGCCTGCCTGGCGTCCGGCCTCGGCCCCGCCGACGCGGCGTCGGCCGCCCTGACGCTCACGGCTCTCGCCATTCTGCACGGCGTGGATGAGATCGGCGGATCTGCGGCGGACGTGCCGGATGCGCTGCCGGAGGCGCGCCGTGCGCTGCCAGGGTTGCCATCCGGAGCCTGGCCGGGGGTCAACCTCGCCCTCCCCGCGTTGCCCGCGGCCGCGACAGGAGACCAGGTCGGATGAACGTCACCGGTCCGGCGCTTGCGGAGGGGCCCGAAACCGCGCGCATTCGGGCCTTCCTGGACGGGGCCGGCGCGAACGCCCGCCGCAGGGACCCGGCGGTCGCCATCACGTTGCCGGTGGGGGATGACGCCGCGGCCTTTCGTCCTCCGGATGACACGCAGGTCGTGGTGAGCTGCGACGCGAGCGTGGAGGGAATCCACTTTCGCCGCGAATGGATGACGTGGGAAACGATCGGGTACCGTGCGGCCGCGTCGGCGCTGAGCGACCTGGCGGCCATGGCCGCGACCCCCGTCGGCCTCACCGTCGCCGCAGCGCTACCGCCCGAGCTGGATGTCGAAATCGCCGCGGCACTGGGACGCGGCGTGGGAGAGATCGCCGGGCGGGTCGGCGCGGAGGTCCTCGGTGGCGACCTGGTCGCGTCGCCGGGTCCCGCCTTTCTCGATGTCACCGTCCTCGGCTACACGGCGGCACCGATCACGCGGCGCGGGACGCGTCCGGGCGACGAGCTGTGGGTGACCGGTGAACTCGGCGCGGCTGCGGCCGCCGTGCGCGATCTGGAGCGGGGATTGGAACCGGACCCTCGGGCGCGTCGGGCCTTCGACCGCCCGCGCCCCCGGATCGACGAGATGCTGTGGCTCCGGGACCGGGTCCGACTCCACGCCGCGATCGACCTCTCGGACGGCGTGAGCCGGGATGCGTGCCATCTCGCGGCGGCTTCCGGGGTCGCTCTGGAAGTCGAGGCGGACCGCCTCCCGGCCGCCCCCGCTCTCGACGGCTTTCGTCAGGCGCCGGCCGGGGAACGTCTGCTCCTCGCCGGCGGTGAGGACTACGAACTGCTCCTTGCCGTCCCACCCGGAGCCCTGCAGGGGACGGAGCGGGTATTTGCCGGGGCGTTCGATCTGCCGCTTACAAGGGTAGGGAGGGCGCGGGAAGGGGAAGGGCTGACCGTGAGCGGGCGGTTGAATCCGGCGCTTCCGGCGGGGTTCGATCATTTCGAGGCTGGACGTTGATCAGGACGGCGATCTTCTACGTCGCACTCGTGCTTTCAACGATCTTCTTCGGGGCCATGGCAGCCTTCGTTGCTCTCGTTGGAGGCGGTCGCATCTGGATGGATCGGGCCAACCGGGGCTGGGCTCGCTCCATGCTCTCGGCCGCGGGTGTGCGCGTCACCGTCCACGGCCTCGAGCACCTCCACCCGTCGGGGGTCCAGATCATCGCCGCGAACCACCAGTCGTACTTCGATATCTGGGCGCTCATCGCGGGCCTTCCCGCGTCCGTGCGCTTCATCGCGAAGCGGGAGTTGGCGAACATTCCGATGCTCTCCGTGGGGATGCGTTCCGCGGGGCACGTGCTCATCGACCGCGACCGGCCTCGCAGCGCGAAGAAGACGCTTCGGGAGGCAGGCGACCGGATGCGGGCCGAGCAGTTGACTCTCGTGCTGTTCCCCGAGGGGACCCGGTCGCGGGACGGCCGACTGGGGCGTTTCCGGCGAGGTTCCTTCGCGCTGGCCCTGGAGACGCGGGCGTCCCTCGTTCCGGCGGCGGTCGAAGGCGGCCAGCATGTCTATCCGCCCGGCGCGAAGCGGGTGCGGCGCGGTCCGATCACAGTGCGGCTGGGGCCGCCGATTCGGCTGGAAGGAGCGGAGCCACCCGACCGGAAGACGCTGATGCTCAAGACCCGCGCCGCCATCGAGGCGATGCTCGCGCAGGGAGAATCAGGCGGCGGCGCGTCCGGTTAGCCCGCGCGCGACTTGTTCCGCGGCCGCGGGACCCTATTTTCCGGCACGGGTGGAGGAAGACGCGATCGTCCGGATCGCCGGGGGGAGGGGACTCGCCTGCATGCACCGCCCCAGACATCACCGAAGCCGAAGCGTCCCGTGACGGCCATCGTCCGGGTCGTGGGCCGCGAGATCGTCGATTCGCGGGGCAACCCTACGGTCGAAGCCGACGTGCATCTCGAGAGCGGCGCCGTCGGCCGCGCCGCCGTCCCGAGCGGTGCATCGACGGGAGAGCACGAATCGGTCGAGCTGCGCGACGGCGACCCCGCGCGCTACGACGGCAAAGGCGTGCTACGGGCGGTCGCGCACGTCAACGGCGAGATCGCGTCGGCGGCGCGGGGCCGCGACGCCTCGGACCAGCGCGGGCTCGACTCCGCGCTCATCGCGCTCGACGGCACGCCGAACAAGGGCCGCCTCGGGGCGAACGCGATCCTTGCCGTCTCCATGGCGTCGGCGCGAGCGGCCGCGACCTCGGCCGGGACGCCCCTGTTCCGACACCTCGGCGCCGGTGATCCGCACCTCCTCCCGGTCCCGATGCTGAACATCCTCAATGGCGGCGTGCACGCGAACAACACCGTCGACATTCAGGAGTTCATGATTCTGCCGCTCGGCGCGCGGAGTTTCTCGGACGGTCTTCGGGTCGGCGTGGAAGTGTTCCACGCGCTGAAACGCCGACTGTCGGACGCCGGGTACGCGACCGCGGTTGGGGACGAGGGTGGGGTGGCTCCGGATCTGTCTTCGAACCGCGAGGCCCTGAATCTCATCATGGCGGCGATCGTCGACGCGGGTTACGAGCCCGGCGCGGAGGTCGCGCTCTCACTCGACTGTGCCGCATCGGAGTTCTACGACGCGAGGGCCGGAGTGTACCGGCTCGAGAGCGCCGGTGAGGCCGGAGAACTCGACGCGCGGGACCTCGTGTCGCTCTACGAGAACTGGCTCGAAGCGTATCCCATCGTCTCGATTGAAGACGGGCTCCACGAAGACGATTGGGAAGGCTGGGCGACCCTCACGTCCCGGATCGGAGACCGCGTCCAACTGGTCGGGGACGACCTCTTCGTGACCAACGTCCATCGTCTGGCGCGCGGTATCGAGGCCGGGGTCGGGAACGCGATCCTCATCAAGCTCAATCAGATCGGGACCGTGAGCGAGACGCTGGATGCGATCCGGATGGCCGCGGAGGCGAACTTCGGCATTGTCATTTCGCACCGTTCGGGGGAGACGGCCGACACGTTCATCGCGGACCTCGCGGTGGCGACGAACGCCGGACAGATCAAGACGGGAAGCGCGTGCCGGTCGGAACGCGTCGCGAAGTACAACCAGCTGCTGCGGATCGAAGAACAGCTCGGCTCCAGCGCGAGCTATCCGGGGTCCGCCGTGTACGGAGGCCGGTGATGGCCGAGGCTGCCAACCGTCGGCTCACGCGGGCCATCACGTTCGTTGCCCTCATCGGAGCGGGTTACTACTGGATGGTGGGCGGAGAATACACGAGGGCCGGCCTGATCCGACTCGAGAGGGAGATCGAATCGAGGCGAGCGGAACTGACGGACCGCAAGGATGAACTCGAGTGGATCCAGGCCTGGGCCGACAGTCTCGTGTCGAACCCCTGGGCGATCGAGCGCGTCGCGCGGGAACGGTACGGGTTCGTCCGGCCCCGAGAGATCCTGGTGCGGTTCGTCGAGCTGGGTGACGTAACGGATCCTCCCGCGCCGCCCACGCGGGCGAACGTTCCGCCCTGAGCCGCAACGCTTTCCCGGGGCCGGCGGCTTGCCCCGCGCGCCACGACGTGTAGGATAGCGGACCCACAAGCCCGGCAGGGTAGCTCAGCCTGGTAGAGCAAGGGACTCATAAGCCCTGGGTCGGGGGTTCAAATCCCCCCCCTGCCACTCTTTATGGCGGCGCAACACGAACTCGGAGCCGGGCCCGTGCGGGCCCTCGTACGGTTCTCCGGCGAGCTCTCGACCAAGGCGCGCCGGACGCGGTCGCGCTTCCAGAACCGGCTCGCGACCAACCTGCGCGATGCGTTCGACGCCGAAGGGATCGACGTCGTGCTCGAACCCGGCTGGAGCCGTTTCCACATCCAGGGCCCGACCCCGGCCTTTCTCGATCCGCTCCTGCGCACCTTCGGCGTGTCCAGTTGTTCATTGCTGGCGGGCGAGTGCGAAGCCGACCTCGACACGATCGTCGCCACGGGCACGGACCTCTTCGCCGAGTCCGTGCACGGCCGTAGCTATGCGGTGCGGGCGCGCCGCTCCGGTTCGCACGGCTTTTCCTCCTCCGATATCCAACAGCGGCTCGGGGCCGCCCTGAACCCCGGCGCCACCGTCGACCTCGGGGATCCGGACGTCACCGTGTTCGTCGAGGTCCGTGATGACAGGGTCTTCTTTCACGAGGACAGGGTCCGGGGACCATCCGGCCTGCCGCTCGGGGTGCAGGGACATGCGCTCGCCCTCATCTCCGGCGGCTTCGATTCGGCCGTAGCCGCCTGGATGGCGCTGCGCCGGGGGATTCGCCTCGACTACATCTTCTGCAATCTCGGCGGGAGCGCCTACGAGCGGATGGTGGTGGAGGTGACGAAGGTTCTGGCGGATCGCTGGAGCTACGGAACGCGGCCCCGGCTGCATGTCCTCGAGTTCGGCCCGGTCGTGGAGGCCATGCGCGCCCGGGCCAAGCCCGCATACCTGCAGGTCGTCCTCAAGCGGATGATGTATCGGGCCGCCGCGAAGATCGGGGAACGCATCGGTGCCGAGGCGATCGTCACGGGCGAGTCGGTCGGGCAGGTCTCTTCTCAGACGCTCCGCAATCTACGCGCGATCGAGAACGCCTCCTCGCTCCCGGTGCTCCGGCCCCTGCTCGGGTTCCACAAGGAGGAGATTCTCGACCGGGCGCGGGAGATCGGCACCTACGACCTGTCCGCCCGTGTGCGTGAGTACTGCGACCTCGTGCCGCAGCGCCCGGTCACCGCGTCGTCGCCGGAGGCCGCCGAGGCGCAGGAGTCGGCTGTGGGCTTCGCGGAACTGGGCGAAGCGGTCGCCGGCGCGACGGTGCACGATGTGCGCGCCCTGCGTCCGGAATCGATGGTCGGAGCGTCCCTGTACGTGACCGACGTGCCCGACGGAGCGGTCATCCTCGACACCCGACCCCGCGACGCGTTCGAGGCCTGGCACTGGCCGGGGGCGACCCGCCGCGACCTCCCGCAACTCGAGCGGGATTTCGGGGAACTCGATCGCGATACGACCTACGTGCTCTGCTGCAGGGAGGGTGTGCGAACGGCCTACCTGGCCGAGATCATGCAGCGCGCGGGATACGAGGCCTACTCCTTCCTCGGTGGGGCGCCCCGCATGCGGCGCCTCGCGCGAGGCCGGGCGGGGATCGACTGATCGCGGCTTTTTTTGACACCCCCGCCCGTGCGGGGCGAGCTTGGGCCGCATGAGCGGGGAGAAGAGCGGCCTGACGGCGGCCCTGGAAGCCGTGCGGCAGGGGGAAGTGCCGACCCATGTCGCCGTCATCATGGACGGGAACGGCCGCTGGGCGAGACAGCGTAGCCTGCCGAGATGGGAGGGCCACCGTGCGGGCATGACGGCGGTGCGCGAGATCATCGAAGGCGCGGTGGAGGCCGGCGTGGCCCATCTCACCCTGTACGCCTTCTCGGACGAAAACTGGTTCCGGCCTTCGATGGAGGTGGAAGCGCTGATGACGCTCCTCCAGGAGTATGTGAGGAGCCAACGCGAAGCCCTGGTCAGGCACGGAATCCGGGTCACCGTGTTCGGTGACCGGCTGCGGCTTCCCGAGGAGGCCCGGCGGGCGATCGCGGAACTCGAGGCGTCGACCGAGGGCGGGACGGCTCTCGAAGTGCACCTGGCGATCAGTTACGGATCGCGGGCGGAACTCGCGGGTGTGGCGCGAGCGCTTGCCCAGCGTTGCCTGGAAGGCGAGCTGGCCCCGGAGGAGATCAACGCCGAACTCTTCGCGGCCGAACTCCTGACGAGGGACTGGCCGGACCCCGACCTTCTGATCCGGACATCGGGGGAGCAGCGCATCTCCAACTTCCTCCTCTGGCAGCTCGCGTACGCGGAACTCTTCGTGACGGACGTTCTGTGGCCCGACTTCACCCGCGAGCACCTTTTCGAGGCCCTCGTCGACTATCGGCGCCGGGAGCGGAGATTCGGGTTGGTGAAGACGTGAAGCGGCCGGGTCCGGCATGAGTCCCAACCTCCGCAAGAGACTCGCGGTCGCGGGTATCGGCGTTCCCCTCTGCGCGCTGGTGGCCTACGCCGGTGGGGCGGTCTTCGTCACGGGGCTGGGCGCGGCGGCCGCGCTCGGGTACCGGGAATTCGCGGCGATGATGCGCGATACCGGGACGCGGGTCCTCGCCCTGCCTGGAGCGGTAGCCGCGTTTCTCTTCCCGTTCGTCGTCTTCGCGGGCGGTCTCGAGGGTGGCGGCTTCTATGCGGCGGGCCTGATGCTCGCGTTCCCCGCGCTCGCGCTCGCGACGGTCGACCTCTCGGAGCGGCCGATCCGGGCCGCCGCCTGCACGACGTTCGGTGTCTTCTACATCGGGGGGCTGCTCGCGCTGAGCGTCCCCCTGCGCGAAGGCGGATTCCTGCTGCCGGCCGGTGGCGATGCGAGCGAGGGGCGGATGGCCGGCACGCTTCTCTTCTTGTTCCCGGTCGTCATCACGTGGCTCGCCGACACGGCGGCGTACGTCGGCGGGCGAGCTCTGGGGAAACGCCCGCTCGCGCCGCGCGTGAGCCCCAACAAGACGGTGGCGGGGGCCGTATGCGCGCTGTTGGCGGGCCTCGCAACCGCCGTCTTCTATCCGAAATTCCTCCTTCCGGAGATCTGGGCACTGGACCTGGCGTTCACGCTGGCCTTCGGACTGGTCGTGACGGGGTTCGCGGTCGTCGGCGATCTCGCGGAGTCCGCCCTCAAGCGCGAGTGCGGCGTGAAGGACTCATCGGGCCTGCTCCCGGGGCACGGGGGGGTGCTGGACCGGCTCGATTCCATCCTGTGGGCGGTCCCGGCCGCGTTCCTCTTCCTCTTCCTCTTCGCGTGAAGCACGTCGCCGTCCTCGGCGCCACGGGATCCGTCGGCGCGGGCACGCTCGAGGTGATCCGCCGCCACCCGGAGCGGTTTCGCGCCGCCGTCCTGACGGCGAACCGTCGCTGGGAGGCGCTCGATGCGCTTGCGCTCGACGGGAATCCCGATTTCGTCGTTCTCGGGACGCCGCCCCCGGGCGACTTCGCGCCGCAGTGGGCCGGGGAGTGGAGGTTCGGCGCGGAGGCGCTCGCGGCGGCGGCCGGATCGTCCGGAATCGACATCGTTCTCAACGCGATCGTCGGGTTTGCCGGGCTCGACGCGACCTTGGCGGCGCTTCGAGCGGGGAAGCGGCTGGCACTCGCGAACAAGGAGTCGCTCGTGGCGGGTGGGGACCTCGTGATGCGTGCGCTGCGCCGCGGCGGTGGCGAACTCCTGCCGGTAGACAGCGAACACTCCGCGGTCCACCAGTGTCTGGCCGGGCGTCCGGTGTCGGAGGTCGCGCGCGTCACCCTCACGGCTTCGGGCGGTCCATTCCGCGAGTGGCCGGCGCGGCGACTCGCCACCGTAACGCCCGCCGATGCCCTGCGTCATCCCACGTGGTCGATGGGAGCCAAGATCACGATCGACTCCGCCACGCTGGCGAACAAGGCGCTCGAGGTCATCGAGGCGCACACGTTGTTCGACTTTCCCTACGAGAGTATCGAGGTCGTCGTGCACCCCACATCGATCGTCCATTCCGTCGTCGAATTCAAGGACGGTTCCTCGCTTGCGCAACTGGGCCGGCCGTCGATGGAGATTCCGATCCTGTGGGCGCTCGGCTACCCGGACCGCCTGGACGACGCACGTCGGGAGACGGGTTTCGACCCTGTGCGCGATGGTCCGCTGGAGTTCGAACCGGTGCGGGAAGAGGACTTCCCCCTCTTCCGCGCGGGGGTCGCGGCGGGGAAGGCGGGAGGCGAGTTTCCAGTGGCCTTCAACGCGGCCAACGAGGTTGCGGTCGAGAGGTTCCTGGCCGGGGACGTCGGCTTCAGGGAACTCGCCGACGTCGTGCTTCGTACGCTGGAACGATTCTCGTCCCGCGCCATCGAATCGGTGGAGGATGCACGGCGCGTCGACACCCGGGCGCGCGCCATCGCCCGCGACCCACATGCGGAGTCCAAGTCGGGAGACGCTGAGTGATCGTAACGATTCTGGTAACCGTCATCGTCCTGGGCGTGCTCATTTTCGTGCACGAGCTGGGGCATTTCGCCGCCGCGAAGAGCGTCGGGATCGACGTGCCGCGGTTTTCGATCGGCCTGGGCCCGAAGATGGTGGGGTTCCGGCGCGGTGGAACGGAGTACGTCCTCTCATGGATCCCGCTCGGCGGCTACGTCAGAATGGCGGGGATGGCGGACGAGGAAGTGACTTCGACGCTGGAGGGCGGCGGTACCTCGGAAGAGATGGCGCGGAGCGGGGCGGGACCGGGGCCCGGGGACTTCGACGGGAAGCCGCTCTGGGCCCGCGTCTTCGCCATCTCGGCCGGCGTCATCATGAACTGGATGTTCGCGGTCGTCGCCTTCGCCGCGATCGCGATGGGGCGCGGCGTGTTCGAGCCGCGGATCGCCGAGGTCGCGCCCGCGTCGCCCGCGGCGGAGGCGGGACTTCGGAGCGACGACTTGATCCTGCGCGTGGATGGCGCCGCGGTGCACGACCCCGCCCAGGTGACGATGCGGATCGAGCGCCGGGTCGGCGAACCGGTCGACATCGTCGTTGAGCGGGGAGGGGAGCAGCTCACTTTCGTCGCGACGCCCGAGGCTGCCGAGCAATACTCGGATCTCACCGGCGAATCGAGGACCGTCGGGCGCGTCGGGATCACCATCGGCGCCGACGGAGGTCGAGCGGGCCCCGTCGAGGCGCTGGGGCGCGGGTGGTCGAACGCAACCTACTGGGGCGGCGCGGTCCTTCAGTTCCTCGGAGATCTGGTCACCGGACGAAGTTCGGCGCGAGAGGTCGGCGGCCCCATCCTGATCGGCGAGATTTCCGGGCGCGCCGCGCGCGCGGGATTCTGGGAGCTCCTGAGTTTCATGGCGATCATCAGCATCAATCTCGCCATCTTCAATCTGCTGCCGATTCCCGTCCTCGACGGAGGACACCTGCTCTTCCTCGGGATCGAGGCCATCCGCGGCCGGGCGCTCAGCGTCCAGGCGCGCGTGCGGTTCACGACGGTGGGGATGGTCTTCGTCCTCGCCCTCATGGTGTGGGCCGTGGGGAACGACGTGCTGAGGGTGATTCTGCGATAGGCGGCGGGTGCCGCGCGCAGGGCCGACGTCAGATGGGGAGAGAGAGCTGTTCGGCGTCGGCGCGGGCCCTCGCGAGGGCGACCACGTCGTAGCGGGGGCTGGGATCCTCCTGCGCGGCGGCGTCCAGCAGTCCATCGTATCCCGCCGGCGCGAGGCCTTCGGCCACTCTTTCCAGCGCGAGTTCCCGGTCGTTGCACTCCTGGCTCAGGTGGGCGAGCAGGATCCCGCCCAGCCCGGGGTGCGCGAGTTCGCGCGCGAACTCGGCCGCGTGGCGGTTGGAGAGGTGCCCGCGACTGCCCCCGATCCGCTGCTTGACCCGCCAGGGATAGGAGGCGGCGCGGAGACGGTGCTCGTCGTGGTTCGCTTCCATGACGAGAAACGCGCACTCCCGGAGCACCACGCGGACGGGTGTCGTTGGTCTTCCGAGGTCCGTCGCTATCCCCACTCTCAGGCCCGTGGGTCGGTGCAGAACGGTGATGGCCACGGGTTTCGCGGCGTCGTGCGCGGTGGGGGCCGCCTCGATCGCGAGGTCGCCGATCTCGAGTCCGGTGAGCGGCAGGTCCTCGCATCGCTCCTGTCCGCGGAGGAGGGGAGCGCAGGCGCGGCGCGTAGGCGGGTTCATCGCGAGGCGCCAGCCCCAGCGACGGGCTCCGATGCCGGCGCCCGCGGCGTGGTCCCGGTGTTCGTGCGTGACGACGACGAGGTCGACCGCTTCCGGCTCCACGTCGAGTGCGGCGAGCCGGCGGGCGAGTTGAACCCCCGAGAACCCGGCGTCGACAAGCACGCGGGCGTGGCCGCCTTCCACGAGGAACGCGTTGCCGCGGCTCCCCGAGCCCAGCGACGCGACGGTGAGGCTCACGAGCGGTGGGCCTCGTCCCAGACGTCGCCCAGCCAGTTCCGGAACGCCGGGGTTGCTTCGAGCCCCCGGCGCTCGACGACCCGGGCGGCGGTGGAGAGGAAATCGCCGCGACGGTGCTGCTCCAGGCGCGGGCCTCCTCCCCACGACAAGGGTTCTACCCACGGTGGCGGGGGCTCCGCTCCGAAGAGGCTCGAGCCGGCGCCGATGACCGTGCCGGTCTCGAATCGAGTGCCGACGCCCGTCTTCACGTGATCGCCGAGCAGGCAGCCGAACTTCCGGAGTCCGGTGTCCCGCCGCGCGCCTGGGGGCCCCACCCGGATCGAGCCGTACGTGTGTTTGAGGTCGCTGTTTACCGTGGCAGCGCCGAGGTTGACCCAGCGGCCGACGTACGCATGTCCGAGAAACCCGTCGTGCGCCTTGTTCGAATAGCCCAGCGTCGTGACGCGGTCGACCTCGCCCCGCACACGGGAGCAGGGCCCTCCCGAAAAGCGCGAGATATGGCCGCCGAGGAGCTGCGAGCCGGCCCCCGCATAGAGCGGCCCGCCGAGGCGGGTGCCGGCGCGGACCTGGACGCCGGGACCGAGTTCGATCGGGCCCTCGCGCGTATCGAACAGCACGCCGGGTTCCACGCACGCCCCCTCGCCGAGGCGGATCGGCGCGTCGCCGAGGCGCCAGCAGCCGCTCGGCAGGTCCGGAGCCTCCGTGCCGGGGACGGTCGCCAGATCCGCGGCCAACCGGTCGGGTCCCGCGGACACGAGGTCCCACGGGTGTCGAAGCCAGGCACCGGATACGTCGCGGTGCGGCAGCTCGGGTCGGGGGTGGGGCGCGGCGAACCAGTCCGCTCGCGGCGGCTCTGTGTCGATGCCCAGGTGGACGCCCGCCAGCCGGTCGGCGACCCAGAGGTTGGCAGGCGTGTGGTTCCACGCCACTCCGAGCGAAGGCACGGCGCGGGCGTTCCAGACGGTACAGGGCGTGGACAGCCTGTCCGCGTCCAGGCAGCGCGGCGCTCCGGGTTCCGCGTATCGGCGCAGCCAGGGGCGCGTCACGTGACCGGCCACGCGCGTTCGCGCGACCCGCTCCAGCCGCTCACGCAATGTCCAGCGGCCGAAGACGAGTTCGCCGCACGGCCGGGTGAGCGCGAAGGGAGCCCATCCGTCCGCCCGCTCGTCGTCGAACATGACGAGCGTCGTCAACGCGGCGGTTCGGAGGAGGAGGGGTCCGTGTCGATCTTTCCCAGACGAGCGTCGAGTTCCGCCGCCTCTTCGCGCGGCATCACGAGGAGTTCGCCGTTCGCCTCCACGATGACGAGGCCCGAAACCCCGATGACCGTGGCCCGGCGGGACTCCGTCCACACGACGTTGTCCGCCGCGTCGATGAGACGGGTGGAGCCGACCGAAACGTTCCCGGCCTCGTCCAGCTCCCGGGAGCGCAGGAGCGCACTCCACACCCCGACATCGTCCCAGGCGAACCGGGCCTCGACGGCGGCCACGCGCTCGGCTCGCTCCATCACGCAGACATCGATCGCGACCGGCTGGGCCCGCGCGAAGAACCCCTCCGCATCGCCGCGTTCCAGGGCGGGCCACGCTCCCGCGAGTTCGCGGGCGAAGCGTCGGGCGGCCTCGATCAGATCCGCCGCCCGCCACACGAAGATGCCGGAGTTCCACAGGAAGCGTCCCGACTTCAGGTACTCCCGGGCCGTGGCGGGCTCCGGCTTCTCCACGAAGCGCCGCACCTCCAGTGCGCCGGACGCGGTCTCTCGCCCGGTCTCCAGGTATCCGAATCCGGTCTCGGCACGGTCCGGTCGCACGCCGACGCAGCACAGGTATCCTTCCCGGGCCGCCTGGAGCGCCGGCTGCAGCGTCTCCCTGAGCGCCCCCGCGGGCTCGATTCGGTGGTCCGCGTGCATGGAGATCATCAGGGCTCCCGGCTGAGCCCGCTCGATCTGGGAGGCCGCCCAGACGAGGGCTGGCCCTGTTCCTCGCGCCTCGGGTTCGATGAGCGCCTCGACGCCCGCCGCGTCCAGGCTCGGGCGCATGAGTTCCGCCAGGCGTGCGGCCGCGACGACCCGGACGCGCGGGGCGCCCACCAGCGCGACGGCACGGGCGAGCGTGTCGTCGATGAGCGGGTCGGGGCCCGCGAGAGGCAGGAGTTGCTTGGGACGGGCCGGGGTCGAGGCGGGCCAGAACCGGCGGCCGATCCCGCCCGCGAGGACCGCGCAGTACGCCTCGAGGTGCACCGACAGAGCCTCCCTCCCGTCCTCCGAACCGCCCTTCGCGTGCGCGGGATCTTCCCGCCGCGGGCCGGCCGCGACGCGGCCAAGCTACGGACGCCGCGGGTGGCGCGCCACGTTGCCGATGCGGCCGGCCGATCCCGCTTCGTCCCGGTGATTTTTCTTGCCCGAGTCTCCCCCGGGCGACAGTTTTCGCGCCATGCTCCCCCGACACCGAATCTGCCTGCCCGTACGGCTCGGAGCGCTGGTCCTCGCGCTCGCCGCGACCGCCTGCGACGATCCGTTCGATGCCTTCCTCGGCGATGTTCCGCTCACGCCGACGGAGGTCACGCTGTATGACTACGTAACGGGTCGCCTCGAAGATCCGCCGGCCTTCGACATCGTACTCGCGGTTCCGGCCCGCGTGGACCAGACGCTGAACTGGGATTTCCTCTTTCAGATCCGGGACGGGACGCCGGAGCTCGTCCCCTTCTCGGCGGTCGCGGACAGCGTAACGGACGCGGGTCTGCAGATCACCGGCGAACGTTTCGATTCCGTGCTCGAGGCGCCGGAGGGCGGGTACACCCTGAACGTGCCCCTCCAGGTGCAGCCGGGAGACGTGCTCATCGCCCGCAGTCGCGTCGACCCGAACAATTTTCTCGCCTGCAGCCGCTATGCGAAGCTGCAGGTTCTCTCCATCGATGCCGAAGAGCGAACGATCACGTTCCGCCATCTGGTAAACCCGAATTGCGGAGATGTCGTCCTCGAGCCGGGAACGCACGGTTCGCTGTGACGCCCTGTCCGGCCGATTCCGCCCCGCATCGACATGCTTGACCTCAAAATCCTCCGCGACGACGCCGACCTCGTCCGCGACGCCATGCGGAAACGCGGCGACGAGCACGCGGCGGGACTCGTGGAGGAGACGTTGCGTGCGGATGAAGTCCGCCGCCGCCTGATCCGGGAGGTGGAAGTCCTCAAGGCCGAGCGGAACACGGCGTCGAAGGCGATCGGCGCCGCGAAGGGCAGGGGTGAGGACGCATCGGCGGAGATCGAGGCGATGCGCCGTGTGGCCGCCCGGATCAAGGCGCTCGACGCGGACCTCGCACGCACCGAGGCGGAACTGCGCGATCACCTCCTTCAGATTCCGAATATCCCGGATCCCCGCGTCCCGCCCGGCGAGGAAGGGGAAGGGCCGACGGTCGCGGAATGGGGTGCCCCGCGGAAGGACCAAGTACCGCCGCACTGGGTCCTTGGGGCGACGCACGGCTATACGGATCCCGGCGGTTCCGCGCTGCCGGGAGGACGGACGCCGTCCCTGGATATCGAGCGCGGGGCGAAGATCGCGGGCTCCGGCTTTCCGCTCCTCGTCGGGGGCGGCGCCCGCCTCAGCCGCGCGCTCGTTCAGTTCATGCTGGACCTCCACGTCCGCGAGCACGGATACCTGGAGGTCCTCCCCCCCCTCGTCGTCTCCCGGGATTCGATGATGGGGACCGGGCACATCCCCAAGTTCGAGGAAGATGCCTACCGGACGGATCCCGACGACCTCTTCCTTGTGCCCACGGCCGAGGTGCCTCTCACGAACCTGCACCGGGGAGAGATCCTGTCCCAGGGCGACCTGCCGCTCGCATACGTCGCGCACACGCCCTGCTTCCGGCGGGAAGCCGGCGCCGCGGGTCGCGATACGCGGGGGCTCCTGCGGGTTCATCAGTTCGACAAGGTGGAGATCGTCCGCATCTGCCGGCCCGAGGACTCGGAGGCGCAACTCGAGCTGTTGACCCGCCACGCGGAGCGGGTGCTCGAACTCCTGGAAGTCCCGTACCGCCGGGTCCTGCTTCCGCTGGGCGATCTCGGATTCGCGAACGCGATCACCTACGATCTGGAGATCTGGGCTCCCGGCGTCGAGGCCTGGCTCGAGGTGTCCAGCTGTTCATCGTACGGAGACTTTCAAGCACGGCGCTCCGATATCCGCTTCCGGCCCGAGCGCGGCGGACGCCCCGCCCACGTGCATACGCTGAACGGTTCGGCGCTTGCCCTCGCCCGGCTCATCGTGGTGTTGCTCGAGACCGGCTTCCGCGAGGGCGAGGGGATCCTGCTGCCGAAGATTCTCCACCCCTATCTCGGGTTCGAGCGGCTCGAGTTCTGCCGGTGATCCGGCTCTGGAACCGGCGCGGCGGCGCGCTTCTGCTCGCGGTGCTGTCCACGGGCGTCCTCGTCTGGTCCGCCATCTTCTCGCGTCAGCAGGCGGAGGAACGTCGGCTCGACGCCGCGGTCCTGGGGCAGTTGACGGCGATCAGCACCGCGGCCTCGGCGGGCAACCTCACGGTCGAGGAACAGATCGAACTCTGGAACCAGGCCTCGAACCAGGTGATCGCCCAGGTGCGGCGGCTTCAGATCCCGATCGTGATCACCGACACGCTGGGCAACCCGAGCAGTTGGGCGCATCTGCCCGACGACTTCCCGCTCGGCCCCGCGGGCACACCGGACGACCAGGCGCTGCGTGAATTCGTGGCCGAGCTCGATGCCCTGCGGCCGCCCTTCGAGGCTCCCGGCCTGCAGATCCACTTCGGCGATCCCGAGTTCACGAGCCGCCTCCGCCTGATCCCGTGGCTGCAGGCGGCGTCGCTCCTCGCGATCCTCGGCAGCGGCGGTTGGCTCCTCTTCCTCTCCTTCCGCGGCGAGCGCGAGCGTATCTGGTCCGCCATGGCCAGGGAATCGGCGCACCAGATGGGGACCCCGCTCAGTTCGCTCGTCGGCTGGCTGGAGGCGCTCGAGGCCCGTCCGCGCCCCACGGGCTCGGAGGTGGGGCAGCCGGACCTCATCGACGAGATGGCGGCGGACGTCACGCGCCTGCAGAAGGTGTCGCGTCGCTTCGAACTCATCGGCCACAAGCCGAAGCTCGAGCCCATGTCCATGCGTGCCACGGCCATCCAGCTCCGGCAGTACTTCGAGGCCCGCCTCCCCACGCTCTCCCGCACCGGCAAGATCGAGATCGCGGTGGAGATGGAACCGGAGTCGCCGGACGTGCTCGGCAATGCGACGCTCCTGGAGTGGGCGTTCGAGAACCTGATCAAGAACGCGATCGACGCGCTGGCCCCGGCCGGCGGCCGGATCGTGATCTCCCACCTCGGCCCGAACGGCAAGCGTTCCGTGTTCCGGGTGCTCGACACCGGACCGGGGATCCCGCCCGCCCTCCGAGACAAGATCTTCAACATCGGCGTCACGACGAAAAAGCATGGCTGGGGCGTCGGCCTGTCCCTCGTGCGGCGCATCATCGAAGACATGCACGATGGTTCCATCCGCCTCGAGGACACGGGGCAGGGCGCGAGCTTCCGGATCGAACTCCCGCGTTACCGTCCCGGGAAACGGGGGACGTGAGGGGACTCCGCCTCAACCCGGAGCAGCGGGACGCGGTCGAACACGGCGAAGGGCCGCTGCTGGTCCTCGCCGGCGCGGGCTCCGGCAAGACACGGGTCCTCACGGCGCGGGCCGCCCGGCTCATCGAGGAGGGGCTGGAGCCGACGCGCCTTCTCGCCGTCACCTTCACGAACAAGGCCGCCGGCGAGATGCGGGAACGGATCGAGGGGCTCATCGGCCGTTCCACGCGGGGCCTGTGGATCGGCACGTTCCACTCGGTCGCCGCGCGCATCCTTCGCATCGAGGCCCCGCACACCTCCCGCACGCGTGCCTTCACGATATATGACGAGGATGACTCCATTCGAACGCTGAAGGACGTGATGGAGTCGGTGGGCTACGACCCCAGGCGTTGGGCGCCTCGAGCCCTGCGCGGCCGGATCTCCAGCGCGAAGAACGCGCTCATGGGACCCGCAGAGTACGAGTCCGAGGCCTTCGACCTGCTCTCGGAGGTCGTGGCGAAGGTCTATCCGGCGTACCAGCGCGAACTCGCGCGGCGCAACGCCTACGATTTCGACGACCTCCTCTTCGAGACGGTGCACCTGCTCGAGACCGTGGACGGCGTGCGGGATCGCTACGCCGCTCGCTTCGCCTACGTGCTCGTGGACGAATACCAGGACACGAACCACGCGCAGTACCGGATGGTGAAGGCGCTGGCCTCTAGACACGGCAACCTGTGCGTCGTGGGGGATGACGATCAGGCGGTGTACGGATGGCGCGGGGCGGACATCCGGAACATCCTCGACTTCGAGGCCGACTTCCGCGGCGCTCATGTCGTGCGGCTGGAGCGCAACTATCGCTCGACGGGGTCGATCCTCGAGGTCGCGAACGCCGTCATCTCCCGAAACCTCGCGAGGAAGCCGAAGCGGCTGCACACGGAGCGGGAGGCCGGCGATCCGATCGAGGTCGTCCGCTGCGATGACGAGCGGGCCGAGGCCGCGTGGGTCTCGTCGCAGATCGGGGCCGGCCGCGGCGCGCGCGGTCTGAACGAGTTTGCGGTGCTGTACCGGACCAACGCCCAGTCGCGGGCATTCGAGGAGGCGTTCCGGCGCGCCGGCATTCCGTACCGGATCGTTGGAGGCGTCCCGTTCTACGAACGCCGCGAGGTGAAGGATGTCATCGCCTACCTGCGCCTTCTCGTGAATCCGGCGGACGACGCCGCGTTCCTGCGGGCTGTGGGGTGGCCTCGGCGCGGGGTCGGAGCGAAGAGTCTGGAGCGGCTGGAGGAACTCGCCCGTGCGGGCGGCAACGCGGGTGAGACCGTCGAGCCCCTCGCCCTGGTCGCGGCCCGGGCGCGGCACGAGGACGGCCTGCCGAAGATGGCGGCACGCGGCCTGAGGCGGTTTGCCGACGGACTCGCCGACGTGCGGGCTTCGCTCCCCGCCTGCAGCGCCCGGGAAGCGCTCGAGGCATGCGTGGCCACCTTCGGCCTGGCCACGGCGCTTGCCGAGGAGGAGGACGGCGCAGACCGCCTCGAGAACGTGAGCGAACTGTTCGCCGTGGCGGAGGCGTTCGAGCGCGACGATGTGGAGGACGCCGTCGACGAGGCCACGGATCTCGAGCTGTTCCTGCAGTCCGTTTCGCTGCGGTCCGACCTCGATGAGGCGGACTTCGACGGCGAGGCCGTGACGATGATCACGCTGCACAATGCCAAGGGGCTCGAGTTTCCCGTGGTGTTTCTGGCCGGGCTCGAGGAGGGCCTCTTCCCCCTGTCGAGGGCGATGGAGGCACCGGGCGGGCTGGAAGAGGAGCGGCGTCTGTTCTACGTAGGCGTCACGCGTGCGATGGACCGGTTGAGTCTGACGTACGCGGACCACCGCTGGCGGGCCGGGATGGCGAGCCGCTCGGCCCCCTCGAGCTTCATCGATGAACTCCCGGAGGAACACGTGCTGCCTCGGCTTGCCGCGCCGCATTGGAGGCGGCGTCGCGCGCGGGACGGCCGCGGGATGGGCGGCCGTCCGCGGGGGGGAGGGGAGCCGGGTGCGTGGTCCCGGGCCGGGGATGCGGATGGAGGGGCTGGCGCGGTGGAGCCTGACCGCTCCTTCGCCTGGCAGAAGAGGGTGGGGGGTGGATCGGGCCGCGGCGGCGGCTCCGGCCGGGATGGCGCGTCGGGACCTCCCGGCGAACTCGAGTATGACTACGACGATTCGCAGGTGCCGCTCGCGCTCGCCCCGGGTGTACGTGTGATACATCCACGCTTCGGGGTCGGCGAGGTGCTGCAGGTGTACGGTTTTGGGAGGGAGGCAAAGGCCGACATCGCGTTCGAGGAGGTCGGCCGGAAGAAAGTCGTCGTCGCGTTCGCCGGGTTACGCCCCGCGTAGCAGTCCGTGCCCCGCCGTCACTCTCCTCCGCGGTCCCCCAGCGCCCGAACCACCCGCTTCGCCGTCGAGACGTTGTCCTTCCCGCGGCGAAGTCCGCGCAGCAGAGAGGCCGTCGTGACGAACGTTTCCTCGGCCTCCTCCTGGACGACCGCGAGCAGCGCCGCGACCTCCACCACACGCTCCTCGACCAGATCGACCATGCGGCCGGTGGATTCGCTCGCGCTCTTCAGCGCCTCTCCCACGCCGTCGGCGTCGTCCCGGAGCCGCGTTGCGATGCGTCGCGCCTGGTCGCTCGCCTGTTCGACGTTATGCAGCACCGGTTTGAGGCGGTCGCTCAGGTCGGTGACCGTGCCCGAGATCTGTCCCAGCGGCTGCCGGGTTTCGCGCAACAAACGAATCGTGCGCAGGAGGACTATGAGAATCGCCAGCGCGACGACGAGCCAAACCGCCATGCCGGCGACGACCGCGATCTCGTATGTGGTCACTGCGGCTCCTTCGGACGACGGTCGGAAGGACTACGAAAGAGAGTATAGGCCCCCCTCCGTCCGCCGGCTACTTTGGCGCGGACTGCAGGGCCGGATGCGGGAACGGGCGGGAGGAGGCGTGATGTACTATCGGATCGAGGGTGGAAACGAGCTGAGCGGCGTATTCGCACCGGCCGGCAACAAGAACGCCGCCCTCCCGATCCTCGCCGCCACGCTCCTCGCCCGCGAGCCGGTGCGAATCGAGAATGTTCCGCGCATCACGGACGTGGAGACGCTGCTCAACCTCCTCCGCAGTCTCGGCGTCGAGGGCGGCTGGACAGCGCCGGGCGTTCTCGAACTCGACGCCTCCGGCGTGAACCCGCAGGCGATCCCCGATGCGGACCTGGCTGGCCGCATCCGCGGCTCGGTACTGCTTGCGGGTCCCATGCTCGCCCGGATGGGGACCTGCCAGCTCCCGCACCCCGGAGGGGACTTCATCGGGCGCCGCCGCCTGGACACCCACATGCTTGCATTGCGGGCGCTCGGCGCGACCGTCGATGTCGGAGATCGCTACTTCCTGCGCGCTCCCCGTCTCCGCGGCGCTTCCGTTTTTCTGGATGAGCCTTCCGTGACCGGGACGGAGAACGCCGTGCTCGCGGCGGCGACGGCGATGGGCACCACGGAGCTCCGCAACGCCGCCACGGAACCCCACGTGCAGGATCTGTGCCGCTTTCTCGTCGCGCTCGGCGCCCGCATCGACGGCATCGGGACCTCACGGCTCGTCATCGAAGGCGTGGAGAATCTGGGAGGCGGGACCTATCGGATCGGGCCGGATCACATTGAGATCGGAAGCGTGATCGGCCTGGCGGCGGCGACGGGCTCGACGCTGGGGATCGCCGGGGTGGACCCGGCCCACTTCGATCCGCTACGCGTCGGATTCCGGCGCCTCGGCCTCGAATTCGCGTGGCGCGACGACCACCTCCTCGTACACGGCGAGGGAGAACTCGAGATCCAGCCCGACCTCGGCGGCCAGATTCCGAAGATCGACGACGGGCCATGGCCGGCCTTCCCCGCGGATCTGATCAGCATCGCGCTGGTGGCGGCGACTCAGTGCCGCGGTACCGTCCTCATCCACGAGAAAATGTTCGAGTCACGGATGTTCTTCGTCGACAAGGTGATCGCCATGGGCGCCCGCATCGTCCTCTGCGATCCGCACCGGGCCGTCGTCGTGGGTTCTTCGCCGCTGCGCGGGGCCACGCTCGAGAGCCCCGACATCCGGGCCGGCATGGCGCTGCTCATCGCGGCGCTGGCGGCGGAAGGCACGAGTCGCGTGCACAACATCGGGCAGATCGAGCGTGGCTACGAGCGCATCCACGAACGTCTCGCGTCGCTCGGGGCCCGCATCGAACGCGTGGGGTCGGAAGGCGCATGACCGGGGTCGCGGAGACTCCGAAGGATGGCTTGCTGCGATTGTCGCAGTGGGAATCGCTCGATCCGAACGTCGTGTGCGGGATCACGACGGCGGAGCGCGGAGACCTGGCGGTCGCGGAGACCTCACCGGAGCGCGTGGCCGCGGTCTACTCGGATCTTGCCCAGGAACTCGGCTTCCGCCGGGTATCGGTGCCGACTCAGGTTCACGGCACGGATCTCCGGGAGATCAGAGCCGCTCCGGCTCCCGATTCGGGGGTCTGCACCGTCGACCAGGCGGGTCGCGTGGACGGCCAGCTCGTCGACGGGCCCGGCTGGCTCCTTGCCGCGACGGCCGCCGATTGCGTGCCCGTCTATCTGTGGTCGCGCGAACGCGGGCGCGTCGGGCTGATCCACGCGGGGTGGCGGGGGGCCGCGGCGGGCATCCTTCCGCGCGCGATCTCCCGGCTCGTTCGCGGCCTCGACCGCCGCACGCCAGGCGCCGTCGGGGATCTCCGCGTCCACCTGGGGCCCGCGATCTGTGGGAGCTGCTACGAGGTCGACACGCCTGTGCTGTCCGCTTTCGGCCTCGGCGGCACGCGCGCGCGACTCGATCTGAGGGGGATCCTCGCCGCGCAGGCCGCGACGGCGGGAGTTGGACCCGACGCCCTCTCGACCTCCCGCTTCTGCACGTCATGTGGCCCCGGCGACTTTCATTCGCACCGCGCGAGCGGCGGGACGGCGGGACGGATGGCCGCCTTCCTCGGGCTGCGGAGCGGCTGAGCCGGAGGCGTCAGCGAGCAGTACGGCCTGTTGCAGCAGGTCGGACCCCGCCGTATGTTCCGGGTCGCATGTCCACATACGTCCGTGCAGGCCGGCGGACGATAGCGTTACTCGAAGTGGGGAAGCTGTACGGGCCCCACTTTTTTTTGCAGTAGGGCGAACCGGATTCGCCGAAAGGGTCGGTCATGCTGGACTCGGCGGACATCGAACGCGCGGTCGAAGCCCTCGGCTTCGAAGTCGTGCAGATGGAGCGGGGCGGAGGCCGTCGTCGGCCGTTGCTCAGGCTCCGGATCGATCGGCCGGGTCCGTCGTCCGCGCGGTCGGGCGTCACCGTCGACGATTGCGTCGAGGTGACCAGGGAACTGCGTGGCGCGCTTGAAGATGGGGCAGTCGAGGACTGGGTGCTCGAAGTGTCGTCGCCGGGAGTGGACCGGCCGCTGGTCAAGGCCGCGGACTACGACCGCTTCGCCGGGTCCCGGATTCGCGTGCGGGGTTACGGTCCCCTCGCCGATCGAGGCCGAAAACTGGAAGGGACGCTGCTCGGGATGGTGGACGGACTTCCCGGGACGTTCGCGCTGGAAATCGAAGGGGATCGTGTGGAGATCCCGCTGGAGCTCGTGGCCTCCACCCGCCTGGTCTACGACTGGGACGCGGCTGGAGGCGTGGGTGGGAGATAGAGAGAGGCGATGAGCGATCAGATCCCGATCGTTGAAGCGTTCCGCATGATGGCGGCGAACAAGTCGCTGACGGAG
Organism: Gemmatimonadota bacterium; assembly: GCA_965207805.1. GTDB lineage: Bacteria > Gemmatimonadota > Gemmatimonadetes > Palauibacterales > Palauibacteraceae > Palauibacter. Next base: position 1,959,143 of record OZ242312.1, read on the forward strand.
CTGGAGTTGCATGATCTCATCCGCGAAGGGATCCATGCGGCGCTCGCCCGTCGTTTCGGCGGTCCGGTCGAAGCGGAAATCGACGTCACCGATGGAGGCGACATCTCGATCGTCGTCCTCAAGGAGGTCGTCGAGGAAGTCGAGGACTCGGCTCGGGAAGTGACGCTCGAGCAGGCTCGCTGGGATGACCCCGATTTCCAGGTCGGCGACCTCATGGAGATTCCCGTCGACTTCAGGGATTTCGGGCGCAGCGCGGTCATGGCCGCCAAGCAGAGGATCATCCAGCGCATCCGCGAGGGAGAACGCGACCGGATCCGCATGGAATTCAACGACCGGGTGGGAGACCTCGTGTCCGGCGAAGTGCAGGCGAGCGAGCGCGGAAAACTCGTCGTCATGCTGAACCGGTCACGAGAAGCCGAAGCGATCATCCCGTGGCGGGAGCAGAATCCGCGGGAACGTTTCCGCCAGGGCGAGCCGATCCGCGCCGTGCTGAAGCTGCTGGAGGAAACGCCCCGCGGTCCGCGACTCATCCTGTCGCGGGCGGATCCCCAGTTCGTCGCTTCGTTGTTCGCCCTCGAGGTGCCGGAGATCTATCAGAATATCGTTGATATCAAGGAAATCGTCCGAGAGGCGGGCGGTCGCACCAAGGTGGCTGTCGCATCACGCGATGAGTCCGTGGACCCGGTCGGAGCTTGCGTCGGTCTCAAGGGATCGCGCGTCCAGGCGGTCGTGTCGGAGTTGAGCGGGGAACGCATCGACATCGTCCCGTGGCACCCCGACCCCGAGATCTTCGCCCGCCGAGCCCTCGCTCCGGCCCGGGTCGCCAAGGTGATCTCGGATCAGGAGCGGCACGTCATTACGGCGATCGTGGACGAGGACCAGTTGTCGCTGGCGATCGGGCGAAACGGGCAGAACGTGCGGTTGGCGTCACAACTTATCGGCTGGCAGATCGACCTGTATTCCAGCCGCGACTGGATGGAGCGCGGCGGAGAGGCCGGCCTGTTCGGAAGCGATGACGAATACGAGATGTCCGACTTCCCCCTCTCCGAACTCGAGGGGATCGCCCCGGCGACGCTTGCGGCGCTCGAGGCGGCCGGGGTCGGCAGCTTTTACGGACTCCTCGACATGGATCGGAGCGATTTCCTTCAGGTCCCGGGCATCGGACCCGATGAGGCGGATACGTTGGAAGCGCTGATCGATGAGCTGACCGTCGTGGACGAGGCGCAGGCGGAGGGCGCTGCCGCGAAAGCGGCGGCCGAGGCGTCCGCGGAGGCGGAAGCCGCGGAGACGGAGGCCGCGGAGGCTGAGGCCCCGGAGCCGGTGGTCCCGGAGCCGGCGTCGGCGGACGCGGCCGATGCGATGAGCACGGCGGCCTCGGGCGAGGGGACCGCCTGAAGCGCGGCGGAGCGCGGGAACGGCCGGGAGGTACGCTGAGCCTGCTCGGGATCGCGACGCGCGCGGGCCGTGTCGCGCTCGGAACCAGGGCCGTGGACATCGCGGCTCGCAGGGGAAGGCTCGCCCTGCTCGTGGTCGCGGGCGACGCATCGCGGCATGCGCTGGGCCGCCTGACGCCACAGGCGCGGCGGGCGTCGCGTGTCACGGTGGCGAGTCGCAGGGCGCTCGGACGGGCTCTCGGACGAAACGACATAGCCGTGGTCGGCGTCACGGATTCGGCGCTGGCGCAGCGGATTCTCGAAGGGGAGCGCGCGCCCTCGCGGCGTGACGACAGCTCCGGGTCACAGGGCGATCCGGAAGGGCAGGTGCCTGGACAATGAAGCGAGTCTTCGAGGTCGCAGAGGAACTGAGACTCGACACGAGTCACCTCATCCAGTTGCTGCGGGAGATGGATGTGCCCGTGCGGAGCCACATGTCGAGCGTGGACTCGGCGAGTGTGGCGCGTCTGCACGCGCGGCTCGAACGCGAGCGTCGCGGGGAGGCGGTCACCGGTACCGCGGCCCCCGCGCGGCGACGCCGTCGCCGGCGGAGGGCCGCTCCTGCGTCTCTCACGACCGCGACGCCGGAAGTTGAGGTCGAAGAGGGTGTCGAGCCGGCCCCCGAGACTGCGGAAGAGGACGTTGCCGCCGTCGAACCGTCCGAAGTCGAATCTCCGGTCGAAGCCGGAATCGAGGTCGAACCTGAGCCCGAGCCCGAAGTCGGGATCGAGGCCCCGCAGGCGGAGACCGAATTCGAGCCTGAGGCCGAAGTCGCTCCGGAGCCCGCCGAGGCGTCCGAAGTCCCGGCGCCCGAGGCGGCCGAACCTGCCGAGCCGGAAGCGGGTGTCGAGGTCAGCGCGCCGATGGAGCCGGAGATCGCCGACCCCGAGGCGGAGCCGGCGGAGGCGGAGGCGGAGGCGGAAGTGCCGCCCGCTCCGGCTCGCCCGGCGCGGCGACCGAAGCCGGTCCGGCGGGACATGCCGTCGCCGGCGACGCCGTCCGCGCCCTCCGGCCCCAGGGCCTCGGCGGGTCCCGGCGGTAAGGTGCGAATCTCCGCCGAAGGCTACACGGTCGACGGTCGCAAGAAGTCTCGTGGCGGAGACGGAAAGAAGCGGCGGCGCGTGGATCGAAATGCCGTCCAGCAGAATTTCCGCAAGACGCTGGCCGCGATGGGACAGTCCTCGCCGCGAAAGCGGCGTCGCGAGACGCAGCAACAGCAGCGCGAAGCGGAGCGCGAGCAGCGCGAACTCGAACAGCGAACGGAGAAGGCGACGGTTCGGGTCAACGAGTTCCTCACTGTGTCCGAACTCGCCGATCTGATCGAGGTCCCGCCGCAGGCCATCATCACCTCGGCGTTCAAGAACCTCGGCCTCATGGTGACGATCAATCAGCGGCTCGACTTCGGTCAGATCGAACTCATCTGCGAAGAGGCCGGATTCGCGGCGATTCGGGAGGAGGGGTTCGAGGCGGATCTCGCGAGCGACGACGAAGACTTGCCCGAGGACGAGAGCCAGTTGGTGCCCCGGCCGCCCATCGTGACCGTGATGGGCCACGTCGACCATGGAAAGACCTCGCTGCTCGACCGAATCCGGAGCACGAACGTGATCGCCGGAGAGGCGGGAGGCATCACGCAGCACATCGGCGCCTATCACGTGGTTCTATCGGAGGGTCGGACGATCACCTTCCTCGACACGCCCGGCCACGAGGCGTTCACGGCCATGCGGGCGCGCGGCGCGGAAGTCACGGACATCGTGATCCTCGTCGTGGCTGCCGACGACTCCGTGATGCCTCAGACGATCGAAGCGATCAGCCACGCCCGGAACGCGTCGGTGCCGATTGTCGTCGCGGTGAACAAGGTCGACCTCCCGTCGGCGGACGTGAATCGGGTCAAGAGGGAACTTCTTGCAAGCGAAGTCGTCCTCGAGGACTTCGGCGGCGAGATCCTCGGCGCGGACGTTTCAGCGAAGACGGGCGAAGGGCTGGACGACCTTCTCGAGAAAGTCCTTCTCCAGGCGGAGATCCTCGAGTTGAAGGCGAACCCGGAAAGAGAAGCCCGCGGCACGGTCGTCGAGGCGCAGCTCGACCGCGGCATGGGTCCGGTCGCGACTGTGCTCGTGGAGCGCGGAACGCTGGAGATCGGCGCCGACTTCGTCTGCGGACTTTACGGCGGGCGCGTCCGCGCGCTCCTCGATGAGCGCGGCCGAAAGGTCACGAGCGCCGGTCCGGGGATCCCGGTGCGGGTGCTCGGGATGGAGGGCGTACCGCAGGCGGGCGATTCCCTCGTCGCCCTCTCCGCCGCAAGGGTCCGCGAGATCGTCTCGCGGCGCCAGCAACTGGAGCGAGAGAAGGATATCCGCCGCAGGGCGACCGGAACGCGGCTCGAAGATGTCTTCGCCGCGGTCAAGGCGGGCGAGGGCGCGCGTCTGAACGTCGTCATCAAGGGCGATACGGACGGATCGGTGCAGGCACTCTCCGACAGCCTCGAGCGGCTGTCGACCGACGAGGTCTCCGTCGAGGTCATCCACCGGGCGGTGGGCGGCATCAACGAGTCCGACATCCTCCTCGCCTCGACTTCGGAGGCGATCATCGTCGGCTTCCACGTCCGGCCCGACGCCGGTGCGGCGGCGGCCGCGGAGCGGGAGTCGATCGAGATCCGGATCTACAACGTGATCTACGAAGCGGTCGAGGAGATCCGTCTTGCGCTCGAAGGCCTGCTCGCGCCCGAGCAGCGCGAGATCACGGTCGGGATGGCCGAGATCCGCGAACTCTTCCGCGTCCCGAAGGCCGGGACGATCGCGGGCTGCTACGTGCAGACCGGCACTATGCGGCGCAACCTCCCGATCCGCCTCCTGCGCGACCAGATCCAGATCTACCAGGGCCGGATCGACAGCCTGCGCCGGTTCAAGGAGGATGTCCGTCAGGTGAGGGACGGGTACGAGTGCGGCATCTCCATCGAGAACTACAACGATATCAAGGTCGGCGACGTGATCGAGTGCTACGAGGTGGTGGAGGTCGCGCGCACCCTCTCCGGAGCACCGGCGGGCTGACCTTCCGCGGGGCATCATGGCCGTCATCGGGGTGGGCCGCTGGGTGTTTCACCTCCCGGGCTGCCGGTCGCTCAAGGCGAAGCGTTCGGTGATCCGCGGTCTGCGTGAGCGCACCATCGTGAAGTTCCGGGTTTCCGCCGCCGAGACCGGTCTGCGCGACCGGGCCGCGATGGCCGAGATCACGGCCTGCGTCGTATCGGGCGAACGCCGGCAAGCCGAATCCGTTCTCGGACGCGTCGACCGTTTCCTCAGGTCCGACCCGAGGGCGCATGTCGTCGAGTCGGAGACCGAGTTCCTGTGACGGCCGGTTGCCCGGCGCGGGGGAGCGCGTGACCCATCGCCACCGGAGCGAACGGCTGGGCGAACTGTTCCGGCGCGAACTCACGCGCCTCCTTCTGGGGTCGCTCAAGGACCCGCGACTCGACGGCGTGACCGTGACCGACGTGCGGGCGACCAGGGACCTGTCCTTCGCTACCGTCTACATTCGTTCGGACGAAGACGTGTCGGAGGGTATCGAGGGTCTGGAACACGCGGCGGGATTCATACGACGGGAACTCGGCCGGTCGCTCCGGCTGCGCAAGATCCCGGAATTCCGCTTCCTGCCCGACGAAACGCCCGAGCACGCGAGCCGGATCGAGGAACTGCTGCGCCAGACTCGCGAGGACGAGGGACCGCGTGGCGACTGAAGCCGGCCTGCTCCTCGTCGACAAGCCGGCGGGAGCGACGTCGCACGACATCGTCCTTCGGATCCGTCGGAAACTCGGCGTGCGCCGGATCGGCCACACGGGGACGCTCGATCCGTTCGCGACGGGGCTCCTGCTGTCGCTCGTCGGGTCGTTCACGCGACTCGCCGATCTCTACCACGGACTCCCGAAGTTCTACGATGCGACGATGGCGCTCGGACGGGAGACGGACACGGACGATCTCACGGGGAAGACCGTATCGGAAGACGCCGGCTGGCGGGAACTGGACGCGGAGGCGATCCGGGCGTCGCTGGCGGCGCGCGAGGGTGTCGGACGACAGGTGCCCTCCGCCTACTCGGCGCGCCGCGCCGGCGGCGAGCGCGCCTACGCGCTGGCCCGCCGTGGGGAGCGGCCCGACCTGGAGGCACGCGAGGTGACCGTCCACGAGATCGCGGTCACGGACATCGATCTCCCTCGAGTTCGCTTCAGTGCGAGCGTCTCCACCGGTACGTATGTGCGTGCGCTGGCCCGTGATATCGGGCGGGATCTCGGACCCGGGGCGCACCTGACGGCCCTGCGCCGCACGGCGATCGGCCCCTTCGGGGTCGCCGAGGCGACCTCTCCCGACGTGGCGGCGGAAGCGGTGGCCGCGGCGTCCATCGCCTGGCGTCCCGGGATGGCTGCGCTCCCGTGGGTGTGGCGGCGCGAACTGAACGATGGAGAGCGGAACGAGATCCGGTACGGAAGGTCGGTCGAGCGCGGAGACGTGCTGCCGCCGCCCGGGAGCTCGCCTGATTCGAGGGAGGGCGCCGCGAACCCCGTCGCGCTGTACGCCTGCGACGACCTCTTCGCCATCGCCGAGGAGCGCGACGGCCGCCTCCATCCGAAGAAGGTGTTCGCCACGTGAGCGGGCTCCCCCCGCACGTCCAGGGCACCGTCGTCACGGTGGGCACCTTCGACGGGGTCCACCTCGGACACCAGGCGATCCTGCGCGACGTTCGGCGCCGGGCGCGCGCACGAAACGGCCGGGCCGTGCTCCTCACCTTCGACCCGCATCCCCTCAATGTCGTGCGTCCCGAAGTCGCTCCTCCGCTCCTCACGCTGCCGGACGAGAAGAAGGAAATCCTCGCCCAACTTGGCCTGGATTACGTCGCGTTCGTCTCCTTCACACTCGAATTCTCCCGGTACTCTCCCGAGAACTTCGTGGAGGACATCGTCGTTCCGCGCTTCCGTCCCGCGGAGGTCGTGATCGGGTATGACCACGGGTTCGGGCGCGGACGTGCGGGAGACGTCTCCGTGCTCGAACGGCTGGGCGGAATCCACGGGTTCGAAGTCTCCGTCATCGAAGGCGTCGAAGCGGACGGCTCGCACGTCTCGTCCACCCGCGTTCGGCGGGCCGTGTCGACGGGCGACATGGAGGGTGCCGCCGCCGGCCTCGGCCGTCCGTATTCGTTCCGCGGGACCGTGATCCGAGGACTGGGGCGCGGCCGGACGCTCGGTTTTCCGACCGCCAACCTCACGCATCCCGCTTCCGACAAACTCCTTCCGGCCGAGGGCATCTACGCCGTGCGCGCCACGCTCGGCGCCGACGAGGTCGATGGACTGCTGCACCTCGGCCCCCGGCCGACCTTTGCGGGCTCTCCGCCGGCCATCGAACTCTTCCTCATCGATTTCGAGCGTGACATCTACGGGGAGCGCGTGATCGTCGATGTCCTCCACCGGCTTCGCGAGGTGCGGGGATTCGAGTCGGGAGACGATCTCGCCGTGCAGATGCGCCGCGATCTGGCGGACGGTCGCGACTATTTCAGGAAGCTGCGAGCGTGAACGGCGGCTGCACGGTACGAAGGGGGCACGCCTGGCGGGTCGCGCTGGCGGTCTGCGCGGGCATCCCGGCACCTTCCCACGCCCAGTCGGTCCTGGCGATTGCGGACGAAGCGGGCGAATGCGTGGTTCAACTCCGCGAAGTCCTTCGTCTCGGCGACCCCGGCGACGCCGGAACGGTCGGAAGCCGTCCGGAGATCACCCGGACCGCAACGGGTCGCTACGTGGTGGCGAGCGTGGAGAACCGTGGAGAGCTGCTCGTATTCGATTCGGACGGCGCGTTCCTGGAGACCCTTGGACGGAACGGCGACGGGCCCGGCGAGTATCGCGTCCCGGGGCGCATGCGTCCCGGATCCGATGGCAGCCTGCGGATCCTCGACCTCGTGAACCGCCGCATCACGCATGTGTCCCCGGATGCAGGACTGCTTCAAACGACGGATATCCGAAGTCTCCACGGGCTCGATTTCGTGACCCTCGCCGCCGGGGAACGCCATGCCGTCTCGGGGTTCGGCCAGATCGACGATCGACTGAGTGCGACAACGGAAGTCGTCGGCCGCGACGGAGTCTCGCTTGCGAGCCTCGGTACCGTGCCCGTCGCTTCGTGGGTCGTGAACTTCTTCCGCGCCCCCATCGCCTTGGACGAGCAGGGCAGGGTGTGGACGACCCGGGCGGGGGAATACGGGTTCGAGGCGTGGGATCCGGAAGGGGGGAGCGAGCCGATGACGCGCCTGGCCGGGGACCCGGAGTGGTTCGACCCCGGGCCGCCGCAGCCGGGGGCGCCCATCTCGGCACCGGCACCCTCCATCGTCATCAGTCTTCGTGTCGACCGGGGCCTGTTGTGGGCGGGCACCTGGGTCGCCGACGAGGAATGGGAGACGGCCGCCGGTGCAACGCCATCGCCGCTCGAGCTCGACCGTCTCCTCGACACCATCCTGGATGTGATCGACCCCGCCAGCGGGGCACTCATCGCGCGGACCCGCCGCGATGAGGCGCTGCGGGGGACCGGGGATGGCGCCCACCTGTTCGGCGTTCGCGAGGACGGCGGAATCGCCCGCGCCGTGGTCTTCGAGCCCGCCCTCGCCGGCCCGGACTGCCCGGCGGCGAATACGCCCGGCATGTGAGTGCCGGAGCTTACCTTTACAGAGACGCGTGCCGATTCTAGTTTTATGGACTGTATGTGAAGCGGCACGGCGGGGCTTCGCCATCTTGCCGATCGCTCCGTGGGCTGAAGCGGGGCGGCGGATCGAGGGATAACAGAGAGACGTGGAAAAGACAAAGAAGCAGGAAATCATAGAGGAGTTCTCGCGTCGCGAGAACGACCAGGGGTCGGCTCCGGTGCAGATCGCACTGCTCACGGCTCGCATCGAGGAGTTGACCGGGCATTTCCGGGACCATCCCAAGGATCATCACAGCCGTCGCGGACTACTGAAGATGGTTGGCCGTCGCCGTCGACTGTTGAACTACCTCCGCCGGACGGATCTCGACCGCTACCGAACGGTCATTGAGGAGCTCGGGCTACGCCATTGAGGCGCCGCTCCGTTCCGCAGACTTCCGCCTCCGCTTCCGCCGGCCCGCATCGTCGGGCCACCGCCTTCCTTCCCTTGTACCACGCCGGATCGCCCCAACCGGGGCGCTGAATCGAAGAAGCTGATGCAAGGCTGAAAAGAAACCATGAGCGTCCGGCCCGGTGAGAGGCCGGCGCGGCGCGCGGAATCCCGCAGCGCCACACTCGAAAGAAGAAGAGAAAAGAATGACACACCGAATCGAAACTGAATTCCACGGACGGCCCCTGATCCTGGAGACGGGCAGAATGGCCCGGCAGGCCGATGGCGCCGTCTATGTGCAGTACGGGGAGACCGCAGTGCTCGTCACCGCCACGGCGGACCGCAAGCCCACGCATCTCCCCTTCTTCCCCCTCACGGTCGAGTACCGCGAGAAGACCTACGCCGCCGGCAAGTTTCCCGGCGGGTTCATCAAGCGGGAAACCCGGCCCGGCGAGAAGGAGACGATCTCGGCACGGCAGATCGACCGGCCTCTCCGGCCGCTCTTCCCGGCGGACTACCGGAACGACACCCAGGTCGTCTGTTTCATCATCTCAGCGGACCAGGAGAACGACGCGGACGTCGTCGGCATGCTGGGGGCCTCGACCGCCCTCCTCCTGTCCCCGATCCCGTGGAACGGGCCCATCGCCGGCGTGCGGGTCGCCCGCCGCGAAGGCGAGTGGCTCGTCAACCCGACCTTCGATGACCTCGAGATGTGCGACCTGGAGATCGTCGTCGCCGGCTCCGAGGACTCGATCGTGATGGTCGAGGGCGCCTGTCTCGAAGCCACCGAGGATGAGTTCCTCGAGGCGATGCAGGTCGGGCAGAAGGCCATCGCCGATCTGATCGGGCTCCAGCGCGAGTTGGTCCGGAAGGCCGGCGCACCGGAGACCTTCGAGTACGAGCCCGTCGGGCCCGACCCGGAGGTCGTGGAGAAGGTCACGGAACTGGCGGCCGGGCAGGTGGGCGAAGCGTTGAGGATCGCGGACAAGGAGGAGCGCGGACGCGCCCTGTCCGCTCTGCGCGAAGAGCTCGCGGATCGGCTCGAAGCCGACCACCCGGATTGCTCGGGCGATGTCGGCGCCGCGCTCCGAAAGCTCGAGAAGGAGACGATGCGCCGGCGCATCCTCGAGGACGGGGAGCGCATTGATGGTCGCGGCATGAACGACGTCCGCGACATCACCTGCGACGTCGGTCTCCTGCCGCGAACGCACGGTTCGGCGCTCTTCACTCGAGGACAGACGCAGGCGCTCGCGGTGACCACGCTCGGGACGGTGAGGGACGAGCAGCGCATCGACTCCGTGGACGTACGCGAAGAGACCTCGAAGTCCTTCATGCTCCACTACAACTTCCCCGGCTTTTCGACGGGCGAAGTGCGGATGTTCCGGGGTACGAGCCGTCGCGAAACGGGACACGGAATGCTGGCCGAGCGGGCGCTTCAGGCCCTCCTTCCGGCGTATGAGGATTTCCCGTACACGATCCGCGTCGTCTCCGATATTCTGGAATCGAACGGGTCGAGTTCGATGGCTTCCGTCTGTGGCGGATCGCTTTCCCTCATGGATGCCGGAGTTCCGATGCGGGCCCCGTGCGCGGGGATCGCGATGGGGCTCATCAAGGAGGGCGACCAGGTTGAGATCCTGACCGATATCCTCGGCGTGGAGGACGCTCTCGGCGACATGGACTTCAAGATCGCCGGGACCGAGCGCGGGATCACGGCCGTCCAGATGGATATCAAGGCGGACGGACTCTCCGTCGACACGTTGCGGGAGGCCCTGGCCCGGGCGCGCGACGCCCGGCTGCGGATCCTCGCGGCGATGAACGAGACGCTCGAAGCGGCCCGCGAGGAGATGTCGCCGCACGCGCCGCGGATCATCACGCTGCAGATCAACCCCCAGAAGATCGGCGAGGTCATCGGGCCGAAGGGGAAGACGATCCGCATGATCCAGGAGGAGACGGGCACGGAGGTCAACATCGACGACTCGGGTACCGTCACCATCGCCGCGCCCACGGGCGCCGGTGCACAGCATGCACGCGAGATGGTGGAAGGCATCGTCCAGGAGCCGGAGGTCGGGCGGATCTACCGCGGCGTCGTGAAGAACACCACGGACTTCGGCGCCTTCGTCGAGATCATCCCCGGGGTCGAGGGCCTGTGCCACATCTCGGAGCTCGAGGAAGGTCGCACGGCCAAGACGGAGGATGTGGTGAGCCCCGGCGACGAGGTGAAGGTGAAGCTGCTCGCCGTGGATGACCGCGGCCGTCTCAAGCTCTCGCGGCGCGCGGCCCTCGCCCCGGCCGAGTAGGCCTGATCACGTCGCGTCCCGGCCCGCCTGCGCGCGGGCCGGCCCGGGACCTGCGGCCAAATGCAGGAATTGCAGGCCGGCTCGACCGGGAGGTGTACCGAACCTGCCTCCCGGATGGTCCCATCGTGCTCAGCGAGCGCATGGATTCCGTGCGTTCCGTCGCCATCGGCCTCTGGGTGCGGCAGGGCCGCGTTCATGAGGATGCCGAGCACGGCGGCGCGTCCCATCTGCTGGAGCACATGGTCTTCAAGGGGACGCACCGGCGCTCCGCGCGCGATCTCGCCTGGGAGCTGGAACGGCTCGGCGGCACGCTGGACGCGTATACGGCCCACGAGTTCACCGCATTCCAGGCGCGCGTGCCGGCCGGGGCTCTCGGTATCGCGCTCGACGTACTGTGCGACCTCGCCTTCTTTCCACGGCTCTCCGCACAGGATCTGGAGTTGGAGCGCGAGGTCGTGCTGGAAGAGATCGCTTCTGCCGCGGACGTACCGGAGGACATCGCCTTCGAGGAGCACGCGCGTGCTCTCTATGGCGGGCATCCTTATGGCGAACCCATCCTCGGCACCCGCGAGTCGGTGCGGGGACTTTCCGTGTCCGCGCTGGCCGAGGTGCACGCACGCGCGTACCGGCCGGGGAACGTCGTCGTGGCGGCGGCGGGAGCGGTAGAGCACGAGGACCTCGTTGACGGACTGGCGCGCTGGCTCCCCGACCGGGCCGCCGCCCCCACACCCGCCGACCCGCCGGCGCCGGTCGGCGAATCGGGCTTCCGGCGCATGCGACGCGAAGGCGGCCGACAGACGCACATCGTGACCGGAGGGCTCTCCGTCCCGTACCGCCACCCCCTCCGCTACGCCATCCATGTGACGGCGACGGCCCTCGGGGGCGGAATGAGTTCACGGCTCTTCCAGAGAATCCGGGAAACGCGCGGTCTCGCCTACGCCGTGTACAGCTTCCACGGGTTCCAGGCGCAGGCGGGCCACGTCGGCGCCTACGTGGGGACCCGGCCCGAGACCGCCAGGGATGCGCGTGACGCGCTGGAGCACGAACTGGCCCTTCTGGCACGGGAGGGATTGACGCGCCAGGAGCTGGACGACACTCGCAGTCAGTTGAAGGGACAGTTTCTGATCTCGCTCGAATCGCCCGCAAGTCGGATGAACCGGCTTGCGGGAGTCGCCCTGTACGATCACGAGTATCGCACCCCGGACGAGGTGGCGGCGAGAATCGACGCGGTCGACCGTGCGCAATGTCTCGAAGCCGCCGCATACTTCTCACCCAAACGGCTCGCGACTCTCGAGTTGGCGCCCGGCCCCCCTGAGAGGGAACGAAGATGATCGTTGGCGTACCGAAGGAGATTAAGACGGACGAACACCGAGTGGCCCTCGTTCCGGCCGGCGCGACCGCGCTGATCGCGGCCGGACACACCGTGTGCGTCGAACGCAACGCGGGGCTGCGCAGCGGCTTTCCCGACGACATGTACGTCGCCGCGGGGGCCCGGATGCTGGGGACAGCGGACGAAGTATGGGAACGGGCCGAACTCGTCGTGAAAGTCAAGGAACCCATCGAATCCGAATACGCCCGGATGCGGCCCGACCAGGTCATCTTCACGTACTTCCACTTCGCGGCGGACGAGCGCCTTACGCACCGTACGCTGGAGAGCGGGTGCGTCGCGATCGCCTACGAAACGGTCCAGCTTCCGACCGGCGAACTCCCGCTTCTCACGCCGATGTCCGAAGTGGCGGGGCGCATGGCGATCCAGCAGGCGGCCAAGAACCTGGAGCGGATCGCGGGCGGGTACGGGATCCTTCTCGGCGGCGTGCCGGGGGTCCTTCCCGCCGAAGTCGTTATCCTCGGGGGAGGCGTCGTCGGCGCGAACGCGGCGACCATCGCGGCGGGTTTCGGCGCCCACGTGACGGTGCTCGATGTCAATCTCCCGCGCCTCCGGTATCTGGCGGAGGTGATGCCCGCCAACGTGGACACGCTCTACTCCAACCGCCACTCGATCCTGGAGCAGATCGAACGCGCGGACGTCGTGATCGGCGCCGTGCTCGTCCCCGGCGGAAAGGCGCCGAAACTCGTGCGGCACGACGACCTGCGGCGGATGAAGGACGGTTCCGTGATCGTCGATGTGGCCGTGGATCAGGGCGGCTGCGTAGAGTCCGCTCGCCCGACCACGCACAACGACCCCATCTACACCGTCCACGGAGTGATCCACTACTGCGTGGCGAACATGCCGGGGGCCGTCCCGAGAACGTCCACCCTGGCCCTGACGAACGCGACGTTCCCCTACGTGCTGAACCTGGCGAATCGAGGGTGGAAGGCCGCCTGCGACGAGGATCCGAACCTCGCCCTGGGAGTCAATATCGCGGGAGGACGGGTCACGTACGAGGCGGTCGCGCAGGCGTTCGATCGCGATTACACGCCCCTGGAGGCGCTCTCCGCGTGAGTCCGGGACGCCGACTGCGAGAGGGGCCGCGCGGCGACTTTCCTGTGTCCGAAAGTACGTTTACATTTCGGCGTCCTTCACCCGGACTGGCTGTCTCCGGTACGATTCGCCGCCTTGGAGGGGTCCCACCCGTGTCCTTCAGCCCACCGATCTTGCGCCAGCCCGGAAGGGCGGCCTTCTAGATGGCAACCTGGTCGCTGCGGGGCAACTTCCTGCCGATCAGCAAGATCGGAGTGGACCTGGGGACCGCGAACACGCTCGTACATGTTGAAGGCGAGGGTATCGTTCTCAACGAACCGTCGGTCGTCGCGGTTCGAAAGGAAACCGGACGCATCGAAGGGATCGGCCTTGCAGCCAAGCGCATGCTCGGCCGCACGCCGAGCGGGATCGAAGCGGTTCGACCGCTGAAGGACGGAGTCATCGCCGACGTGGACATCACCGAGATGATGATCCGCTACTTCCTCAAGGAAGTGATGACCACGCGGTTCTTCAAGATTCGGCCGCTCGTCGTGGTCGGCGTGCCGTCCGGAATCACGGAACTCGAACGCCGGGCCGTCCGGTCCAGCGCACATGCCGCCGGCGCCAAGGAAGTCTACATGGTGGCGGAACCGATGGCGGCAGCCGTCGGCGTCGGACTGCCGGTGGAGACGCCGACGGGCAACATGATCATCGATGTCGGCGGCGGGACGAGCGAGATCGCCGTGATCGCGCTTTCGGGATCGGTCGCGGACACGTCGATCCGGGTCGGGGGCGACGAACTGGACTCCACGATCGTCTCCTTCCTCCGCAAGAACTACAACCTCCTCATCGGCGAGCCGACGGCGGAAGCCGTCAAGATCCAGATCGGATCGGCCTATCCCACGGACGACGACAAGGAGATGCTCGTAAAGGGCCGGGATCTTGTCTCCGGCATTCCGAAGACCGTGCGGGTCCATTCGGCCGAGGTCCGCGAGTGTCTGCAGGAGCCGATACAGCAGATCGTGGCGGCGGTACGGCGAGCGCTCGAGATCACGCCTCCGGAACTCGCGTCCGATATCGTGGATCGGGGTGTCGTCATGACGGGGGGCGGCGCCCTCGTGCGCGGGCTGGATACGCTGCTGGGCGAGGAGACGGGACTCCCGATCCACGTCGATGCGGAGCCGCTTACGTGCGTCGTTCGCGGTTGCGGGAAGATCCTCGAGGAATTCGGACGGTATCGTGGAGTTCTCACGAGTTGACGCCGAGCCCCTTCTGATTCGCCGCCTGTGAGTTACCAGGGCGTCCGGCCACAGGGTCGCAAGCTGCTCGATGTCGTTTTCTTCTCCCTTGCCCTCATCCTCAGCGGCGTCGCCGGGGGTCTGTCCAGCGCCCATCAGAGCCAGGTGGAGTCGGCCGTCCGCGCCACCGCGCTTTATCCGTTCCTTCTGCTCCATCGCCTCGCGGCCGAACGGGGCCAGATCGAGCGCCGCGTCGAGGGCCTGCTGGCGGAGCGGGACTCGCTCACGGAACTCCTGCTGCGCTACCGGGACCGGACGGCGCCGGTCGAGGAAGAGTCTTCCGCGCAGGCGCTCTCGGCACTCCCCGCGGGCTCGGTCGCGCCGGCGGTCGTCTACCCGGGACGCCCCCACGTCGGCAATCCGGACCTGTTCGTGCTGTCGGGACCCGATTTTCGGGGTCGCGAGTTTCCTGTCGGCGTCGTCACCGGCATCGGGCTGGTCGGCGTCGTGAGAGCCGCTCACGGCCGGGGGGGACGGGGTGAATTCTGGAGTCATCCCGACTTCCGGGTCAGCGTCCTGGCCGAAGGGGAGGGCGTGTCGGGGGTCGTCAGGCCACTGCGCGCGGACGGAGGGCAACCGGTGCTCCTGCTCGAGGGCGCGCCCTTCCAGGCGGACATCCCGCCGGGGACTCTGCTGGTCACGACAGGGATTGCCGGGGTCTATCCGCCGGGCGTACCCGTGGGACACATCCGCGAACCCGCCGAGCCGGAGGCGGGTTGGATGAAGCGCTATTTCGTGGAGCCTTCCGTGCGTCCGGAAGAGGTCAGGGACGTGTTCGTGTGGACTCGGCCCGAGTTGCCGGCGGGCGTCGAGGCGGACACGGCGTCTGCGCGGACGCAATCCGGGCCTGCTCCGACGGACACGGCGTCCGCGCCGATGGAACCCGGGCCCGCGCCAACGGACACGGCTTCGGCCCGTCGATGAGTCCGGCCGGGAAGTGGTTCGTCGCCGCACTCCTGCTGGTTCTGCACTTCGCCCTGCATCCGCTCTGGAGCCGATGGCCGATCGCGCCGGATCTCGTCGCCGGGGGGTTGATCATGGGCTCGTTGCAACTCCGATGGGGACGGGCCGCGGGGTTCGGATGCGTGATCGGCCTCATGGAAGCGGCGATCTCGCTGGGACCGATGGGGCTCACGATGTTACTCTTTTCGCTGACCGCGGCACTCGTGGGCTGGGCGCGGCGCCTGATCTACTCGGATTCGGGCAAGGTCACGCCGGCCTTCATCTTTTTCGGGACGTGGCTTCTGCGGCTGGCGGTCGCGATCTTCGTCGTCGGAGACTGGTCGGCGGAGGCGCTGCTCGTCGACGGTGCCGGATCGGCCGCGCTCACCACGGCGGCGTGCTGGCTCACGGCACGACTGGTTTCGGCGGTCACGAGGTGAAGGGGAGGATGTGAACCGCGACAACGGACACCGCTCCATCCGCAAACAGCGAGGCCGCTGGGCGGCGGGCGCGATCTTTTTCTGCCTGTCGATCGTCGCCGCCGGGTTCGTCAACCTCCAGATCTTCAGCACCGAGTTGTACACGCTCCTTTCGAGCGAGAACCGGCTGCGGACCATCACGGTGCCGGCGCCGCGCGGGACCATCTACGACCGCTATGGACGGGCCATCGCGGACAACGTGCCGGGGTACGACGTGTCGATGCTGCCCGGGCCCCGCGACTCGATCGCGGCCGGACTCGATCGGCTCGCGGAGCGGCTGGAGTTGTCGCCCGAGCGGCGCGCCGCGTTGCTGTCGCGCAACCGCGACCGTCCCGGCGAGGCTCTGGTCGTGCGCGAGAACGCGAACTTCGAGCAGGTCGCGTTCATCGAGGAACGGAGACCCCGCTTTCGGCGCGTCGTCGTGGACCAGAGGCCGCACCGGCGCTATCCGGCGGGGCCCGCGGTCGCGCACGTGATCGGGTACGTGGGAGAGATCAGCCCGGAGGAACTGACTCGACCCGAGTATGCGGACTACGAATCCGGCCAGTCGATCGGGAAGACGGGGCTGGAGGAGCAGTACGAGCGCAGGCTCGCCGGGCGGCACGGGATCCGTTACGCGGAAGTGAACGCCCTGGGTTCGATCGTGCGGGATCTGGGGGTCGCGCAGGCGCAGGCTCCGGTGCCCGGAGATGACCTGCATCTCGGCATCGACCTCGACCTCCAGGTGTACGCGGATTCGGTGTTTCCCGAAGGGATGCGGGGCGGTGTCGTGGCGCTGGACCCGGTCACGGGAGAAGTGCTGCTTCTCTATAGCCACCCCACGTTCGACCCCAACGCGTTCATCGGCGGCATTCCCCTGGACCTGTGGAACTCGCTTCGCGAACACCCGGACGAGCCTATGCTGGACCGGGTCTCGATGGCTTCCTACCCCCCGGGATCCACGTGGAAGCTCGTCATGTCCGCCATCGGGATGAAGACGGCGGACCTCGCGTTCGATACTTACCACGCGTCCGCATGCACCGGCGGGCTCTGGTACCACACCCGCCGCTTCCGCTGCTGGCTCCCGAGTGGACACGGTCGCCTGAACCTCTCCGAGGCGATCAAGCATTCGTGCAATGTCTGGTTCTATCAGGCGGGGCAGCGGATCGGCCTCGACCCGCTCCTCGCGGGGGTCGGAGAGTTCGGCTTCGGACGCCTGACGGGGATCGACCTCCCGTCCGAGACGCTGGGCCGCTTCCCGGACTCCAGACAGTGGTACGACGACTACCTGGGGCCCGGAGGGTGGACCGAGGCCGTCGTGTGGAACCTCTCGATCGGGCAGGGGGAAAACGCGCAGACGCTGCTGGCGATGGCCCAGTTCTACGCGGCGTTGTCGACGGGGAAGGCGCCCGTCAGACCCCACCTCGTGCGCGATGAGATGCTCGCGCAGCAGCGCGCGGACTGGACGCTGGATCTCCCCGAGGTCCAACGGCGCCAACTCGTCGACGCCCTGGTGCGTGTCGTGAACGAGCCCGGAGGCACTGCCTACGGCAGCCGCCTGGCCCGCTGGACTCTCGCCGGGAAGACCGGCACGGCCCAGAACCCGCACGGCCCGCCCCATTCCTGGTTCGTGGGGTTCGCGCCCGCCTACAATCCGCGGATCGTGATCGCGGCGATCGTGGAACACGGGCACCCGGACGGGGCCCCGTCGCTTGCCGTGCCTCTCGCGGCCGGGCTCGTGAACCGGCACCTCGAGACGCTCGGCTTGCCGCCGGAGGACACGCCCGGCATCCGTCCGACGGAAGCGCTTCCGGCTCCGGCGGGTGGATGATCGACCGCCTGCGCATCCCCGGGGTGGGAGATCCGACGCTCCTCGCGCTGGTTCTGTTCATGACCGGGCTCGGGATCGCGATGATCTATTCGGCCGGGCAGGTGGACGTGCAGTCGCTGGCCACCGGAATCTGGGTCCGCCAGCTCTACTGGTTCGGCGTGGCGATCGCCGCGCTGGCCGTGACCTCCCGCTTCTCGCTCCGTTTCCTCGAATGGCTGGCGCCCTGGGTCTACGGGCTCACCATCGTCCTCCTCGTCCTCGTTTTTTTTGTCGGGACGGGCCCGAACGGGAGCTGGCTCGAACTCGGCCCCGGACGACTGCAGCCGGCGGAAGTCGCGAAGCTGGGGACGATCCTCATGCTGGCGCGGGTGATGGGAGGCGCGCCGGGCCCGTACGAGCGGCTCCTGGAGTTCTGGAAACCCGCCGTCATCACGCTCGTCCCGTTCGTGCTCGTGCTGCGGCAGCCGGACCTCGGCAGCGCCATGATCTTCGGAGCGCTCCTGCTCGCCGTGCTGTTCTGGAGCGGCGTGCCGTTGCCCAAGATCTTCCTGCTCACGTCTCCGGGACTCAGTCTCCTGCTCGGCTTCAACTGGATCGCGTGGGGCCTCGGGTTCCTCGTCGTCGCCGCCTGCCTGTACGTACACCGCCTCTTCATCCTGGAAGCGGTAGGCGTGCTCCTCGCAAACGTCTTCGCGGGCGCGCTCACGCTCCGCATATGGGATTCTCTCGCCGACTATCAGCGGAACCGGCTTCTCGTCTTCCTGGACCCGGAGATCGATCCGCTCGGTGCCGGCTGGCATCTCATCCAGTCGAAGGTCGCCATCGGCTCCGGCGGACTCATCGGCGCGGGCTTCGCCAACGGTCCGCAGAAGCGGCTCGCCTTCCTCCCGGAGCAGCATACGGACTTCATCTTCTCCGTCGTGGGGGAGGAGTTCGGGTTCATCGGCGTGATGCTGTTCCTGGTGCTCTTCGCCCTCCTCCTCTGGCGCGTGCTTCGGGTGGCATCCTCGATGGACGACCGGTTCGGAAGCCTGATCGCATTCTGCCTGTTTGCGGTCCTCCTGACGCACATCGTGGTGAACCTGGGGATGGCCGTCGGCATGATGCCCGTGACCGGACTGCCCTTGCCGCTCCTCAGCTACGGGGGGAGCTTCCTGCTCGTGCTCTACGCGGGCTTCGGGATCGTACAGCGCGTGGCCTGGGAGGCCTGAGTGTCCTGGTTCAGCAAACCAAAGCGCAAGCTGGTCTCACAGAAGCGTGAGCTTCCGGGCGACGTGTGGGATCGGTGCGCCGGGTGCGGCGAGATCCTCTACAGCGGACGGCTGGAGGAGAATCTCCACGTCTGCCCGAACTGCGGCCATCATTTTCGCATCACCGCGGAGTCCTACGAGGCCATGCTGCTCGACGGCGGAGGTCTGGCCGAACTCCACGACGGGCACCTGCGCTCCGCCGATCCGCTCGGGTTCGTCGACTCCCGCAGCTATGCCGAACGCATCGCGCAGGCGGAGCAACGGGGCGGCGACCAGGATGCCATTCGGACCGGGCGCGGCGAGATCGGAGGCAGGGAAGTCCACCTCGGGACCATGGATTTCCGCTTCATCGGCGGGTCGATGGGGTCGGTGGTGGGCGAGAAGATTCGCCGTCTCGCCGACCGCTCCCTCGAACGGGGAGTGCCGCTCATCATCATTTCCGCTTCCGGCGGGGCGCGGATGCAGGAAGGGATCCTTTCCCTCATGCAGATGGGAAAGACGGCGGCCGCGCTCGAGCAGCTCGCGAGTGCCGGCATCCCCTACGTGAGCGTCCTCACGAACCCCACCACGGGCGGGGTGACGGCGTCATACGCGATGCTGGGGGATGTGATTCTCGCGGAACCCGGAGCCCTGATCGGCTTTGCCGGTCCCCGCGTGATCAAGGAAACGATCCGGCAGGATCTTCCGGAGGGGTTCCAGACCGCGGAGTTCCTGGAAGAGCACGGGATGATCGACCGCATCGTCCCGCGTCAGGAGATGCGCGGCGCCCTCGCGAGCCTCCTGGATCACATGTGCTGATCGGGGGCGGGGACGCCCTCGCGGCCCTGTTCGACTCCCGTCCGGCCACCACGATCCGCTGGGGCCTCGACAGAATCGAAGCGCTTCTCGCGGAACTGGGCCGGCCGGAACGAACCTTCGACGCCCTCCACATTGCCGGCACGAACGGCAAGGGGTCGACCGCGTGCTTTGCGGCGTCGATGCTCGAAGACGGCGGCACGCGCACGGGGCTCTACACGTCGCCGCACCTCGAGGACGTTCGGGAACGGTTCCGGATCGACGGGGCGTGGGTGGAGGAGTCGGCGCTTCAGTCCGCCGCGGCTCGCGTCGCCGCCTGCGAGGCGGCCGAAAGCTGCACGTACTTCGAGTTGGCCACCGCGCTCGCCTTCACCTGCTTCGCCGAGTGCGGGGTGCAGGTGGCGGTCGTCGAAACCGGTCTCGGCGGCCGCCTCGACGCGACGAACGTGCTTCGCCCCGCGGGCACGGCGATCACCCCGATCAGCCTCGACCACACGGAATGGCTCGGGGGATCTCTCGAGGCGATCGCGAGGGAAAAGGCGGGGATCTTCAAAGCCGGGGCGCCAGCCTGCCTGGGTCGAATCGAGCCATCTCCGCTAGGAGCGCTCGAGCGGGTCGCGCGTGGCGTCGGAGCGCCTGTCGCGCGCCTTGGGAGGGACGCGGAGGTGTCGGACATTGCGGTGCGAACCGATCCCCCGGGGACGCGCTTCCGATACGTTTCGGGGGTGCGCCCCGACGGCCTCCGGCTTACCACGGGGCTCCTGGGCCGGCACCAGGCGGACAACGCGGCTCTCGCCCTCCTGCTGCTGGACTGTTCCGGCTATCCGCCGGACGAGGACTCCGCGCGCGGCGGGATCGCGTGCGCGCGCCTGGCCGGCCGCTTCGAGGTCCGGCCTCCGGGGGCGGGACGCCCGGGCTGCGTGTTCGATATCGCGCATAACCCGGCGGCGATCGCAGCGCTCTGCGAGACGCTGGCAGAGCTGTCGGTGGCCCGCCCGGTCATCGCCGTGGTCGGAATGCTGACCGACAAGGACTGGAAGAGCACGCTGGCCCGACTCGCGCTTGACAGCGACGCTATGATTCTGACTCGATCCGCCGTCCCCGCAGAGAGGCGGTGGGACCCGTCACGGGCGCAGGAGTGGCTGTCGCGCGAACGGGGCCTCGAATCGATCATGTGCCGGAACGTGGCCGAGGCGGTCTCACGGGGGCTGACACTCGCCGGCGCGGGAACACTGTTGGTCACGGGATCCGCCTATACCGTGGGTGAAGCCCGGGCCTTGCCGGAACTCGACGGCGTACGGACAGGAGACTAGAGATGCTGTACGATCCCAGACTGGTACAACCAATGAGGGACGAACTCACCCGCCTCGGCGTGCGTGAGCTTCGGACCTCCGATGAAGTGGACGAGGCCCTCGCGGCCGGTGGGGAGACGCTCGTCGTCGTGAACTCCGTCTGCGGCTGCGCGGCGCGCAACGCGCGACCCGCCGTGGCGATGGCCATGAGCCATGGCAAGCAGCCCGACCGCGTCGTCACGGTCTTCGCGGGGCAGGACGTGGAGGCGACGGCGCGCGCGCGGCAGTATTTCACCGGCGTCCGGCCCTCTTCTCCGTCTCTCGCGCTGCTCTCGGACGGGGAATTGCAGTTCATGCTCGAGCGCCACCAGATCGAGGGCCGCGAGGCGCGCGATATCGCGGCCGACCTCACGAAGGCGTACGACCAATACTGCGCGACGAGCTAGCCGCGCGGGGCCTCGGGTTGCCACCGCTCTTAGCCGCCCGTGGCACAACCCCGCTGCGTTCGAGCGGCGCTGCATCTCGCCTGAAACGCTGCGCTCTGCGTCGCTCCTCGGTCACGTAGCGCTGCTATGCTCCCTCGTCGCTCCTTGTCAGGCGAGCGCTTCGCCGCTCT
This sequence comes from Gemmatimonadota bacterium, assembly GCA_965207805.1. Lineage (GTDB taxonomy): Bacteria > Gemmatimonadota > Gemmatimonadetes > Palauibacterales > Palauibacteraceae > Palauibacter. The sequence goes on from OZ242312.1 coordinate 1,980,851, forward strand.
CGGCGCTCACGCGGGGTTCTGCCACGGACTGCCAGGGCCGTGAGTTCCGGCGGGATCCGCGGTCTGACCGGTTTTCGAGATTTCTTTCCCGAGGAACTCGCCCTTCGCCGACACATCTTTTCGGCCTGGCGCAGGGTCGGCGCCCGCTACGGATTCACGGAGTATGACGGCCCTCCCCTCGAGGCGCTGGAACTCTACACGCGGAAGTCCGGCGAAGAGATCGTAGGCCAACTGTACGAGTTCGAAGACAAGGGGGGCCGGGCCGTGGCGCTGCGGCCCGAGATGACGCCTACCTTCGCGCGCATGATCGCCGCGCGCGCCGCCGGGCTCCCGAAGCCGGTACGCTGGTTCTCGATCCCGCAGCTCTTCCGCTACGAACGGCCGCAGCGCGGTCGGCTCCGCGAGCACTTCCAGCTCAACATGGACATCGTCGGTGAAACGAACCCGCTCGCCGATGCGGAGATCATCAGCGCGGGCATCGACGCGCTGCGGGAACTCGGCCTGGGCGCCGCGGACATCGTGGTCCGCATCTCGGACCGGCGCCTCATCGGCGCACTTCTCGACGCCCACGGGATCTCCGCCGAAGACCATGTCACGGTGTTCGGCGCCCTTGACCGGCTCGAGAAGGAAGGAGAGGACGGGGTTCGCGGGCGGCTCGCGGAAAAAGGCGTGGAGAGGGAAGTGGCGACTCGTCTGCTCGCGGCCATCCGGCTGCCGCTCGAGGAACTGGCGGCGCACGGGGGAGACGACGCGGTCGCCGCGGCGGCCGACCGACTATCCACCGTGTTCGCGCACCTCGACGCGACGGGCTTCGCCGACTTTGTCAGGTTCGACGCGGGCCTCGTGCGCGGACTTGCCTACTACACCGGGACGGTGTTCGAGATCTGGGATCGCCGCGACGAACTACGCGCGATCTGCGGGGGTGGCCGCTACGATGACCTTCTGAAGGCGCTGGGAGGCGTGGATCTCCCGGCTCTCGGCTTCGGCATGGGGGATGTGGTCCTCACGGAGCTGCTCAGGGACCGGGGACTCGCGCCCGACGCAGCCCGTCGCGTAGACGACTACATCGTCTGCGTTTCCGATGCGGAGCGCCCGCTCGCGCTCGGTCTGGCCCGTGCCCTGCGCGACCGGGGACGGCGCGTGCTCTACGACCTGCGGCCGCGCGGGGTCGGACGCCAGTTCAAGGCCGCTCACCAGGCCGGCGCAGGTCGCGCCATCGTACTCGGGCCGCAGGAAGTGGAGCGGGGCGTCGCGGTACTCCGCGACATGGCGTCCGGCGAGGAACGGGAGGTCGCGATCGAGACCCTGGCCGGGACACGCCCCGACGAAACGAGAGGGGAGGAAGTGGGATGAGTCGCGTTCTCATCCTCGATTTCGGATCCCAGTTCACCCAACTCATCGCGCGGCGCATTCGCGAGGAGGGCGTGTACTGCGAGGTGCACCCGCCGACGCGGAGCCCGGCGTGGGTCCGCCGCTACGATCCGGCGGCCATCGTCCTTTCCGGAGGGCCGGCGAGCGTGTACGACGAAGGCGTCCCCACGGCCCAGCCCGAGACCCTCGCCATGGGCGTCCCGATTCTCGGGATCTGCTACGGAATGCAGCTCGTTGCGGATCTCGTCGGGGGCGAGGTGCAACAGGCCGAGCGCCGGGAGTACGGGCGGGCCGAACTCAGGGTTCGGTCGGCGGACCCTCTCTTTCGCGGGTTCGACGATGGCCAGCCCACCCAGGTCTGGATGAGCCACGGCGACTCCCTCCACGCGCTGCCGCCGGGCTTCGAGGTCTCGGCGACCACCGAGAACTCCATCGCCGCGATCCGGTCCGAGGAGCGGCGGATCTGGGGCGTGCAGTTCCACCCGGAAGTTGCTCACACGACGCGCGGCGGCGAGATGCTGCGGAACTTCCTGTTCGAGATCGCCGGCTGCGAGATGAGCTGGAACGCCGCGAACATCATCGACCACCAGCTCGCCGCGGTGCGCGAGACCGTGGGCGATGGACAGGTGATCTGCGGCCTCTCGGGCGGCGTCGACAGTTCCGTGGCCGCCGCGCTCGTGCAGCGGGCGGTCGGGGACCGGCTCACCTGCATCTTCGTCGACACGGGTTTGCTGCGGAAAGGTGAACGCGACGCCGTGGAAGCGGTGTTCGGCGAACACATGCGGATGCGGCTCGAAGTCGTCGACGCGGCCGACCTCTTCCTCGAACGCCTCGCCGGCGTCGAGGAACCCGAAGAGAAGCGGGTCATCATTGGCCACACCTTCATCGACGTGTTCGAGGACGCGGCGGGACGGCACGGTGATGCGCGTTTCCTCGTGCAGGGAACGCTTTACCCCGATGTGATCGAGTCCGTCTCCGTGTGGGGACCATCCGTGAAGATCAAGTCCCATCACAACGTGGGCGGACTCCGTCCGGATCACCCATTCGAACTCATCGAGCCTCTTCGTGAACTCTTCAAGGACGAGGTGCGCGCCGTGGGCCGCGAACTGGGCCTTTCGGAGGACATCGTGGGGCGCCACCCCTTTCCCGGTCCCGGCCTCGCCATCCGCATTCTCGGCGACGTGACGCGCGAGAAGCTGGATGCGCTGCGGGAGGTGGACGCGATCTATCTCGACGAGATTCGTGCGGCGGGCCTCTACGATGAGATCTGGCAGGCGTTCGCCATTCTGCTGCCTGTGCAGTCGGTCGGCGTCATGGGGGATGCGCGCACGTACGAGAACGTCGTCGCGCTGCGCGCGGTAACCTCCCTGGACGGAATGACGGCGGACTGGTTCCAGTTCCCCCACGAGGTGCTGGGCCGGATCTCCAACCGCATCATCAACGAGGTGAAGGGAGTGAACCGGGTGACCTACGATGTGTCATCGAAGCCCCCCGCCACGATCGAGTGGGAGTAGGCTCCGTGGCGGAATCCCGCGCCGGGAGCGGCCCGAACTGCCGGGAAGTCGCCGCCTGGCTCGATGATTTCCTGGACGTCGCCGCGATAGAGGATTATCCGTTCGCCCTCAACGGGTTGCAGGTCGACGGGCGCCGCGCCGTCATCCGCATCGGCGCGGCAACGGATGCCTGCCAGGCCACGATCGACCTCGCAGCCGACGCCGGGTGCGGGATCCTCCTCGTTCACCACGGACTGTTCTGGGGCGGTCTGCGTCCGTTCGTCGGCCCCGCGTACGAGCGCTGCCGCCGGCTCGTGGAGAGCGGGATGGGGTTGTACTCGGCGCACCTCCCGCTCGACGCGCATCCCTGGATCGGAAACAACGTCCTCCTCGCCGCCGAACTCCGCGTCGGGGATGTCGAACCGTTCGGGTCCTTCAAGGGGAACGAAGGGATCGGCGTCATCGGTACGGTCGACACCTCCCTCGGCGAGCTCGCGGCTCGGGCTCAGGCCGTGTGCGGGCGAGCCCCCTTCGTGATCGCCGGCGGCCCGGAACGCGTGTCGCGGCTCGCCATCGTCACGGGCGGCGCGGGTTCGATGATCGAGGCGGCCGCAACGGCTGGAGCCGACACCTTCCTCACGGGGGAGGGGAATCACCACACCTACCACGAGGCGATGGAACTCGGGATCAACGTGATCTACGCTGGCCACTACGGGACGGAGACGCTGGGTGTCCGGGCCCTGGCGAAGCGCGCGGCGGAGCATTTCGGGGTGGAGCACGCATTCTTCGACGTCCCCACCGGCCTCTAGCACGGGTTCCGGCGTGTAACCCCGCGCCCCCGCCCTCCTCCGCTAGAAGACCGAGACCTTGAGGTCGGTCAGGTAGCGGTCTGGCCGTTCACGGACATCTCGCAGGAGGAGGGCGAGTTCCTCGCCCGCGGCGCGCAGCGTGCCCAGCGTCTCCAGCAGTTCATCGTGGACCGCATCTTCGCGCAGGAGCCTGCCGAGCGTTCCCTCGCCGCCTTCCAACCCCCGGGTGATCTCGGCGAGGGACCGGCCGGCGGCCGAGAAATCCGTGCTGGCGGCGGCGAGCCGCATCGAGAGCGTGTCGAGGTTGGCCAGCGTGCGATCGACTTCCTCGGACCCGGTCATCCCCGCGAGCCGGTTCGACAGGGTGTCCATGTTGGCGAGCAGGCTTCCGATCGACGCGCGCTCCGTCTCGAGGATTCCGGCGAGTTCCCGCATCGCGAGCGTGAAGGCCTCGGACCCGGAGGAGACATTCTCGGCCAGACCGCCGTCGAGCAGCGATTCCATCTCCCCGATCAGGGAGCTCACCTCGTCCCCGAGGGTCGAGGCCAGCGAAGTGAGATCGGATCGGCGGTCGAGCACGAGCGTGTCGCCTTCCGCCAGCGTCCGGGCACTGGTCCCCGGCGTCAACTCGACGAGCTGCTGGCCCAGGAATCCATCCGGCTGGATGGCGCCGCGCGTATCCGCCGGCAGCCGCACCCGCGTGGAGAGGGTCATCGCGAGGACGACATGCTCCGCCTCGAGCGCGACTTCGTCCACCGTGCCGACCTCCACACCGCGCAGCAGTACGGGCGACGCGGTCGCGATCCGGTTCGCGTTCGCCGCGATCCCCCACACGCGGATGGTGGGACCGCGGAAAGGCGAGCCCGATATCCAGAACAGACCCGCGACGACGACGGCCGCGGCAAGGAGGACGAATACGCCGACCCGGACCTCGACGCCGCGGTCGCGCAGCCCCGGGTCCCTCACGCGGGACCTCGCGCGGGCGCCGCGTCGAGAAACTCGCGCACGGCCCGGTTGTCCGTCTCGCGCAACTGCTGTGGCGTACCCTCGGCCGCGACCACGCCGCCCGAAAGGAGGGCGATCCGGTCGGCCAGGAAGAAGGCGGACTCCACGTCGTGGGTCACGACGATACTCGTCGCATCGACTTCCTCGCTCACACGTGCGATGAGGCGGTTGATGCGGGTGGCGTTGACGGGATCGAGTCCCGTCGTAGGCTCATCGTACAGGACGTAGCGGCGCTTCCCGATGATGGCGCGCGCGATGGCGACCCGCCGCTGCATGCCCCCGGAGAGCTCGGCCGGCAGGAGGGTCAGTACTTCCGGCTCGAGGTTCACGTGATCGAGCGCGGTGCGGACCAGTTCCTCGCACTTGGCCGCGCGGCCGCGGCAGAAACCCGGTGGGAGGCCCATCAGCAGGTTCCCGCGCACCGTCATGGAATCGAAGAGGGCGGAATTCTGGAACACGTAGGCGGTCTTGGTGCGAACGGCGGCCATCTCGGCCCGGTCGGCCGTTGGGACCGAGATTCCATCGACGAGGATATCTCCGGCGTCCGGATCGAACAGGCCGACGATGTGTTTGAGGAGGACGCTCTTTCCCGTTCCTGACGGCCCCATGATGGCGAGGGTTTCACCTTCCCGCACATCGAGGTCGACGCCGCTCAGGACCGGACGTCCCCCGAGCCACTTGTGCACGCCGATGATCCTGATCATGTGAGCGTCTTGTACACCGGCCCCAGCACGGTGTCCAGGACCATGATGGAGACGATGATCGCGACGACCGCCCTCGTCGCCGTGCGGCCGACGCCCGCCGCCCCGCCGGTCGCGCGAAGCCCGACGTGGCTCGAAATGAACGTGATCGCGAATCCGTACGCGACCGCCTTCACGAGCGAGAAGATGAGCGCGCCGTGGTGATAGTATCCCTTCGCCCCATCCACGTACTCGGCCGTGCTCAGCCCGAGGATGCCGACCGATGTCACGTAGCCGCTGAAGACCCCCATCACGTTGGCGAGCATGACGAGCGGGATCAGAATGAGGGTTCCCGCGACCACCCGCGGGACCACGAGTTCCACGACGGGATCCCGGCCCATCGTCAGAAGCGCGTCGATCTGGTTCGTCACCTTCATCGTGCCGAGTTCGGCCCCGATGGCCGCGCCGACGCGTCCCGCGAGGACGACCGCCGTCAGTACGGGTCCCAGTTCCGTGAGCATGCCGCCCACGACGCCGCCCGCGACGATTTCCCTCGGCAGTCCCGGGGAGAGCTGGTACATCGTCTGCTGGGCCATGACCGCACCCGAGAGGGCGCCCATCAGCAGCACCAGCGGGAGGCTGTCGAGACCGATGAACTTCGCGTGCTGAACCGTCTCCAGCGCGTATCGGCGCGGCTGGGCGAGCGCGCGGAGCGTCGCGACGCCGAGCATGCCCGCCCTTCCGGCGTGGAGCGCCGCGGCGCGGGCGGAGCGGCCCGGCGCGGCGAGGAGGTTCGGCGCCCTCAACGGCTTTCGTGCCTTTCCTCGTCCGGCACCTCCACCTGCGATTCGGGTCGCGGGACGCCGTCGAGCACCTCCACTTCGAGCCGAATCGCCTCCCACAGACGGTGCATGCGTCCGGGGTCGTCTCCGAACCGCGTGGTGAATTCCTCGAGTTGCTGTCCGGTCACGCCATGCTCGTCGAGCGTTGCGGCCCGCACCGAGTCGCCCTCCGCGGTGTCCGCGTACTTCGCCCGAGCCCAGGTGAGTCTGGCCATGACCTGAACGTACGTGTCTTCGTCCAGGCCGCCGCCCGACCCGCCGCAGCCGACGGCCACGAGGCCTGCGATGAGCAGGATCGGTTTCACGATGGCTCCGTCGCGGCGCGGGCGCTTCATTCGGAAGCGCGAAGCGAGGCGCGGTAGAGCCAGAAGATGAACCCGACGACAACCGCGGCGCCGATGAAGCTGGCGGCCGTATCGAATCCCTCGGGTGCGAAGCGCGCAAGGCTCAGCACATCCGTGCTTTGCCAGGCCGCAAACGGGATCGCGAGGAGAATTCCGACGAGCGCCTCTCCCGTGATGAGCCCGGACGAGAAGAGGAGACCCCGATGGTTCGCCTGCCGGACGGCGCCATCGTCACCCCCGCCTCGCCGCACGGCCCGGCCCACGAGCCACGCCACGACCCCGCCCACGAAGATGGGGACTTCGAGTTCGATGGGCAGGTAGATGCCGACCGCGACGGCGAGGACCGGCACCCGCAGGCTGGAGCCGCGCGCCTTCAGAACCTGGTCCATGGCGATCACGCCCGCTGCGATGAGCGCCCCAATCCCGATCATCCCCCACGGGAGATTGCGCGAAAAGACGCCGTCGGCGACGGAGGCCATGAGCGTCGCCTGCGGCGCCTGCAGCATCTCGTCCGGGTCCATGCCCTCTCGCGGCAGGATGCCGCCGAGCCCGTAGGCCTCGAACAGGAGGCCGAGGATCGGCGCGATGACGAGCGCGGCGGCCGTGACGCCGACGAGCTGCATGATCTGCTGCTGGCGGGGCGTGGCGCCGACGATCCGGCCCGCCTTCAGGTCCTGCATGTTGTCGCCCGCGATCGCCGCGGCGCAGGCGACGACGGCCCCCACGAGGATCGCGGTCGCGGCCGCCGCGAGCGCCTGAGGCGCCGAAACGGTGAAGTCGACCTGCAGTCCCAGCAGGAGATAGAGGATGAGGGAGATCGTGAGGATCGTCGCGATCGTCACGCCCGATATCGGGTTGTTCGAGGAGCCCACGAGACCGGCCATGTAGCCCGCGACCGAGGCGAAGAGGAACCCCGCCAGGAGAGCGAAGACCGTCCCCAGCGCGAGCACGATCCAGTAGAGTCCCGGCGTGATGGCGAGCGCGCCGCGGTCGATGACGAGCACGAACACCGCGAGGATCGGCACCGCCAGCGCCACGGTCCCGATCCCGACGAAGTTGATCGGCATGTCGCGCTCGGTGCGGAGGATTTCCGGACCGCCGTCGGCCGCGCGCGCCGCGCGCAGCGCCGCGATGGAGGAGCGCACGCCATCCCGCACGTGGCCCAGGAGTGAAACGAGGGCCCATACCCCGCCCACGACCATGGCGCCTACGCCCATGAAGCGGATCTGCGCGCTCCAGATCGCGGCGGCCGCGTCGTACCCGCTCGCATCCCCCGTGATGCCGGCGACGACCTGCGGATCCGTGATCGCCATGTAGATGGGGATCCCGGCGAGCCAGGAGATCGCGCCGCCCGCGAGCACGAGGCTGCCGACGCGGGGTCCGACGATGTATCCGACGCCGAGCAGGGCGGGGGAGAGGTCGCTTCCGATCCCGAAGACGGACCGGCCGAACGCAAAGCCGTGTTCTATGGAGGAGCCCGCGATCTTGAGGCCCGTTTGCGAGAACTTCAGCAGGGCGGCCGCTACGCCCCCGAGCGCGATCAGCCTCGCTCCGGAGCCACCGCTGGCCCCGGCCTTCAGCACCTCTGCCGTCGCCACGCCCTCGGGGAAGCGGAGATCCGCCTCGACGATGAGGGCTCGCCTGAGCGGGATGGTGAAGAGGACGCCGAGAATTCCGCCGCACAGGGCGATGCCCATCGTGGGCAGGAACGGAAACCCGGCCCAGTGGCGGAGGAGGATGAGGGCGGGCAGGGTGAAGATCACGCCGGCCGCCAGCGACTCGCCCGCCGATGCGGCCGTCTGGACGATATTGTTCTCGAGGATATTGTGCTCGCGGAACATCCTGAGGATCGCCATGGAGATCACGGCGGCCGGGATCGACGCGGACACGGTGAGGCCCACCTTGAGGCCCAGATAGGCGTTCGCCCCCGAGAGGACGGCGGAGAGGAGGATGCCGAGGACGATTGCCTTGCCGGTGATCTCGGGCAGGGACTGCGACGCGGGAATATGCGGCTTGTGCGCGCGCGATTCCGAGGCGCCGGCTGCTGTGTCCGACATGGGCATCCCTCCAGATTGTCCCGGGACCGACACGGGAGACGATCGCATCCTCATGGGGCGGGGTCGACCGATGGGACGCTAGTTGCGGGTCCGGCAGGGGTCAACACGGGAGCCCTGCCGAAGTGGCACTAGGTCGGGAGGCCGGCGGTACCCGCCACCGCCTGATCGGCGGTCATCCCGCCGTTCCGGCGGATCGGGATCCCGAACCGGGCGCCTGACGGGGCATGGGGATTGCTCATGAAGCGGGGAGCCGCAACCCGATGGCGACGGTTCGACGCGAAGACGCATGCAAGGACTCCAAGGCAGCGAATAGAAGATGATCCCGAACGACAGACTCACGCTCAAGGCCCGCGAGGCCCTGAACGATGCGATGCTCGCGGCGCGCCGGTCGGACAACCCGGCCGTCGAGGACGTACACCTTCTCGCGGCGCTGCTCGCTCAGGAGGGTGGCGTCATCGTGCCGGTCCTGCAGACGGTCGGCGTCGATCTCCCCGATCTCGAGACGCGGCTGGAAGGGGCCGTACGCCGCCTGCCGAGGCAGAGTGGAGCGGCGCCGGGCTTCAGTCGCGAACTCGACCGCGTCCTCGACGCCGCGGATGCGCTCGCCGGGGAGATGGGTGACGGCTATGTGACGACCGAACACCTTCTCCTCGCCCTCGCCGGGGAACAGGCCTCCACGACGGGCCCGCTGCTCCGGAACGCGGGAGCGGGTCCGGAGTCGACACGTCAAGCGGTGGAGGAAGTCCGGGGACCGCATCGCGTGACGGATCAGGATCCGGAAGGGAAGTATCGGGCCCTTGAGCGGTACGGCGTCGATCTCACGGCCGAGGCACGCGCCGGGAAGCTCGACCCGGTCATCGGCCGGGATGCCGAGATCCGCCGCGTCATGCAGGTGCTCTCGCGGCGAAGGAAGAACAATCCCGTTCTCATCGGCGAGCCCGGCGTGGGCAAGACCGCGATCGCGGAAGGGCTCGCGCAGCGCATCGTGGCGGGAGACATCCCGGAATCACTGCGGAACAAGCAACTCGTGCAACTGGACATCGGCTCGATGCTGGCGGGCGCGAAATACCGGGGCGAGTTCGAGGAACGTCTGAAGGCCACGCTGAAGGAGATCACGGAATCCGGCGGCCGTTACGTCGTCTTCCTGGACGAACTCCACACGGTCGTGGGAGCGGGGGCGGCGGAGGGCGCCGTGGATGCGGGGAACATGCTCAAGCCCGCTCTGGCCCGGGGCCAGCTTCGCATGGTGGGCGCGACGACGCTCGACGAATACCGGATGCATATCGAGAAGGACCCGGCTCTGGAGCGGCGGTTCCAGCCGGTGCTCGTCGGCGAACCCGGGGTGGACGAGACCCTGGCCATCCTGCGCGGACTCAAGGAGCGCTACGAGGTGCACCACGGCGTGCGGATCACGGACCCGGCACTCGTGAGTGCCGTGCGCCTGTCCGATCGCTACATCGGCGACCGGTTTCTGCCCGACAAGGCGATCGATCTCGTGGACGAGGCCGCGTCGCGGCTCCGCATCGAGATCGACTCCATGCCGGAAGAGATCGACGAACTGGATCGCAGGGTCACGCAACTCGAAATCGAGCGCGAGGCACTGCGCGAAGAGGACGACGCACGGAGCCGGGGGCGGCTCACCGAACTCGAGGGCGAGCTCGCCTCGGCGCGCGAGTCGCTCGCGGGATTGAACGCCCGCTGGATCCGCGAGAAGGACACCATCCAGACGGTCCAGCGCTTCAAGCGCGAGATCGAGGAACTCGGCGTGGAGGCGCAGCAGGCGCAGCGGCGCGTGGACCACCAGCGTGCAGCCGAAATCCTGCACGGCGAGTTGCCGAAGCGGCGGACCGAACTCCTCGCCGCGGAAGCGAAACTGAGGGAGATCCAGGACGAGGGCTCCTTTCTGAACGAGGAAGTCGGACCCGGCGAGATCGCCGAGGTCGTGGCGAGCTGGACCGGGATTCCTGTGGCGAGGATGCTCGAAGACGAGAAGGACCGGCTCGCCACGCTGGAGGAGCACCTGCACCGGCGAGTGGTGAACCAGTCCCACGCCATCACGGCCGTGTCGGATGCCGTGCGCCGGAGTCGGGCGGGACTCCAGGATCCGAACCGTCCGATCGGGAGTTTCATGTTCCTCGGCCCCACCGGCGTCGGGAAGACGGAGACGGCGAGGGCGCTCGCGGAGTTCCTCTTCGACGAGGAGTCCGCCATGGTCCGGATCGACATGTCCGAGTACATGGAACGGCACGCGGTGGCACGTCTCATCGGAGCACCGCCGGGGTATGTCGGCTACGAGGAGGGCGGGCAGCTCACCGAGGCCGTCCGGCGGCGTCCCTACACCGTCGTGCTCTTCGACGAGATCGAGAAGGCGCACCCGGAGGTCTTCAACGTCCTCCTGCAGATCCTGGATGACGGACGGTTGACGGATGGCCGCGGGCGCACGGTGAACTTTCGCAATGCCGTGCTCATCATGACGAGCAACATCGGCAGCTCCCGAATCCTCGCTCGTTCCGAGGCCGGCGAGTCGTGGGCGGGGACGGAGGCGGAGGTCGAGAATGCCCTGCGCAGCCGCTTCAAACCGGAGTTCCTCAACCGCGTGGACGAGATCCTCGTCTTCCAGCCGCTGAGCCGGGAGCACCTCGAGTCGATCGTGGGGATCCAGGTGGATCGGGTGGCCGGGATGCTGGCGGAACGGGATATCCGGATCGAGGTCAGCGGACCCGCCAGGCGAAGAATCGCGGAAGTCGGGTACGACCCCGCGTTCGGGGCGCGCCCGCTCAAGCGCGCGATCCAGCGGCTCATCGCGAACCCGCTCGCCATGGCCTTTCTGGAAGGACGCTTTCGCGACGGCGACGTGCTGCGCGTGGAAGTCGACGAAGACGGCGACGGGCTGCGCTTCGAGCCATCGGAGGCACCCGATTCAAGGGAGGGGGAGGAATGATGAGGGCGAGTTTTCGGGAGGGCGCAGGGGTCCGTGCCGGGCTCATGGTCGCGGCCGTGGCGGGGTTCGCGCTGGTCGGCTGTGCGTCGCGCGGAAGCGCCGGGGCAGGGTACGGCGCGGATCTGTATGGAGCCGAGTCCGCCGAGGTGGCCATCGGACGGTTTCTCGATGCCGCGCGGCTCGGCAACTACCCTGCGATGGCGCGGCTGTTCGGTACGGACGAGGGCCCGGCGGAACGTCGCTGGGGGCGGGCCGAGACGGAACAGAGAATGTTCGTGCTTGCGAGCCTGCTCGCGCCGAGCGCCTGGAAGCTCCGCCCGAATCCCGTCGCCGGGGCCGGCGGCGCCTCGCGCTGGATGGTGGATCTGACGGGGACGCGCAACGGAGCTGTGAGCGTCCCGTTCATCATCGTTTCGGATGGGAACCGCTGGTTCGTGGAGCGCATCGCGACGGAGGGACTCGGGACTCCGTGATCCCGGCAGGCCGTTCGTGGTACCGGCTGAGTCGCCGCGGATCCGCGCCGGCGAGGAAGGCCGCGCGTAACGCCCAGTGCTTGAGGACCGTGCGGAGGAAACCGGTTTCCCAGCGCCGGCTCGAGGTGCACGCGACGAGGGAGAGAAGACGAAAGCGGGTGACCCGCCGTACGGCCCGGACGAAGGTCACGTCTTCGAAAAGCGGAAGGTCCCTGAAGCCGTCGCATGCCTGGTAGGCGTCGCGCGTGACGAACAGGGCCTGATCTCCCGTAGCGGTGCGGAGTCGGCGGGTACGCCAGTTCACGCCCCATTCGAGCAGGCGATAGCGCCATCGTCGCGCGCTCGGCTGGAGGGCGAAGCGGAAACAGCCCGCCTCCGAGCCCGCGCGAACGGCCGCGCGGATGGCCGCCGCACCGCCGTCGGGAAGCCACGTATCGGCGTGAACGAAGACGAAGATCTCTCCGGTGGCGGCGCGGGCTCCGGCGGCGAGCTGGGCGCCGCGATTCCGGCGTGTCGACAGGACGCGGCCGTGGCGGGCCGCGATCTCCATCGTGCGGTCCCGGCTGCCTCCGTCGACCACGATGACTTCCGCCGCGGGGCCGAGAGCGTCTCTTGCGCGCCGGAGCGTCTCATCGAGCCGTGCTTCCTCATCGACGGTCGGCACGATGACGGAAAACTCCGGTCCCGGGCGCTCCGACCGCCGCGGCGACGCTACAACGGGTTCCGGCTCCCGGGTCACCCGCGCTCGGGATCCTCCCGCATCTCCAGGAGAACTCCCTTCAGCGAGCGCGGATGCAGAAATGCGATGCGGGCGCCGCCGGCGCCGCGGCGGATCCGGGGCGGTATGGCTTCCGCGCCGGCCGCTTCGGCTTCGGCGAGGGCCGTCTCGAGATCGTCGACGCAGATGCAGACGTGGTGGATGCCGGGCCCGCGCCGGTCGAGGAAGCGGGCGATGGGAGACTCCGGGGTCAGGGGAGCCAGCAACTCGATCCGCCCGGAACCTTCGCCGAAGAAGGTGGCCCGAATGCCCTCCGAGGGAACGGTTTCCTCCCCGGACGGCGGCTGGCCCAGGATAGCGGACCACAGCCGGACGGCTTCCGGCAGCGAGTTGACCGCGATTCCCACGTGGTCGATTATGGGCGCGCCCGGAATACGGTTGCCTTGGTTCACTGCGGCCGGAAACCCTGTGTCGTTGCCCACGCGCGGGAACGTATTCCGGACCCGGCACCGGAGCCAGTGAGAAGAAGCGGTTCTTCCCGGTCGGTGAGCCGGGCGGCACAGGAACAGGAGATTCGAATGGCTGATGCTGCGAACGGAGGGCCCCTCGAGATCACGGATGCGAATTTCGCGGATGCGATCGAGGGCGCGGACGGTCTGGCGATGGTGGATTTCTGGGCGGAATGGTGCGGCCCGTGCCGGCTCGTCGGGCCGATTGTCGATGAACTTGCGAAGGAGTATTCGGGGCGCGTCACCGTCGGGAAACTCGACGTGGATGCGAACCCGCAAACCGCATTCCGCTTCAACGTACGGTCGATCCCGAGCATCCTCTTCTTCAGGGATGGCGAGGTCGTGGACACCCTCGTGGGGGCGCACCCGAGGGATTCTCTCGAGAAGAAAATCCTCGAGCACGCCTGAGGGGCGGCGCCGCCACTGGCCACCCTCACCCCGCGCCCCCCGGCCCTGATGGCTCCGGGGGGCGCGGGCGCATCGGGCCGCGAACGGGAAACGAGGACGCGTGTCGTGACGGGAACGCTCTACGTGGTCGGCACTCCGATCGGCAATCTGGACGACATGCCGCGGCGTGCGGTCGGGGTTCTGCGTTCGGTCGACGTGTGTTACGCGGAAGACACCCGGCGCACGGGCAGGTTGCTCGGGCGGCTGAAGGCGAACGTCACGTTGCGGTCGCTGCACATGCACAACGAGCGCGCGCGAGTGGAGGAGTTGCTCGCGGCCCTCGCCGCGGGACGCTCCGCGGCCCTGGTGTCCGACGCGGGAACTCCGACCGTGTCCGACCCCGGTTGCCGGGCGGTTGCCGCCGCTCGCGAAGCCGGGCATGAAGTGCTTGCCGTGCCCGGTCCCTCCGCCGTGCTGGCGGCGCTCTCGGTATCCGGATTTCCGGCGGACCGGTTTCACTTTCTCGGATTCGCGCCCCGGCGGGGCAGCGAACGTTCCGCCTGGATCGACGGCCTCCGCTCATGCGCGGACACCGCGGTCGCCTTCGAGGCGCCGGGGCGTTTGGTCGCGCTCCTCGACGAGTTGGCGGAAGCAGGCCTGGGTGGGCGAGCGGCCGTCGTCTGCCGGGAACTGACGAAGCTGCACGAGGAAACCACGGCTGGATCCGTACACGAGTTGGGGTCCGCGTTCGCGGGGCGCGAGGTCAGGGGTGAGGTGACGATCGTCTTCGGGCCGGGCGACGCGGGCAACGCTGCGCCCGATCTGGCGGTCCTGATGGAGGAGGCGCGACATTGGTCGCGCGATGGCCTGCGGCGGCGCGAGATTGCCGACCGTCTGGCTGCGGAGTTCGGTCTGAGCCGGAACGAGGCCTATCGCGTGAGCTTGCAGGTTCAAGAGGCGCCCCCGGAATGAGTGACGGATTCGGCTTCGAACGGCTGGCCACCGCCTGCGCGGCGGCTCGAGCGCGCGCCGCTGGGACGGCGGCGGCTGCAGCCGTTACGCTGGGTGGAGCGCTGATCCTCATCCTTTCCCTGCTCCCGGCTTCCGCTCGGGAAGGCCGCGGCTCGCTCGTTCCGCTCGCGCTCGCCCTCGTGCTGTGGACGGGCCTGGTCGGGCTCGTGTGGATTGCCCGCCGCGTCTGGCATGCGCTGCATCCGCAGGCGGTGGCGGAGGAGGCGGACGTTGCGGCGGGACTGGGAGCCGGCGATGTCCGCTCCGCGATCGAGCTTGAAGGCGCGGGGGCGGCAGCGGGCGCCGGATTGGCCGCTCTCCACCGCACGCGTGTATCCGAGGCGCTGGGGAACGCCGCATCGCGCGGGCTCCTGCCGGTCACCGGCCCGGGATGGAAGCGGCGGATTCGCCGTTCCGGCGTCGCGGTGGCGCTCATGCTCCTGGCGATCTCCGTCGCCGCGCTGCTGCGGCCGCAGCCTACGTTCTCCGCCGCCGCGGCGCTCGGGGCGCCGTGGCGCACCGCCTTTCCGGCACCGCTCCCGCCCCTCGGCGTGACCGGCGAGACCGGCGTACCGCGCGGCGATGCGGCCGTGGTATCCATCTCGGCCGCGGGCCGCGACCGGGTCGACCTCGTGTGGCGCGCGGCGGGCCGGGCGCCCGAACGGATCCTCCTCGATGTATCGGCGGCCGGTTCGGCGCAGGGCCGTACTGCACCGATCATTTCTCCCACGGCGGTGTGGGCCGAAGACGGGGATGGCTTTTCGAGCGACACCCTCCGCGTCCGTCCCCTCGAGCCGCTTCTGGTCCAGGATCTCCAGCTCACCGTCGAGTTCCCGGCTTATCTCGGGCGCGGATCGGAGCGCTACCGCGGCCGGATTCCGCCGCTCGTGGCGCCGGAAGGCACGAGGTTGCGGTTGAGCGGGGAGACGAACCTTCCGCTCGATGACGGAGCCCTCGCGTGGGAGCCCGCCGACGGTGAACCCGACGGGGCGGAAGCCCGAATTTCGCTTGAGATCGCGGGCTCGCAGTTCACCGGTTCGTGGGTCCCCGAGCGGACGGGTGCCTGGGCGTGGGAACTGCGGGCCGAATCGTCGCTTGGCGCGCCCATCGCCCCCGACCCGATCCGGGTGCTCGTAGTTCCCGATCTTCAGCCGCGCATCCACCTCCTCTATCCCGCACCGGATACGACCCTGGGTTTCCAGCGTGTGATGCCGGTCATTGTGGACATGGAGGACGACATCGGTCTCCGCCGCGCCTTTGTTCGCAGCTGGCGCTCGGGGCTGGGCAGCGAGAGCGCGGAGCGGCGGGAAGCGCTTTCACCCGACCCGGATGGGGCGGCGCGGGCCGTTTTCCGGCACCTGCTCGACCGCAGCGCGGAGTCTTTCCTCCCTGGAGACACGCTGTTCTACCGCTTCGAGGCCTTTGACGGACATCCGGCGAGGGGTCCCGCGCTTTCCGACATCTTCCTGCTTCGCGTACCGACGTTCACGGAGATTCGGGATCGACGCGCGGATCAGACCGAGGCCCTGTCCGAAGCCGCGCAGGCCCTGGAAGAGAACCTGGAGGCATTGGCTGAGGCGGCGGCCGATGCGGCGCGGCAGACGGATGCCGAGGGGGACGACAGCGAGGAGGTCCGGTTCGAGGCCACGGAAGAGGCACGGAGCGTGCTCGATGAAGCGGAGCGGTCGGAGGCGGAGCTCGATGGCGTCGAGGAGCAGCTCCAAGCGCTTCGGGAGGAACTCGAAGCCTCGCCGCTCTCCGACCCCGCCCTGCAGGAGCAGCTGCAGCGCCTGGCCGAACGCTACGCGGAACTCTCCGAGAGCGGACTCGAGGAGCAGATCGAGGCGCTCGCGGAAGCACTGCGAGAGCTGGACCCGGAAGCGGTTCGGGAAGCGCTCGAACAGCTTGCCGGCGACTACGAAAATCTGCGTGAGCAGGTCGACCAGACGCTCGGCATGCTCGAGCAGGCTGCGCTCGAACAGGCGATGAAGTCGGCACAGGCCAACGCGGATGAGCTGGCGCGGGAGCAGAGGGAGGTCGCCGGGGAGACGGATTCCGAGGCGTTCCAGGAAGGTCAGGAGTCGCTCGTCGAACAGGCCGAAGCGCTGGCGGAGCGCCTGGCGGAGCTCGAGGCGGAGCTCGCGGCGGCGGACCGGGAGGCAGCGGCGGACTCGGCTCGAGCCGCTGGAGAGCGCACGCAGGAGGCCCTTGGAAAGATGGCCGACGCGCAGGGCGGAGCCCAGCAATCTCCGTCCGAGGCGCCGGGCGAGGTGGGCGAAACGGAGCGGCAGGCGGCGGAGGAGGCCGCGGAGGCGCTCGAACAGGCGGCGGGCGCCCTCGGCTCCGCGCAGCGGGAGATGAGCGGGGAGCAGGGGGAGGCTGCCGTCGAGTCGCTGGCTCGCGCGCGCAGCGAGGCGCTCGCGCTGGCGGAAGAAGAGGGCCGTCTTTCGGAGGCGACGCGCGGCGAGAATACGGCGGATCCGGCATCCTGGCGTGCGCAGCAGGGCGCCGTGCGTCAGGGGCTGGAGAATCTCGTCGAAAGACTCTCGGAGGCCGGGAACGAGGCCGCCATGCTCGACCAGCGCACCGGGGCGGCGGCGGGCGAGGCGGCGGAACGGATGGATCAGCTGCTGGACCGGCTCGCGGGAGATGGCGCGCGGCGCCTCCCGTCCCGGGCGGAGGTCGAGGGCATCCAGGAGTCGCTGAACTCGCTGGCCCGACATCTGTTGGCGAGCGAGGAGGCGGCGCGGGCGGCCGGGCAGCAGTCCGCCGGCCAGGACGCGGCGGACCAGATGAACCAGCTCGCGCAGCAGCAGCAGGCGGTGACGCAGGAGACGAGTTCGCTCCTCATGCCCGGCCCGAGGCCGTCCGGGGAGGAGCGGCGGCGGGAGGAGGTCGCACGGCGGCAGGAGGAGGTCGCCGAAGAGCTCGGAGAGCTGGAAGATCCGGAGGGCGATCTCCTGGGTCGTCCCGAGGAGCTGGCGGAGGAGGCGGCAGAACTCGCGCAGCAGCTTGAGCTGGAGGGACCCACGCAGGAGACGCTTGAACGACAGCGGCAACTCTTCCGGCGCATGCTCGACGCGGGGCGCTCGCTGGAAGATGAGGATCTCGATCCCAACGAACGTGAGTCGCGCGAAGCCACGGCCCCGCCGGGGATTCCACCGCCGATCGATCCGGAGTTGTTGCGGGGACGCCGCTACCCGGCACCCTCGGAGGCGCTGCTCCGGGAACTGCCCCTCTTCTATCGATCGCTGATCTTCGAGTACTTCGACCGGCTGAACCGCGTGCCTCCATCAGGCACCGAGGCCCGGCGGGAGCCCTGACGTGGACCGTCCCCGGTTCCGGTTCCCCGCGGGCGGGATCCGCGGCGCCTTGAGGGCGGTCGCGCTCCTGGCGGGCGTTTGCGGCGCCCACCTGCCGACCGGCTCCGAGGTGGCCGGCCAGGCATCGGCGGCCTCGGAGCAGCGCACGGTGGCGCGTGCGGAGCGCCTTCGCGCGAGCGGCCGGACCGCGGAAGCCGCATCCGCCCTGCGTGAGCACCTGGCAAGGGCGCCCGCGTCGCCCGGCGCCCTTGCGTTGCTCGGCGAACTGGCCCTGGAGTCGGGTGAAGCCGCCGCGCTCGTGCCGTACGCCGAAGCGGCGGTTGTCGCGGCACCGGAAGAGGAGGTCGTCCGGCTGTGGTGGGTGCGGGGGTTGGCCGGTGCGGGGATGCTCGATTCGGCACTCGCCGTGAGCGACCGCTGGCTGAAGGAAGCCCCGCAACTTTCCGCGGCGCGGCTCGCCCGCGCGGACGTCCAGCTCGCGGCGGGGGACTCCACGGGGGCGATCCGGACCCTCGACGACGCGGCGGACCCCGGCAGGGAACTCCTCGTGCGCTTCGCCGACCTCCTCGTCGCTGTCGGTGACGGCGATCGTCTGGCTGAGGCCTGGGTCGGGCTTCTCGCCCTTACGCCGCCGGCGACGGACGTGGTGGAAACGGGCCTCCGGGTAGCTGAGGCCGATGGGTCCGGTGCCCATGCGGCCTCCTTCGAGCGTCTGCGCACGCGGCTGGCCGACCGGCGGGACCGGGCGTCTCGGGCGGGAGCCATCGTCGCGCTCCGCCTGGGGCGTGCCGCGGCCGCCCGGGCACTGGCGGAGGCGGCGCCAACACCGGACGATCCGGAAACTGCCGCGTTCCTGCGGGAGTACGTGCGCGAAGCGGAGGCGGCGGAGCTTCCCGCGGAGGTCGCCTGGTCCGCGCGGCGGCTCGTCGACCTGAGCGCGCGACCGGTGGACCGCCTGCGCTGGCTCGCGCTCGCCGGCGACCAGGCGCTGGCAGCGGGGGATACCGCCTCGGCGCGACAGGTGCTCGAGGAACTGATGCGGGAGAGCACCCCCGGCGACGGTCCTCACCAACTCGCGTCGCGCCGCTTGTTCGGACTTCTCGCGGCCAACCCCGCTTCGCTCGAGGACGCGGCCTCGGTGCTCGACCGCTATGTGAGGCAGTATCCCGACTCCACGGCCGTCGAGGCCGGGATGCGGGGGGACCTCGCGCTCGGCCACGCCCGGGCGGGCGATCTCGACACGGCGGAAGCGTTGGTCACCGACGCGCGGGAACGGATTCGCGTCGCCTCGTCGGGGCGGCTCGACGCCGCGGCGGCACGGCTGGCGCTGTACGCGGGCCGGCCCGATTCCGCGCGTGAGCGGGCGAGCCGGAGCGTCCGCGAGGTGGAGATCGGGGCGGCGGAACGGACGCGGCGCCTGCGGCTGCTGACGCTGGTGCAGGCGGCGGACACGGCGGAGATCCGCATTGTGGGCGCCGCCGCGCTCGGCCTCCTCGCCTCTCCGGAGGCGTTCGACCCCGGGCCGGCGCTGCGCGACCTGGCCGGCCGGCCGGCGTCGAGCGGCCGTTCCGTTGTGCTGGGCTTCCTCGCGGACGCGGCCGCCGCTGCCGGGCAAGCCCGCATCGCCGGCGCCCTGTGGCGCCAAATCGTTCTTCGGCACCCGGGAAGTCCCGAGGCCCCGGCCGCGCTTCTGGATCTCGCACGCGGGTCCGCTCCGGCCGACGCCGCTTCCTGGTTGGAACAACTGATCGTGGGGTATCCCCGGAGCGCCCTGGCGCCGGTCGCGCGCCGCATGCTTGCCGAACTTGATGGAGGAGGCCGATGAAGGCCGAGACGAAACGATGCCGCGTGCGGTGCCGCCTCGCGCCCCGCCTCCTGCTGGCGGGCCTCGCCTCGCTGGCGGGCGCCTCGGGGCTCGGAGCCCAGCTTCTCGTGCCCATGGACCGCGAACAGGAGAACCACCTCAAGGCATACGGGTATGTGTTCGGCATCCTCTCGGAGAGCCAGTCGGCCGAATGGCTCCTGAATTACCGCGCGGGGTCCTTTCTCGTGTCGGACGCGCCGTCCAACCGTCGGCGAGCCGCGCTCATGGGCGTGACCGTGGAGACGCTCGACGGTTCCGACGTGGCGAGGATCCGCCGCGAGATCGAGACGCGGAACATGGAAACCGTGCCCCTGGAAAAGGCGCCCACGATTGCGGTCTACACGCCGCCCAACAGTTCCCCGTGGGACGATGCCGTGACGATGGCGCTCGAGTACGCCGAAATCCCCTACGAGCGGGTATGGGATCGGGAGGTGCTTTCCGAGGAACTCGAAAACTTCGACTGGCTGCACCTCCATCACGAGGATTTCACGGGACAGTATTCGAAGTTCTATCTGACGTACGCTTCCGCGGCCTGGCTGCAGGAGGAAGTCGCCCGCAACGAGGCGATCGCCCGCGAACTCGGGTATCCCAACGTCCCGGCCCTGAAGAAGGCGGTCGCGGCCCGGCTCCGGAGCTACGTCGAGGGCGGGGGTTTCCTGTTCGCGATGTGCACGGCGACGGAAACACTGGAACTGGCCCTCGCCGCGGCGGAGATCGACATCGCGGCCTCCTTCGCGGATGGATCGCCTCCCGATGCCGCGGCGAGCGAGAAGCTCCACTGGCCGGCCGCGCTTGCCTTCCGCGATGCCGTGCTGGTGACGGACCCCACGCTCAGCGCCTTCAGCGATATTGACGGGCACCAGGTGAACACCCCGTGGAGGGTCGATCTCGGCAGCTTCTCGCTGTTCGAGTTCAGCGCCAAGTTCGATCCCGTTCCCGCCATGCTGACCCAGAATCATCGGCGCGTGCTGCCCGACTTCTACGGCCTCACGACGACGTTTCGGAGGGAACGCCTTCAGCCCGGGGTCACCGTGCTGGCGGAGGAGGATGCGCGCGGACGCGTGAAGTACCTGCATGGAAGCTTCGGCGAGGGCACCTTCACGTATCTCGGGGGACACGATCCGGAAGACCCCCGCCACCTGATCGGCGACGCCCCGACGGACCTGGATCTCCATCGGCACTCCGCCGGCTATCGGCTGATCCTCAACAATGTCCTCTTCCCGGCGGCGAAGAAGAAGAAGCTGATCACATGAAGGCTCCGCCCCGGGCGGCTGGCCGGTCCGATGGCCGCGACACGAGACCCGTCAGGCGCGGGACTTCGGCCGGCAGGTAGATTCGGTGTCCCGTACCGGATCCGCGGGCTTCGCCGCGCGGAGGCGCGAACGCGAGCGCTCCCAGCGCCGGACGTTGGCGGTGGGGCTCCTCGCCTCGGTGTTCCTCCATGTCCTGCTTCTGATCCTGGCGGGCGGGGTCCGGGTCGAGTCGCTGCCCTTCACGCTCCCGCCCATCGAAACCGTGCCGGCGCCCGACGCGCTCGTCGTCGTCGAGATCGCGCCCACGCTACCTGAGGACCTTCCCGAGGACCCTCGGCCGGAGCCGTTGCCCCCCGAGGAAGAGCTGCCCGAGGTCGAACCCGAGCCGGAGGAAGAGGAGGAAGAAGTCGAAGAGGAGCAGGAAGAAGCGGTGGAGGAGAGAGATCCGCTCCCGGGAGCGCCGGGGCTGATCGTCGCCGGCCAGCCGACCCCGCCGGAGGGCCCCCGGGGCCGGACGAACGCCTCGCGGCTCAGACTCCGCTTCAGCGATGCGCGGTTGTGGTTCGACCCGCAGTCCCCCCGGCTCATCGGCGAGCGGCTCGTCCAGTTCGCGCGAGCGGACAGCGCGGTGCGGGCGATTCTGCGCGATTGGCTCGACAGCCTCCAACTCGAGGAAGATGTGCGGCGTCGCGCGCGCGACTGGACCTTCGAACGGGACGGGAAACGGTGGGGGTTCTCCGAGCAGGGGATCCATCTTGGCGACGTCACGATCCCCATTCCCATCGGGTTCGCTCCCACGGGGCCCCAGAGGCGTGCATACGAACAGGCGATCCGCGACCTTACGGCCATCCAGATCCAGAACCTCCGGGACGACGTGGAAGCCGCGGCTGCCGAAGCGCGTGCCCGCATGCGCGAACGCTCCGAAGAGGAGGTCCGCCGCCGGCGCGGTGATACGCTGCGGGTCCGCGGCCCCCCCTAGCGTCGTGTCGCCGCGCCGCGTGGTTCCGAACGTGCGGCGCCTCCGTTAGACTGAGCCGCGGCAACGACGCCGGGGGCTCTCCCCGTCGCACCGATGGTTCTCCCGACACCGCAAACCCGTCAGTCAGGAGCCGCCCCTTGGGTGACTCTCAACCATCCACCGAGCTTTCCGCCCGTTACGACCCCGCGGGGCTTGAACAGCCGATGTACGAGCACTGGGTCGACGCGGGCCTGTTTCACGTGCCGGCCGCGGACGTCGAGCGGCCCTACGTGATCGTGATCCCCCCCCCGAACGTCACCGCTGCGCTGCACATGGGTCACGGGCTCAACAACACCCTGCAGGACGTCCTCATCCGTCGGCGGCGGATGCAGGGGTACGATGTGCTGTGGGTGCCGGGCACGGATCACGCCGGCATCGCGACGCAAAATGTCGTCGAGCGACGGTTGCGCGGAGATGGGCTCACCCGCTTCGATCTCGGGCGGGACGAGTTTGTCGAGCGTGTCTGGGAGTGGGTCGACGAGTACGGGGGGCGGATCATCGACCAGTTGCGCACGATCGGATGTTCCTGCGACTGGGAGCGGACGCGGTTCACGCTCGACGAGGGACTCTCCAACGCGGTGCGCGAGGTCTTCGTCCGGCTTTACGAGAAGGGCCTCATCTACCGCGGCCGCTACATCATCAACTGGTGCCCCCGCTGCCGCACCGCGCTCTCGAACGAGGAGGCGGAGCACCGCGACCTGGATGGGACGCTCTACCGCCTGAAGTACCCCCTGCTGGCGGGCGGCCACGTGGAGGTGGCAACGACGCGGCCGGAGACGATGCTGGGCGACACGGGGCTCGCGGTGTCTCCGGACGATGCGCGGTACAGCGACCTCGTCGGCGGAGAGGCCGAACTGCCGCTCGTCGGGCGGCGTCTCCCGATCGTAGCGGACGAACACGTGGATCCGGAGTTCGGATCGGGCGTGGTGAAGGTCACGCCCGCGCACGATCCGAACGATTTCGAGATCGGGCGGCGCCATGGGCTCGAGGCGCTGAATGTGATGACGGACGGCGGCGCGATGAACGACGCCGTCCCGGAGGCGTATCGGGGCCTCGACCGCTTCGAGGCGCGCCGCCGCGTCGTGGCGGACCTCGAGGCGGGCGGCTGGCTCGTGCGTGTAGAGGACCATGCCCACGCCGTCGGGCGGTGCTATCGCTGCGACACGGTCGTCGAGCCGCGCTTGAGTCTCCAGTGGTTCGTCCGCATGAAGCCGCTCGCCGAGCCCGGGTTGGCGGCCTACGAGAGCGGGGAACTCCGCTTCCACCCCGAGCGGTTCGGCCGCGTGTACCGCAACTGGATGGAGAACATCCGCGACTGGTGCATCAGCCGGCAGCTGTGGTGGGGACACCGGATCCCCGTTTGGTATTGCGACGCCTCCGACTGCGGCGAGCTCGTTGTCTCCACCGAGGATCCGGACGACTGCCCCGCCTGCGGAGGTGAACTGCGCCAGGACGAGGATGTGCTGGATACCTGGTTCAGCTCGTGGCTGTGGCCCTTCTCGACGCTGGGCTGGCCGGAGCAGACCGGGGACCTCCGGTCGTTCTATCCCACGGCGACGCTCGTCACGGCGCCCGAGATTCTCTTCTTCTGGGTGGCCCGCATGATCATGGCGGGGTTCGAGTTCATGGGGGAGTTGCCCTTCACCGATGTTCTGTTGAACGGGACGGTTCGAGATCACCTCGGTCGGCGCATGTCCAAGTCGCTCGGGAACGGGATAGACCCCTTGGAAGTGGTTGAACTGTATGGTGCTGACGCCATGCGATTCACGCTCGTTCGAGGGTCTCCGCTCGGAACGGACATCCAGCTCGACTACGAGAATCTGGAAGCTGCGTTCCGTCCGGGACGCAACCTCGCGAACAAGATGTGGAACGCGGCGCGGTTCGCGCTGCCGCACGCGCGCTGGGACGGTGCGGAGGAGGCGCCGGCACCCACGGCGCTCGCGGACCGGTGGATCCGGAGCCGCCTCGCGCGGGTAGCGCACGAGATGGATGCAGCCTACGAGGGCTATCGTCTCCACGAGGCGGCGGAGGCCGGCCACTCGTTTGTGTGGGGAGATTTCTGCGACTGGTACCTGGAGTTGGCGAAGCACCGGTTGACGGGGGACCGCGAATCGGCCCGCGACGTGGGACACACGCTGACGCTCGTGATGCGCGGCTGGCTGTCGCTGCTCCAC
The DNA here is from genome assembly GCA_965207805.1 of Gemmatimonadota bacterium. Classification (GTDB taxonomy): domain Bacteria; phylum Gemmatimonadota; class Gemmatimonadetes; order Palauibacterales; family Palauibacteraceae; genus Palauibacter. Next base: position 2,005,123 of record OZ242312.1, read on the forward strand.
CCGATCGTGCCCTTCGTCACGGAAGCGATCGCGGCGAGGTTGCCGGACGCGGACGCCGCGGGTTCGCTCGTCGCGGGACCGTGGCCGGACTGCCCCGACGACTGGATCGATACGGAGGCGGATGCGGGGATCGAGGCGCTTCAGGAGTTTGTGGGGGCGGTTCGGGCGCTGCGCGCCGAATACGGCGTGGAGCCGGGAACCCGGGTGGGGGTCCGGGTGACGGGTGCTTCGTCGGCGCTGCTGTCGGCTCTGGCCGAAGAGGAGGGCAGCATCGCGCGCCTGGCGGGGTTGTCCGACGTGGAGCGGGTCGCGGAGGGCCCGAGCACGGCCGTCGCGGACGGAGCCGGGGCGCATGCAGTGCTCCGCTCGGGGGGGGAACTCTTCCTTCCGCTGGAGGGGGTCATCGACCTGGAAACGGAACGCGGGCGCATCCGCGCGGAGCTGGAACGAACGGCCAATCTGCTCGCGCGGAGCCACGGAAAGCTCGAGAATGCGGGCTTCCTCGGTAACGCGCCCGAGGAAGTCATCGCGCGGGAGCGTGAGAAAGTGATGTCGCTCGGAACACAGCGAAACCGCCTCGAGGAGAAACTCCGATCGCTGGGGGCGGGGGTCTGACGCGCGCCGGGCCCGGAAGCTCCGGGCAGGGGCCGGGAGCCCGCGAACGACGTGTCGCCCTCGTCGGCGACGGGAGGCTCCTTTCTGGGGTCGCCGCCCTCCTGATCATGATCGGATGCGCAAGGGAGATGCCTCCGCCGGGCGCGCGGCCGGACGAGATCCCGCCATCCATCGTCCGCATCCGTCCCGCGCCGGATTCGATCGTCGTCGACTTCGACGGCGCGCTCGAAATCCGTTTCAGCGAACCCGTGCGGATCCCGAATGGCCTTGCCAGGGAGATGTTCGTCACTCCGATGGAGACGTACGAGGCGGAGACGGGATTCTCGGATCTGCGTCTCCGGCCGGAGGACGGATGGCGGGACGGCGTCGCATACTGCTTCACGATTCCGACCGATGGGATCAACGACCTCTTGCGCAACGGGATGGAAGAGCCGGTCGAGTTCTGCTTCTCCACGGGAGGGGACATCCCGGACACGCAGGTCGAAGGAGAAGTGATCGACGCCCTCACGGGGCAGCCGCTGGAGGAGGCGAGGGTCATCTTCTGGGCGGGTCCGGATTCCATCCCGTACGGCGCGATCTCCGACAGCATCGGAAGGTTCGCGACGCGCGGGTTGCCGCCCGGCGAATACCAGGCCTTCGGGTTCGTCGATCGCAATCGCAACATGATTCCCGATCGCGTTCTGGAGTCGTACGACAGTGCGTCCGTGGCGGTCTCGCCGGAGACCCCGACGGAGTTGCGGTTCGTCGTAGTGGCGCCGGATACGACGCCGCCCCTGCTCGCTCGCGCGCTCGTCGTGGGAAACGAGACCGTGCAGCTCGAATTCGATGACTATCTTCTCAATCCTCAACCGGACGAACCCGGCATCGCGATTCGGGACTCCGCGACGAACGAAGCGCTGGATATCGTGGCCAGCCTCATCGGTTCGGCCGACGCGGTGACGTTCCCGCTCGACTCCGCCGCGCTGGCGGACTCCATCGCGGCGGCGGATTCCGCGGCCGCAGGCGACTCGACGGCGGTTGGCGACTCCGCGGCGGTGGAAGCTCCGAGCCCGGATTCCGTCGGCGCCGCGGTCTCCGACTCCGTCTCGGAAGAGGATCCGGTGCTTCCGTCGAGGTTCATCACCGTGCGGCTCGCGGCGGCGCTCGACTCCGGTACATACCACGTGTCGGTTACGGGCGTGGTGAACGTGCGCCGTCTCGCCGGAGGCGGCGATACGTCCTTCGTGGCCGAGCCGGAGCCCCCGTCCGGCGATTCCGCGGCGGCCGCCGACTCGGTCGCCCCGGCGGACTCGGCGGCGGTGGCGGATTCGGCCGCGGTGGCGGACTCGACCGCTGCCGAAGGCGATTCGGTCGCGGTGGAGCAGGATTCGGTGCCACCGGTGCCCGATACTCTCGACATCCCCGGAGTCCCGCCGGACACCATCGGGGCGCCGCCGGACACGGTCGGAGCACCGCCGGACACGGTCGGAGCACCGCCGGACACGGTTCGAAGACGCGCCCCGCGCGGTGCGCGAAGGGCCTGGCCGCCCGGCGTCAGGGGGAAGAGGCGCCGCGCATGACGGACCCCCGCCGACGGCTCCCTTCCATGGACGCGCTCCTCAACGAGCGTGAAGCCGTCGCCCTGATCGACCGCTACGGCCGGGAAACGGTGAAGGACTCGCTCCGCCGGGCCCTGGACCGCACGCGCGCGGAAGCCGGTCCGGCGCCGTCCGGCGCGGTCGATCTCCTTCGCGCCGCGGAACGCGATCTGGAGGCGCGATCCCGGCCCTCGCTGCGGCGGGCCCTGAACGGGACGGGCGTCGTGCTCCACACCAACCTCGGCCGGGCGCCGCTCGCCGACGCGGCGGGTCGCGCCCAGGCGGAGGCCGCCGGCTACGGGAACGTGGAACTCTCCCTCGCGACGGGCCGGCGCGGCTCGCGATACGACCACTGCAACGATGTCGTCTGCGAACTGACGGGTGCGGCCGCGGCGATCATCGCAAACAACAACGCCGCGGCCGTGGCGCTCGTCGTAAACGAACTGGCGCGGGGCCGCGAGGTGCTCGTGTCCCGCGGGGAACTGGTCGAAATCGGAGGCACGTTCAGGATCCCCGATGTCGTGGGGCGGAGCGGTGGCCGGCTGAGGGAAGTCGGCACGACGAACCGCACGAGAATCTCCGACTATGCGGCGGCCATCGACGAATCGACCGGCCTCATTCTGCGAGTCCACCCCTCGAACTACCGGGTCGAAGGCTTCTCGGCCCGCCCTTCTCTCGCGGCATTGGTGTCTCTCGCGCGGGAGCGCGGGGTCCCGCTCGCACACGACCTCGGCTCGGGGTTGCTCGACGCCGATCTCCTGCCCGGGTTCCCGGAGGGGCCCACGGCGCGGGGATCGTTGGCCGCGGGCGTCGACCTCGCGACGTGGAGCGGCGACAAGCTCCTCGGCGGGCCACAGGCAGGGATCATCGCCGGCGATGCGGCGTTGATCGGGCGATTGCGCCGAAATCCCCTGCTGCGGGCGTTTCGGGTGGACAAGACGACGCTCGCCGCCCTGGAAGCCACGCTGATGCTTTACCGCGACCCGGATCTCGCCGTCCGGCGCGTACCGGCGCTGCGGATGTTGCGCGAGCCGGCGGAGGCCGTCGAAGCCCGCGCGGCCGCCGCACGCCTCGAGCCCCCACCGCGAAGCGGGGCACGCGTGGACGTGATCCGGACCGAGGCCATGGTCGGAGGGGGCGCCTTTCCGGGCTTCACGATTCCTTCGGCCGGCTGGGCCGTAACGGGGATCGATGTCGAGCGGCTCGCGGCGGAGTGTCGTACCGGCCGCGTCCCGCTCATCGGCCGCATCGAGCGTGCCGCCTTCATCGTCGATGTGCGGACGCTGCCGGGCGAGGAAACGGTCCGGGCGGCGGAGACTCTCGCCTCGGCGCTCGATCGGCTCGCCGATGCCTGACGCCGTGCGGATCGCGGTCCTCGCGTCGGGAGGCGGTTCCAACTTCCAGGCGCTCGTCGATCGCTTCCAGCGCCCGGACGTTGCCGACCGGGAGATCGTCGGCGTGATCGCCAGCCGCGAGGGAGCCGGCGTTCTCGAGCGGGCGCGCCGGGCCGGAGTGGCATCGGCGGTCTCTCCCTCGGCATCGACGAGTGACGGGATGGCGACGTTCCTCCGCCGTACGCTGGACGAGTGGCGAAGCGACATCGTGGTCCTGGCCGGCTACATGAAGCTGGTGCCCGGGACGATCGTGCGGGACTGGTGGGGAAGGATCCTGAACATTCATCCCGCGCTGCTGCCTTCGTTCGGAGGCCGGGGGATGTACGGCGCCCGCGTGCACCGCGCGGTCATCGAGGCCGGCGTCCGGATCACCGGCGCGACGGTCCATTTCGTCGACGAGGCGTACGACCGGGGTCCGATCCTCTGTCAGTGGCCGGTACCCGTGCTTGCGGGCGATACTCCGGAGTCGGTCGCGGCCCGCGTACTGATGGTGGAGCACCGGATGCTGCCCGCGGCCGTCGAAGCGCTGGCGTCGGGGGCGGTCCGCCTGGAAGCGGACCGTCGGGTCCACTGGGTTCGCGAGTGGTTCGAGACGGAGACGTTCACCAACCGGGAAGGATGAGTGGGGATGCCGACTGCGCTCGTGAGCGTTTCGGACAAGACGGGCATCGAGGAATTCTGCGCGGGACTCAGCGCGCGGGGCTGGGAGATCGCGTCCACGGGAGGGACGATGCGGACGCTACGCGCGGCGGGACTCGAAGTCCGCGGCGTGAGCGACCTCACCGGCCATCCGGAAATGCTCGGGGGCCGCGTGAAGACGCTGCACCCGAGGGTGCACGGCGGGATCCTCGCTCGGCGCGAGGTGGCGGACGACCTGGATCAACTCGCCGCGCACGGAATGGTGCCGATCGACCTCGTGGCCGTGAACCTGTACCCCTTCCGCGAGACGGTGGCCGGCGGGGACGTCACGCTCGGGGAAGCGCTGGAGCAGATCGACATCGGCGGTCCGACGATGCTCCGGGCATCGGCAAAGAACCATCCATCCGTCTGGTCGGTCTGCGACCCGGCCGACTACGGGCGCGTGCTGGAGGCCATCGATGCCGGGGACGCGCCGGAGACGGCGGAGCTGAGGCGGGCGCTGGCGGTCAAGGTGTTCGGGCACACGGCGGCCTACGACGCGGCGATCACCCGCTACCTGACCCGGCCGGACGGCGCGGGGAGTTCGCCCGACCTTCCGGCGGGGGAGACCGTCGTCTCGCTGTTGCGCGTGCAGGCGCTCCGCTACGGGGAGAATCCGGACCAGGAGGCCGCCTTCTTCCGCGACGGGTCGGGTCCGCCGCGGGGGATCCCCGCGCTCGCGCAACTGCACGGCCGGGAACTCTCGTTCAACAACATTCTCGACGTGGACGGGGCCCTCACGGCGATCGCGCCCTTCGTGTCCGGGGAGCGCGCCGCCTGCGCGATCCTCAAGCACTCGACGCCGTGCGGCCTCGCCGTCGGCGCATCCCCGCTGGAGGCCTACGAGAAAGCGCTCGCGTGCGATCGCGTTTCGGCCTTCGGCTCGGTCATCGCGTTCACGGACACGCTGACGGAAGCCGTCGCGGAGGCGCTCTCGCGGAACTTCGTGGAATGCGTCGTGGCGCCGGGATACTCGGAGGATGCCCTCCGCCTCCTGCGGGCGAAGAAGAACATTCGGATCCTGAAGCCGGAGGCGGGCGCGGCGCTGGACGCGGGCGGCCATCTGCGGGAAGGCGTCGAAGTGCGCGGCGTCCGCGGCGGCGTCCTGATGCAGGCGGCCCCCCGGCCGGCGCGCGATGTGGATCGGGAGGCTCACGTCCCGACGGCGCGGGCCCCGAGCGACGCGGAGTGGGATGATCTCGCGTTCGCGTGGTCCGCGGTGCAGAGCGTGAAGTCCAACGCGATCCTGCTTGCGCGCGACGGGGCGTCGGTCGGTATCGGCGCGGGGCAGATGAGCCGCGTCGACTCGGTGGAGATCTCGATCCGCAAGGCCCGGGCACAGGGGTTGGACGTGGCGGGCGCCGTCCTCGGGTCGGACGCGTTCTTCCCCTTCCGCGACGGCATCGATGCGGCGGCCGCCGCCGGCGTGACGGCGATCGTGCAGCCCGGCGGTTCCAGGCGCGATGCGGAGGTCATCGACGCCGCGAACGAGCACGGAATGACGATGGTCTTCACCGGAAGACGGCTCTTCCGGCACTAGCGGGCCGCGGTCTGCCGGTCCGTGGCAAGGCCTTCCGTCGGGCGAAGGGTTGCGAAACGTGCGGCGCCGGAGCGGTTATACTTTAGCAGGTAACGCCGCAGGCAAAGCGGCAGGCGACCGGCGAGGACCGGAGGCCGAACGGCAAGGGAGAATCTCCATGGCGAACATTCATATTCCGCCTGGCTGGCGGATCAGGGAGAGCGAGGCGACGCCGGAGTCGGTGTACCTCGACCGTCGACAGTTCGTGGCCCGCATGGGCGGGGGCGCGATCCTTGCCGCCGCCTCGCTCGCATGCCGGCCGGGCGGGGCGGCGGAAGCCCAGCAGCGCGGCCCCCTCGACAACATCCCGGACACTCCGACCGCGGATCTCTATCCCGTGGCAGTGAACGACCCGCGCTTTACACCCGGCGATCGCCACAAGGAGGTCTCGCCGGAGGAGATCGTGGCCACGTACAACAACTTCTACGAGTTCGGAACGGACAAGGACGGGGTGTGGCGCAACGTCGGTCCGTTCGAGGCCCGCCCGTGGGAACTGGAGGTCACGGGCCTCGTCGAGAACCCGGGCGTCTACGACCTCGTGGAACTGGAACGCGCGTTCCCGCTCGAGGAACGGATCTACCGGCACCGCTGCGTGGAGCGGTGGTCCGTCGTCGTGCCGTGGATCGGGTTCCCGCTCGCCCGCTTGCTGGAGCGGGTGCAGCCGCGAAACGATGCCCGCTATGTCGGCTTCGTGACCTTCAACCGGCCGGAGCAGGCCTTCGGCCAGAAGACGCAGACCTGGTACAAGTGGCCGTACTACGAGGGGTTGCGCATGGACGAGGCGATGAACGAACTCGCCTTCGTCGCGACGGGCATGTACGGCCATCCGCTCCAGAAACAGAACGGCGCGCCGGTCCGCATCCATCTGCCTTGGAAGTACGGGTACAAGAGCCCAAAAAGCATCGTCCGCATCGACATCACCGACGAGATGCCGATGACCTTCTGGAACGACCTGCAGCCGTCCGAGTACGGTTTCTACTCGAACGTGGATCCGGACGTGCCTCACCCTCGCTGGTCCCAGGCGCAGGAGGAAATCGTCGGTACGGGGCAACGGGTTCCGACGCTCCCGTTCAACGGGTACGGCGAGTGGGTGGCGGAACTCTACGGCGGCCGCGTGACGCCGGTCGGAGACGTGCCGCACGCCCGCTGACGTTCCGGCGGGCGGGGGCTCCTTGACCCGCCCGCCGTCCCCGGCTAGAGTCTCGCTGGCCCTGCGGAGGCGGGGCCTGTCCTTGAATTCGAGACGTTCCCCGAAACACATATAGATACGCCCTTGAGACGACGCGCGATCGCAGCGCTCGTGCTTTTCCTGGGGGTTCTGATCAGCCAGGGTTGCGGCGGCGAATATCCGCAATCCGCACTGCACCCCAGTTCAGACTCCGCCACGCTCCTCGACCAGCTCTTCGACCAGATCTTCTGGTGGGCGGTCGGCGTGTTCGTCGTCGTAGAAGGCATCCTCATCTACGTGTTCGTCCGGTTTCGGGAGCGGCCGGGCGACGGGCGGCCGAAGCAGGTCCACGGTCACCTTCTCCTCGAAGTCGGCTGGACGCTGCTCCCGGCGCTCATCCTCGTGGCCATCGCGATTCCGACCATGCGGGCCATCTTCATCATCGACCGGTCCACGCCCGATCCGGAAGCGCTCGTCATCGAGGTCATCGGCAAGCAGTGGTGGTGGGAATTCCGTTATCCGGAACTCGGCATCGTGACCGCGAACGAGGCTCACGTTCCGCTGGGCCGCACCGTCGACCTGAGGCTCCGCTCCGCGGATGTCATGCATTCGTTCTGGGTTCCACGCCTCGCCGGAAAGCGGGACCTCGTGCCGGGCATCGAGAATCAGCTCTGGTTCCGGCCGGATTCGGTCGGCGTGTACCACGGTCAGTGCGCGGAGTTCTGCGGCACGGCGCACGCTCTCATGGGCATGCGCCTGATCGTGGATGAACCCGAGGACTTCGAGCGCTGGGCGCGGGCGAACGCGGAGTCGGGTTCGACGCCCGGGGATGCGGAGGCGCGGGCGGGGCAGGGTGTGTTCATGGCGAACGCATGCGTGAGCTGCCACGCGGTGAGAGGGACCTCGGCGGCTGGGCAGTTCGGCCCCGACCTCACGCACTTCGGGAGCCGGCTCACGATCGCCTCGGGCGTGCTCGAGAACACGCCCGAGAACCTGGCGCGCTGGCTGGATTCCACCCAGCACGTGAAACCCGGGAATCTGATGCCCGAGGTCGAACTGAGCGACGCGCAGATTCGGCAGCTCGTCGCCTATCTCGGCTCGCTCCGCTAGCGCCATGGCCATGACCGACGCGCATTCCACCGGGATCTGGAGCTGGTTGACGACCGTCGACCACAAGCGAATCGCAATCATGTATTTCGTGGTCGGGTTCGTCTTCCTGCTCATCGCGGGCGTCGAGGGACAGCTCATTCGGCTCCAGCTCGCCGCCCCCGAGCGCAGCTTCCTCGATCCGGATCTGTACAACCAGCTGTTCACGATGCACGGCACGACGATGGTGTTCTTCGCCGGCATGCCGCTTGTCGTCGCCTTCTTCAACTTCGTCGTGCCGCTGCAGATCGGGGCGCGCGACGTCGCCTTCCCGCGCCTGAACGCGTTCTCCTTCTGGGTCTTCCTCTTCGGTGGTCTCTTCCTGTACGCGAGCGTCCCCCTCCGGGTGATGCCCGACGGGGGCTGGTTCGCGTACATGCCGCTGACGAACCCCGAGTATTCGCCGGGTCCGGGCATCGATTTCTACGTCCTCGCGCTCCTGATTTCCGGCGTGGGGTCGATTGCGGGCGGGCTGAACTTCCTCGTCACGATCCTCAACATGAGGGCGCCGGGGATGACGTTCATGCGGATGCCGCTCTTCACCTGGATGGCGCTCATCGTCTCCGCGCTCATCCTGCTCGCCTTCCCGCCCTTCACGGTCGGCCTGATCTTCATGCTCTTCGACCGCAGTTTCGGAACGCACTTCTTCGATGCGGCGGCGGGTGCCGACCCCGTCCTCTGGCAGCACCTGTTCTGGGTCTTCGGCCACCCCGAGGTCTACATCCTCATCCTGCCGGCCTTCGGCATCGTGTCCGACGTGATCCCGACGTTCTCGCGGAAGATCCTGTTCGGGTATCCCGTCGTCGTCTTCTCGGGCGTCCTCATCGCCTTCCTCGGCTTCGGCGTCTGGGTCCACCACATGTTCTCGGTCGGACTCGGGCCGGTGGTGAACGCGGTGTTCGGCGGGGCGACGATGCTCATCGCGATTCCCACCGGGATCAAGATCTTCAACTGGATCGCGACGATGTGGGGAGGTCGTTTACGCTTCCGAACGGCGATGCTCTTCGCGGCCGGACTCGTGGCGACGTTCACGATCGGCGGGCTGAGCGGCGTCATGCACAGTTCGCCGCCGGCGGACCTGCAGCAGACGGACACGTACTTCGTGGTGGCGCACTTCCACTACGTGCTCATCGGCGGGACCGTGTTCGGCCTCTTCTGCGGCTTCTACTACTGGTTCCCGAAGGCGACGGGACGAATGCTGCACGAGGGCCTGGGGAAGGCCCACTTCTGGCTCTCCTTCCTCGCGCTGAACGTGACCTTCTTCCCGATGCACTTCTCGGGGCTGCTCGGGATGCCGCGGCGGACCTACACGTACGCGGAGGGGCTGGGCCTGGATGTGTTCAACCTGATCTCGACCATCGGGGCCTTCATCTTCACGCTCTCCTTCGTGCCGCTGGTCTGGAACCTGTGGCGCACGTGGCGGCGCGGAGAGGCGGCGGGACACAACCCGTGGGACGCGTCGACGCTCGAATGGACGACGGCCTCGCCGCCGCCGCACTACAACTTCGCCGAGATCCCCACCGTTGACCGGCGGGATCCGCTCTGGCACCCCTACGTCGAACCGGAATCGCGCCGGGAGGGAGATGAACCCGGGGGCGCCGTGCCGCGGCGGCAGCCGGACGAGCCGCCGGCGCCGGTGGTCATGCCGAATCCGTCGTACTGGCCGCTCGTACTCGCCGTGGGGATGCTCCTCATGACGGTCGGCGCGCTCGGGTCGCTCGGGCTGACGCTCTTCGGTCTGTTCGTGACCGCGGTGGGGCTCTTCGCGTGGGCCTTCGAACCCCCGTTCGGCGAGGAGGCGCACTGATGGAGGGGCCGACCTCGACGGGCATCCCGAACCGCAAGCTCGCGATGTGGACCTTCATCGGGTCGGAGTGCATGCTCTTCGGCACCCTGATCGCCACGTACATGATCTATCGCGGCCGGAACCTCGTGCCGCCGTACCCGCACGACCTCCTCAACATCCCGTTCATCACCGTCACGACCTTCGTGCTCCTGATGAGCAGCCTCATGATGGTGCTCGCGCTCGCGGCGGTGCAGAGGAACGATCTGCGGGCGACGAAGCTGTGGCTCGCCCTGACGGCGCTGTTCGGCCTGATCTTCCTCGGCGGCCAGTACTACGAGTTCAGCCACTTCGTTCACGAGGGGTTGCCGCTGTCGAGGAACCTGTTCTCGTCGACCTTCTTCGTTCTGACGGGGACGCACGGCGCCCACGTCGCCGGAGGCGTCATCTGGCTGGGCACGCTCTTCGTGAGGACGGTGCAGGGGAAGCTCGATGCCCGCCATGCGGAGACGGTGGAGATCGCCGGGCTCTACTGGCACTTCGTGGACGTCGTGTGGATTATCCTCTTCACCCTCATCTACCTGCTGGTGTGAGGCACTCGTGAGCCGCCACTCCGCCGAATCGCACCCGAGCACGCGCCTCTACGTCGCCGTTGCGGTGATTCTCGCCGCGCTGACGGCGCTCGAGGTGATGGTGTTCTACATCGAGGCGCTCGCCCCGGTGCTCATCCCGATCCTGCTCGTGATGATGGCGGCGAAGTTCGCGCTCGTCGCGATGTTCTTCATGCACCTGAAGTCCGACGGTCCGGTCCTCACCGCCATCTTCGCGTGGGGGGTCTTCATCGCCACCGCCGTCGTGGTCGGATTGATGGCGATCTTCGGCAAGTTCGGCGCCTAACGGCAGGGCTCTTTCCGCGGCATGCCGGGCCGCCGCGGGTATCGGTCCGTCAGCGGGCCGGGGTCGCGGAGAGCGCATAGAGGAAGAGGTTCACGCCCATCCTGATCGCGGACTCCCGTACCTCGGGCGCGTCCCCGTGCACGCCCTCGTCCTCCCAGCCGTCCCCCAGGTCGGATTCGAAACTGTAGTAGACCGCGAGGCGGCCATCGAGGAAGATGCCGAACCCCTGTGCGGGATTCCCGTCGTGTTCGTGAACCTTGGGCAGGCCGTCCGGCATCTCGTAGAAGATCCGGTAGATGCTGTGCTCGAGCGGCACTTCGGCGAGGGGCATGTCCGGGAAGAGGCGGGCGATCTCACGGCGAAAGGACTCGTCCAGGCCGTAGTTGTCATCCACGTGCAGGAAGCCGCCCCCGTACAGGTACGCGCGCATGCGTTCGATCTCGAGCTCGGTGAAGGACATGTTCCCGTGTCCCGTCGCATACAGGTACGGATGGTCGGCGAGGTCGGGATCCGCGGCGCCCACCTCCGCGGGCCGGTCCGCCACCGGAATCCCGGTCCGGAGCCGGATCTGCTCGAGGAGGTTGTCGAGGCTCGAGGGATTCGCGTACCAGTCGCCCCCGCCGTCGTAGCGCAGACGGGTGATCGTCGGCGGCTCCGTTCCCGCCGCACCGCCCGGCGGCTGGCCGGCGAGGCTCGGACAGGAGCCGAGCGCGGCCAATGCGGCCGCGGCGACGGTGACGAAACCGATCACCATCTGCGGCGTGCGGTCGCCGCGCCGCTGCGTGGCGCGGCAATGCGGACAGGTTCGCGTCGCGTCCGGCACGCTGCACTTGCAGCGCCGGCATGGCTTCATTTGCCTGGGTTCATTGCGGCGCCTCGGTCGCGTGGCGCGGCACCCTGACCGCGCCGTGATTCACTAGCTTATCGGTTCGCGCGCCCCGTGGCGAAGGCTTAGGATGTGCCGCGCGACGGGCCGCTTTCCGGCCTGCCGGACCACGAGGACCTGGACGATGCGTCGATACTCGGCCTACGACCCCCCTGAGTACGTTTCCTGGCAGCCGGACCCCGAACTCCTGGAGGAGTACAGGTCGCGCATCCGGGCGGACGACGCCCGCGAGCGGGAAATCGCCGCGCTGCCCCCCGAAGCGTACATCGCCCTGTATCGGGGACTCCTCCGATTCCGCCTCAGCGACATCGCCCTCACGAGGTGGGTGAAACAGGGCGTGATCTCGAAGGCGTGGCTCGGGACCGGAGAGGAAGCCGTGACCGTGGGGGCGGTGAACGCGCTCGATCGCCGCGGTGCCGACGGGGATGTCGTAGGTCCCATGATCCGCAACCAGGGCGCGAATCACGAGATGGGCATGCCGATGGCGGAGGTGTTCCGCACCTACCTCGGGACGGCGGACGCCCCCGCGGAGGGACGGGACCTGCACCTGGGAGATCTGCGCTACGGCGTCTGTCCGCCCATCAGCATGGTCGCGACGCTGTCGACCGTCATGAACGGGTTTGCCCTCGCGTTCCGGATCCGCGGAGAGCCCCGGGTGGCGCTGACCTGGGTCGGGGACGGCGCGACGAAGCACGGCGAGGCGCACGAGGCGTTCGCGTTCGCCGCATCGCTCGGGCTGCCGATCGTCTTCATCATCCAGAACAACCAGGTCGCGCTGGGGACGCGGCTGGACCAGCACCACGTGCCGTCCGACTTCTCCGACTGGGGCGCGGCGTACGGGATCCCCTCCGAATCGGTGGACGGGAACCACGTGCTCGAAGTCTATGCGGCAACCCGGGTGGCCGCGGAACGCTGCCGGCGGGGCGAGGGTCCGCAACTCATCGAGGCGCGAACCTTTCGCATGGGAGGGCATGCGACGCACGACGTGCGCGAGGCCCGGGCGACCTTTTCACGCGAGTTGTTCCGGTACTGGGGACGGCGCGACCCGATCGGACTCTACGAAGAGTACCTGGCCGGGATCGACCTCGGCGTCGCCGGTGCCGGCAACCTGCGGGACCGGAACCTCCGGAAGCTCGCCCTGGTTGAGCGGGAAGTGGAGGCGGAGATCGAGGAGGCCGCAAGCGAGGCTCTGGCGAGCCGTGAGAGGGCCGCCCCCCGCGGCGAAACGGTGACGCTCGGCGTCTACGGCAAGGTGTCGGCATGACGGGCGTCGGCGCCCGCCCGCGGCGGTCGGGCACGATCGATGGCGCATCCTGGACGTTGTATGAGGCCGCCCGGGCGCCGTCCGGCCTCGGTCTCGGCTACTTCGTTTGCGACGACCCGACGGTGGCGGACCGACGGACGGCGCTTCCCGCCGGGCTCGCCCCCTCCGATCTCGATGACGAAGCCTTCGGCGCGTTGTGGGAGGCGGGACGACCGCTCACGCCGACCGAGCGCCGGGTCGTCGATGGCAGCGGAGCGATCTGGCTTGCCCAGAGCATGGGGCCGGTCTGGGCAGAGGGGGGGAGCGCGGCAGGCACCGTGGGCCTCCGCCTGTGCTGCATCAGCGCGCAGCGCGCCGTGGTGGAGCTGCATGGCGCCACGCTCTCCGAGATATCGGACGCGGAGCTGATCGCGCGCGTCGGCGCCCCCGAAGGAGTTGCGCCATCCTCCGACTGACGTTTCTCGGAACGGCTTCCTCGCGGCCGACGGTGTCGCGGAACGTTTCGTCTCTCGCCCTGAAGCGCGAGGGGCGGTTGTTCCTCCTCGACTGCGGCGAGGGTACGCAGCGGCAGATGATGCGATACGGGGTGGGCTTTTCCCTCGACGATATCCTCATCACGCACCTCCACTCCGACCACTACCTGGGCCTTGCCGGCCTGCTCCGCACGATGAGCCTCCAGGGCCGCCATGAGCCGCTCCGGATCTGGACGCCACAGGGCACGGGAGAGACGCTCCGCGCGCTCCGGGATCTGGGAGGGGATCGTCTCGCGTTCGACGCGACCGTACACGAGCTCCGGGCCGGCGAGGCGGTCGAAGGAGACGGCTTTCGAGTGGAGGCGTTCGCGACCGAGCATACGCGGCGCTCGCTCGGATACGCGCTCATCGAGGATGCCCGTCCCGGCAGGTTCGATGTGGCGGCCGCCCGCAAAATGGGTGTCCCCGAAGGTCCGCTCTTCGGCCGTCTCCATCGCGGGGAGAGCGTGGATCTCGAGGACGGCCGTCGCGTCCATCCCGCGGAGCTCGTGGGTCCTACGCGGGCGGGCCGTAAGGTCGTGTACACGGGCGATACGCGTCCCTCTCCCGAAACGGTCCGGATTTCGCGGGACGCCGACGTCCTCGTGCACGAGGCGACGTTCACGGAGGAGGAACGGAATCGGGCGTGGGAGACCGGCCACTCCACCGCCGCCGCCGCTGCCGGGGTCGCGCGCGAGGCGGGCGTGCGGCGGCTCGTGCTGACGCACATCAGCGCGCGCTACGCCGAGCGGCCGGCGCAACTGCTCGAGGAGGCGCGCGCCGTCTTCCCCGGGGCGGAACTCGCGCGCGACGGCTGGTCCACCGACGTCTCCTTCGATGACGCGGACCCGGGAGCTCCGGACCCTTGATCCGGGTGCGCGTACCCGGGGACAAGTCGATCTCCCACCGCGCCGCGCTCATCGCGCCGCTCGCCTCGTCGGCGTCCGTCGTGCGCGGCCTCTCGGACGGCGCCGACGTGCGTGCGAGCGTGCGGGCGATGCGGCGACTCGGCGCTGACGTGGAGTGCGAGGAGGGGGAGCGCGGACTCACGATCCGCTGCGCGGGCGGCGGGCTCGACCTCACCTCGGCTCCGTGGCTCGATTGCGGGAACAGCGGGACGACGGCACGCCTCCTCGCCGGAATCCTGGCGGGTTCCGGCGTCGCGGCGGTTCTCGACGGCGATCCATCGCTTCGCAGCCGCCCCATGCGCCGCGTCATCTATCCGCTGCAGGCCATGGGGGCGCGCATCGAGTACGACGGGGAGCCGGAGCGGCTTCCCGTGCGGCTCCGGGGGCGAGCCACGGGGACGCTGCGGACGTTGCGCCACCGCGGCCGGGTCGCCAGCGCCCAGGTCAAGTCGGCCGTGCTCCTGGCGGGCGTGCTGGCCCGCGTGCGGGTCGAAGTCAGCGAGCCCGCTCTTTCCCGGGACCACACGGAGCGCCTGCTGGCCGAGATGGGCGTGCCGCTCGCATTCGATCCCGGGCGGACGGGGGCGGGGGAGGTGAGTTTCGATCCATCCGATTGGGACGGTGCGCTCAGGGGTCTCCGCATGACCGTTCCCGGCGACCCGTCCTCGGCTGCCTTTCTGATCGGGGCGTCGCTCCTCCGCGGCCGAACGGTGAGGGTCGAAGCCGTGAGCGCCAATCCCGGACGCATCGGTTTTCTTTCGGTGCTCGAGGAAATGGGGGCCCGCGTCGACCGGGACCCCGCACCGGCCGAGGGCGGGGAACCGCGCGAGACGTGGACCGTCCATCCTCCGGACGGCCTGCGGGCGTTCTCGATCGGCGGCGACCTGGTCCCGCGGGTGATCGACGAGATTCCTCTCCTCGCCGTCCTTGCCGCCCGGGCGCGGGGCCGTTCGGAGATTCGCGACGCCGCCGAGCTGCGCGTGAAGGAAAGCGACCGCCTCGCCGTGCTGGCCCGGACGCTCGAGAGACTAGGCGTCGTCGTGGAGGAAAAGTCCGACGGTCTCACGATCCAGGGCCGTGCCGGAAGGTGGCGCGGCGACGTCGAAACACGTGGCGACCACCGGATCGCCATGGCGTTCGGGGTTCTCGAAGCGGCGGGGGATGCCGACCTGCGGATCGACGACCGCGCGTGCGCGGACGTCTCGTATCCGGATTTCTGGAACGCCCTCGAGCCCTTCCGCCGCGGCTCCCGCCGCAGGCCGCCTTCGCGGGCGGGACGAGTGATCGCCGTGGACGGTCCCGCCGCTTCCGGCAAGAGCAGCACGGCCGCGAGCGTGGCCCGGCGACTCGGCTTCGTGCATGTGAACTCCGGACTGCTCTACCGGGCGATCACCTGGTGGGCCCTCGACCGGGATATCGCGGAGGACGAGCCGTCGATCGAGGCCGCGGTGCCCGGGCTGGACATCGGTCTCGTCCCCGCGCACGGCGGATTCGATGTATCCGTCGCCGGGACCCGGCCCGGCCCCGACCTCGAATCGCCCGAGGTGACCGCGCGCGTGTCCGCCGTTTCCGCGCTTCCGGCGGTTCGGGAGGTCGTGCTGGATCGTCTGCGCCGGGCGGGCCGCCACCATGCGATCGTCTGCGACGGACGCGACATCGGCACCGCCGTCTTCCCCGACGCGGACCTGAAGATCTTCCTCGTGGCGGACGCGGACGAGAGAGCCCGCCGTCGACTGCGCCAGCGCGCCGCTCCCTTCACGGAGGGCGACATCGAGCGCGAGACCCGGCGGCTCGAGGCACGCGACCGGCGGGATCGATCGCGTCCGCTGTCCCCGCTGCGGCGAGCTCCCGACGCGATTGAGATCGACACGACGTCCATGCCCCCGGACCATGTCGTGGACGCGATCCTCGAGCTTGCGGCCTCCGCTTTCCGTTGACGCTTCAGCAGCCTGAATCTAAGTTAGCGTACTGTTCGAGGACCGTGGCGGAAAAAGTGGCGCTTCGCCCCGGATCCTGTGAAGACCCGACACCAGGGGATCGGCCGGCGGCTGGGCGGAGATGGTGAAGCTCGGTTGGGGTCGATTCTTTTTTGCCACGAGGCCCGGCGGGACGCACCGTTGGCCCCGCGCGGGAGCTTGATTCCCAATGCCCGACGACACGAACCCTCAGACCGACGTCCCCGAGACCGACATCCCCGAAGCCGCGGACGCGTCGCCGGAAGTGGACGCCGCCGCCCAGGAAGAGCCGGAGGTCGCCGTCGCGACGCCGGTCGCCTTTGAGCCCAGCGCCATCGACCTGGATCTGGATGCGGATCCCCGGGATGACTCCCAGCACGATCAGGCGGAATACGCCGAACTCTACGCGCTCTACGAGGACACCCTCAGTCGGATCACGGAAGGCGAGATCGTCTCCGCGCAGGTCATCGGAAAGACCGAGACCGACATCATCCTGGATGTCGGTTTCAAGTCCGAAGGAGCCGTCCCGCTCGAAGAGTTCGCGGATCCGGACGAAGTGCAGATGGGCGATTCCGTCGATGTCCTCCTCGAGAGCCTCGAGGATGAAGAAGGCGTCGTCGTCCTCTCGAAGAAGAAGGCGGATTTCCTCCGCGTGTGGGAGAAGATCAAGGATGCCTTCGACAACAACCGTCCCGTGCAGGGGCGTATCAAGCGGAAGATCAAGGGTGGAGTGACCGTCGACCTCATGGGGGTCGACGCCTTCCTGCCCGGGTCCCAGATCGCGCTTCGCCGCGTGCCCAACGTCGATGACCTCCTGGGCGACGAGTACGACTTCAAGATCCTCAAGCTCAACAAGCGCCGCCGGAACATCGTGGTGAGCCGTCGCGTCCTTCTCGAGGAGGAGCGGGCGGGGAAGCGCGAGGAACTCAAGAAGGAGCTGTCGGTGGGCGATGTGCGTCCGGGAATCGTCAAGAACATCACGGACTTCGGCGCTTTCATCGACCTCGGCGGGATGGACGGCCTCCTCCACATCACGGACATGTCCTGGGGGCGCATCGGTCATCCATCGGAAGTCTGCGAGATCGGCCAGTCGCTCGAGATCAAGATCCTCGACATCGACTGGGACCGGGAGAGAATCTCGCTCGGCCTCAAGCAGCTTCAGGAGTACCCTTGGAAGAACGTGGCGGAGAAATACCCCGTCGGGACACGCGTGCTGGGCCGGGTCGTCTCCATCACGAACTACGGCGCCTTCGTGGAACTCGAGCGCGGCATCGAGGGGCTCGTCCACATCTCCGAGATGTCATGGACCCGCAACGTCCGCCATCCCTCTCAGCTCGTCGGCATCAACGACAAGGTCGAATGTGTGGTGCTGCGCGTCGATGAGGAGGCGCAGAAGATCTCGCTCGGGATGAAGCAGGTGGAGGAGGATCCGTGGCTGGCGCTCCCGGCGCAGTACCCGCCGGGGACGAAGATCCGCGGGCTGGTCCGCAACCTCACGTCCTTCGGCGCCTTCGTGGAGGTCGAGGCGGGAATCGACGGTCTCGTCCATATCTCCGACATGAGCTGGACGCGGCGGGTGCAGCATCCGGCCGAGGTGCTCCGCAAGGGGGAGGAGGTCGATGTCGTCGTTCTCTCGATCGATCCCGACCAGAAACGGATCTCCCTCGGCTTGAAGCAGGTGCAGGAAGATCCGTGGTATCAGCTTGCGCAGGCGTACCAGCCGGGGCGGGAAGTGGCGGGCTCAATCACGAGGCTGCTCGAGAAAGGCGTCGTCGTGGACCTCGGGAGCGATCTCGAAGGGTTCGTGCCGATCTCGCAACTCGGCGTGGACGCGCCGACCACCGAGCCGGCCGACCACTTCGACGAGGGGCATCAACTGGAACTGCGCGTACTCGAGACGGATCCGATCAACCGCCGCATCGTTCTCGCCGTCGTGGACGCGCCCGATGTCCCGTACGACGCCGAGGAGGTAGAGTACGAGAACATGGCGGCGTCGAAGTCCGGTGCCGCGGCGGATGATGACACGGACGAGGGGGAGCAGTCCGATTCCGGTGGTGAGGCAGGGGAGTAGCCCCTTCCACGAGCGGCGTAGAGCAGCGCGGAGACGCGTAGCCCTCGGTTGCGGCGTCGTGCTGGTCGCGGCGGCGGGCTGTGCGTTCATCGCCGGCAACCCACCCATTGAGACGGCCGCGCCGAGCACCGTGGGCCCGGAAGGAGCGGCGGCCGCGCTCCGCCTCGCCGAGTCCGACTTCGAGCAGGGGCGCTTCGCCGCCGCTGCGGCGCGCGCGGATTCCCTCGACGCCGCCTGGCGCGAGCTGGAACCTCTCCGAGCCTTCGCGGACCGCGCCCTCTCCGTGGCGGGCCGGGCGCTGGAGGCGCAGAGGCTCCCGGGCGCCGCGGCGGATCGTTATGGCAGACTCCTCGCCCGGACGCCCGCCGCCCCCCTTGGAACGGCCACCCTGGAGCGACTGGTCCGGATCCTGTCGGATACGGGCCGCGAGCCCGAGGCGGTGGCTGCGGTCCTCTCCGCGCCCGAGGGGCTGGAGGCGATCGGCGCGGAGAACCTGCGCCGTTTGACCGCCGCGCTCACGGTCCAGGAATTGCGCCCGTTGACGGAGACCTTCCCGCCCGAGACGGCCGCGGCCGCGATCGTTCATACGCAGTTCGTCCGCCTTCTCATCGTCGAGAGAGAAGGGGACGAGGCGAGGCGCCTGGCCGCTCGCATCCTGGACGGAGAACCCGCCGAACCGGAGCGGGTCACGGCGGATATGATCGCTTCGGCGGAAACGGATCTCGGCAGTGGCAGCGCGCGCATCGGCGCGATCCTGCCGCTCACGGGCGAACTCGCGGAGGTCGGCCTGGTGCTGCGCGAGGGGATCGAACTCGCGGTCGAGCGGTACCGCGGCGAGCGCCCGGCCGGCTTCGATGTCGAACTCATCTTCCTCGATGACGAATCGGATCCGGAGAACACGGCGGACCTCGTGCGGTCGCTCGAAGGAAGGGATGTGATCGCGATCGTCGGTCCCCTTCGCTCCGAGTCGTTCGCGGCGGCTTCCCGCGCCCGCGCGAATCCACGGTTGCCGGTCATCAGTCCCACGGCTACGGAAGTGCTGAGACCGGGGTCGGCGACCTATACGCTCTACGATGCGGCGACGCGCGTCTCGGATGTGGCGGAGGAACTTGCGCGCTGGACGCTGGAGGACCTGCGGCTCCGGCGGGTCGCCGTTCTGGAGCCTGACGGGGTCGGACTCGGGGGCGCCGTCAACGCGTTCACGCGAACGATCCGGGAGAACGGCGGCTTGCTCGTGGGGCACGAACGCTACGACCCCGGGGTCACGACCTTCCAGGGACCCATCGAAGCCGTCGCGGCCTCGGAGCCCGATGTCGTCTTCGCGCCGGCGGCGTCCGTGTCCGGCGTCCTCGCCGTCGCACCTCAGCTCTTCTATTACGGGCTGTACAACGTGATCGTGCTGGGGAGCGGGGCATGGGCCGAACCGGCCGCGTTGCGTCGCCTCGAACACTTCGCGACGGACCATCGGGTGATCGGGCTCGCGACGGACCGCGTCAGCCCGGGTACGCCGTGGCGGCGATTTGTCGCAGATTATGAGAGAAGATACCGAAAGACGTTGCGGGACAACATTATGCCGGCTCTGGCACACGATGCGACGCTCCTCGTGCTCTCCGCTCTCGATGGCGCGAGACTGCCGATCCCGGCCGCGCTCGCGGCACACCTCGAGTCGGGGCCGGAAGTCGAGGGCGTGACGGGCCGGCTGCGTCCCGATGCCGGAGGATCCGTCGTACGGCGTTCCACCGAGATCCGCATGCTGGTGGACGGTTTGCCCGTCGAGGTGGACAGAGGGGAACTTCTCACCTGGCTGGCGGAGGCCCGAGCGGCGCCATCGCCCTTCGCGCCGCGTGATTCGGTGCGCGTGGACACGCTGCGCACGGAAACGCGGCTCCGGGCGCGGACGACGAGCATCCGGTGAGCATGCGCGAGAAGCTGGCCGAACTCGAGGCCCGGTCCGAGCGGGCCGCCCGCGGGGACCCCGACCGGCTCGCCCGCCAGCACGCGCGCGGAAAGCTCGGCGCCAGGGAGCGCCTCGAGATTCTCCTCGACGAGGGGAGCTTCGTGGAATTCGACCGTTTCGTCGAGCACCGCTGCACCGATTTCGGGCTTGAGGACCGGCGCATTGCCGGCGACGGCGTCATCACGGGCTACGGCCGCATCGACGGGCGAATCGTCTATGTATTCAGCCAGGATTTCACGGTCTTCGGAGGCTCGCTTTCGGAAGCGCACGCCGGAAAGATCGTGAAGGTCCTGGACCTCGCGACGCGGAACGGCGCCCCCTTCATCGGGATCAACGACTCGGGTGGCGCACGAATTCAGGAAGGGGTCGCGTCGCTCGGCGGCTATGCGGACATCTTCCTCCGCAACACGCTGGCCTCGGGCGTGATTCCGCAACTGAGCGCGATCCTGGGACCGTGTTCCGGAGGGGCGGTCTACAGCCCCGCCATCACGGACTTCGTGTTCATGGTGGACGGGGTGAGCCACATGTTCATCACGGGCCCCGGCGTCGTGAAGACGGTGACGCACGAGGATGTGACATTCGATGAACTCGGCGGCGCGGCCGTCCACGCGAGCCGGTCCGGCGTGGCGCACTTCCGTTCGACGACCGAAGTCGAGGCGCTCGGCGCCGTACGCGGCCTCCTTTCCTATCTGCCCTCGAACAACCAGGAGACGCCGCCGTGGCGGGAGACGACGGATCCCGCGGACCGGGCCGACGAGGCGCTGCTCGAGATCGTGCCGGATGACCCGAAGCTTCCGTACGACATGCTCGACATCATCCGTCGGGTCGTCGACACGGAAAGCCTGATGGAAGTCCACGCCGACTATGCCCGCAACATCGTCACCGGCTTCGCCCGGCTCGGAGGGAACGCCGTGGGTATCATCGGGAACCAGCCCGCGGTCCTCGCGGGCGTCCTGGACAGCGATGCGAGCATCAAGGCGGCGCGTTTCGTCCGCTTCTGCGATGCGTTCAACGTTCCGCTCGTGACCTTCGAGGATGTGCCCGGCTTTCTCCCGGGACTGAGGGAGGAGCACGAGGGCATCATCCGAAACGGCGCGAAGCTCCTTTTCGCCTACTGTGAGGCGACGGTGCCGAAGCTCACCGTCATCACGCGCAAGGCCTACGGCGGTGCGTATGACGTCATGTCGTCCAAACACATCCGGGGCGACCTCAACCTCGCCTGGCCCAGCGCGGAAATCGCCGTGATGGGCGCGAAGGGCGCGGTGGAGGTCCTGTTCCGGCGCGAGATTGCCGCGGCCGAGGACCCCGTGGCGCGCACGGCCGAACTCGAGGAGGAGTACCGGGCGAAGTTCGCCAACCCGTACCTGGCTGCCGAGCGCGGGTTCATCGACGACGTGATCGACCCCCGCGAGACGCGCGCGCGCCTCGTGTCGGGACTCGAGGCCATGGCGGAGAAGCGCGATCGCAATCCGCCCAGGAAGCACGGCAACATCCCGTTGTGACCTCCTCCGAGGCCGGATGTTCGACAAGGTTCTGATCGCGAACCGCGGCGAGATCGCGGTTCGGGTCATCCGCGCCTGCCACGAGGAAGGCCTCCGGACGGTCGCGGTCTACTCCGATGTGGATCGGCGGGCCCCGCACGTGCTTCTCGCGGACGAGGCGATCCGGATCGGGAGGGCTGCCGCGGCGGAGAGCTACCTGTCCATAGAGAGGCTTCTCGCCGCCGCGGAGGACACGGGGGCGCGGGCGGTCCATCCCGGGTACGGTTTTCTGGCCGAGAACGCTGGTTTCGCCCGCGCTGTCGAGGCCGCCGGGCTCGCTTACGTTGGGCCCCCCGCCGACGCGATCGAGATCATGGGGGACAAGACGCGGGCCCGGGCGCGGATGGTGAAGGCCGGGGTTCCCGTCATACCGGGCAGCGCCCCCCTCGATTCGGCGGGGGACGCCGTCCGTGAAGCTGGACGGATCGGGTTCCCCGTTCTCCTCAAGGCGGCGGCGGGAGGAGGCGGCAAGGGTATGCACGTCGTCTCCGACGCGGAGGAGGTGGCCGCGGCGTTCGGGCGCGCGACGCGGGAAGCCCGGAGCGCCTTCGGGGACGGACGCGTGTTCGCGGAGCGCTTCCTGCGTTCCCCGCGGCACATCGAGATCCAGGTACTCGCCGACGACGAGCGAACCGTGGACTTCGGCGAGCGGGAGTGCTCGATCCAGCGGCGACACCAGAAACTCATCGAAGAAGCGCCGTCCACGGCCATCGATGACGCGCTCCGGCGCCGGATGGCGGAGGTCGCCGTCCGGGCGGCGGAGGCGGTCGGCTACCGTGGCGCGGGCACGGTCGAGTTTCTCGTCGAAGAGGGCGAGTTCTTCTTCCTGGAGATGAACACCCGGATTCAGGTCGAGCACCCCGTAACGGAACTCGTCACCGGCGTGGACCTCGTCCGTCAGCAACTGCGCGTCGCGCGCGGGCTTCCCCTGCTCGGCGGGGAAGAGCCCCCCGCGGCGCGCGGGCACGCGATCGAATGCCGGATCAACGCGGAGGATCCCGCCGCCGGATTCCTCCCATCCATCGGTCGAATCGACCGTCTCGAGATCCCGTCGGGGCCCGGTGTGCGCTGGGACGGCGGGATCCGGAACGGGTCGGAGATCGGCCCGCACTACGACTCGCTGCTCGGCAAGCTCGTCGTCCACGCCTCGGACCGGGAGGCCGCGATCCGACGCATGCGATCCGCGCTTGAAGGGATCGTCATAGGCGGCGTCGAGACGACAGTCCCGTGGCACCTCGCGGTGATGGACGAAGCCGACTATCGGGCGAACGATCTCTCCATCCGGTACGTGGAGGAGCACCCCGGTCTCGGAGAGACTCCGGATCCCGGATTGCGCGATGTGGTGATGGCGACCGCCGTCCTCCTCGCGGACCAGGACCGGCCACGGGTCGTTTCGGGCGGTGCGCGGCGCTCCCGCGACGGAGGGAACGGACTGTCGGCCTGGAGGCGGGCGGACGGGGAGTGGTGAAGTCGGCATGAAGTACCACGTCGAGGTGGACGGCGCGAGCTTCGAGGTCGAACGGCTGGTCTCCGGGCTGCGCCTGAACGGTTCGGAGCGTGCGGCGGAGTTCGCGTGGCTGGCGGATGGCGAAGTCCAGCTCACCCTGGATGGGGCGCACCATCGCGTGTTCGCGCGCCGGATGCCCGAGGGGTGGCGGCTGACGGTGCGCGGCCGGACGTTCGACGTCACGGTGGAGGACGAACGCACTCGGACCCTCCGTGCACTGGCTGATCGAAGCGCGGGGGGGCAGGGACCGCGAGAGCTGCGCGCGCCGATGCCGGGGCTGATCACCCGCGTCCTCGCGGAGGCCGGACAGCGCGTGAACGCCGGCGAAGGACTGGTCGTGATCGAAGCGATGAAGATGGAGAACGAATTGCGCGCCCGCGAGCCGGGAACGGTGGCCGGGATCGCGGTCCGCGCCGGTGACGTCGTGGACCGCGACCAGGTTCTCGTGACGCTCGAAGCAGAGCCCTCGTGAACGCGCGGCGGCCGGTCTTTTCCACCGCGAGCGGGATCGAGATCGACCCGGTCTACGAGGCGGACGACGCGAACCCGGATCCGGCGTTGCCCGGCGAGTTCCCCTACACGCGCGGCGTGTACCCCACGATGTATCGGGGACGGCTGTGGACGATGCGCCAGTACGCCGGCTTCGGCACGGCCGCGGCGACGAACGCCCGCTTCCGCTATCTGCTGGACTCCGGGCAGACAGGGCTTTCCGTCGCCTTCGACCTTCCGACCCAGATGGGTTACGACTCCGACGATGCCAGGGTGCGGGGGGAAGTCGGACGGGTCGGCGTCGCGATCGATTCGATCGAGGACATGCACCGGCTGTTCGAGGAGATCCCGCTCGAACGCGTCTCGACGGCCATGACGATCAACGCCACGGCGCCGGTGCTCCTGGCGATGTACGCCGGCGTGGCTCAGGAACGGGGCATCGATCCGGCCGTCCTCAGGGGCACCGTCCAGAACGATGTGCTGAAGGAGTTCATCGCGCGGGGGACGTACATCTATCCGGTGGAGCCCAGCGTTCAGTTCGTGACGGACGTGTTCGACTTCTGCTCCCGGGAGATGCCGCGCTGGCGCTCGATTTCCATCAGCGGGTATCACATTCGCGAAGCCGGCGCGACGGCGGCCCAGGAGCTGGCCTTTACGATCGCCAACGGTCTCGAATACGTGCGCCGCGCGATCGAGCGAGGGCTGGAGATCGACGACTTCGCTCCCGGGCTCAGCTTCTTCTTCTCGGCCGACCGCCTGTTCTTCGAGGAGGTCGCCAAGTTCCGCGCCGCCCGCCGCATGTGGGCCCGGCTCATGCGAGACCGTTTCGGAGCCGCGGAAGAGAGCTGTCGACTGAAGTTCCACACCCAGACATCGGGGGCGGCGCTGACGGCCCAGCAGCCGCTGAACAACGTGGTGCGCGTCGCGATTCAGGCGCTTTCGGCCGTTCTGGGAGGGACACAGTCTCTGCACACGAACAGCTTCGACGAGGCGCTCTCGCTTCCCGGAGCGGACGCGGCCCGCCTCGCGCTCCGGACGCAGCAGATCCTGGCGGCCGAGACAGGTGTCGGAGACACCGTCGACCCCCTGGGGGGCTCCTACTTCGTGGAGTCGCTCACGGACGACCTCGAGGAGCGGGCCCGGGAGTATCTGGCGCGCGTCGAAGGGATGGGCGGCCCCGTGCAGGCGATCGACTATATGAGAGAGGAGATCCACCTCGCCGCCCGCCGGCATCAGGAGGCGGTCGAGAGCCGCGAACTCGAGGTTGTCGGCGTGAACGTGCACGCGGATGCCGAACCGGTCGAGATGCCGAAGGCGCCGGATTTCGCTCGTCTGGCGGATGAGCAGCGTCGGCGGCTTACGCGGCTCAGGGCGGAGAGGAGCGGCGCGGACGTGGAAGCATCGCTGGCGGGGATCCGGCGAGCGGCGGCCGGAGATGCTAACCTCCTGCCCGTTCTGATCGATGCCGTCAGGCGCCGCGTGACTCTGGGCGAGATCAGCCACGCGCTGCGCGAGGTGTGGGGGGAATACCGTCCCGGCTAGCGGATTGCCGGGCCTCGGCACGCTGCGGGCATTCGCGCGGACGTGTCCGGCGTTCAAGAGACTGATCCGAGGGCACGAGTGCCAACGTACGAATACAGATGTCGCGATTGCCGACACGATTTCGAGCAGTTCCAGCGCATGTCGGACCCGCCGGTCCGCGTTTGTCCGTCGTGCGGGGAAGAGGAGGTGGAGCGGCTCATCTCGGCCGGAGGCGGGATCGTCTTCAAGGGGCCCGGGTTCTACGCCACCGACTATCGGCAGGCGACGGACAATGGCGGGGAGTCCGCCGCCACGAAGGCGTCGGGCGATGCCTCGTCCCGTTCGCCGGAGAGCGCTTCATCTGGATCAGATGCCGCCTCATCCGGGTCGCCGGAAGGCGGCTCCGACTCGTGACGGGCGACGCCGGCCCGGCCCGGCTCGCCGCGGCGCTCGAATCCGCCCTTTCGGCCGCCGGGGCTCCTGAGGGCTTCTCGCCGAGCCTGGAGCGGCCGCGGGATCCGACGCACGGAGACTGGGCGTCCAACGCGGCGCTCGTGCTCGCGAAGCGCCTGGGCCAGCCTCCGCGCGCGCTCGCGGCGCGCGTCTGCGAACTGATCGACCCCGCGGCCGCCGGTATCGCGGCCGTGGAAGTCGCGGGCCCGGGATTTCTGAACTTCCGGCTCTCCGATCAGTCCATCTGGCCTCGGTTGACGGGGGTCATCGAGGCGGGCCGCGACTGGGGACGGACACAGGCCTCCGCCGCGCTCCGCGTCAACGTGGAGTTCGTTTCCGCCAATCCGACGGGGCCGCTGCATGTGGCCCACGGTCGCGGTGCGGCGCTCGGCGACGCGGTCGCGTCGCTGCTGGAGTGGGCTGGCCACGAGGTGACGCGCGAGTTCTACGTGAACGACGCCGGACGGCAGATCGAGCTTCTCGGCGAATCCGTCGAGGCACGCTACGAGGAAACGGCCGGCCGGCCGGCGGCGATTCCCGAAGGCGGGTATCACGGCGAGTACGTTCGAGAGGTCGCGATGACGATTCGAGACACCGCCGGCCCGGGGTTTCTCGCCTCGCTCGCGCCGGGAGAGCGCCGGGCCCACTTCCGGCGCGAAGCGGTGCGGCTGCTCCGCGAGGAACAGGCGGAGGATCTGTCGCGGTTCGGTGTCGACATGGATCGGTTCTACTCCGAACGCTCGCTCTACGAGTCCGGAGCCATAGATCGCCTCCTGGAGGCGCTGGAAGGCGGTGGCCTGATCTATCGTTCGCAGGGGGCGACCTGGCTTCGGACATCCGACTACGGCGACGAGAAGGACCGGGTCCTGATCAAGAGCGACGGTTCCTTCACCTACTTTCTGCCGGATCTCGCCTATCACCTCGACAAGGCGCGGCGAGGCTTCGAACTCGCGATCGATGTCTGGGGCGCGGATCACCAGGGCCACGAGAAGCGCATGCTGGCGGCCCTGCGTGGCCTGTCGCACGCGGACCTGCTCGAGGTTCTGATCATCCAGCTGGTCACGGTGCTGCGCGACGGCAGGGAAGTCCGGATGAGCAAGCGTGCCGGACGCTTCGTGACGCTGGGCGAGCTCGTGGAAGAGACGGGCCCGGATGTGGCGCGGTATTTCTTTCTCATGCGCCGGGCCGAGGTCCATCTCAACTTCGATCTCGACCTCGCCCTGGATACGTCGGACGCGAATCCGGTGTACAAGGTCCAGTACGCGCATGCCCGCATGTGCAGCGTGTTCCGCAAGGCGGGAGTCGTGGCCGACGAGGTTCCAGCCGCGCTCGAGGTTCCGAACAGCTTCGGCACCCCGGCGGAGCGCGAGGTCGCACTGTCGGTCCTGAGGCTTCCCGAGGTCATCGCGACGGCCGCCGGGAGCCGGGCTCCGCACCTGGTCTGCGCGTACCTGGAGGAGACGGCGGGGCTCGTCAACGCGTGGTATCACCAGGGGAACCTGAACCCGGCGCAGAGAATCCTGGCGGACGTGCCGGAGCGGGCCGCGAGAATCCGGCTCGCCCGCGCGGTGCAGCTCACACTGCGCAACGGACTGCGGGCGCTCGGCCTCTCGGCCCCCGAAACCATGACCCGGGACGCGAAGTGAACGTCCACGCCCCCGGAAACGGCGCCGGTCGGAGCGAAGCGGGGCCCATCCTCGTCGTGGGCAGCGTCGCACTCGATGACATCTCGACCCCGGCCGGACACCGGGAGGGTGTGGTCGGCGGGACGGCCGTCAACTTCAGCGCCGCGGCCTCCCTGTTTGCGCCGGTCCAGCTCGTCGGGGTCATCGGCGACGACTATCCGATGGACGAACTCGATTTCCTCCTCCACAGGGGCGCGGATCTGTCGGGACTCGAGCGGCGGCCCGGCGGCAGCTTCCGGTGGGGCGGCTTCTATCACCGGGACATGAATACGAGGGACACGACGTTCACCGAGCTGGGGGTTTTCGCCGACTTCCATCCGACGATTCCCGACGCGTTCCGAAGCGCGCCCTGGGCTTTTCTGGGCGCCATCGACCCCGCCCTGCAGCTCGAGGTTCTGGATCAGATCGAATCGCCCGTGCTCGCGGCGTGCGACACGATGAACTACTGGATCGAGGGGACGCCGGAGCGTCTCGCGGAGGTCATCGCGAAGATCGACCTGATCACCCTGAACGATGAAGAGGCGAAACAGCTTTCGGGGGAGCACAACCTGGCCCGGGCCGCGCGCTGGATTCAGGGTCGGGGCCCGCGCCACGTCGTGATCAAGAAGGGGGAACACGGGGCCGTGCTGCTCACGAGCGACGGTTTCTTCCTCACCCCCGGCTTTCCGCTCGACGATGTGGTCGACCCCACCGGCGCCGGCGACGCGTTCGCGGGCGGCCTGCTCGGATATCTGGCGCGCTGCGGTTCGATCACGGGACCGGCGTTGAAGCGCGCCGTCGTGTACGGTTGCGCTCTCGGCTCCTTCGCCTGCGAGGCGTTCGGCGCGCGCCGCATGGTGGAACTCACCATCGCCGAAGTGGAGGACCGTGTGCGAAGCTTCGGAACGCTCACCAGATTCGATGTTCCAGCAGGCCGTGGGGTGGAAGCGTGAAGGAAACATGAATGACGGATTGACGTACCGGGACGCCGGCGTGAACCTCGAGGCGGCGCGCGCGACGAAAGCCCGGCTCTCCCGGCTCGTCCAGGGGACGCGCACGGATGCCGTGAGTTCGGACTTCGGCTCGTTCGGAGGGCGGTTTCGGGCGACGCCCGGCCGGGAACTCGTGGCGAGCGCCGACGGCGTGGGGACGAAGCTGAAGATCGCCTTCATGGCGGACCGGCACGACACGGTGGGCGCCGATCTCGTGAACCACTGCGTCAACGACATCCTCGTCGAAGGCGCCCGGCCTCTCATCTTCATGGACTACGTCGCCTGTGGCGTGCTGGACCCGGACACCGTGACGAGCGTCGTTTCGGGACTCGCCGCCGCCTGTCGCGCGAACGGCTGCGCGCTGCTCGGGGGAGAGACCGCGGAGATGCCGGATTTCTACGCGCCGGGGGAGTATGACCTCGCCGGATTCGTGGTGGGCGAGATCGCCTACCCCGAGTTGTCCCGCCGAGATCTGGAGCCCGGGGATCGTCTCATCGGACTCGCGTCGAGCGGCATCCACACGAACGGCTACAGCTTCGTGCGCGCCCTCTTCTTCGATCGCCTCGGACTCGGGGCCGGCGACGCCTTCCCGGGGGCGGAGAGCTCCGTGTCGGACGTCCTCCTGCGTCCTCACCGAAGTTACCTGTCGATCCTCGAGCGCAGCCTCGAAGCGGGCCGCGTGCGGGCGCTCGCCCACATCACGGGAGGTGGAATCCCGGGGAACGTGGACCGGGTCATCGGTGGGAATCTCGATGCGGTCGTGCACTGCGACAGTTGGCCGCGCCCGCACGAGTTCGACGTCATCGCGCGCGAGAGCGGGGCGGACGAGGCGGAACTCTTCTCGACCTTCAACATGGGCGTGGGGATGGTCGCGGTCGTCCGCGAGGACGAGGCCGGGCGGGTGCTCGAGGAGATTCGCGACTCCGGGTGCGAGGCGTTCCCGTGCGGTGAACTCGTCGCCGGCAGCGGCAGAGTACATTTGGAGAGTTCATGACGGGGCGGGGATTCGACCCCATCGCCGGGGCACCGCCGAGCCGTACCGAGGACCTGCGGCATATGCGCGAGGCGCTGGCCGTGGCGCCACGCGGGCAGGGCCGCGTGTCGCCCAATCCGCTCGTGGGTGCCGTCGTGGCCCGCGGGAACCAGGTGTTCGGCACGGGGTGGCACGCGGAATACGGCGGCGACCATGCGGAAGTCATGGCGCTGCGGGAGGCGGGGCCGCGCGCGGCGGGCGCCACGCTGTACGTTACGCTCGAGCCGTGCCGCCATACCGGGCAGACGCCCCCGTGCACCGCCGCCATCATCCGCTCCGGCGTGCGGCGCGTCGTGATCGCCTGCCGGGATCCCAATCCGGAGGCGCGCCACGGGGCGGAGGAGCTGCGGCAGGCCGGACTCGACGTCGAAATCGGGATCGAGGCGAACGCGGCGAAACGGCTGAATGCGGCCTTCCTCTGGTTTCACCGGCAGTGGGTGCCCTTCGCTTCGCTCAAACTCGCGCTCTCGCTCGACGCGAAGCTCGGAGAGGAAAGCGTTCGCACGCCGGTGACCGGCATACGGGCGCTGGACGAGGTCCACCGTCTCCGCTCCTGCCACGATGCCATTCTGATCGGCTCCAACACGATCGCGATCGATGACCCTCTGCTCACGGCCCGCGGCGAGGTCGTGCCGCGCGTACCACCCGTACGTGCGGTCCTGGACACCACACTCAGGCTCCGCCCCTCGAGCCAGCTCGTGCGGACGGCCGCCCAGGCGCCCGTGTGGGTCTTCGCCGATCCCGACTCGGACGGATTCGAGGAGCGCGCGGATCCCCTCCGCGAAGCGGGCGTGGAAGTCATCGGAGTAGCGCGGAGCGAGGACCACAGACTGGACCTGAACGCCGTCTGGAACGAAATGGCCATCCGCGGCGTGATCTCGGTGCTCGTCGAGGGTGGGGGTCAGGTCGCCGCATCGCTGCTTCGCGGGGGACACATCCAGAGGATCCATGCCTTCATCGCCCCAATGTTCTACGGACGGGACGGCGTGCCGGCGTTTCCCGGCCTCGATCCGTCGACGCAGGGCGACTGGCTGCCCATGCAGCGAGAGTCGCTGGGGCAGGATACCCAGATCGTGTTCGAGCACCGCCAGCTCCAGGAAACTTTGGACAACCTCTGAGCGATCGGACTCGTGTTCACCGGAATCATACGGGCGGTCGGCGAGGTCGCGGGCCGGGAACACCGGCAGGCGGCACTCCGGCTGACGATCGCCCGCGTCCCGTTTCTCGACACGCTCCGCGATGGGGATTCGGTGTCGCTCGCGGGCGTATGCACGACGGTCGTCGCTCTCCGGGAGGAGACCTTTGATGTCGACATCGTGGAGGCTACCCTGGAGCGAACCACGATCGGGAGCTGGCGGGTCGGGGATCCCGTGAACCTCGAGCCCGCGCTGTGCGCCGGGGATCCGCTGGGCGGGCACATGGTACAGGGACACATCGATGGGGTGGGAACCGTGGCGGCGGCCAGGTGGGAAGGGGAGTCGGGCCTGCTCGAGATCGAACTCCCCGACGGCCTCGAGAGCGTGACCGTGTCGCAGGGCTCCTTCGCGGTCGATGGCGTGAGTCTCACGGTCAACCGCCTGACGGGGACCATCGCGCGTTTCGCCATCATCCCATATACATGGACCCATACCACCCTGGGGCGCCTCGCGTCAGGCGCGAGAGTCAACCTCGAGGCGGACCTGATCGGCAAGCACGTGGCTCGTGCCCTCCGACCGCACGTGGCCCCCGTGGACTCCTGAGTCGGCTCCGTTCGAATGGAAACCAAAAAAAGACTTCGGCTGGCGGACAGGCCGGCGGATACGGTCGAAGCGGCGATCGAGCGTATCCGTAGCGGTGGGCTCGTGATCATCGCTGATGATGAGGATCGCGAGAACGAGGGGGATCTCGTCTGCGCGGCTGCGCTCGCGACGCCCGAGGCGATCAACTTCATGGCGAGGCATGCCCGGGGGCTCATATGCCTCACGATGCCCGATGAGATGGCCGACCGCCTCGATCTCCCGCTCATGACGGACGATCGGCTGGCGGACCCCAACAAGACGGCGTTCACCGTGTCGATCGACGCCCGCCAGGACTTCGGCGTGTCGACCGGGATCTCGGCGCAGGATCGCGCCCGCACCATCCGGGTCGCGGTGGATCCCCAGACCCGGCCGACGGACCTCATGCGCCCGGGCCACATCTTTCCGCTCCGCTCCCGGCCCGGCGGCGTGCTGCAGCGCGTGGGCCAGACGGAGGCTTCGGTCGATCTCGCCCGGCTGGCCGGGCTCACTCCAGCGGGTGTGATCTGCGAGATCCTGAACGAGGACGGGACGATGGCGCGCCGCCCGGAACTCGAGAAGTTCGCGGCGGAGCACGACCTCCCCTTCATCACGGTGGCCGCCCTCGTCTCCTACCGCTTGCGCACGGAGAGCCTCGTGCGGCGCGTCGCCGAAGCGGATCTCCCCACGCCGTGGGGCGATTTCCGCATTGTCGGGTACGCGAACGAGGTGGATGGACGCGAACACGTCGCGCTCGTGCGCGGCGATGTGGCGGGTGCGGAGGATGTCCTCGTCCGCGTGCACTCGCGCTGTCTGACGGGCGATGTGTTCCACTCCCATCGCTGCGACTGCGGCAGCCAGCTCGAGGCCGCGATGCGGATGGTCGTGGAAGCTGATGCCGGGGTCATCGTCTACCTCGACCAGGAAGGGCGGGGGATCGGACTCCTGAACAAGCTCCGAGCCTACGAGCTGCAGGACGAGGGCCACGACACAGTCGAGGCGAACGAGGCGCTGGGGTTTCCGCCCGACCTCCGGAACTACGGCATCGGGGCCCAGATCCTGGTTGATCTCGGGCTGCACTCGATCCGGATCATGACGAACAACCCGAAGAAGCTCGCGGGGCTGGAGGGGTTCGGCCTCGTGATCCGCGACCGTGTGCCGCTTGAGCTCGGCGAGATCGACGATCGGTTGATCCGCTATCTCCGCACGAAACGGGAGAAGCTCGGGCACCTGACCGGATCCGCGTGAGAAGCGGGTCGGACACGCCACGAGGCGATGGCCCGGAGGGGTTCACGCAGGGGCGCGTGGCGACGTACGAGGGCGCGGCCGCGGGAGGTGGCCGGACGGTCTGCATTCTCGTCAGCCGGTTCAACTCCGGGGTTACCGAGCGTCTGCTGGCGGGCGCCGCGCGCACGAGCCTCGAATGCGGCGTGGCCGAGGAGGACCTCGATATCGTGTATGTCCCCGGCGCCTGGGAACTTCCGCTTGCCGCGCGAAGAGCCGTCGCGCGCGGGTACGCCGCCATCGTCGCGCTGGGCTGCGTGATACGCGGGGAGACCGCGCACTTCGACCACGTGAGCCGCGCGGCGACCGACGGGCTCGCGAAGGTACAGCTCGACTCGGGCGTGCCGGTCGGTCTCGGCGTGCTCACGCCCGACACGCTGGAGCAGGCGCTCGCGCGGGCCGGCGGCGAACTCGGAAACGCCGGCTCGGAGGCGGCCCGCGCGGCGCTCCGCATGGCCGACCTTCATGGACAGCCGGACCCGTGACCCCGGTCGCCCGGACACACGTCCACTCGCGCGCCCGGAGCTGGGCGTTGAACCTCCTCTATGGGTGGGAAGTGGGCGGACAGGGCACGCCGCTCGAACACGCGGCACAGAGCCTCGTCCACCGTCGCATGTCCGGACGCTACCGCCCTCATGTCCGGCGCCTGCTCGAAACCGTCGCCCGACATCTGGCCGAGATCGACGCGACGATCGCTCATCACACCTCCAACTGGCGGATCGAGCGCCTGCACGCCATCGACCGCAATATCCTGCGGATCGGGATCGCGGAACTGCTGTGGTTCGAAGACGTTCCGCCGAAAGTCGCGATCCATGAAGCCCTGAAGCTGGCACGCCGGTATGGCAGTCCCGGTAGCCCGCGCTTTCTCAACGGCGTGCTCGACGCGGTGCTGAAGGCCCGCGAGGCAGGGCCCTGAGCGGTACCGTGGCGCGGCCGCTCCGGATCCTCCTCCTCAACTGGCAGGACCGGGAGAACCCCGAGGCCGGCGGCGCCGAAGTGCACCTGCACGAGATCTTCGGCCGTCTGGCCGCCCGCGGACATGCGGTGCGTGCCGTCGTGAGCGGCTGGCGCGGCGCGGCCGCGTCAGCGACGCTCGATGGCATCGAGTTCGAGCGGGTCGGAAACCGGCACAGTTACGCATGGCGCGCCCGGAGCGCGGCGCGGAGGATCGCCGACGGCTTCGCCCCGGACGTGCTCGTCGAGGACATCAACAAGGTCCCGCTCTATTCGCCCCGGTGGACCGGCGTCCCCGTTGTCGCGCTCGTCCCGCACCTGTTCGGGGCCACGGCCTACGCGGAGGCGTCCATCCCGCTCGCGACGGCCGTGTGGGCCGCGGAACGGGCGATCCCCCGCGTCTATCGCGACTGTCCGTTTCAGGCGATCTCGGAGAGCACGGCGCTCGACCTCACGAAGCGAGGCCTGCTCGCCCGCGACATTACGGTCATCCCGCCCGGCATCGATCACGACACCTACCGTCCGGGCGCCGCGACGGAGCGTGCGGAGGCGCCGACACTGCTCTATGTGGGTCGCCTCAAGCGGTACAAGGGTCTCGATGTCCTGTTCGAGGCGCTGTCGCGGCTGAAGGATCGGCTGCCGGACGCGAAGCTCGTCATCGCGGGCCGCGGCAGCGACGAGCGTCGCCTCAAAAGGCTCGTCCGCCGCGCCGAACTCTCGCACCGGGTACGCTTTCTGGGGTACATCTCCGAGGCGGAGAAGGTCGCCTGGCTGCGTCGGGCCTGGGCCGTGGTATATCCCTCCCCGAAGGAGGGGTGGGGGATGACGAACGTGGAGGCGGCCGCGTGCGGCACGCCGGTGATCGCGAGCGACTCCCCCGGACTGCGCGAGTCGGTGGCGGCGGGGGCGTCGGGAGTGCTCGCCCCTCACGGGGACGCCGCCGCGTGGGCCGCCTCGATCTGCGAGGTTCTCGAGGAGCCGTCGGTGCGCGAACGCCTCGGAACGGGCGGAGTCGCCCACGCCGCCCGGTTCTCGTGGTCCCGTGCAGCGGATGAGACGGAAGCGCACCTTTACCAGTCACTCGAACCCTGATGAGGACCGATGAGAACCATCGTCACCGCGCGTAACACCGATGTCTCCGACATTCGCGAGATCATCGAGGCGCGCTTTACGAATCTGACGCGCTTCGAGCCGCGCGCGTCGAAGGCGGAGGTCGTATTCACCGGAGAGAAGACGCAGGTACGCGCGGCGGCCGTGGTCAGCGTCGACCGCGCCCGCCCCGTGCACGGGGAAGCGGCCGGTCCCGACCCCCGCACGGCGCTCGACCGGCTGGCGGACAAGCTGGGAAACCAGCTCCGCCGCAACCATGACCGGTACAACGAACACTCCGCGCCGCCGATGGATGAACTGTTCGGGAGTCCCTTCGAGGCGGACGGAGAGGCCGGGTGACCCTCACGGTCGCGTCGCTGCTTCGGCGCAAGCGGGAAGCGTTTTCGCTCACGGTCGTAGCTGGCGAGTCCGGCCTGGAGCGCAGCATCGAGGTGCCCGAAGTCTCGTCGCCGGGACTCGCGCTGGCCGGCTACAGGGAGCGCTTCGTCTCCCAGCGGGTGCTCATCTTCGGCGAAACGGAGATCGCCTATCTCAAGAGCCTCCGCGCGTCGGAACGTGCCGCCGCCCTCACGTTCGTGTTCGAGTCCGGCGTTCCCTGCGCGATCATCACCAAGAATCAGGCGCCGCCGGACGAACTTGTGTCCGCGGCGGAGGCAGCCGGCGTGGCGGTGCTCGAAACGCCTCTGAAAACCGGCGACTTCTACCGGCGGCTGCAGCCCTATCTCGAGGAAGAGTTCGCGCCGCGCACTTCCCTCCACGGATCTCTCGCGGACGTGTACGGGATCGGCCTCCTCTTCATTGGGCCCTCCGGTATCGGCAAGAGCGAGTGCGTACTCGATCTCGTGGAGCGGGGCCACCGCCTCGTCGCCGACGATCTCATCCTCGTACACCGCCGCCAGAGCGACATCCTTCTGGGGCGCGCGCACGAACACCAGCGCCACCACATGGAGATACGGGGCGTCGGCATCATCGACGTGCGCGCCATGTTCGGCATTCGGGCCGTGCGCCAGCAGAAGCGGATCGAAGTCGTCGTCGAACTCGAAGTCTGGGGAGAGCGCGACGACTACGACCGGACGGGTCTGGAGGCGGAGGAGTGCGAGATCCTGGGCGTAAAGCTGCCGAAGGTCCGTATCCCCCTGAACCCGGGAAAGAACATCACCGTCATCGCCGAAGTCGTGGCCATGAACCATCTCCTGCGCTATTCCGGGGAAGATCCGGCAGCGGCTTTCGAGCGCGACCTCATCGAGCGCATGCGGCCGGTGCGTGACTACCTCGAGTCCGATGACGAATAGCCGGATCCGCGGCGTCGTCGTGGCGCACGCGGAACTGGCACAGGCCCTCGTGTCCGCCGTCGAGACCATCAGCGGCGTCAGAGGCGCCCTGCGTGCCGTGAGCAACGAAGGCCTGGGACCCGACGAACTCGCCGAGATCATCGGAGAGGCGGCGGGGGAGGCGGAGGCGATCCTTTTCGTGGATCTTGCGGGCGGCAGCTGCGGCCTGGCGAGCCTTCAGCACGTGCGGGAGAACCGGGACAGCGCATGGATCACCGGCGTGAACCTCCCGATGCTGCTCGACTTCGTCTTTCATCGCGACATGCCGGTCGAGACCCTCGTCCCCCGACTTCTCCGGAAGGGACAGGCCGGGCAGCGCGCGCACCCGCCTTCGCCGGCCGGGACCGACTGAGCGGGGCTCATGCCGCTCGAACTCCTGCGGATCGATGAGCGTCTGATCCACGGCCAGGTGCTCGTGGGGTGGGGACGGCCCCTGAACCTCGAGTTCTACATCGTCGTCGATGAGGCTCTCGCTTCGAGCGAATGGGAGCAGGAACTCTGGTCCAGCGCGCTCGCCGACGAGGAGAGTGCGGAGTTTCTGGGGGTGGACGAGGCGGCGCGGCGCTTCGGGGAGCTGAGCGCCCGGGTGGAGCGGGGTGCGCTCCTGACGCGGGATACGGCGACGATGCGGGCACTGGCCGAGCGGGGCTGCCTCGACGGGCGGATCGTGAACGTCGGGGGCGTGTATCCCGCCGGCGGGCGGAAGAAGATCCTCGACTACGTCCATCTCTCTCCGGAGGAAATCGAAGACCTGCGGGTGATCGGTGCGCACGCTTCCGTGAGCGCACGGAACCTCCCCACCGCCCGCGAGGTTCGTCTCGACGCGCGCAGGCTCCGATGAGCGGGATCGAGCTTTCGGCCGGCGGCTGGGCGCTGGCCTGCCTGTGCGGCGCGGCCATCGGTCTCGACGGGGTGTCCTGGCCCCAGGCGATGTGGTCCCGGCCCATCGTGGCGGGCACGCTGGGCGGGATGCTCTTCGGGGCCCCCGCCGCAGGCTGTCTGGTTGGAGTCTGGCTGGAAGTCGTCCTGTCGCGGCACCCCCCCTTCGGCGGCGCGCGGCACCCGGAGACCGGGCCTGCCGCCTTCACGGCGGGGGCGGCGTACGCGGTCGCGGGCGAAGGCGCTCCCGCCGGAATCATCGCCGCCGTCGCGGTCGGCTGGGCGATCGGATGGACAGGTGCCTACTCGGTAACCCTCCTCCGGCGCCTGACGCCGAGACTTGTCTCGCGGCCCGATGGCTTCCGCGGAGGCGCGGCCGCCCTCGCGCGACGCCACCGGCTGGCGATCGCTCTGGACGCGTTGCGCGCCGGACTCCTCGTCGCCGCGCTCCTCGTACCGTCCGCGGTGTTCGTTCGCCTGCTGTCGACGCAGCCTTCCGGCGCGCCGGGCGCCGCGTGGTGGCCCGTTCTCGCCGGGCTCGGCCTCGCCGCCGCCGCGGGCGTCGCGGCGCGCGGGCTCGGCGGGCGAGGCGGCCAATGGCCCGCGCTGGCTGCGGGGTGTCTCCTGGGAACCCTGCTCGTGCGGGTGCTCGCGTGAGGCCGCGCCGGAGGGATTTCGTACGCGCCATCTTGCGCAGTTTCTCCATCCAGGGTTCCTGGAACGACCGGACGATGACGGGACCCGGGCTGGCGCATGCGCTCGCGCCGCTGCTGGCGCGCATTCACGCGGACGATCCTGCCGCTTTCCGGGGGGCCGTCCAGCGCCACTCGCGAGCTTTCAATGCGCATCCGTATCTGGCCCCTGTGGCGATCGGGGCTCTCGCGCGCATTGAATTCGATGGCGATGATCCCGATACCCGGTCGCGCTTCCGTTCCGCGCTCCGCGCGCCGCTGGGGGCGCTGGGCGACGGGATCGCGTGGGCCGGATGGCGGCCCTTCTGCGCGTCCGCCGCGGCTATCGGGTTCGTACTTGGACTCGACCCGCTGTTCGCCGCCGCCGCTTTCCTCGTCGTGTACAATGCCGGCCACGTGGTGCTCCGCATCTGGGGACTGCGGTGCGGCTGGAAATCGGGCCGGTCCGTGGCCGCCGCGTTGAAGCGCGCACCTCTGCGCCGAATCGAGAGAGCGCTCGCGCCGGCAAACCAGGTGCTCATCGGGGTCCTCGCCGCGCTGCTCGTCGGCCAGCTTCCGGGAACGGACCCGGCCGTGTGGAGGGACGGCGGTGCAGTCATCGCGGTGCTGATGGGTTACCTTGTCCCACGGCACATCTCGGCGGTCGCCATGACGAGCCTGCTTGCCGCGTGCGCGGTGTGGCTCCTGTGAGCGTCCCGACAGGCGGTCCAGCCTGCTGCGACGCCCGGCCCGACGCCGATCGTTCGCTCGACCGGAGCGGAAAGTTTCTGTGACGATGCGACACGAAGCAGCGGTACGTATTCAGAACCGGCTGGGGCTGCACGCCCGTCCGGCCGCGGAGTTCGTTAAGCTGGCGAGCCGGTTCCGGGCCGAGGTGTGGGTGGAGAAGGATGAGATGGAAGTGAACGGGAAGAGCATCATGGGCGTGATGATGCTCGCGGCTGAGGCCGGCGCCTCCATCCGTATCCGGGCCATGGGATCCGACGCGGAGAACGCCGTCGATTCTCTCACCGAACTCGTCCTGTCCGGATTCAGCGAGGAACTCGACCCGGACGTGGACATGGATGGGCTTGCGTGAGCGAGGTCATTCACGGGATCGGGGCCGCGCCCGGGCGCGCTCTCGGCGTGGCTCGGCGGCTTGAGCGTCATGAGTGGCGACCGGAGCACCGGACGATCCCGTCCGACGCCGTCGAGCGCGAAGTCGCGCGCTTCGAGGAGGCCCGGGCCTGGGCCGCCGACCGGGTCCGGGACACGCGCGAACAGGCCGCTCGTTCACTGGGCGAGGTGGAAGCGAACATCTTCGACCCGCAGATCCTCATCCTCTCGGACCCCGACCTCGTCGCGGGCACCATCCGCTATATCCGCGAGAACTTTCTCTCCGCGGAGCGTGCTTTCGACTGGCGTCTGACCGAGCTTCGGACGGCGATCGTCGATGCGGGACACTTCATGGTCGTCGACCGGCTGGCCGACCTGCGGGACATTCGGTCTCGAGTCCTCGCGCGGCTCACCGGGCGCGATGAGGATCCGCTCGCCCTTCCGAAGGAGCCCGGGTTGATCGCCGTCGACGACCTCACGCCCAGCTTCGCGGTACGCCTCGACCCCGAACTCGTCCTCGGCGTGGCGAGCGGATCCGGGTCCCGAACTTCGCACAGCACGCTCGTGGCCCGTTCTCTGGGTATCCCGGCGGTTGTGGGACTCGGTGCCGACCTCGCGAAGATCGAGGACGGCACAACCGTTCTCCTCGACGGAGGCAACGGTCGGATCCTGATCGAGCCCACCGAGGCCGAGAAGGCGGCACACCTGCAGATGGTCCGCCGCCTTTCCGGTCGCCCCGCCGCCGACCTCACCCGCGAACCCGCGCCCCTGCTGACCGCCGACGGGGTCCGTGTCCATCTTCGCGCCAACATCGATCAGCCGCACGATGTGCCTGCGGCCCGGCGCGTGGGCGCCGAGGGGGTCGGACTCTTCCGGTCCGAATTCCTCGTCATCGGACGGAGAGTGATTCCAAGCGAAGAGGAGCAGTACGAAGCCTACCGCGAGGTCGTGGACGGGTTTCCGAACCAGCCCGTGACGCTCCGGACGTTCGATATCGGCGGCGACAAGTTCCCGCTCTTTCTCGACCTTCCTCCCGAGGAAAACCCCTACCTGGGCTGGCGCGCGATCCGCGTCTGCCTGGACCGGCCGCAGCTCTTCCGCAACCAGTTGCGCGCCGCGATCCGCGCCGGCGGACCGGAGGCCCGCATGCGGATCCTCGTTCCGTTCGTCATCTCTGAGACCGAGATCCTGCGGACGAAGAAAATCGTGGCCGAAGTCGCTCGCGAGCTGGGTCAGGCGGAACCAGTCTCCTTCGGCGTGATGGTGGAAACGCCCGCGCTTGCGGACACGCTCGATCTCGTGGGACGGCACCTGGACTTCATCAGCCTCGGTACGAACGACCTCACGCAGTATTCCCTGGCCGTCGACCGGGGGAACGCCAGGCTCCAGCATCTCTCGAACCCGATGCATCCGGCGCTCCTCCGCAGCTACGAGCGGATCTTCAACACGGCCACCGCCCTCGGCCTCGACATCGGCGTTTGCGGAGATCTTGCCGCGGAACCGGTGGGGCTCGCCCTGCTGCTCGCCCTCGGCTACCGGGACTTCAGTCTCGCGCCCGCGTCGATCCCCGAGGTGAGGGAACTCGTGGGACTCCTTTCCGTGGCGGAACTGTCGGAGCTGTGGAGCCGAGCCGGCTCCCTCTCCGGGATGCCGCGGGAACTCCTCTCACGGCTGGAGGACGCGATTCCCGTGGAGCCGTCGCCGCTGTACATCTCCTGACGCCGGGCCGGCGACGTTGCCTCTGCCCGGTCGGGCGGCCACTATCTTGGCCGCTACGCCTCCCGCGGCGTTCCGCCGCAAACCTCCAGGTGGGAGAATCAGCCTCGTGAAGGGGATACAACCGTTTTCCTCCGAGTCCGTGACCGAGGGACATCCGGACAAGATCGCGGACCAGATCTCGGACGCGGTCCTCGACCACATCCTCGCGGAGGACGACCAGGGCCGGGTCGCATGCGAGACACTCGTGACGACGGGCCTCGTCCTCGTGACCGGCGAGATCACGACGGCCGCCCGGATCGACATTGCGGCCATCGCCCGGGAAGTGCTGCGCGACATTGGCTATACGCGCGCGGAGCACGGGATCCAGTGGGACACGTGTAGCGTGCTCACCGCTATCGACGAGCAGTCGGCGAACATCGCCCAGGGCGTGGATGTCGGCGGCGCCGGAGATCAGGGGATGATGTTTGGGTACGCCACCGACGAGACGCCGGAGCTGATGCCCCGTCCCATCATGCTGGCGCATGCGCTGGTGAAGCGCCTCGCCGACGTGCGGCGATCCGCCGGCATCGCCTGGCTGCGGCCGGACGGGAAGGCGCAGGTGTCGGTCGAATATCGGGATGGGGAACCGGCCCGGATCACTGCGGTCGTCGTCTCGGCCCAGCACGACGGGGACGTCGCACCCGATGACATCGAGGCGGCGATCCGCGAAGAAGTCATCGGGCCCGTGCTTCCGGACGAGCTCTACGACGAAGACCGGGCACAGTGCCACATCAACCCCACGGGTCGTTTCGAGATCGGCGGACCGCAGGGCGATGCGGGCCTCACGGGGCGGAAGATCATCGTGGATACGTACGGCGGCGTGGGACGGCACGGCGGCGGCGCCTTCTCGGGGAAGGATCCATCGAAGGTCGACCGGTCCGCGGCCTACGCGGCGCGCTGGATCGCCAAGAACATCGTCGCGGCGGAACTCGCGCGGCGGGCGGAAGTCCAGCTTGCCTACGCCATCGGCGTGGATGAGCCTGTCAGCGTAATGGTCAACACCTTCGGCACCGGGAGCCGTCCGGACGACGAACTCGCCCGCCGGGTGACGGACGTCTTCGATCTTCGGCCGCGGGCGATCATCGAGCAGCTCGGACTCCGCAAGCCGATCTACCGCCGGACGGCCGCCTACGGGCATTTCGGCCGCGAACCCGAAGGCGATGGGTTCACATGGGAGAGGACCGATCGGATCGATGCCCTGGCCGGCTAGTTCGGAAGGAGTCCGAAGGGGGCCGGCATGACGGAGTCCGGGATGCGGGAGGTTGCAGTGGCCAGCCTCGGGCTCGACAAGACGACGGGCGCTCCCGTCGTCATCCTCAAGGAGAAGAACGGCGAGCGTTTCCTCCCGATCTGGATCGGACCGGGCGAAGCCTCGGCGATCGCGATGGAACTCGCCGGAGTCCAGTTCACGCGTCCCCTCACTCACGACCTCTTCAACGCCGTGGTGCGCGGGTTGGACAGCGCCTTCGTCCGCGTGCTGATCACGAAGGTCGTCGACAACACGTACTACGCGTCGCTCGTGTTTCGGCGCGAAGGCGAATTCATCTCCATTGATGCCCGTCCCAGCGACAGCATCGCGCTGGCCCTTCGCGCCGGGGTCCCGATTCACGCGGCGGAGAGTCTCCTCGAAGCGAGCGCGTTCGAGATCGAGGAGACCGGGGTAGCGGGAGACGAAGCGCTGCCGCCCGAAACCGGGCCGTCCCGCGCCCCGGATGAACCGCTGAGCGACTACCTCAAGGGGCTGGACCCCGAGGATTTCGGCCGCTTCGAGCCCTGAAAGGCCCGGGAAGCCGCCTGCCCGCCCGTGGCGCGGTTTCTTGCGCGCCGCGGACGGCGACGCTCATCTTGGCGGCGACGCGCGGACATGGAGGGGCAAACGGAAGTCGGTGAAAATCCGGCGCGGCCCCGCCACTGTGAGAGGCCCTGCCGAGCGGGCGGCCTCGAGCCAGGAGACGTGTTCCTCCATGCCCCCGGCAGCCCGTTGCTGCCAACGCATGCTCTTCGCGGGAAGAGCGGGGTCCTCCGTCGCGCCGGGTCCCGGCGCGCTCCCCCGTTCGGACTGGAAGCGGGGGATGGATGTCGGACAACATGGCCCGGTTACTCGCCGTCTTCTCAGTCGTGCTCGCCGCGGCCTGTGGCGCTCCCGGCA
This sequence comes from Gemmatimonadota bacterium, assembly GCA_965207805.1. Classification (GTDB taxonomy): domain Bacteria; phylum Gemmatimonadota; class Gemmatimonadetes; order Palauibacterales; family Palauibacteraceae; genus Palauibacter. The sequence goes on from OZ242312.1 coordinate 2,047,719, forward strand.
CGGCGGGCGGGGACGGGGGCGACGCTACGAAGGACGTGGCTGCGCGATTCGAACCGCGACGCATCGTCTCTCTCATTCCGACGGTGACGGAGATCCTCTTCGACCTCGGGGCCGGCGACCGGCTCGTGGGCCGCACTCGCTGGGGCGTTCATCCGCCCGCGGCACGTCGAATCCCCGACGTCGGCGATGGCATCCGCCCGTCGCTGGAGGCCGTGCTCGCGCGTGACCCCGATCTCGTGATCCTCTACGACGGGGAAACGAACCGGGAAAGCAGGGAGAGGCTGCAGCGGCTCGGCGTGCCGACACTGGCTCTTCGACACGACACCCTGGAGGACTTGCGCCGCGACGTCCTCCGCCTCGGCGAACTTGTGGGCTGTCCGGAAGGCGGGAGCGCGCTGGCCGACCGGATTGCGCGGGGGCTTGCCGCCGTCTCCCGGGCGACGGAGAGCCGTCCGCGCGTGCGCGTCTACTACCACGCCTGGCCCGACCCGCCGATGACGATCGGCGGCGGCAGCTTCATCGACTCGCTGCTCACGATCGCCGGCGGGGCGAATGTGTTCGGGGATATCGAAACGGCCGCGCCGCGGGTGAGTCTCGAGGCGATCATCGACCGCAATCCGGAACGGATCCTCGTCCCGGTTGCCCGGGAAGCCCTCACCCGCCGCCCGAACCTCGCCACGCGCCGCGGATGGGAACGGATCCCCGCGGTCGCGGCCGGTCGGATCTCCACGTTGGATCGCGATGTCGTGAGTCGCCTCGGCCCGCGCGTAGCGGAGGCGGCGTGGTCGATCGCCGAGGAGCTGCACGGCGAACTGTCGGCCATGGCCCCGGAGCCCGTCGCGACCTCCTGTTCGCCGTGAGGCGAGCCGGCCGCGGGGCGCTCCTGCTCATTCTGCTTCTCGCCGCCGCGATGGTCTCCGGCCTCTTGCTGGGGGCGGCGAACGTCGCACCCGCGGAGGTGTGGCGTGCGCTCACGGGCCAAGAAACGGATCCGTCGGCGCGGACCATCGTCCTCTCGCTTCGCCTGCCCCGCGTCACGGCAGCCGCGCTCACGGGCATCGCGCTCACGATCTCGGGAACCCTGTTCCAGGCTCTGCTCCGAAATCCGCTCGCCGAACCCTATCTCCTCGGTGTTTCCTCGGGGGCCGCGCTCGGCGCGGTGCTTGCGCTCACCGCGTTCGGAGGAGTGTTGGGATATCTCGGCACGGTGGGCTTCGCCCTCGCCGGAGGCTTTGCCGCCATTGCCATCGTATTTCGCGTCGCGCTCGCCGTGGGTCGCCTCGACACGCACGTTCTGATCCTGGCCGGAGTCGTTGTGGCGGCATTCTTCGGGGCCGGCGTGATGCTCCTTCTCTCGCTCGCCGAACCGGACGCCACGCGCGCCGCGGTTCTGTGGACGATGGGGAGTCTCGAGCGGGCGGGGTGGGAGTCCACGCTCGCCCTCGGCCTCGTCGCCGCGGCGGGTGGGACCGTGGCGTTTGCGCTTTCCCGTCACCTGAACGCGCTCGCACTGGGAGAGGAAGCGGCGGCCTACCTCGGAGCGCGGGTGGAAGTGGTCAGGCGCAGCGCCTACTTCATCGCCTCGCTGCTCGCCGCCGTGGCCGTAAGTACCGCGGGCGTCATCGGTTTTGTGGGTCTCGTCATACCTCACGGCGCGCGCATGATCTGGGGCAGCGACCACCGACGCCTCCTGCCGCTCGGCGCCCTTGGGGGCGCCGCCGCCCTCGTCCTCGCCGATACGGTGGCCCGGGTCGCGCTCCGGCCGCTCGAACTTCCCGTAGGCGTGGTGACGGCGCTGCTCGGCGTGCCGCTTTTTCTCGTACTCCTGCGGAGGAGTTATGCCTGAGTCGTCCGGTGACCGGGGGGACGCGGCAGCCTATCGGCTCGAGGACGTCACCTTCCGCTATCCGTCCGCCTCCAGCCCGGCCCTCAAGGGCCTGTCCCTCGAATTCGGGGCGGCCGCCTTCACCGCGGTCATTGGGCCGAACGGAGCGGGGAAGAGCACCCTCGTGCGTCTGCTCGGGGGCATCCTCGACCCATCCGAGGGGTCGGTGCGCCTCGATGGCAGACCGCTCGTCTCCTGGGATCGCTCGGCGCTTGCCCGGCGCACGGCCGTCGTATCGCAGGACGCTCCCCCGGAGGCCCTTCGAGTAAGCCTCCATGGTTACGTCGAACTGGGCCGAAACCCGTACGTGAGTCCGTGGGCGCCCCTCGCCCCGCGGGACCGGGAAGTGATTGAGCGCGCGCTGAGGTGGGCCGGCCTCGAGCACCTCGCGCGCCGACCGCTCGCCGAGCTTTCGGGCGGAGAACGCCAGCGCGCCAAGCTTGCCCGCGCCATGGTACAGGAACCCGGAGTCCTGATTCTGGACGAACCCTCCGCCCACCTCGACTTCAGGCACGCGCTGTGGATCTTCGATGCGCTCCGCGAGCGCGTGCGCGACCGGGCCCTCACCGTCATCTGCATCACGCACGACATGCAGCTTGCGAGCCGCTATGCCGATCGAATGATCCTGTTGGCGGAAGGAGAGGCGGTGGCGGCCGGACCACCGGGCGACGTGCTCGGATCGTCGGCCCTGGCCTCCACCTACGGCTGCGAAGTCCGGGTCGAATCGCTGGGAGATCTCGGGCACTCCGTGCTTCCGGTTCGGGCCCGTTCGCGGGGGGTGGCAAGCGGTGCGTCGTCGCCGACACAGGCCCTCTAAACGTTATTCTGGCAGAAGCTCGCCGGACCGGGACAGGTGGCGCCGCGTCCGCTTGCCGTCCACGACCCGGGAGCGGACCTTGCCGGGAAGCACCCAACCGATGCGCGCCGCCGCCGCCCGGCCGGCGACCGGTCGCGGACCGAACAGGTTGGGCACCACAGGAGCGGATCATGCGGAGACGTAGCTGGATACAGATCGGAGCACTGGCGGTCCTCCTCGGCGGGTGCGGCGGTTCGGACGGGACGGGACCGGATGGCCCCGACGTCGTACGTCCCGAGCGGTCGGAATTCGCCGTTCTCAACTCCATCACCGGGACCCTGCAGCAGTTCAACCGGATCGATGGCGAGATCGTCCCCTTCGGGCGCGACATCCAGTTCGGGGCGGGCTTCAGGGGCCACACGGCGGATTTCATTCAGGATCTGTGGGTAACGGCGTGGAACGCGCCGGAAGGGAGCAAGGTCCTCTTCGGGTCCTTTTCCTCCGACGAACAGACGACGGCCGTCTTCCCGAACAACGCCATCGTGGACCCCGGCAAACCGACCGTGATCTTCGATGCCGGCGGCACGGTGGGCGCGCTCATCCCCGCCCGGGGGCTGGATGCCGTGTTCGTGGCCTTCCCGGGCACTCCGATGGCGCAGATCGCGGTCGAGGGGGTGGGCACCTTCGTGGAGAGGGCGATCCCGGCCGGGCAGTTCGTCGTCTCCGTCGATGCCAACCTCGATGACGAGGGCGGCGGACGAGAGCCCCTCGGCCCTCCCCGCATCGCCCTGCACGAGTTCATCAGCGGCAGTTACTTCGACGAGTTGAGACTCCCGGAAGGCACGGTCGGGGCGACCGAGGCCATCGTGCTCGAAGACAAGATGCTCCTGCTGGCGGGCGGGGGGGTGGATCCGCTGACCTCCGCCCCGCTGGGGGACGGGAATCTCGTCGAGATCGATATGACGGCCCGGAGCGTGCAGGACTTGAACTCCCTTGGCGGCAACGGAATCTCCATGGAAGCCGGGCGGGACGGGCTCGTCTACATCGTGCGAACGAAGGGCGTCGATGCGACGGAGACGGACGTGCTGGCGTTCAGCTTTGCGATTCGGGCGTGGATCAACGGGCCGGAGAATCCGATTCAGCCGCGCGACCGCGACGGCTCGAATCTCAGCTGCCGGGTCGCGGCCGCGTTTCTCGACGGCCAGATCCTCTGCGCCACCTATGTGACCGCGGGCCAGGGACGTCTCGTTCTCCTCTCGGCCGAGGGCGAGTTCGTCGACGAGGCGCCGATCGGGGCGGGAACGACCGATATCCTGCTTCGTCCCAGCTGACCGCCGGGGCTGGCAGTCCGTGGCAAGAGCCCTGCGACGAGCACCTCACCGGGGGGCCGAGTGGGACTCGTAACGACCCGGGCAGTGGTCCTCCAGACGTACCGGTACAGCGAAACGAGCAAGATCCTGCGCCTGATGACGTGGGAGTTCGGCCCCTGCTCCGCGCTCGCCCGCGGTGCGCTGCGCCCTCGAAGCCGCTTCGGCGGCCTGCTGGAACCCTTCGTGGAAGGGGAGGCGACATTCTACAGACGGGAGGGACGCGACCTGCATACCCTCTCCAACTTCGAACTCCTCCATGACCGGCGTGGACTCGACCGTTCGATCGAACTGTTCACGATCGCGTCCGTCCTCTGCGAACTCGTGATGCGCCTCGCCCCGGAACACGACGATTCGGAGCTGTACCGCACGCTGACGGAGGGTCTCGACGGACTCCACGGTCGAATCCGCGAGGGCGCAGCGGCCGGCGGGCTCGAGTACGTCTGGGGTGTGGTCAACGCCCTGGGCTTTCGACCGGAGATTGAACGTTGCGTCGGCTGCCGGAATGCCATCGGAACGACGAGCGCGCGCTTCGACTTCGAGGCGGGCGGGCTTCGCTGTGGTTCGTGCGGCCCGGTGGGGCCCGAACTCGATCCGGGCGAACTCGACGCCCTTCGGATCCTCGTGTCGGGCGGGCAGGCGGAACGGAACCGCGCCAACGGCCGCCAGGGCCGCTGGCTGGCGGAGTTCATCCGCCACCACGTGGCGGAGGGGGCACAGCTGAAGTCCCTGCCTTTCCTGAGCCGGCTCGACTGAAGCCCCGTGAACGACCGGTGAGCATGCTGCGAGCGACGGCGTGAGCGATCGGCGCGGGATCGTGATCGGGACCGCCGGCCACGTGGACCACGGCAAAACCGCCCTCGTGCGGGCGTTGACAGGGGTCGAGACGGACCGCTGGCTGGAGGAGCGGAAACGGGGGCTCACGATAGATCTGGGCTTCGCGCGGCTCGACCTCGATCCCGACCTGGAGACGGGAATCGTCGACGTCCCGGGGCACGAGGACTTTCTCAAGAACATGCTTGCCGGGGCTACGGGCATCGATGTCCTCCTCCTCGTCGTCGCGGCGGACGAGGGTCCGATGCCGCAGACCCACGAGCACCTCGCGATTGCCCGCCTCCTGAACATCCGGCGCGGAGTCGTCGCGCTCACCAAGAGCGACCGGGTCGATGGGGACTGGCTCGACCTCGCAAACGAAACGACCCGGGAACTGCTGGACGAGGATTCCGCCCGGGCGTCATGGGAGATCGTGCCCGTCTCCGCCCTGACGGGCGACGGGATCGAGCCGTTGCGGGAAGCGCTTCGCAGGTCGGCGGCGGGGATCCGCGCGCGCGGCGTTGACGACCGCTTCCGGCTCCCGGTCGACCGATCGTTCTCGATCCGGGGCACGGGCACAGTGGTGACCGGCACGGTGTGGAGCGGGTCCGTGGGCGTGGGGGACACCGTGAGCGTCTTTCCGGGAGGGAACTCGGCCCGCGTGCGCGCGCTCCAGGTGCACGAAGATCCTCGTCCCCGCGTCACCGCCGGGCGCCGTTGTGCGGTCGCGCTCGTCGGCGTTGCGCCGGCCTCCGTGGAGCGCGGGAGCGTGCTCTTCGACGGGTCCGAGTGGCAGTCCAGCGAACGTCTCGGCGTCCGGGTGCGGGCGCTTGGGGGGCGCGACCGGCCCCTCCGCCACGGGCAGCGTCTCAGGGTCTACCTCGGCACCCGCGAAGTCATGGCCCGACTGCAAACGGCGGATCGCCGGCCCGTCGCACCCGGGGCGACCGCCTGGGCCGTGCTCGCCCTCGAGGCGCCGCTCCTCGCCCGGACCCGCGATCGGGCCATCCTCCGTTTCTACTCGCCGGTGACGACGATCGGCGGGATACGCGTGGCCGAACTGAACCCGCCATCCGGGTGGCCGGCGCGGACGGAAGCCTGGCGGCAGATTCTTGATGGCACACCGGAGGAGGCGATCGCCGAGGCCCTGGCCCTGAAGCGTCTGCGCGGCCTCCCCGTAGCGACGTCATCGGTCCTCCTTGGGCGGCGCAGCTCCACGCTCGCAGCGGCCGCGGAGGAGGCCGGCTGCGAGCGCATCGGCGACCGCTGGTTCGCGGCCGCTGCGACGACGGAAGCGATGGCGGCCGTGGAAGAGAGCATGGCCCGCCTCCACGCCGCGGACCGCCGCGCCCCCGGCGTGTCGAAGGAGGCCGTGCGTTCCGCGATGGCGCCGTTTTGCGATCTCGAACTGGCGGAGACCGCCGTCCGCCGACTCCTCGCCGATCGCCGGCTCGTCGAGAGCGGGCCGCGGCTCGCTCTTCCGGACCACGCACCCCGCCTCACTCCCCAGGAGGAAGAGGGGCGCGCGCAACTCGTGCGGACGATAGAAGCCGCCGGACTGCAGCCACCGCTCGTCACGGAACTGGGGAGGACGCTGCGTCTGGACCGGGCCGTGCTCGACGACCTCCTGCGGCTACTGCAGGAATCCGGCACGACGAAGGCGGTCACGCCGGAACTGCACGTCTCCGCCGCCGCGCTTGAGGCGATGGAAGCGCGAGCAAGGGATCTTCTCGCCGATGGCGCGCCGGCCCCTCCCGCACGGTTCAAGGAGACGTTCAGGCTCTCGCGGAAATACCTGATCCCGCTCCTCGAATACCTGGACCGGAAAGGCGTAACCCGGCGAACGACCGAAGGAAGAGTGCTCTGCTAGCAGTCCGTGGCAAAACCCCGCGCCAGCGCCGCTCGAACGCAGCGGGGTTTTGCCACGGGCTGCTAAACGACGTGATAGAGGAAACAGCCGCAGTACTCGCACGACTCGACGCGAAGATTGCGATCCGCCTCCGAGGCGCGCGCCGTGGAAACCGCTACGAAGCAGCCGTAGCAGATGCCGTTGATGACCGGCGCGACGACTCTAGGCGCCTTGTCGGCGATGCGGCGGTAGCGCTCCCGGACCCCCCGCGTCAGCCTCTGCGCCAGTTCCTCGACTTTCTCGTCGAGCGATCGGATCGCGTCTTCGATCTTGATGTCGAAGACCTCAGCCTCGAGGTCCGTCAGCGTTCCATCCGTGAGCCCCCGACGCTGCATTCTCAGGTCCTGGATCTCGAGGAGCAGTTCGAGTTGCTGGTCCACTAGAGATCCTTCGCCTCGAGCAGTTCGATGAACTGATCGGGGCTCGAGAGTTCCGCGAGGGAGTCGGGCACGTCGGCCTCCTTGCCGAACTGCGCAATCTTGCCCAGCACCGGAAGATACTGATTCGAGACTTCCAGCGGCGGCGCGACGATGAGAAAGACGTACCGAACGGGTTTCTCGTCGATCGCCTTGAAGTCGAGGCCGGACAGCTTTCGGCCGAACGCGACCCTCAGTCGGGTCACGACGAGCGATCGGCAATGGGGGATCGCGATGCCGCGGCCGATCCCGGTCGAACCGAGATTTTCCCGCCGCTTCAACATCTTGTAGAGGATTCCTTCGGACTTTCCGTCGAGGCCCAGACACGACACAAGCTCCTTCAGGGCCTCATCCTTCGTCTCGGCCGCCAGGTCGAGGTTGATGGCGGACGGGACGAACAATTCACGAAGCTGCACTTGGATCTATATCTCCTCCCCGCGAGCGCGGGGCGCATATCGAATCAACGGGAACCGACTCCGCGGGACCCGGCAAACCTCCGAGTATACCCGCGCCGGTTTCCGGCTGTCAAAGAATCTCCGGAGGCGCCCCCGGAACTTGCGCCGCACGCCGGGATAGACCACCGTATGGGCAGCCTTAGCGAGTATCGGGGGGCGACACGGCTTCGACGCGTGAACCGGAAGCTGCGGAAGCGTGCCGAGGTGCCCGGGGCCTCGTTAAACACCGGGAAACCTTTTAGATGCCAACGACGGTTTGGCTCTGGCTGCGTAACTCTGCGTAGCCCGTCCCCGAGAGATCCGGGCCCGAGGACCTCCCGACGGACGTCGACGAATCGGGCTGGTCGCCCAGGCGTGCCGTGAGCCGCGGGTGACGAGAGCACGGCGAGAGCCGTGTGCACGGCTGGTTTCGTAAGGGGTTGTTCGTGAACCCTCGCGAGACGAGACTTGATCACGAACTACGCACGTAGATGCCGTGGCGGATGGGCTCGCGGACGCGGGTTCGATTCCCGCCGCCTCCATCCATCCGGGGCGCCTCCCTTTCCGGGAGCGCCTCGGCTTTTTTTGCGGCCGGCCCGTCGACGGGTCGAGGAGGTTCCGGATGATCGAAGAACTGCAGCGAAAGATCGGGGACGAAGCGGAGACGCTCCTCCACGAGCTGAACGTCATCCTTCCGAAAGAGATCGAGAAGGCCGTCGCCCAAGGCGATCTGCGAGAGAATTCCGAGTACACCGCCGCCCTGGAGCGGCAAGGCTTCGTGCGGGCGCGGCTCGACTATCTGGCGCGCCGAATGTCGCAGCTCGGGGAGCTCGATATCGAAAACATCCCGACGGACCGGGTCGGGTTCGGGTCGAAAGTCGCCGTGCGTGATCTGGAGGATAACGAGATCGAGTCCTTCAACCTCACGATCGGCGACGACGTCGACATCGAGAACAACGACATCTCGATGGAATCGCCCATCGGCCGCGCGCTCCTCGGGAGGAGGAAGGGCGAACTCGTGAGCGTGAGACTCCCCGCCGGCGCGCGAGAGTTCGAGGTCGTCGATTTCGAGACGCTGCACGACCTCTAGCGGTTTTCCCGGCGGGCCGGGGACTAGAAGACCCGGATCGGCGGGATGAACTTGCCGGGGTTGGCCCGCACCTCGGCGAGGAACGCGTTCAGGTCCACCACTACCTTGAGCAGTTCCTCATAGAGGGTCTCATCGCTAACGAGTTGCCCGACCACCCCTTCGCCGCCCTCGATGAGATCCAGGATGGAATTGGCGCGGGCCGCGGATGAAGCGATCGCGCGATACAGGGAGTCCGACGCCAGCAGACGCCCGAGCGTTCCCTCGCCGGCCGCCAGCGCCCCCGTCACCGTGTCGAGGCGGGCGGTGGAGGAAACAAGGCGATCGTACAACTCCGGATCCTCGAGCAGGCGGGCCAGCGACCCCTCCCCGTCCGCGATCGGTCCCAGTACGGCCGCGAGGTTTTCGTTGAGGTCGACGAGGCCGTCGTAGAGCGCCTCGTCGACGAGGAGGCGTCCCAGTGAACCCTCGCCGCTCGACACCCGGGCCAGCGTCGCGGAAAGATCGTTCGAGAGCTGCGTGAGGCCGAGGACGGCATCGGCCGCCTGGCCGAGGAGTTCGTCGTAGCTCAGCGCCGGCGCCGTACCGATGGTATCTCCCGGGACGAGCATCGCCGAATCCGGAGATCCGGGTTCGATGTCGATAAGGCGGTCGCCGAGCAGTCCCTGCGTCCGCACGCGCGCTCGCGAGCCGCGCCGGATCTGCTCTCGGACGTCGACGTTGACCCCCAGCCAGACCGCGATCGCCGCTTCCGAATCACCGCGCTCTTCGGGGGCGATGAACTCCACGCGCTCGACTTGGCCGACGCCCCGCCCGGCCACCTGGACGGGCGCTCCCGGGCGGAGCCCGGAAGCCGATTCCATGAGCGCCACAAGCTGATAGCGCTCGCCGAACACGTCCCCGATCCGGCCCACGAGCACCACGCACAACGCGAGAAGGACGAGAGCGACGATGATGACGAACCCCACGCGCATCTGGTCCCATGTGATCGGCTCCGATCGTCGCATCGTATCCTTTCGCCCCCGGTTAGCCGCGGAAGGCCCGCACGTAGCGGTCTTCGGTGGCGTGCATCTCCTCCGGCGTTCCGCTGAAGATAATCTCCCCGTCCTTCAGGAGCGCGGTCTCGGTCGCGATTCTCGATGCGGACCGCACATCGTGGGTCACTACGACCACGCACACGTTGAGTTCCCGCCGCAGCTTCAGGATCAGTTCGTCGATCCGCCGCGTCGTGATCGGATCTAGCCCGCTCGTCGGTTCGTCGAAGAGGAGGATCGGCGGTCTGTGCACGATCGCCCGCGCGATGGCGACGCGTTTACGCATGCCTCCGGACAGCGCGGACGGCAGCAGCGGCAGCACCACGGTCGGGTCGAGGTCCACGAAGGACAACACCTCCTCGACGCGCTCCCGGATCTCATCATCCCTCAGCGTCGTATGCTCATAGAGCGGGAAAGCCACGTTGTCGAACACGTTCAGGGAATCGAAGAGCGCCGATCCCTGGAACACCATCCCCATCCGCTCCCGCAGGGCCAGAGCTTCCGGGCGCGAAACCGCGCTGATGTCACGCCCCTCGATGAGGACCTCGCCGCGGTCGGGGAGGAGGAGCCGGAGCATGAGGCGCAGGATCGTCGATTTTCCGACGCCCGACCCGCCGAGGATGCAGAGCGTCCCGCCCCGCGCGACGCCCAGCGAAACGCCGCGCAGCACCTCGTGATCTCCGAACGAGAGCCACACATCGCGAAGCTCGACGATTTCGGGTCCCCCGGACCCGCTCCCGTGGGTTTCCAGCTCGCGGCGAATCTCGTCGCGCAACTCCGCCTCGAAGGCCTCGCTTCCCGGCTGCGGCGCGCCGGCCGGCGTGCGGTCGCTCATCGTGGATCCTCGCTCACCATTGGAACATGGCGAGCAGGATCTGGGTGAGGAAGTAATCCGCCGCAAGGATGAGGATGGACGAGGTCACCACGGCCCGGGTCGTCGCTCGCCCGACGCCTTCCGTGCCGCCCTCGGCCCGAAGTCCGTGGAAGCAGCTCGTGAGCGCGATGATCCCGCCGAACGTGAAGGGCTTGACCAGTCCCTGAATCAGGTCGATGGGGACGACCCTGAGCACGAAGCCGCTCTGGGCGAGGGTTTCCCACACGGAGTTGATATACAGCTGGGCCGTGAAATCCAGCGTCAGCACCGCGACGAGGAGCCCACCCAGGATGGCCACGGCATCGCCGATGATCGTGACCACGGGAAGCATGACCAGAGCGGCGAGAAAACGCGGCACGACGAGTTTCCGGATCGGGTCCACACCCATCGTGCGAAGCGCATCGACCTGCTCCGTGACGCGCATCGCACCCAGAGCCGCCGCCATGCCGGCTCCTGCGCGGCCGGTGACGATGAGTGCCGTGAGCACGGGGCCGAGTTCGCGAATCGTGCTGGCCCCCACAAGGCGGCCGATGTAGACCGTTGCCCCGAAGCGTTCCATTTCCACAGCGGCCTGGAGGGCGAGGACCATCCCCGTGAAGAGGCCCGTCAGCATGACGATGAAGATCGAGGCGACGCCGATCGTGTCCATCTGCTGCACGAGGTCGCCGCGATAGAAGGGCTGACTCAAACAGGCCTTCGACACGCGCACGAGAAGCCTGCAATAGGCCTCGACCGCGAAGGCCATGCGGAGCACGGCATCGCGGGCAAGTCTTGCGGCGGAACGGCGGGCGGAGCCGTTGGGCACGATCTTTGGCGCTCTCCGGGGGATCGAAGTATGTTCGCCCGACCGCCAGAACGCGTTCGAACGCAACGACCCGCCTCCAGCGATGAGGCGTACGGGCGAGGTTACCGGCTCCCACCGACCCGATGCAAGGCAGCGGCGACCCGCGGATATTCCGCGCCATGCCCGGTGGCAGCGGCCGATCGCCCGCCCTCGAAAGGAGCCCCGAGCCATGCAGACCGGACCGGTCCACACCGACCATGCACCCGCCGCCGTCGGCCCGTACTCCCAGGGATACTGGGCCGGCGAGCTGTTCTACTCCGCAGGGCAAGTGGGGTTGGTGCCGTCCACCGGCCAACTGGTGGGCGCCGACGTCGTCTCCCAGGCGGAACGCGTAATGACGAACCTCGCGGCCGTGCTGGACGAGGCCGGGCTCGCCCTCGGAGATGTCGTGAAGACGACGATCTTCCTCGCGGACATGGGCGATTTCGGTGCCGTGAACGAGGTCTATGCCCGCCACTTCGAGCCGCCGTATCCCGCGCGCTCGACCGTCGCCGTGGGCGCGCTGCCCCTGGGAGCCCGGGTCGAGATCGAGGTGATTGGCCGAGCGCGGTCGGCCACCTGAGATCGGTCGGACCGGAAATGACGACGATATCGGATGTTCGGGAGCGGATGGTGACTGGTGTTGCCTGCGGTCTTCAAAACCGTTACGGGGCGTTCGCGCGTCCCGGGTGGGTTCGATTCCCACACGTTCCCGCCACCTTCGCGCTCGCGGCCGTGCTTCTGCTCGGCCACCTTCTGGACCCGTCGCCGCTGCGCGCGCAGGATCCTCCGCCTCCCGAGGCGGTCGCCGATTCGGCCTCCGCCGAAACGAGCGCCGTGGCCGACACGACGGGCCGGCCGCCCCCCATCTCCCCGCTCGGCGCCTTCGGACGCTCCCTGATTCTCCCGGGTTGGGGGCAACTGGAGGTCGGACGACCGGCGCGCGGCGCCTTCTACTTCGCCGCCGAGTCCATCTTCCTGTTCATGGTCTTCAAGTCCGACGCGCGGCTCTCTGCGGCGAAGGAGGAGCTGCCGCTGAACGAAGAGCGGATCTCGAACCGGTCGGGGCAGCGCGAAAACTGGATCGTCCTCGCCGGGTTCATCGCCTTTCTGAGCGGGCTCGACGCCTGGGTGTCCACCCAGTTCTGGGACTTCGAACCCTCCATCGGCCCGCCCGCCGACGGATCCGTCGGGATCGCCCTCGGCTTCAAGGTCAATTTCCCCTAGCCTTCGCCGGGTCCCCGGTATGACTCCAGGCGGATCTCGTCCGGTGACACGACGGCGAAGCTGTTGTGATGGAGCCAGTCCCCGGAGTTGACGTAAAACCTCCCCGGCGCGAGTTCGGCGACCTCCGGGCGGTGCGAGTGTCCGAACACGACGAGGTCCACATCCTCGTGAGCGGCCAGCACCTCGACCGCGTGCCGAGCCAGGAGTGAAGCCCGGGGCGACTCGTTCCGGGCCCCTCCCGCCTGGGCCCGCCGGGTCCCGCTGGCGAGCCGGGCGAGGGGGAGCCCGAGATCGGGGTGAACCCACCGAAAGAGTCCGCGTCCGACCGAACTGCGGGCGGCCCGCCGGAGAACTCGGTAACCCCAGTCCGCGGGGCCGAGTCCGTCGCCGTGCGCGATGTACGCGCGCCGCCCGCCGATGCGTCGCCGCGCCGGCTCCGCGAGGACTTCGATCCCGACCTCGTCGCGGAGGAAACTCCCCCCCCACGCGTCGTGGTTGCCGCCCATGAACAGGATCCGCATGCCGCCTTCCACGAGCTTTCGCAGACGGACAAGGACGTCGAGCTGACCGCGCGGGATCACCTGACCGTACTCGAACCAGAAGTCGAACAGGTCGCCGTTGATGAGGAGTTCGTCGCCCCAGCGATCCGCCTCGTCGAGAAAGGCGAGGAACGCTCGCGCGTTCTCCTCGGCTACGGCCCCGAGGTGGATGTCGGACACGACGACGGTGCGTTCGGGCATGGGGCCGAAGCTCGGCGCGCCGGGCGCGGTGCGTCAAACCCGCCGGCGGGTCACGGCGCACCCGTCGCGGAAAAAAGTTCGACACCCGGCGCGTCGTGGGAGCATATTGGGGGCATGGAAGACGCAAACGGAGTCGGAACGACGGAAGTGCGCGTGCGGTACGCCGAGACCGATCAAATGGGTCGTGCGCACCACCGCCACTACCTGGTGTGGTGTGAACTCGGGCGGACGGCGCTCATGCGCGAGCGCGGCGTGTCGTACGCGGAACTCGAGCGCGGAGGCTTGTGGCTCCCGGTTTCCCGGGTCGAAGTCGAATACCGGATCCCGGTGGAGTACGACGAACTCATCCGGATTCACACACGCGTGGAACGCGTCCGAAGCCGTGAAATCGTGTTTGCCTACCGGATCGCGCGCGCGTCCGACGACGCGACGCTCGCGCGCGCCCGCACCGCCCTCGTGTGCACCGACGCGCGGGGGCGTCCCCACCGGTTTCCGGCGGCCGTGAAGCGGCAGTTGGAGACCCTTCCGACCGCCGCTTCCCCGCATTCCGCCGCATGAACCGCGCTCCGGCCCGCCTCGCCCTCTGGCCGCTCCTCCTCCTGCCGTTCGCCGCCTGCGGCGGGGGGTTGGAGCGCGGGGCTCCGATGCCCGATGCGGAAGAAGTTGCCCGGCGCGCGCGCGCGAGTTCGGGTACGGAGCAACCGATGCACGTCATCTTCAGGTGGGAATACGCCGGCCGGAGCGGGAGTTTCCGCGGCGCTGGCGCCGCCCGCGTGAACCCGCCTGACCGCTTTCGCCTCGACCTCTTCTCGACCGGTGAGGGAAGCCTCCAGGCAACGCTCGTCGACGGCGTCCTGGCCACGTCCGGTGACCTCGAGGGCGTCGAACTGCCCCCGACCGTCTTCCTTTACGCCATGGCGGGCGTGTTTCGACCCGGCGAAGTCCCCCCCACCCGCGGGCTGGAGATCTCGGGGCTCCGCGTCCTCGAGTTCGCGGTCGAAGGAGGCGCGACGCGAAGCTATTATCTTGGTGAGGGGCGGATCACCCGCCTCGAGGAGCGACGTGCCGGCCGCCGCGAGCGGTGGATCGAACTCGAGTGGGGCAGCGACGCCCGCTGGCCTCGGGAAGCCCGGTATCGGGACATCGTGGACTCGAGCGGGGTACGTTGGGAGTTACAGAGCGCTACAGTTCAATCACAACCATATGATGAGGAACATTATGTCCTGCCGATTCCGCGCCGGAGCGATGGCCGCGATCGTGATGCTCACGGTGCTGGCGGGGTGCTACAGCTTCTCCGGCGGCGGCGGGCTGCCCAGCCACATGCGCACCGTCTGGGTCGCCCCGATCGAAAACGAGAGCACGCAGTTCGGCATCGCGGAGTCCCTGATGGACGAACTCCTCACGGCGGCGCGTCAGCGGCTGGGGCTGCGGCTCGCGTCCGAGGAGGAAGCGGATGCGGTCATCACGGCGCAGATCCGGCGCTACGCCGATGAGGCGGTCAACTTCGACGCCGTGGGTGGCGTCGGCGCGGACGTCTTCCAGCGTCGCGTGACCGTCAGCGTCTCCGTCGAGATCCTCGATGTGGCCGGGAATCTCATCATCTGGGGCAATCAGAGCCTGACCGGAACCGGGGAATACGAACCCGGAAACGAAACCGAGGACCAGGCCCTGATCGTCGCGCTCGAGAACCTCGTCCAGCAGATCGTCGACGGCGCGCAATCGCAGTGGTAGGCTGATCGGCGTCGACGGTCGGGACCCCTCCCGCGGGACCCTCTCGCGCCCGCGCGATCGGTTCGCCATTCTGTGGTCGATCGTTCACACGGGCCGATAACCTTCACTCAACGTCCGGGCGCCAACATGCCGCGAGCCGCTCGACCCGCCACGCCGAACCTGTGACGTACACCGCCGGTCTCGTTGCCATCCTGGCGGCCGTGTGGCTCCTCCTGTCGGGGTACTTCGACAAGCCGCTGCTTCTGGGCCTCGGCGCCGTGTCGGTCGCGTTCGTCGTCTTCATTTCCCTCCGCATGCGGATCGTCGACGATGAGGGGTTGCCGATCCAGCTCCCGGCGGGGCTCGTCCGCTACCTGCCCTGGCTCGTCGTCGAGATCGTGAAGGCGAACGTTGACGTCGCCCTGCGCATCGTGAGGCCGGGCCTGCCGATCCGTCCCCGCGTGATCCGCGTGCGTGCGGGTCAGCGCTCGGATGTCGGCCGCGTCATATACGCCAACTCCATCACGCTCACGCCGGGCACCGTGACGATCGACACGGAGGGCGACCACATCACGGTCCACGCCCTGACGGCGGAGGCAGCCGAAGGCGTCCTCACGGGCGAGATGGACCGGCGTGTCACGCGGGTCGAGGGGCGCGGATGATCCTCGCCGCCGTCGTCGCCGCGATCATCGTCACAATGGGGCTCGCGCTCGTACGGGCGGGGAAGGGGCCGACGGTCTTCGACCGCATTCTCGCGCTGAACATGTTCGGCACGAAGACGGTCCTCCTGATCGCCGTGATCGGGTTCGTCACGGACCGACCGGACTTCCTCGACCTCGGACTCGTGTACGCCCTCATCAACTTCATCGGCGTCATCGCCGTGCTCAGGTTCTCCAAGTACGGGAACTTCGCGGATTCGGACCGCGAGAGAACGTCGTGACGCTCGAGATCGTGAGTTCCGTACTCGTGATCGCCGGCGCGATTTTCGCGGTCATCGGCGGGATCGGCATCATCCGCCTCCCCGATTTCTTCTGCCGCATCCACGGAGCCGGGATCACGGACACGTTGGGGGCGGGGCTGATTCTGACGGGGCTCATGTTCCTTTCGCCCCACTGGATCGTGACGGTGAAACTCCTCGCGATCCTCGTCCTTCTCTGGACTACGGGCCCCACGTCCACCCACGCGCTTGCCAACGCGGCGCTCGAAACCGGGCTCCGGCCGGACGTCGATGAGACGGAGGAGGCGATATCGGGTTCGTAGCCCTCGAGGTCCAGATCGTCACGGCGCTCCTTCTCACGCTTCTGTGCGCGACGGCCGTCGCCGTCGTGCGCATGCGCGGCCTGTTCGCGGCCGTGATGCTGATGGGGATCTACAGCTTCCTCGGCGCCTCCTGGATGCTCCTGCTCGATGCCCCCGATGTCGCCTTCACGGAGGCCTCGGTGGGCGCCGGGATCTCGACCATCCTTGCGCTCGCCACTCTCGCGCTGACGACGCGCAAGGCGAAGACCCCCGTTCGACGACCCGCGCTCCCGCTGCTCGTCGTCGCCGTCACCGGGGCGGCGCTCGTCTACGGGACGCTGGACATGCCGCACTTCGGCGACCCGGAGGCTCCGGCGAACAACTACCCGCACCCGTCCTACGTCGAGCGCGCGGAGCACGACATCCACGTGCCGAACGTCGTCACGGCGGTACTCGCGAGCTACCGCGGCTACGATACGCTCGGCGAGACCGTCGTGATCTTCACGGCCGGGATCGCCGTGCTTGCTCTCCTGCGAGGGAGCCGGAAACGCCGCCCCATCGGCGGGGGAGAGGAGGACGCGGGATGACGGACCACACGATCCTGCGCGTCGTCAGCAAGCTCCTGCTGCCGTACGTCCTCCTCTTCGCGCTCTACGTGCAGTTCCACGGCGACTACGGTCCGGGCGGTGGCTTCCAGGCGGGGGTGATCTTCGCGGCCGGCTTCGTGCTCTACGGGCTCATCTTCGGGCTCACGGCGGTGCGCCGCGTCGCCCCGGCCCGCATGATCGAACTCGTCATCGCGACCGGCGTGCTGGTCTTCGCGGGCACGGGGGTCGTGACGATGCTCATGGGCGGGAACTTCCTCGACTACAACGCCCTGTACGCCGCGCACCCATCGACGGGGCAGCACTACGGAATCCTCGTCGTCGAACTGGGCGTCGGAATGACGGTCGCCGCGGTGATGATCGCGATCTATTCGACCTTCGCCGGACGAGGGCGCGCATGACCGAGACCGTCGCCGACGCCGTCCTCGGCCTCTACAACTACTGGGTCGTCATCTTCCTGATGATGATGGGGTTCTACATCGTCATCTCGCGCGGCAACCTCATCAAGAAGGTCATCGGGCTCAACATCTTTCAGACGTCCGTTTTCCTGTTCTACATCACGGTCGGGAAGGTGAGCGGGGGGACGGCGCCGATCACGGCCGAGGGACTGGAGGTCTACAGCAACCCGCTCCCCAGCGTCCTCATCCTCACCGCAATCGTCGTGGGCGTGGCGACGACCTCCGTCGCGCTCTCGCTCGTCGTCCGCATCCGCGAGGCGTACGAGACGATCGAGGAGGATGAGATCTACGAGCAGGACGAGGCTCGATGAGCGAGGCGATTCAGGCGCAGTTGCCGGTCCTGCAGGTCGTCATCCCGCTGCTCGCGGCGCCCCTCTGCATCATCCTGCGGCGGCGCTCGCTGGTCCTTCCGTTCGCGATGGGCGTGTGCTGGCTCACCTTCCTGGTGTCCGTCGCCCTTCTCGGCGACGTGCTCGAGGCGGGCGTCATCAGCTACGAACTTGGGGGTTGGGCGGCGCCGTGGGGGATCGAGTACCGGGTCGACGCGCTCGCCGCCTTCGTCCTCCTCTTCGTGTCCGGGATCGCCGCGCTCGTCCTGACCTATGCGCCGCGCTCCCTCACCGACGAGATCCCGGCCAGCCGGCACTATCTCTTCTGCACCCTCTATCTCCTCTGCCTCACCGGGCTGCTCGGCATCGCGATCACCGGGGACCTGTTCAACGTCTTCGTCTTCCTCGAGGTCTCGGCGCTTTCCTCATACGCCCTCATCGCGCTCGGGGGCCGCCGGCAGGCGCTGCCCGCGGCGTTCCAGTACCTGGTGATGGGCACGATCGGGGCCACGTTCATCCTCATCGGCATCGGTCTCATGTACCAGATGACCGGCACGCTGAACATGGCGGACATGGCGGCGCGGCTCCCCGCCGTCGAGGGCATGCGGACGGCGCTCGTCGCGTTCGGCTTCCTCACCGTGGGGATCGCGCTCAAGATGGCGCTCTTCCCCCTCCACGTCTGGCTGCCGAACGCCTACGCGTACGCGCCGTCGGTGGTGAGCGCCTTCATCGCGGCCACGGCCACGAAAGTCTCCGTCTACATCCTGCTGCGCTTCATGTTCAGCGTGTTCGGCCTCGAGTTCTCCTTCGAGCAGCTCGGACTCGGACGCGCGCTCATGCCGCTGGCCCTGGCGGGGATCTTCGTCGCCTCCACGGCGGCGATCTTCCAGCGCAACGTGAAACGCATGCTCGCCTACTCGTCGGTGGCGCAGATCGGCTACATGGTGCTCGGCATCAGCTTCGCGACCGCGACCGGACTCACGGGCGGCATCGTCCACCTGTTCAACCACGCGCTCATCAAGGGCGGGCTCTTCATGGCGATGGGGTGCGTCATGCTCCGGCTGCACTCGGTCGACCTCGATGAGATGGCCGGGGTCGGGCGCGCGATGCCGTGGACGATGGCCGCATGGGCGCTCGGAGGTCTCGGCCTGATCGGCGTCCCGGCGACGGCCGGTTTCATCAGCAAGTGGTACCTCATCCAGGCCGCGCTGGAACAGCACAGTCTCTTCGTCGCCGTCCTCCTGCTCCTCAGTTCGCTCCTCGCGCTCGTCTACGTGTGGCGCGTGATCGAGACCGCCTTCTTCCGCGAACCGAGCGCGCGGGCACGCGAGGCGCGCGAGGCGCCGCTCGCCATGCTCGTTCCGACCTGGGTGCTGCTCGGGGCCACGGTGTTCTTCGGCATCTATACGGCATATTCCGCGGGCGTGGCGGAGCAGGCGGCCGAGGCCGTGCTGCGAGGGCTCCCGTGAGCGGCATGGTTCCCATGTACTGGGCGCTGGTGATTCCGCTCGCCGGCGCCGTGCTCATCGCGACACTCGGCCGCTGGCCCAACGTTCGGGAGGCCGTGACGCTCGCTACCGGCGTGGCGCTCTTCTGGTTCGTCGCATCGCTCCTTCCGCACGTCCTTGCCGGCACGACTCCCGGGGTCCTGATGGTGCGGCTGCTCCCCGGCGGCCTCTCCCTCGTACTCCGGCTGGAACCCCTCGGCATGCTCTTCGCCCTGGTGGCCTCGGGGCTCTGGATCGTCACTTCGCTCTATTCGATCGGCTACATGCGGGGACACGGGGAGGCGCACCAGACGCGGTTCTACGTCTGCTTCGCGGTCTCCATCTGTGCCGCCATGGGCGTGGCGCTCGCGGGCAACCTGCTCACGCTGTTCCTGTTCTACGAGGTGCTGACGCTCTCGACCTACCCGCTCGTGTCGCACCACGGGACACCCAAGGCGATGAAGGGCGCCCGCACGTACCTGGGGATCCTCGTCACCACTTCCGTCGCCTTTCTCCTCCTCGCGGTGGCGTGGACCTGGGTCCTCGCGGGTACGCTCGACTTCCGCGTCGGGGGGATCCTGGCCGGACGGGCGAGCGACGGCGTCCTCCTCGTCCTGCTCGCGCTCTTCGTCTTCGGAACGGGGAAGGCCGCCCTCATGCCGGTCCACCGCTGGCTTCCCGCCGCCATGGTGGCGCCGACGCCGGTGAGCGCGCTCCTGCACGCGGTCGCGGTCGTGAAGGCCGGCGTATTCACGATCATGAAGGTCGTCATCTACGTCTTCGGCCTCGATCTGCTGACCACGACGGGGATCAGCGTCTGGCTCATGTACGCCGCCGGCTTCACGGTCATCGCGGGCTCCCTCGTCGCCATGGCGCAGGACAACCTCAAGCGGCGCCTCGCCTACTCCACGGTGAGCCAGCTCTCGTACATCGTCCTCGGGGCGGCGCTCGCGAATGCCTGGGGGGTCGTCGGCGGCAGCATGCACATCCTGATGCACGCCTTCGGCAAGATCACCCTCTTCTTCTGTGCCGGCGCGATCTACGTCGCGGCGCACAAGACGGAGATCAGCGACATGCGCGGGCTGGGCCGCGCCATGCCGATCACGATGGCGGCGTTCCTCATCGGAGCCCTCAGCGTCATCGGCGTGCCGCCCCTCGGCGGGAGCTGGAGCAAGTGGTATCTCGCGCTCGGCGCGCTGGACGCCGGGCAGATCCTCTTCGTCGCCGTCCTCATGGTCAGTTCGCTGCTGAACATCGCGTACCTCGTCCCGATCCCCATCCGGGCGTTCTTCTCGAAGCCCGCCGATGGGTCGGACCCGCCGCGCTTCCGGGAGGCGCCGGCATTCTGCGTCGCGGCGCTCTCGTTCACGGCGCTCGGCTGCATCGTCCTCTTCTTCCTCGCGGACGATGTGTATCGCCTGCTCGTCCCCCTGGGCGGAGGGTAAGCCATGGCCTCGGACAAGCACGACACGGGCGGACCGGTGAAGGATCGGGGCAGGCACTACTTCGACGATCCGAAGCGGTGGAAGAGGCTGATCGCGATCCTGGTCGTCGTGTGCGGCGTGCTGTTTGCGCTCGACTTCGTGAACTTCCTGCAGCAGCGAATGGGGTGGTTCGAGTTGCGCCATCCCGAGCGCGACTGGGAAGATCTGCCGCCCTTCTACGCCATCTACGGCTTCCTCGCCTACACGGCGATCGTCTACACCGCCAAGCTGCTCCGGAAGGGCGTGATGCGGGACGAGGACTACTATGATCGGTAGCCTCCCTCCCGCCGCCGTCATGATCCTCGGGGCGCTCTTCGTGCCGCTCCTCCGGGGCCGTGCGCGTACGGGCTGGGTCCTCCTCCTGCCCGCCGCGAGCCTCGCCGCGCTTCTTGCGCTGGGCGAGGGGGAGTTCGGGCAGATCTCGATTTTCTCCTACGAACTGACCCTCGTTCGGATCGACGGGCTGAGCCGGATTTTCGGCTGGCTCTTCCACATCGCGGCCTTCATCGGGCTCATCTTCGCGCGGCGCGGAGGCAGCGCGATGGAAGATGCCGCGGCGCTGGTCTACGCAGGCGCCGCCGTGGGAGCTGTCCAGGCCGGCGATCTGATCACGCTCTTCGTGTTCTGGGAGCTTCTGGCGCTGAGTTCCGTCTTCCTCGTATGGGCGCGCGGCACGGAACGTTCCTATCGGGCGGGGATGCGCTACCTCATCGTCCAGGTCGGGTCCGGCGTCGTCCTCCTGGCCGGGATCATCGCCCACGCTCGGGCCACGGGTTCGGTCGCCTTCGACCACCTGGGGACGGGGACACTGGCGACGGGGACGCTGGGGACGAACCTCATCCTGCTCGGGGTCGGGATCAAGGCGGCCTTCCCGCTGCTCCACAACTGGCTCACGGACGCCTATCCCGAGGCCACCTACAGCGGCGCCGTCTTCCTGAGCGCCTTCACGACCAAGGTCGCCGTCTACGCCCTGGCGCGGGGATACCAGGGCGAGGATCTGCTGATCTACGTCGGCGTCCTCATGACGATGTTCCCGATCTTCTACGCCGTGATCGAGAACGATCTGCGCCGGGTGCTCGGCTACAGCATGATCAACCAGATCGGCTTCATGGTGTGCGGCGTGGGGATCGGCACCGAGATGGCCGTGAACGGGGCGGTGGCGCACGCCTTCAACGACGTGCTGTTCAAGGGGCTCCTCTTCATGTCGACGGGGGCGCTGCTCTACCGCGCGGGGACGACGAAGTGCAGCGAGCTGGGCGGCCTCTACAAGAGCATGCCGAAGACGGCGGCCCTGTGCGTGATCGGCGCCGCCTCCATCTCCGCCTTCCCGCTCTTCAGCGGGTTTGTGAGCAAGTCGATGGTGATGGCCGCCGCGCTGGAGCAGAATCTCGACATCGTGTGGCTTTTCCTCCTCTTCGCCTCTGCCGGCGTGCTGCACCACGCGGGGATCAAGATCCCGTTCTACGGCTTCTTCGGGCCCGATTCCGGGATCCGCACGAAGGAGGCGCCGACAAGCATGCTCATCGCGATGGGGATGGCGGCCTTCCTGTGCGTCTTCAACGGGACGTTCCCGACCTGGTTCCTGTATCCGAACCTGCCGTACGAGGTGACGTACGTGCCGTTCACCTCCGCGCACGTGATCAGCCAGTTGCAACTGCTCTTTTTCGCCGTGCTCGCGTTCGTCTGGCTGCGGCTCTCCGACCGTGAGCCGCACGAGCTGCCCTCGACGAACCTGGATGCGGACTGGTTCTACCGCCGCTTCGGCAGGGGACTGGCGCTCGCCGCCGGGGGCGTCGCGTCGCGGCTGCGGGCTGCCGTCGCGGCGCGCACCGTGGTCGCGGCCGGCGACGTGATCGGATCGGCGCGGCGCTACATGGGCCCGAGCGGCGTGTTGGGGCGCACCTGGCCCACCGGCACCAACGTCATCTGGGTCGCCATCCTGCTCCTGGTATTCCTGCTCCTCTACTACGCGAGTACCCCCGCCACGAGCGCCCTCCCGGCACCATGACGGAGTCCGGCGCGGCGCGGACGGGCGGGGCTCGGAATTCAAGCGCCAGGGCCCTGATCGAGTCCATCCTCGCTGACTCGGAGGCGATCGTCGCGCTCGGCGTCGCGCTCGAGGACCTGGGCGACGACACCGCTGTCCTCCGGATGACCATGCGTCCCGACCTTACTCGCGACGGCACGATGTACCACGGCGGTCCGGTCGCCTCGCTGATCGACATCGCGGGGGACATGGTCGTCGCCGTGCGGGCCGGAGGCGGTGTCCCGACCATCTCGCTGCGGGTCGACTACCTGCGCCCCTGCACCGGCCCGTACCTGCTGGCCACGGCCCGCCTGCGGCGTCACGGCCGTACGATTTCGGTGTCCGACGTCGACGTGCACGACGACCAGGGGCGCCTCTGCGCGGTGGGACGCGGGACCTACTCGTCGCTGGTGGGCTGATGCGGTGAAGGCGGTTCTCTACGACGCCCACGGCGACGTCGAAGAACTCTACGCCGGTGAGGTTCCGGATCCCGAACCCGCCCCCGGGGAAGCCCTCGTCCGGATCCGCGCCTGCGGGCTGAACGGTTTCGATCCGATGATGCTCGGCGGCACGACGGGACTGCGGGTTCCGCTTCCCATGACGCCGTGCGGTGACGCGGCGGGAGAGATTGCGGGTTTCGGACCCGGGCCGGGCGCGGCCGGACGGCAGGTCGGGGACCGCGTCATGATCGACCCGTTGCTCGAGAGCCGCGGCATGCTGGGCGAGAAGGCTCCCGGCGCGGCCTCCGAGTACCTTGCCGTCCCTCTCGAGAACCTGCTGCCGATTCCCGACGGCGTCTCGTTCGAGCAGGCCGCCGCCCTCCCGGTCGCGTACGGTACGGCGCTGCGCATGATCGAGGACCGGGCCCGGGTGCACCCGGGCGAGACCGTACTGATCCTGGGCGCGACGGGCGGCGTGGGCTGTTGCTGCGTCCAGCTCTGCAAACGCATCGGGGCGCGGGTCATCGCCACCGGCGGTTCCCGCTGGAAGCTGGAACGGCTCCAGGCGCTGGGTGCGGATCATGTTCTGCCCTCGGGCTCCGCCGAACTCGTGAGGCAGGTGCGGGCGATCGCGGGCCGGCCCCGCTACCACGATCCTGACGCCGGCGGCGTGGACGTGGTGATCAACTACATCGGCGGGCCCACGTGGGCCGACAGCCTGAGGGCGCTGCGCTTCCAGGGTCGCATGGTCACCTGCGGCGCGACCGCCGGCTACGACCCACGCACCGACATCCGCTACATCTGGAGCTTCGAGCAGTCGATCATCGGATCGGACGGATGGAGCCGCGAGGGGCTGGCGCGTCTGCTCGACATGGTGGCCGGCGGCGACCTCGACCCGGTGATCCACGCCGTCCGGCCGGTCGACGAGATCCGCACGGCGATGCGCGAACTCATGGAGCGGGCGGTATTCGGAAAATCGATTCTGACCCCGTGAACTATCCGATCGCCCGCAAGATCCCGCGGGCGGTCCTGGACGCCGAAGCCGACCGGCTGGCGGAGCTCGCCGGCGCGCCGGTGCACCGGAAGCTCGGCGGGTACGCCCGCCTCGCCGGGCCGGGGTTCATGGGGGCGGCGCTCACCCTCGGTGCCGGTACGCTCACCTCCTCGATGCTGTCGGGCGCCACGTTCGGCTACCGCACGCTGTGGCTCATCTGGCTGAGCGCCGGTCTGGGCCTGTTCATGATGGCCGCGATGGCCCGCTTCACCTGCAGGGGCGGCTTCCGCGTCATCCCGGTCCAGAACCGTCGTCACTCGTGGGTCATCGGGTCGCTGATGACCGGACTCGTGGGCACCGCCGCCGTCGCCGTGATCTTCAACTTCGGCCAGGTTGCGCTCGGCACCCATCTCATCGAGTCGCTCGCACCGTTCGCCGGCTTCGCGTTCCCCGCCGAGTACAACTGGCTCATCTACTGTGCGGTCACGAGCTGGCTCATCCTGAGCTATGGGCGCCGGGGCGGCAGGGGGACGCGGCTCGTCGAGGCCGTCATGAAGGGCGGCATCGCCGTCATGATCCTCGCTTTCGGAGCCGTCCTGCTGCTTGTGGGCGTGGATTGGAGCGCGGCGGCACGTGGCTTTTTCGTGCCGTGGCTGCCCGGCGGGGGCGAGGGTCTGGACCTCTTCATCGCGTCGTCCGCGGCGGCTGTCGGCGTCATGGACTGGGTTTTCTTCCATTACGCGGGACTCGGCCGGGGCTGGGGGCGGAGGCACGAATCTCTGGCCCGCTTCGATCTGATCGCCGGGCTTTTCCTCCCGTTCGTGGTCATCAACTTCCTGATGATCGGAGTGTTCGCGGCGACGCTGTTCCCTCAGGGGATCACGCCGGACTCGGCGCCCGAACTGGCGGCCGCGCTCATGCCCCTTCTCGGTCCCACCTGGTCACAGATCCTGTTTTACGCGGGTTTCCTGGCCGTGCCGATCACGACGACCGTCGGGATGAGCCTGGCCGGGGCGATGGCGGTCCACGAGGCCTTCGGCTGGGAGCCCGACACGTCGTCGTGGCGCTGGAAGGTCAGCGCGCTGCTGCCGCAGGTCGCCTTCCTCGCCGCCTGGAACGCCCGTCCGGTCTGGCTCGTGATCGCGATCGCGGCGTTTCTCTCGCTGGCGAACAACGTCGTCGGATGGTCGATGTACCTCCTGCTGAACGACCGCGAACTTCTTGGCGCGGACCGATGCAGGTCGTACCTGTGGAACCTCGGCATCCTGCTGCAGGTCACGCTCCTGAACGCCATCGCCGTCACGTACGTCTTCAACCGGCTGGGATGGTGGCGATGAGCATGGTGGACCGACTTCTCGAACGACGCGTCGGACCGTGGTCGGGGCGGGTCTGGGGACTTGTCCTTAATCTGGCCGCGAACGCGGTGGCGCTGTGGGGTGTCTCGTCGGTCATGCGGACGGGAAGCGGCTGGACCTGGGTCGTCGCTGGCAGCGCGGCGACGGCCGCCTGCATCGCCGCGCTCGCACGTCCCGCGCGGTCCCGGGGTTCGGGCGAGTGAGCGGCCCCGCGCCGGCCGCCACCCCCGGCGACCGCGGTGCCAACCTCGGATACTGGCTTCGTGACGCCTCCGACGCCTTCCCGAACCGGGTCGCGCTGATCGACCTGTCGCATTCCGTCCCCCGCGAGGTCACGTACGCCGAACTCGACGAGCGGATGGATCGTGTGGCCAACCTGCTCTCGGATGCCGGTATCGGGATGGGCGACCGCTTCGCGCTGAGCGTCGGCAACCGCTTCGAATTCGTCGAAATCCTCTTCGGGGGAATGCGCTGCGGGGCTGTCCCGGTGCCCCTCAACTTCAAGCTGTCGGAGGCGTCGCTCGCCTATATCGTGCGAGACGCGGCTTGCCGCGCCGCCTTCGTCGAGACCGCGGTGACGGGGCGCTCGGCCGCGGTCGTCGAACGGTCGGGGATCGAGAGGCGGTGGGACGTCGGCGGCGCGGGCCGGAAGCTCGAGAGGGGAGGCGCCGGCTGGCTCGACTACGAGAGCGCCCTCGCCGGATCGTCAGCCCGGTTCGATCCGCCGCGACTCGGCGCCGGCCACCCCGCGTTTCAACCCTACACGTCGGGATCGACCGGCAGGCCCAAGGGCGTCGTCCTTTCCCATGAAGGCCAACTCTGGTGGGTGCGCTGTCTCCGGAAGTACTGGCCGTCCGACCCCGGCGACCGGGCTCTCGTCGCCGTCCCCCTCTACCACAAGAACGCGATGGCCGGGGCTGTAAAGCCCTCGCTGCAGGCCGGGGCCTCGGTCGTGGTCCTGCCGGGCTTCTCCCCGGAATCCTTCCTGCGGACCCTCAGCGAGTACCGCTGCACGCAGGTCGGTGCCGTCCCCGCCGTGTTCGCGATGGCCCTCGATCACGCGGATCTGATCGCGGAGCTGGATTTCTCGGCACTGCGGAAGGTCACGCTGGGGTCCGCCCCGGTGCAGCCCGAACTGATGCGCACGGTCGAGCGCGCGTTCGACGTCGAAGTCGGCGAGAGCTACGGGCTCACCGAAGGCGGGCCGGTCATGATCGGGCCGGCGCCCGACGGCCGCCCGACGCCGAGGGGAAGCTGTGGTGCGGCGTGGCCCGAGGGAGAGGTCAAGCTCGTGCGCGACGGCCGCGCAGACCCCGAATACGGAGAGCTGTGGGTCCGGAATCCCGGCGTCACGACCGGCTATCACAACCTCCCCGAGGTGAACGCGGCTCGAATCCGGGATGGCTGGCTCGCCACGGGCGATCTCTTCTTCCGGGACGGAGCGGGCTTCTACTACTTCCGCGGCCGCACCGACGACATGTTCAACTCCGGTGGCGAAAACATCTATCCGAAGGAGGTGGAGGACCTGCTTCTGTCCCATCCCGATGTCCTCGACGCGGCCGTCGTGCCCGTGCCTCACGCCCTGAAGGGTGCGGTCCCTGCCGCGGCGGTCACACTCGGCGCAGGGGCGAGCGTCACGGCCGAAGCGCTCAAGCGGTACACGCTTGAGCGGGGGCCCGCGTACGCGCACCCCAGACGCATCGCGATCGTGGAGGAAATGCCGCTCACCGGGGTAGGGAAGGTCGACCGGGCGGCGATTCTCGGCGTGCTCGGACACGCGGAAGCGGACGCGGAGTGAACGTGCCGCTCGTGGTCGGGGCGCGGCGGTCGCCGCTCTCGCGGGTGCAGGCGACCTGGGTGGGAGAACGGCTGCGCGAACGCTGGCCGGAGGTGTCGATCGAATACCGGTTCATCTCCACCGCCGGGGATCGGGATCCCGGGACGCCGCTTCCGGAGATCGGGGGCAAGGGGCTGTTCACGGAAGACCTCGAACGGGCGCTCAGGGAGGGAGACATCGACGTCGCGGTGCATTCCCTGAAGGATCTTCCGGCGGACCTTCCCGCTGGATTGATGCTGGGCGCGGTCCCTTCCCGGGAAGATCCCCGCGACGTGCTCGTCGTTCGCGATTCGGTGGTTTCCGCGCCGGGGGACGCGGACGGGTGCCGCCTCCTGCGACGTCTGCCCGCCGGCGCGCGCGTCGGCACGTCGTCGCTGCGCCGCGCCGCGCAACTGCGCGCCTCCCGGGCCGACCTCGACCCGCGGCCGATCCGCGGGAACGTCGACACGCGGCTCCGCAAGCTGGAGGACGGTCGCTTCGAGGCTTTGGTCCTGGCGGCGGCCGGGCTCCGGCGCCTGGGCCTGTGGCCCCGCGGCGCATACGTCCTGGACGATGGCTGGCTGCCGGCCCCCGGCCAGGGTGCACTCGGGCTCCAGTGTCGAGCCGGCCAGGACGGCATGGCCACCCGCGTGCGGGCGCTCGACGATCCGACCGCCCGTCAGGAGGTGACAGCCGAACGGGCGCTCCTGGCGGCGCTCGAGGGGGGGTGCCGGGTCCCGATCGCGGCCCGTGCATCGCTGCGGGGTGAAGACCTGCTGCTCCGCGCGGCCGTCTACGACGTGGACGGTGGCCCGCCGGTCGAAGCCACGGAGGCAGGGCCTTGCGCTTCGGCCTTCGCCATCGGTCGGCGCCTGGCGGAACACATGCTGGAGGCGGGCGCGTCCCGTCTCGTGGAGCGGGCGCGGCGGCTCAGCCCGTGAGGCGGCGCGAACCGTCTCCCTGAAATCCGTACACGAGGGTCACGCACCCAGGCGTCGCCTGCGGGCAGTAGTAGCTCAGGATCCTCAGCTTCGCGTAACGCCCCTCCGCGGTCCGGATCACGTACGTCTCGTCCTTCGGCTCGAGGAGGTGCGAGAAGAACCCGTACCGATACCAGCGTTCGAGTCCGGGCGTCGCCGCGCCATCCTCCAGCGCTCCATCCGTGGTCGCGTACCCGGACGCCGGAGCCTCGGTCACGGCCTCCCACGGCGCACCGATGGTGATAGCCCCGCCGGCCCCCGGGTATCCGGTTCCGCCGTTCACGACCACGTGGTACCGGTTGAGGGCGAGATCCCAGCCCGCAAGCGGCCCATCGACCGCGCTCCCCTTGTCGAAGTCGAAGTGGACCCATCGCGAACCGTCCCGCGCATCGATCGTCACGGTGTCCACCACGAACCCATCCACCGGAGGCTGCGCGGCGATGGGCGTGGGGATGAACGTCAGCGGATCGGGCCTCACGAACGAGCCGGCCACGACGACGACGATGACGAACAGGAACGCGGCACCCGCGGCGTACAACACGACCGGCCGGCTTCCGCCCACCCGCTCCTCGCGCCTCACCGCCCCCGTTGCCATGGAGAGTCGTGCCGCGCGCTGCTCAGGAACCTGGCCAGGTTGGCGAGATAGTAGGCCAGACCGGCCGCCAGGAGCGCGAAGATCACCCCGAGCGCGAGCGCCCCGAGGTTGCCGGCGCTCGCGAAGATCCGGAACTCCCACGCGGCGAACACGGCGCAGAAAACGATGGCCGTGGCGATGAGGAAGCGGTGAAAGCCGATGATCGACATGAGACGTCCGTTCACGGTGGACGGCGGTGGAACTGTCACACATCGTACGATGGTGGGGCGAACCTCGAAACGTCGCCTCGGTGACGCTGTTGACCCTTCACCGGCCCGGTGGGAGCTTCCACCCCCGATGAATTCCGGAATCCGCACCTATCACGAAGTCGACGAACTGCACTCGGATCTGCCCGATCAGATGGCGGCGCAGGATGAGCGCGTGTCCGCCCGGCTGGCGGCGGTCGCGCGGGTCGTCGCCGTGATGAGCGGCAAGGGCGGGGTGGGGAAGAGCCTCGTCTCCGCCCTTCTCGCGACCGCGTTTGCCCAACGCGGGGATCGCGTCGGCCTGATCGACGCGGATCTGAACGGCCCCAGCGTTCCCCGCCTCCTCGGCATCGAACCGGGGACGCTGGTGGAGGGGCCGGACGGACTCGAGCCGCCCACTTCCGCTGCGGGCGTGCGCGTCATGTCGATGGGGCTCCTCCTGGAACCGGAGCGGGCCCTCGCCTGGCGCGAACCCATCGACGCCGGTTTCGTCTGGCGCGGCGCGCAGGAGCGCGGCGCCCTGCGGGAGTTCCTCGCGGATGTAGCGTGGGGGGAACTGGATGTCCTCCTCGTCGACCTGCCGCCGGGCACCCAGCGTCTCGCCGAACTGCACGCCCTCGTCCCCGAACTGGCGGGAATCCTCACGGTCACGATCCCGAGCGCGGCCTCCCGCGACTCGGTGGCCCGTTCGCTGGACATGGCCCGGACGCGCGGCGTGCGCCTGCTGGGGGTGGTGGAGAACATGTCGGGAGTCCTCTGCGACGCCTGTGGATCTCTCGTCCCGCTGCACGTCGGAGACGCGGGCGAAGCTCTGGCGGGCGGCTTCGGCGTCCCGCTCCTCGCCCGGCTTCCCTTCGACCCCGCGTTGGGGGCCGCGGCCGACGAGGGCGATCTCGAGTCGTGGGTGGCCGGGCCGGGGCCCGCGGCGGAGGCGCTCAGGCGCCTGGCCGACAAGCTGTGAAGTTCCTCTGCCTGGAATGCGACCGGCAGATGGCGTTCGACGAACGCGCCGTGCCGGGTGACGGCACGATGGCCGCCGTCTTCAAGTGCCCGGACTGCGGGCGGAAGACGGCGATGCTGGCCAACCCCATGGAAACACAACTCGTCAGCTCTCTCGGCGTGAAGGTGGGCGGCCGCACCGTGCCCGACGCGGACTTCGAGGGCATCCGCAGCGGGGTCGCCACCGGCAGGGACGAAGCCTTCGAGTCGCCCCCCGAGGCGAGCGCGGGGCCCGTCCGGTGGAGCGTGGACGCGGTGGAGCGGCTCGGCCACGTCCCCTCGTTCGTGCGGGGAATGGTGAAGAAGATCTACAACGAGTACGCGAGGGAGCGGGGGATCGAGGAGATGACCCCGGCCGTCATGGACCGCGCGCGCTCCGATCTCGGACTGGAGGGGATGTGACGGAAGGCGCTCCGGACCCGCTGCTCGAACGGGAGGTTCACGGCGTCCGCGCGGTGGTGGACCGCGACCTGTGCGTGGGGTTCGGTGACTGCATCGAGGAAGCGCCGGAGGCGTTCGATCTCGACGAGGACGGCGTGGCCGTGTTCACGACCCCGGAACACGCGTCGCGAAAACGTTTCCTGGAGGCGTGCGCGTCCTGCCCCGTCGATGCGATCACCGTCTGGGAGGACGGGATCGAGATCGTCCCTTGAACCGCGACGCCGTTCCGCCGCTCGTCGCGGCCCGGGGCGTCAGCTACACGTATCCCGATGGGAGCCCTGCCCTTCGCGAACTCTCGCTCGAGGTCCGGGGCGGGGAACGACTCGGGCTCCTCGGCCCGAACGGGTGCGGCAAATCGACCTTTCTCCGACTCCTCGGAGGCGACAGGGTCCCGGGCCTCCGGCGAGATGCCTCGGTGGACGGCGCCCGTCAGCGTTGGCTCGCCCCCGACCAGCCGGCTCTGCGGCCCTGGCTCAGCGGGCGCGAGAACGCCACCGCGCTGCTCGAACTTCACGGCGACCGCCCCGCGGAGGCGCGGGCCGCCGCCGACGTCTGGATCGAGCGCTTCGGCCTGTCGCGCGATGCGGACCGTCCGGCGGGCACTTATTCGAGCGGGATGCGCCGACGCCTCGCCCTCGCGTCCGCGTTCGGCGCGCGGCCCCGGCTGCTCCTCCTGGACGAACCGCTGGCCGGCCTCGACCCCGTGGGCCGCACGGCGTTCGCCGCCGCGCTCGCCGACCACCGGGCCGCCGGAGGCACCGCCGTGCTTTCCGCCCATGACGCCGGCTTCGCCGCGGAGCACTGCGATCGCGTGGCGTTCATCGTCGACGGACGTTGCGAGGTCGCGGACACTCCGTCCCGCCTCCTCGAACGGATCGGGATCCGCCCGCGGGTCGAGATCCGCTTCCCGGCGGGAGGGCGTCCCGACCGCGATGACCTCGGGCCCGCCCCGGACGGCGTACACCCCGCCTCCTGGGGGGAAAGCCGGCTGCTCCTCGAGGTCGGAGATCCGAGCCGCGCGCTCCCGGAGACGCTTGCGTGGGTGCTGCGCACCGGAGCTTCCGTCGTCTCCGTGGATGTCCGCGAGCCCGGCCTCGCGGACGCCTTCGTGATCCTGACGGGACGGGATCTCGAGGGGACCGCGGAGGACAACGCGTGACGGTCTGGCGTCTGGCGTGGCGTTCGGCTCTCAGGCGGCGGCGGCTCCTCGCCTGGAACGTGGCTGTGCCGCTCCTCCTTCTCACCCCCGTCGCGTTGAGTGAAGCCGCGGCGCCGCACCGGGTCGCCGTGTTCGGCGTGTTTATCGTCTTCTTCGGCGCGTTCGGGTCGGCGATCCCGGCTGTGCGGGATGCGCGGGACGGCTGGCTCGACGAGATCCTGCGTGCCGGGTATCCGGCCCTCCGCTGGCTTCTGGAGAGGACCCTGGCCGGAACCGCGATCGACACGCTGCAGCTCGTCCCGACCCTGCTCGTCCTCCTGTGGTCCGCCGGCGGCCTGCGGGCGGCCCCCCTCGTTCTCCTGGCGACCCTCGGGACACTCTGGTTCGCGAACCTCCTGGGCCCCCTCATCGCCGCCGCCGTCCGGTCCCTGGCCGAGGCCGCCCTCGCTTCCGCGGCCCTTTCCCTTCTCCTGCTGCACTTCGCCGGCTTTTTCCGGACGCCCGCGCCCGGCTGGACATCTCTCGTCGCCGACTGGAATCCCTACACCCCGCTCCGGGCCGCTCTGGGGGCAGCCGTCGGGCCGGTGCCCATGGACGATTCGGTGTGGCTTCGCAGCCTTCTCGTCGCGGTCGGCGTCACCTTCGGGGCCGCGATTTTCGCCTCGGATTGGAGCCGCCGCCTCCGCTGGCCGAGGACTCTCTAGACCGCGTTTGACTTTCCCCGTGGTCAACCGCAACTTCTTGGCCCATAAGCGGGGGTCCGGACCTCCGGGCGACCCCGAAAGCCTTGAACCAGCATCGCCGAATTCCTTGTCCGTGGCCGATCTTCGCGGACTGCGTACATCCGGGCTTCGGGCCCGGGCGAAGCTGGCGCGAGCAGCGTGAACCGGCCGCAGCACGCCGTCCAACGGAGCGCCATGTATCGAGAGGTATTTGCCCCGGTCGATAACTCGCGCGAGTCGGACTGGGCCGTAGACCGCGCCATCGAACTCTGCGCTCGCTTCGGGGGCCGCATCACCGGCTCTCACGTCTATGCCGCGCGCCTTCACGACATCCGGTTCCGCCAGCTCGAGATCGGGCTGCCGGCCCAGTTCCAGGAACCGGCCGAGATCCGCCGGCAGCGCAAGATCCACGACAAGCTGATCGAGAAGGGGCTCCAGCTCATCTCGGACAGCTTCCTGGACCAGCTCCACCGCCGCTGTACCGAAGCGGGCGTGACCATCACGCGGCAACTCCTCGAGGGCATCAACTACGAGGAGATCATCAACGAGGCGAACCGCGGCGGCGGACGTCTCCCGAGCCTCATCGGCTTCGATCCCAACATCGCCCACAACTACGACGGCAGCGAGAAACAGCGAACGGACGTCAGGCTGGGCGAGAACGGCCGACTGCTGGCCGAGGACGAGGAGCAGGAGGACAAGCTCGCGGGCACCTCCGGCCGCGACTACGACCTCGTCGCCATCGGCGCCCATGGTCTCGGGCGCCAGGAGCGGAGCCGCCTCGGCGGCGTCGTGGCGCGCTCTCTCCGCGGGATCGAGAAGGACGCGCTCATCATCCGCGACGACCGGCCGCTCGAGGACGGCAAGTGGCTCGTCGGCGTGGACGGATCGGCCTACGCCTACAAGGGGCTCCGGATCGCGCTCGAGATGGCCCGCGAATACGGCGCCAAGGTCTACATCGCGAGCGCCTTCGACGTGCAGTACCACCACGTCGTCTTCCACAACATCAAGGACGTGCTCTCCGTCCAGGCCTCGAAGGTGTTCAAGTTCGAGGAACAGGAAGAACTCCACAACAACATCATCGACAAGGGCCTGCTCCGCCTCTGCAAGGCGAACGTCAAGCGGGCCGAGGTGATGGCGAGCGAGTATCCCGAGGTCGAGATCGAGACCCAGGTGCTCATCGGCAAGCCTTTCGACGCGCTCCTCAAGTGGGCCGACGAGATCGACCCTTCGCTGCTCGTCGTGGCCCGCCACGGCTCGCACCGCATCGAGGGCACGGACCTCGGCTCGCAGGCCGACAACCTCGTCCACCTCTCCGATACGAACGTGCTCCTCATCGGGACCGAGAACGTGCGGCCCGAAGAGATCCCCTGGATCGAGGAGGACGGCGAGGCCGGGCTCGAGTGGGCGCCCGAGGCGGAGGTGAGGATCCTGCGCGTGCCGCCGTTCGCCCTCGGGATCGCGCGCAAGGCCGTCGAGGAGTTCGTCCTCGAACACTACGGGCCGGGGAGTCGTTACGCGGCCGCCTTCGTCCCGAATCCGAAGGATGAGAAGCAGTACCGCGCGCCGCCGCCCGACGGAGACGCCGCGGCCGGCAATGGGGCGAGCGGCACCGCGAAGGTGGCGCGCGACGCGCTCGAGACCGGAGCGGCCCCTTCGATCGCGGAGGTCGGACAGGCCGCCAACGGGCGCGGGAGCGCCGAGGCGGAGAAGGCGGAGCTCTGGAACCGCGACCAGTTGCCCGTCGTGACCAACGAACGCCTCGACGAGGCGATCAAGAAGCTCCTCCCGACCCACATGCAGCTCGTGATGGGGATCGGCGATGCGGAGGAACTCGCCCTCGCGGAGGTGAAGGCGGGCGAGGCGATGAAGCGCACCGTCGTGGAGACGAGCGACGCCGACACCTTCGAGGCCCCGTTGCCCGTGATGGCGAAATGCCCGGTGACGGACAACCAGATTCCTCGTGACCGCACGGCCGCCGACCCGATCGTCTGGACGCACGAGGCGTTCGACCGCCTGGGGCGCGTGCCGCTGATCGCGCGTCCTCTCGCCCGGAATACGGTCGAGCGCTTCGCCCGGGACCAGGGCATGTGGCGCGTGACCACGGTCGTGATGGATGAGAACAAGGACGCGATGATCGCGGCCGACGAGTTCGACCTCGACACGATGCTCGTGATGTTCAACGAGTTGAAGGCGAAGCAGGCGCGGGCCGAAGCCGCCGGCGTCGACGGCATGAGCGAGGAGATGAAGCGCTTCATCGAGGAGGCGAAGGCCTCCGGTGTGACGCGCTGTCCCATCCGCGACATCGAGCAGCAGGCGGAAGACTGTCCCGTCGACTTCAAGATGGTCTCGCCCGACGATGCCCGCGCGGCGGTCGAGAAGTTCGCGCGCACGGAGCTGGGAGACGAGTCGGGGGCGGACGTCGGCCCCGCTTCGGAGCAGGGGTCGCGCGCGAAGTGACCGGGGCTCCGCTGGCCGCGGAAGCTGTCGCGCACCGGAGCCCCACCGTGGCCGGCCCCCTCTGGGACGGCGCCCCCGCGGCCGCGTCGCCGCGCACCGAACCCGACGTCGCGATCCCGCACGTTGTCGCCTGGAACCTGACGCGCCGCTGCAATCTCGCCTGCGCCCACTGCTATATTTCCGCCGGATCCTGGCACGCGGCCGCCAACGAACTCGATACCGCGGCCTGCTTCCGCATCATCGATCAGATCCTCGAAGTGAGTCCATCCCCGCTCCTCATCCTCAGCGGGGGGGAGCCCCTCGTGCGCTCCGACCTCGAGGAGATCGCGGGCTACGCCTCCGAGCGCGGCGCCACCGTGACCGTGGGTACGAACGGCACCGGACTCACCGATGAACGCATCGCCTCGCTGAAGGCGGCCGGCGTGCAGGGCGTCGCCCTGAGCGTCGACTCGCTCGATCCGCGCTATCACGACCGCTTTCGGCACGGAGAGGGCGCTCTCGAAGACACGCTCGCCGCGGTCGACCGGCTGGCGGAGCACCGTCTCGACTTCCTCATCCAGTTCACGGTCACGCGCGGGAACCGGGACGAACTCGATGCGATCGCCGCCTGGGCGGATGCGAAGGGTGCCGTCTGCCTCAACGTCTATTTCCTCGTCGAGACGGGCAGGGGAGAGGGTATGCGCGGCCTCGCCCCCGCGGAAAACGACGAGATCGTGGCCCGGCTGGCCGAACTCCAGCGGGACTACCGCGGGCGGCTCATGATCCGCTCCAAGTGCCAGCCGCAACTCATGCGGCACGTGTACGAACGGGACCCGGACTCTCCGCTCCTGAACTACCGGACGCGCTGCCCCTGCGGCGTCCAGTACTGTCGCATCACGCCGGATGGCAAGGTGACGCCGTGCCCGTACATGCCGGAAGTGGCCGGCGACCTCTCCGACGCCTCCTTCGGCGAGATCTGGCACGAGGCGACGGTCTTCCGCCTGCTGCGCGACGGCGAGCCGGGCGGAAAGTGCGGACGCTGCGAGTACCGCGCGCTCTGCGGCGGATGCCGCGCCCGTGCGTACGCGGTGGACGGAGACCTGCTCGGTCCCGATCCTTCGTGCGCCTACGAGCCGGCGCCCGGCATCGCGGACGCGATCGAGCCGCGCCGGCCTGTCACGTACGGCTCGGCGGCCGAGCAGAAGCTTCGGTGGAGCGCGGAGGCCGATGCGCGGCTCAACGCCATCCCCAGTTTCGTGCGCGGCGTGGTGGCGGAACGGGTGGAGAAGTTCGCCCGCGACCGCGGACACACCGAGGTGACGCTCGATGTGATGACCGAGGTCCGCCGGGCCATGCCGGTGGACTTTTCGAAACGGATGCCCTTCTTCGCCCGCAGTCGGCGGAGCGCGGGACGGGGGGAAAAGCGATGAAGCGCTGGTTGACCCGTCGCGTCGTGACCCGCGGCGTACTGCTCGCCGCCCTCGCAGTGGCCGTCGCCCTCCCGCTCCTCGCGCAGGCGCCGGGGCCCGACTACGGGGAGTTCAACTTCCTCGGACTCGACCGGCGCGGCGCGGTCTGGATCGCGGCCCAGCTCCACCTGCTGTTCGCGGCCTTCGTACTCGGCGTCCCCATGTTCGCCGTCGTCATCGAGGCGATCGGGATGTTCGGAGGGGATGAGAAGTACGACAAGCTCGCGAAGGAATTCACCCGTCTCCTGCTCGTGGCCTACAGCGCGACCGCGATCTGGGGCGCGATCCTCGTCTTCTTCCTCTCGACCCTCTATCCGCGTTTCTGGGCGTACCTGACGGCGATCTTCGCTCCATCGATGTGGGTGTACGCGGGCCTCTTCTTCCTCGAGTCGTTCACGCTCTACCTCTACTACTACGGGTGGGACGCGTGGAAGAAGGGCGCGGCGAAGAAGGTCCACTGGTGCCTGGGGATCATGCTCAACGTCTGGGGCACGATCGTCATGTTCATCGCGAACGGGTGGCTCACCTACATGATGAGCCCGCCGGAGGGACTCACGGCGGACACCGCGCCGCAGACCGTGCAGCTGTGGAGCGCGATCAACAACGCGACCTGGATGCCGATCAACATCCACCGGCTGCTGGCGAACGTAGTGTTCGGCGGTGCGATCGTCGGCGCCTACGCGGCGTACCGCTTCCTCACGAGCAAGACGGACGAGGAACGCGCGCATTACGACTGGATGGGCTACACCGGCAACCTGATCGCGATCGGCGCGCTCATCGTCCTCCCCTTCGCGGGATACTGGCTCGGACGGGAGATCTACGAGTTCAGCCAGCAGATGGGCATCACGATGATGGGCGGCTTCATGAGCTGGCTCTGGATCATCCAGGCCTTCCTCATCGGCATCCTCTTCCTTGCGGGCAACTACTACCTGTGGATCGGGATGGGACGGATCCCGGGCGCGGAGCGGTTCCAGCCCTACATCAAGTGGATGCTGCTCGTGCTGGTCCTGGGCGTCATCGTGTGGGCCACCCCGAACACGATGATCGCGGACCGGGACGAGATCGCGGCCATGGGAGGGATCCGGCACCCGTTCCTGCAGGTGCTCGGGGTGATGAGCGCGAAGAACACGGCCGTCAACCTCATGATTCTGACGACATTCCTCTCCTTCCTCATGTACCGGAGGGCGAACAAGGATCCCGTGGTGCCGTGGGCCCGCGCGGGGACGATGCTGCAGGGGGCGGCCTTCGCGCTGTGCGCCGTCGTCGTCGTGTTCTACGGCGTGTACGGCTATTTCGTGACCGCGATCGTGCGGATCGGCTTCTCCGTCTACCAGGTGCTCGCGGTCCTGGCGACGATCCTGTTCGTCATCGGGATCGATATGGCGATGCTCCGGGGCGCCAAGTCCCGGGGCGAGATCCGGTGGGGCCGGATGCCGGACCGGTCGCAGTACGCGCTCCTCATCCTCGCCGTTACGTTCACCTGGCTCATGGGGCTGATGGGCTTCGCGCGCAGCGGGATCCGGCAGCACTGGCACGTCTACGAAGTGATCCGGGACACGAGCGAGCAGGCGTTCACGCCGGCGCTCGGGCCGGCGGCGACGATCATCAGCATCTGCGTGCTCATCTTCTTCGCGCTCGTCGGCCTCATATTCTGGCTCGGCGGCCTCGCGGAACGCTCCGTGTACCAGGAAGCCGAGGCGAAGGTGAAGGCCGGGCAGGAGGGGCGTGCCGCGCGCGGCGATCCGGTGCCGGCGCCTTCCCTCGGCGACGTGGACTAGCGATGGCCGGGAAGGGGACGCGAGGACGGTGGTGCGAGGACGGGAAGAGTAGATGACGAACCTGAAGATCCTGTTCACGGTCGTGGCGACGCTGGCGGTGTTCACCTTCGTGGCGAACGTGATCCCGCAGGTGCAGTCGGCGGTCCCCAGGGAGATCGTGCTCAGCGCGGACATGCCGCCGGAGGAACTGGCGGCGATCGGCGAGGAGATCTATGCCGGGGCGGGCGGCTGCACGGCGTGCCACGGCCTCGGCACGCGCGCTCCGGACCTCCTCGGGGTGGTGGGCGGCGTGTGCGCCACGCGCGTACCGGGGCAAAGCTGCAAGGACTACCTGTGGGAGTCTCTGGTCAACCCGACGGCCTACATCGTGGAGGGCTTCGACCCCATCATGATCGATCAGAGCATCGTGTCGTCGCAGGCCGAGCTGTGGACGCTCGTCGCCTTCCTGGAGTCGCAGGGCGGCGAGATCACGGTGAACGCGGACGACTTCGCCGCGGCGCTGGCGGCCGACGACGCGGCCGCGTCCGCGCCGCCCCCCGTCGCCGTCACCGATCCGAGCCAAGTCGACGCGGTCGCGCTGATCACGGCGCAGGGCTGCCTCGCCTGCCACGCGCTCGGCGGGGAGGGCGGCATGGTCGCCCCCCCCTTCGAGGAACTGCGGGGACAGGATCCCGCCGTCGTCCTCGAGGGGATCGTGGATCCGATGGCGACGATCAACGAGGAATACTCGGCCTTCGCCGGGACGATGCCGACGATCTTCGGCGATCTCATGTCGCCGGTGGAGCTCGATGTGCTGGTGGACTTCTTCGTGGGCGGCTCGGGCGCCGGCGCGGAGGCTCCCGGCGACGCGGCGGAAGTCCCGCCCGACAGCGCGGGAGGTAGCCGATGAAGCGTTACCTGTCCCATCCGTTCTGGCAGGGCGCGATCGTCATCGTCGTGTCGTACGTGGCGTTCGAGTGGGTGATCGGATACGTGCTTCCGGTGATCGGCGTGGCGAGCGCGCCCGTGCCGAGTTCGGTCATCCTGCAATACATGCTGACCGTCCTGGTGGGCATCGTCCTCTACATGAGCGCGGACGAGGCGCGCTGGAAGAGCTTCAAGAAGCCGATCCGCGAAACGATGGTCGCGCGCGATCGGAAGACGCTGCGGGGGATCCTCATGGTCGCGCTTCCGGTCCTCATCGGTTGGCTCGCCTACGAGCGGGTGAAGCCGAGCTACGCCGCACCGGCTACGCTGCGCGCCGTACACCCGGCGCCGCCGAACCAGCTCACCTTCCGTGGCGAGACGATCGAACTCACGGGGCTCGAGAATCCGCTGCACGAGGAAGGCTCCCTGGAGGAGCACCTGGCGGTCGGGAAACGGATCTACGTTCGCAACTGCGTGCCCTGCCACGGCGACCTGCTCGACGGACAGGGACACTACGCGCCGGCCTTCAACCCCGTCCCCGCGGACTTCACGAGTTCAGGCAACCTGCCGCAGCTCACGGAGAGCTACGTGTTCTGGCGCATCGTCAAGGGCGGCCCCGGCCTTCCGCGGGAAGGGACCCCGTGGGATTCGGCCATGCCGGCGTGGGAGACGATCCTTGAGCAGGACGAGATCTGGGCGACGATCCTCTATCTCTACGACCAGACGGGGTTCACGCCGCGCACCTGGGAGGAAGAAGGGGAAGGGGGCCACGAATGAGGGCGCTCCGACGCGAGGCCTTCGGAATGCTCGCGCTGGCCGGACTCGCCATCGTCGCCGTATGTGCGGCGCCCTCGCTGTCGGCGCAGGAAGACGCGGCCGCCGCGGGCAAGGTCGTGTACGACCGCTGGTGCGCGGAATGCCACGGCGAGACCGGCCAGGGCGATGGCTCTGCCGCCGCCTCGATGCTGCCCAGGCCGCGGGACTTCACGCAGGCGCTCTACCAGGTCCGGACGACCGGGAGCGGACAGCTCCCGACGGACGCGGACATCCGGTTCGCGATCGAGAACGGGCTCCCCGGTACGACGATGCCCGGCTGGCCCAATCTCACGGACCAGGAGATCGACGACGTCATCGTCTACCTGAAGAGCTTCTCGAGGTTCTTCGCCCAGGGGCCGGCGCCGGAACCGCTGGACTTCGGGTCCGACCCGGGCGGCGGCCCCGCGGCGATCGAGGCGGGGGCGGCAGCGTATCTCACGATGCTGTGCGAGGAATGCCACGGCCTGTCCGGGCGCGGCGACGGGACCTCGGCGCCGACGCTGGAGGACTGGAGGGGGCTCCCCATTCGCGCGGCCGACCTCACGGAGGCATGGGTCCTGAACGGCGGCAGCAGCGTCGAGGACATGCACACCCGGATGTTGACCGGACTGGACGGCACGCCGATGCCGTCGGCGATCGACGCCATGAACTCGGGCGTCGTCTCGCCCGATGAGGTCTGGCAGCTCGCGCACTACCTCGCCTCGTTCGGACCGCGCGAGATGCCGCCGCTGCGGGACGTGATCCGCGTGGGCCGTGCCGAAGGCGGGCTCCCGGCCGACGGCGGCGAGGAGGCATGGGCGGGCGTCGAGGCCTTCTACTTCCCGCTCTCCGGCCAGGTCGTCCAGGTGCCGCGCAACTTCGCGCCGACGGTCGACGGGCTCTGGGTCCAGGGACTTCACGACGGG
The DNA here is from genome assembly GCA_965207805.1 of Gemmatimonadota bacterium. Lineage (GTDB taxonomy): Bacteria > Gemmatimonadota > Gemmatimonadetes > Palauibacterales > Palauibacteraceae > Palauibacter. The sequence goes on from OZ242312.1 coordinate 2,088,518, forward strand.
AACGACATCGCGCTGCGCGTGCAGTGGAACGACCCATCGAACAGCCCGGACCCGAACTGGGACGAGTGGCAGAACAAGATCGCGGCCGCGCTCGATCTGGACGGAGCGGAGCCGATTGCCCTCGACAGCGCCGGCGCACCGACCGCGCGGCCTCCGGACGCGGTGCTCCTGCAGTTCCCATTCGAACCGCCGGAAGGCACCGACCGGCCCTACTTCCTCATGGGGGATGCGCGGGAGCCGGTCTACCTGTGGACGTGGGATTCGGAGACCGGTGTCGGCGCGGGACGCGGCCGCGGGCTGGACTCCATCGAACCGCTCTCCGAGGACCCCGTAACGGGAGAGGCGACGTGGGAGGAGGGCCGCTGGACGCTCTACGTTCGCCGCCCAATCGAAGTCGAAAGCGACGGTCTCGACTTCGCGGAGGGGACCCCGATGCCCATCGCCTTCCAGGCGTGGGACGGGTCCAGCGCCGAGGTCGGAAAGCGCAGTTCCGTGAGTACGTGGTACTACATTCTCCTCGAACCTCCCGCATCCAGCACGGTCGTCGTGACGCCCCTGCTGGCCATGCTCTTGACGGGGGCCTTCGGTCTCGTTCTCGTGCGCCGGGCCCAGGACCGCCGGAGGGATTGACGAAGCCATGGGGGAGGGCTCTCAACAGCTAACAGCGCAACAGCTTCTCGTACGGAGGTAAGTCAAATGCGATCGCATTTCTGGAACCGCTCGGCCGCCCTGCTGGCCGCCGCAGCGATGGCCGCGTGTGGTGGGGGCGGATCGTCCGAAGGTGCAGCGGACGACGCGGGCGAAGCGGCGCCGGCCGCTGCCGCGGTGGATCCGTCCACGGTGGGAACCATCTCGGGCATGGCCAATTTCGGCGGCATGGCTCCGGCGATGGAGGCCATCGACATGTCGGCTGAGGAGGATTGCGCCGCCGGCTACGGTGCCGACGGCCCGATGGCGCAGAACGTCCTCGTGTCGGACGGTGGCCTCGCCAACGTGTTCGTCTACCTGAGCGAGGGCGTGTCCGGGGCGCCGGCCGCGTCGGGCGCGGCTGCGCTCGACCAGGTGAACTGCCGCTACACGCCGCACGTGCTCGGCGTGCAGAGCGGGCAGGACATCGAGATCTCGAACAGCGACAACCTGCTCCACAACATCAACGCCACCCCGACCGAGAACCGCGGCTTCAACATCAGCCAGCCCCGGGCGGGGATCACGAGCACGCAGCGCTTCCAGGTGGCGGAGGTGATGGTGCCGGTACGCTGCGACGTGCACGGCTGGATGCAGGCGTACATCGGCGTCGTCGATCACCCGTACTTCGCGGTGACGGGCGCCGACGGGAGCTACTCGATCGCCAACGTCCCCGCCGGTGACTACACGCTGACGGCGTGGCACGAGGAGTTCGGCACGATGACCGCGAGCGTGACCGTCACGGCGGGTGGCACGGCCGAGGCGTCGTTCGACTACAGCGGCGAGATGATGGGCGCCGATGTCCCCATGGGTGACGCGCTCGTCATCAAGCACGGCACCGACCGCATCCGGGTGGAGCGCACGCAGTAACGCGAGGGGCGGGACCGGCGGCCCGCGCGCCGGCCGGTCCCGCCGCGTTCCGTTCATTTGAAGGGGTCACTTGGAAGGAGATAGCTCGTGGATTGGGCGCTGCCCCCGAACTACTCGACATTCGGCATTGTGATCGACCAGCTGTTCTGGATCATCCTCGTCATCACGGGGATCGCCTTCCTCCTCGTGGAGGGGGGAATTCTCTGGTTCTGCCTCAAGTATCGCGGACGTGAAGGAGCAAGGGCGTACTACACGCACGGATCGAACAAGGTGGAGATCATCTGGACGGTGATCCCGGCCATCATCATCGCGATCCTCGGCGCCTACTCGGCCATGGTCTGGGACGACATCAAGGGGAGTTCCAACCGGCCGGAGGACGCGCTCGAGTTCCTCGTCGTGGGCAAGCAGTTCGAGTGGAACATCACCTATCCCGGGATGGACCGGACGCTGGGCACGGGTGATGACTTCACGGTCCGCAACCAGTTCCACTTCCCGGTGAACGAGGACATCACGATCCTGCTCGAATCCGAGGATGTGATCCATTCCTTCTTCATCCCCGAACTGCGAGTGAAGCAGGACGCGGTGCCGGGCATGACCATCCCGGTGTGGTTCGACGCGACCCAGACCGGGGACTTCGAGATCGCGTGCGCCGAGCTATGTGGCCTGGGCCACTACTACATGATGGCGAGCGTAACCGTGCACAGCGCGGCGGACTTCGACGCCTGGCAGGCCGGCCAGGCGACCGCCCAGTGATCGAGAAAGGCTGATATGGCGACGATCGTAGCGGAGGCGACGGGGCAGGCGATCCTGCACGAGGAACACGAACAGTCGTTCCTGCGCAAGTACATCTTCTCGACCGACCACAAGGTCATCGCGATCCAGTTCCTGATCTACACGCTCTTCTTCCTCATGATCGGGGGACTGCTCGCGATGCTCATGCGATACCAGATCGCGTGGCCGGCGCGGGGCGAGCTGCCGCTGGGCGGGATCTTCCCGGAAAGCATGGTGGCGAGCGGGTACATCCTGCCCGAGTTCTACAACGCCCTGGTCACGATGCACGGTTCGGTGATGGTGTTCCTCGCCATCATGCCGATGCTGGTGGGCGTGTGGGCGAACTACCTCATCCCGCTTCAGCTCGGGACGCACGACATGGCGTTCCCGAGGCTCAACATGCTCTCCTTCTGGCTGATGGTGCCGGCCGGGATCCTCACCCTCGCCAGCTTCTTCGTCATCGGCGGCGCGGCGGGGGCCGGCTGGACGTTGTACGCTCCGCTCAGCGCCCGTCCCGACCTGTCGGGCGTCGGCCTGGGCCAGATCATGTGGCTGGCGGCGCTCGTCTTCATCGGGCTCTCCTCGATCCTTGGCTCGGTGAACTACATCACGACGACGATCAACATGCGCGCGCCCGGCATGACCTGGATGCGCATGCCGCTCACGATCTGGTCGCTGTTCATCACGGCCATCCTCGCGCTCCTCGCCATGCCGGTGCTGTCGGCGGCCGGGATCATGCTCGTCTTCGACCAGACGATCGGGACGAGCTTCTTCCTGCCCGAAGGCGGCGGGCAGCCGCTCCTGTGGCAGCACCTGTTCTGGTTCTTCGGTCACCCGGAGGTCTACATCCTCATCCTCCCGGCCATGGGCTTCACGTCCGAGATTCTCTCGGTAGGGTCGCGGAAGCCGGTGTTCGGGTACAGGGCGATGGTGCTGGCGCTCGTCTCGATCGCCTTCCTCGGCTTCATCGTGTGGGGCCACCACATGTTCCAGAGCGGGATGAACCCGATGCTGGGGCTCACGTTCACGGTCTCGACGCTCTTCATCGCCGTGCCCTCGGCGATCAAGACGTTCAACTGGATGGGCACGATGTGGCGCGGGAACCTCCAGCTCCACTCGGCCATGCTGTTCGCGATCGGGTTCGTGGCGATGTTCGCGATCGGAGGGTTGTCGGGCGTCTTCATGGCCTCGACGCCGGTCGACATCTACATCCACGACACCTACTTCATCGTGGCCCACATCCACTACGTGCTCTTCGGCGGAAGCCTGTTCGCGCTCTTCGGCGCAATCTACTTCTGGTATCCGAAGATGTTCGGCCGGATGATGGACGAGACGATGGGCAAGATCCACTTCTGGCTCACCTTCGTCCTCTTCAACGTGGTCTTCTTCCCGATGCACGGCGTGGGGATGGTGGGGATGATGCGGCGCATCTACGACTCCACCGGCTACGCGCACCTGCAGGGGATCGAGGACACGAACGCGCTCATCTCGTGGGCCGCGTTCGGGCTCTTCGCGTCCGGCTTCCTGTTCGCGTTCAACTTCTTCTGGAGCCTCAAGAAGGGTAAGAAGGCCGGGGCGAACCCGTGGAACGCGACGACGCTGGAGTGGCAGACGCCTTCGCCGCCCAAGCACGGCAACTGGGAGGAGATCCCGGTCGTCTACCACGGTCCGCACGAGTACAGCCACCCCGATGTGGAGGACAAGGACTGGCTGGCGCAGAACGAACGGCCGGATGTCGTGAGCCCGGCCGCCGGAAGCCACTGAATCGCATGCCACTAAATCGCTTGGAAGGGAACTGACGAGATGGTACACGCCGCGACCGCAGGCCGGGTCCCCGAGAGAGGACTCGATGTCTACACCCAGAAGGTGGGAATGTGGGTGTTTCTGTGCTCGGAGGTGATGTTCTTCGCGGGCCTCATCGGCTCGTACGTCGTGCTCCGGTTCGGAGCCGCCGACACGTGGGCGGAACCCGGCGACGTATTGAACGTCCCGGTGACCGCGTTCAACACCTTCCTCCTCATCTGCAGTTCGGTGACGATGGTGAAGGCATTCGCGGCCGCGCAGGAGGGCGACCAGAGGGGGATCAAGCTCTGGCTCCTGTCGACGACCCTGCTCGGGGCGACCTTCCTCGGCGTGCAGGTCTACGAGTACATCGAACTCGTGCTACACAAGTCCTGGCAGGGGAGCCACGGGTTCACGCCCGCGGCCGGACTGTACGGGGCCACGTTCTTCACCATGACGGGCTTTCACGGCTTCCACGTCCTGCTCGGCGTGATCTGCCTCGCGTGGGCGACGATCCGCGCCTGGCGGGGGCACTGGGGGGCGGACAACACGCACGGGATCGAGGTGCTGGGGCTCTACTGGCACTTCGTCGACCTCGTGTGGATCATCCTGTTCACGATCGTATACCTGATTTAGTGTCGACACCTGGCCGCGCCGGGCCGGTCGGCGCCGAGAGCTACGGAGCGAACGAATGAGTGAAGCCGGAGGACACGCGGCGAGCGCCGCGGACGATCATGCGCACGAGCATCCGAAGTACATGCTCATTTGGCTGTACCTGGCCATCCTCACGATTCTCGAGGTGCTCGTGGCCTTCCTGGCGATCCCGAAGTGGATGATCGTGGTGTCGCTGCTCATCATGGCCGTCTGGAAGGCGCTCCTCGTCGCGCTGTACTACATGCACCTGAAATTCGAGCCCAACCGCCTGCGGCTCGTCGCGCTGGCGCCGCTTCCGGCCGTGGCCATCATGATCGTCGCGATCATGATGGAGTACGTGTAGGCCCGACTTCGCCGTGGAGGCTGGGAGTCTTCTGAAGGCCCGGATCCCGCTCGACGGGATCTCGAGAGGGGTCCACTCGATTCGCGGGACGCTCCCCTCGTATGTGGAGCTCACGAAGCCGCGCATCACGGCGCTCGTCGTCGCGAGCGCGGCCGCCGGCTTCCTCCTCGGCGCGGCGAGCTTCGACCTCGCCGTGTTCGCGCACGCCATGGCCGGCGTGGCGCTCGTCGCCTCGGGGACGAGCGCGATGAACCAGGTGCTGGAACGGGATGTGGATGCGCTCATGGGGCGAACCCGTGCGCGGCCCCTGCCGGCCGGCCGGATCGCGGCGCCGCCGGCCGCGGTCGTCTCCGGGACCCTGGCCGCGGCGGGGATCGTCTGGCTGTGGGTCGCGGTCAATCCGATCACGGCGGGCCTCGCGCTCGCCACCTTCATCTCCTACGACTTCGTCTACACGCCACTCAAGCGCGTGCACTCGCTCTCCACCGTGGTGGGCGCGGTGCCCGGCGCGCTGCCGATCCTCGGTGGCTGGACCGCCGCCACCGGGCAGTTCGGGCCCGGCGGCTGGGCGCTGTTCGCGATCCTCTTCGTCTGGCAGCTGCCGCACTTCCTCGCGCTGGCGTGGCTGCTCCGCGACGACTACCGGGCGGCGGGGCTTCGCATGCTCTCCGTCGGCGATTTCGAGGGCCGGCAGACGCGTCACCAGGCGTTGCTCTACGCGCTCACCCTGATCCCCGTGAGCCTGCTCCCGAGCGTTCTCGGCCTCACGGGCGTCGTCTACTTCGCAGTCGCGCTCGTCCTCGGGGGATGCTTCCTGTGGACCGCGTTCCGGTTCGCACGCGCCGCGACGCCGGCCAACGCCCGGGGCTTGTTCCGGGCCTCGATTCTGTATCTTCCACTGCTGATGGCGGTGCTCGTCCTCGACAAGCTGTAGCAGCCGTGCTGAACACCTTCGCCGCCCTCGCGGCGGCCCCGCAGATGCAGCATACGCCGGACGAACAGGCGGGTTACCTCCTGATGTTCGTATTCATGGCGGCGATGCCCTATTTGCTTCTCGTCGTGATCGGGGGCGGGATTTTCCGGGCCCGCCGCCGTCAACGGCAGCGGGAGGTCGAGAGAGCCCTGGAAGAGCAGCGCAAATGGGAGGCGGCCCGCGCGGCCGACCCGGACTCCGCATGCTGACCCTCAGGCGCAGGATCCGGGCGGGGCTCGTCGGTGGGCTGCTGGGCGGCTTCGTCCTCGCGGTGCTCTTCTACTTCTACGACCTCGGGCAGGGGACCCCGCTGCAGACTCCGGCCTTCCTCTGGGGGGCGATCATCAGCCGCGCGGAGGTCGAGCCCACGACCGGGATCGTCGCGGGCTTCACCCTCATTCACTTCACCGCCTGGGCCGGGCTCGGGATGCTGGCCGCGGCGCTCGTTCAGTGGGCGGGCCTCCCCCGCAACGTGTTCATTGGCGCCCTGTACGGGCTCTTCGTGTGCTCGCTCGCGTTCTACCTCGGACTCATCCGGGCGCCTGCCGGGCTCGTGATGTCCGCGCCGGGATGGCCGGCCGTCTTCTTCGGCAACGCGCTTGCCGGGGTCGTGATGTTCACCCACATGCACTGGGTGAGTTCCGAACCCGGCATCGTGGGGATGATGAACTTCCTGCGGACGCACCGGGTGACGCGGCACGGCATCTACGCGGGGCTCCTCGGGGCCCTCGTCGTCGCGCTGTGGTTCCTCATCATCGACACGATTCTGCGACAGCCCCTCTATACGCCAGCGGCCCTGGCGACGGTCCTTTTCCGCGGCGCCCCCACGCCCGCCGCGGTCGAGATCTCGTTCGCGCCGATCGCCGGGTACACGCTTGCCCACTTCGCGTTCTTCGTGCTGTTCGGCGTCGCGGTCTCAGGCCTCGCGAGGCAGGTGTCCAGGTTCCCGCCGCTGGCCCTCGGCATCATCGTGTTGTTCGTCGTCTTCGAGGTGTTCTTCGTCGCCATGGTCGCGATGCTGGGCGGCTGGATTCTCGAGGAGCTCGCCTGGTGGTCGATTCTGGTCGGGAACGTCTTCGCGGCACTCGTCATGGGCGGATACCTGTGGAAGGTCTATCCGGAGTTCGCGGAGAGTCTCGCAGCGGAGAGTCTTTGGGCGGACTGAACCGGCCTCCGGTCCTCGTCGCAACGCGCAGCGCCCACAAACTTCGCGAAATCCGCGGCCTCCTCGCCGACCTTCCCGTCCGGCTGCTCGGCCCGGCGGATCTCGGCCTTCCCGAGCACGAGGAAGAGGACGACCTCGAACCCTTCGATACCTTCGCGCGCAACGCCCTGTCAAAGGCGAAGTACTTTCACCGGCGGTCCGGCCTCCCCGTGCTCGCGGACGATTCCGGCCTCTGCGTGGACGCCCTCGGCGGCGGCCCGGGCGTGCGGACCCGGCGTTTCGCGCCGCCTGACCGCGTCACGCGCTGGGGGCGGGATGAAGCGAACAACCGCTGGCTGCTCGAGCAGTTGAAGAGCGTGGGGGAAGACCGCCGCGGGGCCCACTATCGCTGCGCGGTCGCGCTGACGGACGATCTGCGCCACGAAGTCGTGGAGGGGATCGTGCGGGGCCGCATCGCAAGCCGGCCGAGCGGCTCGGGAGGCTTTGGCTACGACCCTCTCTTCGTGCCGGAGGGCCACAACCGTACGTACGCCGAACTGCCCGCCGCGGTGAAGACGGCGACGAGCCATCGAGCGAAGGCGATCCGGCGGGCCAGGGGATGGATCGAAAGGGAAGTCCTGCGGGACCGGGACGGAGAGCCGTGAAGGGGCAGACAAGTCTGGCGGAGCCGCTTCATCTCCGCGACGTTCCTCCACGCGCCGGTCGTGCAGCCCGTCATCGGCGAAGGGTGACCTTGAGAACGCTTGCCACGGACTGCCAGGTTCAATCGGGGCGGCCGGATTTGAACCGGCGACCCCCTGCTCCCAAATCCCTCAAGACGCGATGTGAAATCGCGGCAAGAGATCTCCTAAGTTCAACTGGGAGTGCACGATCTGCCACTCTTGCCGCTGGCTCGCATTTGAGTCTGTCGCACCGATTCGGACGGAAAGCGGGGCCAAATGGCAGGCATTTGGACCAGCCAGCGCAGGATGTCGCGCTCGATCTCCACGCCGGCAATCCGGTTGAAGGCGCAGGCGTCGAGGCGGCGGTCCCGCTGCTCTCTCAAGGGGGTTTGCGCGACCTCCCCGATGGCGCGCAGCAGCGCCTCCCGTGTCCCGAATCGCCCGCGATGTCGGGGCCGGGGCCTGCGGCAACACCGTCGGCGCGAAGAGTGAGGAACGCGCGCGCGCTCCCGTCGCGTCCGCTGGAATGGTGCCAGGCCGCGCCCCGGTACAGGAGTTCGACGAGCGGCCGGAGATGTTCGGGACAGTCCTCGCCCGCGCGAAGCTGTCCCCGCTCGATCCCTGGGAGATAGACGACCGGAGGGCGGTCGTCGGGGACATCCGGGAGTTGGATCCTTCCGTCGATCACGCAGCGCAGCCAGATGGCGGGGCCAGTGCGGTCATCCAGTCGGTAGTTGCCGAGCACCAGCAGCTCCGGGACGCGCGCACGCACGGCGGGGAAGAGTTGGCGCCAGTCCCTAGATTGGCGTCCGTCCACCGGATGGCGGCTGGACGCACCATGGCCCCGGACACGCCGGACTTGGCGCGGATGGCCCTGGCGAGGAGATCGAGCGCGGTCATGGCCGGTAGGTCAGTGCCTCGCCGAACGGGGAGTGAACGGTCGAAGGGACCACCCCGGCATTCGGCGCGCATATCGGGTAGCGACTGCGCGCATAATCCGGCGAAGTGCCCACAGCACATTGCTTTAGGTGCCGCGCACATGGGACGTAAAGCTGCGCAAATCGTCACTCGGGGGGGATGGTGAGCACGCAACGGGTGCCGCGTCCGCCCCCCTGCTGGCCAGTACTTTGAGGTCCACGAGCCGACGCAACTCGCGCAAGGCACCGTGGCGGTCGATATCGAACAGTGCCCGGTAGTCGGCGTTCCCAAGCGCCGCTGGTCGGTCGAAGTAGGTACGCTTCTTGGACGAAGCGATGGTCGTACTCGTCTGGACACGCCGCGACGAAGCACAGAGGATCATCAGCATGAGGAGGGCCAATGAACGAGAACGACGGCTCTTCGGCCCGAGGTCTTGACGCCGACACCGCTCCCGATCTCTCGAAGGACGGCTGGCCCGAGAAGTTCGCCAAAGCGCCCGTCCGTCGGGGGCGTCCCCCAAAGGCGCGACCGAAGGTATCGACCACCATCCGGCTGTCCCAGGAGGTCATCGACCATTTTCGCGCTGGGGGTCGCGGCTGGCAGACGCGGATCGACCACGCCTTACGCGACTGGATCAAACAGCACGACGTCGGCTGACGTTTGGGAGGGTCGATACGGGCAACCGATGCTGCCGGACACCGGGTTTCGCGAGGGTATCGGAGGGCAGGCTGACGTGATCGACTAGGTTCGCTTGCCCGTCCCGCGCAGCGCGACCACGTTTATTCCCATGCGAAAGTTCAACACCGCGGGCCCGATCCGGCCCACGCTCGACTACCACATCCCGCCGCTGGACCGCCTCGCTCTGACCGAAGTGCTCGGCCTGGTCCGGGACGAGCGCTACTTCGTGCTGCACGCTCCCCGGCAAACCGGCAAGACGACAGCGCTGCTGGCGCTTCGCGACCTTCTGAACGGCGGAAGTGAGGGCGACTACCGCTGCGCCTACATCAATGTCGAGCCCGCGCAGACGGCGCGGGAGAACGTGGGGCAAGCGATGGGGGCAATCGCTTCTCAAATCGCCCGGGAAGCCAGATATGCGCTGAACGATCATGCCACGGCCGATACCGCGGACATGATGGACACCAATCGCCGGCCCCACGCCGTCTTGGGCACATTGCTGGAAACGTGGGCCAGGGCCGCCTCATCGCCGCTGGTCCTGCTGATCGACGAGATCGACGCGATGGTGGGCGATTCGCTGGTGTCGGTGCTGCGACAACTGCGGGCGGGCTACTCTCATCGTCCCTCCTGGTTTCCGCAGAGCGTGATTCTGTGCGGGGTGCGGGACGTGCGCGACTACCGGATTCACGCGAGTTCCGAGAAGGAGGTGATCACCGGGGGAAGCGCCTTCAACATCAAGGCCAAATCGCTCCGTCTTGGCGATTTCACCCAGTCGGAAGTCGCGGAACTGCTCGGACAGCACACCGAGGCGACCGGCCAGGAGTTCGCGCCGCAGGCGCTCAGGGCCGTGTGGGAGCAGACCCGCGGACAGCCTTGGTTGGTCAACGCGCTCGCGCTGGAGATGTGCTTCTCGGCGGGGGTGCCGAGGGAGCCCCGGGAACCCTTCACGGCGAACGATGTCTTCGTCGCACGCGAGGCGCTGATCCTTCGGCGGGACACGCATCTTGACCAGTTGGCGGACAAGCTGCGCGAGCCCCGCGTGCGCCGGGTGATCGAGCCCCTGTTGGGTGGCGGGGACGCCGAGTACAGTGACCGTGACTTCGAGTACGTGCGGGACCTCGGGCTGGTCGCGCCGGGCCGGACGCTGCGTGTGGCGAATCCCATCTACGGCGAGGTGCTGCCGCGCGAGTTGACCTCGGTGCTTCAGCACGAAATCTCGCCCCAGGAGACCGCATGGTACGTGCGCTCCGAGGGGAGTCTGGACATGGACGGCCTGCTTGCCGCCTTTCAGAAGTTCTTCCGGCAGAACTCCGAGCACTGGATCCGGCGCGCGCAGTACACGGAGGCCGGTCCGCAGTTGGTGCTTCAGGCGTTTCTGCACCGCGTCGTGAACGCCACGGGACGGATCGAGCGCGAGTACGCGCTGGGTAGCCGCCGGGTGGACCTGCTGGTCGTGTGGCCCCGGGACGGAGGACGGGAGGATCGGATCGTCGTCGAGTGCAAGCTCGTAAAGGAAGGGCACTCCATGTCGCGGACGGTCGAGCAGGGACTCGAACAGACGAAGCGCTACATGGACATCAGCGGAACGGACGCGGGTCATCTCGTCGTGTTCGACATGCGCCCAGGCAGAAGCTGGTCGGAGAGGATCTACCGGGAGGAGCGGGACCGGGGAGACGCCCGGATCACGGTCTGGGGAGCCTGACGTGACATGGCATGAGGGTTGAACACTGGAACGCGAACACGGCGTACTACCGCGAATCGGATTGCTCCGGCATGACCGACAGCATGACGCGCGCGTACGGACTGCTGATCGCGGGGGCGGGCGCATTCGAGACCCCCGCGCCCTTGCGGCATCGGGACGATCCGTGGCGGCTGCACGTGCTCGCGCACGAGCACGGCCCGCGCGTCCTGAAGGCTCGCATCGTCGCCCCGGACGACCAGCCCGTCGCGGTGCTGGCGGTGGCGGAAGGCGGTGGCGACGGCCCGCGGCGCGCATGGCGCGAGACCGTGGCGGCAGTCCCTTGGATGAGCGCAGAACGCGGCCCGAGCGATTTCCTCGACCACCTGCCGGATCGCCCGTGGGTGATTATGGGCTTGCTACCGGCGCTGGCCGTCCACGGCGAGGCCTTCGAATGGCTGGCGGAGCTTGAGCAGTGCATCGCGTGGGCTTTCCTGGAGAGCCTCCCGCCGATGGCAAGCGCCTGAAGCCGTCCGCCGAGGATTTGGCGTTTCGTCCTCGGCATTCGACGAACGGCCTCCCTCCGCCGCAACTCCTCGTCCTCGCCGGGGTCGAAGGACGAGCAAGACCTCAATGGAACCCCCAATAGACCCCAATAAGACCCCGGCTCACCAAGGGCCTCATTTTTCCTCCACGACTCCGGTCGAACGTCTCGGCCGCGCCATGGCGTTCATCGGATACAGGGCCGCGAAGGCATAGAGGCGCGCAAATCGTACCGCTTGCTCTCCGAAAACGCGCGCGGGAATGCGAACTTCGCATTTCGATCGCATTTCCTGCTCCGGTTCCGCCGAGAAACGCGCGGATAATGGAAAAAGTGCGTCCACTGGCGCATCCGGAGCCCGCCCCCACCCGCCGGGGTCGGCCCCCCGCCAGGTCGATTGGGGCTTCTGCAGCCGCATTCGCAGACGGCGAAGGCGGGTTCTGGCTACCGCACAGGTCGGAGTTGTCGCCGTCGGCATCAAGAGGCCGCCAGCCCGCCTCCCGATTCGTCCGCCATCCTCCGCTCGTGCGCGCGCCAAGCGTCTTCCACAGCCCTCACGAACTCAATGAGGCGAGCCCTGCCGGCCTGCCATCCGTCCTCGTCGAGGCGGCAATACCACTGATTCGGAGCGCGACGGGTCGCAGGCGCGTTCGGCGGCTTCTCGGCTTGGAATGGAATCTCACCCTTCAGCCGCTCGAACTCGTCATGACACAGATCGACGGCCGCCGGATAGAACGTGATCCGTATCGTCCCCGGTTCGTCGATCGTCACCGCATGCGACCCGCGGACACCCACGTCGTCGGGCAGTGTGGTGTTCCGTTGCAAATAGGTGATGCCGGATTTCGTGTGGTATGTTCGGACGCTGTAGTCCAGTGACTCACGGGCATCCTTCCAGATCCCTGCCGCTCCGTGCTCGGCGGCCTTCCGATTCAGGTCGGAAGCCCGTGGAGGGCCGCCGGACGGCGGTCGAGGATCGTCGGCCGTTCTTACCTGCCTGGCCAACAGCATACCACCGCCGTGCGCGTAACCGTGGAAGGTGACCAGACTGATGTCGACACCCCTGTCCGCAAGGTAGGAGACCATTCGGTGGGCGCTCGTATCGAGCCCGAGGCCGACGAGGACCATCCGCACCGGCCAGATGGACTCTCCGCTCTGACTTCCATACCAATCGTCGAAGTCTCCGATCTTCTCGATCCCGTCCTTGCCGGATCGTTCGGCCACAAGCGTTCCGATCTCCGAGTCCGGCAGGGTCTCCAAGTACGTGCAGTAGTCCAAGATCTGCGCGACGGCGGCCCTCGTGAGCCTCTCGCGCTTGAGCTCGAAGACCACCAGGCGACCGTCCTCGTCGATTCCGAGCAGGTCGATGAAACCGGTCTCGACCGGAACCTGTCTGCCGACCAGAGTGAGTCCACGCATCAGCATCTCGGGATTCGCAACCAAGACGGCTTCCAGCATCTCTTCCGTCTCCACCTTCTCGGTGAGATCGAGCCTGCTTCCGGCTTGCGAGGTGGGGTCGATCTGCCATATCCCGATGTCAGTCTTCATTCGGTTCTCTCGAAGGCTCGGAGCAACCTGCGCGTCGTGTCGCGGTGGGCTCGGCTGTCTATAGGCGTCCCATAAGATAGCAGGGGGCAGGTAGGCGACGATCGTCTACCCCGGAGCCACCGCAACCCACAACTTTCGTGGGACGCCATCTCCATTCGAGGCCGGCCCGCGCCGCTGCGGTCCTTCCGCGCGGTCGCTGGTCGATGTCACGCCTCCGGCGGCTCGCGAAATGCGTCCTTCACGGCGCCGTGAACCGCCTCGCTTTCCCGTTGGGATGGTTCCGAATCCAAGTGTTTCGAGAGGCGCGCGGCCAGCGCTCCGTCGCCTTCGATCTTCACCAGAAAGAACATGACGCGCGCTTGCTCGAATACCCGCCCCATTGCGAATCCTTGCTCGAGTGCCTTGTCGACCCACTCTTGAAACTCGCGGTCGGTTTCCTTCTGGCGTACCCCGTCCATCAGACCTCCGCCACTGCTGCGGGTAGCGTGCGTACCTCTTCCGGCATCCGAGCGGCGCGCAGACTGCGAATCAGCTTGTCGGCGATTCCCGTCGTGTGCTTCCCCCAGCGTCGGTGGCCGAGCGTACAATGCACGACGTTGTCCGTGGCAACACTTATGTCGGCGTCGTAGGGTCGGGCGCAGGCTACGGCCAAATGTCGGATGGCGGGCGGATCGGTCAGTCCCATGAGTTGCAACCTCCTCTAAGTTCCGTTTCTTCCGTCCTCGCGGGGGAAAGGAGGGTGAAGATGGCTCAGCCCGTCGCTGCCTGGCCCTTCGCCAAGATCCGGGATCTCGCCACGCCGTAGCTGGTCGAATGCTTCCAATACGTACCGCCGAGTCCGGTATTCTCCGAAGCGCCTCATCTCGTGCTGCTTGAGTGACGGGAACGAGGAACTCGGCGGCGGAGCGTCGAGGATCCACTCGACGTCGCTCCGATCCAGCCGGTACATGCGGGAGAAGATCGCGTCCAGTTCGCTCTGGAGCCGGTGCCGCCGCGCATCGTCCCAAGGGAATGGTTCTTCAGCCCAGCCGAGATCAGCGGCAAAGCCTTGGAGTTCGCGACCCGTATAGGTCAATTCCAACACGCGCGGGACCACTACTTCCACCCAGCGCCCACCGCAACGGGCCTTTTCCAGGTACGCTTCCGGCGGCAGGACCGGAAGTTGCTTGACGATGAAGAAGTTCATGTTGACGCCCCCCACCGAGAACCGCGCTGCCCAGTCGAGGGGAATGGAGTTCATGTTTGCAGCCACGAGGGCGGCGGCGACCGCAGGCACCGTGTCGTAATCAACGACGGGAGCGCTATTGCCCACACCACCGGCCGAGAGGCCGGATGTAATCAGAGTACGCTCATTCGTCGCCGTTGTGATGCCGCGGAGCGCCTGAAGCCAAGCTCCGTGATCGATGTTGAGAAGCGGAGCCTTGTTGCTCACCGCGACGCCTCGGATGGTGGAGAAGATGGCAGTTCTCTGGTCTGTGGATCTCGCGATGTCCCTGAAGACGACGAGCCAGTCCCAAACATGATCGTCGTTCCCGAATCGCTCAGCCCGATTGCCGGGATCATGGCGAAGATTCCCGTGCGCTCGTTCGTGGCGTTCGTGATCTTCCTGAGAGCGAATTGATGGCCAGTTTCGCGAGCTCGTGGAGCGCGCTGGCTGGCTGGCTGGCTGGCTGGCTGGCTGGCTGGCTGGCTGGCTGGCTGGCTGGCTGGCTGGCTGGCTGGCTGGCTATCGAAGATAGACCGTTCTCGCCCTTGTCAAGTCTTTGGGCCACTTCGGTTTCCAGCACCCAATACCTAGGAATCACGACCGAATCCGGGTCGGCCTTCTCCTCCGCCGTCATGGGCCGGGCGTTTCCGTTCCGGATGTCCCTTTCCGAGGCCCCGTCGAACGTCGCGAACCTGTGGTCGTACTGGTGAAACAGCTTGGCCTCGTAAAACGGCAGGTAGCGCTCGTCGAGGTCTTCGTGGACGAACACGTTGCCGCGCAGTTCCCATCCGTCCTCCTCCAGTCGCTGACGCGTCCTGAAGAGCCCGGAGTCGCTCGTCATGTTGAACATCTGTTGAAAGCTGACCCCCCACGGATTCTCCTCGGGCTCGCGTCCGCGCTTCTCCTTCCAGAACACGCCCGCTCGCCTGTACATCTTGCGGGCGATCTCCATGTCGCGGCGGGTGCGGAAGATCGGGCAGGTACGCGTGTTCGGGTTGAAGAGCTTGAAGTCCTCTCTCGACAGCGTGAACCGGCGCTCGCGCTCCTTCAGTTGTTCCACCTGGTAGAGGAAAAACGCGAACTCGGCCTCCGGCACGGGATCGTCGCGCCCGGCGAGCGTGAGCAGGCAGAACTTGATTCGGCTATCGATTCCAGGAAACACCTTCTCCCGGTTCTCGAAGTCGTACAGAGTTGCGAGCCGCCGGCTGTTGACGACGTGCTCGAAGAACTTCCGCCTAGAATGGTCCGTCGCGATCCCCGTCGGCAAGATGAGCCCGGCCCTCCCCTTCGCGTTGATCAACTGGAGAAATGTCTCGGCGAAGAGCGCGTAGCTGTTCAGTTTGCCATAGTTTCCGAGCGAGTATCGTCCACTTGCTCGGCAATACTGATTCCGGGCCTCGAATCCACGGAGCGTGTTCCGAAAATCCTCCCAGAGGTCGGGGTTGCCGTCTTGAAGGTCGGCAATCGCCCTCTTCCTCTTCGCGCCTGCCAGCTCGGCGATGCTCGGTGACCGGCTCGCGAAGTACTCCACTTCGTTGAGTTGTTGGACTTCCCACGGCGGGTTGCCGAGCACGGCGTCGAACCCGCCGTCCTGCATGATTTCGGGGAACCGAAGGTGCCAGTGTAGGAAGCGATGTCGGCTTGCCAGATCGCGCGTCTGGCGCGCGACCCCAATCAGTCCGAGTTCGGTCGAATCCTTCTGTCGCATGTGTTCCGTCAACGGCACGGTCTGGAGGGTGCGCCGCGTCTTGGGCGCGAACCATGCGCCGGCGAACAGGCTGGCCCGGAGCGCCTCGTGCGCATGGACTGGGTCCAGTCCGGTCGCCTCCCACGCGGAGCGCTTGGCCTCCACGTCGTCGAGCGTCTCCTCGGGCATCGCGTCCAGGCCGATGCTCGCTATCGCGACCTCCAGCATGGCCTCCTCGTCGAAGAACAGGTCGCCTTGTCCCCCGGAACGGTTCCTCGCCCTGAGGTCCCTGCACACACCCTTGTCGTCTCCGGTCAGCGGCTTGTACGCGGCGGCCGGGATCCCGTCGTCGAGGATCCCGGGATCGAGGACGCCGATCAGGCTGTCGCCCAGAGCGATGTGGGCATCGAGGAACGTGAGCGGCTTCCCCGGCTCGATCGTCTCGATCCAAAGCGCCGTCTTGCAGAGCTCGACGGCGAGCGGATTCCGGTCTACGCCGTAGACGCAGTGCTGCACGACCTCGCGGAGCGCGTGTCGGCGCGTCCCCTCGTCGGGGGCGTCATCGTCCGCGTCGATGCTCGCGATCTCGGCGGCGAGACGACGTGCGGCCGCCAGCAGGAAGTGCCCCGATCCGCACGCCGGATCGAGGACGCGGAGGTCGAGGATCGCGGCGCGCGGATCCTCCGGCCGGTCGGCGATGGCCCGTGCGATCACGGGATCGAGGGTCGTCCTCACGAGTTCGCCCACGAGGCTGGGCGGCGTGTAGTAGGATCCGCTGAGCTTCCGCGCCGACCCCCTTGTCTTCGTTTGCCCGCTTGCATCTCCGGCGAACGCGAACCGCCACGGCGAGGCGAGCACGTCGATGACGGGCTGAAGTTCGAGGAGGCTCTCATAGACCGACCCGAGTTCCTCGGTGTCCATGTCCCGGTAGTTGATGCGGGCGAGGCTCCGGCCCGAGAGCGACGGGAAGAACGCGAGCATGCGCACGGCTTCGAGAAGGTGGTCGTTCGCGATTGCGGCCTTGTCGAGGTCCGGGCACTGGTCGTCCCGGTACAGCCCGCCCAGGGCCGGCAGTCCGAGCCCCGGCGCGCCGCGCGCGAGGGCGCGGAAGGTGACTTGGAGTCCCTGCCAGAGATCCGAGTTCCGGTCGTAGTGCCGCCGCCTCAGTGCGCGTTCGCGAAGCCGCGAGAGCGCGTAGCCCTCGGCGTAGACGCCGCGCTCACGGCCGGTGGCATCGGGATCGTGGAGGAGGTCGCGTTCCTCGGCGGTGAACAGGAAGAGCATCCGGTAGACGAGTCTCAGAAGCTGCTGGAAATAGTCCTCCGGTGTCAGCCTGCCACCCTCCAGAGCCTCGCGCAGTTGACGGTTCGCCGGATGCCCGAGGAACCCGTTCCCGAGTTGGCGGAGTGCGGCGGTGACGCCCTCGCGGAGGTTTTCCCGCGCACGTTCGCCGGTCTCGTGCGCCTTGGTCCGCCACGTCTCGATGATGCAGCCGGAGGGCTTGCCGTTCGCGGGCCGGAACCTGCTTGCGTGGGCGGCGAGCCAGAGCGCCGCGAAGTCCGGATACAGCTCTTCGGTAAACACGAGGTCGAGATCGGCCTCGATGTAGGACGGCCGCGTGAGGCTCGGGTTGTCCCGAAGGATGCGCAGCCTGGACCCGTTCGAGATCACCCCCCAGAGCGCGGCGGCATCGGCGTTGAGGTATTCCTGCATCAGGGCGTGCGGGGCCAGCCGCCGCCCGTTGCCGCCCAGTCGCGGATCGGCCCTGTCGAGGTCGAAGTCGCGGGTCACCAGAAGCAGCGGAACCGCGCCGCCGCAGGCTCCGTGCGTGAGCCTGAAGACGCGCTCTTCGAGCGTTACGTCCCCGGCGGCCGCCAGATCTTCGTATCCGAGCAGCGAACGCAGGAACGGGACGAGCCAGTCGTCCACGCCCACCCGGGACGCCTGGAGGTCGCGCCTCGGACTGCGCCGGGCGTACCGCGAGTACAGGTCGGTGCCGATCGTCCAGTACCTGGCGATCTCATCCTTGATCGAAAGCGACTTCGAGAGGCCGTAATCGGCACCGCTCTGCCCCGGTGCCTGTAGGGCGGCCACCTCGGTCAGGAACTCGGGCGGCAGGATCCCGCCCTCGATCCTGAGAGCCGTAAAGCCGCTTCCGTGCCGTGCGCGAGCCATTTTCAGAGCGCGGCCATGGGCATGAGGACGTAAACGCCTATGGTGTCCACGGGCAGGGCCGGTACCACATCGTAGCGCTCACCCCGGATGTCGCTCGCATCGCGTATCCGGCGATGGTCCGCAAGCAGTTGCCGCGCACGATCCTGGGCGAGACGCTCGAACGCCCGTTCGAGGGACGGGAGGGCGGCGAGGGCCTGCCGGATGAGGTGCGTCTTCTGCCCGTCGGCCATGTTGCGGCCCGGCTCCAGCGAGAGCAGCGACAGGGCATCGCCGTCGGACAGCAGCTCCGGTGCGGCCCCGCCACGTACGGCGACGCCAAGGCACTCCTCGGCGAGCAGCGATTTCACGGGCGCGCCTCCGTTCTCGCCGCGCCTCGCGATCCGCAGGTGGCTTCGCAGCCGGAGGAGGTAGAGGACCGTGCGAGTGTCGATCCCGCTCGCGAACGCAGCGCACGCGCGGGTGCCGATCCGGGTTTCACCGTAATCGGGCGGGGGCTCCGCCACGTACGTCGTGCCTTCCGGAGAGAACCCGCGCCTCGGAGCCGAAGTCGGTGCCGGTGCATCCCGATCGAGGGCCTGCTCCGCCACATGGTCCGCAAGCACGGCAACGAGCGGATGGGCACGGTGTGTGATGACTGCGCCTCCCGGAGCGCCCTGGTCGAACGCGAGCTTCACGGTTTCCCTGAACCCGATGGCGGCGAGGCGATCCTGAAGCGTTTGCGGAAGGTGGCGCACGGGAAACCGCCAGTGGCCGTCGCGCCGGTCGAGCGGCGCGCCGAGGCGCTCCGCGGACTGGCGCACGAAGCGCTTCACGTCCTCCTGGCCTCCGAGGGCGGAGACGGCTCTCTCCCATTCCGGCCACACGTCGCCGGGCCGGAGCCGCCGCTGGGCGAACACGGTGCGCGACATCTTGTCCCTGGCCAGCGTCCAGGCGGCTTCGACCTCCTCTTCGGTCCGGCCGAGTTCGAGTTCCCCCTGATCGGTCCAGGAATCGGCCCGGGCGTGGAGGAGAACGGCACGCATGATCGCCTCGACGACCTTGTTGTTGTCGGCCGGCGTGGGCACCGAGACCCCGAGTTCCTTTCGGATCTTCTCGGCCTTGCGGACGATGACCCGGAGCACCGCGCCATCAACCGGATTATCCCGGCCGTAGAGCATGAGGGCGCGCACGACCGGGGAGGCCTGTCCGAACCGGTCCGCGCGGCCCTCGCGCTGCTCGTGCCGGGTCGGGTTCCACGTCAGGTCGTAGTGTACGACGGCGTCGAAATGCTTCTGGAGGTTGACGCCCTCGGACAGGCAGTCCGTCGCCACCAGGACCGGGGTCGCGCCGTCGTCGAGTTCCCCGAGGGCGTCGATCCGCTCCTCGCGCTGGTCGGGTGTGAGTTCGCCCGTCACCACGAGGATGTGCGGGCGGTTTCGCCGCTTCCCGCCGAGCGCGGCCCGCAGCTGTTCGCCCACGTAATGCGCCGTCGCGATGTAGCGGCAGAACACCACGGGCGAAAACCCGGCATCGACCAGACGCCGAACTTCGCCGTTCAGCACCTTGAGCTTGGGGTCCTTGCCGGGACCCCTGAGACCGTCGGCCTCGGCGATCAGTCTCCGCAGGGACTCGGTGCCCTCGCGGTCGTCCACCGTCCCCGCGGGCACACTCTCGCTGAGCCCGAGCGAGTCGTCGTCCGCCTCGTCCATGACCGTGTCGCGCGCGGCAAGGTCGAGATCGGCGAGTTGGCCCTCCTCCGTCTCCCCGGCGGCGGCCTCCAGCCTCGTTCTGAGCGCGAGCGAAGCCGCCGCCGGGCTCGAAGATGCGCACCGCAGCAGCGCGAGCGCCGCCCACCACGACATGCGCTGTTCGAGCTTCGTGCCCCCTTCCGCGCGCCGGACCATCTCCCTCGCATAGGCGAGCACATGCTGGAACAGCTGGCCCCATTCGCCGGTGAGCCGGTAGGTGGCTTCCCGGGTCTCGCGCACGGGAAAGCGTGTGTCGTCCCTCCACTCGGCGATGTCGCCGCGGCGGCGCTGGACGAAGTGCAGCGCGAGTTCCTCGCGGAGCGCCCGGCGCGCGTCGCCCTCGGGCGTGTCGGCCAGCCGCGCGAAACGCGGGTCCAGAAGGCCCAGCAGGTTGTGGAAGGCCGTGTCGTCGCCCGAGTGCGGGGTCGCGGTCAGGAGCACGATCCCCCTCGGCGGGCGCGCCTCGGCGAGTCCCTTGAGCAGTTGGTAGCGCTGGTGGCGGGTGTTCGTGTTCGCCCGCACGCAGGTGTGCGCCTCGTCGACGATCACGAACTCGGGACAGGCTCGGAGAAAGTCGCTGCGCCGCCGGTCCGACTTGATGTAGTCGAGCGAGACGACGGTGTGCGGATAGACCTCGAAGACGGACTCGTCCGGCCTGAGCCCCCGCTCCAGCCGCGTCGCCGTCCCGGTGCGGACGACCTCCGCGTCGATGGCGAACTTCTCGCCGAGTTCCGCCCGCCACTGGTCGCAGAGATGCGGCGGGCAGATGACCGTGAGCCGCTCGATCTCACCTCGGTCGAGAAGCTCGCGGGCGATGAGTCCGGCCTCGATCGTCTTGCCGATGCCCACGTCGTCGGCCACGAGTAGCCGGATGGGGTCGAGCTTGAGCGCCATGAGCAGCGGAACGAGCTGGTACGCGCGGGGCTCGACGTTCAGGTTGCCGAAGCTGCGGAACGGACCGGCCCCGGCCCGCAGTTTGAGGCGAAGCGCGTCGCGGAGCAGCAGCGCCGCCGCCAGGGAGCCGGGCGCGTCCGGGTCCGGCGGATCGAACGTGGCGGGCACGGGCCGCTCGGGTTCGAGTGGTAGATAGATGAGCGTGGCGTCGTCCTCGGCCCCGCCCAGCGGCCGGAGGCGCAGGAGGTCTTCGCCGGTCTCCGGCAGGACCACCCACTCGCGGCCCCGCACCCGGACCAGATCGCCCGGCTTGAACGCGAGCCCCGGATCCGTCACCGCGCGCCGCTCCGTTCCCGCTATCCGGCCGAGGAACCGGTGCCCGGTCCGAAGACCCAGGCGTATTCGCGCAGCACGGCTTCCCACTTCGTCCGGTCCGCTCCGAACCGCACGACCGTGTAGCCCGCGTCCTCCAGCCGGCGCGTCGTTTCCGCGTCCGCGCGCCGCCTGAGTTTTCCGTCATGGTGCGGTCCGTCGATGAACACGACCGTCTGGTGGCCTGAGTAGGCGAAGTCGGACCGCGTTCCGAACTCCTCAAGATAGGGTTGCACCCTGTCGGGCCGCCTGTAGCCGCCGAGGCTGACGAACGTGAGCCAAGCCTTCTCCAGCGAGGAGCCGGAGAAGGCCTTCAACTCCGCCGCTGTGTCGCCTGCGGCCGCGGGCACGGACAGGCTCTTCCGCTCACCGCGGATCAGGCGGCAGAACAGGTCGAGCATCTCCTCGTTCTGCCGGTCGATCACCTTGTGGTCGGGCTGGTTGTAGTACCCGAGCAGACAGCGGTAGCATCCGGCCTCGCACCCGTCCTCGACGTTGTCGAGATCATCCACGCCGCTCCAAGCGCCCGACTTCGACTTGTAGTGGCAGACATCGAGCGCCCGCCGGGCGATCCGTCCCAGCGCGCCGGGGTCGCTCGCGATGCGCGTGAGCACGCCCGCCCCGCCTTCCGAGGCCTCGTAGAACAGGATCGTGGCGCGATTCTCCCGGTCGGGCAGCGGTTCGGCGGCAAGCTCCGCCTCTTCGAGCTGGAACTCGCGCTCGATGCCGCGCTTGAGCGCGTATTGCAGCGAGACCGTGGCCGCCTCGGAAAGTTCGATCCCTGGCCGCAGAATCAGGACATTTCGGGTGTCGCGCACGAACGGCGTGATGCGTTGAACGCTCCCGCCGCCGCCCACCCGGTCGTCCTCGGCGTCGGTCGGCGCCTGCGGGTCGCGGGTCCACTCGCCGGTGTTCGTGTCCACGCTGAAGCCGTAGACGGACTTCTCCCGCCTCCGGCGCCAGCCGAGGTTGATCCGCCACAGCGTCGCGGCGGGGCTGTACCGAAGTTCGAGCAGCGTCTCGCCGGCCTCCTCGACGGCGAACGCATCGACGCGCGCGCGTCCCTCCTCCTCGCTGAACCGCAACGTGGTCACCATCTCGTAACCCTGGCGTTGGCGCTCCTCCTCGTCAGAGGTGATCCGGTTCGCCCTCCGGGTCGAGACCTGCTCGATGCGGTAGAGGTTCAGAACGGCACGCCCTCCTTCGAGCCGTTCGTCGCAGTTGGCGCAGCGCTCGAACTCCTTCTGGTCCCCGAAATGCCCGTAGCCGCAGGCCGGACAGATCCGCGCGGCCTCGACCGGAAGCCTGGACGTGGCCGTCGCCGCCGCCTCGTCACCGACCGTCAGGATGGCGCGCCGGACCCGGTACGTGCTGCCCTCGTGGTAGATGATGGACTGGGGGCCGAACTCGGTCAGCCCGAGGAACCGCGGCCTGCTCAGGAACGAGTCGCGCGCCACCCTCCTGTGGCGCCCGGGGATGAACGCCATGAGCGGCAGGCGCGGGAAGTTGTAGCCGGGTAGAAACCCCTCTCCGGCCAGATAGCGATAGGTGTAGAAGTCGGAGTTCATGGTCGCCCGGCTGCCGAGAAGCAGATTCTGCTGCGTGTAGGCCTCGTCGTAGCGGGCCTTCGCCTGGCGGCGCTCCTTCTCGGTCGCGGCGGCGTTGTTGATGACCTCGTTGGCGACCCGGATCTGGCTTGCCGTCGCGCGGAACAGCGAGCGCCACCGGTCGAACGAGTCGTCCAGCCTTCGTTCCGCCGACTTCATCGCGCCCGGCAGCCAAGTGGCGGTGTACCACGGAGCCGCTCGCCCGGCGAGATCATCCTCCAAGGTGGCGAGGATTCGTTCGGCGCGCCTCGTCGCCTCCCTCACGGCGAGGCCGGAACCGATCTGGGCCGCGATCTCCTCGTGGAGGGGCAGCTTCTCGGATCGTTCCCGGTCGAGCACGTCGCGCACCGAGGATCCGAGCTTCACGCCCGTCTCCCCCAGCCAGACCGCTTGCAGGTGGCTGCGGATCAGGTCCTCGTTGGCCAGATCGATGCTGGGCGGATTGACCTCGCCCGCCACCGCGCGGGTCGGATCGGCGAAAAAATACTGGTCGTGCGGCGAGCGCGCCGCGCAATAGGTCACGACGAGCGCCGGCTGCCCGCTCCGACCCGCCCGGCCGCTCCGCTGCGCATAGTTGGCCGGAGTCGGCGGCACGTTCCGCATGTACACGGCGTTGAGCGTCGCGATGTCCACGCCGAGTTCCATCGTCGGCGAGCAGAACAGGATCGGCAGGCCTCGGGTTTCGGAGGCGGCCAACCCCTGCCGGAACCGACGTTCCCGCTCCTCGCGGTCCTCCGACTCGACCTGCGCCGTGTGCTCGCGGGCCTCCAGGCGGTGGAACAGCCGATCGTCGGAGCCTAGGAGTCCGGCCACGTTCTCGTAGAGGTCGCGGAAGAACGGGTTCACACCGCCCTCCGCTTCGCCTTCGTCCCCGTCCCCGCCGCCTGACGCCGAGCGCCACTCCAGCGCCGAGCCGTCGATGCGGTATCCGACGCGCCCGCCGTCGAGTTCGGAGGGCTCGACATATCCGTATGTGGTCAGCACACCGAGCACATCGTCGATCACTTCGTTGTAGACGCTCTCGTCGAACTTCTCGGGATAGTGCCGGTTGTCCGTTCCCCAGTACTCGGTGGATTTGACCTTGCGGCCGAAGGCCGAGCGGTCGGATACGTGGTGCGTCCGGTACTCGGACTTTCGTCCGCGGGCGCTCGGCCGCGGAACCATGTAGGCGTGCTCGAACAAGATCTCGTCCTCGGACAGTCCCCAAGGCTCCTTCAACTCGTTGTAGCTCCGGTTGCGGATCTGATACTGGTGGTTCGGATCGAGGTAGATCGTCTTGATGCAGAGCGCCCTCCGCATGCGCTCCAGAAGCTCCCGGACGAGGTCGAACCGGACTTCGGGCGGGATAGATCCCAACAGGGGATGGCGGGCGCGCCACTCCTCCTCGTCCCGGCAGCATTCGTCGAGTTCCCGGTAGCCGATTTCGAGCAGTCCGAGCTGCTCGATGTTCGGGTTGTTGATCCGCCAGCCGCGTTGCAAGTCGAAGTACAGCCGGTAGCCGAGCACGTCGCGGAGCGCCTTGAGCGTGTTCTGGGCCTTGACGCCCTTGGCCGCCGGATTGGCCGAGTAGTCCGAGGGATCGAGGCGCAGGTGGGTAAGCACCTTCTGGGTCAGGACCTCGTCGGTCAGGGGCTCGCCACCCGCGCTGCGTATCGCCGCGAGCAGCGCGCCCCGCAGCAGCAGGATCTGCACGAAGTCGTTGAAATGGCCCGCCTGAAGGCTCGCGTCCTGCCGGTTGTCGGTGAACGCCAGCAGTTTCTTGGTCCGCTCGTCGAGATCGGTGCCGATCAGGTGTTTGAGCGCGGACAGCGCGAGGATCGTGGTCGCCGAACTCCGGCCTTCGCTGGACAGGCCCGACAGCTTCGTGAACTCGTTCCGAGCCGTGCCGTCGAAGCGGGCGTCGCAGTCGGGGTTGAGGCAGAACCGGAACGCTTCCGGCACGTAGTGCGCCGACAGGCCGTCGTCCGTGACGGACCCGTTGGGATCGACCCGCACCCGCCGGGGGCGGCGGCCGCGGAAATGCCGCTTCAGCCGCGCCTCGCCGCCGGGGTGTTCCAACCAGTCCTCCGGGTACCGGTCAAGATCCGAGGCGTCGAACATCCCCGCCGGATCGGGCATGAGGTAGCCGTACTGGACATCCTCCTCGTCGGTGGAGCGTTCGGACAGCTCGCGCGGCTCGAAGGCGCTTAGCTCCCGCCCGGACAAGCTGGCCCAGACGGGCACGTATTCCTGTCCGCACGTCCGGCAGAAGGAGAGCGACCAGAGCCGCCGTTCCCGGTCTCCCGGCTTGAACTGCTGGCCGTCGAGCGTCACATACCGCTCGCCCGGACCTTCGAGCGTCGCATACACGTTCCATGCGCCGCTGATGAACTGATGGAGCCGGAAGGCGAACAGGCTCCCTCCCTTATCGTTCCGGCTCCGGTGCGCGGCCAGCAGGAAAGCGGCAAGGTGGCGTCGGCAGCGTTCCGCTTCGAGACCGCTGTCGGCCGCCAGAAGCTCGGACGCCTCGTGGATCGAGAGAGGACGCGAGAGCCGGACGAGCTTCCCGTCCCGCTCTTCAAGGCCCAGCTTGTGTTCGACCCAAGCCGTCAACGGGTGCCCCGCCAGCTTGTCGTAATCGGGGCCTCGCGGGACGCCCGCCTCGACGGCCACCCGAAGATCGGGTCCGCTCACGACATTGGTCCGGTCTGTCACGGGCCGGAGCGTCTCCGTCACCACGTTGGCAGGATCGACCGGTGCGCCGAACAGTTGGCTAGCGATGTCCGCCACCGCCTCGTTCCGCGACTCCTCTGTGCCCTCCGAGGCCATTGTCGCGGAGGTGCCGATGCAGAGCAGCCGGTCGTTGAACCGTTCACGCACACGGCGCACGAGCATGGCCACGTCCGCGCCCTGCCGGCCCCGGTAGGTGTGAAGCTCGTCCAGCACCAGAAACCTCAACCCCTCGGCGTGGCGGCGCACAGCCTTGTCGGTCTCGTGGAACCTCGTCATGAGGAGTTCGAGCATGACGTAGTTCGTGAGCAGGATGTCCGCTGGGTTCTTGGCGATCCGTTCGCGTTCCTCGTTCGATTCCTGTCCCGTGTAGCGCGCGAACGTGACCGGCTCGGAGCCTTCGCCGTACCCGAGCCTCAGGAACCTGTCGAGTTCCTCGCGCTGGCTGTTGCAGAGCGCGTTCATCGGATAGACGACGATCGCGCTGATGCCCTTGTTGCTTTGCCCCGCCTTCCGGCGCCGCAGCACATCGTCCACGATGGGGATGAAGTAGGCGAGCGATTTGCCTGAGCCCGTGCCTGTCGTCAGCACGTAGCTCTCGCGCCGTTTGGCGATCTCGATCGCGTCGGTCTGGTGCCGGTGGAGACGGAGTCGCTTGCCGGACTCGTCGTCCCTGTTCTTGAGCTTGAAGATGTTCGAGCACTCGGGATCGAGTACGCCCTCTGAGACAAGCTCTTCGATCCAGCCGCCCGGCTCGAAGCTCGGGTTCAGCTGGATGAGCGGTGCGGGCCAGAAACGGCCCGCAGCGTAGGCCGCGTCCACCGTGCGCGAGATGTCGGGAGCGCGTATGCGCGTGAAGCTCCGGGAGAACCTCGAATACTCGGCGACGAGCTCGTCGCGGAAGGCGAAGACATCCATTGGCGGGTCCCTACCGGCCCGTCGCCAACGGCGCGTGGGTCCCGGCCCCGTTCACGGCACAGCACCGATGAGCACGGTCGAAGGGGCTCACGGACGACGGCCTTCCGAAGCCAACCGCTCTGGCGAAGGCAGCCGGTGGGAACCCACTTGGAGGAACCGGAGAGAATCGTCTGCTGGACGCATGGGGCGAATCAGGCGAGCATGAGGCGCTCGCCCTTCGGCTCCGGAACGGGCCGCCCCAACTCCCGAGCCCGGTCGATCCAGAACCGCATCGCGTCTTTGATGTTTTCCAACGCGGTTTCCTGGTCGGCTCCGTGTGCCATGCACCCGGGCAACTCGGGCGCCTCCGCGACGAAGGCCTCGTCCTCGTTGCTCCAGTACAGGATGATCTCGTATTTGAACATCAGTCGTCCGCTCCCAGCTTGTACTTGAGGATCAACCGCCGAACCTGCCTCACCTGGTAGGGCTTGGCGTGGCCGCCCCGCCTCTGGAGGTTGACGATCTCCACGACCCCTTCCTTGTCGAATAGGTGGTGGCTGCCGCGCACCCGCTCGTCGAATCCAAGATACCGCATCAGCGCCCGAAGTTCATCGAAGCGGATGTTCGCGTCCGAGCGGCCCCCGAGGATGGTCCGCACCAGCCGCTCGCGGCGACTCATGGGTTAGCTGCCCCTACTGGCATGTAGACTCCCCGGCGGATGCGCGGGAGCCGATCCGAGCGCGCGAGGCGGGATAGCGACCGGACCACCGCGGCACCGTCGCCGAAGTGCAGCAAGTCGTCCCCCCGTAACGGCGTGGCCTCGGCATGCTCCATGGATCCGCCTAAGGCAGGCTGTATCATCGCGTTCGCGTTCTCCGTCGCAAGTCGAAGCGGTCCAATCAATATATGGGGAGTCCGCACTGTAGCGACTCTCGGGAGCGAACGGCCCGGCCCCCGCCCGCCGCCATGTGTCCCTGCCCGCGATGTACGACGGACCAACCCGTCTCTCCGGTCCTCCCTTCCGGCCATTCCGGCCATGTTCCGCCCCACGGGGGCCGACCGTGTGGCCGAGCTTCGCATCGCCGCTTCTGGAGTTCCAACGGGGGTGTTTCGCCACCCCATTGGCGGAGCCTTCCGAAAAGCCTGACCCAACATGACCCATCATGATACCCCATAACCACTTAGCCGATCTATCAGCAGTTGACGCTCTTGAAAACATGCATTCACCGTTATGGGCATCGACGCAGAAGAAACGGCGGTCATGGCAACGCTGGAGGAGCTATTCAAATCGCGGGTGAACGCGTTTCGCGAATGGCCGGGCCTGAGGCCTTCGCCATTGGGCAAGGGGGCACTGGGCAATCCGGGTCTGCCGCGCCGGATCGAGGCCGGATGTTCGCGGTCGCTCAGGACGGCGGACCGGGTTCCGGCGTTCATCGGCAACCACGGCCGGGAGACAGGTGGTGCCCGGGATCCTCCCCCCTCGCCCTTCGTAGCGGACGCCATCAACGCGAACGGGGAGGCACGACCAGGAGGAGAAGCATGACCGAGAACCCCGAACAGCAAATGGGACCGCCGACCCGCTTCCTGCGGATGTCGGAAGTGCAGGCTCGGACCAGCCTCTCGCGAAGCACGATCCGAAGGTGGGTCAAACAGGGGATCTTCCCTCAGCCGATCGCGCTGGGCGAGCGCGTGCAGGGCTGGATCGAGGCAGAGATCGACCAGTGGATCCGCGAACGGATCGCGGCAAGCCGGGGCGTCGGAGAGACCGTCGCCCATTGAACCCTTCAGGGAAAGGCAGGGAAACGATGAGAACGTTGCTGACGACGATGCGGGGAGCCGCGTGGGCCGTGCTGCTCATGCTGACGCCCGGCGCGCTCCACGCGCAGGGCACGAGCCCGTGGGTGGACGCGGTGAACGAGCTACAGACGCAGTTCACGGGGCCGATCGCGCGGGGGCTATCGCTGATCGCGATCGTGGTGGGCGGGCTGATGTTCGCGTTCGGCGAGGGCGGGAGCAAGCGCACGCTGGCGGGGATCATCTTCGGGATCGGAATGGCCGTGGGCGCGGTGAACTTCCTCGGCTGGCTGTTCTGATGCGGGGTCTGACGCGCTGGGCGGGTTACGCGGCACTGAACCGCCCGCTGACGGTGCTGGGCGTGGAGCGGCGGCTGTTCCTGCTGGGCGCGACGCTCGCGGTCGCGGTGTGGAACGCGACGGCCTCGCTGGTGGCGGGCGGCTTGGTGTTCGCGGGTTGCTACGGCGCGGGCTGGCTCGCGGGCCGGCGGGACCCGGCCATGCTGGCCGTGCTGAGGACCGCCGCCCGTTATCCGGCGCGGATCGATCCGGGCAAGTGGGCGGACGAGCCCTGGCATCTCCGCATCCGGACGGACTCGAAGTGAGGGTCGCGGAGGAACGCCGGGCCTACGAGGCGGCGGGGTCGCTGGCCGAAGAGCTGCCCTATTGGGGCTGGCTCGACGATGGCCGCACCTGCCTGACCCGTTCGGGCGAACTGGTCGCGGCGGGCCGGATTCGGCCCGCCGCGGTGGACGGCCGCACGCCCGAACAGATCGACCGCGTGCTCGGTCTTTGGCAACGGTTGATGTCGGGCCTGAGTTCCGACACGCGCCTCCAGTTCCACATGCTCCGGCGTCCCGGCCTCGCCGAGGATCCGGACGACGGCGGCTCGGACATCGCGTCCCTGTCGGGCCGCAAGCGAAGCGCGTTCCTCTCCGGGCGCGTCCAGCGGCTCGAAGCCTTCGTGGTCTGGTCGCACGACCCTGGCCTCCGCCCGGCGGGCGGGGGTTCCGGGCCGGGACTTTTGTCGCGGCTCGCGCGAGTCGGGAAGCGCCGCAGCAAGACGGCAGCGACCTACCTGGCCTCGGAGATCGAGGCGGCCGCGGGCCGGTTCCGGGCGATGATCGACGCGGGCCGGTCGTTGGTGGCCGAGCACACGCCCGTCGAGATGCTGGGAGCCGTCGAGGCTTCCCGGCTTCTGTCCGAACTCGTCAACCGCCCCGGCACGTTCTGGGACGGCTCGACGGGCAGCGGCATGAACTGGCGGCTCGCGGTCTCGGAGCTGGAGGCGGAGCGGTCGCACCTTCGGCTCGACGGCGAGCCGGTGATCCTCTATTCGCTGCTGTCGCCGCCTGGGCAGGCGCACGCGAACCTGCTCCGGGACCTCTACTGCCTCGACGCGGTGACGACCGTCTCGCTCGAATGGCGGCCGTGGTCGGTGGAAGCGGCGCGGCGCCGGATCCGAGGCGCGCAGCGCCACTACTTCTCGCGCCGCTACTCGATGATGGCGCACGCCCAGGACGCCCAGGGCACGGCGGCGGCGATGGTCGATTCCGCGGCGGCGGCAGAGTCCGACCGTCTGGGAGCGGCGCTCGTCGAACTCGAAGCGGACGGCGTGGCCTACGGCGAGGCGTCGCTCACCGTGGCGCTCCACGGCGAACTCGAAGGGATCGAACGGCTGGACGGCGATGTGCGGCGGCTGTTCGCAGCGCACGACGCGAAGGTCATCCGGGAGGGCTACGGCCAGATGCCCGCGTGGTTCGCCCGGCTCCCGGCGCAGCCGCGCAAGCGGCAGGTGCGGAAGGTGTTCGTGTCGGCGGGCGTCGCCGCGTGCCTCGCGCCCGTGTTCGGGCCGCCGAGGGGGAACCGTAGGAGCCGCCATCTGGACCGCGAGCCGCTGGCGGTGTTCGAGACGCCGTGGCGCACGGCGTACCGCTACGACCTGTTCGCGGGCGACGTGGGCCACACGCTGATCCTCGGGGCGACGGGCTCGGGCAAGAGCTTTACGCTCAACTTCCTGCTCGTCGAGGCGCTCAAGTACGACCCGCGCATCCTGATCCTGGACCTGGGCGGCTCCTACCGCTGGCTGACCCGGTTCCTCGGGGGCCGGTATCTGGAGCTCGCGCCCGGCGAGGCGGAGCCCACCCTCCGCCTCCAGCCGTTCGCGCTTCCCCCGACCACGAGGACGTTCCAGTTCCTGACCGGCTGGGTGCTCCGGCTCCTGAAGCTGGGAGGGTACGAAGCCGACGGCGCGGACACGAGCGAGATCCGCGCCCGGATCGAGGACCTGTACGCGCTCGGCACCGAGCGCCGGACTCTGAGCGTGCTGGCCGGTTCGCTGCCGTCGGCGATGTGGCCCGCGCTCAGCCGCTGGACGGAGGGCGGCGCGTGGGGCGCGTTCTTCGACAACCCCCCGTCGGGCGCGGCGGACATCGAGTTCCGGGACTGGCAGGTGATCGACCTGGCGGGCGCGGCGGAACACGCGGACCTGTGCGAGGCGGCGCTCTCCTACCTGCTGGAACGCATGCGCCTGGAGATCGAGGACCCGGCCGAGACGGCGCGGCTCAAGCTGATGGTCGTGGACGAGGCGTGGCGGTACATGCAGGACCCCGCCGTGCTGAACTATCTGGCCGAGGCGGCGAAGACGTGGCGGAAGAAGAACGCCGCGCTCGTGCTCGCGACCCAGTCCGCCGTGGACGTGACGGGGACGCCGGGCGCCTCCGCCCTTCTCGAATCGATCCCCACCAAGCTGTTCCTCGCCAACGCCGAACTGCCCGACGAGGCCGGGGCGCTGTTCCGGCTGAACGAGTCGGAGATCGCCCGGATCCGGGCGCTGACGCCGAAGCGCGAGCTGTACCTCCGCCGCCCGGACGAGGCGGCGGCGCTCCGCTTGGAAGTCGATCCGGAGAGCTACTGGCTCTACACCTCCTCGCCGCTCGACGCCGAGAGGCGCGCCGAGGCCGTGGCGAGGCACGGGCTGGTCCGGGCGCTCGAAGCGCTCGCTCACCCGACCCATCCCACCCCACCAACCGAGAGGACGTGAACACCATGAAGGCAACTCCAACCACCGCGATCCTGCTGGGGATCGTCGTAGTCCTGCTGACGCTGCTCCTAGCTTTGCTTCCCTGCGATGCCGCCGCGCAGCAAGCGAGCGCGGACGCCACCCTGCTCCGGGTTCCGTTGCCGGAGGACGGCGAAGAGCGGATCCCCCGGCTCCGCGCACGCGTGCGTCATACAACGGTCATCGTGCTTCCGGCCGGGGAGCGCATCCTCGACTTCGTGGCCGGAGACTCCGAGTACTGGCACCTGACCGGCGCGGCGAACGTCGCGTACCTGAAGCCGTTGGCCGAGAACGCGGCGACCAACGTGGCGCTCGTCTGCGAGTCCGGACGCATCTACTCCTTCCTCGTATCGGAAAGCGGGGAGAAGCCACCGCATCTCGTGGTCCGCGTCGAGGCAGGCGCGGATGCGGAGGCCGCGTTTGGCGCTCCCGGGTTCGTCGCCCGGAGCGAGGTCGCCGCCTACCGCGAGATGGCGGCCCAAGCTGTCGAGGCCGCGGGGCTGGCCCGCGAGGAGGCCGAGGCCGGGATCGCCGAGGCACGCGGCTGGGCCGAAGCGGAGATCGAGGCGTTCCGTGCCGCCTACCCCGAGCGGCTGCGGTTCGAGTACCGGCTGGACCGTGACGCATCCGAGCGGCCGTTCCGGGTCGAGGCGATGTGGCACGACGGGGAGTTCACCTATCTCCGCTCGCGCGCACAGGAGTCTCCGGCGCTCTACGAACTCCGGGACGGCGAACCGAGCCTGGTTGCGTTCGATCTCACCGAGGACGGCCTCTACGTCGCCCGCCGGGTTCTGGGCGACGGCTGGCTCCAGATCGGCGGTGCGCGGGCCGGGTGGCGGTTCGAGCCGAGGGACGTGCGATGAGCCGCTGGAAGCAGTGGATTAAGGAGCCCAAAGGCGCGCTGCCGGGCGGTGTCGTCACGAAGGCCGGGATCGCTTTGATCACCGTGCTCGTGGCCGGGCTGCTGCTCTCCTCGTCGTTTTCCGGTCCCGACGAGACGGCCGAGGGCGTCGCCCCCACGCCGGCCCGGCCCGTGGACGACCGCACGGGCCGGTCGCTCGACGGGCGCTTTAGCGACGAAACCGACCGTCAGACCCAGCAGGCGGCGGCGGATGCGGACCGGGAACGGCAACAGTCCGGTCCCTCCGGGCATGACACGACCGAACAAGACACGGTGGCAAGTTCGCGTGGCACCGGGGGCGGTATGAGCCGAGCCGAGTTCGAGTTGCGCGAGGCGCTCCGGCTGGAGGAGGTCGAGCGCGGGACGCGCTCGCTCCGCTCATTCCCCGTCGCGCAGTCGCATCGGGATCCGAACGGACCCCCGGATGCCGCGGCGTCTCCCTCGGTGCCCGAGTCTCACGATGCGGCACTCGACGGGGCGCTTGCGTCCCTTGGGCAGTCCCTCGCCGCCCTCGAAGCCGAGATGGCGGTGGGAATGGCGGCAGGAGAGTTCGCGCCCGGCGTCGGAGGCCCGGCACCGCGGGCGGATGTTCCCGCCGCACCCCGCACCTCCGAGCCCGGCCGTTTGGTCCGGCCGCATGACCCGCCGGGCTGGGAACGCATCCACGAAGGCACGTTCCTGGAGGCTGTGCTGGTCACCCAGTTGTCGGGCGAGTTCCCCGGCCCGGTGCTCGCCATGGTGTCGGCGCCGCTGTATTCGGCCGACCGGCAGCGGGTTCTGATCCCGCGCGGCGCGCGCGTCGTCGGCACGGCCCGGGCCGTCCAGAACCGCGATCAGAGCCGCCTCGCCGTCGCCTTCCACCGGCTGCTGCTGCCGGACGGAAGCTGGGTGGATCTTGAGTTCACCGGCCTCAACCAGATGGGCGAGAGCGGGCTCCGCGACCAGGTGAACCGGCGCTACCTCTCGACCTTCGCCGCCGCCGGAGCGGTCGGCGCGCTGAGCGGGCTCACGCTCGCCGGAGCCGCGCCATACGGACTCCGGGCGGGCGTCGGCCAGGGGCTCGGGGGCAGCGCCACCTCGATGCTGGACCGGTATCTGAACCGTCTGCCCGAGATCACGATCCGCGCGGGCCACCGGCTCCGCGTCTGGTTCACCGCCGATGTCCTGATCCCAACCCCCATCCCCGCTGAACACCGCTGACACGAAAGGACTCTTTCCATGCTTCACCGCATCCTCGTCCCCGCGCTTCTCGTCCCGATCCTGCTGCTCGCGGGTGCCCGTCCCGCGAGCGCGCAGTTCGACTTCGGCAGCTGGTTCCAGCGGGCCACGATCATCGCCAACCAGATCACGCAGATCTCGCACCAGGTCACCCAGATCCGGTCGATGGCCCGCCAGCTTACGGAACTCGAAGATCAACTCGACCACATGGAGCGCGCCGCCAAGGGCGAGATCGACGCGCTGCTCGAGCCGTTCTCCGACCTTGCCGCCGATCCCATCGGCTTGGTGCGCGACGGACTCGGTTGGCGGTCCGACTTCACGGGCGCAGCCCGAGGGACGGTCGACGCCGTCCGGAGAATGGGCAGCGGACGCTCGTTCACGCGACACTGGAGAACCGCCCGCAACGCCGCCGACCGGGTGACGGACGCCGATATCCTGGCTCTGTTTGCGAACCTTCCGCCGCAAGCCGCGACGCGGGCACTGGAGGACCACCGCCGCGCCCGCGAGACCGCCGACCGGCAG
Organism: Gemmatimonadota bacterium; assembly: GCA_965207805.1. Taxonomy (GTDB): domain Bacteria; phylum Gemmatimonadota; class Gemmatimonadetes; order Palauibacterales; family Palauibacteraceae; genus Palauibacter. The sequence continues at coordinate 2,122,549 of OZ242312.1, forward strand.
CGGGTCTTGGACTACGCGGCGCTCGACGCAGCGGCCGCGCTTGCCGGGACCATCGAGAGCGCGCAGGGCTCGTTCGCGGACCTCACGGCGAATGGGAACTTGTCCAACACGGCCCTTCAGCAGGCCGGAGTCGCGGCCTCACTGAGCCAGGGGCGGATCAACGCGGCTCTCGGCCAAGTGCTCGCCCACGAGGCCGCGCGCGAGGCGAGCCGTGCGAGGCAGGCCGAACTCGCCCACCTCGAATGGCTCGGGCGGTGGCATGACGGGCGGGCGCGGGCGAACGCGTTCGCCGGGACCATGCGGAACGCGGCGACGCTGAACCGGGCCGCGCTCAGGGACGGGCTCCTGTTCCGCGTCCCCTCGTTCTACCGGTAGGGAGCGGCTGGCCATGCAACTGCCTCCGCAGTCCATCGACCCGAACGTCCCGGCGCAGATCCCGGCCGACCAGCTTCAGGACTTCAAGAGTTTCCTGGACATCGTGCTCGACACCGTCGTCGGCGGAGCCGCGTCCGACGTGCACGCGCTCGGGCTCCAGCTCTGGGGCGGGCTGGCCGCCGTGATGGTCGCCTGGACCGGGCTCAAGATCGCGTTCAGCGGCACGTTCCAGCCCTGGGAGATCGTCAAGCTCGTGATCGGGATCGCGATCCCCCGCATGCTGCTCCACTACTACGTCGTCCCGATCCCCGGCGTCGGGCTGACGTTCCCGGCCATGGTCGCCGGAGGCGGGATCTGGCTCCAGAACCTGTTCCTCTCAGACGTGGTGTCGGCCGGGTATTCGGAGATGACCGCGCTCGTCCAGGCCTACGGCGCGCACCTGGGCGCGGCGTGGTCCACGGGCAACCTGCTATCCATCGTGACGGCGGGCGCGACCGTGATCTTCTCCTCGCTCATCACGCTCGTGATGGGCGCTTCACTCGTGGTCTGTCTGCTCGCGCTGTTCTGCGTCACCTACGCGCAGGTGATCTGGGCGCAGGTCGCCCTCGCCATCGCGATCCTGCTCGGTCCGGTGTTCATCGCGTTCCTGCTCTTCGAGCCGCTCGCGTTCCTGTTCTGGGGATGGTTCCGGACCATGATGGTCTACACGCTCTACGGCGTCGTGGCCGGTGCCGTGCTCAGGGTCTTCATGGGCGTCGGCATGGGCTACATCACGACCTATGCCGATGCCCTGATGGGCACCGGAACGGCGGACCCGTTCGAGCTGTGGCTGTGGGCCGTCGTCCTCATGCCGCTCGTCGTCTCCGGCCTCATGGCCGGGCTCAAGGTCGGCGAGCTCGCCTCGATGCTCGTCTCCGGTTCCGGCTCCGCCGGGTCCGGGTTCGTCGCGCTCGTCATGCAGGGAGCCGGCAAGGCCGCCGCCCCCGTCAAGCCCGTCTGAGATCCTTGGAGATGCCAGGAATGAGAAGAGCGCGAATGAATGGAGATGGAGACGCGGGCCGCGAGTACGCCGAGATCTGGGGCGAGGCCGTGCAGGCGAACCGGAAGCTCAGGACGATCTTGATCTTCCTCTCGGCGAGCATCGTGCTCGGCGTCTTCGTGCTGCTGCGCATTGCAGGCGCGGAGCCTCCCAAGCCCATCGTAGTCCGGGTCGACGAGGTGGGCCGGGCCGAGGCGCTGGCCTACGAGGCCGCGACCGCGCAGGCGGACCCGCTCGATCCCACGACCAAGTACTTCCTGAACCGGTTCGTTCACGACTTCCACGCGCGACGCCGCGCGACGGCGCAAGAGCAATGGACCCGGAGCCTCCGGTTCCTCTCGACGGATCTGGCGAACGCCGCGTTCCAGAGGGACGGCGCGGAGGTCGCGAGCGTCGCGGCGGGGACGGCCGACACCGAAACCGAGGTCGAGCAGGTCGTGCTCCGCATCCATCCCGCGCCCGAGCCGCCGCACGGCGCGACCGCGGACTTCGATCTGGTGCAGTTGCGGGGTGAACAGGAGCTGCGACGCGAGCGCTGGTCGCTCACGCTCCGGTTCGAGTTCCTCGACTCGATCCCGCCCGAGCTGGTCGTCCACAACCCGATGGGGCTCCTCGTCACCTACATGCGGGCCGACCGGGCGCTCGTGACGGGAGACGGGCGATGATCGCGCACCTGAAGGGACGCGAGAAGGCGCTGGAGGCGTTCGGGTGGACGGGCAGGAAGGCCGAGTGGATCGCGCTGGTCTGCCTGCACAGCGGCGTGTTCACCCGCGCGCAGTGGGCGCGGTTCATGGACGCGCATCCGGAACAGGTCCGGCGCGGCGTCCACGGGCTGATCGCCGAGCGCGTCGCGAGCGAGGAGACGGAGCCCGGCGTCGCCGGCATGGGCCGGGTTGGCCGGATCTTCGCCCGTCCCGTGTACCGGGCGCTCGGAGCCGAGCACATCCGCCACCGCCGCGGCGCTTCGACCGAAGTGCTTCTGCGCCGCCTGCTCTCGCTCGACTACGTGATCGAGCACACCGACCTGCCCTGGCTCCCCACGGAACAGGAGAAGGTGTCCGCGTTCGAGGCGCTCGGCATCGAGCGCTCGCTCCTGCCCGTGCGCGTGTACCGGGGAGCCGCCCGTACCACCCGGCGCTACTTCCCCGTGAAGCTGCCGGTCGCGCTCGACTCCGCACGCGCCCTGTTCGTCTACGCAGACCCCGGCCACGACACCTCGACGGCGCTCCGCTCGTGGGGCAGCGCGCACCGCGGGCTCTGGCGCGCGCTCCGAGGACTTGGCCGCTCGGTCGAGGTCGTGGCCGTGGCGCGCACTGCACGGGAGCTCGAACGGGCGCGGCGGGTGACGCGTGGATGGTCCGAGCCCGGTGGTCCCGGCGAGTCCGAAGTTGGTGCGGCCGAGGAACTCGCCCGGATCGAGCGGGCGATCCTCAAGGGCGCGGTCCACATCCTTGAGGAGTTCGGCGGCCTCCAGGCCGCCCTGAAGCGCAGCGTCGCGCTGGAGGAGCAGGCGCGCCGGCGGGGCGGGCGCGGATCGATCGACCGCGGGGCCGCATGGCGCACCGAGCGCCTCGCAAGGGTCCGCTACCGGTGACCGGAGCGCGTCCTATGCCGAACCGCGGCGTGAAAACGACGCGGGGGGTCGTTTCACGAATCCGGCCCCCGGCGATTCACATGCGGCCTTCCGTCCATCCGCTTGCGCGGTGGCGTCTTGCGGCACCGCGGCCCGCCGGCCCGACGCCGGACGGGCCACGGGGGCCGTGGCTGGAGCGACCCGCCTCGCCGAGGGCTCGGTGCGGCGTAGGGCCGAGTGTGTTTTCACAACTCGCCCCCCCGCCTCGACGGGTCGCTCCAGCGCCAGAGATCCCTCCGGGAAGGGTGTCCGGCCGATGAAGCCGTGGACCCTGGTCCTCATCGGGGCGGCGCTGACGGTGGCAGCCGTGCGCGCGCTCCTCGCGCCGTTTCCGCCCATCGGCGGCAATCCGTTTCTGGACCTGATCGCCCACAACGATCCGGGCATCCATGCGGCGATCCGCGCATGGTATTACCTCGCGCCCGCCGCGGCAGTCATCCTGGCCGGCAGCGTGATGCGCTCGGTCTCGCGGGTCTGGCTGGAGCCGCTCGCCATGCGCCGGAACCGGGGCAGGCTGCCCGCCTGGCCCAACTCGCCCAGGGACGACGCGCCGTCACTCGTCGTCGGCGAACTGCACCACCCCACCGTTGCCCGGGAGAGCGACAACCCCTCCTGGCTCGTCGTCCCCGAGAAGGGGCTCTACACGGGCGTCCTCGTCGTCGGGGCCGTCGGCACCGGCAAGACCACGGCCTGCATGTACCCGTTCGCGCGGCAGCTGCTCCACTGGCGGGCCGACGACGCCGACCGACGCGCGGGCGCGCTCGTGCTGGAGGTGAAGGGGGATTTCTGCCATCAGGTCCGGAGCATCCTGAGCGAGGCCGGGCGGGAGGACGACTACCTCGAAATCGGGCTCGGGGGGGCTTGGCAGTGGAACCCGCTCGACGATCCGCTGCTCGACTCCTACTCGATGGCGTACAGCGTCGCATCGCTCATCAACCAGCTCTTCGGCAAGTCCCGCGAACCGTTCTGGCAGCAGGCGTACACGAACCTCGTTCGCTGGATCGTTGAACTCCACCGGCTCCTGCCCGGCGGCTGGGTCACGCTTCGCGACATCTACCGCTGCACGGTCGACGCGAAGCTCTTCTCGAACAAGATCGGGGAGGCGAAGGCGGAGGCCCTTCGGCGGTGCCCCATGCGGGTTGTCACCGCCGCGAAGGTTCTCACCAAGCACAAGAAGACGCTCGGTGCTTGGGATTGGGACATGGCGGCCGGCAGCGACACGGTGGCGTGTTCCCTCGATCCGGAACGCGCGGCGCTTCTCGCGGAGCTGAAGGTCGAGTACGCCACGGAGCCGGTGGGAAGCGGGGTGGGACGCGAGTACGCCGAGCAGGTGGAAGCCGTCGAGCGGTGGTATCGCAATGACTGGATGAAGCTCGACGCGAAGCTCCGCACCTCGATCGTCGAAGGCATCTCTGTGTTCCTCTCGCTCTTCGACCAGCCGGACGTGGCGGCCGTGTTCTGTCCGCCGCCGCCTGACGATCCCCCAGACGCACGGACGGACGGCGACGAAGGAGAGGAGGTCCCGGACGTCCCGACCATGCCGGGCCTCCGGCGCAGGCTGCCGCCGCTCGCCGAGTTGATCGAGGGCGGCAAGGTGCTGGCGCTCAACATGCCCGCCGGCGCGAACCCGGCGCTGGCCCGCGCCATCGGCGTGTTCCTCAAGAACGCCTGGATGCAGGCGCTGCTCAGGCGTCCCGCAGAAGCCGCGCTCCGCCCCGGCCGCTACATGCGGCCCGCCGTGTTCATCTGCGATGAGTACCAGGCTTTCGCGACCGTCGGACAGGACGACCCGTCGGGCGACGAGAAGGCGTTTGCCCTAACGCGCCAATGCCGGTGCATCCCCATCGTCGCCACGCAGTCGATCTCGTCGCTCCGCTCCGTGCTCCCCTCGGGCGAGGCGTGGCGCACGCTCGTCCAGACGCTCCGCACCCGGATCTTCCTGTCGCTGTCCGACGACGCCTCGGCCAAGATCGCGTCCGACATGTGCGGCGATGTCAAGAAGACGCAGGCGTCCTACACGTTCACCGAGACCTCGAACAAGCCCGAGTTCTCGCTCCTGTCCGGCCGGGCCGGTGGCGGCGACGGCCAGCTCGGCGCGAGCAAGTCGTTCCGGCAACAGAGGGAGCCGGTGTTCACCCCCCGCCAGTTCGGCCTGCTCGCCAACTACCAGGCGATCTGTCTCCCGTACGACGGGGTGAAGTCCCTCCCGGCCCGGCGCGTCTACCTCAAGCCCCACTACCTGCCCAGGACCCAGGGCTACTGGCGGCAGCGCGAGGAGGGGCGGATATGAAGCGCGCCAGCGGCGTGGACCATCTCGCCCCGTTCCTGCCGGGTTTGGAATCCCTGCTTGGGGACCCGGAGGTCTCCGAGATCATGATCAACGGACCCGGCAACGTCTGGGTCGAGCGGGCCGGTAGGCTGGAGCCCCACGAGGCGCCCGGACTCACCGCCGCGTGGCTCCACCGCGCGGCCATCCACATCGCCCGGCCGCTCGGACTCGATCCCGCGGCCCGGCCCATCCTGGACGCTCGGCTGGAGGACGGATCGCGGGTCGCGATCTGCACGCCGCCCGCCGCGCCCGAGGTCGCGATCACCATCCGCCGGTTCGGGGGCCGGGCGTTCACGGCCGAGGATCTCGTCCGCATGGGCTCGCTGCCGGAGCAAGCCCTCGAAGCCGCCCGCCGGACCCTGCTCGCCCGCCGCAACGTGCTCGTCTCGGGCGGCACGGGGTCCGGGAAGACGACGCTCCTGAACGCGCTGATCGAACTGCTGCCCGAAGACGAGCGGATCGTCGCCATCGAGGACACCCTCGAACTCCGGATCGACCGCGCCAACTGCCTCCGGTTCGAGGCGGGAGCCACGCTTTCGGAGACGCCGGTCGAGATCCGCGATTTGGTGCGCCACGCACTCCGCCACCGGCCCGACCGCATCGTCGTCGGCGAGGTCCGGGGCGGCGAGGCCGCCGACCTGCTCCAGGCCCTCAACACCGGCCACGGCGGATCGCTCACCACCATCCACGCCAACAACGCCCGCTCCGCGCTCTCGCGTCTCGCGAGCTGCGCGATGCAGGCGGGAGATGCGCTGCCCTGGGAGGTCACCTGCCGGGGCGTCGTGGACGGAATCGCGCTCGTGCTGCACGTGACCCGCCGAGACGGACGCCGATTCGTCGAAGAGGCGCTCGAAGTGCGCGGCTACGACGCGGCCACCGGCCGCTGGATCACGGAACGGACATGGACCACCCAACCACCGAAGGAGGTGAACGCATGAGGAGCATCGACCGGACCATCCTGGTCAAGACGTTCGAGGACTTCGACCGGGAGCTCGCGCGCGACAGCGGCGACACGCTCGAAGTCAAGGCCTATATGGCCGAGGAGTACGGCCTCTTCCCCGAGGACGTAGGCGACGAGGACGAGATCATGGCCGCCTGGGACGATCCGCACGGCGCCGACGACGAGGAGGTGGACGCATGAACCACGACGAATACCACCGCAAGTTCGCCGACGCGATCATCGAGCAGATCCGGCAGGGCACCGCGCCCTGGCAGAAGCCGTGGGCGCCGGGCGAGCGCGTGATGCCCATGAACGTGGACACGGACCGCTCCTACCGGGGCGGGAACAGCCTGCACCTCGCCTCCGTCCAGCAGGAGATGGGCTACGGCGATGTGCGCTGGGGCACCTACCGTCAGATCCAAACCCAAGGCGGGCAGGTCAGGAAGGGCGAGCGCGGCACCCGCATCCTGTCGTTCCAGGACAAGAAGAGGATCGCCGTCACGGACGAGCGCGGTAAGCCCAGGCGGGACGCCGAGGGCAAGAAGCTCTACCGCTACGAGAAGCTCAAGGCGCCGTTCGTGCGCCAGTACACGGTGTTCAACGCAGAGCAGGCCGACGGGCTGCCCGAGCGCTCGAACCCGACGCCCGAGCCGCTCTGGAAGGTCCATCAGGAGGCCGAGCGGGTCATGGAGGACGTCGGCGTGCCGGTCCGCCACGTCCAGGGCGACCGCGCCTACTACCACATGAAGCGCGACGAGATCGTACTGCCCGAGCGCGGCCAGTTCCCGTCGGCGAACCACTACTACCAGACCGCGCTTCACGAGCTGGGCCACAGCACCGGCCACGAGAGCCGGATGAAGCGCGACACCCTCATCGAGGGGATCAACAACGGGTTCGGCTCGCCCGAGTACGCCCGAGAGGAACTCAGGGCCGAGATCAGCGCCATGATGACCGGCGAGCGCGTGGGCGTCGGGCACGACCCGGCGCGGGGCGCCGCCTATGTCGAGGGCTGGATCCAAGCGCTTGAGGAGGACCCGCGCGAGATCCGGCGCGCGGCCGCGGACGCGCAGAAGATCTCCGACTTCGTGCTCGGCCGGCACCGCGAGCGCGTGGCGGCGCGCGATCCCGTCGCCGTGGCGGCGGTCCGCACGCCCGCGCAGGGACCGCAGAGGATCGTCGTTCACGTGCCGCAGATCCCCACCCCGGCGCGCGGCGCCGGGCCGAGCCGCTGAACGACCGATGAGAGGGAGGGAGATGTTCGGCCGCACGGTCGAACCGGATCCGCGCCCGGCCGCGCCACCCAGCCGCAATCGCTCTCCGATGCGGAAAGGCCACCGCCGAGAATACGCCGCGGACCGCGAGCGCGGGTCCATCCCCTTCCCCGAACGCTGTGCCGGGGCGCTGACCGACATCGGCGTCTTCGGCGCGGTCTCCTACCGCGACCTCGCCGAGATCCGCTTCGGCGGACATCCCTACGCCACTCGCCGGGCCGTCGACGCGTGGATCCGGGACGGGCTCGTCACCGAGGGCACGGCCCCCGGGCCGAACGGCAATCCGTTCAAGATCGTCACCCTCACGCCCGCCGGCTTGGCCGAAGCGCGCGAACTCGCCGCCAAGCGGGGGATCGACCGGGGGCAGCGGATCGACATCCCCCGAATCCGCGACGCCCAAGCCAGCCACGACACCGCCGTCTACCGCGCATGCGCCGAGGAACGGGAGCGCCTCCGCCGACGCGGGGCCAAGGTGCGCCGCGTCCGCCTCGACGCCGAACTCAAGAGCGCCATCGCGCGAGCGAGCGAGTCGGCGCGGAGGAGGAACGGCGACCGCGCGGCCGACCGCGAGCGCCGGCGCGAGGCCGAGGAACTCGGGCTTCCCCTCGACGGGGCGGACCGGGTGCTCTATCCCGACGCGCAGATCGAGTACGAGGACGCCGAGGGGAGAACCGGGCGCGTCAACATCGAGGTCGCATCCGGGGACTACCGCGAACCGGCGCTGCGCGCCAAGGCGGCCGCCGGGTTCGCCATGCACGCCAACGGACCGGCCGCCGCGGGCATGCTCCGCAAGCTCGGCCTGGGGTCTGGGGAGGGCGGATCCTGGCTCAAGGGTCCCGCCGACCGCGATCCCGCGTCCGTCGAACTCTGACCACAAGGGAGCAACCGACATGCAGCCCTGGAAGATCAGTGCCGGACTCACCGCTGCGCTCGCCGGATCGGCGTTTCTGCTCGGTGGGTCACGCCTCGACTACCTCGCGCCCCTGTGGCCGCTCATCCTCGCCCGGCACGGCGTCGCGGCGGGACTGCACGCGGCGTTCGCCGTCATGACCGTCGCGGCCGGTATCTACGGCGTCGGCCGAGCGACGGGACTCGCCGACCTGGGCAGCCGCGTCGATCTCGCCGAACGGTCCGTACGGCGAGGAGAAGGGGATAGGGACCTCGCCGACGCGCTCCGCAGGGACGCCGAAGGAGACTGGGAATGAAACGCAGGAACGACCGGTCGACCGTGGAGGGCCTGCCCGCCGACTGGCGCAAACGCGCCAAGTCGCTCCGCAGGTACGGGAGCGAGCCGCCCGCCCTCGCACTCGAACTCTGCGCGGGCGAACTGGAAGAGGCAATCGTCAACAGGGACGAGACCACCTACTCGCTGGTCGAGGCCGCACGCGAAAGCGGTTACTCGCGGGAACATCTCGGCCGGCTGGTGCGCGACGGGAAGATCCCCAACGCCGGGAGGCCCAACGCGCCCAGGATCGCGCACGGGCACCTGCCCAGGAAGGCTCCGGCCGAGCCGCAACTGGCGGAGAGTCCCCGTCCTCGCCAACTTTCGGGCGCGCAGATCGTGCACTCCATCATCCGGAAGGGAATCGAATGATGGTACGCACGAAACGTGACCGGCGCTCCTACAGCGCCGGCGAGTGGGGCCGGAACCGGGTCCGGGTCTTTCCCGATCCGAGGACCGGCATCATGCAGGTGCAGTGGCGCGAGGACGGGCGCAGGCTCACCCGGTCTCTCAAGCACCGCGACTGGAGCCGGGCCAAGAGGCAGGCGGACAAGATCGCCGCCGGACTCGCCGAGCCCGCGACGACGGACGCGGCGGCTGCCGAGCCCGAGCCGCTCACCTTGGGTACGCTTTTTGACATCTACGGTGAAGAGGTCACCCCCACCAAGACCCGGCGGTCGCAAAGGCACGACCAGGCCATGATGAAGAGGTTCCTACGGTTTTTCGGGAAGCACCGGAAGGCCGAGACCCTTTCGCAGCGCGACTGGGACCGCTTCATCCGCGCACGGCGCGCGGGCAAGGCGGGTGGTAGCCGGAAGCCCGTGTCCGAACGTACGATCGAGTACGACTTGAGGATGCTGCTCGCAGTGCTCAACTGGGCTGCCAAGTCGAGGGACGAGGAGGGAAGGCTCCTCCTCGCGTCCAACCCGCTCCGAGGGCTCAAGCTGCCCAAGGAGAAAAACCCGCGACGGGTAGTGCTCACCCAAGCGGAGTATGAAGCGTTGCTCGCGGTGTCCACCCGGGTGAACTGGCGGTTCCGCGTGGCCTTGGTGCTCGCCCACGAAACCGGGCACCGGATCGGGGCCATCCGGCAGCTTCGCTGGTCGGACATCGACCTCGACGACCGGACCATCCGATGGCGGGGAGAGCACGAGAAGACCGGCTACGAGCACCGGACACCGGTCACCGCCCGGGCGCTCGCCGCCTGCGAGGAAGCGCGAAGGCACAACCCCGGGATCGGGGACGCGCCGCTGCTGACGGCGCCGAAGGACCCGTTCGCGTGCATGAGCCGCTCGCTTGCGCGCGTCTGGTGGAAGCGGGCTGAGAGGTTCGCCGGGCTGGAACCCAAGCGCGGCCGCGGCTGGCACTCGCTGAGGCGGAAGTTCGCCTCCGACCTGATGGACCTGCCGCTGAAGATCCTCTGCGACCTCGGCGGCTGGAAGACGGCCGAAACCGTTCTCCAGTGTTATCAGCGCCCCGACGAGGGCCGGCTCAGGAAGGCCATCGAGGAGTACCGGGGGGTTGGCTCGGCGTCCAATTGACATACACAATTGACAAACATCGAACCCTCAAATCACGTAAGTTCAATCGGGGCGGCCGGATTCGAACCGGCGACCTCCTGCTCCCAAAGCAGGTGCGCTACCGGACTGCGCCACGCCCCGAAGTCCCGAAAGATGGACCGCCCGCGAGGTCGAAGCCACCCCGGCGCCGGAGAGGACGTGACGCTCCGCGGAGTCTTTGCGCGGAGAGCCGGGGCGGGGAAGCTGTTCGCCATGATGGGTCTGGCGGCGCTCGTCCTCTTCGTCATCGGGATCCTGCGTCCCCTGCGCAGCGCCTTCGCGCTCTCGGGGCTCGCGGCGGGCGACTTCTACCAGGTGTACTTCATCAGCGCGGCGGTCGTGGTCGTCGCTCCGTTCTACAACTTCCTCTCGGACCGCATCTCGTGGCGCCGTCTCATCCCCCTGACGGCGGCGTTCTTCGCCCTCAGCATGGTCGCCTTCCGCCTCCTCTACCAGCCGGGGGAGGCGTGGTTCGGACTTGTGTTCTACGGTTGGTACGACGTGCTGGCGGCTTCGCTCGTCACGCACTTCTATATCGCGACGCAGGTCTTCTACAACGCCCGCGATGCGAAGCGCGCCTATCCGGTCGTCATCGCCTCGGGTTCGGCCGGGGCCACGCTCGGAGCGCTCCTTACGACGGTCTTCACCTCCGGCGGGGGACCGTCGGAGAATCTGCTTCTCGTGGCGGGCGCCGCGCTCCTCGTGCTGGCGGGCGGCCTCGCTCTCGTCTGGTCGCGGGAGCCGCCGGAGCCCCCGTCGGAGTATGCGCACGCGGAAGATCCTGAACTCGAGCGCAGCGACCTGGGGCGCATGGCCGCGCACCCGCAGGTGCGGCTCATCGCCGCCACCGTGCTCCTGACGATCGTCGTCAAGCAGTTCATCGACTACCAGTACAACACGCTCACGCGCGAGGTCTTCACCGACCTGGGCGCGATCGCCGGCTTCCTGGCCTTCGTGGACGTCCTCACCCAGTGGCTCCCGATCGTCGTCCTCCTCGCGCTGCGTCCGGTCCTGCGCCGTTGGGGCGCGGCGGTCGCCGTCATCATCTTCCCGGTGGCCGTGATCCTCGCGACCGGGGCGCTCGCCGCCGCCGTGTGGCTGTCCACCGCCGCGCTCGCTGTCGCCGTCGGGGCCCGGACGACGGAGAAGACGTTCCGCTATTCGGCCGAGCGCACGGGCCGCGAGATCCTCTATGTCCCGGTCCCGGAGGACATCAAGCTCAAGGCGAAGTCGTACATCGATGTGGCGGTGGAGAAGGGCGTGGGGAAGGCGCTTTCAGGCGTGCTCATCGCGATACCTTCGCTCGCGCTCGCCGGGCTGTCGATCATGGGCCGGCTCATCATCCTCGGGGTCGTCGGCGTGGCCCTGGCGGGCGTCCTGCTGTTCGCTTTCCTCAGGGTGCGAAAGTCGTACGTCACGAGTCTCGCGGAATCCTTCGAGGGGCGCTTCGCGAGCCTGCGCGGGACCTTCGTGTCGATGGAGGACGTGGGCGCGCTGGCGCTCGCGCGGGAGGCGCTCGGGGACGAGCGGCCGCTGAAGGTCGCGTTCGCCTTCGACCTGCTGCGCGGCGCGACGCCGGAGGATATCGGGGCGCTCTCCCCGGAACTGTACGGCTTGCTCGAACACGAGAACTCCGGACTTCGGGCGAGAGCGCTGCGATCGCTGTCGCGTGCTCCCGGCCTTTCGGACGAAGGGGCGGTGCGGGCCCGGCTCGAGGACCCGGATTCGGCGGTGAGGCGAGCCGCGGCCCGGCTCCTCGCCCTGAAGGCGGCGCCGCGCGCCCGCGATGTCCTCATCCCCCTCCTCGACTCGGAGTCGACGAACGCCCGCTCGGCCGCGCTCGACTGCCTCTTCAGCGACTTCGGCGCCGCGCGCGCCGAACGCATCGCGACCCCCCGCTTCGAGCACCTGCTGCGGGAACATGAGAGCGGGGCGCTCGAAGGACCCGGTGCCCGCGAGTTGGCGATGGCGGCGGGGCTCGTCCCCGGGCATCCGGCGGTGGAGCACATCCTCCTCGAACTCATCTCCGATCCTCGCGAGGATGTCGCGGCGGCGGCCGTGCGCAGCGCTTCCCGGCTTCCGCAGCCGGCCCTCGTGCAGGCGGCCATCGCCTCCCTGGCGGTCCCCCGGACCCGGAACGCGGCTCGCGACGGCCTCGCGGGGCGCGGCGAGGAGATCGTCACGCCTCTGCTGGCGGCACTCTCGGACCCGGCCGCCGACCCCTGGGTGCGCAGGGGCGTGGCCAGCGTGCTCGGCGAGATCGCGACGCCCGCGACGATCGACGCCCTCATCACTTCCTATCTTCTGCCGGAAACCGAACAGGCGCTCGACGACCAGGCCCTCGTGTCGCTCCACCGGCTGCGTACGCGGCACGATCACCTCACGTTCCCGGCGGAGAGAGTACTCGAGGCCGTACAGCGCGAGGTGCAGGCGTCCCGGCGCTACGCCCGCGCCGCCACCGCGCTCGAGGGCGTGCCGGCGTCGATGCCCGGAACACTGCTCCTCCGGGCGCTCGAGCAGGCGAGGAGGGATCGGCGGGCGAGTGTCTTCCGGTGGCTTGGGCTCGTATATCCGGAACAGCCGATGCGGCGCAGCTACCTGGCGCTCGAGAGCGGAAAGCCGCGTCGCCGTGCGAACGCACTGGAATGGATCGAGACGACCGTCGGGCACCGCACGTTCTCCGATCTCAGGCCGGTCCTCGCGGAAGAGGCTCCGCAACGGCCCTCGCGCGAGGCGGGAGAGGTTCTGCAGGAGTTGTGGTACGATGAGGACGCCTGGATCGCGAGGTGCGCGCTCTGGACGTCCTTCGAAACCGGCGGCGACGGGATCGGAGAGGCCCTCGGCCGGTTCACGCCGGCGGAACCGGCGCTGGCGCTGCTGGCCCGCCGACTTGAGCGACGGGCGGAGACCCCCGCGCAGGATCCGGGGGGCGAACGAGACGAGGAAGAGATGGAACTGATCGAAAAAGTGTTCCGCCTGCAGAGCGTGGATCTCCTCTCGGGCGTGGAGAGTCGGCAACTCGCGCTCCTCGCCTCCATCGCGAGGGAGGTGGAGGTGCGGCCGGACGCCATCTTCATCCGGAGGGGGGAGCCGACGGACGCCCTCTACCTCGTGATCCACGGTGAAGTTTCACTCGAGGGAGCGGGGGAGGGATCGATCTCCATCACGGATGGGGAAGCGTTCGGGACGTGGGCGTTGATCGACGAACACCCGAGTCTAGTCGAAGCGCGCGCCGTCGAGTCCACCCGCGTGCTGCGCATCACCCGGGAGGACTTCCGGGACCTTCTCATCGACCACCCCGAACTCGGCCTCGACCTGCTCGGCGGACTCGCGAGTCGCGTTCGCGGCCTGGCGATGACATGATCCGACATGGATGAGATCAGACCGGACGCCGGCACCGTGATGGTCGTCGACGACGAGGACATGGTCGTGGACGCCATTAAGGGGTTCCTGGAGCTGGAAACGGACCACCTTGTGCTCCCGTTCACGTCCGCGCGCGACGCGCTCACCCACCTGGAGGAGGAACCGGTCCACGCGATCGTGGCCGATCTCATGATGCCCGAACTCGACGGGGTGCAGTTCCTGACGCGAGCCCGCAGGATGAGGCCGGAGGCGACCCGGATCCTGCTCACGGGCTACGCCGACAAGGAAAACGCCATCCTGGCGATCAACGAGGCCGGGCTCTACCAGTACCTCGAAAAGCCGTGGAACAACGACGCGCTCGCCTTCGCCATCCGCAACGGGGTCGAACGAAGCCTCCTCTTCCGCGCGCTGAGCGAACGCATGGCCGAGCTCGAGGCAGCCAACGACGAACTCGCCGGCCTTCGGCAGCGCTGGATACAGGCCTTTCTGTGAGTGAGCCGGGACTCGGGCCGACAGCCCGGGAGATCACGCAGGCCCGGCTCGCGACGCTGGGCATGCTGGTCGCGGGGATCGCGCACGAACTCAACACTCCGCTGGGCGCGCTGAACAGCAACCACCACGTCATCGAGCGCGCGCTCCTCAAGCTGGGCGAGATCCTCGAGGACGAAGTCGTCACGCCGGACGAACTCGACGAAGTCCGAAGGGTCGTGCGGGCCACGGAATCGGTGCTGCGAACGAACGGCATCGCGGTGGAGCGCATGGTGAACCTCGTACGGAACCTGCGGAACTTCGGCCGACCCACGACCTCCGAGCCTCGCCCCGTGGACCTTCACGAAGGCATCGAGGGCACGCTGGCCCTTCTGGGACACGAGTTGAAGGAGATCGAGGTCGTCCGGGACTTCGGGGAGCTGCCGCCCGTGGTGTGCCATCCGAACCGGATCAACCAGGTGTTCATGAACCTCGTGCACAACGCGGCCCAGGCCATGCGCGGCGGCGGCGTACTCACGATCCGGACGCGCGCGGAAGGGGACCACGCGCACGTCCGCGTCGCCGACACGGGCCGGGGCATCCCGCGCGACGTCATCGGGGAGATCTTCGAACCCGGCTTCACGACCAAGGGCGAGCGAATCGGCATGGGGCTGGGTCTCGCGATCACGCTCCAGATCGTACACCAGCACGGAGGCGATATCTCGGTCGAGAGCGAACCGGGACGCGGGACGACGTTCGACGTAGTCCTGCCGCTTCGGCAGTCCACGGGTCCCGCAGGGAAGGAGGCTTCAAAATGATGCGATGCGCCCAGCTGCTCCGCCCCCTGGTTTTCGTCGCGGCGGTCTCCGCCGTTGCGGCGCCGGCCCCGGCGGCGGCCCAGGACGCGAACTTCCTGCTCCCCATCCCCGAGATCGACAGGGTCCTCCGCGAAGGTGAAATCCAGGTCCTCGACGTACAGCCGTCCCGCGGTCTTCCCGGCGAGCGCACCTATCGCGTGACGCTGCAATCCGGCGACCACGTGCTCGGGGTCAAGTACGCCCCGGCCCGCGAGGGCGCGGACGAGTTCAACAACCGGCCCCGCTACGAGCTGGCGGCCTACGACGTCCAGGCCCTCTTCCTCGACGAGCGGGAAATGGTCGTCCCTCCGACGGCGATCCGCGCGTTTCCCCTCGATGTCGTCCAGGCCACCCTCGCCCGGGCGGGAGACGCGGCCAACCCTCCGGAACGGACGTTCGACGAGTGGCCGATGACCCTCGTCGCCCTCCAGTACTGGATGTTCAACGTCGACGTTCCCGAGGAGCTGCCCGACGAGGACCGAATCGATGAGGATGAGGCGTACGAGCGTCTGCTCGGGAACTTCAACCTCCTCACCTACATCATCGGCCACAGCGACTCGAACCAGGGGAACTTCATGCAGTCGATGGACCCCGATTGGCCGCGCGTGTTCAGCGTCGACAACGGCGTGGCGTTCGCGAGCGAGGAGAGCAACCGGGGCACGGAGTGGCGCGATCTGCAGCTCGACCGCTACCCCGCCTCCCCCATCGACCGGCTGCGCGGCCTCTCGCTCGAGGGGCTGCAGGCGCAATTCGGGGTCCTCGTCCAGTTCGAGATACGGGACGGAAACTTCGTCGAGGTGGAGCCGACGGAGAACCTCGACCCCGGCCGCGGGGTTCGGCGCGACGCTGAGCGGATTCAGCTCGGCCTCACGGAGCGGGAGATCCGGGCCATGCACCGGCGCATCGTCCGTTTGCTGGAGCGGGTCGATGACGGCCGATACGGGCTGATCCCCTGAGGCCTGGGCGTCGGATGTCCGGTCTGCTGGGCTGTGCCGTCGCCGCCGCGGGGGTGGGGTGGACGGGAGCCTCCGCGCCCGCCTCCGGCGGCGCGACGCCACCGGCCGGGTCTTCTGCGCGAACGGGGCAGCCCGGCTGGCACGTCGCGGGCGAGTACGGACTCTACGTCGCGCTCGCCGGCCGAGGCCTCGAAGTGCGCTGGCTGACGGAGGAAGAGGGGCCCGGCCTGGTTCGCGCCATCGTGGGCGGGCGAGTGGTCGATGAGCGGAGGACGGACCGGGGATACGCGCACGCGGCTCGCCTGCGGGTCCGGGCGCCCGAAATCACGCTCGAATTCGGAGCGGAACAGCCGGACGGCGCCGGCCGAACCGCGGCTCTGCACCGAACCCGGATCTGGGCGGAGCCCCCGCCCCCGGAAATCGACTTCTCGGGCCACGACTCGGTGTTCGTGTTCGGTGATGTGCATGGGGAGTTCGACCGCGTCGTTTCGCTGCTCGGCCTGGCTGGCCTGATCGACGCGGAACTGCGCTGGACGGGCGGCAGCGCTGTGGTCGCCTTCCTCGGAGACCTGTTCGACCGGGGGCACGATGTCACCCGCCTCCTCTGGTTCGTCTACGGCCTGGAACGGGAGGCGCGGGAGGCCGGAGGCCGGGTCATCACGCTCCTCGGCAACCACGAAGCGATGGTCCTGTCCGGAGACCTGCGCTACGTCGCGCCGAAGGAGCAGACGATCGCCGACCTGCACGGCATGTCCTACGAGACGCTGTTCGATCCGGACCGGTCCGTCCTCGGACGCTGGATCGCCGCCAAGCCAGGGTTGGTTCGGCTGGAGGATCTGCTGTTCGCGCACGGTGGCGTGAGTCCGGCATATGTCGATTCCTCGCTCGAGGAGTACCAGGACACCCTGGAGACGTTCATCGCGGAGCCGCTGTTCACGAGGTGGCGGGACGAAGCGTTCCTCCGTGAATACGCGCGAGAAACCCAGCTCGATACCGCCCAGATCTACCGGCGGTACGACTTCTTCTTCGGACCGGAGAGCGTGCTCTGGTATCGGGACCTCGTGCTCGCCGACACGCTCGGGGACCATCTCGACGCCGTCCTGGAGCGCTTCGGGGCCCGCATTCACGTCGTCGGCCATACGCCCGTGCGCACGATCCGGGAGAGCTACGGGGGAAAGCTCATCGCCGCGGATCTGCTCGACGCCGCGGCGGAGGTGCTGCGCCTCATCCGCCGGAGGGACGGCGGCTGGAACCGTACGGTCATCCGGTTGGACGGCGGCACCGTGACGCTCGAATCCGCGGGGGACTCCGGCGCCTGACCTCGGTTGCCGCTGCTATGCCTCCCGGAGAACGCCGTGTCGGATCTCGCCGCCGCTCACCGTCGCCACGCACGCGTTGGGCCGCAAGTGGTAGAGCCAGTGTTCCACGTTCGGGGCATCGATGACCGCGAAATCCGCCGCGGTTCCCGGCTCCAGCGACCCCACACCACCTTCGCGGCCGATGGCCCGGGCCGCGTAGCGCGTCGCGCCCTTCAGCACTTCGGCGGGCGTCATGCGCTGTCGCGTACACGCCAGCGTCATGGCGAAGGGAAGGTGATAGGACGGGGCCGTGCCGGGGTTGAAATCGCTGGCCACCGCTACCGCGACACCCCCGTCGATGAGCGCCCGGGCGGGGGGTGGCGTCTGATTCAGGTAGAGGCTGGCGAGAGGAAGCGTGACCCCGACGACACCGGCCGCGGCGAGCGCCTCGATCCCGGCTTCCGACACGTACTCCAGGTGATCCGCCGATACGGCCCGGAGAGACGCCGCGAGCTCGGCCCCGCCACTCCCGGAGAGCTGATCCACGTGGAGCTTCGGCCGTAACCCGAGTTCGCGGCCCCGTTCGCAGATCCGCCGCGCCTCGTCGGTGGAGAAGGCGGAGTCCTCGACGAACACATCGCAGAACTCGGCCAACCCTTCCGCCGCCACGGCGGGCAGGATCCGCTCCGTGATGTGCTTCACGTAGCCGGCCCGGTCCGCGGACCATTCCGGAGGGACGACGTGCGCGGCGAGGCACGTCGCGACGATCCGTGCCGGTCCCATCTCGTCGAGCCGCCGGTACACGCGCAGGAGTCGGAGTTCCGTCTCGAGATCCAGTCCGTATCCGCTCTTCGCCTCGACCGTCGTGATCCCGAGGGACACCATCCCGGACAGGAACTCGCGCGCGCGAGCGAGAAGCTCCCCTTCATCGAGTCCGCGCGTGGCCCGCACCGTGGATGCGATCCCGCCTCCGGCTGCCGCGATCTCCAGGTAGTCGCGGCCGCGGATCCGGTCGGAGAACTCGCTCGCCCGCCATCCTCCGAAGGCGAGATGCGTGTGCGCGTCCACGAGTCCGGGAATGACAAGCCTCCCGTCAGCGCTCCAGGCAGGCTCGGTCTCGTACTCCACCGGCAGCGCCGCGGCGGGCCCGACCCAGCGGACGATCCCATCGCGCCACACGAGCGTGGCGTCCCGCATGAGCCCGATGTCCTCCTGGCCGGCAGGGTTCGCGCAGGCGGCGAGACAGCCGATGTTCACGAGGCGCGGCATGGTGGAAAGCGGCCGGTTACTCGAGCATGGGAAGGTCGACCCCGCGCTCGCGGGCGGTGCGGATCGCCTCCGGATACCCGGCGTCGGCGTGTCGCATGACCCCGGTGCCGGGATCGGCCGTGAGCACGCGCTCCAGCCGCCGGCCGCCGGACGTCGTTCCGTCGGCAACGCACACCATGCCAGCGTGCGTGGAATATCCGACGCCCACGCCACCCCCGTTGTGGATCGAGACCCAGCTCGCCCCGCAGGCGGTGTTGAGCATTGCGTTGAGCAGGGGCCAGTCGGCGATCGCGTCGGAACCGTCCCGCATCCCCTCGGTCTCCCGATTCGGCGAAGCCACGGAGCCGGTGTCGAGGTGGTCCCGGCCGATCACGATGGGCGCCCGCACCCGTCCCGTCTTCACCAGCCAGTTGAAGCGCTCGCCCATCTCCGCCCGCTCGCCGTACTCGAGCCAGCAGATACGCGACGGCAGGCCCTGAAAACTCACCCGCTCGCGCGCCTGGCGGATCCAGCGGCCCAGCGCCTCCTTCTCGGGGAACGTCTCGAGGACGGCGGCGTCCGTCGCCGCGATGTCATCGGGATCGCCGGAGAGGGCGGCCCAGCGGAAGGGTCCTGCGCCCCGGCAGAAGAGGGGTCGAATGAAGGCGGGCACGAAGCCGGGAATGTCGAAGGCCTCCGCCATGCCGCGAAGATCGGCCACCTGGCCGCGAAGGTTGTTTCCGTAGTCGAACGCGATCGCCCCTCTCGCCTTGAGCGCGAGCATGGCGGACACGTGCGCCACCATCGAATCGAGCACAAGCTCCACGTATGCGTCCGGGTCCGAGAGGCTCAGCGCCTCGGCCTCTTCCACGGACAGGCCCGCAGGGATGTAGCCGAGACGGAGGTCGTGCGCCGACGTCTGGTCCGTGAGCACGTCGGGCACGACGCCACGTTCCGCGAGCGCCGGCAGGACTTCGGCGATGTTCCCGAGCAGGGCCACGGAAAGCGCCTCCCGCCGGTCCATGGCGGCGGAGAGCAACTCCAGCGCCTCGTCGAGATCGGTGGCCATCCGGTCGCAGTAGCCCGTGGCGAGACGGCGGCGAATCCGGTCTTCCCGGACCTCGACTCCCAGGAGAGCCCCCCCGTTCATCGTCGCGGCGAGCGGTTGGGCGCCCCCCATCCCTCCCAGCCCGCCGGTCACGACGAGCCGCCCCGCCAGCGAGCCCCCGAAGTGCTGCCGGGCGAGTTCCGCGAACGTCTCGTACGTCCCCTGGAGAATCCCCTGAGTGCCGATGTAGATCCACGAACCCGCGGTCATCTGCCCGTACATCGTGAGCCCCAGCGCATCGAGACGCCGGAACTCATCGATATCTCCCCAGCGGGGGACGAGATGGGCGTTCGCGATGAGGACGCGCGGCGCCTCGTCATGCGTGCGGAAGACGCCGGCGGGCTTTCCGCTCTGGACGAGGAGCGTTTCGTCGTTCTCGAGCCGGCGCAGGGTCTCCACGATCCTGGCGTACGCCGTCCAGTCGCGTGCCGCCTTGCCCGCGCCCCCGTAAACGATGAGGTCCTCGGGACGCTCCGCCACGTCCGGGTCGAGGTTGTTCATCAGCATCCGGAGCGCCGCCTCCTGGTGCCATCCCTTGCAGGAGAGCGTCGTTCCCCTCGGCGCCCGGATCGGTCCGGCCGGTTTCATGCCTCTCCTCCCTCTGCGCCATCGCCGGTCCCCGGAAGCTCCAATATCTGGTCCGGCGGGAGGTCCGCGTCCAGCCGCGCAGGATCGAGGCCCCGGACCGCGGCAGCGGGCACCGGACCGATGAACTCGCATCCCGCGAGGGTCACACCCTCCGCCCGTGCGCCTTCCGCGACGCGCTCGTACACCGTATCGATCCCGGTCACGGCGTAGCGCGTCAGGTTCATGGACACCTGCGTCAATCCCCGTCGCCGAAGCGCGAATCCGAGCGCCCGGACATGCCGGAGCCCGCCGCTCGACTCCCGGATCGCCGCCGCGATGCGCCGAGCCGGCCCGGGATCTTCCGTATCGAGATTCACGTTGAAGCGCACAAGCGGTCCCCGCACCCCGACGGCCACGGCGCCCAGCGACGGATGAGGCGCCGGAGGACCGAGATCCGGCTTCCAGTCGGAGTCCGACATTTTCGCGGCCAAGCCCTCGAACTGCCCGGATCGGATGCCGGGAAGGGCGACCCGGTTCGGGTTCGTCGCCGCCCGTTCGTAGAGGAAGACGGGGACCCCGTGCCGCGCGGCCCACTCGGCGAAGGACCGGGCCGCGCGGAGCGCATCGACCTCGGGGCAACCCGGGCCACGCACGAAGGGAACGACATCCAGCGCGCCGATCCGGGGGTGCCGGCCCCGGTGCCGTCGAAGATCCACCTCCGCGGACACCGCCGCCGCGAGCGCGGTCGTCGCGCGGATGACGGCCGCCGGAGTCCCCCGGTAGGCGAGCACCATGCGATGGTGGTCCGGGTCGGCAGATTCATGGAGGAGTTCGATGCCGTGAATCTCCTCGACCGCGGCCGCGAAGCGAGCCATCCTGAGTGGATCACGCCCCTCGCTCACGTTGGGCTCGCAGAGGAGCCACCCGGGGCTCAGAGCGGCGCGGGGAGCCAGAGATCGCCCAGAGCCTCGGCGGCTGCCCGTTCCAGCGCCCCGGAGTCGACCGCGGCCTCCAGACGCGCGACATCCTCCGCCAGGGAGCGGTCTTCGATGACGGGAGGCACGCACTCGCGCACGGCATCGTATACGGCCCGCGTACCGACGCCCAGTCGATCCGGGCCGTCGGGGCGAAGGTGGACGGCCTGCGCGGCGCCCAGCAGTTCGATCGCGAGCACCGTGCGCGTGTTGTCGAGGATCTCACGCGTGTGCCGGGCCGCGTTGGCCCCCATGCTCACGTGGTCCTCCTGGTTCGCGCTCGTCGGGATCGAGTCGACGGAGTCCGGATGCGCGAGCGTCTTGTTGTCGGAGGCGAGCGCCGCCCCAGTGTACTGGAGCGACATCAGGCCACCCCGCAGCCCCGGCGACTCCACGAGCATGGCGGGAAGCCCCGCGGAGAGTTCGGGCGTCAGCATGCGGAACATCCGGCGGTCCGACAGGCTCGCCACGTCCGCCAGCGCGATCCCCAGTGTGTCGAGCCACAGCGCCGGCCCGGCGCCGTGAAAATTCCCGCCCGAAACAACCTCGCCCGTGTCCGGTCCGGCGGCGGGGAATACCAGCGGGTTGTCCGACACCGCATTGAGCGATGCTTCCACCCGCCCCCACAGGAATTCTGTCATGTCGTGAACCGGCCCGATGACCTGGGGCGTGCAGCGGAGGCTGTAGGCGTCCTGCACCCGGTCGGGGTCCGCGTCGACGAGCCCGCTGCCGGAGAGGAGCGAACGGAGCCTCGCCGCCGTTGCGATCTGCCCCGGCTGGTTGTTCGCCTCGTGCAGCGCCGGGTTCAGCGCGGCCGAACAGGCCAGCAACCCCTCGAAGCTCAGCGCTGCCGCCAACTCCGCGTGGAGGAGCAGGCGTCGCGCGTCGTGGAGCTGCAGCGCGGCGCCCGCGACCATCATCGTCGTCCCGTTCGTCAGCGCCAGCCCTTC
Organism: Gemmatimonadota bacterium; assembly: GCA_965207805.1. Lineage (GTDB taxonomy): Bacteria > Gemmatimonadota > Gemmatimonadetes > Palauibacterales > Palauibacteraceae > Palauibacter. Next base: position 2,144,706 of record OZ242312.1, read on the forward strand.
CTTGGCCTGCAGGCCCGGGCGGGAGATCCCGGCGGCGGCCATCGCGCTCGCCCCGTCCATGCGACGCCCCTCGAACCACGCCTCGCCACTGAAGGCCGCCGGGTCGTCGCCGGAATCGCCAGCCGGATCCGAATCGGAGGAACGGGTCGCGACCGCCGCCATGTGCGCGAGGGGGGCGAGGTCGCCGCTTGCCCCGAGCGAACCTTTGCCGGGCACCACCGGCGTGACGCCCCGGTTGAGCATCCGGACCAGCGTGTCGATGATCGCCGGGCGTACGCCCGAAGAGCCCAGCGCGAGAGAGTTCGCCCGCACGAGCAGCATCGCGCGCACCCAGTCCTCGGGCAGCGGGGCACCCGTCCCCGCCGCACACTTCAGGATCACGTTCCACGACAGGCGGGCCGCATCGGCGGCGGCGATGCGGGTTCCAGCGAGCGACCCGTAGCCGGTGGTGATCCCGTAGATCCGTACCCCGGGCCGGGCCAGCGCCTCCATTACCGTGTTCCGACTCGCCTCCACGCGCGCTCGCGCATCCCCGTCGAGTTCCCGGACTAGCGATCCCCCGCGCGCCACGGCGACGACGTCGGGAATCGAGAGCTCCGGGGAGAGCGTGACGGCCGCCGCGTTCATGGCGCCGCCACCGACGAGAGCAGGCCTTCGAACTCGGCCCCGGCCATCCGCTTGCCGACCACGAAGGGACCGAACTCCGCGTACTCCGCGCTTGCCTCGTCGTAGCGCATCTCGCTGATGATGGCCTTGAACTCGAGCGGATCCCCGGCCCAAAGCGTCACCGCCCATTCCCAGTCGTCCAGCCCCATCGACCCGCTGATCACCTGAACGATCCGGCCCGCGAAGCGCCGTCCCAACCCGCCGTGCGCCGCCATCATCCCCGCCCGCTCGTCCAGCGAAAGCCTGTACCAGTTCTGTCCCGGGTTGCGCCGCTTGTCCATCGGGTAGTAGCAGACGTACGGCATGTGCTCCGGCTGTCTCGGTTCGAGCCGGCGCCCCACGTACGCTTTCCGACGCTCCTCCGCGAGGGCGTCCGCCAGGGCGGCGTCCCACGCCTCGCGGTCCCCCGGATCGACTCGTCCGGAAAGTTCCCGGGTCAGGGCGTAGAGACCCAACTCCACCACGGACACGTATTCTTCGCGGACAAGGACATGATCGCCCCAGGCGGAGAGCTTCATTTCACGCACCGCTTCAATGAGGCGGTCGAACGTGTCCCGGAAATGGAGGACGAGAAAATCGATCCCGCCCCCCGCGACGCGGTAGACGCCGGACCAGCCGGGCTCCGATCCGGCGGACCACTTCTCCGCCAGCGCGGCGAAGCTGCTCAGCGCAGCCCGGGCTTCCGCCGGATCCGCGCCCTTGAGGCCAGCCCAGTCGAGTTCGATCGACTGATGAAGCACATACCAGCCCTCGAGAGAGGCAGGGGGGAGTTCGGAGGAATGCGGGAGCGGACGGCTCGTCACTTGAAGGGGCCGGCCAATCCCGGAAAACGGTACACGATCACGCCGCTGTCGGCCGCGTTATCCACGTCCACGTGCCCCTTCACGACCATCTCCCGCAGGGCTTCCTCCACTTCCTCGAAGCTGAGGCCCGTGGCCAGCACGCCCTGCGTCACCGTCAGCAGTCCGCCGTTCGCCTGCGCGGCCTTCAGCAGGATCTGCTGCTTGGTGTCCGCCTTGGCGAGCTGCCGCGACGGGGCGGACGGCTCGGCGGCCCCGGCGAGGCGCGGGTGCGGCAGGTACCCGTCGCGAATGTTCGCCGTGCGGACGAGCCGCTTCATTCGGAAGAGGTCGAAGAACTGGCCGATGCCGAAGAGGCCCAGCGTGAGCAACCAGATGATGCCCGTGAAATACATCCCCAGATAGAAGCGATGGATGCCGCACGCACCCACGAGGGCGCAACACCAGAGGGCGAAGCCGACCCCGTTGGTATACCGGTCGCCGGTGTCGGGCGTCTGTTCCGCCGGTGGCTGGGGGGGAGCCGCGACGAGCGGCACGACGGCGTACGGAGGTGCCGGGCCCTCGGGGCCGCCGCGGCCGGGTTCGTTGGGCTGTTCGGTCATCGCTCGCTCGTACGCGCCGGTCACTCCGGAGGTTTCCTCTCTACAGAGAGGCACGTTACCACGGAGACCGCACCGCCGCACCCTGCCGAATCCGCCGCCTGCCCGACGACGCTGCCGGCGACTCGCAAGGGACACGCCTTTCCTCTAGATTGCCGTGCTCGCAGCCCCGCGACGGGGCGCGAACGACGCGGTGGGCGTAGCTCAGGTGGTCAGAGCGCCAGGTTGTGGCCCTGGAGGTCGCGGGTTCGAATCCCGTCGCTCACCCCTCTCCATTTTTGTGCGTTCCAAAGGGCGGTCTCCCGACCCCTCGCGGAACATTGACAAGCTGTCCCCGGTTGGGTAGCCTTGGGGTCCTCGCGGGAGGGCGTGCGCCCTTCCGCGATGCTTTTTGACAAGAAGGTGTGAGTGACTTGTGGGCCCGATTGAGAGCCATGGGCATCACTTCTCGTGGCTCGATGGGAAACCAAAGTGATTTCCGAACGTGAACCCCCGACGGTCTTGCGGCCGGACGGGGTGCTCTGCGTTCAACCAGGTCTCGAGTGCCGGTTCGGTTTCGGCCGGCCGCACTCAAACCAAATTCTCATATGGAGAGTTTGATCCTGGCTCAGGACGAACGCTGGCGGCGTGCCTTACACATGCAAGTCGTGCGAGAACGGTTCCTTCGGGAACCTAGTAGAGCGGCGAACGGGTGAGTAATACGTGAGCGATCTGCCCGAGGGTGGGGGAT